>NZ_CP074346.1 GCF_018343795.1 Phocoenobacter atlanticus subsp. cyclopteri
AAAACGTTACATTTCATTGTTGAATTTAATTTCCCTTGTAATATTAACTTTTTCCAATAACCAAAGACAAAATCCCAGCAGCAATCAACGGACCTACGGGAATTCCACCAAAGAATGCAACACCCAACACTGTTCCAATCATTAATCCTGTAATAAGTGGTGGATTATGTGTCATCAATGGAATACCACGACCACCGAGCCATGCAACAATAACTCCTACAATAATTGCTCCAGCCATTTTAAAATTTAAAAATTCATTAAGTGGGGGTAAGGCAATTCTACCTGAAACTAAAGGGGCTAATACACCGATCGTTAAAATAATAATGCCTATTTTTAGTCCATATTTATCCGCATAAGGAATATATTTAGAAAGTAGGGTTTGTTGCATAATCAATAAAACTGCTGCAGAAATGGTAACAGGAGTATTTTGGCTAAATAATCCGAGAAAAATTAATATCGCTAAAAGGAGAGCAATGGCATTGAGTTGTAGGGACATTTGAAAACCTCTAAAAATAAACTCCCTTTTTATTATAGCGAATAAAAAGGGAGTGAATAACGATGAAAATTTAAGGTGCAACCATTACCATTGCATCACGAATAACTCGCTCATTTAATTTGTACCCTTTTTGCAATACAATACTAATATGGTTTGTTTCAATACCTTCTGCTTCTTTTTGTGAAATGGCTTGGTGCATTTCAGGATTAAAAGCTTCTCCTACTTCACCAAAGGCTTGTACTCCGTAGCGATTTAATACAGAGGTTAATTCTTTATGCGTAAGTTCAACACCTTCAATTAGTGGTTTAATAGTTTCATCAACACCTTCTAAAGTTTCTAATGCACGCTCTAAATTATCAACCACGTTTAATAAGTCTTTTGAGAATTTTTCTAAAGCAAATTTATGGGCTTTTTCAACATCTTGTTCAGCACGACGACGAGTATTCTCATTTTCAGCTTTTGCTCGCAATAAGATATCTCTTTCACGATTATTTGCTTCTGCAATATAAGTTTCCAATTCAGCAATACGTGCTTGTGCAATGGCTAATTCATCAATACCTAAATTTGGTTCATCTTGAATTTCAATACTTTCTTCTATCTGTTCGTTTTCTTGTTGTAGATCTTCTGAGATTTCAATTTCTTGTTCAGGTTGATTATTTTCTGTTTTATTCGTCATTTTATATCCTTTAAAGTAAAGTTAAATACACACAAGCAATATAGTAACACATTTAAATAATTCAAGACAAAACTGAAAATTTAGTGTATTTTATTGTCGTTATTTTATACTTTTTATTGACATAAATTACTAATCTCTTTAGAATTTTCCTACTTAATAACCCAATTGATTCTCATTCTTACTTGTGGTGAGAATAAAGATGTATAAAAATGATAATTTTCATTTAAGTCTTGAAGAGATCAATAATACAATCTCAATTCCAAAGCGTAAAAAAGTTTTTTTGCTAATCTTATGGGATTCTCAGGTCTGGGCATTAGTTACTGTGGGTTATATGGATCCTGGTAACTGGAGTACCTCTATTCAAGGAGGAGCGATTTATGGTTATCTTAAATATGCAGCTCATTTATGAAACATTAGTGACACTATTTTAATTGAAGACTTGATATCAAGTTAAAGAAGAATAAATCACCAGTTATTTAAAATTGCTGGTGATTTTTTTTGTAGACTTTGATACATTAAGGTCTATAGTAATTCTTAAATTATTTAAGTGAGTATAAAATGAGAAAGGAACATAACTTTCACCATATCGCCATTGTTGGGCAACCTCGTCGTAATGCTGCTTTAGAAACACATTTGGCAGTATATAATTGGCTTAAAGACCGTAATTATCAAGTTTCTGTTGAAACGAGTATTGCGACACAATTAAATTTACCTTCAGCTTTAACCCTTGAAGAAATTGGACAACAAGCTAATTTAGTGATTGTGATTGGGGGGGATGGTAATATGTTGGGCGTTGCTCGTGAATTGGCAAAATATCAAGTTCCTCTTATTGGTATTAATCGGGGTAATTTTGGTTTTTTAACAGATATTACTCCTCAAACAGCTTTTGAGCAGCTTTATAGTTGTTTAGAGAGAGATGAATTTATTATTGAAGAACGTTTTTTATTAGAAGCCCATATTGAGCGTAATGGTAAAATTGTTGAAAGTGGTAATGCATTGAATGAAGTGGTTATTAATCCTACTCAAATTGTGAAAACAATGGAATTTGAAGTGTGTATTGATGGAAAATTTGCTTTTTCACAGCGTTCTGATGGAATGATAATTGCCACTCCAACAGGATCAACGGCTTATTCGTTATCTGTTGGTGGTCCTATACTTACCCCAAATATGGATGCAATGGCATTAGTACCAATGTACCCTCACACTCTTTCTGCTCGTCCTTTGGTCATTGATGGAGACAGTGAAATTTCCTTACGTTTTACAGAAAATAACCAAGATGAATTGCAGGTAAGTTGTGATAGTCAAGTTTATCTGCCTTTTTCAAGAGATGATCGCATTATTGTTAGAAAAAGTAGTGATCGTATTCATCTGCTTCACTTGAGTGATTATAACTATTTTTCTGTATTAGGATCGAAATTAGGTTGGTTGAATAAATTATTCTAATAATTTATAGATACAATGCCATTACGATGGCATTTTCTTTGCCTCCATTAGGGGTTGGATAATAGTTTTTGCGAATATCCACTTCAACAAAATCTAAGTGTTGATAAAGTTGAATTGCTTTTCGATTACTTTCTCTTACCTCTAACCATAGAGTAATAATACCTTGTTGTTTTAATTGCAAAATTAATGAATTAAGTAACCGCTTACCATAATCTTTCCCTTGAAATTCTGGATCAACGGCAATATTAAATAATGTGGCTTCATCTAAGGTTTTATAACAAATCGCAAAACCAACAATCTGATCTTCCTCGATTAGTTTTAGATTTAAATAACGCTCACCTTGATTATTAAGTAATGTGCCTTTTGACCAAGGAACAGGGTGTGCCTTTTGTTCAATTTCAAATAAAAGATCAAAATCTTGAGATTTAATATTCGTAATCATAATTATACTATTTGTTGTGAAAAAGGTTCTATTTGTTGCCAAAATTGACGTTTATTAATTGAAATAGCAAGATCTTGCCAACTTCTATTTTTCCAAATTGTTAAATTTGCAAATTTTTGAGTTAATGTGACCGCTTGTTTCTCATTTTGAATAATCCATAAAATAGGATGATGATCAAAACTTAATCGTAACGATTGTTCAAAAGTTACCCATTGATATTGTTGTTTTGAGAATTGTAGACTTAATAAAATATCTTGAAATAGTCTTGTTTGTTGATATTCATTTTCACATATTACAATGAGTTTCACCTCTTTTGAAAGACGAATTTTCGCATCACCTTTTAAAACTTGTGGCTTTGTTAACACCCATTGAGTGATATTCATCTCTTGTAATAGTAGATCTCGTCGGTTCATTGTAATTCCTCATAAAAATCATTGGGGAATGGTAGCAAAAGTCGGTACAATGGGGAAATATTATTTATATAAATATGAAAAATTAAAGGAAAATAAAATGCTATCAAGTGAAAGTGAAGTATTATCACGCCATTTAGAATTGTTTGAAAATAAAAATATATTGTTATTCGGATATATGCAAGATCAATTTGCAAAACAAATAAGCTCACAAGCTAAAAATATTGCTGTTTTTAGTAGTTATTTTGATTTTGTCACTCAAAATAAGAATATAGAATTTGGTATAGAATGCCATCAACAAGCAGATTTAGGGGTGTTTTACTGGAGTAAAAATAAACAAGAGTGTCAATTTCAGTTATTGCAATGGCTTTCAACCACTCAAGTGGGGCAAGAATTATTGATTATTGGAGAAAATCGCAGTGGAGTACGCTCTGTTGAAAAAATTCTTTCACCCTTTGGGCATATTGCTAAAATTGATTCTGCTCGTCGTTGTGGGTTATATCATTTTGAATTAACTCAGTTACCAGATTTTAATTGCAAAAAGTTTTGGAAATCATACCGCTTATCTATTGCTGATTTGACCATTTTCACGTTACCAGCAGTATTTAGCTCAGCAGAATTAGATATGGGATCAAAATTATTGCTTTCTACCTTTAACAAAAACGACAAAGTAAAAGGTAAAACCTTAGATTTAGGTTGTGGAGCAGGGGTGATTGGGGCATATTTAAAGCAGCTATTTCCTAAAATAAAACTCACAATGTCAGATATTCATGCAATGGCACTGCAATCAAGTGAACGTACCTTAAAAGAAAATCATTTAGAGGGTAATGTTGTGGCGAGTAATGTTTTTTCACATATTGAAGAGCGTTTTGATTTAATCGTTTCTAACCCCCCTTTTCACGATGGGATAGATACGGCTTATACAGCAGTTGAAACCTTAATTACAGAAGCAAAAAAACACCTTAATCGTGGTGGCGAATTGCGAATTGTTGCAAATAGCCATTTACCTTATGCTGATTTATTAGATAACCTCTTTGGTTCACATAAAGTATTAGCGAAAACCAATAAATTTAAGGTTTATTCGGTTAGAATGTAATTTAGACAGTTGTAGAGTTATCGTTAAATTGAGCAAAATTTTGTGATCTAGCTCTCAATAATTTATTTTTAAATAGCGTAAAATCACACTCCCTTTATTTTGTATGTACAACAGGAGTTCTAAAATGAAAACAACCTTAAAGCCATTGGTTTTTATTACCCTTGCAATGTTTGGTACAGCAAGTGCTGAAACTTTAGATTTACGTATTATTGAAACCACTGATTTGCATACCAATATAATGGATTATAACTATTATCGTGATAAACCAACGGCAGATTTAGGTTTGGTGCGTGCAGCGTCTTTAATCAAACAGGCTCGCAGTGAAGTACAAAATAGTGTGCTGGTAGATAATGGTGATTTACTACAAGGTAGCCCAATGGGAGATTATGTCGCTGCCACTGGTATTAAAAAAGGTTCAATTCACCCAGTGTATAAGGTAATGAATGAACTTAATTATGATGTTGCTAATATTGGTAATCACGAATTTAATTATGGATTAGAATTTTTAAAAGAGTCTCTTGAAGGTGCAAATTTCCCTTATATAAGTGCAAATGTTTTTGATGCAAAAACAGGGGAACATTTTTTTACTCCTTATATTATTAAAAAACATAAATTTAAGGATCAGCAAGGTAATGAACAGATCATTAAAATTGGTTATATAGGTTTTGTCCCTCCACAAATCTTAATCTGGGATAAGAAAAATCTTGAAGGAAAGGTGACTGTTGGTGATATTAAAAAAACAGCGGAGAAATTAGTTCCAGAGATGAAAGAAAAAGGAGCAGATCTGATTGTTGCTATTCCTCACTCTGGTATTTCATCTCAAAAATATAGTCGTTTTGCAGAAAACTCTGTTATTTATCTCGCAGATGTTAAGGGGATTGATGCAATTGCTTTTGGACACTCTCATGCTGTTTTTCCAAGTAAAGACTATGCAGATACAAAAAAAGCAGATATTAAAAAAGGAACAATTAATGGTATCCCTGCTGTAATGCCGGGTCGTTGGGGAAGTCATATTGGAGTAATTGATTTAACGCTTTCTAATGATTCAGGTAAATGGACAGTAACAGATGGACAAGCACAAACCCGTGCAATTTGGAATAAAAAAGAGCGTAAAGCACTGGTTGAAGGTGAGCAACATTTACGTGACGTAATCAAAGAAGATCATAAAGGTACTCGTGATTTTGTTAATCAACCAATGGGTAAATCTGATGCACCAATGTATTCATTCTTAGCATTAGTACAAGATGATCCGACAATACAAATTGTCAATTTAGCACAAAAAGATTATGTAGAACGCTTTGTACAAGGTGACCCAAATTTAGCGAATATTCCTGTGTTATCTGCGGCTGCGCCATTTAAAACTGGAGGACGTAAAAACGATCCAACTAATTATACTGAAGTTGAAGCGGGTAAATTAACCTTTAGAAATGCGGCAGATTTATATCTTTATCCAAATACATTAGTAGCATTAAAAATTAATGGTCAAGAGCTAAAAGAGTGGTTGGAATGTTCAGCAGGGATGTTTAATCAAATTGAGCCAACAAATAAAAATGAGCAAGCCTTATTAGATTACGATGGTTTTAGAAGTTATAACTTTGATGTCATTGATGGTGTTAATTATCAAATTGATGTCACTCAACCAAAACGTTATAACGGCAATTGTCAATTACAAAATCCGAAAGCAGAACGTATTGTCAATCTCACTTATAAAGGCAAAGCAATCAAACCAACTCAAGAATTTTTAATTGCTACAAATAATTATCGAGCTTACGGTGGTAAGTTTGCAGGAACGGATAAAGCGCATCTGGCTTTCTCATCACCAGATGAGAACCGTAGTATAGTTGCTGATTATATTCGTCGAGTTTCAAAAGAAAAAGGACAGATTTCACCATCAGCAGATAATAACTGGCACTTTAAACTTATTAATTCACCCGATTTAAAATTAATGGTAGAAACCTCACCAAGTGAAAAAGCGAAAAAATTTGTGGAAACAAATAGTCGCTACCCAATGAAAGCAATGGGGGTTGATGAAAATGGTTTTGCTCGTTATTACATTGATTTAAGTCGTGAAAAATAAATTTTAATATTAGTAAAATATATCGCAGAGACAGGGTATGCCCTGTCTACCTGTCTATATATGAAATTTGTAAATTTTCGATTTGATCTACTCGCTATATTTATATATAGAAAATGAGAAACCAAAATATTTTTAAGTTAGAACACAGTTGCTTGATGATGTCTATCCTATCGTTTATTTGGACTGCATCGTTGTTAAAGTCCGTCAAGATAAACGTGTGATTAACAAGGCTATTTACCTCGCCTTAGGCATTAATATGCAAGGACAAAAGGAGCTTTTAGGCTTGTGGATATCTGAAAATGAAGGGGCTAAAGTTTGGTTAGGGGTGCTGACTGAATTACAAAATAGAGGTGTGAAAGATATCCTTATTGCTTGTGTAGATGGTTTAACGGGCTTTCCTGATGCGATTAATGCTGTTTATCCAAAAACCAAAATCCAGCTTTGTATCGTCCATATGATGCGTAATTCTATGAAATATGTGCCTTATAAGGATTATAAAGCAGTTGCTCGAGACTTAAAGAAAATTTATCAATCTGTGACAGAAGATGAAGCCTTGCAGGAATTAGAGAATTTTGCGAATACTTATGATGATAAATATCCGCAAATATCTCGGTCTTGGTATAAACACTGGGATAACCTGAATACCTTGTTTAACTACTCTGAGGATATAAGAAAAGCCATTTATACGACCAATGCTATTGAGTCTGTAAATAGTGTTATTCGCAAAGTCATCAATAAGAGAACAACTTATGTTTGGTTAATTATTATTCAAGTATGATTTTACCCTGATCTGAGGAGTTAAAAAATTTATTTTAGCACTTGTCAAAATAATGTTATTAATGTAATCTAGCTTTGATCTTACAGATCGTAGAGGTGCGAATACAAAGAGTATTCTATTTGAGTGGATAACGTTGAAGATAGAAGAAAGGTGTATTTGCCGAAATCAATTAAAGGTCACTTTAATTGGTTGGGGTTATTTCCGAAAGGGATAACACTGTCATCATTTCTTATATAAGAATGATGGAGTGCTACTAGTTAAGAGTAAAATCTGTTCTAAATTGATTAAATTCTTCATCTCTAGCAATTTTTTTCCTTCTACTTTTTGTTCGATCTTCTTGTAAACACAACACAGAGGATTTTATGAACTTAATTGATTATTCCCATTCTATATGGTCATTAGTACCCGCATTATTGGCACTACTATTGGCTATTTTTACTCGTAAAGTAATTCTATCTTTAAGTATTGGGATTATTGTCGGTGCGTTTATGCTCGCTGATGGTAATATTTTAAATAGCTTAATTTATATAAAAGATAGTTTTATTTCATTGGTTTACACTGATGGAGGACTTAATTCTGGTAGTGTAAATATTCTACTATTCCTTGTTTTATTAGGAGTATTAACCACATTATTAAGTATTTCAGGCAGTAACCAAGCATTTGCTAATTGGGCACAAAAAAGAATAAAAGGAAGACGTGGTGCAAAATTAATGGCTGCTAGCTTGGTCTTTTTTACCTTTATTGATGACTATTTTCATAGTTTAGCAGTGGGTGCCATTGCACGTCCTGTTACCGATAAATTCAAAGTTTCTCGAGCCAAACTTGCTTATATTCTTGACTCGACCGCTGCACCAATGTGTGTATTAATGCCTATTTCTAGCTGGGGAGCATACATTATTACCTTAGTGGCAGGATTATTAGCCACTCATTCAATTACACAATATTCACCACTTGGTGCATTTATGACAATGAGTGCAATGAACTTTTATGCTATTTTTTCTATGATTATGGTATTTGTCGTCTCTTACTTTTCTTTTGATATCGCATCAATGGCACGTTTTGAAAAAGAAGCAATGAATAGAGAAGTGGTTGAAGAAGAGTCTTTAATAGAAGAAGGAAAGGTGCGTAATTTATTATTGCCCATTATAACACTTATTTTAGCAACAGTAACAATGATGATTTATACGGGTTATGAAGCTCTCGCTAGTGATGGTAAAGCATTCAGTATCTTAGGTGCTTTTGAAAATACAACGGTAGGAATATCATTAGTTGTGGGTGGCGTGATGTCACTCATTGTAGCGACACTTTGTCTTATCATTGATGGTAGATTTAACCTTTCAGAATATACTAAATCTTGGGGTATTGGTGCAAAATCAATGCTAGGTGCTATTCTTATTCTCTGCTTTGCGTGGACAATTAATGGTGTAGTAGGAGATATGCAAACAGGAAAATATCTGTCAACATTAGTGGTCGGGAATATTCACTCAGGCTTTTTACCTGCAATTTTATTTATTTTAGCTGCTGGAATGGCATTTTCAACAGGAACCAGTTGGGGAACTTTCGGTATTATGCTCCCAATTGCAGCATCAATGGCAGCAAATGCAGATCCTACATTAATTTTACCTTGCTTATCCGCAGTAATGGCAGGAGCAGTATGTGGTGATCATTGCTCTCCAATTTCAGATACGACGATTTTATCTTCAACAGGTGCACAGTGTAATCATATCGATCACGTTACATCACAGCTTCCTTATGCAATGTTAGTCGCAGTTGCGACAACCTTAGGTTATTTAGCATTAGGATTTAGTGGCTCGATGCTTGCTGGTTTTGTTGTTACTGCAGTGGTCTTTACTGCACTGATTTTAATTTTTAAAAAGAAAGCCAGTTAATATATTCACTATTTTTGAATATTTTAGGCGGGTAGATAATGGTTAAAATTTGCAAATTAGATATCTAGCATAGAGGCGTAGTTTATATACTACGCCTCTATAAATATAATTCAAAATCAATGTGTTATAATTTTACACAATATCTGTATTTATGCTAAAGCAATATGATTAACTTATTGATATTTGAGACAGGGCATATACTCGACCTCAAATATCAGCATTTAACCCTCAACATTTCTCACAATCCAACAATTGTGAATATGTTTATTACGTTCAAAATCTAATGGAATAGTTTGTTCCGTAATATTTTCAGCCACTAAACCCAGCTCAGTTAAACCCTCTAAATCCATTTTAAAATTACGTTTATTATTTGAGAAAATAATTGTGCCATCTTTGGTTAAAATACGTTTTAGTTTTTTAAATAACTCTAAATGATCACGCTGAACATCCCAACTGTCTTCCATTCGTTTAGAATTTGAGAAGGTTGGCGGATCAACAAAGATCACTTCAAAACGTTCACGACATTCACTTAACCATTGCAAACAATCTGCTTGAATTAAACGATGATTACGTAGATCACAATCATTTAAATCTAAATTCTGTTCAGCCCAGTTCAAATAGGTATTTGACATATCAACGGTCGTTGTCGCTTTTGCCCCCTGTAGGGCAGCGTGAATAGTGGCAGAACCTGTGTAAGCAAATAAATTCAAAAAGGTTTTTCCTTTTGCCATTTCACCGACCATTTTTCGTGTTAAACGATGATCTAAGAATAAACCTGTATCAAGGTAATCCGTTAAATTTACCCATAGTTTTGCACCGTATTCCGTTACGTGAAAATATTCGCCTTTGTTGGCTAATTTTTCATATTGATTGGTGCCTTTTTGCTTTTGACGGACTTTCAACACCAATTTATTGGTCTCAATCCCTGTGACTGAAAGAGTAGCAGCGACTGCATCTAATAAACGCTGACGGGCTTTTTGCTCATCAATGGTTTTGGGTGCCGCATATTCTTGCACCACAATATGATCACCATAACGATCCACGGCAAGATTATACTCAGGTAAATCCGCATCATATAAACGATAACAGTCTAAACCCTGCTGTGTTGCCCATTTATCAATTTTTTTAATATTTTTCTTTAAACGGTTCGCAAAATCAGGCGCAAGTTGGGCATCCGCATCAAATTTCAGTTGCTCAATTTCGCTTTCTTCACGTTTGCGATCACTTAACAAATAATTTTTTTGAATACAGTCCAAAGGACCATTTTTTGCTTTAAATTGACGGTGTGAGCGTAAACGTAAGCAGTTTAATAAATCCGCTTCACTACTAAAAATAGACACATTCCAGCCCGCAAAGTGCTGTTTTAAACGCTGACCAAAAACCGTATAAAGGGCGATTAATTCAGGGGCTGTGCCTAAACGTTCCCCATAAGGCGGGTTACAAATAACCGTTCCTTTTTTGTCTTCTACTGGATTTTTAAGTGCTGCCACATCGCCAAATTTAAACTGAATAAGATGTCCCACCCCTGCATTTACAGCGTTTTGTTTGGCTTTTTCAATAACTCGACGATCAAGATCAAATCCATAAAACTGAATATCATCGAAAGATAAAATTGCAGATTTTGCTTCAGAAGTGACCACTTGCCACACCGCAGGTTGATGACCTTTCCAACTATCAAATCCCCAACGTAAACGATTGATTTGAGCTGGAATATTACACATCATCTGAGCGGCTTCAATTAACAAGGTTCCTGCTCCACACATAGGATCCACCAACGGTGTCTTTTTTTGCCAACCAGAACGCATAACAATGACAGATGCCAAGGTTTCACGTAGAGGTGCTTTACCTGTGTCGGTACGGTAATTTCTTAAATGCAACGCATCGCCACTTAAATCTAAGGAAAGAATAATATCTTCACGATTTAAATAGGCGTGAATACGAATATCAGGCTGTTCTTTATCTACACTTGGGCGATTTAACCCCTTATGTTCAAAGTGATCGACAATACCATCTTTAATACGCATCGCACCAAATTGAGAATGACGGATTTCATCATTAGTACCATTAAAATCAATAAAAATACTGTCTCTCTCATCAAAAATATTTTCCCAAGGATAAGCCACCACCGTGGTATAAAGGTCAATTTCATCAAAAATTTTGGCTTGTGTTAAAGGCAATAAAATACGAGACGCCAAACGGGTATAAAGTAATGCCTTATAGACCCCTTTTTGACTTGTCGTAAAATGTACTCCACCCTGTGCAATTTTGCACTCAATTGGGCAATCATCTGTACCAAGTTGGGTAAGTTCAGTTTTCAGCATCTCTTCAAAGCCACGTGCTGTGGTGGCGAAATAAGTCGTTTGTTTAGTCATTTTTGTATCATCAATAAAAAGAATAGGGGATAGTATAGCAGGGCAACAATAGACTTTGTACTAATCTTTGTATTGATGCTTAATTATTTTATTGAGTTTTTTATGGTCTTTCTGATGTAATCAATTTCCCACAATCAATTGTCCAATCAATTTCTGCAATAACAGCAGGATAAAAATGAACAGAGGATTGGTGTTGTGTTAGGGCTGATACGAGTTCATAGACCAGTGGTAAATGAGAGACAATAAGTAAATTTTTTACATTATTTTCACGTAGTACTCTCATATAATCCAGTACTGTTTGAGGGTGTCCAGCAGGGGTAATTCCATTCCAAGTTTCAACATTTGTAAAAAGTTGATCAGAAGTGACCGCTTGAAATCCTTTTTGTACCTCTTGCCAAGTTTGTTGAGCTCGCAAATAAGGACTAACAAGGATATGATCTAATTGATCATTTTGAATAATTAAACGTTTAGCTAACCATTGACCTTGTTGGAAAGTGGTTGTTTTTCCATATTCAGTTAAACTACGTTGATTATCCATTGTTGCGTTAAAAGCCGCTTCACCGTGTCGCATAATCCAAATATTCATATTTTTCCTCTTATTTATCTATAAACTGATTAAAATTAGGTGTATAATGCCTCTCGTTTTATGTAGATGCAACTACAAAAAGAATTTAGAATTTAAATAAATTATATAAAAGTATGGAGTAAATAGATGTTTAGAAAGATAAGAAGAACCAAAATTGTTTGTACAATGGGGCCTGCAACTGAGCGTGGTAATAATTTAGAGAAAATCATTGTGGCTGGTGCAAATATGGTTCGAATGAATTTCTCACACGGCACACCTGATGATCATATTGATCGTGCAAATAAAGTTCGTGAAATTGCAGCAAAATTAGGTAAACACATTGCAATCTTAGGTGATTTACAAGGACCTAAAATTCGAGTGTCAACATTTAAAGATGGAAAAGTTTTCTTAAATATTGGTGATAAGTTTGTGTTAGATGCCGATCTTCCAAGAGGAGAAGGAACAAAACATGCAATAGGCTTAGATTATAAAAAATTACCATCAGATGTCGTTCCTGGTGATATTTTATTATTAGATGATGGTAGAGTTCAGTTAAAAGTAATTTCTACCGAAGGTGCAAAAGTGCATACAGAGGTTACTGTTGGTGGACCACTTTCAAATAATAAAGGTATTAATAAATTAGGTGGTGGATTATCTGCGGATGCGTTAACTGAAAAAGATAAAGCAGATATAAAACTTGCTGCACAGATTGGTGTGGACTATTTAGCTGTTTCTTTCCCTCGTTCAAGTGCTGATTTAAATTATGCTCGTGAACTTGCAAAAGAAGCGGGTTTAGATGATGTAAAAATTGTCGCAAAAGTTGAGCGTGCAGAAACGGTTGCAACGCAAGAAGCAATGGATGATATTATTAATGCTTCTGATGTGGTGATGGTTGCTCGTGGAGATTTGGGTGTTGAAATTGGTGATGCTGAATTAGTAGGTGTTCAAAAACGTTTAATTAAACGTTCACGTCAATTAAATCGTGTTGTTATTACTGCAACACAAATGATGGAATCGATGATTAATAGCCCTATGCCAACACGTGCGGAAGTAATGGATGTCGCAAATGCGGTATTAGATGGTACCGATGCGGTAATGCTTTCAGGTGAAACAGCAGCAGGTCAATATCCAGCTGAAACGGTTAAAGCAATGGCTGAAGTATGTGTTGGTGCTGAAAAAATGCCAAATGTAAATAACTCTAAACATCGTTTAGATCGTACATTTGACGATTCAGAAGAAGCAGTAGCAATGTCTGCAATGTATGCCGCTAATCATATGGAAGGTGTTTCAGCAATTATTGCTTTAACAAGTTCTGGCAATACTGCTCGTTTAATGAGTCGAATTAGTTCTGGATTACCTATTTTTGCACTTTCTCGTAATGACAAAGCATTAAGCCGTTGTGCATTATATCGTGGTGTCACTCCTGTGCTATTTGAAGAAGATAGCCGTACAATTGAAGGGGCGAGAAAAGCCATTCAATTGTTAAAAGAGAGCGGTAGTTTAATGAGTGGTGATATTGTGTTATTAACACATGGTGATGAGCAAAAAACTGGCACAACCAATACAACTCGTATTCTAACAGTGGAATAATTTACAGAGATTCAATAAAATCCACGTTGCGACGTGGATTTTTTTTATAGGTAAAACAATGAATAAACCCCTTTCTATTTGTGTTCTAAGGTTATCTGCAATTGGTGATGTTTGTCATACATTAGCCGTTATTCAGGCAATTCAGCGATCTTATCCAGATTATAAAATTAGTTGGATTATAGGTAAGACTGAAGCTAAACTAATGAAAAACATTCCTAATGTTACACTGATTTCATTTGACAAACAGCAAGGCTGGAAAGGTTTTTTTTCTTTGTGGAAACAATTAAAAACACAAAAATTTGATGTTTTACTAAATATGCAAACTGCATTTAGAACATCCATTTTATCTTTGGGTATTAAAGCAAATACAAAAATGGGGTTTAATAAAGATAGAGCCAGAGAAGGGCAACAATTTTTTACAAATTGTAAAGTAAAACAAACCACTTCCCCTCACGTATTAGATGGTCAAATGATGTTTGCACAAGCTCTGGGAGTTACAGATTTAACCCCCACTTGGGATCTTGGTATTTTACCAATAGACATTGAATTTACTGCACAATTTATAGATAAAAAAACAAAAAATGTTTTAATCGCCCCTTGTTCTAGTAAAAAAGAAAAAGATTGGTCTCCTGAAAATTATGCTCAAATTACGCAATATTTAATAGAAAAAGGAATGAATGTTATTCTTGCAGGTTCGTCTGCAATATATGAATTAAATACTGCTGCCAAAATTCACGAATTAGCCCCTAAATGTATTAATCTTGCAGGGAAAACAAATTTACAGCAACTTACTGCATTAATTTCACAAGTTGATCTCGTATTATCTTCTGATTCGGGACCTGCTCATCTTGCAACAACACAAAATACCCCTATTATTGGTTTATACGCAATACATAATCCAAGAAGAACAGGTCCTTATAATGATCTTGATAAAGTGATTTCTGTTTATGATGATGCAGTTTTGGAAAGTTATGGAAAACCTTGGACAGCACTTCCTTGGGCTACCAAAGCAAAGGGTAAAAATCTAATGGAAAGAATAACTGTTGAGCAAGTCAAACAAAAATTGATTAAAATCTTAGAAATAAAATGATAAATCCACTCGATCCAATTAGAAATAAAATTGATGATATTGATCAACAATTAGTTGAGTTATTTTCACAACGTTTAAAGCTTGTGGAAGACGTAGGTAAAATAAAATCAGAATATGGATTGCCAGTTTATGATCCAGAGCGTGAAGATCAAATGATTTTAGCTCGTCGAACTGAGGCTGAAAAACAAGGTGTCCCAGCTACCTTAATAGAAGATGTATTGCGTCGTTTGATGCGAGAGTCTTATGCTAATGAACACCATCACGGTTTTAAAACAGTTAATCCTAATATCAAAAAAATAGTGATTGTTGGTGGTAAAGGAAAATTGGGAGGACTGTTTGCTCGTTATTTTGATTATTCTGGTTATAAAGTGGAGATTTTAGATAAAGAAGATTGGCATAATGCAACAATAATACTAGCGAATGCAGATGTTGTGATTGTTTCTGTGCCAATTGCACATACCCTTAATGTGATTGAAGCATTACAACCTTATTTAACGTCAAATATGATTTTAGCTGATCTCACATCTGTAAAAGCAAAACCTGTAGAGAAAATGCTTGAAATTCATAATGGAGCAGTGGTTGGTTTACACCCTATGTTTGGAAGTGATATTACAAGTTTTGCAAAACAAGTTATCGCTTGCTGTGACGGTAGATTAAGTGAAAGCTATCAATGGTTGTTAGAACAAATACAAATTTGGGGTGCAAAAATTGAATTTATTGATGCAAAAGATCACGATCATACAATGACATATATTCAAGCATTACGCCACTTTTCAACTTTTGTAGCAGGTTTTCATTTATCACAACAACCAATAAAATTATCCCAATTATTAGCCTTATCTTCGCCTATTTACCGTTTAGAATTAGCAATGATTGGGCGACTATTTGCACAAGATGCTGAATTATATGCAGATATCATTGCGGATAAGCCTGAGAATTTAATCGTTATAAAGTCTCTTGAAGAGAGTTTTCAACAGTGTTTTGCATATTTTGAAACGCAAGATAAACAAGGTTTTGTTGATGCTTTTGAAAAAGTACATCAATGGTTTGGTGATTATTCTGATCAGTTTTTGAAAGAAAGTAGTGCTTTATTGCAACAAGCAAATGATTACAGAAAGTAATCAATATAATAGTTAACAACTATTGCAATTTTGCAGAGAACATTTTATCTTGTACCCCACACATCTTAATTTAGAGATGTTTTATATTTATTAACATAAGGAAAGAAAAATTATGAGTAATTTAATTCAAACAAATGATGCAACATTTGAACAAGATGTTTTAAAATCAGAAGTTCCAGTATTATTAGATTTTTGGGCACCTTGGTGTGGACCTTGTCGTGCGATTGGTTCATTATTAGAAGAGCTATCAGAAGAATTTGCAGGTAAAGTTAAGATCGTTAAAATGAATGTTGATGAGAATAAAACAACTCCAATGCAATTTGGTGTACGTAGCATTCCATTTTTATTATTATTTAAAAACGGTGAAGTTGTTGCACAACAAGTGGGTGCTTTACCAAAGGCACAATTAGCAAAATTTGTAGAGCAAGTGCTTTAAATTTGATGACTGAATAACGTTAAAAGAGTCGTAAACCCTCTATTATAGATAGCACTTTTTCAATGGTTTAGGTATTTGTCTAGACCATTGTTCTAATAAGCATATTAGAAAAAAGATATGTAAAAAATAGTCCCTTCTTAGTTGTAATACCAAAATTTTTAGTCTAGCCAAAATAAAATTTATTTACGATCAATATCCAATTTGATATTTTGATAAAAATGTAATAATAATGTGGAAAAAAAGGTGGTGGAAATTATTCTTTTATTGTTAATAATAAAAGAATAAATAAGAGGTGGACGATGGCATATTTACAAGAAATTTATCAAATATTAAGTGATAAAAATTACCACAGTGCGAAGGAAATTGGAGTTCAATTGGGCATTTGTGATCGTAGTGTTCGTAATAAAATGGCAGATCTCGCCTCTATTTTAGAAAACTATCCATTAGAAATTATTGCAAAACCACGTAAAGGATATTGCTTAAACGGAAACTTGGTTAAACCATCTCTACTGTTTTCTACACTAAATTCATCACTCAATATCAATGAAAATCGCCGTGCTAAATTATTGGCTCTACTATTAAGTGCAGAAGGGTTTTATAAACTAGAGGATTTTGCAACTCAAATTTTTGTCAGTGAAAAAACACTTTCTCGCTATCTCCCTAGTATTGAGCAACAAATTAACCAACATCATCTTAAACTTGTTCGCCGTCCACATCACGGTATTCAAATTCAAGGAAAAGAATTTGATCGCCGTAATTTAATGATTGATTTGGTGGTACGTGATTTACCTCTACGGCGTTTTGATGATTTTTTATTTCCTGAATCAGATCTTGTACCTATTTTTCAATTTATGAGAGAGCAAGGTATTAAAATTTCTGATTGGTGTTTTTCTAAACTGATTACCAGTATCTTAGTCTGTCTAAAACGTAGTGTTGCGGGTTTCACTTTAGATTCCATAGAAGTAGAAAAGTCTGCATTCTTTACTCAAAAACGTACGCTGATGGTCAAAATGTGTGAAAAGTTTTTTCCTGCTTATTTAAGTGATGCAGATTTAGATTTTATCACCTTAAACTTTTTAAGTTTGGAAGAAATGTCCTTTGCTCATTTAGAAAAGAATCCACAAATAGAATGGCTTATTGAGGAAATTCTACACTATTTACAAACCGCTTATCCTTTGAAATTAAGTAATAAAGAGAAACTTTATCAAAATCTATATATTCATTTATCTAGTCTAATTATTCGTTTACGCTTTTATTTACCATTATATAACCCATTCTTGGGTGAAATTAAGCAAAAAAGACCTCTAGAATTTGGTGCTGCTCGTTTGGGTGCAAATATTATTGAGCGTCATTATGGCAAAAAGTTAAGTGAAGAGGAGATTGGTTATCTAGCGGTAATTTTATCAATGGCACATCAAGAAGTCACCACAAAACGCTTACTGATTGCTTGCCCTGCTGGACGCTCTCTCTCCAAGTTTTTAGCTCATCAATTTAATAATATTTTTGATAATGCCATTATTGAGCATTGCTCTATAGCGGAGCTTTTAACAAGAGATTTAACGGAAATAGATACTGTATTTTCTTTGGTAGAAATAGAGCAACCTTTAAGTAAAAAGGTGCATAAAATTAATTATTTTTTAGATAATAAAGAAATTGAGAAAATTCGTTCTTGGGTTTACGGCAATATAAATTGGCGTGAAATTTTACCTCCGCAACTCTTTTTTTCATTTGATAAGCCCATTAAAAAAGAACAAATTATAGAGAGTGTGAGCCAAGTAATGAGTCAATACTGTGGTGTACCACAAAATATCAAAGAGAAGTTTTTAGAGCGAGAACAGTTAGGAATGACTGAACTTTGCCCTGATATTGCCATTCCTCATTTAATGAAACCTCTATCTGGTGTTAATTTATTAGCATTAGTTCAGCTAAAAAAGCCTGTCGTATGGAATGACAATGCGGTACGCATTATTTTTTTCCTATTGTTAAACAATGAAGAAAATAGTAACGAACCAATTTTTAAGATTTTTGGGGAATTGACCAACGATCGAGCAATGATTGATGCAGTCTGTTCCACACATAACTATGAAGATGTCATTCATTTATTAGAAACTTTTGAAAATATTTAGGAGTAACAATGCAATATGAAGAATTATCAGAATTAGCAATGGAAATTATTGTTAATGCAGGTGCAGCAAAATCCAGTGCAATGGAAGCCATTCAGGCAGCAAAACAAGAAAATTTTACTACTGCTAACGAGCATTTAAAATCAGCAAGTCAATTTTATTGTGAAGCACATAAAGCACAAACTGCACTGATTCGTCTTGAAGCTCAACAAGCTGAAAAAAATAAGCAATTAATTGTACCTTTAATGATGGTTCACGCTCAAGATCATTTAACAATGGCATTAATGACACAAGATTTTGCACGTGAATTGATAGATTTATATCACAAACTGGAGGAAAAAAATGACTAATATTTTACTAATTTGTACCGCTGGAATGTCTACTTCAGCATTGGTTGAAAAAATGAAAAAAGCTGTAACGGCTCGTAATTTAGATATCCAAATTCAGGCGATTGCTGAATCAACCGCTGAAGACTTTGTAGGAAAAGCTGATGTTGTATTGCTGGGTCCACAAATTAAATATCTTGTACCCAAAATGACTGAAATGTTTAACCCAACCCCTGTTTCACCTATCAATATGGTTGATTATGGAATGATGAATGGTGAAAAAGTATTAGATAGTGCATTAGCACTACTGGAGGAAAAATGAAACGTTTTTTAAGTCTTGATCCTCAACAAATGGCATATTTATCACCAGAGGATCTTTTTACATCTTTAAAGTTAAGTGAAGGACGTATTGTGGTGAGTGAAATGTTAGCCACTCACGCTTTGATTCCTGATTGTACTAATGCTGAAATTGCACGTGCTTTTGCAGCAGATCTAATGTTACTTAATTTACTTGATGTCACAAATCCTAAGGTGAAAAATTTACCCTTATCTTCATCACCTATTTCGGATTTAAAAAAACTTTGTCCACGTCCTTTTGGTGTGAATTTAGAACCATCAGAATTGGTTGAAGCAGGAAGAATGGCGAGTTCTCAAAATTTTATGCTGGCTCAACAATTAGGTTTTGATTTTGTATCCATCACAGGAAACCCTGCTACAGGTGTCAGTCTTGAAGGTATTATTCAGGCAGTGAAAGTAGCCAAACAACATTTTCAAGGACTGGTTTTTGCAGGCAAAATGCACGGAGCTGGGGAAATAGAAGATCTGTGTGATACTTCAGGAATTGAACAACTACTTGATGCAGGAACAGATGTTGTAATGTTACCTGCACCTTACACTGTACCAGCCTCAACGCCTGAGTGTGCAAGAGAAGCAGTTAGTCTTATTCATAAAAAAGGAAAAATGGCAATGGCAACTATTGGTACAAGCCAAGAAACAGCAAACCAAGCGACTATTGCTCAGATTGCACTGGCTTCTAAAAGTGCTGGTTTTGATTTATACCATATTGGTGATGCAGGTGTAGGAGGAATTGCACCACCTGAAAATATTCAAATTCTATCTGATACTATTCGAGGTAATCGTCATAGTCTAAAAATGATGGCTACTTCAATTAACCGATAATGTAATTAAGGCGTTTCAAATGAATAAATTCATTAATTTTATGGAGCGTTATTTTGTTCCTTTTGCAGTCAAAATTTCTACTCAACGCCATTTAGTTGTCATTCGTGATAGCTTTATTGATATTTTACCTATTACGATGGTAGGTTCAATCGCAGTACTTTTAAATGTATTTTTCCGTGACTTACCTCGTAATTATGGTTACCCTGAATTTGCTGATGCAATGACACCACTTATTAACATCAACGGCATTTTTTGGTTTGGATCTATTGCAATTCTAAGTTTAGTATTTGTATTCGCATTAGGCTATAATTTAGCCAATAGTTACAAAACGAATGCCATTGCAGGTGGATTAGTTGCCTTTGCATCTTTTATTATGTTTTTACCACAAAGTGCCAATTTTACGACTACTATTGATGGAACAGCACACAATATCTCCGAATGGGGTTACTTAGCGGTAAATTACTTGGGAGCAAAAGGGATCTTCCCAGCAATGGTTATTGGTTTCTTTTCTACTATTATTTATAGTAAATTGATGTTACGTAATATTACGATTAAATTACCTGATTCTGTACCACCATCAGTGAGCAAAGCCTTCTCTGCAATTATTCCTGGAACAATTGCCATTTATGCGAGTGCAACGGTTTCTTATTTAGTGACACAATACACAGGACAATCCTTACACGATGTCATCAATACCTATATCGCAATGCCACTTCTTGGATTATCACAAGGGCTATTCTCTGTATTAGTATTAGCATTTTTAACACAGTTATTCTGGTTCTTTGGCTTACACGGACATAATGTATTAGCACCTATTTTTGATGGTATTTATCAACCAGCATTGCTTGCAAACGTAGAGCATATTGCTTTAGGTGGAACTGTCGAAACCTTACCTTACTTATGGACTCGTGGTTCATTTGATGCTTATCTACAAATGGGCGGGAGTGGAATTACGATTGGTTTGATTATTTCAATTTTACTTTTCTCTAAACGAGAAGAAAGCCGTGCTGTAGCAAAATTAGGTACACCAATGGCTATTTTTAATATCAATGAGCCAATTATTTTTGGAATGCCTATTGTATTAAACCCATTGTATTTAATACCTTTCATTCTTGCTCCAATGGTTGCTGCCATAATTGGTTATACTGCAACTGTGATGGGTATTGTGCCACCTGTTTTCGTACAAGTTCCTTGGGTATTACCTCCAGGAATATTTGCATTCTTTGCAACAGGCGGATCATTTGCAGCCGCATTAGTGAGCTTATTTAACGTATTTGTTTCATTCTTAATTTGGACACCATTTGTATTAATTGCAAATAAAATTAAAAGTGAATAATCTAAAAGGGGCATATGCCCCTTTATTGCCTTTATTAGACAGGGAGAGAATATGAAATCTTGGAGTTTATTTGTTGTTACACTCGGCACAATCCTTATTGTTACTTACCCAATCACGCATTCTATGGGTAATTTATATTTCGGTGGTGGATTAGTTGGATTCGGTGCAATAGGTTTATTTTTAGGGAGAAAATAATGCAAGCAGATTATCATTTGGCGGTATCAGATCAACAATTATATGACTTTCTTATTGAAAATTTTTGCCGAGAGGTTGGTGTACAAGCGGTTACTTTTGGACAAGAATTTACACAAAAAATAGGAAAGAAAGCGGATCAATCCTATCGTGTTATCGTTAAAAATTATCAACCCAATCAGCAATTTACTCTCGAATATTATACTAATCTAGGCAGAAATATTGTGGATTATCAAATTAGTCCTACCGATAATGGGGTATGTGTACATTACAGTGAAGAATACCATACAGATAAATTCCTTTATAAAACAAACTATTGGCTTATTGGTTGGATTTGGCAGTGGTTTTTCTTACGCAAAAAGCGCCGTTTATTTAAACAAATTGAACAACATATTTTACAGGAGCAAAAATGATACATTTTCCACCCAACTTTTTTTGGGGATCATCAACTTCGGCTGAACAAAGTGAAGGGCGACTTCCCAATGATGGCAAAGGCAAAACAACTTGGGATTATTTTTTTCAAACAGAGCCCTATAAATTTTTTGATGGTATTGGTACAGAACATACCTCTCAAGTGTTACGCTATTTTAAAGATGATATTACACTTTTAAAACAAACAGGACACAACGCCTTTCGTACCAGTATTTCGTGGGCAAGGCTGATCCCTGAAGGCGAAGGAAAAATAAATGAACAAGCCGTAACATTCTACCGCACCTATTTTACCGCCCTTAAAGAAGCTGGCATTGAACCGATGGTTAATTTATCTCATTTTGATATTCCTTTAGTTATCCAAGACAAATATGATGGCTTTGTAGGACGTGAAACCGTTAATGCTTTTGTACAATATGCTAAAACCTGTTTTGAGCTTTTTGGAGATATTGTCAAATATTGGTTTTCATTCAATGAACCTATTGTGTCTGTGGAGTGTGGTTACTTACTACAATATCATTATCCACTAGAAGTTAATCCTAAAAAAGCAGTACAGGTTGCTTTTAATATGGCACTAGCGAGTGCGAAAGTGGTTAAAATCTATCACGAATTAGAACAAGGGGGAAAAATTGGGATTATTTTAAATTTAACTCCAGCTTACCCACGTTCTAACCACCCAGCAGATCTTGAAGCGGCAAGAATTGCAGAACTTTTTGCAACACAATCATTTTTAGATCCTGCGGTAAAAGGGTGCTATCCAGCAGAATTAGTAGAATTAATCAAAAAACACGATTTACTCCCTGATTACACAGATGATGATCTCATCATTATCAAAGAGAATACTGTCGATTTTTTAGGTATTAACTACTATCAACCCTTGCGAGTGTCTGCACCTGTTAAAATGCCAAATCCAAATGCTCCTTTTATGCCATCTTATTATTATGATCACTATGCAATGCCTGCACGAAGAATGAACCCACATCGAGGCTGGGAGATTTACCCTAAAGGTTTATTTTATATTGCTGAAAATTTACGCAAGAACTACGGTAATATTGAATGGATTGTGGCAGAAAATGGAATGGGTGTAGCAAATGAAATGCAGTTTTGTGATACAAATGGTCAAATTTGTGATGACTATCGTATTGAATTTTTTAGTGAACATTTACAATGGTTGCATAAAGCGATTGAGCGAGGCGCCAATTGTCAAGGCTATTTAGTTTGGACAAGTATTGATTGCTGGTCTTGGTTAAATGCCTACAAAAACCGCTATGGTTTGATTGCACTTGATTACACTACTGGTAAAAGAACCATTAAAAAATCAGGACGATGGTTTGCTGAAGTTGCAAAAAATAATGGGTTTTAAAAAACAACAAGAGTAAGAGTAATAGAACTTTAAAAGCTTATAGAAGTAAAGGATAATAAATCTTTCTATTTTATGGGTAGTTCAAGCTCTATACTCTTGTATACAGAAATTTTTATTTATTCCACTTCTTCCAACTCATCCGCCATAGCACTCAAGGCGTCGCGAGTGAGTTGGGCGAGGGCTTTGTAAAAACTTGTATCAAAAGCCTCGACTTTACCTAAAAACTTGCTGGCACAAGGGAGTAAAAAACGTTGAAAAAGATCTTTTTGGGCTTCAACGGAATCAAGATTATCTTCAATCCAAGAGGCAGTTAAAAGTAGTAATGCGACGTGATCAGGATTTTCTAATACTGGCATTCCTCGTTGTTGGCGGAAAACTATAAAATCTTGAATATTGATATCATAGCTAGATATAGCGGTATCAATATTACCATTTTTTGCAAAAAGTTTGTTATAACTGACCGCTAGTTCAGTAGGGTTAGCGAGTTTTTCTATCGTATCTAAGGCTTTGTCACTTTGAGTGTCAAGGCTTAATGCCCAATCTGAGCGTAAGTTACCCTGTTTTAACCATTCAAATAATTCACTTAAAATGGGATCGGTGGGTTCGCGGTAAAAAAGATTGCCAAATAAACGGCATAGTAATGAAAAATCGTTAATGGTGGTTTCGCTCATAATACTTTAAAATGACCTATTAGAATTAAAAAAGACATTATACACAAGATAAAGATAAGGACAAAAAAATGAAATATATTGGTGCTCACGTAAGTGCTGCTGGAGGAGTAGAAAATGCGGTGTTACGATCGGTTGAAATAGGGGCGAATGCTTTTGCATTATTTACGAAAAATCAACGTCAATGGAAAGCAGCACCACTTAAGGTAGAAAATATTGAAAAATTTAAACGTTTTTGTCAGGCACATCATTTTAATGCCGATCAAATTTTACCTCACGATAGTTATCTTATTAATTTAGGTAATCCTGATACCGAGAACTTGGCTAAGTCTCGAGAAGCATTTATTGATGAAATGCAACGTTGTGATCAACTTGGTATTAAATTACTCAATTTTCATCCTGGTAGCCATTTAAATAAAATGTCTGAAAAAGACTGTTTAAGTCGTATTGCTGAATCCTTAAATATGGCAATTGCAACGGTGCCAAATGTCATTGCTGTCATAGAAAATACCGCAGGACAAGGTACAAATTTAGGTTGGCATTTTGATCATTTAGCTGAGATTATTGAACAAGTAGATGATAAAAGTCGAGTGGGAGTCTGTTTAGACACTTGTCATACATTTTCGGCAGGTTATGATATTTCTAGTTTTAAAGGTTGTGAACAAGTATTTACTGATTTTGAAAATAGTGTTGGTTTTCAATATTTACGTGGAATGCACCTGAATGGTTCAAAAACAGCGTTAGGTAGCCGAGTGGATCGCCATCACTCATTGCAAGAAGGAACAATTGGCATCGATGTATTTAAATATATAATGAATGATAAGCGTTTTGATGATATTCCTTTAGTGTTAGAAACCATTAATCCTGATATTTGGGGCGAAGAAATTGCATTTTTGCGTTCATTACAAGCTGCATAATAAGAGAATTAATATAAAACTCGTTTAGTATTAATATGTTGATAAAAAATTCACATTCTATATAAATTCTTCTTTACTGTTTAAAAAAACAGTATTACTATATATCCATACAGTGTTTTTTTATAGGGTGTTTTTGTATGCTTACTCATTTAACTATTAATAATTTTGCGATTGTTCGCCAACTTGATCTTGCTTTAAATGATGGTATGACGGTTATTACAGGCGAGACCGGAGCAGGAAAATCTATCGGAATTGATGCTCTTGGTCTTTGTTTAGGCTATCGTTCAGAAAGCTCGATGGTGCGTGATAAAAATAATAAGACCAGTGTTTCAGCAACATTCTCTATACAACCAAATAGTCCAGCATTTCTATGGTTAAAAAAATATGAATTACTGGATGATGATAACCCTCAAGAATGTATTTTACGTCGAATACTTAATAGTGAGGGACGTTCTAAAGCATTTGTAAATAACCATCCTCTCCCTGTTTCTCAACTACGAGAGTTGGGGCAATATCTTATCCATCTTAATGGGCAGCACGCCCCTCAATTATTGCTTAAAAGTGACTATCAATTAAATATTTTGGATAATTATACCAACCTTACTGCTCTTTTAGGTAAGATGGCAACGCAATATGCAAAATGGAAAAAACTAAATAAAGATTTAAAATCTTATAAGCAACGTTGTTTAGAAAATGAATCTCGTAAACAATTATTGCAATATCAAGTCGAGGAGCTTGATGAGTTTTCTTTAAAACAAGGAGAGTTTGAGGAGCTTGAAGAAAATTATAACCGCTTAGCGAATGCAGACCAGCTTATTTCTCTTTCTCAGCACTCTTTAGACTTATTAACTGAGAATACGGAATGTAATATTGATTCTATGCTTTATTCTGTCATTAGTCATCTTGGTGAGCTTGCTGAGGTTGATGCGAATTATAGTCCTATCCAAGAAATGCTAAATGAAGCCCTTATTCAAATTCAAGAAGCAAGTGCCGATATTCAATCTATTGCGAATAATATTGAACAAGACCCTGAATTATTGTATGAATTAGAAACTCGTATCAGTAAGGCTATGAACCTTGCTCGTAAGCATAATATTACAGCGAAAGAACTATGGCAATATCATCGACAATTGCAACAAGAGTTACAAGATTTAGTCAATTTTGAAGACAGTGAAGAGCAATTAATTTACGAAGAAAAATTAGCCTATCAACAATGTTTAATTTTATCTGAAGAAATTTATCAAAAGCGTTTAGAAGCAAGTCAAAAATTATCAGAGCAAGTCACCAAACAGATTAAACAGCTTGCAATGGAGAATGGTGAATTTTCTATTGATGTTCAACATAATCCTGAGAAATTTTCTGTAAATGGAGCGGATAGTGTGATCTTTAATTTAAGAAGTAACTTAGGTCAAGAACCACAGCCATTGGCTAAAATCGCCTCAGGAGGAGAACTTTCTCGAATTTCATTAGTCATTCAAGTGCTTACTGCAAATAAACTTTCTACACCAACGATAATTTTTGATGAAGTTGATGTGGGCATTAGTGGTTCAACAGCGACTGCCGTCGGTAAACTATTACGTAAACTTGCTAAAAGATGCCAAGTATTATGTGTGACACATTTACCACAAGTGGCAAGTTATGGGCATCATCATTTTAATGTAGAAAAATTTGTTCAAGATGCGCAAACAGAAACTCGAATGAGTTATTTATCGACAGAAGAGCGTGTTACCGCATTAGCCAAATTGTTAGGAGGAAATAAAATTTCAAAAGTGGTGCTTGCAAATGCACAAGAAATGTTAGATTTGTCTCAAAAAGAGTAAAAATTATTACAATTAAAAAATGAATTCAGGTAAAATTGGACTATGAATTACACTTTAGTATAGCACTTATATTTCATAATATTTGTTGTAAAGCATAAAATAAAAGTAGATCAATATATGGATATCATATTTATAAAAGAATTGACTGTTTCTGCTTCTGTAGGAGTATACGAGTGGGAAAAAAATATTAAACAACCTTTGGTGTTTAATATTGAAATGGTATGGAATTTCGAAAAAGCAGCACAGTCAGATAATGTGAAAGATTGTTTAAATTATGCGGAGGTTTCTCAAGAAGTAATTAATTTTGTTGAATCGCAACATTTTGATTTGGTTGAAACTATCGCTCACCGATTAGCAGAATTGTTAGCCGTAAAATTTAATATTCCGTGGCTTAAAATTGAATTACACAAACCTCAAGCAGTGTCACAGGCGAGTAGTGTTGGCGTGATAATAGAAAGAGGTTCAAAAGTAAAATAGGAGGAAAGGTATGCAACATCAAGCTATCTTAGAACGTTTGATACAATTATCACAAAAAGAAAATAATGCTGTAATTTCAGCAGTGGTAACACATTTATCCTATCAGCATTTTAAAGGGCAGTTATCTGCTGTTCAAGTAACAGAATTATGTCAGCAATTCCAGTTATCAACGATTGAATTAGCCTTACAGTGTTTACCTATCGCAAGTTGCTACGGATTAACACCAATCTCAAATTTTAATGTTGGGGCGGTAGCAATTGGAATATCAGGAACATTCTATTTCGGAGCAAATCAAGAATACAGTAATGTTGCCATTGCTCAAACAGTACACGCAGAGCAGAGTGCAATTAGCCACGCTTGGCATAGCAATGAAAAGTCCATTACCGATATTGTTGTTAATTATACGCCTTGTGGACATTGCCGTCAGTTTCTAAATGAACTTAATGTCGCTTCAAATTTAAAAATTCACTTACCTCATTCTCAAAATAATTTATTGCATAGTTATCTTCCAGATTCTTTTGGACCTAAAGATCTTGAAATTTCGGAATTGCTTTTTGATCATCAAGATCATCAGTTTAGCTTAACAGTAAATGAACCTGTTACTCAAGCAGCATTACAAGCCCTTAACCAATCTCATGCACCTTATAGCCAAGCCTATTGTGGAATTGCATTAGCCTTAGAAAATGGTGAAATTGTAACGGGACGTTATGTAGAAAATGCAGCCTTTAATCCAAGTTTTCCACCTTTACAAAGTGCATTAAATTATCGTCGCTTAAATAGTTTAAGTGAGGTGAATATTCAAAAAATTATAATGGTTGAAAAAGCAGCGGGTTTAAGTCATAAGCAAGCAACAGAAAGTTTAGCGAAAGCTTATTTGGATATGGATATAGAATATATCTCTATTTAATAGATTAAGTAATATCAAGCGGTGACATTTAAGTAAAAATTTACAATTTTGAAACTCTTTCCCTTTAAAAGCAAGGGAAAGAGTGAGTAGGAAAACGTGAAAGAAAAACTATAAATTTATCTCTTCATCTGGTAAAACTAGAGAGACTAATTTACGATCTTTTTTAATTGTTTTTCTTTCATTAACGATGTGTAGCAATCCATTTTTATCAACAGTATAAAGTGGAATAAAAGCAGGGTTATTCGCTTTATACTCTTCATAATTGTAGTTATCTGTTAGATTAGTCACTTTAATTTTCGCATTTTTATTCAACATTGTGGTCAATCTGGCGTAAGTGATATCTTTTCCAAATAGATAATTAAAATTAAAACCATTCTGCTTTTGATTACGTTCGGTTACATTTGTTTCATCATTAAACTCTAAACGGAAAATATTTTTTTCACCAAAATCGTGTAGGTAATGGGTTGCTGAGAGCAAATTCATTTCTCGATCTGTACTCATTGTGAATAAGTGACCAATACCTATTAGGTCTAGGTGATTATCTGCGTGATTAGAGAGAGGACTACCATAATAAGTACGTATTCCCATCATTCGGGCTTTGGCTAATCCGTTATAATAAATATCTGCCATAACTACTTCAATTCCTAAATCATTCAAAGATTTTGCAATCATTAGCGCCACAGGATTAGAACCAATAATTAGTACACCCGTATTGGCAACTTGTCGCACTTTGAGAAAGGTTGCAATAGGTTTTGCTCCTAATCCTTGAATAAATACGGTTCCAATAATAATGGTAAATACTAACGGAACAAGTAATTCTACACCTTTGATACCTTGATCTTGTAGGCGTATCGCAAAAAGCGATGAAATAGCAGCGGCTACAATACCACGAGGACCTATCCAACTGATCATTATTTTTTCATTGAATGTTAATTTTGAACCTATTGCAGACACCCAAATAGCAAGAGGACGGGCAACAAACATTGCCACGAGTAATAGTGCAAAGCCTGAGAATCCAACACTCAGTAGTGCATTTAAATCTACTCTTGCGGCTAAAATAATAAATAATACGGAGATTAATAAAACTGTGATTGACTCTTTAAACTCTAAGATATTATCTTTAGGAAAGTTTTTCCAGTTTGCAAGAGCAACCCCTAATACAGTAACAGTTAACAATCCTGATTCGTGAGACAGTGCATTTGAAACAGAGAAAAGAAGTAAAACATAAGCAAGTACAAACACATTTCGTAGGTAGTCAGGAATAAGATGGTATTTGATTAATTTGGCTAAAATAAGCGCACCAACCATACCCAGCACTGCAGCAATAAGGATAATTGTACCAAAGGTTAAAAAACCATTAGAAGCACCATCTGAAATAATATATTCATAAATTAAAACGACCGCAATGGCACCAATAGGATCAATTAAAATTCCCTCCCATTTTAAAATATTAGAAATAGAGTTATTAGGACAAACACTACGTAGCAAAGGAATAATAACAGTCGGACCTGTCACACAAACTAATGCGCCAAATAATAAAGCTATTCGCCAGTCTATATCAAATAAACCATAAGTTGCGAGGGATATAACCGCAATAGTAATGAGCATTCCAACAGAAACGAGGAGCTTAACTACTCTACCATGATGTTGAATTTCTTTAAATTCTAGTGTTAATGCGCCCTCAAATAGAATAATTGCAACACCAAGAGAGATAAAGGGGAAGAGCAGATCACCTAAAACTTCATCAGGATGAAAAATATTTAAAACAGGTCCAACTAAAATTCCAATTAATAATAAATATAGAATAGAGGGTTGTTTTAAATACCAAGCTAACCATTGTGCGGCAATGCCTAATCCAACAATGATGGATAAAATTAATGCTGAATCCATAATAGAATTACTCCGAAAATTGGTAAATTTTAAATAAGATCGTACCGCTTATTTTTTTATTAAGGTTAAAAACTCTTTACGGGTTTCTCTATCTTGTAAAAATACTCCTCCAAATGCAGAGGTGATGGTTTTACTGTGGGTATCTTTTATGCCACGACATTTTACACAAAAATGGGTTGCTTTGACAAAAACAGCAACATCATCTGTATCCAAAATAGTTTGAAAGGCGGTAAGCACTTGTTCAGTAAAACGTTCTTGAACTTGAGGGCGTTGAGCAAAAAATTGTACAACACGATTAATTTTAGATAAGCCAATAACCCAATTTTTAGGGTAATAAGCGACAGAGACACTTCCATCAATAGTGACAAAATGATGTTCGCAAGTGCTAGTACAAGTGATTTCATCGACGAGTACCATTTCACTCACTTTCATTTGGTTCTTTATTTTTGTGATTTTAGGAAAAGTATCGTAGTCTAAGCCACTAAAAATCTCATCAACATACATTTTTGCCAAACGATGTGGTGTTTCTTCAAGGCTATCATCTCGTAAATCCATCCCTAATAATTCCATAATAGCTTGAAAATGCTGCTGAATTTCCGTTTTACGGCTTTCTTTATCTTTGATTGGCGTAATCATTGGTGTTTCAATACCTTTTTCCAATAACGCATTACGCACATTGTCAGCTTCAAATGTTGTTGTGTTCATAGTCTCTCTCTAATAGTTGAGGGATGGATTTTATCAAATTACTTTGAAAATTCAATGTTAAAAATTAAATTGAAGGTTTCGCTACAACATAAATTTTTTGACACTGGCGAATGAGATTATAATCTATTTTTGCACTTGCGGTGACGGTTTCCTTTAAAACATCTGCCGCTGCTTGAGCGATGGTTTGCACAAAATATTCCATATCTCGCACAATAGTATGCCCAATATAGCTATCTATATGTTTATCAAGGCTAAACAGTTCTAAAAAATGGTTGCTATTTTTATAACGCAGAGTAATAAAACTCCCTTGTTTTGGGTTTTTAGAAGCAGGGCAAAGTTCGGGTAAATAGAGAATATGTTCGACTTCAGTATCCATTTTTGGATTAGGGTTATCGATTACGTTCATCGGTGAAATTTTGTGTTTCTGTTCTGCTACATTTTGGTGTAGATCTAAAATTTCATTTGTCATTTTGTTTTCCTTTTTTAAACAATAATAAATTAGGCTTGTTGTAAGCGTTTAAATTGCCAAAATTTAGCAATAAATAGCATTGCAATACCATATTTTACAATGATATCCGCATAAATAATTTGCCAGATTTCTGTTAAAGGTAACACACCGTAAAAAGCTAAAAAAGTAAATAAAATACTATCTAGTGGCACACTTAACGCATTAGAACTCAATACACGAATAACAAATCGTCGATGTTTAAAACGATGAAAAACAGCAGTATCAGCAAGTTCACTGACACTTATTGATAAAAAAGAAGCAAAGATAAAACGGCTTGGTACATTTAGCCAATAAGAGACAATAATATTGACGATAACCGCTATACAAATTGCCCAATAAACAAGATTTAAGCCACCATAAAAATGAATTTTATCTCGTAGGGTAAAAATGGCAGCAAAGAAAATTGTTCCAATAGAAAGCATTCCATAAAAAGGCAATGTAATAAAAGTATCTAGAGTTAAATTAGCGAGCAAAATGCTCATCACATATAAAAACACCAAGAAAAAGGGGGAAGAAAACCCAATTCCTCGGAAGGATGGTAACGTCATTGTTTCTCCAAAGCAATAAAACAGATTGATGGATTGTATATTTTTATTAATATACACACAGGTTAGCAGAAACATCCACGCCTGAAAGGGACGACAGTCTAACAAAAATTTACGGTAATCGGTAAATTTATTGCAACTAAATGTTGATCTTTTATCTATCTCTGCGAAAATGTTCTTTTTACTTAATTAAAATTTAATGGACTATTATCAATTTAACCAACAATTTATCAGCGATACGCAACAATCTGCGATTAAAACTTTATTAGATACCGTCTCTTTTTTCGAAAGTGAGTGGTTACTTGGTTCTTCTAAAGGACGAGGTATCACGTGGTTTTTAAAAACAGAGCAGTTAATGGGTGTCAATAGTGTAAAACGTCATTATTATCGTGGTGGATTATTTGGGAAATTGATTAAGGATAGCTATTTTTTTACTAGTTTTGAGCAAACAAGAGCTGTACAAGAGTTTAATTTGCTACAAAAAATGTCTCAGGAGGGATTACCTATCCCTCGTCCTATTGCAGTAAAAATTACTAAAAAATGTTGTTTTTATTCAGCCGATATTTTAATTGAAAAAATCGAAAACGCTCAAGATCTTAGTCAATTTTTACAAAAAAATAGGTTATCTTCACAGCAATACATTGAGATTGGAAAACTGATTAAACAACTTCACCAACACCAAATTCACCATAGTGATTTGAATATCCATAATATTTTATTTGATGAAAACAATAATCAGTTTTGGCTCATTGATTTTGATAAATGCGGTATTCAGCAAGGGGATGATTGGAAGAGTAGTAACCTTGAAAGATTACTACGATCTTTTAATAAAGAAGTACAACGCTTGAATATTCGTTTTGATAAACAAGATTGGCAGAGTTTGTTGGTTGGGTATAAGAGTTAAAGCGTCCCTCCAACACCTTTAAATTTTTCCACAAAAGTGGCTATTTTCTGGAAAATAGCCTGTTTTTTTGTTAAATACTTAGGATTTAAAGGGCTCATTTTGGGTAGAATATCATTTAATTCAGTCCCATTTTCACTGGCATACTCACGTTTTAATGACGTTTTAATATAACGTTTTGTGGCTTCTTCATTTAGATTTTCAGCGTCAATTAGCTCGTTAGCTTCTCGTTGTTGTTCTTGTTGTGCAAATCGGAAGAATACTTCAATAATCATTGTTTTATCTATTATTTCATCTAAATTAGTGTGATTGATAAAATCAACGATTAAACTTTCTTTTGCACGATGCCCAAGACTTGAACGAATTATACGACGAATTTCTGATATTAGAGCAGGTTTATTTTGAGTTATTTTATGCTGTTCAAAAATCAGTTCTAAAATATAGTCTAAATTTATTTCTTGTGACTTCAATAAATCAACTTCAAAGGTAACATCATCCCAATCAATAGTAAGTTGCTCTTGTTTAGAATTTGATTTTTCTTGACGCAACCATTCTCTAATATCGTTATAAGTTGAACGATAATCTTGGATTTCACGCTCTGTTGGAATAAGTGTATTCTGCATTTCTATTAGCTTTTTACGAGATACGCCATATTTCCCTTGGCATTCTTCTACTAAATTTATATTGCTAGAATCAAGAGTTTGTGCTTTTTGTAATGCACTAAATTCATCATAATTTTGCAAAATATTTTCTACACGTAAGTATTCACTAAATAGTTTTACAAATTCTTTTTTGTCTGCTTCTGTTTTAATTTTTTCAGGAGCGGGAAAATGTTGTTTTAATTCTTCAATAATGGCTAAATAACCACGCTGGAATTTTCCTGTAAGATTATCTTCATAGCCTTGCATATACTCTTTATAGCTTTTTTCAAGAACAACATTTTTGGTGTTTTTATCACCAAATAGAGTAATGGCATCAATGGTAGCTTTCTCTAAATTACGGAAAGTAACAATATTTCCAAAAGATTTAGTTGCATTATAAATACGATTGGTACGTGAATAAGCTTGTATAAGTCCGTGAAAACGTAAATTTTTATCTACAAATAATGTATTTAAAGTGACCGCATCAAACCCCGTTAAAAACATCCCGACCACAATGAGTAAATCAATTTCTTGATTTTTTACTCGTAAGGAGAGATCTCGATAATAATTTTGAAAAGATTTGCTCTCTACACTGAAATTAGTTTGAAATTTATGATTATAATCATCAATTGCCATTGTTAAAAATTCTTTACTACTTGTATTCATTGCCGTGACGTCAAAACTTTCATCTGCAATATTGCCCTTTGCATCTTGCTCTTCATTAGGTGTGAATGAAAAAATAGTCGCTACTTTTAGTGGCTTATGGGCAGTTTTTTGTAATCTTTTAAATGCGTCATAATACAGTTTTGCAGCCTCAACAGAACTTACTGCAAACATTGCATTAAACCCTTTTGATTGTGTGGTAAAGCGGTGGGTTTTTTGATGAAAATTACTTAATATATAATTTGTGATTTCATTGATCCGTTGAGGATGGAGGAGTGCTTGTTTATTTTCATAAGTTGTTAATTTTTGCTCATCTATTTCATTTTCAAGCAATTGGAACTGTGGGCGAACATTGTTATAATCTACTTTAAATTTTAAGACTTTTTCATCGCGAATAGCGTCAGTAATAGTATAAGAATGTAATTCGCATCCAAATACACTTGCAGTCGTTTCACTGCCAAGCGCATTCTGTGGGAAGATTGGAGTTCCAGTAAAACCAAATTGATAATATTTTCTAAATTTTTTCTTAATGTTTTTTTGTGCTTCACCAAATTGGCTACGGTGACATTCATCAAAAATAAAGACAACCTGCCTTTTATAAATATCTAAATTATCTTCACTTTTTATTAAATTATTGAGTTTTTGAATAGTGGTAGCGATAATTTTATTATCATCTTTTTTTATATTTCGTTTTAGCCCTGCCGTGCTTTCACTACCATTGACACTATCTGGTGAGAAATTTTGATACTCTCTCATTGTTTGATAGTCTAAATCTTTTCTATCAACCACAAAAAATACTTTATCAATAAATGTTAAATCTGTTGCTAATCGAGCTGCTTTAAAACTTGTTAATGTTTTGCCCGATCCTGTAGTGTGCCAAATGTAACCGCCACTTTCCGTATTACTCCAATTTTTGGCATTGTAAGAGCTTTCAATCTTCCATAAAATGCGTTCTGTTGCAGCAATTTGATAAGGTCGCATAATTAAAAGGGTGTTATTAGTATCGAAAACACTGTATTTTAATAACACCTTTAAAAGCGTATTTTTTTGAAAGAATGTCGCTGTAAAATCTTTTAAATCCTTAATAAGTTCGTTGTTTGATTTTGCCCAGTTCATTGTAAAATCGAAACTATTTTTATCTCGTTTTGTGGTATTGGCAAAATAGCGGGTATCTGTTCCGTTTGAAATGACAAAGATCTGCAAAAATTTAAAGAGAGAATATTCACTATTAAAACTTTCCTTGGTGTAGCGATGAATTTGATTAAAAGCTTCTTTAATTGCCATCCCACGTTTTTTCAGTTCAATTTGAATAAGTGGTAAGCCATTGATTAAAATAGTGACATCATAGCGATTAGTATGCTCACCTTTTTGTTCAAATTGATTGATAACTTGTAAGGTATTGCGTGTTATATTTTTCTTATCTAACAAATAAATATTTTGGATATGTCCATCATCAAAAACAAAATCATAAATATGGTTATGATGAATTTTGCAAGTTTTATCAATAATCGTATCGCTTGGTTTGTCTAAATATTCACTTAAAAAGCGTTGCCATTCATCATCACTAAAATTCATCTTATTTAAGTTTTGTAATTGTTTACGAAGATTAGCGAGCAGTTTATCGTTTGAATTTAAATCTTGGCGGTATTCGTATCCTTGATTAACAAGATCAGAAATCAATTCTTTTTCTAAATCACTTTCAGTTTGGTAGCTTCCAGATTGTTTAATAGGGCTATATTTATCTAAAATGATAAAGTTTTTTGATTCTGTGATGGGTTTTGTTGTAGTCATATTTTTACCTTTATACTCTTTTAATCATCATCTAATTTAGATTGATACATTTTATTTAATTTTTCTACTAATCCTTTTAAAACTTTTTTATCATTTTCTGATAATTCAACGGTTTCTTCACTAGAATGTTTAGAATGACTAGAAAAATTAATAATTCTTGCTTCATAAGGGTTTGGTAAACCATCATTATTCTGAGGTAACAGTTCTCCCCAAGTTTGATAACCTAAAAACGTGGATGTCTTTTCTAAAATATTCCTTAAGAAATTAAAATGATATTTTTTTAATTGATTATTTTCAATCGCTTTTTCAATTTCTTTTTTTAAATAAAGGTGATAAGAAAAAGGTGAGTCATTCTGTTGTTGTATCAGTTCGTATGTACCGTCTTCTCGTTTGTTTAATTGATATTTATATAATTCTTTCTTTTTATATTTGTTAGGCTTATCATCGCGATTGAGTTCATTGTGTAATATATTATAAAACAAAGGATTGTGTGTTGTAATAATAAATTTGATTTCTGATTTACTTGATTTAATGAGTTGTGCTAAATCTACAGCTAATTGAATTAGATGGTTTTCATCTAAAGAGCTAACGGGGTCATCAATAAAAATATATTCTAATTCATCGAACTGATTTGTTGAACGGTCTTCTGGTTCAGCCGTATTGAGTTCTGATATAACTAATTGAATCAGAGTATAAAAAATACTCCAGATGAAATTACTTTCTTCTCCTTTCGATATTTTAATATTTTCTTCTAATGAATCATCGCCACGAGTAAAGGAGAACGTAATTTTTGAAAAATTTTCATCAAAACGAGGTGTTAATTTATCGTTAGTATAATATTGAAAATTATCAATGACATTTTGATCTTGCCCTTGCTCTTTCAACACCCATTCAGTAAAAGTATTTAATTGGATATTTAGTATAGGTTCGGCATCATTATTTAAATCATTATTCCAATAAAATAAATCTTCAGTAAAGGCATTGTAGTAAAGAATTTTTGTACGAGCTAACTGAATTTGCTCCACATTTTCATCAGTATTATGTTTGGGAAAAATAAGTTGTTTAAATTCACGAGAAAGCCGTGTTTTTCCAGAACCATTAAAAGCATAGATTAGCTGTACTTTTTTCTCTTTGTTTTTTAAGTGTTGGGCAATATCTTGTAATGTACCTTGTAATTCTAATTCATCCATATTTATCCTTTGCTCTAAAATTTATTTTTTATTTCTAATTGAATCAAATAGTAATAGGCGGTTACATCCTAATCAGAATTTGCAAAAAACTATAATAATCTTACCGCTTACTTATCAAAGTTTAATAACAAATCCCTATAATATTCATACTGTTTTTGTCTAAGATCAATTTCTTTTGGCAACCCTTCGGTAATTGAGTTGGTTAAGCGGTCAAATTTATCTAAAATTTTGACAATCCGTTCTTGCTCATCAAGTGAGAGGAGGGGAATTCTATAATCAGAAATCATCTGTAAATTTAGTCCGCCTCGTCCACTATTTCCTAATGAAATTTGTCTTAAATTTTTATATTGAGTAGTTAAAAAATAGTAAACATAATCACTGTTTATATTTTTTTCATCAAATATTAGTGCTGCTAAAGATTGATTAGTAGTTAAATCTATTCTAGTTCTTGCAACTTTTCCTCTTGTTTTACCTTGCCCAGCTAACGCTATAACAAGAGAGTTTTTCGGAATTAGTTTTGCACTAGAATTTTCTAATCCTTTTTGCGTAATAAATTTTTCAGTTTTAAAAATTATTTTCAAATTTACTTCACCAGACGACATCCAAGGAATTGTTCCATTTTCCCAATATTCTAATTTTTTAGTATTTGGTGTTCCGCCAGATGTGATTTTTAAGGCAATATCTCCCAATCGAATCCATTCACATTGATTCCCCCCCCCTATCAATTCTCCAAGGTTCAATAGTCTATCTCTATAGTAGTTATACTGTTGATCGCGCAACGCAAGCTCTTTCGCAAGCTCATAGCATATGTTTGTCATTCTGTCAAGTGTTTCTGCTATTTCTTGTTGCACATCAAGTGGTGGGATTGGGATTTTTAAATTTGAAAAATTGCTAATCCATTGGCGTTTATGATCCGTATTTTTACCAATATTTGGTAAAGTATTTATCCAATGATAAATATATTTTAATAAATACTGCTCTTCATCAACTGACGAGATTATTTTCATTGCAGAAGATTTTACTTTAAAATCAAAATCTACCCATTTATTTGCTGTTGTGAAATCATCAAAAATAATAACAGGATTTTCTGTGGCCTGATAAAGTCCATCTGTTTCATCGGTATAGCCTAAAATAAATGTTTTTCCAGCGGTTAAAACTGGCGTTTTAAAACTATCATTATAATTTGTTGTTTTTACTAGATAGGGGGTGGGTTGTTGGTAGTTAGTTATCTCACCAAGTCTTTTCCACTCAACTTCTCGCCCTTGTAATAATTTTTCTATATAGTTATGTAACATTTTATTTTCTCATTTAATATTTGATAAATAGATCAAATAAAGCGTAGTTGATATAAAAATTTTCTCGTCCAATTTTTTCTTTTTTTAATAATCCAATTCGGCATAATTCATCAAGGTAACGCTTTGCTGTTTTATCACTGACACCAAGATGATTTTGAATAAAGGCTATTTTTGAATAAGGGTGCATAAATAATTGATTGAGCAAATCTTGGCTATAAATTTTCGGTAATTCACTGCGGAATTGATTTTTGAAATTTTGCATTAAAATTTTAATTTGTTTAACTAATTCAATGGTTGATTGAGCTGTTTCAATAATTGCATTAAGGATATATTGCACCCAATCTTCCCAGTTTTGAGAATCTCTAACTGCTTGTAAAAGAGTATAATAGTCTGATTTATTTTCAATAAGGTAGCGACTTAAATATAATATTGGAATATCTAATAAGTTTTCTTTTACAAGGTAAAGAATATTTAAAATTCGTCCTGTTCTGCCATTACCATCATAAAAAGGGTGAATACTTTCAAATTGATGGTGAATAATCGCCATTTTAGTTAAAGGATCAAGTTCAAAGCGATCTTCTGTATTGATAAATTCAATCAAATTTTCCATCAATAGGATAATATCATTTTTATGTTGTGGTGGCGTATAAACAGTTTTGCCTGTATAGGCGTTTTTTAATGCTGTTCCCGATATGGCTCGCAGACCTGCATTATTATGTTCTAACTGTTCTTGAACCATTAAAAGTGTATTCAGTCGAATAATCTGTTCTTGTTTAATGAGGTTAAATCCGCTATTTAACGCATAACTGTAGCGTTGTACTTCTTTAACTGCAGGATTGAATGTGGAAAATTCTGATAAATCTGCTTGGTAAAGTTCATCTTGCGTTGTAATAATATTTTCAATTTCACTACTGTGTTTAGCTTCTTGTAGAGAGAGTGTATTAATTAAAATAGTTTGATTAGGAATAGACTGTACAACACCTTTTAACTCTGCAAGAGAACGGTGTGCTATCGCAAGTTTTTTTAGTATTGCTTTTGTTTCAATTTTCTCAAAAATCTCATCAAAGGGTAATGGTTTTACTGGACAATCAGGGGTTAAATTCATATCTTTTCCTAAAATTATCTCTTTCTTCCTATATTCTTACAATAACGGAAGAAAATCAATGTTTTCTTCCGTTATTGTGTCTATATGAAGAAAGTATCATTTTTCTGCCTCTATTTCCGCGACAATCTTATCAATTTCATTACGCAAAGCGGTAATATTTTTCACTGTTTTTGCAATTTCTTTATTTAGCTCATCAATATTGATTACTTCTTTGGTATCTTTTGCTTCAATATAAGAGTTAACAGATAAATTGTAATCATTTTCCGCAATTTGATTATTTTCAACAGATTTTGTTAGATGCTCAACATCTTTTTTCTCACTAAATAATGTTAAAATTTGTTCAATATGTTCATTGGTTAAGACATTATTATTTGTTTCTTTTTTAAAAATTTCAGTGGCATTGATAAATTGGGTTTTAGTGTTCGTTTTATGTTTAGAAAGTACTAAAATATTTACCGCTATACTTGTGCCATAAAATAAATTAGGTGCAAGTGCGATCACGGTTTCAACAAAGTTATTATCCACTAAATATTGGCGAATTTTTTTCTCTGCACCACTTCGATAAAAAATACCTGGGAAAGTCACAATAGCAGCTCTTCCTTTGGCAGATAAATAATTTAAGCAGTGCATAACAAAAGCAAAATCCGCTTTTGATTTTGGTGCAAGCACACCAGCAGGAGAAAAGCGATCATCATTGATTAACGTTGGATCGTCATTACCAATCCAATTGACAGAATAAGGCGGGTTAGAGACAATCGCATCAAAGGGTTTATCATCTTTAAATTGAGGTTTTAAAAGCGTATCGCCCAGTACAATATCAAACTTATCATAGTTAATATTGTGTAAAAACATATTCATTCGTGCCAAGTTATAGGTCGTATGGTTAATTTCTTGACCAAAAAATCCCTCTTCAATAATATGATTATCAAATTGTTTTTTTGCTTGTAATAAAAGTGAACCACTACCGCAAGCAGGATCATAAATTTTATTCACATTTTTCTGACCTAATAGTGCAATTTTAGCAATCAATTTTGATACACTTTGTGGAGTAAAAAATTCGCCTCCTGATTTTCCAGCATTAGCGGCATAATTTGAGATTAAAAATTCATAGGCATCACCAAAGAGATCGATTTGATTATCTTGAAAATCCCCAAAATCAAGATCAGCCACTCCTTTTAATACTGAAACTAATCGTTTGTTTTTATCCTCAACAGTATTGCCAAGGCGGTTAGATGTTGTATCAAAATCTGCAAATAATCCTTTGATATCGCGTTCTGAGTCAAATCCAGTCGCACTACTTTCAATACTTGAAAAAATTTGAGCAAGATGCGTATTTAAATTATCGTTCTTGTGTGCATTTTCTACAATATTTTCAAATAGTTGGCTAGGATAAATAAAATAACCTTTGGTTTTAATGGCATCAATTTTTATTTCATTAGTGATAATATCATCAGATAAATTTGCATAATGAATACTTTCATCACCGGCTTCAATAAAATAGGTAAAATTTTCACTGATAAATCGATAAAATAATGCACCTAAGACATATTGTTTGAAATCCCATCCATCAACTGCACCACGCACTTCATTTGCAATTTGCCAAATTCTACGCTGTAATGTCGCTCTTTGTTGAATGCCTACTGTCATAAAAACTCCTCAAATAAATATGGGTGAGATTATACTGTAATTATAAGAAAAAACGAGAGCTATCTACGAAACTATATAGATAGAAAATCTAGGTAAGGAGGAGGTGTTAAATTTTAACCATCTGATGATTTTTAAATTTAGTATATAAGGTTTTTAATGTCATTTGATTTGGCAAGATTAATTCAGGATCTAACTCATAAAGTGGTACAATCACAAATTCACGGTTTTGCATATCATAATGAGGAATGATTAAGCGGTCACTTGTGATCACTTTTTTACCAAAAAGCAAAATATCTAAATCAAGGGTACGCTCACCCCAGCGACGTAAACGGACTCGTCCTTGTTGATTTTCGATATTTTGTAAATAATCCAATAATTCCAATGGTTGCAACTCTGTATCAAAACTTGCAACCGCATTGATATAATCAGGTTGATCTTGTGGTCCAAGGGGTTTACTTGTGTAGAAAGAACTTACCTGAAAATTTGCAAATTTTTGTAAAGATCGTACCGCTTGTTTAAGTTGAACAAGCGGATTATTGAGGTTTGAACCCAAAGCGATGTACACTTTTTCCATTATTCTATGCTTGTTTTAGGTTTACGATTTTTGTAATAACGTTTACGGCGAGGTTTACGTTTTTTCTTCTCATCATCACTATGATGAGGGTGAACATTTTTGATTTGTTCTGAACGCTGTACTTCATTACTTAGTTGAAATTCGTGCCACCACGCACTCAGCTCAACTAAATCCCCTTTTTCAATTTCAGCTCGCATTACTAACAAATCAAATCCTGCTCTAAACTTAATATGTGCAAGGGTTTGATAAGGACGTTTACCCACACGTTTAGTCATTTTAAATTGTAGATGCCAAATATCTCGAATGACTGCTGTATGACGACGATGTAAGCCAATGGTTTTACAGGTTTCTGCTAAAATCTCATTGGCGGCGAGCATCATTGCATCGTGAGTATTCAGTCCTCCCTCATTTTTGAGTTCGTCCATTTTTTCACGCATCTGATACCAAAGTAGAGCAGCATATAAAAATGCAGGATTGATACGTAAATTATCACGAATTCGCTCATCAGTTGATGTAAGTGCTTTGGTTATCATTCGTTCTGCATTCGAGTCACTATCTTTAGTGAAAGAACTAGAAATAGTAGGGAATAATACTTCAAATAAATGATATTGCTGTAGTAATTCATAGGTTTTTACGCCATAACCTGCTTGCAATAGTTTTAATGATTCATCAAATAGACGTGCAGCTGGAATATGTTGTAATAAATGAGCCAATTGACGGATAGGCTGCTCTGTGGGTTTATCTAAAAACATATCCAGTTTTGCCATAAAGCGAATGGCTCTAAGCATTCGAACTGGATCTTCTTGATAGCGAGTGGTTGGATCGCCAATTAAACGTAATTTCCCCTCTTTGAGATCTTGAATGCCGTTAAAAAAATCAAAAATTAAATTATGCTTAACATCAAAATAAAGAGCATTAACACTAAAGTCTCGACGTTTTGCATCTTCTTCTAATGAACCATAAACGTTATCTCGCAATAACATTCCTTGATCATTTGTTTTAGAAATTTGATTATTTAAGTTTTGATCATGCCCCGCTCTAAAGGTTGCGACTTCATAAACTTCTCGTCCATAAACAATATGTGCAAGTCGAAAACGGCGACCAATTAAACGGCATTGTCGTCCAAAAATACGTTTAATTTCTTCAGGGCGGGCGTTGGTTGCAATATCAAAATCTTTTGGGGGTTTTCCCAATAAAATATCGCGAATACATCCGCCAACTAAATAAACTTCAAAATTATTTTGAGAGAGTTTATTTACGATAGAAAGTGCATTTTTTGAAATGTTGTGTCTAGAAATGCCATAATTTGGGGCATTAACCGTAATATTTTTATGTAAAATATGTGAAGGCATATCACTTTTCTGATGTGTTTCTTTTTTATTTGGTTTTTGTGTATTTGATGTTTTTGGCGCACAAGAATCCATCTCTTTTATTTTTTTATTTGAAATAAAAGAGTTGTTGTGAGATTTTTTTTTCTTAAAAAGAAAAGATTTAATATAATTAAAAATAATTCACCTCGTTACTACTAGTCTAGCGTCCCATATGTTTTTCACGAATTTCTGCTAATGTTTTACAATCAATACATAACTCAGCCGTTGGACGAGCTTCTAAGCGGCGTAAACCGATTTCTACACCACAGGCTTCACAAAAACCATAATCATCTTCTTTAAGTCTTTGTAATGTAAGTTCAATCTTTTTTAATAAACGGCGTTCACGATCACGATTTCGTAATTCAAGGTTAAACTCTTCTTCTTGAGTGGCACGATCTGATGGATCAGCAAAATGAGTCACTTCATCTTGCATTTGTGTTTTGGTTCGTTGGGCTTCATCCATAATTTGAGTATGCCAAGCGGTTAAAATTTTATGAAAATGTGCAATTTGTGATTCACTCATATATTCTTCATTTTTTTTAGGTTTATATGGTGAAACGCCAGCGATTGCGAGTAAACTTAACGAAGATGCTGATGGTTTTTTTACCATAATTTAACTCCTTTTGAATGATTAGTTATTATATAACAATAAGTTATATGTTTTTTTTAAATTTATAATATTAAGATTATTTTTAAGGTCGTTACAAATATCAGAAAAACATATATTTAGCAAATGTTTTTTTAAATTAATCGAAAAAAATTGGAAAACAAAAATGATCTATTTGTGTTACAATCAGCCCTTATAATGTAAATTTAATCATTGAGAGTGATGAGAATAATTTGCCGAATACTTTATAGCTTGTAAATAATATTATCTTAAGGATAAATATGATTAAAAATAAAAAACTTATATTATTAATATTAGTCGGCATTATGGTTTTCCCCTTATCTGTGATAGCGAATGTCACTCAAGTATTACCAAATTTAAGCTTAACAGAACAGCAAATACATACAGAAAATAGATTAGCAAAATTTCAGCGATTAATGAAAAATCCTCAACTTTTATCTGATGTGGGGGCTTATATTCGCAAAAAAATGAAGAATAATAGATTACAATCTTTAAATCAATTAAAGAAAGTATATATTCTTGCTAATTTAGAACCTCTTTGGACAGATCAAAAAACAGAACAAATGTTTTTGAGAGATTATATAGTATTTGCTACAAGTGGTGTTTCGAATAGTGCTTTAGTAACATTAAAACAAATTATAGAAAGCCCTAAAGGAAGTATGCAAAGGGATATTTTATTAACAGACGCACTTCTAGATTATGTTTATTACAGTAAAAATGTAAAAAATAATATCAGTTCATGGCTATATCAATCTAGCACGTATCAAAGACAAGAGCTTAGTGATCAATTATTATTACAATGGGTTGACTTGGCTAAAAGTAACTATGGAGCATTATTTATTTCTAAATATATTCCAAGTGATAATAAACTATATACAGAAATTATTAATAAAATAGTCACGGAAGCAGAAGGCAACCAATCGATAGATAATATGACCATTGTTAAGTTAGCACTAAATGCACAACGTTTACGGCTTATTCCAAACTTTAATAATGGCGTGTATGTGAATATTCCTGCATATCAACTGGACTACTATAAAAATGGCGCATTGGCATTACATTCTGTTGTGGTCGTTGGTCGTAAAAAACGCCAAACACCTATCTTATTTAGTCAATTAAGTGATGTGGTAGTTAATCCTCCTTGGACTATTCCTCCAACAATTTTAGAAGAAGATGTTATACCTAAATTTGCTAAAGATCCAAATTATGGCAGTAAAAAAGGATTTGAAATTATCAGTTATTCAGGGGAAAAAGTAGAGCCAAGCTCTATCGACTGGGAAAACTACAAGGGTGAAAATGTGAAGAAATTTCCTTATATGGTTCGTCAAAAACCAGGAAAACAAGCGGCTTTAGGTCGTTATAAATTTAATATGCCAAGTGCTGATGCGATATTTTTACACGATACACCTCATAAAAATGTGTTTTCAAGAAAAAAACGAGCATTAAGTTCAGGCTGTGTTCGAGTACAGAAAGCAGCAGAATTGAGTGAAATTTTATTATCTGAAGCTGGTTGGAATATTTCCAAGCAAAAAGAAGTATATCGAAGTGAGAAAACGACTTTTGTTAAAATTAGATCGGAAAATCCTGTCTATCTTTATTATGTTACCGCTTGGGTTGAGAATGGTAGTGTGCGAAGTGTACCAGATGTTTATCATTTAGATCCTAAATTTAGATTAAATGGCATTGATTTGTATTCTATAAATACTTTACTAAAATAGTTATCAACTACTTAAAAGTTCCAATTTTTTGGAACTTTATCTATTTTTAAGATACTAACATAGAGTTTTTTATAATTTTTTTAATAAATATGAAGGGAGGAATTGTGGAACAAGTTGATAATAATCGTCGTCGCTGGCTTTCGTTAGGAGGGATTGTCTTAGGTAGTACCTTACTTTCCTCTACAGTGCAGGCCCACTTATCAGGTTCAAAACCACGTTCTTTGCGTTTTCATAATATCAATACAAATGAATATCTTGTTTCAAAATTTCATAATGGTAAGCATTTTGTTAAGAAAGAATTACAGAAACTGAATTATATTCTTCGTGACCGTAGAACAGGTAAGATCACTAATATGGATCCCAAGTTATTTTTGAAAATCGATCAAATTCAGAAAAAGCTCGCACTAAAAAATGCAGAAGTTAAGATTATTTGTGGGTATCGTACTGCTAGAACAAATGCAAAAATGCATCGTCGTAGTCGAGGTGTGGCTAAACAGAGTTATCATATCAAAGGACAAGCCATTGATTTAAGAGTAACAGGTGTACCGCTGTCTCGTTTGTATCAAGCAGCCTTAAGTTTGCATAATGGTGGCGTGGGTTATTATCCTCGTAGTAATTTTGTTCATATAGATACTGGTCCTGTACGCACTTGGCGTGGTAGATAAGCGGTGACATTTTATGTTTAATTTGCAAATTATTCCTGTTGGAGCATTTCAACAAAATTGTTCTGTCATTTGGGATAACCAGAGGAATGCCGCTATTATTGACCCAGGTGATGATGGTGAGCGTTTAATTCAATATATTGAACAAAATCAATTAAATTTAACCAAAATTTTAATTACTCACGCCCATCTTGATCATATTATGGCAGCAGATCAACTTCGTCGGTATTTTGGTGTGGAAATTTATGGTTCACAACAAGCAGATCAACCTCTTTTTGAACAATTAGGTCAAATTACTGAAGAATATGGCTTTCCAAGAGTTGAGGGCTTTTTACCAGATCATTGGCTGAATGAAGGTGATGTTGTTGAGTTTGGAGAATTTAAATTTGATATTCGCCATTTACCTGGACACGCACCTGGACATATTGGTTTTTTTGATTTTCAAAATAAAATTACTTTTAGTGGTGATGTGTTATTTAAAAATAGCATTGGTCGAACAGATTTATATATGGGAAACCTTGAGCAATTACTTCATTCCATTAGAACAAAAATGCTTGATTTAGATGATGATTTTATTGTTATTGCAGGTCATGGTGCTCATACGACTATCGGTAAAGAAAAACAAACTAACCCTTTTCTAAAAAAATAAGGTACAATTCACCTTTCAACTCTCACGAATATAGTAGAAATAGAATGCATAATACAGAAAATTTAATTGAGGTCAAAAACCTGACTTTTAGTAGGGGCGACCGTCTGATTTATGATAATCTCAATCTTTGTGTAAAAGCAGGAAAAATAACGGCTATTATGGGACCATCAGGTATTGGTAAAACAACATTACTTCGTTTGATTGGTGGACAGCTTCAACCTGAATCAGGTGAAATTTTATTTGATGGTGAAGATATTTGTAAAGCGAATAATAAAACGCTTTATGAAATGCGTCAGCGAATGGGGATGTTATTTCAATCAGGGGCATTGTTTACTGATCTTTCTACTTTTGATAACGTAGCTTACCCTATCAGAGAGCATACTCAACTTTCTGAAGAATTAATAAGAAAAATGGTATTAATGAAACTTGAGGCTGTTGGATTAAGAGGTGCGGCATATTTAATGCCATCTGAATTATCTGGCGGAATGGCTCGTCGAGCAGCGTTAGCACGAGCAATTGCACTCGATCCTGAATTAATAATGTATGATGAACCTTTTGCAGGACAAGATCCTATCAGTATGGGCGTGATTGTAGAATTAATTAAAAAGCTTAATGAAGCATTGAAATTAACTTCTGTTGTTGTTTCACACGATGTAAATGAAGTGTTAAGTATTGCGGATTATGCTTATATTGTGGCAGATAAAAAAGTCATTGCTGAAGGCTCTCCAAAAGTGCTAATAGAAAGTGAAGATCCTAGAGTAATACAATTTCTTGCGGGTAATGCAGATGGACCAGTACATTTTCACTATCCAACGAATAAAACTTATACAGAGGAGCTATTTCAGTGATTAATTTTATTTCATTATTGGGTTCTTCCGTTGTACGATTTTTTCGTGAATTTGGGCGTGCTAATTTTATGCTCTGGGGAGCATTAGTTGGAAAACCGCAGTTTAGAAAAAATACGCCTTTAGTCATTAAACAGTTATATGTTTTAGGTGTACAATCTTTGCTCATTATAATGCTTTCTGGTTTATTTATTGGAATGGTATTAGGCTTGCAGGGGTATGTCGTTTTAGTCGATTTTTCTGCAGAAACCAGTTTAGGACAATTAGTTTCCTTATCATTATTAAGAGAGTTAGGACCTGTAGTTACGGCATTACTTTTTGCTGGTCGAGCAGGATCGGCATTAACGGCAGAAATAGGTTTAATGAAAGCAACAGAGCAACTTTCTAGTTTGGAAATGATGGCGATTGATCCACTAAGACGAGTGATTGCTCCTCGCTTTTGGGCGGGTATTATTTCAATGCCAATTTTAGCTATTATTTTTACAGCCATTGGTATTTGGGGTGGTTCTCTCGTTGGTGTTGATTGGAAAGGGGTTGATTCTGGTAGTTTCTGGTCTGTGATGCAAAGTAGTGTAACTCTAACAGATTTACTCGATGGTTCAATTAAAAGTATTTTTTTCGCTTTTGCAGTAGTTTGGATTGCTTTATTTAATGGTTATAATTCACTACCTACTTCAGAAGGAATTAGTCAGGCAACAACAAAAACAGTAGTAAATGCATCATTAGTTGTATTAGGGTTAGATTTTATCTTAACTGCAATAATGTTTGGTGGTTAGATTTAAAAGGAAAATAAAATGAGACAATCGTTAAAATATGAATTTTGGGTAGGGTTATTTGTACTTATTGGATTAGGTGCATTGGTGTTTTTAGGATTACGTGTTGCAAATGTACAAGGTTTTTCTTCTGAAAAAACCTATACTCTTTATGCAACTTTTGATAATATCGGCGGACTAAAAGTGCGAGCACCTGTAAAAGTAGGTGGGGTTGTTGTTGGACGAGTATCAGAAATTAATTTAGATACCGAAAATTATACGCCAAAAGTGACTTTAGCGATTAATGAAAGATTTAATAATATCCCAGATACTAGTTCGTTGTCTATAAAAACCGCAGGTTTACTAGGTGAACAGTATATTGCTCTTGGTATTGGCTTTGTTCTTGACGGAGAAACCACAACATTAAAAGAAGGAGATACATTCTTTGACACTAATTCAGCAATGGTGCTAGAAGATTTAATCGGACAATTTTTATATGGTGATAAAAAATCAGATAGTTCAAAAAATGAACCAGATTTAGACGCACAATAAAACAATTATTTGTTATAACTACTCGGAGATTGACAAAACTATGATAAAAATAATGAAAAAACTAATTTTTACGACAGTTATCACTTTATCAACACTTTTCTCTGCTCAAACGTTTGCAAATACAAACCCTTACGTATTAATGCAGCAAACGGCAGATAAATTATTTAGTGATATAAAAGCAAATCAAAATAAAATTAATAAGGATCCAAATTATTTACGCACTATTGTTCGTAATGATTTAATGCCTTATGTTCACGTGAAATATGCGGGACTAAAAGTATTAGGAAAATATCTAAAAAGTGCAAATTTACAGCAACGTGACAAATTTTTTGATGTCTTTGGGCAATTTATTGAGCAATCTTATGCTCAAGTATTGACACAATACACTAATCAGAAAATTGAGATTGAAACAGAAAAACCGCTTGATAATAAATTGATTGTAGGTATTCGAGTGAATATTTTAGCAAACGATGATAGAAAACCAATTGAATTAAATTTTAAATGGCGTAAGAACAGTAGAACAGGTGAATGGCAAGCTTATGATATGGTTGCTGAAGGTATTAGTATGATTACAACTAAGCATAATGAGTGGAGTGGAATATTGCGCCAAAAAGGGATTGATGTTTTAATCGCTGATTTAGAAAAATCTACTCAGAAACCTATTACCTTAAGCAAATAATTGATGCTATGAAATCACAAAAAATATTGCAATGGAATATTCAAGTAAATAATGATGGTTTAGTGGTTGTTTTATCTGGTAATTTAACAAGAAACACGTTGTTCTCTTTATGGGAACAACGTGCTTCTTTTTTGCAACCAGAATTAAAACAGTGTATTTATTGGGATCTTGAATATCTTAAAGAGATAGATTCTGCAGGGTTCACTCTTTTGATGGAATTGCTGCATTTTTATGCAAAAAACAATAAGAATTATATTATAAATGTACCAAATAGTATTACTAATCTTGCACAACTTTTTGATTTGCAAGAATGGTTAGAGCAGTTTACAACCTAATTTTAAGCTAGAGCGGTAATTATGGAATTAAAACAGATAGAAGATCTCTTAAATAAAGCATTAGAACTTGATGAAATCCACGTGCAGGGTGATGGTTCACATTTTGGTGTTATTGCAGTAAGTGATAGTTTTGCTTCACTTTCAAAAGTTAAACAACAACAGATGATTTACGCGCCTTTGACCGAACTTTTTACCACGAATGTTATTCACGCATTAACTATTAAGACCTTTACAAAAGAGCAGTGGAAGAGAGAAAAACTTCTTAATTTTCCAAATTGATTACAAGTATTAAGCGGTAAGATTTAATTAAAAATTTACAAATTTTATAAAATATTTAATAAAGGAATTCAAATGGAAAAGTTTTGTGTTAAAGGACCTATTAGTTTAAATGGTGATGTGCAAATTTCTGGAGCAAAAAATGCTGCTTTACCAATCTTATTTGCAACAATTCTTGCGACTAAGCCTATAACATTAACGAATGTACCAGATCTAAAAGATGTGGATACTACATTTAAAATTTTACGTGAATTAGGTGTTGTTGTTGAGCGTGATGAGCAAAATGCAGTAAAAATTGATGCCAGCAATATTAATCATTATATTGCCCCTTATGAATTAGTGAAAACAATGCGAGCATCTATTTGGGCATTGGCACCACTTTTAACACGTTTCCATCAAGGACAAGTTTCTTTACCCGGTGGCTGTACTATTGGAGCAAGACCTGTGGATATGCACATTTCAGCATTAGAAAAAATGGGTGCAACTATTACTCTTGATCAAGGTTATGTTAAAGCACAAGTGAATGAACGTTTAATGGGTTGTCGTGTTTATATGGATAAAGTCAGTGTTGGAGCGACTCTTTCTGTAATAATGGCAGCAACCCTAGCACAGGGCACAACTATTATTGAAAATGCGGCACGTGAGCCTGAAGTGGTTGATACCGCAGAATTTTTGAATAAAATGGGTGCTAAAATTGAGGGTGTTGGTTCTGATACTATCACTATTGAAGGGGTAGAAACTTTGCTAGGATGTGAACATAGCATCGTTCCTGATCGTATTGAAACAGGTACATTCTTAATTGCTGCAGCGGTTTCTAAAGGAAAAATTACTTGTCATGGTACCAAGGCTCATACCCTTGATGCGGTGATCGAAAAGCTACGTGAAGCAGGAATGGAGGTTGAAGTGAATGAAAACTCAATTACTCTAGACTCTCATGGTAAACGACCAAAAGCGGTGAATATTCGCACAATGCCACACCCCGCCTTTCCTACAGATATGCAAGCTCAATTTACTTTGTTAAATGTGATTGCAGAAGGGACTAGTACAATTACAGAAACAATATTTGAAAACCGTTTTATGCACATTCCCGAGTTGAATAGAATGGGAGCCAAAGCAGAAATTGAAGGAAATATGGCAATTTGTCACGGCGTTGAACAACTATCTGCAGCACAAGTGATGGCGACAGATTTAAGAGCTTCAATTAGTCTTGTTTTGGCAGGTTTAATTGCAAATGGAGAAACGGTAGTTGATCGTATTTATCATATTGATCGTGGTTATGAGCATATTGAAGAAAAGTTACGTAATCTTGGTGCAAATATAGATCGAATTGCCGAATAATATTATCATATCAATTTAAATTTTTAATAAAAGTAATCTTTCTAGATTGCTTTTTTATTTTAAAAAATTTACATTTTTTGATCATTTTTCATCTTTCCCATTAAAAAAACTATTGCAGTTCATAAAAAAACTTGTATAGTCATAGACTCATAATTAAAAAAAGAAGACAAAATAGTCTTTAAAAAATAATAATTCAAACACAACATATAGGAGTAAAACTCAATGAGAAAAATGACAAAATTCTCTTTAATGACATTAGCAATAGCATCTACTACTGTTTTTGCAGCCCCTAAAACTTTTGTTTATTGCTTAGAAGCGTCGCCGTCTTTTTTAAGCCCTCAGTTAGCAACTGATGGTGCATCATTAGATGCGGCAAGCCGAACAATTTATAACCGTTTAACCACTTTTGAAGCAGGAACGACGAAAGTTATTCCTTCTTTGGCGGAAAAATGGGAGGTATCTGATGATGGCAAAACTTATGTTTTTCATTTACGTAAAGGGGTAAAATTCCACAGTAATAAAAATTTTAAGCCCTCTCGTGATTTAAATGCAGATGATGTCTTATTCTCTTTTAATCGTCAATTAAATCCAAAGCATCCTTATAATAAAGTATCTGGAGGAAACTATGAGTACTTTGTGGGAATGGATATGGCAAGTATTATTGATAAAGTGGAAAAAGTTGATGATTACACAGTGAAGTTTAGCCTGAAAGTACCAAATGCCCCTTTCCTAGCAAACTTAGGGATGGATTTCGCTTCTATTTTTTCAAAAGAATATGCAGATAAAATGCTAAAAGCAGGAACGCCTGAAGAGGTTGATACACAACCAATTGGAACAGGACCATTTAAATTTGTTTCTTACCAAAAAGATTCAAATTTACGTTACAAAGCCTTTAAAGATTATTGGAAAGGTAAAGCAAAAATTGATCGCTTAGTGTTTTCAATTACCCCTGATGCCTCGGTGCGTGATGCAAAATTAACTAAAGGGGAATGTCACGCAGCACCTTATCCAAATCCAGCAGATATTGAAAAATTAAAAGCAGATCCAAAAATAACCTTACTTTCAAAACCAGGATTAAATATTGGTTATCTTGCCTTTAATACTGAGAAAAAACCTTTTGATAACTTAAAAGTACGTAAAGCATTAAGCTATGCTGTTAATAAAGCGGCCATTATTGAGTCTGTGTATCAAGGTGCAGGGCAAGCCGCGAAAAATGCTATTCCACCAACAATGTGGAGTTATAACGATGATGTTAAAGATTATGAATATAATCCACAGAAAGCAAAAGAGTTGTTAAAAGAAGCTGGCTTTAAAGATGGTTTTGATGTTGAACTATGGGCAATGCCAGTGTCTCGTCCATATAACCCGAATGCTCGTCGTATGGCGGAGATTATCCAAGAAGATTGGAAAAACGTGGGTGTGAATGCCAAGATTGTGAGCTATGAGTGGGGCGAATACTTAAAACGTATGCGTCAAGGTGATCACCAAACGGGCTTAATGGGTTGGACAGGTGATAATGGAGATCCAGATAACTTCTTAAATACACTATTAAGTTGTTCTGCGAAAGAAAAAGGGTCTAATTATGCAAAATTCTGTAATAAAGAATTTGATGATTTAGTACTTTCTGCTGTTCAAAAAACAGATCCAGCAGAGCGTACTGCACTTTATAAAAAAGCACAGCAAGTATTTAAAGATCAAGCACCTTGGTTAACTATTGCTCATTCAACAACGTATTTCCCTGTGCGTAAAGAAGTAACAGGTTATGTTGTGAGTCCATTTGGATTACACGATTTTTATAATGTTGATTTAAAATAGTTATTGAATCTTGTTATTCAAGCGGTAAGATTTTATATAAAATTTGCAAAAATCGATTATAATCTTACCGCTTCATTTTTATTTAATTTAAGTTGAGAAAATATAAATGTTAAAGTTTATTTTAAAACGCTTACTTTCTGTTATTCCTACTTTTTTTGCAATAACATTGATTACTTTTGCTTTAGTGCATTTAATTCCAGGTGACCCGATTGAAATTAGAATGGGAGAGCGAGGGCTGAGTCCTGAAGTTCATGCTCAAATGATGCATCAACTTGGGTTAGACCTTTCATTACCTCAACAATATTTTAATTATTTAAAAGGTATTTTTCAGGGAGACTTAGGTAATTCATTTAGAAATAATGAACCTGTTTTAAAAGAATTTTTTACCCTCTTTCCTGCAACTGTTGAATTAGCATTTTTTGCGTTATTGTGGTCATTAATTGGTGGAATTGTTTTAGGTGTTATTGCTGCGGTTAAAAAAGATTCGTGGTGGTCTCATTTAATTAGTTCACTTTCATTAACAGGTTATTCGATGCCAATTTTTTGGTGGGGATTGATTTTAATTTTATATATTTCTATTCCTCTTGATTTACCTGCATCAGGGCGATTACCTGCAGAGTATTGGATTGATACAGATACAGGATTTATGTTAATTGACACGTGGAATTCTGATGAAGAAGGGGCATTTTTTGCTGCGATTAAATCTTTGATTTTACCTTCAATTGTACTTGGAACTATCCCACTAGCGGTAGTTACTCGGATGACTCGCTCATCAATGTTGGAAGTATTAAGTCAAGATTATATTCGTACTGCAAAAGCGAAAGGGCTGACGCAATCTCGTATTATCATCAACCACGCATTACGTAATGCGTTAATTCCTATTATTACAGTAGTTGGATTAATTGTTGGACAGCTATTATCTGGAGCTGTGTTAACTGAAAATATTTTTTCGTGGCCAGGTATTGGAAAATGGGTAATTGATGCCATTAACTCTCGTGATTATCCTGTGTTACAAGGTTCAGTATTAATTATTGCAATGGTAATTGTTTTTGTGAATTTGATGGTTGATTTATTATATGGCGTGGTTAATCCTCGTATCCGTCATAGTTAATTTTAGGGAGAAAAAATGTCTAGTACAGTTATTGATAACACGCTTCCTCCAGCAAAATCCCTCTTAAGTGAGTTTTGGATTAATTTTCGAAAAAATAGAGGAGCAGTAATAGGATTTTACTTTATTGCTTTCGTTTTTTTTATTTGTGTATTTGCTCATTTTGTTGCTCCTTTTGATCCTATTGAGCAAAATCGTAGTGCATTATTGTTACCTCCCGCCTTTTTTGAAGGAGGAGATTGGACTTATATCTTAGGTACTGATGATATTGGACGAGATATGTTATCTCGTATCATTTATGGTGCGAGATTGTCCGTATTTATTGGTTTATTCATTGTCGTTTTATCCTGTTTATTAGGTGTGTTTTTTGGATTGTTGGCAGGGTTTTATGGTGGTTTGCTTGATGCAGTAATTATGCGATTTGTTGATATTATGCTAGCTATTCCTAGCTTGTTATTAACCATTGGAGTAGTAACTATTTTAGGCCCATCACTCTTTAATGCGGCGATTGCCATTGCTATTGTCTCAATACCGAGTTATGTACGCTTAGCCAGAGCATCTGTAATGAGTGAAAAAACACGAGATTATGTAACCGCTTCTCAAGTAACTGGTGTGAGTATATTCCGTTTAATGTTTATTATTATTCTACCAAACTGTCTTGCTCCACTTATTGTTCAAATGACAATGGGTATTTCTAATGCGATTTTGGAGCTTGCCGCACTTGGATTTTTAGGTATTGGTGCTCAACCTCCAACACCAGAACTGGGCACAATGTTGGCAGAATCTCGAGGTTTTATGCAATCAGCTAACTGGTTGGTTACTATACCAGGGATTGCAATTTTATTACTCGTATTAGCTTTCAACCTTATGGGAGACGGTTTACGTGATGCGTTGGATCCAAGGTTGAAATAATTATTAAAGATAATTTCTTATAAATTAGAATAGGTGAATTGAGCATTCACCTATTTTGTTTTTTATATACAATATTAAAGATGAATAATACGCTTAAGTTTTATCTCGTGTTACTATATAATGCCTAACGATTTTAGTTGTTTAAAGAGGGTTCTTGCAAAAATGATACAGTTTACTAATGTGAATAAAGCATATATTGGTGCAAGAAGACCTGTATTGCAAGATATTAGCTTTCATCTTCCCGCTGGAGAAATGGCGTATTTAACAGGTGTTTCTGGGGCTGGGAAAAGTACATTATTAAAATTAATAATGGGAATGGAGCGAGTGAATGGTGGAAAAATCTTATTTAATGGACACGATATAACACGTTTACCTAAAAGAGAGCTTCCTTTTTTAAGACGACAAATTGGAATGGTTCATCAAAATTATTCCCTATTAACAGATCGAACTATATTAGATAATGTTGCGCTACCTTTGATTATTATGGGTATTAAGCAATCTATTGTGGAAAGAGAAGCAAGAATAGCTTTAGAAAGAGTTGGATTGGAAGATAAAACTCATTATTTCCCAATGCAATTATCTGGAGGAGAGCAACAGAGAGTAGATATTGCCAGAGCAATAATTCATCGTCCTCAGCTTTTGTTAGCCGATGAACCGACAGGGAATTTGGATGAAAAGTTATCATTTGATATTCTTCGTTTATTTGAAGTATTTAATCAATCAGGTACAACAGTTTTAATTGCAACCCACGATACCAATATAATAAATCAAAGTTCTAAAGTTTGTTTGGGACTTGAAGATGGTCACTTAAAAAGAATCAGTTAAGGAAATAATAATGTTTCAGTTATTTAATATTTTTAGTGTACAAACCCGCTATATTTGGCGAATTGTTTGGCAGGATCTATTGCAGCATAAACTTGGGACATTATTAACCGTTTTAGTTATTTCTGTTTCTTTAACTATTCCAATGGTGGGATATTTATTGTGGAAAAATACACATAATGCAGCAACACAATTTTATCCAGAACAAGAATTAACGATTTATTTGCATAAAAATTTATCTAAAAGTAGTGTTAATTTGATTGTGGAGAAAATTCGTCAATTTGAACCAGATAAAATGGAAAATTTTGAGTTTATTTCTCGTCAACAAAGTTTAAATGATTTTCGTCAATGGTCAGGCTTTAGTAAGGCATTAGATATTTTAGATGATAATCCATTACCTACTATTGTTATTCTTAAACCAAAAAAAGAATTTAGTGATACAGAACATATGCTGTTATTTAGAAATGAGCTTCAAAACATTAAAGGAATACAAGAAGTTCGTCTTGATAATGAGTGGTTGGAAAAATTAACGGCTCTTACTTGGTTAATTGCTAAAGTGGGCGTTATTTGTGCATTATTGATGTCAATTTCTGTTTTTTTAGTTATTGCTAATAGTGTTCGTACTGAGGTTTCTAATAATAAAGCAACGATTGAAGTTATGCAGTTAGTGGGAGCAACTAAGTATTTTATTGCTCGTCGTTTTATTTATACTGCAATGATTTATGGGTTACTTGGCAGTATTTTAGCAATATTACTGGCTTTAGTTGTAGCTAGCTATTTTTCAAATGTGGTGAGATATGTAGCTGATCTTTTTGTGGTGAAATTTGAATTAAACCATTTCAATTTTAGTGAAATCTTTTTCGTTATTATTTTTTGTATCTTTATTGGTTGGTTATCAGCCAAGGTTGCAACAAAAAATATTTAATTTTAACGTATAAAAAGTAATATTAGTGATAAGAAAAAGTTATCAATAATGCTTGATCGTTTTGCCATTTATTGTTAGAGTTCTGACCTGAAATAAAAAATTAGGAGATTTCTAACTATGGAATATATTCATCAATTTTTCGATACCATTAATGATCTAACTTGGGGTTGGGCATTAATTCCAATGTTAATTGTATTTGGTTTACTATTTACTACTGTAGGTGGTTTTGCCCAATTTAGATATTTTGGACGCATGTTTAATGTTTTCAAATCTGAAAAAGAGAGTCATGATCCTGACTCAGTGAGCTCACGTCAGGCTTTATTGGTTTCTATCGGAGGTCGCGTTGGTGGTGGTAATATTGCAGGTGTTGCAGTTGCTATCAGTTTAGGTGGTCCAGGTGCTGTATTTTGGATGTGGGTTGTGGCACTTATTGGAATGATGACCAGTATTGTTGAATGTTCTTTAGCTCAGCTTTATAAACGTAAAGAAGCAGATGGTACATATCGTGGTGGTCCTGCTCATTATATTTTACACGGATTAGGTCCTGATTATCGTTGGTTAGCCGTAATTTATGCGGTTGCATTAACACTTTCTTTTTCTATCGGTTTTAATGCTTTTCAAGGTAATACTGTTGCTGGTGCTGCATTAGATAGTTTAGGTATTGATCGTCTTTATACGGGTATATTTTTAGTTGTCTTTGGTGGACTTGTTATTTTTGGTGGAATTAAACGCATTGCGAAAGCTGCGGATATTATTGTGCCATTAATGTCATTAATTTATCTTCTACTTGCTATTGTTGTGATTGTAATAAATATCACAGAAGTACCTGCACTCATTATAAGTGTGGTAAAAAATGCATTTGGTATTGATTCTGTTGTTGGTGGTGGAATGGGTGTCGCGATTGCACAAGGGATGCGTCGAGGTTTATTCTCAAATGAAGCAGGTTTAGGTTCAGCACCAAATGTAGCAGCAACAGCGAAAGCAAATCATCCTGTGAGCCAAGGTATTTCACAAGCTCTGTCAGTTTTTATTGATACTATGTTAATTTGTAGTGCAACGGCGTTTATTATTTTATTAGGTGATGTATATCAACCAGGTGTTGAAATTGATGGCGTAGTGTTAACACAGCAGTCATTGGTTGGTCACTTTGGTAACTGGGTAAGCTACTTATTAACATTCTCAATTTTACTGTTCTCATTTAGTTCTATTATTTATAACTACTATATGGGTGAAAATGGGGTAAGTTTCCTTGCTGGAAGTGCTGAGAAAGCAAAAGTACCTGTATTTATCTTACGTTTAGCGGTAATTGGAATCTTATTCTTGGGTGCAGTAGCGCCTGGTGCGACAGATGTATTCTTCTTCTCTGATCCTTTAATGGGAGTATTAGCATTGACTAATTTATTAGCATTAATAATGCTTTTCCCTCGAGCAGTAAAACTGTTGAAGGATTACAGAAATCAATTAGATGCAGGTATTGAAGAACCTATCTTTGATGCTCAGCAATATGAACGTTTAGATATTGATATAGATGCTTGGGAACGTCATAGTGATAAAAATATAGTCATTAAATAATTATTATTTATTTAAGAGAAAACCCAGCTAATTTTAGTTGGGTTTTTTTAGATTAAGCGGTCACTTTAAGATCAAAATTTACCAAATTTATTTTTCTTTTTTTTATAAAAAGAGTAGACTACGGACATCTTTGTTGGTTACTTAAGGAAATAAAATGACCGAGATAGCTCTACCACCACAATCGATTTGGCAACAAATTTTTACTAAAAATATGTTACTTTGTATTTATACTGGTTTCTGTTCCGGTTTGCCATTATTTGTTTTAATTCAACTGATTCCTGCGTGGTTTACTTCCGAAGATCTTAATATTAAAACGATTGCAGCTTTTACATTAATTTCTTTACCTTACACCTTTAAATTTTTATGGGCAGCATTATTGGATCGTTATCCTTTTCCTTTTTTAGGGCGTCGTCGAGGCTGGATCTTTATTTCTCAAATCGTGCTTATTGTGATTTTAGGTAGTTATGGTTTTTTTGATCCTAAAAAAGATATTGCATTGATTTCAGTTCTGTCACTATGTTTTGCATTTGCCTCCGCTACTCAAGATATTGTAATTGATGCTTATCGCCGTGAAATTTTAACCGATAATCAACTTGGATTAGGAAATTCTATACACGTGAATGCTTATCGTGTTGCAGGTTTAATCCCAGGTGGTCTATCATTAGCACTAGCAGATCATATGCCTTGGGAAAGTGTTTTTATGATTACCTCTGCATTTTTAATACCTGGATTATTAATTACGGTATTTTTTAGTGATGAGAAAATTTTTCCCAAAACTGAACACAACAAACCTTTTTACACTGCCTTTGTTGACCCTTTTAAAGAGTTTTTTACCCGTAAAGGCGTATATGGAGCAATTGGTTTAATTTTATTTATTTTCCTATATAAATTAGGTGATTCTCTTGCAACGACTCTTCAAACTAAATTTATTTTAGATATGGGGTTTACCAAATCTGATATTGCTCTAGTGGTTAAAACAACCTCTTTTTGGTGCAGTATTGCAGGAGGTATCATTGGTGGAGTGGCGATGATTAAACTAGGAGTAAACCGAGCATTATGGATATTTGGTGCGGTACAAATTATTACTATTCTTGGTTTTGTTTATCTCGCAAGTTTTGGTCATTTTGACACAGAAACAATAGGTGCAAACGAATTGATTAAATTAGGTGTTGTGATTTCAGGAGAGTATCTCGGTGTAGGATTAGGAACCGTTGCTTTTGTTGCTTTTATGGCAAGAGAAACCAATCCTATGTATACCGCAATGCAGTTGGCTATTTTTACGAGTTTATATGCTCTTCCAAGTAAATTACTTGGAGCAGGTACTGGATGGGTGGTTGAACAAATTGGTTATTATCACTTCTTTATCTGCTGTTTCTTTATTGCAATTCCAGGAATGATTTGTTTATTCTGGGTTGCTCCTTGGAATGATAAAAGAGTAAGCTTTGAGTAGTTTTAATTTACAATTTTTATTCAAATTAACTTGATTTTATAGCGTCTAACTATTGAGGTAATATGAAATTATCAGTAGGCTTGATACAAGCTATCTTAGCATATTCTATATGGGGGCTTTTCCCTCTATATTGGGCTTTGCTCAAGTCTATTCCTGCGACAGAGATCATTGCTCATCGCATTTTATGGTCATTTGTTTTATTGCTGATAGTGATTATTGCTAGAAATAAACTTATTCAAGTTTTTCATAGTGTTAAAACTAAAAAAAATATATTAATTCTATTGATTACCTCGTTATTAATCAGTGGTAATTGGTTGATTTATATTTGGGCTGTGACGAATGGACATATTTTAGAATCAAGTTTAGGTTATTATATTAGCCCTTTATGTAACGTATTATTAGGTATCATATTTTTAGGTGAACGATTACGCCCCTTACAGACTATCGCTGTTTTTCTAGCACTATTTAGTGTTATCTTTTTAACTATTGTTTATGGACAAATTCCTTTTATTGCTCTCGGTCTGGCAAGTACTGTTGCAATTTATGCTTTATTACGTAAGAAGGTAAGTTTAGATACCCAAACTGCAATGTTTATTGAAACAGGGTTAATTGTGATACCTGCAGCATTGTATATATTATTTGGAAATCATAGCCAAGCAATTTTTAATGGTTCTTTGAGTACGCAATTATTATTAATATGTGGTGGTATTGTCACTTTATTGCCGTTAATGTTAATGACCAATAGCTTAAAAACACTTCAATTATCAACAATCGGATTTTTGCAATACATTAGTCCAACACTACAATTCTTCTGCGGTTTAGTGGTATTCGGTGAAGCGTTTGATATGTATAAATTTATCGGATTTATTTTTATTTGGATTGCTATACTGATTTATTCATTTGATGCGTTACTTTATCAGAAGAAAGCTAATTTTACTCAGCGAATAAAGGATAAATAATTTACTGTTGATATATTTTTTATTGATTTTCGAGTAAACTATCCCTCAGATTTTCAAAATACAAAGAAAGGATAAATAATGTCATCACAATTTGTTTATACGATGCATCGAGTGGGCAAAATTGTTCCACCTAAGCGTCAGATATTAAAAGATATTTCATTAAGCTTTTTCCCTGGTGCAAAAATTGGGGTATTAGGTTTAAATGGTGCGGGTAAATCAACCTTACTTCGTATTATGGCGGGCGTTGATAAAGAATTTGAAGGTGAAGCGCGAGCACAACCAGGGATCAAAATCGGCTATCTACCACAAGAACCTAAATTAGATCCTGAGCAAACCGTACAAGAAGCGGTTGAAGAAGCCGTAGCAGAAGTTAAAAATGCATTAACTCGTTTAGATGAAGTTTACGCACTTTACGCTGATCCTGATGCTGATTTTGATAAATTAGCCACAGAGCAAGGTAAATTAGAAGCGATTATTCAAGCTCACGACGGACACAATTTACAAAACCAATTAGAGCGTGCAGCTGATGCGTTACGTTTACCTGAATGGAATGCAAAAATTGCTAACTTATCAGGTGGGGAACGCCGCCGAGTGGCACTTTGTCGCTTATTGTTAGAAAAACCTGATATGTTATTGCTGGACGAACCAACCAACCACTTAGATGCTGAGTCTGTGGCGTGGTTAGAGCGTTTCTTACACGATTATGAAGGTACTGTTGTAGCAATTACCCATGACCGTTATTTCTTAGATAATGTTGCAGGTTGGATTTTAGAGCTTGACCGAGGTGAAGGTATTCCTTGGGAAGGCAATTACTCAACGTGGTTAGAGCAAAAAGAGAAACGCTTAGCCCAAGAGCAAGCAACAGAAAGTGCTCGTCAAAAATCCATTGAAAAAGAGCTTGAATGGGTACGTCAAAATCCAAAAGGTCGCCAAGCAAAATCAAAAGCACGTATGGCTCGTTTTGATGAATTAACATCAAGCGAATACCAAAAACGTAACGAAACCAACGAACTCTTTATTCCACCTGGTCCACGTTTAGGGGATAAAGTGATTGAAGTGCAAAACTTAACCAAATCTTATGGCGATCGTACCTTGATTGATGATTTATCTTTCTCCATTCCGAAAGGGGCAATCGTTGGGATTATCGGTGCGAACGGTGCAGGTAAATCCACATTATTCCGTATGCTTTCAGGTAAAGAGCAAGCAGATAAAGGCTCAGTAACTTTAGGTGATACCGTTATTTTAGCATCCGTCGATCAGTTCCGTGATGAAATGGATGACAGTAAAACGGTATGGGAAGAAATTTCTAACGGACAAGATATTTTAACGATCGGTAACTTTGAAATTCCAAGCCGTGCTTATGTTGGACGCTTTAACTTTAAAGGTGTGGATCAACAAAAACGTGTTGGCGAACTTTCAGGGGGAGAACGAGGACGTTTACATTTAGCAAAATTATTGCAAGTGGGCGGAAACGTGTTGTTACTTGATGAGCCAACCAATGATCTTGACGTGGAAACCTTGCGAGCATTAGAAAATGCGATCTTAGAATTCCCAGGTTGTGCAATGGTAATTTCCCACGACCGTTGGTTCTTAGACCGTATTGCGACCCATATTTTGGATTACGGCGATGAAGGTAAAGTAACGTTCTACGAAGGTAACTTCTCAGACTACGAAGAGTGGAAAAAGAAAACCTTTGGAGCAGCAGCGATTGAACCAACACGTATTAAATATAAACGTATCACAAAATAATTAAAATCCGTAGAGACAGGGCATGCCCTGTCTTTCTTTAACATTTTATATTTTGCAAAAAATCATCAAAACCTAACCGCTTAATTTAACTAAAAATCATTATGGAAAAAATTCAACGACAGGTAGTACTAGATACCGAAACAACAGGTATGAACTTTAATGGAAAGCCATATATTGGGCATAACATCATTGAAATTGGGGCTGTAGAAGTGATAAATCGTCGCCTAACAGGACGAACGTATCACGTCTATATAAAACCACCACGTGAAGTGGAAGAAGAAGCAATTAAAGTTCACGGTATTACCAATGACTTTTTAAAAGATAAACCAAGCTTTGCTGAGATTGTTGATGAGTTTGTTGATTTTATTAAAGGTGCAGAGCTTGTTATTCATAATGCCCCCTTTGATGTCGGCTTTATGGATCACGAATTTTCATTTTTAAAAAATCCGCCACCTAAAACGGCTGAAATGTGCGAGGTTACTGATACGTTATTAATGGCTCGTAAAATGTATCCAGGAAAACGAAATAGTTTAGATGCCTTATGTTCACGACTAGGAATAGATAATACTAAGCGTGTACTTCACGGCGCATTACTGGATGCTGAGATTCTTGCTGATGTGTATTTAATGATGACTGGTGGTCAAATTGCTTTATTAAGTGATAATGAAGAGATAAAACCCACAACTAATAATGAAACAACAAATGTAAAAATACCACTTGATACTAGCGGTTTAGTGGTGTTAAGACCAACGGAAGAAGAGTTGCAAGCTCATTTAGATTATTTAGCATCAGTAGATAAAAAATCGAAAGGAAATTGTATTTGGTTATTAAAAGAGAAAGATGATATAAAAAATCTACATTGAAAACTAACTTTTGTTTATTTTAGCAACATTTAAATATAGTTTTGAAAAAAAAGATTTGACGACGTAGTATTAAATCATTATTATACACCTTGTTTACAGTGGAGTGGTAGTTCAGCTGGTTAGAATACCTGCCTGTCACGCAGGGGGTCGCGGGTTCGAATCCCGTCCATTCCGCCATTTTTTATTTAAATGCTTTGTTTTTCAATAACTTGCATTTATTTCCACCGAAGTACCCCTTTAGATACCCCTTATTTTTAATGCTAGAAAGATATTATTTATGATAAATAAATGTCTTAGTCTTTAACTATTGTAAGTTTGACAACGGTATAAATAAGAGTTCTTTTTACTTAAAAAACAAAATTATTTTTAAAATTGTAGTGATGTATTAATTGCTACATAATTTTGTTTTCCATTCGCTATTGCTATGTATTTACATACTTAACAACCCCTCCATATTAAAATACCCCTTTAATTAAATCAACAATAATCACTATTTTAAATTAATTATATTAACTATTTTGAGGTATTTTATACTTAAAATTGGGCATTAAGTGATAATTGATGACAGAAATAGTCTTTTGAGGACATTGTGTGACAGTGCTTCACTCTTCTTAAAAAATATTTTACCCTAAATTTATTTTAACTTTTTATCTATTAAATTTTATATATTTAATAGGACTTATAATATATAGGTTAAATTATGGGTACTTCTAAAATCATTTCTTTTATCTCTACAAAAGGTAGTGTGGGTAAAACTTCACTTACTATTCATATGGCAGGTTATCTTGCTTCTCTAGGTAAAAAAATCCTATTAATTGATGCTGATTCTCAGCAATCACTATCCAGTTTTTTTAATATAGAGCAACACTCTGAATCTAATAACGGATTTTCATTATTTCTTATGGGTAAATTATCTGCTGATGATGTTATTCATAAAACGACAAATCATAAGAATATTGACATTATTATTAATGATGATCCTAATAAATTATTGGTAGCTCATTTTTTAAAGAATAGCTCTGGTGGTGTTTTTAGATTGGCTTTTTTATTAGAGCCTTTAAAAAATATATATGATTATATATTTATTGATACAGAAGGTACTGATGGTCGTGATCATGATGGTCGTTCTGTACAAAATGCAGCATTATTGGCACGTCCAGATTTAGTTCTTTCCGTCACTAAACCTAAAATGCTTTTTGCAATGGAAACAGCGAGAGTTGTTGATGTGTTTAATTCTGCTATTAAAGAATATGAAAATATTGGTAATCCTCATCAACCTTCTTTAGTTTTTATTATTAATGATTTTGATCGCAGTTTAGCAACAGACAGTTTATTACTTAAGGAATTACAAACTGCTTTTATTAACGATGAAAATTTAAAGACAACACATTTATTAAAAACAGTTGTACCAACCAAGCGTAAATTTTTTGAATCTTATTTTTTAACAAAAACATTTGCCCATCAATATAAAGATCCTAATAAGTATGATCATTTAAATATCATTATCCAATCTTTATGTGAAGAAGTCTTTCCTGAATTAGTGGAGAAGAAAAATGAGTAAAGGTTTTCTCAATTTTCATAAAAATACAGCCTCACTTTCTACAGATGAAATTAAGAGCACACCTATTGATGGACAAGTATTCACTCTTGATATTCTAAATATATCACCCTCTCGCCTTAATCCTAGACAAACATTAGGTGTGAACTATCAAGAACATTATGAAAATCTCAAAGAGTCTATAAGAAATATTGGACTACAGTCTATTCTTACAGTAACAAAATACCCTAATAGCAATAAATATGAATTATATAACGGTGGAAACACACGTCTTAAAATTCTTATAGAACTGTATCAAGAATATCAACAGAAAGGAGAGTTAGGTAAGGCTAATACATACCGTTATCAGTCGGTAAAATTTGTAGAGTTTACGGATGAATTAGATGTATTAGTTAAACATATGGCAGAGAATGAAGAGCGTATCAATATGACGTTTATTGACAAGGCTCGAGCAATATTTCAAATTAAAGAATTGTATTTACAGCAACATAATAACGAAGATATTTCAAATAGACAGCTTGCTGATTTTATTAGTCAACTAGGTTGGTCTAGTGTTAAACATCAGGTGATGACAGAACTAAGTTTTGCTTTTGAGAAGCTTGATTTGGTTATACCTCTTGCTTTAAATAATGGAATGGGAAGACCTAAAGTTAAGCAGTTACGTCAGTGGCTTAATCATATTAATAGATACATACAATGGCTTAAAAGTAATAAAGGGTACAATATTAATTATGATGAAGTAGAAATACTTTATTTTCAGGTTTTAAAGCAATTTGATGATGATATTGAACCAATTAATTTAGACAGTTTTTATCAATTATTTCTTTTTCAATTATCAGATTATCTAGCCAAGTTTGATACAACAATTAAAGTAGAATCTATTACATTTGCAATAAGTAACCTTAGTGAATTTGGTTATATTCCTGATAGTTCTGCATTACCTCAAGAGAATAATTCTATAATATTTGATACAGATAATAATATTCTAACAGAGCAAGATACATCTGATGATTCCGATGATCCTATTAAAGCAGAAAATGTAAATATAGATAATAAAAACAGTCATCAGAAAAGACCTAATTTATGGCAAGAAGCATTATTACTATGTGATACAGAAGAAAAGCTACAAGAAATGCTTTGTAGTAGTGAAGAACATCAATACTTTTCTTATTTTGATGTAAGTACATATAATGGGTATAAAACTATTGTACAAGTTATGCAAGGTAATAATATCCCATTACAATATTTTGTATTGCACTGCTTAGCAATAGTCATCACTTATGGGAAAGGTCATTTTTTATCTTTAGATAAAATCATCTATAACCAAACTTATAAATTATGGGAAAAGTATGGTGAACGATATGGTCGCTATTATTTTGATTTCCATTTAAACCCTCCAACAGAACAAGCATCCTATAAAGTTATGCAACAGGTTCATTCTTTATGTATTGATATGCTTAATAATATAAGGGGACATCATAATGCATGCTAATATTTTTACTCGTGTTGGCGTTTCACTCTTAACAGAGATTATTGAACAATCAAAATACAATTTTGAAAGTATTAAAAAACTGGGTATAGAGCCTTGTCTCATTCAACAGTTATCAACAATGAGTATTTATGAGCTTTATGAATTAGCTCAAAGTCCCTGTGTTAAATATAGTATCAACACCGAACATTTAGACTATTACATACAAAATATCATTCAAGGAAGAAATCAAGATAAGTTAGTTAATGAAGCAATTTTATTAGGTGCTTCACGAATGATGATGAAACAGATTGCAAATATCTCATATGGCAATTTTAATAAAAGAAGAATACAACTTAATTTATTCAATAAGAGAAACAAACCTCATATATTAACGAATGATGAATATCAGGAATTAGCAATACTACATAACAAATACAAGAAACAGCATTCAATCGTAAGTAGGTTAGATAACCTAAGGTGCCTTATTTTTTTATCAAAGCAAACAAAGATAGACATTAATCGTATTTATCAATACTTCTATCTTGATAATCAGATATTGTTTACTAATAAATATCATCACGCTAATACTCATTAAAGTATTGGCATCAATGATTTCAAAGTGATGGAGCAATTTGTTGATTATGGAAGTGGCATCAATGATGCCAGAATGATGTGGCAATTTATAGATAGTAAAAGTGGCAACAGTGGTGCCAATACGTATGTATTAATTTATGGATCGTAAAAAGGTGTCAGGGATGCAATTTTTTAAAAAATTAATTAGAGGAGAATAATATATGGTTTTAGGATCTGACCAATTAAAGAAAATTAATGACGCAAAACAATCGATTGAAGTTTCAGAAGAAATGAAATCCATTAGTGATGATGAAGTAAAATTAACAGTACAAGAGGAGCAATATATTATTGATAGTACTGAAACAGAGCAAGATGCGCAAATGGTACGTGAAGCAGCAATACTGGCTAAAAAAAAGAAGATAGCAACACAAAAAGCCAAAGCGAGAATCAATAGATCTGTTCCTGCTGAGAAATTATTTCACCGTCCTAGCTATGGCTATATCAGTGCAACAGCTACTTATCACACGAGAGATGCATATCGATTTTTACTGGGGCGTAATCCTCGTACTATAGTAAGAAACAATCAGAAAGTAAGGCAAACTCGTATAGTGGGATTATTTGAGGCGGCTAATGCTGTGAAGAATATTGAAGCTGGATATCAACAGGGTTGTTATTATGCCACTTGGACATTAGTTAAGATTGAAAGACAAATGCAAAAAATACGAGAGTTGTTTGCCATTAGTCAGGAACAAACAAATACAATGATTAAGAATGCCACAAACTTAGTCTTTGAACCCTTTTCATCACGTTCCCCAACAACAGTCACTCTAGATTTTAGGTCAAGTTACGCATTTCATTTTTCAGATTTACTTACGCAATATGACATACTATTACGCTCAGTGTTGAGTTATAGATTACATAGCATTGTATCATCAGAAGATTATCGGCTTGTTGAACTTAAAATGGGAACGCCATTACGTGAACTTTTCCATTTAACAGATACGTGGGAATTTGTTGGACGTGAAGTGGTTGATGAGAAGAATGCCAGATTACAAGACATTGAACACCGTTTAGGTGTGTTACCTGATGAGATTTTATCAGGAAAGCTACAACCAACCATAGCAAGAGTAAGTAACATTTCATTAGGTGGTAAAAGTGATGAGTAGTCAGGTGGTAAGAGAAATCTTTCCTTTAAAGGAATTAAGGGTAAGGGGGGAATTACAAGAGTGGCAAGAGATTTATAAAGAAAATACTCAAAAGATTTATCATAGTATGGTGTCACTCAGAAAAGAGTTTGGCACATCACAAATTGATATTAATGGAGGAAAGATATTATTAGAAATATGGCAAGAGGGAGCTGGTTCAAATGGCACATCTCAACAATTAAGATGGTGTATATTTATAAATAGTAAAAAACGTATTTTTATTACTGTTCCAATCGCTAAGGCTCTTGTAAAAAATAATATTAATAGTAGGAAATTAAATAGTGTATTTAAGAAAATTATACATATGCCAAATTACAAAAAATTATTGGATTATGAGAAAAAGAGAGTAGCTCTTAATGCAAGAAGTAAGGCAAATCATAGAATACTACAATCATTAGATGAAATACATCAAGGCATAAATTTAGACATATTTTTACATCAACTAAACCAGAGAGGAGAACTATAATGGCAAAATCATTAAATAGTGTCCAAATTATTGGAAATCTAGGAGCAGAGCCAGACGTATTAACATTATCAAATGGAGATATTGTTACAACAATATCCGTTGCGACTACAGAGAGATGGATAGACAAAGAAACTAATGAGACGAAAGAGCGAACAGATTGGCATCGCATTAGTGCATTTAAGGGTAATGCAGAGATATGTAAAAAGTATCTACATAAAGGTTCAAGTGTGTTTATACAAGGCTCCATTAGATATGAATCGTGGGAAGACAAAGAAACAGGTGAGACTAAGTACAGCACTAAGATCATTGCTAATAACATTATCTTACTTGATAGAAATCAGACTAATCAATCACCATCATTAAATACTTAAAATGATGAGATACATAATCCGTTATTTTTTTATATGACAGATTTATATAGAGAAAAAGTAACGTATATAAAAGAGCCTCTATTATTTGATGAATGGTACACACGTAATAAGGCAAGATTATATGCGTTATTTTCAAAAACAGATGTAGATAAGCAATTAAATTTACAGGGTAGGATAGATCAATATCTTATTTAGTACAGTTGTTCTTGATGATGGTAGAGAGGCAAAAGTATTCATTCATATTGAAGCCTTACAACCATTGAAAAAAGAAATATAGGGGGCTAAAAGTGAGAAAAATATTGTCTTATTATGTTATTGGTATGGTGCTATTAAATCAATCTCTTTATGCCGAAGATATGCCGACAGTTAAAGTAAATAAAATGAATATATCGCAAGTATTTACAGAAACGATTAATTCGGTCCCTGATTGTATTGAGTATTGTGTTGATGGAATGTCATTGTATGCAATTATTACACCATTTGGTGTTGATTTTGAATGGGTACTTAATATTAGCCACAACTCTCCTGATTTTTTAGTTATGTCTCACGATAATATTTCTGATACCCCTTGGCAAGAGTTTGATCGTGTTTTTGGTTCATCTTATACCAGTATAACTGAAGATATTATTAAAGGTATTACTAGCCTTAATGTGGAAGCAGGAGGGGGTAGAGGGTATTATAAAAAATGGGGACAACATCAGTCAGTCTCTTTTAAAGAATCTACAATATTAGGACATCCAGCATCACTAGTATTAAAGATGTTTAATTCGGGTGGTGTAAAGCCAAAGGGTAAGATGGTTAGGAACAGTAATGGGAATAAAGAATTTGTACCTTGTAAAACAAATGGCTGTTTAGAAGAAGAAAATAGTCCGCTGGGACACTCTATTCGCCAAGAAAATAAATTAGGTGGCATCAGTGATGCCAGTACTTATGATTGGCTTAAGCGTTTTTATAAAGGAGATACAATGAATACAACACCCACAATGATTAATGGTTTTGGGGGTAACATGGATAATATGAATGCTATAGCTAAGAATAATGACTTATCATTTTTTATGCAGAAATTAGGAAGTGCGGTATCTAAAATGGATCATTCAGGAGGAGCTGGAAATAGATTATTTTGTCCTATTAGTGTGACTCCTTTTATGCCATATTATTTAAGTGGTTTAGATGCTCTAGAGTGGCGTTTAGGGTATCCTACATCAGATGTAAGATATAGTGATGAGATCCTTAATCCATTAAGTACAAAAACGATTGGAACTGAAGTTCAAGATAGATTACAGTTAGGAAATTTACAATATAACCTACCAATGATAAATGAAATATGGGGAAAGCTCTATCCTAGAGAAGGGACTTTAGAGCATCAGTGGGATAGTAAAAGAGCAACAGTGATTGCAGCGAGATCAGTAGATATTATGCGTGAAGATACTATTTCAACTCGTATTCGTTACCAGCCTGATAAGTCTAACAATGGTTTTGGTGGTTGGGGGAAAGTATTTCCTGTAAGTGGAGATACAACTCCAGGTCAAAAAGTATCATCATGTCATAAAAATATTGCAAATACAGGAATGACTAATAATGAAACAGGAGGTTATAGTTGGACATATTGGAGAAGATATAACTGTGATATGAGAGAACCTGGTGTGTACATTACTACGGTAAAATTCCCACAGCCTATTTGTTTTACATCGGAAGTCCCAGAATGAAAAAATTATTTTTACTCATCATATTATGCTACCAATTCCCTTTTGTAATAGCGAATACTGAAACTATTTATCCATCTTATCAGATAGTCGATAAACAGGTAAAGCAAGTAGGAATAGCCTTTATTGATACAACTAAGGCGTCTATGGATTGGGTAAAAGAAAATAAAATATATCTAAGAGAGAATAATATACTTGTAATGGTTATTGGTGGAACAGAATTACTAGTTAAGCAATTAAATAGTAAATATCAAGGTGTATTATTTGGTGTTGAACCAAAGCCAAAAATGTATCTTTCTTTACTATTTAAACAGTTGAATATTAATACATTACCATACGTTATGATTCAAAAATAACTTATTTATAAGTTATATGAATAAAGTTGGTAATTAAAGAATATTATTCCTTAATTAATAATGGTATACGTGGTTGATTGTTTTTTAGATAGACTTAGATCCTAAAATTTAATTTTAATCTGGGGTGTTTTGTAGATAAGATATTTTTTTGTTTATGGGAACTGACATGTGTATAAATTTGGGTTGTGACAATAGAACTGTGACCAAGTAAGTTTTGTATATATTTTATATCAATATCTTCTTCTAGCAGTAATGTAGCAAAGGTATGTCTAAAAGTATGAGGCGTTATTTGTTTATCAATATTGGCTAATTTAACATATTTTTTTATAAGTAGTCTTACTGATTGGGAAGATATTTGATTTCCTAATTTATTGATAAAAAAACTATGGGAAGGATTAAAAAGAGAGTAGTATGATTCTAAGATATCCCATACAGGCTCTATACCCCAAAGTGTGTAAGTTAAAAATAAGGGTTGAATAATTTCAGCCCTAAATTAATATTAAACTTAATAATATTTGGAGATTTACACCAATGAAAACGATAGACCTAATTACAGATGAATTTCTAAAACAATTCAAAACAGGGGATGAATTAACGTCTTTCCTTAACGAACTACAAAAACGTGGCATTGAGCAACTGTTAGAAGCAGAGCTTGATGCTCATTTAGATTACGATAAACATCAAAAATCTAAAGGCTCAAATTATCGTAATGGACATTCAACCAAAACAATTAAATCCTCGTTAGGTGAAGCTGAAATCAATGTGCCTAGAGACCGTGATAGTAGCTTTAACCCAATGATTGTCAAGAAAAGACAAAATACCATAGACGGTATTGAAAATGTCATTATTTCCCTTTATGCCAAAGGAATGACGGTCTCAGATATCGAAGAACAAATCAGAGAAATCTATCATTTTGATGTTTCCTCCTCCACCATTTCACGTATTACTGATAAAATTAACGCTGATATTATTGCGTGGAAAAACCGACCACTAGAGCCTGTTTATTTGATTGTCTGGATGGACGGCATTGTGTTTAAAGTCAGAGAGAATGCCAAAATAATCAATAAAACCATGTATATAGCGGTAGGATTACGCACTGATGGTAAAAAAGAAGTTTTAGGCTTATGGCTTGGACGTAATGAATCATCAGCCTTTTGGATGAGTGTGTTAAGTGATATCAAAGCCCGTGGCACACAAGATATTCTTATCACAGCCACCGATAATCTTCACGGTTTTACGGAAACAATTAGAAGTGTATTCCCTGAATCAGCGACTCAAATTTGTGTCGTCCATCAAATCAGAAATGCGTGTAAATATGTGGTATGGAAGGATAAAAAAGCGTTTACAAGGGATATGAAGGATATTTATACCGCCCCAAATAGAGAAATGGCAAGGGCTGCATTTGAAGTTTTTAAAGAGAAATGGAACGATAAATATTCTTATGCGGTTTTAAGTTGGGAGCGGAATTGGGAAGAGTTAACGGTATTTTTAGACTATCCTGTTGAAATTAGGACGATTATTTACACAACAAATCTGATTGAGAACTTAAATGGTAAGATTCGGAAATATACCAAAAATAAGCTTTCTTATCCAACAGATGAAGCAGTGACAAAGTCAGTTTATTTATCTTTAAGAGAGGTGTCAAAAAAATGGACACAACCAATCAGAAATTGGGGCTTGATTTTAAATCAATTTTTGACTATTTTTGGAGATAGGATTCAAGGATAACCTTGAACCCTATTTTTAGAACTTACACAGTTTGTGGGATAGTGTCCCCATACACTTTGTTGGCAGATATGTATTATACGCTCCTTCCCTCCTTTGCCAAAAATTTTAATATTTCCATTTAAGAAATCTATATCTGTACATTTGATATTGCATAGTTCAGATACTCTTACTCCTGTAGCAAATAATAGCTCTACAATGGTTATATTCCTAATTATCATTTTTTGTTGGTACATACTCTTATTGTTATTATGGTGATATTCTTTATAAAGAAGTTCTAATATTTTTGATACTTCATTTATATTCATTACCGTTGGTAAAATGGTAGGTTCTTTAATTCTTATCTTAATTTTATGAAAGGGATTTTCAAAATCATCATTTTCAAAAGTTAAGAAATTAAACATCGCCTTTACTGAAGCAAGCTTTCTTTTTGTTGTTTTGGGTTTAAAACAAGAGATAGATTGAACATACGATTTTAAGATTTCCTTAGTTATGTCATATACATTAGTACGTTTAAACTTTTTCTCAATTAAGGTAGTAAACTGTTTTAGGTCGGTTTCATAGGATTTGATAGTTTTTATATCTAATTTTTTCTCATATCTACAATGAAAAATAAACTGAGTTATAGCATCATTTATTGATAAATTTTTATGTTTAGTTGTTGTATCTTTAGTCATTAGTTTTTGAATTGAGTTTTTGGAGATCATTGTACCTTATTATTTAATGATTGTAGTTAGCTATTTTTATCGATGCTATGATGTTTAATAGATCTTGATTTATGATTTAAAAAAGATTATTCTGCTGGTAAATCAACAATCGATAACTGTTTATTATCGTTATAACCACTTAAACGAATGCCATCTCCGTTTAAATCAAGGATAAGTGGATCGGTTGGGAGAACGCTTTTGCCAAGATTTGAAAACTCATTTAATGCAGTATAATCTTTAAGTGTTTTTGAATAGGAAGGGAGTAATCTATCAACAATTGGACTTTCTGATTTATTACAATTGGTGATCCTAAAATTATCAGTAAGGGCATTGCATGCAAACGCATTAGCAACATTATCTACTTTTCCTCTATCTGTATGCGCATTCATATTAATTTTCTTGGGATCAACATACATTCCCCAAAATCCCCCTGTATAAACAGGATCTAATTTAGAACCATTTGGAAGTGTTTCTGTTGGTTGATACAGGGCAAAATCATACTTGGATGATTATTGACCAAATATAAGTTGCTCTCTTATTTTATCTGACCATCCAGCTCGTTGTAGTTTACTCTTCATACTATCTTTGATTGGACTTAAACGAGCTAAATTCATCGCAAAACGCCTAAATATCGCCATATTTTCAGGGGCATTTTCTCGACGAATTCTTGATTCATCTTCTTTAAAAATTACATCAAGTACCCAGTGTGAACTGTTTTCAATACTCCAATGACTTCTTATTGCTTTTGCTACCATCTCAGGTGCAACAGGCAAAGAACTTATATAATAAGAAACTTCTTCACTCTTTTTTGCTTTGATTGTTCGTTTTCTAACAACTTCTATAATTGAAGTTAAATTTGACCAACCCTTTTTTTGTTCTAACCAGTCCGTCACAGCTAATTGAGTATACGTTCTCTCTTCTAATCGCCCATGTTCACCATCAATCTGTTCAAATTTATTTTGTTCAATTAAAACAGGTGTATCTCGACGAGTTTTATGATAAAAACTTTCTATTTCTTGCAGTAGTTTTTTTTGATTATCTTTTACTTGAAGGACATAATCACCGCCTTTTTTATCAATTGCTTTTGTCACTTTTTTCAAGCAATGCATGGCATCAGCTGTAACAATATTTCCTTTTATTTCTAGTATCTCAATCAACTCTAAAACAGTTTCAACTTCATTTTTTTTACCTTTAGACTTACTTTGACTTAGCACCAACTTCTGGTCTGTCGCATAGGCTGAAACACTATGTAATGCCGTCTTTCTATCACCATCAAAGGAATGACGAAGTGTTTTTCCATCAAATGCAATGACACTTTGTCCATTGGCTTCTCGTATTTCATTAACCCAACGCATGAAACAATGAGTCAACTCTTGTGGGTCTAGAGAACTTACAATTCTAGCAATCGTATCATCGACTGGAATACCATTTTCAAACGCTCTAAATTTACGTAGCCACGGGAGTTTTTCATCACCAAATAATTTAATCCCTTTCCAGCCTTCAGCTCCAGATAAAATTGCAGTTACTGTTAAAAATATAATATCGAGTAAGTCATGTTTTTTATTAATATGTGAACGGGTATCTTCTAATTGATTAAAGTGTTCAATAAATGCCATTTTATGTCTCCTTTTATATGAAGGAGTATTTGATCATAAATTAGAGTTATATTCAATTAAAGTATGATCTTGCCCTGTTGGTTGATAAGGGAAAATATAAAAACCATTTTGAGATTTTTTAGACAGAGTAACTCCCAATTCTGATGCTTTAGCATAAGAACCAAATATTTCCCCTGACTTTTCCCTCTCTTTTCTTAAATTAGTAATCCACTCTTTTACTTCTTTTTGATCCATTCCATAGTAATCAGCCGACCAGTCTCGTGGTTTTTTATGCGTTTCATTGTATAAATAGAATCCTCTGCGAATATATTTTTCTGCACCTATATCTATAAATGTTAGTACATCTTTCATTGTAGATAGAATAGATTTATCTGTTCTTGATAAATTATTAAATGATTGAGAAGAATAGTCATCGTATTTCCTATCATAGTCCCTATCAATTTTGATGATAATTTTATTCTCTATATTGTCACTAAAAACAGGTTTCAGAAACGCATTCACTGGCTTAGCAAAATAGCTATCACTGTTATAATCAAAATTATCATCATCTATTAGTAATCCAAAATTTTCAATTCTAGGGTTACCATTTTTATCAATAATATATCTTATTTTTTCAGTATCAAATGTCACTCCTATAGAACCGAAAGTAAATGCTCTTGCTGCATAATATGATTCGTCAATATCATTTAGATATCCTGAATAGTTTAAAAGTGGGTGATAGGCAGCATTTAGTAATGTTTTTTTAGCTCCTGCATAAAAAATATGTACCATTTCTTTATGTGTTAATACAACTTCTCCATTTTTATTTCTAGGTAATTTTGATAAATCAACGGTTTTATTATCATAGTTTTTACCGTTAAAAAATCGTCTAAGAATTCTAAAATCTTTTGCAGATTTTTTTATTCCTCCAACCCACTGTTGGAGCTCTTTTTCACTAACGAAAATTACTTGTTCTTCCCCTGTGTTGTAAGCTTTAAGTGCTACTAAATCAAGCTCTTTTAAGGGAACTGTTTTTTTGTTATTGTTCATAACTTATCTCCTCATATAATCTTCCACAATTATCAATAGCATATGCAACTGTATACAATAAACTATTTTTATACAGCATATGCTCCAATCCTATTTTCTGCTCAATATCAAATGGTAACCAAGCCTGAGTATACCGATATGTAAGAATTAACTTATTACCTAAAATATTAATATGATTCTTATCATAAAACTCAACATTACCATCAAGATTAAAAATTAGTGAATACTTATTAAAATCAATCATTCCGCCTTGATATTTTTGGGCTTTAATGGATTGAAGAAAATTGTGATATAGTTTGAGCATTGAGTATTTTTTTGAGATATTATTTGTATAAAAAGTTGTAAACTTGTAATCCAAAGTTTCAGTAGTAAATTTTCTATCTATAAGCCAAATATCACAATAGCTACTAGGTTTACAAAAATTATATACTTCTCCTAAATCTCCATTTTTATGCTGTTTTATTGATTTTAAAAGGATATATCCTATATCTTTCCATACAGCTTTTTCAAACTCACTTTTTGTTAACTGACAATTCATAGGATAATTTCGTTGAATAAACTCTTTTGCTTTATTTACTGGTGTAAATTCCTTAATAACCAATAAAAAAATAAATAAGAAAAAAGCATATATCTTCCATTTTCTTTTTTTATTTAGTGAATTACCTTTTGTTTCTATTTTCATTTTAATTACATATTTTTAAAGTTTATGGCGGTTAGATATTTTTACTTTTTTACAAAATTTTATTGATTATTACGCTTAAAGTTTAAATAAGCAATTTTAGCTAACAATGCATCATTACCACTCATAATAAAACTCCTTATAAGTCAAAATAACTATTTACTATATCCATCATAGAATTCCAATTATAACTCCTACACTGAATCCAGCCATAGTCAACACCAAAATTGATGTAATTAGGATAACGACCATTCACATCAATTGAGTGAGTAATAACCGTACTACTTTTATTATCATAATAAAGAGTAAACTGCTTTGAAAATAAAGTGAATAATTTACTGTCATCTTTATAAAATCCTAAAGATAGCTTGGGTAACATAGCTGATAATTGGTATGTTCTTCCTTCAAATTTAATGGTTTTAGGATAACCTTTTATTTTATTGCTAGTATTATTAAATTCTTCCATTGTTGGATGATGCCAAGAGCCATTAATTTCTTTTAATGTGATTTTTGAAAAATCTAGATCTGGTCTACTTGACCGCCATTGTTCTTTAGAAAGATAAATTTCTACTCCTTTATCTCCCAACATGGCACACCTAATAGGAGTTGTAATTTCTGCTATGATCCACTGAAAACAAAATGGTAAAATACAAAAACTACTAATAGTAAAAATTATTATACACCTTGTGTGAGACTTTCACTTTTGTTCTCCATTCGTTATTTGTAGCGGTTAGATATTTGCACTTTTTTGCAAAAATTTTATTGATGAGAATGAATGTTAAAAAAATGATATTCCTCTGTTTTTATTTTGTCAATAGAAATTTTAAGGTTTTTGGAAAATATTTTTGCGTAGAAAAAGGAAAGTATTTCAGATAAGATTAAACAAGATAAGGTGCTGTTTTATAAGAAGTATTTTTATAGTTTTCTCTATTTTTAATATTCATCAATTGCGTCACATCCAACTTATCATTTTGTAAGTCAATATCATTGGCTAATAATTGCTTACGACTAATGACATAAGGTGTTTTCCCATCTAATAAGCGACCATTTTTATCTCGGTCAATAATATCCATTACAGGTAGAGGATTATCAAGACCTAGATCATTTTCTTGTGGTAATAAGTAGCCTTTAATATCTTTAAAGTTAGCTTTTTCTACATTACGTACAAAGTCCGTACCATCACGTCCTTGAACTGTATCTGTAATAAGTACACCATCTTGAACTTTTTTGATTTTATAATCTGCGAAGTTACCGCTATATGTCACTATATCATCACCGTCTTCACCGTCTAGGTAATCATCTCCACTGTCACCACTGAGCATATCATTACCTTTACCCCCAAAGAGCACATCATCATCTGAGCCTCCCCAGATTAAATCATTACCTTGGTTACCGATAAGATAGTCATTACCACGATGTCCACGAATCAAGTCATCACCCAAGTTACCCATAATAAGGTCATTGCCATTTTCTCCTGAGAGTGCATCATTCGCAAAGCCACCTAAAATTGTGTCATCACCATCGCCACCGCGTACATAAACGGTTTTATTGCCACTAGAAACAATCACATCATCGCCACGACCACCTTGTATTGCTTCTACTTCAGCTTTAAATAAATCAATATTAACGGCTTTATTACCCACGACTTGAATGATATCTTCACCTTCACCACCGTGAATATTTTCGGCTTTATCATCACCATCAATAATTAATACATCATCACCAGAACCACCATAGAAGGTATCACTGCCAAGGTTACCTGCAAGCCAGTTATTACCGTCATCGCCTTTTAACACATCATTACCTACACCAGCAGCAATATTTTTTACTCCTAATTTTTTGGCGTCTAAGGTTGTATTGCCTTTTTCAGTTGATGTAAACACAGAGTTTTCACCAATACGTCCATCCCCTTGTGTTTCTACTTTTACGCCCCCTTCAAGATGAGTAAAAGTATTCCCTCTTGGATCGGCTAAAAAATTAACGGATAATGCTTGATTCGTTTTACCATTAATCATAAAATCACCACGGGCTAAAATCTCATTTCCGTCATAGAACTCACCACCCACATAGTTATAACCTAAATTGATTTTGGTGATTTTTAAACTGGCAAGGGTTAATAATTCTCCTTTATCGGTTTGACCATTTTGGTTTTTATCTTTCCATACACGAACCGTGTTCCAAGCATTATCTTTTTTATCAAAGACACCATCGTTATTACTGTCTAAGGTTCTTAATGCATCAAAACCTGTTTTAAAACGTTTCTCACCAGTTTCGCCATTTTTTCCAACTTTACCTGCATAAAACTCAGAGAAAATCTCACTGATATTATCAATTTTACCATTTTTATTAAGGTCGTTTACTAAGAACCCATCATCAGCATTAATCCAACCTGTTTGCTCTAATGAACCTCCGTCATTATCAATATCAAATAAAATTTTGTTATCGTTATAACTACTTAAATGAATACCATCACCATTCAAATCGAGAATGAGGGGATCGGTTGGGAGAACACTTTTACCGAGATTTGAAGCATTATTCAGTGTAAGACTATCTGCAATATCAATTATTTTTACTGGTAATGATATATCGCTAATTGGTTTCTCTGATTTATTACCATTACTAAGTCTAAAATCATCGGTTACAGTATTAGACTTAAAGGTATTGGTAGCATTGTCAACTTTATCTCTATCTGCATATGCATCTAAATTTAGTGTATTCGCATCGGCATATAACCCCCAACCATAATCGGTATAAACAGGATCGTATTTAAACCTTCCATCAGGAAGTTTTTCTGTTGGTTGAGTGGTGAGATATTTAAATTCACTTTTAGTTTCCTTAAACATTTTTTTAGCCATTTCATCAGTTAAACCATGTTCTGTCAGAGAAAATGAATCAGAGTGTGGTAATGGCTCTTTCTCTGGAATAGTTGGATTAATAGTATATAGTGTATTTGTTTCAATATCATATCCAGCCTCAACGAGACTATCTATTTTATGTCCAGCCATTTGTAACCCAAGGGCTCCTAATGATGAAGTTAACATCCAGTTCCCTAGTAAACCAGCAGACGCTATTTCCTCTGGTTTGAACCTAAAAATATAGTCATTAGATTTTTTTAGTACAACTAGCTTTCCATACTGATTATTTCTAATGTCATTAGCAACTAGTCTGAGTCCACTTCCAACATAATTTGTAAGTGTTTCTCTTTTACTAAAATCAAATGAGCTATCTACAGATGTAGCCATCTCTTCCAAAAACTTTTGATGCCCTCTAATATTTATTCCTGCTCCATTGAACCCGTTAACATAATTTGAATTTTTATGAGTAAAATGAATGAGAGTTCCCAATGCATAGCCAAGACTATGTCCTACTTGATAAAATTTTATATTAGAATCAAGTGAACTATCAATAAAATTCATTGCATCTTTATATTGTTGACGAGCAATTCCTGTAATTGCTAATTTAACATCTACTATTGCTAAATCATATAAATCGTGAGTTCCACGATGAACAACAATATGCTCTTGAGTATCTCTTTTTCTAACAATAATACCAGAATAACCATTATCAGTTTCAGCTTGTTGAGCAACTAATTCATAGTGTTCATTAAAATAATTAATTTCCTCCTCAGATATTGAGGTGTCTTCATCAGTTAATACTGCTTTCTTTATATCAGAAGTATTATTCAATAAATTACCTTGACTATCACGCTTAAAATCTAAATAAGATATTTTGGCTAACAATGCATCATTTCCGCTCATCTTAACACCTCTAAGTTTACTTAAAATAGTTTCGTACCATTATGGTCATTGAAATATCATTATCTCTATTACATTTTATTGAACTATGATCAAGTCCCATATTTGCATAATTACGATAATAACCTCTCACATCTTTTGAATTTGCTACAACAGAATTCAGCTTATTATCATAGTAAAGCCAATAAATTTTCGAAAATACATCATAAGCTTCTGTTTTATTAACGTATACTGTTATTGAAAATTTTGGATAAATTCCCCAAAGTTCATAATTTTGTCCCTTAAATTTAAAATTTTTTTTATAGTTTTTCATTTTAAGGTCATGATATTCTGATGAACCTATCCAGTTGTTTTCAAAATCACTAGATGAAATCTTAGAAAAATCCAAATCAGATCTACTTGCTCGCCATTGTTCTTTAGAAAGATAAATTTCTACACCTTTATCTCCCAACATGGCACACCTAATAGGAGTTGTAATTTCTGCTATAATCCACTCAAAACAAAATGGCAAGATACAAAGAGTGCTAATAGTAAGAATTATTATACATCTTGGTGAGACTTTCACTTTTCTTCTCCATTTGTTATTTGTAGCGGTAAGATATTTGTATTTTTTTGTAAGATTTTTACTGATGAGAATGATTGTCAAAAATATAGTATTCCTCTATATTTATTTTGTCAATAGAAATTTTTAAATATTTTTAATGTAGAAAATAGAGAGACTTTAAGGTGATTAAGTGATTGTTTTATATTGACTTTTGTTTTGTTGAGAGTGCAGGGTGTCACTGAAAATATGATTGTTTGGGTGTCTAAGAATGATATTATTATCCAAATTACCTATAATGAAGTCATTACAATTTTCAATAGAGAGAGCATTATTCACACAGGGATATCAACTAGTGTTATCACCCATCATCACCTCGGAAATAAACGATTTTATTATCACCAATTCACCTAATTATTCTTAAAAAAATAGCCAACCGATAATATCGATTGGCTATTACTGTGATTACCACCAAGCATAAAAGAGCAAAATATCTTTTTCAAAATCAAACTCATTAAGTGTTTTTTTGCAAAACTCATTGACTTCTTTTACATCTTCATAGTAATAATTATCATATAATTGGCTTCCGAAGAAAAAACCTGTAGTACAAGGTAGATATTCTTCTGCAATTTCTTGAGTTTTAGTATTAAGGACTTTTTTAGTATCACTTAATAATTTCTCTATATGATGTTTTTCTATAACAATTTCTTGGCAATTATCAAAATCACTAACATTGTTATACATCCAGTTAATTAAAAAATTAACTTTACGGAAATATCCATAATTTTCTTTATTTTTTTGAAAATAAATATCTAATCCCATTTTAGTTCTCCATATTTTAGTATTAAAAAAGGAGAATCTCCCTTTAGGGATGATTCTCCTTAAAGGGTTAAGGTTTGAATTTATATATTTCTATGAGCCTTTACTAAATCTTTTGCCATTTCAAAAAGAATGCTGTTATCCGCTTCTTCATCAAAGACATCTAATCCAGTTTCAGGCATCACACCTGATGTTGATTGACTAACTTTTATTTTGTTAGACATTAAAGACAAACATTTTGTTTGACTGGTACTGTCATAGCAAGAAAAATATACTTCAACATCATTTTTTTGACCTAATCGCCAACTACGTCTTGAAGCTTGCTCAAGCGTATATGTATTTGTGCCAGTTTGCATAAAATATAATGTAGGAAATGCAAATAAGTCTAAACCTGTTTTTACAAGTTCAGGGTTTGTGATTAAAACATCAATGTTTTGCTCTACTTTATCTGCAATCCAGTCTTCTCGTTCATCTGTTTTCACATTAGAACGAAGAACCGCTACATTAAGTCCTTTGTTTTCTAAAAAGCCTTTTAATCGTGTCATTGTATCGTGTTTACCTGTATAGGTAGTGTATATAATCACTTTACGATTTTGTTGCTTTTGTGCTAAACAAAGATCTATACAATCTTGCTCTTTTGGCATTGGTCTATTTTCATCAAAATGATGACGGACATTAACTAATGGTTTTTTCGTTTTTGGATGATAAAGCACTTCTTCTCTAAATGCAGTATCAGTCCATCTTAGTAAGAAAGTCATCACTAATCCAATCAGTGAATTATCCTTTTTACGTATGGCTTCTCGCATAATACCAATCAGTTTATCTTCCAAATCTTTATAGTATTTTTGCATATCTGCTGGTAACGATACGGTATGCGTATTTTCCGTATAAGCAGGTAATTCATTACCAAAATCATTTAATTTCATAAAGACAGTAAATGGTAGGATATGTTTTGCAATACCCATAGGAGAAAATCCAGGTGCTTTTTTAACAGATGTACGAGTTTGGTTACCTTTTGCTGTTTTATGAGCAGGACCATTCGTCGTTTTAATCACATCAATTAGCACTCCATATCTACGCATAAAGTCCATTTCTGCTGTTCCTAATGAATTAGATTGATTGGCAGAAAAGCCTTGTGAACGCATAAAACTTGGCATAATTCTCCATAATAAATGGAATAAATCACTTGCATATCCTCCCATCAAGGTACCTGTTAAAGGTAACACTTGATCTGAAGCACTGCATAATACAGCCATTGCTTGCCCTTGTGCAGAGCCTGAATTTTTGTATTCGTGTGCTTCATCAGCAATCGCAAGCCCAAAGAATTTTCTTGGAAAATAACGTTTAATAAACTCACTTGGTTGATAAGAAATAAACCGTAAGGCAAATTCTAATCGTCCTAAAGATCGCTCAATACGTTTTGCGTGTTTATCAGTGAAATAAAACTCACCTTGTTTTTCAGGATCGTATAAGTTTACAAATTCATAAATATTATCATCAATAATACTGGTGAGTTGCTCGACACCAAATTGTTGAACCATTTTTTGAGCCGTCACTTTGCCAATACCTGGTAATTTTTGTAAGAATTTTATTAATTGTAATTCTTTATTATCATTACCTGTATTTGCTCGATGGTGCATTGTCCATAATGGGTTTGAGCATTTACTACAATATTGTTGATCATTAGAAAATTCATCTGTAAACCGATTTACATCAACGAAATTTTTATCACTATCAATAAAAAAATCACCACAATGTGAACAAGCAATATATTCATCAGTATGAGAGACTTTTTCACTGTTATTAAGTGTTGTAATGCTATGGATCTTACGAATAGTGTATGCAGGTTTCCAATGAAAGCCCATTCGCATACGAACTCGTCCAATAACAATAAATTGTGGAATAGTATTATCTAAGGTTTTATTTAATACTTGTTCACGCAATTTCAACAGTTTATTAATCGCATCACTACCATTAATGACGGTGACTTTTGCATTTTGTATCGTTGATAATATTTCTCTTCTCCATTTATATACTAAATGGGGAGGGCATATGACGAAAATAGGTTTAGGGTTATATTTGTGATAAATTGCAGCAGTGGCAATAGACACATACGTTTTACCTGTTCCCATTTCGCCATTGAGAATGATTGCTTCTAATTTATGCTCAATAAATCCTTTTAAAATATTATGAATTTTAATTCTTTGTGGACCTAGAGGTGTTCTCTCTAATCCATCAATAATTTTTTCATACTTGGGGTTAAGCTCTTGCTCATTAAATAATGGAGAAGATAAAAATTTGTATTGTCAATTTTATGGTACATATATGGTTAACAGATTTGTGATTATTTTGATATGAATAATATAATAGGAAAGAAAAGTTTTTTACTTTAAAAACATTTCATAATATAATATAATATATATTATTAATAATTTAGTATTGAGGTAATAATTATGTCTGTTGCAGAAACCACCAGAACCTTTATTTCAACGGTTGAAGATGGAAGACTTTTTACCTATAAAGATATTCCTTGCCCTGAAAAATCAAGTGTAGCGATAGAGTTAAGTCGGCTTTTTAAAAAAGGGGTAATAAAAAAAGTATCAAAAGGGAAGTTCTATAAACCTAAGAAAAGATCTTTTGGTGAATTAGAACCAAGCTCTATAGAAAAAATCGAAAGTCTTATCACCTCAACGGATGATATAGTTTATGAAACAGGATGTAATGTATTTAGAAAATTAGGATTAACGACTCAAGTGGCAAATGAGATTACACTTGCTACCAATAAGCCATATAAAAAGGTTTCTATTGATAACATTAATGTGAAATTTGTTCCTATAAGGGTAAATGCTCAAAAAGATGATATTTACTTACTACAAATTTTGGATGCTCTAAAAGATATTAAAAGAATACCAGCGACTACACCAACTGAAACAGTACAGAGAATTGCAAAAATCATAGGCTCTTTATCATCTCAGGAGCTGGAAAAAATGGTCTCTTTGGCGCTTAAATATACACCAAGAACACGAGCGTTATTAGGTGCTATATTACAAAGTTTAGGTGAAGTATTATATTTGGATAGACTCAAATCTTCGCTTAATCCATTAACTTCCTATAAAATAGAGTTGAATAAAGAAGTTTTACAGAATACAAGAGATTGGAACATTATATGATATTGCATACAGAGCAAGAGGACTTCAGAGATTTAATTGAAGCAACAGCCAAGAGCCTTAATTTAGCAAGTATTTATGTAGAAAAAGATTACTGGGTGACCTATATTCTTAAAAAATTAAGTGAAAGTAAATACGTTGATGTTGCTATATTTAAAGGTGGAACATCGTTATCTAAAGCATATAAAATCATCCATAGATTTTCAGAAGATATTGATTTAGCCATTATTAATAAAGACTTGAGTGCAAATCAAACTAAAAATCTCATTAAAAATATTGAGAAAGCAATACTGGATGAAAACTTTATTGAGCATAAGACGGATTATACATCTAAAGGCTCAAAGTTTAGAAAAACAGTATATGAATATCCCAAAATTATGGATGGATTATGGGGGCATGCAAAAGAGCAATTAATTCTTGAATTAAACTCCTTTACTCAACCAGAGCCTTATGTAACTAAGAAAATTAATACTTATATTTATGATTTTTTAAACAATCAAAATAAGGAAGCGAGAGAACTAATACAGAAGTATCATTTAGAGCCTTTTGATATCAACATTCTTGATTATAAAAGAACATTTTGTGAAAAAATTAGTGCTATAGCAAGGGCTTCATATGATGATCATAATGATAGTAACTATACAAATACTAAAAGTAAAATAAGACATTTTTATGATTTATTTTTCTTGATGCAACAAGATGATATTCAATTATTTATTGATAGTGATGAATTTATAAATATGCTCAAAAAAGTTAGGGCTGATGATGAGTATCAATTTAATGATGATTGGGCTAAAGCTTCATTCTCATCAGTAGATATTTTCTGTAACCCTCGTGAAGTATTGAATGATTTAAGATCATTTTATGAAAATGAATTTAAGGCATTAGTATATGATTATAGAATAATGCCTTCAGTTGATGATCTTATTATTTCAGTTGAAAAAATATCAACAATTTTATATACAGACATTGAGGCTTAATCTGAAATTTTGAACGGTCTCTTTTAAATGTCCCGTGAAGTCGCAATTTGCGACTTTATTGGAGATCTATTCAACATCTAGTATTCATTTAGTTATACTACTTTTCAAATATAATAATAAAAATATCGTGGAATATATTATTCCTTATTATTTTTACTTTCTAAAGAGTAATAAGGCAACTTTAACTTCACTTGCTAACCACCTTTTTGAAGTGTTCTCTCCAAATTGTATAGGGCGGGGAAATATTGGGTCATTAAGTAGATTCCTCCTCACCGTCCTTTCGCTTTGTTTGATATAAGCTGCGATATCTTTAATAGACCAGTAAGTATCTTCATTATCTTTCTGTGTATATTGTTGTTGAGTTTTTCTTGTAGGTTGTTTAGCTACTTTAGCATTGTTAGGAATACGATGTGAAAATATACTATTGTGCATTTTTATGTTCTCCTTTTAATAATAGAAACAGTAATTTCAGAAGCAACCTTACTTTTCAGAATTGTCGCAAGCATATAAACGCCTTGTTCTGTAAACAATCTAGGATTATTTCTTACCGCTTCATTTATTCTTTTGGTTTCAACCCCATAAAGCAGAGCCAAATCCCTATCTAACATTACGTGTTTATCTCTTATGGTATAAATTTTTGATTTAATATCAAAGAGTTCCATTGTGGTTAATTTATTCATAGTGATAATTTTGTGTGATTATATTTGTATGACTATAATCGAAATTTTTATCTCCAAATAAAAATTATTTTAATTTTGCGATAAGGATCGTAAAAATAACGCTTTATAAGCGGTTAGGTAAATGCAACTTTTTGCAAATTTATCTAAAAATTAAATACTTCTAGTTTATAGATTCTTTAATCAATACTTATAATATAAAAAACAGTTAAATTTTGTTAAACTTATTCCAATACTTAAAAATAATAGGATCAAACAATGATTACTCTCTATGGCATAAAAAACTGTGACACTGTTAAAAAAGCACTGAAATGGTGTGTGGATAATAATTTACCAGCAACTTTACACGATTATCGTGTGGATGGATTAGATAAAGATTGGTTAATTAATATAGAAGCTCTTTTAGGTTGGGATAAGCTGGTGAATAAGCGTTCTACAACTTGGCGAAATTTAGATTCAGACATTAAAGATAATTTAAACCGAGAATTAGCATTAAAGGTGTTGTTAGAAAATCCTACGTTAATTAAACGTCCAATTACCATTAAAGATGATGTGGTGTTACTTGGTTTTAATGCAAATGAATATACAGCGAAGTTAAAATAAAATGAAAAATGAAATTATAACACTTGCTCAAAATTTAATTCAGAGAGAGTCTATTAGCCCTGAAGATAAAGGCTGTCAAAAAGTGATTGCTGATATTTTAGCAAAAGAAGGCTTTAATATTGAGTGGCTTGAGTTTGGGGATACTTTAAATCTATGGGCAACTCACGGTGAAAGTAATGATAAAGAAACTTCACCTTGTATCGCTTTTGCAGGGCATACTGATGTTGTGCCAGTAGGCGATACGTCACAATGGCAATACCCTCCATTTAGTGCAGAGATTGTGGGTGATATGCTTTATGGACGTGGTGCGGCGGATATGAAAGGTTCACTTGCCGCAATGGTGATTGCAGTTCGTGACTTTGTAAGAAATAATCCAGATCATAAAGGTAAAGTGGCGTTGTTGATTACTTCTGATGAAGAAGCTGCTGCAAAAGATGGGACAGTTAAAGTGGTGGAAACATTAATGGCACGTAATGAAGCGGTTCATTATTGTGTGGTTGGTGAACCGTCGAGTAGTCAAAAGTTAGGTGATACGATTAAAAATGGGCGTCGAGGTTCTATCACTGCGGATCTTTATATTGAGGGCGTTCAAGGACACGTAGCTTATCCTCATTTAGCAGAAAATCCTGTGCATAAAGCAACATCAATGTTAGATGAGTTAGTGAATTATCAATGGGATAAGGGTAATGATTTTTTCCCTGCGACAAGTTTACAGATTGCTAATATTCACGCAGGGACAGGCAGTAATAATGTCATTCCTGCACAACTTTATGTGCAGTTTAATTTACGCTTTAGTACAGAAATCAATGCGGAAATAATTAAAAATACCGTCGAAGAGTTATTAGCAAAACATCAGTTGAAATATCGTATTGAGTGGAATTTATCAGGCAACCCATTTTTAACAGCAGAGGGTAAGTTGATTGATATAGCGGTACGATCAATTGAAAAATTTGCAAATATTACCCCTAAATTAGATACATCAGGGGGAACGTCAGATGGACGTTTTATTGCTCAAATGGGCGCGGAAATTATAGAATTTGGACCTTTGAATAAAACCATTCATAAAGTTGATGAGTGTGTGAGTTGTGAAGATCTTGCCAAATCAGGTTTGATCTATTTAGATATTTTAACGCAATTGTTAAAATAGTTTTTTTGAGTGATTATTGAGATGATTTTATGAATAGTATGCCAAATATTGGTTTTGTCAGTTTAGGTTGTCCTAAAAATTTAGTGGATTCAGAACGTATTTTAACGGAATTACGTACTGATGGTTATAACATTATTCCAAGTTATGAAAATGCAGATTTGGTTATTGTCAATACTTGTGGGTTTATTGATAGTGCAGTACAAGAGTCGTTAGAAACAATAGGGGAGGCCTTAGCCGAAAATGGGCGAGTGATTGTCACTGGTTGTTTAGGGGCAAAAGAGGATCGTATTCGTGAAGTTCATCCTAAAGTACTTGAAGTTACAGGTCCTCACAGCTATGAAGCAGTAATGCAACAAGTGTATAAATATGTACCAAAGCCTGAATATAATCCTTATGTAAACCTTGTTCCTGCACAAGGTGTTAAATTAACGCCAAAGCATTATGCTTATTTAAAAATTTCAGAAGGTTGCGATCATCATTGTACTTTCTGTATTATTCCTTCAATGCGAGGAAAATTAGAGAGCCGTTCTATCACACAGGTTTTAGATGAAGCGAAACGGCTACGAGATTCAGGGGTAAAAGAATTGTTAGTCGTGTCACAAGATACTTCTGCCTATTCTTTAGAACAAGGTAAAGAAAGTCAATCAAAAACGGTATTTTGGCAAGGTAAACCGATAAAAAATAATTTAATTAGCTTATGTGAAGAATTAGGTTCACTCGGTATTTGGGTGCGTTTGCATTATGTTTATCCTTATCCGCACGTCGATAATTTAATTCCATTAATGGCAGAAGGGAAAATCTTGCCCTATTTAGATATTCCATTACAACACGCAAGCCCTAAAATATTAAAAGCAATGAAACGCCCCGGTTCTATTAATCGTACTCTTGAACGTATTAAAAAATGGCGTGAAATTTGCCCTGAATTAACCTTGCGTTCTACTTTTATTGTCGGCTTTCAAGACGAAACAGAAGAGGATTTTCAACTACTATTAGATTTCTTAAAAGAAGCACAGTTAGACCGAGTGGGCTGTTTTAAATTTAGCCCTGTTGATGGTGCAACGGCAACAGATATGCCAAATCAAGTATCAGAAGAAGTGAAAGAAGAACGTTTTCATCGCTTTATGCAACTTCAACAACAAATTTCCGCACAACGTTTACAACAAAAAATAGGTAAAACATTAGCGGTGATTATTGATAAAATTGATGATGAAGGTATTATTGGTCGTTCAATGGCGGACGCTCCTGAAATTGATGGTTTAGTTTATGTAAACAATCCACAAAATACAGAAATACAAGTTGGTGAAGTGGTAAATGTAGTCATTACAGAGGCTGATGAGTATGATTTGTGGGGAATGTTAGTTTAGATTTTTTCTTAAAATCAATAATGATTATGTAGATGCTATTAAGAAAAGCAAGCATAAAAATTGTAAATTTTAAACTAGATCTAACCGCTATATTTTATTGATTTTTAATATAACTTATTGATGTATAAATATATTGTAGAGACAGGGCATGCCCTGTCTCTACGTGAGGAATTAAATTTGTCAATTCTCGATTTTTTTAGATATCTAGCTTTTGCCACAATACTCCCTTTTGAGGAACACAGCTTATTTTGATTGGTTGATTTTGATAGACAAATTCTAATTGATAAGCGTGTAGGTAAACACGATCAGTATTTCCCCCACCATAAAGTTTATCCCCCAAAATTGGGCTACCTAAACTTTTCATTGCAACACGTAATTGATGGGTTTTTCCCGTTTTTGGCTGAAGAATAAAGTGACGTAGGTTAGGTTCAATTGAGTGAGAGTGAAATTGTGTAATTGCAGGATTTTGTTTACTATGACACAGCTTCCACGCTCCATTACGAGAACGCTCCATATCCCCCACAATTTTCCCCTGTTTCTTTCTCGGTTTGTTGGTGGCTAATGCCCAATACGTTTTTTGAATTTGATGATTTGCAAAAAGTTGCGAGAATGTGACCGCTACCTCACGCTTTAATGCCAAAATCAACAAGCCAGACGTTACTTTATCTAAACGATGTACCAACCACACTTGTTTTATGCCTAACTGTTGAGCAAGTTGTGTGGTTAATCCTGTTTCTTCATTATCTTTATGAACACTAATGCCCGCAGGTTTATTGATAACAACAAAGTCGTTATTTTGGTAGCAGATTGTAAATTTTTGATACATTTTATTTGATAGATAGAAAATAGAAGAGCCATTGTAACAAAAAATATGAATATGCTCTAATTAAGCAAGCGGTAGGATGTTGATCAAAATTTGCAAATTTTAATTACTATCTTACCGCTTAAATATTGCGTAATAAAATAGTTGCTTGTTATTTTATTACTTGAAATTTATTAAAAATCCCCCATCTATTCTTTGTGATAGTTTGAAGTTTATTCAACATCAAACTTAGAATTTAATCCTTAATATTTAGAGGGGAAAGCAAATGAATATTGAAAAATTTACCAGTAAATTCCAAGAAGCGATTGGCGAGGCTCAGTCGTTAGCTATTGGAAAAGATCATAATTATATTGAACCAACACATTTACTGATTACGTTATTAAAACAATCAGAAGGCAGTGTAGCTCCGCTGTTCACCAGTTTACAAGTTGATGTGGTGGCGTTGCAAAATCAATTAAATACGCTGATTAACAAATTGCCACAGGTTCAAGGGGCAAACACCCAACCAAGCCAGCCATTTATTCGTTTATTAACCTTATGCGAAAAACTGGCGACAGAGATGGGCGATAGCTATATTTCATCGGAAGTCTTTGTGTTAGCTGCCTTAGAAGATCGTGGCGAGTTAGGGCAATTATTGAAACAGCTCGGTTTAAATAAAGCGAAAGTACAAAATGCGATTCAACAAATTAGAGGGGGCGAGAAAGTGAATAACCCAAACGCAGAAGAAACACGTCAAGCACTAGATAAATATACCATTGATTTAACCGAGCGAGCCAAAGCGGGCAAGCTTGATCCTGTGATTGGACGAGATGAAGAAATCCGCCGAGCGATTCAAGTGTTGCAACGTCGTACTAAAAATAATCCTGTGTTAATTGGCGAACCGGGTGTGGGTAAAACGGCGATTGTGGAAGGCTTAGCACAACGTATTGTGAATAATGAAATACCAGAAGGATTACGTAATAAACGTGTGCTTTCATTGGATATGGGGGCATTGATTGCAGGGGCAAAATATCGTGGTGAATTTGAAGAACGCTTAAAAGCAGTGTTAAAAGAGCTTGCCAAAGAAGAAGGGCAGGTAATTTTATTTATTGATGAAATTCACACAATGGTTGGTGCAGGTAAAAGTGACGGTGCAATGGACGCAGGAAATTTATTAAAACCGTCGTTAGCACGTGGCGAATTGCACTGCTTGGGAGCGACAACTTTAGATGAATATCGTCAATATATTGAAAAAGATGCAGCGTTGGAACGTCGTTTTCAAAAGGTGTTTATTGATGAGCCAACGGTGGAAGACACCATTGCGATTTTGCGTGGCTTGAAAGAGCGTTATGAAATTCATCATCACGTTAAAATTACCGATCCTGCGATTGTAGCGGCAGCAACCCTGTCATATCGTTATGTTTCCGATCGTCAGTTGCCAGATAAAGCGATTGATTTAATTGATGAGGCAGCGTCAAGCGTGCGAATGGAAATTGATTCTAAACCTGAGCCGTTGGATCGTTTGGATCGCCGTATTATTCAGCTTAAATTGGAACAGCAAGCGTTACAAAAAGAAGATGACGAGGCAAGCCGTCAGCGTTTAGCAAAATTAGAGCAAGAAATGACAGCTAAGGAACGTGAATATGCCGAACTTGAAGAAGTATGGAAAGCGGAAAAATCAAGTCTTTTAGGCACGCAACACTTAAAAGAGGAATTAGAAAATAGCCGTATTTTGATGGAACAAGCTAAGCGTGAAAGCAACTATGAGAAAATGTCAGAGTTGCAATATGGCGTGATTCCAGCCTTAGAAAAACAGCTCAAAGAGGCGGAAGAGCGTGAAGAGCAAGGCACGGAAAATCACTTATTACGCACCAAAGTGACCGAAGAAGAAATTGCCGAAGTGCTTTCTCGTGCAACGGGTATTCCAGTGGCAAAAATGATGGAAGGCGAGAAAGAAAAATTGCTCAAAATGGAACAAGAATTGCACAAGCGTGTGATTGGGCAAAATGAAGCGGTGGAATCGGTGGCAAATGCGATCCGCCGTAGCCGAGCAGGATTATCTGATCCAAATCGCCCGATTGGTTCATTCTTATTTTTAGGTCCAACAGGGGTAGGAAAAACCGAGCTTTGCAAAACCTTGGCGAATTTCTTATTTGATGATGAAAATGCAATGGTTCGCATTGATATGTCAGAATTTATGGAAAAACACAGCGTTTCTCGTTTGGTCGGTGCACCTCCAGGTTATGTGGGCTATGAAGAAGGGGGCTACTTAACGGAGGCGGTACGTCGTCGTCCTTACTCTGTGATTTTGCTTGATGAAGTAGAAAAAGCACATAGTGATGTGTTTAATATTTTATTACAAGTGCTTGATGATGGGCGTTTAACAGACGGACAAGGTCGTACTGTTGATTTTCGTAATACGGTGGTGATTATGACGTCAAACTTAGGTTCAGATTTAATTCAAGGACATACGGAAGCGAACTATGAAGAAATGCGAACAATGGTAATGAGTGTTGTTGGGCAACATTTTAGACCTGAATTTATCAACCGAATTGATGAGACTGTCGTTTTCCATTCATTGGGCGAAGAAAATATCAAAGCGATTGCAAAAATTCAGTTACAACGCTTAATTAACCGAATGGCAAGTAATGGTTATCAAATTGAAGTGAGTGATAATGCCCTTACACATATTGCAAAAGCGGGCTTTGACCCACTCTTTGGTGCAAGACCGTTGAAACGTGCGATTCAGCAAGAATTTGAAAATCCACTTGCTCAACAGATTTTAAGTGGACGATTATTGCCGAATAATTTAATTACACTTGATGTAGTTGAAGGGCGAATTATTGTTTCTCAAGGATAAAGAAGAATAAAGAAAGATAAGTGATAATTTTATGGTAGCTATCTAAATTTTTAGTTGATAGATAGCTACTTGTTTTTAATTTATAAATTTAGTATATTTACTAACTGGATACGGTTTTCTAAAACCACTTCTTTTCCTCAAAAAATATACTTGTCACATTTATATCACTTAATGTTCATTTTAAGTGGGTTTTTATTTATAAGGATTTTTTATGAATAGTATCTTTCTATTACTCACAGGCTTAGGCTGTATGGCATTGGGCTTCTTTGTGTATTCAAAATTTATCGCTGAAAAAATTTTTAAACTCAGTGATGATTTCAAAACGCCTGCTCACGAATTTAAAGATGGTATCGATTACGTACCAACCAATAAATATGTGCTTTGGGGACATCATTTTACGTCAGTTGCAGGAGCTGCTCCAATCATTGGTCCAGCGATTGCTGTAATTTGGGGTTGGGTACCTGCTTTTATTTGGGTTGTATTTGGTACGATCTTTATGGCAGGTGTACACGATATGTCTGCGATTTGGGCATCAGTGCGTAATCGTGGTCAATCAATGGGCTTTATCGTAGGTAAAGTCATTGGAGGTCGTGCAAGAGCATTGTTGATGGTAGTAATTTTCCTATTATTACTAATGGTAAATACGGCTTTTGGTACTGTAATTGCTCGAATGATGGTCAAAACTCCTTCTTCGGTATTACCAGTTTGGGGTGCTTTAGTTGTCGCATTTATCATTGGACAAGCGATTTATCGTTTTAAATTATCACTACCAATTGTGTCAATTGTAGGTGTTATTGCATTATATACGTTAATTTGGTTAGGCCCACAATGTCCGATTGCATTACCAACAGAAATGATGGGAATGAGCAGCACTGGTTGGTGGATTTTAATTCTTTTTGCTTATGCAGCAGTGGCATCATTACTTCCTGTATGGATGTTGTTACAACCTCGTGATTATATCAATGGTTTACAATTATTTATTGGGTTAGGTATTTTATACGTTTCAATTATGCTATTTGCCCCAGATGTGGTGGCACCAGCATTTAATGAAAATATGCCAAACGGTACCCCACCGATTATGCCATTATTATTCGTAACCATTGCCTGTGGAGCGATTTCAGGTTTCCACGGTTTAGTTTCATCAGGTACAACGTCAAAACAAATTAACAACGAAAAAGATATTCGTTTTGTGGGGTACTTTGGTGCTATGGGCGAAGGAATGCTTTCTCTTGGTGCAATCATTGCTGCAACAGCAGGTTTTGCAACCTTAGCTGATTGGGAAGCTGTTTATACTGCATTTGGTAAAGGTTCGATCGGTGCATTTATTAATGGTGGTGGTGAAATCATCAATCAAGGTGTCGGAATCAGTAAAGAAATTTCAGTCACAATGTTAACGGTAATGGCGGCATTATTCGCTGGAACAACAATGGATACAGGTGTGCGTTTACAACGTTATATCGTACAAGAATTTGGTGAAATCTATAACTTACCAATCTTGAAAAATGGTACTGTAGCAACATTATCAGCGGTAGGTATCTGTATCGGATTAGTATTCGGAACGGGTGGCGATGATGGTGCAGGTGGTTTAACAATCTGGCCTTTATTCGGTACAACGAACCAGTTAATGGCAGGTTTAACTTTATTAATTGTATCTGTGATGTTATTACGTAGAGGTATTAAGAGCTGGTACACTTTATTACCAATGGCATTTCTTCTATGTATGACAGTAATGGCATTATTAATCCAATTACAAGCTTTCTATGTTAAAGAGCAGTGGTTATTATTAGTGTTAGATATTGTTATTTTAATCGCATCTATTATGGTATCTTTTGAGTGCGTATCTGTGCTTAGAAAAGAATGGCCATCAAAAGATAAACAAGCTGAATAATGTGATGACACATAACTGTAAAACAGCCTTGCAAGAGTTCTTGCAAGGCTTAAATGAGTTTTATCACGCCCCTTATCGTCAAACACTTGCGAGAGCAAATCGTGATGAGGCGGATTTGTTTATGTTAATGCTTTTTGCTGAAAGTCTTGGCGTACCTAATCCTGTTGCATTTTATACCCTTGAATTACAACCCATTTTCTTAGAAGCCTTTCACGAATGGCATACTCGTATGGGAATTGAAAAATCGCCCTTAGAGCATTTTGGTTGCTGTTAATTAGCGGTTGTTAATAAGAGATAAATTGAGGTATAAAATGAAGTTAGTTAATAGCTTATTAGATAAAAAAGTCATTTTTGTTGGTGGTAAAGGTGGTGTAGGTAAAACCACTTCATCAGCAGCGTTGGCGGTGCATTTTGCGGGTCTTGGGCGTAAAACTCTGATTATTTCAACTGATCCTGCTCACAGCTTAGGGGATGCTTTGGCGATTGAGCTTAGCCACAAAGCAACCAGAATTAACGATAATTTGGATGCGATTGAGCTTAATTCTCATACCGTTATTCATAAGCATTTTGAACAGGTAGAAAATACCCTACGAGCTTATACCAACCCTGATATGATGCCTAAATTACGAGAGTTTTTAAAACTTTCTCATCACGCACCAGGTGCAGAAGAAGCGGCAATGTTGGAAGCCATTTGTCAGCATTTAGTTGATGCACAAGCGGATTATCAACACATCATTTTTGATACCGCACCAACAGGGCATACTTTGCGTTTGTTAAGTTTACCTGAAATGATGCAAGCGTGGACAGATGGATTACTCGCTCAGCAAAAACATCAAACTAAATTACGAGAAGCGTCACAAAATTTAGATAAGCAACGTAGCTTTAATCCTTTTGTAAAAGAAAATAATCGTTGGTCTGAGGCTGTGAGTGTATTAGAAAAACGCCGTCAGTTATTCTCACAAGCAAGGGATATTTTGCACAATCAAGAGAAAACCGCCATTGTGTTAGTATTGATTGCAGAAACCTTGCCGATCGCAGAAACCAAACGAGCGTTGAAGCAACTACACGCCAGTCATTTACCTTGCAAAGGTTTAATTGTAAATCAAATTTTAAGCGAGCAACAACCTAATGAATTTTGGCAAAAACGAAGTCAAAGACAGCGTGAAATAATGACACAACTTGATGATTTAATGGAACAATACCAAGAGTTACAAGCTTTATTTGTGCCTCTTAAACAAAATGATATTCAAGGAGTAGTTGCTCTATCTGAATTTTGGGAAGGTGCATTCTAGAATGGAGTATGATAAATTTCAGATATTAAGAGCTTAATTCTTAGTATTTTTTTGTGACATAATTTTTGTCTAGTATGCCTAAAGATAAATAATAAGGCTAAATAAATATTTATTATTTAGCCTTATTGTGCAACATCACTCTTGTACTTCCTTCATTACAAATATTATTCACTTTGTGCAATTAAAGTGACTATTTCTTGGGTTACTCTACTTGAGGCTTGTAGTGATTTTACTGGTAAATATTCATAAATTGAATGGAAATTATGTGCTCCTGTAAAAATATTAGGGCAAGGAATACCCTTAGCCGAGATTATCGCTCCATCATAACCTCCTCTCATAGGTATAATTTTTTCTTGAATGTTCAAGTTTTTAAAAGCTTGCTTAACGTAGGTAATAGCAGGAGCATCTTCATCGTTTAAATAATTATAAACATTCTTATATCTATCCGTTAAGGTGATATCAATTCTATTTCCCCATACTTTATTTAAACTATCCACTAAATCTTGTAAAAATTGCATTCTTTGTACGTATTTTTTATCATCAAACTCCCTTATATCAAGTTTTAAAATAGTTTTTGCACTATTTCCAGAAAGCTCTTTTACCCAAAAATATCCCTCTTTATTTTCAGTATATTCAGGTGCTTCTCCACTTGGTAAAAGTGAAATAAATTTATGTGCCATTAAAAGAGAGTTTATAAGTTTACCTTTTGCATTCATTGGATGAGCTGAGACTCCATTGAAAGTAACAACACAGTCTCCAGCATTCCAATTTTCATAAATAAACTCTCCTATACCACAACAATCCAAACAATAGCCTAAATCGGTATTTACTTTGCTTATATCTAATGCTTTTGCTCCTCTTAATCCCTGCTCTTCATCAGGTACAAAACAAGCAACAATTTCCCCATGTTTTATGTCAGGATGTTCAACAAAATATTCCAGCATATTCATTATGCTTGCAATCGCTGCCTTATCATCAGCACCAAGTAAACTTGTCCCATCTGTCACGATAATATCGTCACCTTGGTAATTATGAAGCTCAGGGAAATCACTTTGTTTTAAATAAATGTTAAGCTCCTTATTTAAGCAAATATCCTCGCCATCATATTTAACAATTTTTGCTTTGGTATCATTTTGTTGTTCTGCACTAGTATCAAGGTGTGCAAAAAATGCAACACTAGGCACTTGTTTATCCATATTTGAGGGTAATCTTGCGATCAAAATGGCTCTATCATCTAGGTTTATATCTGTTATACCCAGTTCTTCCAATTCAGCTTTAATAAACTTTGCTAATTCAAGCTCTGTGGGATTAGATGGCATAATACCTTTTACACCATTTTCCCTATTTGTTGTGGTATTAATCTTCGTATAATTCAAAAAGCGTTCTACAATCTTCATAATATTTCTCCTATAAAATGATAAAGGCAATTACACAAATAGAAATAAGCATACCTAATCCTGTTCTTTTCGCTATTTGAATTGGATTTGCTCCAGCAATACCTGCACAAACGATACAAGCACCTGCTATTGGAGAAGCAGTTCTTCCTAATGCTCCAGCTATTGCAACAGCCATTCCTAATGTTGCCTGATCAAAACCAAGCTCAGTCGCTTTAACAGTAACTGCTTGATTAAAAGCAAAAGCTGCCGCATCACCAGATCCTGTTACCATTCCCATTAAAAATGGGACAAAGGTGCCTCCAAATTTAACATACTCCTGTTCGCTTTTTAGTACTTCAATAACGGCATCAATTGCACCACAAGATTTTAAACCAACAACAAAAACACCTGCTGCAATAATAATACCTATTACATTAGCATAGGCTTTTCCCATTCCGTTAAAAAATTCTTTGGTGATATGCTGTGGATTTGTCAAAGTAACAAAAATAGTTAAAATTGCACCGAGTATCATCGCTTCTGCAACTCCCATATTTGTCCAAGCTAAAAACGGGAGTTCTTTTAAACTTGTCGCTCCCACTATTAAAATAAAAAGAGGAACTAAAGGCATAACAGCATATAGATAATTCACTGGTTCTCCATTTTCAGCATCATCTTGCTGACTGTCTATCAAATTCGGTTCTAACATAAAATTCTTACCTTTTTGATAATCTTTTAGCAAATATGCCACAACACTGATAGCAAAAAGGGTTACTACTAATGCGACTAAAGCACTTGGTAATTGTACTTTTATTACCTCTTGTACTGTAAACTCAGGATTTGTTTTTTTCACTAAATCTGTGATGTAGTTGTTATGCGCCGATCCTGGACTTAAAACACCACCAAATGTGCCAGCAAACACAGCGGCTGCAGCCATATCTGCTCTCACTCCTGAAGCCATTAGTAATGGAATTAAGGTTGCCCCTACAGCAGCAGAACAACCTGATGCGGAAGGTATCGCAATATTTATAAAATAAGTAACTAATACGGTTAGCGGTATTAATAAAAAACCGATATTTCTAAGTGGGTTAGTCAGTAATTTAACCAAATGTTTATCGCATTTAGTATATTTCATCACAAATGCAAATCCCATACTTGCACAAATGGCTTTAATTAGTCCTGCTTTTGTCATATAACTAGTGAAAGCACCAAGTGCCAACATTGGTTTTAATGACAATACACAAAGAATTAATCCAACTCCAATTAGTACTGTTTTAGTTTCAAATTTTTTAATTAATAAAACAACTACTGCAATAACTCCCAATGCAGCAACAATAAGTTTTAATGTTTCCATAAAACCACCTCCAATTTTAATTTAGAATCTCACTAATTTTATAACCTAAATTCCATTTTGTGATATGGAATTTAATCTATAAACAGATCTTAGAAAAATATCAGTTCCAGCTAAAAGGGATTTTTCATCAAAGTCAAATTTAGCATTATGATGCCCTGCTGCTAACTTAGTTCCTATCATCAAATAAGCACTTTTCCCCCCTTGATTTTGTACACCTTGCATAAAATGAGCAAAGTCTTCACAAGCACCAAAATCTAAGTTTTTGATGATTTTGTTATTATCTATAAAAGGAGAATTTTGTGCTGCTTCAAAATAAATATTCGTTATTTCTTCATCACTATCTCCTCCAGCAGTTCCCCCTGTTTTAATAATTTCATAATCAACGCCATAAGCTAAACTTACGCCTTTTACAATTTTTTCACATTGCTCAAACATAAATTGGTCTAGGGCTGTTGTCTCTCCCCTAGTTTCACAAGCTAAATACCCATTAGGGGCAATAACATTCCTGCCCTCCCCTGCTTTTAAAATGCCAACATTAATTCTGGTTACACCATCACTGTGTCTTGTAATAGCGTGCATATTTAAAGTAATTTGAGCTGCTGCTAATAACGCATTTGAACCATCTTGAGGTGCACCCGCTGCATGGGCAGACTTTCCTTTTAAAATGACATCAAATTTACTGGTTGCTAGAAATTTATTTGTACCACAAATTAAACCACCAAGTTCTTTAGCTTGGAATCCCATATGCCCACCAAGTAAATAATCAACATCATCTAAAATGCCAGCCGCTTCCATTCCAATTGCACCTCTCGTACCTTCCTCTGCACTTTGAAAAATAAACTTAAATTTTCCATTAAAATCATCTAAGTTTTGTATTATTAATTTTGCCAATGCCAATGCCAATCCAATTGTGATATGTCCATCATGCCCACAAGCATGAGTGATGCCAGCAATATCTGAATTAAAACCTTCTTTAAACGGTCGATGACTTTCTTCTTTGCTCTCTGTAACATCAACGCCATCTATATCAAATCGAAAAGCTAAAACTTTTCCTTCTCTTTTGGTATCTATTTCTGCCACAAGACCTGTTAAACCATCTTCCATAATATCTAAAAACTTTTCTTGATCTTTATTTAAAAGCTGTTTTGCTCTTAAAATAGCAAATTGACACTCTTCTTTAGAACCTAAACCTAACCTTTGTTCAGGAACTACAACTTCTCTACCCATTTTGATATTAAAACCCAATTTCTCCATTTCATTGGCTATTACAGCGGTTGTAAAGAAAGTGAACCAACCTGTTTCAGGATGAGAATGAAAAAACCTTCTGTTTTTGATCATCTCTTTTTCGAGGGATTGAACTTGAATTGCGATCTTGTCCATTATAATTCTCCTTTAGTATTAAGTAGTTATGTAGATATTATACTTTTTAGTATCTAAAGAATTGTAAATTTTATTTATCATTAAATGTATAAAAAATCAACATATAAATAATAAATAAAATTGATTCTAATCAAATAATAAATAAATAAAAAAACATTTGAATGAAACATTATTGATATATATGGGTTTTGCAATAATTTATAATAAAGTAACCGCTTGATATTATTAAAAAATAACAAGCGGTTAGTTTTTTGTTGTTTTTTACAAATGGGTTTGATTTGTACCCATTTCTTTTTTTAAAAGGATTTGAGGCAGGATTATATAAGAGAAGAAATTGTAAGATAACTCCTTTATTTAATAGTCATAATTATGGTTTTATCAGGGCAAAACCATACTTTAATTAGGGCAAGATAGTGCTTAAAACCTAATAAAAATCGATAAATTATATTAAGTTTTTAAAATCTGGAAGTGTTGCAATCTGCCACACCTCCACAAATCTATTTCTTCAAATATTTTCTAAAATACAGTACATAAGCCATTAATATTAATAAGATCAATCCACAGACAATTGAAAGAGGAGATGCTCCCATACTATGTTCTTGAATCATTTGATTTTTTAGACCTATATGAAAGAAATTGGCTAAATAATCAGTAATCCAACCGAAAACAAAACTTATCAAAATCAAACAGCTTAAATAAATAACTAATATTTTTTTACCTAATTCTTGTTTAACAATGGCTAAGGTAGCAACATTCGTTGCGGGACCTGCAAGTAAAAAGACTAAAATTGCACCTGGTGAAACTCCTGCAAAGAGTAGTCCCACTGCTAAAGGTGTACTAGAGGTTGCACAAATATACATTGGCACACCCATTAATGCCATAATCAAATAAGCATAAGAACTTGCTCCCCAAGTTTCTAAAAATTCAGAAGGTATCCAAGTAATAATAGCTGCAGAAATAATTAATCCTATTAATAACCACATTGCAGTATCATTAACCAAGTCAATTAAACTAAATTGAAACCAACGGTACACTTTTTTAGAAAAAGAGAGGGCGTCTTGAGGTTCTTGTTTAGAAGAACAACAACTTTTCTTTGGTTGCTCCACTTGTTGAGAAGCACAACAATGTGTTTTAGGTTCTTCTTTAGTGCTACAACATTGTTTATTATGATGAGAATGCTTAAGGGGATGAGACTCCGTTTCTTTACTATCAATCTCTTTTTTTTCAAAAAACATAACGGTTAAGCCTGTTATAATTGCCGTTGTCACTGCAGCAATTGGACGAATTACCGCCATAAAAGGACCTAATAACGCATAAGTAACGGCAATAGAATCTACACCAGTTTCAGGGCTAGCAATCAAAAATGAAGTTGTTGCCGCTTTAGAGGCACCAGAGCGACGAATACCTAATGCAACAGGAATAACACTACAGGAGCAGAGAGGAATAGGTGCACCAATTAATGCGCCTTTAACAACCGAAATCACATTTTTCCCTCCTAAATGTTTATGTAGAAAATTAGGTGGAAGTGCAAATTTTATCAGTCCAGACATTAGAAATCCAAACAAAAGCCAAGGAGCTGATTCAAATAAAAGCATAAAGAAATTTTGAATAAAAAGAGTTAGGTTATTCATAGTTGTATCCTTAATAAGGTGTTGTGTGAGAACACTCATTTGTATGAGCTATCATATTATCTAGCAATTGTGCAACGTGATGATCTGCTAATGAGTAAAAAATATATTTTTCTTCTCGTCTTTTTTTGACGAGATTGGATTCAAATAAAATCTTTAGTCGTGCAGAAATTGTGCCAATCTTAGAGTTTTCTAATTCTGCTAACTCATTTACGCAGCATTCTTTTTGTTGTAAATGCAGTAATAGTTGAAGACGAGCAGGGTCACCTAAGGCATTAAACATTTTAGCTGCTTGCTCTAGTGATATTGAATTTAAAAGAGAAGATGGCATAGTTTTATTCACTTTTAACCTCATTGTTTTAAATAATCTATCATTCTTATAAATGATAGAATGTTAATTAAATAAAGTCAATAATAATATTTTCTAGTGAGGGGAAATTGACATAAGTTCCTTAAACTGAATAAGCTTAAGGAACTTGCAAAAATAACTAAAAGATTAATGATTAAGGTTTTTAACTAATTGAATAACTTCATTAATTTGGGCTCCAGAGAGTTTTCCATCGAATACAAATTGAACCTTGCCATTTTTATCTAGAACTGCCACAAAATTATCTTTTGGTTTTAAATCCCAAGCTTTCTTAACCGCACCATTTTGATCTAACACTACCTGACTATGTGCATTTTTTAGTTTACCTTTTTTTGCTTTACTTTTTACGAATACACCAGTACCAAAGGTTGAATCATCAACGTTAATGATAGTTGTAGTTTGATAAGTTGAACGGTTAAAGTGAGCGTTACGAATTGCTTCAATTAATGCACTGTTTTTCTCTTTAGCATCACTTCTACCAGCAAAATGATTGACAACCCTTACTTTCCCCGCTAAAGAGCGAGAGTTCCACTCTTGATAAATAATCTCATTATTTTTTTTGATAAGTTCACCATCTTCAACTACTGTAACATTTGGTAATGCTTGATTTAATTGAATATTGTGAGCCATTGTGAGTGGTGAAAAGAGAGCGAGCAAAACAAATAATTTTTTCATTTTTTAACCTTTTACTATTGAATTATGAAATTAAGTGCCTATTTTAACATTAATAAGGTGTGATAGGGAGAGAGGTTTTACCTCTTGGTAGATTTTTCTCGTCTAAATGTCAATTTTGTGATATTTTAGCACCGTATTTTTTATTTAATTTTTTAAGGAGTTTTATATGGGCACTCAAGGTGGCACAATGCAAATTATTTTAATGTTAGTCGTTTTTGGTGGGATTTTCTATTTTATGGTTTATCGTCCACAAGCTAAACGTCAAAAAGAACAAAAAGCACTTTTAGATAGTCTTTCAAAAGGCGATGAAGTGTTAATTAGTGGTGGTTTGATGGGCAAAATTACTAAAGTTGCTGATGAAAATATCGTTATGGCATTAAATGAGACAACTGAAGTAACGATTCGTCGTGATTTCGTTGTGGCAACTTTACCTAAGGGTTCAGTTAAATCACTTTAATTTTTTTAATTTTAATACAGGATTAAATTGTGTTAAATCGTTTTCCTTTATGGAAGAACCTGATGGTTATCTTTATGGTCGCCATTGGTGCATTATATGCACTTCCAAATTTATATGGTGAAGATCCGTCAGTACAAATTTCTGGTACTAGAGGACAAACCGCAACTACCGAAACACTTGCTAAAGTACAAAGTGTTTTATCTTCAATGAAAATCAATCCAAAAGGCATTAATCTTGAAAAAGGGGCAATTTTAGTTCGTCTTGAAAAAGAAAATGAACAGCTTCCAGTAAAAGAAAAAATTGCTGATGTGTTAGGGAATGATTATTCAGTTGCATTAAACTTAGCCCCTGCAACACCAAGTTGGTTGGCAGATATTGGTGGAAAGCCAATGCGAAGAGGGTTAGATTTATTAGGTGGTGTTCGCTTCTTAATGGAAGTGGATATGAACACCAGCTTAGCAAAACAACAAGAAATGTTGCAAGACAGTTTGCGTACCGAGTTGCGTAAAGAAAAATTAAAATATAAAGCGGTCAGAAAGCTAGAAGATTTTGCAACAGAGATTGTCTTTGTGGATTCCGATACCGCAGATAAAGCATTCCGCTTTATTCGTGATTATCATAATAACTTAGATTTAACCTATACTTCTTCTAATGTGTTGTTATTAAAACCATCAGCAGCAGGGTTAGCAGATTCTCGTAGTGCAGCAATTGAACAAAACTTATCAATTTTGCGTAAACGTGTTGAAGAATTAGGGGTGTCAGAGCCAACAATTCAGCGACAAGGTGCAGATCGTATTGTGGTTGAATTACCAGGGGTTCAAGATACTGCTCGAGCAAAAGAAATTTTAGGTGCAACAGCAACGTTAGAATTTCGTTTAGTGAATACAGAAGCCAATCAAGCCTTAGTTTCTCAAGGAATTATTCCTGCCAATTCTGAGCTGAAAATGGATAAAAATAATCGTCCAGTACTACTTTATCGTAAAGCTGAAGTGGGAGGGGAGCATATTATTGATGCTACGGCTGGAAAAGATGACAGAGGGTTACCACAAGTTAGTATCAAACTAGATAGTGAAGGTGGTAATTTAATGGCAGAAACCACTAAACGAGCATTAAAAAAACCAATGGCAACCCTTTACCGTGAATACAAAGATTCAGGGAAAAAAGATGCGAATGGTAAAGTCATTTTGGATAAGCACGAAGAAGTCATTAATGTAGCAACCATTCAAGGACGTTTTGGTAGTCAATTCCAAATTACAGGGATTGACTCTTCAGCAGAAGCTCAAAACTTAGCCGTATTATTACGTTCAGGGGCATTAATTGCACCAATTGTGATCGTGCAAGAGCGTACTATTGGTGCATCTTTGGGGGCTGATAATGTGGCACAAGGTATGAATGCTGCGTTACTTGGTTTAGCATTAACCATCTTTTTCTGCTTAGTGTATTATAAAATATTTGGTTTATTTGCAACCACAGCCTTGTTAGCAAATATGGTATTAACGATTGGTTTAATGTCATTAATTGGTGCAACTTTAACAATGCCAGGTATTGCAGGGATTGTGCTTTCTGTTGGTATGTCCGTTGATGCTAATGTATTGATTTATGAGCGTATTAAAGAAGAAATTCGTAATGGTCGTTCAATTCAACACGCAATCCACGAAGGCTATAGTGGGGCATTTTCCAGTATTTTTGACTCAAACTTAACCACTATTTTAACGGCTATTATTCTTTATGCAGTAGGAACGGGTCCAATTAAAGGTTTTGCAATCACGCTTTCGTTAGGGGTGATGATCTCAATGTTTACTGCAATTATTGGAACTCGTATGCTAGTTAACTGGCGATATGGTGGTAAACGAGTGAGTAAATTGTGGATTTAAGGAAGAATAAAATGGCAAGAAAAGAACAAAATGTAGCAGAGATTAAGCTTCCTTATAAGCTAATCCCATTTATGAAATACCGAATGACGGGTTATCTTTTCTCTTTGGTTGTAATTGCTTTTAGCTTATTTTTTATTGTGACTAAAGGCTTAAATTGGGGATTAGATTTTACAGGCGGTACGGTGATTGAAACCACTTTTTCACAATCGGCAGATTTAGGAAAAGTACGTTCAGAGTTAGATAAAAATGGTTATGGTAGTGCAATAGTACAAACTTTAGGTGGTACAAAAGATTTAATGATCCGTCTACCTGCTGCGGAAGCAGACAGCAAAGTAAGTACTAATGTCATTAATGTTATTCATCAACATATTGATCCAAAAGCACAAATTAAAAGTGCTGAGTTTGTCGGACCAAATGTGGGTAAAGAATTAACAGAAAGTGCTATTTACGGAACATTAGCAACATTAGCAATGTTATTGCTTTATGTTGGATTACGCTTTGAATGGCGTTTAGCAGTAGGGGCAATTGCAGCACTATTCCACGATGTTATTGTCACAATTGGCTTTTTCTCATTACTACAAATTGAGATTGATTTAACCTTTGTGGCGGCGATCTTATCCGTTGTGGGTTACTCACTGAATGATAGTATCGTGGTATTCGACCGTGTACGTGAAAATTTCCGTAAAGTACGTCGTTCAAATACCATTGAAATTGTTGATATTTCATTAAGCCAAACGCTATCTCGTACCTTGATGACCTCATTAACAACCTTAGTTGTGGTATTAGCACTATTTTGGCTAGGTGGTTCAACCTTACATAGCTTCTCATTAGCATTATTAATCGGTATCGCATTTGGTACCTATTCCTCAATCTACATTGCAATTGGCATTGCATTAAGATTAGGTTTAACTCGTGATCATATGATCCCTCCTGTTGTTGAAAAAGAAGGTGCGGAGCAAGAAGCCTTTATTAATTATTAAGGTTTAATGATCAATGTGTAATTAAGGCAGATTAATTCTGCCTTTCTTTTATTATCAACATTGTTATTAAAGTTTATTCAAATTGGAAAATATTATGCTAGCGATTATTTCTCCTGCAAAAACATTAGATTACAAAACACAACCTCCTAATTTTGCAAAAACTCAACCACAACTGACCGCTTATAGCCAACAGCTAATTGATATTTGTAAACAGCTTTCTCCTCAAGATTTTGCGAGTTTAATGAAAATCAGTGATAAATTAGCCACTTTAAATGCAGTGCGATTTGCAGAATGGCAGTTGGAACATAATGATAAAAATGCCAAACAAGCACTATTTGCCTTTAAAGGGGATGTTTATACAGGACTTGATGCAACGAGTTTAACCACAACTGAAATTGAATTTGCTCAATCCCATTTAGCCATTTTATCAGGGTTATATGGTTTGCTTAAACCACTAGATTTAATGCAACCTTATCGTCTTGAAATGGGAACAAAATTAACTAACCCAAAAGGTAAAAATTTATATGATTTTTGGGGCAGTGTGATTACACAACAATTACAGAAAACCCTTGATAAACAAGGGGATAATGTTCTGGTTAATCTTGCTTCTGACGAATATTTTAATTCAGTAAAAACCAAAGAGTTAAAAGCAACAATAATCAAACCGATCTTTTTAGATGAAAAAAAGGGAAAATTCAAAACCATTAGTTTTTATGCCAAAAAAGCACGTGGAATGATGGTGCGTTATATTTTGAAAAATCAATTAACGGAAGTTGAAAAATTAAAAGAATTTAATTTAGGCGGCTATTGGTTTGATAAAGGCAGCTCAACGGAAACGGAATGGGTCTTTAAACGTACTGAAATTGAAGCCCTTGCTTATAAAGAAATGAAAGGGTAGTAGAATGCAAAAATTAAAATTCCTTATTTTTGCAAATTTTTGTTTATATCTTACCGCTTGTGTAAGTTATAGCTCTCAGCAACCACAGAAATTATCTTTTAATATTCCTCAAAGTATAAAATTTGATGGACAAGAATATATAAAATCAAATCATAGCCGATTAGAAGGTATGGAGCATATTGTGTATTTACCTCACAATAAAAAGATAAATACTAAGAATTGGCAACAGGCTATTTTTATATTTTTAGATAATATTGTAGAAGTGAGACCAGCAATTTCTTTAGAAGAGCGTATTCATATACGTCAAAATGTTTATAAGTCACAGCATAAAATATTAGCAGATTTAATCATCAACAATGCAGAATTACAAAGTAAAATTATTTCTCCTCCCACAGAAAGAGAGCATAATATTTTATTAGAAGTTTCTCGAGGACGTAATTCACAATGTGGATTTGGTGAAATACAATATGCAATTAAGCGGTTAGATTTTGCAAAAAATTTACCAAATGTGACCGCTTATAAAAAAGAGATAATTAAACTTGCAGATCGATTTAAACAATTAGATTGGCAAATTTTGTGTAAATAAAGATATTAAGCAGGATTATTAATATCAACAAATTCAACAATCAAATTATATTCTTTTGCTAGCCATTCCCCCACTGCTTTTATGCCATCTCTCTCTGTGGCGTGATGTCCTGCTGCAAAGTAGTAAATACCTTGTTCACAGGCAGAATGGTAAGTTCTCTCTGATATTTCACCTGAAATAAAAGCGTCTAATCTTTTTTGAGCAGCAAGATCAATATAATCCTGCCCACCACCAGTACAAATCCCAATAGTTTTAATTAATTTTTGAGGATATTCAGCAGTGAAGTCACCACATAGGGTTGGTTTTCGATTTAATATTTTCTCAAGTTTATCCGCTAATTCATTGGCTGAAATGGGTGTATCTAATTCACCATAAACAGGAATAGAGTAGGGAGTATCTTCTAATCCGTGTAGCTGTGTAATCCCTAATTTTTGTGCAAGCTGTGTATTGTTGCCCAGTTCAGGGTGAATATCAACAGGTAAGTGGTAACCATATAAGTTAATATCATTGATAAGTAATTGCTTTATGCGTTTGCCTTTCATTCCTCGAATGCAAGGTTCTTCATTTTTCCAAAAGTAGCCGTGATGAACCAATATAGCGTCTGCATTGCGTTTTATGGCTTCTTCAATTAAAGGTAAGGTCGCAGTTACCCCTGTAATAATTTTAGTAATATTAGATTTTCCTTCAACTTGTAAACCGTTAGGGGCATAGTCTTTAATTGCTTGGCTATTTAATTTTATGTTTAAAATATGTTCTAATTCTAAATTATTTAACATTACTTTTTTCCTTTATTAAGCGGTATGATTTTGAGATAAATTTGCAAATTTTTATTTAAATGTGACCGCTATTTTTCCATAAAATAATTACTATCAAGAGTAAGTTGTAAGAATAAATTAAGCGGAATATCTACGTTATTTTGCTGTTTTCCCATTATATCAAAGTACTTAAAACGTCCTTGACTCGGTTGTATCTGGTATTGTTTACCATCTGGCATTATTGCCACTCGCCATTTACTATTCGCACTTAATAGCCACTTATGATTATTTTCATTTATTAGGTCAATACCTTGAGAGTAGTCTTTCGTTGAGTTTGTTACGCCAAAGAGATTGTTTAAAAGTGTTGGTAGAATATCCAAATGACTGGATAACTGCTCATAGGTCTCTGTTTGTCCCTTCCAATACATAATCATAGGTACTTGAGTGCGTAATTTATCAAATGAATTCTTCATTTCCGTCTTTTTGCTTAAATCTGAGGTAATAATTACCACCGTATTTTGAAGCAATTTTTGTTCTGTTAGGGTACTCCAAATCTGAGCAATTTGTTTATCAAGAATTTGTTCTTTGGCTACTTTAAGATCTAAATAATTAAAAAATGGAGCGGTATGATAATTTTCTATCCACTTTTTCCATTGAATAATCATTTGCTGATTAGAGTGGGGAGTATGTAATTTTAATTGGTTGAATAATGAGCGGTGATAAATAGGTGCTTTAAATCCTTTGGTGGAAAACAGTCCAAATTTATATTGGTTTTGTTTTAAAATATCAATTAATGGTGATGATTTTTGTTCATTTAAAATAGAATCAACATATTGCCCTGTTAATCCATAAAATAAATTAACAATACTCGCCATTGCACTATCACCTGCAATGTAATGTTGAGTAAAATTAAGTGAATGTAGACGAATATCGACTAAATTTGGCATCTTTTCTAAAGAAATTGCCTTATTACTTAAATTCGAAATATTTACAATAATTACATTTGTTTTCTCTTCTATTTTATCTGCGTTTAGTATTTTTTTAGGGTAATCTAAATAAAAGGCTTCTGGGCGACCGTGTTCTTTGATCTGTTGCTCTAAAACAGAATGATTGGCTAAACCGTGTTTTTCAAAAAATGTTTTTGCCGTCATTGGATAAGAGAGCGGATAGTTTGATTTTTGTGCTGTAATTGGACGATAGAAAGTAATATCTGCCCACGCATAAAAAAGGTGTGTGGCAGTAAAACAACAAATAAAAAACAGTGCAACAAATTTTCCCCATCTTTGACGAGCAAAGCGACGTAGCTTATGCCATATCCAATAAGAACTGATAATTTCTGCCATTAAAATGGCTAGAATAGGAATGATCATTTGCCAATGAATTAAAGACGTCAGTTCTTTGGGGCGAATAAAAATTTTCCAAACCAGAGGAGATAAATGTAAATAGAGAGTTTTAAATATTTCCGTATCAACTAACAGTATTACCATTCCAATCGTGGCAATAATTACTGAGGTAACTCGGAAAGCTAATTGGTTTCTGATAATAAAACTTAATGGAAACAGTAGTAATAAATAAAAAGCAAAAACGATAAAGCTAAAATGCCCAAATAAACTGATAAAGAAATACAATTTTCCTAACAAGGTATTTGGCCAGTCAGCATTGAATGCATAACGAGAAGCAATAAAAAGGACAATACCAATATTAAAAAAACTAAACCAGTGTCCCCACGTGATACGTTGAGAAAGTGCTTCAGCTTCAGGTCGTTGTTGAAATAATTTAAACATATCAGTGTTTAGTCATTAATGAGTTTTTTAAGGCTTGTGAAAAGGTGTCTGCCAAATGTTCACGTTGTTCAGGGTCATTGATATTATTCAGTAAAATATTGCTGACCATATTACCAAGCACCATTAATGAAAGATCAACAGGGGTTTTATTTTTTTCTAATACAGTAATCAATTCATTGAGTAGTGTATCTAATTGTTCATTGTTATATTTAGATTTTATAGCCATAGTAAAAATTTTTGTAAGATAATTGGAATAATAATAACATAAATTTGTAAATTTTTATGTAGATCTTACCGCTTATTTTTTTATGATATCAGAATAGAGAGAATGAAAAGGCTATAAAAAATTATAGCCTTTGGGAAGATTACTTAGTCGGTAACTGAGGATCTTTTTGATAAAGAGGGTGTTTTGGACCATAGAGTATATTTCCACTATGCCCAGCACTAAATAAATTTTCAGTTGTTTGCCCTGCAACTTTATAACCTTGATCTGTTACAGTATTAATAATTTGATTGACTACTGCAGCAAGTAAAGACCCAAGAACGCCACCAGTTTGATCTCCATTACTATTCATAGAAACTTTAGCATCTTTACTCCATAGCAATTTACCGGATTTCAGATCTACTAAGTTTGCTGTTGCTGAGACAGTAGTGACACTGTCAAATACACGATAGCTAGAACCATATTCATCCACTGTCATATACATTGCAGCATCAGCACCAAAGATTTGATGTAATTTTTTTGCACTGATATTTTGAATATCATTACCATTTGTTACACCATTTTCTTTAAATAATTCATTCACCAACGTAACAGGAAAAACATAGTAACCTTTTTCTGCTAAAGGCATTGTTGCTTGAGCAAGCACGGAAATATCTGCTTTTACTTCTGGTGAGTTATTTTTAGGTAGAACCAATAGGATTGATTTTGGGTTACTATTTTGTAACGTTGAATAGTCATAAGGCTCTGATTTATTACTACAACCAGATAGTAAAATAATGGATAAAGAAGCTAACCATAGAGATAATTTTTTCATTATTTAACCACTCCTTTTAGAGAATTATTTTTACGTTGTAAAAACTGAATAAAAGTGGCAGATTCTGGATAAAGAGTCATTTCTTTTTGGAAATAGTCTTGAGCTTTTTGAGCCATTCCTTGTTTTAATGAAATCAAACCTAAGTGTGCATAAATACCAGGACCAACCTGTTTACCTGATTTTTGGGCATTATTGATAATTTGTAGCATATTTTCTTGTTGTGTGTCTAATGTTGTTTCATTATCATAATATGCATATACAGAATCAGAATAATTACCCCAATAATACAGAGATGAAGTTGGTGATTGACAACCAATAATCACCACGCCACAGAGTAATAAAGAAACAAATTTGAGTATCTTTAACATTCATTTACCCCTTATTTACTTGGTGTCCATTGACCAGTTTCAATGCCTTTTACCAGATTATTTACTGCTTCACGTATTGCTAAATCAAGCACTTTTCCATTAAGTGTTGCATCATATCCAGCAGTACCACCAAATCCAATAATTTCACGGTTTGATAAACTATATTCTCCAGCACCAAAGGAAGAATAAACAACTTCAGATGTATTCACATTAAGTATGTTTAATGCAACTTTTGCATAAGCAATTTGTTGTTTACCACGACCTAAGATACCAAATAGTTGATGATCGCCAACAGTTTTACGTCCAAATTCAGTAACATCACCAGTGACTACATAAGTCGCACCTTTAAGATGTTGTTTTTTGCCTCTGATTTTAGCTTCTTTTGCCATTTCATTTAGATTAGCACGTTCTAAGACACTAAAACGTCCAGTTTGTTGTAAATGTGTTAATAAAATAGTTTTTGATTGGCTACCTAAACGATCAGAACCATCAGAGAAAATGCCATTTTGGTAGCTTGAACGGTTGTTAAATTTACCTAAGGCAATAGGTGATTTTTGACCATGATAGGTTGTATTATAGGTAGCTACTTTTTGGGTTTCTACAACTCGAGAGCCTTCAGTAGCACAACCAACTAGAGTAAGAACTGAAAGTCCAACGATAGGTAATAATTTTTTCATATAATTTTCCTCAATTTAATTAGAAATGATTTTCGATTCACATATTAGATCATTTTTAAAAATTTGTATATAGAGGAAAAATTTATAAGGATGATTGAAGTATTCTTCCAATCTCCGTTAAGCTATTGACAGTGATGACACCTGCTTCTTGTAATACTCGATATTTCTCTTCTGCGGTTCCTTTTCCTCCGCTAATAATTGCCCCTGCGTGTCCCATTCTTTTTCCTTTTGGGGCAGTTATTCCAGCGATGTAGCCAATCACTGGTTTGGTGATATGCTGTTTAATAAATTCAGAGGCTTCTTCTTCGGCAGTTCCTCCGATTTCCCCAATCATTACTATTGCTTCTGTTTGTGGATCTTGCTCAAAGAGTTTTAGTATATCAATAAAACTAGAGCCTGAGATAGGATCTCCACCAATGCCGACACAAGTCGATTGCCCTAATCCTGCATCCGTGGTTTGTTTTACTGCTTCATAGGTCAGTGTTCCAGAGCGAGAAATAATCCCAATTTTGCCTTTTTTGTGAATATGAGCAGGCATAATCCCAACTTTGCATTCATCTGGCGTGATGACACCCGGACAATTTGGACCTATCATCATTGTCTCACTTTGGTTCAAACGTTGTTTTACCTCAAGCATATCTAATACAGGGATACCTTCTGTAATACAAATAATGAGTTTAATACCACTATCGATTGCTTCTAAAATAGCATCTTTACAGCCACTTGCAGGTACGTAAATAACAGACACTGTTGCTCCCGTATTGTTTACTGCATCACGAACAGTATTAAAAACCGGTAAGCCTAAATGCGTAGTTCCTCCTTTATTTGGAGATACGCCACCCACAAGCTGTGTACCATAAGCCAGTGCATCGGTGCAATGTAAGGTGCCTTGACTACCCGTAAATCCCTGACAAATTACCTTACTATTTTTATCAATTAAAATTGCCATTATTAATTTCCTTATTTTTTTCTGCAACCTCTACGGCAAGTTGTGTCGCCTGTGTAAGGTTTGTTGCACTGATAATATTTAAGTGACATTCAGAAAGAATATGATGAGCGATTTCAGCATTATTGCCTTCTAAACGTACAATGACGGGAATTTCAATTCCGATTTCATTGACTGCGACAATAATTCCTTTTGCGATTAAATCACAACGTACAATGCCACCAAATATATTGACTAAAATAACCTTAATATTGTGATCCGATAAAATTAATTTAAACGCTTCAGTTACTCGTTCAATCGTAATTTTACCTCCCACATCAAGAAAATTAGCAGGATGTCCACCAAAAGCTTTTATACTATCCATTGTTCCCATTGCAAGCCCTGCACCATTGACCACACAGCCAATATTACCTTTGAGGGCAACATAGTTTAACTGATAAGATTCTGCAATGATTTCTCTAGGATCTTGTTGTGTGGGATCATTAAATTGTTGTAATTCAGGTTGGCGGTAAAGGGCATTATCGTCCACAATCATTTTGGCATCTAAGCAGACCAAATCCCCTGTTTGAGTAATGGCAAGAGGGTTAATTTCTAATAAGGATAAATCTTTTTGCTTAAATAAGGTCACGAGTTGCATAAAAAATTGCGTAAATTGTTTAACTTGATTGCTTTGCAATCCTAATTTAAATGCTATTTCACGCCCTTGATAAGGCATTGCACCTAAGGGGTCAATAATCGTTTTATAAATTAAATCAGGGTGTGCTTGAGCAACTTCTTCAATATTTATCCCTCCTTCATTTGAGGCAATAAATACAATTTTTTGCAATGAGCGATCAATGACAACACTGATATAAATTTCACGTTCAATTGCCGTATTTTCTTCCACATAAATGGTGTGTACCGGCAACCCCATAGGAGCAGTTTGATACGTAACTAATTGCCTTCCAAATCTTTGATTGGCAAAGGTTAATGCGTCAGTTTCATTGTTTACTACTTTTATTCCACCTGCTTTACCTCGTCCACCAGTATGCACTTGGCATTTCAATACCCATTGTGATGATTGAATATGTTGTAACGCTTGTTTTATTTGTGCTAAATTCTGACAAGCTATTCCTTTAGGAATAGCAATATCATATTGAGCTAGCAGTTGTTTAGCTTGATATTCGTGTAAATTCATTGGATGATATCACCTAACTTATAAAAATTTAATTTTCTGTATTTAACTTTAGCTTTCTTAATGCTTCTTGAGCATCCGCATATCCTTGTTTTGCTGATTTTTTGAACCATTTGATTGCATCACTTTGTGATACTTTTACTCCTCTTCCGTTATAGTACATTTCACCAAGTAAATATTGAATTTGAGGATCTCCTTGTTGAGCAACTTTTTTAAACCATTTGAATGATTCAGTATATGATTTTTCTATGTAATGTATAAAACCAAGAGATCTTTGAGATTGGATTAGACCTTGTTGGGCTGCTTTAAGATGCCATTTAATGGCTTTTTTCCATAATTTCTTGTTTTCATATAGTGAGCCTAGATTATATTGAGCCCCTGCGATATTTTGTTCAGCAGCTTTTTGATACCATTTTATAGCTTGAGAATCAGATTGTTCTACGCCTTTACCATCTCTGTACATAGCACCAAGATTATTTTGAGCTTCTGCCATACCTTGTTCAGCCGCTTTAGTATACCATTTAGCTGCTTGTATATCTGATTGTTCTACACCTCTTCCTTTTTCATAAATAATAGCAAGCATATATTGAGCATTTGTTAAGTTTTGATGTGCTGCTTTTCTGAGCCATTTAATTGCATCAGTGTACTGTTCAAGATCATAATATATAAAACCAAGGGTTAATTGAGCTTCAGGATGCCCTTTTTCAGCAGCCTTTTGATACCATTTATGAGCAAGTTGACCTTCTCCATTTTGTAGCATTATGGTACCCAGCGTATATTGTGCTTGAGCTGAATTTTGATTGGCTGCTTTCTCTAACTATTCAATTGATTTAGCATATGACTTTTCAACACCTTCTCCTTTACTATACATAATTCCTAGAGAGGCTTGTGCTTCAGGCATACCTTGCTCTGCTGCTTTTGTATACCACTTAACCGCTTGTATATTAGATTTTGTTATTCCTTGACCCATGTAATACATGCGAGCAAGGTTAAATTGTGCTTGAGCAATCCCTTTTTCAGCAGCAGCTTGAAACCATGTTACTGCTTGTTTATCTGATTGGTTAACTCCCATACCATTCAAATACATAAGCGCTAAATTAAATTGAGCATAAGGTGTATAAGAGTCATTTTTTACAGCAACTTTTTGAAACCATTGAAAAGCTTGTCTATATGATTTTTTAATCCCTTCTTTTCCATTTAGATATATATTGCCAAGATCGAATTGGGCTTTTGTATTATTTTGTTGTACAAGTTCTAAAATAGCCATAAATTCATTTGATTTGAGTTCAGTACTATTTTGAGAATAGCAGAATGAAGAAAATAACATTGTAAGGGTTGTTACGACTAGAGTTAGTTTTTTCATTGTTGATTCCTTTTTAAAGTTTTTAATAGATTGAAAATAAAATTACTGTATTAATGTTTTTAATGCTGCAATTTTAGCCTTCCTATCACAACTTTGTTCTGCCACTTTATTTAGTTGTTCAATTAAATCAGTATTATTCTCTTTTGTATAACTGACAGGCTGAATTTGTGAAATTTGCTCAGCATAAGCGGTCAGATCTTCTAATAATTTTACCTTTTCTTCATCATCGTGATATTGATTAAATAGCTCATTAATTGATTGACTGAATTGTTGTGCCTTTTCATTAATTTGTTGATCACAATATTTTTGCCAACGAATTTGTTCGCTACGAGTGAGTGTGTGAGGATAGTGTCTGGCACGATAATTGAATAGTAATTTTTCTACACGAGGATCGCTAAATTTTAAGCCGTGATTGGCTAATTCTTCAGGTTTAAGGGTGCGTAAAATTGCCATATTATTTTTATCTGCATTAGAGAAAAAGGATTCATACAGCGTAAGTTCAACATTGGTCGCTTCTGCAAAGGTTCGCTCTTCACTGAAGATATCGCTTACTTTCTCTCGAATTAAATTTTTATGTTGTTTTAAACATTTTAAATTTTCTAAACAGTAGCTACGATCGATCCCTAAACGATCGGCATTTTCAGGTAATAAAGTTTTTGCAGGTGCAATAATAGGGCATTTGTTAATATGTACTAATTTTAACGGAACAGAATGCAAGCCTTGTTCTTCTAATAATGTTTTTTTCGTATAAAGTCGTTCTTGTAAAATCTGAGGTTCTTCACTAAGTAAATCATCAACATTACCCGCTAAATCACACACAATCACGGCATTTTGATTGGTTGGGTGCCAAGCAATAGGCACAACCCAAGCAGTGTTACCACGATAGTTACCTAACATTCCTGAAACGTGAACTAATGGTGTCATTTCGCCCGTATCAATCATCTTCTCAATGGCTTTTTTGCCACGATTTTCAAAGAAAAATTGGAATAATTTGGGTTGCTTTTGTTTGATTATTTTTGCCATTTCAATGGTTGCATACACGTCTGCCATCGCATCGTGGGCATCACTATGCTCAATACCATTGGCTTTAGTTAAATTTTCTAATTTAAAACTTGGATTACCTTCCTCATCATACGCCCAGTTTATACCATCAGGACGTAACGCATAGCAGGATCGTACTACATCAAGTAAATCCCAACGAGAATTACCATTTTTCCAGCTATATTCATAAGGATCAAAAAAGTTACGAAAGAAAGTATAACGTGTCATTTCATCATCATAACGAATATTGTTATAGCCCATCACACAGGTATTTGGCTGGCTAAATTCTTGATGAATACGCTCACTAAATTCAGGTTCAATCAACCCTTCTTTATTGCAGTGTTGAGGTGTAATACCTGTTACCATTACTGCTTCAGGTGAAGGTAAATAATCAGGTGTTTGCTTGCAATAAAACATTACTGGTTTGCCGATGATATTAAAATCACTATCAGTACGAATACCCGCAAATTGAGCAGGGCGGTCACTGGCAGGATTAATTCCAAAACTTTCGTAGTCGTAAATAAAAAAGGTCTGTTTATTCATAAATATTATTAAGATAAAAGATTTTGTGGAATTGTAGCACAAATTGGGGGGAGTAAAAAAATCTTGATGATATTAGGGAGGGAGAGTTTTAAAAAGCGTAGTATAAATTTAAGTTACGCTTTGATTGTTTTAATAAAACTATTCGATGATACCACAAGCCATTCGAGGACCACCGCCACCTAATGGAGCAGGATGATCTGAATGATTGTCACCGCCCTTATGGATCATTAATGAAAGTCCTTTAATTTCATCTAATTGAGTTAAACGAGGTACTAATACAGAATTATGGGCTGTTCCATTTTCATTTACAGATAATGCGGGTAAATCGCCTAAATGAGCTTCATCAGACCAAAATTGACCGTGTTTTCCAACATTTTTAGGATCCCAATGACCACCTGCACCTAGACCAGCAACTAACTTGCCATTTTTTTCTTTTGATGCACAACTTGGGTTTTGATGAATATGAAATCCGTGTAATCCTGCGGTTAATCCTTTTAATTCAGGTGTGAATACCAATCCGTATTCTGATTCAGTAATGGTTATTTTACCAATATTTTGATTTCCTTTTTCAAGGTCTAATAATTCCATTTTTACTTCAATTTTTTTATTCGTTTCAGTATGCCCATTTGTTTCACAACAATTTGCAAAAGCGGGTGTGACTAAACTTAAAATAGCACTACAAGAAAGTACAGTCGCTAACATTTTTTTCATTAAATCTTCCTTAATTTGATTGAAAAAATAAGAGTTTTTTAAGTAAATAGATATATATATATTTATATTACTTTGATGAGATATTCACTAGGATGGTGTAAATATCAATTTGCGATACTATCTATGTTTTGTAAATGGAGCAACATATTTATGAAATAATAGTACTGTTTCGAAGCAATAAATATTTTTTGAGTGAATTTAGTTAATTAGTTTAATTTTCTAATTTTAAGGAGTATAACTTTCCTTCAAACTGCTATTTTTATTACTCTTGATTAGTTATATTTTATTAGTAAGATATTTAAAATAAATAAGCGGATAGTGAGTAAGTTAAATTCGCAAATGTTGGAAGTTAATATTAAATTAGCTTAGTATAAAAAGAGATCATAAGAGAAATTAAAATGCAAAGCTATTTCTTCCGAGAATGAATAAAACAAGGGTTAAAATTCAGGCTGACGGCATTAATATCTTTTTTCCTTATCCTTTAGAATATTTTTTAATAGCAGAAAATACCATTGAATATGTGATAACTAAAGTGGGACGTGAAATGTATGCGACTGCTATTTCAGTAAATGGGCATAGTTTTTTACAGTCAAATATTGATTTACCCAATAAATTTGAGGCTTTCCTAATAAAAAAGTCAGTTAGAATGCACAAGTAAGAGCTTTTAACTATTTTGACTTAAAGAAGCAAAAATTTTTTCTATTTATCTTAAATTATTTTTGTATTTATATGACCGATATATTCAATTTTTCGGATAAGCGGGCATTTCTATATATGAATTCAGTAATTATTTTTAACGTATTTTGTGATGAGTTTCACAAAATTTAGATTAAAAATTCGATTTCATTGATTTTATAGAATGATTGTTTCATATTGTGAATTGTATTTATAATATATTTCATTTCATAGGAGTTTAATATGGCACAAAAACGTTATCACGCTGATTGGAGTTCTATTAGAACTCACCAAGTACCAGAATGGTATGAAGATGCTAAATTTGGTATTTTTATTCATTGGGGAATTTATTCTGTTCCTGCTTTTGCTCCACCGACTTGTCAATTAGGGGAAATTGAGGCAAATGAAGAATGGTTCTGTAATAATCCTTATGCAGAATGGTATTCGAATTCTATCAATGTTAAAAAAGGTCCTACCTATGAACACCATATTAAAACCTATGGTGAAGATTTTACTTATGATCAATTTATTCCACAGTGGAAAGCTGAAAAATGGCAGCCACAAGAGTGGGCTGAATTATTTGCCCAAGCTGGGGCAAAATATGTTGTTTTAACGACTAAACATCACGATGGTTTCTGTCTCTATCCAAGTAAATATACTGATTTTAACTGTACTCAAGATGGGCCAAAACGTGATCTTATGGGAGAACTTACCGAAGAAGTAAGAAATAAAGGTTTACGAATGGGGGCGTATTATTCTGGTATTATTGACTGGCAATATGCTTCTGATCCTATTTTTACTGAAAGTCAAAATTTCTCTAATGCTTGCCCAACTTATGAATATGCAGATTTTGCTTATAAACAAGTGGTTGAGTTGATTGACCTCTATAAACCTGATGTACTTTGGAATGATATTGGTTGGCCAAAAGTGGGAGAACATATGCTACCGCATTTATTTGCACATTATTATAATACCGTTGCAGATGGGGTGGTTGATGATCGTTGGAATAAACTGTGGTGTGATTTTACCTCTAAAGAATATAAATATGGTACAGCTTCCAGAGATAAAAAATGGGAAATGTGTCGTGGAATGGGATTATCTTTTGGCTATAACCAAGTCGAAGATGAAAGTCATTTAATGTCAGTAAAAGAGCTTGTGACATTATTGGTTGAAACAGTTTCAGATAACGGCAATTTATTACTTAATATTGGACCAAAAGCAGACGGAACAATCCCAAAAGAACAAGCAGAGCGTTTATTAGCCTTAGGAAAATGGTTGAAAGTCAATGGTGAGGGAATTTATGGTTCAAAATGTAGTCGTCATTTAACCCATAAAGAACAAGATGTAACTTATTATCATACCAAAGTAGGAGAAGATTTATATGTCTTCTTAGATGGTTTGAAAGAAGGAAAAAATGAATTACCACTTGCATTATTTGGCGAGGTGGAAGCATTAAATCCAGAATTACAATTTAGTGTTGAAAATACACAAAATGGGCGAGTATTACATATCGATAATTATCAAACAGATTGGTATATTCTTGGATTTAAAATTAAACAAGGGGAGAAATAGTTATGGCTACACTATCTGAACGTTTTATTGCTTTTATGAATGATAAAGTGGCTCCAGCAGCAAAAAGAATGGAAAATCAGCCACATATTTCTGCGATTCGAGATGGTTTTATTGTGGTACTCCCATTCTTAATTGTGGGTAGCTTTATAATGATTTTATTGATCCCTCCATTTGATGAAAATACCACAAATAGTTTTGGGCAAGCGTGGTGGTCTTTTGCTCACTGGGCGAGTGATTACGGCTGGCGATTCTTTCAAATGTCTTTTAATGCTATTTCACTTTTTACAGCAGCAAGTATTGCTTATAACTTAGCAAAAGCCTATAAAAGAGAACCTTTACCAGCAGCATTTTTATCTGTAATGGCATTTTTATTGGTTGCAACACCCGTACAAAATGGACATATGGATATTAAATTCTTTGGTGGAATTGGCTTATTCTCTGCAATTTTCATTGCTATTTACACGGTTGAATTGACTCGCTTACTAGAATATTTACATATTCGCATTAGATTGCCAAAAGAAGTGCCAACAGCGGTAGCGGAATCATTGAATATCGTGATCCCTATTTTGGCGGTGTTAGTCACACTTTATCCTTTTGCATTATACATTGAAGCATCAACAGGAAGCACTATTCCACAGCTTATTATGGACTTTATGGCTCCATTGATTAAAGTGAGTGACTCATTAGGAGCGATTTGTTTATTCGTATTTGCAACCCATTTACTTTGGTTCTTAGGCATTAACGGTTCACTTGTGTTAATGCAATTATGGACACCGTTCTTATTACAAAATATGGCAGCAAACTTAAGTGCATTACAAGCAGGCGAACCATTACCATACATTGTGACAAATAGCTTCTGGGATTTCTATGTGGTACATGGTGCATCAGGTGGGGTAATCGCACTGGCATTTTTATTAGTATTTAGTAAATCAGCACATTTACGTTCTATTGGTAAAATTGGTTTAGTTCCATCATTCTTCTCAATCGGTGAGCCAATTGTTTATGGTGTTCCAATGGTCGTAAACCCAATGTTCTTTATCCCATTGATCTTTGCACCAATGGCAAATGCGATTATTGCTTATCTAATTTTAGATTTTGATCTTATTCATCGTGTTTACCTAATGGCACCTTGGACAACGCCTGCACCAATAGGGGCATACTTAGTATCAGGTGGAGATATTTGGGCACCAGTATTAAGTGTGGCATTGATTGTATTAGATGTCATTATCTACTATCCATTCTTTAAAGTGTATGAAAGAACTTGTATTGAAAGAGAGAAAAATATTGACGCAGATTTCTTAGTAAAAGAAAAAGAAATTGTGGAAAAAGCGAAAGCAACAATACAATAATGTTAAATTACAAGCGGTTATATTTTAGTAAAAATTTGCAAAATTGATTTAAAATTTGACCGCTTAAAGAGAGAAATAATGAAAGGCTAATCATAAAGATTAGCCTTTGTTTTTGAGATAAACATTTTCTAGAAAAATTTAACCAATATCAACCCAGCGTTTTTCTTGTGCTGAAAGGGCTATTGCGTCTAAAACACGAGAGATTTTAAAGCCCTCTTCAAAATCAGGGTAGAGTTTTGCAGTTGGATTAGCAAGTCCGTTGACTAAATCTCTGATCTCAACGGTTTTCTGATCATTAAAGCCGATACCGTGTCCTGCACTCACACAGAAATGTTTGTAGTCAGGGTGGAGTGGTCCAGTAAGGATTGTTTTGAAACCTTGACGAGCAGGATCATCGCTGTGAATGTAAAGTTTTAATTCTGCCATTCGCTCTTGGGTATAGCTGATCGTTCCTTTTGTGCCTGTAATGACGTAGCTTAATCCCATTTTACGCCCACAAGCAATGCGAGAGGTTTCAATGGTTCCCATACAACCATTTGCAAAGCGAACCATTGCAGTGGCTTGGTCTTCATTTTCAACATCGCACATTTGTGAAAGATTATTTGGATTAGGACGTTGTTTAATGACGGTTTCCATATCGCCGATGACCGATTTAATATCTTGTCCGACTAAATATTGTGACATTTGGATAATATGAGCAGCAAGATCACCCAGTGTTCCTAAGCCTGCTTTTTCTTTTACACAGTGCCAGTCGAGTGGGGTATTTGGGTTTGCAAGATAGTCTTCATTATGGGTACCATAAAAATGTACCACTTCACCAATTTCGCCTTTTTCAATGATTTCTTTTGCTAATTGTGTGGTTGGATTCTTAATGTAATTAAAGCCTACTAAGGTTTTAACGCCCGCTTTTTCAGCTGCCTCATACATTATTTTTGCATCCTCTGCATTTAAGGCGAGAGGCTTTTCGGAATAAACGTGTTTGCCGTTTGCGATCGCCGCTAATGCAATTTCTTTGTGCAAAAAGTTAGGGGTGCAGATATCAACAACATCAACATTTGGATCACTGACAACATCTTGCCAATTGCCTGTTGAACGATTGAAACCAAATTCTTTGGCTTTTTGTGCGGCTAATTCAGGGGTGATTTCTGCTAAATATTCAAGTTGTAATTCAGCCTCTAAGGGAAAAACGGTTGATGCTTGGGCATAGGCAATGGCGTGACAACGACCGATATAACCTGTTCCAATTAAACCGACGCGAACTTTTTTCATTTTATTTACCTCTTAATTTCGTGGAAATTTTTATGAAATGCAGTATTGAAGATAAGAAATCTTAACGATAAATTTGCAAAACCCACACCATAATTGACCGCTTATGATGTGGATTTATCGTTTTATGTAATAGAAATTACAGTTTTACTTCTTTACCAGTTTGAAGGGATTCAAGGGCTTTATCTGCTAGATGAAGTGCTTGCATTCCGTCAAAACCGGTTGTGGCTGGTGTTGCTTTGCCATTTAAAACATCAACAAAGTGTTCCCACTCTGCTTTGTAAGCCGCATCATAACGTTGTAAGAAGAAGAATTCAGGTTTTGCGTATTTGCAACCTTCATCAGTCCAAAGTTCAACGCTATCTTCATAGATATTTTTCGCCGTTAACACACCTTTTTCGCCGTGTAATTCAAGACGTTGGTCGTAACCATAGCCACTACGACGTGTATTAGAGATGGTTGCCATTGCACCTGATGGGAAACGCATTACAACGAATGCAGTATCGATATCCCCAGCCTCGCCAATTTCAGGATTGACTAAGCAACTACCACTTGCGTAAACAGACACTGGATCTTCGCCCATAATGAAACGAGCCATATCAAAATCGTGAATTGCCATATCGCGGAATAATCCACCCGATACTTTTACATAAGCTGCTGGTGGTGGTGACGGATCACGAGAGATGATAATGAGTGATTCAGGTTTACCGATTTGACCTTGTTGTAAACGCTCTTTTACTTGTCTAAATTGTGGGTCGTAACGGCGGTTAAAACCGATGAATAGTGGCACGTTGCACTCTTCAACCACTTTTAAACACTCTTGAACACGAGCCATATCTAAATGGATAGGTTTTTCACAGAAAATGGTTTTTCCTGCTCTTGCAGATAATTCAATTAAATCAGCGTGGGTGTCTGTTGCAGATGCGATAAGCACCGCATGAACATTTGGATCCGCCATTACTTCTTCAATGGTTTGAATTTTACAACCGTATTTTTCTGCCATTTTTTTCGCATTTGGTTCATAAGGATCGGCGACAGAATAAAGGGTGGTTTCTGGGTGGTTTACGATATTTACTGCGTGTACAAGCCCAATACGACCAGCACCTAATAAAGCAACATTATACATAGTAACTCCTTGATATGATTAAAAATCTGTATGTTTGATTAAATTCCAGCAACGTCTTTGATATATTTACGACCTTTCACTGCGTATTCAAATGGATTTGCCAATGCAGGATCTTGTTCTGCTTCCACAACCATCCAGCCTTTGTAATCGTGTTTGTCTAAAATTTCAAAAATAGGTTTGAAATCAATTACGCCGTCACCCGGAACGGTAAATGTCCCTTTTTTAACCCCTTCTAAGAAACTAAGATCGTTTTCTTTTACTTTTGCAACCACTTCATCACGCACATCTTTTAAGTGAACGTGGCAAATGCGATCGATGTATTTTTCAAGCATATCTAGCATTGCTTTTTGTGAGCCTTCTGAGTAGTAAATATGTCCTGAATCAAAGAGTAAATAAACGTCATCGTTAGTCATTTCCATATAGCGATCTACTTCTTCAGGAGTTTGAATACCTGTTCCCATATGGTGGTGTAGGCTCACTTTCATTCCTTTTTCTGCGGCAAGTTTAGCTAATTCGTTATAACCCTCTGCAAGTAATTCCCATTCAGCATCAGTAAAAATGGTTTTTTCTTTAAAAATGGCTTTTTTCTGACCTTGAATACTACGGCTTTGCTCTGAACAACCGATTACTTTTGCACCCATTGCGTGTAAGAAATCACGGTGTTTGATAAATTCTGCGATAGTTTCTTCTTTTTTACCGTCAACAAAGAATGTACTAAACCACGCATTACAAATTTGGATACCACGAACATCAAGTTTGTGTTTTAACACCTCAATATCACGTGGATATTTATTTCCCACTTCGCAACCAGTGAAACCTGCCAACGCCATTTCACTGACACATTGTTCAAAGGTATTTTCAGCCCCTAATTCAGGTAAATCATCGTTTGTCCAACCAATAGGTGCAATACCCAATTTGATATTTTCAGTTTTCATACAAGTTTCTCCTTGTGTATGGATAATAATTCTGAACCAGCCCTGAAAGAGCTGGCTTAATGTTAAAAATTAGTAACGACGAGCTTCATTTATGTGTTTTTGTGCATTTTGGTATGCTTGTTGAATGGTTTCCTTATTAGAAACTTCCGCAACACCAACATGCCACCAACTGCCATAACCGTGAACCATTGTCTTTGGTAACACTTTTACATCAATTAATGTTGAAACAGTTTGTTTTTTGGCATCTTCTAATGCAAAATGTAGTTCTTCTTCTGTGGTCACTTTATAAGTTTTACAGCCGTAAGACGCTCCATTCATTGCAAAATCAACAGGAACAAGTCTACCATTTAATTGATTTGATGTTTCATTGCGGAAACGGAATTCAGTGCAGAAACTGTCCATTCCATTACCGATTTGTAAGTTATTGATACAGCCATTTGCCATATTGTCAAAGACGATTACATTGATTTTTTTGTTTTCCTGAATTGATGTGACTAACTCAGAATGCAACATCATATAAGAGCCATCGCCGAGTAGGGTATAAACTTCACGCTCAGGTTGAGCAATTTTTACACCAAGTGATGCACTGACTTCATAGCCCATACAAGAATAGCCATATTCAAGATGATAAGTACCTTCGCCTTTGGATTGCCAAGTACGTTGTAAATCACCCGGTAAGCTTCCTGCTGCACCCACAATCACATCATCTTTACCTAAATGTTCATTGATAATGCCTAATACACGACTTTGAGTTAAGCAAGATTGCGTGATTTTTTGGAATTCAGCAAATACGGCTTTTTGATCAAGACGATCATTCACCTCTGGTACAAAATCTTCGCCTGTATAAGTTACATTACGAACACGTTCTAATTCTTGCTTAAATTGTTGTTTAGCCTCTGCGATTTGATCGCCCCATTGAGCTGCGTAACCAATGTATTTTAATGACTTGGTTAATTTGCTAAGGGTTGCTTTTGCATCTGCGACAATTTGAACGCCATCTAATTTGTAAGCATCAAAACGTGCTACGTTAATATTTAAGAATTGAACGTCTGGGTTTTGGAATATCCATTTTGATGAAGTGGTAAAGTCCGTATAGCGAGTACCAATACCGATGATTAAATCAGCCTCTTTGGCAAGTAAGTTTGCGGATAAGCAACCTGTTTCGCCAACACCACCGACATTTAAAGGATAATCAGACACAACGGCACTTTTTCCAGCCTGTGTCTCAGCAAATGGAATATTGAAACTTTTTGCAAATTGTTTCAATTCTTCTGCCGCTTGTGAATAACGCACGCCACCGCCACAAATAATCAATGGTTTTTTCTTATTTTTAATCAGTTTCACTGCCATTTTTATGGTTGAATCTGTTGGTGTGACACGTTCAATGTGATGAATACGTTTTTCTAGGAAATAATCAGGGAAATCATAGGCTTCTGCTTGCACATCTTGTGGTAATGCAAGAGTCACAGCCCCTGTTTCCGCAGGATCAGTTAATACACGCATTGCATTGATACACGCACTCATTAGCTGTTCAGGACGGTTAATTCTATCCCAATATTTGCTCACCGCTTTAAAGGCATCATTAGTGCTAATGCTTAAATCATAAGGTTGCTCAATTTGTTGTAAAACAGGATCTGGCTGACGAGTTGCAAAGACATCACCCGGAAGTAATAAAAGAGGAATGCGGTTTGCACTTGCCGTAGCCGCTGCGGTAATCATATTGGCAGCACCTGGTCCAACAGAAGAAGTACAAGCATAAATTTTCTTACGACTATGCTGTTTTGCAAAACCAATTGCAACGTGTGCCATACCTTGCTCGTTGCGTCCTTGTCTAACAATTAAATTACCACAGTCTTGTTCAAGTGCTTGCCCTAAACCTAATACATTACCGTGACCGAATATACCAAAAACACCTTCAACAAATTTTGTTACTTGACCATCAACTTCTATATATTGATTATCTAAAAATTTAATGAGTGCTTGTGCAACTGTAAGTCTAGTCGTTTTCATCTCTATGTCACTCCTATGAGTTAAAGAATAAATAATTTTTTCAAAATTCTAGTAATTTATTCATTTCAATGCAATGTGATTTTAGAAATTTTATTTCATTTTGTGATCTTGTTCTCAAATATACATTTAATAGCGTGACTTTTTTGAAATATATGTTTCAATTAGTGGAAATTTAATCTATTTAGTTTTATTCTTATATCAGTTCTAAATATAAATAAGTGAGGATATGATGAAAAGTGCAGAAAAAAAACTAGACTTAATCTGTTTAGGTCGTGTGGCTGTTGATTTATATGGACAACAAATTGGTGCTCGTTTAGAAAATATGAGGACATTTTCTAAATATTTAGGTGGTTCATCAGGAAATGTGGCTTATGGAACAGCAATACAAGGTGTGAAATCATCAATGTTGGCTCGTGTTGGTGATGAACATATGGGACGCTTTTTAAAAGAAGAATTAGAAAGTGTGGGCGTAGATACCAGTTATTTAATTACTGATAAAGATCGTTTAACAGCATTAGTGCTTTTAGGTATTAAAGATGAAGATACTTTTCCTCTAATTTTCTATCGTGATAACTGTGCAGATATGGCAATTACTAAAGATGACTTTAGTGAAGAGTATATTGCCTCTGCCAAAGCCCTCGCTATTACAGGTACACATCTTTCACACCCAAATACGAGAGAAGCAGTATTGACTGCTTTAGAATACGCAGGACGTAATAATGTAAAACGTTTATTAGATATTGATTACCGTCCAGTATTATGGGGACTAACTTCATTAGGTGATGGTGAAACACGTTATATTGATTCAGAAGCAGTGACTAAGTCTTTGCAAGATGTGTTACATCATTTTGATGTTTTAGTTGGAACAGAGGAAGAGTTTCATATTGCGGGTGGCTCAACCGATACTTTAACAGCGTTGAAAAATGTACGTAAATTTAGCCAAGCGGTCTTAGTATGTAAACGTGGAGCATTAGGTTGTTCGGTATTTGAGGGAGATATTCCTGATGATCTTGATGGTGGTTTAAACGTTTATGGCGTGAGAGTTGCGGTATTAAATGTATTAGGGGCAGGCGATGCCTTTATGTCAGGTTTAATTCGTGGTTATATCAATAACGAAGGTTGGGAACAAAGTTGTCGTTATGCGAATGCGTGTGGTGCACTAGTGGTTTCTCGTCACGGTTGTGCCCCAGCAATGCCAACCAAAGAAGAATTAGATGATTATCTCTCTCGTGCAGAATCTGTGCCACGCCCTGATTTAGATGAAAAATTAAATCATTTACACCGAGTAACCACTCGTAAAACACAGTGGGACGATTTATGTATTTTTGCATTCGATCATCGTAAACAGTTGGTTGATATGGCGAATGAATGTGGTGTTGAGCCAACACGTATTCCAAAATTAAAAACTTTATTGCTTAAAGCCGCAGAACAAACCGCACAACAAGAGGGTATAAGCAATGGTAATGCGGGAATTCTAGCGGATACCACATTTGGGCAAGCGGCATTAAATGAAATTACAGGTAAAAATTGGTGGATTGGTCGTCCGATTGAAGAGCCATCATCTCGTCCATTAAGTTTAGAACACGGTGATCTTGGCACGCAATTAGCGAGCTGGCCATTAGAACAGGTGGTGAAATGTTTAGCTTTCTATCATCCAACCGATGATGAAGCAATGAAAACCGCACAAGATACTAAACTCAAAGAAGTGTATCAAGCCTGTTGTCGCACTGGTCACGAACTATTACTTGAAATTATCCTTCCAACTGAAATGGAAAAACAAGAGCAATATTATGCACAAATGTTGCAACATTTCTATGATATTGGTATTAAACCAGATTGGTGGAAATTACCAGGTGTATCAGAACAGGCTTGGAAAGAGATTAGTCAAGTGATTGAGCAAAATGACAGTTATTGTCGTGGTATCTTAATTTTAGGTTTAGATGCCCCAGAAGAAGAATTTAAAGCTGTTTTTGAAGCATCTAAAAATATCCCATTAGTGAAAGGATTTGCGGTAGGAAGAACCATCTTCGGACAACCGTCAAAACAATGGTTAGCAAATGAAATCAACGATGATGAACTAGTGAAAGAAGTTTCAGCACGTTATCAACGCCTGATTAAACTTTGGAAATCTCGTTAATTTGTAAAGTTTAGAAAAATGATGACCGCTTAGTGTTTTGGGGATACCAATTTGCTAAGCGGTTATTTTTTGTATGATTAAGAATAAAACAGGGCATGCCCTGTTTCTACAAATATATTTTAACATTGTAGCGTCAAGGCACGCCTTGACGAAATATACGCATAATATAAAAAATGTAACATCAATACGTACATTGGCACAACGTTTTTGATGATGTGGAATTGGGGAAATTTAATATAAATTTATTCAAAATTTGCAAATTTCAGAAAAAATCAGACCGCTTACCCTTGTTACGTGACGATTTTTTTACGTTATGAAGAATAAAACAGGGCATACTCTGTTTCTACAAATATATTTAACATTGTAGCGTCAAGGCACGCCTTGACGAAATATATGCATAAAAAATAAATTACGCCAATGCATAGATGATACATTGGCGTAATGCTTTTAATGGTTTTAAATGTTAGAAAATTACTTAAATTTATTCGCATATTCTTCGCTATTTACCCATAAATGATCTGCTTCCCAAGTGAAACGCCATTTACGAATAGGACCTGCCATCACATTTAAGTAATAGTTATTATAGCCTGCAACGGTTGCCATTGGGTGGTAGCCTTTTGGTACTTGCACCACATCGCCATCATAAACTGCCATACATTCATCAAGACTACGATCATCGGTATAAACACGTTGCATTGCAAAGCCTTGTGGCGGATCAAAACGGTGATAGTAGGTTTCTTCTAAATAAGTTTCTGTTTCACTATTTTTTTGATCGTGTTTATGACTTGGGTATGAGCTGGTGTTACCTTCATCGGTAAATACTTCAACCACGAGTAAGCTATCTGCTGGTTCTGTTTCAGGTAAAATATTATGAACAAGACGTTTGTTATAACCATAACCTCGATGTTCCACGCCTACCTCTTCGGGTGTGATTAGGCGAACAGGTAAGTTACCTTGACTTGGTGCTCGACAAACGGCGAGTTCAAGGTTTGTTTCTGCAAGAATATCAACGGTTTGATTGTGGGGTACATAAAGAGAATACAAGAGAATACGGTGGAATACGTTCAAAAGGAGTGGTTCTATTACCAATTTTTGCAAAGGTTTCATCACCTACGCTTAACGTAGCTTTACCTGCCATCAGTACAAAACAAACTTCGGTATTTTCTGTATCAAAAGAGAGTGTTTGTTTTTCTTTTAGATGAAACATTTCAAAACCCACATATTCCCACCCCGCACTTTCAGGTGTGATTTTTTGGACTTGTCCATTGGCTTCTGGATGATTTTTTTTAGATTTAGAAAGTAAATAACTCATTTTTCGTTCCTCACTTTATATTATTTGGACAAAATAATACAACAAATAAAAATATGTGCTATGACTAGATGTAAAAAATCAGATCAAGATCACAAAATAGAATAAATATTCTATTTTTTGTTAAAAACGAATTGAAATATTTATTCTATTATTCTAATCTATCTCACGAACTATTTGTAATAGATTTTTTTATATTTAAGGAGTAAATGATGGAAACTGTTCATAATTTTATTAACGGTAAACAAGTTGCAAGTAAAGGTACAAAGGCTTGGCCTATTTATAATCCTGCAACAGGTAAACAAATTCGTCAAGTGATGATGAGTACACCTGAGGAGGTGAATGAAGCAGTTGATGTTGCACAAGCTGCATTTCCTGCGTGGGCTAAAACCTCTCCACTACGTCGTGCAAGAATTATGTTTAAATTCAAAACTCTTTTAGAAGAGAACTTTGATTCATTGGCACGTATAATCACAGAAGAACACGGTAAAGTTTATTCGGATTCTATCGGCGAATTAACTCGTGGTTTAGAAGTGGTTGAGTTTGCTTGCGGTATTCCTCACTTACTTAAAGGTGAATTTTCAGAGCAAGCAGGACGAGGTATTGATATTCATTCAACAATGCAACCATTAGGGGTGACTGTTGGTATTACACCATTTAACTTCCCAGCAATGGTGCCAATGTGGATGTTCCCAGTTGCATTAGCTTGCGGTAATACCTTTATTTTAAAACCAGCAAAAACAGACCCTTCTTTATCTATCCGTTTAGCTGAATTATTAAAAGAAGCAGGCTTACCTGATGGCGTATTTAACGTGGTTCACGGTGATCGTCACGATAATGAGATTTTATTACGTGAAGAGCGTGTAAAAGCGGTAAGTTTTGTTGGTTCAACTACGGCAGCTGCTCACGTTCATAAAATTGGTTCTGAATTTGGTAAACGTGTTCAAGCATTAGGGGCAGCAAAAAATCACGGTTTAGTTATGCCAGATGCCGATATTGAAGCAACAGCAAATGCGTTATTAGGTGCGGCTTATGGTGCAGCTGGGGAACGCTGTATGGCTCTTCCTATCGCAGTCACTATTGATGATGCGACAGCAGATAAATTAGTTGCGGCATTAAAACCAAAAGTAGAAGCACTTCGTCACGGTCCTGGTATTCCAAAAGATGGCGAAAAAGAGATGGATTTTGGTCCGTTGATTACCAAACAGCATTTAGATAATGTAACAGGCTATGTTGATAAAGGTGTGGAAGAGGGTGCAACACTGGTAGTTGATGGTCGTGGTAAAAAACCACAAGGTGCAGAAGAGGGCTTCTTCATTGGAGGAACATTATTTGACCACGTAACAGAAGATATGACAATCTATAAAGAAGAAATCTTTGGCCCTGTACTTGGTATTGTTCGTGCAAGAGGCTTTAAAGATGCAATGCGTTTGATCAATGATCATCCATTTGGTAATGGAACAGCAATTTTCACTTCTGACGGTGGAGCAGCTCGTGAATTTGCTTATGATGTTCAAGCGGGAATGGTGGGAATCAACGTGCCAATTCCTGTACCAATGGCATTCCACTGTTTTGGTGGTTGGAAACATTCAGCTTACGGTGCATTAAATGTATATGGTCCAGATGGTGTGCGTTTTTATACGAAGATGAAAACCGTTACAAGTCGCTGGCCAAATCCAAAAGTGATTGAAGATGCAGCATTTTCTATGCCTACTCTCTAACTAAAACTTAAAATATTAATAAGGGTAATAAAAGTAGATTTTATTACCCTTAATTATTTTAACATTGATTATTTTTTGAATAGTAGTAAACTAATCCCCCTTATTTAACAGGGGAATAAAATGCAAGAATCATCAGAATTTATAAACTTACAAAATGAAATTAGATTACGTTATGACACATTAAGTAAACGTTTAAAGCAAGTAGCTGAGTATGTATTAGATAACCAAAATAGTATTGTTTTTGAAACCGTTGCTGTTATTGCTGAAAAAGCAAACGTACCACCTTCAACACTTATTCGTTTCGCAAACGCATTTGGCTTTTCGGGTTTTAACGAAATGAAACAAGTATTTCGTGAAGGAATGGTTGGTTATACTGTAAATTATACGGAACGCTTGAGTATTCATCGTCAGCTTGAAAGCGAAGACAAAGAAAAAACAGAAACTGCACTAGATGTTTTAAACGTTTATTCCAAAGCTAATACACAATCTCTTTATCAACTTGCTCATCACACTTCATTAGAACAATTAAATAAAGCTGTTGATATTCTTGATGGAGCAAATAATATTTTTATTGTGGGACTGAAACGCTCTTTTAGTGTGGCTTGTTATTTAAATTATGCATTACATCATTTAAATTGTCGTTCTTTTATTATTGATGGTTTAGGTGGAATGTTTGATGAACAATGTAATCAAATACAAGATGGTGATGTTGTTGTTGCCATTAGTTTTTCTCCCTATGCTGAAGAAGCTATTGAAATAATGAATGTAACAGCTAAAAAAGGGATAAAACAGATTGCTATTACAGATAGTCAAATCAGTCCGATTTTAGCATTCAGTGATGTTTCTTTTGTAGTAAAAGAAGCACAAGTTCATGGTTTTCGTTCTCAGTGTGCCACAATAACTCTTACTCAAACATTAGCACTTTCTTTAGGCTTAAAGAGATCTAGCTAAAATTCTATTGTCAAAATATATATCTTTTCTAAATCCCATATCATATGGGATTTTTTATTACACCTATTTTTTCTTTTATTCTATAAAACTAACAAGAAAATAAGATCTATCTCACATTTTTGAACATTTAATGTTGATTATAGAGTAATTAAAAGTATTATCTTAACTGAAGCATTTATTTTTTAATGTTTTTAATTGAAATGTATATTCCTGTATTTGGTTTGTATGTTTTATTAATTTTTCTATGTAAGGAGAATAACCCTATGAAAAAAGTATTATTAGCAACATTGTGTGGTGCATTATTAAGCTCTCAAGTCGCAATGGCAAAAAACCTTGTTGTTGGTGCACCAATGGTTTCATTTTCAGATAAATGGCAAACTTATTTACAAGATGCCATTCGTGATTTTGATAAAAAACATGATGATGTTGAATTCAGATTATCAGATGCAAATGCAGATGCAGCACGTTTATTAAATGATGTTGAAACATTTATTGACCAAGGGGTAGATGCATTATTGGTTGTTCCTACAGATCCAGAGATTGTTAAAGCGATTGGTCGTAAGGCCAAAAAAGCAGGTATTCCATTAGTAATTGTAAATCGTAAACCACTAGAAGATTCAATGAAATATGTAACAAGTTATGTAGGTTCTGATGAAGTTGAAGGTGGACGTCTTCAAGGTCAATTTATTGCAGATACTCTAAAAGGTAAAGATGCAAAAGGTATTATTCTTATGGGTCCTTTAGGTCTAGATGCTCAGATCAAAAGAACGCAAGGAAATAAAGAAATTTTTGAGAAAAATCCTAATATCAAAATTATTGCTGAACAAGAAGGTAAATGGGATCGTGCAAAAGGTTTAGAAATTACAGAAAATCTTTTAGCTGCACATAGAGATATTAACGTAATTGTGAGTAATAATGATGAAATGGCAATTGGTGCAATTTTGGCAAGTCGTAAACTTAAAGTAAATGACAATGACATTATTATTGTTGGTTTGGATGCAACTCCTGATGCATTGGAATATTTAGGTGATGGGCTTGATGCAACCGTATTCCAATCTGCTCAAGGTCAAGGTCAAACTGGTGCTGAAATGGCTTATTTAGCCGCACAAGGTAAGGAAGTACCAAAACTAAAAATGGTACCATTTGAGCTTGTGACAGTAGATAAAAAAGCAGAATATCAAGCAAAATATAAAAAATAAAGTTTAGTGGATAGAGCAAGAGTGAAAGCTCTTGCTCTTACTAAATAGTTATCATTATAGGTTGGGAGTAATAGGCGATGTTTAAGAAAAGTTTAATATTAGGTTTAGGAATTTATTGTTTTTCTTTGATGGTTCAAGCAAAAGAATTAGTTATTGGGGTATCAATGTATAGCTTGTCTGATAAATACCCAACTTATTTACAAGATGCAATGAAACGTTTTGATAAAGAACATAATGATGTCAGATTTAAATATGCCGATGCAAATTCGGATCCTGCTCGAATGTTAAATGATATTGAGAATTTTATTGACTCAGGTGTTGATGCTTTACTTGTAATGCCAACAGATAAAAATATTGTGAAAGCGGTAGGATTAAAGGCAAAAAAAGCAAAATTACCTTTGGTTATCGTAAATGGTAAACCAAAAGAAAAAGATATGAAATATGTCACGAGCTTTATTGGTTCTGAAGAAATCACAGCGGGTGAAATGCAATCTGAATTTATTTTAAAACAACTTAATGGGAAAGCAGCAAAAGCTATTATTCTAATGGGGCCTCTAGGCTGGGAAGCTCAAATTCAACGGACAGAAGGTAATCAAAAAGTTTTAAAACCGCATTCTGAAATAAAAATCATCACAAAACAAGAGGCTAAATGGGATAGAGCTAAAGCAATGGATATTACTGAAAATCTTTTAGCTGCTCATAAAGATATTAATGTTATTTTTAGTAACAATGATGAAATGGCAATTGGTGCATTGCTTGCAGCTAGAAAGATGGGGTTGAAAGATGAAGATTTATTAATTGTTGGTATTGATGCTACACCAGATGCTTTGGCTTATTTAGGAAAAGGATTAGATGCGACGGTTTATCAATCTGCAGCAGGTCAAGGCTCATTAAGTGCGGAAATTGCTTATAAAGCAGCAAAAGGAGAGAAAGTAGCACAATATAATTGGATTCCTTTTGAACTGGTGACACCAGAGAAAAAAGAAAAATATTTACATAAATATAAAGAATAGAAATAAACAGCATAACCCTATTTAGTTACATCAGTTAATTTTCCTTAAATAGTTTAAAGGAGTAATAAATGAATAATAATTTGAATGAATCTCCATATATTTTAGAAATGCGAAATGTTTCTAAAACTTTTCCTGGGGTAAAAGCATTAGATCGGATTAATTTAAAAGTTAAGAAAGGTTCTGTGCATGCACTAATGGGAGAAAATGGCGCAGGTAAATCAACTTTAATGAAAATTCTTTATGGAATTTATACCCCTGATGAAGGTGGAGAGTTGATTTTAGATGGTAAGGTTTTTGATCCTAAACGCCCCATTGATGCGATCAACCGCGGATTAACAATGGTACCACAAGAAATTTCACCAGCACCAAATTTGACTATTTCTGACAATCTCTTTTTAGGTCGAGAGGTGACAAAAAGTAGATTTTTTGTAGACCAGAAGAAAATGGATTATGAGGCAAATGAAATTTTAGAATCTTTGGGAATTCCTTTAGATGTGAAATTAAAAATGTCAGACGTATCTGTCGCAAAAGCTCAGCTTGTTGCTATCGCAACAGCGGTATCAAACTATGCTAAAGTTATTATTATGGATGAGCCAACCACTGCTTTAACAGAAGGAGAAGTTGAACAGCTATATAAAATTATAAATACCGTACGTGAACGTGGTATAGCTATTATTTTTATTTCACATAAATTAGATGAAGTTTTTAAGGTTGCTGATGAAATTACTGTTATCCGAGATGGTGAGTATGTAGGAACGAAAGATGTAAAAGATGTAACTAAAGATGAATTGATTTCAATGATGGTTGGTCGAGATATGTCGGAAATGTTCCAACGAGAAGAATTGGAACCTTCTGATGAAATTGTATTAGAGATTAAAAATTTCTGCCGTGAGGATCATTATCAAAATGTTAATTTTAAAGTATATAAAGGTGAAATATTTGGTATTGCAGGTTTAGTTGGAGCAGGACGTTCTGAAATAGTAGAAGGGCTATTTGGCTATAAACCAGCAGATAGTGGTGAAATTTATATTCATGGTAAAAAAGTTGATATTCGAACACCAAATGATGCAATGAAACATAAAATTGGCTTTGTTACTGAAGATAGAAAATTAACAGGATTATTCTTAAATTTAAGTATTACGGATAATATTATTATGCCTAAAATGTCTCCTTATCTAGAGAATTTTTTACTTTCAGTAACCAAAGCAAACAAAATAGCAGACTTACAAAAAGATAAGTTAAGAATTAAAGCCCCTAATGTTGATGTTGTTACAGATAATTTATCAGGAGGTAACCAACAAAAAGTATTACTTGCAAGATGGTTAATTTTAGAACCAGATGTTCTTATTCTTGATGAACCAACCAAAGGGATTGATGTGGGAGCAAAAGCAGAACTCTATAAGCTAATGGTTGAGTTAGCTAGACAAGGTAAAACAATTATTATGATTACTTCTGATATGCTAGAGCTTTTAGCGATGAGTGATCGAGTAATGGTTATGCATGAAGGACATCAAGTGGGAATTATTCCACGTAATGAATTAACTCAAGAGCGAGTACTTGAATTAGCATCGGGCTAATTTCAAAAAAGTATCAAGAGTTGAAACAAATTATTTTATAAAATTAACTAAAGAGGTATTTATTATGTCATCTCTAAATCTAAAAAAAGTGATTAATACTTATGGAATGCTACTCATACTTGTTTTATTGTTTTTAGCCTTATCTATGTCTATTGACGGATTCTTATCGAGTAGAACAATTTTTAGTATTATCGAACAGGTATCAATGTTTGGTATTATTGCAATAGGGGTAACTTTAGCGATTATTACAACAGGGATTGACCTTTCATCAGGATCTGTAGTCGCATTAACCGCAGTGGTTGCGGCATCAGTTGTTGAATCGGTTGATACACCAACCTATGCTTTAATGGCATTTACTTTATCTATTTTAGTTGGTGCTGTTATTGGATTTATCAATGGTGGATTAACAGCCTATGGTTCAATTCCTCCTTTTATTGCAACATTAGGTATGATGACTATGGCAAGAGGGGCAGCACAGCTCTATTCTGATGGTCGTCCAATTGATGCTTCTGCTGAATCTTTCACTTGGATTGCGGATATTGATTTCTTTGGTTTACCTGGTTTGGTGCTTGTTTATCTAGTCATTGTGATTGCCACACATATTCTACTTAGTCGTTCAACCTTTGGTCGTCATATTTATGCGATTGGAGGAAACTTAAATGCAGCAAAGATTTGTGGTATTAATACAAAAAGAACATTAATTTGGGTATATATTATTGCTGGTGCATTAGCTGGTTTAGCAGGAGCATTACTTGCTGCCAGAACCTACGCAGGTAACCCTTCTTATGGTTTAGCTTGGGAGTTAGATGCGATTGCAGCAGCGGTAATCGGTGGTGTATCTTTAGCAGGTGGTGTTGGTAGTATTCCAATGTGTGTGGTAGGTGCATTGATTATTGGTACAACAAATAAAGGCTTAAATATGTTAGGAGTTGATCCATACTGGCAACAAATTATTAAAGGTGCAATTATTATTGTAGCAGTGTTACTTGATACATTAAAACGTCGTAAAAAAGCATAATTTAAGATTATTATAAATCTAAGCGGTACGATTTTTCCCTAAATTTGCAAATTTATGGTAGGATCGCACCGCTTTATTATTTATAGAACAACAATTAGAACACAAACAACAGATTATGAAATTTATCATTAAACTTTTTCCTGAAATTATGATTAAAAGTGATTCGGTTCGTAAACGCTTTGTCAAAATTTTAACCAGTAATATCCGTAATACCTTAATTAAATACGATAAAACTGTCACAGTAGTACGTAATTGGGATTTTATTGAAGTACGCACTAAAGATAAAACCAAAAAACAGCTGGTGTTAGATTTATTGCAACGCACACCTGGTATCCATCATATTTTAGAAGTGGAAGAAACGCCTTTCACCGATATGCACGATATTTTTGAACAAACTTATTTAGCCGTAAAGGATCAACTAGAAAATAAAACCTTTTGCGTACGAGTAAAACGCAAAGGCAAACACGAATTCCGTTCGATTGATTTAGAGCGTTATATTGGCGGTGGATTAAATCAGCGTATTGAATCGGCAAAAGTAAAATTAACCAAGCCAGATGTGACGGTTCGTGTTGATATTGACCACGATAAAATGCTATTTATTAGAGAACGTTATCAAGGGTTAGGTGGCTATCCAATCGGTACCCAAGAAGATGTGCTTTCTCTGATTTCAGGAGGTTTTGATTCGGGTGTTTCAAGTTATATGCTATTAAGACGTGGTTCTCGTGTGCATTATTGTTTCTTTAATTTGGGCGGAGCAGGACACGAAATCGGTGTAAAACAAATGGCGTATCATATTTGGAACCGTTATAGCACGTCTCATAAAGTGCGTTTTATTGCCGTTAATTTTGAAGATGTGGTCGGCGAAATATTAGAAAAAGTTGAAAATGGTCAAATGGGCGTGATTTTAAAACGTATGATGGTGAGAGCCGCGAGTAAAGTTGCTGAGCATTTTAATATTGAAGCCATTGTAACTGGAGAAGCTTTAGGACAAGTTTCAAGCCAAACCTTAACCAATTTACGTTTAATTGACAAAGCCTCCGAGCGTTTAGTATTACGTCCGTTAATTACCCACGATAAAGAACAAATTATCGCAATGGCAAAACAAATTGGTACGGATGATATTGCCAAAAGTATGCCAGAATTTTGTGGGGTGATTTCTAAAAATCCAACCGTAAAAGCCATTGAAAGTAAAATTTTAGAAGAAGAAAATCACTTTAATTTTGAAATTTTAAATCAAGCGGTTGAAAATGCTGATGTGTTAGATATTCGAGAAATTGCAGCTCAAACAGAAAAAGAAGTTGTGGCGGTTGAAACGACTTCTGAATTTAGTGACAATGATATTGTCTTAGATATTCGTAGCCCTGAAGAAGTGGATGAAGTCGCTTTTGAATTGGAGGGTGTGGAAGTGAAACATTTACCTTTTTATAAATTATCAAGTCAGTTTGGTGAGTTAGATCAGTCTAAAAACTATTTGCTTTATTGTAGTAGAGGAGTGATGAGTAAATTACAGGCACTTTACTTAAAAGAGAAAGGTTTTATGAATGTGAAAGTGTTCATCATTTAATTAATAAAGGAAATCCAATGAGTCAATTTTTTTATATCCATCCAGATAATCCACAACAACGTTTGATTAATCAGGCAGTAGAAATTATTAAGCAAGGTGGAGTAATTGTATATCCAACAGATTCAGGCTATGCATTAGGTTGTGGTATCGGAGAGAAGCGAGCGATAGATAAAATTGTAGAAATTCGTAAATTACCTCAAAATCATAATTTTACATTGGTTTGCAGTGATTTATCAGAGCTATCAAATTATGCGTTAGTGACCAATGTTTCCTATCGTTTAATTAAAAATAACGTGCCAAATCCCTACACTTTTATTCTTCCTGCGACCAAAGAAGTACCACGTCGTTTATGGACGAAGCGTAAAACTATAGGTATTCGAGTGCCTAAAAATAATATCGCATTGGCTTTATTACAAACCTTGGGTGAGCCTATTTTATCTTGTTCACTAATGTTACCAGATGAAGAGGTTACTCAATCTGATCCTGATGAAATCAGAAATTATTTAGAACGTCGAGTAGAATTGATTATTCACGGAGGGTATTTAGGACAAACCCCTACGACAGTAATTGATTTAACAGACGATACACCAATGATTATTCGTGAAGGAATGGGCGATTTAACGCCTTTCTTAGCATAAAATAATTAATAACCGACGCTTGTGAAAGCGACAACCAAAAGGAAAGACAAATGAAAAATTTGCAAAAAAAGACCGCAAACCGACCGCTTAGATCTGCACCAAAAGCAGCAGTGAAGAAAGTAGAAAAACCATTAGAGAAGAAGACTAAAGAAAAGGCAGCAGAAGGAGAGAAACTGCAAAAAATCTTAGCAAGAGCGGGTAAAGGTTCACGTCGTGAATTAGAAAAAGTGATTGAGCAGGGGCGAGTCAGTGTCGATGGAAAAATCGCACAGTTAGGCGATCGAGTTCAATTAAGTAATGGTACAAAAATCCGAATGGATGGTCACATTGTTTACTTAAAAAATGCTGAAAAAGAAGTTTGCCGAGTTTTAATGTATTACAAACCAGAAGGAGAACTTTGTACTCGCTCTGATCCAGAAGGTCGTGCGACGGTTTTTGATCGTTTACCTCGTTTAACGGGTTCAAGATGGATTGCGGTTGGGCGTTTAGATATTAATACTTCAGGATTATTACTCTTTACTACCGACGGTGAGTTGGCTAATCGTTTAATGCATCCAAGTCAAGAAGTGGAACGTGAGTACTCAGTACGTGTGTTTGGAAATGTGGATGACGCAATGTTACAACGTTTACGTAAAGGCGTTAAACTTGAAGATGGAATGGCAAACTTTAAACAAATCAAAGCGACAGGCGGTGCAGGCATTAACCAATGGTTTGATGTGACACTAACGGAAGGGCGAAATAGAGAAGTCCGCCGTTTATGGGAATCTCAAGAGGTTCAAGTGAGCCGTTTGATCCGTATTCGTTATGGTAATATTAAACTACAAAAGGGTTTACCACGTGGCGGCTGGGAAGAAATGGATTTACAAAAAGTCAATTATTTACGTGAGTTAGTAGGCTTACCACCTGAAACAGAATCAAAAATAGATGTGACTAAAAATCGTCGTAGAACGAATATTCGCCAAATTAGAAAATCAGTGAAACAGCATCAGAAATATAGAAAATAATTAAGTTATAAATAAGCGGTCACTTACTTCAAAGAATTTGCAAATTTTTGAAAGAATGTTACCGCTTGTTTTTTTGTTTTATTAGGTAAAAAAGATGAAAACACAAATTCGCCAACATTTGAATGAACTGCAAATTGCGATGCAATTACATCATCTATGGGAAAGCATCAGTCCTTCTCCACAAGATTTAGCGAACGATCAACCTTTTTGTATTGGAACATTGTCTGCAACACAGTGGTTACAATGGATCTTTATTCCAAGAATGAATGCGTTACTTGATGCAAATGCAGAATTACCTGTTAATTTTTCAATTACTCCTTACTTGGAAGAAGCACTGAAAAATGAAAAATATTTAACTCAACTATGTGAGCCAATTCAACATATTGAAAAGAAATTAAGTCGTTAATGGAATTAGATATTTTATATCAAGATAATGATCTTGTCGCCATCAATAAACCAGCAGGAATGTTAGTGCATCGTAGTTGGTTAGATAAACACGAGACGGTGTTTGCAATGCAAACCTTACGAGATCAAATCGGACAACACGTATTTCCTATTCATCGCTTAGATCGTCCAACATCTGGCGTATTACTTTTTGCATTAAACAGTGAAATGGCTCGTTTAATGAGTGAACAATTTCAACAACATCAAGTTCAAAAAAGTTATTTGGCACTGGTACGAGGTTATCTTCACGATGAAGGAAGAATTGATTATCCTCTTAAAGTACAATTAGATAAAATTGCAGATAAATTCTCACAACCTAAAGAGCCACAAGAAGCGGTAACGGACTATCAAAGCTTAAAACAAATTGAAATGCTTTATCCTGCTGGTAAGCATCAAACCGCACGTTATTCTCTTGTTAAATTATTTCCAAAAACAGGGCGAAAACATCAATTAAGACGTCATTTAAAACATTTATTTCATCCTATTATTGGGGATACCTGTTATGGTGACCTACATCAAAATAGGGCATTTTCAGAAAACAGTGGCTGTCATCGTCTTTTCTTACATTCTCATTCTTTAAGTTTTGTACATCCTAAAACGTTGCAAAAAATTGAAATTATCGCCCCGCTTGATCAACAGTGGCAAAACGCATTTGAGTTTTTTGGGTGGACGTAAATAACCAGAATTTAAATGAAGGGTGATAAAATTTGCAAAAAATCCTCAAAATGTTACCGCTTATTTTGTTATACTTAGTACCAAATATTATTTTAATAATTTATCTAACCAGCAAGAGGATACTATGCTCAAAATTTACAACACTTTAAAACGTGAAAAAGAAGAATTTAAACCTATCAACCCAAATAAAATTGGCATTTATGTCTGCGGTGTAACGGTTTATGATCTTTGTCATTTTGGACACGGTAGAACCTTTGTTTCTTTTGATGTGGCGGTGCGTTATTTACGTTATTTAGGCTATGATGTGAAATATGTACGTAACATTACCGATGTGGACGATAAAATCATCAAACGTTCCCTTGAAAATAACGAAACCTGTGATGAATTAGTGGAAAGAATGGTCGTAGAAATGCACAAAGATTTTGATGCATTAAATATTTTACGCCCTGATGTTGAACCACGCGCCACACAACATATTACTGAAATTATCGAAATGGTAGAGCGTTTGATTGCCAAAGGACACGCTTATGTGTCAGAAGATGGCGATGTTATGTTTAGCGTACCAAGTTTTAAAAATTACGGAGCATTATCTCGTCAAGATTTAGAGCAATTACAAGCAGGTACAAGAGTTGAAATCAAAAGTATCAAACGCAACCCAATGGACTTCGTACTTTGGAAAATGTCTAAGGAAAATGAACCAAGTTGGGATTCTCCGTGGGGCAAAGGTCGCCCGGGTTGGCATATTGAATGTTCGGCAATGAACAGCAAGGAACTTGGCGAACAGTTTGATATTCACGGTGGCGGTGCCGATTTAATGTTCCCACACCACGAAAATGAAATTGCACAATCTTGCTGTGCGAACGGTGGCGATTATGTGAATTATTGGTTGCACACTGGAATGCTCACCATTGATAAAGAAAAAATGTCAAAATCACTGGGGAATTTCTTTACCATTCGCACAATGTTAGAACGCTATGATGCAGAAAGTTTACGCTATTTCTTCCTCACCGCCCATTATCGTAGCTTGCTTGATTACAGCGTAGAAAATTTAGATTTGGCTCGCACCGCCTTAGAGCGTTTATACACCGCATTGCGTGGTTGTGATCTTGCTGTTTCTTTATCAGAAGAACAAGCGGTTAGATTTGATCATTATATTGCAAATTTCAAAACCGCAATGGACGATGATTTCAACACACCTGCAGCCTTAGCCGTATTGTTTGAGATGGTGCGTGAATTGAATAAATTGAAAAAAGAAAATCCACAACAAGCCAATTATTTAGCGGTTAGATTAAAAGAGTTAGCAGGCGTACTTGGGCTATTAGAACAAGATCCTGAAACCTTCTTACAAGGCGATAGCAACGATGATGAAGTGGCAGAAATTGAGGCTTTAATCAAACAACGCAATGACGCACGAGCGAACAAAGACTGGGCAAAAGCCGATGAAGCCCGTGATAAATTAACTGCAATGGGTATTGTGTTAGAAGACGGTGCAAATGGTACAACGTGGCGTAAAGCATAATATCACCGTAGCGACAGGGCATGCCCTGTCGATTGTTTTTTGACAATATTAATTTTAGACAAGGCATTCCTTGTTTCTACGAAAATACGGATAATTGATCTTATATGAAATCACAAACCAACATTTTATTCAAAACCTAAAGCCGATCTAAAACAAACAAGCGGTCAGTTAGTGAGTTAAATTTACAAATTTGGAAGAATATTTATGATTTGATGACATTAACACTGTTTGAAATAGTGTTGTTTTTTTAAATCCCTCTCTCCATTTCTTAAAGGAAGTTAGGAGAGGGGATTTACTAATTTAGATTAGATTTTATTCTCTTGGTAATAAACACAAACCTGTATCAGAGAAGTGTAAATATATTTCAGTGATACTATCTTCAAAATCTTCTTGACTTAAATTAATAAGCAATTCTTCACCGTGCCAAAGTGCGACAACTTCCCAGTGATTTCCCATATAAATTGCAGTTTTAATTTGGCATTTTTGTGCTTCTGTACCTTCCGCTTTTAAAGATACTGCTTCTGGACGAACACAAACTAAACATTCGCCATCTGGCACGTTAAATTGAGTAGCGTCATCTAAGGTAATATCATAACCATTTACAGAGACCACATTGCCGTTTAAATGGGCTTTAAACATACTAGATTCGCCCATAAAGTTTGCGAGGAATAATGAATTAGGACGTAAATACAGCTCTTTAGCAGTACCTTTTTGCATTATTTTACCTTTGTGCATAACGATAACTTGATCTGATACCGCAAAGGCTTCTGTTTGATCGTGGGTAACGTATAGTGAGGTGATGCCTAAACGTTGTTGTAATTCACGGATACTTTCACGCATACTACGGCGTAAGTTTGCATCAAGGTTACTTAGTGGTTCATCAAATAACAAGACTTTTGGCTTAAGGATTAAAGCACGAGCTAAAGCGACTCGTTGTTGCTGTCCGCCTGAAATTTGATCTACGTAACGATCACCAAATCCTGCCAAATCAACTAATTCCAATGCTTCTTCAATACGTTGCTTACGCTCTTCTTGTGGAACATTCAGCATTTTTAAGCCATATCCCACATTATCTGCAATAGACATATGTGGGAAAAGTGCATAAGATTGGAATACGATACAAATATCACGGGTTTGGATAGAACTTTTTGTTACGTCTTCGCCATCAATAAAAATTTGTCCAGAGGTTGGTGTTTCTAATCCCGCAACTAAACGCAAAATTGTTGTCTTACCACAGCCAGATGGACCGAGTAAAGTTGTCATTGTTCCACGCTCAATTTCTAAATTTAGATCATCAATAACCACCGCTTTACCAAAGGCTTTGGTAACATTTTTTAATACTAAAAATTGTTTATCATTTGTTTTATTCATAATTTATTCCTAAATATTATTGTTTTTTCGCCTTAGATTTGGCAATTCGAGTATCGCCCACAATCCAATCAAAGAATAAGATAATTGACATCATCACAACAATTAACACTGAACCATAGGCAATTGCAATACCATATTCGCCGTCTTCTACACGGTTTAGAATATAAGAGGTTGCCACACGAGTATCTGCGGTTACTAAGAAAATAATTGCGGATACGGTGGTCATTGCACGCACAAAGCTGGTGACTAATGACGACAGTAACGCAGGTTTTAAGAGTGGTAATACCACATAGAGCAGTGTTTTAAATGAGCTACCTTTTAGTGAAAGTGACGCTTCATCTAGAGATTGATCGAGTTGTCCTAACCCTGCAATCGCTGCACGCATACCGATTGGCATATTACGAGTGACCATTGATAAAATAATGATTATTCCTGTTCCCGTAATATAAATTGGTGCATTATTAAAGGCAAGGATATATGCCACCCCAGCTACCGTACCTGGTACGGCAAAACAGAGTAAGGTTAAAAATTCTAAGGTTTTCTTCCCTTTAAATTCTCGCCGCACAGTAATATAGGCAAGTAGTAATCCTAATATTGAGGTAATAGGTGCAGCAGTAATTGCAAATAAGAACGTTTGAATTAAAGATGGACATGCACCACTATCAAAGCCATTACCAAATAATAATTCATAGTTTTTAAGTGTTAAAGAATAGTCAACACCCCAGTTCACAGTGAAACTTCCGTAGAAAATACTACCGTATAGTACTGCATTGAAAAGCGTCCAAAAACCTAAGAAAAACACAATCATAGATTTCATTGCTTTTGGTAAATCTTGTACTTCGCCACGATAAGATTTTCCTGAAACTGTTACATAAGAGCGGTTACCGATCCACATATATTGAATAACAAAAATACCTAAAGAGAAAATTAACAATAATGTCCCTAAAGTACTTGCTGAAGCGTAATCTAACTGCGAACCTGCAATATAGAAATAAATTTGTGATGAAATTACATCGAAACTTCCCCCTAATACTAATGGGGTACTAAAGTCTGCTAATGACTGAATAGCAACCACTAAGAAAGAGTTTGCTAATGCGGGTTTTAACAGAGGAAAGATAATATTGAAGAACGTCTTATAGCGATTGGCTCGCATTGTGTAAGAGGCTTCTTCGATAGAAGGGTGGATAGATTTTAATGCCCCTTCTAAAATCATAAAGGATAATGGCGTTAATGCGAGAGTATGCGCAATTACAATTCCTGCAAAACCATATAACCAGTTACTGCTAAAACCAAAATATTCGACTAAAAATTCTGTTACGTACCCTGAACGTCCAAGCATTAAGGTAATCCCTAATGCCACCACAAAAGGTGGGGTAACGATAGGTAAAATAGAAAAGAGTTTACCGATAAAGGCAGTACGTTTTGCAATACGAGTAGTATATAACGCAAAGAGTAAGCCGAAGAAAGTGGCTAATACTCCGATTGTCGCTGCAACACTTAATGAGTTTGTAATGATACGTAAAATATAAGGTTGTTTTATCGTATCTATGACTTGGCTGGGTACGAACTCGGTACCATCATAGAACATTGAGATAAAAATAGAAATTATCGGATAGACAATAAAGAAAAAGATAATTAAAGCAATACTTAACAGTGAAGCAATAATAAATTTATCACCTTGTAAAACCGATAATTTTGCTAGTGCGTTAGTTGCTAAAGCAATAAGTACTAAAACCAGCACTAAAATAGAAAATCCTAAGCTAATTTTTGCAATAATGGCTGAAATAAAGACAAAGGCAAATACACCAATAATTGCAAATAATTCTCCCATTCCTTGTGCTTCTTTACCTTTCTGCTTAAGATAATGAGAAATTAAAGGCACAGAAAAAAGTGAAGTAAACCATAGCCAGCTAATATTAAATCCAATGCCACCATTTTCACCATACCATCCCATTGCTTCAAATACTTCTTCTTGAGTAGATTCTGTAAAGCCGTAATATAAGGCAAAAGTCGGTAAGAAAACAAAGGCAACCAAAGCAAAAGCTATCCAAAAAAAGCTATTGCTTGTTATTGATGATAAAGTTGTTTGTTTTTTCATAATGTTGTTTTTTTATTATAAATAATGGATTTTCGCCACCATATTTCATTCACTTAAAGTAACAATACAGTGGCGAGATGAATGCTATTATTTAGCAAGTTTTACTTCATTTAACCATTTATCAATTAAACGACCACGAAGATCTTTAGAACCATATTTGCTGAAATCATAATTAATTAAATTCAGTTCACTTGGTTTTAATGCAAATGGTGAAGCTTCTGCTTTCACATTAGTTAAAATGTGATGATCTGCAGTATCTCTCCATAAAGATTCTTGTGATTCTTTTGACATTACCCAATCAATAAATAGTTTCGCATTTTTCTCATTACGTGCATTTTTGATTAAGCTTACGCCACCCAATTCATAACCCGTTCCTTCACAAGGTACGATGACATCAAGAGGAGCACCTTTTTCACGTTCAAAAGAGTAGTTTTGTAAGAAACCGATACCAATGGTGGTTTCATTACGAGCAATATTTTTTGATGGTGCTGTACCTGATTTGGTATATTGAGAAATGTTTTTATGTAATTTCTTCATATATTTAAAGGCTTCATCTTCACCCCAAAGTTGTACGAAAGTAGCAACTGCGGTATATGCTGTACCAGAACTTTGTGCATCCGCAACTTGTACTTCACCTTTTAAGCGAGGATCGGTTAAGTCTTTCCAGCATTTCGGCACTTTTTTAATTCCTAGTTTTTTCAAACGTTCTGTATTTACACCAAAACCTAATACTCCCATATAAACGACAGAGCTATAATTTCCTTTTAGCTTGCCTGGGTCTTTAAATTCAGGGATCACATCATCTAAATATTTAGATTTATATTGTTGTAATAATCCCATTTCAGCAGCTTGTGAGTGGCTATCAAAGGTTCCACCATACCAAACATCACCTTGAGGGTTGTTTTTTTCTGCTTGAAGTTTCGCAAGTGTTGTTCCAGAGCTATTACGAATAAAAGCGGTTTTTACACCAAATTTTTCTTGGAATGTTTTAACTTGTTGTTCACACACTGTATTTCTTGCACTGCAATAAACGGTTAATCGTCCTGACGCCATCGCCATATCAGTGACTAAAAGTCCTGAAATTAATAAACCTGCTGCGGTTAATTTTGTTTGAAATTTCTTCATTTTTTTCTCCACTTACTATTTCATTTTTACTTCATCAACCCAACGGTCAATTAAGCGTTTTCTTTCATCTTTTGAACCATATTTTTCAAAATCATAATTGATCAATTTAAGCTCATCAGGATTTGGTGCTGCAGGGTGTTGTTTTGCGGTAGTGTTAGTTAAGATTTGTAAAGATTGACCTTTTTGCCACGCAGATTCTTGCCCTTCTTTTGATAACGCCCAATCAACAAATAATTTTGCATTATCCAAGTTTCTTGCACCTTTAAGAATACTGATACCACCTAACTCATAACCCGTTCCTTCACAAGGTACAACTAATTTTAACTTCGCACCTTTACTTTTTTCTAGCATATAATCGTGTAAGAAACCGATACCGACCGCTGTTTCACCACGTGCCGCATTACGAGATGGAGTAACACCTGATTTTGTGTATTGAGAAATATTTGGATCTAATTTTTTGAAATAATCAAAGGCTTTGTCTTCACCCCATAATTGAACGAAAGTCGCAATTGCAGTATAGGCTGTACCAGAACTTTGTGGATCGGCAACCTGAATTTCATCTTTAAATTCTGGTTTTAATAAGTCATTCCAACATTGTGGAACTTGCTTAATTCCTAATTTTTCAAGACGTTCTGTATTGACACCAAAACCTAAAATACCCATATAGATAGCAGAGGTATAATTGCCTTTTTTCTTACCTGGATCACGGAAACGCTCTACAATTTGATCAAGATTTTTTGATTTATAAGGTGTTAATAAACCGACTTCGCCCGCTTGAGATTGAGGATCAAAAGTACCCCCATACCAAACATCAGCTTGTGGATTACTGGCTTCCGCTTTCACTTTTGCAAAAGTGCTACCAGAACCATTGCGGATAAACTGTGTTTTGACACCATATTTTTTACCAAATGTTTTCGCTGCATTTTCACACATCGCATTTGTTGCACTACAATAGATAACTAAATGCCCTTTAGCTGCAACGGTGTTGCAAATCGCTAAACCTAATGCTACTGCAGAAACAGTTTTGAGTAATCGAAATTTGGATTTTTTCATTGTGAGAACCTCATTTTTATATGTAAAGAACTTGATAATTGATTTTCTAAAACGAAAACAATTGAACATAAAATAAAATGCTATGGCTCACTTTACTCACATTTTGTTTTTATTTAAACTAAAATTGTTTAAAAATGTGATTATCATCACAAAAATTATAGAAAATAAAATACTTCTTAAACTGATGAACTGTTTAAAGTAAAATAAGAATAAGAAGTATTTTCTTAGGAGAAAGGTATTATTTTTTCCAAATCTGAGTTTGGTAATCTGTAATTGAGCGATCGGAACTGAAAGTCCCTAATCTTGCAGTATTTAAAATTGTTGCCTCAATCCAAGCGGTACGATTTTGATAGAAATTTGCAATTTTTTGTTGTGCTTGACGATAGCTTGCAAAATCAGCTAATGTACAGAAAGTATCCTTTGTTAATAACTCTTTCACTAAGGCTTCAAAAGTTGTGGTATCACCTTTTGAGAATGTGCCGTTAGCAAGAGAATTTATAGCTTGAGCTAATACTTTATCTTCTTGATAATATGCCATTGGCTCATAACCGTCTTTTAATACTTGGTTAATGCTCTCTACCGTATGCCCAAAAATAACCACATTTTCATTACCTGCATAGTCTGCAATTTCCACATTGGCACCGTCTAATGTACCTAAGGTGATCGCCCCATTTAAGGCTAATTTCATATTTCCTGTTCCAGATGCTTCTTTTCCTGCAAGAGAAATCTGTTCTGATACATCAGCCGCAGGAATAATGATTTCTGCAAGGCTCACTCGATAATCAGGTAAGAAGACAACCTGTAATTTACCTTTCATTTCAGGATCGTTATTGAGCACATCAGCGACACAGTTAATAGCGTGAATGATTTGTTTCGCCATAAAATAACCCGGATCGGCTTTACCTGCAAAAATAAAGACTCTTGGTACGAATTCTTGATTTGGATTTGCCTTTAATTCTTGATAGGTCGCAATGATATTTAACAGATTAAGTTGCTGGCGTTTATATTCGTGAAAACGCTTAATTTGCACATCAAAAATAGCATTTGTATCCACGTCTAAGCCTAATTCTTGCTTGATTTTATCCGCTAAACGTTGCTTATTCGCTTGTTTTATTTGTGTATAAGCGGTCTGAAATTTTTCATTTTTTGCAAATTTTTCAATTTGTTGTAATAAGGATAAATCTTTTGTCCAATCGCCTTTGATATGTTTATCCAGTAATGCACTTAATTGTGGATTGGCTTGACGGATCCAGCGACGTGGCGTAATTCCATTTGTGATATTATAAAAACGATCTTTAAATAAACGAGCATAAGCAGGGAAAAGATCGCTAACCACTAAATCTGAGTGAATTTTTGCGACACCGTTAACCGCAAAAGATCCGACCACACAAAGATTTGCCATTCTGACACGATAGCCAAAAAGAACTGCGGTTTGTTGCCATACATCTGAAAATTCTTCATCACTAAAATGGGCTTTCACTTGCTGGTATAACTCGTTATTGATACGGTCAATTATGATAAAATGACGTGGTAATAAACTTGCTAATAGATTTTGATCCCACTGCTCTAATGCTTCTGGTAGCAAGGTATGGTTAGTATAGGCAAAAGTTTGACTACAAATTTGCCACGCTTGTTGCCACGAAAAATCATAATCATCTAACAATATACGCATTAATTCAGGAATAGCGATCGCTGGGTGGGTATCATTCAGTTGAATGACTTCATATTCAGCAAGCTGTTCCAGTTTACGCCCTTGTGCTAAATGGCGTTTGATAATATCTGCCACAGAGCAAGCACAGTGGAAATATTGTTGCATTAGGCGTAACGCCTTACCATTTTGATGGTTATCATTTGGGTACAACACTTTGCTCAGTTTTGAGGCATCAATCACGTTCTCTTCTGCGAAAAGATATTCTCCCGCATCAAATTTTGTAAGGTCAAAACTACTTTCGCTATATCCTTGCCATAAGCGTAAGGGTTGTTGAATGCCTTTATAGCCTACGACAGGTAAATCAAAGGCTTCGCCATTAACGAACCATTCTGGTTGCCATTGATATTTATCATTCGAAATTAAGCTTACTTTACCACCAAAGCCCACTTGCTGTGTAAAATCTAAACGGTGTTGTTGTTGGGGATAAAAATCACGTCCCCACGCATCGCCTTGCTCTTTTTGTTTACCTTGTTCTGAAAAAGATTGTTTAAATAAACCATATTGATAATGTAAGCCATAGCCTGTTGCTGGTTGACAAATACTTGCCATTGAATCTAAATAACAAGCGGCTAAACGTCCTAATCCGCCATTTCCTAATGCAGGATCGGTTTCTTGTTCTAAAATATCAACGAGTTCTACGCCATATTGTTTTACTTGTTGAGTGATAAAATCATAAACTTCAAGATTTTGCAAATTATTACCCAGTAAACGACCCACCAGAAATTCCATTGATAAATAATTGACGTGGCGAACATTGGTAAGCGGTGTGTTTGTTTGTGATTTTTGCAAAATTGCCTGTTGGCTAACCTTTGCAATAAGTTGATACCACTGTGTTGTTGAAAGTTGTTGTGGTGTGAGATAACGAGTTTGGCAATATTGTGCTAATGATTGTTCAAATAATGTTTTAAATTGCGTCTGAAAAGACATAATCATCTCCTAAAAAGTCCATCATAAAAAAGTTGATGACATTATTTAGGATATTAAGGTAATAAAAATCCCCCCTATTCAAACTATTTAAGGATGATAAGGGGGGATTAAGAGTTATCTAATTCAAAAGTTTCATAATAATATTCATCGCTAAAAAAATTGAACTAGTATAATAGGACGTAATTATACAAAAATGTTAACTACTTCAAATTTTTAAAGTTTTTTATCGTTTTACTCTTGATATTTTTAACTAGAAGGCTTAAGTTAGGACTATCTTGAAACGACCTAAAAAGGTCATCATTAAAGAGGTAACAACTATGACAATTAATATTTCAAGTAAACAAATGGATATCACTCCAGCCATTCGTAGCCATATCGAAGATCGCTTAGCAAAATTGAGAAAATGGCATACTCAGTTAATCAATCCTCATTTTATGATCCATAAATTACCAAAAGATTATGAAGTAGAGGTGGCTATTGGTACACCAAATGGGGATTTATTTGCAAAAGCTCAAAATGAAGATCTTTATAAAGCAATCAATGAGGTTGAACATAAGTTAGAAGTACAACTTAATAAACAGAAAACAAAAACAGAAGCACGTCGTACAGATCGTAGTTTAAATTTAGCTGTAGAATAAATATTTTTATATTATAATTTTAACCCACAATTCTATTGTGGGTTTTCTATTCATTAAACCTTTCAATTTAATAATTCAAATCCTATCATTCTAATAGATATAAAATTACTTGACTAAAATAGTCAGGTATATAAAATTACACCTTAATTATAGAAAAATTGTTAGGGCATTTTATGAAATTAACATCAAGAGGTCGTTATGCCGTTACTGCAATACTTGATATTGCACTTTATGGAAAATCCAAGCCTGTTAGTTTGGCAGATATTTCAGAGCGTCAAGCGATCTCATTATCTTATTTAGAACAACTTTTTGGACAGTTACGTAGAGAAGGCATTGTATCTAGTGTGAGAGGACCGGGTGGCGGCTATAAATTAGATAAAGCGGTTTCAGATATTAGTGTTGGAATGGTGGTAAATGCCGTAAATGAAAATCTTGATGTAACCAAATGCAAAGGCAATGGAAATTGCAATAATGAATCAAGATGTTTAACGCACTCACTTTGGGAGCGTTTGGAAGATCAGATTGCTGATTTTCTTTATACTATTTCAATTGAAGAATTAGTGTCAGAGCATTTGGCTCGTCAGGATTAGAAATTTATTAAAAAAGTGGATTATCCCTCTTTTATATTAGGAGAAAAAATGAAATTACCGATTTATTTGGATTATGCAGCAACTACACCAATGGATCAGCGTGTTGCAGATGAAATGATGAAATATATGACCAAGGACGGTATCTTTGGTAACCCTGCTTCTCGCTCGCATAAATTTGGTTGGGAAGCCGAAGAAGCGGTTGATATTGCTCGTAATCACATTGCCGATTTAATTGGTGCAGACTCACGTGAAATCGTGTTTACCTCAGGTGCGACGGAATCTGATAATCTTGCAATTAAAGGGGCTGCACATTTCTATCAAACCAAAGGTAAGCATATCATCACTTGCAAAACCGAGCATAAAGCGGTGTTAGACACTTGCCGTCAATTAGAGCGTGAAGGGTTTGAAGTCACTTATTTAGAACCAGAAACCAACGGTTTGATTGATTTAGCTAAATTTGAAGCGGCAATTCGTGAAGATACGATTTTAGTTTCGATTATGTTAGTGAATAATGAAATCGGTGTGATTCAAGATATTGAAACAATGGGTAAAATTTGCCGTAGCAAGAAAATCGTGTTTCACGTTGATGGCACACAAGGTGTGGGGAAATTACCCGTTGATGTGAAAGCAATGAATATCGATTTAATGTCGTTTTCAAGCCATAAATTATACGGACCAAAAGGCATCGGTAGTTTATATGTAGGACGTCGTCCACGTATTCGTTTAGAAGCGTTAATTCACGGTGGCGGACACGAAAGAGGAATGCGTTCAGGTACATTACCTGTTCACCAAATTGTCGGAATGGGCGAAGCGTACCGTATTGCTAAGTTAGAAATGGCAACAGAAATGGAACGTTTGACTGTATTACGCAATCGCCTATTAAACGGTTTCAAAGATATGGAAGAAGTGTATATCAATGGTTGTATGGAACAAGGTATTGGTTCGTTGCTAAATATCAGTTTTAACTTTGTGGAAGGTGAATCAATGATGATGTCATTGCGTGATTTAGCGGTGTCATCAGGATCAGCCTGTACATCAGCAAGTCTAGAGCCCTCTTACGTATTACGTGCTTTAGGACGTAATGATGAATTAGCCCATAGCTCAATTCGTTTCTCTTTGGGACGTTGGACAACAGAAGAAGAAATAGATCATACTATTGAAGTGGTTAAAAAAGCGGTGGTGAAATTGCGTGAACTTTCGCCACTTTGGGATATGTACAAAGAAGGCATTGATTTAAGTACCATTGAATGGTCTGCACATTAATCAATAATTTAAATAAAAAAGGATATTAAAATGGCATATAGCGATAAAGTGATCGATCATTATGAAAACCCACGTAACGTAGGGATATTAGATAAACAAGATAGTCATGTTGGGACTGGAATGGTGGGTGCCCCTGCTTGTGGTGATGTAATGCAACTCCAAATTAAAGTTAGCGATGAAGGTATCATTGAAGATGCAAAATTCAAAACTTACGGTTGTGGCAGCGCGATTGCATCAAGCTCATTGATTACTGAATGGGTAAAAGGGAAATCCCTTGATGAAGCACAATCTATCAAGAACAGTGATATTGCACAAGAACTTGAATTACCACCAGTAAAAGTGCATTGCTCAATTCTTGCAGAGGATGCGATCAAAGCAGCAATTTCTGACTATAAAGAGAAAAAACGTTAATTTTCATAATGTTATGAAAAATAAAAATAAAGCGGTAGGATTTTGCAAATTTTTAACAAAATCTTACCGCTTGTTGGTAATTAAAATTGATTAAGAATTTGAATTTTAAGGAATAACAATGGGAATTACATTAACGGAAGCAGCTGCAAACCGTGTTCAATTATTTTTAGAAAAACGAGGCAAGGGTATTGGTTTACGTTTAGGTGTTAAGACATCAGGTTGTTCTGGTTTAGCTTATGTATTGGAATTTGTTGATGAATTAAATGAAGAAGATCAGGTGTTTGAACAGCACGGTATCAAAATTATTGTTGATCCCAAAAGCCTAATTCATTTAGAAGGCACGGAACTTGATTATGTCAAAGAAGGCTTAAATGAAGGATTTAAATACACCAACCCAAATGTAAAAGACGAATGTGGTTGTGGCGAAAGTTTTTATGTGTAATGGATAAAATAATAATGAATAATCCTTTTGAACTCTTTGATCTAGCGGTCAAATTTGAGATCGATAATGCAAAATTATCCGCAAATTATCTTGCTTTACAAAAAGCATTACACCCAGATAATTTTGCAACGGGTACGGCACAAGAACAACGCCAAGCAATGCAAAAATCAGCACAACTGAATGACGCATTGCAAACTCTAAAAGATCCGATTTTACGTGCTGAAGCGATCATCGAAATTGCCACAGGAAAAGCAGAAAATATCGAACAAAAAAGCAATAATGATATCGAATTTTTGATGCAACAAATGCAGTGGCGAGAAACCTTAGAACAGATCGAAATTGCAAAAAATGAAGAAAATCTAACCGCTTTTACAGCTGAAATTGAACAACAAAATAAAGAAATTTTAAATCAATTAAGTGAAACCTTAGCTAACGAACAATGGCAACACGCCAAAGCATTATGCGATAAATTACGTTTTATCAAAAAATTAAATGTCGAAATCGAGCGAGTAGAAGAGATTATTTTTGAGTTGTAAGTAAAATAATAACTGTAGAGACAGGGCATGCCCTGTCTCCCAAGTAGATAAAATATGCAAAAAGAATTATATAAAAATTTATATAAAACTCAATCAATACGATTAAAAGATTGGGATTATAGAATGAATGCGGCTTATTTTGTTACTATTTGCACTAAGGATAAGGCTCATTATTTTGGTAGAATTGAAGATTCGAAAATGATTTATTCTTCAATGGGAATTATCGCTGATGTATTATGGTGTGAAATTAAAAATCATAATAAAAATATTGAGTTAAGTGATTTTATTATAATGCCAAATCACATTCATGGAATTTTGATTTTACAGAATGAATATATTGATGATGAAATGATGGAGACAGGGCATGCCCTGTCTCTACAAAAACGATAGGAAAAAATAGATTTCAAAATATTGGAAAAAATTCGTTTTCATCAATTATTGGGAGCTATAAATCAGCTGTCACCAAACATACAAATCGTTTAGGATTAGAGTTTGCATGGCAATCACGGTTTTATGAGCATATTATTAGAAATGAACAGTCATTTGAGAAAATAACAAACTATATTCTAGCTAATCCAGAAAATTGGGTTAATGATGAACTTAATTTATAAAAACGAATAATAGTACTGTAGAGACAGGCATGCCCTGTCTCCAAAATAAATATAAAATTAATTTAGAAGTTGGGGATTAAAATGCAAGATTTAGAACAGCTAATTAACGTACCAAAACCTGCGTGGGATATTTTAGAAACGTGGTTTGCTCAGACAAGAAATAGTTTTGAAATTTTAGAAAAAGATGATGAGCGAGCAGCACAGGAATTATTAACCTTGCAACTAAATATTGGTACTCCATTAGGGGCAGTTATTTTTGAAACAGGCGGTATTTTAGTTAAAAATGGCTGGTTGCGTTTGTTGGGGTCAGGATCAAAAAAAATGGATCGTGGCTTAACAGAATGGAATTATGGCAAAACCTTTGCGGAATAAGGCGAAAAGCCGAGTTATTTATTAGTGGCTGATGATGTTATTGGTGGTTATTTTGCATTAAATTCTGGCGGTTTATATGGAGGATTAGGAAAAATTCATTATTATTCGCCAGTAACAGAACAATGGAAAGACTTAAATTTAGGCTATTCAGAATTTTTAGGTTGGGCGTTAAATGCAGATTTAGATAGTTTTTATCAAGGGCTATTTTGGGATAATTGGCAACAGCAAGTGGGCGAATTAAGTGGTAACCAAGTACTAATTTTTACGCCTGAATTATCGGTTAAAACCGATAATCAACGTCATTCACAGGTGGTGCCGATTGAACGTCATTACCAAGCAACCTTTAAAATAGACGATAAATTTGGCGGAGCGTATTCCGTTAGCTAGAAAATTGTAGGGGTGTATTGTATACGCCCGTAAAAATTAAATATAGAAAAGATTAGAGAAAATAATGGCATTATTACAAATTGCAGAACCGGGTCAAAGTGTTGAACCACACCAAGCAAAGCTGGCGGTGGGAATTGATTTAGGCACAACGAATTCGTTGGTGGCAAGTGTACGCAGTGGGCAAGCGACCATTTTAAATGATGAACAAGAGCGAGCGTTAATTCCGTCTATCGTGCATTATGCTGATGAACAGAAATCGGTGGGACACGAGGCTTTTGCACAAGCGAGTGTTGATCCGCAAAATACGGTGATTTCTGTGAAACGTTTGATTGGGCGTAGCCTGAGTGATATTCAGCAACGTTACCCAAAATTACCTTATCAGTTTACAGAAAGTGAGAATGGCTTGCCGTTATTATGCACTCGTCAAGGCAACAAAAGCCCTGTTGAGATTTCAAGTGATATTTTAAGTCATCTTAATTATATTGCTGAACAGCGTTTAGCGGGCGAATTATCTGGTGTGGTCATTACTGTGCCAGCCTATTTTGATGATGCACAACGTCAAAGCACCAAAGACGCCGCTCGTTTAGCAGGCTTAAATGTATTACGTCTGTTAAATGAACCAACAGCAGCAGCGATTGCTTATGGCTTGGATAGCACTCAAGAAGGTGTGATTGCAGTTTACGATCTGGGCGGTGGTACTTTTGATATTTCGATTTTACGCCTATCTCGTGGCGTATTTGAAGTGCTAGCAACAGGGGGCGATACCGCATTAGGGGGTGATGATTTTGATCATTTGATTGCAAATTGGATCGTAGAACAATCGCAGATTGCACCAAAGAATAACACCGAGCAACGTGATTTATTAACCCTTGCAATCCAAATCAAAATTGCATTAAGTGAGCAAGAAACGGTAACGGTTAGTTGGAAAGCGTGGCAAGGCGAATTATCAAAATTGCAATTTTCTGATCTAATTAAACCGCTTGTAAAACGCTCTTTGATGACCTGTCGTCGTGCGTTAAAAGACGCTCAAATTTCTAATGATGAAGTGCAACAAGTCGTGATGGTGGGCGGTTCAACCCGTGTGCCTTATGTACGTGAAAAAGTGGGCGAATTTTTTGGAAAAACACCGCTAACTTCCATCGATCCAGATAAAGTGGTGGCACTTGGTGCGGCTATTCAAGCGGATATTTTGGTTGGGAATAAACCTGATTCGGATATGCTATTGCTTGATGTTGTACCACTTTCACTGGGTATTGAAACAATGGGCGGATTGGTGGAAAAAATCATTCCACGCAACACCACCATTCCTGTGGCAAAAGCCCAAGAATTTACCACCTTTAAAGATGGACAAACTGCAATGACGGTTCACGTGGTGCAAGGCGAACGTGAGTTAGTCGCCGATTGCCGTTCATTAGGACGTTTTACATTGCGTGGCATTCCACCGATGGTGGCGGGTGCAGCACATATTCGTGTGACTTATCAAGTGGATGCTGATGGCTTATTAAGTGTAACCGCAATGGAGAAATCCACCAAAGTGCAAGCGTCTATTCAAATTAAACCGTCTTATGGATTAAGCGATGATGAAATCACTCAAATGATCAAATCATCTTTTGAGAATGCTAAGCAAGATATTACGGCTCGTGAATTAGCAGAACAGCGAGTAGAGGCGGATCGTGTGATTGAAAGCGTGATTAACGCATTAAAAGCAGACGGTGTGGAATTATTAAGTGAAGCTGAATTTCATCAAATTGAACAGGTGTTAGCCGAATTGATTGAAATTAAAAAAGGCGAAGATCGTAGTTTGATTGCTCAGGGAATTAAAAAAGTCGATTTAGCCACGCAAGAATTTGCGGCACGACGAATGAATGCGTCTGTGAATAAAGCATTAACAGGAAAATCTGTTAGTGAAGTTGAATAGTATAAAGGAAAGAAAATGCCAAAAATAGTCGTTTTACCCCACGAAGATCTTTGCCCAGAGGGTGATGTAATTGAAGCAAAAGAGGGCGATAACTTACTCAATTTAATGTTAGATAAACATATTGAAGTGGATCACGCCTGTGAAAAATCCTGTGCTTGTACCACTTGCCACTTGATTATTCGTGAAGGCTTTGATTCATTAAATGAAGCCAGCGATCTGGAAGAAGATATGCTTGATAAAGCGTGGGGCTTGGAAATGGATAGCCGTTTGGGTTGTCAATGTATTGTGGGTGATGAAGATTTAGTGGTAGAAATTCCAAAATATACCTTAAACCACGCCAAAGAAGCGGATCACTAAGGAAGAGTAATGAAATTAACTTGGCAAGATACACAAGACATCGCAATCGAGCTTTATGATCGAGATCCCGATTTAGATCCAAAAACAGTGCGTTTCACGGATATGCACCGTTGGATTTGTGAATTAGAAGATTTTGATGATGATCCACAAAAATCGAATGAGAAAATTCTAGAGTCTATTTTATTAAAATGGCTTGATGAATATGATGAGTAAATTTGTAAATTCAATATTCAGTATTGAGACGGGGTATAACGATACCCTGTCTCCTGTGATTACAAAGAATTATTTTTTAGCTTTTAATTCTTTAAATATATAATAACTATTAATGCAGGCAACAAAAATGTTTAAGCCTACCACTGGGTAAGATTTAAGTAGTAACCCATAAATCATAAATAAAATACACCCAATAGTATTAACAAAACGTAATTTAGTCACATCTTTAAGTAAGAAAGAGCAAGACACGGTAATCATTGCCGCATAGCCTAAAATTTCAATATAGTTCATTTTTAATTCTCTTAATAAAAAATAGGAGATCATTATAAAGACATTTGTAACATATTGAAATAGTTATACAAAATAGCAAAGGTTTGCGTAATAAAAACTTATAAAAATAATGGACCTAATGGCGTTTTTGGGATATTAAACTGTTCTGGATAATGCACATCAACCAAATATAACCCGGCTGCTTTTGCGGTTGGAGCAGCTAATTGTCGATCTTTTTGTTCAAGTAACCATTTGATCCATTCAGGTTCTTGATTTTCACAACCTACTTCAATTAAACTCCCCACAATATTTCTGACCATATGATGTACAAAAGCATTTGCTTGGATATCAATAATTACAAATTGTCCACTACGAGTGACAGTTAAATGATGAATATTACGATTTGGGCTATTTGACTGACACTGTGCGGCACGAAATGAGCTAAAATCATTTTCACCCAACAGAAATTGTCCCGCTTGGTGCATTTTTTGATGATCAAGTGGAACATTATAATGGGATATCCCTTTTGGCAGGATTGCAGAGCGAAGGTTATTATTATAGATAATATAACGATAACGGCGAGCTGTAGCACTAAAACGAGCGTGAAAATCGGGTTCAACGTCAATAGACCATTTAACAGAAATATCATCAGGTAGGTGAGCATTCGTTCCAAAACACCAGCTTTTTAAAGGACGATTCACATCTGTTTCAAAATGCACTACTTGTCCTGTACTGTGAACTCCAGAGTCAGTACGTCCTGCACAAAATACCTCAATTGGAGAGTTGGCAATAATAGATAATGCTTTTTCTAATTGTTCTTGAACACTGATAACAGATTGTTGCTTCTGCCAACCAAAATAACGACTTCCGTCATACTCAATACCTAATGCAATTTTCATTTGAATTTATTAAATTATTAACAATAAAAGATATTGTACTACAAGCGGTATGATTTTTTGATATTTTTGCAATTTTTTAACAAAATGTCCCCGCTATCTTTAATCTACAAACTTTCAAATAAGATTAAATTTTATCTAAAAATGGTTTCACGATGAAAATATCAGTTATACTATAGCTTATTCATTACCCAATTAAGAAAAAAACTATGGAAATTGAACTACTTGAAATAAAAAACTTTTTAATTCAATCAGCACCTTTTGATGAATTGCCAGATGATGCGCTTAATGAATTAGTACAAAATATAGAAATTCGTTATTTTCGTGCAGAAACCCCCATTTTAACTTATGGTGAAGAGATTGATTCTTTGTATGTTATTCGTAGTGGAGTAGTGGAGATCTATCGCCGTAATGGTAAACTTTATAACCGTATGTCTGAGGGGCAACTTTTTGGACAGATGGGGCTATTTATGGGCAATAAGGTACGTTTCCCTACTACTGCAGTTGAAGATACCTTAACTTATTGTATTCCTGCTGTACTTTTTCATCGTTTTTGTAATGACTACGAGGTGTTTGCTGATTTTATGGAAGTGGAGGAAACTCAGCGGTTACGTCAAGTTGTGCAAGCAAGTGAAAATAATCTTATTCAATCAAAGGTGAAAACCTTAATTACCCGCCCTGCTGTTATTGTTGATCAAAATACTTCTATTACAGACACGGCAATGTGTATGAAAGAGGAAAATGTTTCAGCTGTTTTAATTGCAGATTTACTTACAACAAATTTAAATGAAGAAGAAAATACAGATCCTTTTATGGGGATTATTACAGACAGGGACTTGTGCACTCGAGTATTGGCAGAAAATATTGACCCGACTACTGCGATTAGTGAAGTAATGTCACCGAGTTTGTATTGTTTAGATGCCAATGCTTATCTGTATGAGGCGATGATGACAATGTTGCGTTATAACATTAACCATTTGCCTATTATGTATAAAGGAGAAGCCATTGGTATTTTGGCAAATAGTGATTTATTGCGTTATGAATCCCAAAATAGCTTATTAATTGTAAATAGTATTTTCCAACAAAATAATGTTGAAGATTTAGCGGTGATTGCTGAACAAGTAAAAGATTGTTTTGTTCGTATGGTACAAGAAGAGGCAAATTCGCATATGGTAGGGAGTGCGATGGCAGTGATTGGGCGTAGTTTTAAACAGCGTTTAGCAGAACTTGCCGAAGAAAAGTTAGGCGAACCACCTGTTCCCTATTGTTTATTAGCACTTGGTTCTATGGCACGTGATGAACAACTGATTGTAACAGATCAGGATAATGCACTGATTCTTGATGAAAGCTATGATCCAACATTACATAATGATTATTTTGAACAACTTTGCCAGTTCATTTGTGATGGTTTAAATGCTTGTGGTTATACTTATTGTACTGGAGATATAATGGCAACAAATCCAGAATGGCGTAAAACCCTTTCACAATGGAAAGAAACTTTTGTAGATTGGATTGATAATCCAGATCCAACTAAATTATTACATAGTTCTATCTTCTTTGATCTCGATGGCGTTTATGGGCGTACTAAATGGGCGGATCAGCTTTATAGTTTTGTTGTTCAACGAGCCAGACGTAATAATGTTTTCCTTGCCGCATTAGCTCATACTGCAGGATTACGTACACCACCACTTGGTTTCTTTAAAAATTTCGTGATGGAAGATGATGGTCGTCATCATAAATCCATTAACTTAAAACGCCGTGGTACAGCTCCTCTTGTTGATTTAATTCGTGTTCACGCACTATCTATCGGTTCTCTTGCTAAAAATTCTTTTGAACGTTTGGAAAATATTATTGAAGAGAGGATTTTACCTCGTAATCAAGGACGTGATTTACAAGATGCGTTAGAATTATTGTCTATTGTTCGTATTCGTCATCAGGCTAATGATATTTTAGAAGAGCAAGAGCCTGATAATAATATTGAACCTGAGGCAATGTCAGATTTTGAACGTCGTAATTTAAAAGACGCATTTTTAGTATTAAGTAATGCACAAAAATTTATTAAATTCCGCTATCCACCAAGACGTAAATATTAGGGTATTCAATGACAATAAAAAATCTCATTATTCATGATGATCAGCTTCCGGCGGATTGGCAAGATTTTTATCAACAGCAGGCGGAACAATCAAAAAATCCGTTATTAAAACAGTTTTATCAAGCGGGTATTATTAATGGAGATACACCACTAAGTGACATAGAATTTGTTGCCCTTGATTTTGAAACAACCGGGTTAGATGCCACGGTTGATGATATTGTCAGTATTGGTTTAATTCCTTTTGATTTAAAGCGTATTTATTGTAATCAAGCAAGGCATTGGATTGTTCGTCCAAAACAAGAATTAGAAGAACAATCTGTGGTTATTCACGGTATTACCCACAGTGATATTTTTAATGCTCCTGATTTACACAAAGTACTAGATGATTTGTTAACTATTCTTGCCAATAAAATTGTGGTAGTGCATTACCGTCCAATTGAACGTCAGTTTTTTAATTCTGCTTTAATGGTGAGAATTAATGAAGGAATTCTATTTCCAGTTGTTGATACAATGCAGATTGAAGGCAATATTCAATATGAAAAAAGATCACTTATTGATCGTTTGTTGGGAAAAAAAATACCTTCTGTTCGACTTGCTAATAGTCGTACTCGCTATGGGTTACCTGCATATTCTGCCCATAATGCTTTAACTGATGCTATTGCTACGGCAGAATTATTACAAGCTCAAATTAGTTATCATTTTTGTGAAAACACCCCTGTTAAAGAGCTTTGGCAATAGTTTCTTATATAGAAGAGCATCCCTGTCGATATATACTAAATTGAATTGTAAATTTTACAAAAAATGTCACCGCTAACACAAATAACCCCAAAAGTTGAACACAACATTTGGGGTTATTTTTTTAACTAGCGTATCTCATCAATACTAAATTTCTATCCTAAGCGTATTTACAAAATACGCCTAAGGATAATTTTTTACCATTGATAATTCACACTTGCAGCGGCACCAGTATGACTTTGAGTATCATGAGTGACGAGTCCTTTCAATATCCAACGTCCATTATCTGAAATAGTAGAAACACCAATAGATAATGCTGACTCTCCTCTAAAGTTACCTACTCCAACCCCAACACTACTCGCTCCTGGATCGTGAGGTTGAGCTAATGCTGCTGCTGCATAAGCCCCTGCAATACCTGCACTCATCGTTCCTTTTAAGTCACCTAATTTCTGAGAAATTTTTGCAACCTCAGCATTAGTTGAATGAAGTTGACTTCCGTTAATCGCATCTGTTGAAGTCTTAGAAATTTCACCCGCTGCCACATTTTGGATACGTCTTTCATCTCCTGCAGCTCCGACAGAAACAACACCATTCGCTGTTGCACCAGCAAATCCACCATAAGTAATGCCACCTACAGTTGCTTATTTAACCGTGCCTTTATCTCCAGCAGTAGTCGTTTTTCCTCTCGTCACTTTTTTACCTTTCGTAGCAGTAAGATTTTTCGTACCCACTTTATTACCTTTAGTGGCAGTAGTTTTATTCCCTAAATAAACAGAGTTTTCAACAGAACCTCCATCTTTAGCGATAGGTTTGTCTCCAGCATCTTTCTCTCCACTGTTATTCACATTATTACCCAATACAAATGTATTTGAGCTATTAATAACATTATCATTACCAATAGAATAACTTCCTTCTACTGCACTTCCATTGATACCAGTCTCAGTAATATAACTTGGGTCACCAAATGCACCTTAATGCTTCGCATCAACAATATTACCAGTACCTACAGCGATTGAATCTTTGGCTGTCGCTTGAGAGCCTTTACCAAAAGCAATGGCATTTTCACCTTTTGCTTTAGCTTGATACCCAATCCCCGTTGAATACTTACCAGATGCCACAGAATCTATAGGATTTTGAGAAGTTCCTTTACCTTTGGTTTTACCATCGTGGGTATGGAAGAATTTAATACCTTGTTCATTCATATTATTGATTGCAGAGATAGTACTATTATTAACAACTGTTGTTTGTCCATCAGCGTCATAGGTTGTTAAAGCAACCGTATTTTTAATTGGATTACCGTCAGTATCTGTTATTTCATCACCCTTTGCATTGGTTGCATTACCATCAGCATCAGTACCACCAACAATTTTATTAATATTGCTAATATTAGTAACATTGGTATTTACATTACCTTGCACAGTAGCCAAATCACCAATTGTAGCAGCATTACTCCATTGTGCCGCACGAGTACCTTCTTTCTTAATATCAAGAATATTTCTACCATCTAAACCACTTTTTATATTGGTAATTCTATCACCACCAACATCTAAACCTTTATTTGTTGAGGTTAGAACAGTATTATTAGTTGTATTACCTATCGTAACTTCAGTAAACTGAACTTTCTCTTTAGTAGAAACCTTTAATGTTCCATTACTATCCATTGATGCACTTAAATTTTTACCTGCTTCAACCGTTAGTGCCTGACCATTTTTGATTAAACTACTTCCAGTATTTCCTGTCACAACATTATTGGTATTGGTCGTTTGTACCGTATGACCAGCATTATTAATCGCAGTTGCAACTTGAGTACCTGTTACAAAACCCGTATTCCCTGTTGCAGCTCCTGTCGTAGCATTGTTATTAATCGTACCAGCCGTTAAACCGATTTCAATATTATTTATGCCATTATCAGGTTTATACTCTACAGTAATACCATTTTTACCTTTAAAGTTTACCGTATCATAAGCTTGAACAAAATCCTTAGCATTACCACCAACTTGTAAATTCCAGCCAGTATTTAAAATATCTTTTACTGTAGCAACAATACCACTTTGATTACCCGTTGGAGCCGTGCCTACTTTTGGATTTGTTGGCGTTGCAATTGTGTCTAATAATCCAGTGATTTTTCGAGTATTTCCATCTATTTTAATCGTCTCCGTACCACCATTATTCACAAATTGTGTACTTGATAAACCTTTTAGATTTTTCGATAATTGTACTTTTAACTTACCAGCATCTTCATTAACGCCAATATTATTGTCGGTTAAATCCGCTGTTGTTGCTCCACCGATAATCTCAAGTTTTTGACCTAATGCTTTATGGATTGCCGTACCATCATCGCCTGCAAAATCAAGTCCTGCTTGTGCGAGTGCTTGTAAATCACCGACTGTAGATGCAGTACTTAAACCGTCAGTTTTAGTCAGCAAATTATTTGTTACTGCTTTAGCGTCAGCTTGATTGATAGCACCTTCACCATTATTATGTCCAATCGTACTCTTAACATTAGCTAAAGTACTTGGATTATTGGTTGTGCCATCAGCATTTTGCATTGAAGCAATAACGTCTGCTGAGTCAATTTCTGCTCCTGATAAATCAGCATTTTCACTAAATTTACCATTTGGTTTTTTATATACTTTTGTGCCATCTTCTTTAGTATAAACCACGGGTAATTGAGCTTTTTCTGTTAATCCTTGAGCATCCAAATTCACTTTAATGGTTGATTTTTTACCATCAGGCGTTGTATTTACTTCAACTGTTGTTCCCGTACCATTTTCAAAGTTTACCGTATCATAAGCTTGAACAAAATCCTTAGCATTACCACCAACTTGTAAATTCCAGCCAGTATTTAAAATATCTTTTACTGTAGCAACAATACCACTTTGATTACCCGTTGGAGCCGTGCCTACTTTTGGATTTGTTGGCGTTGCAATTGTGTCTAATAATCCAGTGATTTTTCGAGTATTTCCATCTATTTTAATCGTCTCCGTACCACCATTATTCACAAATTGTGTACTTGATAAACCTTTTAGATTTTTCGATAATTGTACTTTTAACTTACCAGCATCTTCATTAACGCCAATATTATTGTCGGTTAAATCCGCTGTTGTTGCTCCACCGATAATCTCAAGTTTTTGACCTAATGCTTTATGGATTGCCGTACCATCATCGCCTGCAAAATCAAGTCCTGCTTGTGCGAGTGCTTGTAAATCACCGACTGTAGATGCAGTACTTAAACCGTCAGTTTTAGTCAGCAAATTATTTGTTACTGCTTTAGCGTCAGCTTGATTGATAGCACCTTCACCATTATTATGTCCAATCGTACTCTTAACATTAGCTAAAGTACTTGGATTATTGGTTGTGCCATCAGCATTTTGCATTGAAGCAATAACGTCTGCTGAGTCAATTTCTGCTCCTGATAAATCAGCATTTTCACTAAATTTACCATTTGGTTTTTTATATACTTTTGTGCCATCTTCTTTAGTATAAACCACGGGTAATTGGGCAGTTTGTGCGATACTTTGAGCATCTACATCAAAAGTAATATTGGTCACACCATTGGCTTCAGCAATTACTCTAGCTGTGGTTAAAGTACCATTAACAAAATTAATACTTTCTGTTGGTGTTACTGTTCCTTTAGTTGTACCACGCTCTTGTACATTAAAACCACTATTTATATAGTTATTAAGATTAGTTAAGGCACTGCCTACATTATCTGCTGCAGTTCCAACATTGGTACCTGCCGCATTAACTGTGTTATAAGTCGGTTTAGTATAGGTATTTGTAGCAGAGTTGTAAGAGGCTCCACCACCTAAAGCAGCAGTATTACCTGCAACTTGGTTATTGGTATCAAATAATTGGCTACCATTAACCACATCCTTACTTGTGTCATCAATTGTACCATCTGCAACATTAGTAATTTTATCACCACCTACATTTAAGCCATCTGTTGTAGTAGTTAAATTAGTTTCATTTGTACCATCTGTTAGTTTAATAGACTGAAAATCTGGTGCTTTCTTCATACCAATCAACACTTTTCCATCTTTTACTTCAGTAGTTAGGTTATCCCCTACATAATTAGTATCAGTTAAAGCTTCATTAGTTAAAATAGAAAACTCACTACCTAATTTTTGTTGGCTTCCATCAGTCCCTGTATCCGAATTAGTATCTGCTTTAAAGGTAATTGGTTTTTGAGTTTGATTTTGCAAACTATTAGTAATAGCAAATAATTGACTACCATTAACGGCATCCGTTGATTCAGGGGTAATTTGCCCTGCTGCAACATGCTTAATTTGGCGTTCATAATTTCTAGCACCTACTGAAACCTGATCACCCTCTCCCATAGACTTACCACCAGCAAAACCAGTGTATTCAATAAATTGACCAGGAATAAAATTTCCTGAACTATCTAATTTTCCAACTTTAGCACTTGGTGTACGTATCGCACTATAATATTTTTCATCTTCTGTTTTCGCTTGGTCAGCTGTTAATGATGTTGTTGTTCCACCAGGATTGTTTATCACAATATTTTTAAATTTCAAAGTACCATCAGATTTTCTGACTGTTGGATCAGCCAAAGAAGTGATAGAACCTGCACCTAAGGCAACAGAATTATCTTTTGTTGCCTCGGAACCAATACCAAAAGCAGTAGCCGCAAAACCACCCGCTCTAGCACGTGTTCCTAACGCACTTGCCAAATCACCACCAGCATAAGATTGAACACCTACTGCAATCGTTCCTGCACCTTGTGATGTTGTTTTAATATATAAGGTATTCCTATTTGTAGGGTCAACTAACCATTTCCCCGTTTTTTGTTTATATTTCTTTGCGACGTCAGTACTGTTCCATTTATCAAAATTACCAAGTGAGTCGTTCCATAACGATCCATTATAATTTTTTCTGGCAACACCATTTAAATCATCCCCCCCGATAGCAATAGAAGAATCACCCATTGCGTAAGTGTCTCCACCAATGGCAATTGCTTGCTCCCCTTTTGCCCATGTCTCTTTAGAACCAATTGCCAAACTTTGCTTTTTATCCGCCTTAGCTTTCCAACCAATAGCAAAAGCTAACTCTTCTTCAGCTATTGCTTCTAAACCAATAGCCATAGTACTTTTCTGTTTAGCTTTTGCATCTGAACCGATAGCAATACTTCCTGGCCCCTTAGCCTCTGCTAAAGTACCACCTGTTTTAGAACCTATTGCTATCCCATTACTTTCGTCTGTTGAAGCGTTTTCCAGAGTTGTTCCCGTCGTAGCCGCTATTACTTTCCCACTAATTGCCAACATTATGGCGACTGAAAGTATTTTTAATGAGGTATGAAGCGTTTTACTATCTACTTGAGTACAATGACTACTTCCTTTGCTATAACCCTTAGCCAATTCTGATACTGCTATCCATGTTTGTCTTGTTGTGCAATAAATAATTTTATATGTTTTATTCATAGTAATGATGGAACCTCTATATTTTACAATCAACCGTAATAATTGTAATAATTGTAATAATTGTAATAATTGTAATAATTGTAATAATTGTAATAATTGTAATAATTGTAATAATTATTCGACAAAAAAATCATACAAACAACGCAGTTTTTGTATGATTTTTGTTAAAATAACATTAAGTGCTTTAATAGTCTACAATTAATATATCTTTTTTACACAATTTTGCAGGGCTGCCACAACGCAAAGGGATGTACAAAATTGTAATGCTTTATTTTCAATAAATAAAGAATATGGTATATTTAAAAATTGTTTATAATATTCTCATTTTCATTTGTAAATGAGAATAGTTAAGTAGTATTATGGTATAATGGCAAAACAAGATGTAGATTGTATCACGTTAGACTTATTTGCATCATCTCCTAAAGTGGGGCGTCCTCGTCGTAGTTTGTTAAGTCGAGAGCAGCAAATAAGGATTAATAAACGTAATCAGTTAAGAAGAGATCGCTCGTGTGGTCTAAAGCGAGTGGAATTAAAGCTACATTCTGATCTTGTTTTAGCATTAGAAAAATGCTCAAACGAGCAAAATATAACTCGTAGTCAGCTCATTCAAAGAATTTTAGATGATTACATTAATAAACAATCGATTGATTAAAAGTTAACAAAAAAGATAGGAAATAAAATGGCAGTTGTTGGTTTATTTTACGGTAGTGATACGGGTAATACTGAAGCCGTATCAAAAATGATTCAAGGGCAATTAGGTGCAAATCTTATTGCAGTACACGACATTGCAAAAAGTACTAAGGAAGATATAGAAGCCTATGATTTCTTATTAATTGGTATTCCAACTTGGTATTATGGTGAGTCTCAAGCGGATTGGGATGACTTTATGCCAACTTTACAGGAAATTGATTTCTCAGGAAAAATCATTGGTATTTTTGGTTGTGGCGATCAAGAAGATTATGCGGAATATTTTTGTGATGCGATGGGCACGGTGCGTGATGTTGTTGAACAAAATGGCGGTGTTATTGTTGGGCATTGGTCAACAGAAGGTTATAATTTTGAAGTTTCTCAAGCATTAGTGGATGAAAATACCTTTGTTGGATTATGTATTGATGAAGATCGTCAACCAGAATTAACAGAACAACGAGTACAGAAATGGTGTGAACAATTAAATGATGAAATGTGTCTTTCATCATTAGCTTAATGATTATAAATAAGGAGCATAAAATGTCGGAACAATCTGAACAAAATAAAGAGCTACTGAAAAAAGTGGGTCTGAAAATTACAGAACCACGATTAACTATTCTTGCATTAATGCAAGATTCTCGTGAAAATATGCAACATTTTGCAGCAGAAGACATTTATAAACTTCTCTTAGAACATAAATCTGAGGTTGGTTTAGCGACCGTGTACCGAGTGTTAAATCAATTTGAAGAGGTCGGTATCTTAACTCGTCATAGTTTTGATTCTAATAAAGCCGTTTTTGAGTTGAATTATGATCATCAACACGATCATATTATTTGTAAAGATTGTGGTAAGGTGTTTGAATTTAAAGATGACGAGATTGAGCGTCGTCAAAGAGAAATTAGTCAAAAACACGGTATTGAACTTGAAAAACATAGTCTTTATCTTTATGGAACTTGCAGTGATCTAAGTCATTGTGATAATAAAGAAAAATAGTATTTTTTATTCTCTTTATACTTAATTATTTGAGCATAAGCGGTGAGATTTTGTAAACAAATTACAAGATCGTACCGCTTCTATTGTTTTATTTGGTACCCATTTATGTCAGAAAATACAACCTCTATTCCTCAAGTTGAAACAGCCAAAGTTCGTCCTCCTCGTAAAATTTCGATATTTTGGTTACTCCCTGTTATTGCCTTTATTATTGGTGCATTATTATTTTTTCAGATTTTGAAAGAAAGAGGCGAAATTATCACTCTTCATTTCACCGATGGTGCAGGTATTACAGCAAAGAAAACACCAATTAGGTATCAAGGATTGCAAATTGGATTGGTAAAGAAAGTCAGTTTTTCTGAAGATTTGAAAAATGTTGATGTGATTGCTGAAATTACACCTGAAGCATCATCATTATTACGTGAAGATACTAAGTTTTGGTTAGTTCAACCTTCTGTTTCTTTAGCGGGTGTTTCTGGATTAGATTCTATTGTATCAGGAAATTATATTACGCTTTTACCTGGAACAGGAGATGAGGCAGATGAATTTATTGCGGAATTAGAACCTCCTGTTGCTCCTGTTACGGCAGGAGATTTATTGATTAAGCTAGTTTCTGATGATTTAGGCTCTATTTCTATCGGATCAAATGTTTATTTTAAAAAAGTACCGGTTGGAAGTATTTTAAGTTATCGTTTTACTGAAGATCAACAACAAGTTGAGATTGATGTAATGATAAAGAAAAAATATGCCAACTTGGTGAAGAAAAATAGCCATTTTTGGAATATTAGTGGTATTAATGCAACATTAGATTTATCAGGGGTATCTATTGCAATAGATAGTATTCAATCTGTTGTTCAAGGTGCAATTGCCTTTGATTCTCCTAAGGATGATACGCAACAAGCTGTTCAAAACCAGCATTATACTTTGTATAAAAATTTAAAAGCAGCAAACAGAGGGATTGAAGTGGATGTTCTATTGCCTCTTCATTCTTCTGTTAAAGTTAATGAAACGGCACTCTTTTACCAAAATACGAAAATTGGGGTGTTAGCTGAATTAGATCCTATTGATACTAGTATGGAACAAAAAGTATTAAAGGGTAAATTATTACTTAATCCAAACTATACACACTTATTACGTTCAGGAACCACTATTTTATTAAAAGAACCTCAGTTTGGTTTAAATAAACAACAGATAACAAAATTAAATGAATTAGTGAGAGGCAATTTTTTTGATGTTGTAAAAGTGGGTGAGGGTGAGGAATTAAATACATTTAGCATTCAAAAAGAAGCTGATTATTTATTAAGCCGTCCAGATGTGTTGGGTTTAACCTTAGTTGCTTCGCAATCTTATGGAGTAGACAAAGGGCAAGGTATTTACTATAACGATATTCAAATTGGTGAAATTTTAGAACGAAATGTCACCTTGAAAAATGTCAGTTTTAAGGTAATGATTTATCCAGAATATCGTCGTTTTATTGCTAAAAACAGTCAGTTTGTCTCTATTTCTCATTTTGATCTCTCTGCTAATATGGATGGCGTGCAGTTTAAATCCGCTTCACCAACAGAATGGTTAAAGGGGGGGATTAGAATGTTAGTTGAAGAACCAAAAGGTAAGCCTCTTGATTCTTATCCTCTTTATGAAAATAGAGAAAATGCACAACAAGGGATTATTGATACACAAAAGCGTGTAACAAAGGTATTGTCTGCCAAAAAAGTATCAGGAATAAATAAAGGTTCGGTAATACTTTATAATGATTTTCAAGTCGGTGAAGTGTTGGATATTACACCAAAAGCAGAGCAATTTGAAATAGCATTATTTATCATACCTAAATATCGTCATTTATTTACTAATAAAAGTCGCTTTTGGATTGAGCCTGCCACAGCGATTGATATTTCAACAAAAGGAATAAATATTCAAGCAGCCCCTCTTATGAGAACTTTAAAGGGAGCAATTAGTTTTGATAATAAAGGAGGTAAGCAAAGTAATACCCTTTATGAAAATTATGATAAAGTTTTTGCTGGAAATTCTTGTATTACCTTAATTACCAAAGATGCCGCTAAATTAAGTGAAGGTATGCCAATTAAATATATGGGATTAACCATTGGTCACATTAAAACCTTAAAATTAGAAAATGCAAAAAAACGTATTAAAGTGACCGCTTCCATTAAGAGTAAATATTATGGGATTGTGGCACGATCAGGCAGTGTATTTAAGGCGATCTCTCCACAAATTAATAGTTCAGGATTTAAGCATTTAGATGCAGTACTACAAAATTATATTGATGTTAATGCAGGTACGGGAAAACGTAAAACTTGGTTTACCTTAGTGGATAATGATGTCACTAAAACAGAATATCAAGGTGGCTTCCCTATTGTATTAGAAACCAGTAATGCCAATGGTTTGAGTGTAGATACGCCTGTATTTTATAGAGGCTTACAAGTGGGGATTGTTGATCGTGTAAAATTAAGTGAATTAGGGGATCGTGTCTTTTTATATGTACGAATTAGTTATAAATATCGTCATTTAGTGCGTAAAAATAGTCAGTTCTGGGAATCTTCTGGCTACACAATGAACGTAGGATTAAATGGAGCAACCATTAGTTCTGGTACAATGTCCCAATTAATGAATGGCGGTATTTCATTTTCTACGCCATCAGGTAAAATAGTGAGTTCAAAAGCTAAAGCTAATCAGCATTTTATTCTACAACCTAACCCACCTAAAGGTGCGGCAGAGTGGAATCAAGGTGCATATTAACATTTGTAAAATTAGGAGAGCAACAAGCGGTCAGATGAGAATGAAAATTTGCAAATTATTACAAAAATCATACCGCTATAAGGGTATTCAATGATAAAGCAATTATTTGAGTGGTTTGAAAATCGTATTGAACCTTATCCTAAAAATGATCCTATAACACCAAAGTCGGGGTTAGTACCTTTTATCTTTGATGCCACTAAGGGTATGCGGATTTATATTTTTTTAATGATGCTAATGACGGCGGGGATTGGTGTCACAGAAGGATTGTTGTTTCAATTTATTGGTAACTTAGTCGATTGGGTCAGCACCCTTTCTCCTTCCCAAGTATGGCAGACTAAAAAAACATCGATTTTATTTATGTTATTTGTGGTTTGTTTAGGATTTTTGTTTACTTTCTTTAATGCGAGTTTACGTTTTCAAACTTTGCAAGGCGTATTTCCAATGCGTTTACGATGGAATTTTCATCGTTTAATGCTTGGGCAAAGTATGGGATTTTATCAAGATGAGTTTGCAGGTCGTGTTTCAGCCAAAGTAATGCAAACTGCCTTAGCCGTACGTGATTCTGTGATTACGCTTTCAGGCGTGATTGTTCAAATTTCTGTTTATTTGATTACTTCCAGTATTATTTTAGTTCAGTTTGATAGTTGGTTTTTACTGCCTTTTGGCGTATGGCTAGTTGGACTGCTTCTCATTATGCGAAATTTTATTCCTAAGTTGGGAAAAGCCTCTCAAGAGCAATCAGATGCACGAAGTTTAATGACTGGTCGTATAACAGACACTTATGCCAATATTGCAACAGTAAAATTGTTTTCGCACGGTCAAAGAGAAGCAAAATATGTAAAAACCTCAATGCAGGAATTTATGCTAACCGTACATAAACAAATGCGTTTAGTCACTTCAATTGAGGCATTGCATTATATCAATAGTATGTGGCTCGTGGTTTCAACGGCAACAATGGGGTTAGTGCTTTGGTATAATGGCTTTGTGACAGCTGGAGCTATTGCAACAGCAACGGCATTGGCGTTACGTATTAAAGGATTATCACAATGGATTATGTGGGAAGCGGCTCGTTTATTTGAAAATTTAGGGACAGTTCAAGATGGAATGAACACCATTTCAAAACCTCATTTTATTAAAGATAAAGAAAATGCCACAGAACTTAAAGTATTTAAGGGTGAGATTACCTTTGAACATATTGACTTTGCTTATGATAAAGAAAATCCACTATTACAAGATTTTAATCTGCATATTAAAGCGAGCGAAAAAGTAGGAATAGTTGGGCGAAGTGGTGCAGGTAAGTCGACACTCACTAATCTATTATTACGTTTTTATGATATTCAAAATGGAGATATCAAAATTGATGGTCAAAATATTTATGATGTAACTCAAGATAGTTTACGATCACAAATTGGTTTAGTAACTCAAGATACCTCATTATTACATCGTTCAGTGAAAGAAAATTTACTTTATGGACGACCAGAGGCTACGGAACAAGAAATGGAAAAAGCAGCACAAAAAGCCGCTGCTGATGAGTTTATTGCTACACTGAGTGATGCCAAAGGCAGAACGGGTTATGATACTTATGTTGGAGAACGTGGTGTTAAGTTATCAGGAGGACAACGTCAGCGAATTGCAATTGCTCGGGTAATGTTAAAAGACGCACCAATTTTATTATTGGATGAGGCAACCAGTGCTTTAGATTCTGAAGTTGAAGCAGCTATTCAAGAGAATTTAGCCGAATTAATGGAAGGTAAAACCGTGTTAGCGATTGCTCATCGTTTATCGACCATTATGGCAATGGATCGTTTAATTGTACTGGATCAAGGAAAAATTATAGAGCAAGGCACTCATAATGAATTATTGGCTAAAAAAGGTGTCTATGCCAAACTGTGGGATCATCAAAGTGGTGGTTTTTTAGCAGATGATGGAAAAATAGAATAAATAATAAAATATTAAATATAAAGTCGGACAATATCAAAAAAACAATGATTAAATTAAATTTAAACACAATTGCTAATATTTTAGCCGCTCGTTTAGTGGGTGATAAAAATATTAGTGTGGACAACCTTTTTATTGAGAATATAAGTACTGATACTCGTCAAGCGATTGCAAAGGGACTATTTTTTGCATTAAAAGGTGAAAATTTTGATGCACATAACTATTTATCACAAGCTGTTAAACAGGGTTGTGTAGCCGTTGTGGTTGAGCGAGAAATGGACGTGAATGTTCCTCAACTGATCGTTGAGGATACTGCTTTGGCATTAGGAAAGTTAGGGAAGTGGTTAAAAGCAAAAATTAATCCTAAAACAGTAGCGATTACTGGATCATCTGGTAAAACAACGGTTAAAGAAATGGTTGCAAAAATTTTGCAAAATGTGACCGCTTGTTCTGATGAAGTTTTGTTTACCTTTGGTAATTTAAATAACGATTTAGGTGTGCCTTTAACCTTGTTACGTTTAAATGAAAAGCATAAATTTGCTATCGTTGAATTGGGGGCTAATCATTTAGGTGAAATTGCTTATACTGTTGATTTGGTGAAACCAGATGCCTGTTTAATTAATAATGTAACAGCGGCTCATTTAGAGGGATTTGGTTCCCTTGAAGGTGTTGCAGAAGCAAAAAGTGAAATTTATCAAGGTTTAGCAGATGATGGCACTGCGATTGTTAATTTAGATTATCCACAATGGCGAAATCTATGGCAACAAAGGATCATAAATAGAAAGACACAAACTTTCTCAGCTAATGATCAGTCAGCAGATTTTTATGCAAAAAATATTCAATTAACCTTAAGTGGTGCAAATTTTATTTTAGGCACACCACAAGGCGAAATTGAAATTCATTCATCTTATTTGGGCGAACATAATATTAGCAATGCATTAGCTGCTGCCTCTTTAGCAATGGCTGTTGGGGCAGATTTAAAGGCTATCAAATCAGGGCTTGAACAACATTCAAAAGTAAAAGGGCGTTTGTATCCTATTGAAATAAATGAAAATTTATTATTGATTGATGATACTTATAATGCCAATGTGGGTTCATTAAAATCTGCTATTTCAGTATTAAAAAATTATCCTGCATTTAGGATTTTAGCCGTGGCGGATATGGGTGAATTAGGCAGTGAAAGTAAACAATGTCACCAACAAGTCGCTGATTTTGTGAAAGAGGCAAAGCTTGATTTAGTGGTTTCATTTGGTAAAGAGAGTGCAGTAATTAGCAATAACCCTGCTCATCATTTTACTGAAAAACAAACAATTTGTGACTTTTTAATGCCAATAATTTTGCAAAAATCACAACAAAAGCAACCGCTTGTATTATTGGCAAAAGGCTCTCGTAGTCAAAAAATGGAAGAGCTTATCGCTCTTTTAGTTGAACAATTAAAGAATAAGGATAAACAATGTTAGTTTGGCTTGCAGAATATTTAGTGCAATATAACACCGCTTTTCACGTGGTTTCATACATCACATTTCGTGCCATTATGGCGTTATTAACCGCAATGGGGATTGGTTTATGGATTGGACCAAAAGTTATTCGTCGTTTACAAATCTTAAAATTTGGGCAAGAAGTACGTAATGAAGGGCCAGAAAGCCACTATAAAAAACGTGGTACACCGACAATGGGTGGAATTATCATTCTGTTTGCGATTGGCGTAAGCACCTTGTTATGGGCAAATTTAGCCAACCCTTATGTGTGGTTTGTGATGTTCGTTCTCTTTGGTTATGGCGTAGTTGGTTTTGTGGACGATTACTGGAAAATCACACGTCAAAGCACTGACGGCTTAATCGCTCGCTGGAAATATTTTTGGCTTTCAGTCATCGCATTAGTCGCTATTTTTGGTATGTACGCTATCGGCAAAGACACTGCCGCAACACAATTAGTCGTACCATTCTTTAAAGAATTTATGCCACAGTTAGGGATTTTCTACATCGTTTTAGGCTATTTTGTGATTGTGGGTACGAGTAATGCAGTAAATCTAACCGACGGTTTAGACGGTCTAGCCATCGTCCCAACTATTATGGTTGCAGCCGCATTTGGCTTGATTGCGTGGGCGACAGGGAATATCAACTTCGCACAATACTTACACATTCCATTTATCAAATTTAGTGGTGAATTAGCGGTTGTTTGTACCGCCATTGTCGGAGCAGGACTTGGTTTCCTATGGTACAACACCTACCCCGCATTAGTCTTTATGGGAGATGTCGGCTCACTTTCATTAGGCGGAGCATTGGGCGTTATCGCCATTTTAGTTCGCCAAGAATTGTTACTTGTTATTATGGGCGGTGTGTTTGTCGTAGAAACCCTTTCTGTTCTTTTACAAGTTGGGTCATTTAAATTACGTGGAAAACGCATTTTCAGAATGGCACCTATTCATCACCACTTCGAACTAAAAGGCTGGCCAGAACCACGTGTAATTATGCGATTTTGGATTATTACGCTGATGTTGGTATTGGTGGGGTTAGTGACGTTGAAGTTGAGATAGGTTGTTTGAAAATTTATTGATTATGCTTTTATAAGGGAGAATGAATAATGGATACGAAAAATAATAATGTTGTAAATACCCAATATAAAATTTGGTTACAAGATTTAAAGCAAGATTTTCATAAAGCCCAAATAAAAGCACATATTAAAGTAAACACAACCTTGCTTGAATTTTATTGGCAAATGGGCAAGGATATAATTCAAAAACAAAAAGATTTTGCTTGGGGAAGTGGTTTTTTAGAGCAATTAAGTAAAGATTTATCAGCAGAATTTCCTGATGTAAAAGGTTTTTCATATCGTAATTTAAGGGCGATAAAACAATGGGTTGAATTTTGGCAACAACTTGTTGCCAAATTAGATAATGAAATTGGGAAACAAGTTGTTTCGCAATTAACTCAAATCCCTTGGGGGCATAATATTGCTATTATTCAAAAGTGTAAAAACAGTGATGAGGCTTTGTTTTATGTAACCAACACTTTGGAGAATGGCATTAGTCGAGCAGTTCTCATTCATCAAATAGAAAGTAATTTGTATCAGCGTTCAGGCAAGGCGATTACGAATTTTGATACAACGCTACCACCGATACAGTCTGATTTAGCAAAACAGATTACCAAAGATCCCTACAATTTTGATTTTCTTACTATTACCGATAATTATCAAGAGAAAGAATTAGAAGCCGCTTTGTGTGAGAATATCACTAAATTTTTACTCGAACTTGGCAATGGTTTTGCCTTTGTGGGTAAGCAATATAAATTAAATGTAGGTGGCGAAGAATTTAGAATAGACCTGCTGTTTTATCATTTAAAGTTGCGTTGTTATGTAGTTATTGAGCTTAAAGCAGTAGATTTTAAGCCAGAATTTGCAGGGAAATTAAGTTTTTATACCACAGCGATAGACAATGAACTCAAAACCGAACAAGACAATGCAACAATCGGTATTTTAATTTGTAAATCAAAAAAAGATATTATTGTGGAATATGCCCTTAAAGATATTAATAAGCCACTTGGTGTGAGTAAATATGACCTTATTGATGTATTGCCGAAAGATTATCAGTCAGCAATTCCTAGTATTGAGCAGATAGAGGCGGAGCTTAATGAACAACTAAACTAAAGCTGTACAAATACGGAATAAACTTGGTCAGTAGATACAATATTTTATACGGGGTTAAAGCAAGACTATATTGGACATTATTTATTTTATCCTTTAATAAGGTTAGATTTTATGCACTAGATTTGGGTTCTGCTGTTTTAAGTATAACAGTAGCATTTTGAAATAATCTGAGAATATTAAATCTACATAAAAATGATTACATATTGATAATATAGTTAATTTTAATACAAAACAAAATCAACAATTGGTAAAATTAAAATAGTTGTTGATAGCGATGGGGAAATTATGCGAGTAAATAATTTACATCAATCAGCAAAGTTTGTTTTATTTATTACATCATATACACCTTTATTTGTATTGATTTCTATAAAGCAAATAAAAGTAAATAGTATTTACTTAAATTGGGGAGGACTATCTTACAGTAGTATAGTTACTTTTTGTAATAATTTTCTTTTTTCAACAATTTTAATTGCTATATGTTTTATAGGAATAATTGGTGTTTACTTTCTATTTAAGAATATTGAAAGAACAATGGATAACGGGGATAATGTTCTTGTCAGCAGTATTGATAATAAAAATAGTGAATCTATAGGATATATAGCAACCTATATAGTACCTTTTTTATTTCAAGATTTTAATGATTGGTATGAGTTAATGGCGTTTATCTGTTTAATGTGGATTACATATAAAATTTACACTAACTCTAGCTTACTTTTGATAAACCCTCTACTAAGTTTTAAGTTTTCTATTTTTTCTTTGGAATATATACTACCTAGTGGAAAAGTTAGGAATGGTTTAATTATTAGTAGAGAAAAAGAGTTATTAGAAGAAGATATAATAAAAATATATCAAATTGGGTATAAGTTGTTTTTTGCACAATTAAGGAAAAATAGATGAATAAATTAGTAGAATTGTTTGATGAAATTGAAAGTACTAAGACAAAAGATATTAAGCTTTTATTTATTACTAGATATCTAAAAAAGGATGTTAAAAAATCTAGTAAAATGCTAGATAAATATCTATTTAAAACTTATCAAATAGATATTGATAGTGAGATCAGAGAGCATTTGCATGAGTTATCACAAGAAAAAATTTCTTATGTTCTTAAAAAAGGTTATGAAATGACAGAGTATGATGTTATTTCTGATGATACTCAATGTATTATGTCTTACTCAATGAAAAATAAAGTATTATCATTTTCTGATGTTGTAAATAATCAACTAGATAATAAAAGTGAGCTATCAAGAATATCAAGTATTGAAGAACTTATTGTTTCTAATGAAGAAATATGGGCATATTGTATAGGTTTTGAGAATATAGAGCCCTCTAATAAAAAAGTTGTTTATGCATTTAGAAAAGTTCAACCAAGTAAGGTTGCTATTGATGAAAAAGAAAACGTGAAAGCATTATCTAAAATAATAAGAACTCATTTCAATACCAAGAGTAAAAAACTAGAAATATTGAAAGGGGAAACTATAAACTTGGATAAACAGATAGATTGTTTATATTACGATGGTGAATTTTATATTCTACATAAAGGATATTTTGAGCAAATTATAGGCTTACAAGAAGAATATAAAGAAGAATCTAAAGTTGTAGTTAAAGAATTAGAGGATTCAGGGGTAATCAAAGGATTAGAGTTAGTTAAAGAAGAGATAGAAAAAACACCTGCAATTCACAAAAAATTAGTTCGAATTCGTAAGATAGGTAATCATAAAGATATTGATATAAATAAAGCCAAAGAAGTTGCTGAAAAATATGGAATAGAGATAAAAATTGAAAATAATCAAATACAAATAATAAATAATAAGGATATTGAAAATGTCTTAAAAATTCTATCTGATTTTTATAAAACAGGGGAAATATCAGGAAAATCATATGGAACATATTCTGGTAAACAATTAACAGTGCGAAAGGCTAACTAAACCAATATGAAAAAAATTACAAAAACCGAATTAGAATAAATAATAATAGAATTTTTCACACAAAAATGATGACATGTTAATATTCGATGTGTTTTGTAAATTTTAATAAAAAATCTTACCGCGTTTAGAACAACCTGAGAATTTTAAGAAATATAAAAGAACTAATGAATGGTGATTTTGTAACACTGTGGACACTTCAACCAATAGAATGGTATGAATCTTTATTGAAAAATAAAATTATATTTGCAAAGCCGCATTTATCTGAATTATATATGGATAATTATCCTAATTTTAGAAATGCTTATGATTGGTTAATGGTACAAATGGAAGAGCGAATAAATCCCAAGCCATTAGAGAATATAATCCCTATTTGGGCGTGGTATCATTATGAGAATTCTAATAAAAAGAAACCTGATTTGCGGCATTCTGGATTATTATCTAAGGGTACAAAAGCGGTTAGAATTGAGTTTAAGAAAGCAAAAGATAAAGTTTTATTTTCAGATTTTGAATTGTGGCATTATGTATTGAATTATTGGTATATATCAGATACAGAAACAGACGATAATTATTTTTGGTCTTTATTAGAAAAGCATCAAGTAAATTTTGTTGATAAAGAAAAGTATCCAGCAGAAATACGAAAGAAAGTCGAAGACAGTTGGCAAAAAATTTTTGATATGGATTATTATCAGGAATATTCGTTAAAATCTTTTAACGAGAAAAGTATTCAAGCCACTTTTTGGAGTTTATATCTAAGTGAAATTATTAAAGTTGAGGAGTTTACTGCTAGATAAATATGGAACAAAAAATGGGCAAAACAATAATCACACACTTTTTGGAAGATACACCTAAAGGTATTCAGAGCGTACAAATCAGCAATAAAACCATTATGGGTTTTGTGATACCACGAGCAGAATTGAAAAAAGCCCAAGAAATTGAAGAGTTAGTAGGCTCTCCGAGTTTGTATATTTTAATTGGAGAGAGTGATACTGCTGAACCACAAGCCTATATTGGGCAAACTGATGATTTTCTTTCTCGTGTTATTGATCATAATCAGAAAAAAGATTTTTGGAATAAAGCCCTTGTTTTTATTAGTCAAACTATTCTTAATAAAGCAGAAGTTTTGTATTTGGAATATTTGGCTTTGCAATACGCCAAAGAAAATGGTACCTATACCCTTAATGAAAATAAACAAAATCCAAAAGAACCTAAACTGCAACGCCACGTTAAAGATACGTTGAATGATTTTTTTATTGATGTCAGATTTATTACTGAATTTTTAAATTATCCACTTTTTAAAACGGCAGAACAACATAATCAAAAAATTGCAAATATTGATTATTTTTATACCGCTAGAAATAGTCGTTCAAAAGGCTTTTATGATGAAAATGGTTTTACTGTTATTAAGGGAAGTATTATTTCTCAAAAAGAAACACCAGCATTTAAAAATAAAAATTTATTGGAAAAACGTCATCAGTTAATTGATCAAATTGTAGATAAAACAGCACAAGAATGGACGTTAAAAATAGATTATACTTTCACTAGCCCAAGTGCAGCAGCAACTTTTTGTATCGGGGCTAGTAGCAATGGTTGGGTTGAGTGGAAAAACAATGAGGGTAAAACCCTAGATGAGATTTATAGAAGATAACCTGAATTTATGAAATCAACAGAAACAAACCGCATAGAATATAAAGAAAAATTAACCCAAGATCTTAATATAGAAAAAGAAGTGATTGCTTTTTTAAACTATAGAGAAGGTGGGGTTATTTATATCGGTATTGATAAAAGTGGGGGCACGGTTGGTGTTGCTGATATTGATGGTGATATGCTTAAAATTAAAGAACGTATTAAAAATAATATTCGCCCATCGGCAATGGGATTGTTTGATGTTGTGGCAGAAGAAAGAGAGCAAAAATCTATTATTAAGATCATTGTTGCAAGTGGTAGTGAAAAACCTTATTACCATAAAAAATATGGAATGAGTGAAAAAGGTTGTTTTATACGTGTGGGTACAGCCAGTGAACCGATGCAACAAAAACAAATAGATCAATTGTTTTCATCTAGAACACAAAATTCTATCGGTAAAATACGATCTAATCGCCAAAATTTGAGTTTTGAGCAACTACATATTTATTATCAAGCCAAGAAAAAGAATTTAAATAAAAAATTTCTTGAAAATTTAGAATTACTAACACCACAAGGTGAGTTAAATTATGCAGGATATTTGTTGGCTGATGAAAATAATATTTCAATTAAAGTAGCTAAATATAAAGGTACCACTAAAGTAGATTTGATAGAAAGTAATGAATATGGTTATTGTTCATTGATAAAAGCGACAAAAAGTGTTTTAGATAAAGTGAATTTAGAGAATAAAACATTAACTAAGATTACAGCTAAAGAACGGATTGAAAATCGTTTGTGGAATGAAGTCGCATTGCGTGAGGCAATTATTAATGCAATGGTTCATAATGATTACACAATGGAAATTGCACCTACAATTGAGATATTTAGTGATAGAATTACAGTAACATCTGCGGGTTCATTACCGAATAATTTAACTGAACAAGATTTTTTTGAAGGGCTTTCTATTCCAAGAAATAAAGAACTAATGCGAGTTTTCAAAGATCTTGAACTTGTAGAGCAATTAGGTTCAGGGATCCCACGAATTTTAGAAATTTATGATAAATCGTGTTTTAGATTTATGGATAATTTTTTGCGAATGTCATTTCCTTTTGATGAAGAGGTTATTGATACCCCACAAGTTACCGAGCAAGTTACCGAGCAAGTTACCGAGCAAGTTACCGAGCAAGTTACCGAGCAAGTTGAAAAGCTTGTTTCTGTAATGCAAGAACAAGAATATACACGTTCTGAAATAATGCAATTTGTAGAAATTAGCCATAGAGAATATTTTCGTTCTGAATTTTTACAACCCGCATTAGAAAAAGGTTTAATAGAATTAACCATTCCAGATAAGCCAAAGAGTAGTAAACAAAAATACCGATTAACAGAGTTTGGTATAAAATTGAAAAAACAATTAGAAGAAATAAAACAAAAATGAGAAAACCAAGAATTTATCACCCTGAACCATTAGCAGGGAAAAAAGAATGTAGTTTGAGTGAAGACGCTGCGAACCACGTTGGGCGTGTATTGCGTATGAATGTGGGTCAGGAGCTGATTTTGTTTGATGGCTCGAACCATATTTTTGAGGCAGTGATTACGGGAAGCACTAAAAAACGTGTTGAGGTTGAGATTTTATCGCAAACTTTTGATAATCGTGAATCTCATTTGCCGATCCATTTGGGGCAAGTGATTTCTCGTGGCGATCGTATGGAATTTACTATTCAAAAATCCGTTGAATTAGGAGTAAATGTGATTACACCACTTTGGTCGGAGCGTTGTGGAGTTAAACTTGATAGCGATCGTCAAGGTAAGAAATTACAGCAGTGGCAAAAAATTGTGATTGCAGCCTGTGAGCAGTGTGGACGTAACACTATTCCTGAAATTCGTCCGATAATGAAGCTGACAGATTGGTGTCAAGAACAAGATGAAATGTTGAAATTAAATCTACATCCTCGTGCCAAGCAAGGCATTAAGCAATTAACCAACGTGCCAAAAGAAGGAGTTCGTCTATTGATTGGTTCGGAAGGGGGCTTGTCGGCGGACGAAATTGCGATGACCGAACAGCAAGGATTTAGCGAAGTGTTATTAGGTAAGCGAGTGCTAAGGACGGAAACCGCGTCATTAGCTGCAATTACCGCATTGCAACTTTGCTTTGGGGATCTCAGCGAATGACGACACATTTCAAAAATCATTTTTTAATTGCGACACCGGATATGGACGATGACTATTTTTCTCGTACCGTAATTTATCTTTGTGAGCATACCGATGAAGGTGCGATGGGGCTGGTTGTTAGCGTACCAACGGATTTATCGGTAATGGAATTACTCGCTAAAATGGATTTTATGATGGCAAATCAACGTGATTATACCAAAGATCAAATTGTGTTAAGTGGTGGACCTGTTAAAACGGATCGTGGTTTTATTTTGCATACCAAAACGCAACAAGATTTTATGAATAGCCAAGAAATCACGCCGAACATTTACCTTACGACGTCTGGCGATGTTTTAGATGTACTCGGTACACCGAAATCGCCTGAGCATTTTCTCGTTTGTTTAGGCTGTGCAACGTGGCAAGCGGAGCAATTAGAACACGAAATTGCAAAAAATTATTGGCTTGTGACTCCGGCTGATGAAAAAATCTTGTTTGAAACAGGTTATATGGATCGTTGGAGCGAGGCGAAAGGTTTACTCGGTATTGAGGGCATTTTAGCAAAAGCGGGGCGAGCATAATGGGGCAGACAATCATCGCCTTTGATTTTGGCACCAAAAGTATTGGCTGTGCGGTAGGGCAGAGTATTACTGGCACGGCACAAGGTTTACCGGCATTCAAAGCCCAAGACGGCATACCAAATTGGCAACAAATCGAACAAGTGTTAAAAGAATGGAAACCTGATTTATTAGTGGTTGGATTGCCTTTGAATATGGACGGCACAGAGCAACCTTTAACGCAACGTGCCAAAAAATTTGCGAACCGTTTAAATGGACGTTTCAATTTACCCGTTGAATTGCAAGATGAACGCTTAACCACCGTTGCCGCAAAAGAAGAAATTTTTGCACGAGGCGGTTATAAAGCCTTAACCAAAGGCAAAGTGGATTCTATTTCAGCGTGTTTGATTTTAGAAAGTTGGTTTGAAAATAATTAGAAGAAGACAAAAATGCGACTGATTCGAGGACTTTATAATCTTAATAAAAATTTAGAATTATCAAAGGGTTGTGTATTAACTATTGGTAATTTTGACGGTGTGCATATCGGACATCAACATATTTTACAACGCTTAAAGCAACAAGCCAAACAGTTAAATGTACCTTCCGTTGTGATGTTATTTGAACCCCACCCACGTGAATTTTTTGCACAAAAATTTGCAAAATCTGATCAAAATATTACCGCTTCTGCCCCTGCTCGTTTAATGCGTTTGCGAGATAAATTGCATTATTTAAAACAGCAACAGATCGATTTTGTCCTTTGTTTACGTTTTAATGAAAATTTTGCCTCATTACAGCCCCAAGATTTTATTTCACAGCTTTTGGTAGAAAAATTAAAGGTAAAATATTTAAGTATTGGCGATGATTTCCGTTTTGGTCAAGCAAGACAGGGTAATTTTGAGACATTGCAACAGGCAGGTAAAACCTTTAATTTTATTGTTGAAGATAGTCAGAGCAACTGTTTTGAAGAGCAACGAGTGAGCAGTACCCTTATCCGTGAGGCGTTACATAAGGATAATTTGCACCTTGCAGAGCAGTTACTCGGCAAGCCTTATTCCATTCGTGGACGAGTGGTTCACGGTAAAAAATTAGGGCGAACCATCAATTTTCCCACCGCAAATATAATGCTCGATCGTTTTGTTGTACCGATTCACGGTGTGTATGCCGTTAAGGTCAACTTAAATGGGCAACAATTACAAGGCATTGCAAATGTCGGTAATCGCCCTACAATCAATGGAACAACGGCATTATTAGAAGTCCATATTTTTGATTTTAACCAATCCATTTATGGTAAAAGTATGGAGGTTATTTTTCTCAAAAAAATTCGTTCAGAAGTAAAATTTTCTAGTTTCGGGAATCTTAAAAAACAAATTCAGAAAGATGTAAAGCAAGTAAAAAAGATATTTGATTCATTAAATTTAAAATTATAGAGTAATTTAATACGTTTTATTGTGATTATTGTCAAAAATAAGCGGTCACATTTTAATAAAAATTTACAAAAAACATTCAAATTGAATTAAAAAACATCGGATAGCAAAAAAATTAAATATTTTTCCAAAAAGTACTTGCGTCACCTTTAAAAATCTCTATAATACGCCACACACAATGACGCACTGTTGTGAAAGATTTTGCTAGGTGCGTCGTTGTTTTTTTGCTCTTTAACAATTTATCAGACAATCTGTGTGGGCACTTGTTGATTGACTTATTTGAAAAAAATATTTGAAATAAAGAAGTCTTAATAAGTGTCACTGAAAATTTATTTAATAAAAATTCTATGTCAGTTTATTGAGCGATTAAACTTTTAATTGAAGAGTTTGATCATGGCTCAGATTGAACGCTGGCGGCAGGCTTAACACATGCAAGTCGAACGGTAACAGGAGAAAGCTTGCTTTCTTGCTGACGAGTGGCGGACGGGTGAGTAATGCTTGGGAATCTGCCTTGTGGAGGGGGATAACTACGGGAAACTGTAGCTAATACCGCGTAATATCGAAAGATTAAAGTATGGGATCTTCGGACCATATACCACGAGATGAGCCCAAGTGAGATTAGGTAGTTGGTGAGGTAAAGGCTCACCAAGCTGACGATCTCTAGCTGGTTTGAGAGGATGACCAGCCACACTGGAACTGAGACACGGTCCAGACTCCTACGGGAGGCAGCAGTGGGGAATATTGCACAATGGGGGAAACCCTGATGCAGCCATGCCGCGTGAATGAAGAAGGCTTTCGGGTTGTAAAGTTCTTTCAGCGATGAGGAAGGGTTTGTATCTAATAGGTGCAAACATTGACGTTAGTCGCAGAAGAAGCACCGGCTAACTCCGTGCCAGCAGCCGCGGTAATACGGAGGGTGCGAGCGTTAATCGGAATAACTGGGCGTAAAGGGCACGCAGGCGGTTGTCTAAGTCAGATGTGAAAGCCCCGAGCTTAACTTGGGAATTGCATTTGAGACTGGGCGACTAGAGTCCTCTAGGGAGGGGTAGAATTCCACGTGTAGCGGTGAAATGCGTAGAGATGTGGAGGAATACCGAAGGCGAAGGCAGCCCCTTGGAGAGAGACTGACGCTGAGGTGCGAAAGCGTGGGTAGCAAACAGGATTAGATACCCTGGTAGTCCACGCTGTAAACGATGTCAATTTGGGGGTTGGGCTTTAAGCCTGGCGCCCGTAGCTAACGCGATAAATTGACCGCCTGGGGAGTACGGCCGCAAGGTTAAAACTCAAATGAATTGACGGGGGCCCGCACAAGCGGTGGAGCATGTGGTTTAATTCGATGCAACGCGAAGAACCTTACCTACTCTTGACATCCATAGAAGAGACTAGAGATAGTCTTGTGCCTTCGGGAACTATGAGACAGGTGCTGCATGGCTGTCGTCAGCTCGTGTTGTGAAATGTTGGGTTAAGTCCCGCAACGAGCGCAACCCTTATCCTTTGTTGCTAGCAGGTAATGCTGAGAACTCAAAGGAGACTGCCAGTGATAAACTGGAGGAAGGTGGGGACGACGTCAAGTCATCATGGCCCTTACGAGTAGGGCTACACACGTGCTACAATGGCGTATACAGAGGGCGGCGAACCAGCGATGGTAAGCGAATCTCAGAAAGTACGTCTAAGTCCGGATTGGAGTCTGCAACTCGACTCCATGAAGTCGGAATCGCTAGTAATCGCGAATCAGAATGTCGCGGTGAATACGTTCCCGGGCCTTGTACACACCGCCCGTCACACCATGGGAGTGGGTTGTACCAGAAGTAGATAGCTTAACCTTCGGGAGGGCGTTTACCACGGTATGATTCATGACTGGGGTGAAGTCGTAACAAGGTAACCGTAGGGGAACCTGCGGTTGGATCACCTCCTTACCTGAATAAGCGACAATGAGTGCTCACACAGATTGTTTGATAGAGAAATAAGAGACAAAAGAGAGATAAGAGTATCTCTAAATGTTGTCCCCATCGTCTAGAGGCCTAGGACATCGCCCTTTCACGGCGGTAACGGGGGTTCGAATCCCCCTGGGGACGCCATTTAAAGATATTTATTATCTTATTGTTCTTTAAAAAATTGGAAACAAGCTGAAAACTGAAGACTTTCAAGTTCAGAAGACAGAGTATGGAAGACAGATGACAGGAATTAAAACTGTAATTTGTTAAAGTGGCTGTTTTTTGAGAAGAAGTCTGAGTAAGAAACTAAAAAATAGTATGTTGAACAAAAGCAACATACGAACTTGAGTTGTTTAATGTAACAACGTTAGGTTTTCTTTGATTTATTTTAAGAATACTTGAGGTTGTATGGTTAAGTGACTAAGCGTACACGGTGGATGCCTTGGCAATCAGAGGCGAAGAAGGACGTGCTAATCTGCGATAAGCTTGGAAGAGTTGATAAGAAACGTGATAATTCCAAGATTTCCGAATGGGGAAACCCAATAGGTGAAGAACCTATTATCAATGACTGAATACATAGGTCATTGAAGCGAACCGGGAGAACTGAAACATCTAAGTACCCCGAGGAAAAGAAATCAACCGAGATTCTGTGAGTAGCGGCGAGCGAAAGTGGAAGAGCCAGTTAGTTTTAGCATTAGTATTAAGAGAATGAGTTGGGAAACTCAATCAAAGAGGGTGATAATCCCGTATCTGAAAATACAATTGTGGAACTAAGCTAACGATAAGTAGGGCGGGACACGTGATATCCTGTTTGAAGATGGGGGGACCATCCTCCAAGGCTAAATACTCCTGATTGACCGATAGTGAACAAGTACTGTGAAGGAAAGGTAAAAAGAACCCCTGCGAGGGGAGTGAAATAGAACCTGAAACCGTGTACGTACAAGCAGTAGGAGCAACTTCGAGTTGTGACTGCGTACCTTTTGTATAATGGGTCAGCGACTTATATTTTGTAGCAAGGTTAACCGAATAGGGGAGCCGTAGGGAAACCGAGTCTTAACTGGGCGTTTAGTTGCAAGGTATAGACCCGAAACCCGGTGATCTAGCCATGGGCAGGTTGAAGGTTGGGTAACACTAACTGGAGGACCGAACCGACTAATGTTGAAAAATTAGCGGATGACTTGTGGCTGGGGGTGAAAGGCCAATCAAACCGGGAGATAGCTGGTTCTCCCCGAAATCTATTTAGGTAGAGCCTTGAGCGGACACCTTTGGGGGTAGAGCACTGTTTCGGCTAGGGGGCCATCCCGGCTTACCAACCCGATGCAAACTCCGAATACCAAAGAGTGATACTCAGGAGACACACGGCGGGTGCTAACGTTCGTCGTGAAGAGGGAAACAACCCAGACCGCCAGCTAAGGTCCCAAAGTCTATATTAAGTGGGAAACGAAGTGGGAAGGCTTAGACAGCTAGGATGTTGGCTTAGAAGCAGCCACCATTTAAAGAAAGCGTAATAGCTCACTAGTCGAGTCGGCCTGCGCGGAAGATGTAACGGGGCTCAAATATAGCACCGAAGCTGCGGCATCAGGCGTATCACAAATACGCCTTATAATTTACGATTGACGGCTTTCACGAAGTGAAAGACGTCCAAGCGTTCCATACGTCGAGTTGGAATAAAGTAAGGATTGAGGAATATTTGTGATACGCCTGTTGGGTAGGGGAGCGTTCTGTAAGCGGATGAAGGTGAATCGAGAGGTTTGCTGGACGTATCAGAAGTGCGAATGCTGACATAAGTAACGATAAAACGAGTGAAAAACTCGTTCGCCGGAAGATCAAGGTTTCCTGTCCAACGTTAATCGGGGCAGGGTGAGTCGACCCCTAAGGCAAGGCTGAAAAGCGTAGTCGATGGGAAACGGGTTAATATTCCCGTACTTGTAATAACTGCGATGTGGGGACGGAGAAGGTTAGGTTATCAGGGTATTGGATATCCCTGTTTAAGCCGGTAGGTGGGAATTCTAGGCAAATCCGGAATTCTGTATAACACCGAGAAGTGATGACGAATCTCTAAGGAGATGAAGTAACTGATACCACGCTTCCAGGAAAAGCCACTAAGCATAGGTTATTATAAATCGTACTGTAAACCGACACAGGTGATCAGGTAGAGAATACTCAGGCGCTTGAGAGAACTCGGGTGAAGGAACTAGGCAAAATAGCACCGTAACTTCGGGAGAAGGTGCGCCGGCGTAGATTGTAGCCCTTTACGGGTGAAGGTTGAACCGGTCGAAGATACCAGCTGGCTGCAACTGTTTATTAAAAACACAGCACTCTGCAAACACGAAAGTGGACGTATAGGGTGTGATGCCTGCCCGGTGCTGGAAGGTTAATTGATGATGTAATCGAAAGAGAAGCTTCTGATAGAAGCCCCAGTAAACGGCGGCCGTAACTATAACGGTCCTAAGGTAGCGAAATTCCTTGTCGGGTAAGTTCCGACCTGCACGAATGGCATAATGATGGCCAGGCTGTCTCCACCCGAGACTCAGTGAAATTGAAATCGCCGTGAAGATGCGGTGTACCCGCGGCTAGACGGAAAGACCCCGTGAACCTTTACTATAGCTTGACACTGAACCTTGAATTTTAATGTGTAGGATAGGTGGGAGACTTAGAAGTAGCAACGCCAGTTGTTATGGAGTCAACCTTGAAATACCACCCTTTAACGTTTGATGTTCTAACGAAGCACCCGAAACGGGTGTTCGGACAGTGTCTGGTGGGTAGTTTGACTGGGGCGGTCTCCTCCCAAAGAGTAACGGAGGAGTACGAAGGTTTGCTAATCACGGTCGGACATCGTGAGGTTAGTACAATGGTATAAGCAAGCTTGACTGCGAGACGGACATGTCGAGCAGGTACGAAAGTAGGTCATAGTGATCCGGTGGTTCTGAATGGAAGGGCCATCGCTCAACGGATAAAAGGTACTCCGGGGATAACAGGCTGATACCGCCCAAGAGTTCATATCGACGGCGGTGTTTGGCACCTCGATGTCGGCTCATCACATCCTGGGGCTGAAGTAGGTCCCAAGGGTATGGCTGTTCGCCATTTAAAGTGGTACGCGAGCTGGGTTTAGAACGTCGTGAGACAGTTCGGTCCCTATCTGCCGTGGGCGTTGGAGAATTGAAAGGGGCTGCTCCTAGTACGAGAGGACCGGAGTGGACGCATCACTGGTGTTCCAGTTGTTTCGCCAGAAGCATTGCTGGGTAGCTACATGCGGAATAGATAAGTGCTGAAAGCATCTAAGCACGAAACTAGCCTTGAGATGAGTTCTCCCAATCTATAAGATTGTAAGGGTTGTTTGAGACTAAGACGTAGATAGGCAGGGTGTGTAAGCGTTGTGAGACGTTGAGCTAACCTGTACTAATTGCCCGAGAGACTTAACCATACAACACTCAAGTGTTTTTGTTTCAGAAGACAGAGGACGGAAGACAGAAGACTGTAAGGTTGGAGTTTGAAGTTTAAGAAAGTTAAAGTAGAAGCTTGTTTTTAATTTAGAGAATATAGAGTTAGTGTTATGTAGAAGTGACATTAACAGAAAAGAATATTCCTGATGGCCATAGTGCAGCGGAACCACCTGATTCCATACCGAACTCAGAAGTGAAAAGTTGTAACGCCGATGGTAGTGTAGGGTCTCCCTATGTGAGAGTAGGACACCATCAGGGTTTTATAAGAAGAAAGAGCCGTAGCTAGAAATAGTTACGGCTTTTTTGTATTTAAAAGGCAGTGAGAAATAACAACATCTTATCAATTTTGTTAAATAATTTTAACTACGAAACTATTAAAAATAAGCAGTTATATAATCCATATCTTAACAATTATAATTGTGCTAAAATTCTTAGTATTATTTAAAATTAAATTAGAAAAAAGAATATGAGTGACGTATTTATTATAGACTCCCACTGCCATTTAAATTCACTAGATTATGAAACTCGTCATAAAGATGTTGATGAGGTACTTGAAAATGCGAGAAAATGTGGCGTGCAACACGTGATTTCAGTATGCACAACATTGAGTGATTTTGAAGAGATGAAAGCCTTAACTTCTCATCGTGATGATGTGTCGTTATCTTGTGGAATGCATCCCCTGAATATTGATGATGAACCTTTCGAGATACAAAGATTAATACAACTTGCTAGTGATCCCAAAGTGGTGGCAATTGGTGAAACGGGCTTAGACTATCATTACACACCAGAAACTCGTCATTTACAGTTATCTATTTTTGAACAACATATTGATGTTGCCAATCAGTTATCAAAACCCTTGATTATTCATACTCGTTCTGCACGTGAAGATACAATGAGTTTGTTAGAGAATCACTATGCTGAAAAATGTGGTGGTGTATTGCATTGTTTTACGGAAGATTATGCAATGGCAAAACGAGCATTAGATATCGGCTTTTATATTTCAATTTCAGGTATTATTACCTTTAAAAATGCTGAAGAATTGCGAGATGTAGTGAGAAAATTACCTCTAGATCGTCTGCTTATTGAAACGGATTCTCCCTATCTTGCCCCGATTCCTTATCGAGGAAAACCTAATCAACCTGCTTATGTTCGAGAAGTTTGTGAGTACATTGCAACATTAAAAGGTATTTCAGTAGCAGAACTTGCTGGCATTACCACAGAAAATGTGCAAAAATTATTTAAAATCTAACCGCCTGTTTTAATATTTAATGAGGATAAATTATGAGAACAATATTTAAATATTTCTTTATTTTAGTGACACTATCTTTACATATTGTGTTAGTCGGTAGTATAAACTATGCTTTTCCTAGTTATGAGGAAACCATTGTGACGGGAATGGAAGCAAAACGTGTCGATAAAGATGGTCCAATTAGCAAATCAAATCCTGCTGATGGACAAATTCGAGATGCCTATTTTATTTTTACAGAAAATCCTGATACCAAAAAAATTATGGTTTATCGTAATGAAGATACGGGTTGGGGACTGCCTTTTTACTTCAAATTTAATTCTGCTGATGTACAGGCTAAAGCACAAGCTTATGCAAATGATAAACAGCTTGTACAAGTAAAATATTATGGTTGGAGAATTAATATGTTAAGTGAATTTAGAAATATTATTTCCATTAAACCATTAGCAGAAGCTGAAAAAGTGTCTCGTCCAATATTTAGTTATATTTTATATATATTGTTGCTGCTTACTTTCTTTGTATCAGTACAAATGATAAGAGGTTGGTTTGATAGCGAAAAATAATTAAAAGAACAAACAAGAAATAGTCACAATTCAAACGGTGACTATTTTTATCATTTCTAATTAAGATTAATTGTTTTCAACATTTGTTTCACTAAAGTTTGAAATTCGGCACAGCCACCAACATATTTATCATCAATAAAAATTTGTGGTACCGTTCTGACAGGTTTGCCCACTTTTGGCTCTAAATCAGATTTTGAAATATTATTTGTTTCCATATCAATAAATTTGAAATTAACATCATCTAATGTTACTTTCATTTTTCTAGCTAGTGCGATAGCACGAGTACAATAAGGACAGTTTAAACGTCCGTAAATTTCAATAAACATAAGTACATTTCCTATAAATACAATTAAAACTAAATCATCGCATCTAATTTGAGAATTTGCAAATTTATGATAAAATCTTACCGCTTATTTACCTGTTGTAAAGGTGACAATAAGCAAGAATTTGTGGGGCAGAGGGAAATCTGCCTTTTTTATTTTATTAATAACAAGTTGCCTTTTGTATGGGCGACCACTGTAAAGGAAAAAAATTATGCCAATTATTACTTTGCCAGATGGCTCAACACGTCAATTTGAACAAGCAGTTTCTGTTTTGGAGGTTGCTCAAAGTATCGGTTCAGGTCTTGCTAAAGCGACTATTGCTGGTCGTGTAAATGGTGTCCGTGTTGATGCGTGCGATATGATTGAACAAGACAGTAAATTAGAAATTATTACCGTAAAAGATGAAGATGGTTTAGAGATTATTCGTCACTCTTGTGCTCATCTTTTAGGACACGCTATAAAGCAACTGTATCCAAATGCAAAAATGGCGATTGGCCCTACGATCGATAATGGTTTTTACTATGATATAGATTTAGATCATTCTTTAACCATTGAAGATTTAGAAAAAATTGAAAAAAGAATGTTAGAGCTTGCTAAAACAAATTATGAAGTGATTAAAAAAGTGGGTAGTTGGCAAGATGCTTATGATGCTTTTGATGCACGTGGTGAATCTTATAAATTAGAAATTTTAACCGAAAATATTGATAAATGTGATACGCCAGCGTTGTATCATCATCAAGAATATATTGATATGTGTCGTGGTCCTCACGTGCCGAATATGCGTTTTTGCCAACACTTTAAATTACAAAAAGTGGCAGGAGCATACTGGCGTGGAAACAGTGACAATAAAATGTTACAACGTATTTATGGGACAGCGTGGGGAGATAAAAAACAATTAAATGCTTATTTAAAACGCTTAGAAGAGGCGGCGAAGCGTGATCACCGTAAAATTGGGAAAGCGTTAGATTTATACCATATGCAAGAAGAAGCACCAGGTATGGTGTTCTGGCATAATGACGGTTGGACGATTTTCCGTGAATTAGAAACTTTTGTGCGTACTAAATTAAAAGAGTATGATTATCAAGAGGTAAAAGGTCCGTTTATGATGGATCGTGTTCTTTGGGAACGTACTGGTCACTGGCAAAATTATGGTGAATTAATGTTTACTACTTCATCAGAAAACCGTGAATATTGTGTGAAACCAATGAACTGTCCCGGTCACGTACAAATTTTTAATCAAGGCTTAAAATCCTACCGTGATTTACCACTTCGTATGGCTGAATTTGGATCTTGTCATCGTAATGAACCATCAGGCTCATTGCACGGCTTAATGCGTGTACGTGGTTTTACTCAAGATGATGCTCATATTTTCTGTACTGAAGATCAAGTGGAAAGTGAAGTAACCAGTTGTATTAAAATGGTTTATGATATTTACAGTACTTTTGGTTTTAATGATATTGAAGTAAAACTTTCGACACGCCCTGAAAGCCGTATCGGTAGTGATGAAATGTGGGACAGTGCAGAAGCAGGGCTTGCTGCAGCATTAAAAGCGAATGGTTTAGCGTATGAAATTCAAGAAGGCGAAGGGGCTTTTTATGGTCCTAAAATTGAATTTACTTTGCACGATTGTTTAGATCGTGAGTGGCAATGTGGAACAATCCAACTTGATTTTGCCTTACCAAATCGCTTAAATGCGTCTTATGTAGCAGAAGATAATGATCGTAAAACACCAGTGATGATCCACCGTGCTATTTTAGGTTCATTGGAGCGTTTTATTGGTATTATTACCGAAGAGTATGCAGGCTTTTTCCCTGCGTGGTTAGCTCCAACGCAAGCGGTAGTATTAAATATTACTGATAGCCAATCTGGTTATGTCAATGATGTTGTGAAGAAATTGTCTGACGCTGGTTTACGAGTAAAAGCTGATTTACGCAACGAAAAAATTGGTTTTAAAATTCGTGAACATACCTTACGCCGTGTACCTTATATGCTGGTGTGTGGTGATAAAGAAATTGCTGAAGGTAAAGTCGCAGTGCGTACTCGTAAAGGGAAAGATTTAGGTTCAATTGGTGTTGACGAATTCGTTCAAATGTTGAAAACAAAAGTACGTCATCGAGATCTAAAATTATTTGAAGAAGAGTAAAAATATAGCGTAATAAAAAGAGGTAGCTTATATTATATAGGCTACCTCTTTTTTATTAACGATGTTTAAGCATAAACAGGTAATTTTTTACAAATAGCTAATACTTTTTGTTTTGTACTCTCAATTACTGCTTGCTCATTGTCTTTACCAACAGCATCTAACACATCACAAATCCAGCCCGCTAATTCAACCACATCTTGTTCTTTAAAACCTCTACGGGTGACGGCAGGGGTACCAATACGAAGACCAGATGTCACAAATGGACTTTGTGGGTCGTTTGGAACAGAGTTTTTGTTCACAGTAATATTTGCAGCGCCTAATGCGGCATCTGCTGCTTTTCCTGTAATGCCTTTTTTGATTAAATTCACTAAGAATAAATGGTTTTCTGTTCCGTTTGAGACAATGTCATAACCACGTTGCTGGAAGATTTTCACCATTGCTTTAGCATTTTTTACTACTTCTTTTTGATAAACTTTAAAATCATCTTCCATTGCTTCTTTAAAGCAAACTGCTTTTGCTGCAATTACGTGAATTAATGGACCACCTTGATTGGCAGGGAATACAGCAGAGTTCAATTTTTTATGTAACTCTTCATCTTTTAAACCTGAAAGAATTAAACCACCACGAGGACCAGCTAAGGTTTTGTGCGTCGTTGTAGTGACCACGTGAGCATAAGGAACAGGGTTAGGATAAACACCTGCTGCAATTAATCCTGCAACGTGAGCCATATCGACAAATAAGTAAGCCCCCACTTCATCGGCAATTTCACGCATTTTTTCCCAATCAACAATTTGAGAATAAGCAGAGAAACCTGCTACAATCATTTTTGGTTTACATTCAATAGCTTGATGACGGATATCTTCATAATCCATCACACCATCAGCAGTAATACCATATTGTACAGCATTATAAATTTTACCAGAGAAGCTCACTTTTGCTCCGTGAGTTAAGTGTCCGCCGTGATCAAGGCTCATTCCTAAAATCGTATCACCAGGTTGTAATAATGCCATATAGACAGCAGCATTAGCTTGAGAACCTGAATGAGGTTGAACATTGGCATATTCAGCCTCAAATAATGCTTTGGCTCGATCAATCGCAAGCTGTTCCGCAATATCAGCAAATTCACAACCACCATAATAACGCTTACCCGGATAGCCTTCGGCATATTTATTGGTAAATTGGCAACCTTGCGCTTCCATTACGCGTGGGCTGGTATAGTTTTCAGAAGCAATAAGTTCGATGTGTTCTTCTTGACGACAATTTTCATCTAAAATAGCTTGCCATAAAACAGGATCATAATCAGCAATATTCATATTTCGGCTTAACATTTCGTTCTCCTTTATAGTAAGATGGGCAGGATCAATATAGCTCTTATTGTACGCATTTTTAAATTGGATGGGTAGTTTTTTCTAGTAAAAAAAGAGTGATGTTTGAAGGGATGATTATGTAGGCTTATTTCACATAGAGAGAAATTTTATATACTATTTAGCGGTTATATTAAATCAAAAATATACCAGAGTTGACATCATTTTCATTCATTTAGAATAAAGATGATGTCACTTAATTATTTCTCACATTGTTGTGTCGTTTCGTTATAGCTATTTCCAGCGTCTAAACAGTCATCTTTTTTATCACAAGCTGTAAGCATAAATCCGCCGATTACTATTAATAAAAACATTAATTTTTTCACTTGGTTACTCCCTAATTAGGTTATTTTTTTATTAGATTAGAAGATCAATATAGTATTAAATACTATCTATATTTTAAACAGTTAAAATATAGAATCAATGAATATTTTTTAAAATTATTGTTTAGGTTTGACGTTATAGTATTAAGTTAGACACACTAAATATCAGTAATAGTGTACAATATGAGCCAAGAGAAAAGAGTAGTTTTAACTTTATTGAATGAGGACTAGATGGTATATAAAAAAATTTCTTCAAAAACTATTGTTATAAAATTTGGTACGAGTGTTTTAACTCAAGGATCATTAAACTTAAATCGTCCTCAAATGTTGGAGATTGTTCGTCAATGTACAGAACTGCATAAACAGGGTGTGAGAATAGTCATTGTTACATCAGGAGCAATAGCAGCAGGGCGACATTATCTAGGAAATCCTGAACTCCCATCCACTATTGCGTCAAAGCAATTACTTGCTGCAGTTGGACAGAGCCAACTTATTCAAACTTGGGAAAAATTATTTGATATTTATAATATAAAAATTGGACAAGTTTTATTAAGTCGTGCAGACATAGAAGATCGTGAACGCTTTTTAAATGCAAGAGATACTCTAAATGCAATGCTGGATAACCACATTATTCCAATTATTAATGAAAATGATGCAGTTGCAACGGCAGAAATTAAAATTGGAGATAATGATAATTTATCTGCGCTGACTGCTATTCTTGCACAAGCTGAACAACTTTATCTTTTAACTGATCAACAAGGGTTATTTGATAGTGATCCTCGAACGAATCCAAATGCAAAATTATTATCTGTGGTAAATCAGATTACGGATGAAATTAAAGCAATTGCGGGGGGAAGTGTATCAGGATTGGGGACAGGAGGAATGAGTACTAAAATTACGGCTGCGGATATTGCCACTCGTTCAGGGATTGAAACCATTATTGCATCTGGTAGTGATAAAAATGTGATTATTAACTTGGCTAATGGTATAGATATTGGGACAAAATTTACAGTTGCAAATGATTTACTTGAAAGCCGTAAACAGTGGTTATTTGCAGCTCCCATAATGGGGGCATTACAAGTTGATGATGGCGCAGAGAATGCTTTAAAACAACATAAATCTATGCTTCCCGCGGGCCTTATTTCTGTTAATGGACGATTTTCACGAGGTGAAGTTGTTTTAATAAAAAATACACAAGACCAACCTGTTGCAAGAGGTATGGTGCGTTATAACAGTGAAGCACTGGATTTAATTAAAGGTAAAAAATCACAATATATTGAAAGTATTTTAGGTTATCAATATGGTGCAGTGGCTATTCATAGCAACGATATGGTACTTCTATAAATGAGGATATAAAATGACAACAAAACTGATTGAAATAGGAAAGCGAGCTAAACAAGCTTCTTTTTAACTTGCTCAATTTTCACAGCAACAAAAAAATAATGCTCTTGAGATTATTGCAAAAAGTTTAGAAGATCATACCGCTTCTATATTAAAAGCTAATACGCTTGATATACAAAAAGCCAAACAAAATGGGTTAAGTGATGCCTTAATTGACCGCTTGCTCCTGACAGAAGAACGTTTAATTGCTATTGCTAATGACGTACGCAATATAATTTCATTAGCTGATCCTGTTGGTCAAATTTTAGATAGTGGTCGCTTAGACAGTGGTTTAGAAATCAAACGTGTTTGTGTACCACTTGGCGTAGTGGGTGCTATTTATGAAGCACGACCTAATGTAACAATTGATATTGCAACACTGTGTTTAAAAACAGGAAATGCAGTTATTTTACGTGGTGGCAGTGAAACGCAGCATTCCAATATAGTATTAGTTGAGGTCATTCAAAAGGCATTAAAAAAGGCAGAATTGCCTGAAAACTCCGTGCAACTCATTACTGATACCGATCGCCAATTAGTACTAGATTTACTTAAACTTGATCAATATGTGGATATGATAATCCCTCGTGGTGGGGCAAAATTACAAGAACTATGTAAACAGCATTCAACCATCCCTGTGATTATTGGAGGTATCGGGGTTTGTCATTTATTTGTAGAAGAAACGGCAAATTTGGAAAAATCCATTCCTGTTATTGAAAATGCAAAAACACAACGTCCAAGTACTTGTAATACCTTAGAAACATTATTAGTACAACATTCTATTGCAGAACAATTTTTACCAAAACTAGCGGTACGATTACAACAAAAATTTGCAAAATTTCATTGCGATCCTACCGCTTATAAAATATTAGAAAAAGCGGGGATTGAAATTCAAGCAACCAATGATGAAAAACTACGTCAAGAATGGCTTTCTACTGATTTAAATATTGTTGTGGTGGAAAATTTTGAACAAGCGATTACTCATATTCGTGAATATGGGAGTCAACACTCAGATGGAATTTTAACTCAAAACCCTCAATTAGCAGATTTATTTATTCGTCAAGTAGACTCTGCTTGTGTTTATGTGAATACCAGTACACGTTTTACTGATGGTGCTCAATTTGGATTAGGGGAAGAAGTCGCCGTAAGCACTCAAAAACTGCACGCGAGAGGACCAATGGGGTTAGATGCTTTGACAACTTACAAATGGGTCTGTTCGAGTGATTATGTGAGCAGATCTTAAATGTGAGTAAATAGTTTTTGTTATTTACAAATTTTTAAAAAAATGTGACCGCTCACTAAAATAATTTTTATTAAATGAGGAAAATATGGTTATTACTCAATTATGGATTTATCCCATAAAATCTTGTAAAGGTATTTCAGTCTCTTCCATTGATTTGTTAAAAAGTGGCTTGCGTTATGATCGTGAAATGATGATTGTTGATGAAACAGGTAAATTTGTTACCCAACGAAGTGACAAAATCTTGGCTCATATTGACGTGGAGTTAGTTGATCAAACAAAAGTTAAACTTTATTTTAACCATCGTTCAGTGATATTTGAAAAACAATATATTAACAAAGTGAATACAACAGTGTGGCGACGAGACGTGCCTGCATTTGATCAAGGCGATGATGTTGCCATTTTCCTAAGTGAGATTATTGGGCGTCCTGTTCGTTTATTTGCCACTCGTCCAGAGGATACTTTTAATACACGGAAGAATATTCTTTTTCAAGATGGTCAAGCAGTGCATTTATTAACAGAATCTTCATTAGAACACGCTCAACAGTCACTCGCTGATTTTCACATTGATGTACAACGTTTTCGTCCTAATATTGTGATTGGCAAAAGTACACCTGATGAACAATTAACTGCTTTTATAGAAGATAGTTGGCAGAAAATACATACAAAACAAATTGAATTAACCATTACAAAGCTTTGTGAACGCTGTGCTATTCCAAGTATTAATCCTCAAACACTAGAGAAAGAGAGGGCAGTAGATCATTATCTTAAACAATATCGGATTATTGATAAAAAGCCGATGTTTGGCGTTTGTGGTTATGGTTCTAAATTAGGCATACTAAAAGTTGGTGACAGCATACAATATGAATAAAATAGCAAATAATTGATCTAAATTTATTCCGCTTTAAGCTATTGCTTGTTAAACTACACCTAATTTATTTAGATAGGAATAAAGTAATGAAAAGTACCGATATTACCATTATTGGCGGTGGAATGGTGGGGTTGGCAGTAGCTGCATTGTTAGAAAATACGAATTGTCAAATCACGATTATTGAACGTTCCACACCTTTTTTTGATCCTAATTTATTGACTCATCGAGTCAGTGCCATTAATTTTGCAAGTCAGACAATGCTAGAAAAATTAGGGGTATGGCAGTTTATTTCAGAGAATAAAAAATCCTCTTATTCTAAAATGCACATTTGGGAAAAAGACAGCTTTGCTAAAATTGAATTTGATAATACCGCAAATGAAATTAAATCTTTGGGTTTAGAGCAGCTCGGCTTTATTATTGAAAATCAGCATATTCAAAATGCATTGTGGCAACAAGTGAGCAAGCAACCAAATGTAGAAATTATCTTAGCTCAACCACAAACTCTCTCCATTAATGAAACTGGTGCATTTTTAACTTTAGATAATAATGAAATGTTGACGTCTAAATTGGTGATTGGTGCTGATGGTGCAAATTCTTGGGTTCGTTCACAAATGAATATGCCTTTAATTTCAAAAGATTATCAACATACTGCTTTAGTTTGTAATGTAAAAACACAACAACCCCACCAACAAAAAGCGTGGCAAATTTTCTCACCTGATAGCATTCTTGCTTTTCTTCCTTTGAATGATGAATATCATTGTTCTATTGTATGGTCACTTCCTCCAGAAAAAGCCAAAACCTTATTAAACTGTGATGTTATAGCGTTTAATAAAGCCTTAACAATTGCATTTGATAATAAGTTAGGTTTGTGTGAACTAGTGACAGATTTGCAAAATCCTAGAGGGATCTACCCGCTTACCGCTCGTTATTGCCGTGATTTTGCACAAAATAGAATTGCGTTAGTAGGTGACGCAGCACATACTATTCATCCTCTGGCAGGTCTTGGCGTTAATTTAGGTTTTGCTGATGCAATGGAAATGGCAACCCAGATTAAAACTAATTTAGAAAAAAATGTAGATATTGGTGAATATCGTCATTTGCGAGAGTATGAAAGAAAAAGAAAGGTGGAAGCAGTGAAACTTTTAGGTGCGATGGGCGTTTTAAAAGAGACTTTTTCAGGGGATAATCCCGTTAAAAAATTGCTACGAGGAGTTGGGCTCAGTTTAACCAATCAATTACCTTTAGTAAAAAGTACATTAATAATACAAGCTGTTGGACTACCATCTATCTCTAAGATATAATGCGATAATCAATCTACGTATTGATTAATTTGATTTTTAACTTTAACTAAGGAATGTTAAATGAATAATGTTAAGAAAGTTGGTCTTATTGCTTTATTGTCTATTTTTTTGATAGGCTGTGAGAAAATAAATAGTACAAAAACTTCAAATGATACCAAACAGGATGTAATGGTTTCTGTTGTTGAACCAAAGGAAGAATTTAAACAACTGATGGATTTAGATCAAGCATTTAATCCTGCATTAGAGACCGTTCAGAAGGAAGTTATGCAAGCGGCAGCAAACAAAGATAAGGCAGCCCTTAATGTAGCCTCTGGAAAGTTCTTTGTTTTAATTGAAGATACAATAAAAAAATATAGTAATCTTAATCTTCAAGATACAGAAGTAAAAGGCTTACGTGATAAGATGGTATCTGTATTACAGCAAACCATTGATTTTACTAAAAAAGCACAACAGATTCAAAGTGAGGAAGAGAAAAACGCATTAATTATGGAAAAAAATTCATTAATTACCAATGCTCAAGCTCTTCAAACAATCCAAACCAAATTAGCAGTAAAATTTGGTTTTCTTCAAGATACATCAATAGATGATAAAAAGTAAAAGAACCGTTTAGATAAAAAGAGCAAATTTAGTTTTTAAATTTGCTCTTTTTTTACTCCGATATTAAATTCAAGTATTAAAAAAGTACAGTTTCTTAATGTTCACTAATTTGAATAACGATTGATAAATCTCCTCTCTTTAAACCACGGGTATTACTCGCAGAATAAAAAATTAAGAATTAAATACTTCTTATTTTTTCAGGGCAACCGCGTACTTTGTCTATAAATTAATCACACACACCAAAAATAAGCTCAGACCTCATTTCATCAGACCAGCCAGCTGATTTCAGCTTGCTTTTCATACTATTTTTAGTTGGATGTAGTCGTGCTAAATTAAGCCCTAAACGCTTAATTATTGCCATATTTTCAACGCCATCCCCCAAATAAATCGTACTATCATCTTCTTTAAAAACAACATCAAGTACCCAATGCGCTTTATTTTCAACTTCCCAATGACCCCTAATATATTTCGCAAAGTCTTCGCAAGGAACATCTAAGCTACTGATATAAAATACTTTTTCTTCACTTTTCTTGCCATTGTCTTCTCTTATCCTATGAACTTGAATAAGGCTTTTAATTCCTGTCCAACCTTGAGATTCCAAAAGCCAATCACTTATTGGTAATTTTGAATAATACCGTTGATCTATTCGACTTCTTTCACAGTTAACTTCTTGAAATTTATCTATTTTTATTGATTTTTCTCGCACTACTTTATGAAAATAACTTTCTATTTCGTTTCTAAATTTCTTATGATTATTTTTCAATGGCATCACATAATCACTCTTCTTTTCTATGATTTTCTTCGCTATTTTCTTTTGCGTATTCATCGCATCTACCGTAATGACGGCTTGATTTAGCTCTAAAATATCTATCATTTCTAGAATGCTTTCATTCTCATTTTTCTTACCTTTGGACTTATTTTGAGCTAAAATTAATCCTCTTGAACAGCTCCAAGCCGTAATACTATGTAGCGCATTATGAGGCTCTAAATGTGAACTGTTTTTTAATGTTTTACCATCTATTGCAATACACTCTTTACCTTGTGACTTTCGTATCTCATTGATAAAATTAATAAAAATATAATTTAATTTCTCAGGATTTATCCGTCTTACAATACGAGCAATCGTATCATCAACAGGAATACCATTTTTAAAATCTCGGTATTTTCGTAACCATTTTATATTCAATTTACCAAACTGATGAATTTCACTCCATCCTTCTGCACCTGATATTACCGCACTTACGACAAGAAAAATAACATCTAAGAAGTCATGTTTTTTGTTTATATCTTTGCGAGGGTCTTCCAAATCTTTAAAAGCTGATAATATATTCATTTTTACACCTATTTGTTATTGAATAATAGGTGCTATTAGATCATATTTTTAAGAAAAGTGCGATCTTGCCCTGCTTATTTTTTAATGTTGCTTAAAAAATACTAGACAATTGTAATTTTTTCATTACAGTATTAATTTAATTCTAATAAAAAAGAGGTCAAATACAATGTTATCAAATGAAGTTGTTATCTCAATTATTGCATTGCTTGTTTTAAGCTTATTGCGAATAAATGTAATAATTGCACTTATTATTTCAGCCTTAATTTGCGGTATTATCGGAAATTATGGTGTTGATGGTATCGCGTTTTCAGATGCCGTATCTAAAACTATCAGTAGTTTCTCTAGTGGTCTAGGTGGAGGTGCTGAAACTGCAATGAATTATGCCGTCTTAGGTGCTTTTGCCGTTGCACTTTCTAAATCTGGTGTCACAGATTTACTTTCTTATAAAATCATTCAACATTTTGGAAAGCAACCTTCTGGTCGTTCAGTATTTTGGTTTAAATATATTCTACTATTTGTGTTAGTGGCATTTTCTATGTCATCACAAAATATTATCCCAATCCATATCGCCTTTATTCCAATTGTTGTGCCACCATTACTTAGTGTGATGAATCAACTGAAAATGGATCGTCGAGCAGTGGCTTGTGCATTAACTTTTGGTCTAACAGCAACTTATATGTTAATTCCTGCTGGATTTGGTCAAATCTTTATTCAAAGCGTATTGGTTAAGAATATTAATATGGCAGGAGCAGATTTGGGAATAACCACTTCTGTAATAGAAGTATCAAAAGCAATGTTAATTCCTGTTCTAGGTATGATTTTAGGTTTGTTATTTGCCTTTTTTGTAAGCTATCGTAAACCACGTACTTATATAGAAGATGCTCCTGAACCAACCGCTGAAAGTATTGAAGAGCGAGTAGCAAGAGTGAAACCTTTCCATATTGGCGTGAGTATTACCGCCATGGTTATTACTTGTGCCGTACAACTTATAACCGGCTCAACAATTATGGGCGGACTTGCAGGTTTAATTATTTTTGCACTTGGCGGTATCTTTAAACTAAAAGAGAGTAATGATATTTTCCAGCAAGGTTTACGTTTAATGGCGATGATCGGATTTGTGATGATTGCTGCCTCAGGCTTTGCCAATGTTGTAAATTCAACCGGTGGTGTTCCTGAGTTAGTGACGGCATTAAGTAATACTATTGGAGCAGATAACAAAGGCTTAGCCGCATTTTTAATGTTGTTAGTGGGTCTCTTCATTACAATGGGGATTGGTTCATCTTTCTCAACAGTACCTATTATTGCGTCCATTTATGTGCCACTTTGTTTATCCTTTGGATTTTCTCCACTCGCAACTGTTTCTATTGTAGGCGTTGCTGCGGCACTTGGTGATGCGGGTTCTCCAGCATCAGATTCAACCTTAGGTCCAACATCAGGTCTAAATGCGGATGGTAAACACGACCATATTTGGGATTCTGTGGTTCCTACCTTTTTACACTTTAATATTCCATTGTTAGCATTTGGCTGGATTGCTGCGATGATTTTGTAAGTAAAAATATGACACCTAGAAAGTGGGTTCCAATTTTAAGTACATTAAAAGCACCAAAATAGGTGCTTTTTTATTTCTATATTATCTGTCATTTATTTACAAGGTTTATCTAACCTTAAATTCCTTGAAAAACATTGTAACCCTTTCACATTATCTGATTTTGCCATATCTTGCAAAGTGGCGGTTGGACAATGTAATAATTGATTAGTTAATTTATAGCTTAGCTCAGTCAACACTTTTTGAGGATCTTCCCCTTGGGCAAGAGAATATTGTGCTTTTTCTAATAATTGTAAACGTATTTGTTCCGCATTTTGGCGATAAGATTTGATTAAATCCCTAGATTGCAATTGCTTTAGCCATTCAAAGAAAGCTCGACACTCTTGGTAAACAATATTTTTAGCTTGCTCTGCTGCAAGTTGACGTTGGGCTAAATTTTGATTGATAATCGCCTCTAAATCATCCACATTATAGGCATATACACCCTCTAACTTATCAACGCCCTCTTCAATATCACAAGGAACGGCAATATCAATTAATAACAAAGGAGCAAAATAGCGAGATTGTTGAGCCTGCGTAATCATCTCCTTAGAAATAAGAGGCTCACTGGCTCCTGTTGAGCTAATCACAATATCGGCTTTATTTAATCCTATTTGTAACTGATCTAAAGATAAAATTTCCATTTCACCTATTTTTTCTTGTAACTGTTCAGCTCGTGCTTTTGTACGATTAGCAACCATCAAATTTTTCGCATTATGTTGTACAAGATAACGACAGACTAACTCAATGGTTTCCCCCGCGCCCACCATTAAAAAATGAATTTTTGAAAAATCATCAAAAATTTGACGAGCTAACCCACAGGCGGCGTAGGCAACAGAAACAGCACTACCACCAATATCCGTTTCTGAACGAACTCGTTTTGCGGTACTAAATGTTTTCTGAAATAAACGAGATAACTTAATTGAAAAAGTCATTTTTTGTGTTAAATAAAATTGCTCACTTTGTTGATATGCTTTTTTCACTTGTCCTAAAATTTGAGGTTCACCTAAAACCAGAGAGTCTAAGCCACAAGCAACAGACATTAAATGTTCTGCAGCATCAAAGTTTTGCTTAAAATAGATAGATTGCTGTAATTCAACTAGATCAAGATGATGAAATTTAGATAACCAAGTGACACAATGATTACACCATTGAATATTTGCAGGATTATTAGACTGAGGAGGAATTTTTGAATGATGAAAATAAATTTCTGTACGATTACAAGTGGATAAAATAACAGCACTTTCTGCTAATTTTTGTTGTGAAATTTGTGTTAAAGCAACAGCAAGATGCTCATCCACAAAAGCAATTTTCTCACGTAATTTTACTGAGGCAGTTTTATGATTGATACCCACAACAAGAATTGTCATTTTAACCCACTATAAAAAAATAAAAATCTCTCAAACCAGAGAGGCAAGAGAGACATTTTAAACAATCTGAAATTTGTTGCAACTTTGTCGTTTTTTTAGTCAGAAAGTTTTTCTACTTTTAACGTTATTCCTTCCACATCAACCACCTTAACCAAATCATTGACGTTTAATTGCATACCTTCAACCTTCCAAGTGGTATCGGCAAATTTAGCACGAACAGCACCACTATCTAAAATTTCAACCACACGCCCTTGTTTACCAAGCATTGCGTGATCTCGCTGATTTAGAAAAGAAGCCTCATCGGGTTCTAAATTTTTTCTTTGTTGATAACGCCACCAAAGAAAACTAAAAATAGAGGCTAACACAGCAAAAATTGCAAATTGCCACGAAATGGAAATGTTAAAAACAGCGACTATTCCTGCCATAATCATTGCGGCAAAACCCCACCACATAAAGAATACGCCAGATAAAAACACCTCTAAAATAAGTAATACAAAACCCGCAATTAACCAACTATTCCAAGCAGTAAACCATTCCATTTATTTCTCCTTAATTTCCTAAATATCACAATTTTATAAAAATATGCAATACTATATTTTGTGATAAAAATAACCGATCTACTAAGAAATATCAATTATTTCTCACTGAAAAAACAAAATATAGCGGTGACATCGTAATCAAAATTTGCAAATTTCAAACAAAATGTCACCGCTTATTTTTAGATTAAAAACTAATCCTTACCGACGTGTAAGATGGCAAGGAATGCCTCTTGTGGTAATTCAACATTACCCACAGATTTCATCCGTTTTTTACCATCTTTCTGCTTTTGTAATAATTTCTTCTTACGGCTGACGTCACCACCATAACATTTTGCCAATACGTTTTTACGTAATTGTTTAACCGTTGAACGAGCAATAATTTGGTTACCAATCGCCGCCTGAATAGCAATGTCAAATTGCTGACGAGGAATAAAATCTTTCATTTTTTGAACTAATTCACGACCACGGAAAGCTGCATTAGTTTTATGAATAATGAGAGCAAGAGCATCAACACGTTCTCCATTAATCATTACATCCACACGCACCATATCATCAGCTTGGAAATGTTTAAAGTTATAATCTAACGAAGCATAGCCACGTGAGGTTGATTTAATCCTATCGAAGAAATCTAATACCACTTCACCCATTGGAATTTCATAGGTTAACGCAACTTGATTTCCGTGATAAACCATATTGGTTTGTACACCACGTTTCTCAATACAAAGGGTAATTACGTTACCTAAATATTCCTGTGGCACAAGAATATGACATTCAGCAATTGGCTCACGAATTTCTGCAATATTATTTAATGGTGGTAATTTTGCAGGGCTATCTACATATTCCACATTACCATTATTCAGTGCTACTTCATAAACTACAGTTGGAGCAGTGGTAATTAAATCTAAATCATATTCACGCTCTAACCGTTCCTGAATAATCTCCATATGCAATAAGCCAAGGAAACCACAACGGAAGCCAAAGCCTAAAGCCGAAGAGGTTTCTGGTTCGTATAATAATGAAGCATCATTTAAGCTTAGTTTACCCAATGCGTCACGGAATGATTCATAATCATCAGAGCTAATTGGGAATAAACCCGCATAAACCTGAGGTTTGACTTTTTGAAAACCGGGTAAAATATCCGTTGCTGCATTGTGTTGATGGGTAATGGTATCACCCACAGGGGCTCCTAAAATATCCTTAATTCCACAAACAACCCAGCCAACTTCACCACAATGTAGTACATCAGTATCTGTTTTTTTTGGTGTAAAAATGCCCAAGCGGTCAATATTATAATTAATCCCTGTACTCATCATTTTGATTTTATCATTTTTACGTAACGTACCATTTTTAATACGTACCAATGATACAATTCCTAAGTAATTATCAAACCAAGAATCAATAATTAAGGCTTGCAATTTTGCATCTTGATCACCTTTTGGTGCTGGCATTTTAGTCACGATTTCTTCTAAAACATCCTCAATGCCCAGACCTGTTTTTGCAGAACAACGAACAGCTTCAATCGCTTCAATACCTACAATATCTTCAATTTCTTCTGCGACACGTTCAGGTTCAGCAGCAGGTAAGTCAATTTTATTTAAAACAGGAACAACCTCTAAATCCATTTCCATTGCAGTGTAACAGTTTGCCAAAGTTTGTGCTTCCACGCCTTGCCCTGCATCTACGACTAATAATGCACCTTCACAGGCAGACAGTGAGCGAGATACTTCATAAGAGAAATCCACGTGTCCAGGAGTATCAATAAAGTTAAGTTGATAAGTTTCACCATTTTTTGCTTTATAATTTAAGGTAACACTTTGAGCTTTAATGGTAATACCACGCTCACGTTCTAAATCCATTGAATCTAGCACTTGAGATTCCATTTCACGCTCTGTTAAACCACCACAAGTTTGAATTAAGCGATCAGAAAGTGTCGACTTGCCGTGATCAATATGGGCAATAATCGAAAAGTTACGAATATTTTTCATTTCCATTTTATATTTCCGTTTCTATTTTTTATAAGGAATATTTTCCTGTAAATCAGTTGATAAAAGTATAACCGATGAATTTTACCTGAAAGCAACATAAATTGAAAAGGAAAGCGGTCACATTTAACAAATTTTTTGCAATTTTTTCTGTACAATATTTGCTATAATGTGTTTGAATTTTAATTTAAACACAAATAATAATGTCAGAAAAAACAGAACAACCATCAGAAAAACAAACAGAAACAATAGATTACAATTTATTAAAAAATCGCTTTAGAGGATATTTACCTGTAGTGATTGATGTGGAAACCTCTGGTTTGAATGCACAAACAGACGCATTATTGGAGTTGGCTGCAATTACCGTAAAAATGGATGAAAAAGGGTATTTAATCGCTGATCAAAAATGCCATTTTCACATCAAACCTTTTGAAGGTGCAAATATTAACCCTGAGTCTTTGAAAATAAATGGGATAAATTTAGAAGATGAAAATCGTGGAGCAATCGCTGAGGTTGTCGCTATTCCCGAAATGTTCAAAATGGTACGCAAAGCAATGAAAGAGCAAGGTTGTCAGCGAGCGATAATCGTGGCACATAATGCCACTTTTGATCAACAGTTCCTGCAACAAGCAGTAAAACGTATTGGTGCAAAACGTGATCCTTTCCATCCGTTCGCAATGTTTGACACCGCAACTCTTGCAGGCTTTGTTTATGGGCAAACTGTGTTAGTGAAAGCCTGCCAAATGGCTGAAATCCCTTTTGATAACAAACAAGCGCACGGTGCATTATACGATACTGAAATTACCGCTGAATTGTTTTGTAAAATGGTGAATAAATTTAAAGAGTTAGGTGGTTTTCCAGTGATACAAACGAGTTAAGTTAAATAAATGTGGTGTTTTGTAAGCAGTATGTGATTGAAAATAGAGCTTGTTGTATGTTAGTTCGCCGTAGTATAATCAAACTAATGTAGTAATTTTGAATTAGAATAGTTTGGAATAGAATACATAAAAAGTATCATAATAGGTAAAAATTTGAATGAGGCTAACGCTTAATGAAGTACAGTGTATTATCGCACTAAAAAATAAATATTTTGGTTTTGAAAGTAAAATTTTTCTTTTTGGAAGTCGTTTAGATGACCAGGTAAAAGGGGGGGATATAGATTTATATTTAATCCCAGAAGAAAATAGTGAAAATCCTTTTTCTTTAAAAAGTAAATTTCTGATTGCTTTACAAAATGAGATCGGTGAGCAAAAAATTGATCTTATTATTGCTTCAGATAGAAATAGAGTAATTGAGAGAGAGGCTATGAAAGGAATGGAACTAGATATTGGACAAATAAAATTACGAAAATACCTTAATGAATGTGACAAGCACCTGTTGAGAATAAATGAGGCTTATGAAGATATAAAGGATATTATTCCTTTAAGTGTAAGTAAATATACAACTTTGAATAAAAATGAAGTGCGAAATATTGACCAATATCTCTACCGTTTTTCAAAATTACAGGACACATTAGGACAAAAAATATTTAAATCTATTTTAGCTATCTATGAACCAAATATTGAACCACTTCCCTTTTTAGATATATTAAATCGGTTAGAGAAATTACATTTTTTAGAAGATAAGAATGAGTGGCTTGCATTAAGAGAAAAAAGAAATAGGATCGCTCATCAATATGATGATGAACCTTATGAAATGGTTCAGGCGTTAAACGATATTTTGTATTATAAGAACATTTTAGAGTCAATTTATTTGTATATTAGAAATAAATTGATTGATAATGGTGAAAAAAATTAGTTTAAATGTTAGATGCTTACAAAAAAATGTTAAAAATCGAACACAAGAAAACTTAAAAGAAATACAAAGGCTCTCTCTATTTTGTGGAGTTTAAAAATCCTAAAGTTAAGAATATTAATGTTGATAATATTAAATCTAAATTTAAATCAGGAACAATAATTTTAAAAGAGTTATTAAAAAACTTTGAAAAACCAAAAGATAACAAATTTATTTTTTGTGTTGTATATAAATCTTCTGGTAAACCAAAATATTTTGATTACTCTCATTTTGTAGCTAATTTAACTAAATTTAGTTTAGATGAAGAAAATAAACATTTGAATAATTTTTATGACGAAATAATAACTCAGGATATAGAGTTTTATAAGAAAGAATTTGTAGATTTACAATGTTAGATTTAATTTACGTATTCTTAGATTTAAAAGACTTAGATATAAAATCGTATTAGTAGGATAATAAAATGAAAAAAATATTAATAACAGGTGGTGCAGGATTCATTGGATCAGCAGTTATTCGTCATATTATTGAGAGTACGGATGATAGTGTCATCAATGTAGATAAATTAACTTATGCAGGAAATTTAGAATCTCTTGATAGTGTATCTGAAAGCGAAAGATATCATTTTGAACAAGTTGATATTTGTGATGCGGTTACATTGAAGCAAGTTTTTGCAAAATATCAGCCTGATTTGGTTATGCATTTAGCGGCTGAAAGTCACGTAGATCGTTCAATTGATGGACCTTCTGCTTTTATAGAAACAAATATTGTGGGTACTTACACTCTGTTAGAAGTCGCTCGTCAGTATTGGCAAGAATTAGATGAGACTAAAAAGCAAAACTTCCGTTTTCATCACATTTCAACGGATGAAGTGTATGGCGATTTGGAAGGTACAGATGATTTATTTACAGAAACCACACCTTATGCCCCAAGTAGCCCTTATTCAGCATCAAAAGCATCAAGCGATCATTTAGTTCGTGCTTGGTACCGTACTTATGGTTTACCTGTTATTGTAACCAACTGCTCAAATAACTATGGTCCTTACCATTTTCCTGAAAAACTGATCCCTTTAATGATTTTAAATGCTCTTGATGGAAAGCCATTACCTGTTTATGGTAATGGACAACAAATCAGAGATTGGTTATTCGTAGAAGATCACGCAAGAGCATTGTATATAGTAGTAACCGAAGGAAAAGTTGGTGAAACCTATAATATTGGTGGTCATAACGAAAAAGCGAATATTGATGTGGTAAAAACAATTTGCTCTATCTTAGAAGATCTAGTACCACAAAAACCGCAGGGCGTGGAAAAATATGCTGATCTAATTACTTTTGTCAAAGACAGACCAGGACATGATGTGCGTTATGCGATTGATGCAACTAAAATTCAACGAGAATTGGGATGGAAACCACAAGAGACCTTTGAGACAGGGATTCGTAAGACAGTTGAGTGGTATTTAAAGAATAGAAAAAATAATAAACAGAGTATTTTGTGATAAACATTGGAGAAAAATATGAATATAGCAGTAATTCCAGCAAGAGCTGGCTCTAAAGGAATAAAAGCCAAGAATCTTCAAAAAATTGGTGGGATTTCTTTGGTTGGAAGAGCAGTCCTAGCGGCAGTTAAAAGTGAATGTTTTGATGAAATTATTATATCTTCTGATGGGGAAGAAATTTTAGCTGAAGGTGAGCGTTATGGTGCAAAACCTATGAAAAGACCAGTTGAACTAGCAGAAGATAGAACGAAAACCATAGGTGTTATAACGCATATATTACGTTGTAAAAAGTTAACCTCAGGGGTCATTACCCATTTACAACCAACGAGTCCACTACGTAATGAGTTAGATATTAAAAATGCAATGAGTTTATTTAATACTGGTGTTTTTAAATCAGTAGTCTCTGCTTGTGAATGTGAACATCATCCTTACAAATCGTTTTCTTTAGATGGGAATAAAGTTATTCCTATTACTAAAGTTTCTGATTTTGAAGCACCTCGTCAGTCTCTTCCTAAAATTTATCGTCCTAATGGAGCTATTTATATTAATGATATTGAAGCGCTTATAAAAGAAAATGGTTTTTTTGCTGCACCACAAGGATTTTATTTAATGCCAGAAGAACGTTCAATTGATATTGATTCTATTAAGGATTTGAGAATTGCAGAGTTGTTGTTAGACTAAAATTAATGAAAATTTTAAAAGATAGTGCTATTTATATAATAGGTGAAATAGCAAGTAAGTTAATGCCTTTTTTGCTCATCCCTTATTTATCTGGAAAACTAGGGGTTGAAGGCTATGGGTTGTTATCTTATTATCAAACTTATATGGTATTATTCGCACTTATTATAGGGTTAAGCCAAGATGGGGCTGTCGCTCGATATTTCTATGTCTACGGCAAGCGTTCCATAAATTTAGTGGTGAATACTGGTTATGCTTATGCAACAGTTATGGGATGTATTATTTTTATAATTTGTTGGTTATTACACTCAGAAGCTTTAATGTATATTAGTTTAGCTGTTATATTCCAAATTTTTATGGGTGTTCAATTAAGTGTTAGACAGTGTCAAAAGCAAGCATTATCCTATACGATTGTACAATTTTTATTTGCAGTAATACCTGTTATTGTTACAGTATTATTGTTTGAGCTTTATGAAACTGAACTCGTTGAAAAACGATTTTTAGCTATATTACTAGGGAATATAATAGTGTTTTGCCTTGCCTACATTTTATATAAAAATAAAATAAATATAGTAAAAAAATTTAGTTTTAAGCAATATAAAATTGCTTTTTATTATTTTATGGGGTTTGGTCTGCCTTTGATTTTTCATCATGGAAGTTTTTTTATAAAAGGACAGTTAGATAGATTTTTTATTTATCATAAATACTCTGAAGGTGAATTAGGTATTTATGCGATGGGAGCTAATTTGGCGCTTGTTGTTTCAACTTTGGTTTTAGCAGTTAATAAGGCAGTAATACCTTACTATTTTGAGGCGTTAAAAAATAATAAATTAACATTAACAAATATCTATAAATTTACTTTTATATCTTTTTTGATAATTCCTTTTGCTTTTTTTATCTTATGTTTGATTCCAGAAGATCTATTTCTATGGGTATTAGGAGATAAATTTATAGGTGTAAAATATTATTTTACATTGTTTACCATTTCAACATTATTTATAATTCCTTATCTATTTATGGTAAATTATCTGTTTTTTTATGGAAAAACAAAACTTATCGCATTTTGTTCTGTTTTTTCAACGGTACTTTATTTGATTGCTTTAATAATTCTAATAAATACAGAAGTGAAATATATTCCTTATGCGAGTATTGTGGGGGCTTTGGGTGTTTTGCCAGTGCTTTATTTAATAACGAAAAAAGTAAGAAAAGAAGTAGAATGAATTTGATTATATGTATGACACCTCTGCAAATGCTTATTGCTGAGAAAATTATAGAGTTGCATTCTGAGGATAAATTTTATGCCATAGTTTTAGGTCAGAAGGAAAATTCAAAATATTATTATTATGCTAATAGATTAAAAGAAAAATGTATAAAATTAGAATTTATTGAGCAACCATCCTTTAATAATAAGTTATTGATATTTTTTTTCATAATTAAATTCAAATTAAAGGGAATCATTTTACCTAATATAAATAAAATATTTTTAGCAAATATTCATTTTTTACCATTGTTGGGTTTATTGAGTACCTTAAGGTTTAAAGAAATTAATACTTTTGATGATGGTTTAGCAAACATAGATAATACTAGTTTCCTTTTCACAAAAAGAGAGCATGGCTTCCTTAAAAGGATAATATTATCTATTTTAGTTGGTGGTTTTTATAAAGAGAATATAAAAGAATTCTCAAAAATTCATTATACCATTTATAAGGATTTACCAAATATTATTATAAATACAAGTTTTATCAGTTTATTGCCAGAAAATACTGTATGGAAAAAAAATAATGGTGAAACAAGTAATATAGTAAAAATATTTTTAGGTCAGCCTATTTTTGAGAATAGTAATATTTCAGATAAAAATATAATAAAAAAGAATATTAACTTAATAAAGCTTGCTTTAAAATATTGTAAAGCCGATTATTTTTTTCCACACCCAAGAGAAAATTATAAAGTAGATGGTATTAAAAATATTAATACTTCGTTAATATTTGAAGATTATATTATTAAATTAATAAAAAATAATCCTAGAAATAAATATATTATATATACCTTCTTTAGTGGTGCAGTTCTAAATGTTATTAATTTACCCAATATTGAAGTTGTATCGTTGAGACACCACGAATTACCAGAGATATGGAACAATGCCTATAATGTTCTTGAAAAATTTAATATTAAGATAGAAATTATATAATTATGAAAAAATTGTCGTTTATAGTTCCAATATATAATGTTGAGGAGTATTTGGCTCGTTGTGTGAAATCATTATTGAATCAAGATGTTTCTCATGATGAGTATGAAATTATTTTAGTTAATGATGGTTCTACTGATAATAGCGGTCTCATTGCAGATGAAATTTGTCAAAATAGTAGGAATGTCAGAGTGTTTCATAAAGAAAATGGTGGGTTAAGTGATGCTAGAAATTTTGGTCTAGATAAAGCAGATGGAAAATATATTTGGTTTATTGATAGTGATGATTATATAAAAGAAAACTGTTTAGGAAATTTACTTAAGTTTTCTTTTGATGAGGATATTGATTATATAGATTTTCCAATATATGAAGTAAATAATTCATCAAAATATTTGTATAATTTCATTAATAAACCCCAAAATAGAGTAGATAACGTGTCCTTTATAAGAGACTTCAACCTCAATTTTTCTGCATGGTGTTTTATATCTAAAAGAAGTATTTGGTTAAATAATAACATTTCTTTTATTAGAGGAATTATTCATGAAGATCATGATTCAATTTTACATTTACTAGAAAATTGTTCAAGTTGCTCGCATTACAATCAACAAGAGGGACTTTATTATTATATAACTGGAAGAAGCGGTAGTATTACTTCAACAAAAAATGAGAAAAGGTATATAAAATCAATTAAAAGCTGGATTGAGATTATTAATTTAACAAAAGAGAGATACCTTTTATCTAACAATAAAAATCAGTACTCTGTGGAAGTTAGAAAATATTTAAGTTATTTTGAGTGTATGTTAGTGAATTCAATTTTAAATTCTACTTTATTGTATAAAAAAAAGAAAGAATATTTAGATTTTGCTAGTAAGTATATGTTATTACCTAAGGATAGACCTAAAAGATACCCTAATCCTAATGGACTTTGGAGACTATTATTTCCTTTAATGAAAAACATTATTTTTTTAAAGTGTTTATGCTTAATTCTTGGTAATAAATATATTATAAGATTTATCAATCTTATACATAAATTTTTTATACATAAATTCATCTTTATGAGAAAATAATCATGTTAGAAATTATTATTTCTTTTTGCCTATTATTTTTAATGTTAGGTTGTTATATCAATAAGTTAAGTTTTTCGTTTTCTTTTTTACTAATAAGCTTCATTTGTTTTGGTACAGTGTTAAGCAATTATAGGATTGATATAATATTATTATTTATAGCAATATTTATTGCTTTTTTTGAACATAAGCTTGTTTTTCAAGAGAAACGTTTGATATTACTATGCTTTATCTTGTTATTAACTATTCCGTTAATTTTTTCTAATTTAATATTGGGCGGGATTTTAATACAAGCGATAGGTAAAAGTTTAAAATTTTTATTGATTTTCTTTATTTTTTTAGCATCTTTTAAATTCAATAAAAGAGATTCAGAAGTAGGGGTTTTCATTTTTATTAGACAATTTATCCGTATTAATATATTAATTTTACCAATAGGATATTTAATAGGACTTTATACGGATTATGGTAATTTTCAGATTGCGAGATTTACAGGCATAATGCAAGATTCAAATTACTTTGCGCTATATTGTTTTATAATGTACACATTTCTTCCTACTATCAATTATAAAGAGAAAGCATTTCTTTTCATTTTCATATTGTTAAGTCAATCTTGGAGTATTCTAGGTTCATTTATGATTTATTTATGTTTTCATAACTTAAAATTTAAATTATTTTTTTCTAAATATCTTCCTTTTTTGCTTGTAATAATATCTGTTGTTGCAATTGATTTTTATATTAATAATTTAGGTAGAGGTTTTGTTTTAACTGATTACAAAGAAAATGTGATTTCTTTGAAAATAAATTCTATTTTATTTAGATTAGAAGCCATGAGTGGGGGGTATATTGACATTTTAAAAAATGTAGACTCGTTATTTTGGGGGCATGGTTCGGGGAGAAGTCTGGAGTATTCGAACAGGGTTTTCCATAATTTTTATTTTCAATTTCTTTTTGATCATGGTATTTTTGCTGTTGTATTATTTTATATCTTTTTATATGAATCGATTAAAAAATATAAAATTCAAGAGGGTATAATGTGGATTATATTTTGTATTTTATCTTTATTTTTTGATGTGTATTTTTCTTTTGTTTTTATCTTTTATTTTTTTTGTTACAAGGTTAGGTTAGGTTAGCAATAATGAAATTTTCAGTATTAATCTCAATATACTACAAGGAAAATTCTAAATACTTTAATCAAGCAATGGAAAGTGTTTGGGATAACCAGAGCTTAAAACCAAGTGAAATAGTTTTGGTTGAAGATGGTGAGTTAACTGATGAATTGTATCAAGCGATTGATGGATGGAAAGAAAAATTGCAAAATATTCTAAAAATCATACCGCTTGAAAATAATATTGGGCTAGGAAAGGCATTAAATGAAGGCATAAAATATTGTTCTTACGAGTTCATTGCAAGAATGGATTCAGATGATATTTGTACACCAAATAGATTTGAAAAGCAAATTAAATTCTTACAGGAAAATCCTAAAACAGATATTTTAGGTGGGCAATTGGATGAATTTGAAAAAGAGATAGGAAATATTAAATCTTCTCGTAAATTACCTTTAATTCATAATGAAATAGTTAAATTTGCCAAAAAACGTAGTCCTTTTAATCATCCGTTAGTGATTTATAGAAAAAGTGCGGTTGAAAAAGTGGGGGGATATCAAGATGATCATCTTTATGAGGATTATGCTCTTTGGGTAAGAATGATACATAATGGAGCAATAGTTGCCAATTTACCTGATACGATTTTATATATGCGAGCTGGTAATGATATGTTTAAACGTCGTGGAGGCTTTAAATATGCTATTAGTGAAATTAAATCACAATATAAGTTCTATAAAATAGGATTTTTATCATTCTTTGAGTTTCTGAAAAATTGTATAATTCGAACTCCTGTTAGGATTATGCCTAATGAACTACGAGTTTTTATTTATGAAAAAATATTGAGAGTAAGTAATTAGAGAATAACTATGAAAAAACTAATAACAAAAATACTGAGAAATATTTTCATCCAATTTATATTTGGGCTAACAATTTCTGTTTACCTTATAGCAATATTAATGTGGGGAACTAATTGGCATAGTTGGAATAATAACTCAATAAATAGTGTAATTATGATGGGAATTGTGTACGTATCTTCATTTTGGAGTATTCGCCGTTTTACCTCTCATATAGGAATATTAACTTTCCGTTATATTGTTCCTATTTTTGGGTTTTGGTTTGTCTTAGTTGCTGCAATCATATTTATTTTTAGATTTGATTATTCCGTATGGTATTTGATATTTTCTAGCATCGTATCTCTTTCTTTACTTATTTTATTTGATTATATAAATAGAATAAATAAACAAAAAATTATTGCGTATATACCAACGAGAAGAATAACAGAATTACCGAAAATACCTTATGTTACTTGGAAAAAATTAGAGAAAACCCAACCGCTTACAAAACAAGATGTGAGTATCGTAATGGCTGATTTGCGAGCTGATTTATCTGATGAATGGCAACAGTTTTTAGCTGATTGTACGTTAAAGCATATTCCTGTTTATCACAGTAGTCGTTTATTAGAGAGGTTAACTGGTCGAGTGAAGATTGATCATATGTATGAAAATGAATTAGGTGCATTATTGCCCTCTAAAAGTTATCAAACCATTAAAAGAATATTAGAAACGTCTCTAATTTTATGTAGTTTACCAATTGTTTTACCTGTGATGATTATTACTGGATTACTTATAATGATTGAGAGTCGTGGTGGAATGTTCTTTTTACAGGAGAGAATAGGACAAGGAGGAATTCCTTTTACAGTATATAAATTTCGTAGTATGTGTAAGGATTCAGAAAAGGACGGTTCTCAGTTTGCACAAGCAAATGATATGCGTGTAACACGTATTGGTAAATTTATTCGCAAAACTCGTATTGATGAACTACCACAGTTTTTCAATGTGTTAAAAGGTGAGATGAGTTTGATTGGTCCAAGACCAGAACAGAAGAAATTTGTAGAAGAATTTAATAAAGAGATTCCATTTTATAATTATCGTTATATCGTTAAACCGGGTATTTCTGGTTGGGCTCAGGTAGTTCAAGGTTATGCAGCTGATACAGATGATACGAGAATAAAATTAGAACACGATTTTTACTATATTAAAAACTTCTCATTCTCAATGGATTTAGTAATTTTGTTTAAAACAATTCAAACTATGTTGACGGGGTTTGGGGCTAGGTAATTATATGACAAAAATTATAAACATAGATACAACCTATTTAAAACGTTGCAATGAAGCTTTAGAAAAAGCATATCAAGGTTTTTTGAAATATAATGAAGAAGATATTGAATATGAAATTTTCCGTTCAGCCACAGTAAAGGAATTTGAAATTGTGCTTGAACAAGTAGGAAAATTAATGAAAAAAGTTCTAAAACCGTATTTTCATAGTTCAAGAGCAGTAGATACTTTATATTTCAAAGATATTTTTCGTTATGCGGCTAATCACGGCTTATTAACATCTGATGAAGTTGAGAGGTGGTTGGAGTATAGAGATAATCGAAACAGTACTGCTCATGATTATGGTGTCAGTTTTGCAAATAAGACATTGGTGATGATACCAAATTTTATCGATGATACAAAAAAAGTAATTGCAGTGATAGAAAGTGAAAATACAAAACAAGCATAAACAGGCAATTATAGAAATTGCTCGTAATACGATTACTGAACCCTGTGAGATTTTAGCTTTTGGTAGTAGAGTCAATGGCGATGCACATGATGGTAGTGATCTCGATCTTGTTATTATTTCTCAAAAGCAATGTGCTATAGACAGTGAGATGTTTGTAAATTTTAAAAATAGATTGCAAGAGTCTAATATTCCTATTCTTGTCCAAGTAATGGATTGGTATGCCATTCCTGAGAGTTTTCGACAAAATATAGCAAGGAAAAATGAACGGTTAATGATTATTTAATATTTATTATCAAGAGTATATAGAATGAAAGCAGTCTTGTTTTATAGTAAAATTGAGTAATAAAGATAGTTATGTTGCATATGATGGTGTAGCAAAACATTCGAGATATTAATAAAGCGGTTAAAAATAATCCTGATAAATTCCCCTCTGATTATGTTATCATTATTTCAAAAGAAGACAAAAAAGAACTGGTGAAAAATTTCTACTGGTTCCATTTTCTTAAACATTCCTCTATTGGTTCTGATGTTTTAGCTGAGGATGGTAAATACACTTATGAAGTGTATTTGTTGAACAATAGAGAAAAGTTGCAAAAATCCTAAAAACCTTGCCACTTGAAATTAATTAAGGTTTAGGAAAGCACTAAAATTCATATTTACTACTTAATTTGATTTATTGAAGGATAATAAAAATATGAAACAACAAATTATTACGATACCTATTGATAAACTATATCTATGGACTGAAAACCCTCGGGATCCTGTAGATACATCCTTTTCTGATTATGAGATTATTAAAAAAGCAGTTGAAGATAAAAATCTAAAATGGGAATTGCCTAAATTAGTGAATAAAATGGGTAAGTATTATGATTTTAGTGAATTACCAACAGTAGTTGAGCATAATGGAAAGTATATTGTTTATGATGGTAATAGAAGAATTGCTGTTTTAAAATACTTGCAGAATAAGGAATTGTATCAATCACTTGGTGGTGGACTTTTCTTTGAAGACGAACCTTTAGAACTTAAAGAATTGAAAAATATTCCTTGTAATGTTTGTGATAAGTATACTGCTTTAATAAATATAGAAAGAAAACATGTTGAGAATGGTACTTGGAAAGCATTAGATAGGGATTATTTCCTATATAAGCATAGAGGTAAAGCAAAAAGTAATTTTTTAATTATTGAAGAAAATACAGGGATTATAAGTACTAATAGTAAGCTAAATCAGAGATTTGTAAAAGATGAGGTTTTTAGTGAGGAGAATCTAAGGAGTATCGGTTTTTATATTAATAAAGGGCAGATACTCTCTTCATATGACTTACAAACATCAAATGATATACTTAATAAAGTTGTGGAGTTAATTGCTAAGAATATCGTTTCAACAAGAAATAATCGACCTAGTAAGAAAGGTGTTTTGAAAAGTATTCTTGAAAAGAATACAACAATAAAAATAGAAGAGTTTAATCCTAAAAAATCTCAAAATATAAGTAATTATCCTAAAAATGAAAACTCTTATGTAAGACAAATATCAAGAAAAACGCCAGTTTCGAATCCGCATAAAAGAGATATTTTATTTGGAAGAACGTTAGTATTAAGGAGTAGTGCTATTAATGATTTATATTCAGGTATTTGTTGTTTGTATGATAAAGTAAAAAATAATGATCAGAATTTGTTTAAAACATTACCTGTTTTTGGGATGTCTTTACGGTTGATCCTAGATGTAGCAGGAAGAGAATATTTTAAAAAGGATGCTGAAAAAGCGAATAAAGATCAGTTGTGGAAAGATTTTATTTCGGTAGCAAAAAAGGATTTTAAATGCTTAAATGATATAGAAAAATTAAATTTTTTATCACTCAGTCAAGGTTGGTTAGAAAGTGGTACTAATTTTGAAGCTCCATTAGGTAAGTGGGCTCACGGAACTCTACCAACATCTAAGCAAGATATATTACAATTATCTTATATTGTTGGAGATATATTGGAGTTTTATTTCAAAAGGGATAATACATTATGAAAATAACCAAACTATTTATTAAAAAGTTTAGGGGGTTTCAGAAAGTAGAATTTAAGTTAGGTTCTCAAATAACTGTTATAGCAGGGCAGAATGGAACTCAAAAAACCACATTGTTGGGGTTATTAACGCAACCTTTTACTATTACTGATAAAAATAATCCAATGTATGGAGAAAAGCCCTTGTCTGGCGAAAGTTTTAGATCAGATTTTTCAGAAAAGTTTAAATTTTCTGAAGTATTTGACAGAGTAGGTAATCACCAATGGACATTATTTTTTGATAATGGTACAGATTATACAGCAGGAACTATTGAAAGAATAGAAAAAGGTAAAGAAAAATCTCTTCGCATATGGAAAGTAAATAAGGAAACGGGTAAAAAAGATGCTAAAAAAGGTTCTGGATATGTTCAATTGCCCGTTATTTATTTAAGTTTAAAAAGACTTTTACCTATTGGAGAGGATAATCAATTACAAAGTGATAGATCTATTGTTTTAACAGATCAGGAAAAGAGGTTTTATGAAAAGTGGCATAATAAAATTTTAATTTTAGTTGGAGATGATAATAAAATAACTGATGCAACTCCTTTGGAGAGTCCACATAAACAAACTTTAGCAGCAAATACTAAATATTATGATTGGCAATTGAATTCTGCAGGACAAGATAATATTGGTAAAATATTACTTGCAGTACTTTCTTTTAAGCGTTTGAAAGATAAGTATCAAGATAATTATAAAGGTGGGATTTTAGCAGTGGATGAAATTGATACAACATTTTATCCTGGCTCTCAAGTAAAATTATTAAATGCACTTAATAATTTTGCATCTAAATTTAATATTCAAATTATTTTTACAACACACTCTTTGACTCTTTTAGAAGAAGTTTCAAAATTGAAAAATGATATAAATAGGAAAGGACAGATAAATTTAGTTTATTTACAAAGACAAGATAAAAATATTATTGCCAATAATAATGCAGATTATAAGTTTATAGAAAGCCATTTAAAGGTGTCTCTAACAAATCAAATATCAGAAGTAAATAAAGTTGAGGTGTTTGCTGAGGATGCTGAAGGAGTATTATTTGTAAAATATTTACTAGGAAATAAACGTACACGGCTACTCAATTTTAATAGTAAGGTAAAACTGGGTTGTAATAATTTAATTGAGTTATCAAGTAAAGTACCTTATTTTCAATTTCCAAATTCTATCATTGTACTAGACGGTGATGTAGAAAAAAAACAATTGAGAAAAATTAAAAGGGATAAGATAAAAAATATTGTATGTTTACCCGGTGAACATTCTCCAGAGCAGATTATAGCACAGTTCTTATATGATTTATCTGATACTGATTCCTTGTGGAAAAATATAGACGAAACTTTTACGAAACAGTATTGTTTTCAAGATTATTCTAATGATGAAATACAAAATGAGAGAGATAAAGCAAAACAATGGTTTAATTATCATTTACCTAAATGGGGTAAATATGCAAATAAAGTATTAAATCCTTGGAAAAAGCGAAATAAAGAAATTGTAGATAATTTCTTAAATGAATTTGATGAATTATTCAAAAGGTTTTAGGATATGTTTTACTCTCCTTTAAGATATCCTGGCGGGAAAAAAAGATTAGCAGAATTTATTGCTAAAATTTGTGTTGATAATAATATTGATGGCCATTACATAGAACCTTATGCTGGGGGAGCTTCAGTTGCTTTGTATCTGCTTTTTCAAAATAGAGTAAAAAAAATTACTATTAATGATTTTGATAAAGCAATTTATGCTTTTTGGTATTGTGTCGTTCATTATACTGAAGATTTTTGTAATTTAATTGAGAAAACAGATATTACTATTTCAAACTGGAATAAAGCAAAAGATGTTCAAAAGAAAAAAGATCAGATATCACTCAGTGCTAAGAAACAAGTTTTAGAATTAGGTTTCTCGACTTTTTTTCTAAATAGAACTAATCGTTCTGGTATTATAAATGCTGGGGTTATTGGTGGGCTTGAACAAAAGGGTAATTATAAAATAGATTGTCGTTTTAATAAGATTGATTTAATAAAAAGGATTAGATTAATAGCACAATTTAGGGAGCGTATTATATTAGAAAATTTAGATGCAATTGAGTTAATAAAGAAAGTTAATAAACAAGAAAATACCTCAAATTATATTTTTTATTTTGATCCTCCATACTATGTACATGGTCCAGGACTATATTTAAATTCTTACTTAGATATTGACCATGTTAAAGTTGCAGATGAAATAAAGAATATAGATGATTGTTATTGGATTATTTCTTATGATAATACTGAAAGAATCAACGAACTATATAGTTGGGTAGAAAAGAAAGTAGAATTTACTTTAACTCATTCAATTAATAAATCGAGAAAAGGAAAAGAAATCTTATTTTTTAGTAATAAAATTGTAAAAATAGATTTAGATCCAATACAAAAATATATTTAAGACTCATATAAAAATATTTATACTATTTGTATTTTGTTATATCAGAGTTATCCAAAAATCAGTAGCTTTTATTTATAAAATAGAAAAGAATAGAATCAAGGTTATTGGTGAAAATGTCTGGAAGACGATGGACCTTTCCAAAAGGAAAAAAGATTAAAAACACAAAAAATTATGGAGTAGCTTTCATAAATGTTCTAGAAAAAAATCGACAACTTCGTTATGCTAATGAATTTAGAAAAGTAATTTTTACAGCTGAGAAAATAATTAAGAAGAAATATCGATTATAGTATGGAAGTTTGTTATAAATTTGATTGAGTATTAATTAACTAACAATATTCCTATTATTATACAAAGTGATATGCACTAAATTTCAAGGCAAGGATATAAAATGGAAAACCTGAAAAATACACGATTTAAACAACGCTTAGAAAATTTTGAGAAAGCCTTTTTACAATTACAAAAAGCAGTAAGCCGAGCAGATGAACTGGACGATCTCTCAAAAGAAGGCTTAATTCAGCGATTTGAATATACTTTTGAGTTGGCTTGGAAAACGCTAAAAGATTATTTGGAGTCAGAAGGAGAAATTACTACTTCGCCTCGTCAAGTACTTAAACAGGCTTTTAAAATGAATTTATTAGATAATGGAGAATTATGGATCACAATGTTAGATAAACGAAATCTAATGGCTCATACTTATAATGAAGATTATTTTAAGCAAGTTTTTGAAAGTATTGTTAATCAATATTTTGAACAGATTGAAAAATTATATATTCAATTAAAAGAGTTTCGTTGATGAATAATCAGTTTGGATTGTATGAGCATAGTTATGTATTACTTTGTGATGCTCTTAAGTTATTTCCTGAAATAGAACAAGCTTGGATTTTTGGTTCTCGTGCATTAGGAAATTACAAAAAAGGTTCTGATATAGATTTAGCAATCTCAGGTCAAAATATTAATTTTGACACTGTTACAGCCTTATATGGTACGTTGAATGAAGAAATATCTATTCCTTATATGGTCGATGTTGTAGATATAAATAATATAGAAAATCCTTTATTAAAAGAACATATAGAGCAAAAAGGCGTATTGTTTTATAGTAGGGGAGTCTAATTAGAATAGCATGTTGTAAATATCCAAATAAGGAAAATGATTATGAAACAATTACAAGTTATAAAAATAAGCTTGTTTTGGTACAGAGTAATAACAAGAGAAATAAATTAAGTAGTATCTAATAATATTGATAAATCCCCATCGTTTCAGTGCTCCCAAATATTCAACAGTCAATCCACTCTTTTATTTATAAAGCCAGTTAATAGCGGTAAGATGATCACAAATTTTTGCAAATATAGTAAATTAAACTTAAATTAGTACTATGATTTTGTCGGGGAGTATTAGTAAACGTAGTTTACGTATATGCTCCCAAATGCACGGGATAACATATTTTGCAAATTATTCATTTTATTTGACCGCTATCTTTTAGATTATTTTATATCAAGCAACGGGTGGATATACGTAAACTAACGTTTGCTAATGCCACCCCTACGAACCAAATAACTATTTATGTAAATGTCCAGTACTGATTTCAATTTAATTTAGTATATAATATCTTCCAACTTTAGGAAAAATCCTTCTTAGTATTAATTACTGTATCTTAGAAAAAGATTAAATGATTACCCATAAAAAGGTGCATTTTTAAAAACTCTTTTATATATGGAGTAATGTTTATTTCGTTTGTGATTTAAACTGTTTAAATTTTTTTAGAGTCAGTAGGTTACGAAGAGGTGTTAGTGAGAGTTGGTTTTAGTTGAGTAATATGGAGTAAATTATGAATGAATTTAGTGATTTTATTGTGTATGTTGATGAGAGTGGAGATCATAGTCTGAGTTCAATAGATGGAAATTATCCTATTTTTGTTCTGGCATTTTGTATTTTTTATAAAGATCATTACAGAAAGAATGTAGTTACTTCAATCCAAAAATTAAAGTTTGATTATTTTGGACATGACCTTGTTATTTTCCATGAACACGACATTCGTAAAGAAAAAGGCAATTTTACATTGTTTAAGTCAAGGGAAGAAAAAAATATTTTTCTTAATTCTCTATCAGGAATAATGAAAAATAGTAATTTTATTTTGGCATCTTGTGTGATAGAAAAGAATAAAATTCAGCAACAGCAACGAGAAATGCACCCCTATCACTTTTCATTAAAACATTGTTTAGAAACACTTTATGAGTTTGTGAAAGAGAAAAATCAGCAGGATAAAATTACTTTTGTTGTGGTGGAAAGTAGGGGTAAAAAAGAAGATCAAGCATTAGAAATTGAGTTCTTGCGAATTTGTAATGGTGAAAATAAATTTAATCAAGTATTACCTTTTAGAGTTAGAATAGCTTCTAAACAAACAAATTCAATTGGATTACAACTTGCTGATCTTGTTGCAAGACCAATAAGACGCTATATTTTGGATTCAACTCAGCCTAATCAAGCTATGGATATTTTGAAAAATAAGTTTTATTGCTCTGGAGGACGAGAAAATGTGGGTAAAGGGTTTGATCAAAAGGGATTAAAGCATTTTCCTTAGTATAAAAAAAGCGAAAAGTCTCGATGAAACCACCAAGACTATAACGCCGACTAGGAACTCCCAATCCATTTACGACTTCATTATAGCAAAAGCGATAATAATGACAATATTTTTTAAAATTTATATTAAAAATAAAAAGGATAAACAAAATGAACAACACATTTAAACTTATCGGATTTGATTTAGACGGTACATTAGTGAATAGTCTGCCAGATTTAACCTTATCATTAAATTCTGCTTTTGCAGAAGTAGGGTTGCCTCCAGCACCAGAGGATACTGTGCTTACGTGGATCGGTAAAGGGGCGGATGTGTTATTTCAAAAAGGCTTAGAATGGTCGGGCAAGGCTGAGCAATTTAATGCTGATCAAATCGCACAACTTAAACAACGTTTTGATTATTTTTATGGTGAAAATGTGTGTAATAAAAGCGTGTTGTTTGATAATGTAAAATCTATCTTAGAAGCCTTGCATAAGAAAGGCTATATTTTAGCCGTGGTAACCAATAAACCAACTAAGCACGTACAACCTGTATTAAAGGCGTTTGGAATAGATCATCTATTTTCAGAAACCTTAGGTGGACAATCGCTACCTTTAGTTAAACCACACCCAGCACCATTGTTTTATTTATTCGGTAAATTTGGATGCTATCCAAATGAAGTGTTATTTGTGGGGGATTCTAAAAATGATATTTTGGCGGCAAAAGCTGCTGGGTGTAAAAGTGTTGGCTTAACTTACGGTTACAATTACAATATACCAATTAGTGAATCGAAGCCAGATTATGTGTGTGAAGACTTTGCAGAAATTTTAAACATTGTATAATCATAGCTAGAATTAACAGGAAGAAATAGGAAATTAAAATGACAACAAAAAAACCAGTCGTATTTAGTGGTGTTCAACCATCAGGTGAGCTTACATTAGGAAATTATTTGGGGGCGTTACGTCAGTGGGTGAAAATGCAAGATGACTATGACTGTCTATATTGTATTGTAGATCTACACGCGATTACGGTTCGCCAAGATCCAGAAGCCTTGCGTAAAGCAACCTTAGATGTGTTAGCACTTTATCTTGCTTGTGGGATCGATCCTGAAAAAAGCACCATTTTTATTCAATCTCACGTGCCAGAGCATACCCAATTAGCCTGGACGTTAAATTGTTACACTTACTTTGGTGAAATGAACCGAATGACGCAATTTAAAGATAAATCCGCACGTTATGAAGAAAATGTGAATGTTGGGTTGTTTACTTATCCTATTTTAATGGCATCAGATATTTTGTTATATCAAGCAAATCAAGTGCCTGTAGGCGATGATCAGCGTCAGCATTTAGAAATTACCCGTGATATTGCTGAGCGGTTTAATGCGATTTATGGTGAAAAAGATGCAGAGGGTAATGTCACTAAAGGGATTTTTGAAGTGCCAGAAGTCTTTATTGCAAAACAAGGTGCAAGAGTAATGTCATTACTTGAACCAACCAAAAAGATGTCAAAATCGGACGATAACCGTAAAAATGTGATTGGTTTATTAGAAGATCCAAAAGCTGTAGCAAAAAAAATTAAACGAGCAATGACGGACGGTGATGAGCCACCTGTGGTACGTTATGATGTAAAAAATAAAGCAGGCGTGTCTAATTTATTAGATATTTTATCGGCAATTACAGGTAAGACTATTGCACAGTTGGAAGCTGAATTTGAAGGCAAAATGTATGGTCATTTAAAAACAGCGGTGGCAGATGAGGTTTCTACATTGCTGACTGATTTACAAGAGCGTTTCCATCATTTTCGTAATAATGAAGCATTATTAGAGCAAATCTATCGTGATGGTGCAAAAAAAGCGAGAGCAAAAGCACAGGAGACTTTAAAAGAAGTGTATCAAGCGGTCGGATTTGTTGCATAATTTACATTTATGCCGAATTTAATCTAAAAATGCAAAGAATTAAAGGTATCATACCGCTTACATTTCTGTGAGCGGTTTTATTTTGATAAAATTCGCATTTCTTTTGAATTTATATAGATGAATGAAGACAAATAAAATATAATTGCACAAGTTTAAATAAATTACTTATAACTTAACGGAAAAACTATGTCTGAACAACAAATTGAAGAACAAGTAACCCAAACCACCAAAACAACGATGAGTGTAAAACAAACCATTGCATACTTAGCTGAAAAATTTCCTCTTTGCTTTTCTATTGAAGGTGAAGCAAAACCACTTAAAGTAGGTTTATTCCAAGATCTTGCACTTGCATTAGAAGGTGATGAAAAAGTAAGTAAAACAATGCTCCGTCAGGCAATGCGTGGTTATACTATGGGTTGGCGTTATTTGAATGCTTGTAAAGAAGGGGCAGAACGTGTTGATTTAGAGGGTAATCCTGCTGGTGTTATTGATGCTGATCAAGCTCTACACGCTGCCCAAACGTTGGCGGAATCAAAGAAAATGGTGGCGGAGCGTAAAGCACAACAACGTAAAGCAGAGCGTAAAGAGTTTTTTAAGAAAAAAACGCTTGAAGAAAGAAAAAATGATAATGCAACAGCACAAAGAAAACCTCGTACTGAAAAGGTAAAAAAACCTGAAAATCTAACCGCTATAGATACGACAGAAATCACCAAAGGTACAAAAGTTAAAGTGAAAATTGGAAGTACGGTGCAAGCAGCAACAGTCTTAGCTGTTGAAAAACAAGAAGCGAGAGTACAACTTACTTCAGGGCTTATATTAAACGTTACTTTTAATACTCTCTTCGTTTAATTCACACTATGAAATTGATTAAAACAATAACCTTCACATTAATTTGTTGTTTTACTACTTTTGCGAGTAACTTGAGTATTGCTGGTGAACCTCAAATTAAAGAGAGTGATATTATCACTCCACAACCAACAGACGATCACCTCGTTTCTACGAAGCGAGTGACGAGCCGTTTGGTTCAATCTCATTATCGTAAATTTGAGCTTGATGATCATTTTTCAAATCAAATATTTGATCGTTATATTGATTGGTTAGATGGTAGTCATAAGATTTTTTTACAATCTGATGTGGATATGCTACGTGCAAAATATGCTGATCAACTTGATGATGAACTTTATTATGGAAAACTGGATGCGGCTTATAAAATTTATGATCTAATGGCAAAACGTCGTTATCAACGTTACCGTTATTTGCTCAAATTAGTTGAAAAAGAGCCTGATTTAACCACGAATGATAAAATTGAAAAAGATCGTGAAAAAGCCCCGTTTCCAAAAACAACCGAAGATGCTGAAAAATTATGGGAACAGCGTTATAAATATGATGTGATCACTCAATATCTTAAACATAAAACGTGGAAAGAAACACAAAAAAAATTAACCAAACGTTACAATATTTCTATTCGTCGTTTAACTCAAACCAATGCAGATGATATTTTACAAACGTACTTAAATTCTTTTACAAGAGAAATTGATCCGCACACGACTTATCTTTCTCCTCGTAGTGCACAACGTTTTGAAGAAAGTATGAAGTTGTCTCTTGAAGGCATCGGTGCAACACTTTATATGGATGATGATTTCACCACAATTAGATCTTTAGTAAAAGGTGCGCCAGCTGCACGTAGTAAACAAATTCATATTGATGATAAAATTGTCGGTGTTGGACAAGCGACGGGTGAAATTGAAGATGTTGTAGGTTGGCGGATCAATGATGTGGTGGATAAAATTAAAGGAAAAAAAGGCACCAAAGTACGTCTTGAAATTGAGCCAGCAAAAGGCGGGAAAAACCATATTGTGACCCTTATTCGTGATACTATCCGCTTAGAAGAAAGTGCAGCAAAACTGACTACGAATAAAATTAATGGTAAACAAGTTGCGGTGATTGAAATTCCAACGTTTTATATGGGTTTAACCAAAGATGTACAGAAATTATTAACAGAAGTAAATGAAAAAAATATTAATGGATTAATTATTGATTTACGTGCGGATGGTGGTGGTTCATTAAAAGAAGTTATCCGTTTGACTAGTTTGTTTATTGAACAAGGACCTGTTGTACAAGTACGAGATGCGTTTGATCGTATTAAAGTTTATGTGGATAGTGATCCAAGTATTTTATACAACGGAAAAATTATCGTGATGATCGATCGCCATAGTGCTTCGGCATCAGAAATTTTTGCAGCCGCAATGCAAGATTATAATCGTGCTATTATTGTTGGACAAACAACTTTTGGAAAAGGAACAGTACAACAAGGACGCTCCTTAAAGAGTATGTTTGATACAGCAAATAAACAACTTGGAATGTTACAATATACGATTCAAAAATTCTATCGTATTAATGGCGGAAGTACGCAGCAAAAAGGGGTAGAACCAGATATTCATTACCCTGAAATTATCAATGCGAAAGAAGTCGGTGAACGTTTTGAAGATAATGCTCTTCCTTGGGATAAAATCACACCAGCTGAGTATAAAATTACATCAAATGCACGTGATGTAGTGCCTTACTTAACGAAAAATCATCTTCAGCGAATTGCTAAAGATCCTGAATTTATTGCATTAGCAGAAGATATTGCCATTGAACGTGAAGAAGATAATGAAAAATTTTTATCGCTCAATTTAAAAGCACGTCAAAAAAGACGCCAAGCAGATGAACAGCGTGATTTACGTCATCTAAATGCACGTTTTAAACGAGAAGGTAAAAAACCATTGAAAAATTTAGAGGCGTTGCCAAAAGATTATGAAGCCCCTGATTTTGTTTTAAAAGAAACAGAAAAAATGATGGCTGATTGGCTAAACATTAACAAGAAACAACAATAATTTAACTATTTATAGCGGTAACTTTGTATAAAGAATTTGCAAATTTTCAAAAGAATGTTACCGCCTATTTACTTTAGGAATACCAAATACAATGCGAAAGTCCCTTTTTTTTATCACTCTTTTTTTTACGTTATTTAGTTTTTTAAGTAACAATGCTGTAGCAGCATTGCCAACAGAAGCAGAATTAAATATTCAATTAAAAGAAGCAAAAAAAAATAGTGTTAATGATTCAAGTTTATCTGCTGTCATTAAAGATTTGGAAGAATCTCTTACATTACTTGAAGAACTTCAATTACAAAAGCAAGAAAATCAAGCCTTGCAAACATTACTTACTGATATTGATATTAAGATACAACAGGGACAGAAAGAGATTGCTTCTCAGACACAACAGCCTCCTCAAAATAATGCTGAGGTTGAGAGTGAAATAACGATCGATGAACTGCAACAAGAGTTAGAAGAAAATATTCATCATCTTAAAACACTGCAAGAAAAGTTAGCAGAAGTTAATTCAAATTTAGTTCAACAAAATACTCTCTCTACGAATGCTCAAACTATTTTAACCGAGAATACGGAATCTAGTAAAAAAATTAATGCTCTTATATCAGATAAAAGCCTACGCACTTCTCTGAAAAATAAATATTTAATTGAACAAAAATTATTACATTTAAAAAGTAGTCTTAGTAAAGAATTACTTAAAAATAATGATAAAATTACACTTTTTTATCAAACTCAATATGATTTACTGCAATCCAAAGAAACAATATTACAAAATAAAATTACAACCCTTCAAGCTCATATTAATAAAAAGCGTCTCCAACAATCTCAAGAGCAGTTTGAACAAGTTCAGAACCAACAATTAAATACAGAACATAGTCAAACTATTCAAACGGAACTTAATATAAATACAGAATTAAGTAAGCAATTGCTTAGTCAAACAAAAGAGACGAATACCTTATCTCAAGCTGAATTACGATTACATAATATTTTGGATAATTTAACCCAAACGCAACGTACCTTAAAAGAGCAAATTAGTGCCTTAAAAGGAACACTTGTTTTATCTCGTATTATTCAAAAACAAAAACAAAAATTACCCCTCAGCACAACAATCAAAGATTTACCCGATCAGATTTCTGAACTACGGGTACGTATTTTTGATATGACCCAAAAACGTAACGAACTTTATGTTCCTAATCAGTACATTGAAGAATTACAAAAAAAAAATCAAGTAACCTTTAGTGATGATGAAATTCAACAGTTAAATAAAGTGCTGGCTGAACGTAAAAGATTATTATCTGATTCCCTAACGAGTTTAAATAATCAATTAAATTTATCTATTAATTTAGAATTAGTACAAAAACAAGTGTCTGAAATTAGTCAACAAATCGAAGACACTCTCGTACAACAAAGTTTCTGGGTAAAGAGTAATGCACCCATAAATACTAAATGGTTGAAATCTTTGCCAAAACAACTCAGTTATCAACTTCAAAATATTATTCAAAAATTTAACTTCTCAAATAACGGTGAATATTTAACCTCTTTATCTATTATCATCGGCTTTTTGATTTTTATCATCTTGATTATTTATTATTTTGGTTCAAAAATAAAACAACATTTGGCGTTGATTAATGGACAAATTAACTCATTAAATGCAGATAGCCAGTGGCATACACCTATCACTCTCTTTTACAATACTATTCTTACTTTGCCTCGAATACTATGGTTTTTGGTGATAATGTTACTTGTCGGTTATTTCTGCTTCTCTTCACCTCTTGAGATTTGGAAATGGTCATTAAAGATAGCAGGGTATTTATGGCTATTTAGCTTTATACTTTCATTATTTAGTAAAAAAGGCATTGCGGTAAAACACTTTGGTTTATCCGAAGAAAGTTGTCAAACTTTTAAAAAGGTCATCCTTAAAGGAATGATGGTTGTTATTATTTTATTGAATGTCTCTATTTTTACCAATGTGACTGAAAATGGAATTGGTGATGACGTTATTGGACAAATTATTAGTATTTTTGCTCTTATTTTCTGTATTGTGATATTGGCACCAAGTTTTAAACGTGCTTTAAATGTACACAATAAAAATACTCAAGTAGATAAAACAGAAAATATTTTACTGACAACGCTACGTTTGCTTATTCAACTGACACCAATAGGACTTATTGCCTTAATTTTAATAGGTTACTACTACACCGCCTTAAAATTGATTTCTTTAACCATTACATCCTATATTATTATCGTACTTTGGTTACTTGTAAGATATGTTATTTACCGTGCGGTACAAGTTGCATCTCGTCGTTTAGCCTATCGTCGTTTACAAGAACAGCGTCGAAATAAAGTGATGGAAGGAGTGAGTGTCGCAGATGATATTATCTCCATTCCGCAACAAAGTGAGAGTATTAAAGTTGGTATTTTAAAATCTCAAATTATCCATATTACTAATATTATTTTGTGGGTAATTGTTGCAAGTTTGCTTTATAACGTTTGGTCTGAGTTGATTGTTTCTGCTGATTATCTTAATAACATCTCTCTTTGGAAACAGAGTGTCACTACCGAAAATGGGATTGAAGTAGAAACTATTACATTATTCAATCTATTGATCGCCACCATTATTTTAACAGTAATGTATCTGTTAGTACGTAATATTCGCAGTATTCTTGAAATCTTTGTTTTCTCAAGAGTGACACTATCACAAGGTACGCCTTATACCATTACTACATTATTAACTTATGCTATCGTTGCCATTGGTTCAGCCAGTGCATTTTCCTCCTTAGGGATGTCTTGGGCAAAACTACAATGGTTATTTGCCGCCCTTTCTGTTGGGTTAGGATTTGGTTTACAAGAAATTTTTGCTAACTTTATTTCAGGTATTATTATCCTATTTGAACGTCCAGTACGAATTGGTGATGTGATTACTGTGGGTGAGTTTTCAGGAACGGTTTCCCGTATTCGTATTCGAGCTACAACCTTGATGGATTTTGATGGAAAAGAAGTAATTGTGCCAAATAAAAACTTTGTCACTGAACGTTTAACCAACTGGGCATTATCTAGTGCTACCACTCGTGTCATTATTAGTATTGGTGTTGCTTATGGCTCTGATTTGGATCTGACTAAAAAACTGCTATTACAAGCAGCAGAAGAGACCGAAACAGTTTTAGACGATCCCGCACCTGTTGTCTATTTCCTTAGCTTTGGTGCAAGTACCTTGGATCACGAGTTACGTGTTTATGTTGGTGAGCTTGCAGACAGAAATACCACGGTTGATGCTCTTAATCGTAAAATTGACCAGTTATTTGCCGAAAATGGTATTGAAATTGCCTTTAATCAACTGGATATATTTATTAAAAATCAAACTACTGGTGAGACAGTAAATTTACCTAAGGACATTACTCAAAATGTATAAGTTAGCTAATCTATTAACAGGGAAGTCAAGGTTACATTTAGTTTCCTTACCTAATGCACTGTCTACAAACCATTTCTTACAACAAGAGGTGGTAGTGGCTTTTATGAGTTTACAAAAAAAAGCAAAACAAGCAGGTTTTAACCTTCAATCCACCAGTTCATTTCGTAGTTTTGAACGCCAAAAGTCAATTTGGAATGCAAAATTCAATGGCGAGCGAAAGGTACATAATGATAAAAGTGAAGCCTTAGATTTATCCCAAATGAATGAATGGCAAAAATGCCAAGCTATTTTACGTTGGTCTGCCACACCAGGTGCAAGTCGCCATCATTGGGGAACAGAAATTGATGTCTTTGACCCTCATCTTTTGCCACCTAATCAACGCTTACAACTTGAACCTTGGGAATATCAAGCGGGTGGATATTTTGAAGAATTGGCAAATTTTTTACAAGATCATACCGCTTGCTTTGATTTCTATTTACCTTTTTTAAATACAAAAAAGAAAATCGGTCTTGAACCGTGGCATATTAGTTATCGTCCACTAAGTGATAAATATCAGCAATTGTTTACCCCTGAAATATTAGAACAAGCTTGGCATAATGAAAACATTGCAGGGAAAGCAACGTTAATAAAAAATCTAGATACCCTTTTTGACGATTATATTGTATGACAAAAATCCAACTTGTTTGCGAAACAGAAAACAAACAGAAATTTCAAAATATTTGCGATAAATGGCAACTTATTCACGACAATTCAGCTATTTTAGCCTTAGCTCAAACAGAACAACAACTTGAATTACGTAAGTTAGATGAACCAAAACTTGGGGCGATTGCAGTAGAGTTTGTCAAAGGAACGATGGCACATCGTCGTAAATTTGGTGGCGGACGAGGTGAAGCGATTGCAAAAGCAGTGGGAATAAAAAAAGATATATTGCCTACTGTGATTGACGCAACCGCAGGATTAGGACGAGATGCGTTTGTCCTTGCTTCTATTGGTTGTAAAGTACAGTTAGTCGAGCGTCATCCTGTGGTTGCGGCACTTCTTGAAGATGGTTTACAGCGCGCTTATATTGATGATGAAATTGGTCAATTGATGCGACAACAAATGCAACTACTCTCTGTACGTTCAATTGCTGAGTTAAATCCCAAAATAAGTAAAGTTGATGTGGTTTATCTTGATCCGATGTATCCCCATAAACAGAAAAAAGCATTAGTTAAAAAAGAAATGCGCGTTTTTCAACATCTTGTTGGAGAAGATTTAGATGCGGATCAATTTTTAGAAACGGCAAAAAATCTTGCCAGTAAAAGAGTGGTTGTTAAACGTCCTGATTATGCTCCTTTCCTAGCAGATCAAAAACCTGATTTCAGTCAAAAAACGAAAAATCACCGATTTGATATTTATTTAAGTCATAATTAATTTTCACGTAGCAATAGAGCCAGCTCTGCCAATGGAATATCAACATTGCTGTTTAACTATTTTTTCAATCTGTTGTAACCCATTCAAACGGGTACTGGTCAAATGTTTGGTAATTTGCAACTCATCAAAAATATATTGTAAATTAAGTTGTTGTAACTCTTTGTGAGATTTTTCAGATAATGCAACTATTACAATCATTAATAGCCCTTGCATTAAACGAGCATCACTATATGCCTTGATTTCTCTAGGTTTAACTTGAAAAGAAAACCACAAACGGCTTTCACAACCGTGAATTTCAGGTATGGCTAATAATTCTTGTTCTGTTAGTTTAGGAAGTTGGCGACTTAATTTAATTAACAAGCGGTATCTTTCTTCCCAAATTTTGCAATTGTTAAATTGAGTATAAATATCGGTTAATGTCATTGGCAGTTTTTATTGTCCATATTGATGAATAATTAGATATACTCAACGCCGACAATATCAAATTCAACAGTACCACCTGGTGTTTTGATAATCACACTATCATCTACTTCTTTACCAATTAAACCACGAGCAATAGGCGAATTAACAGAAATTAAGCCTTGTTTAATATTTGCTTCATCATCACCGACAATACGATAAGTGACTTCGTCATCCGTTTCAACATTGACTAATTCAACGGTTGAGCCAAAAATAATTTTGCCATTATTTGGAATAGTGGTGACATCAATAATCTGAGCCACACCGAGTTTGCCTTCAATTTCTTGAATCCGCCCTTCACAAAAAGCTTGTTGCTCACGAGCAGCGTGATATTCCGCATTTTCTTTTAAATCACCGTGTTCACGAGCCTCTGCAATGGCTTTGATAATTTCAGGGCGACGCACATTCTTCAATTGCTCTAATTCTTTTTTTAATAATTCTGCACCACGTACAGTCATTGGTATTTGTTGCATTTTATATTTCCTACTTAAATAAAATAAGGGCGATAAATCACCCTATAACATAATATATTGTTTAAAAACGACGGTAGATATTATTCATCTTCTAAAGAAAAATAGCAACTCTAGTCTGAATATTCAATTAAAATTTATACAAAAACAAATCCTACACTAGTCAGAAAGAGCGACAATCTCTATAATACTATGCAATATTACACCAAAAAGAGATTAAGTTATGACAAATTATACTATCGCTCAAACCAAATCAGGCAATACAGTTTCAATTTTATCGAAAATGGCAAATCGACATGGTTTGATTGCTGGAGCAACAGGAACCGGTAAAACAATCACGCTACGCACCCTCGCAGAACATTTTAGTAATGATGGTATCCCTGTTTTCTTAGTTGATGTCAAAGGCGATATTTCTGGCTTAACGCAAGCAGGCACTATGCAAGGTAAAGTGGCAGAACGTGTTGAGAAATTTAATTTAGGGGCTGAAAATTATTTTTCTGCCTCACCTGTTTCTTTTTGGGATGTATTTGGAGAAAGTGGCATTCCTCTTAGAACCACCATTTCAGAAATGGGACCCGTTTTATTAAGCCGACTGCTCAATTTGAATGATACCCAAGAAGGCTTGTTGAACCTTGTTTTTCGTGTTGCAGATGATCAAGGGTTACTGCTGATTGACCTTAAAGATCTCCGAGCAATGCTCCAATATATTGGTGAAAATGCCAAACAATTTAGAATGGAATATGGCAATGTCTCTGCAGCAAGTATTGGTGCAATTCAACGCTCTCTACTTTCTTTGGAAAATGAAGGGGCAACACAGCTATTTGGCGAACCTTCCCTTAATTTAGATGACTGGTTACAAACTCGTGATGGTCGAGGTGTTATCAATATTTTAAATTCGGAAAAACTGATCAATTCTCCAACACTGTATAGCGCCTTTCTATTATGGTTGATGTCAGAACTTTTTGAAAATTTACCTGAAGTGGGGGATCCTGAAAAACCTAAATTTGTGATGTTTTTTGATGAAGCACATCTTATCTTTGATGATGCCCCAAAAGCCTTAGTAGATAAAGTAGAACAAGTGGTACGTTTAATTCGCTCTAAAGGAGTAGGCGTTTACTTTGTGACCCAAAACCCCCTTGATTTACCAGATAGTGTCTTAGGGCAACTCGGTAACCGAGTTCAACACGCATTGAGAGCCTTCACGCCTCGTGATCAAAAAGCCGTAAAAGCGGCAGCAGAAACATTCCGCATCAACCCTGATATTGATGTTAAAGAAGCTATTACTCAGCTAGGCATTGGTGAAGCGTTAGTTTCCGTATTAGATGAAAAAGGAATGCCGACACCTGTTGAAATTGCGTATATTTATCCACCTAAAAGCCAACTTGATCCCATTTCAAAAAGTGAACGAGATCGCTTTGTAAAACAAGATGATTTATATGCGTACTACAATGAATATGTTGATGAACAATCTGCTTACGAAAATTTAAAACAACAGCAAGAAATAAAACAGCATCAGATTGAAGAAGAGCAAAAAGAGAGCAATAGCTTACTGGGAGGAATTATCGCTTCTATTTTTGGTAAGAAAAAACGCCGTGAACAAAATGCAACAGAACAAATGGTTAGTGGCATAACTAAAGCGGTAGGACGTAATATTCGTAACCAAATCGCAAGACAAATTGTCCGTGGTGTTTTGGGTGCAATGAAAAAATAAATTTGTAAAATTTCTCAGAAATGTGACCGCTTGTTTTAAATAAACAGATACAAAAAAGGACGCTTAAGGCGTCCTTTTTCAATTTAATCAAACAATTAAAGTGCTGATTTTGCTTTTTCTACTAAAGCAGCAAATGCTACTTTATCAAATACTGCGATGTCAGCTAAAATCTTACGATCGATTTCAACAGAAGCTTTTTTCAAGCCATTGATGAATTTGCTGTAAGATAAACCGTTTTGACGAGCCGCAGCATTGATACGTGCAATCCATAATTGACGGAATTGACGTTTTTTGTTACGACGGTCACGGTAAGCATACTGACCAGCTTTAATTACTGCTTGGAACGCAACACGATATACACGTGAGCGTGCACCATAATAACCTTTAGCAGCCTTAAGAACTTTCTTATGGCGTGCTCTTGCAATAACACCACGTTTTACACGAGCCATTATTAATCTCCTATGTCTATAAAATTAACTAAAAATAAATACTAAAACGAATGCTTATGCGTATGGTAAGCACGCTACGACTAAAACTTTGTCTGCTTTCGCAACCATAGATTTATGACGTAAATGACGTTTACGCTTAGTGCTTTTCTTAGTCAAAATATGACGTAAGTGAGATTGTTTACGTTTGAAACCGCCTGAGCCTGTTTTTTTAAAACGCTTAGCAGCACCACGTACTGTTTTAATTTTTGGCATTGTTTAATAACTCCGCATTGTTGTAAGGTATAAAACCTTTGATTAATCACTAATAATCAGGCGAATAAGCAGTAACATTGTTATAAAATTTTGCAAAAAATTTGTAAAAAGTTAAACAAATCTAACCGCTTAATTACTTGTAAGCACTAATTATTTCTTCTTAGGAGCAAGTACCATTACGATTTGACGCGCTTCAAGTCTACCCGGTGCAGATTCTACAACGGCTAACTCTGCTGTATCCGCTTTAACACGGTCTAGCATTTCACGTCCAATTTCTTGGTGAGCCATTTCACGACCACGAAAGCGGATCGTTACTTTTACTTTTGCTCCATCTTCTAAAAAGCGAATCAGGTTGCGTAGTTTTACCTGATAGTCGCCCACATCAGTACCTGGACGGAATTTGACTTCCTTCACTTGTACGACTTTCTGTTTTTTCTTCTGCTCTTTAGATGATTTCGTTTTTTCGTAAATAAACTTACCATAGTTCATAATACGACAAACTGGTGGTTCTGCATTTGGACTTATCTCCACAAGATCTAAAGATGCGTCTCCCGCCAAATTCAAAGCTTCTTGAATAGACACAATTCCCACTGCTTCACCGTCTTGATTGGTTAAACGAACCTCTTTTACACGAATTTCATCGTTAATTCTATGGGCTCGACTTGTCTGAACACGTTTTACTGGTTTAATAGTATTATTCCTCTAATAAATTTTAACAAAATCACTTTCTTCACTATGCAGAAGAAATGAATCCCTTTTGCTCATTTAATCAATAAAGAGTTAAATGGCAAAATAAACGTCTTGATTTTAAGGTATTTAAGACCATTATGCAACTATCTTATGGTTTAAAATCAGAATATTTTCAGGGCAAGATCGCACTTTTCTTAAAAATATGATCTAATAGCACCTATTATTCAATAACAAATAGGTGTAAAAATGAATATATTATCAGCTTTTAAAGATTTGGAAGACCCTCGCAAAGATATAAACAAAAAACATGACTTCTTAGATGTTATTTTTCTTGTCGTAAGTGCGGTAATATCAGGTGCAGAAGGATGGAGTGAAATTCATCAGTTTGGTAAATTGAATATAAAATGGTTACGAAAATACCGAGATTTTGAAAATGGTATTCCTGTTGATGATACGATTGCTCGTATTGTAAGACGGATAAATCCTGAGAAATTAAATTATATTTTTATTAATTTTATCAATGAGATACGAAAATCACAAGGCAAAGAGTGTATTGCAATAGATGGTAAAACATTAAAAAACAGTTCACATTTAGAGCCTCATAATGCGCTACATAGTATTACGGCTTGGAGCTGTTCAAGAGGATTAATTTTAGCTCAAAATAAGTCCAAAGGTAAGAAAAATGAGAATGAAAGCATTCTAGAAATGATAGATATTTTAGAGCTAAATCAAGCCGTCATTACGGTAGATGCGATGAATACGCAAAAGAAAATAGCGAATAAAATCATAGAAAAGAAGAGCGATTATGTGATGCCATTGAAAAATAATCATAAGAAATTTAGAAATGAAATAGAAAGTTATTTTCATAAAGTAGTGCGAGAAAAATCAATAAAAATAGATAAATTTCAAGAAGTTAACTGTGAAAGAAGTCGAATAGATCAACGGTATTATTCAAAATTACCAATAAGTGATTGGCTTTTGGAATCTCAAGGTTGGACAGGAATTAAAAGCCTTATTCAAGTTCATAGGATAAGAGAAGACAATGGCAAGAAAAGTGAAGAAAAAGTATTTTATATCAGTAGCTTAGATGTTCCTTGCGAAGACTTTGCGAAATATATTAGGGGTCATTGGGAAGTTGAAAATAAAGCGCATTGGGTACTTGATGTTGTTTTTAAAGAAGATGATAGTACGATTTATTTGGGGGATGGCGTTGAAAATATGGCAATAATTAGGCGTTTAGGGCTTAATTTAGCACGACTACATCCAACTAAAAATAGTATAAAAAGCAAGCTGAAATCAGCTGGCTGGTCTGATGAAATGAGGTCTGAGCTTATTTTTGGTGTGTGTGATTAATTTATAGACAAAGTACGCGGTTGCCCTGAGAATATTTTAGGGTAACTTATTAATATATGAGTGAGTATTTTCTCGTTGATTAAAATGTTCAATAAATGTCATTTTATTTATCTTTTATAAAAAGAGTATTTGGCTGAAATATTTCCCTATATTTAGATCAAAGGTCTAGACATTTATCTAGACCCTTGTTAGTAATTTTAATGATTACTTAATTATGCTAACGTTTCAAAACGACGTTCTGCTTCATCCCAGTTTACAACATTCCAGAATGCTTTAATGTAGTCTGGACGACGGTTTTGATAATTGAGATAATAGGCGTGTTCCCAAACATCTAAACCAATAATTGGTGTACCAGAAACCCCAGCAACATCTTTACCCATTAGTGGTGTGTCTTGATTAGGTGTTGAAACAACGGCTAATTTACCATTTTCAATCACTAACCACGCCCAACCAGAACCAAAACGTGTAGCAGCAGCTTGTTCAAATTTGGTTTGAAATGTTTCAATAGAACCAAAATCACGCTCAATGGCTTCTTTTAGTTTTCCACCTAACACAGTACCTGTTTTTAAACCTTTCCAAAAGAAACTATGATTCACGTGTCCACCTGCATTATTACGCACGGCTGTACGTTTTTCTTCAGGCACTTTATCTAAATTAGCAACAAGTTCTTCTGGCGTTAATGCTAATAATTCAGGTGTTGCTTCTAAAGCAGCATTGGCATTATTTACATAAGCTTGATGGTGCTTTGAATGGTGAATTTCCATTGTCAATTTATCAAAATGTGGCTCTAATGCATCGTAATCATAATCTAATGCTGGCAGTATGTATGTCATTGTTCACTCCTAAAATAAAACGTAATAAATGTAATTGATTTAAAATACTAGTTAAGAACCTTAACATTTTTTTGACTAAAAATAAACATCACAATATTTCTTATTGTTAGATACAGAATTACCAATTTTGTAAAGAATTGTAAATTACATTGCTTAACTAATGATAATTGTTATCATTACCGCACTTAAAAAGTAATAGGTAATCACTCCAACTCTTTGCACCTTATCACCCCCACAAGATAAGGTGCTTTTTTTCGCTTTTTTTTTCTATTCTCGTTATAATAACCAAATGTTCATTTTAAACTTCTTACATAAAGGAAATATATGTCTATTGAAACTCAACTTGCCGAATTAAAACGTGGCGTAGAAGATATTTATTCAGAAAATGATTTAATTGAAAAATTAAAAGAAAATCGTCCATTACGTATTAAATTAGGGGCTGATCCAACCGCACCAGATATCCATTTAGGGCATACTGTGGTGTTAAATAAATTACGTCAATTCCAGCAGTTAGGTCACGAAGTGTATTTCTTAATTGGGGATTTTACGGGTATGGTTGGCGATCCGTCAGGTAAAAATGCGACTCGTCCACCTTTAACCAAAGAAGATGTGTTACGCAATGCGGAAACCTATAAATCGCAAATTTTCAAAATTTTAGATCCTGAAAAAACCAAAGTAGTGTTTAACTCAGAATGGTTAAGCCAGTTGGGAACAGAAGGAATGATTCGCCTTGCATCTAACTATACCGTTGCTCGTATGCTAGAACGTGATGATTTCAAAAAACGTTTTGCAAATAATCAATCTATCGCCATTCACGAATTTATGTATCCATTATTACAAGGTTACGATTCAGTGGCATTAGAGGCGGACGTAGAATTAGGCGGAACAGACCAAACGTTCAACCTATTAGTAGGACGTGAATTGCAAAAATCGAACGGTCAAAAACCTCAGGTTGCAATGACGTTACCATTGCTTGAAGGTTTAGACGGCGAGAAAAAAATGTCTAAATCATTAGGTAACTACATTGGTGTTTCTGACACGCCAAGCGAGATGTTTGGTAAAGTGATGTCAATTTCTGATGAGTTAATGTGGCGTTGGTACGACTTACTTTCATTCCGTTCATTAGAAGAAATTGCAAAATTTAAAGAAGAAGTGACCGCTGGTCGTAATCCTCGTGATGTGAAAATTCTGTTAGCCAAAGAAATTATCGCTCGTTTCCATTCAGACGCTGACGCTGATGCTGCGGAACAAGAGTTTATCAACCGTTTCCAAAAAGGGGCAATGCCAGATGAAATGCCTGAATTTACCTTTGAAGGCGAGATGGGATTAGCAACCTTATTGAAAGAGACGGGATTATCGCCTTCAACCTCAGAAGCAATGCGTTCTGTAAAAGGTGGCGGTGTGCGAATTGATGGCGAGAAAGTGGAAGATCCACGTTTAACGATCAAGGCTGGCACAACGGCAGTTTATAATGTCGGTAAACGTAAATTTGCTCGTGTTACTGTAAAATAAGCGGTCAAATTTTTTTAATTTTTTGCAAAATTAGTCGGTAGGTACAGGGTTTTACTCTGTACCTACGATTTTCATACAACCAATAAAATAATTAACAATGATAGATTTTCGTCCTTTTTACCAACAATTAGCGACAAGTTCGCTTTCTCACTGGCTTGAAACCTTACCTTTACAAATGAAACAGTGGCAAACCCAAGCTCACGGTGATTTTGAAAAGTGGGAAAATGCCCTAAAACATTTACCTGTGAAAACAGCCTCTATTAATTTAAAAGATAAAGTAGAAGCCATTGAAAGTGAGCCTTTATTATCACAAGGGGAAAGACAGCGTTTTATCCATAATTTAAAATTGCTTAAACCGTGGCGAAAAGGTCCCTATCATTTGTATGATGTGCATATTGATTGCGAATGGCGTTCTGATTTTAAATGGGATCGTGTGTTGCCTCATTTATCTCCATTAAAAAATCGTACTATTTTAGATGTGGGCTGTGGCAGTGGCTATCATATGTGGCGAATGGTTGGCGAAGGGGCAAAATTGGTTGTCGGTATTGATCCAACAGACTTATTTTTATGTCAATTTGAGACGGTGCGTAAGTTATTAAACAATAACCGCCAAGCACATTTAATTCCGATGGGGATTGAAGAAATGCAACCGCTGAAAGCTTTTGATACGGTGTTTTCAATGGGGGTGTTATATCATCGTAAATCACCTTTTGACCATTTTTTACAGCTGAAAAATCAGTTACGCAACGGGGGCGAGCTAGTGCTTGAAACCTTAGTGATTGATGGGGGTATTAATGATGTGCTTGTGCCAAGCGATCGCTATGCCAAAATGCGAAATGTCTATTTTATCCCGTCTGTCCCAGCTCTGATTAGTTGGTTGGAAAAAGCAGGCTTTAAAAATGTGCGTTGTGTTGATGAGGCAGTAACGACCATTGAAGAACAACGTCGCACTGAATGGATCGATACTGAATCCCTCGAATATTTTTTAGATCCACAGGATCATTCTAAAACGATCGAAGGTTATTCAGCACCGAAACGTGCCGTGATTATTGCGAATAGTTAATCATAAGCGGTACGATTTTGATAAAAATTTACTCTTTTGAAATAAATAATTTTTTTGGGAACTATTGACTAAATGGACTAGTCATATATGGACTAGTCATATAAAGAATATAACCTATCTATCTTATCTTCAAATAACATAAGGAATCGTATTTTGAAGTTTCATAAAAAATTAAAGCACACCATTATCCTCTTGTTATTAGTTGTAGTAATTGGCTTCTACTTATTACCAAATAATGAAGAACCTCAAAATATTATTTTTCCAGTCACATTGGGAAAAATTGAAAAAAGAATTCTAGCAACTGGTAAAGTACAAGCATTGACAAAAATTGATGTTGGTGCACAGGTTTCTGGTCAAATAAAACAAATTTTGGTGAAAGAAGGACAAAAAGTTAAAAAAGGTGATTTATTAGCTATAATCGATCCTCAATTAGCGGAAACAGAACTAAAGTTAGCACTGGCAGAATTAGAAAATCTCCGAGGAAATTTAGCTATTAAATCAGAACAGCTAAAACAACGACAAATGGATGTTGAGCGTCAATATACTTTAATGCAGAAAAATGCAACATCAAAACAACTCTTTGAAACATCTAAACATCATTTAAGTATTACTAAAGCTGAAGTGAGAATTGCACAGAGTAATTTAGCGAGTGCACAAATTAAAGTAGAGAAATCCCAAACTCAATTACGTTATACTGAAATACGCTCGCCAATGGATACAACCGTTGTTTCTGTTACTGCCAAAAGTGGACAAACTTTAGTTACCACACAACAAGCACCTATTCTGATGCAATTAGCTGATATTGAAACAATGCAAATTGAAACTAACATTTCAGAAGCGGACGTTATTTCTATTAAAATAGGAGCTCCGGTTTCATTTACTTTATTAGGAAAGCCTGATAATAAGCACTATTCTAAACTAGATAATATAAAACTTATTCCAACAGCAAACGATCAAAAAGCGGTTTATTATTACGCCACTTTTAAAGTCCCTAATCCAGAACATAAACTACGTATAGCAATGACTGCTTCTGTTTCAATTTTGTTAGATAAAAAAGAAAATGTATTGACTATCCCTTTATCAGTATTAGGGAAAATGATTCAACCCAATCAATATTATGTGACCGTATTACAAGAAAATGGAAACCAAGAGCAACGACTTATTACAACGGGATTACAAGATAATTCACAAGTTGAAGTAGTCAAGGGACTATCATTGAAAGAGCGTGTTGTATTATCAACAGATATTTTATCTTCAAATAATAATGAAAATGAGTATAAAATATTATGATAAATCAACCATTAATTGAATTTAAAAATATCACACGTCGTTATTGTAATGGAAATATTGAAACGACTGTACTTAAATCCATAGATCTACAAATTTATCGTGGCGAAATGATTGCGATTGTAGGAAGTTCAGGTTCTGGAAAATCGACGTTAATGAATATCCTTGGTGCACTAGATATTCCTGATGAAGGAGAATATTTATTTCAAGGACGTCGTATTACGGATTTATCAAATGAAGAATTAGCAAAATTACGCTGTAATCATTTTGGTTTTATTTTCCAGCGTTATCATTTATTGCCTCATTTAAGTGCAATTGAAAATGTAGAAATTCCCGCAATTTATTCTTTGATGGATAAAGAAAAAAGGAAAATCCAAGCAAAAAACCTATTATGCCGTTTAGGACTACAAAAACAGTTAGAGCAAAAACCAAATCAACTTTCAGGAGGACAACAGCAACGAGTAAGTATTGCTAGGGCTCTAATAAATGGCTGCGAGGTTATTTTAGCCGACGAGCCTACGGGAGCTTTAGATAGTCAAAGTAGTAACGAAGTCTTGGAGGTCTTAAAGGAATTACATCAACAAGGGCATACCATTATTTTAATTACTCACGATATGCAAATCGCTAAACATACTGAACGTATAATTACACTGAAAGATGGTGAGATTATCTCCGATAAAAAACAAAATCCCTCTCCTAAATATACAAGAATAAAACAAACATTAGTAGAAAACAGTACAAAAATAACATTTCTTGATATCTTGTATCATTACAATGAGTCACTTATTATGGCACTAAGTATGATGAAAGCACATAAAATGAGATCCTTTCTAACAATGCTTGGCATTATTATTGGGATTGCTTCTGTGGTCAGTATTATTGCATTAGGAGAGGGGGCAAAACATAAAGTATTAATTGAATTTAGTTCTTTAGGAGCTAGTACTATTGGTATTTTTCCAGGTAAAAATTGGGAAGAGAGTGATCCCGCTAAAATTCAAACCCTCACTATTAATGATTTAGATCTATTAAGTAAACAGCCTTATATTCTTGGAGTCAGTCCTGGATTACAATCTTTTTCAAAGATGCGTTTCCTAAATAAAACAATTCCTGTTTCTGTAAATGGTGTAAGTCAGGATTTTTTCTCACTGAAAAAATATAAACTATTATCGGGACGTTTATTAAAACCAATAGATATTAGCTCTAATCAGGCAGTTGGTGTTATTGATGAAATATCAAAAACAGCCATTTTTGGGAAAAAGACAGCTATCAATAATATTGTTTTTATTGAGAATGTCCCCATTCTAATTATAGGAGTAGTCAAATCTCCCTCTTTATTTTCAGACAGTCAAACTGCACATATTTGGCTTCCTTATAGTGCAATGAATAGTCGCATTAATAATCAAGACTATTTTCAGCGAATTTCAGTTCATCTAAACAAAAATATCACACCAGCAATGGCTGAACTAAAAATAACTGATCTTTTAACAGCAAGTCATGGACGAAAGGATTTTTTCACGTTTAATAGTAATAAATTATTACAATCCTTAAATAAAACCACACAAACATTAACATTAATGATTTCAGCGATTGCTTTTATTTCATTGGTTGTTGGAGGAATTGGGATAATGAATATTATGCTGGTTTCTGTAACTGAACGAACCAAAGAGATTGGTATTAGAATTGCAGTAGGAGCGAAAGAAAAAGACATTCTACAGCAGTTTTTAATAGAAGCGATAGTTGTCAGTTTAATTGGTGGAATAATAGGCGTGCTCTTTTCTCTTTTTATAGGCAGTATTTTTTCATTAATAGTAGAAGGAATTAAAATGCAATTTACCTTTTCATCATTTGTTATTGCATTTTTTTGTTCATCATCAATTGGCATTATATTTGGCTATTTCCCCGCAAAAAATGCAGCTCGCTTAAAGCCAGTAGATGCACTCTCTCGGGAATAGTTAAAAATCACCACTTTACTGAAATTATCGTAATACTTTTAATACTTCCTGATAATCAACGGATTGATCTAGAAGAATTTTGGCAGATTGTTTTAATTTATTGACATCTTCTTTAGGTAAATAAAAAGAAGTGTCAATATTTAGTACTTCATCTCGTAATGAAGAGGTCGGTAAATCTTTTAAGTTTAAACTCACAAAATAGATCTTAATATTTTGTTGCTTTTTATTCCATTCATCAACCAAGGTTCTAAAACTATTCAGGGTATTTTGTGTGTTACTATCAATAGGGACATTGATAATCGCATTCACAATATCAGAAGTATTAGGAATATCTGCGGATAAATCTACATTACTCGTAATTTGATTTTGAGCATTTACGTTAATGACAATGACATTTTTGATATTAGATTTTTTTAAATTATTTTTAATACCTTGAAAGCCCCATAAATTATAGGTATCAAGTAAACTGCGTAATCCTAAATTATCTGTTAATCCACCATCGACTAAGTGAATAAAAGGTCTTTTTTGACTATTTTTATATAAATCTTTTTTAGTTTGTATTTCATTTTTATTTTTCCCCGCTTCTGTTGCTTTTATTACGCTAGTTTTTTTCGAAGGATAGCAACTACCCCCATTATTGTTAAAAGTAAGAGGGCTAAAAATTAATGGTACAGCACTAGACGCCGCAACCGCTCTGGCAATTTTTACTTTTTTTAAATCTAAGCAAAGAAGATCAAAATCTTCTTGAGTAAAATTAAGACGTTGTCCCATATTCATATCTGTGGCACTAATTACAGCAAAAGGACCTTTACGATGATGAAGGAGATCGTCAAAAGTTTTGTCTTTAAAAAGGGCTGAATTAAGCTGTTCTGCAAGTAAATCACCCCGTCCAAATTGAGGTGAAGTTAATCGAGATATTGTAGATACAGAAAGTGCTTTCTTGACTATTTGTTGCTGAAAATTATTTTTTAAAAATTGCTTTTCAAATTGAGGAATGACGTCTTTTCCTTCCAACGCAAAATAACTTGCCAGCACGGATCCTCCAGAAACACCATAAACTAAATCAATATTGTCTAATAAAGTCTTCCCTTTAGCGGTAGGATTAATGAAGGTTTTTGCAAATTGTTCTAAGACACCATAACCTAAAGATGCGGCTCGATTTCCTCCGCCTGAAAACATCAAAATAATAAGATTTTTATGTTGTTTATTTTTGGATAATACATTATAAACTCGATATCCATTATTGGTATTAATTTGATTAATCGTTTCAACAGGATGATATTTAACAGAACTACAAGCCGATAAAAAAGAGAGCATAAATATGCCTAAGAATATAGTACGTTTTATCATTTTAAGGTTATTCCTAAGAGTGAAAGTATGTTACATCGATAATGCTTAGTTAGTAATATTTTGTAAATTTCTTACAACATCCTACCGCTTTAAGTAAAGTTAAAACTTTATTTCTAAATTTTCTTCAACTACGCAACAACAAGTAAGAATTTCGTTACTTTTTAGCATCGCTAAAGGAGGTTGTTTATAAGAGACTTTGCCACTTTTTATTTTTATTCGACAAGAACCACAAAAACCCATTCGACATTGATATTCAGGAAAAAATCCATTTTTTTCTAAGGTTTCAAGTAATGAGTTTTTGTTATTATGTTCCAGTATCACTTGGCTATGAATTAACCGAATTTGCATTACAAATCAAAGTCATCAAAATCTTGAGTACTGACTTTTGAATCAATTTGTCCAACAAGATATGAACTCACTTCAACTTCTTGTGGTGCTACCTGTACATTGTCTGACACTAACCACGAATTAATCCACGGAATTGGGTTTGAACGTACTTTAAACGGAAGATCTAACCCTACGGCTTGCATACGAGTATTAGTAATATATTCCACATATTGAACTAAAATATCTCGATTTAAACCAATCATTGAACCATCTTTAAATAAATAATCCGCCCACTCTTTCTCTTGTTCTGCGGCTGCAACAAATAGATCATAAGCCTCTTGACGACACTCTTTAGCAATTTCTGCCATTTCAGGATCATCTTCTCCTGATGCCATTATATTTAAAATATGTTGAGTACCCGTTAGGTGCAATGCCTCATCACGTGCAATAAATTTAATAATTTTAGCATTACCTTCCATCAATTGGCGTTCCGCAAAGGCAAAAGAGCAAGCAAATGAGACATAAAAACGAATAGCTTCTAATACATTTACACTCATCATACAGAGATAAAGTTGTTTTTTTAGCGTTCTTAGTGAAACTTTATGATCTATACCATCAACCTTATAGGTACCTTCTCCATATAAGCTATAAAGCTGTGAATCACGAATTAGGTTATCATAATAAATAGAAATATCTTTTGCTCGTCTAATGATTTCTTCGTTAGTCACAATGTCATCAAATATGATTGATGGATCATTAACAATATTACGAATAATATGTGTATATGAGCGAGAATGGATAGTTTCAGAAAAAGTCCAAGTTTCAATCCAAGTTTCTAATTCAGGAATAGAAACAATAGGTAACAATGCTACATTTGGACTACGACCTTGAATAGAATCCAATAGCGTTTGATATTTTAGATTACTGATGAAAATATGCTTTTCGTGTTCTGGAAGGGCATTATAATCAATACGATCCTGTGAAACATCCACCTCTTCAGGTCGCCAAAAAAATGACAGTTGTTTTTCAATCAGCTTCTCAAAAATTTCGTATTTTTGTTGATCATAACGAGCAACATTGACATTTTGACCAAAAAACATTGGCTCTTTTAATTGATCGTTCTTATTTTGTGAAAATGTTGTATATGCCATATATGAATCCTAAATATAAAAAAACATTGTGACCATTTTACGTCAAAAATGGATTAAAAACTATTTTTTTAAAATATAGGGAGTATCTATCCCTCTATATTACATTTGCAAATTTTAAAAATAATGTGACTGCTTAAAATTAATCATAAAAAAGACTAGCATAAAATTATTGAGGTAGGTAAAATCCCCTTCTTTAAATGCTTTTGCAAAATAATCAATTTTTGCCATAATCCGTGTAATAACGAGGCCTAATGTCACAACAAAACACACAAAACAGCTCCGCTCAATCCACGAAGGTTGCAGTGCAGCATCCAAAATCCGATAAAATCAATTTAATGAATTTAACGCGTTCACAAATGCGAGATTTATTTAAAGAAATGGGTGAAAAACCGTTTCGTGCCGATCAAATGGTGAAATGGATTTACCATTTTGGTGAAGATAATTTTGATAATATGACCAATATTAACAAAGTCTTGCGTGAAAAATTAAAACAAATTGTGGAAATTAAAGCGCCTGAAGTTGCCGTTGAACAGCGTTCAGCCGATGGAACAATCAAATGGGCAATGCAGGTAGGCGATCAACAAGTTGAAACAGTGTATATCCCAGAAGGGGATCGTGCAACATTGTGTGTTTCTTCACAAGTAGGTTGTGCGTTAGAGTGTCCTTTTTGTTCTACCGCCCAACAAGGTTTTAATCGTAATTTAAACGTGTCTGAAATTATTGGACAAGTATGGCGAGCCGCTAAAATCATTGGTAATTTTGGTGTAACAGGTGTGCGACCAATTACTAATGTAGTAATGATGGGAATGGGTGAGCCATTATTAAATATGAATAATGTGGTACCCGCAATGGAACTAATGTTAGATGATTTCGCTTATGGTTTATCAAAACGTCGTGTCACCCTTTCAACATCTGGAGTCGTTCCAGCATTGGATAAAATGCGTGAACAAATTGATGTTGCTCTAGCGATTTCTTTACACGCCCCAAACGATGAAATTCGTGATGAAATTGTGCCAATCAACAAAAAATATAATATTAAAATGTTGATGAATTCTGTGAATGAATATTTAAAAGTATCGAATGCGAATCACGGCAAAGTAACCATTGAATATGTAATGTTGTCTCATATTAATGATGGCATAGAACACGCCCATCAACTGGCTGAAGTATTAAAAAATACCCCTTGTAAAATAAATCTAATTCCGTGGAACCCATTCCCTGAAGCACCTTATACCAAAAGTTCTAATTCTCGTATTGATCGTTTTCAAAAAACATTGATGGAGTATGGTTTTACTGTTATCGTAAGAAAAACACGAGGAGATGATATTGATGCTGCTTGTGGACAGCTTGCAGGTGAGGTGATAGATCGAACCAAACGAACCGCTGAAAAGCATAAGTTTGGGAAAAGTATCAATATTCAAGAACAGCAAACACATTAAAAAGGAAACTATGATGAAAATTGCAAATTTTTATTCAAATCTTACCGCTTGTATAATTGCTTTGACTTTGACAGGTTGTGTTTCTACATCAACAGAACACTCAATAAACAAAACAGAGGCAATGCAAGCAAGACTCAACCTTGCACTTGCTTATTTAAAAGAAAATAATTTTCCAAAAGCAAAATTAAATATCGACAAAGCACTGGAACATAACAATCAGCACTATTTACCTTATTCAGTACTTGCTTATTACTATCAACAGACAGGTAAAGTTTCAGATGCATCACAAACCTATCAACAAGCGGTTACATTAAGTCAAAAATTTACAAAAGATCACCAACCTCGTCCTGATATATTAAATAATTATGGAACTTTTTTATGTAAACAAGCCCAATTTAAACAAGCTTATAATTTATTTGAACAAGCATTAACAAGTAAACAATCTTATTATCACCAAGCTGATACGCTAGAAAATATTATACTTTGTGCTAAAGGTGAGAAAAACCATACTCAAATGAACAACGCATTAATTCAGTTAAGAAAAATAGATAAAGAACGAGCAGAAAAAATTAGTTCAATGTGAGTGATCTAAAGAATTATTTACTTAAGCGGTGACTTAGATAAAAGCTTTTGCAAAATTTTAGTTTTAAGTTACCGCTTATAAAATAATAATATTTATGACATTGAAGAGTGTGATTTATTCAGCAATTTAGCAATTAATCTTTCTGCACTTTGTTCAAGTTCGATACCAAAGCGTTTTAAGACATTTTTCTTTTGAGTAAATTTCACTTCAATAACATCTTTTTCTTCAATGACGTTTAAAATCGCATCATCACTGGTTGAAATTTCATCAACTAGTTTTAGGTCTAATGCTTGTTGTCCAAACCAATGTTCGCCAGTTGCCACTTTTTCAATATTTAATTGTGGGCGATGTTGTGTGACAAATTGTTTAAATAATTTATGGGTTTCTTCCAATTCTTGTTGGAATTTTTTCTTACCCGCTTTGCTATTTTCACCCATTAAGGTAACCGTACGCTTATATTCACCAGCCGTCATTACATCAACATCGACATCGTGTTTTTTCAGTAAACGATGAATATTTGGTACTTGTGCAACTACACCAATTGAACCAATTACCGCAAAAGGAGCTGAAATAATTTTATCTGCCACACAGGCCATCATATATCCACCACTTGCCGCGACTTTATCAACAGTAATAGTTAACGGAATATGTCGTTCTTTTAAGCGTGCTAATTGTGATGCAGCCAAGCCATAGCCGTGAACAACACCCCCTGGGCTTTCTAACTTTAATAATACTTCATCATATTCAGGTCTGGCTAAGGCAACCACTGCATCAATTTCTTTACGTAAGCAATCAACACCACTTGCCATTATGTCACCGTTAAAATTTAATACAAAAAGACGAGACCTTACCTCTTCTTTCTGTTCATTTTCAACTTCTGGATTTTTAGATTTTTTAGCTAATTTTAAACGTTTTTTCTCTGCTTTTGCCTTTGCTTTTTGCTCTTTTTTCTCTGCTTTCTCTTTCGCTTTTTGTTCTGCTTCACTTAAAAAGAAATTACCTAAGGCGGTCTTGCTTTCTTTATATTTTTCCGTTAAATTTTTAACTGAAATTTCACCTTGTTGTCCTTGTTTTTTACTTTCTAATACCATCATTACAATTGCAATGACGACGCCAAATACAGTTAATAATTCTAATAAGAAAATACCGTAATTTAATAAAACTTCTTTCCACATAATGTGTTGTATCCTTTTTTAATGTTTAATTGATAATAAAAAATCGCTCACTGTATGAAACGAACCAAAAACAAGAATGACATCTTTTTCAGTTGCAATATCAAATACTTTGTTTGTCGCTTGTTCCATATTTTCATAATGATAAGCGGTTACATTTGGTATGAAATTTACCATTTTTTCTAAAATTATTTGACCTCTTTGTCCTCTAAAACAATCTAAAGTTACACAATGCCACTCATTAATAATATCTTGTAGTGGTGTAATAATTCCATTTAAATCTTTATCTTCCAAGACACTAAATAGCGCATAAATTTTTTGATGAGGTTGTTTTAATTGAATTAATCGCTCAGCTAAATAACGAGTAGCGTGAGGATTATGTCCTACATCAACAATAACTTGTGCAAGCGGTACTTTTTTTGATAAATTTACAAAATCTTGTTGTGTTAAAAATTGAAATCGTCCTGTTAATTGAGTTTCTATAACCGCTTCTTCAATAATGGTTTCACTGATCTTAAAAGGTAAATGAGTTAAAACGGCGAGTGCTGTTGCAACATTTGGATAGGGAATTTTTGGTAAAGCAAGATTTTCAAAACAAACTTTATCAGATTGCCAAATAAAACGGTCAGATTTTATTGAAAATTTGTAATTTTTATCACAAATAAATGCTTGGCACTCTAGTAATTTAATTTGCTCAATAATACTTTGAGGACAATCTTTCTCTCCTATTACAACAGGAATATTTGGTCTAAAAATACCTGCTTTTTCTCGTCCTATATCTTCTCTGTTATCTCCTAAAAATGCAATATGATCAATATCAATAGAGGTAATCACTGCAAAATCAGGATCAACAATATTAGTCGCATCAAGACGACCACCTAATCCTACTTCTAAAATCACTACATCTAAATTTGCTTGCTTAAACAGATCTAATGCTGAAAGAGTGCTGTATTCAAAATAACTTAATGATACTTTCTTATGTTCTGTAATTTTTACAAAAGAACGAATATGTGCGTCATCATCTAACAATTCACCATTAATCCGTACTCTTTCGTTATAACGTATTAAATGTGGTGAAGAATAAACACCTACTTTTTTCCCTGCTTTAAGTAATGCAGTTTCTAAAAATTTACAGGTTGAACCTTTGCCATTGGTTCCAGCAACAGTAATGATATAAGGAGCGGGTCTAAGTAAATCTAACGTACAAGCGACAGATTTTACTCGCTTCAAACCTAAATCAATGGCTTTACAATGACTTGTTTCTAAATAGGAAAGCCACGTTTCTAAAGAATTCGTGGCTTGAGGAGAACTCATTATTGTCATTAGGCTGTTTCTTCTGTAACCTGCTCAGTCAAAAGCAATACTTCTTCTTGAAAAGGCGAAGGTTGATTTGTCATTTTAGCGACTAATCCTGCTAAGGTATCTCGCATTTTGCTACGATGTACAATCATATCTAATGCACCGTGGTCTAATAAAAATTCCGCTCGCTGGAAGCCTTCTGGTAAGGTTTCACGCACGGTTTGTTCGATAACACGAGCACCAGCAAACCCGATTAATGCTTTTGGTTCTGCAATATGAATATCACCAAGCATTGCAAAACTTGCAGATACACCACCAAAGGTCGGATCTGTCATTACAGAAATAAAAGGCACGCCTTTTTCTTTTAATTTTGCTAATACTGCACTGGTTTTTGCCATTTGCATAAGTGAGAATAATGCCTCTTGCATTCTTGCACCACCAGAAGCTGCAAAACAAATGAAAGGAATATTTTCTTCTAGTGCTTTTTCAGCCGCTAATACAAATTTTTGCCCAACGGTTGTACCCATTGAACCACCCATAAATTCAAAATCAAATGCAGCGGCGACGACCGGCATTTTATAAAGAGCGCCTTTCATTGCAATAAGAGCATCTTTCTCTCCTGTTTGCTTTTGGGCGGCATTTAAGCGGTCTTTATATTTTTTTAAATCTTTAAATTTTAAAATATCCTGTGGTTCTAATTCTGCACCTAACTCTTCCGTACTATTTTCATCAAATAGATTTAATAAACGCAAACGAGCAGGCACTCGCATATGATGATCACACTTAGGACACACTTGCATATTACGTTTTAAATCTTCAACATATAAAATTTGCTGACAACTTGTACATTTTGTCCATACTCCCTCAGGAATACTTGCTTTACTACTTTGAGATGATGATTTTGTACCTAAAATTCTTTCAATCCAGCTCATTTTTTAACCTTTATATTTCTCTGAGAAAACGATGTAATATTAAACCATAAAATGACTATTTTGGGTATGTTAAATTATAAATCTTTTATTTTCTATTCAGGAAAAGATTACGCTTTAATTGAAGATAACCTTGATTTATGGTCAGACACTTTTTTATAAAGGAGAAATAAATAGATATTACATCCAAATTAAAATTTTCTCAAAAACAACAAAAAAGTGATGAAAAGAATTGATCATCTAAATTAAAAGTATAAGCTTTAAAACTAATATTATATTTATTGGCAATCTGATTATGTTTCTCTATATTCACGGTTTTTTATCTTCATCAAAATCAACAAAAGCTCAGCAGTTAAAAAAATGGTTACAACAGCAGGGCAGAGAAGAAGAATGGTTTTGTCCTGATTTATTACCTAACCCTCAACTCGCAATGCAACAACTTCGAGAATTGATTTTTCACACTGAGAAACCAATTAAATTAGTAGGAAGTTCGTTAGGTGGATTTTATGCTACTATTTTAAGCGAAGAGTTTGATTTAAAGGCTATTCTTATTAATCCAGCCGTAAAAGTAGGTAAAGTATTGGAAAGTAGAATTGGTTCACATAAGGCGTGGCATTCTAATAGCAATATTATTTTTACACAGCGAGATGTTGATATTTTAAATAATATGGATGTGCGTGAAATCACTAAACCAAATAATTTTTTGTTAATGATTGAAAAAGGCGATGAAATCTTAAATTATCAATTAGCATTGACACTTTATAAAGATTGTAACCAACTTATTTTTAATGATGGTAACCATGGTTTTAGTCGTTTTGAGAAAGTATTGGATTTAATTGATCAATTTTGATGAACTTGTTATATGAAATAATGGCAGAAAATAATTTCTGCCATTGTTCCTCGCATTAAAAAATGTAACGTAATCCTAAACGGAAAGAGCGTCCTGCAATAGGAGTTAAATATTTTAATGTTGAATTATTTGGATGAGCTTTTTTATTAGTTAAATTACGAATATCTAAAAATAATTCAATTTTATTTTTGGGATTAAGATCAATATCATATTCAGCATAAGCATCCACTAAATTATAGCCTGGTAAATTTATCCCTTTTTCCATATTAGTATTTGTTGGATATTTTTGCACTCTATAATGTGTTAATGTTGAGCCTAACTTCCAATTATTTTTATTGTAACTTAGTCCTATACCATAACGAGAGGTTGGCATATTGGACATATAATTTCCATCGTGTCTAGTTTGAAAACTATTTTTCATTTTAGGTTTATTTTTCACTAAGTCTGCAAATAAACGAACATCTAGATTACCATAATCTGCTAACTCTATCTGCTGATTTAATTCTAGTTCCCAGCCATTGATAATAGTATCAGATTGTCGCCACTCTTTTACCTCAAGTGCTTGACGACTAATTCCTGTATTACCTAGATAAATATAATTACTGTAATTTGTTTTAAAATAATTAACAGTAAATGTTGTATCTTGCCAGTGAATTTTACTACCAAATTCTAATGTTCTTGCAGTCTCTTCTTTTAACAATGGATTACCTCGTTCATCAGTTAAAGTTGCAAAATGTAAATTACTGGCAAATAGCTCATTTACTTCTGGTGCTCGTTGTGAATAGCTATAACGTCCATTTAATGTTAAAAATTGTACAGGTTGCCAGCTTGTATCAATAAAATAATGATGAAGATTAAATTTTCTTAAATTTTTGCCGTATTTTCCTGTAGAACCATCGCTACCTTGAGAGGTGGTATATCCATCACCAAAAAAAGCTTGATGTTTAACTATTTCATTTCGGTAACCAAATGTTGTTAGCCATTCTTTCCAAGTCAGATTTTGCATTGCAAAGAGACCGTATTTTTTAGATTTTGTGTCAGGTATAAATCTATCTTTTCCTTCACTATCAATTTTTCTTGAACTTAAATCAATGCCGATTGTACCAGAGGTAAAATGATTAAATTGATGATTGATTTCTGTTCTTAATTGAGTTTGTTTTGCATTTAAACTATCCGCAAACGTTTTACCTAAATATTCTTCATTTTTTGAATCAATATAAGTTAATTTGGTTTTTATATTTTCTAAATATTGAGATTCTGGTATATAGGCTCCTTCTAAGGAATAAACGGTTTGGTGACTTTTAATATTGACTGGTTTAAGATTGATCTTTTTATTATCTGTGTTGGTCGTTAATGAGGCATAGCCAGGTACACCATAGTCATTTTTATAATAACTAACACCGAACCCAATATATCCATTATCCACGATATAGCTTAATCCTGTAGAAATATTTTGATTGTGCATATGACTATTTGAAATTTTTCCATTTTCAATATCAACAATATCTTTAATACCTAAAAAGTCTCTTATTTGCTCTTTTTCTCCTGCTACATAATCAGGATTTTCGACAATTTTTTCAGGATCAATGTACTGTTCCCATCCTTTACCATCAGATTTTTTACGCCATTTTTTACTCCAATTAGGTGCATATTGAAAATACAAATCTTTGATTTGATCATCACCTAAACCTAAATTTTCAAGATATGTTTTCTCAGAACCATTTTTAATAGCTTTTAGATATTGAGCATTAATATATTGACGTGATTTTTTATTAAAATGTGTTTCACTAAATATTGGCTCTACTTGGCAAGCTCTAGCTAATTCAGAATTAATCCCCATACCATTTTTACCTAGACGCCAAATGTTAGGAATATTATAACAAGCATCAGCTTTAGGATTACCTTTTGTTTTATAAGAATCAATATAGCTATTCATTCCATCAATATGCCATACAAAATTATTGATATTACCATTTAAACTAAATGATTGATCGCTAGTTACATTTTCACCACCACTAACTTCAATAACTCCTTTAAATGATTCCTCTGTTAATTGATTAGGAATTTGAGCAGTAGTTACGTTTACAGCCCCACCAATAGCGTTTCCACCATATAACACAGAAGCAGAGGATTTATGTACTTCAATTTCTGATGCTAAAGACGGATTAACTGCTGTTGGTAGATTCCCACTAATTGCAGCTAGTCCTGAAATCGCTAGACGATTGTTATTAATTTGCACACGAGAATTAGTCAAACTTCTAATTTGTGGAATACCATTATTTGGTCCAAAACTATTATTCTGAACACCACTGATTTTTTCAGTAGTTTGACCTAAAGAGACAGCTTTTTGGCTTTGAAGACTTGTATTTAAAGAATCACTTTCTCTATTAATAAATGAACGTGAACCTCCAAGCAAGCTTTCACTGGAATGATCTAATTTATCACTTATCACAACAATCTCATTAAGTGTAATTGGTGAGTTATTTTGTGTGAATCCATAAGGTGGATATACTAAATAGATCGATAAAGAAATTAATGTAAGAGAAAAATTTTTTTTCATATAATTTGTCCGAGTTTAAAACCATAAAAAAATTAGGGGCGTGAATTCTATCAAAATAATATTAAAAATCCCATATTTTTTTTGTGGTAATTTAAAAATTGCAAATTTTTTACAAAATCTGACCGCTTATTTTTATTTTGAAATATCAATTTTATGGAAAATACAGTATAATCCTCCACAATTTTATGTATTGTAATTTGAAGGAAACAAAATGTCTGAACAACAAAATCAAGAATTAGACTTAAACGGTGAGATGTTAGCTCGTCGTGAGAAATTAAACCATATTCGTGAGCAAGGAAATCCATTTCCAAATACGTTTCGTCGTGAAAATTTAGCCAAAGATTTACAAGGTACTTATGCTGAAATTGAGGGCGAAGTATTAAAAGAACTGCACGTTGAAGTCAAAGTAGCTGGACGTATTATGTTACGTCGAGTGATGGGTAAAGCCTCTTTTATGACTATTCAAGATGTCAGTGGACAAATCCAGCTTTATATTGCTCGTGATAATTTGCCAGAAGGTGAGTATAACGACAAAGTAAAATTATGGGATCTTGGCGATATTGTTGGGGTTAAAGGTGAATTATTTAAAACCAAAACTGGCGAATTAACAGTTCGTTGTCGTGAAGTTCAACTTTTAACCAAAGCATTACGTCCTCTTCCTGGTAAATTCCACGGTTTAAGTGATCAAGAAACACGTTATCGTCAGCGTTATTTAGACTTGATTTCAAACGAAGATTCTCGTAATATTTTCTTAATTCGTTCAAAAGTAATTAGTGAAATCCGTCAATATTTCTTAGAAAAAGACTTTATTGAAGTGGAAACGCCGATGTTACAAGTGATTCCCGGAGGGGCAGCCGCACGTCCATTTATCACGCACCATAATGCGTTAGATGTGGATATGTATTTACGTATTGCGCCTGAATTATACTTAAAACGCCTTGTGGTGGGCGGTTTTGAGCGTGTGTTTGAACTTAATAGAAACTTCCGTAATGAAGGGGTTTCAGTTCGCCACAATCCAGAATTTACAATGATTGAATACTATCAAGCGTATGCAGATTACATTGATTTAATGGATAATACCGAAGAATTATTACGCCGTTTAGCTATCAATATTTTAGGTACAACAACCGTACCTTATGGCGAATATACCTTTGATTTTGGTAAGCCATTTGAGCGTATTTCAATGCACGATGCAATTGTAAAATATGGCAATGGTATTGAGCGTTCAGATTTAGATAATTTTGAGAAAACCTGTGAAATCGCAAAAGGTTTAGGTATTGAAATTCAAAAATCTTGGGGTTTAGGTTCAGTCGTTAATGCCATTTTTGAAGAAGTGGCGGAGCATAAATTGATTCAACCAACTTTCTTAACTTCACACCCTGCGGAAATTTCGCCATTAGCACGTCGTAATGATGAAAATCCAGAAGTAACGGATCGTTTTGAGTTGTTTATTGGTGGACGTGAAATCGGTAATGGTTTCTCAGAATTAAATGATGCAGAAGATCAAGCACAACGTTTCAAAGATCAAGTAGCAGCAAAAGAAGCGGGCGATGATGAGGCGATGTTCTATGATGATGACTTCGTAGTGGCATTAGAACACGGTTTACCACCAACAGCGGGTGAAGGTTTAGGGATTGACCGTTTAGCAATGATTTTTGCAAATGCACCGTCAATTCGTGATGTGATTTTATTCCCAGCAATGCGTCAAAAAGTGTGATTCGTAACAGATTGTAAAATAATTAAAAAAAATCCCTTTTCTGTTGTTGCAGAAAAGGGATTTTTAGTTTATAAAAAAGTACTTAGGTAAATTATAACAAAAATAAGGAATTATTTATGGCACAACAAGAAAATCTTGAAGAGCAAAATTTTTTGCATCAACCTTCTTTTTTAGAGGCAAGTATTGTATCGGTAATAACAGTTGCGTTGCTTTCTTTTTTAATTATTGGAACAGGTTGGGCACCACATATTGGCATTGCTTTTGTTATGCTTTGTTTATTGATTTATGGGCGAGTAAAAGGAATTTCTTATAACAAAATGCAACAAGCAATGGCAGATTCGTTAATGTCTAGTGTGGGAGCATTATATCTATTCTTTTTTATTGGTATTTTGGTTACTGCATTATTAATGAGCGGAGCAATTCCCAGCTTAATTTATTACGGTACATTATTGATGAGTGCCAATTATTTTTATGTGTCAGTTTTTTTAATTACTGGAATTATTGGGATTTCATTAGGAAGCAGTTTGACTACTGTGGCAACTTTAGGTGTCGCTTTTATGGGGATTGGAGAGGCATTTGATGCCAATGCAATGATTACAGCAGGGGCAATAGTTTCAGGTGCATTTTTAGGCGATAAAATGTCACCACTTTCTGATACAACCACCATTTCAGCTGCAACTGTAGATATTGACCTTTTTGATCATATCAAAAATATGTTACGTACCACAATTCCCGCATTGATACTTTGTTGTGTAATTTACATTGGTTTATCCTCCTTTAACCATAGTGAAGTAGGTAATATTGCTCGTATTGAAATATTTAGACAAGCATTAAAGGAAACCAATTTAGTCCATTTAGTTTCTTTATTACCTTTTGTATTACTTATTTGTTTAGCTGTAATGCGAGTATCTGCAATAATGGCAATGATTTACACATCATTATTGGGAGTAGTGATTGCACAATTTTTAGGCTATAACGATTTCTCTCAGTATGGTACATACTTTTTTGCTGGTTTTGTTCCAAATCCTGAATGGGCACCTGATTTAGTACGAATGTTTAGTCGTGGTGGTTTACAAAGTATGTTCTTTACTTTAACTATTGTACTGTTAGCTGTGAGTATGGGGGGTTATTATTTGCATTAGGTGTTATTCCTCGTCTATTAAAAGAAATAGCAGACTGGTTAAATAACCGTTTGAGAGCAACTATTGCCGTTGCAATGACTAGCGTAGGGGTAAATGTCTTAATTGGAGAACAATATTTAAGTATTCTGCTTTCAGGCGAAACCTTTAAACCTATTTACGATCGTTTAGGTTTAGAGCGTAAACATTTATCTCGTACTCTCGAAGATGCGGGAACGGTGGTCAATCCACTTGTACCTTGGAGTGTATGTGGGGTGTTTATTGCTCAGCAATTAAATGTAAGTGTGATTGATTACTTACCTTACGCATTTTTTTGCTATTTAAGTGTCTTGATTACATTAGTTATTCCAAGTAAGCGGTCACATTAAAGATAAAATCTGTAAATTTGAAGTAAAGATTGATTTGATCGTTTTTCTTACTTGTGTATTAGATGGAATTTCTTTATAATTCGCATCTATTGTGTTACATCGTGTTGTAATACAAATCAATGAGGGCGTTTTTGGTACCTCGCAATGGTGTTTAGTTTACTTGGTCAGATTCGGAAGAAAGCAGCCAGAATTAAGTTACTGTGTGCCGAGGAGTTGCTGGAAATGCCCTCACCCTTTTTTCCTCATTTTGAGTATATCAATGACTTCCATTAAACCAAAATTTAAACCTAATTCAATAAAAACGAAAACAAATCTTAAGGCGACTACAACTAAAATAAAGGCTCGTAGACCTTTACCCTCTCTTGAAGAAACAACAATAGTATTATTTAATAAACCTTATGATGTATTAACACAATTTAGTGATGATTCTGGTCGTAAAACCTTAAAAGATTTTATTGATATTGCGAATATTTATCCTGTTGGTCGCTTAGATCGTGATAGTGAGGGATTGCTATTATTAACCAATAATGGTCAAATTCAACACCGTTTAGCTAATCCTAAATTTGAGAAGGCGAAAACGTATTGGGTACAAGTGGAAGGTGAACCTTCGCAAGAAGATTTGGAGAAATTACAACAAGGTGTAGTATTAAAAGATGGATTAACTAAAGCTGCAAAAGTGAAGTGTATTGAACCTCCTGAGTTTAATTGGAAAAGTGCACCTAAAATACGTGAACGTAAAAATATTCCAACGAGTTGGATCGAATTAACAATTACAGAAGGAAGAAATCGCCAAGTAAGAAGAATGACCGCTCATATTGGTTTTCCTACGTTACGTTTAATTCGTGTTGGTTTGGGTGTGTTTAAGTTAAATGGCTTAGGTAGTGGTGAATATCGCATTTTAAATGATGATGAAAAACGCCAATTATTCAAACAATTAAAGCTATGAAGCGATTAAGCAGAGTGTAAATATTGTAATAATTAGTAATTCCCACATTCCTATTTGTTTAATATTAAGATTTTTTCTTGGCAATATGATGGCTCGAATTAATCCACATAAATAAGCAAAAGCAATAAAATAGTAACTAAATAACGCATAACTGATCATCAATAAAATATGTGAGTTTATACTCAGTTTTCTATAGAGCGGATTTTTTCGTTCTCGGGCAACACTTTTAACATAAAATGTAGTAACAGTAAAAAAAAGTGTTGGATGAATTAATATATCGATATTATATTGCTGAGTGGTTAAATAATAGCCTGCCATCCCTACAATACCAAAAATTAAATAGCCTGCAATATCATTAATTAGATTGCGTTCATCTTTTTGTTTTGTATAGTAAATTTGGACTAGTACAAGCGGGATCATTGGAATAAAAAATTGCAAAATTTTAGGTTGATAAAAAATGACAGGAAGAGCAAAAATAACACTGATAATTGCATAAATTATTGCCCATTTTTTGTTTCTAGTCGTAGGTTTTCTATTAAATAGGGCAAGAAATGGATAAGAAAAAAGATATAAAAATAACCAAGAAAGAGTAAAAAAAATATAAATAAAATGAAAATGAGTGAGACTTATACCGTATAAAAGAGGTATAAATGCCATCACTAATGCACCATATTGATTTGAAATAACAGGTTTATTTTTTATCATTTTTATTTGTTATATAAAAATAAAGGCTGACAAATGCCAGCCTCAAATAACTAATTAGAATAGTTTTCTTGCGACTTCAAAGAGTTTTTCATCAAATGGACGTTTCATTGTAGTAATTGCTTCAATGATGTCGTGATGAACAAGCTCTTCTTTTTGCATCCCAATACAGCGTCCTGCGTGTCCTTCTAGTAATAATTCAACAGCATAAACGCCCATTCGAGAGGCTAAAATACGGTCAAATGCACAAGGTGAACCGCCTCGTTGAATATGTCCTAAAATAGTTGCACGAGTTTCATTACCTAATCGTGCTTCAATTTCTTTTGCCAATTCGTGAACATTACATTTGTGTTCTGTAATGGCGACAATTGCGTGACGTTTTCCTTCATTTAGATCTGTTTCAATATTTTTGATTAGATCTTCTCTGTCAAATTCTTTTTCTGCGGTAACGATATAATCGCAACCTCCTGCGATTGCTGCATTAATGGTTAAATCACCACAATAACGTCCCATAATTTCTACTAGTGAAATACGGCGATGTGAGGTTGAGGTGTCACGAAGATAGTCAATTGCGGTTAACACGGTTTCTAATGCGGTTTGATATCCGATACAGTAGTCTGTACCTGGAATATCATTATCAATAGTACCGGGTAAACCAATGCAAGGGTAACCAAATTCTTCAGTAATAAGTTTAGCCCCCATATAAGAGCCGTCTCCACCGATAACAATTAACGCATCAATATTGTGTTTTTCTAAAGTTTTGACTGCTTGTTTACGAACTTCTGGATCTTTAAATTCTGGAAAACGGGCAGAACCTAAAAATGTTCCGCCTCGATTTAATTTATCTGCAACTGAATGGTGCTCTAGTTTGATCACTTGATCATGATACAAACCATAATAACCATCTGTAATACCATAAACTTCTAAGCCTTCACTTAGCCCTGCACGTACAATCCCACGAATTGCGGCATTCATACCTGGTGCATCACCACCACTGGTTAAAATTGCAATTTTTTTAATCATAAAATATCCTTAAAAATAGAGTTAAATTTATTAAAATCCGAAATACTGTAAAGATTACCTTATTCGTATCCTTGATTCTAGAAAAAATATGTAAAATTAGTCAAAATTTTGATCTAACAACGAGTTTCAGTTGGAAGTGCTGCTTTTTGCCACGCTTCAAAGCCACCAGTAATGCTATAGACATTATCAAAGCCTTGTTCAACTAAAAATTGTGCCGTATTACGACTACTGATTCCGTGGTAACAAAGCACCATAATATGTTGGTCATAATCATAATTGTCTAAAAACTGACCATAACTTTGATTGGTTAAATGAAAGGCTGTTTTTGGATGACTTTGTTCATAACGAATCCTATCTCGAGTATCAACAATAATTGCGGTGTTATTTTCAATTTTTTCCCAAGCCTGTTCAGGACTAATTTCAGTAAAGGTATTCATAGAGAGTCGGTTAGTTTAAGTTTAGTTTATTTTAACGTAAAAGCGAGATAACAGAAAGATAAAAATTTTAGTATTGTTATATTGAAATTTGAGGTAGATTGATTATAATTGATAACAGTTATCAAAATTATTTGATGACTTTTTTATTTTTTGAGGAATGTTATGGAATCTTTATTTCAATTTTTGCATTATAACAGTGACTATATTATTTTTGGTCTCTTAATTTTGATGAGTATTTTGTTAGTTTGGAAAGTGATTGAGCGAGTTTTATTTTATAAGAATGTGAATGTAAAGGATTATTCAACTATTGAAGAATTGGAGATTGATTTAACTCATAATCTTACTACCATCTCGACTATTGGTTCTAATGCACCTTATATTGGTTTGTTAGGTACAGTAATCGGTATTTTATTAACTTTCTATAATCTTGGACACGCAGGTGGTGATTTAGATGCAGGTTCAATTATGGTGAGTTTGTCTTTAGCCTTAAAGGCAACTGCTTTAGGGATTTTAGTCGCTATTCCTGCGATGATGTTTTATAACGGATTTAATCGTAAAGTGGATGCAAATAAGTTGATGTGGTTAGCTCAGCAGAAAAAATCATCATAAGAAACAAGCGGTTACTTTATAACGAAAATTTACAAATTTTAGGAAAAGAATGAAAAAGTTTGATGAAATAAATATTATTCCATTTATTGATATTATGTTGGTGTTACTGGCGATTGTGTTAGTAACTGCTTCATTTATTTCTCAAGGGAAGATACAGGTCAATGTACCTCAAGCAAGTACGACAACCACTTTTCAAGCAGATGACCTTGCTAAATTATTGACCATTAATGATAAAAATGAATTTTATTTTAATGATAAAATCATTACTAAAGAGGAATTAGAGAGAGAAATTTCAATATGGGATAAGACCCAAAAAGTGACATTAAAAGTCGATTCTGCCGTTACTTTTGATAAATTTGTTGAATTAACGGATTTGTTATCAAAAAATGAAATTAAAAATGTAGCTATTGTGACGAGAAAAGAGCAAAAATAATGAAAAATAACTCTCGTATTGGCTTAATTTCATCACTACTTATTCACTCAGGTGTTTTTGCCGCTATTTTTGTTGCAATAGAGAACGCGGCACCTGTTAATTATGTAGAAGAGCAGATGACTAGTATCTCTATGGAAATGATGACAGCTCGCTTAGAGCAACAGCAAGTGGCGGTAAGAACTGAAGTGACACCACCTCCTGAGCCTGAGAAAGTTATTGAAGACGTTATTGAGCCAAAGAAAGTTGTAGTACCCGTACCTGATAAAAAAGTTAAACCTCTAGAAAAGAAAGAGAAGAAAAAAGAGAAAAAGAAAGAAGAACCAAAGGAAAAACCGACAAAAAAACCAAAAAAGAAACCAAAAAAACAGCATAAAAATAAAAAACATCAATCAATTAAAGCAAAAGAAGTGGGTAAGGTTGCAAGAAAAGGGGTTGTTGAGAAAGCAAAATTTAATCAAGGCAAACAAGATCAAGCGGGTAAGAATGATGGAGCGAAAAATGGTCACTCCGTACAATCAGGTAAGGTTTCATCAGGGATTGTGAATGCTTATAAAGCACGTTTACAAAGAGCTTTACAACGTCAGGCAATGCGAAGTTATCCTACTCGTGAAAAACGGATGTACAAACAGGGGACTGTTATTATTGGATTTACGGTAAATTCATCTGGAAATGTAGTTGATGTTAAAGTTATTAAATCATCAGGAAATCGTAATTTTGATAATGCAGCAGTAAAAGCAGCAAAAAGGACGAAAATGAATTCTGCTCCACCAGGAGGGGTATTGCATATTACCTCGGTACCAATTCGATTTTCATTACAGAAATAGCTTGCCTTAATTAACGGTGTTCAGTAAAATGATACCGTTTTTTATTATAAATTTAAGAGGAAAAAATCAATGATTGGAAAAGGCGGTTTAGGTGGCTTAATGAAACAAGCACAACAGATGCAAGCCAAAATGCAAAAAATGCAGGAAGAGATTGCTAAATTGGAAGTAACAGGTGAGTCTGGTGCTGGTTTAGTTAAGATCACTATAAATGGTGCACATAGCTGTCGTCGTATTGAAATAGATCCATCTTTAATGGAAGATGACAAAGAAATGTTAGAAGATTTAATTGCAGCAGCTTTTAATGATGCAGTACGCAGAGCAGAAGAGTTACAAAAAGAGAAAATGGCAAGTGTCACTGCGGGGATGCAGTTACCACCAGGGATGAAAATGCCATTTTAATCACTCCTTATGTTACTTATTCTATTTCTATAAAATAATAATTAATAAAAGGCGGATAAATTTTATTCGTCTTTTCTCTATCTAAGTGATAACAATTTATGCAAATTAGTCCTTTACTTGAAAATTTAATTGAAGCGTTAAGAGTATTACCTGGCGTCGGTCCTAAATCAGCACAGCGAATGGCTTACCAACTTTTACAACGTAATCGTTCTGGGGGGGGGAATTTAGCGAAGGCATTAGAAGAAGCAATGACATATATCGGTCATTGTGAATCTTGTCGGACTTTTACAGAACAAAAAATCTGTAATATTTGTAAAAATCCACGCAGACAATCTAATGGACAATTATGTATTGTTGAAACACCAGCAGATATTCAAGCAGTGGAGCAAACGGGACAATTTTCAGGACGTTATTTTGTTCTAATGGGACATTTATCTCCTTTGGATGGTATTGGTCCTCGTGAAATAGGATTAGAGATATTACAGCAGCGTCTAGAAACAGAATCTTTTTATGAGATTATTTTAGCAACCAACCCCACTATTGAAGGTGATGCAACGGCAAATTATATTGCGCAAATGTGTCAACCTTATAATATCAAGGTAACACGTATTGCACACGGTATTCCTGTTGGAGGTGAGCTTGAAATGGTTGATGGCACGACACTTTCGCATTCCTTTGTAGGAAGACGAGATCTTAATATCTGATAGTTAAGGAGTAACTTATGGTAACGTTTTTCAAAAAAATATATCAAATTTTTCGTTTTTTAAGAGAAATGGTAATAAATTTATTTTTTGTATTATTTATTATTATTTGTCTTTCAGTTTTTTCACTGATACAAAGTGATAAACCTCAGAGCCAGCAAGTGGCTAGTTTTCAATCTGGTGCATTAGTATTAAATCTAAATGGATATTTAGCAGATAACCACGATGAATTGGGAGATTTTTATCATTTATTGGAATCTGAATTAGGAAGTAAAGAGCAACCAATCAAAATATCTGTTTTTGATGTGACACGAGTGATTAAACGTGCAGCTTATGATAAAAAAGTAACAGGTATCGTATTAGATTTGCAACAATTTTCGGGGGGCGACTTTCCTTCTATTGAATACGTAGGGGAAATTTTAAAAGAATTTAAAAAGGTAAGTAATAAGCCAGTGATTGCAATAGGAGAATATTACACTCAAAAGCAATATTATTTAGCAAGTTTTGCCGATAAAGTTTATCTCAATAAAGCAGGTGTGGTTGATTTACACGGATTAAGCTATTCTAATTTATATTTTAAATCATTATTGGATTATATCGACGTACAGCCTCATATTTTTAGAGTAGGAACTTATAAGTCGGCGGTTGAACCCTTTATGCGTGATGATATGTCACCCGAAGCGAAACAAAATGCAACACTATGGTTAGATGGGTTGTGGAGTAATATTCAACAAAAAATAGCAGATAACAGACAAATTCAAAAAGAAAATGTGTTACCTAAATTTAAAAACTATCTTGAACAATTTAAGAAAGCGAAAGGTAATTCAGCAGATTTTTCCCTTAATCAAAAGTTAGTCACTGAGTTAGTTACAAAACCTCAAATATTGTCTATTTTAAAAGAGATGTTTGGAGAGGATGAGGATAGGGGGTATCAGCATATTGACTATTTTGATTATGCAACTTTATTATCTAGTCGCTTTTATGTTGAAGGGAATAAAATTGCAGTAATCAATGTAGAAGGTGAAATTGTTTGGGGTGAGAGCGATAATAAAACATCAGGTAGTGATACTATTATCGAACAATTACAGATAGCAAAAAATTCAGAGAGCGTGCAAGGTGTGATTTTACGAGTGAATAGTCCTGGTGGAAGTGCGTTAGCTTCTGAGCTTATTCGTCAAGAAATTGATGCCATTCAAAAATCAGGCAAGCCAGTAGTGACGTCGATGGGTGGAATGGCAGCATCTGGTGGTTATTGGATTTCTGCCACAACAGATAAAATTATTGCAAGCCCTAATACGCTCACAGGTTCGATTGGTATCTTTGGATTAGCGATGAGTGTTGAAAAAACAGCTAAAAATATAGGAATAAATGAAGATGGTATTGCAACATCATTACTTGCTAATCAAAGTCCATTTAAAACCTTAAGTAAAGAGCAAGGTGAACTTATCCAATTGAGTATTGAAAATGGTTATGATCATTTCCTTGATTTAGTGAGTCGAGGTCGTAAAATGACCAAAGAACAAGTAGATAAAATTGCACAAGGGCAAGTATGGTTAGGAGAGCAAGCCGCTAAAAATGGTTTAGTAGATAAACTAGGGGATTTTGAAACAGCTTATGATGAACTGATGGTGCTTATTAATGAAAAAAGAGCAGAGCAGGGAAAACAAAAATTGGAAAATCTTCGAGCAGTTTGGATTTTACCACAAGAAAAAGGCTTATTTAGTAGTTTTACCAGAAATTTTAAAATGAATGTACAATTAAAATTAACACAATGGTTGGATATTCCTTTTATAGAACAAATAAAACAAAAAACACCTTTTATGCCCAAATTAAATGATCCAAAACAGAGTTATTTATATTGTTTAAATTGTGGAACAGTCAAATAAAAAGGACACATAATGAAAATTTATTTATCAACACAACCTGCTCCAGAGCAATGGGGTAACAATGCCTTAATTTCATTTAATGATGAAGGTATTATTATTCATTTAAGAGACAACGCATTAAATAGTATTCAACAAGCAGCAAGAAAGATTAAAAATCAAGGTATTACAACCGTTTCTTTAATTGGTAATGCGTGGATGTTGGAAGAATGCTGGGCATTTCAACAAGGTTTTGTCAGTGTAAAAAATTGTGGAAAAATTAATTTCCCCAAATTAACAAAACAAGAGCAATCTGAACTAGACGCTCGTATTCGATGCACACAGTTTACTAAAGAATTGATTAATGCTCCTTCTGATGTAGTAACACCTGAAGTATTGGTTCATAAAGCGGTTACATTTATCGAAGAATTTGCAAAAAATTCAATTTCTGTGAAAGTAATTAGTGGCGAAGCGTTAAAAGAGCAAAATTATCAGGGCATTTGGGCTGTGGGTAAAGGTGCCGTTAATTCACCCGCAATGCTGCAGTTAGATTACAACCCAACTAATGATGAAAAAGCACCTGTCTTGGCTTGTTTAGTCGGCAAAGGGATTACTTTTGATACTGGTGGCTATAGCTTAAAGCCAAGTAACTCGATGGAAACAATGCGTACTGATATGGGAGGTGCTGCGTTATTAACGGGTGCATTAGGATTAGCTATTGCTCGAGGTTTAAAACAACGTGTAAAACTCTATTTATGCTGTGCTGAAAACTCAATCAGTGGTCAAGCAATGAAACTGGGTGATATTATCCATTATAGCAATGGGGTATCTGTTGAAGTATTAAATACAGATGCTGAAGGGCGTTTAGTTTTGGCGGATGGTCTAATTGAAGCGGATAAACAAAACCCTAACTATATTATTGATTGTGCGACTTTAACGGGTGCAGCAAAAATGGCGGTTGGCAATGATTATCATAGTATCCTTTCTATTGATGATCAATTAATTGAGCAATTGCTTACTTCAGCTAAAGCAGAAAATGAAAAATTTTGGCGATTACCTTTTGAAGAATTTCATCGTAATCAAACCGCTTCTTCTTTTGCTGATATTGCAAACGTGGGCTCTTTGCCTGCTGGTGTTGGTGCTGGTGCAAGTACGGCAACGGCATTTTTGTCTTATTTTGTAAAAAACTATGCACAAAATTGGCTACATATTGATTGTTCAGCGACTTTCCGTAAATCACCAAATGAATTATGGGCAACTGGAGCAACAGGAATTGGTGTCAAAACATTAGCCAATTTATTGTTAAAATTATAAGGAATGATAAATGTTATCTGGTTTATTAATTGTGTTTGTGCCACTTTTTGTGGGCTATTTGATTCTAATTAATCAAAAAGAGTGGTTAAATCGAATAAACCGTCTTTCAACCTCTTGCCTTTATCTTATTCTTTTTTTAATGGGAGCCTCGTTAGGGCAACTCAATGATCTTGGAACGGTGTTGCCTACTATTGGTTATACCGCATTTCTGATGGCGATAATCATTCAGTTGTGTAATATAATTTGTTTACTGCTATTCGATTTACTTATTCCTTTTCGTTTAGAAACACAAAGTAATGAAGTAATGCTATCTCGTTCAAAATTATTATTAGAATCTACATTGTTATGTTTAGCTGTATTTATCGGTGGTTTAGTCGGTTTTTTAATTAAAGATATAGTTAGACTTTCATCTCATTTAAGTGTTTATCCTCTTGTGATAATGATTTTTTGTGTAGGTGTTCAATTAAGAAATAGTGGTATTCCGTTACGAGATGTTTTTCTTAATAAAAGGGGTATTCAACTTTCTATCGTAATGTTAGTTAGTACAATGATAAGCGGTATGATCATTAGTGTTTTTTGCAATTTTTCATTAGTGCAAGGATTAACTTTTGCATCAGGCTTAGGTTGGTATTCTCTTTCAAGTGTATTGATTGGTGATGCTTGGGGAACCGTAGCGGGTTCAACTGCTTTTTTTAACGATCTTTCTCGTGAACTTATTTGTTTATTGACTATCCCATTTTTTATGCAACGTTTTCCTTCAACTGCAGTGGGATTAGGTGGTGCAACTTCACTTGATGTCAGTTTACCCATTATTCAAAAAACAGGTGGAATGCAAGTGGTACCAATTGCTATCAGTTTTGGATTTATTATTAATATATTAGTACTTATATTACTGCCTTTATTTATTGGATTAGCTTAAACAAAGCGGTAAGATAATAGCAACTTTTTGCAAAAATGAAATAGTAGTAGTTAGAATATGAATAACCCTCTCATTTGAGTTGAGACTATTTTTTTAGTATAAATATATTTTCTTGAAAATGGGTATTTAGTGATGTGTTTAGTGCGTTTGTTTAATGCTTTTTTAGTCATCTAAGGTTAGTGTTTCTAATATTCATTTTTTATATGTTTTACCCTCTAGCCAAAACAAAATTAAATAGGTACAATCAATCGTTTGTAGCAAGTAATATTTCAACGGAGAAACTTATGTCGTGGAATGAATCAGGTAATCAAGATCCTTGGGGAAAACCAGGTGACAAAAAGCCTGAAAATCAACAAGAACCTCAAAAACCCAAAAATGATCAGCAACCGCCCGATCTGGAAGAGGTGTTTAATAATTTATTAAAAAAACTAGGGAACTTTAAAGGTGAAGGGAATAATAACCAAAATAATCCAGTGCCTCAGTTAACAAAATTACTTCCTTTTGTGTTAGGTTTAGGTATTTTAGTTTGGGCAGGATCTGGATTTTACACAATTAAAGAAGCTGAACGTGGCGTTGTTACTCGTTTTGGTAAAGTAAATGATATTGTTATGCCTGGTCTTAACTGGAAGCCAACGTTCATTGATAAAGTTATTCCAATTAATATTGAACGAGTGTCTGAATTAAATACTCGTGGTTCAATGTTAACACAAGATGAAAATATGGTTTCAGTTGAAATGACAGTGCAATACCGTATTGATGATCCTGCTAAATATTTATTTAGTGTAGTCAATCCTGATGATAGTTTAAAGCAAGCAACAGATAGTGCATTACGTTATGTTATTGGTCATATGACAATGGATGATATTTTAACCACTGGACGTGCAGTTGTACGTGAAAAAACGTGGAAAGAATTACGTGAAATTATCAAAACTTACGATATGGGATTATTAGTAACGGATGTAAACTTCCAATATGCTCGTCCTCCAGAAGAAGTGAAAGATGCTTTTGATGACGCAATTAAAGCACAGGAAGATGAACAACGTTTAATTCGTGAAGCTGAAGCCTATGCTCGAGGTCAAGAGCCAATTGCACGTGGTAATGCTCAACGTATTTTAGAACAAGCAAGTGGTTATAAAGAAAAAGTTGTCTTGAATGCAAAAGGGGAAACCTCTCGTTTTACTCAGCTTTTATCTGAATATAAATTGGCACCACAAATAATGAAAGAGCGTTTATACCTTGAAACAATGGAAAAGGTAATGAAAAATACGCCTAAACTAATGATGGATGATGTGAAATCAAATAATTTGATGGTATTACCAATAGATAAATTGATGAACAAACCATCATTACCAGAAATGACAGAATCTCAAACTCAACAAGCGGTCACATTATTACCAGAAAATACAAAAATGGTAGAATCTAAAGTGGCAACAGTACCTTATAGTGCTGATGAAGTCAGAGAAGTGTCTAGTCGTAAAGGGAGATTTGAATAATGCGTAAATTATTATTACCAATCATTGCTATTATTGTCTTTACTCTTTTCCAATCTCTTATTGTGGTTCAAGAAGGACAACGCGGCATAATGTTACGCTTTAATAAAGTACACCGTGATGCAGACAATAAAGTCGTCGTTTATACACCAGGTTTACATTTTAAAGTCCCTTTCTTTGATCACTTAAAAGTGCTTGATGCTCGAATTTTAACTTTAGATGGTGCAGAAGATCGTTTTGTTACTGTTGAGAAAAAAGACTTGTTAGTTGATTCTTATGTTAAGTGGCGAATTAGTGATTTTGGACAATTTTATATGGCTACTGGTGGCGATTATCATAAAGCAGCGAGCTTATTAAAACGTAAAGTAAATGACCGCTTACGTTCTGAAATTGGTTCTCGTACCATTAAAGATATTGTTTCTGGCTCTCGAGGAGAATTAATGGTTGATGCTCAAAAAGCATTAAATATCGGTAGTGATAGTGCTGAAAAACTAGGAATTGCTGTAATTGATGTACGAGTAAAACAAATTAATCTACCAAATGAAGTTTCTTCTTCTATTTATCAGCGTATGCGTGCAGAACGTAATGCGGTAGCAAAAGAACATCGTTCACAAGGGCAAGAAAAAGCAGAGTTTATTCGTGCGAATGTAGATAAAAAAGTAACCTTAATTTTAGCCAATGCGAATAAGAAAGCGGCAGAATTAAAAGGGGAAGGGGATGCAAAAGCTGCAAAAATTTATGCGAATGCTTTTGGACAAGATCCAGCATTTTATAGTTTTGTTCGCAGTCTAAAAGCGTATGAAAATAGTTTTGGAGAAGGGAAAAATAATATGATGCTAATTAAACCAAATAGCGAATTTTTCCGTTTTATGCAACTACCTACAGAGTAAAAGTATTTAAAACCCAATGAAAATAGCATTGGGTTTTTTATTGTCATTTTTTATGTAATTAAAAATTTATGGTAAATAAAACCAATAGAATAAATTAAACGGAGGCGTTTATTATGGGAAAAAGTGTAGCAGTCCTTGGTGCTCAATGGGGCGATGAAGGAAAAGGCAAAATAGTTGATTTATTGACAGATCGTGCAAAATACGTTGTTCGCTATCAAGGTGGACACAATGCAGGGCATACCCTAATTATTGATGGAGAGAAAACCGTTCTTCATTTAATACCATCAGGTATTTTACGTGATAATGTGACCTGTATTATTGCTAATGGTGTCGTGCTTTCACCAGAAGCATTGATGACTGAAATGAAAGAATTAGAAGCTCGTGGCGTTGATGTGCGTGGACGTTTAAAAATCTCAGAGGCTTGCCCATTGATTTTACCTTATCATATCGCAATGGATAATGCGCGTGAGAATGCGTTAGGTAAAAATAAAATCGGTACGACAGGACGTGGAATTGGTCCTGCTTATGAAGATAAAGTGGCACGTCGTGGTTTACGAGTAAGTGATCTTTTCGATAAAGAACATTTTGCTGAAAAATTAAAAGACATTTTAAATTATTACAACTTCCAGCTTGTCCATTACTACAAAGCTGATCCAGTAGATTATCAAAAAACTTTAGATGATGTATTTGCTGTTGCAGATGTCATCACCGCAATGGTAGAAGATATTACCACGTTATTACACACCGCTCGTGCAAATGGCGATAATATCCTATTTGAAGGAGCACAAGGAACAATGTTAGATATCGATCACGGTACCTATCCATTTGTTACTAGCTCAAACACGACCGCAGGTGGCGTGGCAACAGGTTCTGGTTTTGGTCCTCGTAATCTTGATTATGTATTAGGTATTATTAAAGCCTATTGTACACGTGTTGGAAGTGGTCCATTTACAACTGAATTATTTGATGATGTGGGAGCAACCATTGCCAAACGTGGTAATGAATTTGGTGCTTCAACAGGTCGTGCAAGACGTTGTGGTTGGTTTGATGCGGTGGCAGTGCGTCGTGCAGTACAAATTAACTCAATTTCAGGTTTCTGTATGACAAAAATTGATGTTTTAGATGGCTTAGAAAAGCTTAAAATCTGTGTTGGTTACAAAATGCCAAATGGCAAAGTTGTTGAATACGCACCAATGGCAGCGAAAGACTGGGAAGGTGTTGAGCCAATTTATGAAACAATGCCAGGTTGGGATGAAAATACTTTCGGTGTAACTAATCGTGATGAGTTACCACAAGCAGCGATAGATTATATTAAACGTATTGAAGAAGTGGTTGGTGTACCAATTGCCATTCTTTCAACAGGTCCAGATCGTGTAGAAACGATGATATTTAGTGACCCATTTGATGTTTAATTAAAAATAGACAATAAAAAACCTACGATTTTGATCGTAGGTTTTTTTATTGCTCAACCTAAACTATGCTTTTTTTAAGAATTCTGATTTCAGCATAATTTTGCCACAATCTACATCGTGATCGCCATCCACTAAACGAATTTTTTTATATTTTGTCCCCTTTTTTAATACTTGTGATGAACCTTTTAATTTTAAATCTTTGATTAAAATAACATCATCACCATCAGCGAGTAGATTACCATTACTATCTTTTACAATTAACTGGTCTTCATCATTATTTTCTACTTCTTCACCAGTCCATTCATAAGCACATTCGGGACAAACAAATTGAATTGAATCGTGATAAGTATGTTCACTACTACATTTTGGGCAAATTTGGAATTCCATAAATAATCCTTAAAAACTAATATTAAGTTAAAAATAAAGGTAATATTGTACTGCTTTTAAGCTTATTTGTCTTGTCGAATTCGCCAAAATGTTGCAAAACGAGGTTTACCTTTTGATGTAAATCCACGATATTTGTAGGTAATTACAGAGCCGATAGCAGGTGGATTTACTCGATCTTTATCTGAAAAACCTGATCCAATTTTAAATTTACCGTAGCTATTTGAACAGCTAACAGACCCCATTTTTCCTTGATATTTTCCTTTACCAAGATGATGAGCAGTTACCGTACATTCATCATCATAAACGGCTTTAAATTTTAAAATTTGTGACGAGCGACCATTAATATAAGAAGCCTGAGGATTACGAATAACGACGCCTTCACCTTTTAAACCTTGTACTTCAGTAAAAAACTGATTGAGCTGGCTTTTATTTTTAATGGGAATCTGCTTTATAATTTTAATATAAGGTGTTGGATGTAACTTTAAATAATTTTCTAATTTGCGTAAACGATCAAATAAGTGACCGCTTACATTAGGAACATCAAAGACATAAAGCTTTAATGCCTTCCAATCCTCCGCATTAGATCCTCGAACAATAGATGAAATGTGACTAAATTGGTTACGCTCACTAAATAACTCACCATCAATGGCAAAAGGAGGAAAATCTTTAGTAAAATAATCAGGAGCAGAAAGGAGATAGTTTTGTCGGCTAAGAAGCTGTTTACCATCCCAAAAACCTCGTATGCCATCTAATTTTTCACTTACCACCCATCCTTCAATATGTTGATTTTGGTATTTTTCTAATAACATTAAATCAAGGGGTTGTGCTACTAAATTAGGTATAAAAATAAATAGGAAGAATAATCGCCACATAAAGAATAATCTCATTTGTTGTAAAATAGTCATCACTATAAAAAATGAGTAATAAAAAATCAGATTAGAAATAAATTTTTTCGATTTAAGTCGCAAAATTTAATAAAACAAGCGGTTACTTCTTTTTTAATATTTGCAATTAATCAAAATTAAAAATTATTCATTAATCTTTACTTGCTCAATGGACAAATACGCTTGTTTTTGTTATCTTGTTCTGCAAATTTATCTGTACAATTTAAACATTTTTTTAATATTTTAAAAATTTGTTTAATATCAATCGGATAGCTTATTCAACCTAGATGGATAATAAAAATATATGATTAAAATAGCATTGAATATATGCTTATGTCTGTCTAAAATTTCGTCGAATAATATGTTTTGTTAAAAAAATGTTATTCGGTTGTAATTAATAAACCCATAGGAATAAAGTATGTCAGAAAATATCAAAAATGACGTAGATCCAATTGAAACAAATGATTGGTTACTTGCAGTTAATTCATTAGTAAAAGCGGAAGGCACGGAGCGTGCTCAATTTATTATTGAACAAGTGATTCAGCAAGCACGTGAAAATGGTGTTGCTGTTTCTTCTGGTTGTACCACTCCTTATATCAATACTATTGATGTGGCAGATGAACCAACTTATCCAGGGAACTTAGAACTTGAACGCCGTATTAGTAGTGCAATCCGTTGGAATGCGATTATGATGGTGTTAAAAGCAGGTAAAAAAGATCTTGAATTAGGCGGACATATTTCTTCTTATCAAGCCGCAACAACAATTTACGAAGTAGCATTTAACCACTTTTTCAGAGCAAGAAATGACAAAGATGGTGGCGATTTGGTGTTCTTTCAAGGTCACTCTGCTCCAGGTATCTACGCTCGTGCATTTGTTGAAGGTCGTTTAACAGAAGAACAAATGAATAACTTCCGTCAAGAAGTGGGCGGTAAAGGTTTATCTTCATATCCACACCCTAAATTATTACCAGAATTCTGGCAGTTTCCAACGGTTTCTATGGGATTAGGTCCTGTAAATGCCATTTATCAAGCACGTTTCTTAAAATACTTACATAACCGTGGCTTAAAAGATACGACTGAGCAAAAAGTCTATGCGTATCTTGGCGATGGTGAGATGGATGAAATCGAATCAAAAGGTGCATTAACCCTTGCTGGTCGTGAGAATTTAGATAACTTAATTTTTGTGGTTAACTGTAACTTACAACGTTTAGATGGTCCCGTAAACGGTAATGGTAAAATTGTTCAAGAATTAGAAGGTTTATTCAGCGGTGCTGGCTGGGAAGTGATCAAAGTAATGTGGAGCAGACGTTGGGATAAATTATTTGAAAAAGATGCGTCAGGAAAATTAGCACAGCTGATGATGGAAGTGGTTGATGGTGATTACTTAACATTCAAATCAAAAGACGGTGCTTATGTGCGTGAGCATTTCTTTAATCGCTACCCTGAAACTGCGGCATTAGTTGCTGATATGACAGATGATGAAATTTGGCGTTTAACTCGTGGTGGACACGATACTATTAAAATGTATGCCGCTTATCATAAAGCTCAGACAGTAGGTAAGCCAGTTGTGTTATTAGTGCAAACTATTAAAGGTTATAAAATTGAAGAAGCACAAAGTAAAAATGTCGCACACCAAACTAAAAAAATGTCTGAGCATAGCTTACGTTCATTCCGTGATTATTTTGATCTTCCTGTTAAAGATGAAGAGATTGAAAACTACCCTTATGTGAAATTTGAAGAAGGTTCAGCAGAATATGAATATCTGCACAAACAACGTCAAAATTTAAAAGGTTATGTGCCAACACGTTTACCTAAATTTACCACGGAATTTAATATTCCAACTTTAGAAGAATTTGCACCATTATTAGAAGAACAGAAACGTCCAATTTCAACCACAATGGCATTTGTACGTTTCTTAAATACTTTATTGAAAGATAAAGGTATTGGTAAAAATATCGTGCCAATTTTAGCGGATGAAGCACGTACATTTGGTATGGAAGGTTTATTCCGTCAAGTGGGTATTTATAATCCTAAAGGACAACTTTATACTCCATCAGATCGTGAACAAGTTGCCTACTACAAAGAAGCCGCTGATGGTCAAGTATTGCAAGAAGGTATCAATGAATTAGGTGCAACATCGTCTTGGTTAGCCGCTGCAACATCATATTCAACCAATAATTTACCAATGATCCCATTCTTTATCTATTATTCAATGTTTGGTTTCCAACGCGTCGGCGATTTGATGTGGGCAGCGGGCGATCAACGAGCAAGAGGATTTATGATTGGCGGAACTTCTGGTCGTACAACACTGAATGGTGAAGGTTTACAACACGAAGACGGTCACAGCCATATTCAATCATTAACTATTCCTAACTGTGTTTCTTATGATCCTGCTTACGTTTATGAAGTAGCGGTAATTATGCAAGACGGTTTACGTCGTATGTATGGTGACCAAGAAGACGTGTTCTACTACATCACTACTTTAAACGAAACTTACGATCAACCAGCAATGCCACAAGGTGCAGAAGAAGGTATCCGTAAAGGTATCTATAAATTTGAAACCATTGAAGCAGAAGGTCAGACGAAAGGCAAAGTGAAAGTTCAGTTATTAGGTTCTGGTGCAATTTTCCGTCACGTACGTGAAGCAGCACAAATTCTTGCAAATGATTACGGTATTTCTTCTGATGTATATAGTGTACCATCATTTACAGAAGTGGCTCGTGAAGGTAATGATGTAACACGCTGGAATTTATTGCACCCAGAAGCAGAAGCAAAAGTACCTTACATTGCTCAAGTAATGAATAATGCACCAGCCGTAGCCGCAACAGATTATATGAAACTCTTTGCTGAACAGGTACGTGCCTTTATTCCAGCATCAAGCTATGCGGTATTAGGTACAGATGGTTTTGGTCGTTCAGATAGCCGTGAAAACTTACGAGATCACTTTGAAGTTGATGCTCACTATGTTGTGATTGCTGCCTTAACAGAGCTTGCAAAACAAGGGAGTATTGAGAAAAAAGTAGTTTCAGAGGCAATTGCTAAATTTGGTATTAATGCTGAAAAAGCAGACCCATTTTACGCATAATTCATAAAATTATAGTAAAACCAAGCGGTAAGATTGAGCATAAAATTTGCAAATTTTACATAAGAACTTACCGCTTAAATATTTAAGGAATATACAATGGCAAAACAAATTCAAATTCCAGATATTGGTGGTGATGAAGTTACTGTTACAGAAATAATGGTAAAAGTAGGCGATACCATCGAAGTGGATCAATCAGTAATTAACGTTGAAGGCGATAAAGCATCAATGGAAGTACCAGCACCTGAAGCGGGTGTGATAAAAGAAATTCTTGTAAAAGAAGGTGATGCAGTAACAACGGGTAGCCCAATGTTAGTGTTAGAATCTGCTGACACAGTACCTACACCAGCAGAAGAACCAAAAGCAGAAACACCAGTAGCTACACCTGTGACAACAGCATCAGCAGTCGTTGATGTAAACGTACCTGATATCGGTGGTGATGAAGTAACCGTAACTGAAATTATGATTAAAGTTGGTGACAGTGTTGAAGTCGATCAATCAATCTTAAACGTTGAAGGCGACAAAGCCTCAATGGAAGTACCTGCACCAATGGCGGGTGTGGTTAAAGAAATTTTAATTGCCGAAGGCGATATGGTTTCTACCGGTAAATTAGTGATGCGTTTTGAAACTTCTGCACCAGCAACGGTAGAAACACCAGCTCAACCACAAGCAGCACCAACAGAAGCACCAAAACAAGAAGCAGCACCTGCACCAGTAACTTCTTCTGCGAAAAATGAATCTGGTTTAAGCCAAGATAAAGTAGAAGAAAGTGCAAGTTTTGCTCACGCAACACCAGTGATTCGTCGTTTAGCACGTGAGTTTGGGGTAAACCTAGATAACGTGAAAGGTACAGGTCGCAAAAACCGTATTGTGAAAGAAGATTTACAAGCTTATGTGAAAAATGCGGTTCAAGTATTTGAAAACAAAGCATCAGGTAAAGCAGGCAAAGGCGTGGCAGACGGTTCTGGTTTAGGTTTATTACCTTGGCCAAAAGTTGATTTCAGCAAATTTGGGGAAACCGAAGAAGTTGAATTAGGTCGTATCCAAAAAATCTCAGGGGCAAACTTACACCGTAACTGGGTAATGATCCCTCACGTAACACAATGGGATAAAGCGGATATCACAACCCTTGAAGCATTCCGTAAAGAGCAAAATGCTTACTTACAAAAAACCAAACAAGACGTGAAAATCACGCCACTTGTATTCATTATGAAAGCTGCCGCAAAAGCGTTAGAAGAATTCCCTCGCTTTAACAGTTCACTTTCAGAAGATGGTCAGCGTTTAACACTTAAAAAATACGTAAATATTGGTATCGCCGTAGATACACCAAACGGCTTAGTGGTACCAGTATTTAAAAATGTGAATAACAAAGGTATTTTGGAGCTTTCTCGTGAAATTTCAGAAATCTCTAAAAAAGCACGTGAAGGAAAACTCACTGCATCAGATATGCAAGGCGGCTGCTTTACTATTTCAAGTTTAGGAGGAATTGGTGGTACTCACTTTACTCCAATTGTAAATGCACCAGAAGTGGCGATTTTAGGTGTATCAAGATCTGAAATGACACCAGTATGGAACGGTAAAGATTTTGAACCACGTTTAATGCTACCATTATCATTATCTTACGATCACCGAGTGATTGACGGTGCTGATGGTGCGAGATTTATTACATTCTTAAGTAGTGTATTGGCAGATTTACGCCGTTTAGCAATGTAGAATAATAAAAGAAGCGGTAAGATCACAGCAAAAATTTGCAAATTTTTAGTATTATCTTACCGCTACACAACCTATTGATAAAGAGGTTAATATGAGTAAAGAAATTAAAACACAAGTTGTGGTATTAGGTGCAGGTCCAGCAGGTTATTCAGCTGCTTTTCGTTGTGCAGATTTAGGTTTAGAAACTGTGATTGTTGAACGTTATTCAACACTTGGTGGTGTATGTTTAAACGTAGGTTGTATACCATCAAAAGCATTACTTCACGTTGCAAAGGTAATTGAAGAAGCAAAACATATTGAGCGTAACGGCATCACATTTGGCGAGCCAAAAATTGATTTAGATAAAGTGCGTGAAGGTAAAGAAAACGTTGTTTCTAAATTAACAGGTGGTCTTGCAGGAATGGCAAAAGCACGTAAAGTAACGATTGTTGAAGGTTTAGCTTCTTTTACTGATCCGAATACATTAGTGGCACGTGATCGTAAAGGGAATGCAACAACGGTTAAATTTGATAATGCCATTATTGCAGCGGGTTCTCGTCCAATCCAATTACCTTTTATTCCACACGAAGATCCTCGAGTTTGGGATTCAACGGATGCTCTTAAACTAAAAGAAGTACCAAAACGCCTATTAATAATGGGTGGTGGCATCATTGGTTTAGAAATGGGAACAGTGTATCAATCACTAGGTTCAGAAGTAGATGTAGTAGAAATGTTTGATCAAGTGATCCCTGCAGCAGATAAAGACATCGTGCAAATTTATACCAAACAGGTTGAGAAAAAATTCAAATTAATGCTCGAAACCAAAGTGACAGCGGTTGAGGCAAAAGACGATGGTATTTACGTTACAATGGAAGGTAAAGCCTGTAACGATACAAAACGTTATGATGCTGTATTAGTTGCCATTGGTCGTACACCAAATGGTAAATTAATTGATGCTGGTAAAGCGGGTGTTGAAGTGGATGAACGTGGTTTTATCAATGTAGATAAACAACTACGAACCAACGTACCACATATTTTTGCTATCGGTGATATCGTAGGGCAACCAATGTTAGCACACAAAGGGGTTCACGAAGGTCATGTTGCCGCAGAAGTGATTGCAGGGAAAAAACATTATTTTGATCCTAAAGTTATTCCTTCAATCGCTTATACTGAACCAGAAGTGGCTTGGGTTGGTAAAACTGAGAAAGAGTGTCGTCAAGAAGGCTTAAACTTTGAAGTGGCTAAATTCCCTTGGGCTGCATCAGGTCGTGCGATTGCCTCTGAATGTTCAGAAGGAATGACAAAACTTATCTTTGATAAAGATACCCATCAAGTACTTGGTGGTGCGATTGTTGGTGCTAATGGTGGAGAATTATTAGGCGAAATTGGTCTTGCGATTGAAATGGCGTGTGATGCGGAAGATCTTGCACTTACTATTCACGCACATCCAACGCTACACGAATCAGTTGGATTAGCCGCGGAAGTATTTGAAGGATCAATCACTGACTTACCGAATCCAAAAGCGAAGAAAAAATAATAATTTTTTTTGATATAAGCTAAAACGTCCTAATATCAGGACGTTTTTTGTTTTTAGGGAAGAAATTTTATTTCATCACAGTTAGAAATAGCGGTCACATTTTAATAAAAATTTACAAAAAACATTCAAATTGAATTAAAAAACATCGGATAGCAAAAAAATTAAATATTTTTCCAAAAAGTACTTGCGTCGCCTTTAAAAATCTCTATAATACGCCACACACAACGACGCACTGTTGTGAAAGATTTTGCTAGGTGCGTCGTTGTTTTTTGCTCTTTAACAATTTATCAGACAATCTGTGTGGGCACTTGTTGATTGACTTATTTGAAAAAAATATTTGAAATAAAGAAGTCTTAATAAGTGTCACTGAAAATTTATTTAATAAAAATTCTATGTCAGTTTATTGAGCGATTAAACTTTTAATTGAAGAGTTTGATCATGGCTCAGATTGAACGCTGGCGGCAGGCTTAACACATGCAAGTCGAACGGTAACAGGAGAAAGCTTGCTTTCTTGCTGACGAGTGGCGGACGGGTGAGTAATGCTTGGGAATCTGCCTTGTGGAGGGGGATAACTACGGGAAACTGTAGCTAATACCGCGTAATATCGAAAGATTAAAGTATGGGATCTTCGGACCATATACCACGAGATGAGCCCAAGTGAGATTAGGTAGTTGGTGAGGTAAAGGCTCACCAAGCTGACGATCTCTAGCTGGTTTGAGAGGATGACCAGCCACACTGGAACTGAGACACGGTCCAGACTCCTACGGGAGGCAGCAGTGGGGAATATTGCACAATGGGGGAAACCCTGATGCAGCCATGCCGCGTGAATGAAGAAGGCTTTCGGGTTGTAAAGTTCTTTCAGCGATGAGGAAGGGTTTGTATCTAATAGGTGCAAACATTGACGTTAGTCGCAGAAGAAGCACCGGCTAACTCCGTGCCAGCAGCCGCGGTAATACGGAGGGTGCGAGCGTTAATCGGAATAACTGGGCGTAAAGGGCACGCAGGCGGTTGTCTAAGTCAGATGTGAAAGCCCCGAGCTTAACTTGGGAATTGCATTTGAGACTGGGCGACTAGAGTCCTCTAGGGAGGGGTAGAATTCCACGTGTAGCGGTGAAATGCGTAGAGATGTGGAGGAATACCGAAGGCGAAGGCAGCCCCTTGGAGAGAGACTGACGCTGAGGTGCGAAAGCGTGGGTAGCAAACAGGATTAGATACCCTGGTAGTCCACGCTGTAAACGATGTCAATTTGGGGGTTGGGCTTTAAGCCTGGCGCCCGTAGCTAACGCGATAAATTGACCGCCTGGGGAGTACGGCCGCAAGGTTAAAACTCAAATGAATTGACGGGGGCCCGCACAAGCGGTGGAGCATGTGGTTTAATTCGATGCAACGCGAAGAACCTTACCTACTCTTGACATCCATAGAAGAGACTAGAGATAGTCTTGTGCCTTCGGGAACTATGAGACAGGTGCTGCATGGCTGTCGTCAGCTCGTGTTGTGAAATGTTGGGTTAAGTCCCGCAACGAGCGCAACCCTTATCCTTTGTTGCTAGCAGGTAATGCTGAGAACTCAAAGGAGACTGCCAGTGATAAACTGGAGGAAGGTGGGGACGACGTCAAGTCATCATGGCCCTTACGAGTAGGGCTACACACGTGCTACAATGGCGTATACAGAGGGCGGCGAACCAGCGATGGTAAGCGAATCTCAGAAAGTACGTCTAAGTCCGGATTGGAGTCTGCAACTCGACTCCATGAAGTCGGAATCGCTAGTAATCGCGAATCAGAATGTCGCGGTGAATACGTTCCCGGGCCTTGTACACACCGCCCGTCACACCATGGGAGTGGGTTGTACCAGAAGTAGATAGCTTAACCTTCGGGAGGGCGTTTACCACGGTATGATTCATGACTGGGGTGAAGTCGTAACAAGGTAACCGTAGGGGAACCTGCGGTTGGATCACCTCCTTACCTGAATAAGCGACAATGAGTGCTCACACAGATTGTTTGATAGAGAAATAAGAGACAAAAGAGAGATAAGAGTATCTCTAAATGTTGTCCCCATCGTCTAGAGGCCTAGGACATCGCCCTTTCACGGCGGTAACGGGGGTTCGAATCCCCCTGGGGACGCCATTTAAAGATATTTATTATCTTATTGTTCTTTAAAAAATTGGAAACAAGCTGAAAACTGAAGACTTTCAAGTTCAGAAGACAGAGTATGGAAGACAGATGACAGGAATTAAAACTGTAATTTGTTAAAGTGGCTGTTTTTTGAGAAGAAGTCTGAGTAAGAAACTAAAAAATAGTATGTTGAACAAAAGCAACATACGAACTTGAGTTGTTTAATGTAACAACGTTAGGTTTTCTTTGATTTATTTTAAGAATACTTGAGGTTGTATGGTTAAGTGACTAAGCGTACACGGTGGATGCCTTGGCAATCAGAGGCGAAGAAGGACGTGCTAATCTGCGATAAGCTTGGAAGAGTTGATAAGAAACGTGATAATTCCAAGATTTCCGAATGGGGAAACCCAATAGGTGAAGAACCTATTATCAATGACTGAATACATAGGTCATTGAAGCGAACCGGGAGAACTGAAACATCTAAGTACCCCGAGGAAAAGAAATCAACCGAGATTCTGTGAGTAGCGGCGAGCGAAAGTGGAAGAGCCAGTTAGTTTTAGCATTAGTATTAAGAGAATGAGTTGGGAAACTCAATCAAAGAGGGTGATAATCCCGTATCTGAAAATACAATTGTGGAACTAAGCTAACGATAAGTAGGGCGGGACACGTGATATCCTGTTTGAAGATGGGGGGACCATCCTCCAAGGCTAAATACTCCTGATTGACCGATAGTGAACAAGTACTGTGAAGGAAAGGTAAAAAGAACCCCTGCGAGGGGAGTGAAATAGAACCTGAAACCGTGTACGTACAAGCAGTAGGAGCAACTTCGAGTTGTGACTGCGTACCTTTTGTATAATGGGTCAGCGACTTATATTTTGTAGCAAGGTTAACCGAATAGGGGAGCCGTAGGGAAACCGAGTCTTAACTGGGCGTTTAGTTGCAAGGTATAGACCCGAAACCCGGTGATCTAGCCATGGGCAGGTTGAAGGTTGGGTAACACTAACTGGAGGACCGAACCGACTAATGTTGAAAAATTAGCGGATGACTTGTGGCTGGGGGTGAAAGGCCAATCAAACCGGGAGATAGCTGGTTCTCCCCGAAATCTATTTAGGTAGAGCCTTGAGCGGACACCTTTGGGGGTAGAGCACTGTTTCGGCTAGGGGGCCATCCCGGCTTACCAACCCGATGCAAACTCCGAATACCAAAGAGTGATACTCAGGAGACACACGGCGGGTGCTAACGTTCGTCGTGAAGAGGGAAACAACCCAGACCGCCAGCTAAGGTCCCAAAGTCTATATTAAGTGGGAAACGAAGTGGGAAGGCTTAGACAGCTAGGATGTTGGCTTAGAAGCAGCCACCATTTAAAGAAAGCGTAATAGCTCACTAGTCGAGTCGGCCTGCGCGGAAGATGTAACGGGGCTCAAATATAGCACCGAAGCTGCGGCATCAGGCGTATCACAAATACGCCTTATAATTTACGATTGACGGCTTTCACGAAGTGAAAGACGTCCAAGCGTTCCATACGTCGAGTTGGAATAAAGTAAGGATTGAGGAATATTTGTGATACGCCTGTTGGGTAGGGGAGCGTTCTGTAAGCGGATGAAGGTGAATCGAGAGGTTTGCTGGACGTATCAGAAGTGCGAATGCTGACATAAGTAACGATAAAACGAGTGAAAAACTCGTTCGCCGGAAGATCAAGGTTTCCTGTCCAACGTTAATCGGGGCAGGGTGAGTCGACCCCTAAGGCAAGGCTGAAAAGCGTAGTCGATGGGAAACGGGTTAATATTCCCGTACTTGTAATAACTGCGATGTGGGGACGGAGAAGGTTAGGTTATCAGGGTATTGGATATCCCTGTTTAAGCCGGTAGGTGGGAATTCTAGGCAAATCCGGAATTCTGTATAACACCGAGAAGTGATGACGAATCTCTAAGGAGATGAAGTAACTGATACCACGCTTCCAGGAAAAGCCACTAAGCATAGGTTATTATAAATCGTACTGTAAACCGACACAGGTGATCAGGTAGAGAATACTCAGGCGCTTGAGAGAACTCGGGTGAAGGAACTAGGCAAAATAGCACCGTAACTTCGGGAGAAGGTGCGCCGGCGTAGATTGTAGCCCTTTACGGGTGAAGGTTGAACCGGTCGAAGATACCAGCTGGCTGCAACTGTTTATTAAAAACACAGCACTCTGCAAACACGAAAGTGGACGTATAGGGTGTGATGCCTGCCCGGTGCTGGAAGGTTAATTGATGATGTAATCGAAAGAGAAGCTTCTGATAGAAGCCCCAGTAAACGGCGGCCGTAACTATAACGGTCCTAAGGTAGCGAAATTCCTTGTCGGGTAAGTTCCGACCTGCACGAATGGCATAATGATGGCCAGGCTGTCTCCACCCGAGACTCAGTGAAATTGAAATCGCCGTGAAGATGCGGTGTACCCGCGGCTAGACGGAAAGACCCCGTGAACCTTTACTATAGCTTGACACTGAACCTTGAATTTTAATGTGTAGGATAGGTGGGAGACTTAGAAGTAGCAACGCCAGTTGTTATGGAGTCAACCTTGAAATACCACCCTTTAACGTTTGATGTTCTAACGAAGCACCCGAAACGGGTGTTCGGACAGTGTCTGGTGGGTAGTTTGACTGGGGCGGTCTCCTCCCAAAGAGTAACGGAGGAGTACGAAGGTTTGCTAATCACGGTCGGACATCGTGAGGTTAGTACAATGGTATAAGCAAGCTTGACTGCGAGACGGACATGTCGAGCAGGTACGAAAGTAGGTCATAGTGATCCGGTGGTTCTGAATGGAAGGGCCATCGCTCAACGGATAAAAGGTACTCCGGGGATAACAGGCTGATACCGCCCAAGAGTTCATATCGACGGCGGTGTTTGGCACCTCGATGTCGGCTCATCACATCCTGGGGCTGAAGTAGGTCCCAAGGGTATGGCTGTTCGCCATTTAAAGTGGTACGCGAGCTGGGTTTAGAACGTCGTGAGACAGTTCGGTCCCTATCTGCCGTGGGCGTTGGAGAATTGAAAGGGGCTGCTCCTAGTACGAGAGGACCGGAGTGGACGCATCACTGGTGTTCCAGTTGTTTCGCCAGAAGCATTGCTGGGTAGCTACATGCGGAATAGATAAGTGCTGAAAGCATCTAAGCACGAAACTAGCCTTGAGATGAGTTCTCCCAATCTATAAGATTGTAAGGGTTGTTTGAGACTAAGACGTAGATAGGCAGGGTGTGTAAGCGTTGTGAGACGTTGAGCTAACCTGTACTAATTGCCCGAGAGACTTAACCATACAACACTCAAGTGTTTTTGTTTCAGAAGACAGAGGACGGAAGACAGAAGACTGTAAGGTTGGAGTTTGAAGTTTAAGAAAGTTAAAGTAGAAGCTTGTTTTTAATTTAGAGAACATAGAGTTAGTGTTATGTAGAAGTGACATTAACAGAAAAGAATATTCCTGATGGCCATAGTGCAGCGGAACCACCTGATTCCATACCGAACTCAGAAGTGAAAAGTTGTAACGCCGATGGTAGTGTAGGGTCTCCCTATGTGAGAGTAGGACACCATCAGGGTTTTATAAGAAGGAAGAGCCGTAACTAGAAATAGTTACGGCTTTTTTGTATTTAAAAGACAATGAAAATGGGGTATAAAGGACAAAAATGGATAGAAATTGAGGCTTGATTTTAAATCAATTTTTGACTATTTTTGGAGATAGGATTCAAGGACAACCCTGAACCCTATTTTTAGAACTTACACAGTTTGTGGCATAGTGTCGATATTAGCTTTCCACTTTAGGTTTTGTTCCCAATTTATCTAGTATTTCATAGCTTTGTTGCTTTAATTAGTAAAACAATTTCTGTAAGTAGTGTGCCACTGCTTCGTCTTTATTTGAACCAATAATTTCGTTTTGAGGGAGTTTGATTTTTAAATTTTGATCTGCATTACTCATAATACAGCCTTTACCTACTCTTGAGATCATTTCAATATCATTTAATCCATCTCCAAATGCAATACAATCTGCCATAGTATAACCTTTTAATTTAACTAATTTTTCAAGAGCATTGGCTTTACAAACCCCTTTATTCATTACTTCTAAACAATAAGGTAATGAGCGAGTAATTTGTACTTGGTTACTATATTGTTGAATAATATATTGTTCAATTTGGTTTAAGTCATCTGCTTGTTTTGCTATATAACATATTTTTTCAGTTTGTTTACTATGGTGTGTGGCAAAATTAACGACTTTATAACAGTAGCCAGATTCTATATGAAACTGTTTTAATTCTGGTATATCACGATTAATAAACCAATTATCACCTTGATAACTATTAATACATACTTTTGTTTCATCAAAATCAATATTCATTAATTCAAAAGCAATTGTTTCAAGCAGATATTCGTTAGATAAAACCTCACCAGATAATTTATTTGTTCTCGCTCCATTTGAGGTAATTAACATTGCATCATCAAGATTAATTTTACTAATAATGTGTTTTACATCAGGATAATTTCGTCCTGTTGCTAAAAAAATATCTACACCTTTTTGAGCCAGCTGTTCAAGAATCTCAGTAGTAAAATTACCTATTTTATGATGAGTATTAAGAAGTGTTCCATCTAAATCTGAAACAATCGCTCGGAATGGGAGTGAATTTAACATATAAAATCCTTTTAAAAGGAATCAACATCAAAGAGCACGAATAGAAATACTCGTGCTATATTTTTTGTTTAATAAAAATAAAGTTGAGTATTTTCATACTCAACCTAAAAAACTATTTTACACGAGATACATATTCACCAGAACGAGTATCTACTTTTATGACTTCTCCAATCTGGATAAATAATGGAACTCGAACTACAGCACCAGTACTTAAGGTTGCTGGTTTGCCACCTGTTCCTGCGGTATCACCTTTCAAACCTGGATCTGTTTCAATTACTTCTAATTCAACAAAGTTTGGAGGTGTAACTACAATTGGGCTATCATTCCATAAAGTAATCACACAATCAGCTTGATCTACAAGCCATTTGTCATTATCCGCCACAGCTTTTGCATCGGCAGCAATCATATCAAATGTTTCTGGGTGCATAAAATACCAAAAATCTTCATCTTTATATGAATAATTATAGTTAGTATCCATTACATCTGCCGCTTCCACTGTTGAACCTGATTTAAAGTTGATTTCTAAAACCTTACCTGAAATCAATTTACGAATTCTTGTACGAGTAAAAGCTTGTCCTTTTCCTGGTTTTACAAATTCATTTTCAACGATGGTGCAAGGTTCACCGTCTTGAATAAATTTAAGACCTGGTTTGAAATCAGTTGTACTATAAGTTGCCATTTTATCCTCAAAATTAACTATCTAAATATATAAAAATTTATTATTAATACTATCTTAGTTTATACAGCTAGTATAAACTTTATGCTTTTGGAATGAAAGCTAAAATATTAACGTATATATGATACATCAAAATATAAAAATTGGCGAAAAAAAACCGCTATGGTTACAGGATTTAGCACAAGCATTTAATGATCCTATCGATCTCTTAAACTATTTAGAGTTCGATCCTAAAGAGTTTGAACAAGATTTATTAGCTCGCAAACTCTTTGCAATGCGAATACCACGTCCTTTTGCCCAAAAGATGCAAAAAAAAGATAAAAATGATCCACTATTTTTACAGGCGGTCACATCTTTTGAAGAATTTACAAAAATGGAAGGATTTACTACCGATCCACTTGAAGAGCAGGAATCTCCCGCACCTAATATTTTACATAAATATCATAACCGACTGTTATTTATGATAAAAAATAGTTGTGCTATTAATTGTCGTTACTGCTTTCGTCGTCATTTTCCTTATGATGAAGTAAAAAATGGAAAAACGGTATGGGTAGAAAGTTTAAACTATATTCGAGAGCAGAGTGAGATCGAAGAAGTCGTGCTATCTGGAGGTGATCCGATGATGGCAAAAGATGAAGAATTTGATTGGCTGATCACTCAATTAGAAAAGATAACTCACATTAAAACACTGCGTATTCACTCTCGTGTACCAGTGGTTATTCCAAATCGAATTACTGAAAAATTATGCGATATATTTAAACAAACTCATTTAAATATTGTATTAGTTACCCATATCAATCACGCAAATGAAATAGATGAATATTTCGCAGAAAAAATGAAAATGTTACGTGATACGAATGTCACTTTACTTAATCAATCGGTATTGTTGAAAGGAGTAAACGATGATGCAAAAATTCTTAAAGCATTAAGCGATAAATTGTTTTCTATGTCTATTTTACCTTACTATCTACACGTATTAGACAAGGTTGAAGGAGCAAGTCATTTTTATATTGATGATAATCAAGCCTTTAAGATTTATAAGGAGCTACAACGTATTTCATCTGGCTATCTTGTGCCAAAGCTCGCAAGAGAAGAAGCGGGAAAACCAAATAAAACACTACTTGGATAATGAGCATAAAAAAGCCTCAACTATTTTAATATAATTGAGGCTTATTATTTAAATAATTAACGCCAAGCCTTAAACTGATTGATCAAGCCATTGGTTGAACTATCGTGGCTTGCGATCGTTTCATCATTTTCAAGTTCTGGGAGAATACGGTTCGCTAATTGTTTACCTAATTCTACGCCCCATTGGTCAAAGCTATAAATGTTGAAAATAACGCCTTGTACGAAAATTTTGTGTTCGTACATCGCAATCAATGCCCCTAAGCTATAAGGTGTGATTTTTTGTACTAAAATTGAGTTGGTTGGACGGTTACCTTCAAACACTTTAAATGGTACGATTTCCGCCACCTCTTCAAGAGTTTTACCTGCATCTAAAAATTCTTTTTCAACTACTTCTTTTGATTTACCAAAAGCCAACGCCTCAGTTTGTGCGAAGAAGTTTGAAAGTAATTTGCTGTGATGATCCGACACGTTATTATGTGTTTGTGCTGGTGCAATAAAATCACAAGGAATAATTTTTGTGCCTTGATGAATTAATTGATAGAACGCGTGCTGACCGTTTGTACCAGGTTCGCCCCAAATAATTGGACCAGTTTGGTGTGTCACCACTTTGCCATCACGTCCTACATATTTACCATTTGATTCCATATTTCCTTGTTGGAAGTAGGCCGCAAAACGATGTAAATATTGGTCGTAAGGTAAAATAGCTTCCGTTTCAGCCCCTAAGAAATTGCTGTTCCAAATACCAATTAAGGCTAAAAGTGTTGGGATATTTTGCTCAACAGGTGCAGTTAAGAAATGCTGATCCATTTTATGCGCCCCTTCAAGCAACTGCTCGAAGTTTTCAAAACCAATAGATAACGCAATAGAAAGCCCGATTGCTGACCATAATGAATAACGTCCGCCAACCCAGTTCCAGAATTCAAACATATTTTCAGTATCAATACCAAATTTTGCCACTTCGGTTGCATTGGTTGAAAGTGCCACAAAGTGTTTCGCTACCGCACTTTCCTCTTTCGCACTGGCTAATAACCAATCACGTGCTGAATGTGCGTTTGTCATTGTTTCTTGTGTCGTAAAGGTTTTTGACGCCACTAACACAAGAGTCGTTTCAGGGTTACATTTTTTCAAAGTTTCTGCAATGTGCGTACCGTCCACGTTAGACACAAAGTGCATTGTTAAATGATTTTTATATGGACGTAACGCTTCGGTAACCATATAAGGACCTAAATCTGAACCACCGATACCAATGTTAATCACATCAGTAATCGCTTTATTCGTATAACCTTTCCACTCGCCAGAAATTACACGCTCACAAAAACCTTTCATTTTTGCCAACACAGCATTTACTTCTGGCATTACATCACTACCGTCCACCATAATTGGCGTATTGGCACGGTTACGCAATGCGGTATGCAACACGGCACGATCTTCGGTACGGTTAATTTTTTGACCTGAATACATCGCTTGTTTTGCAGATTCAAGCTGACACTCATCGGCTAATTTATATAATAAATCTAAGGTTGTTTGATTGATCGCATTTTTTGAAAAATCCACTAACATTTGATCTTCAAATTGACGTGAATAACTATCAAAACGCTGACTATCCTGTGCGAACAACTCTGCAATCGTTAAATTTTCTGCTTTATGTTGCTCTAATTGAGTCCACGCAACCGTTTGAACTGGATTGATATTTTTCATTTATTTTCCTTATACGAGATTTAATATTGAAATTGGTACTTATATTTTGATAGTGCGTAATTTTATCCGAATTAAAGCATAATTGTAAGGTATTAATTCAATCATCATTCTTCTTTTGATGAAATGATTATCGTATAGAATCAAAAAGTAAAAATGCGACGATGATCGCAAAACTAAAAAAATATTTTTTGAGCTTTTAGATATACTGTCATTAAAAAATTAAGGATAATCCGATGAATAAAATGGCTGAACACTTTGATATTAAATCCAAAATCTATACCATAAGAAATAAACAAGTAATGCTAGATAGAGATCTCGCCTCACTTTATGGCGTAGAACTCAAAAGATTAACAGAACAAGTTAAAAGAAATATTGCTCGATTTCCTGAACATTTTAGATTTCAACTCACTCAACAAGAATATGAAAACTTGAAGTCGCAATTTGCGACTTCAAGTTTTGAATTAGAAAATAAACACGGTGGAGACAGACATATTCCCTATGTTTTTACCGAACAAGGTGTGTCAATGCTAAGTGCTGTTTTAAGAAGTAGTACAGCAATAGAAGTTAGCATAAAAATAATTGATAGCTTTGTTACAATGAGAAAATTTATTTCTCAAAATGGCGATATTTTTAAACGAATTGAAACACTAGAACAAAGCCAACTTATTACCAACACGAATATTGATAAAATTTTCAAAGCCCTAGAAAATAAAGATCCTATTCAACAGCAAGGTATTTTCTTTAATGGTCAAATTTTTGATGCACATAAATTTGTATCTGATTTAATTAGAAAATCACAAAAACACATTGTACTCATTGATAACTATATTGATGATTCAACTTTGACACTTTTTCAGAAAAACCAAAGTATAGGTGTCACTATTTATACTCATTCAATTAACAAAACCTTAAAACTTGATTTAGAAAAATATAATCAGCAATACAAAAAGATAGACATTCAAATTAATAAAAATTTTCACGATAGATTTTTAATTATTGATGATAAAGAAATTTACCTTATCGGTGCAAGTTTAAAAGATTTGGGTAAAAAAGTGTTTGGGTTTTCATTACTAAAGGATATTGACGTGAATTTTTATAAAAAAATATAGACAGGGCATACCCCATCTATATATTAAAATTTGTAAATTCTACAAAAAATCTACCCGCTTATTTCTGCTCTGCTGAATTTATTTCATCCAAACGTTTTTCTAATTCATTTAATTTTTCACGGGTACGCAATAAAACCTGTGATTGCACATCAAATTCTTCACGAGTCACCACATCTAATTTTGATAATTGCGCTTGTAAAATTTGTTTGAATTTTTCTTCTAAATCACTACCCACATTTTTTAAGCCTTGCGGTAATGAATTATGAAGTTGTTGAGCGATATTTTCTAATTTTTTAGGATCTAACATTCTTTTCTCCTTACTTAATTTGAGAGATAAGCGGTTACATTCTTGTAAAAATTTACAATTAACGTACCGCTTACCTTTTTCGTTCTTTACTTTTTATTTTTTGCTTTTCTTAATAAACTTCATCAAACGCTTACGTTTTCTTAATTGGTTTGGTGTTAATTTATTACGTTTACCTGCAAAAGGATTTTCCCCTTCTTGGAATTGAATACGAATTGGCGTACCAATTACTTTCAGACTTTTACGGAAATAGTTTGATAAATAACGTTTATAAGAATCTGCTAATTTTTCTACTTGGTTGCCGTGTACCACAATGATCGGCGGATTGTAACCACCGGGGTGAGCATACTTTAATTTCACTCGGCGACCATTGACCAATGGAGGTTGATGATCATCAATGGCAATTTTTAAGACACGAGTCAGCATAGATGTCGTCATTTTTTGGGTTGCACAACCATAAGCCTCTTTAATTGAACCAAATAAACTACCCACACCACTGCCGTGCAATGCAGAAATAAAATGCACTCGAGCAAAATCAATAAAATTTAAACGGCGATCCAGTTCTGATTTTACAAATTCTTTATCATCGTGGCTCATTCCATCCCATTTATTGACCACAATCACAAGTGAACGTCCTGCATTTAAAATAAAACCTAACAGTGATAAATCTTGATCTGAAATACCATCACGTGCATCAATGGTTAATAACACCACATTCGCATCTTGAATGGCTTTTAAGGTTTTAATAACAGAGAATTTTTCAACCGCTAAATTGACCTTTCCACGCTTACGTACACCAGCAGTATCAATAATAGTGTATTTCTGATCATCGCGTTCCATTGGGATGTAAATACTATCACGTGTTGTACCCGGTAAATCATAAACCACCACACGATCTTCACCCAAAATTCGGTTAGTTAAGGTTGATTTCCCTACATTTGGACGACCAACAATTGCAATTTTAATATTTTGATCATATTCTTGCTCTTCGTTTAACGCTTCATCTAATAATGCCGTATCTTCTTCATTATTAAAATCAAAATCACGTTCCCATTCATCAATTTCTTGGCTTTCTACTTCTTCCGCTTCAACGCCTTGTTCAACCTTTTCAGCCAAAGGAATAAGTACTTGTTCGATAAGTTGGTTTACGCCACGCCCTTGTGATGCGGCAATTTGTTCAATTTCGCCTAAGCCCAGTTGATAAAATTCGGCACAATGTGAATTTGCATCAATACCATCAACTTTATTTGCTACCACAACAGTCGTTTTTTCACGAGCTCGCAAATATTGTGCAATACCAATATCAGCAGGCACCAAACCCGCTCGGGCATCCACCATAAAGAAAACAACATCGGCTTCATCAATCGCAAGTAACGATTGTTCCGCCATTTTTTCTTCCACGCCCTCTTCCGTACCGTCAATACCGCCAGTATCAATTACGATAAAATCGTGTCCATTGATATGAGCTTGACCATATTTACGATCTCGGGTTAAACCGGGAAAGTCTGCAACTAACGCATCACGAGTACGGGTTAAGCGATTAAAAAGTGTGGATTTCCCCACATTTGGACGCCCAACGAGCGCAATAACAGGAGTCATATAGATTTTTACCTTTATAGTTTATTTAATAGTTCGACATTATAACAAAAATCACTGAAGTATATACGACCATTTTAAGATTTTTTAGTTGAATTATTAGACAGGGGGGGGGTAGAATGGTCAGTTCGAATTGTCAATACCCAAAATCAAGGAATTTCAGATAGATAATGAATACTAAAAATAACAAGAAAACAACAGTTGCAACACTATTATTTTTATCACTCACAACGAGTTTTGTTTTTGCGGAACCAAGTCAACAAGATCAGATAGATGCTCTTAGAAAACAAGTAGAAGGATTGCAAAAGCAACTGCAAAAGCTAACGGCACAACCGAAAATACAAACTTATGCAACTGCGACACCTGACAGTACTGATGACCCAGCCAAAGCGGGTACAGGCACAGGTTCGATTGTTTTAAACAATGGAATAGCAAATGGAAAAAATGCTATTGTTGGTGGTGCGACTAGCAACACAGCAAGTGGAGAAAATTCTGTTTCATTGGGTGGAACTAAAAATATCGCAAGCGGAAAAGCCTCTGTTGTTATTGGCGGTGGCTTTTATAAAAATGGAAAAGTTGTAGGAAATAAAGCTGCAGGATTAAATTCTTCTGTTATTGGTGGAGTTGAAAATAGTATAAATAAAACAGGTTTGCGTTCTAGTGTTATTGGTGGGTGGAAAAATAGAGTATCTAGTGAGGATTCTATAACTCTAGGTGGGCAGGAAAATACCATTACAAATAGTGGAATATCTAATGCTATTTTTGTAGGACAAAACAATACTATTGAGAATGTTAATAAAGGAAATGTTATTATTGGAGGAGCAGAATCAAAGATACACGGTGGTGCAGGTTATGATAATTTTATTCTCGGTGGTGGTGATAGAAATGCTGATGGAAATGAAATTAGAAAAGGAGATAATGATGTAATTATAGGTGGGTATGCAAGTAAAATTATTAGTGATGGGAAATGGCAAGATAATAATGTTATATTAGGTGGACATCATAATGAAATCAATTCAAATACGAAAGATGGCTTTATTATAGGTGGTGTAAAAAGTATTGTGAATGGCTCTCTCAGTGGTTCAATTGGTGGCGTTGGTAATAATATTACAGGGAATGGTTCTTATGTTATCGGTGGTAGCAAACCGAACGCAGGAAAAAAGAGTGTTGATACAACATATGGTAATACTGTTTCAGGAAATAACTCTTTTGTTATAGGTGGCAAGAATACAATTGTAGGAAATCTTTCTTATACTTTTGGGAATAACAATACTATAAATAAAGAAAAAGTGTATATCTTAGGCTCAAATATTGATGCAGGTAATGCCACAAGAGCGGTTGTTTTAGGTGACAGTTCAACTGCGGTGACCGATGCGGTTTCAGTAGGAACAACAGCAAAACCAAGAAATATCAAGCACGTTAAAAACGGAGAAATTTCTGATACTTCACTTGATGCGATTAATGGTTCGCAAGTGACAACAATTGGGAGCCTAAGCTCTGCTATTACTGTTATACTCGATGCAACAATAACAGATCATAGACATTATAAAATCAATTTAGACAAAACAAAACTTCCAACAGCTGGCCAAAGTACAAATATTCAAGGCAGTACAACTGTAGATATAGCGGATGATGGTACAACACCAAACACAAAAATAATTTCAGTTAAAGCTGGAAGCATCGGCTCAACACAACTTGATACCACAACGACTAATATTCTTAATAAAGTAGGAGCAGGAAGTGTTGCGAGTGGAAATGCCAATACGGTTACTGGTGGAGATATTTATACTGCAGTAAGTGGTGCAAAAACAAAAGTTAGTAAAGCAACTGGTAAGGCAGGAGAATATATTACACTAACTTCAACTGAATCTACTGACACTACTGCCAATGAATATACTATTGGGCTAGATTTTACAAAAGTTAAAACTGGCTTAGCAAAAGGTAATATTACAGGAGATGGAATCTCGGTTGCAGGTGGAGAAAATGCTACTTTTAAAAATGTGATATTGACTATTGCTAATAATGCAATTACAACATCAAAGATTAAAAATGGAAATGTTACCAAGGAAAAGCTTTCTAGTGATGTTCAAACTATCTTAAATCAAGTTACTACAAATCAGACGAATATTAATAATAAAATCTCTAAAGCAGATTTGAAAGGAAGTAATACCGTTGCTTTAACTGAAAAAAATGGGAAAACAGAATTTTCAGTGGTTAATGGAAGCATTGGCTCAACGCAACTTGACACCACAACAAACAATATTCTTAATAAAGTAGGAAAAGGACAAGTTGTAAAAGATAATAAAAATACAGTGACGGGTGATACCGTTTATACTGCAATCAGCGGTGCTAAAACAAAAGTTGATGTAACAGGAAAGTATTTAACAATAAATAAAACAGAATCTACCAATACTGTCGCAAATTCCTATACTGTTGGCTTAGCTTTAGATAAAGTGGAAGAAGGCTTAGCAGACGGAACTATCTCAGGAACTGGTATTACGGTCAAAAATGGTAAAAAATCAACCTTTACAAATGTACAATTAGGTATTGCTGATAAGGCGATTACTACAGCGAAAGTTGCAGATAAAGCAATCACAGAAGCTAAAATTGCTAATGAAACTGTCAAGAAATTTACAGCAAAATCTCGTGAAACTGTAGTACCAGGGAGTGATGCATTAACTGTTACCCCTGCAAAAGTTAAAGCAAATACAGATAATCAAAAGTTTGTCGTTGATTTATCAGCAAAAACAAAAGCTGCGTTAAAACAAACTGAACTAAATGTAAAAAATGTAACGACAAATACACAAAATATTGCTGTAAATAAAGCGGAGATTGCTAAATTAAAAGCAGCTAATGATAAGTTAAATAAAAGAGCTATTTCAGGTGCAGCTATTGCTGGTGCAATGGCAAACTTACCACAGGAATACTTACCGGGTCGCTCAATGGTAGCAGTGGGTACGGCACATTATCGTGGTACAACTGCCGTTTCTCTAGGGCTATCAACGATTTTGGATAATGGTAAATGGATCTTAAAAGGTTCCGTCAGTTCCGACTTAAGAGAAGAAACAATGGTCGGTGCAGGTGCTGGGTATAGCTGGTAATCTTTATTAAAATTTGAGGTATGCACCCCAAAAGTTGAACACAACTTCTGGGGTGTTTTTTATTTATTTTTCACATAGACTGGAAAGCAGATTTGTAGTACTTTTTAAGCGGGTACATTTACGAAAAAATTTACAAATTTTAAACATTCTGTTTATTTCCCAAATAGATATAAAAAATAAGCAAACGTTTACGCAAACGGTTGCTTTTTATTTTTTTTATAGTAAAATTCAACTTTCTTCACTTAATCTTTAACTTAAACAGGAAAACATTATGAATTTTATTAAGTCCTATTTTGGTATTGATGGCAAAAACACAACAGTTAAAAAAGAAGTTATTGCAGGCTTAACGACTTTTTTAACAATGGCATATATCATCTTTGTTAATCCGAATATTTTATCTACCACTGGAATGGATAAAGGGGCGGTTTTTGTTGCCACTTGTTTAGCTGCGGCAACAGGCTGTTTTATTATGGGATTTGTGGCTAAATTGCCCGTTGCATTAGCACCAGGTATGGGCTTAAATGCGTTCTTTACTTATAGCGTCGTACTGGGAATGGGATATACTTGGCAAACTGCATTAGGTGCTGTGTTCCTTTCAGGCTGTGTATTCTTATTATTGGGGATATTTAAGGTTCGTAAATGGATTATCAATGCTATTCCAAGAGGTTTAAAACAAGGAATTGTGGCTGGGATAGGTGCATTCCTTGCTTTCATTGCAATGCAAAACTCGGGTATTATTATCGATAATCCTGCCGTACTTGTTGGACTTGGACCATTTACTTTTTCATCATCAATGGCATTACTCGGTTTTCTGCTCATTACGGCGTTAAGCCATTTTCGTGTTACTGGTGCCGTCACTATTGGTGTTATTTCTATTGCAATTATTAGTTTATTGGCAGGTTACACTAATTATTCTGGCGTTATCGCTATGCCACCGTCTATTATGCCAACACTATTACAACTTGATATTGCAGGTGCATTTAATGTAGGAATGATCAGCGTTGTTTTTGCTTTCTTATTTGTTGATTTATTTGATACCAGTGGAACGCTCATCGCCGTTGCCAAACAATCTGAATTGATGAATGAAGAAGGAGAAATCAAAAATTTAGATAAGGCATTATTAGCAGATGCAACCGCAACCATAACTGGAGCATTATATGGTACTTCATCAACGACCAGTTACATTGAAAGTAATGCTGGTGTTGCTGCGGGTGGTCGCACAGGGTTAGTGGCTGTTGTTGTTGGTATACTCTTTCTATTAAGTCTATTTTTTGCACCTTTAGCTGGAATGATTCCTGCTTATGCAACGGCTGGTGCAATTTTATATGTTTCGGTGTTAATGTTGGAATCATTAACTGATCTGGATTGGAAAGATATTAGAGAATTTGCTCCTGCCGTTGTTTGTACAATTACAATGCCGCTTACTTATTCTATTGCAGATGGTATTACTATTGGCTTTATATCTTATACGGCACTACAAGTTTTGACAGGTAGATATAAAGAAATTAATGCTGTCGTGTGGGTATTAACCGCTATTTTATTACTTAAAATTACAGGTCTATTGGATATGCTTTTTGCTACATTAAATGTGATGTAAGCGTAAACAAACACCGATAAAAAACCAAAAAGCTGTTACAAAAACAGCTTTTTTTATTGCTTAAAATTGATCTTGTTCACATAAATACACTTCACAATGTGCAATTTATACGACTATTTGCTAAACTTCTTTAACGAATTTAAAAATTTTTTAACAATACGAAGGAGTATCTTATGTCTAAACCGCATATTGGATTTTTAGGTCCACAGCCTTATATGAAAAAGGCAATCGATGAAATGAATAAACACCTTGTGGTACACGAACTAAATCCAACCACTTGGAAAGATGAAGAAATGGAAGCCATTGCACAAAAGTGTCGTGATAAAAATATTACTGCTGTTGCTGGTTTTGCACAAAAAGATGCGTTTCATCATATTTTAATCAACGAACGTTTAGGCAATCCAGTGCCTTCACGTCTTGCGTTTTTATATTGTATGAACAAATATTTAATGCGTACCCTTGAAGCAAATCCATTCTGGTTTGATTATGTTGATCCATTAACAGAAACTGATGAAGAAATTATCGCTAAAATTACAGAATGGCCATTTATGTTGAAAAATACCTCACTTTCATTAGGTCGTGGTATTTTCAAAATCAAAAATGAAGATGATTTACGTGCGGTTTTAAAAAGCTACCGTGAAGATAAAGAATTACAAGAACTGATTGCTTATCAAAATAAAGAATATATGAAAGGCATTCCTGAAAGTGAATTACCTCCTGTCATCCCACCATTTATCGCAGAACATATGGTTGATATGAACGTGGCGATTGAATATTGCTACGAAGGTTATATCACCGCAGAAGGCGAAATTGTTCATTATGCGTTAACCGAAGAAGTGTATTTCTCAAATCACCAAGCATTAGGTTATGTCACACCACCGATCAGCATTGATTCTGATATGGCAAACAAAATCGAAGCGTGGGTTGATGATTATATGGGACGCTTTGCTGATCTTGGTTATAAAGGACAATTCTTCAACCTAGAATTTTGGATTATGCCAGATGGTACTATTGCCTTAACAGAAATTAACCCTCGTGCAGCACACAGCTACCACTATAATTACCTATATTCATTTGGCGATTCGCTTTATGAAGATAACTTAAAACTTGCTGCGACAGGTAAAAAAGTCTCTGATGAAACCCCTTGGACAAAATGGCGACACGGTGGCGACTTCCTTTATACCTTAATCGTGTTAATTACCTCAAATGAAATGGGTAACGTAAGTGATATTTTAGATTACGACTATGTTGCACAATTAGAGCAAGAAGGCGTGTTAATTCGTCATACTCGTCAAAAAGATGACGTGCTAACCGCAGAAGATATGACCGCAGCGGGTGTAATGTTACAACAAATGTGGATTACGGGTAAAACTAAACAAGATGTGATCGCCCGTGAACATGAAATCCGTGAAAAAATCTTTAAAAACAAAACTAAAGTAGAAGGTTGTGATTATCCTCCTTATTGGTCTTTATAATTTGTTAATAAGCAGAACCATTATTTAATAGTGGTTCTGTTTTATTTTTTAACTTGTAATGCTTCAACTAAAGTTTGTAAAGTTTTAATTTCACGCTCTTTTTCGCTCAGTAATTCATCTTTATGAATAAGGGTAAGTTTTAGTTTCTCAATTTCTGTACTTAACTCTTGTGATGAGCCATAATAATTACTGCTATTAGTACTATTTTCATTAACTAAACAAATAACACTTTTATCGCTCACTGATAATAATTCGACTAAATCCATATCAAACACTTTGGCAATTTTTTCTAATTTATCTAAATGTAATCCTGTTTCGCCACGCTCAATTTTGGCATAACCATTGGTAGACATTGCCAATTTATCTGCCATATCCTCCTGTGACCAATTATGTGTTTCACGCACCATTCGAATTTTCTCATTTACTTTCATTGTATTGCCCTTTATGTATATCAATCAGCATTTTGCATTGTATTTAATTCATCTGTAAAAGTAAACTGATTTAGATTTTGTGTGGGTAATGTTCGGTTTTTGGGTGGGTTAGGGGTAAGGGTTGTTTGTGTTATTTGATGTAAAAAGAAAATATCATTAGCTAATATTTTTTATACTAAAAGGGGAAAAAAGATGAAAAAATTATTATTTTTAAGTTTTATTGTTTTATCCACAAATATTTTTGCTGCTGATACTTTAGGTAAGTGTGAATATGGAGTATCTGACAAAGATATTTATATTAAAGGTGGAAATTTTGTAGACTCAATGAATGAAGGATTAATGTCGGCAGATATGTATTCTTGTAGTGATAAATATGCGTTAGCTTTAATGAAGTTAAATATAGTTTTTACTGAATTTGGGGCTTTTTTACAATGGCGGATTCAAGTTTGAAGTGCAACGCACCCAAATCTAGATTTTACCTCAAGAGGTGTTTGATAGCCTAATACTTTTCTTGGTCTATTGTTTAAATTATCTTCAATAGCTTTAATCTCATCATCAGTTACTTTATCTAAAGTGGCTGATTTTGGTAAAAATTGCCGAATAAGCCCATTCGTATTTTCATTTGTTCCACGCTCCCAAGAGTGATATGGTTTTGCAAAATAAATCGTTGTCTTTAATGACTTTGCAATCTCTTCGTGTTGTGCAAACTCTTTACCATTATCAAAGGTAATACTTAATGGATTTTCACCTAAAAGCATTTCAATACAAGCTTCTTTAACTCGTTCAGCCTTACGGTTAGGTAAACATTTTATTTTAGTTTCTCGACTTACCCTATCAACCAAGGTAACTAGCACTCCACGATGATGTTTACCTACAACGGTATCACCTTCATAATCCCCTAAGCGTTCTCTATTATCAACAGAAGCAGGACGTTCTGTAATATCAATTCTATTTGCTATTTGACCACGTCTATCTTGATTAGCGTAACCTCGTTTTCTGTAGGTTTTCTGACAACGTAGGTGCTGATACAGCTTTCCTCCTGCTTGTTTATCCGCATAAATATATTGATAGATTCTTTCGTGACTAGGCACATTAGTCCACCCAAGAAAACGTAGTCTCCCTGTAATTTGTTCAGGAGAGTATTTCCTTGATAATAACTCCTCTATATATGCCCAGCCAAAATCACTAATTGTTTGAGCATTATTTGCTTTTCTAGAGACAGCGAGGTTATTTGCTTGTTTAGGGCGGTAACCTCGTTGTCCAGTATTACGTTTTAGTTCACGGTATATCGTTGCTTTGTGAACGCCAATGATTCGAGAAATTTCACTTTTTGAGATTCCTGTTTTCATTAGAGCAGAAATTTGATATCTTTGTTCTTGTGTAAGATGTTTGTAGTGTTTCATAACGTTTTGATATGTGGTAGTTGAAAATCGAAGTGCAACACTGCACATCTTACATTTCAATTACTATTTTTCAAACGTTGCACTTCGTTTTTGAATCTAAGAATTTAATAAGAATACAGGGAAATGTAGCGTAAGACGGGTTTATGTAAGAGATGAAAATAATTATTGGACATCAGATCCTGGAATGGATTTTTTGGTAATGGCAACTTTGTCTAAAAATTGTAAATAGTTAAGAAGGAAACAATAAAAGATTTATTTTGGTTGATCATAATTGGTATTTTAGGTTTTTTAGGATATCAATTAATTATTGAAGACAAGTCTATTAATGAAGTTAAATATGAATTAAAAGAAAAAGTTTCAGAGTCAAAAGAGTATCTTGCTAAAGAATATTTAGAGTACAAAATATCTAAATTACAATCATCCAGTAAATCAGTAGATATAAGTTATTCTGGAATAAAATGCTTTAATGATGATACTTATAGCACATCTTGTAGTATAAAAGATCTTTCACTTGAAGATACGAATGAAAATAAAATAATTACATTTAATTTAATAACTATTTTTGGCATTGATGAACTAATGAAGTATAAAGTGGGTGCTTTTGATCTTAATTACTCTAATATTGGTATTAGAATAGATAATATTACAAACTTAGGAGCTATAAATGCACATATGAAATCTAAAAATGCTCAAGCCGTAATAGAACGATTATCTAAAAAACCTTTATCATTAGCTCTTTATTTGAAATATTCTAAATATACAGGAGAAAATACTCTTGAATTTAGTATAGAAGAAAAAGATTCTACTAGTAGTAATCCGAATTATAATTCTTTCTTTACTAGTATAAAAGTGAATAGAGATAGTAACTCAGAAAAAATGATAAAAGAATTATCAGATTGTATATTAGATCGTAGCTGTGATAATAAAACTATTAATATAGAGAGAATGTTGAAACATTTATATTTTAAGGAGTTAAATACTAAACTTTATGTAGATAAAAGCTTGCTTCTTTCAATATTTAAACAAAGACAACTTGATGAATACATAGCATTTCTTGATAATGATGATAGTTTAAGCTATGAGGTTAGGAAAAATCTTAAACAGTTCTTTATGGGAAATCTAAATCGTTTAGAAAATACAATATCAGCTAAATATAATGTTTCACTTTTTGATATTTTCAATAGTGGTGGTGGTAGATATTTTTTAAATAAGTTTAATTATGAACTTAATGGCACATCATATGTTCCCTATAGTAATTAAATATGATTACCTGTTATATCTAAGATTTTTATAGAGATTATTTAAAATGAATGAAAATATAGGCATAAAGGACAAAAAGATGGACTATTGATGGTGATAATTTGGTTTTAGATAAGTTAACTATTCGTATAAGTAGTATAGATTCTTTTGAATTCACTAGAGATTGGGGTTTATTATTTTTGCAATACCAGTTGGCTTATTAATTCATTATTTCATTGGTATGTTTCTTCTTTTTTGTCAAAATGGTGATTATTTATATAGAGAATTACCATTTATTTGGTGGGTAATTATAATTTATGCCTTATGTTTTTTTATTTTTTTAATATTTGGTATATTTAACGGTGGACATAAACTTATCATTATTACTGCTAATGGGAGAAAATATAAACATACTTTTACATCAGGTTTTATAAGTACATAACAACTTGAATTGTTAAAATCAGAGTTAATGAGTAGAGTTTAAATAGGAAAGTATGTTGAAAATAATTTAATCAAAGGCAAGAAAGTTATTTTTGAAACTAAACCCCAGTTAAATAGTTATTTCATAATATTGCAAACCCTAAAAAATTTAAACGTAAATTTATGGAATATTCAGGTTAATAATAAAATGCAAAGCGGCTACATTTTGTCAGAAATTTACAAATGGTACATTTACTTCATAACCATAACACCATTTAAAATAGATAAAGCTAATATGTATGGAAAATTAAATATTGTTTGTAAATAAAAATTGATTTTTATTTCTATAGCACTACAATGTATTACAAATTGTTACATTTTAATGCATCGGAGGATTCTATGAGTTGTAGTGTTAGTGTAAGATTAGAAGACGATATCAAAAAGCGTCTTGATGAGATTGCAAAAATTCAGGATCGCACGCCCCACTCTTTGATGAAAAGAGCAATAGAGCGTTTTATTCAACAAGAAGACGCAGAGCGAGAATGGTTTAAGAGCCGTGTTAGAGCAATGGAAGAAGATAAAGCAAACGGAAATCTTGTGCCAATTGAAAAAGCCCTAGAAATGTTGAGAGCAGAATAATGCTAAAAGTTGAATTATCCCAACAAGCATTGGATGATTTGTTGCGATTAAAACGTTATATTCTTGCTAATGGTGGTTATCAAACTACAGTTAATACTTTGGCTAATGCAGTTGAAGAGGCGTGGAGTTTATTAAGAGAAAATCCACAAATAGGCAGAGAATATGAATATGATAATTTCTACAGAGAACTTGTTATCACCGTTGGTAAGAAGCGAACTTGTATTGCTTTATATAGATATTACCCACTTGAAAATTTAGTGGTAATTATTGCAATAAAAGATGGTAGAGAAGAAAAGTATCAAATATGCTGATATAAGAAAATTTTACCATTGATATAACCGCTTGTTTAAATTACTGATGCCTAAAAGACAATGTTAAGTGAAGAAGGAAAAATTTATGAAACATAAAATATATGCAACATTTATAACTTGTTTAGCTCTTAGTTTTTTAACAGGTTGTGTTCAACAACCTAAAAAAACGATTGTTATTGATCCCGGTCACGGAGGAGCAGATGTTGGAGCACAAAGTAAAACATCAAATGAAACAGAAAGTTCATTCGCTCTGAAACTTGCAGATAAAATTATAGAATTAAATAAAAATCAAAACCTTGAAATTATTTCAACAAGAATCTTTGATCGTTTTATAGAACTTCAAGAACGAGTAGATAAAATCAATAAGATTAAACCTGATTTTGCGATTTCCTTACATGTTGGTTCGTATCCTGATAGGAGAAGAAATGGCATAGGAACTTATTATTCTAAAAAAAGTATTGTTGCCAAAAAGTCACAACAACTTTCACAAAAGATGTTGAACTGTTTAGGAAAGGGTAAATTAAAAAAAGATAGTAACGACTCTTTCGATGGAGCTGTTTTAAGAAAAACTAAATCACCAGCAATTCTAATAAATGTAGGTTTTTTCACAAATCCACCAGACCGAGATTACTTAATATCTAAACAAGGTCAAGATGAATTGGCTAAATTAATTTATGGTTGTTTAAAAGAAATGTAATTTCTGTAGATACTTACTATCTAAGATAATATTATCTTAAAAAGACTTAATTATTATTTGCTTCAGCTAAAAAAATAGTGGAATATATTTTTTACTACAATAATGATAGAATAAAATTGAAATTCGGAAGATTGAGTTTGCTCTATACTCAATTATTATCAATAATTTATCTATATGTGAGAGCTAGGTTATATCTAGATCTCACATAATTGTTTTAAAACACTATGAAAAACCATAATTTTATTTGGAAATTTAGCTCTCTTCTTATTACCACAATGGTTCTGCTACCTTTGCTTGCCATTGTTTATAACTCCTTTGATGGTGAAATCGATAATCTTATTCACTTATGGAATACCACACTGGGTATTTATGTGGTTAATTCTGGTTTATTAGTGCTTGGAACGGTAGGATTTGCCCTCTTTTTTGCGCTTCCCTCTGCTTGGATTGTTTCTAGTTATCAATTTAAAGGTAAACAAAGTTTACAATGGCTTCTGTGTTTGCCTCTTGCTATTCCAGCGTATTTAAGTGCGTATATTTATACGGATTTATTAGATTATTCAGGTGAAATTCAAACCCTATTGCGAGATATTTTTGGTTGGCAAAATGCTCAGGATTATTGGTTTCCACAAGCGAGAACAATGTATGGGGCGTGTTTTATTTTAGCCCTTGTGTTGTATCCTTATATTTTTTTAGTGGTACGAGTAGCACTGCTTGAGCAGTCTGAAAACTTATTACAAAGTGCTAAAATTTTAGGGGCAAAAAAATTACGTTTATTTACAAAAGTGACTTTCCCCCTTATTCGTTCAGCAATTGTGGTAGGAATAAGTTTAGTTGCAATGGAAACCTTAGGGGATTTTGGCACTGTTTCTTATTTTGCTGTTTCCACTTTAACCACCGCCATTTATGATTCTTGGTTAGGTTTTGGTGATTTTGGTACGGCAAGTCGTATTGCTGTTTTTATGTTATTTATTATTTTTTTACTGATTTCAGTAGAAAATTACAGTCGCCGTAAACAAAAAATTTATCAACGTGGTTATGAACAAAAAGTGCATCAAAAACAGTTGCGTGGTAAATGGTTATTTTTTGCCTATTTATGGTGTGGTTCATTGCTAAGCCTTGCCTTTTTTATTCCTTTTGGACGTTTACTTTATTGGTCATTTCATTATTTTGAGCAGTCTTGGAACTCAGGCTTTTTAGAATTTGCAAAAAATAGTTTACAAGTATCCGCTATCGCTTCGATAATTGCGATTATATTGGCATTAATTTTACATTTTACTGCACGATTTTCACAAAGAACCCCTGTTGAACAGAATTTATCTCGATTATCATTACAAGTATCCTCAATGGGCTATGCGATTTCTGGTACCGTCTTGGCAATAGGGTTATTATCGGTTTTAAATTTGGCGGATCATAAATTGCATTGGTTACTTAAATTATTCGATCTTCCGCCTGTTGGATTAATTTTTTCAGGTTCAATTTTTGCGTTAATTATTGCTTACGTTATTCGATTTTTAGCAATGACAATTGGGAGTATCGATAACTCCCTGAGTAAGATTTCACCCTCTTTAGATATGGCAAGCCAAACAATGGGTAAAAATGGGATTAAAATGCTCACAAAAGTGCATTTCCCCCTTATATCAAAAGGCATTATTACTGCAGGTTTAATGGTGTTTATTGAGTGTATGAAAGAGCTTAATGCTTCACTATTATTACGTCCTTTTAACTTTGAAACCCTTGCCACTTATTTGTTTAATTTAACTTCAACAGAGCAACTGGAAGAAGCAGCACTGTCTGCAGTAATTTTGGTCATTATTGGTATCATTCCCGTTATTTGGCTAACTCGTTCCCTTATTTCACAATCACAAAAAGAGCATTACAATGAAATTACTTGATATTCAACAACTTAGTTATCAATTTGGTACAACAGAAGTATTAAAAAACTTAGATTTACAAGTAAAAGAAAATGAAATTATTTGTTTACTTGGTGCGAGTGGCTGTGGAAAAACAACGCTTTTAAAAGCTATTGCAGGTTTACTGGAAATCAAGCAAGGCACTATTACTCTTGCCAATCAAAATTTGAATACTGTTGCGGTGGAAAATCGACAAATTGGCTTTATTTTTCAAGATTATGCACTTTTTCCACATTTAACGGTCGCTGAAAATATTCAATTTGGATTAAGCAAACTTTCCAAAAAAGAGCAACAATTTGCTACTGAGCGAGTGTTAGAAACCGTTAAATTACAAGGTTTTGAAAAACGTTATCCTTACGAGTTATCAGGCGGACAACAACAGCGAGTGGCGATTGCTCGCTCATTGGTTTGTAACCCTAAATTACTGTTACTTGATGAACCTTTTTCCAATATTGATACCCAAACTCGTTATGAGATGATTGATGAAATTAAAGCGATTTTAAAAAGTCAAAATGTCCCCGCTATTTTTGTGACTCACAGTAAAGAAGAGGCTTTTGCTTTTGCGGATCGGATTGCGATTATGGATCAAGGTAAAATTGTACAATATGAAACGCCAACAACCCTTTATAGTAAACCCCATAATAAATTTGTGGCTGACTTTTTAGGTGAAACGAATTATTTAGATTGCGAAGTAATAGATGAACATCACTTAAATACCATTTTAGATAAACACTATTTTGACAAAATTACTTATTCAAAAGGAAAATATCAATGGTTAGTTCGTCCAGAACAAATCGCTATAAATCTTAATTCTCAAGGCAAAGGGAAAGTGATTAAAAAATTATTTCTAGGGCAACAATATCGCTATAATATTGCAATAAATGAGTTACATCTTACCGCTTACCATCGTCAGGATATTCCTATTGGAACAATGGTTGATATTGGGGTTATTTGTGATGAAGTAGTGTTATTCCCCCCCTCCTAGCCTCCCCCCGCAAGCGGAGGGAGGAATAATAACATACACTGCAAATTCCCTTCCCCGCAAGCGAGGGGGGAATAATAACATACACTGCAAATTCCCTCCTCCGCTTGCGGGGGAGGGTTAGGGTGGGGGAGGGGAAATATTATTCTAAAATATAAACTTCCGTTGTATGATGAGGCTTCTGTTCTTCCTCTGGAGGAAGGGTCATATAATCTCCATAATACATTGTTAAATGTTCGTGATACCCATTCATTACAGGGTATTTTTCACCCTCAAAGTCAACATAAATAACATCATCAAAATAGCTTTTCGGCATATAAGATTTTTTCCAACCACCATAATCAGATAATACTAAACCTATATATTCAGCTTTTTCAATAGGATAGGTTTTCTGAAACAGAGTTAAATTTTCTGTCATTTTATTAAATAAATAATGGGATAAAGTTGAAAAAATCTTACCGCTTATAGATCCCTCTTTTGCTCTTTTCCATCTTTTTTTACAAGAAGAAAATCGTAATTTAAGGCGTCTGTGTTTTTTCATCATTTTATAAAGAATATCTGGATTATTTGGTACAGCATCGTAAATAAAAATATCAATAAAAATACCTGATTTTCTTCCTTTAGGATCAACTAAGAGGGTGTTTTCATCAAAAATTTTAGTCATCTCTCCACAAAATTGACCTTCAATATCTTCCGCAAGAGAAATACTATACTGTTTATGGTCATTTTGACTTTGCCAAATATCCACAAACTTTTGATATTCATCACGACACATATAAACATCAATATCGTCATCCCAAGGAATAAAACCGTTATGACGAATTGCTCCTATTAAGGTTCCTCCAGCTAAAGAATAGGTAATATTATTCTCTCTACAAATCACATCAAAATATTTTAATATATCTAATGCAATTAATTGATGCTCTCTTAAATTAATTTTTTTCATTCTTTTTCCTCGCTAAATTATCTAAAATAAAATGATATTGAATTAAGTTATCCATTTCATATCCTTCTGATAACGGTATTTGCTCAGTCGTGACATTAAGATCTTGAATTATTTCCATTGGAATATTATCCCAATAAAGTTTAGGATTTAATAAGGTCTCTTTTTCAAGATAATTTATAAACTCGTCCTTTATTTTGTCACAATCGGGCTTTGCCCAATAAGAAATACCGAGTAAACTTGGTTCGCACTCGTTGGTTACTTTAATTTGTATTACCTTGTTTGATGATAATACTGGTACCCACTCTTTATCACTACTATCAGGGCGTTCTATTACAAAATAACAACTTTGATCTCGTTGTTTTTTAAATATATTTTTAAATAACACAACATCGGAATCGATCACATAGCTATTATTAAAATAATTCATTGCCCGATAGAAAGAGTAAATATTATTATATTCACGGTATTTATCATTTTTTAACAAGTGGCAACCATATTTATCGGATAAATAACTAAATTGCTCTGCAAGATGTCCTGTAACAATATAAATATTCGTGATTCCTGCTTCGTGTAGATATATAATCGTTCTTTCAATATTTGGTACTTCATTAATAGGTAACAGTGCTTTATGTGTTTTTTGTGTAATATCTTTAAAGCGACTGCCCAATCCTGCCGCTAATATAATTGCATTCATAATTCTTCTCGCTTATCTTTGAGGGTAATAGTTGTACCTACAATAACCCCTATTGTGAGCAGTACTATTGAGATATTCATTTCTGCTCTTCCCAATATCACATTTAGTAACATAATCCAAAATCCATAAGTGATATTTAACATCATTGCTCTAATTGGTTTAATCAAATAAATGGTTTGATAATAAAGCAAATAAGAGAACATTGAAGAAGCAAATATAAGACATAACAGCAAAATAAAATGAAACTCTGTAAAGGATTTAAACAGTGTGGCGGTATCCAATTCAAAAAAGAGTAATAAAAATAAATAGCCTAAACTTGCACCTAGTTGTCTCAAAAAATACACAACTGTCGAGGGCAAAAACTGCATTACATAAGATGAAAGCACAATCTCTGCTCCCCAACTTAATGCACTAATAAAGGCAAGCCCTACGCCGAATAATAAAATTTGTGAAGAACTCAAATCAAGGCTTAATAAAAGTGTGCAAAATATCGCTATGCTAAAGCCGATAATTCCCAACTTTGTCATACGCTCTTTTAAAAATAGAAAAGATAATAATGCCCCAAATACAGGATAAAGAGATGAAATAGGTGCTGCATAGCCTACACCAATATAACTGATTGCTTGTAAGTAGCAAAACATTCCAACTGGACCACCGATTAAGCCAGCAATTACTGCTAGTATACTCACTTGTTTATGCGTTATTAATTTACGATGTTGCGGTACTTTTTTATAGCAAAGTAACCCTGCTAATAGTAAAGAACCACTTTCAATTAAAAAAAGCAGAGATAATATAATCACTAAGGAAGTAACAAAGGGATAATCTTTATTTAATACTTCATATAAAATACCGGTTATTCCCCATAATAAGCCTGATAATAGTCCAAATATATAACCGTGATATTTTACCATTCACAATTCTCTTGTTCTTTCCAGTTTTTCATAAATTGAATGGCTCTCTCAATTCTGATTTGTCCATAATCATCAAAAAATTCATTATTTTCTTCTTTTACTAACGTCCAAATAAACCATAAAATATCTTGTGTAAATTGATATAAATGAATTTTTTTCAATAACTCATCATCTTCTTTTCCATCAAAGTAGTGGTGTAAGAAAAAGGCTTGCTCTTCTTCATTTAATTTTGATTCAAGTAAAAAAGCAGCAATATCAAACATAGGATCATTCATTCCTGAATATTCCCAATCAATAAAATAAACGGATTGTTGTTTAAGTAAAATATTTTCAGGCACAAGATCATTATGACAAGGCACCAGTACTTTGTTATTAGTTAAGTAAGAACTAATAGACTTCAAAAATAGAAGTAAATCAGGAATATCTTTACTATATTCATAAAATGAGTGCTTATTTTTTAACAAGCTAATGTATTTATCTAATTCATTGAAAACATTGAATTCATTAGCAAATTTAACGGTGTCACAATGTAACTTTTTTAAAGTTTTGGCAATAAGATCTAAATTAGAATATGCTTTGATTGTGATATGATCTAATGCTGTGCTATCTGATAAATATTTAGTAATCTTGATACCTGAATTAGCATCAATAAAGCAGGTTTCAACATTAAATTGTTGTTCTGACATTAATAAACTATTAACAGATTCATAATCTCGTTCAATAAGTCTTTCTGTCATAGCCCCAGGGACACGAAGTACATAATTTAGTTTGTTTTTTGTGCAAACTAGATAATTTTGGTTTGTCATTCCTCCTAAAAAGGAAATGTTTTTTATTGAAGATAGTGGTAGAGACAAACATCTTTGTACTATTCTTATAATTTTATCCATATAATTATAATGTGTTTTGAAATAAAAAATCAGATAATCCTTCTGATACAATCGAGCAGTATAACATAGATATTTTTAATTCTATAACCAGAATAATATAAATTTTTTATGCGTTATTTCACTAACTTTGTTACTATATATCCCATAAAAAGATAACCTCAAGGAATAAAAATGTATTGGTTTAAAAATGTGATGATTTATCGTTTAACCTCACCGCTTGAAATAAACAGTGATGAGTTGGAAACAAAACTGCAAGCAAATAAATATCACCCTTGCTCTCAAAGTGAGATGAGTAAATTTGGGTGGGGAGTGCCATTGGTAACAAGTGATTTATTACATTTTAATTTACAAAAGCAATTTTTATTAGTTTCACATAAAGAAGAGAAAATCTTACCAGCTCCTGTAATTAAAGCAGAAATGGAAGAACGCATTGCTGTGTTGGAAGAAAAAGAAAACCGTAAATTGAAAAAAACAGAGAAACAAGCAATTAAAGATGATGTAGTCGCAATGTTATTATCTCGTGCATTTAGTAAACATCAACATACGGCAATTTGGTTAGATTTAGAAACCCAATTAGTTTACGTGGATAGTGCTTCAAGTAAGCGTGCGGAAGATACCTTAGCATTATTACGCAAAACCCTAGGTTCTTTACCCGTTGTGCCAATCTCGTTTACTTTACAACCTAGTGAAGTAATGACAAATTGGGTTGCGAAAGGACATACACCAAATTGGCTCACGTTGTTAGAAGAAGCAGAGTTAAAATCCTTTGATACTGAAAGTGTTATTCGTTGTAAACGCCAAGATTTAGAAACTGAAGAGATTGGTTTACATTTAACTGCAGGCAAATATGTCACCAAATTAGCATTGGAATGGGAAGAACATTTTTCTTTTGTACTCAATGATGATGCGACCCTTTCTCGTGTAAAATATGCCGATGACATCAAAGAAAAAAATGATGATATTTTAAAAGAAGATATAGCACAACGTTTTGATGCTGATTTTGTGTTGATGACAGGTGAGTTAAAGCAATTTACTCAAAATTTAATTGAAGAATTTGGTGGCATTAAAGAGCGTTTATAATGGCATATAAAAATAATCAGTCTGTTCTTGTGGTTATTTATGCAACAACGACTAATCGAGTATTAATGTTACAACGCCAAGATGATCCTACTTTTTGGCAATCAGTAACAGGCACGATTGAAAAGGGTGAAGAACCTTTTCAAACAGCATTAAGAGAAGTCAAAGAAGAAACAGGAATTGATATTATTGCTCAAAATTTATCACTTTATGACACAAAAAAGAGTATAAAATTTGAGATTTTTCCTCAATTCCGTTATAAATATGCCCCAGATGTAACGCATTGTACCGAACATTGGTTTTTATTGGCACTTGAACAAGAAATTGAGCCAGCATTAACCGAACATTTGGCTTTTCAGTGGCTAAATATGAATGATGCAATACAATTAACCAAATCGCCGAATAATGCACAGGCGATACAGCAATTTTTAAATCAAAGTAATTAAATTAAAAAAAGGAAAATTTATGGCAGGTCATAGTAAGTGGGCTAACATCAAACACCGCAAAGCAGCACAAGATGCACAACGTGGTAAAATTTTTACAAAATTAATTCGTGAATTAGTAACAGCAGCAAAAATAGGGGGGGGCGATCCTGCTGCCAATCCTCGTTTGCGTGCGGCAGTCGATAAAGCATTATCAAGTAATATGACACGTGATACGATCAACCGTGCGATTGAGCGTGGTGTCGGTGGTGGTGATGACACGAATATGGAAACCAAAATCTATGAAGGTTACGGTGCTGGTTGAGTGTTTAAGTGATAATGCAAACCGTACCATTTCACAAGTGCGTCCAAGTTTTACAAAATGTGGTGGTAGCTTAGGAACAGAAGGTTCAGTAGGTTATTTATTTACTAAACAAGGCTTAATTTTAATTGCAGAAGCAGATGAAGATAGTTTAACCGAAGCAGCAATTGAAGCGGGGGCTGACGATATTCAGCCACAAGACGATGGCTCTTTTGAAATCTATACAGCGTGGGAAGACGTAAGCTCAGTAAAAGATGAAATTGAAAAAGCAGGCTTTAAAATAGAATCTGCGGAAGTGACGATGATCCCTTCAACCTCAGTGGATTTAGACGCTGAAACTGCACCAAAATTATTGCGTTTAATTGATATGCTAGAAGATTGTGATGATGTTCAAAATGTTTATCACAATGGTGAGATCAGTGATGAGGTAGCGGCAACGCTTTAATTTTTACTTGTTGGGATTCCCCCCTCCTAACCTCCCTCCCCTGCAAGTGGTATGCACCCCAAAGGTTGTGTCCAACTTTTGGGGTGCATACCACGCTCGCGGGAGGGCTAGGGTGGGTTATTCATACCTTAACGCAGCCGCTGGCTCAATCCTTGAAGCTTGATAAGCAGGATAAAGCGTGCAAAGTAACGACAGTAAAATTGATGTGACTATTATAATTGCGACCTGTGGGGTAGAAATTTCAGAAGGTAACGCAATGCCTACAGGGTTAATTAAACTAATTAAATCACTTAAATAAAGCGTGGCTAAAAGACCAAATATTCCCCCCAATATTGCCCCCATTACACCAACAATAGAACCTTGCCACATAAATAATTGCATTACTTGTGATTTAGTTAATCCTTGCGTTTGGAGAATGGCAATTTCCCCTTGTTTATCCACAACCATCAAACTGAGTGAGGTAATAATGTTAGAAATGGCAACCACAATAATTAAGCTGACTAACAGCCCCATCATATTTTTTTCCATTTTAACTGCTTGAAAAAATTCACCTTTTTGTTCTCGCCAATCATTGATTTTCCATTTGGAATGGTCAAAATAATGAGTTAAATCCGATACTTGAAAAGGGTCATTTAAAAATAAACGATACCCTTGAACTTTATCTGGTTGAATATGGAGTAAACGCCCTACATCACTTAAATTAGCAAAGAGCGTATTATTTTCATTCTGACTAAAATAAATACCTGAAACAGTAAATAAGCGTTGTATAGGTACTCTACCAAAAGGTGTGTAACGACTATTTTCAGTAATCATTAAGCGAATTTTATCTCCCTCTTTAATATTTAATTGATTAGCTAAAGAATAGCTGACAATAACATTAAATGACGAAGTGGGAAGAAGTGATGAAATGTTTAAATACTCAATAGCGGGATCATCGGTGTTATTTTCCACACCAATCAACTCGCCTGCATTAATACCGTTTTTACTTTGAATAACAACATTTGTACGGTTGATCGGTACACTTTTTGCAATAAATGAAGGAAATGTAACCGCTTGTTTTTTTTCTAAATGTCCCTCAATGGGTGAAATAATAGCGTGAGGGAGATCAGAAAGTAAATTCTGCTTTTGCATATTTTCTAATCCATTCATCACAGAAAGTACAATAATCAACGCCATTACACCAAGAATAATCCCTAAACTCGCCAGATTAGTGACTAATCGACCAAAACGGTCAGCACTTTTTGATCGCCAATAACGAAGTGCAATAAAGAGAGTCGTATTCAAATTCATTATTTACCAAATTTAGGAATGAAAACAAGGTACAAATGATATGCTTTTGAGAGCTTTTTGTGAAGTGTTTATTTTTGATATTACAGATCTTTAAAAAAATAATATTATCTATTATTATTCTAGTAATCAGTGATAGGAGGAGAGTGAAATGAATAATGTATTAGTCCGTATTTATAAAGAACAACAAGTGAACATATTGATGGTAAGGGATTATCATTTATTACTTGTCTTGAGGGACAGCAAGATCAATTTGAACGACGTATTCTGTTAATGGCATTGGGTTATGCTTACTTAAATGTAATGGAAGATTTAAGTAATCAACTTGCAGAAGAAACACATCAAATTACTAAGACAAATTATGATATAAAAAAATTAACGGAATTATATATACAGGCAACAGAATTTAACGCTCGTTTTTTCTTTTTCCTTCCAGTGAAACATAAAAATACTAGTTTGGTAGAAACGTGGAAAAATATTAATAAAATACTGGATATTGATAGCATAAACAAAGAGTTACTTCAGAAAATTGAAAATATTCATCATATTTTAGACTGGCAAAAAAATCAAAAAGAGCAAATGGCTAAAGAACAAAAACAAAAAATAGATGATCAATTTAATTATAAAATTGCGATTATTGGGATAATCTTAGCCTTTTTTGGGGTACTTGAATTTGTTTTGGAGGCATACAGTACTTTCGGAGGGTCGTAATGTAGGTATTGCCCTCAATAGCATTTGAGTTGTAGCTATGTTCAATAATAAATTCATCTCGCAAGCGTTTTAATTCAGCCTGTGAGAATAGTCTTAATTTTTTAACTTCAGTTTTTAAGCGGTTTATTTCATTGAGTAGTTTCATAATAGTAAGATATTTAAAGTCACTGTATATATTAATCAGTAATTTTTATTTAGACTGCAAGTTGAAAATAAAAGAGAATGAAAGAATATAAAAATAACTGTGTATCTGCTTTAATATACAAAAAACATTAAGGTGGATACTAACATGAAAAAACAAATATAACCGACCAAATCGAAGCCCTACTTGAACAACTAGATTCTCAAGAAGATATCGCAAATGCAACTCAGCTATTGCACAAACGTTTCTTTGAGAAGTCACTCAATGCTGAATTAGATGTACATCTAGGCTATCAAAAGAACACTATGCGTAAAGGAAGTAACGCTAGGAATGGCGTTACAACCAAAACAGTATATTCTGAAGAGGGGAAGTTCTCTATCGGTACGCCACGTGATAGAGAAGGCACTTTTGAGCCTGAAATCATTAAAAAACGACAAACTAGAGTACCGACACTAGACTCAAAAATCATTCATTTATATTCACAAGGAATGAGTACCCGAGAAATCACTGAAACCGTGTCAGAGCTTTATGGCACAGAGGTTTTCCCTGCATTGATATCCATAGGTATCACACAAATCCGCCAGTCTGGAAGAGGGTTAACGACTCAGCGATTTTCTGAGGAGACATGGTTTGCATCAGTTCGTAAGCTTCCAGTAAAATAAGGTAGCCGTCAAGTAAAGCTGGTACTGTAATTGGTCGTGTTCGTTTGGTTCGTCGTCCAGAAAGTCGCATAAGTAACATCTTGAGTTCTTGTGCTTTTTTTGAATCGTCCAGCATGAGTCACCATATCATTATGCAACTTTAAGCAACAATTAAAGCACGTTTTAGTTGTCCATCGGCTGTTATCAAATTTTGAGCAATAGGTAATGGGTATCCCGTCGAGTCGCTAACCAACAAGCTACTTTGTAACTCATAACCCACATCATGTTTGTGAGTCATCTTTAGTTTATCCGTTTTGTTCGCATGACTAAGGGCTAGGCGAGACCAATCGTGCATCACAAGAGCATAGTCCAAACAAAACGAGCTAACCCCTGATTTTGCATTAGAAACCAATGGCTCTGATAAATCTGAAATAGTGACATTATCATTTTTCAAAAAACGGTATAACCCTTGAGTATGAGTGTGTGTCTTATTGTTATCAAAAGGTGTTTTCATAGAATTCGTATGTTTTCCTTACTGTGTCATGTGTGTTACTAGGGAAAAGTAACGACTACGCAACCTTTGGTATTTTTTAAAAATATATTTTTCATCATTTTCATATTTGAACACAGTTCGATTTGTGTAGATACCTATGCACTGGAGATAGGATAAAGAGAGGAAAATAAAAAACTATCTATCACAATTCTTATTTTTGTTTGTTTTTTAATCAATCTGTCTCTATTTTTTGCAATTTTTTCTTGCATTTTTTTTTTACTCTTGGGAAGGGTAAACACATTTTTTACAAAATGTTAACGGGTAATGAAAAGATTTTATATCCTCTTAAAAAAATCCTAAGGAAAGGTTATCTAATTTAAAGGTCCTTAATTATGAACAAAATCTACAAAATTGTTTTCAACCGAAAACTTCAAGTTTATACAGTCGTTTCAGAATTGGCGAAAGGCAGAACAAAAAACCAATCTCAGTCTTCAATTCTCAAAAAAAATAAAAAAATGGTTTTTAGTCTATCAAAAATAGCACTAATATCATCTGTGATATTTGCTAGTACTGGAGTAGCAGCAAACGTCGATATACCTACTATGGAATTTTCTAGTGGAGGCTTTAAATTAAGTGATAGTTATGTTCCAGGAAATTCAGTTGGAAGTTCAGGTTTAAGTAAACTTGATTTTGGAGATGGACTAAAAGTAGAAGATACACCATTAATCGATGATAAACGAACCTTATTGATTACGGATACGCCATCAATCGATGATAAACAAACTTTATCGATTGTTTTAGATTTAGATAAAGATGCTATTCGAAATGATCCTAGTTTAAAAGGACCAATTGGTGTAACTAGAGGCCCTGAATACCTTAGAGGCGGATCTGGTGACTCTGACCCATATGCTGGACCAACTGGACCAACTGGACCAACTGGACCTAAAGGAGACCCTGGAGTAGCTGGAGCTAAAGGAGACAAAGGAGACAAAGGAGACCCTGGAGTAGCTGGAGCTAAAGGAGACAAAGGAGACAAAGGAGACCCTGGAGTAGCTGGAGCTAAAGGAGACAAAGGAGACAAAGGAGACCCTGGAGTAGCTGGAGCTAAAGGAGATAAAGGTGACCCTGGAGTAGCTGGAGCTAAAGGAGATAAAGGTGATAAAGGTGATAAAGGTGATAAAGGAGACCCTGGAGTAGCTGGAGCTAAAGGAGATAAAGGTGATAAAGGTGATAAAGGAGACCCTGGAGTAGCTGGAGCTAAAGGTGACAAAGGTGACAAAGGAGATAAAGGAGACCCTGGAGTAGCTGGAGCTAAAGGAGATAAAGGTGACAAAGGTGACCCTGGTGTGGCTGGAGCTAAAGGAGATAAAGGTGATAAAGGAGACCCTGGAGTAGCTGGAGCTAAAGGAGATAAAGGTGACAAAGGTGACCCTGGTGTGGCTGGAGCTAAAGGAGATAAAGGTGATAAAGGAGACCCTGGAGTAGCTGGAGCTAAAGGAGATAAAGGTGATAAAGGTGACAAAGGAGACCCTGGAGTAGCTGGAGCTAAAGGTGACAAAGGTGACCCTGGTGTGGCTGGAGCTAAAGGGGACAAAGGTGACCCTGGAGTAGCTGGAGCTAAAGGAGATAAAGGTGACAAAGGAGACCCTGGTGTGGCTGGAGCTAAAGGGGACAAAGGTGACCCTGGAGTAGCTGGAGCTAAAGGTGATAAAGGAGATACTGGAGCTTCTGCTTTTGAAAGCTGGAAAGAAATAGAGAAAGGTAAAGGGAAAGCGGATTCTGAACTTACTATGGATAAATTCTTAGAATCTATTAAGGGTAGTGCTGGAAAAAACGGTGTAATCAAACTCAATGGACACGATGGCATCGACGGAAAACCAGCGAAAGAGGTTTCAGCCGACATCAAAGTGGTTAATGGAAAAGCAGGCGTTAATGGAAAAGACGGCGAAAGCTTAACACGAGTGATTTACCAAGATGAAACTGGCACAACGCATACAGTCGCCACACTGGATGATGGCTTAGCTTTCCAAGGTAATGATGAGTCGAAGAAAGTGACGACAGCCCTTAATGGCACCTTGGTGATTGAAGGACAAAAAGGCACAGATCCAGCTAAACACTTAACGAAAGACTCTGAGTTTGCTGCAGACAATATCTTTGTCGATACCACAACAGATGGCAAGTTAGAAATCAAACTGGCGAAGAAACTGCAAGGTGTTGAAGGTATTGGCATTGCGGGTAAAGACGGTGAAAACGGCGTCACTATCAAAGGTGAAGATGGTACCAATGGAACTAACGGTGTAATCGGACTCAATGGTCACGATGGAATCGATGGTAAAGATCAAAAAGCTGTTTCAGCCGACATCAAAGTGGTTAATGGAAAAGCAGGCGTTAATGGAAAAGACGGCGAAAGCTTAACACGAGTGATTTACCAAGATGAAACTGGCACAACGCATACAGTCGCCACACTGGATGATGGCTTAGCTTTCCAAGGTAATGATGAGTCGAAGAAAGTGACGACAGCCCTTAATGGCACCTTGGTGATTGAAGGACAAAAAGCCACAGATCCAGCTAAACACTTAACGAAAGACTCTGAGTTTGCTGCAGACAATATCTTTGTCGATACCACAACAGATGGCAAGTTAGAAATCAAACTGGCGAAGAAACTGCAAGGTGTTGAAGGTATTGGCATTGCAGGTAAAGACGGTTTAAGTATTGCAGGGAAAGATGGAGCAAATGGCTTAAACGGTAAAGACGGTGAAAATGCGGTTGCGATTAATGGAAAAGACGGTATTTCAATCAAAGGAAAAGATGGAAAAGACGGCGTGTCGATTAAAGGTGCAGATGGCATTGCGGTAAATGGTAAAAATGGAAAAGATGGCGTATCAATCCACGGTGATGATGGCATCAGTATTAAAGGTAAAGATGGTAAAACATTGGTTACTCTTGGTAAGGATGGTCAAAATGGTAATCACGGTGTTATAGGGCTTCAAGGAGCACCAGGTAAAAATGGAGCAGACGGTAAATTCTATGACATCAGTATCCAAAATGGAAAAAATGACTTAGATGGCACCACAACCGACAGAATCGTTTATGTTGATAAAGCAACAGAAGACAAAAAAGAAGTTGCCACACTGGATGATGGTTTAATCTTTGCAGGTGATACGGGAACCAACAAAGGTATTAAGTTAAATAAAACTTTAAATATCAAAGGTGGTGTTACTGAAACAAATAAACTGACTGATGGCAACAACATTGGAGTGGTAGCAGGTGCAAATGGTTTAGCAATTAAACTGGCGAAAAACTTAACAGGAATTGAAAGTATCACAGGTTTAACAAATACCACTTGGGATACAAGCAAGGTTGTTGACGACAGAGCGGCAACGGAAGGTCAATTAAAAGTGGTGGATGGTAAAGTCAATGATTTAAAAGATACCGTTAGTAATCTCAAATTAGGTATTGAGAATGACACAAAAATTGATATTGCTAAAATCAAACTTGTTGATAATGATGTCGATGCAAGCAAACTGGAAAATGGAGAAAAAACTGTTGGAAACAGTGGAAAAATTCAACTAGATGCAAATGGCAATTTAAAACTTAACTTTGGTAAAAACCTAGATGCAAAAGTGGGAAAAGACGGAAGCTTAACACTTTCAGCAGCAACGGTTGGCAAAGTAGAGCTTAAGGATGCAGATAAGATTGAAATTGGCAATACTACAATTGGCAACAAAGGCATTACTATTAATAAAGGCGGAAACCTCCATCTTCAAACTGGTTCAACGATTAAAGTTGAGAAAGATGTGAATATTAATATGGGAGGAAACCAAATCCATAATATCGCAGCAGGAACAAAACCAACGGATGCGGTGAATGTTTCTCAGCTTATTAAGGTAAAAAATACATTGTCTAATAGAATAGATAACGTTGAAAAACGAGCGAGTAGTGGAACATCAAGTGCGATGGCGGCAGCTCATTTACCTCAAGCCTATAGTGCTGGTGATAGTATGATTTCATTGGCAGGGGCAACTTATGATAAGGCAACCTCTATTGCTATAGGGTTATCTTCAGTATCAGATAATGGAAAATGGATTATTAAAGGTTCGGTTAATACGAATACTGAAGGTAAAGTTGGTGCAGGATTTGGTGCTGGCTATCGTTGGTAGTTTTAATGGGTAATCATTACATCTTAATCTAAAATAAAATGCCCTCTTCATTTGAAGGGGGCATTTTTTGTTGGATAGATAGCGGGTTGATTTTGTTTAAAATTTGTAACTCATCACCATTGATTTTTAAATTGATGGTTAAATAGATGTGATTATTCTCAAGACTATAAAAATAACTGTGTATCTGCTTTAATATACAAAAAACATTAAGGTGGATACCAATATGAAAAAAGCAAATTTAACCAACCAAATCGACGCTCTACTTGAACAACTAGATTCTCAAGAAGATATCGCAAATGCAACTCAGTTATTGCACAAACGTTTCTTTGAGAAATCACTCAATGCTGAATTAGATGCACATCTAGGCTATCAAAAGAATGGTACACGTAAAGGTAGCAATGCCAGAAATGGCGTTACAACCAAAACGGTATATACCGAAGAAGGTAAATTTTCTATCTCGTTGTTAAAGTCCGTCAAGATAAACGTGTGATTAACAAGGCTATTTACCTCGCCTTAGGCATTAATATGCAAGGACAAAAGGAGCTTCTAGGCTTGTGGATATCTGAAAATGAAGGAGCTAAATTTTGGTTAGGGGTACTGACTGAATTACAAAATCGTGGTGTGAAAGATATCCTTATTGCTTGTGTTGATGGATTAACGGGCTTTCCTGATGCGATTAATGCTGTTTATCCAAAAACTAAGATACAGCTTTGTATCGTCCATATGGTGCGTAATTCTATGAAATATGTGCCTTATAAGGACTATAAAGCAGTTGCTCGAGATTTAAAGAAAATTTATCAATCTGCGACAGAAGATGAAGCCTTGCAGAAATTAGATAATTTTGCGAATACTTATGATGATAAATATCCGTAAATATCACGGTCTTGGTATAAACACTGGGATAAGCTGAATACCTTGTTTAACTACCCTGAGGATATAAGAAAAGCCATTTATACGACGAATGCTATTGAGTCTGTAAATAGTGTTATTCGCAAAGTCATCAATAAAAGAAAATTATTCCCAACGGATAACTCTGCAAAAAAAGTTGTCTATCTGGCTATTCAAAATGCCTCTAAAAAATCAGGGCAACCGCGTACTTTGTCTATAAATTAATCACACACACCAAAAATAAGCTCAGACCTCATTTCATCAGACCAGCCAGCTGATTTCAGCTTGCTTTTCATACTATTTTTAGCTGGATGTAGTCGTGCTAAATTAAGCCCTAAACGCCTAATTATTGCCATATTTTCAACGCCATCCCCCAAATAAATCGTACTATCATCTTCTTTAAAAACAACATCAAGCACCCAATGCGCTTTATTTTCAACTTCCCAATGACCCCTAATATATTTCGCAAAGTCTTCGCAAGGAACATCTAAGCTACTGATATAAAATACTTTTTCTTCACTTTTCTTGCCTTTGTCTTCTCTTATCCTATGAACTTGAATAAGGCTTTTAATTCCTGTCCAACCTTGAGATTCCAAAAGCCAATCACTTATTGGTAATTTTGAATAATACCGTTGATCTATTCGACTTCTTTCACAGTTAACCTCTTGAAACTCATCTATTTTTATTGATTTTTCTCGCACTACTTTATGAAAATAACTTTCTATTTCATTTCTAAATTTCTTATGATTATTTTTCAATGGCATCACATAATCGCTCTTCTTTTCTATGATTTTCTTCGCTATTTTCTTTTGCGTATTCATCGCATCTACCGTAATGACGGCTTGATTTAGCTCTAAAATATCTATCATTTCTAGAATGCTTTCATTCTCATTTTTCTTACCTTTGGACTTATTTTGAGCTAAAATTAATCCTCTTGAACAGCTCCAAGCCGTAATACTATGTAGCGCATTATGAGGCTCTAAATGTGAACTGTTTTTTAATTTTTTACCATCTATTGCAATACACTCTTTGCCTTGTGATTTTCGTATCTCATTGATAAAATTAATAAAAATATAATTTAATTTCTCAGGATTTATCCGTCTTACAATACGAGAAATCGTATCATCAACAGGAATACCATTTTCAAAATCTCGGTATTTTCGTAACCATTTTATATTCAATTTACCAAACTGATGAATTTCACTCCATCCTTCTGCACCTGATATTACCGTACTTACGACAAGAAAAATAACATCTAAGAAGTCATGTTTTTTGTTTATATCTTTGCGAGGGTCTTCCAAATCTTTAAAAGCTGATAATATATTCATTTTTACACCTATTTGTTATTGAATAATAGGTGCTATTAGATCATATTTTTAAGAAAAGTGCGATCTTGCCCTGTCTAAAAAATGGACAATGCCAATTAGAGACTGGAAATTAGCACTCAATAAGTTTATGATTGAGTTTGATGGTCGCTTGCTGATTATCTTTAACTAAATTGCAGTTACACAGTTTAGGAGGCAGTCTCGGTAAAACCCTCTTATACGTACCGAATAATTGTTTATTTTTAGGACAAAACACAAAATGGCGTTTTGTATATTAAGGGGTGTATCTTTTCCACCCCTTTCATTATCAATTAAAGGGCTTTTAATCTTTCCAATAAGTCACTAGGTGATATATAAGCTGTGGTATTCCCATTTTTAAATGTACCTAGCAAGTTTAATTGAGAGAGTGCTTTCAGATCTTTTCTTGCAGTATTTTCTGATACGTCATATTCATTGCAGATTTCTTTCACTGTGAAAATATAACCACTTTCTTTTACTGCTTTTTGTAAAATCTGAATTTGGCGATTATTGATTTTTTTGGTGCTTCTCGCTGTAAATTTTGCTACTTCACCTACAAACTCATTAAACCGTTTCTGCTTATCAGCAATATAATTTTCTAAATCAGTAATCGATCTTTTGATAATATCAGCTTGATAATATAAGAAGTATGTTATATCAAGATCATCTGTTTCTGTATTCAAATAAGCCATTGCGTACTTTTTAGGAGCTTGTTTTAATAATCTACTAATAGAGACATATTCAAATAACCAATACCCATTTTTAAGCATAAACCAATAAAATAATGCTCTTGCTGTTCTTCCGTTTCCATCACCAAATGGGTGAATAAAACCGATTAAGAAGTGAATAATAATTGCTTTAACAGTTGGGTGGATAAAAGTATCACTTTCATTGCTATGGTTAGTGTTTACAAAGTCACAAAAAGCAATCATTAAATCATTTAGCTTTTCATAGCTTGGCGGTCGATGAATAATATTACCGTCATAATCAGCAATATAAATTTCATCATTTTTTCTAAATTCACCTGCAACTGCTTTATTATTAATTGCTTTATCAGTCGCAATTTGGTGAAGTTTTAAAATCATCTCTATGCTTAACGGTTTATCTATTAGCTTGATCACTTCTTTCATTAAATAATAATTATTTAATATCATTATTTCATCTTTATTGGTCGGCTTTCTTTCCGTTTTAAGCATTTCTTTTGCCACCTTTCGGGTAGTAACCGCACCCTCTAACTGTGCCGATGTAATTGCTTCTTCAATAATTAAAGATTTCAATAAGAATTTATTTTGTTCGCCTTTGCTAAAACCTGTCAAATTACTTGTGCCGATATTCCCACCTGTTGATTTATCTATAAAGTGTAATATCCCTTGTAAGCTATCAGGAACACAAAAAGAAAAGTTAAAATCATTTAGTAGTAAATGGTTCATCAATGAACTACGATTAAGCTTAACCGCCAACCATTTAGTCTTAGTGTCTTTAGTGTAAGTGTATTTGAACTTATCCCAACTTAGATAATGACCTCTTTCATCAGTGGCTTTAAATTCTTCCATATAGCCAAAAAGTTGGGTAGGCTCTACTTCTTCAAATAAAGCTTTTATTTTTGGTGGATTAGGTATCTTCATATCATTTCTCAATTTTAAATAATTGCGTTGTTTTCCGCATTATTATATTTTTGTTTAATCTTGGCAAGTAATAATTATTTATTATCTCTATTTCTAAGTATCAAAAAGGGGTGTACGCCATTGGCGGATACCCTATTATTGTCAACCGATCCAAATTTGGTTTGGTTACTCAATACTAATTTTCTACTAAGGTCATTATGACAGTACTTCAAAAGGTAAGGTTATAATAACCGTTCCCTGTTTTATCTACTGGTAACCATTAAAAGAAATTTAACCGCTTATGATCCTGTTGAGCAACTTTCTACATAATCGCCCCAACACTGCATTAAGGGTTTACGTTGTTCTAAAAAGGTTTCATTAAGGTAAGTGCTAGCAATAGAGCGTAAACCGTGTGCGACGAGCTTGCCACCGTATCCCATTGAGTGTATAGCATTATTAACGGTTTCTTTATTCATTGGTCTATTTGGTTGCTTATCATTAAAGGGGAATATATAACGGCTATAGTTAGATATTTCTTTCATTACTTCCAAAACATTTAAGGCTTGGGTTGAAAGCGGTACAGTATGCGACCTCTTGCCCCCTTTCATTTTTTCAGCTGGAATAGTCCATAACTTATTTTTAAAATCAATTTCAGCCCATTCCACATTTATTAAATTCTAAAATGCCATAATTAAGAGCAAATTTCATAATCTCATTTAGCAAGATATAATGGAGTAATGTTTCAAATTTTTCTTGCTTGTGCTAGGGTAACGGCTGGATATTGCCCTAAGCCTATTAAAGCCCTTTTGGTTGAAAATGGTCTAGTATAGCGAAAACGCCACAATTTCGCCCCATTCGGTCTAATGAGTATTGTTAGCCCATTGCCGTCATATAAAGAATAATCCTTAGTTTTGGCTTTGGCTCTTTCTACTTCGGTATTAGTAAGCGGTTTTGTTATTCTTGCCATAATGTTTTAGTAATCTGTCTAATATTTTTAGGCATACCGTTTTTAATATTTTAAAGAAACACTGTTTTTTCTTGTTCTGTATGCCTAAAATCTGTGGCTGTAAACGTATTATTGCGCAAGAATATGAAAGAGAATAAAATATAAAAGTGCGTTAAAGCCTGTTGTATCGATGGTTTTGTGTAAGAGAATGAAAGAAAATAAAAGAGAATAAATAAGGAGATGGTGCTAGGGTCGGACTCTATTTGAATGGTTAAGTAATTGATAATGTTGTAATTTGTTTTTCTGTTATCTAAACCGTATGCCTAAATGTATGCCTAAAATCAAAAGTCACCTATAAAAATGCTAGTTTTTATTTGTTTTCATCTCTGGTTTTGGTGGGGTATTTTTATCTTATAACTAAAAACTTAAAATATCAAAATAAAAAATGACTTTACTTCGTTATATTCGTTTAGAAAGCGATACTATACAGTTAGTAATATTCTCTTTTTTTATAATGTTCAAAAACCTCTTTCTAAGCAACTTATTTCATTGATTTGTTTCTTCCAAAAAGTGAGCATAAAAAACCGCTTACATATCTCTATGTAAACGGTCGGTTAATTTTAAATTGTTTAAATTCTAATGATTGATTTCTGCTAGATATCCTCTAACTAGCTGTCTAAATTCAGCTTCGTTGATTTCATAATCATCACCTGGATAATAGTCATCGCAGGCGGTTCTGATTTTGGCAGCTTGCTCCCAAGTATCTTGGTCATTTTGACCAAGCTCTCTATCATTACTATCCCACATATCAAGATATTGGTCTGAGAAATCAAAAGCTGATACTTTGCCTTTATCAAAATCAATCGCAAATTGTATTAATGGTGTTATTACCATATAAAATCCTCTTTAAGATATTTCTTTATTTTAAATAATTTCGATTTTTTGATATGTAAATTTTACACATCAGATATGTAAATTTTACACACCATTGTCTATTATTTGTTCTATTTTGGTGTTCTGATATGTAAAATTTACACAAGTCAGCCTATTTTTTACTATTTCTGATATGTAAAATTTACACACCTTTATATAACTTATACCATATACTTATTTTAACAATGACACTTTTTATATTTTTATGATAAAAAATAGTCAAAAATAGAGTGATAAAATAATTTGGGTCATTTTAGCCAAAAAAATGGCAAAGAAGAATAAAAAATTAGCGTAATGATTGATTGAACACAAAAACGAATTTAACGGCTTATACAGGGATTTTTTGATTAACCAATACAATAGCAAGGGAAGAGTAGTTTTGTTGTCTTTATGCTCGATTTAGGACGGTTTAAATGGATAATAAAAAGGAATGTAAAGAAATTACACTCCTTTGATTTGATTAATTAGCTTTTTTCCATTTGTCACTGGGTCTTTGACTAGGAATTAAGTCAATCTTACTTCTTAGGCTGTTAATCGGTAAGCAAGTCAGGGCATAAAGATTACATTGATTTTTACCGCCCTGCCTTGTCAACTCTATAAATTCGTATTTAATCAGTTCATTAACGCCTTTCAGCAATGATTTGTTAGATAGATTAAACACTTCTTTTGATTGGGTAAGCGGTGCGGATAAATCACCGTTATTTTTACCGTTGTATTGTCCTAGCAAAATAGTAAATACTTTGACCGCTGTGGGTGAAAGGTTTTTAAATTCTTCACTCCTTGCTAGGTCGTGCCTAAATGGTGTAAAAGTAGCACCATTAACAGAACGGCTAAACTCATCTTGTCGCTTACGCTTAACTGATAATCGTCTATCTTGAGCCGTTTTTCCCATATAACCACCTTTTGCTATTTTTTATCCTCGCATTTAGTTACATAGTCCGCCACATTTTCATAATGATAGATTAAATAACTAAGGGCTTGCTTAAATTCTTTAAATGCTTTGGCTTCATTTTTTGATAATGTTTTCCCTTGTGCTAATTGCTTGTAAATCTCTTTACCTGCTTTCAAGCGTTTAACCAATTCTAAACACTCACCACGCATTTTAATTTTGTGATGATAGTCATCAGGGTAATTCTCTTTACAACGCTTTTTTGCTTGATTGGTTAACTCAAATTGCCTGTTTAGCTGTGCCATTTTAAAGCTAAGAATATTCAAGGGCTTTTTAGTTGCTTGCTTTGTCATTATTCACCCCCTCTCATTGCTTTTTGGGCGTTTTCTAATAAGGTTTGAACAAGCCATAACTGATTATGCGTTATCTCACCTGTAAATTTAAACTCGTGATCGTTTTCTTCGAAATGGTCAAGTAAAAACATAATGGTTGAGTGTGCTTGGTCAATATTTTGTGATAGTAAATCCTGTTGTTTAAGAGTTAAATTAGCCATTTTGTACCGCCTTTCTTTCTGTTGTGATTGCTTTCTCTTCTGCTTTTTTAGTTTGCTCTATGCTTTTCTCTAATAAGCCTTGAACCGTCCATAATAGATTGATTTTTACATCTTCAGGAATATCTAAATCTCCTGTGTCTGTGTAATAAATTGTCATTAATTCTATTACTGACTTAGCTTGCTCAAGTGAGCAATAAATATTTTGAATGTCATTAACTGGGCTTGAATTACGCATAAATTCCTCCTTGTAGCTGGAATACGTTATCTATCATTGATGGTTGGTTTTTAAGGGTGATCGTATTGAGAGGCAAATCTGACCTAATGCCTTTATTATCAATGCCTATAGGGGTGATCGTATTTAGATTTGGGCTTTGTTGGGTTCTATGATTAAATTTTAGTGGCTCAATTTGAGCGACTAAATTTTGTGCTTTGTGTGAATTGATACGCCCACATACTGCCAATAGCTGATAATCTGCCGTTAGTTTAAAACGTGCTTCATCTTCATTTGGTGCTTTAATGCGTACTACTTCAGTATTAAAGGTTGGTTTTGTGCGATTGACACATAGTAATAAATAGATCATTGCTAATAACTCCACGATTAAATTATTTGAAGTTACCGCTTTATTTCTCAGGTTTGGGCGGTAACGTGTAACGGGCTGAGAAACTACAAAACCGTGGAATGTAGCAAAGGGCGAACCTTTCCCATTACACGCTACCATTGAGAGAAAGCTAACCGCTAAATTTAAGCGATTATTTTCTTTTGGTGTGCGTATGCTACGAACAAAAAAAGCACGATGAAAAGGCGTGCTACTGTTCGCCACGGTTAAGTTATTCGAGTTCTCAGGCTCGGTTGTAGATTTTGCTACAACGTTAATAATATAACTTAACTCGCCTTGATTTGTAAATTGATATAAATCAATATTTCTAACGGTTGTTTGATTTCTATCCGCCAACACTGATAAAGCATACGCTAAATATTCCAGTGATAAGCGGTTACTTTTTGATGATAATTTGCTATAATTCATAGCGTTATCAAGGTGCTTAGATAATTTCATTATTAATTCCTTAAGATTGCTTTGATAACAATCCGTAAATGTAAGTAGTCAAAATTAAGTAACACTGTTTAATAGCCCTGTTGTGTATGATAGGGCTTTTTGTTGCCTGTTATTCTCTCTCTACGCTTAATAGAGCCTTTTTTTGCTCGTATTACTTGATACAAACCCTGTTCTACGGCTTCATTTAGTCGCTTTTTAAAATTCGCTCTAAATCCGAAAAAAGGTTATCTCCATCACTTCTAATCCTTTCTAAATCTAAATCTAAATCTAGGTCTAAATCTAAACCTAAAACAAGGCTATCTACGGTAATGTTATGGTGTTTTAAATGCTCTTTCCTTAATTCGTTCAACCTTGCCGTAATCTTGCCGTTTTCAAGTAAATCAAATGCCTTACGGTGTACTGTGTCATCTTTCATATTTTCAGCGTTATAGCTTTGTCGATATGCCTCGCTTGCGTTACCTAATTCAATATATTTTTTACAAAATAATTCTTGCTTCAGTGTGAGCTCAGTCATTTCTTACGCTCCTATAAATCTATTATTTAGCATTGCTTTTAATTTTGCTTTGCGTACATCAAACGGTTGATTATCATCGAGTAGAAAGCCGTTAGCATTCTCTAAATATTCAACCTTAGATAACTGCTCAGCGTTAAAATGGCTTCTTAGGTCTTTATCGTCAGTGATATTATTAGCCTGCTTCCATTTAACTAGTGGCATATCTAACACAAGGCGGTTGATTAAGTTAGCTTCATTTGAATAATGGCAAGGGTTGGTTATTTTTCCTTGTCTTTGGCGGTGCTTATAAAGAGCGTCACACATTCTTTGATAAGCTGTTTTAGTTGCTTGTCTTTCAATAAGCCACTGCTTGCGTAATTCTTCCGCCACACTTGGGGCGATTTGTGATAATGCTTCTTCACATTGAATAAAATACTGTCTAGCTAGTTTTCCCTGTTTATTACGCTCTACCATTGCCAATTCTTTAGCCATTGATAAAGTGATTTTGTACTCTTTTAGCTTAGTAGCTCCTGTTTCTCGTTTGACTATTTTGTCAAACGTAGAATAATCTTTACCTTTCTTAAATTCGTATTGTTTGATACGTTCTTTTATCCAGTTAGCAAACTCTTTTTTACTTTCTAAAAATGAATGTAAATCCCTAGCATTAACATATTGAACCGCTATACCTTGATGGTAGTCTTGTGTGACTGGTAAAAAGCCCTGTAATGGATTAGTTAAAGAGTTCATTTTTTGCCTCCTCTTTATTATCAAATCTTGATAAAGCGTACTGTTCTTCAATCTCTGTTAGTTCGCCTCCTTTGGCTTTGTATAAAGCAATTAAGCGTTTCATCATTGACTTGTTAGGTATGCTGTAAATTGAATAAGGTACACAATGCTCACAATTAGGATTTCTCACTTTAGTGCGTTTGATTTTTTCATCTTCCAATAAGTGATTTTTCTCAATTTTGTAAATGTAATTACGTGGACTAGAAATATTTAAAAAATCTTTATCTAGGTGAGTAAAATTCGCTACTATTAAGCGATGTAATACCTTCAAGAATTGTGTTTGTCTTTGAGGTTTAGTAACACTGTTAGTCATACTTGCCCCCTAAGAATTAACATAGTTTTCAATATCAGCTAAACGCCAGAGAACAGAACGCCCACCACAATTTTTAGGTGCTGGGAATGTTCCTTTTTTAACGTGCTGATAAATGGTAGTTGTACAAAAACCAGTGATTGCTTTTACATCATTAATATCAAGCAATAGTTTTTTTGTTGTAGGTTGGTTTATCTTTTCCATTTTAAATTACCTTTTTTTAATTAAGATTAATTTGTAACGCTTTCTTGCGTTGGGGGTAATTTAAAGGATTGATTTTGGTATTGTGAAAACTTACCATTTTATTTTGGTAAGTTGAGTTGTGATTTTGGTATTTTATTTTAAATCAAATGGTTATAAATTTAAGAATACCATTTTTTTATTTTGGTATTTTCTAAGGGGAATAAAAAAGGCGGTTATTATCCGCCTATTTGTTTTATTGCTCTAAATTTAGCTCTAAGGGTTTTAAAACTTTTCTGATTGTTTCTGTACTTCTTCCATTATTTATATTTAATTCTTTAATTGCGTTTACTATTACAGTAGATAATTGACTTTTATTTATATTTCCTTTTCCTTTGACTAGGTTTATATTCCTCTCTGCTAGTTTGTAGCTAAGTGCGACAATCATTTGTAAGTGTGTTTCTCTTTCCTGTGAACTATACTCTTGCGGTTCAGTACAGATTTCTTTATTTTCATATTCTGATAGTTTAACAGTTAAACTTTCTTTTTCAGTCTGTAATGCTTCCATTTGTTTTTGTTGCTATACTATGGTGTCATTTAATTGAAAATTATTAAATTCTAATTGACTAATGTATTCTTCTAGCTGTGATTTGTCTATTAACTCTGTTTGTAGTTGTATTTCTTGCTCATCAATATCATCAGCTTTATTGCTAAATTTTTTATAGGGAGGAACATTCCATTTTAAGCCGTAAGTATCTGCCCATTGTTTAGCTATATTGTGCGGTATTCTGATTGTATTATCCCAAATATGTCCGTTTATATCTGCTTCGTAGTAGCATTTAATATTCCCTTTCTCGACTGCTCCATAGATGGCGTCATAAATAATATTGTATCTAGGGTGCTTCTTATTTTTATTATAATCTCTAGGATCTAAATCTAAGAATAAAGAAATTACATCATCAATACATAAATCAGGGAACATAGACAAATGAGCAACATATTCTTTTTTACTTATTCCTTGTTCAGTTTCTATTTCAAAATCAAAATATTTTTTTGCGTCTTCTTTGGTAATTAAATATTCTTTAAGCCACGACATTACATACTCCTTAAAATGGCAATTCCATATCATTATTTTTAACAACAGTGTTAAGCTCCTTTATCAAGCTTGTGCTGGTCAATGGTTCTATTCTAGGTCTTATTCCGCCATATTGTTTAAATAATGGAATGCTTTTATTTCCAGCTAAAATCAGTAAATCACGAGCGGCTGCTCTATCTGAATTATGTTTAGTTCTAGCGTATTCCATTAAATCATAAAGACTTACATAATCATCTCTATCTTGATTTATTTCACTCATAACGCCCCCTAGCGCATTCCCTAAGATAAGAGAGTGGCAAAGTAATAGGGTTTTACTCTTTCGGCTTGGGTAATTAATCCACGCCTAGCCACTCAAATTCATTTACCTAAATCAGGTAAAAAATACCGAAATCAGGTATAAATTACCTAAATTAGGTATTAACCATTAACAATTTTTAAATATCTTTCCTGTTCTGATTTTTGATACTCCGCCACTAATTGCGTGAACATTTTAGCGTGCTTAGTTTCGTGATAGTCATCAAAACAAGCGTAGTATTTGGCTCTATCTGTGAATTTAATATCAATAGGCCAGCAACCATTCTTTAATAACTCAAAATTCAATAATAACCGCCCTGTACGTCCGTTTCCGTCAATAAATGGGTGTATGCTTTCAAAAGCTAAATGAAACTCGCTAATTGCTTCTAAGGGGTGTTTTAGCTTTAATTCTTGACGGTAGTGTTGAATAAGATTAGTTATTTGCTCTTTAATAAAATGCGGTTCGGTTGGTTCGTGATGGCTTCCCATAATTCGCACTTGTATTTGTCGATACTTACCTTTATTTTGACTATCGTTCATCAAAACTAAGCTATGAATATCTTTGATTATTCTCTCGCTTAATGTTTCGTTATCTGTCACTACATCAAATAAATAATTAAATGCGTCTTTATAACCGATAATATCTAAATGGTGTTTGAGTGGCTTTTCTGCGATTGTAACGCCCTCATTTAAAATCAAGGCAGTTTCTCTTAAGGTTAAGGTATTACCCTCAATAGCATTTGAGTTGTAGCTATTTTCGATAATAAATTCATCTCGCAAGCGTTTTAGTTCAGCTGGTGAGAGTGGTCTTAATTCTTGAATTTCAGCTTTTAAGCGGTCTATTTCATTAAGTAGTTTCATAATAGTAAGATATTTAAAGTCACTGTATATATTATCAGTGATTTTTATTTAGACTGCAAGTTGAAAATAAAAGAGAATGGAAGAATATAAAAGAATGTATATTGTTATGTTATGCGGTTATTGTGTGATAGTGGTGGGTAAAAGGCTTTCTTATCCGTGTCGAATAATTGTTTATTTTTAGAACAAAACGCAAAATTGCGTTCTGTACATTACAGGGTGTACACCATTGGTGGATACCCCTTGCCTGTAGATTATGCCTTTATGGTGTATATACTGTGTTTGGTGGTTGGTAAATACTCAAAGAAAACTGACCGCTTATAATCCTGTTGAGCAACTTTCCACATAATCACCCCAACACTGCATTAAAGGTTTTCTTTGTTCTAAATAATTTGAGCGGTTGTAAGCCTTTCTTACTGCGTTGCTTATTTCGTGTGATAAACACGCCTCTATAACGTCGTATTGTTCTAAAAAGGTTTCATTAAGGTAAGTGCTAGCAATAGAGCGTAAACCGTGTGCTACGAGTTTGCCACCGTATCCCATTGAGCGTATAGCATTATTAACGGTTTCTTTGTTCATTGGTCTATTTGGTTGCTTATCACCAAAAGGGAATATATAACGGCTATAGTTAGATATTTCTTTCATTACTTCCAAAACGTTTAATGCTTGGGTTGAAAGCGGTACAGTATGCGATTTCTTGCCCCCTTTCATCTTTTCAGCTGGAATGGTCCATAACTTATTTTTAAAATCAATTTCAGCCCATTCCACTGTAACGGCTTCACTTGAACGAACCATTGTCAAAAGTTGCCATAAGATTAACTGTTTTCGCTTGGCGGATAAGTTGCTATGTCTTAATTTGGTTAAAAACTGCGGTAATTCTTCAGGGCGTATTGCTGGATTATGTATCACCGCTTGTCTTGGAAAGAATGAGCCAACATCACCGCATTTATTAAATTCTAAAATGCCACAATTAAGAGCAAATTTCATAATCTCATTTAATAAGCTAACACAACGATGTAATGTCTCAAATTTTTCTTGCTTGTATAACGGAGTGAGAGCAGTAATCACTAATCTTGGGTTTATGTCTGTAATTGGGTAATGCCCTAGATGTTTGAATAAGTGGTTTTCTAAACGCTTCCAGTTTTTGCTTAAAGTCGTTTCTTTGACTTCAGTCGCTTTTTTATTCCGCCAATCTCTAGCAACATTTAACAAAGTGTTATCTTGCTTTGCCAGTGTTTCATCTTCTAGCTTTTGACGGTAGATTTGTGGATCTATATTTTGAGCAAGCAAAGATAAATATTCATCTCTGATACTTCTTGCTTGTGCTAGGGTAACGGCTGGATATTGCCCTAAGCCTATTAAAGCCCTTTTGGTTGAAAATGGTCTAGTATAGCGAAAACGCCACAATTTCGCCCCATTCGGTCTAATGAGTATTGTTAGCCCGTTGCCGTCATATAAAGAATAGTCCTTAGTTTTGGCTTTGGCTCTTTCTACTTCGGTATTAGTAAGCGGTTTTGTTATTCTTGCCATAATGTTTTAGTAATCTGTCTAATATTTTTAGGCATACGGCTATTTCGGTATGCCTAAAACTTGTAAATTGTATGCCTAAAACCTATAAATCCTGCAAAAATGAAGTGCGTTAAAGCCTTATATTTCAATGCTTGCGAGATTTTTAGGCATACCGTTTTTAATATTTTAAAGAAACACTGTTTTTTCTTGTTCTGTATGCCTAAGTGTATGCCTAAAATCTGTGACTGTAAACGTATTAATGCGTAAGAATACGAAAGAGAATAAAATATAAAAGTGCGTTAAAGCCTGTTGTATCAATGGTTTTGCGTAAGAGAATGAAAGAAAATAAAAGAGAATAAATAAGAAAATGGTGCCTAGGGTCGGACTCGAACCGACACGATTATTCATCGGCGGATTTTGAATCCGCTGCGTCTACCAATTTCGCCACCCAGGCAGTGTGAAAACTTGCTAATTATAGAAACACATTCTCTTTTTCGCAAGTAGAAAAAACAAAAAATAAGATAATTGTTTAGAGTGAGCCCATATTTTGTTTGTAAATTACACAATTTGTAAATTATCTATATAATCATACCGCTATTTTAGATAATCAGGGGTTAATATTGCAATAAAAACCTAGAAGTTATACTTAACTTCTAGGCTTACTCTGTTGTTATGCTATTCCTTTATGACGCAATAACGCATCTAAGGTTGGTTTACGTCCTCTGAAACGCTCAAACAGTACCATTGGCTCTTCACTTCCCCCACGACTTAAAATATTGTCTAAGAAAGATTGCCCCGTCTCTTGATTGAAAATACCCTCTTCTTCAAAGCGAGAGAATGCGTCAGCAGAAAGTACTTCTGCCCATAAATAGCTGTAATAGCCCGCCGCATAACCGCCTGCAAAAATATGGCTGAAACTGTGTGGGAAGCGATTCCATTTTGGAGCTTTTATCACAGACACTTCTTCTTTTACTTTATGCAGCGTGTCTAACACGATATTTTCTCTCGGCTCGCTTAAATGTAAGCGGAAATCAAATAACCCAAACTCTAATTGACGAAGCACAAACATCGCCGCTTGGAAATTTTTCGCTTTTAATAATTGGGTTAATTTTTCTTTTGGTAATGGAGCGCCTGTTTCGTAATGCCCTGAAATAAAGGCAAGAGCTTCTTCTTCCCAACACCAGTTTTCTAAGAATTGGCTTGGTAATTCCACCGCATCCCAAGGTACACCGTTAATACCCGCCACATCGCCCACATCAATTTGAGTCAGCATATGATGAATGCCGTGTCCGAATTCGTGGAATAAAGTCGTTACTTCATCGTGAGTAAATAAGGCTGGTTTATCGCCTATTGGTTTGTTGAAGTTACAAGTTAAATACGCCACTGGTTTTTGTAGTTCGCCATTGGCTAAACGGCGTTGATTCACACAATCGTCCATCCACGCTCCGCCACGTTTGTTTTCACGTGCGTATAAATCTAAATAGAACGAACCACACAAGCGGTCATTTTTATCAAAGATTTTGTAAAATTGCACGTCATCGTGCCACACATCAACGCCTTGTTGTTTTTCAATGCGTAAATTAAACAGGCGTTTCATCAGTTCAAATAAACCTGAAATCACTCGCTGTTCAGGGAAATAAGGGCGTAATTCTTCATCGTTGATTGAGTAAAGGGCTTGTTTTTGTTTCTCGCTGTAAAACGCAATATCCCACACATTTAATTCCGTGATACCAAACTCTTTTTCAACAAATTGATAAAGTTCTTGTAGCTCTTTCTCGCCCTGTGCTTTTGAACGAGTCGCTAAATCTTCTAAGAAATCCGTCACTTGTTTTGGGCTTTCTGCCATTTTTGTTGCCAGTGACAACTCCGCATAATTATTAAAACCTAATAATTGTGCAAGTTCTAAACGTAATTTTAATTTTTCATCAATATTTGCTGAATTATCCCATTTGCCTGCATTCACACCTTGATCCGACGCACGAGTTGCAAAGGCTTCATACATTGTTTTGCGTAATTTACTGTTTTCACAATAGGTCATTACTGGCAAATAGCTTGGAAATTCAAGGGTAAAGCGATAGCCTGATTTCTCTTTGCTTTGTGCTGATGCTTTCGCTGCCTCTAACGCCGATTCTGGCAAGCCTTTTAGCTCGCTTTCATCTTCAATGATAATATCCCAATCCATTGTCGCATCAAGCACATTGTTGCTAAATTGCGAGCCAAGCTCTGATAAACGAGCTGAAATTTCGCCATAACGTTTTTGTTTTTCAGGGGATAATGCAATCCCGGATAATTCAAAATCACGCAAGCTATCGTTGATCGCTTTTTGTTGTGCGATAGAATAATTGGCAAATTCAGCACCTTGTTTTAATTTTAAATAACCTTGATATAACCCTTGATGTTGCCCTGCCCAAGTGCTGTATTCCGATAATAACGGCAAGCAAGATTCATAAGCTTCACGCCATTCTGGGCTATTTTTAACCGAATTCAAGTGTCCAACAGGCGACCACGCACGGCTTAATTTATCCCCTGTTTCTGACAATGGCATATAAAAACTATCCCAAGTCGGATTTTCAATTTGAGCCACTCGCTCAACGGTTTCACGACAATCTTTGATTAACTGCTCAATTGCTGGTTTGATATGTTCTGCTTTAATTTTTGAAAACTGAGGCAATTCAGTATTCTGTAAAAGTGGATTTGACATTCTTGTTCCTTATGTTGTCGAAAGTACTCCATAGATTAGGGTAATGAGAATAAATATCAAGGGGTAGCGGTACGATTTTGTTAATTTTTTGCAAATTTTTATTTACAAGTGACCGCTTGGTATGGAGTAAAATGATATGATTTTACTTAGTTCTGTAGAAAATAATACTTGATCAATATTTCTGCTTTTTCGATCCTTATCGCAAAATTAACATTTAATTCCAGCATATTTTAGTATTTGTAAGAAAATAGCAAAATCATATCGCTTATTTGGATTGAAAAATATGGAATTGCAAAGTTTAACTCATTTAGATATTAAGACAAAAATTTACACCATAAGAAATAGACAAGTAATGTTAGATAAAGATTTGGCAATTTTATATGGAGTGAAAAACATACGATTAAGGGAGCAAGTTAAGAGAAATATTGAGCGATTTCCTGATGATTTTATGTTTCAACTGACTAATGAAGAGGTTGAATATATGGTATCGCAAAATGCGATACCATCAAAAAAACATTTAGGAGGAAGTCTTCCCTATGTTTTTACAGAACAAGGAGTAGCAAGTCTATCAGGGGTCTTAACAAATAAAATTGCCATTGAAGTGAATATAAAAATAATGCGAGCATTTGTAGAAATGAGAAAATTTCTTTTGCAAAATGCGTCCATTTTTCAACGGTTGGAAACATTAGAACGACATCAATTAGTCACTGATACCAATATAGATAAAATTTTTCAAGCTTTAGAGAATAAAAAAGATATTCAAAAACAGGGTATTTTCTTTAATGGACAAATATTTGATGCTTATAATTTTGTTTCAGATTTAATTCGCTCTGCAAAAAATAACATTGTTTTAATTGATAATTATATTGATGATAAAACCCTCACTTTTTTTCATAAAAATCAAAATGTTGAAGTGGTTATCTATACTCAACGTATCACCAAAACATTAGCATTAGATTTAGAAAAATATAATCAACAATATAAAAAAATAACAGTAAAAATAAATAAACAATTTCACGATAGATTTTTAATTATTGATGATGAAGAGGTTTATCATATTGGAGCAAGTTTAAAAGATTTAGGTAAAAAGGTCTTTGGTTTCTCATTGATGAAAGACTTTAACCCTAAAGCTATGACATTGAGTGTAGCAAACAAAGAAAAATAGATCATTTAGAATAAATAATTTTGTCAGGGCAAAATCATACTTGAACAATAATTAACCAAATATAAGTTGCTCTCTTATTTTATCTGACCATCCAGCTCGTTGTAGTTTACTCTTCATACTATCTTTGATTGGATTTAAACGAGCTAAATTCATCGCAAAACGCCTAAATATCGCCATATTTTCAGGGGCATTTTCTCGACGAATTCTTGATTCATCTTCTTTAAAAATCACATCAAGTACCCAGTGTGAACTGTTTTCAATACTCCAATGACTTCTTATTGCTTTTGCTACTATCTCAGGTGCAACAGGCAAAGAACTTATATAATAAGAGACTTCTTCACTCTTTTTTTCTTTGATTGTTCGTTTTCTAACAACTTCTATAATTGAATTTAAATTTGACCAACCATTTGTTTGTTCTAACCAGTCAGTTACAGCTAATTGTGTATAGGTTCTTTCTTCTAATCGCCCATGTTCACCATCAATCTGTTCAAATTTATTTTGTTCAATTAAAAAGGGTGTATCTCGACGAGTTTTATGATAAAAACTTTCTATTTCTTGCAGTAGTTTTTTTTGATTATCTTTTACTTGAAGGACATAATCACCGCCTTTTTTATCAATTGCTTTTGTCACTTTTTTTAAGCAATGCATTGCATCAGCAGTAACAATATTTCCTTTTATTTCTAGGATTTCAATCAACTCTAAAACCGTTTCAACTTCATTCTTTTTACCTTTATATTTACTTTGACTTAGCACTAGTTTCTGATCTGTCGCATAGGCTGAAACACTGTGTAATGCAGTCTTTCTATCACCATCAAAGGAATGACGAAGTGTTTTTCCATCAAATGCAATGACACTTTGTCCATTGGCTTCTCGTATTTCATTAACCCAACGCATAAAACAATGAGTTAACTCTTGTGGGTCTAGGGAACTTACAATCCTAGCAATCGTATCATCGACTGGAATACCATTTTCAAATGCTCTAAATTGACGTAACCATTGAAGTTTTTCATCACCAAATAATTTAATCCCTTTCCAGCCCTCTGCTCCAGATAAAATTGCAGTTACTGTTAAAAATATAATATCGAGTAAATCATGTTTTTTGTTAATATGTGAACGACTATCTTCTAATTGATTAAAGTGCTCAATAAATGCCATTTTATGTCTCCTTTTATATAAAGGAGTATTTGATCATAAATTAAAGTTATATTCAATTAAAGTATGATCTTGCCCTGATAATTTTGTACATACTTTATCCACTTTATTGAAATGTCGTGTAAAATGGCGTATAGTTTCGCCCCTTTGCGATAAATAGAATATACATTAAATAAATGAGAGTTAAATGAAAAAAGTGATAAATTTATTCAATCAAAATGGTCAGATTGATTATAAAACAGAAGTATTATCAGGGATAACCGTTGCGTTAGCATTAGTGCCAGAAGCCGTTGCTTTTGCTTTAATTGCAGGATTGTCGCCATTAACAGGGCTTTATGCTGCTTTTATGATGGGATTAGTTACCTCAATTTTAGGTGGTCGCCCTGGTATGATTTCAGGGGCGACAGGAGCGGTTGCGGTCGTATTAGTGGCATTAGTTAAAACTCACGGTGTGGAATATATCTTTGCCACCGTTATTTTAGCAGGAATTTTACAAGTGTTAGCAGGTACATTTCGACTAGGTAAGTTAATTCGCCTTGTTCCTCACCCTGTTATTTTTGGTTTTGTAAATGGTTTAGCAGTGGTGATTTTTATGGCACAGCTTACCCAATTTCAAGATGATGCAGGTAACTGGCTGACAGGTACGCCGTTATATGTCTTTTTAGGCTTAGTACTATTAACAATGGCAATTATTTGGTTATTACCAAAATTTACTAAAGCTATACCTGCTTCCTTAGCTTCTATTCTTGTGGTATTTGGTCTGGTTGCTTTATTTAATTTAGATACCAAAACCGTTGGTGATATTGCATCAATTAAAGGTGGATTTCCACCCTTCCATCTTCCGAATGTGCCTTTTGAGTGGGAAACCTTAACGGTTATTTTCCCTTATGCGGCGATTGTTGCAGGCGTTGGATTGATTGAAAGTTTATTAACTTTAAATATCGTTGATGAAATCACAGAGAGTCACGGTAAAAGTAATAAAGAAGCAATTGCACAAGGTACTGCAAATATTTTATCAGGCTTATTCTCAGGAATGGGGGGCTGTGCAATGATTGGACAAAGCCTGATCAATATTTCAAACGGAGCAAGAGCGAGGATTTCAGGTATTGTGGCATCAATAATGCTCTTAATGTTTGTTATGTTTGGAAGTAGTTTGATTGAACAAGTTCCAATGGCGGCATTAACAGGGTTAATGATTATGGTTTCAATTGGTACCTTTGAATGGGCAAGTTTGCGAGTATTCACTAAATTCCCTAAATCCGATATTTTAGTAATGGTATTGGTGACATTGGTGACTATTATGTTGCATAATCTTGCTTTAGCCGTTGTGGTGGGTGTTATTATTGCTGCATTAGTGTTTGCTTGGGATAATGCAAAACATATTCGAGTACTTAAATATGTGGACGACAAAGCGATTCGTTATTATGAAGTCACAGGTCCATTATTCTTTGCTTCAACCACCACTTTTATTGAAAAATTTAATGTTACGGGCGATCCTAAAGAAGTGGTGATTGATTTTAAAAATAGCCGAGTAGCTGATATGTCAGCAATTGAAGCTTTGAATAAATTAACAGAACGTTATAAAAAACTAGGTAAAAAAGTACATTTACGTCATTTAAGTTCAGATTGTCGAGCATTAATTAAAAATGCGGAAAGTGTGATTGATGTTAATGTGATGGAAGATCCGACTTATAAAGTGATGTTAGATGATTAAACCTGTACACTAAACTATTAGAATTATTGTGAGATAAGTATTGTAGGGGGCATTGAATGAGCGTAGCGAATGGAATATGCTCCCGCAATGTACAGGGGATAATTTTTTACAAAGTTAGTGATAAGGAAAAGCTAGCACGTAATAATGGGCGGATATACGCAAACTACGTTTGCTAATTCGCCCCTACAATAGATAGATATTATTTAGAATGAGAAAAAATACCACAACTGGTATTCCAGATAATTTCTGCAATTTCCTCTGCTTTTTCATTTCTTAATTCACACAAGGTATTAAAAATAATAGCGATATTTTCAGGGCGATTAGTTTCACCTTGTAAACCATAAATGGGCATATCAGGACTATCAGTTTCTAATACTAAAAAATCTAAGGGAAGTTTTGCAATAGCTTGGCGAGTTTTATTTGCTCTTGGATAAGTAATCGAACCGCCCACCCCAATTTTATAACCTAAATCTACAAAATGCTTAGCTTGTTGATAGCTACCATTAAAAGCGTGAATAACCCCTTGTTTAGGCAATTGTGCTTGCTTTAAAAAATGGTAAAGTTCGCTGTGTGTTTTGACACTGTGTAAGCTAACAGGTAAATGAAATTGTTTTGCCAGTTCAAGTTGGGCAATTAAAAAATCACACTGTTTTTGCCATAGCTCAGGCGGTAAGCGTTTATCTAAACCAATTTCAGCAATAGCAACACACTGGAGATTCTGTTGATTTAATTGTTGTTCTAATATCTCTAAATCAGTATTTTGATGTTGTTCGATAAAATAAGGATGCAGACCTAATCCATAAACTAATTGTTGTGGAAACTGCTCACAACAAGCGGTCACATCTTTAAAACTTTTTGCAAAAATACTGGGAATCAGGATTTTTTCAACTCCTACCTTTTGTGCATTTTGAATAAGATCTGCCAGTGGGTGTTGTGTTTTTGAAGCTAATAAATCTAAATGAGCGTGAGTATCAAAAAATCGCATTCTATTTTTCTAACCTTTTAACCGAAAGCGACCACGTGAATAGCGAGTTTTCATTAAGGCTAAAATTTCTTCTTTTTCCGTTCCTACTTTTTGTTTGGTTTGCTTTGCGACCGTTAAGGAGTGTTGAATAGAATGAGCGTGAGTAATGGCAATCGCAAGGGCATCAGCAGCATCGGCTTGTGGTGTCGCAGAAAGTTTTAGAATGCGAGTGACCATATCTTGTACTTGAACTTTATCCGCAGAACCACTTCCAACCACCGTTTGTTTTACTAAACGCGCCGCATATTCAAAAACAGGTAAATCGTGATTAACAGCAGCAACAATAGCCGTACCACGAGCTTGTCCTAATTTAAGGGCGGAATCGGCATTTTTAGACATAAAAATTTGTTCAATGGCAAACATTTCAGGTTGAAACTGAATGATAATTTCACTTATACCTGCATAAATTCGTTTTAAACGAGTAGGGAGGTCTTCCACCTTAGTGCGAATTGCACCGCTGCCTAAATATTCAAGCTGTCGTCCAGTTTGGCGAATAACACCATAACCTGTGACACGAGAGCCGGGATCGATACCTAAAATAATTGCCATAATATTTAAAAGTGTGTTATTAGTTTAATCTTTATTAGGCAATATCCTATCATAATAAACTATTTGACGATTAAGGTTTTTTGATATTTTTAGAAATTTGTAAATATTGATAATTATCTTACCGCTTATTTATACTGAATTATGATTTGATTGCTAAGCTTTATAATTTTGATTGCTAAGCTTTATAATATAGTGCTTTCTCAATATGGTTTTTGATGCCTTGAGGGGTTTGTTCTATTTTGATTTGTTCAAATAAAATCTGAGCCTCTTTGTATTCTTTTAATAAAAATCTAAGCCACTGTTTAATTCGTGCAATGTGATAAAAACCAGAATCAAATGGATTTTCCATATTGAGATAGCAGTAGAGTAATTCTAATACTTTTTGCCAATTTAATTTTTCATCATTGTATTTTATTACTTTGCTTAAATTTGGTGTGTTTAATCCTCCTCGACCAATCATTAAATGCTTACAAGCGGTGACTTCATAGCATTTTTTTGCAGATTGGTGATCCCAGATCTCACCATTGGCAATAACAGGAATATTAAGTCGTTGTTGGATATATTTAATAGCTAACCAATTAATTTTTTCTGCTTTATAACCGTCTTGTTTGGTACGTCCGTGAACAGTAATTTCGTTTGCTCCACCTTGTTGCACTGCATCTGCAATTTCAAAGGCTTGTTCACAAGAGTTCCATCCTAAGCGTACTTTTACGGAGACGATATTTTCTTTACCCACAGCTTCTTTTATCGACTTAGTGGCTTGATAAATAAGTTCTGGATCTTTTAATAATGAAGCGCCACCCATACTGCCATTAACCGTTTTTGAGGGACAACCACAATTAAGATCTATTCCTTGAGAACCTAATGCTATAGCGTTTTGAGCATTTTCTGCTAACCATTGTGGGTGTTGCCCTAACAGTTGTACTCGAACAGGAGTACCCGATTGGGTAAATCCATTATTTCGCAACTCAGGACAAAGGCGATAAAAGGTTTTTGCAGGTAAGCAACTATCTACAATTCGTACAAATTCTGAAACACAAAGATCATATTCATTAATGGATGTCAGTAATTGACGTACAAGAGGATCTAATACCCCTTGCATTGGTGCAAGAATGAGTTGTAAATTTTTCACATTATGTTACCGCTTGTTTAGAAGAAATTCTTTTTGAATTTTAAATCTGGACGTGCGATAAGATAAATAATCAATGCGGTAATTGCCCCTAAAGTATCTGCCAACATATCTTTTTGAGCATCCCAAATATCACCTTGAGAGCCTAAAAATTCAGTACCAGCATTACCCCCTTCAATCACGGCATATTGCCATTCGATTATCTCGTAAGTGGCGGCGAGAGACATAATAAAGAATAATCCTAAACAAAGTGCAACACCTAAGGTGCATTTACCTCTGCGTAAAACAAATTCAGCCACAGGAAAACTATAAAAACCAATAATATAATGTGCGACTCGGTCAAAATGATTACGACCTTCCCCTAAAAAAGGTTCAAGGTATTGATTTGCCCAATCAAACGGGACATTGGCAAAAGTATATTTTGCTCCAATTAGATGTAAAATTAACCAAAAAGACATTAAAAGATAAGCCAATCCACTAAATTTAAAGAAAGGATAAGTTAAAATCAGTAATCCAAATACCACAAAAATAGGCGCAGTTTCTGCATACCAAACTGTTCTATCTATTGGAGATAATCCTGACCAAATTGCGATGGCGGTGATGATCATAAAAAGAAAAATAGGAAGGCCGTAAGATTGAGGTGATTGTGCTTTCATTATTTCCATCCTTTTGATTTACAAATAAGATCGTAAGCTGCTTGAATTTGTTGTGCTTTTTCTTTTGCTACTTCCATCATTTCAGGAGGTAATCCTTTTGCGACTAATTTATCAGGGTGATGTTCATTCATTAATTTACGATAAGCACGCTTAATTGTTGTTTGATCATCATCTTTAGAGACACCTAAGACAAGATAAGCATCTTCTATACTAGGCTGATTTGTTTGTTGGTAGCGACCATTGTATCCACTTGATTGTTGATAATGTTCTTCGTAAAACCCTTCAAAATTGCCCGATCTAAACCGTTGAGAAGCCGCAACCATAGCAAGCATTTGTTGAAACTGAAAGGCTGATAAGCCTAATATTTCAGCAATAGTGTATAAAATGGTTTCTTCTTGCTTATCTAATTTACCATCTTGTAGGGCCGCCTGCATTTGTACTTCGATAAAAAAGCGTAATAAATCACGACGCTTTCCGCAACCATCTCGAAATTCTTGTAATATTTGGCGAAGAGGAAAATCACTTTCTTTTCCTCGACTAAAGGCTTGTTTTGCTAGTTTTTTGTTAGTTTCATCAAGTTGTAAACGTTGCATTAACTGTTGAGCAAGCTGAATATCATCTTGAGTGACTCGCCCTTTTGATTTTGCAATATGCCCTAATACTGCAAATGTTGTGTGCATAAAGAGTGACTGGCGAGTTAATTTATCTTTAAAAAAACTCGATGTAATTTTTTGATTTTCATACAATTTTTTCATTAAGAAATGGGCTGCAATACAACCTAAAATCCCACTGAAAAAACCGCCTCCTAATTTATAGCCAATAATAAAACCTAAAAATTTACCCCAAAATTGCATTCTCAATTTCCTAAATAATCTAAAAATCCCTAATATTCTAACGTAAATTGATCAAAAAAGGGAATATTAAGCAATCTTTATCTTTCTTTCGCAATTAACTGTTGAAATGAGGGGGCATTTCTTGAGATAATTAGCATCATATTTATTTGGGTGATTTGTAGGTACAAAGTATTTTTTAAGTGATTTTTAAAAACCACTCCGTTAACTTTGCAAAAATAGAATAAGAACAGACCGCTTGCATTCCCATAGCAAGCGGTTAGTTTTTTGCAAAAATTTACAAATCAAGTTTTATATTAATTTGATAATCATATAGGCAAAAAATGGCTGAAAAACGTAATATATTTTTAATTGGTCCTATGGGGGCTGGGAAAAGCACTATTGGTCGCCAACTCGCACAATTATTAGGAATGGATTTTGTCGATTCTGATACAGAAATTGAACAGCGTGCAGGTGCTGATATTGACTGGATATTTGATCTTGAAGGTGAAGCAGGCTTTCGAAAAAGAGAAGAAAAGATCATCAATGAACTTACACAACAACAAGGCGTGGTGCTTTCTACAGGTGGGGGTACTATTGTTTCTAAAGATAATCGCAATATGTTGTCTGCTCGTGGAATTGTGATCTACCTTGAAACAACAGTAGATAAGCAGTTCGAACGTACACAGCGTGATAAAAAACGTCCATTATTACAAAATGAAGATCCAAGAGCAGTATTAGAGGAATTAGCGAAACAACGTAATCCATTATACGAAGAAATTGCAGATATCACGCTACAAACAGATCAACAAAGTGCGAGATTAATGGCCTCTCAAATTATTGATTTAATGGATAATTTGTAATTTAAGCAGATTAGAAAGGATAAAATATGTTAAAGGTAATGGTAGAGCTCAATAAACAGCGTAGTACGCCTAACTATCCAATTTCTATTGGGGCAGGTTTATTAGCGTTACCTGAAAGTTATGCACCGTTAAAAGCTGGTGATAAAGTAATGATTGTTTCAAATCCAACCATTGCTCAGCATTACCTTTCAACAGTTACAAAGGCACTTGAACAATTAGGTTGTAGCCAAATTGATAGCGTTCTACTGCCAGATGGTGAACAATTTAAAACGCTTGAATCGTTAAATTTAATTTTTTCTGCACTATTGGAGAAAAACCATCATCGTAATTCTGTGATTATTGCATTAGGTGGTGGCGTTGTCGGTGATATGGCGGGCTATGCAGCCGCCTCTTATCAGCGAGGTATCCGCTTTCTTCAAATTCCCACAACATTATTGGCTCAGGTTGATTCCTCTGTGGGAGGGAAAACAGGCGTTAATCATTCTTTAGGAAAGAATATGATTGGTGCATTTCATCAACCAATCGCAGTAATTATTGATACCAACACATTGCACACGCTACCCAAAAGAGAATTTTGTTCAGGATTGGCGGAAGTTATTAAATATGGTGCTATTTTAGATGTTAATTTTTTTAAGTGGCTAGAAAATCATATTGATGATCTTCTTACTTTAAACCAACCTGCACTGGAATTTTGTATTCAGCGGTGTTGCCAATTAAAAGCAGACATTGTGGCAGAAGATGAAAAAGAACAAGGCAAGCGTGCTTTACTTAATTTTGGACATACTTACGGACACGCAGTTGAAAGCCATTTAGGTTATGGAAACTGGCTACACGGTGAAGCCATTGCTGTTGGTATGTTAGAGGCTTCGGTCTTATCAAATCTATTAGGATATATGACACAACAGGAAATTGCTCGTCTTGAAAAGTTATTAATACGTGCCGTTTTACCAACGGTTTCGCCAGAAGGGATGCAACCTCAAGATTATCTCTCTTATATGTGGCGTGATAAAAAAATGCTAACTAAAAAATTACGTTTAGTTTTATTAAAAACATTAGGTCAAGCCTATATTAATGCAGATGTGAGTGAAGAATTGGTAGTTGAGTCTATTGCACGTTGTTCTGAGGTTTCTTTTTTTAAGAATAATATCAATGAATGTTAAAAAACAGCGTCCTTTTTTAAAATGGGCGGGCGGGAAATATCGCCTCGTACCTGAAATTTGTAAACATTTACCTCAAGGAAAATGTTTAGTAGAGCCTTTTGTTGGTGCTGGTTCGGTTTTTCTTAATACGGATTATGATCATTATATACTCGCAGATATCAATCCAGATTTAATCAATCTTTTTAATATAGTAAAAAATGATGTTGAACATTATATATCGGAACTAGCGGTCACTTTCTTAGATAAAAATGCAAATTCTAAAACTTTTTATTATGAGTGTCGTAATGAATTTAATCTTTCCACAGATCCATTTCGTCGCTCTGTTCTTTTTTTATACTTAAACCGTTTTGGTTTTAATGGATTATGCCGTTATAATAATAAACATAAATACAATGTTCCTTTTGGCGATTATAAAAGTCATTATTTTCCAGAGAAAGAGTTACACTTCTTTTCTCAAAAAGCCCAAAAAGCTGAATTTATTTGTGCAGACTTTAAACAGACATTTGAATATTTAGATCAACACCCAGATGATTATGTGGTTTATTGTGATCCACCTTATGCACCTTTAGTACAAGATTCTAATTTTACTAGTTATTCTAGTGGCGGCTTTAACCTTGAACAACAAAAACAATTAGCTGAATATGCAAAACAACTTGCAAGCAAAAATATTTCTGTTTTGATTTCTAATCACGATACTGAATTTACACGAGAAATTTACCAGAATGCTAAATTATTTAGTTTTCCTGTACAACGTTTTATTGGACAAAATCCGAAATCAAGAGTAAAAGTAAATGAACTGTTTGCTTTATTTACAACAATAAGGTAATTAAAATGTTATTTAGCTTATCAATTTTTTAAATAGTTATACCCGAGTAGGAGATATTATTATGTTATCAATATTAAATCGTATCAATATTTATACTTTACTCACAGGTGCATTTTTTATATTAACTTTACACTTTAGAGCAAGTTATACTATTATTCCTGCGATTTTATTCTTTTCGGGACTTTATTTTATTATTGTTAATCTTAAAAATAAGACATTTAAGATTAACCCTGAAAATAAACTATTTATTGTTTCTTTTATTGGTTACTTTGCATTGTTTATTCTTTCATTGATTATACATCAGGGAAAGTTGAGAGAATTGGATCTACCTAGTCGTATATTACTTATATTACCTTTTTTAACTTTATTTTCTCATATAAAAATTAAACCTCTTTGGATAATTTATGCGATTGTGACAGCTAGTTTTGTTGCAGGTATTGTTGCTATTATCCAAAAATATTATCTACATATTTCTTTTCTATTTCCGCAGCACAATAAAATTCAAGCCAGTGATATTGCGATAAGCCTAGCACTCTTTTCACTTTGTATTTGTCTTTATTTTTATCAAATAAGAAATAAGTTATTTGCAATCTTTGCAGGCATCGCATTTTTACTTGGTTTTATAGCAAGTATTCTTTGTTTTTCTCGAGGAGCTATTATTGGTTTTCTTATTGCGATACCGGTTATACTTTGGTTTTATCGTCATCTCTTTTCAAAAAAAGCATTCTTTATTGTTTTTCTTGCTGCTATTTTATTTGGTTATATAAGTTATAACACGACTGAGACAAAGTGGAATATAGTTTATACGGAAGCTTCTTTGTGTATTAATAAAAATAAATGTCGTTCTTCTGTGGGTACAAGATTAGATATGTATAAAAGTGCATTACACGGTATAGATCAAAAACCTCTTTTGGGTTGGGGGCTCGAAGGTGTAAAAAAAATGCGTAAACAACATGCTGAACAAGGTTATATTTCACGACTGGCAGCAAAATATCATCACGCCCATAATCAATTTTTACACGATGGTTCGGCACGTGGAATATTTGGTTTACTCGCTTTATTAGCAGTATTTTTTGTGCCTTTTAGCTTATTTTTAAAAGGAATAAAACAGAGTGCTAAACCGTTACCACAGCTTTTAGGTATTTTAGGGATTACCCATATTACAGCAACAATGGGTTACTGTTTAACACAATCTTTTTTATCTCATAACTCTGGAACAATGTTTTATTTTGTTGGTGTGACCCTTTTACTTAGCTTACAAAGAATAGCTACACAGGAAGAATAATGATATTAAAATGTTACACAATTATTAGCTATCTACTACAACCATTGATTTTACTTGAAATGTTAAGACGTAGCATAAAGCAACCTGCATATCGACAAAGATTAGGTGAACGTTATGCCATTTATAATCAACAACAGAAAATTAAAAAAAATGGTCTTGTTATTCACGCAGCATCAGTGGGCGAAGTGATAGCCATTACGCCATTAGTCAAAAAATTGCAAAAAGATTATCCAAATTTACCGCTTACCTTTACCACGGTGACACCAACAGGTTCAGAGAGAGTGAAAGTGGCTTTTGGTGATAGCGTTTCCCATTTTTATTTACCTTATGATATTCCTTATTTAATAAACAAGTTTTTAAATTTTGTTCAGCCAAAGGTAATAATTGTGGTTGAAACAGAATTGTGGCCAAATTTAATTCATTATACTCATCAACGAAATATTCCCTTTATTATTGCGAATGCACGTTTATCTCCTCGTTCAACAAAACGCTATGGCTATGTTAAAAAGTTACTTCGTCCAATGTTAGATAGTATTACGTTGATTATGGCACAAGATAAAACAAGTGCTGATCGTTATTTAGAATTAGGCATTGAGGAACAATATTTAATTAATACAGGTAATTTAAAATTTGATCTTAATGTTGATGAAGCATTACATCAACAAATTATACAACTTAAGCATTCATTAAATGTAATTAAACGTCCAATTTGGATTGCAGCTAGTACTCACGAAGGCGAAGATCAACTTATTTTAAATGCACATCAGGAATTATTAAAAGATTATCCAGATCTTATTCTTATTCTCGTTCCTCGTCATCCCGAGCGTTTTGAAAGTGTCGCCAATATTATTAAAAAAACGGAAATGAATTTTATTCGGCGATCGCATCAGCAATCTTTTACCCCTGAAATTTCTATTTTACTGGGTGATACAATGGGGGAAATGATGTTACTTTATGGATTAGCAAATATTGCTTTTGTAGGGGGAAGTTTGATAAAACAAGGTGGGCATAATCCCCTTGAGCCTATTGCATTTAAACTGCCCGTTATTTCAGGTATCCATACTTATAATTTTACTGAAATCTATGAAAAGTTAAAAGATATTAATGGTTTTATTGAAATTCCAAGTGATACACAATCTCTCATTCAAGCGGTACGATCTTTATTAGAAAATGCAACTTATTGTAAAAAGATAGGTGATGCAGGTTTTCAAGTACTCAAAGAAAATCAAGGGGCATTAGAGCGTCACTTAAGTTTACTCACTCCTTATTTACAAGAGAAAACAGAATGAAAGTTATTTATGCAGGAACCTTTGACCCAATAACAAATGGTCACCTAGATCAAATTGAACGAGCTTCAAGATTATTTTCTAAAATTATTATTGCTATAGCGAAAAACCCCACAAAGGAACCTCTTTTTGAATTAGAGCAACGCGTTCATTTAGTACAACAAAGTATTAAACATTTAAGTAATGTGGAAGTGATAGGCTTTGATGGATTACTTGTTGAGCTGGCTCAAAAACACCAAGCAAAGGCACTTCTTCGAGGTATTCGTAACAGTAATGATGTTGAGTATGAAATACAGCTTGCTCAACTGAATGAAAAATTACTTCCAAAATTAGAAACCATTTTTTTTCCTCCATCGGTTGAATGGCGATATTTATCTTCTACGCAAGTTAGAGAAATTTATTATCATAAGGGAGATGTCAGCCAATTTGTTCCTGATGTGGTTAATCAAGTACTTTTAAATTTATAATTTAATTTTAAACCAAACCTAAAAATCAAGCGGTTACTTTGTTAGAAAAATTTGCAAATTTTTCATCAAATCTAACCGCTTATTTTTTATAATTAATCCTTATTGCTCAAATTGTAAGCTATGTAATTGTTTATATGCACCATTTTTTGCAATAAGTTTAGAATGTGAGCCTCTTTCAATAATTTTCCCTTGGTCAATAACTAAAATTTCATCGGCTTTCTCAATTGTTGATAGACGGTGAGCAATCACTAGTACGGTACGATTTTTTTGTAGCTCCTCAAGGGCTGATTGAATGGCACGTTCTGATTCTGTATCAAGGGCTGATGTTGCTTCATCAAGCACTAAAATGGGTGAGTTGCGTAATAATGCACGTGCAATTGCAATACGTTGGCGTTGTCCTCCTGAAAGGCTGACGCCATTTTCTCCGATAATACTATCCAATCCTTGTGGCATTTTTTCAATAAATTCCATTGCGTGAGCAGCGGTTGCTGCTTGAATAATTTGTTCTTGGGTATATTTATCTTTGGCAGCATAAGCAATATTATTTGCAATCGTATCATTAAATAAATGTACCTGTTGAGAAACAATAGAGCATTGTTCTCTAAGGTTGTTTAATTTATAGTCACAAATATCAATGCCGTCAAGGGTAATTTTTCCACTATCAATGTCATAAAAACGGGTAATTAAATTGGCAATAGTTGATTTACCAGAACCAGAACGACCGACTAATGCAAAAGTTTTTCCTGCTGGAAGATTAAAAGAAAGGTGACTTAATGCTGGTTCATTTTTGGTACTGTAAGTAAAAGTGACATCATCAAAACAGATATCACCTTTTATTTGTGTCACACAATGTGTGCCATTATCTTTTTCTGTTGGTAAGTCAAACAACGTAAATAAGGTTTGACAAGCAGCCATCCCTTTTTGGAATTGAGCATTAACTTCTGTTAAGGTTTTTAAAGGACGCATCATTGCAAGTAGAGAAGCCAGTACTGCAGCAAATTCTCCTGCAGTAAGGTCATTCCCCATAATTTCAGGTGAACCCGCAAGATAGAGGACTACACCTAATGCTAAAGAGGCAATAATTTGAATAATAGGATTAGAAATAGCACTTACTGCCATTAACTTCATTCCCTTACGACGCATATCATTACTGGTATGGTTAAAGCGTTGTTCTTCAACTTTTTGTCCTCCAAATGAGAGAACAACTTTATGACCTCGTAGCATTTGTTCGGCACTTTCTGTCATTGAACCCATTGATTTTTGCATATTACGGCTCATTTCACGAAAACGTTTGGAGATGAGACGGACTAAAATGGCAATAATAGGTCCAATGATAAGTAGCACCAAAGACAGACGCCAACTGTAATAAAACATTGTTCCCATTAAGAATATGACATAAGCCCCTTCTCGAACAATGGTTTGTAATGCACTGGCAGAAGCCCCTGCAATTTGTTCTGAATCATAGGTGATACGAGAGAGCAGTTTTCCTGATGAGTTTTGATCAAAAAAATCCACGGGCATAAACATTAAATGCTTAAAGACTTTTTGACGCATACTCATTACCACTTTACCGTTTACCCAAGCAAGGCAATAAGTGGCAGCAAAGCTACTGAAACCACGCATAAATATTAAGCCGACTACGATAAATGCCATCATTTTTAGGAAATCTCTCTGTTCTGTTCCAAATCCTTTATCAATAAGAGGTTTAAGCATAGAAATAAGATAACCATCAACTACTGCATTGATAATTAAGGCGATAACTGAGGCAATAATTCCCCATTTAAAAGGCGTAATCATTGGCCAAAGGCGTTTAAATGTACTCCACGTAGATTGATCTTGGGTAATTTTATCCAAATCAAAAGAGGATAATTTCGTCATAAGTTCTCGTTTATTAAATTACGGTATTTTTACCTTTATAGTATATTGTAAATGCTTTAGTTTATAAATAATAGATTATATCAAAATAATTCGCTATGACTTCCCAATCGTAATAGCTCTATTCTTTCTCCAGTATCACGATATATCAAAACCAAATCAGGTTTTATATGGCAATCTCGACACCCCTTTAAATCACCTGTTAAAGCGTGATCTCTATATTTTTCAGGGATTATCTCATCCTTGAGTAAACAGGACATTACTACTAGATAATCAGAGGATATAGTTTCTGTTAGATATTTTTTCAAATCTCGTTTAAATTGGTTAGATGGCTTTAATATTCTTAATTTATTCTTCATTTGCTATTTCTACCAATTTTTTTAATGCTTCATCAATACTTTCTGCCTGAATTTCATTAGAATTATCATTATCAAGTTCTTGCATTGCGGTCAGTAAGCTTATTTTTGTTTTTTCATTTACAGTATTGCAATAAGTGAGATTAACAGGGATTTCTTTGGTATTAACCACCTGCGTTAAAATCATCTTAATTCCTTGTGATAAACTTAGACCATAGTCATCAAATATTTTGATTGCATTTTCTTTTAATTCTTTATTTAATCTAATTTGATAATTAACTGTTGCCATTTTTTGTACCTGTTTTGTCATTATTTTGTACTTAGTATGAATGATATTCACTTTTTTTGCAAGTGTGAGAGGATTAGCAGGGCAATCATCAATTTCTATCTATGGATGTTAATATAACCTATTGATATATAGTTATATTGTAGAGACAGAGCATGCTCTGTCTATGTGAGGAATTAAATTTGTAAATTTTCACTTTGATCTACCCGCTACCTGCGATATTTATTCCTAATTATGTTTTGTGAGGATTTTTATATCGCAACGGGTGGGATATACACAAACTGTATTGGCTAATTCCCCAACATTAATTAATGTAATTTATTGATTTTTATTAGATTTTAAATATTATCTTGCTTTAGAGTGATTAGCCTATAAATAATAGAATAATTTTCATCACGAAAGGAGCAAAAATAGAAGATAAAACACCACATAGGACTAATGATATGGAAGAAAAACTGCCCATTTTTAAACTCACTTCTAAGCTACGAGCGGTACCTAATGCGTGGCTTACAGCCCCCATTCCTAAACCGATGGCTTTAGGATTTTTAATATTACACCAGTTTAAAATGGTTAAGCCAAAACTTGAACCAATTAATCCAGCAACAGTCACTCCAACAGCGGTAATCGCAGGTTCACCGTTGATTGCTTTAGAAATGGCAACGGCAATAGGTGTTGTCACAGATTTTGGTAATACAGAGGCGAGAATGGCAGTATCGCCGCCGAGTAATAACGTAAAGACTACACCTGTGAGCATTGAAAAAGTCGTCGCAAAAATCACAATGATCAAAATACTTTTCCAATAACGTCGAATTTGCGAAAGCTGTTCATAAAAAGGGTAGGCTAATGCCACAATGGAAATATTGAGTAATTTCACTAAAATTTCATTACCTTGATAATAATCTTGATAAGGTATTTTTGTGGTAATCAAAATTATTGCCAAAACGGTTAAACCAATCAAAAAAGGGCTGAGCAGAGTGATGTTAATTTTTTGACTTAATTTTAAACTGAGTATAAAAACAATAATGGTTAGAAATACATAATAATAGAGATAAATATTAGCCATTGTCTTTTCCTCTTCTAAGTTGATGATGTAAATAACGTTTTTTCTTAAGTTGTTTGTTTAATAACCATTGTGAGAAATACGTAATCACAATTAAAGAAATAACAGTACTTAAAAAAATAGCCAAAAAGAAAGAATTTAAATAGTGACTAAACAGGTATTTGTGTTCAATAATACCGACACAAATAGGGAGAAAAAATAACGTCATATAACGAGTAAGTATTCTGGCACTAGGAATAATCCATTCCACATTGATGATACCTGCCGTCAGACAGAGAAAGAGTAATATCATTCCCCAAATACTGCTCGGAATACCAATAGGAATAAGCTGATTAATACTTTCCCCTAAATGCAACATTGCAAAAAGAATAGCTAAAGAGATAAAAAATTTAATAATTGACTGTAACATTGCTTTTCCTAAGCGGTATGATGTTGATAAAAATTTGCAAATTTATTTGAAGATCTTACCGCTTATTTTTTAAAAAATTAACGACTTTTTGAAGATCTCGTGTTCTTTTTGATCTAGGTAAACTTTTTAAAAAGGTTGCACCATATTGGCGGTTTACTAAACGAGAATCACAAATTAAGATAACCCCTCGGTCTTTGATACCTCGAATAAGTCGTCCAACCCCTTGTTTTAAGGTGATTACGGCTTCTGGAATTTGTATATCATTGAAAGGATTGCCTCCTTGTAATTGGCAATCTTCCATTCGCGCTTTTAATAATGGCTCATCAGGGGAACTAAAGGGGAGTTTATCAATAATAACAAGAGAAAGGGCATCTCCTCGTACATCAATGCCTTCCCAAAAACTTTGAGTGGCGACTAATACGCTATGTTTCTTTTTCGTAAATTGTTCAAGTAATTCACTTTTGCTGGTTTCACCTTGTAATAACACATTAAGGTTACTGTTTTCTCGTAGGAAATCGGCTAATCCTCGCATCATAAAATAAGAGGTACAAAGTAAAAAACATCGCCCTTTATTGGCTTCAATTACGGGTTGTAACATTTTTCCTAATTCAGAAAGGGTATTATTACGGTTGGTTGCAGGCAAGTAGCGAGGAACACAAAGTAAGGATTGTTGTTGATAATCAAAGGGACTTTGTAAAATCATTTTATGGGCACTTTCAATTCCTAAACGTTGGCAAAAATGGTCAAATTTTCCCCCTACCTCTAAGGTTGCAGAGGTAAAGACCCAGCCAATTTTTTGTAGATTAAGTCGATCCCCAAATTTATCTGCCACCGTTAGAGGGGTAATATGTAACCCAAAATAACGCCCATTTCCTTCATACCAGTAACAGTATCCAGTAACGGAAGTATCAGATATAGCTTTAAGAAAGTTTTTTACTTCGGCTAAACGTTCAAAAATTTTATCTAAGGTATCTGAACGTCCTAGGGATTTTTTGACTACTTCACTTAGAAATTCAATATTTTCAATCAATTTATTTAGTCCGCTTGTGACTTGTTGATTTTTAAATAAATCTCTTAAATTTCCTTTTACTGTTATGCCACCAAGTAATAAGCGAAAATCTTGAACGACCTTTTGTAAATGATCAGAAGCTGTACCTAGCTGTTTGGCATCTTTTAATTCAGTACGATACACGATATTGCTATCTTTACAGATATCCAGCAATTGGCGAGAGGTGAGGGATTTTCCAAAATATTGACTGGCAATATCTGGCAGTTGATGAGCTTCATCAAAAATAACTAATTCTGCTTCAGGAATAAGCTCACCAAACCCTGTTTCCTTTACTGCCATATCTGCACAAAATAAATGGTGATTCACCACGACAATATCGGAACTCATTGCTTTTTGACGAGCTTTGACGACATAACATTCTTTAAATTGAGGGCAGTCAGAACCTAAACAATTATCGGTGGTGCTTACCAATTGTGGTAAAATCGGGCTGTCTTCTGCAATACTAATACATTCTGTTAAATCGCCTGTTTTTGTTGCAGTTTGCCATTTACGAACTTTAGATAAATCAGCTAAAACAGAACGATCTCCAGCCACCCCCATTGCAATTAATTGATCTAAACGATCCAAACATAAATAATTGGCTCGCCCTTTTAATAACGCAATTTTTCCTGTGTAATTTAAGGCTTTTTGAATAGTGGGTAGATCTCGATTAAAGAGTTGATCTTGTAGATTTTTTGATCCTGTAGAAATAATGGTTTTCTTTTTTGAAAGTAGAGCAGGGACTAAATAAGCAAAAGTTTTACCTGTTCCAGTGCCAGCTTCTACCACCACAGAATTTTTATAAGTGATCGCCACCCCCACTAATTTTGCCATTTTAGATTGGGCATCACGAGGAGAAAATCCTTTGATATTTTTGCTTAACACACCATTGGCATCAAAGGATTCAATAATTTTTTGTTCTAATTTCATTAAATCTACAATTAGTTACACGGTTTATCGAAGTATTGTAACAGTGGTTGTGGATTTTGAATATACTTAGTCAGCATTTGTTTTGCTGGATGTCGAATATAAGGAATTTCTCCTAATAATGGTGCATCGATTTTCTGATCTAACAGTTCGATTAATTTAGGGTAATAACGTAATCCTGGATTAATCCGATTTGCTACCCAACCGATCAAATTTACCCCTTTTTGACGAATAGCTTGAGTAGTAAGCTGAGCGTGATTGACACAACCTTCTTTAATACCAACGACTAAAACAACAGGCATATTGGTTGATTTGACCCAATCATCAAAATTATATTCCTTATTGATAGGGGTTAACCAACCGTGTGTCCCTTCAACCAACACATTTTGATGCAATTGCTCTAAGTGATATAAATCATCATATAATTTATCAATATTTATACCATTAATTTCACCTAATGCGCTAAAAATGGGCATACTAAAACTGTTAAAAGAGTAGCTAGTAATTTCTTGATAAGCGAATAATTTTGCACAACTGGATTGCAAAATTAATACGTCTTTATTATTCTCACAAATATAATCATCACTATTGGGATCGATAAGATGATCATCATCAGTCCCACAAGCAATGGGTTTATAGGGGCGACAGAAATATTATGCTGTGCAAGTAGCTGTAATAATGCTCGAGTAACAATCGTTTTACCCACACCTGTATCTGTACCTGCAATAAATAAAGAGGCCATTTTTTATTCCTAATTTACTAAAATTAACAATATTTTAACGAAAAAATAAAATGTAGGTTATGTCCTAGATCAAGGTTGATGATTTTAATTAGGTTGGCAAGCGGTAGGATAACCTTTAGAATTTACAAAAACTAACTAAAAGTGAAAATAGAATGAATAAAAAAATAACTTATCAGTGGATTAATTCTCACACAGCCCTTCAAGAAGCTTGCAATCAAGCCAGTTTACAAACAGCAGTAATGCTTGATACTGAGTTTGTGCGTACTCGCACGTTTTATCCTAAATTAGGGCTTATTCAACTTTTTGATGGAAAAACGGTTTATTTAATCGATCCTATGAGTATTGATGATTTTAGTCCTTTTGTAGAATTATTAGCTAACCAAAATATTATTAAAGTCTTGCACGCTTGTAGTGAAGATTTAGAGGTTTTTCAACACTATTTCAATCAAATGCCACAACCAATGTTAGATACACAAATTATGGCAGCATTTTTAGGGCTAGGTACATCAACAGGTTTTGCCAAATTAGTACAACATTATTTAGATATCGAATTAGATAAAGGGGCTTCTCGAACCGATTGGTTAAAACGCCCATTAAGTGAAATACAATTACAATATGCTGCCGCTGATGTATGGTATTTATTGCCCGTTTATCAACAACTACAAACAGAATTTGCAAAAAGTGATTGGCGAGAAGCGATTATTCAAGAATGCCAAGCAGAGATAGATAAACGTAAACAACCCCTTGATGTAGATAAATTGTATAAAAAGATTACCAATGCGTGGCGATTAGAACCACAACAATTGGCGGTATTACAGCTATTAGCGAAATGGAGATATGAAGAGGCGAAAAAACGTGATCTTGCTTTAAATTTTGTGATAAAAGCAGAGCATTTATGGAAAATTGCAGAATTACAACCGAAACATACCGCTACTTTACTTGAATTTATGCACCCCAATGAAGTACGCATTCACGGTAAGAAAATTTTAAAATTAGTTGAACAGGGCAGAGAAGTCGCTCCTGAAAACTATCCCCCTAAAATTACACGATTGGTGGATGAAGAGGGATATAAACAGACGATGAAAGCTTTACAACAAAAACTCAAACAGATTTGTCCTGATAATTTAGATCAAGGTTTACTGGCAAGTAAGCGTCAATTAAACCAGCTATTTGGTTGGATCAAAAAAGGACAAGAGCCTCAACAATTACCTGAATTATTGACAGGCTGGCGGGAAGAATTTGGAAAAGAATTGCAAAAAGTGATGGTAAAGTAACCGCTTGAATTGTTTCACAACAAAATAATAAATCTCAATCAAGAGAGATGGTAGTTTATCTTAATAAATTCACGTATAATTAATAGAAATGCGAACAGTTGTTGTTTGTTTTTCTAATTTTTATCTTATTTATTCATCTTGAGGGAAGTTCTATGCAAATACAGAAAACATATGTTCAAAAAATAATCAATAAAGGGGGGGGAACTAAGCTTTTTTGTTATTCTTTACTCTCCTTATCTATCACTAATGCACTCGCAGAAGAAGCAACACTAGGTACCATTAATGTTATCGATACACCTGAAAGTATTCAAAATAAAAAAGTAGGTGAAACGGTTAAAACAGCAAAAACCTTAGAAAAACAACAAGTTTCAGATACGCGTGATTTAGTGAAATATGAAACAGGGATTTCTGTGGTTGAAAAAGGGCGAATGGGAGCAAGTGGTTATTCGGTACGTGGTGTTGATGAAAACCGTGTAAATATTACGATTGATGGTTTACAACAAGCTCAAACCCTTTCATCACAAGGCTTTAAAGAGCTGTTTGAAGGTTATGGAAATTTTAACAACACACGTAATGGCATTGAAGTTGAAACGGTTAAACAGGTAAACCTAGCCAAAGGTTCAGACTCAACCAAAGTGGGGAGTGGGGCGTTAGGTGGAGCAGTTATTTTTAAAACCAAAGATGCACGTGATTTTTTAATTGGTAAAGATTTTTACTATAAATTTAAAGCGGGCTATGCTTCTGCAAATAATGAGGATATGTTCTCACATACTCTTGCAGGGCGCTATAAAGATTTTGATGCGTTGTTAGTGAGAACTGATCGTGATGGTACGAATTTTGAGAATTTTGGTTATAAACACTATCCTGATATTCCTGAACTGGGCTCACAAGGTCGAGCAAGACAAAAAGCCGATCCTTATACAATAGAGAAAGGCAGTACATTACTTAAATTATCTTATAATCCAAATGAAAATAATCGTTTCACAGTAATGTATGACGATTATAAAAATCATAGTAGAGGAACAGACTGGTCTTACACTTTAGCACCAATCCAAACGGATAGAGATAAACCAGAAAAAGAAACTCGTCATACAAATGATTCCAGTACACGTCGAAATATCGCATTTTCTTTTGAAAATTATTCTGAGACACCATTATGGGATAGCTTAAAAGTAAGTGTTTCTAAACAACGGATTACTCAACGAGCAAAAACAGATGAATGGTGTGATGGTGGAGAACGTTGTGAAGCCGTGTCTAATCCATTAGGTTTACAATTAAAAGATGGCAAACTGTATGATAAAAATGGTAGTGAATTGTCTTTAAAAGAAGTTCCAACGTTAAAAGATGTGTTAAATACCACAACTTGGGAATATGAGAAAAAAGAAGTACCTTTATTAACGTTGGTCGATGCAAAAGGTAAAGAAGTGCCTTATCCTCAGCTAGATAATTATGGAAATAAAAAAAGACAAGCTGATTACTGGGATAGCTCAAATAAGAAAAATGATGTTTGGTTAAATTGCGATGTTCAAAATTGTAATTCAACATTAACATTCTATCGTTTTGAGGGGTCTTGGGGAGAATATCAGTTTAGAAAAGATGATAAACATAGAGCTGTGGTCATTGATTTGAATTCTAATGGAAGAGATATTGATGAAATTAAAAAAGCTCAATTCTCTTGGGAAAATGATAAAAAAATTAAAACACGCTTTAATGTTGAAGACATCAAACGTGGCGGAAAACATTGGAAACAAGTGACGGTTGGTGAAACACGTTGGGTTAAAAAAGGCGATTCATTCTTAGATAAAAATTTTGAAGGCTGGGCTTCTGATCAAGTGAATATTGATGGAAAAAAAATAGGTTATACCACATCTCAGGCTTTTACATTTATCAAACCTGATTCGCCAGGATATAGTACGGATATGTGGACGGATCGTAAGTTAAATACAGATTCAAAACAAATTAAGCTAGATCTTGAAAAGTTTGTAGATGTTAAAGGTATTGAAAATCAGCTTGCTTACGGAGGAATGTATAGCGAAACAGATAAATCAATGGTAAATAGAGCAGGATATAAACCAACAGATATTCATTGGTGGGCACAATATTTTGAAAATATTGATGAAAATGGAAACCCAGTTTGTGTCAATAGTGGAACTTGCCCTTATGAAGGAAAACCAAGTTCGTTCCTGATTCCTGTAAAAACCAAAACAGGAGCGTTGTATTTAACAGATAAAATTCGTGTAAATGATAAAATTGGATTTGATTTAAGTTATCGCTACGATCGAATTGATCATAAACCACACTTTGATCCTAATAAAGATCCAGAGATTCCAAAAGAGTTATTGAGAGATATGTATGTTCAAGGACCTATCAATAAACCACAAGAGCCAAGTAAATGGAGTAATAAATATTACAAACCAGGTACTTATGATCGATTAGATAATTGGGAAGCTTTATTTGAGAAAGATAAAGAACAGTATAAAAAAGATCTAGATATTTATGAAAATAATCCTCAAAAGAATGTTGAGTATTTAGTCAAACGTAATCGTAAATTTACACAGCGTTCTTATAGCTTAGGTACAACCTTAGATCCGCTTGATTTTATGCGTGTACAATTAAAATATTCAAAAGGATTTAGATCGCCAGCATCGGATGAACTTTATTTTACATTTAAACACCCTTATTTCTCAATTATTGCGAATCCTGATTTAGAATCAGAAGAAGCGAGAACAAAAGAAATTGCATTAACTTTCCATAAAGATAATAGTTTTATCCGATTTGGTGCATTTAGAACGAATTATACAAACTTTATTGAATTAGCTTTCAAAGGGTATAAATCATTCACAGATGCTAAGGGTAATACAAGCGGTATTCCTTACCGTACGTATCAAAACCGTAATAACTCTGAGGCAAATGTAAAAGGTTTCAGTGTTGAAGCAAAAGTTTATCTAGCTGATTTATTAGATAAGCCAAATGGATTTAATTTTGGTTATAAATTTGAATACCAAAAAGGGAAAACCTTAGGAATTGATACTGACGGTGCAGGTAATGAAAGAGAGATTTGGCACGCTATTAACGCTATTCAACCTAAGAAACAAATATTCAGTGTCGGTTATGTTTCGCCTGAAAATAATTATGGATTTGATATTTTCTATACTCACGCATCAGCGAAGAAAAAAACGGCAACATATAATCCTTATCACGGTGCTGATCAAGGTATTTTTGAAGCACCAGATGAAGGTATTTATGCGAAGCATTTGAGCCAATCATATGATTTATTTGATGTTATCGGTTTCTATAAACCAATTAAAGGCTTAACCTTACAAGCTGGTATTTATAATTTATTTAACAAAGAATATGCAACTTGGGAGAGCATTCGTTCTATCCGTTCATTCGGAACAAGTAATATGATTTGTAAAAATGTTGCATCTGCATTAGGGTGTAATACAGCAAATCAAGGTATTGAAAGATTCTCAGCACCTGGTAGAAACTTCAAACTTAACGTACAATACGAATTTTAATTAACTGATTGTAATTAAAGTGAATAAATCCTTATTTAGCATTAGTTAAATAAGGATTTTTTATTTGTCTTTAATATTCAGTATTCAATAAACTTTCTGGTAACGGAGGTGCTTGCAAGTAAAATCCCTGCTCTTTGATTGCTTCTAGTACTTTTTGATTTGGGGCGATTTTTAACTGTTTATCTCCCTTAAGATTAAATAACATTGAAAACTGAGGTTTACCAAAAGTGCGTAATAATGCTTTAGGAACTGCATCAAACTGTTCTCTTTTCTCAATATATAAATACATCCCCTCTTTTTTTGAGCTTCTATAAATCGCACAAATCATTGTTTTTTCCTATTATTCATCATAGTTACTGTATAAATTTGGTGCAAGGTTATCAAAGCGAGAGTACTGCCCTTGAAAAGCAAGTTTAACTCTACCGATAGGACCATTACGTTGTTTACCAATAATAATTTCAGCAATGCCTTTTTGTTCTGAATTTTCGTGATAAACCTCATCTCGATAGATAAACATAATTAAATCGGCATCTTGCTCAATAGAGCCTGATTCACGTAAGTCTGAGTTAACAGGGCGTTTATCTGCTCGTTGTTCTAAGCTACGGTTTAACTGAGAAAGTGCAACAACAGGAACTTGTAATTCTTTAGCTAAGGCTTTTAATGAGCGAGATATTTCTGCAATTTCAAGGGTTCGGTTATCTGCAAAACCGGGTGCTTTCATTAATTGAAGATAATCCACCATAATTAAACTTAAACCACCACTTTCTTTATAGATACGTCTTGCACGAGAACGCACTTCCGTTGGCGTTAAACTTGAGCTATCATCAATAAAGATATTTTTACGCTGTTGTAAAATTGCCATCGTACTCGAAATTTTTGCCCAGTCTTCATCATCGGTTAGCTGACCAGTACGAATTTTTGTTTGATCTACTCGTGAAAGAGAAGCCAGCATACGCATCATAATTTGATCCGATGGCATCTCAAGACTAAAAATAAGCACGGGTTTGTTGGGTCTTTTCACCATATTGCCATTTTCATCTTTCTCTTCAATATCAAGCAAAGAGGCATTTTCACATAAATTCATTGCAAAGGTGGTTTTACCCATAGAAGGTCGAGCAGCCACAATAATCAAATCAGAAGGTTGTAAACCAGCGGTTCGTTTATTCAGATCCGTAAAGCCAGTTGAAACACCAGTGACCCCACCATTGTCTTTGTTTTTAGACAGTATTTCAATTCGCTCTAAGGTTGAGTTCAGAATGTCATCAATTTTTTTAGGTCCTTCATCACTTGAAGTGCGTTTTTCCGCAATATGAAAAATAGAGCGTTCTGCTTCATCAAGGACATCTTTAACACTCATTCCTCTAGGATTATAGCTACTTTCTGCAATTTTGTTACTGGCAGTAATCAGCTCTCGACAAATCGCCTTTTCACTGACAATATCTGCATAAGTCAGAATATTGGCCGCACTGGGGGTATTTTTGGAAAGTTCAGCAAGGTAAGCAAACCCCCCTACATCATCCAAAATACCTCTACTTTTTAAATTTTGATCGAGGGTAATAATATCAATAGGCTGATTATGACGAGCCAATTCTACCATCTGTTCAAAAATAAGACGGTGGGCATAATTATAAAAATCACTGGCTTGAACACGTTCTGCCACATTGTCCCAGTGGGCATTATCTAGCATAATACTGCCTAGAATGGCTTGTTCTGCCTCTAATGAGTGGGGAGCAATATTGATTTGCTCTATTTGTTTATCTGTTGATTTATTCGATGAATATTTAGCCATAGTGTAAACTCATAACAAGCGGTATGATCTTTTTTAAAATTTGCAAATTTTTGATCAAATCATACCTCTTAAAAATTAATTAATATCAAATTCTTCAGTATAAGGAATAATACCTTTTTTCAACATTTTAGATACATCAGAGCTATAATCTGAACCAAAACGAAGTTCAAAATTGACCCCAACGCTATTATCATAATATATATCATCTTGATTTCTTGCAGTGCTACTTGGTTTTGGTACTAGATGACGTGAAATATAACCTGACACTTTCCAGCAACAAGTGTTATAGGTAAGCCCGAGTTGACTTTCCACATATTTATCTAAGGCTAAATCTTGATAATGACTCATCATTACGGATACATTATTCGTCACATTCCAACCGAGTACGATACCTGCCTGCTTGATATCTTGATTATATGTTCCTCTACCTTTGCTTAAGTTTTGGTCAATATAATTCTGACTTGCATAACGATAGTTTAGCTGTACTACTTTATCGTGATCAGGCTTATATTGTAGAGAAAGATTAGCCAGTGAAGTTTCTTTTAAACGAGTATCATATTGATAGCTTCCATTTAAGTTCCAATTCTGATCAAATCGCCAGTTTGTTTCCAATGCCCAAGATGTTGAACGATTGGTATGACTATTGGGACTTAAATTATCAATACGAGAGTTAGATAAATAATAAATTTGTCCTAAGCTTAAGTTAAAGTGTTCTTGCCCAGTTTCTTCTTTCATAAAGCGAGTAGTGGCACCCAGTGTAATTTGGTTGGCGGATGCAATACGATCTAGACCGCTATAACGACGATCACTAAACAATGAAAAATAATCTTGCTGTCTTATCATTGAATCATAGCCTAATCCTAAACTACGACGTGCTATTGTACCGATTTTATGCTGATCTTTATAAGGACGATATAAATATTGAATTTGTGGTTCTAAGATTTGCTCAAAGCCTTTAAACAATTGTTTATCTGCTTCTAAAACTGTTTTAAGGTTGACTTTAAATTGCGGTAAAACACGTGTTATATGAGATTTCATTGTGTCCGCTTGTTTTTTGCCTGATTTTTGCCAATATTGAGTGGCATAAAGTTTGGTTTCAAGATTAATACTGCCGTAGTTATTGCTTAATGGCAGGTTTAATTTTGGTTCAATATGTAAACGCCAAGCAGTTGGCATTTCTTTGCTGTCATTATCAAAATAAGTGAGCTGAGAATAAAGACTAAAATCAGCATTTTTCCAAATATCATCTTGATAATAATTAAATTCAACTTGTGGCAATGCACGATAAGGTTTTGCCCCGTCTTCATCAAAAATTTGGAATTTTTTCCCTGCAATAGAGAGGTTATAATTAGGCTGATAATAGCTTAATTTAATATTTTGGGCGACGTGTCCATCGGTACTACTACCATAAGCAGAATTAAAATGAGAAAAATATTGTTTATCACTCACTCTGGTATAATCCATACTTAATCGCCAATCAGAAAGGAAACTGACATTGTGCTTCCAATAAAATAGGTGACGCGAGTGATCTTCGTTATCCCAGTTATGATAACGATCTTTTTTCATATATTCAGCCGCAATAGTACCTTGCCCTAATTTTGTTAAATAACGAAACTCAGGGCTAATTTGCCAACCACGATGAGAGTAGTAAGTTGGGGTAATTGTCATATCCATATTGGGTGCGATATTCCAATAAAATGGCATTTTTAACATTAGCCCTGTTCGACTAGAATGGCTATAACTTGCAGTCAGTAATCCTGAGCGACGACGATCGCCAAGCGGAATTTGTAAATAAGGGGTATAAAATACAGGAACACCTAATACTTTTAAACGCGCGTGCCACATTTCAGCATATTCTTTATCTATGTATTGTGTCATTTCACTGGCATCAATTTGCCACGAATTATCATTAGGCAAACAAGCGGTATAAGTCGCATTTTTTAAAATACGCGTATTATTACGTAATTTAACCTTTTTCGCACTTCCTCGTCCTTGACGTTCCATAAGATGATAATCGACATCAGATAAATTGGCATTTTTTGTCGCTAAATCTAATGATGCCGTTTTACCAGAGGCATTGATTCCTCCATCTTGATAATCAAACTGTTCATCAAGTTTAACAAAACGTCCTTGTTGATTTTGGCTCACCGTAATTTGTTGAGTATTAATGGTTCGATTACCTTGTTTGATGATGACATCACCCGAGTAAATCGCATTCTTATGTTGGTTAAGTGTGGCAGAATCAGACTCAATATAAACAGGTAAATTTCTTTGATCCCCTGTTACTTTCTCACCAGTAAAATGAGGCACATTCAGTAAGCACTGTGTTTTAAGATCGGCTTGAGCATATTGACTATGTAATGCGAACATAATAGCAATAGAGAGTAAAGTATAATTGTTTGGCTTCATATAATTTATCCTAAATAATTCTTGAAAATTGTTGTCTTCTTGCGGAGCCTCTTGAATATATATCAAAACAGAGACAAATATTGCGAATAAGTAAACGTCCTTTCGGTAATACCGAAATGCCTGTTTGAGTAATTTCCAGTAGCTGATCTTCTACTAAAGGAGTCAGTAATTGTAGGTCTTCTTGAAAATAATCCTTAAAATTAATATTATAGATTTCTTCCAAGCGGTCATATTTTAATGAAAAATTACAAATTAACGCTTTGATAACATCTCGACGAATGCAATCATCTTTTGTCATCATTAACCCTTTATGCAAAGCGATATTATTTTTTTCTACTTCTGCATAATAGGTTTTAAGATCTTTTTGATTTTGAGCATAGCTATCGCCTAATAAACTAATGGCAGAGACACCAAGTCCTAATAAATCACACTCTTCTTGTGTAGTATAGCCTTGAAAATTACGGTGTAGTATCCCCTCTTTTTGAGCAATGGCTAATTCATCATCCGGTTTGGCAAAGTGATCCATTCCAATAAATTGATAGCCTGATTTTCCTAAAAATGAAATCGTATTTTGGAAAATAGCCAGTTTTGTTTCAGGTGAAGGCAACATCTCATTTTTAATTTTAACCTGTGCTGCAAAACGGCTAGGTAAGTGAGCATAATTAAACACACTCATACGGTCAGGATTTAATTCCACCACTTTTTTAAGAGTATGTAAAAAGCTCTCAAGTGTTTGTTTTGGTAGGCCATAAATTAAATCTAAATTAACAGAAACAAAACCTAACTCTCTAGCACGCTTAACCAAAGCAAAAATAAAATCTTCGTCTTGTTCACGATTAACTAATTTTTGTACTTCTTTATTAAAATCTTGTACACCCATTGAAAGACGATTAAACCCAATGGAATGCAAATGATCTAACATATCCAGTTCAATTTCACGAGGATCCATTTCAATACTGATCTCGGCATTGTCACTTACATTGAAATTTTCTTTTAATAAATTCATTAAACGAGTAGATTGAGCTTCATCTAAGTAGGTTGGTGTCCCCCCTCCCCAATGAATTTGAGTGACATTACGATTTTTAAACAGCGTTGCACGGGCTAAAATTTCTTTTTCAAGATAGTCTAAATAAATATCGACTTTATGACGATGACGAGTAATGGTTTTATTACACGCACAAAAATAACAAAGTTTATGGCAAAATGGAATATGCACATAAAGGGATAGCGGACGTTTAGGATAACGTGCGACAGCGGTTTTAAAATTATCATCAGTATAATTTTCGCTAAATTCCAATGCGGTTGGATAAGAAGTATAGCGAGGACCTGAATGATTATATTTTTGGATCAGATCGTGATCCCAAACAATATCCGTCATTAAAATTTTTCCATTTCAATCAAAAGTTTACGTAATTCTTGCTTAATGTTATCTTGATATTTTATTTCTGCATTTTCACGTTCTAAATCTAATTTCATTCTTTGATTACGCGCAAGATTTTTACGTTCCTCTAAAATTGGCATCTCTTCGACAACTTTAAATAGCGCCCACATTGAAGTAAAATTTTGCAATTTTGGTTGCCCTAACACATCTAATAAAGGCTTTAAGCGACGAACTCCTTCAGATAAATTGCATTGGTCTGCAAGCATTGAACGAGCAATAATATCAATACTGTTTTTTATATTTAAAAAACGCTCTTTTTTAGCGGTTTGAATAAATTTTTTCTGTTTATGTAATTTAAATAGCAATGATAATGCATAGCCAATCAATGCTAAAATAATCAACAAAGCAAGGATAATCACAAAAAATCTAAACATCACTTTTTCCTAACGAAATTCATTCAAGTTAGCGGTTTCAAATTGACGAAGTAGTGCATTATCGTCTTGTTCTTCTTCCTTAATACCCAATTCAGTCATCAATTCATCGACACGATCTAAACATTCGTCCACAAATTTTTGATCTTCTGCAGATAATGTTTTCCCTTTTTCTAAATCATCCAGAAGTTGATGTAAACATTCATTATTTTCTAATTGTGTTAATTCTAATTCAGGGGCAAGGGTTGGTTTTTGTTCCACCTGCTCTGGCGTTTTTTTCATTGGCGGAATAACTTTTCCTTTTTCAGGTTTATTCACAAATTCCACCATTAACGGCACTTTCTTTTTACTGCCTACACGAGGATCTTTTTTCTCCTGTGAAGTCAATTTTTTGTTCTCTAAAGTCACATTATGACGAGCTCCAGAACTTAATCCTTTATGCTTTTTCTTTTTTTTGTCAAGACGAGCTTGAGCATCTAATTCATAACGATTTTTCTGTTTTTTACTTATGTGACAAGCGTTTAAAGAGCAAGCATTATCGCTTTTTCTTGCGGGCATAATATCACTGATTTTGCGTGTTTTTTTCTTATGAGCCATAGTATTTTCTGTTAGTGAGTTATTTTTAATGTAATTTTTATAAAATATGATCGTGCATTATAGCATAACCAATATTATTAATGTTGAATTATAATTATTTTTTGCAAGACAATCACAGGGCAAGATCATACTTTAATTGAATATAACTTTAATTTATGATCAAATACTCCTTTATATAAAAGGAGACATAAAATGGCATTTATTGAGCACTTTAATCAATTAGAAGATACTCGTTCACATATTAATAAAAAACATGACTTACTGGATATTATATTTCTAACAGTAACCGCCATTTTATCAGGGGCGGAAGGTTGGAAAGGTATTAAGTTATTTGGTGATGAAAAACTCCAGTGGTTACGTAAATTTAGGGCATTTGAAAATGGTATTCCAGTCGATGATACGATTGCTAGGATTGTAAGTTCCCTAGACCCACAAGAGTTAACTCATTGTTTTATGCGTTGGGTTAATGAAATACGAGAAGCCAATGGACAAAGTGTCATTGCATTTGATGGAAAAACACTTCGTCATTCCTTTGATGGTGATAGAAAGACAGCATTACATAGTGTTTCAGCCTATGCAACAGACCAGAAATTAGTGCTGAGTCAAAGTAAATCTAAAGGTAAAAAGAATGAAGTTGAAACGGTTTTAGAGTTGATTGAAATCTTAGAAATAAAAGGAAATATTGTTACTGCTGATGCTATGCATTGCTTGAAAAAAGTGACAAAAGCAATTGATAAAAAAGGCGGTGATTATGTCCTTCAAGTAAAAGATAATCAAAAAAAACTACTGCAAGAAATAGAAAGTTTTTATCATAAAACTCGTCGAGATACACCTGTTTTAATTGAACAAAATAAATTTGAACAGATTGATGGTGAACATGGGCGATTAGAAGAAAGAACCTATACACAATTAGCTGTAACTGACTGGTTAGAACAAACAAATGGTTGGTCAAATTTAAATTCAATTATAGAAGTTGTTAGAAAACGAACAATCAAAGAAAAAAAGAGTGAAGAAGTCTCTTATTATATAAGTTCTTTGCCTGTTGCACCTGAGATAGTAGCAAAAGCAATAAGAAGTCATTGGAGTATTGAAAACAGTTCACACTGGGTACTTGATGTGATTTTTAAAGAAGATGAATCAAGAATTCGTCGAGAAAATGCCCCTGAAAATATGGCGATATTTAGGCGTTTTGCGATGAATTTAGCTCGTTTAAGTCCAATCAAAGATAGTATGAAGAGTAAACTACAACGAGCTGGATGGTCAGATAAAATAAGAGAGCAACTTATATTTGGTTAATTATTGTTCAAGTATGATTTTGCCCTGAAGACAATCAGGGCAACCGCGTACTTTGTCTATAAATTAATCACACACACCAAAAATAAGCTCAGACCTCATTTCATCAGACCAGCCAGCTGATTTCAGCTTGCTTTTCATACTATTTTTAGTTGGATGTAGTCGTGCTAAATTAAGCCCTAAACGCCTAATTATTGCCATATTTTCAACGCCATCCCCCAAATAAATCGTACTATCATCTTCTTTAAAAACAACATCAAGTACCCAATGCGCTTTATTTTCAACTTCCCAATGACCCCTAATATATTTCGCAAAGTCTTCGCAAGGAACATCTAAGCTACTGATATAAAATACTTTTTCTTCACTTTTCTTGCCATTGTCTTCTCTTATCCTATGAACTTGAATAAGGCTTTTAATTCCTGTCCAACCTTGAGATTCCAAAAGCCAATCACTTATTGGTAATTTTGAATAATACCGTTGATCTATTCGACTTCTTTCACAGTTAACTTCTTGAAATTTATCTATTTTTATTGATTTTTCTCGCACTACTTTATGAAAATAACTTTCTATTTCATTTCTAAATTTCTTATGATTATTTTTCAATGGCATCACATAATCGCTCTTCTTTTCTATGATTTTCTTCGCTATTTTCTTTTGCGTATTCATCGCATCTACCGTAATGACGGCTTGATTTAGCTCTAAAATATCTATCATTTCTAGAATGCTTTCATTCTCATTTTTCTTACCTTTGGACTTATTTTGAGCTAAAATTAATCCTCTTGAACAGCTCCAAGCCGTAATACTATGTAGGGCATTATGAGGCTCTAAATGTGAACTGTTTTTTAATGTTTTACCATCTATTGCAATACACTCTTTGCCTTGTGATTTTCGTATCTCATTGATAAAATTAATAAAAATATAATTTAATTTCTCAGGATTTATCCGTCTTACAATACGAGCAATCGTATCATCAACAGGAATACCATTTTCAAAATCTCGGTATTTTCGTAACCATTTTATATTCAATTTACCAAACTGATGAATTTCACTCCATCCTTCTGCACCTGATATTACCGCACTTACGACAAGAAAAATAACATCTAAGAAGTCATGTTTTTTGTTTATATCTTTGCGAGGGTCTTCCAAATCTTTAAAAGCTGATAATATATTCATTTTTACACCTATTTGTTATTGAATAATAGGTGCTATTAGATCATATTTTTAAGAAAAGTGCGATCTTGCCCTGGCAAGACAATTAGACAAGGCATATCTTGTCTCTACGATATTTTAATTCTACAAAAAAACATAGCGGTCACATTAATTCTAAAATTTGCAAATTCAATATTTAACGTAGAGATGTAGTTATAGTAAAGATGTAGCATGCTACGTCTCTAAAAATGTAATCAACAATAATTTAACCTAAATAGAATGATTAATTAAGCATCTTTTGTCGTTTTTATTTTCTTTTTATGTTGTTTTTATTTGCTATGTAATTGTTATAGATGTTAAGCACAGTGTTTATTTTAGACACTAAAAAGTGCCGTTATTGGTGTTAGGACGTTCATTTCAGGAGAACAACTATGAACAAAGTTTACAAAGTTATTTGGTGCAATGCTACACAAACATTCGTTGCTGTATCAGAGCTAAGCAAAGCAAAAGGAAAATCATCCACTACAACAGTGGGAAGTGTGGGGCGTTCTATTTTACCAAATTTCAAATTGGCGACATTGAGTTTAGCATTATTAACCCTTTTTAGCGGACAAGTAATGGCTGGAACTGTTGCTGTTGGAACTAATACAGAGAAAACTGGTGTAAAGTGGGCAGAGCAAGGGCGTGCTCAAGCTGGTCACTCTGCTGTTGCTGTAGGTGATCTTTCTAATGCTGCTCAACAATCAATTGCCGTGGGTAACTGTGCGAACGCGGCTGGAGGACAGTCAGTTGCTATTGGGGGAACAGATGACAAAAATGGAAATTGTCCAAATAGAACTCAGGCAATTGGTGGGCAAAGTATTGCAATTGGTGGAAATGTAATTGCACAGGGACGTTCTTCAGTTGCTATTGGTGGTGATGATACTGTAACAGTAGGAGGAGAACGCGTTACCTATGAAATATATGATAAAAATGGTACTTCAATAGGTCAAGCCTCAAAGACAGTAAAAGATGTTTTTGAGGACGCGACGGGAGTATCTGGGGTAATTGGGAATCGCGCTTATCCAACAACTAAAACAGGTGCAGGAGCTGTTGCAGTTGGTGTATCATCAGAAGCACTAGGTACGTTATCGACTGCTTTTGGGGTTGGAACTAAAATTGAGGAAGATGCTCATTTAGGTTTAGCATTAGGTGCAGGTGCTCACGTATCTAAAATGAATGCTGTTGCCATTGGATCTGGAGCCCAAACAGATGTTGAAGCAAGAAAATATAAAGAAGCAATTGTTGCAGTATTAGACAGTAAAGGTAAACCAACAGGAAAAGAAATTCATTATAAAGGGTTTTCTGGTGGAGCAGAGAATTTACAACCGGGGGATTATGTATCTTTTGGTCAAGAAGGTTATGAAAGACAATTAAAAAATGTAGCAGCAGGGAAAGTAGATAGAGATAGTACAGATGCAGTAAATGGTTCTCAGTTGGTCTCTCTTGGTCAAGCACTAACAGAAGAAATTAATAATATCGAGACCTATTTTCACGTAAATGAGAGTAAAGGAAGTCAAAAAGAGGGAGATGCTGTAACGAACTTAGGTGGTATTAGGGATAAAGCTGGGGCAAAAGGTAATTATTCTATAACTGGCGGTGTTGAAGCCGTCGCTAGTGAAAAGTTTGGGATAAGTCTCGGTTATAAAAGTTCTGTATTAAAACGAAATGGTGTTGCATTGGGATCTAATTCATCGGCTACGGAAGAATATGGCGTTTCTATTGGTTCGTATGCAGAGACAAGTAACGTTGGTGCAGTTGCACTGGGTCCTTCAGCAAATGCTTCTGTTGAAAGAGGGGTAGCGCTTGGTGCGAATTCAAATGCTGACCGTGAAGGTTTTGCAAGCGGAGTAACAGTAGAAACTGCGGATAATGCCACTTTTGGTGGTAATAAAGTTTATGCAATGCGTTCAGCACTTGCTGGAGATAAAACAGGTGTTGTTAATACCGTTAGTACTAATGATACAGGCGCTGTTTCCGTTGGTAGTGCTGACAGAAAGCGTCAAATTATTAATCTTGCAGCAGGTTCAGAAGATGGAGATGCAGTAAATGTTGCTCAATTAAAAGCGGTGGCAAATACAACAGAAGGGTATTTCCACACTAATGATGGCACAACAACTCAAGCTACAGGTGATGCTAATACCAATTTAGGTTTTATTAATGAAAAAGCAGGTGCGACAGGCACACATTCTGTAACCGCAGGTGTTGATGCAAAAGCAACAGGAGATTACGGTTCAATGGCTTTAGGGTATCAAGCTTCTTCTTCAGAAGATGGTGCTGTGGCGATTGGTCAAGAATCGAAATCTAAGGGTGCCAGTTCCGTGGCAATAGGGTATGACACTTCAGCAGCTAATATTGGGGCGATGGCATTAGGAAGAAAAGCGGTATCCGAGAATAGTGGTATTGCAATGGGGAATGAATCTCACTCGCAAGGTTTAAGTGGGATTGCTGTTGGTTATCAATCTGTAGCAATAGGGGATAATTCTGTTGCTGTGGGAAAACTGACCAATGTTGTTGGTGGCGGTAGTACTGCTGTTGGTTTTCAAGCAAAAACCAGTGATAGGCTTAGTACGGCATTAGGACAAATGGCTTGGGCTGAAGGATTAGAGAGTTTGGCAGTGGGGTCATTTACTAAAGCAGCGGGAGCTCAGAGTATTGCGATAGGGAATGATGTACACGCTGATGGAGAAAGAACCATTGTTATAGGGAGTCGTGAAAGAGGAACTGATAGCTATGATGCTGTTAATGACTCAGCAAGTTCAGGAAATATGGCAATTGCTATCGGTAGTGGTAATACGCTTAATTCTAATGATAAATTAGCCGAAGCCGATGGAAATTATTCTATCGCATTAGGCACCAGTGCAAAAACTGAAACAACGGCGGTTGAAGGTATTGCAATTGGACGTGGAGCGAATGTTACAGGTGAAAAATCTATTGCTATTGGTTCTGGAAATACGGTAAGCGGTAATAACTCAGGTGCCTTTGGGGATCCAAGTATCATAAGTGGCGATAATTCTTATAGTTTTGGTAATAATAATACTATTGCAAATACGAATACTTTTGTATTAGGGAATGAAGTGACAACGGTTACGAATAATTCTGTTGTTTTAGGTAACCTTTCTAAAGATGAAGTTGCTGTTGCAGTGATAGAAGGAATTATTAATGGTGTGACTTATGGCAATTTTGCTGGCATTGGTGCACCAGAAAATGGTGTGGTGTCTGTGGGCGATGTAGGAAAAGAAAGACAAATTGTAAATGTCGCAGCTGGTGAAATTTCAGCAACATCAACCGATGCCATCAATGGTTCTCAATTACACGCAGTCGCCAAAAAATCAGCGTGGACACTTCAAAAAGAGGGTGAAGATGTAGATAAAGTGGCGGGTGATATTGTCAATTTTGCAAAAGGCAATGGTGTGGTTGTTAATATTACTAAAGAGGAAGGAAAAGCAGGAAAACCAGATGTGAATACTATTACTTTTGATATTGATCAAACAGAATTACCTCAAACAAAAGTAGCTGAAGGTAAAAACATTGAAGTAACACCTGAATTTGATGGTCAGGCAGGGAATACGATTTATACTGTTGATGGACATAAAACTACTATCACTAGAGGAGATATGATCGATGTTGAATATTTCCCAAGTAATAATGGTTTTGATCACGATTATAAAATTTCATTAAATGAGGATACACAAAAGAAAATTAATGCACTGAGTAAAAAAGTATTTGGCTTAAATGCGGATAATCAGGCAGAACAATCAATAAAATTAGGGGATACGATTAATATCCGAGCAGGTAATGCAGATGATACTTCAACCAAAAATCTAAAAACAGAAGTGAATGGTAGCACTGTTACTATTAGTATGAAAAATAAACCTGTTTTTGAAGAAGTAACAGCGAATAAAGTGACGATAAATAATGCTACAACAAGTGGAAAAGATGCGATTAATAAAAAGTATCTTGATGATCAATTAGGTAATACCTTTAAACTGACCGATCAATCTGGTGACTCAACGGCAACGCAGACACTAAATAAAGAAGGTGGCTTAGACTTTAAACTTGTTGGTGGAGAGGGTATTGAAACTAAAGCAGTCGCAGGAAGTAATCAAGTTAAAATTAAACTTGATACTGAAACAAAAGCGAAGATTGATAAAGTTAATACTATTGAAACGGATGTTACCACATTAAAAGAAAGAAAAATTTCATTGGGTGGGGATACAAATTCTGAAACAAATGAACAAAAATTAAGCAAGGATATCAAGTTTGATATTGTTGGAAGCACAAACAGTGCAATCCAAACTAATGCTTTAGATGATAAAGTTGAACTGAAAGTATTGGTGGATGATAAAACGATTGAAATTGCGAAGAATAAACTTCAAGCCAAAACAACAGACTTTGATCCTAGTACTGATGGTACAGTCGCAGCTGATAATGAAGATGCTCTAGCGACAGCGGGCGATATTGCAACGGCAATTAATAATTCAGGCTTTATTGCCAAAGCGACAAAAAGTGAAGGCAAAGTAGACGGTAGTAGAAAGCATAAAGTTGCAACAGGAACAACATTACAATTTGATGCAGGTAAAAATATCAAAATCAAGCAAGAAGACGGTAAATTTACTTTCTCAACCGTTGATGCACCAGAATTTGAAAATGCAACAGTTAAAAATGTTGATTTAAGTGATAATGATGCAGTGGTTAATGTTAAAGAATTAAAAGCGGCTAAAAAAGACTTAACTGATGTAGTTGATAATTTAGGGAATAATACCATTCAGTTAGCAGGTGTAGTTGATAATTTAGGGAATAATACCATTCAGTTAGCAGGAAATGATGGTGAAACAAAAACTAATCTGCTTAACCAACAAGGTGGCATCAAGTTTGGTATTGAAGGTGAAAACGGTGGTGAGATTGTAACTGAAGCCAAAAATACCAATAAAGTTGTACTTAAATTAAATCAAGCAACAAAAGATAAATTAGCTAAATTAGATGAAAATAAAAATTTATCTGATAAAGCGGATAATGATTTATCAAATATTACCAATGATGGTAAGAAAAATATTACTAAGTTAGGAACTATTGTTGAAGCGGCGGATAACAGTGTTGATGTGTCTGCTCCAGAAGTAGATTCAATAACAGGACAAAAAACCTATAAAGTAAAAGTTGCAACCACTACTTTGCTAACAGGTCCAACTGGAAAAGTCATCACACCGATAGGAGCAGAAGCAACTAAAATTGCGATAGCAGGTGATGTAGCAAATGCGATCAACAAAGCAAGTCATAAAGTTAAAGTCTCAAACTCTAAACTTCAAGTCACTGAACAAGATGGTGTGACGACAATTGCAACGGGTGAAACTTTAGAAATTGAAGCAGGTAAAAACTTGGTGCTTAAAGCTGATGCAGGTAAGAAGTTACAATTATCTACTGCAAGAGAAGTTGAGTTTGATAAAACAACTGTAGGTAATGTTGTAACAGATAGTGCAACAAATAAAATCACAGGTTTAGGAGCAGGAACTGATGATAAAGATGCAATAAACTTTAAACAATTAAAGGATAATGCAAAATCAATCGCTAATATATTAGGCGGTGGTTCAACCGTTAATCCTAATGGCTCTATTATCGCACCGACACTTGAAGTGGTTGACCCAGTCACTGGAAATAATACAGCACCGACAACTGTTGCAGAGGCAGTTAAAGATCTAAGTGATGCAGTTAATAATCCGTTATATGTAAAAGCAGATGTATTATCAGGAACGGCAAAAGAACAATCAAGTGCACAAAAATTAGGCTCAACACTTCAAATATTAACAGGTAAAACATCTAATGGTACGTCTGGTGATAATTTAGAAACAAAAGTTGTAGACGGAATAGTTACCATTTCAATGAAAGATAAATCTTTGTTTGAAGAAATTCAAGCAGGTAAAAAAGATAGTCCGATTACTATTGGTACCAAAAATGGTAAAAATGTAATTTCTGGATTAGATAGTACATTGCCAACAGGGGATACCAATGCCACTGTACCAATATTAACCAATGTTCAAAAAGGTCAAGCAGCAACACTTGGTGACATAATTAATGCAGGTTGGAATTTACAAGTTGAAGGTGCGAATGCAGACTTTGTTAAACCTTATGATACTGTAAACTTTGTTGCAAAAGAGAACAGTGGTATTACTGTTAATGAAAAAGCTGATTCAACAGGCACTAAAACAAATATTGAAATTGGTTTAGAGCGAGGTGAAATTGTTTCCTCACCAAATGCACAAGGAACAAATGGTTTTGTAACAGGAGTTCAAGTCGCTGAAGCAATCAATAATTCTGGCTTTAAATTAAAAGCTCAAAAAGGTGATGGAGAGCTGGGTACATCTAGTACTACAGAGACTGATCACGAGCTTATCAATCCAAATGATGAAGTAATTATTGAAGCAGATAAAAATATCAAAATAACACAGAAAAAAGGTGTTATTGAGATTGCAACAAAAAATACGGTTCAATTTGACAAGGTGAAAGTTGGTGATATTGAATTAGATAAAACTAAAGGTATTAATGCAGGTAATAAGAAAATTACAGGAGTTGCTCCAGCAACAATTGGAGATAACTCAACGGATGCAGTAAATGGTTCACAACTTAAAGACTTAGCGGATCAATTAGGTTTAACACCAGATGCAACAGGTAATGCTTTTGTGACACCAATATTAACTCAATTAGAAAATGCAGATGGAACAAAATCAGTTACACCAACTAATTTGGTTGAGAGTATAAATCAAGTAACAGCAAAAGTTAATGAAGGAATCAACTTCGGTGCAGGCAACTCCACCAAAGGCAACCAAAAATTAGGATCAACCTTTGAAGTGGTTGCGAGTGATAAAGTTGCTGGCGAAACTTATTCGGAGAAAAATCTAACCACTACATACATAAAAGATTCAAATGGTAACGGTAAAATTTTAATCGAAATGAATGAGAAACCAGAATTTAAAAAATTATCTATTGAAGGTTCAACAGTTAAATTAACGAAGGATGGTTTAGATAATGGTGGAAATACAATTACTAATGTTGCAGCGGGCGATGATGATACAGATGCAGTAAATGTATCTCAATTAAAAGATGTTGCTAATCAAACTGCAGATAATAATCCATTTGAATATACCAATGTAGATGGAGATAAATTAGTTAAAGTAGGTGATAAATACTTTAAAGCTGGTTCAGATGGAAAACCAACTACAGAAGAAGTTGCAAAAAATGGTGTAAATGTATCCGCTAAGGGAAATGCTAAACCATTAAAAAACATTAAGAGTGTAATGGGTAATAACAATGGTGATGGTGTAATTACTACGGATAAAGCAAAAACTGCAGTAGGTGATTTATTGACCAAAACAGGTGACTTAAATCAAGCAGCCACAGCAGGTGATTTACAGACTTTAGCACAAGCAGGTTTAGATTTTGCGGGTGATAATAGAGCTGTGACTATTCATAAAGAATTAGGTAAAAAACTGGATGTTGTCGGTGGAGCAGACAAAACCAAATTAACGGAAAATAACATTGGTGTAAATGCGATTGATGGTAAGTTAAAAGTACAACTTACGAAAGAGTTGAAAGGTTTAACTTCTGTTGAAACTATAGATGCTGCTGGTAATAAAACTGTTCAAAATGGTAAAGGTTTAACGATTACGTCAGAAAATGGCACTGCTCCAGTGTCATTAACGGATAAAGGGTTAGATAGTGGTGGTAATAAAATTACTAATGTTGCTACTGGAACTGAAGGTACAGATGGTGTTAACTTCAAACAGTTGATAGATAGAACAACAGAGATTGCTAATGCATTGGGTGGCAATACTACTGTTAATCCCGATGGTTCTATTTCTGCACCAAGATTTAGTTTAACTAATGGAATGCCAGCAGAGGGTAACCCCAAGAAAGTGTATGATACTGTAGATGATGCTTTAATTGCATTGGATACAGCAGTAAATGCACCAATCACGTTTAAAGCGGATGAATATGCAGATACAAAGGCTGATGGTTCTCAACAAAAACTTGGTTCAGAGTTTGAAATTCTTGCAGGTAATGCCACAGAGACTTCTACGAAGAACTTAAAAACAAAAGTTGAAGATAGCAAAATAATCATTTCAATGAGTGAAAAACCTGAATTCAAGAATGTTACTGCAACAGAAGGTATGACTATTGGTAAAGGTGATGATGCTATTGAAATGACTCCAATAAAAACCACTGCAATAAATAAAACAGGAAATCAAGGACCAGTAAATGCAGTAGATATGAAAGGTTCAACATTTACAGGGCTTGCAAGTAATGTTGCACCAGTAATAAATGAAAACATAGTCGCTAACCCTAATTTTTCACCTACACAACGATCAAATGTAGCGACATTAGGTGATGTGTTAAATACTGGCTGGAATTTGGAAGTTGCAGGAGCATCAGCAGATTTTGTTAAATCTTATGATACGGTAAACTTTGTTGGAAAAGAGGGTGTGACAGTTACTGAAAAAATAGGTTCAACGGATAACAAAACAACGATTGAAATAGCAATAGCTAAAGGTGATGTTACAACCAATACGGATACTGGATTTGCAGAAACAGAGAAATTATATGGATTTGTATCAGGTTTACAAGTGGCAGATGCGATTAACTCAGCATTCTGGAAAACAGGCACAGGAGCTTCAGAAGACGGTGGCGTAGTTGAACCAGCAGATGAAGTTAAAGTTAAAACTGGAAGTAAAGTAGAATTTACATCTGGTAAAAATATGAAAGTGAAACAAGTTAATACTGCTAATGGTGTTAAGTATGTTTATACAACTAAGGATAATGTTGAGTTTAATTCTGCAAATATTGGTGGAACAGCAATAGATAAAGATGGAATTAACTTAAATGACAAGAAAATAAAGGGAGTTAAGAAAGGAACTGAAAATGCTGATGGTGTAAATTTAGGTCAAATTAAAGACATCTCTAATTCAGTCGCTGATACCTTTGGTGGTAGGAAAGTGGTTAATCCAGATGGAACAGTATCAACTGAGTTTGGTGTTCCAGGATTAGCAGGTGGACCATTTGATAATGTTGGTGATGCGTTAAGAGAATTAGGTGCAGAATTAGATAAAGGTCACGAATTCCAAGGTGATTTTGCGGATACTTCAGATGTAGATGGATTCTTAAAACGTAAACCTGGTGAGCGTTTAGTTGTTAAGGGCGGAAAAACCGTAGCTAGCGAATTAACAGAAGGAAATATTGGAGTAGCAACATTCTCTGATAATACAATGTGGATTAAGTTAGCTAAAGACTTGAAACTTACAGCTGATGGTAGCGTCAATTTTAATGGAACTAATCTTGATAAAGATGGTTTAGAAATTAAAGATGGTCCTAAATTTACTAAGACTGATATTGATGCAAGTGGTTTACAAATTCACGGTGTTAAAGCAGGTGAGCAAGGAACTGATGCAGTTAACGTATCACAATTAAAAAGAGTTCAAGCAGAAATAAAAGAGAAGTTGATGCTTGATGATATTCAAGTTAAGAAAGCAGGTGAAAATTATGCTGATAGCAAGACATTTGGTTTAAAAGGTGCTGACGGCAAAAAAGTTGAAAAAATGGTTGATAATGTTATTGAAATTGTTGGTGCTGATAGTAATATCTTAACAACAGTGAAAGATAATAAATTAACGATTAAACTTACTGATACTTTAACGGATATTAAGAAAGTAACAGGTTTAGACGATCATTTATCGCCTGTAACCAATGCAACTAAGCAAGGTGTTAAACCGACTGATTTGGCAACAACAGGTAAAGATGCAGCAAAAATTAATGACTTGATGAATGCTGGTTGGAACTTAGAAGTTGCAGGAGAAGAAAAAGACTTAGTAACCGCTTATGATACCGTTAATTTTGAAGGTGAAGGCCCTGTAACTGTTACTCACGAAGTGAAAAACGGTAAGCAAAATATCAAGATTGGTATTAAGAAAGGTGAGTTAGAAACAGATGCTAATGGTAATGTAATTGTCAAACCAGAAAAAGAGGGTTTTGTAACAACACAAGATGTGGCAGATGCGATTAATGGTACAGGCTTTAACTTATCTACTAATGGTACGGATGCTAAACTTATCAAATCTGGTAACAAAGTAGATATGAAAAATATAGATGGAAATCTTGTTATTTCTCATAAAGACATTGTTGAGGCGGGTAAAGTTGTTGGACAAGAAGTTAATTACGACTTAGCAAAAGATATTAAGCTTGATACTGTTGTTGCTAAGAAAGAGTTAATGATTGGTGAAGGCGCTGATTCAATTACGTTAGCATCAGCTAAAACAACCAATGTGAATGGTATTAATAACCAACCAGCATTAGATTTAGGCGGTAAATCAATTACTGGTTTAGCAGATAATCTTGTTCCAACCGAAGGTAAACAAGAACAAGCTGCTCCAAATACAAATGAAGTTAATGGTAAAAATGTAGCCACTGTCAATGACGTGATGAATGCAGGCTTTAACCTAACAGTGAATGATGTAGCAAGAGATTTTGTGAAAGCTTACGACACAGTAAACTTTGTTGACGGTAATATAACTAAAGTCACCATTAGTGATACCAATGAAATTAAAGTTGATGTTGATATAACACAATTACCTGTTGTTTATACTGATAAAGTGGGTAACAAAGTTGCGAAATGTAAAGATGGATTCTGGTATAAACTGAATGACAATGGTTCATTAGATTTAGCACAGATAAAACCAGAAGATGTAAAAGTAACAATACAGTCTCCGTCGGGAGATACAAAAACTGGTACTAAATTAACCAATGTGGCTAGTGGATTAGTTGATAAAGATGGGAAAACTGTTACAGAACCACGTAAAGCCGTAGCAACAAATGCTGTAAATGCAGGTGATTTGGCTAATGTTCAGGATGATGTAAATGATAATATTGCAAACATTAATAATCTTAATAAAATTGTTGGTGGAACAGATGCTAATGGACAACCTATTGATGTTGCTGATGATTTAAAAACGTATGATGTAGAAGGGCAAACTGCAACCAATAATACGGTTGTTTCAGCTATCAAAAATATGAATGAAGGTGGCATTAAATACTTCCATACAAATGATGATAGTGGTCAAAAAATTGATGGTGTAGTAGCTAATACTGAAGATTCAAGTGCTTCAGGGAAAAATTCTACAGCAATTGGTCGTCAAGCTTCAGCAACAGCCGAAAATACGATTGCCTTTGGTCATGGTTCTCAAGCAACAGCTGAAAATTCAATTGCCATAGGTACGGGTAATATTGTTAATGCTAAAAAATCAGGTACATTTGGCGACCCAAGCTATATCAGTGCAAAAGCAGGTAAAGATGGTAAGGGTGATGATGTAGAAGGAAGTTACTCTATTGGTAATAATAATGTTATTAATAGTTAAAATACTTCTGTATTAGGTAATAACGTCAATAATTCAGGAAAGAAAGATGTTGATGGAAAACCGATTGCTCAAGGTGATACTGTTGAAAATTCTGTTTATTTAGGTAATCAAACTACTGCAACTAAAGGAAATAGCGCAGGTACACAAAACTTAGATAAACAAGGTAAAAAAGGAAAAACAACTACAGCTGGTGATAAAGGTAAAGTTGAAACAGCTACAGTAAATGGTATTACTTATGGTGGTTTTGCAGGTGCTCAAGCAAATGGCGTTGTTTCTGTGGGAGCCTCGGGAAATGAACGACGTATTCAAAATGTTGCTGCAGGTGAAATATCTAAAACTTCAACAGATGCCATTAATGGTAGCCAACTTCACGCAACTAATGGAGAAGTTGCTAAACTTTCCAATAAATTAGGAAATATAAAATCTGGAATGAGTGCTGGAGTTGCTGGTGCTTATGCCGCCGCTGCTTTAGGACAACCACACGATCCTGGTGCTAGCTCGGTGGGTGTGGCAGTAGGTAATTTCCAAGGAGAATCTGCATTATCATTGGGTATTTCAACGATTTCTGATAATGGTAAATGGATTTTAAAAGGAATGGTAACTCACGATACACAAAATCACACAGGTGCAGGAGCAAGTGTGAATTATCAGTGGTAATCAGAGATTCTGTTGTTAAGTTGAGCTTCAAAGAAGCTCAACTTTTAATAATTGTTGGTTGACTAAATATACCAGTTAGCTATAATGTAATCAATTTTTAATAAGAGGTTTAAAAAATGAAACTACTAAAATATGCGGGTTTAACCGTAGGTGTGCTATCTTTAATGGCATGTACAAGCACATTAAATAATATTAATGATACAGGTGCTTTAGAGAATACTAATGTTGCAGATCTTGTTTGGCCAGAGATCGATGATGCAACACAACCAGAAGGGATTTTTCCTAATTTAGAAAATTTAGATCATATTGGTCCTGGAGTGACGAAGAAAGATTTATATTATCTGATTGAACGTCCTCATTTCTCTGAAACTCACGGAGTAAGAGAGTGGAACTATATTATGAAATTCCGTCAAGCAGATCGTAGTGTAAAAATTTGTCAATATAAAGTATTATTCGATAATAATATGGTGGCTCAACGCTTCTATTGGTTACCAAAAGATTGTTTAACAGAGAAATTTGATTTAGCTGCAGATGCATTATTCCCATTCGATCGTAGTGGAGTAAAAGATATTAAACTTGCAGGTAAGCAAAAATTAGATAAATTAGCAACACACATCACAAGTTTTGGTAATAAAGCTAAAGTACGTTTAGTTGGACATACAGATTATATTGGCAGTGATTCATATAATCAAAAATTATCTGAAAAACGTGCAAGTAGTGTTGGTCGTTATTTAGTGATGAAAGGGGTGAAATTATCTAATATCACAACTTTAGGGATGGGTGAAAAACAACCAGTTAAGCAATGTGCTAAAACACCAAAAGCAGGTTTAGTGAAATGTTTAGCGCCTAACCGTCGTGTAAGCGTTGAAATTGTTAAACTTTAATTAATAATTTAGTTTTATCTAAAGATAATAAAAAGAGAGTAATTTAATTACTCTCTTTTTTGTATGTCGCTATTTAGTAAAAAATTACAAAATCTCTTTTGCTTTTGCTACTACATTTTCAACAGTGAAACCGAATAGTTTAAATAATTCGCCTGCTGGTGCAGATTCACCAAAGCTGTTCATTCCAACAATACGTCCACCGAAGCCAACATATTTGTACCAGAAATCTGCAATACCCGCTTCAATCGCAACACGTTTAGTTACTGAGCTTAGTAATACGCTTTCACGGTATGCTTCATCTTGACGATCAAAGATATTAGTACAAGGCATTGAAACCACACGTACTTTTTTACCTTCTGCTGTTAATTGTTCTGCTGCTTTCACTGCTAATTCAACTTCTGAACCTGTTGCGATTAAGATTAGCTCAGGTGTACCTTCACACTCTTTTAATACATAACCACCACGAGAAACGTTCGCTAACTGTTGAGTATTACGATCCATTTGCTCTAAGTTTTGACGAGTAAAGATCAACGCACTTGGACCATCTTTACGTTCAACTGCACATTTCCAAGAAACTGCAGATTCCACTTGGTCACAAGGTCTCCAAGTATCTAAGTTTGGAATTAAACGTAATGCAGTTGTTTGTTCAACTGGTTGGTGGGTTGGACCGTCTTCTCCTAAACCGATAGAATCGTGGGTATAAACGAATAATGCACGCTGTTTCATTAATGCAGCCATACGGATTGCATTATGAGCATATTCCATAAACATTAAGAAGGTTGCACCGTAAGGAATGAAACCGCCGTGTAATGCAATACCGTTCATCATTGCTGACATACCAAATTCACGTACTCCGTAGTTGATGTAGTTACCATCAATATTTTTATCCGCACGAATTGGTTTTGAACCAGACCATAATGTTAAGTTTGAGCTTGCTAAGTCTGCTGAACCACCTAAGAATTCAGGTAAGATATGAGCATAAGCTTCAATTGCATTTTGAGATGCTTTACGGCTTGCAATACTTGCAGGGTTAGCTTGTAATTGTTCAATAAATGCTTGTGAATCTTTTGCCCAGTTTTCTGGTAAATCGCCATTCACACGACGTTTGAATTCTTTTGCTAATTCAGGGTATGCCACTTCATAAGCTGCAAATTTTGCATTCCATTCTTTTTCTGCCATTTCGCCTTTTGCTTTTGCATCCCATTGTGCGTAAATATCAGCAGGGATTTCAAAAGGTTTATGCCCCCAGTTTAAAAATTCACGTGTTGCTTGAATTTCAGCTTCGCCTAATGGTGCACCGTGACAGTCGTGAGAGTTTGATTTATTTGGTGAACCATAACCGATAATTGTTTTACAAATAATTAAGGTTGGGCGATCTTTTTCTTCTTTTGCATTTTCAATTGCAAATTGAATTTGTTCTGCATCGTGTCCATCAACATTACGAATAACTTGCCAGCCATAAGCCTCAAAGCGTTGTGCAGTATCATCAGAGAACCAACCATCAACGTGACCATCAATAGAAATGTTATTGTCATCATAGAATGCGATCAGTTTTCCTAATCCTAATGTTCCCGCTAATGAACAAGCTTCGTGTGAAATCCCTTCCATTAAACAGCCATCGCCTAAGAAAGTGTAAGTATAGTGATCAACAATATCGTGACCTTCACGGTTAAATTGACCAGCTAAGGTTTTCTCAGCAATTGCCATACCCACCGCATTAGTGATACCTTGACCTAATGGACCTGTTGTGGTTTCTACACCTGGTGCATAACCATACTCTGGGTGTCCAGGGGTTTTAGAATGTAATTGACGGAACTGTTTTAAATCTTCAATTGAAAGATCATAACCAGTTAAATGTAATAAGCTATAAATAAGCATTGAACCGTGTCCGTTAGAAAGAACGAAACGATCACGGTTTGCCCATTTGGGGTTAGTTGGATTATGAGATAAAAATTTACGCCATAATACTTCTGCAATATCGGCCATTCCCATTGGTGCTCCAGGGTGACCTGAATTTGCCTTTTGAACGGCATCCATACTTAGCACACGAATTGCGTTTGCTAGTTGTTTACGATCAGTCATATTTATTACTCCTTTTTGATAATTTGAATTAACCATTAGAATTTAACGTATAATAGCGTAATTTTACACTATTTTTGATAATAAATTTATCATTATATTCAAATAAAGTGTGATCTAAATCACATCAATTATTCATCAATGATTATAAAATCACAAATAATCAAAATAAATCACTTTGGAGTCTCTTTTGATAATAATAAAACATTTTTTTTGAGTAAATAAATAACTTGTTATCTAGCACTATTTTCGGTAAAATTCCGACTTCTTTGGTGCTGAGATATTCTCAGTGTTTTTTAATACGTATGGTGTTGAGGTACAAATATATTTGTATGGCTCAATGGCGATACGGTCTCAACAGAGGTTTTCTATAATGAAACAAGGTATTCATCCTAATTATGAAGAAATTACTGCAAACTGTTCTTGTGGTAATGTTATTAAAGTTCGTTCAACTGCGGGCAAAGACTTAAACTTAGATGTGTGTGGTAAATGTCACCCATTCTATACTGGTAAACAACGTGTTGTTGATACTGGTGGTCGAGTAGAACGCTTTAACAAACGTTTTGCTGTATTAGGCGGAAAGAAATAATTTAGTTTTATATGATAAACCCCACATTTTTGTGGGGTTTTGTTTTTCTAGCGAATGATCAGACAATCAAAATAAAAAATATTTATTCGTCGTGTGCAATGCCCTAAAACATTTAGGACATTTTAAAAAATGAGAATAAATTATCTTCTACGATTTTTATTATTGTAACGTTGAGTTCTTGGGCGTTTTGGTAAAGGCAATAACGCTTCAGGGTCATATTGACTGACTGGAATTTGATGCCCAATATACTCTTCAATTGCCGTTAAATTAGTAGCATAACGCTCACAGGCAAAACTGATTGAATGCCCACTTTCACCCGCACGACCTGTTCGTCCAATACGGTGTACATAATCTTCACAATCATCAGGTAAATCATAGTTAAAGACGTGTGTAACTTGTGGAATATGTAAACCACGAGCGGCAACATCCGTTGCAACTAAAATATCTAAATCACCTTTGGTAAAGCTTTCTAGCAATGCTAAACGTTTTTTCTGAGCAATATCGCCAGTTAAGATACCTACTCGATGTTTATCTGCTTTTAGGAAACGCCATACATCTTCACACTTTTGTTTTGTATTTGCAAAAACAATACAACGGTCTGGCCATTCTTCTTCCATTAAAGTTAAAAGCAGCGCCATTTTATCTTTATTAGAAGGATAGAAAAGTTCTTCTTTAATACGATGCCCCGTGCGTTGTAAAGGTTCAATCTCAATATAGGTAGCTTCATTCATATCTTCATAAGCGAGTTCTCTTACACGCTCTGAAAGAGTGGCAGAAAATAGCATTGTTAAACGGTTTGATGGAGCAGGACATTGACGCATTAAATAGCGAATATCTTTAATAAAACCTAAATCAAACATACGATCTGCTTCATCCAGCACGACCACTTGAATTTGCTCTAAATTAATTATGCCTTGTTTTACATAATCAATGACACGTCCTGTTGTTCCTACTAAAATATCAACACCATTTTCAATAGCTTTTAATTGTTTATCATAACCGTCACCACCATAAGCAAGAGCAACATTTAAATTACAATTTTGTACGAAAATTTCTGCATCAGCACCAATTTGAACAGCAAGTTCACGAGTTGGGGCTAAAATTAATGCTTTGGGTTGATTGGGTTTTGCTTCAACATTATTGTTTAATAAATGATGAAAAGTGGCAACTAAAAAAGCAATAGTTTTACCTGTACCAGTTTGAGCTTGCCCTGCAATATCTTTACCTAAAAGAGTATGAGGAAGGGTTTGTGCTTGAATGGGTGTGCAGAAATTAAAACCTTTATTATCAAGTGCTGTGAGCACATCTTGATGAATAGAAAGATCTTTAAATTGTTGTTCTGTAAGGTGTTTTGACATTATGTTTCTCAAATTTGTAAATTTTAAATAAAATCTTACCGCTTGTTGTAAGATAAAGTTATGTATAAAGATACCATAAATAGAAGAATTTTAGTAGAATTCTCTTTAATTAGTTATTGGATATTCTCTATATTACAGATCAAAATACATTATGAGCTTAACAAAATTTTCCAACACAGAAGAAGAACTATTAGCAAAAGCACAATGGTTGTCAGGCTTTAGCTTGGGTGAAGTTGCTGAACTTTTAAATATCATTGTTCCTCCTGATTTACGACGTGATAAAGGTTGGGTTGGAATGTTAATTGAAACAGCATTGGGGGCAAAAGCGGGCAGTAAGGCAGAGCAGGATTTTGCACATTTAGGGATTGAATTAAAAACAATCCCCATCAATTCACAAGGTAAACCATTAGAAACCACTTTTGTGAGCCTTGCTCCTTTGACACATAATAGTGGTATCACTTGGCAAAGTTCCCACGTTTGTCATAAATTACAACGTGTATTGTGGATCCCAATTGAAGGGGAGCGACAAATACCATTATCACAACGTCGTATTGGACAACCTATTCTATGGTCACCCACGCCAGAACAAGAAAAACAACTGAAACAAGATTGGGAAGAACTAATGGAATTAATCGTATTAGGACGATTAAATGAAATAAATGCAAAAATAGGGGAAGTATTACAATTACGTCCAAAAGGAAAAAATAGTCGTTCTCTCGCAAATGCTTTTAATCAAAGGGGAGAACAGGTACAATCCTTACCCTTAGGTTTTTATTTACGAAAAGAATTTACCTCAAAAATTTTACAACAATTTTTTAATTAAAAGGAATAGATATGTTTGAATGGATGGCTAATCCAGAAGCGTGGATTGCATTATTAACACTTTCAGCGTTAGAAATAGTATTAGGCATTGATAATATTATTGTTATTACCATTTTGGTATCAAGATTACCTCAACACCAGCATCGCTCAGCTCGTATTTTAGGTTTGGGATTAGCAATGATTACCCGAATTTTATTATTGCTTTCATTAGCTTGGATGGCTCGTTTAGTTGATCCTTTATTCTCATTTTTAAATATAGATATTTCAGGGCGAGATCTCATTTTAATTTTAGGTGGATTTTTCTTAATTATAAAAAGTGGGAGTGAATTGAAAGAGGCAGTTAGTGGTAAAATTCATAGTAATGTTTCCTATAAGGCTAAAAAAGCTAATTATATAATGACCCTTATTCAAATTGCGATTATTGATATTGTATTCTCTCTTGACTCCGTCATTACTGCAATTGGAATGGCAAACGATATTCCTGTAATGGTGTTAGCAATAATGATTGCTGTGGGAATAATGATGTTAGCGGCAAATAGCATTGGTGATTTTGTTGATCGTCATCCAACCATTAAAAACTTAGCTTTAGCCTTCTTAATCTTAATTGGATTGGCTCTGATCGGTGAAGGATTTGAGACTCATATCCCTAAAATAGCGGTTTATACTGCAATGGGATTCTCGGTCATCGTAGAGCTCTTGAATATCCAAATGAAAAAAAATATTGAGAAGTGTAAAGCGCGTAGTAGTGATGAATAGATATTTATATAATTTTATGTAAATTATAGCGGTAAGTTATTAATAAGATTTTGCAAAATTAAGTAAAACTCATTGCTTTTTATTTAAAAAAAACGAAATTTAAGCTATTCTATCAGATAATTTTTTCTATTAAATTTTTAAGGTAGTAAATCATTATGCAACAACAATATAACCCAAAAGAAATTGAAAAAAATGTTCAGCATTACTGGGCAGAAAATAAAGTATTTAAAGCAGTGAAAGATGCATCAAAAGAAAAGTATTACTGTCTTTCAATGTTTGCCTATCCATCTGGTCGTCTACATATGGGACACGTGCGTAATTATACCATTGGTGATGTCATCGCTCGTTATCAACGAATGCAAGGTAAAAATGTGTTACAGCCTATTGGTTGGGATGCTTTCGGTTTACCTGCTGAAGGGGCGGCAATTAAAAATAAAACAGCTCCAGCAGCGTGGACATATAGCAATATTGAATATATGAAAAACCAACTTAAGATGTTAGGTTTTGGGTATGATTGGGATCGTGAAATTGCCACTTGTCGTCCTGAATATTACAAATGGGAGCAGTGGTTTTTCACAGAATTATATAAAAAAGGCTTAGTGTATAAAAAAACCTCAACAGTAAACTGGTGTCCAAATGATGAAACTGTACTCGCAAATGAGCAGGTACACGATGGTTGTTGTTGGCGTTGTGATAGCCCTGTAGAACAAAAAGAAATTCCACAGTGGTTTATTAAAATTACAGATTATGCAGAGCAGTTACTCGGTGGATTAGACAATCTTCCACAATGGCCAGATATGGTTAAAACTATGCAACGTAACTGGATTGGGCGTTCAGAAGGGGTTGAAATTACCTTTAAAGTAAAAGACAGTGATGAAGAATTACCTGTTTATACCACTCGTCCTGATACTTTCTTTGGTGTCAGTTATGTTGCCGTAGCGGCAGCACATCCATTAGTACAACAAGCGGTAGGATCTAATCCAAAACTTGCAAAATTTGTGGATGATATTAAAAATACCAAAGTGGCAGAAGCTGAACTTGCTACAATGGAAAAGAAAGGAATGGCAACGGGTTTATATGCTATTCACCCTTTAACAGGAAAAGAAGTACCAATTTGGGTGGCAAATTTTGTGTTAATGCACTACGGTACAGGAGCGGTAATGGCAGTACCCGCACACGATCAGCGTGATTTTGAGTTTGCTAAAAAATATGATTTGCAAATAAATCAAGTTATCGCACCGCTTGATGGCACTGAAATTGACTTAAATAATGACGCCTTTGTTGAACACGGCAAACTGGTTAATTCAGGTGAGTTTGATGGGTTAGAATTTGAGGCTGCATTTAATGCCATTGCAGATAAATTAGAACATTTGGGCTGTGGAAAACGCCAAGTAAACTACCGCTTACGAGACTGGGGTGTATCTCGTCAACGTTATTGGGGTGCACCTATTCCAATGGCAACCTTAGAAAATGGTGAAACGGTCACTATTCCAATGGAAGATTTGCCAGTAGAATTACCTGAAGATGTTGTAATGGACGGTGTAAAAAGCCCAATTAAAGCCGATCCAGAATGGGCTAAAATGACCATTAATGGGCAAGCGGCGACACGTGAAACGGATACCTTTGATACCTTTATGGAATCCTCTTGGTATTACGCTCGTTATACTTCTGCACATTATGAAAGTGGAATGCTTGATCCTGATGAGGCGGATTACTGGTTACCAGTGGATCAATATATTGGTGGAATTGAACACGCAATAATGCACTTATTGTATTTCCGTTTCTTCCATAAATTATTACGTGATGCAGGCTTTGTAACCAGTGATGAACCTGCAGAGAAATTATTATGTCAAGGTATGGTATTGGCGGACGCTTTTTATTATACAGGAACAAATAATGAACGCATTTGGGTTTCCCCAACAGAAGTAACGGTTGAACGTGATGAAAAAGGGCGTATAACTAAAGCTGTTGATAAAGAAGGACGTGAATTAGTTCATACTGGTATGACAAAAATGTCAAAATCTAAGAATAATGGTATCGATCCACAAGAGATGGTAGAAAAATACGGTGCAGATACGGTACGTTTATTTATGATGTTTGCAGCTCCTGCTGAAATGACACTGGAATGGCAAGAATCTGGAGTGGAAGGGGCGAAACGTTTCTTAGGGCGTATTTGGAATTTAGTCTTTAGCTATCAACAATCGCCTGCAACGGTAGAATTAGATCCTGCTACCTTTAATGCAGAACAAAAAGCATTACGTCGTGAAGTTCATAAAACCATTGCAAAAGTGAGTGATGATATTGGTCGCCGTCAAACATTCAATACTGCCATTGCCGCAGTAATGGAGTTGATGAATAAATTAACCAAAGCATCCCTTGAAAATGAGCAAGATAAAGCGATTATGGGTGAGGCATTAAGCGCTGTGGTGCGTATGCTTTACCCAATCACACCTCATATCTGTTTTGAATTATGGAAAGTTTTAGGTAATGAAACCACCATTGATAATGCAGAGTGGGTAACTTTTGATGAATCTGCAATGGTGGAAGATGAAAAATTGGTTGTGGTTCAGGTAAACGGTAAAGTACGTGGTAAAGTCACTGTTGCTGCCGATGCGGATGAAGACACTGTAAAAGAAATCGGTTTAAGTGATGAAAATGTAAAACGCTTTATTGACGGAATGAACATTGTCAAAGTCATTTATGTACGAGGTAAATTATTAAATGTGGTTGTGAAACCATAAGATAATTTTGTAAATTTATATACGACAGGGTATAACCCTGTCGCTATATTATGGATTAAAAATAGGTAAAATTATGTATAAAAAACTTTCGTTTATTGTTGTATTTTTTATGGCAACAATGCTCACTGCTTGTGGTTGGCACTTTAAAAATACCGAAGTACTGCCAAAAGAATTACAAACGCTTACGTTTGCTACTAGTGATCCTTATGGGGATATGGCAAGAGCATTACGTAATGAGTTATTATTACAGAATGTTAATTTAGTTTCGTTACAAAAAAATATTCCAGTATTACGCTTGAATTCTACCTCAAATAGTTCTCACGTTGCTTCTGTTTTTAAGCACGCTCGTGAAGCTGAGAAGATTTTAAGTGTAAAAGTTTCTGCAAGTCTGAATATCCCAAATAAAGGAGTTTATCCACTTGAGGTGGTTGTTCACAGAACCTTTTTTGATGACTCACGTGCAGCGCTTGCAAAATCAGCTGAACAAGAGATGATGGTTACCGATATGTATAAGCAGGCGGCTCGTCGTATTACTATAAAAATGGTTGCATTACATAAAAGCATAAAATAAGTTAAAAATATGCAAAAAATCTTACCTGAAGCGTTAGAGGTTATATTAAATAAAGAATTAAGACCTGTTTATTTTTTGATAGGTCAAGATCTTCTATTGGTAAATGAAACAAAAGAGTTAATTATTCAATTTGCTCGAAAAAATGATTTTGACGAGCAAATTGAAATGACGGTCTCTAATGAAACAAATTGGGAAGATTTATTTGAAAAAATGCAATCAATCGGACTATTTTTTAATCGTCAAATTGTTATTTTAAATTTGCCTGAAAATATCAATGCAGCTTATCAAAAAAAATTACAGGAATTTGTTTCTTTAATTCATTCTGATTTATTGATTATTTTTCATTTTCCTCGATTTACGAAAACAATTGAGAAACAGCCGTGGATAGCACAAATTTCTCCTCTTGCGATTAATTGTCAAACGCCTGATGGCACAAAATTATCAGCGTGGCTGACTCAACGAGCAAAAGTGATGAATTTGCAGTTAGATAGTGAGGCTAATCAATTGCTGTGTTATAGCTATGAAGGAAATTTATTAGCATTAAAACAGGCATTACAGTTATTACAGCTTCGTTTTCCTGAGGGAAAAATTAGTTTTAATAAAGTCAAAGAAGTGATAGAGCAGTCTGCTCAATTTACGCCATTTCAATGGATTGATGCACTATTGGAAGGAAAAATAAGTCGAGCTTTACGTATTCTGTCACATTTAAAAAATGAAGATGTTTCTCCTATTATTTTATTGCGTATTATTCAAAAAGAATTATTAATTTTACTTGATCTTACTGGAACAAATTTGCAAAATGTTGCTTTAAACCAACCGCTTATAAGTGATAATTTGCGTATGGAATTTGATCGTTTAAAGATATGGCAAAATAAGAGAAGTTTTTATCAAAGTGCAATAAGTCGATTAACTTATTATCAATTATTTCACTTATGTCAGCAATTAGCCGAACTTGAGCGTAAAATCAAAAAAGATTTTAGTGATGAAATTTGGTTAGAATTAGAACGTTTTTCTTTTAAATTCAAATAAGGAAGATATAAATGAAAAAAATATTTTTAAGTCCTTTACTTATACTGGCATTCTTTTTAGTTGGATGTAATGATGAACAAACAATGCAAGAAATTAAAGATCTTAAATCTCAAATTAAATTGTTAGAAAAGTCACAAATGATCAAGGTAGAAAATGAAGTGGTGTTTGATAAAAAAGATACCAAATATCCTCTTGATTTTTCTATCTTTACACTTAAAACCAATAAAGAATGGCTAAACAACCAGCTTTTGGTTGCGTTGTTAAAACATCATTCAAAAAACAAAGACACATTAAAAATAAATAATCCGAAACAGCAATTAATAGATGAATTTACACAAAAATATCAAAGTGAATTAACAGAAGCTAAAGATATTTTTGCAGATACACCACAAGATAAAATTAGCGGTACTTATTTTAGTGCGATATATCATTCTAATATTGATTATGTTGGACAAAGAGAAAATATTGCTACTTTCACTTTATATGATTTTAATTATATTGGTGGTGCTCATGGCATACATAATGTGACCTATCTCAATTTTGACTTAAACAGTAAAAAAGTTCTTTCTCTTGATGATTTATTTAATAAAGAAAATCAAACTAAATTAAAAGAAATGCTATGGGAACGTTATGAACCACAGTATCGTAAAGCAGATGGGAATATGGGCTTTTTCTTTACCACTAAGCAGAAATTATATTTACCTGAAAATTTCTATTTTTCAGGAGTGGGACTTAATTTAGTCTATCCTGTTTATGAAATTGGTTCGTATGCAGACGGACAAAAAGAACTGATATTACATTGGGCAGATATAATGCCGTTAATTAATGAACAGTATAAAGTGATGAGAGGATTAATTTCTGAATAGTTCGAAATGGGTTGTTTGAAGAATAAAAAAACGGTGGCTTATTTGACCACCGTTTTATTTTTATTGGATTAAACTATTTTTTGATGCTTTTAGATATTGCATCATTGACCATATTGTTAAAATAGAGGCTATATACAGAGCAATAAAAGCAGCGACTTCCATTGCAAAATTGTATCGCCATAATAATCCGCCTAAAGAGAGCATTTGAGCCGTCGTTTTGACTTTACCCATCCAAGAGACTGCAACATTTGCTCGCTCTCCAATTTCAGCCATCCATTCACGTAATGCTGAAATAATAATTTCACGGGAAATCATCACAATCGCAGGAATAGTAATCCACCAAGTATGATAATGTTCAACCACACACACTAGTGCTGCAGCAACTAATACTTTATCTGCAACAGGATCTAAAAAAGCCCCCAGACGAGTCACCTGACTCCATTTTCGAGCTAAATATCCATCAAACCAATCTGTAAGCCCTGCAATAAAAAAGAGTAATGTCGTAATTTCAGGGGCATATTTGAATGGCAAATAAAACGTAATAATAAAAAGAGGGATTAAAATCACTCTAAAAATAGTTAAGTAGGTCGGTAAGTTTAACTTCATTTTTTGCTCAATAGTCAAGTGGAACCAGTATTGACTATATTCTATTCTATCGGAGCGAATGATGAAAGAGAAAAACAAAAATAAGCGGTCACTTTTATTAAATTTTTTGTAATTTACCTCAAATATATTTAAACTAGGCATATAATCTAATTTTCTAAGGAAATTGTATGCAACCTAAAGCGAAACATAGAAAGGATTATCAATATCCAGATTTTACTATTAATGAAATCTATCTTGATTTTCAACTTGATTCTATTGAGACTGTCGTGACCTCTACTTTAACTGTTGAGCGTAAAAATCCACAGGCAATACAGCTACGTTTAGATGGTCATAGTTTTGAATTTTTATCATTAAAATATAATGATGCTGAATTTAAACAGTTTACACAAGATAAAGAATCTCTTACATTAGATTTAGCCGATTACCCAAATCGGGAATTTAAACTAGAAATTAAAACCAAACTTAACCCTGCACAAAATACGTCTTTACAGGGGCTATATCAATCTGGTGATGGCATTTGTACACAATGTGAAGCTGAAGGTTTTCGTCAAATTACTTATATGCTTGATCGCCCTGATGTACTTGCAAAATATACGACAAAAGTAACCGCTTCAAAATCACAATTTCCTTTCCTACTTTCAAATGGGAATCGTGTTGCACAGGGTGAGTTAGAGAATGGGCGTCATTGGGTTGAATGGCAAGACCCTTATCCAAAACCAAGTTATCTTTTTGCTTTAGTGGCGGGGGATTTTGATTTACTTCAAGATACTTTTACCACAATGAGTGGACGAGAGGTTGCATTAGAAATTTATGTGGATCGTGGCAATTTAGATCGAGCCTCTTGGGCAATGGAAAGTTTAAAACGTGCAATGAAATGGGATGAAGAACGTTTTGGACTAGAATATGATTTAGATATCTATATGATTGTAGCCGTCGATTTTTTCAATATGGGTGCGATGGAAAACAAAGGCTTAAATGTTTTTAACTCTAAATACGTGTTGGCTAATTCGCAAACTGCGACGGATACTGATTATATTGATATTGAAAGTGTGATTGCTCACGAATATTTTCATAACTGGACGGGCAATCGTATTACCTGCCGTGACTGGTTCCAGCTTAGTCTAAAAGAAGGATTAACCGTATTTAGAGATCAGGAGTTTACCTCAGATTTATGGTCTCGCCCTGTGAAACGTATTGAAGATGTGCGTTTATTACGCTTAGTCCAATTTGCTGAAGATGCTAGCCCAATGTCTCATCCAATTCGCCCTGAAAAAGTAATTGAAATGAATAATTTCTACACCGTGACTGTGTATGAAAAAGGGGCAGAAGTAATTCGAATGCTCCATACGTTATTAGGTGAAGAATTATTTCAAAAAGGAATGCAACTTTATGTGAGCGAAAATGATGGTACTGCGGCAACTTGTGAAGATTTTGTTTCTGCAATGGAACGAGCATCAGGTATCGATTTAACACAATTCCGACGTTGGTATAGTCAATCTGGTACCCCAGAATTAACGATTAGTGATGAGTATGATGAAAGAAATTATATTTATCGCCTTAAAGTGACACAAAAAACACCTGCAACAGCGGATCAATTGGATAAAGTGTGTTTACATATTCCACTTAAAATACAGTTATACTCCCAAGAAAAAGGGAAAAAAATTAAATTACAGTATAATGGGAAAAGGGTAAATGATGTATTAGATATCACTCAAGATCATCAAGTATTTGAGTTTCATAATGTAAAACATCAGCCAGTTCCAGCACTACTTTGTGATTTTTCAGCACCTGTACGATTAGAGTATAATTATTCTGATGAACAGCTTATTACATTGCTAAAATATACAGAAAATGATTTTGTGCGTTGGAATACGATACAAACATTGTTTAATAATGAATTACATCAAAACTTAATTCGTTACCAACAGGATGAAGAATTAGTTCTATCTGAAACAATATTAGACGCATTAAATTTAGTTTTAGCCGATCAAAAAGATACGATGCTTACTGCTTTAATGCTCACTTTACCAAAAGAAACAGAATTTGCTGAGTTATTTACGGTAATTGATCCTGAAGGAATTGCAGCGGTACACCAATTTATGCAGCGTACTATTGCTAAAAACTTAAGAAATGAATTAATCAATACTTATCACCAAAACAGAACAGAGACTTATCAAGTTACTGTTCAAGATATTGCAAAACGAGCATTGCGTAATACGTGCTTGTCTTATTTAGCCTTTACTTCAGAGGGAAATAAGCTAGTTTTATCGCATTATCAATCAGCCAATAATATGACGGATACATTAGCCGCATTAAGTTTAAGTGCGAAAGCTCAACTTGATTGTAGAGATCAATTATTAAATGATTTTGAAGAAAAATGGCATCACGATGGTTTGGTAATGGATAAATGGTTTACTATTCAAGGAAGCCGTCCAGATGATAATGTATTAGAGATTGTTCAAGATTTACTGGAACATCGTAGTTTTAATTTTAAAAATCCAAATCGAGTGAGATCGCTTATTGGAACCTTGTGTTCACACAACTTAAAAGCATTCCATAAAATTGATGGTTCTGGTTATCGTTTCCTTGTGGAAATTTTAATTAAACTAAATGAAATTAATCCACAAGTGGGGGCTCGTTTGATTGAACCGTTAATTAAGTTTTCTCGTTACGATACTCAACGTCAAACATTAATGCGTCGAGGCTTAAAACGTTTATTGGATATAGATAACTTATCTGATGCACTTTTTGAAAAAATAGATAAAGCATTACAACAATAGTATTGGAGAAAGGGAGTTCACATAATCCCTTTTCGTTTTGTAAAACAATTATTTTAAGGAAACAAATGGAATTAAAACTCCCACCACCAGTGATATTTTTAAGTTGTGCATTATTAATGAAGTTTATGCCTAAATTAGGGGTGTTTAATTGTCATATCAGCATAATTATTGTGGTTATTTGTGTTGCTATCATTATTGATATGATGAGTTTATGGGTCTTTTTCAAAGAAAAAACAACGGCGAGTCCTTTTAATCCAAATAAAACCTCAACTTTAGTTACTTATGGTATTTATGGTGTTACTCGAAATCCAATGTATTTAAGCCTTGCAATGTATTTATTTGCTTGGGGATTGTGGCTTGGAAATAGTGTAAGCTTAGTTGGTATTGTATTGTTTTGCCTTTATATTACCTATTTTCAGATTTACCCTGAAGAACGTTATTTAGAAAAACAATTTGGTGAAATGTATCGCCAATACAAAAAAAGAGTAAGACGCTGGATTTAGAGATTAAAAGAGCGGTTACATTACTTTAAGAATTTGCAAAATAGGGCATAAATGCCCTATTTAATAAAAAGTATAATTGACTTTTATAACTGACCTGTTTTCTCTTTATAATGACGACGACAGACCGCTAAATAGCTATCATTACCACCAATTTGGATCTGAGCGCCTTGGGTAATAGCTTCCCCTTTCTCATTCATTCGGATAACAAAATTTGCTTTTGAACCGCAATAACAAATTGTTTTTAACTCTTTAAGTTGATCCGCCCAAGAAAGGAGATAACGACTTCCTTCAAATAATTCAGATTGAAAATCGGTGCGTAAGCCATAGCAAAGAACAGGAATTTTGAGTTTATCTACCACTTCTGTTAACTGATAAACTTGTGCTTTACTTAGAAATTGTGCTTCATCAATGAGTACACAATGTAGTGGATTTTCTTTAATATATTGAGCGATTTCTTCAAATAAATCAGAGTCTGATCTAAATAATAACGCCTCTTGTGAAATACCAATACGAGAAGAGACTTTTCCCACTCCAAAGCGATCGTCAATCGCAGCAGTATAAACAAGGGTACTCATTCCTCTTTCTTGATAGTTGTAAGATGATTGTAGCAGGGTCGTTGATTTTCCTGCATTCATTGATGAATAGTAAAAATAGAGTTTTGCCATAATAATTTATATGTAAAAAAGAGTTGTATGTAAAAAAACGGCTAATAATAATCAGCCGTTTAATAGTAAATAATATTAGATATTATCAATTTGCCCAAGTAGAGAGCGTACACGATCTTGCCATTTGTCTTGCTCTGCTTTTAACGCTTCATTTTCTTGAGTGAGTTTTTCTTTGATTGAATTTAGTTCGTTGTTCTTTCCTTTGAACTCTTCAACTTCAAGTTGTAACAGTTGAATGGTTTCAACCGTTTCTCTAATTTTTTTCTCTAATTGATCAAGAATTTCAACAGACATAATTTTTTCCTTAGTTTGATGATGATTACGGATTATAATCGAATTAGTTTACCTTTTCAGCTAAAAGTTTATTTAGATCTGAAAATTATGTTTAAGTGATTAATTTTTATAAAAAACCCTATACTAATTACTTAGTTAGGGCTTTAAAACCATTATCTTATAACATATTAGGTACAGAATTATCTGAACTTTCTTCTGCTTCTATATCTTTTAATTGTCCTTTTTCATCGGAATCATTATTTGATGATGTGGAATTATTATCATCATTCCAACCTTCAGGATCTTCAACTGGACGACGTTCCATTAATGCCTTAATTTGTGGCATATCAATCGTCTCATATTTCATTAATGCATCTTTCATTGAGTGAAGAATATCCATATTATCAGATAGACATTTTCTCGCTCGTTCGTAGCTACGTTCAACAATTTTACGGACTTCTTCATCAATAAGTTTAGCCGTTTCTTCTGAGACGACTTTTGGAGCACCAAAACCTTCATCATCTTTATAGAGAATAGGACCAAGATTTTCTGAAAATCCCCATTCAGTCACCATTCTACGAGCTAAACCAGAGGCGACCTGAATATCACTAGATGCACCCGTTGAGATATTTTCTTTACCATAAATAATTTCTTCCGCTAAACGTCCACCGTAAACACTTGCAAGTTTACTTTCAATTTGTTTATGGCTCATACTTATACGATCACCTTCAGGCAAGAAGAAGGTTACTCCTAAGGCTTGTCCACGCGGGATGATAGTTACTTTATGAACAGGGTCGTGTTCAGGCATCAAATACCCAACAATAGCGTGTCCAGCTTCGTGATAGGCCGTCGATTCTTTTTGTTCTTCCGTCATAATCATTGAACGACGTTCAGGACCCATATTGATCTTATCTTTTGCTTTTTCAAAATTTTCCATTGTCACAGTTTTTTGATTTGATCGAGCAGAAAAAAGAGCCGCCTCATTTACAAGGTTTGCTAGGTCAGCCCCAGAATAACCTGGAGTACCACGAGCAATAATCATTGGATCAACATCAGCAGCGATTGGCACTTTTCTCATATGTACTTTTAAGATATGCTCACGACCACGTACATCAGGTAACCCAACCATCACTTGGCGGTCGAAACGACCAGGACGAGTTAATGCATTATCTAACACATCAGAACGGTTGGTGGCAGCAATAACAATGACGCCTTCATTTCCTTCAAAACCATCCATTTCAACTAACATCTGGTTTAAGGTTTGTTCACGTTCATCGTGTCCACCACTAAAGCCCGCTCCACCACGTTTACGACCTACTGCATCAATTTCATCAATAAAGATGATACAAGGTGCATTTTTCTTCGCTTGTTCAAATAAATCACGAACACGAGACGCCCCTACACCAACAAACATTTCGACAAAGTCAGAACCTGCCATAGTAAAGAATGGCACTTTCGCTTCACCTGCGATAGCTTTTGCTAGAAGGGTTTTACCTGTTCCCGGTGGACCAACCATTAAAATACCTTTTGGAATTCGTCCACCCAGCTTTTGGAATTTAGAAGGATCACTTAAAAAATCAACGACTTCACTGACTTCTTCTTTTGCTTCATCGCAACCTGCTACATCTGCAAAAGTTGTTTTTACTTGATCAGGAGATAGCATTTTAGCTTTGCTCTTTCCAAAGCCCATTGCTTTACCACCACCGCCTTGCATTTGACGCATATAAAATAGCCAAAAGCCGATCAACAACATCATTGGGAACCAAGAAATAAAGATTTGAGATAAGAAACTTCTTTGCTCTTGTGGTTGCCCTGAAACAACAACATCTTTTTTAAGAAGTTCATTTAATAGATCACGATCAGGAAGAGGCATTACAGTTTGATATTTAGTGCCGTCTTTTTTCGTGACTAAAATAGTTTCATCGCTTGATTTAAAATCAACACCTTTTAAGTGATGATTGTCTAAATCCTTGATAAAGGTAGAATATTCCACCGTATTGGCAGAAGTATTAATAGAATTAAATCCTTCAAAAGCAGTCATCAAAACAACGGCGACTACCACCCAAAGTAAAACGTTTTTAACCATATCGTTCAAGGTTAATTTCCTCTATATGTAATAAATTATGTATAAGGGTACTACAAAATGCATATTTAAACTATGCTAAGCGGTCAGATTTATTTAAAAATTTGCAAAATCTATCCTTTGTATCCCATTGCGACAATATAAACTTCACGAGATCGTCCACGAGAAGCCTCAGGTTTACGTACTTTAACTTTCGTAAACATTGTCCGAATTTCTTTTAAATATTCATCAAAGCCTTCTCCTTGAAACACTTTCACAACAAAACTTCCGTTTTTAGTTAAAACTTGACGACACATATCTAGGGCAAGTTCGACTAAATACATTGAACGGGGAATATCCACTGATGGTAAGCCACTAAAATTAGGTGCCATATCAGACATTACTACATCGACTTTCTTTGCACCTACTCTTTCAAGTAATGCGTGGAGGACACTTTCTTCTCGAAAATCACCTTGTAGAAAATCAACACCTGCAATAGGGTTCATATCTAAAATATCACAGGCAATGACACGCCCTTTTCCTCCAATTTGAGAAACCGCATACTGTGACCAGCCACCAGGTGCTGCTCCTAAATCAACAATAGTCATTCCTTGTTTGAATAAATGGTCGGTTTGTTGAATTTCGTCAATTTTAAAATAAGCACGTGAACGCAACTTTTGTTTATGTGCTTTTTGGACAAATCGATCTTTAAAATGTTCAGCAAGCCATCGTGATGAACTTGCACTTCGTTTTTTACTCATTAATTATTTCTTCTTTTTCTAAAGTTATTCTCTAATAATAAGGGTGAAATTATTTAATTCAAGTACAATTTTGTGTTTATTGTAAATTTAATCAATAAAAATAAAAAATTGTTGCAGTCAGAGTATTGCGAGAAATAAAATTTTCTGCTAGGGTTAAAAACTTACATATTTTGTGTTTTTCGGGAGAATTTATGAAGAGCAATACATTTGGAAGTGCCTTAATTGTTGCAGGCACCACAATAGGAGCAGGAATGTTGGCAATGCCACTCACCTCTGCTGAAATGGGATTTAGCTATACGCTTATTTTACTTTTTTTGTTATGGGGTTTACTCTCTTATAGTGGCTTACTTTTTGTGGAAGTGTATCAAAAAGCACCCAGAACAAATGCAGGAATTGCGACTCTTGCAGAACAGTATTTTGGTATAGCAGGTCGTGTGATCGCAACTATTGCATTAGTGGTTTTTATGTATGCAATTATTGCCGCCTACGTCTCTGGTGGAGGCTCACTTCTTTCAGGCTTATTGCCTTTTTTAGGGGATAAAGCAACACCTGTTGCAATTGTGGTATTTACCATCATTTTAGGCTTATTTGTCAGTATTGGAACTAGAAGCGTTGATTTTCTTACTCGTGTGCTATTTATTATAAAATTAATTGCCTTCTTTTTTGTATTATTAATGATGTTGCCAAAAGTGACAACAGAAAATTTAAGTGCAATGCCATTAAAAGATTTTGTCATTATTTCCGCAAGCCCTGTATTTTTCACCTCTTTTGGCTTTCACGTGGTTATTCCAAGTTTAAATCGCTATCTTGAGGGAAATGTAAAGCGTTTACGTTCCGCGATTATTATTGGTACCGGTATTCCATTGGTCGCCTATATTTTATGGCAAATGGCGACTCACGGAGCGTTAAGCCAAGCAGAATTTGTGAAAATTTTAACCAATGAACCAACATTAAATGGTTTAGTAAATGCCACTAAACATATTACAGGCAGTAATTTTATTGGTGAAGCGGTACGTTTATTTTCCACATTAGCATTAGTCACTTCATTTTTAGGCGTTGCATTAAGTTTATTACATTGTTTAGATGATCTGTTGAAACGAGTAAATATTGAAGCAGGTCAAACCATATTAAGTCTATTAACATTCTTGCCACCACTTGCGTTTGCATTATTTTATCCAGAAGGCTTTATTATGGCATTGGGTTACGCAGGACAAATGTTTACTTTCTATGGGTTGGTATTACCAATCGGAATGGTATGGAGAATGAGAAAACTTTATCCAGATCTACCATATCGAGTATTTGGTGGAAATATTTCATTAGTCATAGCTCTGATTTTAGGTTTATTGATTATGAGTGTACCATTCTTAATTCAAGCAGGTTATTTACCAAAAGTTGTTGGATAATTAGCAAAGAATCTAGGTTTAACTAAAAGGACTGACACCTGTTGAATACAGAACTCAGTCCCTTATGTTTAGCTTCTTAATTATAAACCGTCCAAAATTTGGGGCCGTTCACATATCCTGTCTATTTTTAGTTATTTTATTAATCAATCAGTTATTGATGAAACCAAGCATTTTGCTCGATAGTTTTCATCAATTCTTTATGATCAACTTCGTGATCCTCAACTAAACTATAATCACTATTTTGACGAACTTCATTTTGAAACATTTTATTTGGTAAGTTTGAAAAAACATAAGTATATGATTTTGTTAAAATAGCATTATTATTCCAATTAGAAATAAACACACTGTTTCGATGAAAATCGTTAGCAAATAAATTATAGCCATTTGAATAATCTTTCGGATCATTTTTTACGCCAATATAACTTAATAATGTTGGGACAACATCTAAGTGAGAAGTGAGTTTATTAATTTCTTTATGCTCTTTCGTTGGCATCTTTACAATAAAAGGAACCTGTGTTTGTGCGGTAGAGAAACTGGAGTTATGTCCAAAATTTCCGTGGCTAAAAAATTCTTGTCCGTGATCACTGGTGTATATGATAATTGAATTATCATATAGCCCTTTTTCTTTCAGTTTATCAACAATCTTTGCAAAGAGCATATCATTATAGTAAATAGAGTTTTTATAGCCATTGATAACAAAAGGTAAATCTTTACTATCTTTATTTAATGTTAAATAATTGATTTCCCCTTTTGTTGGGAATTTATGACTTTCTTCAGGAAAAGAATTTCCGTGTGGTGCATCCATAAATAAAAATGCAAATTGTGGTTGTTTCGGGTCAATTTTATCAATCAATTCAAGTAGTTTAGTTGAACTTTGTTGATCTTTTTCCCAAGGTTCACCATCAAATTTATCATAAACACTTTGTTGAATATTAACATAAGCCGTTTTTAAAAATTCTGGCCAGGAAGTGTTGGTACTTGAAACAATATTAATGTTGTAATTTTGTGATTTTAAATAGTCGAATAGAACGGTACCTTTTCTTGCTGGATAAAAAGAAAACCAATAGCTTGAATTTAAACCGTAAAGTAATGAAAAAATTCCAAATCTTGTTGAATTCCCACCTGAAAAATGTTGATTATAAACCAATGAATCTTGCTGAAATTGAACCAAATTTGGTGTAATTTCTGGAGTAATATATTGAGCATTAATTGAATCACTCGCAATAATAAAGATATTCACTTTATTTAATTTGTCTGTAGAAATTAGAGGTGATTTTGGATAATTCAAACTTGTTGTTTGAGATATATAATTCTCCGCTTGTTTTACTACTTTAAATCCTAAATAGCGATGAGCAAAAGATTTAAATGTTAAAGGTTGATATAGAGGAATGGCTTTAAATGGCTGTATCAATTCATTTTTTGATGAAAGTGAAGCAAAACCATAAGAAATTTTTTCAGTAAGAATAATTAATAGCAATGGTAATAAAATAAATTTATTAATTTTTTTATTTTTGGTGCGTAATTTTTCTAGTGATTGAGTATTATTTGATAGTTTATTGACTAAGTAAATTTCAAATAGAATGCCTATTCCTACACACAATATAGAAAAGATGATAGGCATCATTCCCAACTGAATAGAATCAAACGCCTTTGGACTCATTAAAATATTTAATACCATTGCATTAATATGAAAATGATATAAACGATAAATAAAGAAGTCAGTAACTAATGCAATATCAACAATTAAGAAGCATAACGCAATAAAATAGAGCCCTTTTTTCCCTAAAAATTGAAAAAGAAAAAGAGCAAGGTATAACAACGCATATAAAATAGCAGCACTAGAAATTGCCCCTAAAATACTTAATGTAAGGGAAAGAGCAGTATAGTTGCTATTAAAAATAAGAAAGCTAAGAAATATCAGAGTAGTTAAAAAGAAATTGTATTTATATAGTAAAGAAAATTTCACGATATTTTGTTTTAACATTATTTTTATTCTCTATTTTTGAAATAAATGGCTCTAAAAAGTAAGAGGAATTATAACTAAATTTGTATATTAGAGTAAGAAATATTTGATTTAAGGTTGTTTAATTTTTATAGTCGTTAGGTCAAGGTCGTATTTGAAATTTTCCCCCTCCTAGCCTCCCCCCGCAAGTGGTGTACAACCTAAACTCCTCCTCCACTTAAAAAAAGAATAACTAAACCCCAAATTCCCTCCTCCGCTTGCGGGGGAGGGCTAGGGTGGGGGCATTTAATTTTTAAATCAATAACTAAAAGTTTACGGTTACCCTGTTATAGCGGTAACATCTTCTTTAAAATTTGCAAATTTAATACTTTACCATTTTACTCTATAAATGCTATATAATAACCATCAAACAAACTGACAAAGGTTTTTAGTATGAGAAATATTGCCTATTTTTTTGTCGTCGCAATCGGCACAATATTAACGTTAATTTATGGTCAAAGTATGTTAGTGCAATTTATTATTGCCTCCCTTCTGTGGTTTGCCACAATGCAGTTGAAAAAAACAGCCAATAAAATCCCCCTATTTAGCCGTGTTGTTCCTTAAAAATTACAATCCATTGCAGTGTTAACCTTACTTTTATTTATCGTGTATTTAGTACTGGATGCCGTAATAGGTAATTTATCTAATTTGTTAACCTCTTTTGCAAATTATGAAAAGAATGTAACCGCTATCGCAGTGAAAATTGAGACATTATTTCATATTGATTTACAAGCTGAAATTAGTGCTATGCTGAGTTCATTAGATATTAAAAATATCTTAGCCCAGTTAGCGACAAGTTTATCCAGTATTTTATCTAACTCTATGATGATATTGATTTATTTACTCTTTATCTTTTTAGAAACCGATAGTTTTAAGTTAAAAATCAGTGCATTATTTCCAGAGGAAGAGGGGAGAGCGAAGTTTATTGATACATTGCTTAAAATTGAATTATCCCTTTCAAGTTATTTCCGAGTCAAAACATTAATGAGCTTATTAACAGGATTTTTAGGTTTTATTGTGTTATCTATTATAGAGGTTGACTCTCCTATATTTTGGGCTTTTTTAATTTTCTTACTGAATTATATTCCAACCATTGGCTCACTGATTGCAACGGTTTTTCCTGCAGTATTTAGCCTATTACAATTTGGTAGCTTTATTCCTTTTATTGCTATTTTATTATCTATTGGAGCCATTCAACAAATTGTCGGTAATTTAATTGAACCAAAATTGATGGGAAAAAGTTTAAATATTAGTCCGTTAGTCACTATTATTGCATTAGCTATTTGGGGAAAATTATGGGGAGTGGTTGGAATGTTATTAAGTGTGCCAATTACCGTTATTATGATTATTATTTTATCTCAATTTAAATCAACACAAAAAGTGGCAATTTTATTATCTGAAAAAGGGAATATTACTTCAGATAATAAAGCTTAGAAACTAACTTAGAAGGAAATTAGATGAAAAATACAGTTAATATTTCATACCATAAAACTAAAATAGGTGAACTGATTATTGGTTCTTTTGAGGATAAAATTTGTATTTTAGATTTTTGTTATCGCAAAATGAGACAGACTGTTGACAATAGAATAAAAAAATACCTTAATGCTGATTTTGTCGAGCAGGAAAATGATGTTATTTCTCAAACAAAAAAACAAATTGATGAATATTTACAAGGGCAAAGAACCGCATTTGATGTTCCATTATTATTTTTAGGAACCGACTTTCAAAAGCAAGTTTGGAATGCTTTAATGACTATCCCTTATGGGAAAATGGTTTCATATTTAGATGTGGCAACAAAAATTAATCATCCTAAAGCTGTGAGAGCGGTAGCTTCAGCAAACGGAGCTAATGCGATTGCATTGATTGTACCTTGCCATCGAGTAATTGAGTCCAATGGAAATTTAGGGGGCTATGGTGGTGGTTTGCCCGTTAAAAAGCGTTTGTTGAAGCTAGAACAAGAGCGAGGGCTATTCAATAATGAAAACTAAAAGACGATGTTCTTGGGTGAACTTAGATAATTCATTATCAGTCCAGTATCACGATACAGAATGGGGTAAGCCTGAATTTGATGATCGCAAGTTATTTGAAATGTTAATATTAGAAGGGGCTCAAGCAGGATTATCTTGGAATACGATTCTAAATAAAAGAGAAAATTATCGGATCGCTTTTGATTATTTCGATCCTCAAAAAATCGCAAAATATGATGAAAAGAAAATTGCAGAACTTTTACAAAACTCAGGAATTGTAAGAAATAAACTCAAAATCAATTCAGCCGTTAAAAATGCGAAAGTTTTTTTAGATATCCAACAAGAGTTTGGCAGTTTTTCTAATTATATTTGGGTTTTTGTTGACCATAAACCAAGCAAAAATCATATACAAGATTATGCTCAAGCCCCTGCAATGACACCACTTTCTGATAAAATATCCAGAGACCTAAAAAAACGAGGAATGAGTTTTGTTGGTTCAACTATTATTTATGCTTTTATGCAGGCAGTTGGAATGGTAAATGATCATCAAACAGATTGTTTTTTATATAAAGAATAACTTTTTATTATACGAGAGAATATTATGTTGCAAGAAAAATCGACTCCACATTTAGCAAGATTTGAACAAGCGGTTGAAAATAAAAATTATCAGCTTGCTTGTGATGAACTATTTCTTATTTTAAGAAGAGTTGATGGTGATTATGGAATGATAGAAGGTGTAGAATTAGGACGTTATCCTATTCAATTAGATGATATTCCAAATGAAAAGGTGCTCTATTTTTGCACTAAAATGGCGAACTTGATTGCTACATTATTTCAAGATCCTAATTTTATTGTGCCAGAAGATAAAATTGATCAATTTTTTGAATATCATCGTTGGATAAGCTTTATTTTTGCTAGTTCTCCCTATATTAATACTGATCATATATTGTATTCTTATAATTTAAATAAAGACGCTGAAAAACGTGATGAATTATTATTACCAAATGATACCAATATACTGATTAAATTTTGTCTTTTGTACTCGCTAGAATCAAATATAGATTTAAACTTTGATGCTTTTTGGGCTTTAAATCCTAGTTTATGTGCTTCATTATGTTTTGCACTACAAACGCCAAGATTTATTGCTACTCCAAAAGCATTTTCAAAACGAGCATTCCTTTTACAATGGTTTCCTGAGAAGTTAAAAGAAATTAAATATTTAGATAATTTTGCTTATAGTTTATTCCTTGATGTTTATATGCACTGTAGTTATGACATGGCTAAAAACAAACACGATATCAAAGGTGCTATTAATGAGGTGATGAGAAACTTCTTAGAAAGAATTGGCTGGGAAGATCGAAATATTAAACAAATTGAAAAAACCAACAATAAACCAGTAATGGTGGTGTTATTGGAACATTTTCACGCATTTCATTCGATTTATCGTACTCACTCTACCTCTTTAATTGCAGCGAAACAACATTTTCACATTATCGGTTTAGGCTATGAAAAAGTGGATGCAGTAGGTCGAGCCGTATTTGATGAGTTTCACGTTTTAAATCAAAATACGCTGTTAAAACAATTAGATAAAATTAAACAAATTTGTGAAGAACATCAAGCAGCTATATTTTATATGCCAAGTATTGGAATGGAAAAACTTACTATTTTAGCCAGTAATACTCGAATGGCGCCTATTCAAGCTATCGCATTAGGTCACCCTGCTACAACTCATTCTAAATTTATTGAATATGTTGTAGTCGAGGACGATTATGTGGGAAGTGAAGATTGTTTTAGCGAAACATTAATTCGATTACCAAAAGATGCACTTCCTTATGTTCCTTCTTCTTTAGCGCCTGAAAAAGTGGATTATATATTGAATGAAAATCCTGAAGTAGTAAATATAGGTATTGCAACGACAGGAATGAAGCTTAATTATCACTTCTTAGAAACTTTGCAAACTATTTTAGAGCGCTCAAAAGTGAAAATTCATTTTCATTTTGCGTTTGGTATCGTATCAGGTGTAAATACACCTTATGTAGAACGCTTTATTAAAAGTTATCTAGGAAATAATGCTACGATGTATTTTTATGCACCTTATACTCAATATTTAGAAAATCTAAGACATTGCGATATGATGATCAATCCTTTTCCTTTTGGTAATACGAATGGAATTATTGATATGGTAACACTTGGACTAGTGGGTGTATGTAAAACAGGAAATGAGGTTCACGAGCATATTGATGAAGGATTATTTAAACGTTTAGGTTTGCCTGATTGGTTGGTTACTCATACTATTGAAGAGTATATTGATTGCACCTTACGTTTAGCAGAAAATCATCAAGAAAGATTAAATTTACGTAGAAAAATAATTGAGCAAAATGGATTAAATACCTTATTTACAGGTAATGCTTTAGCATTAGGAAAAGTATTTTTAGATAAAGTAAATCAATGGGAAGAGGAGTCTAAGAAATGACAAAAAGGCTTGAAGAGATAGAACAATTACTGTTTCAATGTGAAGAAGATTTAAAACGATTACAAAATATCCATAAAGAGATTAAAAAAATTGAATTAAATTGTAAAAAACTAGACAAATATTATAACTCACAATATATGCAAGATTTTGATAATCAAAATACCTTTGATCGAGATTATGCAATGTTAGATGAAGATAGTATTTGGAATGTGTTAACAGGACTACATTGTGAACGCATTGCATTAATAAAAACATTAGTCAAAGCAATGTAATGAAATAATTAGTAACGGAGAATATAATGAAAAAATAATGGCTTTTATCGTTTTAGGTATCAGTGGTTGCGGCGTTTCTCAACCTAATAATTTAGATATTAGTATGTATCCTAAAGCGGAGAAAAATCAAATTCAACATACCATAACACTTGAACCATTAAAGAATGAAGAAAATTACAAAGTGGAACTCTTTTTAGCCAAAGAAATGATGCTAGATTGTAATTATCATTCACTACCTGCCACTTTTGTAAAAAAAGATGTTAAGGGTTGGGGCTATTCTTATTATCAAGTAGCAACAGATGGTAATATCAGAAGTACGATGATGGCTTGCCCTGAAAGTAAAGCGAAAAAAGGCGAAGTACTTTCACAAGGATATTTGCAAAATTATAACAGTAAGTTACCGCTTGTTGTTTATTCTCCAAAAGGATATGGCGTGAAATATAGAGTTTGGAGTACGACATCTGAAAAGAAAGATGCGTTATTACTTAAGTAAAATACCCAAATCTAAGAGGCTTTTATGGAAATATTTTTTAAAAAACTAGGCATTGTCTTATTGCCTTCACTATTCTGGATTGGATTAACAGCATTAAATTTTGGTGCCCAAAGTTTAGCTAATTTAATAGAATTAGTTGTTATTTTTTGTCTTTCAATTCTTTGTGTATTTATACCTGAACATTTTATTTCCTCAAAATATGTAGTAATTATTTTATTGATAATTACCTTTTTAACACGGCTTTTAATGCCAATTATTCCAGAATAAAAATAAAAAAATGACTTTTTTGTTAGCAGTATTTTTATTATAGTAAATTAAGTTGAAATTAGCACTATATAATTTTGTAGAGGAGTATTCGTAAACGTATTTTATGTATATACTCCCGAATGCACAGGATAAAATATTTTGAAAATTATTCATTTTATTTGACCGCTATCCTTTAGATTTTATAATATATTGGACTATTTATATCGAGCAACGGGCGAATATACGCAAGCAAGCTTGTTAATCTCGCCTCTACAATCCAAATCACTCTTTATGTAAATTTTTAAGTGCTGATTTCAGTTTAATTTAGTATAATTTCTTGCCAATTGGTATATCATATTTTGATTATGCTGGAAAGTATGAAATAGGAATTAATGGATATAAAAAAACATTATCTATCCTTACTCAAACAGATTATTATCTTGTAAAATTTCCAGCATCAAAAGTATGAGGGTGAGTAAATCACCTATCGTATTAGAAATAAAATTATTACATTGATATAACATATTTTAAGGAATTTATTTTATGGCAGGATTACTAGGATATTTATCTCTTTTAGCAGATGATATCGGCAGTTTAGCAAGTAAAGCAGTCGCAACTACAACAAAAACTATCGCAACCTCTTTTGATGATGTTGCTCTCTTATTTGATGATATAGTTACTTATACAAAAGTAGCAAGTATAAAATCAACAGGTCTAATTGTGGATGATTTGGCAGCCATTGCCAGTATGACGAATGATACCACCTCTGAAATTCTAAAAAAGGAATTATCTCAAGTTAAAAGTAGTCAAGAATTAAAGCAACATATTGAAACATTACCCGAAAATGAAAAAAGAGAAGTATTGGCTGAACTCACTCATTTAAGACAAAAAGCAATACAAAAAGCCACAGAAAATGCGGCAAAGCGAGAAATTCCCATCATTTATAAAATTGCTAAAGGCAGTTTTAAAAACAAATTTATTATTATTCCCTTAGTGTTACTAATGAGTGCCTTTACTCCTTGGCTGATATCTCCAATTCTGATTATTGGGGGAATATATTTAGCGTATGAAGGTGTTGAAAGTATTTTAGCAAAATTAGGATTACACCATAAGAAGCATAATGCACAGCCACAAAATCTTAACTTAACATCTGAAAAGTTTGAAAAAAAGAAAATTGCTGGTGCCATTAAAACGGATTTTATTTTATCGTTTGAAATTATCGTTATTACGTTAGGCTTGGTGCAAGAAAGTGATTTTCTGATAAAACTATTTGTTTTAACTTTAATAGGAATGATCTCTACTATTGTGGTTTATGGTATTGTCGGTTTGATTATTAAGTTAGACGATATTGGTTTTTATCTTAAAAAGAAAAAAAGTCAATCATCTCAATCTCTTGGCGATATATTAATAAAAGCAATGCCTGTACTTATAAAAGGCATTGGTATTATAGGAACCATTGCAATGCTAGCCGTTGGAGGTAATATTATTTCACATCAAACACATTTATTTGCCGCTTTCAACCATACTATTGAGAATATTCCTTTTTCAGCTTTTGTATTAGATATTTTGTTGGCTTTAGTTGTAGGTTATATTGCAGTTAAAATAGTAGAGTTAGGTAAGAGTGTTTTAGGAAATAAGAATACACAAACTAACAACACAAGTGATTTATGATATGAAGATATTTTTACTATTACCCTCAGTATTTTGGTTGCTCTTAGCAGGAATGGGGTTTGGATCACAGAGTTTAGCAAATTTAATAGAATTAATTGTGATCTTTTGTTTTTCGATTCTTTGTGTATTTATACCTGAACACTTTATTCCCTCAAAATATGTAGTAATTATTTTATTGATAATTACCTTTTTAACACGGCTTTTAATGCCAATTATTCCAGAGTAAAGAATGAAGAAATCTATACTATTTTTATCAGCAATTACATTAACCGCTTTTCAAGTGAACACTTCAACATTTGATTATGTTGGAGATTACGCAACAGTCTCAAATATGGAAGGAGGATATAAACAAACCTTATCTATTAAGCCTCAAAATAATCATTATTTTGTGACTTTTTCTGCCTCAGAAATTCGAGGACGAGCAAATTGTTCTTTTTCTGGTGTCGCCAAATTAAAAGACAATCAACTATGGTTAGATATTCGTTTACCAGAAGAGCAAAAAGAAGTTTTAATGTATATTAAACCCATTAAAAATAATACTGCCGTTGATGTATTTACATTAAATTTTGAAGAGCGTTTTAGAATGATGACTTATTGTCGTGGTGGTGGATCGCTAGCAGGTGAATATATACACATTCAATAAGTAGTATAAAATTTATTTTATGTATTTGAATGGTAATTTAAAATATTTGCAACACTTATTCTAAACTGTTTCAACCACAATTTTTTATGATTGGGGAGTTGTAAATTATCTGAATTTGGCATATTTTTTAATTGTTCTAGTTCTATGGCGTAGCGTTTCTGTAAACGCTTTAAACTTGCATAACACGAAGTTAAAGAACGATGATAATAAGCAAAACCCTGTAGGTTTTTATGGTCGTTCTCCATAAATACAAGTTGATGTTCAAGCGGTACGATTTTTACTATTTTTTGCAAATTTTGTAAAAAAGGCAAAAGAGGGAAGTCTCGTTGAAATTGCATTTGGGCTTGCTTTACAAAAGTTAGCCCCTTTTCGCTGATTGGATATAACATCATTGCACTGTGGTAACCACTACTGGCTTCTTTGGACGGGCTAATTTGAACCAATTGGAAACCACAGCTTTTCCAAAAATTAAAAAGCTTTTCATTTAATCCAAAACTCACTGAAATAAAATCCACATTTTGTTGAGTTCGTATTTGCAAAATTAATTGAGAAACTAACCGCTTACCGATACCTTGTTGCTGTTTTTCAGGAGTCACGGCAATGCGAGAAATACGAATTGAACGTAATAGACAAGCTTCGATCAGGTTTCCTTGAAAACAGAGATATTGAGCCACTAAATTACCTTGTGGACGGCGTTTTCCTTGCCAAATTTCCTCGGCTAAACCTTTATCTAATCCGCCTTCAAAGATTGCCCAAATACCACCAATAAGTTGATGATTTTCAATATGTTTTAAATAATATTGATGAGGTGCATCAAACAAACGGCGTAGATCCGTCGGTGTAGTTTTATAATGAGCATTGGCTAAAAGTTGGTAAAAGGCTTGGTTGCTATTTGGGTCACTATTTTCAACATTATCTAAAATAAGCAGTTGGTTAACAAAATTTTCTAATGAATCATTATTTTTCCAGCGTAGGGCTTTTGTTAATTTCCATTGTTGGTAAGGACGTTTTAATTGAGGCAAAAACTTAAGACTAAAGCCTCGTCCTGTCCCTTCATAATTTTGAGTTGTAGTAGCCAATATGACTTTTTTAAAATAATGTGAAAATTGCTGTAACATTGGTAAAGGCAGGCTTGCCGCTTCATCAATAAAAAGCCAATAATCATTAGTTAACTGTTGATTTTCAATTTGTTGAATAAGTTGATCGGGAGAAAAAAATAATATTTTGTCTTTATCTACATTTTGCCAAAAAGTGGGTAGAGCAGAGTGGCTCCGAGCGGTAATAATAACCTTTTGTTTTTGTTGAATATATTGTGCTAATTTTCCTAATAATGTAGATTTTCCACGTCCTCTTGGTGCGGTAATTAAATGAATATCAGCTGAATGTTGTGGAAGTTCTTCAAAAATATTTTGTTGCTGTATGGTAAGTGATGAAAAATTGCAAATTTTTGAAAAGATCGTACCGCTTTTGAATTTATTAAAATCAAATTTTTCTACAATCTCAAATTGAAACTGTTCAACAAGTTGTTGAAAATAATTAAAAAAGTTCGGGCTTTTTATCTTTCCTTGTTCACTCCAACGGATCGCATCCTGATCTATTTGTTGCGTTAAATGATACCATTGAGGACAAATAATAATAAGATAACCGTTATCTATAATAGTACCTGTAGCGATTGCTAATGCATCTAAATTAAAGCAAACCCCCTCTTTAGCTTGCATATCGTAAATAGCATAATCAAGGGTTTGACCCAATAATTTTTTGGCATTTTTAAAAGAAAGAGTGGCAATATTCAGGTTTAAATCAGTGACGGTTTCACTTAAAAATACGCCATTTCCACCTAAAGGTTGAGCAGAAAATGGTGTAGTAACAATCACTAATTTACGCATAATTACTTGATATTTAAAATATATTCAAAAATACAGAAAGCGGCGATTAAGTCTGTTCTTGCAATCGGTTTAAAAGGAGACAATAGCCAATATAACCAACGTTTATTTTTTATATAGTCAATAGTGGCTTTCCAAATCTCATTACCTCCTGCTTGAACATAACTTTCTACTGCTTGTTCAACACATTGTTGAGATAATTTTTCACGGTATAAACTATGGATAAAAATCAGTAAATCTCGAACTTGACGATGTTCAAGAGCCTTATTGGAAACTTTATTTTCAAAATCAATAAAATAAATTTTATCCTCTAATAATGTGATATCTCGTACTGCAGGACGACCGTGTACAAACCCCTGTTGATGTATTTTTTGTAATTCGGTGGCGGCTAATGTTACTAAAAATTGCGTTTTTTCAGGGGTAATATCTTTGTCATTTATTAATGAGCTGATAGATCTGCCAACATCATTTGTGACAAAGTAATCCTCTCCTGTCATTATTAATTTAGCTGTAGAAACACTGTGCTTATTGAGATAGGTTAATTGCTCAATTTCACGTTGTAATGCTTTTTGAGGAAAAGGTTTTAAAAAATGTTCAACACCTTGTAATTTTTCGGTTTGCTTCAGCCAATAGCGATTACCTTCAAATTCAAAAGAAGTTATTCGTTGTCCTTTATTTGCTTCTAATACTGCTTTTACTTGTTGCTCAAAAGTATTCATAATGCTTTAATGTGTTGAAAGAGGAGGGGATTTTATCCTTATTTTTTAACTAAATCAATTTTGTGTGAATTATTTGAAATAAAACTTTATTTTTTCTTGAGGTTTATGAAAGAAAAATTTATTATTTATTCAAGTTTTTAACTTTAAGGAGTGATTATGTTATTTGGGCATTTAGGTCGTGATGATTACGCAGTAGGTTTACCTTCTGTGTTTGCACGTTTGTGTGGGAAATTAAAATCTTTAGATTTAGTCAACCTACCTTTAGGTTGGCAAGATCTTGAAGAGGGCATTCGAATGAATGTAATGGAATTAGAAAGTACACCAGCAGAGGGGAAAGTAGCGGAAATTCATCGAAAAATGATTGATGTTCATCTTTTAATTGAAGGTGAAGAGATGATTGAATATGGTCTGATTTCACCTGATTTAAGTTTGTATAACGAATATAATGAAGCAGATGATTATCAAATTTCAGCGGTTATTGAAGATAAGAACCAACTTTTCTTAACGCCAAATTCTTTTGCTATTTTTATGCCGAATGAACCTCATAAACCAGTAAATTCAGTTAATGGAAATAAAAAATTGTGGTGAAAGTTCCTGTCGAAATGTTGGCATAAATTATTTGCAGATAATTAAGCGGTGACATTTAAGCTAAAATTTGTAAATTCTCATAACAATGTCATCGCTATATTCTCATATTATTAAAATTACATTATCACTGTTTTATTATTATGTACGAATATTCGATCATCTAGTACATATTCTAAGGCTTGCGTTAAGACATTTTTTTCAACATCTCTACCTGCTTTTTGCATTAATTCAGCCGTGTAACTATGATCGACATTAATCACATTTTGCATAATGATCGGACCTTGATCCAGTTCATTATTAATAAAATGTGCCGTTGCACCAATAATTTTCACTCCACGCTCGTAGGCTTGCTGGTAAGGTTTTGCACCTATAAATGCAGGTAGGAAAGAGTGATGAATATTGATAACTCTATTAGGATAGCGTTCTACAAATTGTGGATTTAACACTCTCATATATTTTGCCAGTACAATATAATCTGGAGAGTATTCATCAATTTTATCTGCAAGTTGTTTATCGTGTTGTTCACGAGTTAAATTAAGATGACTAATAAAATGAAAAGGAATATCAAAACGTTCTACGAGATCTCGCAAAGTATCGTGATTGCCGATTACCGCGGCAATCTCCATATCTAAGCCTCCGTAATAATTTTTCATTAAGATATCACCTAAACAATGTGCTTCTTTTGTGACTAAAATAACAATTCGCTTTTTCTTCTTAGGAATTAATTGATAAAAACCGCCTTCAGGAAGACTATCTTTTAATTCTGTAAGAAAATCGTCATCATTAAAAATACCTTGTAATTCTGTCCGCATAAAAAAGTATTTTTCATTATTATCTACAAATTCATTATTTTTTATAATATTGAATTGGTATTTATAGCAAATATTGGTAATTTTAGAGACTAATCCTTTTGCATCAGGACATTCTGTTAATAAAATCTTATTTTCAATCATTATTAATTTCCAAGGTTATAAAATAGAAAAGCCTATTAATTTAAGGGGTTAATAGGCTTACAAAAATAGACAAAATATTAAATTTTAAATTCAGAAAGTGATTGTCCTTTATCTAAAGCTTTTTGAATTATTTTGGGTGTACGACCTTGTCCAGTCCATTTTTTTTCATTTCCGTTTTCATCAATATATTTATATTTAGCAGGACGGAGTTTTGTGGTTTTACGTTGTTTATTTTTTATTGTTGGTTGTAAAGCGGTAACTAAATCTTCAGGATTGATACCGTCTTGTTCTAACATCTGTTTGTATTTATTTAAATTCTCAAGATATTTTTGATGTTTAGCTTCTTGCTTTGCTACTTCTTCTTTCTTTTCTTCAATGACTTGAGTTAATTTTTGTAATAGTAATTCAAGTTGAGATAACGAAGTTTCACGAGCAATTGCACGTAATGTTCTTATATTAGAAAAATTTTTAAATTTATTTGACACAATAATACTCCATAGATATAAAATAATTATACTTTTCTTTATATTAATGAAATTTTAAAAGATCGCAAATAATAATTATCAATTTTGCTATTTTTAGAATTGTAAATTTTTATTAAAATCATACCGCTATAACCATACTATAATACAGCTAGTTATTTACTCTTTTCTCAATGCGAAATAGCCGAATATAAGGTATAATCCCTCACAGATTTTTAAACTAAATTAAGAGATTTCAATGACAACAATCGCAAAAAATCCGTTCGTTTTAGTGGACGGTTCATCTTATCTTTATCGTGCATTTCACGCCTTTCCACCGTTAACCAACAAAGACGGTCAGCCAACAGGGGCGATGTATGGCGTGTTGAATATGTTAAAAAGTTTAATCGCACAGGTTGAACCAAGCCATATTGCCGTAGTATTTGACGCCAAAGGTAAGACATTTCGTGATGCACTTTTTGAGCAATATAAAGCCCACCGCCCACCAATGCCTGATGATTTACGCACTCAAATTGAACCACTTCACACTATTATCAAAGCGTTGGGCATTCCGTTGATTTCAGTTGAAGGCGTAGAAGCTGATGATGTGATTGGAACATTAGCTTTGCAAGCTTCAAAAGAGGGTAAAGATGTTTTGATCAGTACGGGTGATAAGGATATGGCACAGCTGGTTGATAATCATATAATGCTGATCAATACGATGAGTAATACCTTATTAGATCGTGATGGCGTGGTTGAAAAATATGGTATTCCACCTGAATTAATTATTGATTATCTTGCATTGCGTGGCGATGCGTCGGACGGTATTCCGGGCGTAAAAGGTGTGGGCGAGAAAACCGCATTAGGTTTATTGCAAGGCATTGGCTCGCTGAAAGAAATTTATCAAAATTTAGATAAAATCGCTGAATTAGGCTTTCGTGGAGCAAAAACCTTAGCACCAAAAATGGAAGCTGAAAAAGAAATGGCGGAGCTTTCTTATACCCTTGCGACTATTAAAACTGATGTGGAGCTTGATGTAACCCACGATCAACTGGTTACTGAACCACAAAATCAATCTTTATTAGTTGAGTTATTTGAACGTTATCAATTCAAACGTTGGTTAAGTGAAGTACAAGGCAATGCCAATCCTGTTACTCAACAACAAAAAGAAAATGTACCAAATAATTATCAAATAACGTCAAACCAAGCGGTTACATCAGAGCAAAAATTTGCAAAAATAGAAATAAATCGTACCGCTTATCAGCAAGTGGATAGCGAAGAATTGTTACAACAATGGCTTAAAAAACTACAAAAAGTGAATGTGTTTGCGGTTGATACCGAAACGGATAGCCTTGATGTAATGACGGCAAATTTAGTCGGGATTTCATTTGGTTTAGAAAATGGCGAAGCCTGTTATATTCCACTTGAACACAACTATTTAGGCGTGCCACAACAGTTGGAAAAACAACAGGTTTTAACTCAATTAAAACCAATTTTAGAAAATCCAGCAATTCTAAAAATAGGGCAAAATATTAAATATGACTTAACAGTTTTTGCTCAAAATAACATTGAATTACAAGGTGTTGCCTTTGATACAATGCTAGAATCTTACACCCTAAACAGCACAGGGCGACACAATATGGACGCATTGGCGGATCGTTATTTAGGGCATAAAACTATTAGCTTTGAAGAAATCGCAGGCAAAGGTAAAAATCAACTTACTTTTGATAAAATTGAGCTAGAACAAGCAACGCAATATGCAGCGGAAGATGCTGATATTACAATGAAATTGCATCAAGTATTATCCGCTGAATTGCAAACATCTCCTGAATTAGTCAAATTATTCAATGAAGTAGAAATGCCATTGGTTAATGTGCTTTCACACATTGAGCGTAACGGCGTGTTGGTTTATGATCATCTTTTATTAGAGCAATCGGGCGAAATTTCAGCACGTTTGATCGAGTTAGAAGAGCAGGTGCATAACGAAGCGGGCGAAGTGTTTAACCTCGCCTCACCAAAACAGTTACAAGAAATTTTATTTAATAAATTAAACTTACCTGTTATCAAAAAAACGCCAAAAGGTGTGCCTTCAACCAATGAAGAAGTATTAGAAACCCTAGCAAATATGGGGCATAACGTACCAAAATTGATTATCGAACATCGTGGTTTAAGCAAATTAAAATCGACTTATACCGACAAATTGCCACAAATGATTAACCCAACAACAGGGCGTATTCATACTTCGTATCATCAAGCGGTCACCGCAACAGGACGCCTTTCATCAAGCGATCCAAACTTGCAAAATATCCCAATTAGAAACGAAGAAGGCAGACGTATTCGTAAAGCCTTTATTGCTCGTGAGGGTTATGTCATTTTAGCTGCTGACTATTCGCAAGTTGAATTAAGAATTATGGCGCATTTATCGAACGATCAAGGAATGATTACCGCTTTTGCAGAGGGCAAAGATATTCACAAAGCAACCGCAAGTGAGATTTTTGGTGTGCCACTTGATGAAGTCACAGGCGAGCAACGTCGCAGTGCCAAAGCGATTAATTTCGGCTTAATCTACGGAATGTCAGCCTTTGGACTGTCAAATCAACTTGGTATTTCACGAAATGATGCCCAAAACTATATGGATCTCTATTTCAAACGCTATCCAAACGTCCAACAATTTATGTTAGATATTAAACAAAAAGCCGCAGAGCAGGGGTATGTTGAAACCTTGTTAGGTCGCCGTTTATACTTGCCAGAAATTCAATCAAGCAACCAAATGCGTAAAAAAGCTGCCGAACGTGTCGCCATCAACGCCCCAATGCAAGGTACAGCCGCAGATATTATCAAAGTTGCAATGATCAGCATTGATAAACAAATCCGTGATTGCGATGATATTCTAATGATTATGCAAGTCCACGATGAATTAGTGTTTGAAGTCAAAGCTGACAAAGTAGAGCATTACAGCCAGTTAATTAAAGCCGAAATGGAAAAAGCGTTTGAGTTGAAAGTACCTTTGATTGCAGATGTTGGGGTTGGGAGTAATTGGGACGAAGCACATTAAAGCGGTCTTATTAAGAATTTACAAATTTTAAGGAAAAATAGAATGACAAAGAAAGCACAATCAATAGAACCAAACATTGCAGATTTAGCAAATGGGTGGTTAAAAGAATACGGTTTAGATTATAAATTAGAACAAGAAAGTTTAAATACAGAAATAGATAATGCTCTTGATGATTATCATTCAAAAAATGGTGGAAAAGGCGGAAATCGCCCTGATGCAAAACTTCTTAAACAAGATAAAAACTTAGATTTCTATCCTATTTTAATCGAATATAAAGGGTATAAAGATAAACTTGAAAAATTAAATGCAAATGGTCAAGTTGATAATATGACCGCTAAAAATCAGCCTAACTTTAAAAATATTAAAGATTATGCGGTCAATGGTGCGGTTCATTATGCTAACGCTCTTTTACATCATACAAGTTATACTGATATTATTTCAATTGGTATGACAGGCTACAAAGATGAAAGCGGTAAGATTATTCATCAAATTGGCGTGTACTATGTATCTAAATCTAATTTAGGGATTGGACAAAAAGTTGGTGAATTTTCAGATTTATCTTTTTTAGCTGATAATAATTTTGATGCCTTTATTGAACAAGTAAAAAAACTTACGCTTTCAAATGAAGAGCTTGAATTATTAAAATCACAGCGTGAAAAAGAAATTGATGCAAGTTTAGTAAAGCTTAATAATGACATTTACCAACAAGAAAAAGGATTAGGCGAAAATGATCGTGTTTATTTAGTTGCCGCATCTATTATCGCAACTTTAGGTGTAGCGGGGAAAGTTGCACCGCTTGAAAAGGCTGATTTAAAATCATCAAGCGAGGAAGGTAATACTGATGGCGACATTATTATGCGAAAAATTAACGCTTTCTTAAATGAAAAGAATATTCCAAAAGATAAAAAAGATCTCATTGTTAGAACATTATCAAATACACTTTTAACAGATAATATCAACAAAGTTAAAGATGGAGAAACTCAGCTTAAACGTGTATTCTCTAAAATTGTTGATGATTTAGGCATTTATTACAAAATTGGTTTAACAACTGATTTTACAGGAAAATTATTCAATGAAATGTATGGCTGGCTTGGCTTTTCACAAGATAAACTTAATGATGTTGTTTTAACGCCATCTTATGTTGCCACACTTTTGGTGAAACTTGCACGAGTAAATAAAGATTCTTATGTGTGGGATTTTGCGACAGGTTCAGCAGGTTTATTAGTTGCTGCGATGAATGAAATGCTTATTGATGCAAAAAATACCATTACTTCACCAAATGAACTCATAAAAAAAGAAGCGATGATAAAAGCAGAGCAGTTATTAGGGCTAGAACTACTTTCTAGCGTTTATATGCTTGCGATATTAAATATGATTTTAATGGACGATGGCAGTTCAAACATTCTTAATAAAGACTCTTTAATTGACTTTGACGGAAAATATGGCTTTGGTAAAACAGACACTGCATTCCCTGCTGATGCGTTTATTCTAAACCCACCTTATTCTGCAAGTGGAAATGGTATGAATTTTGTGGAAAAGGCTCTTTCAATGATGAACAAAGGCTATGCGTCAATTATTATTCAAGGCAGTGCAGGAAGTGGTAAAGCGGCTGAATTTAACAAGAGAATTTTACAAAGAAATACTTTATTAGCAAGTATCAAAATGCCGATCGATTTATTCGTAGGTAAATCTAGTGTTCAAACTTATATTTATGTGTTTAGAGTCAATGAAAAGCACAATAAAGATGAAATGGTTAAATTTATTGATTTTTCAAATGATGGATACACAAGAACGAACCGCAAAAAAGCAAGTAATAATTTAAAAGATACGGATAGAGCAAAAGAGCGTTATGCAGAATTAGTTAATCTTGTGCGATTTGGTAAATCTAAATTAAATATTTTTACCGAGCAAGAATATTATGAAGATACTATTGACCCAGAAAATGGAGCAGATTGGAATAAATCAGCCCCTATTGACACCAAGCCAACCCTTGAAGATTTTAAAAAGACGGTAAGTGATTATTTAGCGTGGGAAGTATCGAACTTATTGAAAAATCAGGGAAATGACAGTTTGGGAAAATAAATGCCCCACTGAATGCTATGTTAGAAAGTGTTGAGTGGGGCGAGTTTAGGATTGGGGATTTGTTTGAAATAAAATCTTATAAAAAAAGATTTGATGCAAATAAAGTTACTTTATTAGAAACAGGCTATCCTTATATAGTTAGAACAGCATTAAATAATGGACTCAAAGGTTATATAAATGAAGATAAGCAGTATCTAAATGATGGGAATACAATTTCTTTTGGTCAAGATACAGCTACAATGTTCTATCAAGAAAAACCTTATTTTACAGGAGATAAAATAAAAATATTAAAATCTAAATATGATGAATTTAGTAAGAATAATGCTCAATTTTTTATATCTGTGATGGGTAAAGCATTTAGTTGTTTTTCTTGGGGAAGTTCAAGTTTTAATGTGAGTATTATTAGTGAGCAGAAAATTACACTTCCCATTACTAGTAATGGATTGATAAATTTTTCCTTTATGGAAAAATTTATCGCGGAGCTAGAGGCGAGCCATCTAGCGGAGCTAGAGGCTTACCTAAGCGTTACAAATTTAAAAGATTATCACTTAACCGAAGAAGAAAAAGATGTTTTACGATCTTTTGAGCAAAATGAAATTAAGTGGGGTGAGTTTAAATATAGAGATATTTTCAATAATATAAAGCAAGGAAGAAGGTTGAAAAAAGATGATCAATTAGATGGTAATATTCCATTTGTGATGTCAGGTATAACTAATACAGGTGTGGTCAATTACATATCTAATCCTATTTCTATATTTCCTGAAAATTCAATAACCATAGATATTTTTGGTAATACTTTTTATAGAAGTTTTTCTTATGGTGCAGGTGATGATACAGGTGCTTATTGGAATGATAAAAAAGATTATGTCAAAGAAGAGATGCTATTTTTTGCAACTTCAATGGCTAGATCTTTAAGTGGTAAATTTTCTTATGGTAAGAAATTAAGAAGTTCGCAAAGTTTAAATTTTAAAATGAAGTTACCATTATTAAATAATGAACCAAACTATCAAATAATGGAAATCTTTATCAAAGCCATTCAAAAACTTGTAATAAAAGATGTTGTTTTATATTCAGAACAGAAAAGAGCATTAACTAAACAGGTTATTAGTTCTTAATGGATAAAGCGGTTATTTTTATTAAACTTAGATTCAAAAACGAAGTGCAACGTTTGAAAAATAGTAATTGAAATGTAAGATGTGCAGTGTTGCACTTCGATTTTCAACTACCACATATCAAAACGTTATGAAACACTACAAACATCTTACACAAGAACAAAGATATCAAATTTCTGCTCTAATGAAAACAGGAATCTCAAAAAGTGAAATTTCTCGAATCATTGGCGTTCACAAAGCAACGATATACCGTGAACTAAAACGTAATACTGGACAACGAGGTTACCGCCCTAAACAAGCAAATAACCTCGCTGTCTCTAGAAAAGCAAATAATGCTCAAACAATTAGTGATTTTGGCTGGGCATATATAGAGGAGTTATTATCAAGGAAATACTCTCCTGAACAAATTACAGGGAGACTACGTTTTCTTGGGTGGACTAATGTGCCTAGTCACGAAAGAATCTATCAATATATTTATGCGGATAAACAAGCAGGAGGAAAGCTGTATCAGCACCTACGTTGTCAGAAAACCTACAGAAAACGAGGTTACGCTAATCAAGATAGACGTGGTCAAATAGCAAATAGAATTGATATTACAGAACGTCCTGCTTCTGTTGATAATAGAGAACGCTTAGGGGATTATGAAGGTGATACCGTTGTAGGTAAACATCATCGTGGAGTGCTAGTTACCTTGGTTGATAGGGTAAGTCGAGAAACTAAAATAAAATGTTTACCTAACCGTAAGGCTGAACGAGTTAAAGAAGCTTGTATTGAAATGCTTTTAGGTGAAAATCCATTAAGTATTACCTTTGATAATGGTAAAGAGTTTGCACAACACGAAGAGATTGCAAAGTCATTAAAGACAACGATTTATTTTGCAAAACCATATCACTCTTGGGAGCGTGGAACAAATGAAAATACGAATGGGCTTATTCGGCAATTTTTACCAAAATCAGCCACTTTAGATAAAGTAACTGATGATGAGATTAAAGCTATTGAAGATAATTTAAACAATAGACCAAGAAAAGTATTAGGCTATCAAACACCTCTTGAGGTAAAATCTAGATTTGGGTGCGTTGCACTTCAAACTTGAATCCGCCAAATAATTTACGAATCGTAAAATTTTATAAAAATATGACCGCTTAAAAACTATTTGAATAAAAAAATATTAACTATGACAAGAATAAACCTAATCCCCCCAAAAGAGCTCTGCGATCAACACCTACTCGCAGAGTTTAGAGAACTTACTCGAATTCCTAATGCGGTTGCAAAAGGGAAATACAATTTAGTTGGAATGCCTGATGATTATAAGCTTGGAACAGGACACGTTCGCTTTTTCTTTAATAAATTGATGTTTTTAAAAAAACGTTATCAAGATTTATATGAAGAATGCAAAGCAAGACAATTTAATGTGAAATATATCTGGTCAGAAAACTTACCAGAAGATGAAAATTTATGGCTAGATTATATTCCAACGGTGAATGCGATTGAAGTAAATAGAGCAAGAATTTTAGAGAGAATGCCTGTGAAACCAAGATTTACGCTACGCATAGATGTGTAAAAAAATCTCACCACTTAAAAGGTATGTAATTTAAGCTACCATAGTGGCATTTTGATGTTCTTAAATAAATAGTAGTGATAATTATTCTAAATAATAGAAAGTATTTGCTTTAATTAAAATATTATGTTCTAATGAAGCCCTAACTAAGAGCAGTTTAAGAAGTTAGTTATTATAGTTCTTCCTCATTGTTACAAAGTTTTTACTTTATATCTTGAAAGTCCTGTTAATATCCATCTCTATTTATAAAGTGATTAGCGTTACCGCTTGAATTTTCAAGCATTCAAATAAATTTTTAAAATAAGGAAGACATATGTCTAAATTAACTGGTATCGTAAAATGGTTCAATTCTGAAAAAGGTTTTGGTTTCATCACTCCATCTAATGGTGGAAAAGATGTTTTCGTTCACTTTTCTGGAATCGTTGGTGACAACTACAGAACATTAAACGAAAATGATAACGTTGAATTTGAAGTTCAAGATAGTCAACGTGGTCCATCAGCAGTAGATGTAAAAATTATCTAATTCGCTTTTAGCAATTAAATAGATTTTCAAAAATCCCCTTTTATAAGGGGATTTTTTCATATTAGACCATATAATCACTATTTTTTTAATGATTTTCCTCGCTATTTTTTTGTATTTTTATGAACAGGTCTCTTTTATGTAAACCTATCTTGAGACGGGAAAAATAATAAAGCAGAAGTTCTGATTTGGTGACAAACTTTATTGATGTATGTTGAAATAGTTAAATTGCATTTCTAGTAACATATTTTAGAGCTATTATGTATTTATAATAGCTAATATGTAAATTTCTAAAAAAATATGACCGCTTATTTTTATTCATCAATTTCTATTTTGAAGTATAGCGGGTTAGTATTTATTTCTCTTCAAGTGGTTTATCTAGCTGGATATCGCTTACCAGTCCACTATGATCAAAGTAAATAAATAAAGTACGTTGAACAGGGTCTTGATGTCCTTTACGTTTGATAAAAACATAATCCCAGCGGTTTTGTGCAAATATATCTTTTAATAGTGGTGTGCCAAGTAAATAGAGTACTTGTTCTTGATTCATTCCTACCTTTAATTGATCGACCTTTTCTTGCTCTAAATAATTACCTTGAGGTACATCAATACGATACACGACTTTTTCTAATGTTGAACAAGCTGTTACGCCCATCATAAGTAAGATTGTTGCTAAAAGTGATTTTATTTTCATAATTTTTTAAACCTTTCATTTTATAATATTGGGTAAATAATACCTAAACTTACACTTAAATACCATTATTTATTGCGTTGAAGTTGATCTCGCAAATTTGCGGGTATTTCTTTGATTGTTAAAGTGTCATTTAGTTCGTCCCAAATCACTCGCTCGTTTAATAATTGAGCATCAAAACTGAGAGTAACCCCTTTTCCTGAACCTGAATATTTAGTTAAGGCTTTTAATGTATTGCGAATAGGGGGAATAGAGTCTTCTAAATCATAATCTTGAGTTTGAGTAAATTGTGCAAAATTTTGATCATTTAAGGTAGGAATTTCATTGGCTAATTCTTGAATAGCGATTTCTTCACCACTGTTAATTTGACCTTTACAATAATCAAAAACTTGTGTTTTTACTGCTTTGGTTTGATCTGCACTTAGTTCACCTTGATCGCAATAATCGTGAACTGCTTGTAACAAGGTTTGGTTTTGTACTTTCGGATCAAGCCCTGCTTCTGCGCCTAAAAAATCCATAAAGAAATCTGCTACTTTTCGTCCCACACGTCCTTTGATAAAGGTTAAATAGCGGTTAGATTGTGCATCTAGCTTTAATTCTGTTAAATTAATACGACAAGCAATGTCATATTGTGCCATTTCTAAATATTGAGTACGTTTAATTTCTAATTGTTCATCCACTAACATAGAGGTTCGGTTATCAATTAATGCAATAAATAGATAATCAGTTGCTAAAAAATTATAACGACACAAAATAAAAGAACCACCACTGGCAAATGGATATTTTACCAATTCCGTTGCTAACATTTTGGTACAGCTATAACTAAAGGGTAAAAAATAATTTTCTTGTTCTAATAAACGATTTAACTCCTGAGCAAAATTTGAATTCTCTTGAAATAAGCCATAGCCTTTGGCTTTTCCTTGATAGGCTTGATGAAGTTGTAACATCATCTGCTCAACTTCAGGCGTAACCTCTAATAATTTTTCTCTTAAAATTGTTTTTAATTCAGGTGTTTCGCTTTCAGTTTGTGTCAATTGGTGGAGAACAATTTCTGTTACATTTATACTCATAGTTTCCTTATATTACATCTTTTTATTCAAAATTAATTTGGAAGAGATTTTAACTGTAGTTAGGATATAGAGCAAGATCATACTTTAATTAGAGTAAGATAGTACTTAAAATCAATAAACTATATTATTAACGTAGTTTGCGTATATTCGCCCGTTACTTGATATAGAAATCTTCACAAAACATTATTAGGCATAAATATAGCGGTGACATTTAGTTCAGAATTTACAATTCTTATGCTTGCTTTTCTTAATAGTATCTACATAATAATTGTTGATTTTTAAACATAAACATCAATGGGTAAAATTTTACTGTTACCCTGTATTAATAATTACATATTAGAAAAATAAAACAATGAAAATTTACATAGACGCTGACGCTTGCCCGAAAACATTACGAGATTTTATTTGCAAATCTGTGGTACGAACTAAAACCACTGCAATATTTGTAAGTAATAGTTTTATCAATTTACCACGTTCGCCTTTTATTAGCATTAAAGTAGTTGAAAAAGGCTTTGATATTGCGGATAACTATATTGTCGAACAAGCTAAGAAAAATGATTTAGCGATAACCAGTGATATTCCTTTGGCGAATGATCTTATTAACAAAGGTGTGGCGGTAATTAATTTTAAAGGACTAGAGTACAATAAGGATAATATTAAGCAAAATCTAGGGATGCGTGATTTTATGGATATGATGCGTAGTACGGGCGTGCTTGAACCTTCTCAAATGGGTAAACAAAAACCATTTTCTGATAAAGATAAAAAAATGTTTGCAGATACATTTAATCGACTACATACAAAATTATCAAGAATATGCAATTAAAGAAAAAATAAATAAAGGCTGAAACTATTCAGCCTTTATTTCTGTATTACATCAATTAATTTCGTTCTAATCTAAAAGTGGAATAACATTATCTTTTCTGGAAATTAATCCTGTTTGGGTATAAAGCCTGAGTTTGTCACGAGTATCTTTAATATCAAGATTACGCATAGTTAATTGACCAATACGATCTGTCGCTGTAAAGGGTGCATCCACTACTTTTTCCATACTTAAATGTTCTGCTTGATAGGTTAGGTTTGGTGATTGAGTGTCTAATATTAAATAATCGTTACCACGACGTAATTCCAATGTGACGTCACCAGTAATTGCTTTGGCAACCCAACGTTGTGCGGTTTCTCGCAACATTAATGCTTGTGAATCAAACCAGCGACCTTGATAGAGTAAACGTCCTAGACGTAAACCATTGATACGATATTGCTCAATGGTATCTTCATTATGAATACCAGTCACTAAACGTTCATAAGCGATATGTAATAATGCCATTCCTGGCGCTTCATAAATGCCACGAGATTTTGCTTCAATAATACGGTTTTCAATTTGATCTGACATTCCTAATTCGTGTCTACCCCCAATACGATTTGCTTCTAAAAATAATTCAACCAAATCATCAAAACGTTTACCATTTAATGCAACGGGAATGCCTTCTTCGAAACTAATTTTTACTTCTTCTGTTTCAATTTTTATATTTTCATCCCAGAACGCAACACCCATAATAGGTTTTACAATTTTGATATTGGTGTCTAAATCTTCTAAATCTTTTGCTTCGTGAGTGGCTCCAAGCATATTAGAATCTGTGGAATAGGCTTTTTCAACGGACATTTTATAATCAAAACCATTTTTGATTAAAAATTGTGACATTTCAGAACGTCCACCTAATTCGTTAATAAACAGTTCATCTAACCAAGGTTTGTATATTTTGAGATCAGGATTAGTGATTAGACCATAGCGATAAAAACGTTCAATATCATTTCCTTTATAAGTGCTACCATCTCCCCAAATATTTACACCATCTTGTTGCATTGAGGCAACAAGCATTGTTCCTGTAACTGCACGTCCTAAAGGCGTGGTATTAAAATAAGGCATTCCACCTGTAGAAATGTGAAATGCACCACATTGAATGGCAACAATACCTTCGTGAGCAAGTTGGCTACGGCAATCAATTAATCGAGCTTTTTCTGCACCATATTCTATTGCTTTTTGAGGGATTTCATCATAATCTTCTTCATCTGGTTGACCTAAATTTGCTGTGTAAGCATAGGGTACCGTTCCTTTTTGACGCATCCAAAGTAACGCGGCACTGGTATCTAAACCGCCTGAAAATGCGATTCCCACTTTTTTACCAAATGGTATAGATTCTAAAATTGTACTAGACATATAAATTCCTTGTTGTATTGCATAATTTAAATTTTATATAAATATAGTAAATTAAACTTAAATTAGTACTATGATTTTGTAGAGGAGCATTAGTAAACGTAGTTTACGTATATGCTCCCAAATGCACGGGATAACATATTTTGCAAATTATTCATTTTATTTGACCGCTCTCTTTTAGACTTTAGATTATTTTATCTCGAGCAACGGGTGGATATACGCAAACTAACGTTTGCTAATGCCACCCCTACGATCCAAATAACTATTTATGTAAATGTCCAGTACTGATTTCAATTTAATTTAGTATAATTTCATTATTCTATCTAAAATAGAATTAAAAATGAACTTGTTATTTACATTATGTTAACATTTGTAAATTTTGCGTAAAAAGTAACCGCTTATTTTAATCAATAAGCGGTTACTTTATTTCTAGTAATTTTGAGTAGTTTCTTTTTTATGCGTTATTTTTTCTTCGCATATTTCAAGCTATCAATTGCAACAGCGAAAATGATAATACTACCTTTGATTATATATTGCCAATATGGGTTTACACCGATATAAGTTAAACCGTAGTTGATAAGAGTAAAGATTAATACCCCAGTCACAACACCAGCAACAGTACCAACACCACCAGCGAAGGATACACCCCCAACCACACAGGCTGCGATTGCATCAAGTTCGTACATAAAACCAAGGTTATTAGTTGCACTTCCTACACGTCCACCTTCAAGCATACCTGCGAAAGCATATAACATTCCTGCAATCATATAGATAACAATTAAGTTACGAGTGACGTTTACACCAGATACACGTGCTGCTTCTGGGTTTCCACCGATAGCAAAGATATTTTTACCAAAGCGAGTTTTATTCCACATAATCCATACTAAGACCGTAATAATTGCAGCATAAATGGTAATGTAGGAGAGTTTAAAGGATCCAATTCTAAAGAAGTTTTGTGTGAAATCTAAGAATGCATCACTAAATCCAGCAATTGGAGAAGCACCGACGGCATCATAATATAGAGAGTTGATACCATAAACGATGATCATTGTCCCTAATGTAGCAATAAATGGCGTTACATTTAGGATTGCGATAATAAAACCATTTAATAATCCAATAATTGCACCGATTGCACATACAATTAAGATAACAACAGGAATTGGAATTTCACCTAAATTAGGAAATACTCGGTTTACATTATCCAGTGATTGTAAAAGTGTGGCAGAAACCACCGCAGTAAGACCTACTTGGCGACCCGCTGATAAGTCTGTACCTTGTGTTACAAGTAAACCTGCAACTCCAAGTGCGATAATTAAACGTACCGATGATTGCGTTAAAATATTACTAAAGTTACGCAAACTTAAGAAACTTGAATCTTGTGTAATAATAACAGAAAGTAATACTAACAAGACAAAGTAAATGGCGTTTTGTTTTAAAAAATCAAGTGATTTATTTTTTTTAAGGCTGACATAATACTGTTCCTTTTATAGATATTTAGCCGCTAATTGTAAAATTTCTTCTTGCGAGGTTTCTGCTGTATTGACAATCCCCGCAACCGTTCCGTTACTCATTACTAATATGCGATCTGTGACTCCTAAAAGTTCAGGCATTTCTGATGAAATCATAATAATACCTTTGTCTTTATTAGCGAGATCCATAATAAGTTGATAAATTTCAAATTTTGCCCCAATATCGATACCTCGAGTAGGTTCATCAAGCATTAAAATTTCAGGTTGAGTTAATAACCAACGGCCAATAACGACTTTTTGTTGGTTACCACCAGATAATGAACCAATATTCGTTTGATGAGAAGGCGTTTTAACATTCATTGAATCAATGACCCACTGAGTATCACTTTTCATTTTTTGATTACTTAGTAGTCCAAACTTACCTAAATAGGATTTCATATTTGAGATCAATGAATTAAACTCAATACTTAAATTTGCGTAAATACCAGTCGCACGACGTTCTTCTGTTACAAGAGCAAATCCGTGATTGATTGCCTCAAGGGCTGTGTTATTTTTGACGACTTTATCGTGTAATTTAATTGTGCCACTTTGACGGTGACGAACCCCAAAAATAGTTTCTACAATATCTGTTCGTCTCGCTCCCACTAAGCCAGCAATACCTAAAATTTCACCTTTATGAAGGTTAAAACTGACATCTTGAATTGATGGTTGATTGGTCGCAGTGAGTCCTTCTACTTCTAAAATAACTTCTTTTGGTATATTTGTTTTTGGAGGAAAACGTTGAGTTAATTCACGTCCAACCATCATTGCAACAATATCATCAATAGTAGAATCTGCTACAGACACACTATTTATCCATTTACCATCTCGTAAAACGGTGACTTCATCACAAATTCTAAAAATTTCATCCATTTTGTGAGAAATATAAATAATACCGCAGCCACGATCTTGTAATTTTTTAATAATTTTAAATAAGTGATCCACTTCTTTTTCAGAAAGAGACGATGTGGGTTCGTCCATAATAACGATTTTAGCGTTGTAGGAGAACGCTTTGGCAATTTCAACCATCTGCATTTGTGAAACAGATAATTTACCTACTTTTTCCTTTGGATCAACATCAATATCCAACTCATCAAAAATAACTTTCGTATCGTTATACATTTTGGTATGATCGATAAAGCCACTTTTGGTAGGGTAACGTCCCAGCCATATATTATCCATAACGCTTTGTTGACGAACTAAGTTTAATTCTTGGTGAACCATCGAAATCCCATTTTCAAGGGCTTCTTTCGATGTTGCAAAATTTACAGGTTTTCCTAAAAAGAGAATTTCCCCTTCATCTTTGGCATAAATACCAAACAAACACTTTAACAAAGTGGATTTTCCTGCCCCGTTTTCACCCATTAATGCGTGAACAGAATAAGAACGGACAGTTAAATTTGCTCGATCAAGTGCTTTTACTCCGGGAAAGGTTTTGCTGACATTTGTCATTTCTAGTAGCACTTCACCTTTAGGTTTTGATGCTATATTTTGTGCTGTCATATTCAACCTCTATCAAAAAAAGGGGGAGAAATCCCCCTTAACATATTACGATTTATTTTAAAAATTCGTTTAAGTTATCTGCATCAACAGCAACATAAGGAACATTGATTCTTTTACCATTAAGTTTATAAGTCATTCCTTCAGTTGGTGCTTTACCTTCTGCTAAGTTTTTAGAAAGTTGTACAACTGCTTTACCTTGATTTACCCCATCGTTAAGTACGGTACCAAGAATTTCACCTTTTTTAACCATTTGTAAAACTTCAGGAAGAGCATCTACACCAAAGATTGGTAATTTTTTACCTGCTGCTTTGATTGCATTGAATGCACCCATTGCCATACCGTCATTGTTACAGATAACAACTTCAATGTTTTTGCCTTTAGGGTTAGATAACCAAGATTGCATTTTGTCTTTCGCCATTGAAGCATCCCACATACCTGTATCGATAAACAACTCATCAGTTTTAAAACCTTGATCGTTTAACTGTTTAATTACAAATTTAGTACGAGCTTCTGCATCTGGGTGTCCTGGTTCACCTTTTAATAAAGCATATTGGATTTTACCATCTTTATTTAAGTCAAATTCAGGGTGTGCTTTCCATTGTTTAGCAATTAATTGACCTTGCATTACACCAGATTCTTTAGGATCTGTTCCCACAAAATAAGCTTTATCATAAGTGGCAAGTGCTTTATTACCTGGATCACGGTTAAAGAATACGATTGGTACATTATCACCTTTTGCTTTACGGATAACTGTTTTTGCAGCACCTGGATCAACTAAGTTGATTGCTAATGCTTTAACAATAGGATCTCTTGAAAGCAAACCATCAATTTGGTCGTTTTGGATCGATTGTTGATTTTGAGAGTCATTCATACTTAATTTAATACTACCAAGAGCTTGTGCTTCTTTTTCAATCTCTTGACGCATTAATGCCATAAAGTTATCGTCGTATTTGTAAATTGTTACACCGATTGGAATATCTTTCGCAGATGCTGTTGCTACTGCACCAAAACCAACTGCTAATGCCACAGCACTTAAAAGCGTTTTTTTCATAATGTGTTTCTCCATTGAAAAATCTTTGTAAAACAAAGTATATTGAGTTTTTATTGATAGTAAAATTTATTATCAATAATTGAATTTATCCATATATAGCATATTGGATAATCGTGACGATCATACAGAAATTTACAATATAATTCTGTGATCTATTTCACAATTATGAAAACGGTTTCATAAATTATTAAAAAAATGTAGCTTGAAAGGTAAATTAAGAAAGAATTTATGTAGTAGGTAACCGTAAACTTTTACTCACTGATTTTTAGAAATAAAGAATAATTATTATATAGGGGAAAAATTAATGTATTTTATAATATTTTAAGTGATTTTGTGCTTTGGTTAAAATATCATTTTTTATTATTTAGTAAACACGCTTTTAGTTGAAAATCGTTTAACTAGAGTAGGTTTAAATTGTACATAAGTGGGACGCTCAATTTCTTTATTTGCTAAGTTTAATGCTAATTTGGTTGCATAACTTGCCATTAAATCAATAGGATATCTGATTGTAGTGAGTTTTGGTACTAAATATTTTGCAATAGGAACATCATCAAATCCGATAATTGAAAATTGCTCAGGAACTTTAATATTGTTTTCATTTAAAACCGATAATGCACCTGCTGCAATATTATCATTATATGCGACAATAGCTGTTAAATCAGAGTGATAGCTAAGCAGTTCTATCATTGCTTCTTCACCGCCTTCAAAATCGGGAGAGGTGTGTACAATAGCGTGTTTTAATTGTGAAAGTTGATGTTTTTTTAATGCTTTTAAATAGCCATTTTTACGATCAAACTCATCGGTAATATAATGATTAGAACCAATGTAACCTATATGTTTATGCCCTAATTTAATTAATGTTTCAGTGGCTAAAAAAGTGCCCTTTTCATTATCAAGATCAACGCAACGATGCTCATAGCCTTCAATGACACGGTTAATGATCACCATACTAGGAACACTTTCTAGGTAATGTTTTAATATTTCATCATCAAGCGCTTTACTATGAACAATTAAGCAATTACAACGTTTACGTAATAAACTCTCAATGGCATTAAGTTCTTTTTCTGCGTTATGGTAACCGATACCAATTAAGATACTTTTACCATATTCAGTGGCAACTTGATCGACAGTTTTCACTAAAATAGCAAAAAAAGGATCAGTTACATCTGTGACCACAACGCCAACAGTATCTGTATTTTTTAGTGCGAGAGCTTGAGCATTAGCATTAGGGCAATAACCTAATGTTTCTACAGCGTGTAAAACAGATTGGCGAGACTTATTACTAGAGGAAGCATTATTTAAAACTCGAGAAACGGTAGCAACTGAAACGCCTGCGAGAGTAGCAACATCACGAATTGTAATCATAATTTTCCTTTTAATTGATCTGTTTTGACATTAAACATCATATAAAAAATATATTTTTTTGAAAGCGGTTACTTTTAAAAATGATACCTAGCTCACAAAAAATAATGTAATTTACTATGATTATTTTAAATTTGTGATGTAGATCACAGTAATTGTATTTTGCTGGGTTAAAATAGGGGTGTAATCGTTTACATTTTTAAAAAGAAATAAAAAGGAGAGGAAAAATGAATAATGTATTTGATCCAACTGAGCATCCACATCGACGTTATAATCCATTAACCGAACAATGGGTTTTGGTTTCCCCACATCGAGCAAAACGTCCTTGGCAAGGTCAACAAGAAAAAGTAGTGGAAGAAAATAAACCAAGTTACGATCCAAGTTGTTATTTGTGTCCAAGTAATAAACGCATTACTGGTGAACAAAATCCAGCGTATACTCAACCTTTCGTGTTTAAAAATGATTTTTCCGCCCTTTTAGAAGATACACCAGCTCCACAAGAACAACAAGATCCTCTCTTTCAAAGTTCTCAGGCACAGGGCGAGAGCCGAGTAGTTTGTTTTTCACCTGATCACAGTAAAACCTTACCTTTATTGACCGTTGAAGAAATCACCGAAGTGATCAAAACGTGGCAAGAACAATTACAAGAATTAGGTCAAAAATATCAATGGGTGCAAATTTTTGAGAATAAAGGGGCGGCAATGGGCTGTTCAAATCCACATCCACACGGTCAAATTTGGGCAAGCAATTTCTTACCAAATGAAGTTGCCCAAGTAGATAAAGCACAAGCTGAATATTTTAAAAAACATAATTCGGTGCTTTTAATGGACTATGTCAATAAAGAATTAGAACTTAAAGAACGCATTGTGGTAGAAACAGAATATTGGGTAGCGGTTGTGCCTTATTGGGCGGTATGGCCATTTGAAACCTTGCTACTTCCAAAACAGCATATTAAACGCTTAACGGATTTAAATACAGAACAAGAAAAAGATCTTGCTTTAGCAATAAAAAAATTAACAACAAAATATGATAATTTATTTAATACATCATTCCCTTATTCAATGGGCTTTCACGCTGCACCTTTTAATGGCAAAGAGAATGAACATTGGCAATTACACGCTCATTTCTATCCACCTTTACTACGTTCTGCCACCGTGCGTAAATTTATGGTTGGCTATGAGATGTTAGGGGAGAGCCAGAGAGATCTAACCGCAGAGCAAGCTGCAATACGTTTAAGAGAGTTGTCAGATACACATTATAAAATGAAGTGATATTGAATATAGCGGTTACTTGTGAGTTAAAATTTACAAAAAAGGAAATATTATGCAACCAATCGAAAAAGCGAAACAGTTATTTGTTGAAAAATTTAATCAAAAACCAACCTTATGTGTTTATGCTCCAGGGCGAGTCAATGTGATTGGCGAACATACCGATTATAATGACGGTTTTGTGATGCCTTGTGCGATCAACTATGGAACAGCAATCAGTGGTACTAAACGTAGTGATAGTATTTTTAACGTCTATGCGGCAGATTTAGATCAGTTTGATAAATTTGATTTAAGCCAACCGATCACAAAAAACAGCGAGGCTAAATGGACGGGCTATGTGCGTGGAGTAGTTAAATTTATTCAAGAGCGTTGCCCTGAATTTAAACAAGGGGCAGATTTAGTGATTAGTGGCAATGTGCCTTTATCTTCTGGTTTGAGTTCTTCGGCATCATTAGAAGTGGCGGTAGGAAAATTCTGTCAGCAATTAGGCAATCTTTCACTTTCTCATACTGAAATTGCGTTAATCGGGCAGAAAGCCGAGAATAAATTTGTGGGTGCAAATTGTGGCAATATGGATCAGTTAATTTCAGCATTAGGGCAAAAAGATAATTTATTGATGATTGATTGCCGTAGTTTAGAAACCAAGCCAACACCCGTGCCAAAAGATGTTGCCGTGATGATTGTAAACTCAAATGTGAAACACGATTTAGTGACAGGGGAATACAATACTCGTCGCCAACAATGTGAAAAAGCAGCGGAATTTTTCGGCGTAAAAGCATTGCGAGATGTGTCTATTGAAGAATTTGCAAAAAAAGAGAAAGATCTTACCGCTTGTGATCCTGAAATGATGAGACGAGCCAGACACGTAGTGACTGAAAATCAACGTGTACTTGATGCAGTAAAAGCCTTAGAGCAGGGTGATTTAACCTTATTGGGTAAATTGATGTATGCCTCTCACGATTCAATGCGTGATGACTTTGAAATTACCACACCTGAAATAGATTACTTAGTAGAACTTGCTCAAGTCGTTATCGGTTCAAGTGGTGGTGCGAGAATGACAGGTGGTGGCTTTGGTGGATGTATTGTTGCAGTTGCACCTGTTGAAAAAGTAGAAGAAGTACGTAAAATTATTGCAGATAACTATCAAAAACAAACAGGCTTAAAAGAGACTTTCTATGTTTGCACTGCGTCACAAGGGGTATCAGTATGCTAACGGAAACCGTAACGGGCATAGCACCTGATAACCAACCTTTTCATCTCTTTATCTTAACGAATGGCAATGGAATGTCCATTCAAGTAATGGATTGGGGAGCAACGTGGGTATCGTGCAAAGTGCCAGTTAATCATCAACTAAAAGAAGTGTTATTAGGTTGTAAAATACAGGATTATCCACTTCAACAGGTTTATTTAGGGGCAACGGTGGGGCGTTATGCTAATCGTATTGCTAATGCCAGTTTTCAATTAAATGACAAAGAATATCAATTAGTTGCAAACCAAGGTGAGCATCATATACACGGCGGAAACGGATTTAGCCATAGACGTTGGAACATTAAACAAAAAACTGACAATAGGGTGACCTTTTCACTCTTTTCAGAAGATGGTGATCAAGGGTTTGGCGGAAATGTAACGGTTTTTGTGACCTATCATTTAACAGAAAACAATGAAGTCAAAATCGAATTTGAAGGTGAGTCTGATCAAGATACGCCATTGAATTTAACCAATCATAGTTATTTTAATTTAGATAATGCTGAAATTGGTAGTGATGTTCGTGATCATAAATTACAGCTGAATGCGGATTATTTTTTACCTGTGGATAATGAAGGTATCCCAAATGCACCGCTAAAAGCCCTTGAAAATACCAGTTTTGATTTTCGTAATGAAAAAAGCATTGGTAAAGATTTTCTAAAAGAAGAGCAACAGCTAACAAAAGGTTACGATCACTCTTTTTTATTAAATCATCAAGACGAGCAACCTTGTGCGATTTTAACGGCTTCAGATAACTCATTGCAATTACAAGTATTCACCTCACAACCTGCATTACAAGTTTATACTGGAAATTATCTTGCGGGAACACCGAATCGTGGTAATGAAAAATATAATGATTATTCAGGAATTGCACTAGAAAATCAAGCATTACCAGATACACCTAATCATCCTGAATGGCAGAAATATGGTGGGATTATAAAAGCAGGTGAAAAATATAAACAGTGGACAATATTTAAAATAGATTAAAAAATAGATTGTGATTTTGGGTAAAAAAATATATTATAGACGTCTAGATGTTTAAACCTCTAAAAATTATAAATAAGCGGTAAGATATTGTAAAAATTTTGCAAAATGTTACCGCTTAGGTATTTTGTAAACCTACTTGATATTAAGGAAAAACTTAATGGCGATAAATTTATTTACTTCAGAATCTGTTTCAGAAGGACACCCTGATAAAATTGCAGATCAAATCTCTGATGCAGTTTTAGATGAAATATTAAAACAAGATCCAAAAGCACGTGTAGCTTGTGAAACTTACGTAAAGACAGGTATGGCATTAGTGGGCGGTGAAATTACCACAACGGCTTGGGTCGATATTGAAAATCTAACTCGAGAAGTGATTTGTGATATTGGTTATACCCATTCTGATATGGGCTTTGATGCTCATTCTTGTGCTGTATTAAATGCAATTGGTAAACAATCTCCTGATATTAATCAAGGTGTTGATAGAACCGATCCTTTTGAACAAGGAGCAGGAGATCAAGGCATTATGTTTGGCTATGCGACCAATGAAACTGACGTATTAATGCCAGCACCAATTACCTATGCTCACTTATTAATGCAAAAACAAGCAGAAGTACGTAAAAGTGGTAAATTAAATTGGTTACGTCCTGATGCAAAAAGCCAAATAACCTTTATTTATGAAGATAACAAAATTAAAGGCATTGATGCCGTAGTACTTTCAACTCAGCACTCAGACACCGTTTCTCAAAAAGATCTTCACGAAGGGGTAATGGAAGAAATTATCAAACCTATTTTGCCAAGTGAATGGTTAAGTAAAGATACCAAATATTTTATTAATCCAACAGGGCGTTTTGTTATTGGCGGTCCAATGGGAGATTGTGGCTTAACAGGACGTAAAATTATTGTTGATACTTACGGTGGTGCGGCTCGTCACGGTGGCGGTGCATTCTCTGGTAAAGATCCATCAAAAGTTGATCGCAGTGCTGCTTATGCCGCTCGTTATGTGGCAAAAAATATTGTAGCCGCTGGTTTAGCAGATCGTTGTGAAATTCAGCTTTCTTATGCAATAGGTGTCGCAGATCCAACCTCAATAATGGTAGAAACCTTTGGAACAGGTAAAGTAAGTAATGAAGTGTTAGTTCGCTTAGTGCGTCAGCATTTTGATTTACGTCCTTATGGCTTAATTCAAATGTTAGATCTGATTAAACCCATTTATCGTGAAACTGCCGCTTACGGACACTTCGGACGTGAACATTTCCCTTGGGAAAAAACAGATAAAGCAGATATTCTGCGTGTTGACGCTGGATTGAAATAATTTATAAGAATTAAAGCGGTATGATGTTGATCGAAATTTGCAAATTTTTGATTAGATCATACCGCTTATTTTTTCTTAACAAGACTGTCCAATAATTAATGGACAAGTAATCAAATTTTCTCCTATCGAATTTATTCCCTCAATAAAATGTAGTGCAGCCTGTTTTCCCATTTCATAATGGGGGAGTTGTACAGTGGTGAGTGACGGTTGAAATAAGTGTGTAACACCAACCATATTATCGTAACCAACCACTGCCACATCTTCTGGGATACGAAAACCTCTACTTAATAAGAGTTGATAAGCGAGAAATGCAATACGGTCATTACCACACACTATAATATCAAAATCTAATTTATTAGGATTATTCTCTAACAACTTTTCAAGCGGTTTTGCCCCATTTTCGTAAGTATGAGGTGTACCAATCATAAAATGTTGTTCAGGAATCTGCGGGCTTAATTGATTAAACCACGCCTTTTCAAAACCATTTTTACGCTCTTTGGCTGCGATGGCTTTTTCTGGAATATACATACAAAGGGGCTTTTTATAGCCTTTTTTAACCAATAGTTCAGTTAAATCAAACTGCCCTTGAAAATCATTAGGAATATAGCTTGCTACATCAATATCATTCGTCACACAATTTGATAACACCATCGGAATATTATGTAATTTTGAGGAATTTTTACTTCTTTTAAACCATTTCTTGCCACAATAATTCCCGCTGGACGATAAGATAACAAACGCTCAGCCGCCTGTTCCATTTCTTGTTTATCGTCTTCAAAGGTATTGATCACAAAAGAGTGCCAGCCGTGTTGTCGTACCGTTTTTTCAATTGCAAGAATGATTTCAACAGAAAAAGGCGTCGTTGCTGTACCTAAAGATAGCACACCGATCGTCTTACCAGTTGATCCTCGAATGTTTTTTGCAGAAAAATTAGGCACATAATTCAGTTCATCAATTGCTTTTTTTACGTGTTTATAAGTTTTTGCAGATAATTTCTCAGGATTATTTAATGCTCTAGATACGGTCATTAAAGAAACCCCTGCCAATTCTGCGACTTGTTTTAATGATGCCATTTTTATTATCCTTCTTATTTTTTTCTATTTTACCTGTAATACTCTCTTTTTTGTTAACGTTAACCGCAAAAAGTGTGATCTGGTTCACAAAATTAAAATGATAACCTTAACATTTGTGAGACAGATCACATTTATAAGTATTTATGGCTTGATAAGTTTTTTGATAACGTTAACATTTGGCGAAATTTATATATTTTAAATAAGGAGTTTTCTATGTCAGAAACACTATCTAATCAAGGTCAACAGCACTATTATCTTACCAATAGAAATTATTGGGTATCAGGTGCTTATTTCTTCACATACTTTTTTATTATGGCAACCTGTTTTCCTTTTCTTGGGATTTGGTTGGGCGATATCAACGGTTTATCTGGCGAAGACATCGGTTTAGTTTTTTCATCAATGTCATTTTCAGCTATCTGTTTCCAACCTATTTTTGGTTACTTAACTGATAAACTCGGTATTAAAAAACATATGTTGTGGGTGCTTGCGGTTACCTTGCTTTTCTATGCCCCTTTCTTCATCTATATTTTTGCACCACTCTTAAAAGTCAATGTCTTTTTAGGGGCATTATCTGGTGGGGCTTATATGGGCTTTGTGTTTAAAAGTGGGGCACCAGCTTCCGAAGCTTATATTGAACGTATTAGCCGTTTAAGTCGTTTTGAATATGGACGTGCGAGAATGTTTGGTATGTTTGGTTGGGGAATTTGTGCCTCTTTGGCAGGCAACTTGTATAGTTCAAATCCTAATTCTGTTTTTTGGTTAGGCTCTATTGCCGCTCTTGTATTATTAGTTTTAGTCGCAATGATGAAACCTTCAAATAGTTCAACTTCTGCTGTTATTGATAAATTAGGCGAGAACAAAAATCCTGTAAGCTTAAAGCAGGCTTTTGCTTTATTAAAACGTCCACAATTTTGGGCTTTAATTGCTTATGTTGTGGGTGTGGCTTGTACCTATGATATTTTTGACCAACAGTTTGGTAATTTCTTTAATACTTTCTTTGAATCAAAAGAAAAAGGGATTGAAATGTTTGGCTACGTCACAACGCTTGGGGAAACATTAAACGCCATTATTATGTTCTTCGTGCCTGTGATTATTAACCGCTTTATCGGTGCAAAAAATGCGTTATTGATTGCGGGGGTAATTATGAGTATTCGTATCACAGGCTCGTCTTATGCAACGGAAGCGTGGCACGTCGTGGTATTAAAAACCTTACATATGTTTGAAGTACCCTTCTATTTAGTGGGCTTATTCAAATATATTTCGAATGTGTTTGAAGTGCATTTTTCAGCAACCGTGTACTTAGTGGCTTGTCAGTTTATCAAAGAAGTGGTAAGTATGGTGGAATCGCCAATTGTGGGCAAATTATATGACATACACGGCTACCAAGATACCTATTTCATTCTTGGTTGTATCGCTTTTGGTTTTACTGTTCTTTCTCTGTTTGCTTTAACAGGAAAAAAATTAACACCAGAACAAGCTTAGTATAAATGAACAAATAAGGAATTATTACAATGTTACTCACAAATAATTTTCAAGATCCCGAAGTGATTCATATCAATACCACGCCACATCACGCTTATTTTATTCCTTTTGAAAATGGGCAAAAATGTGCAAAAAGTGATAGAAATTCGTCCGCTTATGTAACTTTATTAAGCCAATGCGACTGGGGATTTAGCTATTTTGAAAGCTATCAAGATTTGCCTGAAAACTTTTTAGCACAGCCAGCACAGGCAAGCATTCCCGTGCCATCAAACTGGCAGAATCACGGTTATGATCAACATCAATACACCAATATCAATTACCCGTTCCCGTTTGATCCACCTTATGTACCAACGCAAAATCCTTGTGGATTATATCAACGAGAATTTGATCTTAACCTCAAATCGGATAAGCGTTATTTGATTAACTTTGAAGGGGTCGATAGCTGTTTCTTCTTATATGTTAACCAAAAATTTGTTGGATACAGCCAAGTTAGCCACGCAACAAGTGAATTTGACATTAGTGACGTGCTACAAAATGGCACAAACCATATCGCCGTTTTAGTACTAAAATGGTGTGACGGAAGCTATTTAGAAGATCAGGATAAATTCAGAATGTCGGGGATCTTCCGTGATGTTTACCTCTTAGAGCGTGAACAAAATTATCTACAAGATTTTTTTATTAAAACAAAATTATCAGATGATCTTTCATCTGCTACTTTAACGGTTGAGACTTCTTTCTTAGAACAAGCTCAGTCTATTGATTTTCAGATATTTAACCCACAGGGCGAACTAATTCTTGAACAGCAAGCGGTCTATTTATTAGAAGAATTTGCAAATTTTCAGATTGCTGATGTACAACTCTGGAATGCAGAAAATCCCGCGTTATACAGCCTAAGATTGCACTATGCGAACGAATGGATTGAGCAAAAAATCGGATTTAGAAAAATTGCCGTTGAAAATGGCGTGTTACTATTCAACAACCAACCGATTAAATTCAAAGGGGTTAACCGCCACAACAGTGATCCAAAAACAGGTTATAGCATTAGTTATGAACAAGCGATCAAAGATCTTACTTTGATGAAACAACATAATATCAATGCGATCCGCACCGCTCATTACCCTAACGCCCCTTGGTTTACCGAGCTTTGTGATAAATACGGATTTTATGTGATCAGTGAAAGTGACATTGAAAGTCACGGACCAGTAATGTTGCCTGTGCCACAACCTGAAAATAGTATTTTCTTAAATGTGTCGAATGAAAACTGGGATAAACAAATTGAACAAGATACGATCGATAATTTCTGCTATTTTGCAAGGGATCCAAGCTTTAAAGCGGCGATTTTAGATCGTACTTTTGCCAATATTGAACGAGATAAAAACCGCACCTCGATCCTCGTTTGGTCACTTGGTAATGAAAGTGGTTATGGTGAAAACTTTGAAGAGGCCGCAAAATGGGTAAAAGATCGTGATCCTGAACGCCTAGTACATTATGAAAGCTCAATCTACCAACATTCACAGCATAAAAATGATCTCACAAATTTAGATTTTTACAGTGAAATGTACAGCGACACCGACGTGGTCGAAGAGTATTGCTCAAAACCACAAAGCAAACCATTTTTAATCTGTGAATATAGCCACGCAATGGGCAATTCCAACGGCGATCTTGAAGACTACTGGCAAACCTTCCAAAAATATGACACGGCTTGCGGTGGCTTTATTTGGGAATGGTGCGATCACGCCAATCAGCTACCAAATGAGCCACAAAAATTAGGTTATGGTGGCGATTTCAAAGAAACAATGCACGATGGTAATTTCTGTGTGGACGGTTTAGTGTCGCCAACACGTGTTCCACACAGTAATTTGCTTGAACTGAAAAACGTCAATCGTCCTGTGCGAGCCTGTTTGAGAGACGGAAAAATTGAATTTACCAACCATTTTGATTTTACTAATCTTTCTGAAATTACAGTTAAATATTGTCTCTCAGAAAATGGTTATGCGATTAAACAAGGGGAATTTGAACTTAATTGTGAGCCTCATCAATCCACTTGTGTGCCTTTCGTGTTACCAAAACGCAATGGTAATGTATGGCTGTTGGATATTACTTATTTTACAAAAAATGCAACAGAATTAACCGCTTGTAATCACGAATTAGGCTTCGATCAAATTTCACTTTTTGATGACGTTATGGTCACACCGATTTTTAATAAACATCAGCCGAATGATTTTACGATTACAGAAACCACAAAAAACCTTGTCATTAAAAATGACCAGCTTTATTGTGAATTTGATAAAAATAAAGGGATTTTGGCTCAGTTACAACATCAAGGCAAAGCCATTATCGAGCAACCACTCAATTTCAATGTATGGCGAGCCCCAACGGATAACGATCGCCTTGTCCGAGAATTATGGCAAAATGCAGGCTATCACAATGCTGATAGTCGAGCTTATCAAGTTTCAGTAGAACAATTTAGTGATAAAGTAGTGGTTTTTGCTGATTGTGCAATCGTAGCAACGGCACGAGAAAGAATTGTCACCTTTAACGTGCAATATCATATTCACCCTGATTACGTTGAGATAGTGGTACTTGCAGAGCGAAAAGCCCACTTACCTTATTTACCACGTTTTGGACTCGCATTTAGCTTGAATAAACAAAGTGAAAATGTGGAATTTTTTGGTTATGGCGAAGGAGAAAGCTATATTGATAAGCACTATTCAACAAAGCTCGGGCGTTATACAACCACTGCAACTCAAAATCATACGGATTATTTCAAACCACAAGAAAATGGTAGCCACTATGGGTGTCATTATGTGAAAACCGATAATCTATTGATTAGTGCTAATCAACCATTTAGCTTTAACTACTCGCCTTATTCCCTTGAAGAATTAACGAGTAAAGCACATAACTATGATTTGAAAGAATCACCATTTAATCATTTATATATTGATTATAAAATGAGTGGTATTGGCTCAAATTCTTGTGGACCAAATTTAAAAGGTAAATATCGCTTAAATGAAACTGAATTTGACTGGGCAGTTAGATTAGATTTTAGCTAACAAATAACATTTAATAGCGGTGCGATGTTGATCGAAATTTGCAAATTTTTTGTCACATCATACCGCTTATTTGATTTCTATGTATTTTGAACAATTATATTATTCATAACGTCCGATTATTCCCTCATCAAAATATAGCGGTTACATCCAGTTCAAAATTTACCATTTTTATGCTTACTTTTTTTAATAACTACACATTACCGCCTATAACTAAAAGGCGGCTTTGCAAACCAAATAATTACCGTTAATCCTAAGAAAATAACTGCAGATAACCAAAAGACTTCATTGGCGGCAATAATTAATCCCTGTTTGGTGATTTCCCTTGCAAGTTGCCCTGAAGCAGCCATTTCATTAAGTCCAATTTCAGCCATTTGTTGATAATATTGCTGAGCATTTGGGGTATAAGGTGTGATTGCTTCAACAAAACGTTCGTGATGCAGGGCTTCTCGGTTATACCACATTGTAATATTGATAGAGGTTCCTATTGAGCCTGCTAGCGTTCTAAGAAAATTAAATAAACTGGTAGCAGAGGCTATCTTTTCAGCGGGTAAGCCTGATAGAGTAATGGTGGTGAGTGAGATAAAAAAGCAGGCTACGGCTAAACCTTGCACAAATTGAGGAAATGCCACATTGCTGAAATCCATTTCAGGTTGAAAGGTTAAGGCTCGCCAGCCAAATGTAAAAGAGTACATAATAAAGCTAAATGTTACCAAGTAGCGAATATCAATTTTATAACCAAATTTTCCAATAATTGGGGTGACTAAAATAGGTAATAGCCCAATTGGGGCGGCGGCAAGACCTGCCCAAGTGGCGGAGTAACCATAGACAGTTTGCAGTAAAATAGGCATAAGTACCACTGAGCCAATATAAAGCAAATACGCCATACAGGTGGTTAAACAGCCGATAGTAAAATTACGTGAGCGGAATAGCGTAATATCAATAATCGGGTTGCTTTCGGTAAATTCCCAAATTGCAAAAATAATAAAGAATGTGACCGCTAGAACGGCTAATAAAATAATTAAATTTGAATTAAACCAATCTTGCTCTCTACCTTGATCTAACATTAACTGAAAACAACTAACACCCAACACTAATAACACTAAACCAATGGTATCTAACGGCTGCTGGACGATTTTACTTTCTCTATTAGCAAGCAGTGTTTTTGAGGTCAAAACAACAAAAATTCCAATAGGAACGTTGATAAAGAAAATCCACCCCCAGTGAAAATTATCACTGATCCAACCGCCTAAAATAGGACCCAAAACAGGAGCAATCACTAAAATCATAGACCAAAACGCTAATGCCATTGATTTTTTTTCAGGGGGATAATTATTAAGTAATAAACTTTGAGAAAGTGGAATTAATGGACCAGAAACCAGCCCTTGAAAAACACGAAAAACTAAGAGCATTTCTAAGCTATTTGAGATTCCGCATAACCAAGAGGCAAAGGTAAAAAGTGACACTGAAATTAAAAATAATTTTACTTCCCCCACTAGTTTTGCAAGCCAACCTGTAATCGGAATAGAAATCGCATTTGAAACGCCAAAAGAAGTGATGATCCACGTGCCTTGTGAACTTGAAGAACCCAAATCACCGACAATAGTGGGAATAGCCACATTAGCAATGGTAGAATCTAACACCTGCATAAAAGTGGCAAACCCCAATGCAAAGGTGAGGATAACTAATGTTACGCCTTTTAGCATACTAGTGTTCATTTATATTCTGTTTAATAATGTGTGAAATACGTTGTTCAATTTCAGATTGTTCGTATTCAAGTGCATCTGTTGTATAAAGAGGTGTTGAACGTTTTTGTTGCAATAATACGTCTCCTTTTTTATTGGTTATATCTATTTTTACACTGGCGGATAAGCCCATTCTCAGAGGATATTTTTCTAACTGTTTTGGATCTAATTCAACTCTTACAGGTACTCGTTGGGTGATTTTAATCCAGTTTCCAGTGGCATTTTGAGCAGGTAATAGAGAAAACGCACTGCCAGTACCAAGTGCAATACCTGTGACTTTTCCATCAAACTCAATATCATCGCCATACATATCAACAGTGACTTTAACAGGTTGTCCTAGCCGTATATTTTTTAATTGTGTTTCTTTAAAATTAGCGTCAATCCAAAACTGATGTGGTGGAATAATTGCCATTAATGGTGAGTTTGTACCCACACTTGCTCCAAGTTGTACATTGCGTTTCGCTACATATCCTTCTACAGGGCTTAAAATTTTAGTACGTTTTAATTTTAACCACGCTTGTTTAATAGAAGCTATGGCATTTTGAATACTTGGCTGTTCGATTAGGGGAGTTTGTTGCAATAAAGCTTTGCTAGAAGCAAGTTTTAGTTTAGCAAGCTGTAAATTCGCATACGCCATTGTCATTTTATCTTTAGCGTGTTGTACGCTTTCTTGATCGATAGAATGGGTTTTGGCTAATTTTTGGCGACGAGCCAAATCACTTTTAGCTTGAGCAAGGGCGATTTGTTTGCCTTTCACCGTTTCTTGTAACTGTTTTACACTGTAGTTGAGTTGCTGAATATTGCGTACTGCACTTGCTAATGCAGTTTCTGCCTGTTTTAATGCCAATTTTTTATCACTGTTATCCAATACCACTAAAACATCACCTTTGTGTATAAAATCCATATCTTCAACATTAATTTGTACTACATTACCTGCAACTTTAGGGGTGATCATCACTTGATTACCGACTACATAAGCGTCATCAGTGGTTTCATAGCCTTTAAAAAAGAACAACCAACATATTGAAACAATAACGATGATAATAAACAATAGCCCAAAGAACAGACTAAATGCTTTTGTTCTTTGCTTTTTCTTTGATAAATCTGATCCTGTTTCTGACATCTTTTTTATCCTTACTCTTTTGCTTGATTTTCAATATGCATAGCCAATTTTTGCAAAATTTTCATTAAATCTGACCGCTCTTGTTCATTTAAAATAGAAAATGTTTCACTAATCAGTTTCCACTGACTAGGTAAAAAATCCGCTATAAATTGATTACCTAACTCTGTTAATTTTAGTGAGAAAGCGCGGCGATCTTCTTTTATCAATTGACGAAATAGCCAATCTTTTTTCTCCAACTCATCTGAAATACGAGTAATATTGGTTCGAGAAGAACCTAATATTGCACTTAATTTAGAGGGCTGAATTTCCTGATTGGGTTGGTAATAAATAATGACCAGTGCTAAAAATTGCGTATGGTTTAAACCAAATTCTTTTAATAAACGATTACGATTATCCAAAAAAAGTTGATTTGTATGTAGCATTAATCGAGATAGCACAATCTCATCAATGGGTGCATATTTATTACTTGCATTGATCATTGTTCGCATATTTTGTAGTTGTTTATCAAATTTATTATTCAAAATATAAATCCTGTTGGTCATAATTTAGTTACTTATTATATAATAACTTGCGTTACTATCAATAGAGAAACTATAAATTTTGCAAAAAATAGACAAAATCATACCGCTTGTTGTCTCCTTAAAATATTATTTACATTATATTTAACTATTAAATCAATAATCAAAACCTATCAAAATGTCTTTTTAAGGATAATCTTTATTCGTTTGAAGCCTTTTATTTCCTATCTTTATGCTTTATATATCAACATATACTAATGCGAATAGATTGAATTTATTATAATAAATCAAAGAGTTAGGTAATAATGGTTCTTATTTGATTATCAACAATGTGGATGTTATTGAGAATTTGGTTTACAATGTATTCAACGTTACAACCTATTGAATAGAACAAATGGAGAAACCAAAATGTTAAAACAATCAATTATCAACAAATTAAATGAGCAAATAAATTTAGAATTTGCCTCTTCAAATATTTACTTACAAATGAGTTCGTGGTGTGCTTATCACGGATATGAAGGAGCGGCTGAATTTTTATTACGTCATGCGGATGAAGAGCTTGAGCATATGCAAAAACTTTTTGATTATGTGAGCGAAACGGGTGGTTTACCATTGCTAGGTACAATTGAAGCACCTCGTACCGAGTTTGAATCATTACAACAAATCTTTGAAATTACGTTAGAGCACGAAAAATTTGTTACGAGTAAAATTAATGAATTAGTCGAGGTGACTTTTGATAGTAAAGATAATTCTGCATTCAATTTCTTACAATGGTATGTCAGTGAGCAGCACGAAGAAGAAACTTTATTCAATGGTATTGTCGATAAATTTAATATGATTGGTGGTGATAAATTAGGTCTTTACTTAATTGATCGTGAATTAGCAACACTTGGTGCAAACCATTAATCCATTTACAAAGAGGAAAAAAATATGTTATCAAATAAAATTATTACAATGTTAAATGAACAGTTAAACTTGGAGCTTTATTCATCAAATTTATATCTTCAGATGAGTGCGTGGTGTACAAATAAAGGTTATGAGGGTGCGGCTATTTTCTTACGTGAACACGCAACAGAAGAAATGGTACATATGAGAAAGCTATTTACTTATTTGAATGAAACTGGGGCATATACGACCATTGCTGAAATTGAAGCACCTAAATCAGAATTTTCATCATTGAAAGAAGTATTAGAACTTACTTTTGAACACGAAAAACTAATTACTAAGAAAATCAACGAATTAGTAGAGATTACCTTGGCAGAAAAAGATTTTGCATCATTTAACTTCTTGCAATGGTATGTGAGCGAACAACACGAAGAAGAAACGTTATTCGGTGGCATTTTAGATAAATTGAATTTATTAGGTCAAGACAGTAAAGGTCTATATTACATTGATAAAGAATTAGTAAAATTAGTTACAGCATAATTATTATTTAATTGACACGAGAGAGACAGAATATATTCTGTCTCTCTTTCTTTTTTGTTGAATTAAATATCCACGTCATCAAAAAGAGGTGTACTTAAATAACGCTCAGAAGCAGAAGGAAGAATAGCAACTATTATCTTATCCTTAAATTCGGGTAATTTTGCTAAAAGATCCGCTACAGCAACCGCTGCACCTGATGAAATACCTACCAATATACCTTCTTTTTCCATTAATTGACGCGCAGTTTCAATCGCAGTTTCACTGTCCACTTGTTCAACTCGATCAATTAATGTTAAATCTAAATTTTTAGGAATAAACCCTGCTCCAATACCTTGAATTTTATGCGGAGCAGGTTTAATTTCTTGATGATTTAAAGTTTGTGTAATGACTGGGGATTCTTTTGGCTCAACAGCAACACTTATAATCTGTTTGTGTTTATCTTGTTTGAAATAACGAGAAATGCCTGTAATTGTGCCACCTGTTCCTACGCCAGCTACAATCACATCAACATTGCCTTGTGTGGCATCCCAAATTTCAGGGGCGGTTGTTTTTTGGTGAATATCGGGGTTAGCAGGATTATCAAATTGTCTTAACATTACATAATGTGCAGGATCGCTAGCTAAAATTTCTTCCGCTTTTGTTATTGCCCCTTTCATTCCTTTTGAACCATCAGTTAAGATTAAATTTACTCCCAACCCTCGTAATAATCGTTTACGCTCAAGACTCATTGTTTCGGGCATTGTTAACGTTAATTTATACCCTCTTGCTGCTGCAACATAAGCAAGTGCAATACCTGTATTCCCACTGGTTGCATCAATAATTTCTTTATCTGAAGTTAATATACCATCCTCTTCAGCCTGCCATACCATATTTGCTCCGATACGGCATTTTACACTAAAACTCGGATTACGAGATTCTACTTTAACTAAGATATTACCTTGATTTCCGAAGTGTTTTAAGCGAATAAGAGGCGTATTTCCTATTGTTAGAGAATTATCTTCGTAGATTTTCATTGTGGTTCCTTTTTTTATTTAATTTCAAAAGATAATACGTTTTTCTTAAATTATTCACTAGGAAAATTTTTTTATATGAAATAACAAAAAGATATAAACCGATAAGTAAACAAAATGTAAAAAGAGAAGTGATATCATTTGATTTTTGTGATTTGTATCATAGAATTAAAGATAAAGCATATATAAGGGAAGTAAATAGTGTTATTATAGAGGGATGATTATTAATTTTTTATACTTAAATTTAGGAGAATATTATGCAAAACTGGACAAATGAAATGTGGACAGCCGTTGTAATTGCTTTTGTCATTGGTTTAATTTTAGGTTACTTCGTTATGTATTTTACTAAGGGAAATGTAAAACAACATGTTAAACTTGAAAAAGAATTTAAAAAAGTAAAAGCAGAAAAAGAAGTACAGAAAAAACAGTTGGAAACGCATTTTTCTGAAAGTGCAGTGTTATTATCAACCCTTGCAAAAGATTATAAAAAATTATACACGCACTTAGCGGATGGTTCTGAAAAATTATTACCTGAAACTCACAGTATCGATCTTTTTGAACAACTTCAGTTAGAAGACAATAAAGAAGCGTTACAACCTAAAGAGGTAGAAACGGTTATAGAACCTCTTGTTGAAACAGAGAAAGAGAAAGCAGAATAAGTCGTAAATAGCCGTAAACAGAAAATATTGTCTCTTCAAAACGGCGTTAGGTTAAAAGTAGGGCTCAAATTTATCTTTGAGCCCTTTCCAAAATAAACAGAGATCATTTCTTAAAATTATGCTTAAGCATAAGACATTTGTTTTATAAATATACTAGGCGACACTTTTTAGAAAAGTATTAACTAATTTTGTGTATTTTGTATATTTTTTCCAATAAACCAAATCATCCATTCTAAAAAAGCATAAAAAATGCTATATTCTTAGGCTATGTTTATTTAATTTGAAGATGAAACAATGGCGAATTATTTTGATATTTCAGTGGCAGTCGCAGGGGCTTGTCAAGCGGGTAGTTTAGTGCAGAAATTTGCACATAAAGGAAATTGTGGAGAGGATAATGAAATACTAAGTTACGCTTTAAAAAGCTTATTCGTTTCGCAACCTGATAGCACTTTAGCGGTATTTGATAATGATTTATCTCACTTAAAATTAGGCATTGAAGTTGCAATGGCTCAATTTGGTGGCGGTAAAGGTAATTTAGATACTGAAGTGAGTCGTTATTGGATTGGAATACTTGCATTGAGTAAAAAATTACTAGAAAATCCTGTGGCAAAAACTGAACTGGTACAACGCTTACAACAAGTTGAGCGTCAGTTATTGATTTGTGAAAATGATATACTAAATGAGCAAATTATTGCGAATTTAGCGAGTATTTATAGAGAAGTTATTAGCCCATTGGGTACACAAATTCAAGTAACAGGTTCGCAACAACACCTTTCTCGAACAGATGTTCAAAATCGTATTCGAGCAACCTTGCTTGCTGGCGTGCGAGCGGGCGTATTATGGCAACAAGTTGGCGGAAAACGTTGGCAATTTTTGTTTGCCCGTAAAAAAATCTTAAACCAAATGCAATCTTTTTATCAAACCTTATAATTTTATCGGAGAATATTTTATGGAACTTAATAGCCTTACTGCTGTGTCGCCTATTGATGGTCGCTATCAAGACAAAGTCGCAGATTTACGTCCAATTTTTAGTGAATTTGGATTAATTAGATTTCGTGTAATGGTAGAGGTTCGCTGGTTACAAAAACTCGCTGAAAATACTGAAATCAAAGAAGTTTCTACATTGTCACAAGAAGCAAACGATTACTTAAATCAAATTATTATGAATTTTTCATTACAAGACGCTCAGCGAATTAAAGAGATTGAGCGAGTTACCAATCACGATGTTAAAGCCGTAGAATATTTCTTAAAAGAGAAAAGTGAGGGGTTGCCTGAGTTGGCTAAAATTAGTGAGTTTTGGCACTTTGCTTGTACGTCGGAAGACATCAATAACCTTTCTCACGCATTGATGTTGAAAACGGCACGTGAAGAGGTGTTATTGCCACAATGGAAAGCGGTAACTAATGCGATTGTTGAGCTAGCAAATCGTTATCAGCATATTCCAATGCTATGTCGCACACACGGACAGCCAGCGACTCCATCGACAATGGGTAAGGAAATGGCGAATACAGCTTATCGCTTAAAACGTCAATTTAAACAGTTGCAACAAATTGAAGTGCTAGGAAAAATCAACGGTGCAGTAGGGAATTATAATGCTCACTTATCGGCTTATCCTGAGATTGACTGGCATAAATTCAGCCAAGAATTTGTGACATCATTAGGCATTGAATGGAATCCGTACTCAACTCAAATTGAACCACACGATTATATTGCGGAATATTTTGATTGTATCGCACGTTTTAACACCATTTTAATTGATTTTGACCGTGATTTATGGGGTTATATCGCCTTAAATTATTTCAAACAACGCACTATTGCGGGCGAAATCGGTTCAAGTACAATGCCACATAAAGTAAACCCGATCGACTTTGAAAATTCCGAAGGAAACTTAGGTTTAGCCAATGCATTAATGAGCCACCTTGCTCAGAAATTACCAATTTCTCGCTGGCAGCGTGATTTAACGGATTCTACGGTATTGCGTAATCTAGGTGTAGGTGTGGGCTATTCGTTGATTGCATACAGCTCAACTTTAAAAGGGATCAGTAAATTAGAAGTAAACGAAGAACGTTTACTTGAAGATCTCGATCAAAACTGGGAAGTATTAGCTGAACCGATTCAAACCGTAATGCGTCGCTACGGTATTGAAAAACCTTATGAAAAATTAAAAGAACTCACACGAGGCAAGCGAGTAACCAAAGAAATTATGCAAAATTTCGTTGAAACGCTACCGCTTCCACAGGCTGAAATTGAACGCTTGAAACAAATGACACCAGCGAATTATATTGGTTATGCGGTGGAGTTGGTTGAGGAGTTGGGTTAAGGTTTTAAGAAAGTCCATTGAATGGACTTTTTTGTGAGGTTTAAAATGAATAATTATAGATATTTGAAAAATCTTTTTTCTAATAAAGAACGAATAAATAAAGAGAAAGAAGCTCAAAAATATAGACATAGTTTTTTTCAAGTTATAGTACTATTTTTATTTTTTTAGTTACAATAAGCTCTTATATTTTTGGTGCAATGGTTGTTAGAAATTATTTAGATAGTATATCAGCATTATCTATTTTTCCTGATATCTTAGCTAATCAAAGCATAGTATCAATAATTATAGTATTTGTTATTTTCTTAATTTTTTCTTTTGGTCTACCTATTGTGCTCTCTTATTTGTTAAAGGAAGCCAAAGGGAAAGCAGAGCAGTGTTTTACTATACTTTATTATTTAGTCGTTTGCTTCATTAGTATAATCTTAATATTTTTTAATATAAATTTAACATCGCAACCTTGTTTTTTAGTTATTTTTTCATGTTTGTATCTGGTCTCATTGGTTATTCCATTTAGTTATTTTTATAATACAGGCAATAAAGATCAGATGTTTAATATACAAGTTGTATTATGTATAAGTAGTGCTTTTATATTTCTGTTTGTTGCGAAATTACCCAATTTTACAGCAAAAAAAATAAACTTTTATGAATATTCTAAGGAAGCGAATTGGTATTTATTGGATAAACGTTTTATTGAAAATAAAATTTTTAGATTAAATAAAGGTAAAGGGCTTTATATTGATGAAGAAAGCTTTCATGCTCTAAAAAATAAATTTAGAAAATGGGATTATTGTGATAATCGTAAGTACAATCTTTGTTTTTTGGAAAGTAGTCAATATAAATATTCTAATGCTCTTTACGGCTATTTTGCTTGGAATTTAGGAGAAACAAAAGTTTTTTGTCCTGCATATATTCCTGTTGACGAAATAAAATTAAATATGAAAGGAAAGCAACACCCTTGCCTTTTCATTAAAGGCGAATACCTAACTCCATTACCTAGTAGACTATAACTCAAAACAACTCAACCAGGCGGTTATATTTTTATAAAAATTTACAAAAATTGTAAAAAATAAAGAAAATCCCACCGCTTATACATTAAATCTTCCAATAAAACTCTTACTATATTAAAGCATTACAGTTGAAACTGGATGATTATTAATCATAGACTTTTTTATGCTTTTTGTTTAAAATACAAATCGTTATTATTTTTAAACAAAGGGGCTAATGTGAAAAAACTTCATAAATCAATTATTTTAACAAGTACGGTGGCTGTTGCATTACCTGTGTATGCAGATAATGTGGAACAATCAACAATCAACAATCAACAATTAGTAGAAAATAAACTGTCAGAAGTGGTGGTTTACGGACAACAAAATACAGGACTTTCTTCAACCCAAAAAATTACCAGTAAAGAGATTGCAAAAACACCCGTTTCAAATGGGAATATCTCTGATTATTTAAAATCTAATTCACATATTCGTTTTGAAAATAGTGATGAAACAAGTTTAATGCGTGGTGAAATCAAACCAGCTGAAATTTCTATCAATGGTGCTGAGGAATCTCAAACTAGTTATTATGTTGATAATGTAAATATTAATAATGATTTGGGAAAAGCGGGTGAACAAATTTTTGATGGTTCAATGGCTCAATATCCAAATATTAGTAATCCTCAAGCTTATTTTTTTGATGCAAATTTATTATCTTCTATAGTTGTTCACGACAGTAATGTTTCTGCTAGTTTGGGTGGTTTTTCTGGTGGGGCTGTTGTTGCTAAAACAAAATATTATGATGGTAAAGATCGAGTAAAACTACGTTATCGTACTTCGCGCTCACAATGGGCTAAATTTGATGTAGATAGTGATTTAGCAGATAGATTTTCAAAAGCAACACCAGTAGGATTTGTTGCTGAATTCCAACCAAAGTATGATAAAAACTTTTTTAGTCTTTCTGCTGAAAAATCTTTAACTGATAATTTAGGTGTTGTATTTGGTGTGAGCCGAAGAACTGCTAATATTCAACAAGCAAAAATAATGTCTGTAGATAAAAAGACAGGAAATATTTCATACGGTAATGAAAATAATACTCGTCGTTCAGATAATTTGTTAACTAATTTTAATTATAGGTTATCAGATAATGATCGTTTTGAATTAGGATTAAGATATTCTAATTATAAAGAGAGTAAATATCTTGCAGATATTTTTAATAGTGATGTTGATGACTATCATAAAGCCTATGGTGCTACGTTTGCTTGGGTTCATGGATTTAATAAAGGTGTTTTAACTTCGACACTTGCTTATGATTATTTTAGTGATAAACGTGAATCGAGTGCAACACATTTAGATCAAACAATTTATGATGGATATGAAATATCTAAAGGGGGAATGGGAAATAGTAAATTAACTCAAAATAACCTTCATTATTCAATGGAATATGCGGTGAATCCTTTTGATTTGGGTAATGTTTCTCACTCCATTTCAGTAGGTGGTTTATATCAATCTACACATTATAAATATAATCGTAAACAAGATGCTTCTGCATCTATGAAAATGATAATGGACTTTGGATTCGGTCCATTTGAAATGGATATGGGATCTAATAACGTTTTCAAAGGAACAGTAAAAACGAAATATCAAAACTTATCACTTTATGCTGAAGATTTAATTAAAGTAGGTAATTTTGATTTTAGACCAGGTATCCGTATTGAGCGTGATGATTTCTTAAAAAATACCAATATTGCGCCACGTTTTGTTGCAAATTGGTCACCACTTGAAACAACCTCAATGAGCTTAGGTTTAAACCGCTATTATGGGCGTAGCTTTGCAGCAATGAAGTTAGCACAGGGTATTTTTAAGCTAGATAATGTTTCACCTAATCGCTATAGTGATACCAAATCATTTAAAACACCTTATTCTGATGAGCTGAGTTTAGGCTTTAATCAACAATATAAAAATGTGATGTTTAATGCAGGTTTTATTCATAGAAAAAATAAAGATCGTATTGTATTATCAAAAAATTGTGTTGATGGATCAGATCGTTGCTATGTAAAAGGTGATGATTATGGTGTTAATGTTTATACTTTACAAATTTCTAATTTAGATGCTTGGAAGTTAGGAAAAACTTATTGGAATACTTCACTTGGTATTGATTGGTTAGATGTTGATGCCCTTGATTATGCTCAAACAGACTTAAATAAACCAGTAATACTTGATGGTAAATCAATGTCTTATGGTGATATGAGACGTAAAATCAATAATAATCGTGAAAATTGGACGGTTCGTTTCGGTTTGGATATGACTATCCCTGATTATAGTATCGATTGGAGAAATAAACTTTATATTAAGGCACCAATTAAAGGTGTGAATGAAACAAATGTTGATGATGTTTACACAAGCTTTGATTATGGTACTCATGTTCAATGGGATACCAGTGTTCGTTGGTCACCTAAATTTGGTAAACATAGCCCTTATGTAAAATTTGACGTACTTAATGTTTTAAATAAAACGAGAAAAGGAATGACAAGCAGAGGCATTAATAATGGTTTCTATACTGCTGGTCGTGAATTCTGGCTTGAATTAGGCTATGAATTTTAATTAACCTTTAAATATCAATTATATAGGGCAAATTATTGCCCTTTTTTAGTTAGTGATAATGATGAAAAAAATATTATTTATATGTGCTATTTTTTTATTAAATAGCTGTGGGGTTTCTCATTTTAACCCCGCTGAGAAATTGTCTTTTAATGAGAAAGTTACAAAAGGGACATTAGAAAATGGTCTGCGTTATTATGTGTTAAAAAATACCTTGCCCAAAGATAAAGTTTACCTTCGGTTGGTGGTCAATGCAGGATCATTAAATGAAGATGATGATCAAAAAGGGGTTGCTCATTTAGTTGAGCATTTAGCATTTAATGGCTCTAAGAAATTCCCTAAAAATCAGATTATTGATATTTTAGAAAAACTGGGAATGAAATTTGCCAGAGATATCAATGCGTTCACTGATTTTGAAAATACGGTTTATACGCTCAATTTAGCGAAAAATAATGAAAAAAATCTCGATCTTGCCTTAGATGTTGTGAATGAATGGATACATAATTTGACTATTTTGCCAGAAGATTTAGATGCAGAGCGTGGCGTTGTGTTAGAAGAATGGCGAGCAAGATTAAGCCCAATGTTGCGTTTAGGGAATAAAAAAAGTTTAGTCGAAATGGCACATTCTCGTTATGTTAAAAGAGATCCAATTGGAGATGTGAACATCATTAGACATATTTCTCAACAGCGAGTTTATGATTTTTATAAAAAATGGTATCGCCCTGATAATATGTCCTTAATCATTGTAGGCGATATTGATCCAGCCCAAGTGGTCAATTTAATTAAGCAAAAGCTAAAAGAAAAAACAACGGCTAAAACGTCGTTGCCAAAAATAGATTATCGAGTTCCCGTGATTGAAAAATGGCGTGTAGCGACAGTGTCTGAAAAACAAATGAACACACCAAGTATTGAATTTGGTCTTTTTAAAGAGTTAAGAAATCAAGATACTGTTGCGGAATATAAACAGGAATTATTGCAACAAATAGCGATACGTTTAACTAACCTTCGTTTACAAAAATGGGAAAAAACCAATAAAAACCAAATTGAATCGGCAAATTTATATCAAAATTATTTAGGTCGAGAAACATTGGAATGGGTTTTTAACCTTCAATTAAAAAATAATAAAATTGCAAAAAATGATTATTTAACAACCGCTTCAATCTTATTTAATTTTATTGCGGAAATAAATCAAAATGGCTTTGAGCAAGCTGAATTTGATAGTGAAGTAAAACGTATTAAAAAGTTAAATGAAACGGAAAAAGGGATTGAAATTAATAGTTTAAATCTCGCTGATGATTTATTGATTTCAGCAGCAACTGATCAAGTGAATTTATCTCAGCAATATAAATACCAATTAAACAAAAAGTTATTAAATGAAATAACGTTGAATGAAGTCAATCAAGTTATTCAACAGTGGGTAAAATTAAAAGCTAAATTATTACTGGTTACACAACCCTTTAAAAAAATGTCGTTTAATTTTGATGTAAAAGAAGTTGAGGCTTTATGGGAAAAGGCGTTAGGACAATCTCAATCACACTGGAATAGTAACCCCCAAAAAGCACATATTATTTCATTTAAAGAGCAGAAATTGGCTTTAACACAAGGCAATATCAGTATGCTTAATCATTGGAATGATATGGATATAACCGAGTATCAGTTAGAAAATGGCAGCAAGCTGGTTTATTATTATAGTGATAAAAATCCACAAAAAGTTCATTTTAGTGCGATTACCACTGGCGGATTACGTTCTGTACCAGAAAAGGATTATCAGTTATTAAAAGCAGCTACGACAATGGTTGATGACACTGGCATTGGAAAATTTTCACAAGATTATTTAACTAAACAATTTGGTAATAATCCGATTGCATTTATGACGGTGATTGATGAAGCAAAACAAGGTTTTACCAGCATTTCCAAAAGCGATAATTTAGAAAATATTTTAAAATTATTTCGATTTAGATTGCAAGCAAGCCCAATCTCTAAGGTGGTTTTAAAAAAATATCAATATGATATGCAAAGCTATTTTGCAGACCAAGATAAAGAAAGTGAATTTGCTTATCAAGTGTCAAAATTACGCTATCCAAACCGAGAAACGGTTTATACTAAAAAACCGTCTCATTTTAATAGCTTGAAATCAGATGTTTTATCAAAACTTTATCAAAAGTATATTTTGAATAAAACAGATTTTACCTATTTTATCGTAGGCGATATCGATCAAAAAACCGTTGAAAAATTAGCGAAGAAATATTTAGCCACTGTACCGATGGTTAAAATAAATCGTCCGCTTAAACCTTTACTTATCAATAGTCCAAGCAAGGATTTTATATTAAAAGGTTTAAATGAGCCGAGAGCAGAAGTGGATATTTATTTAACGACGAACAACCGCTATAACCCTGAAAATGAGTATTTATTGGATATTTTGGGCGATATGTTGCAAGAAGAGTTGCGTTTAAATTTAAGGGAAAAAGCTTCTGGGGTTTATTCTGTCACAAGTTGGTTCTCGCAAGCCCCTTATTCATCGCAAATTGAAGGCAAAATCAGTTTTAGTTGTGCACCATCAAGAGTAAATGAATTAAAGCAAATGAGCCATAAAATATTAGATGATTTTCTTAACAATGGCATTGATCGAGAATTATTTTTCAAAAAACTTGCTGAAAAAAGAAACAGCTTAAAGAATGAATATAATTCATTGCTAATGGTACTAAATATGATTGAAGAAAGTTATTTAGTCACAAATAGTCCAAATTTATTGTATCGAGTAACAAGGCTTGAACACATTGTTACTCAACAAAAGTTAGAGCAATTAGCAACGAAAGTGCTTAAAAACTCAGTGCGGTTTAACACTATCTTAACCCATTAGTATTTTTATTTTTTATATGAGATTTTTATAATGTTTAAATCCTTTTTTCTAGACAAAAAATATTTACCTTGGTCTGTTTTAGGAAGTATTTTTTTATTGGCGGCAAGTTGGTATCAAGTTAGCGTTCAAGTATTGATAAATGAATGGTATGGCGAGTTTTTTGATACTATTCAAGATGTGCTAACTAAACCCAATTCAGTGCCATTATCTGATGTAATGCTCGAAATATTTTCCTACATTAAAATTGCTGGTATTTATATTATTTTTTCTGTGGTAGTAGAATTTATTACCAGACATTACGTATTCCGTTGGCGTACTGCAATGAATGATTATTATATGTCTCATTGGGATAAATTACGCCATATTGAAGGGGCTTCACAGCGTATTCAAGAAGATACGATGCGTTTTGCTAAAATTGTTGAATCACTCGGCATTAGTTTTATCAACTCTTTAATGACACTGTTTGCTTTTCTTCCATTACTTTGGGAATTAAGCAAAAAAATCACAACTTACCCTCTAATTGGTGAAGTCAGTCACGGTTTGATTTATGTGGCAATTTTATTTTCTCTGGGCGGAACGCTATTGCTTGCGTTAGTCGGTATTAAATTACCGGGTTTAGAGTTTAATAATCAAAAAGTGGAAGCTGCTTATCGTAAAGAATTGGTTTATGGCGAAGACGATCCTAATCGAGCTGATCCTGTTACCGTTAAAAATTTATATAAAGATGTGCGTAAGAACTATTTTAAACTATATTGGAATTATTTTTATTTTGATATGGCGAAATGGTCGTATATTCAGTTTGATGTAATGGTACCTTACATCGTGCTTGCTCCTACTATTGTAGCGGGTGTGATTACATTAGGTGTATTTAAACAAATTACTCGTGCATTTAATCAAGTGGAAGGTTCATTCCAATTCTTTGTTTATTCGTGGGGATCGGTCGTTGAGTTAATGTCGATCAGAAAACGTTTAAAAGCCTTTGAAGAAAATATTCACTAAATGTATTAAGAAATAGGCAAATTTGAAATATAATGACGGAACTATTTTATAAAATCCCAAAGGAGCAAAACGATGCCACATTTAAAAATTCGTGGAATTGAGAAAAATTTAATTGTTGAAAACAGCAAAGAAATCATTGATGGTTTAACGGAAATCATTGGTTGCGATCGTGATTGGTTTACCTTAGAGCATTATCCAACCGAGTATATTTTTGATGGAAAAATCGTTGAAGGCTTTACCTTTATTGAGCTTTATTGGTTTGATCGAGGCGAAGAAGTGAAAAAGCAGACGGCTGATTTTCTGACTAAATTGATTAAACGTATTAACAATAACAAAGACTGCACTATAATTTTCTTCCCTCTAACAGGAGATAATTATTGTGAAAATGGTGAGTTTTTTGGGTAAATACTAAACTTGTAGGCGGTATGATCTTGTTAAGATTTTACTACTTTATTTGATAAAAAAATAATGTAATATTGTAATTGACTAAAAAGAAAAGCAACTATATGAAAATTTGCTTTTAAATTAATTTAATAAAAAATAAAGGAAAAATTATGGCACTTTGGGGTGGACGTTTTAGTGAATCAGCAGATCAACGGTTTAAACTTTTTAACGATTCTTTGTGTTTTGATTATCGTTTAGGGTTGCAAGATATTGAAGGCTCGATTGGTTGGGCAAAGGCGATTGCATCAGTGGGCATTATTACCAAAGAGGAAGAACAGAAATTAATTCAAGCACTACAAGAATTACACACTGAATTAGCACCAAATTTGAAGGTGATTTTACAAGATGATAATGAAGATATTCATAGTTGGGTAGAGTCAAAACTGATTGAAAAATTAGGTGATTTGGGTAAAAAATTGCATACAGGACGAAGCCGTAATGACCAAGTGGCGTTAGATATTAAATTATGGTGCAAAGCTCAAGTTAAATTATTGCAACATAGCATTCGTAGTTTACAACAAAAATTAGTCACAACTGCAAAAAATCATCAAAATGCAGTAATGCCGGGTTATACCCATTTACAACGTGCCCAGCCTGTGACTTTTGCTCATTGGTGTTTAGCCTATTATGAAATGTTGGCACGTGATTATTCTCGTTTAGAAGATGCTTATAATAGAATGAATACTTGCCCGTTAGGTTGTGGAGCATTGGCGGGGACTGCGTATCCGATTGATCGTGAAAAATTGGCACAGGATTTAGGCTTTGCAAGTGCAACAAATAATAGTTTAGACAGTGTATCGGATCGTGATCATATTTTAGAATTACTTGCTGTTGCCTCTATTAGTATGGTACACCTTTCACGTTTTTCAGAAGATTTAATTATTTTTAACAGCGGTGAAGCCAACTTTATTGAATTAGCCGATCGAGTTACTTCAGGCTCTTCACTTATGCCACAAAAGAAAAATCCTGATGCTTGCGAGCTTATTCGTGGTAAAACAGGGCGAGTTATTGGAGCATTAACAGGGTTGTTAACAACAATTAAAGGGTTGCCTCTTGCTTATAATAAAGATATGCAGGAAGATAAAGAGGGTATTTTTGATACTGTTGATACGTGGCTTGCTTGTTTAGATATGGCAGCTTTAGTGTTAGACGATATTAAAATTAATACTGAACGAACATTAGAAGCAGCAAAACAAGGCTATGCCAATGCCACAGAATTAGCGGATTATCTAGTCGCCAAAGGTATTCCTTTCCGTGAGGCTCACCATATTGTTGGGGAAGCGGTGGTTTATGCTATAAAAAATGCAAAAGCATTAGAGGAATTAACCCTTGATGAATTTCAACAATTTCATACCGTGATTGCTGATGATGTCTATCCCATTCTTTCTATTGAGTCTTGTTTAGAAAAACGCTGTGCGAAAGGTGGTGTTAATTCTCAACGTATTGCAGAAGCTATTGAAAAAGCGATTTAAAAAAGTAAAAATTATTAACATTTTTAACCAAATTTTTACGCCAAATGGAGTAAAAAAAAACGTGATTTGGTTTTCCAAAAGAGTATAATTCGTATTAGTAATTATTTTTAATATTAACTTTATAGGAGAACTAAAATGAAAGGTTTTGCAATGTTAAAAATTGGTGAAACTGGTTGGATTGAGAAAGAGGCACCAAAATGTGGTCCTATGGATGCAATCGTTCGCCCTTTGGCAGTGTCGCCTTGTAGCTCAGATATCCATACCGTATGGGAAGGTGCTATTGGTGAAAGAGAGAATATGATTCTCGGTCACGAAGCCTGTGGTGTGGTAGAGGAAGTTGGTGAGTTAGTTAAAGATTTCAAACCGGGTGATCGTGTAATGGTTGCTGCAATTACGCCAGATTGGGGAACGGTGGAAGCACAAGGTGGTTTCCCTATGCACTCTGGTGGAATGCTTTCAGGATGGAAATTCTCAAACTTTAAAGATGGCGTATTTGGTGAATTATTCCACGTAAACCACGCAGATGCTAACCTTGCTCACTTACCCGATTCAATTCCTCCAGAAGAAGCGTGTATGTTATCAGATATGGTGCCAACAGGTTTTCACGGTGTTGAACTTGCTGATGTTCAGTTTGGTGATGTAGTATTAGTTGTAGGTATTGGACCAGTTGGTCTAATGGCTGTAGCAGGAGCTGCATTAAGAGGTGCTTCACGTATTATTTGTGTAGGTACTCGTGAAAATTGTAGAAAAGCTGCAAAAGGTTATGGTGCAACTGATTTTATCGGTTATCACGAGCCAATTGATGAGCAAGTAATGAAAATGACGAATGGTAAAGGTGTCGATAAAGCTATTATTGCTGGTGGTACAGTTGATACTTTTGCACCAATTATCAATGTGTTAAAACCGGGTGGTAAAATCGGTAACGTAAACTACTTAGGTCGTGGTGCAAGCATTAATATTCCACGTGAAACTTGGGGTGTAGGTATGGGTCATAAACAAATCAATGGAGGTTTAATGCCAGGGGGACGTTTACGTCTTGAAAAATTAGCCAGCTTAATTGAATGTGGTAAATTAGATGTTAAACCATTATTAACCCATAAATTCAAAGGCTTTGAACACGTTGAAGAAGCATTGCTATTAATGAAAGATAAACCAGCAGATTTAATTAAACCTGTGGTTGTTTTATAGTTTAATAGCAACTTATAAGCCATTATTCTTATATAAGAGTACGGTTGTGAATGTAATGAGAGCAACCGTGCTTTTTTATTTGTAAAAATAAGTAGGGGCGGCATTAGCAAACTTGTTTGCGTATATCCGCCCGTTGCTTGATATCAAATCTGCTCAAAATACAATAAAATTAAAAAGGATAAGATCCAAATAAAATAATTTTATCCAATGTATTCGGGAGCATATACGCAAACAAGTTTGCTAATGCTCCCCTACGATTCTATTTAAAGATACTCTTAGGTCAATTAAATGAAAATACTCGTTATTTCAGGATTTTTAGGTGCAGGTAAAACCTCTTTCATTAAAGATATGGTCAAACAAACTGGTCGTCAGTTCGTGATTTTAGAAAATGAATTTGGTGAACTCGGGTTAGATGGTGAACTGCTAAAACAAGAGCAAAGCCAAAATAAAGACGTAGATATGAAAGTTTGGGAATTAACCGAAGGCTGTATCTGTTGCTCGTTAAATTTAGATTTTAGTTATTCGGTTCTCACTATTGCAAACACCCTTAACCCAGATTATTTATTGATTGAGCCAAGTGGTGTGGCAATGCCAAGTAAAATTCTTGAACAGCTTAATCGTATTGTCTATGAGGATATTTCTCTTGTTGCCCCGATTACCATTGTCGATGGTCGTCACTATCAAGAGAGTAAACAACATTTTCCTGAGTATTTTCAAGATCAGCTTAATACAGCAGGCACGGTCGTTGTCAGTAAATCAGAAACTTTTTCAAAAAGTGATTTTGAAGCGGTAAGATCTTCATTAAAATTTACAAATAATGTGGAATTTTTTGATTCACATTATAGTACTTGGAATAAAGAAAACTGGCTTTCACTATTAGAAAAAGGTATTGAAATTCAACAAAAAGAGAATAAAGTAAATTATCGTTTTTTTCGTCAAGAAGATGCAAAAGTCGATCCATTGGAAAATATCAGTTTCTCGTCTCATAATATTCAGAATATTGACCAACTTGCAGATAGATTATTTTGGCTTACCACAGGGCTATGTGGAAAAATTGCACGAGTAAACGGCTATGCTGAAATTGCAGATGTTTGGATGAAATTTGATATAGTGGAAAGTCAATATACCATTACTGGTTGTGAATCAATGCCAGATGAACGTATTGTGGTAATAGGTCAGCAATTAAATAGAGATGTTATTCAGCAGTTATTTATAAGTTAATTTTTTGCAAAAAATAGTTTACAATCACACTATTCCCCAAATTTATACTAAAGAAGGAGTAGATAATGCAGCAATTGAACCAATCTCTTTTAGATATTGTGTATCAAGCTGGTCGTCATTTAGCAGAGTTTTATACAAAATCTGTGGAAATAACGATAAAGCCAGATAGTAGCCCCGTGACTGAAGCCGATCTATTCCTTAGTAAATTTTTAATTGAAGAATTATCCAAACTTACCCCAAATATTCCCATCTTATCTGAAGAAAATTGTCAATATCCCCTTTCTGAACGTGAAAAATGGAATGAATATTGGATAGTCGATCCCCTTGATGGCACACAACAATTTATTGATAGAACAGACCATTTTTCGATAATGATAGCATTAGTGCGTCACAATAAACCTGTTTTAGGGATTATTCACGCCCCTATTTTGGATAAAACTTATTATGCAATGGAAAATCAAGGGGCTTTTTTAATTGAAAAAGGTGAAGCTCATCGTTTAGAAAAAAATTGCAAAAAGTTGGAAAGATCTGACCGCTTAATTATTGCTGTAGGAAGTGGAAAACACACCAAAATAAAAAATAGCATTCAACATACTTTTGAATTTTTACGCTGTGGTTCTAGCAGTTTAAAAGCAGGATTGGTTGCAGAAGGAAAAGCAGATTGTTATATAAGTTTTGGTAAAACAGGGGAATGGGACACCGCAGCGGCAGAGGTTATCCTTTCTGAAGTTGGCGGTGAAATTTATAATCTTAATTTTGAACCTTTAACCTATAATCAACGGGAAACCCTTATTAATCCTCCTTTTTTAATGGTAGGAAATAAAAAAATAAATTGGCAAAAAATGTATCAGTTTAATAGTTAATATCAACTAATCATTTTTATAAAAGTATGTCATAGTAGCTGAAAATAAACATAGTCGAGGTAAATAATGAAAGCAGATAATAATTGTATTGTAATCTTTGGTGCATCAGGAGATTTAACCTACCGTAAATTGATACCAGCACTTTATGATTTATATAAAGTCGGGCAGTTAACAGAAAACTTTTCTGTTTTAGGGGTAGCACGTAGTGACTTTTGTGATGAAACATTTCGAGAAAAAATGTATGGCGCGTTAATTGAAGCAGGGCATACAAGCGGTGAGATGTTAGATAATTTTTGCAAACATCTTTATTATCAATCGGTTAATACTTCTGATGTAGTAGATTATGCCAAACTTATTCCTCGTTTGGATGATCTTCATCAGCGTTATCAAACGGAAGGAAATACCCTTTATTATCTTTCAACTCCGCCAAGTTTATATGGCATTATTCCCGAATGTCTCGCTGCTCACGGTTTAAATAGCGAACAGAATGGTTGGAAACGTTTAATTGTTGAAAAGCCTTTTGGTTATGATATCCATACTGCAAAAGAGTTAGATATTCAAATTCATCATTATTTTGAAGAACATCAAATTTATCGTATCGATCACTATTTAGGCAAAGAAACCGTCCAAAATCTATTAGTATTACGTTTCTCAAATGGCTTATTTGAACCTCTTTGGAACAGAAATTTTATTGATTATATTGAAATTACAGGGGCAGAAACTATTGGCGTGGGTGATCGTGGTGGCTATTATGATGGTTCAGGTGCAATGCGAGATATGTTCCAAAACCATTTATTACAAGTATTAGCAATGGTTGCAATGGAACCTCCAGCAATTATTAACGCAAATTCAATGCGTGATGAAGTCGCAAAAGTTTTACACTGTTTACACCCATTAAGTGAAGAAGCCGTGAAGCATAATTTAGTTTTAGGGCAATATACTCGAGCAGAAATTAACGGCAAGCAAGTAAAAGGCTACTTGGAAGAAAAAGGTGTTCCTGCAGATTCAAATACAGAAACCTATATGGCATTACGCTGTGAAATTGATAACTGGCGTTGGGCAGGAGTGCCTTTTTATGTGCGTTCAGGAAAAATGTTACCAGCACGTGTAACAGAAGTGGTCATTCACTTTAAAACAACCCCTCATCCAGTATTTAGTCAAAATGCCCCTGATAATAAATTGATTATCCGCATTCAACCAGATGAAGGTGTGTCTATGCGTTTTGGCTTGAAAAAACCAGGTTCAGGGTTTGAGTCAAAAGAAGTTTCAATGGATTTCAGATATGCCGACTTAGCCTCACCAAACCTTTTAACCGCTTATGAACGTTTACTGTTAGATGCAATGAAAGGTGATGCGACCTTATTTGCTCGTACTGATGCTGTTCACGCATGTTGGAAATTCGTTGAGCCAATCTTAGCTTATAAAAAAGCAGGAGGACGAGTTTACGATTACGAAGCAGGTACTTGGGGACCAAAAGAAGCGGATCGTTTAATTGCCAAAGAAGGCAAAGTATGGCGTCGTCCATCAGGTAAAATGAAGAAAAAGGTATAACAGTAATGAATAAAATTATTTTTGATTCAGCCCAGCAAGCGGTAGAAAAGATCGCACAAGAATTTAAAGCATACAGTGAACAAGGCGAGCCTGTTCATATCTCGCTTTCAGGTGGAAGTACGCCAAAATTATTGTTTAAAATACTCGCTCAACCGCCTTATAACACCGAAATAAATTGGAAAAATTTACATTTTTGGTGGGGTGATGAGCGAATGGTTGAACCAACTGATCCTGAAAGTAATTATGGCGAAGTGCAAGCGTTGTTATTTGATCATATTGATATTCCTACTGAAAATATTCACCGTATTCAAGGGGAACAAGAAGTTCAAGCAGAGTTAATCCGCTTTGAACAAGAAATCACAGATTGCGTACCAAACCAAGAATTTGATTGGATTATTTTAGGAATGGGAACAGACGGACATACGGCTTCATTATTCCCAAATCAAACTGATTTTGATGATGAGCGTTTAGTAATAATTGCAGAACACCCTGAAACAAAACAATTACGCATTTCAAAAACAGCAAAATTGATTGAAAAAGCAAAACGAGTCACTTATCTTGTAACAGGACAGAGTAAAGCGGTTATCATTAAACAAATTTTTGCAGATGATCCAAAAGCACAAAATTATCCAGCGGCTAGAATTAAAGCGAGCAATGGAAATACCGAGTGGTATTTGGATAAGGAGGCTGGGGAGTTGTTGGGTTAAATAATCGTAGAGGCAAGGCATGCCTTGCCTATTATTGGTGTAACATTTTGTAAATGATATAAATGATATAAATGATATAAATGATATAAATGATATAAATGATATAAATGATATAAATGATATAAATGAAACAATTTTTAATAAGATTTTTTTACATACTAACAGAGCTTATTTTTGATATTTTCAAATATTTTTTAGGCGTTTTCATTTTAATCGCTACGTTGATTATTGGTTTACCTTGGATTTTTGATTTTTATAGATATTGCTCGGTAGTTAGTCAGTTTAATGATTTTCATAATGAGCATTATCAAGTTGTTTCTTCATTTATAAAGAGTAATGAAATATTACCATTATTAAATTATCGATTTAAAGAAATAGGCGTTTATCCTGATAGAAAGCTTTATTATTGTTATGTAGATTATTTTCAAATACCTAAGGAAACTTCACTTGAAAATTTAAGTTTGAATAATGCTGTTGATATTAAGTTAGATGATATTGATACTAAATTTCCTAATTGGGAGTGGTCACATTCTTGTATTGATTATCATAAATATGTTGCAGGGCACGGTAATTATAAAATTGATAATTCAATTTGGCTGCCATATCCATTTAGTTATGCAAAGATAGAACATACTTCGTATGAAGATCCTAATTTGCTGATAAAGGGAAATACTGAGAATGTGAATAAGGTAACACTAAGTACAGAGAATATTTCAAAAATTCTAGCATATTCTTTCGGTAATAATTTTTATAGAGCCTTAGTGTTATACCCAAAGCAACATATTATTAAAGTTGTAACAAGCTGTGATAGTAATAATTGTAGGGATTATTAAATTTGATATAAAGAAAGGTAAATGATCGAATTCGTTTAAAGAGAGTTAAAGTGCAATGAAAGAAGAAATAGTTAAGGAAGGAACATTTAGAGAAGGGTGTTGCCATGGAATGAAAATTTTAGGGTTGTTTTTTTTACTTTTTCTTATAATGTTCGGGGTAGTGCCGTTTGCACTTGTAGATATTACTGTACTTTTATCACGTGAAATAGCCCATAATATTAATAAATATTGGGATGTAAGCAGTAAATTTACAAAGTATGATTTAGAACATTATTCCTTTTTATCTTCTTCATTAAAAGAGCACTCAGAAGGATACATACAGCCATTATTAAAATATCGCTTTCAACGAAGTCGAAGTTATCATTTTTATTGTTATTCAACATTTTTTAAAGTACCTCAAGATATTGTATTTAACGATTTGAATTGGAAAAGTTTAACAGAAATAAAGGGTACGATAAATTATAAAAAATATAAGACTTATCATTCTGATTGTGCAGATCATTATCGATTGCTAGAACAACATGGAAGCCTTAGAATTAATGATAAAGCATGGTTACCTTTGCCATTTACTTATGCAAAAGTACCAAAACCAAATTGGAGGGGAAATTATCCTGATTTCAGTTTATTGATAAAAGGAAGTACTGAAAATATTAATTTAGTAAATTTACCTTCAGAAGATATTTCAAGGGTTTTTATATCATTACAAGACCCACCTTTTAGGGGAGTGGTTTTATATCCAAAACAGCATATTATTAAAGTTATAACAGGATGCCATAGTGGGAGTTGTTGATTTAATTAAAATTGGAAAAATATAAGTAGTTAGATTACTATAAAAATTGCATTAAATTTTAAATTATTTTATTAAAAAAATATTAAAGGAAGCAGAATAGTGCCAGAAGATTTAAAAAAATTATTTAGCAATATTTTGCCATATGTTCTGCTGTTATTTTAAGTATTTGCTTTTTACCTATTATTTTTATCATAGGATTGATTAGCTATGGGTTTCTTTCGAAATATTGGGGAGCAATAGAGACTTTTGAGTATTTTCATAACGAGCATTCTAAAATTGTTGCACTGTTAAAGAATAATGAAAATAATAAAATAGAGCCATTATTGAGTTACCGTTTTAAAGAACCTCATTTAGATGATGAGTATTTTGCTTGTTATGTTGATTTCTTTAGAGTACCAGAAAATATTGTGTTAGAAAATTTGTTGACTACAACTTTAAAAGAGATCAAGTTAGGAGAAGTTGAAAAGAAATTTCCAAATTGGATATTTGGAGAAAGCTGTATTGGTTATGCGGCTATTGGAAATAATATTGAAACATCTTGGCTATTACCACCTTTTAAATATGTCAAAGATATGAAGTGGAAATATTTTTATGAAGATCCTGATATATTAGTCAAGGGAAGTATGAAATATATTGATGTAGGTAAGTTGGCATCTAATAATATTTCAAGATTATTTGCTTCTTCTTATGGTCAGAATTCTTATAGAGGGTTAGCATATTATCCAAAGCAGAATATTATTAGGGTGGTTACAGGTTGTGAAATGGCAACAGATAATTGTGGAAATAATTAGGGTAAAAAGTTTTATATAAGATTTTTAATATCATCATTTATATAAAAATTTGTATGTAAGCATAGTAAACTATGTTTTTACGATAGAAAGATTTTAAATTAAAAAACAAAACGAGGAGCAAAAATGAAAGGCGATATCGGTGTTATTGGCTTAGCCGTAATGGGACAAAACCTAATTTTAAATATGAATGATCACGGTTTTAAAGTGGTGGCGTATAACCGTACTACTTCAAAAGTTGATGATTTCTTAAACAATGAAGCGAAAGGCACCAATATTATTGGTGCGTATTCTCTGCAAGATTTGGCGGATAAATTAGAAAAACCACGCCGCATTATGTTAATGGTGCGTGCGGGCGAAGTGGTTGATAAATTTATCGATAGCTTAGTACCATACTTAGATGAAGGTGATATTATCATTGATGGTGGTAACTCAAATTATCCTGATACAAACCGTCGTGTAGTAGCACTTCGTGAAAAAGGCATTCGTTTTATCGGAACTGGTGTTTCAGGTGGCGAAGAAGGGGCAAGATTTGGACCTTCAATTATGCCAGGTGGTCACGAAGAAGCTTGGCCATTTGTAAAACCTGTTTTACAAGCTATTTCAGCCAAAACGCCAGAAGGCGAACCTTGTTGTGACTGGGTTGGTCAAGACGGTGCTGGTCACTTTGTGAAAATGGTTCATAACGGTATTGAATATGGCGATATGCAGTTAATCTGTGAAGCGTATCAATTCTTAAAAGAAGGTGTAGGTTTATCGGATGATGAATTAGAAGCGACGTTCAATGAATGGCGAAAAACAGAATTAGACAGCTATTTAATTGATATTACAGCAGAAATCTTAGGTTATAAAGATGAAGATGGTAGCCGTTTAGTAGATAAAATTCTTGATACTGCGGGTCAAAAAGGAACAGGGAAATGGACAGGTATCAACGCATTAGACTTTGGTATTCCTTTAACTTTAATCACTGAATCTGTATTTGCTCGTTGTGTGTCTTCATTCAAAGAGCAACGTGTTGAAGCATCAAAATTATTCAACAAAACTGTTGGTAAAGTGGAAGGCGACAAAGCACAGTGGATTGAAGCGGTTCGTAAAGCATTATTAGCGTCAAAAATCATCTCTTACGCACAAGGCTTTATGTTGATTCGTCAAGCGTCAGAAGAATTTGGTTGGAATATCAATTACGGTAACACCGCATTATTATGGCGTGAAGGGTGTATTATTCGCAGTGCATTCTTAGGTAATATCCGTGACGCTTATGAAGCAAATCCTGATTTAATCTTCTTAGGCTCTGATAAATATTTCAAAGATATTTTAGAAAACAGCCAAGCAGACTGGCGTAAAGTGGTGGCGAAATCTATCGAAACAGGTATCCCTATGCCTTGTATGACATCTGCGATTACCTTCTTAGATGGTTACACTTCGGCACGTTTACCAGCAAACTTGTTACAAGCTCAACGTGACTACTTTGGGGCTCATACTTATGAGCGTATCGACAAAGCTCGTGGCGAATTTTTCCATACTAACTGGACAGGTCGTGGCGGAGATGTGGCTTCAACCACTTATGATGTGTAGTATTTCATTTTAATAAACTAAATATAGCGAGCAGAGAATAAATTTGCTCGCTTTTTTATAAATAATTAAAGTCGGTTTAAAGTAATACAAGCGGTATGATATTGATCATTTTCTGCAAATTTTGATCAATATCTTACCGCTTAATTGTGGTTGAATAATTAGTTTTGAATAGGATTTAGTTTCGCTTTTTGCACTTTAAAATACGCTTCAAGTAATTTTTTATGAGAGGTTAAACCTGTTAAATTTTCATCAGAAGCTGTCCATTGATAGAATGGATTACCACCAGCAATAGCATTCCAAACAAATTCCACCGTCTCTTTTCCATACATTTTTTCAAAGATAGTTTGATATTGTTTAGGATCTCGCTCTTTATCTAAGAAGAGTTCAATAGATTGAATTAAACAACGATAGTAATTGTTTCTTTCTGGAGTGAATACTGTTGCGTTCATATCTACTGTCCAGTTTGCCCAGTCTAAGGCTTCTTCTAAGTTGCCAATGGCGAGGTTGAGCATTGATTTTAGTTCACCAATACGTAGGGTTTGTAGTGCTGAACCTTTATTTGCGGCTATGCCTAAAAACTCTCTTACACGGGTGAAATCATCAATACCTTGTTCGTCAAGTTGCTCTAGTAATTCTTGATAAGTGGCTTTGTTATGATGAAAATTGGGTAGATCTAATAAGATCTCACGCCACTGCATTCCCATATTATTATTGGTATAAATTAAATCATCAGCAGGGTAAATATTAGACATACTCGGGGCTAAAATTCGGCACGCATAAACTCCTAAATGCTCATAATCCATAATATAAACAGGTTGTTCAAGGTGGTTGAATATTGCCATTAGGTTATCAAACTCTTGTTGGGTTGAGCCTGAAAAATCCCAATGATGGAAATCAAAATCAGGATCTTTTTTGAATAAATCCCACGAAATCAGACCGCTTGAATCGATAAAATGCGTTTCAATATTGCTATGTTCTGCCACATCATCATTATCAAAAGAGGGCGGAGTGAAAACATCTAAATCTTTTAAACTTCTGCCTTGCAATAATTCGGTTACCGTACGTTCAAAAGCGACTTCAAAATTAGGATGTCCACCAAACGAGGCAAAGCAAGTACCATTGTGTGGATTTAATAAAATCACACAAATGACAGGGAATTGCCCACCTAATGAAGCATCAAAACAAAGGATTGGAAATCCCTCGTCTTCCAATTTTGAGATTGATGCCTTGATATTAGGATAGCTATCTATAATAGTTTGAGGAATTTCAGGCAAGCTGATGGCTTCGGTAATAATTTTATGTTTAACATAGCGTTCAAAAACTTCTGAAAGCCCTTGTACACGAGCCTCAAATTTCGTATTACCTGCTGACATTCCATTAGATACAAATAAATTGCCAACAATACTTTGTGGGATATAAATGGTTTCATTATCATCAAGACGAGTATAAGGCAGTGCGACAATACCACGCTTTTCATTACCAGATTGTAGATCAATTAATAGATCTGGTGTGAGTTCATTATCAGGATCAAAATAATTGCATAAATAAGGATCTAACAGACCGCTTGGTAGTTGCTGTTCATTTTCAATTGCAAACCATTTTTCATTGGGATAATGCACAAAATCGCTGTTTGCAAGTTGCTGACCTAAATAAAAATCCGCCCAAAAATAGTTAGTTGAAAGACGTTCAAAAAATTCCCCTAGTGCAGAGGCTAATGCCGCTTTTTTAGTTGCCCCTTTGCCATTGGTAAAACATTGTGGGCAATGTTTATCACGAATATGCACCGACCACACATTAGGTACGGGATTGAGCCAAGAGACTTCTTCGATATCAAAGCCAAGTTGAGTTAATTTATGTTGAAAAGTATTAATACTGTCTTCTAACGCTTTGTCTTTACCTAAAATAAAGGTTTGAGTTGTCATTGATTGTTGTCCTATTAGTAGAAGTTGGGTATTACATCTACAATATATTAAAATTATGTGAAACGGATCGCAGATTAGCAAATTTATTGTGAGATACAAAGTAAATTTTACTCTCTATAATGAGATTTAGTGTTAAAATTAGAAGATTAGTTTTTTAAATAAGAATAGAACAATGAATGGTGCAGAATTATTAGTCAATGTAACACCAAGTGAAACTCGTGTAACATTAGTTGAAAATGGTGTTTTAAAAGAAGTTCATATTGAACGAGAGTCAAAGCGGGGAATTGTTGGGAATATTTATAAGGGTAAAATTACCCGAGTATTACCCGGTATGCAGTCTGCTTTTGTAGATATTGGATTAGAAAAAGCCGCTTTTTTACACGCTTCTGATATTGTTTCTCATACGGAATGTATTGATGAAAGTGAAAAGAAACAATTTATTGTTAAAGATATTAGTGAATTAGTGCGAGAAGGGCAGAATATTATTGTTCAAGTGGTTAAGGATCCTATTGGTACAAAAGGGGCGAGATTAACTACCGATATTACCTTGCCATCTCGTTATTTAGTTTTTATGCCTGAAAATAGCCACGTAGGGGTTTCGCAGAGAATTGAGAGTGAATCAGAAAAAGAGCGTTTGAAAGCACTGGTTGAGCCTTATTGTGATGAAATTGGTGGTTTTATTGTTCGTACGGCTGCTGAAGGTGTGTCAGAAGAGAGTTTGCAACAAGATGCGATATTTCTAAAACGGTTATGGCGTAAAATAATAGAAAGAAAATCAAAATACAAAGTAAAATCAATGATCTATGGTGAGGTCGCTTTAGCTCAACGAGTACTAAGAGATTTTGTAGGAACACAAATTAGTTCTGTTATTATTGATTCTAAAATGACTTATGAACAAGTAAAAGAATTTTTAACGGAGTTTATGCCTGAATTAGCACATAATGTCGTACTATATAGTGGTGCAACTCAGACTCTCTTTGACGCTTATGGTGTAGAAGAATATATTCAAAAGGGATTAGAAAAGAGAGTTGATTTAAAGTCTGGTGGTTATTTAATCATTGACCAAACGGAAGCAATGACAACTATTGATATTAATACAGGGGCTTTTGTTGGACATCGAAACCTTGAACAAACCGTATTTAATACTAATATTGAAGCAACTAAAGCCATTGCACATCAGCTACAGTTACGTAATCTTGGCGGTATTATTATTATTGATTTTATTGATATGCAAGATGAAGAACATCAACAGCGAGTATTACAATCTTTAGAGGAAGCCTTGAGCAAAGATCGAGTAAAAACGAGTGTCAATGGTTTTACTCAGTTGGGTTTAGTAGAAATGACTCGTAAGCGAACTCGAGAAAGTTTAGAGCATATTTTGTGTGAAGATTGTCCTGCTTGTAAGGGAAAAGGTGTACAAAAAACCGTTGAAACGGTTTGTTATGAAATTCAACGAGAAATTGTTCGTGTACACCACTTGTTTAATGTTGAGCGTTTTGTCGTGTATGCTTCAAAAGATGTGGCTGATTATCTTATAAATGAAGAATCTCACGCTTTATTAGCACAATTAGAGGTTTTTACAGATAAAAAAGTTGAAGTTAAGCTCGAGCCTTACTATACCCAAGAACAATTTGATGTGATAGTGATGTAATTTGGGTATAGCGATATTTCTGTTTAATTAAGCAACAAAGTTTTATTTGTAATTTTATTTATGATTTTGTAATATATTTGTTATGAGAAAGTACTTATTCTAAGGTTGTTTTTAATATTCATCGTTTATGGAGGTTGGTATGAAAACCAAACTATTTCGTTATAACACTCTGTTTTTATCTGTACTCACATTACTTGTTACTGCTTGTGGTTCCGGTTCAAATAATAGTCCAACAGACACATCTTCTTCTGTAGTCCCAGATACTGGAACTTCAGGAAATTCAGGAACTTCAGGCACTTCAGGAAATTCAGGAAATTCAGGAAATTCAGGAACTTCAGGAAATTCAGGAACTTCAGGCACTTCAGGAAATTCAGGAAATTCAGGAACTTCAGGAACTTCAGGAAATTCAGGAAATTCAGGAACTTCAGGAAATTCAGGAACTTCAGGAACTTCAGGAAATTCAGGAAATTCAGGAAATTCAGGAAATTCAGGAAATTCAGGAAATTCAGGAACTTCAGGAACTTCAGGAACTTCAGGAAATTCGGGAACTTCAGGAAATTCAGGAAATTCAGGAAATTCAGGAACTTCAGGAAATTCGGGAACTTCAGGAACTTCAGGAAATTCAGGAAATAATGGTAACTCAGGAGGTGGTACAGATAATTTTACTGCTATTAATAATAGTAAAGTCATTACCTCTCCAAGTATGGTAGCAAGTAATATTTGGCATAGTAGTCAAACAAAAAAAGTAGCAAGTTTATCTGCTTATGATAAAGCACAAGTGTTAAAGGTATTGAAAAAAACAAATGAATATCGTCAAGCTGTTGGTAAACCACCTTTAGAATGGGACGAAAAATTAGCAGCTTATGCACAAATGCGTTCTCAAGAAATAGCAGAAAAATATAATCCTCCACACAAAAGACCTGATGGCAAAGATTGGTCTTCTGAGATTATTATGACTTATGGAGCAATTGGTGAGAATATTGCCGCAGGACAAGGTAATGCAGAGGAAGTATCGCTGGGTTGGAAGAATAGTCCGGGACACTATAGAAATATGATTAGTGGCAATTTTAGTAGAATTGGAATTGGTTTAGTACGTGTACCTAATGCTTCTGATCCTCAGGGATATACATATTATTGGACACAAACTTTTGGTGGTGGTAATGCAAAAAGCCCTTATACTTTTGATGAAAATCGCAAGCCAAAAGAACCTGATGTGATTAATATTTTGGGTAACAATATTGTTCTTCTTGAGGAAAATAAATTGGATATTCAAGGGGGAGAAGAGGTTGCTAGTAATGCAAGTATTGCTTATAAGAGAGGTCAGTTACGACACCCTGCATATAGCAAAAGTTTAAAATTTAGTTATGATGGTTTTGATGCTATTGTCCAAGATCCTAAAGCTACTGGTTTTGAATATCAAACTTTTGGGGAGATTGTTGATGGTAATCAGTTCCCTGTTCAATATATTAATATTGGTAAAGCAACCACTCCTGATGATATTTCAATTGTGAGAGCAACTTATAAAGGCGTTGCATTAGGAAGTGTTAAACAACATAAACATTATTATTCAGATGTAACTGCAGATATTGCTGATAAGAATATGCATATAGTCTTTAGTAATACACGTTTTAATGATCAAGGTGATGATGTTGCTTTCTTTTCTCCAAATACACCACAAGGAAGAGGTTTAAACTTTAGTGAAAATATGCAGTGGGATAGTCAAAAGCATCGTTTTGTTAAAGAAGATACTCAAGGTAACCATATTCATGCCCATTTTTATGGTCCAAATGGTGAGGAAATTGGTGGACAGTTTGATCGTGATGTTACGGATCTTGGGCGATATAGAGGTGCTTTTGGAGCAAAAAAACAGTAAATATACAAATTATTAAATAATATTAATGAAAAATTAGGCTAGAGGATTCTGTAGCCTAATTTTTTTATAAGATTAAAAAAATCTTACCACTTACAGCACCTTATAAATCTGTTAAAATTATTCTAGGCAATGTAATTCTCCGTTTAGTTGATTTTGGCGAATTTATTATAACAGATTTTTACGTTGCTTATTTTTTAGGTTCAAAAGATCAGCACGCCCTAGAAAAAGGCACCTTTTTACACGTTGCTGAAGGTGTGTCAGAAGAGAATTTGCAACAAGATGCGATATTTCTAAAACAGTTATGGCGTAAAATAATAGAAAGGTACTATATAGTGGTGCAACTCAGACTCTCTTTGACGCTTATGGTGTAGAAGAATATATTCAAAAGGGATTAGAAAAGAGAGTTGATTTAAAGTCTGGTGGTTATTTAATCATTGACCAAACGGAAGCAATGACAACTATTGATATTAATACAGGGGCTTTTGTTGGACATTGAAACCTTGAACAAACCGTATTTAATACTAATATTGAAGCAACTAAAGCCATTGCACATCAGCTACAGTTACGTAATCTTGGCGGTATTATTATTGATTTTATTGATATGCAAGATGAAGAACATCAACAGCGAGTATTACAATCTTTAGAGGAAGCCTTGAGCAAGGATCGAGTAAAAACGAATGTGAATGGTTTTACTCAGCTGGGTTTAGTAGAAATGACTCGTAAGCGAACTCGAGAAAGTTTAGAGCATATTTTGTGTGAAGATTGTCCTGCTTGTAAGGGAAAAGGTGTACAAAAAACCGTTGAAACGGTATGTTATGAAATTCAGAGAGAAATTGTTCGTGTACACCACTTGTTTAATGTTGAGCGTTTTGTCGTCTATGCTTCAAAGGATGTAGCTGATTATCTTATCAATGAAGAATCTCACGCTTTATTAGCACAATTAGAGGTTTTTATTGAGAAAAGAATAGAAATAAGAATAGAACCTTTTTATAGTCAAGAACAGTTTGATGTGATAGTGATGTAATTTGGGTATAGCGATATTTCTGTTTAATTAAGCAACAAAGTTTTATTTGTGATTTTATTTGTAGTTTTATTTTTTATTTTGTGATTTTATTTGTGATTTTGTGATATATTTGTTATGAGAAAGTACTTATTCTAAGGTTATTTTTAATATTCATCGTTTATGGAGATTGGTATGGAAACCAAACTATTTCGTTATAACACTCTGTTTTTATCTGTACTCACATTACTTGTTACTGCTTGTGGTTCAGGTTCAAATAATAGTCCAACAGACACATCTTCTTCTGTAGTCCCAGATACTGGAACTTCAGGAAATTCAGGAACTTCAGGCACTTCAGGAAATTCAGGAACTTCAGGAACTTCAGGAAATTCAGGAACTTCAGGAAATTCAGGAACTTCAGGAAATTCAGGAACTTCAGGAACTTCAGGAAATTCAGGAACTTCAGGAAATTCAGGAACTTCAGGAACTTCAGAAAATTCAGAAAATTCAGAAAATTCAGAAAATTCAGAAAATTCAGTAAATTCGGGTAATTCAGAAAATTCAGGAAATTCAGAAAATTCAGAAAATTCAGAAAATTCAGGAAATTCAGGAAATTCAGAAAATTCAGGAAATTCAGGAAATTCAGGAAATTCAGGAAATTCAGGAAATTCAGGAAATTCGGGTAATTCAGGAAATTCGGGAAATTCAGGAGCTTCAGGTAATTCAGGAACTTCAGGTAATTCAGGAAATAATGGTAACTCAGGAGGCGGTACAGATCATTTTACTGCTATTAATAATAGTAAAATCATTACCTCTCCAAGCATGGTAGCAAGTAATATTTGGCATAGTAGTCAAACAAAAAAAGTAGCAAGTTTATCTGCTTATGATAAAGCACAAGTGTTAAAGGTATTGAAAAAAACAAATGAATATCGTCAAGCTGTTGGTAAACCACCTTTAGAATGGGACGAAAAATTAGCAGCTTATGCACAAATGCGTTCTCAAGAGTTAGTAAAACAATATGGGCATACAAGACCTAATGGAACGGATTCATCTTCTGAAATTATTATAACTTACGGAGCAGTTGGTGAGAATATTGCCGTAGGACAAGATAATGCAGAGGATGTATCACTAGGTTGGAAGAATAGTCCGGGACACTATAGAAGTATGATTAGTGGCAATTTTAGTAGAATTGGAATTGGTTTAGTACGTGTACCTAAAGCTTCTGATCCTCAGGGATATACATATTATTGGACACAAACTTTTGGTGGTGGTAATGCAGAAAGCCCTTATACTTTTGATGAAAATCGCAAGCCAAAAGAACCTGATGTGATTAATATTTTGGGTAACAATATTGTTCTTCTTGAGGAAAATAAATTGGATATTCAAGGGGGAGAAGAGGTTGCTAGTAATGCAAGTATTGCTTATAAGAGAGGTCAGTTACGACACCCTGCATATAGCAAAAGTTTAAAATTTAGTTATGATGGTTTTGATGCTATTGTCCAAGATCCTAAAGCTACTGGTTTTGAATATCAAACTTTTGGGGAGATTGTTGATGGTAATCAGTTCCCTGTTCAATATGTTAATATTGGTAAAGCAACCACTCCTAATGATATCTCAATTTTGAGAGCAACTTATAAAGGTGTTGCATTAGGAAGTGTTAGCCAACATAAACATTATTATTCAGATGTAACTGCAGATATTGCTGATAAGAATATGCATATAGTCTTTAGTAATACACGTTTTAATTATCAAGGTGACGATGTTGCTTTCTTTTCTCCAAATACACCACAAGGAAGAGGTTTAAACTTTAGTGAAAATATGCAGTGGGATAGTCAAAAGCATCGTTTTGTTAAAGAAGATACTCAAGGTAACCATATTCATGCCCATTTTTATGGTCCAAATGGTGAGGAAATTGGTGGACAGTTTGATCGTGATGTTACGGATCTTGGGCGATATAGAGGTGCTTTTGGAGCAAAAAAACAGTAAATATACAAATTATTAAATAATATTAATGAAAAATTAGGCGAGGGGATTCTTTAGCCTAATTTTTTTATAAGATTAAAAAAATCTTACCACTTACAGCACCTTATAAATCTGTTAAAATTATTCTAGGCAACGTAATTCTCCGTTTAGTTGATTTTGGCGAATTTATTATAACAGATTTTTACGTTGCTTATTTTTTAGGTTCAAAAGATCAGCACCCCCTAGAAAAAGGCACCTTTTTACACGTTGCTGAAGGTGTGTCAGAAGAGAATTTGCAACAAGATGCGATATTTCTAAAACAGTTATGGCGTAAAATAATAGAAAGGTACTATATAGTGGTGCAACTCAGACTCTCTTTGACGCTTATGGTGTAGAAGAATATATTCAAAAGGGATTAGAAAAGAGAGTTGATTTAAAGTCTGGTGGTTATTTAATCATTGACCAAACAGAAGCAATGACAACTATTGATATTAATACAGGGGCTTTTGTTGGACATTGAAACCTTGAACAGACAGTATTTAATACTAATATTGAAGCAACTAAAGCCATTGCACATCAGCTACAGTTACGTAATCTTGGCGGTATTATTATTGATTTTATTGATATGCAAGATGAAGAACATCAACAGCGAGTATTACAATCTTTAGAGGAAGCATTGAGTAAGGATCGAGTAAAAACAAATGTGAATGGTTTTACTCAGCTTGGTTTAGTTGAAATGACCCGCAAACGCATCCGAGAAAGTTTAGAGCATATTTTGTGTGAAGATTGCCCTGCTTGTAAGGGAAAAGGTGTACAAAAAACGGTTGAAACGGTATGTTATGAAATTCAGCGAGAAATTGTATGAGTGCATCATCTTTTCTCAGCTGAACGTTTTGTGGTTTATGCTTCAAAAAATGTGGCTGATTATCTTATCAATGAAGAATCTCACGCTTTATTAGCACAATTAGAGGTTTTTATTGAGAAAAGAATAGAAATAAGAATAGAACCTTTTTATAGTCAAGAACAGTTTGATGCGATTGTAATGTAAAAAGTATAAGTAAAAGAAAAATTTTATGTTGCAGTGGTGGGGTTATTGGTATAATCCCACCATTTACTTTACTAAAGGATAAGAGTTTGAATATGGATACATTTTATGGGTTATACGGTGTTTTAGCTATTGTTATTTTGATTGCAGGATTACTTTTTTTCAATCGGTATTATCTTCAACAGCAGTTAGCAGAGGTTTCTCGTAAATATACTCTTTTAACAGAGGAGAAAACAAAACTAGAGCAGTGGGCGATTGAGAAAAATACTAAACTAGAAATGACGCTTGAACAACTGAAAGAGCGAAATACTTCTTTTTTAGATATACAGCAACAAAATCAATCTTTGTCTTCTCAATTAAATCAAACTCAATTGGAACTCGCTCAGTTGCGTACCACGTTATATGAAAAACAGGCAAATTTTGAAGAGCAGCAACGTAATTTTGTAGAAGTAAAACAGCAGTTAAATACGGAGTTTCAACATCTTGCTCAAAAGATTCTAGATGAAAAAACAAAATCCTTTAGTGAAAATAATCAATCTTCAATGAATTTGTTGTTAAAACCTTTTAAAGAGCAGATCGATCAGTTTCAGAAACGTGTTAATGAAGTGCATAGTGAGTCTGTAAAAGGGAATGCGAATTTAGAATCTGAAATTAAACGAATATTGGATATTGGTCTTTCAATGTCACAAGAAGCGCAGAATTTAACAACTGCATTAAAAGGTAATAATAAAGTAGTGGGGAATTGGGGTGAAATTCAGCTTGAAAGTGCATTACAGTCTGCAGGATTATTAAAAGATCATCATTACCTTGAACAAGAGAGTTATCGTAATGATGAAGGAAAACGTTTTGCACCAGATTTTGTGGTTAAATTACCAGACAATAAACACCTTGTTTTAGATAGCAAAGTATCGTTAGTGGCTTATGATCAAGCGGTACGATCAGATGAACATTTTGCAATTTCTCAAGCGTTAAATGAACATTGCAAATCGTTACGTACCCATATTGATGGACTTTCTAAGAAAAATTATAGTCAGTTATTAGGTATCACCAGCCCTGATTTTGTGTTGATGTTTGTTCCCATTGAACCTGCTTACATTGAAGCAATGAAACACGATCCTCAATTGTTTAATTATGGTTATGAACGCAATGTCATTTTAGTTTCTCATACGACATTAATGCCAATTTTACGTACTGTGGCAAATTTATGGCGAATTGAACGAGGCAATACAGAAGCTCGTGAAATCAGTGAAAAAGCAGGGGATATTTATAATCAAGTCTGTGTAATTGCAGAGCGTTTAAACAGCTTAGGAAAAACATTAACCACAGTGAATAAACACTATAATGATACAGTGACATCTGTTGTTGGACAGCGTGGATTAGTAGGAAAAGTCGAGCGTTTTCAAAGTCTTTCCGCAAAAGCAATTCAAAGTAAACCACCACAAATAGAGCCATTAACCAATGATTTTGATACTACTCGTTTAGAATTATTGGTTGAACAGCAAAAAGATAAAATAGAGCAGTAGTAGATGATACTTATTATAGATAATCACGACTCCTTTACCTTTAATTTAGTGGATTTATTCCGCAAAATTAAGGTGCAAGTAGAGGTTGTCTCTGTAGAAAACTTAGAACTAGATAAGATTGAAAAATATAGTCATATTTTAATCTCTCCAGGACCCGATGTACCGAGTGCCTACCCAATATTATTTGAAATATTGCAACGTTATTCACAAACAAAATCTATTTTGGGGGTTTGCTTAGGACATCAAGTGTTGTGTGAGTTTTTTGGTGGACAGCTATATAATTTAAATAGAGTAAGACACGGTCAGAAAAGCCAATTACGTTATATCAATAAAAGCCCTATTTTTAAAAATCTTCCAGCAACATTTAATGTCGGTTTATACCACTCTTGGGCAGTTTTGCAAAATTCACTTAATAACTCACCGCTTGAAGTAACCGCTATTTGTGATGAAAATATTGTAATGGCAGTACAACATCAAAATCTACCTATTTATGGGGTACAGTTTCACCCTGAATCTTTTATGACTGAATTTGGAAGGAAAATATTACAGAATTGGCTGGATGTTTAGGGTAATTGTAAATTTTTAACTGGATGTCACCGCTATATTTTATCAATTCATCATATAACCCATTGATGTATAAATATATTTTAGAGACAGGGCATACCCTGTTTGTCCTTACATCAGGAATTAAATTTGTAAATTTTTGATTTGATTTACCCGCTATTTATATTGAACCATTAGATTGTGAAGAAATAGGTATTAAAGAAAATTAAATAAAAGATTGAGTAATACCAGTATAAATTTCATTTTTGTCTCAAAAAATTTGTAAATTTTTATAAAGATGTGACCGCTTATGATTTTATTCTAAACTTGATTCAGGTAGAATGATAAGGTATTTTAAAAATAACAAATTTATAACTTATTAACTTAACGTAGAAACTTAAAAACTATGGCGAAAGCAAAGAAAAAATCAGCAGATAATACGATTGCTCAAAATAAGCGAGCGAGACACGAATATTTTATTGATGATGAAGTAGAAGCAGGGTTAGAATTACAGGGCTGGGAAGTGAAATCTTTACGAGCGGGTAAAGCGAATATCGGTGATAGCTATGTGATTTTTAAAGATGGCGAGGCTTTTTTATTTGGGGCAAATTTTACGCCATTGAGCGTTGCATCAAGCCACGTGGTATGCGATCCAACTCGTACTCGCAAACTGTTATTAAGTCGTCGTCAATTAGACTCGCTTTTTGGTAAATTAAACCGTGAAGGCTATACTATTGTTGCAACGGCACTTTATTGGAAAGGAGCGTGGGCAAAAATAAAAATTGGTTTAGCAAAAGGTAAAAAACTTTACGATAAACGAGCTGACGTTAAAGATCGTGAATGGCAAGTTGCAAAAAGCCGTATTATGAAAAATGCGGCACGATAATTTTCAAATTCAGTTTAAAATTAAATAAAAAAGGAAGGAAATTAATATGATTGACCAAAATTTATTACGTAATCAATTAGAAGAAGTGGCACAAACACTTAAAACAAAACGTAATTTTGATTTAGATGTAGGACTTGTAGCAAGTTTAGAAGAACAACGTAAAGCGTTACAAATTAAGACAGAAACATTACAAGCGGAACGTAACGCACGTTCAAAAAATATTGGTATGGCAAAAGCAAAAGGCGAAGATATTACCGTATTATTGGCAGAAGTGGATTCAATGGGATCAGAGTTAGATAATACAAAAGCAGAATTAGAAAAAGTTCAAGCACAAATCAATGACATTTTATTAAGCGTACCAAATTTACCTGCCGAAGAAGTGCCATTAGGTAAAGATGAAAATGATAATTTAGAAGTTTCTCGTTGGGGCGAGCCACGTTCATTTGATTTTGATGTGAAAGATCACGTTACTTTAGGCGAAGATTTATTAGGGTTAGATTTCTCAGCTGGGGCAAAATTAACAGGTAGTCGTTTTGTGGTGATGAAAGGACAAATCGCTAAATTACACCGTGCGATTACTCAATTTATGTTAGATTTACATACAGAACAACACGGTTATTTAGAAACCTATGTGCCTTATTTAGTGAACCACGACACCCTTTATGGTACAGGGCAATTACCAAAATTCGGTGAAGATTTATTCCATACTCGTCCACTTGAAGGACAAGATCCAAATGAAGTACAAAAATCTTATGCGTTAATTCCAACGGCGGAAGTGCCAGTAACCAACTTAGTGCGTGGCGAGATCGTAGAAGGCGAAACCTTACCTCTTCGAATGACAGCTCATACACCTTGTTTTAGAGCAGAAGCAGGTTCTTATGGACGTGATACACGTGGTTTAATTCGTATGCACCAATTTGATAAAGTGGAATTAGTACAAATCGTTGAACCTGAAAAATCAATGGATGCCTTAGAAGAATTAACAGGACACGCAGAAAAAGTATTACAACTTTTAGGCTTACCTTATCGTAAAGTGTTACTTTGTACGGGTGATATGGGCTTTGGTTCAGCAAAAACCTATGATTTAGAAGTTTGGCTACCGGCTCAAAATACTTATCGTGAAATTTCATCTTGTTCAAATATGTGGGATTTCCAAGCGCGTCGTATGCAGGCTCGTTTCCGTATGAAAGGTGATAAAAAACCTCGTTTAGTACATACTTTAAATGGTTCAGGCTTAGCGGTAGGTCGTACCTTAGTGGCTATTTTAGAAAACTACCAAAACCAAGATGGTTCAATTACTGTTCCTGAGGTTTTATGTCCATATATGGGTGGTGTGGAAGTTATCGGTTAATCGTTGTGATTGAGCATTGTACTAACGCTTTTTCCAAGATTATATCTTAGCGTTTTATACATAACAGACAAATGAGTTGGTTTTTATTATTTTATTATTTTATTAATAATTATCAACTCTTTTTTATTTTTATGAAAATGAACTTTTAGTAGATATGCAAAATATATTTTTGTATGGTCATTTATAGATGTGTTTTTTTGTATATTAAATCAATTATTTTTTACTATGAAGTAAGAAAAAACCCGAAGTGCCGTGACTAGAGTAAGTCCTTGAACCATTCGGTTCAAGGGAGTCTGTATGACTGTTTTTAGGCTTCTCGAATAAACGAGCCTGCACACCAACAGTAAAAACGTGACTCAAAGAGTTTTAGATATCGGCTCAGGGACATTACTAGTTCACGCACACCTCAGGCAAGGGAATATTACTGGAATTTGCGTTATTTTTCTAGTCTTTATTTGAGGAAATCATTCATTTTTAGTTTTTTGTTGAATATTAAAAGAAGATTCCGTTGGAATTTTTAATTTTTCTAATGATAAATCCAACTTTTTAAGACAAGACACTAAGGTATTTTGAGTTTCTCTATTTTTATTTTTCTCTTGTGTTAATTCAAATTGCAAATTTAATGCAATAATAATTAACACTTTTTCAAGTTGAATAATTTTTGATTGATCTTTTAATTTTGCTACACGTCCTTCTAATAACAGTGCAGATTCAAGCAATTCCTCTTGTTGTTCATCTGGACAATAGAGTTTGATTAATTGCCCTAATATCTGAATTTCAATATTATTATTTTGCATAAAACCTCACGTAATTCAAAAATTTTTGGTATTATGCCACCCTTTGGGAGAATAAAAAAGACTATGACGACAATACAAGTAAATAGAATTAAAAAATTACTCAGTGAATTACAAGTTGACTATACTGTAGCTGAATTACATGGTTTTTTAGGAGGATTGATTGCTGGAGGGATTAAAGATGATTCTTGGAAAGTTTTTTTTCAGCAATTTATTAATGATGGTAATGATTTATCACCAAATACATCAACAAAATTAACAACTCTTTATACACAATTAATAATAGCTTTTAAGAAAGAAGACGTTTTATTTTCTTTGTGGTTACCACAAGATAAAAAAGAAATTCCAATTCTCGTTGATGGCATTGGGGAATGGACTAGCAATTTTATGTTAGGTCTTGGATTGGCACAACCTTATATTCAAAAAGAAGTGAAAGAAATAAATGAAGTACTTAATGATCTTAGTGAAATATCAAAATTAAGTTATTGTAAAGAGGATGATCCAATAGAGTCAGTAGAAGCGGCAGAAGAGATATTAGATTATCTGCACAGCGTAACACTATTTTTGTATAATCACTTTTCTTCATTTGTATTAGTTCAGACAAGATCTGACAATAATACTCCTTGAAAAAAATAAAGTTACTTGTTTTGATAAGGGTGTTAAAACTTAAATCAAAAACACTAAGAGGTAACTCTTATGTACTATACTAACAATCAAATCATCAAGCATAAAGTTGGTTTATTAAATTTAGCTGAATAATTAGGCAATATTTTTAAAGCTTGTAAGATAATGAGTATCTTAAGAGATACTTTTTATCGTTATCAATATCTCACTCAAACCAGTGGTATTGATACCCTAATTAATAAAATAGAAGAATCACCAATCTTAAAAACTTATAAAAAAAGTTGCTATTGGAGGAATTTTTTTTACTGATTCACAAGTAAAAATGTGATGCCGTTCTTTTTATTATAATATTTGATTAATTTCTATTCAATTATAATTTTGTTATCGGATTTGTTGAGATAAATTAATTATTTTCCTTGTAATTTTACTCATTTTTGATAGATTTAGTAGGTTTTGTATAATTAAATATTAGGTTGAATTATGAACCAGAAATTAGAACTAATTAAATCATCGATTAAATCTATCCCAAATTACCCAAAGGAAGGGATTGTTTTTCGTGATATCACATCACTTTTAGAAGTTCCTGCCGCATTTCAAGCAGCAGTGGATATTATGGTTGAGCAATTTAAAGATAAAGGGATTACTAAAGTTGTGGGAACTGAATCTCGTGGTTTTATTTTTGGGGCACCTGTGGCATTAGCATTGGAATTGCCTTTTTTTTTAGTGCGTAAGCCAAATAAATTACCACGTGAAGTAATTTCTCAATCTTATGAATTGGAATATGGTCAAGATACTTTAGAAATTCATACTGATTCGATAAAAGAAAACGATAATGTTTTGGTTATTGATGATTTATTGGCAACGGGAGGAACTGTTGAAGCAACAGTAAAACTCATTAATCGCTTAGGTGGAAGAGTAGAGTATGCTGCTTTTGTGATTGGTTTACCTGCTTTACAAGGGGCGGAACGTCTTAAAAAAATAGACGTAAAATCAATGACAATCATCGATTTTGACGGACATTAATTTTTATTTTTTTTGTATATTAAAGTCAGTCTTTTAAGGTAAAAAATGTCTTATCAAGTTTTAGCTCGTAAATGGCGACCACAACGATTTCAAGATGTTGTAGGGCAGAAACACGTTTTAATGGCTCTGGAAAATGGATTGCGAGAAGAGAGATTACATCACGCTTATCTTTTTTCTGGCACTCGTGGTGTGGGTAAAACCTCTATTGCACGTTTGTTAGCGAAAGGCTTAAATTGTGAGAAAGGCATTAGTGCGACACCTTGTAGTGAATGTGAAAATTGCAAAGCCATTGAAGAGGCGCGTTTTATTGATTTAATTGAGATTGATGCAGCCTCTCGTACTAAAGTGGAAGATACTAGGGAAGTATTGGATAATGTCCAATATAAACCAACGGTGGGACGTTTTAAGGTCTATTTAATTGATGAAGTGCATATGCTTTCTCGTCATAGTTTTAATGCTTTACTTAAAACCTTAGAGGAACCACCTGAGTATGTAAAATTTTTATTGGCTACAACAGATCCTCAAAAATTACCGATTACTATTCTTTCTCGTTGTATGCAATTTCATTTGCGTGCTTTAGAGCAACATCAGATTAGTGATCATCTTGCTTTTATTCTTAATCAAGAAAATATTCCTTTTGAAGAATTAGCATTAGAGAAATTAGCTAAATCAGCACGGGGGAGTATCCGTGATGCCTTGAGTTTAACAGATCAAGCCATTGCGGTAAGTAATGCCAATATTACTCTTCCTATTGTGCAACAAATGTTAGGGCTATTAGATGATAACCAGCCATTAGAATTAGTACAAGCTCTCGCACTTGCGGATGGTGAAAAATTAATGGCAGTCATTGATGATGTGGCACATAGAGGAGTGGATTGGCAATCGCTATTAAGTGCTGTTGCAGAAACGTTACATAAAATTGCCATCTTACAACTGTTACCTAATACCTCTGTGGAGGATTCTCCTTTACATTTTTTAGCTAAACAGCTTTCTCCTGAAGATATACAATTTTTCTATCAATTAATATTAATGGGAAAAAAAGAGCTTCCTTTTGCCAGTGAACCGAGAGAAGGCGTTGAAATGACAATGTTACGAGCTTTAGCATTTCACCCAAAACGCATAGAAAATGAAGTTATTTCAGTTGCAACTATTCAGCAAAATAATCAACCTCAGCAAGAAGTCATCTCGCAAACGAATATTGATAAATTAAAAGCACGTTTGAATGTAGCGGCATCATCAATTACATCACAACCTCAGATAGCCGCCGTAGAAAACGTACCAAAACAAGCGGTTACATCTTCACAACAATTTGCAAATTCTGATCAACAAGTTACCGCTATGGTAGAGCTTGTTGATGAGAAAAAGGTAGAAAAAAACTCTTTATCACCTGCTTTAGCTGCATTACAAGCACGTGAACAACTTAAAAATCGTAAAGCAAAATTAAACGAAACAGAAAAAAAAAAGGTTGAAGTAAAGCCTGCTATTACAGAAAAGAAAAAAACGCAAAGCTCATCAGATTTACAACAACGTTTAGCCAGTTTAACACAAGCCAATTCAACGGCTGAAATTGTAGAAAAACAAGGTGAGAGACAGGAAGATGATGAACATTATCGCTGGCAGTGGCTCGATCCTGAATTAGGTAATGAGATTGAAACAGCTAAGCCTTCAGATATTAAACAAGCGATCTTACAACAGCGAACCCCTGAATTAACCGAAAAAATCACGCAACTTTCTTGTGAAAGAGATCGTTGGTGTCAAATTATTTACAATTCAAGAGTTTCTGGTTTATCGCGTTTAATGGCGTTAAATTGCTATATCGCTGACCAAAAAGAGAATGAACTGCAATTGGTATTAACTCCTGCAATGGCTCATTTAGATAAACCAGAAATTCATCAAGCATTAATTGAGGCATTGAAAGAACAAGATCTTAGTTATTCATTAACCGTTGCTGAAACTATTCCTGAAAGTCAGAAACACCAAACAGCCTTAGAAATTAAGCGAGAAATCTTTGAGCAATTAACCAATGAAGCAAAAAGTACATTAATAAATGATCCTAAACTTAATTTATTAAGCCGTACATTTAATGCAGAAATTGATGAATCGACCATTCGACCAGTAGCTTAATGCTAACTGGTTTCCCATTTACTTATTACTGAAAAGAAAAAATGTACGCATTAGAAATTAAAAAACTTGTCAAACAATATGCCTCAGGTGTAAAAGCGGTTCAGGGTATTGATTTAACTGTAGAACAGGGAGATTTTTATGCTTTGTTAGGACATAACGGAGCAGGGAAATCAACGACTATTGGAATTATCAGCTCATTGGTCAATAAAACCAGTGGTACCGTGAAAGTATTTGGTTATGATTTAGATACTCAAAAACAGAAATTAAAACAACAAATTGGTTTGGTACCACAAGAGTTTAATTTCAATACTTTTGAAAAAGTAGAAGATATTTTAGTTAATCAAGCAGGGTTTTATGGTGTACCACGTAAAGATGCAATAAAACGAGCAGAGTACTGGTTAAAAAAATTAGAACTATGGGAGAAACGTCACACGCTTTCTTATGCCCTTTCTGGCGGAATGAAACGCCGAATAATGATCGCACGTGCCTTAATGCACAATCCTAGATTACTTATTTTAGATGAGCCCACTGCAGGGGTAGATATTGAATTACGTCGTTCACTGTGGGAGTTTTTAAAAGAACTTAATCAACAAGGCACCACTATTATTTTAACTACTCACTATTTTGAAGAAGCAGAAAGTTTATGTCGTAATATTGGTATTATGCAAAATGGTGAAATTGTAGAAAATACCTCAATGAAAGCACTATTAACTAAATTAAAAAGTGAACTATTTTTACTTGATTTGAATAAAAAATGCTCCCTTGAACTACCAAATTATCCTTTTCAATGGGTAGATGACAATACTATTGAAGTAGAAGTAACGAGAACACAGGGTTTAAATCAATTATTTCAACAGCTTAATGAACAAAATGTAGAAGTTGTGAGTATGCGAAATAAAGCAAACCGTCTTGAAACATTATTTATTGATATGGCAGAATAAAATGCAAAATTTAACAGGTTTTTATACATTAGTCCGCAAAGAAACAAAACGAATATTTCGAATTTGGCGACAAACACTAATTCCACCAATGATTACTACCACACTTTATTTCTTTATTTTTGGTAAGTTGATCGGTACACGTATTGGTGATATGGATGGAGTAAATTATGTTCAATTTATTGCACCGGGTTTAATAATGATGTCTGCCATTACCTCTGCTTATGGCAATGCAGCCTCGTCATTCTTTTTAAGTAAATATTCCAAACATATTGAAGAATTATTGGTTTCTCCTCTTTCCACTCATACTATTATTGGTGGTTATGTGGCAGGAAGTATTGTGAGAGCAGGGATTGTTGGTATTCTTGTCACTACTGTTGCATTGTGTTTTGTTTCTTATGATATTTACTCGTGGTTAGTGATTATTGCGATTATGCTAATGACCATCATAATGTTTGCTTTAGCAGGGTTAATTAATGCGATTTATGCCAAAAGTTTTGATGAAATCAACCTTATCCCTACCTTTATTTTAACGCCTCTAATTTATTTAGGCGGCGTATTTTATTCTATTTCATTACTCTCTGATTTCTGGCAAGGTGTATCAAAATTCAACCCAATTATGTATATGGTTAATGGTTTTCGTTATGGTTTTTTAGGAATTAGTGATGTTTCGATTTACTATACTTTTTCAATTTTAGCGATTTTTATAGCAGTGTTATATAGCATTGTTTATCGTTTACTGGATAAAGGTGTTGGATTAAGAACTTAAGGTAATTCATAGAGTTATATTTTAAGCGGTAAGATTGTTTGATTTTTTTACAAATTGGAATAAGAAACTAACTGATTTTTGATTAATAATATTATTTTACTATTGGTATCTTTGCAAAATATATAAGGATTTTACTTTATACGCAATTATCAAAAAATAGCGATAAAACATTACATTAAAAAGAAAAAAGCATAGAAATAATCTATGCTTTTTCTTTTTTATAAAGAATTATTTATCTTTTAATTTTGTTCCATATAAATAAACATAGCCAAATGGACTAGTTTTATAATCCATTACTCGTGTACTTGTTGGAACTGCAATAATGGAATGCGCAACTGTTACCCAAGGCATTTGTTGTCTAACAATCACTTGAGCTTGTTTATATAGTTTTGCTCGTTCTTCTTTATTTGATAAACCTTTTGCTTTGGTGAGTAACGCATCAAATTCTTTATTACAGAAACGACCATAATTATTGATGCCAATATTTTCACAACCTAACAATGGTGATAAGAAGTTATCAGGATCACCATTATCACCAGACCAACCAGCAATAATCGCATCAAAATTACCTTGTCTAGCATGTTTTCTATAATCAAGGACTTCATTGACTAGCTCAACTTTAACACCGATTTTTTCCCAGTCAGATTTAATGAGCGTTGCTAATTTACTTGGTTCAGGTAATGAAGCTCCTTTTTTATGATCATTCATTAACACTTTCATTGTAAAACCATCTGGATAACCAGCGTCTTTAAGCAATTGTTTTGCTTTTGCAATATCTTGAGTGTAAGGCTGAATATCATCATTATAGCCCCAAACAGTTGGTGCTAATGGATTTTTAGCTTGAACACCAAAGCCTTTATAGACAATATCAATAATGGCTTTTCTATCCACTGCATAATTTAATGCTTCACGTACTTTTACATTATCAAAAATAGGTCTTTCATTATTAAACGCAATATAAGAGACATTCATACCCTTATATCTTAATAAATTAATTTTTGGATTTTTATCCATTGCTGGAATATCATTTTGATTTGGAAACTCAATAAGATCACATTCGCCTTTAATTAATTTTGCATAACGAGTTGTAGCATCAGGGATAATGTCAAAAATTAAACGATCAAAATCAGCTTTTCCTTTCCAATATTCTTTATTGGCAAAATAACGAATTTTTTGATCTTTTTTATATCCAGCAAAAATAAAAGGACCTGTTCCAATAGGAAGTTTATCAATAGTTTCTGGTTTTCCTTCTTTCATCATTTTATCAGCATATTCAGCCGAATGAATTGAGGTAAAATCCATACCTAAACTAGATAAAAACGTTGAATCTGGTTTGCTTAATACAAACTTGATAGTATGATCATCTACTTTTTTGAGAGATTTAATTAACTTAGGAAATCCCATTCCTTTGAAATAAGGATAAATACCATTTGAAACATTATGGAATGGATGTTTGTCATCTAACATACGTTGAAATGAAAAAATTACATCATCAGCATTAAAATCACGGCTTGGGGTAAATATTTTACTAGAATGAAATTTAACCCCTTGACGTAAATGAAAAGTATAAGTTAAACCATCATCGCTAATATCCCAGCTTTCAGCTAATACAGGCTCAATATCTGTTGTTCCACGTTTAAACTCAACTAAACGATTATAAACCTGCTGTGATGTTGCATTATAGGTTTTGCCATCTATTAGTAAAATAGGGCTAAAGCCTTTTGGTGCTTTATCTGTACAATAATAAAAAGTTTTACCAGAGGCTTGAGCTACACCAGTAAATAACAATACTGTTGCCATTAAAGAAAATTTGGTACTTAGTTTCATAAAATCTCCCAAAGTGTAAAGATAAGCTGAGGATACCTGTTCAATCTATATTTTATAAATAATAAAAAGTTCTATCTTATGTTAAAAAGTTATAAAAACACATTGTTTAGAATAATTTTATTCCCACTCAATCGTCGCTGGCGGCTTGCCACTCACATCATAAACGACACGAGAAATGCCTTCGACTTCATTGATAATACGATTTGAAATTTTACCTAATAAGTCATAAGGTAAATGTGTCCAGTGTGCGGTCATAAAGTCGATAGTTTCAACAGCACGTAGTGAAACAACCCAGTCGTATTTACGTCCATCACCCATTACACCAACAGATTTTACAGGTAAAAATACCGTAAAGGCTTGGCTGACTTTGTAGTACCAATCGGCATTGTGTAATTCTTCGATAAAAATAGCGTCTGCTTTACGGAGTAAATCACAATATTCTTTTTTCACTTCGCCTAAAACACGCACGCCTAAACCCGGTCCAGGGAATGGATGGCGGTTTAACATTTGTGCAGGTAAACCTAAGGCTAAACCGATTTTACGCACTTCGTCTTTAAAGAGTTCACGCAACGGCTCGACTAATCCAAGTTTCATATAATCAGGTAATCCGCCAACATTGTGGTGAGATTTGATCACGTGGGCTTTGCCCGTTTTACTTGCTGCAGATTCGATCACATCAGGATAAATCGTACCTTGTGCTAACCATTTTACGTTGTCGTGTTTGTGAGATTCTTCATCAAACACTTCCACGAATACATTACCGATAATTTTGCGTTTTGCTTCTGGCTCATCAACACCTGCAAGGCGATCTAAAAAGCGTTGTTCCGCATCAACTTTGGTTATGTTTAATCCGAATTTATCACCAAACATTTCCATTACTTGCTCCGCTTCATTTAAACGTAATAATCCGTTATCGACAAAAACGCAGTGTAATTTTTTGCCGATAGCACGGTGTAGCAATAATGCGACTACCGATGAATCGACACCACCAGATAAGCCTAAAATGACTTCATCATCGCCCACTTGTGCTTTAATGCGAGCAATAGCGTCTTCGATGATATTTTCTGCTGTCCATTTAGTTTCACAGCCACAAATATTAACCACAAAATTAGTTAATAAGCCTAAACCTTGTTTGGTATGGGTGACTTCTGGGTGGAATTGTACGCCGTAAAATTGACGGTTTTCATCTGACATTGACGCAATCGGGCAAGTTGGGGTTAAGCCTGTTACTTGGAAACCTTGTGGTAATTGAGTCACTTTATCGCCGTGACTCATCCATACATCAAGCAGGGGATTTGAAGCGGTAAGATCATCATTTAATTTTGCAAATAATTGATCTTGTCCTTTTAATTCAACCTGTGCGTAACCAAACTCACGATGATCTGATCCTTCGGTTAAGCCACCAAGTTGCATTGCCATTGTTTGCATTCCGTAGCAGATACCAAGTACTGGCACGCCTGCATTAAATACATATTCAGGGGCTCTTGGGCTACCTTGCTCTGTGGTACTTTCAGGTCCACCAGACAGAATAATCCCTGTTGGATTAAATTCACGAATTTGCTCTTCGGTAACGTCCCAAGCCCAAAGCTCACAATAAACCCCAATTTCACGCACACGACGAGCGATAAGTTGGGTATATTGTGATCCGAAATCTAAAATTAAAATTTTATGGTTGTGTATGTTGTTCATTTTGTTCTCTTTTCTTTTTAAAATATGTAAAAACTCTTGTGTTGTATCTGTTTTATTATATCGATTACTGTCTGCTTTAAATCTTTGATAATCAATAACTTCTAAACTATATTTTCCATATTTAGACATAATATTTTGTATATCCATAGGGGACATTAAGCCTTCATTATTATAGCTTAAAAATATATATTCAAAATTTGCATTTTTGATTAGATCTTCAAATTCAGCTAATACGGTATTTTTACTACAATATTTTGATTTTTGATACTCAGGAAGTCCTGTTTTGCCTTTAGGTTCAAATTTATTATATTTTGCGATAGTATTTAATAAATGATAATTCGCACCATATTGCCTTGTATTATATGGCGGATCTAAATATAAAATATCTCCTTCAATTTCTTTAATAAGTTCATTACTATTTTTATTAAAAACAATATGTTCATTATTATTTATATCAAAGCTGGCTGGATGTAAGACCAATTCTTTCTGTGCAGATTTCTTCAATTGCTTTAAAAAGCACCGTAAACAGAAGCTGTATTTGCAACTTTATCAGCACTTTCTAATAAACTTGCTAATAAAAAATAATATTGATTATTATTAATTTTACCTAAATTTTTCCATTCATTTATTTTAGATCTTATAGTATCAATTTTTTGCCATTAAAATCTGAAAAATAGAGTCTTTCACTACCGCTACCGAAACAATAATTTTGATAAATAAAACCGTCTTCTACAAGAGGCAAGCTGTTTAGTTGATTGATTAATTTTTCTTGATCCTTAATAGGTAAATGGTTTTCAATATAGTTCTTATTAAGAACAAAGCTATAATATTCAAAATCATTAGCTATAACTTGCTTAACTTCTTTTTTGAAATTACGGCCAACAATGCCAGTTCCAGCAAATAAATCGCAAAATATTTTTTGAGACAAGTCATTTCCAACAACGTTACAAATGGTTGTTTTAATAAAATCTGATAATTTTTGTTTTGAGCCAATGTAGTTCATTAGTTGTATAATAAAATAATAAAGCAATTAACTTTATATGTCTTTATTCCTTGTGTTTTATGATTATATTGAAAAGTAATTTCCAAAGGATTTTCTAGATCAGTTTTTTGAATAGTTTCAGCAATTTTATCAATAGAAATATATTCATCCAAATATACTACCAATAATCTACTATCAGCACCAAATCTACCCTCATCTTGATATTTATAAAGATATTCTGCGACTTTTTCAGGGTGTTTGATTGCCTCTTTTTTCCAATTAGCACCATATCTTTTTTAAACTCATTTGTTGGGCTTTTTGCTACTTTCTGATCAAAAGAAATCCCATTAATAAAAAAATCAACTCCTCGCCGATGATTTAATGTAGGAAGAATATTTGTATTTTTTCAAAAATTAAAGTTTCAATAAAATCATTTCTTACTGTATTAATTTCTTTAATTCTTCGGTATTTCACTGCTGCCTGTTTTACTTTTCATCTTTTTCAATTCCAAAAATATTTTCAGAATTTACTCTTTGTACAAATCCATCAAAATCCCCTTGTGAAAATGGCCAAGAAATATTACCTAATTGTAATTTTTGCCATTCTTCAAGCAAAATTTGCATTACTTTATAAGAGTTTTTTCCACTTTTATATTTTGAGGATTCTTTAAATAAATTTCTAATAATTTTTTCACCATTTTCAAAGTCCCAATTTTTAACAAGACTTGTCCACAATTCATTAGTATTTAAATCTAAAACTATTTGACCCTTATTTTTACCTCTTGAGATAATTTTAACTGGTAAATCAAACTTTTTTTCATTTTGTAGAGCTAATAAAAATGATATCGCATTATCCTTATTACCAAAAATTTTTTTGCAGTATCTGTTGAAAAATTATTTTTTAAATTCATTAAAACTCCTTTTTGAAAATCAAAATATACTCGTGTTTAAAAATAAAATAGTCACTACTTAAAGCACGGTAACGCCAAATACTATTTTGCCCTAATTTACCACGATTACCTTCTACGTTCTTTATAACAATTCCCTTTAATTTTACCTTAAAGTTTCTTTTAATCATATCCATAATATAAAAAGGTAGTGGTTTTATTTCGCCTTGTTTATAAACATCACCAATAACAACTGCAAAATAGCGATTTTTCTCTAAATATTTTAATCCATTAATAACAACTAACTGAAATTTCTGAATAAACTGAGGTAAATTAGCTATGTGCGATAAATCTTCTTTTTTGTCAGTAAATTTTACAATGTCTAAATATGGCGGGTGCATTATTAAAAACTGAACATTATTAATTTGTAGTTTATCTAATGATTGCATCATTTTAATATCAAAATTATCACTGGAGACATCACTATTTTGAATATCAAATTTAATATTATTAACATCAACCATTTTGTGTTTGACAGAATCAATAGCATTATTGTTAATATCAAAGCCAATCAAATTTCTATCAAGGTTTTCGCATTCAAATAATGTTGTTCCACTACCTAAAAAGAGATCTAAAACAGTTTCATTTTTCTTTGTATATCTTTTGATAAGTTGATAAGGAATTTGTGGAATAAAATTACCGTGATAATGATTAGAATGTTTACCATGTTTATCTCTTTCGGAGATAAGCCATAAGCTATCAGTATTAATATCGCAATCTTTCCAGTTTCCTAATTCTACATCATTAAATTTCATTTTCTAACACTATATTTTCAAAAAGTTAATTTACACTTTATCATACTTAATATATAGGTTATTTTTTGATAGTTATTTTTACGATTAAGATCACAAAAATGGATTAAATAATTTTATACCTAATCCTTCAAAATCTTTGGTGTTACGTGTCACTAAAATTAAATTGTGTTCAATCGCACTTGCCACAATCCAAGCATTATTTTCAGGTGAAAGATCAGGAATATGCAATTTTGCACAAATTTCAGCGGTATTTGGGGTAATGTTTAAAATGCGTTTCTCAAACATTTTTAGTACATTGTTTTGATACCAATTTGTTAATGCCGTAAATTGTTTTGGATCTTTATACTTTTTTCTTAAAATTCCACGTTGTATTTCCATTAAAAAAGTGGGATTAGTATAAAAATCTTCAATAGAAGCCGATTTAAACCAATCTACAACATTTGGATTTGCTTTTCCTTGTTTGATTTTTCGGATTTCAGAAATAAGGTTAGTATCAAGTAAAAACATTATTCATCCTCTAAACCATAATCTACAAATGGAATAGGGCGATTAGTTTTACTGCGTGGTGGAATATCAAGTTCAATATCTGCCACATCGTAATCATCTTGTGAACAAAGCCATTCATAAGCACTCTGTTTTTTTTCCTGTTTTTGAACTTGATAATCATCATAACGCATTAGCACAAATTCAGGATTACCACGATTAGTAATAATAACAGGTTCATTTGCTGCGAGCTGTTTTGCTTTTGCTAAATTTTGATTAAACTCTCGACTTGTAATAAACATAAAAACCTCTTTTGTTGCTACAATTTTCAATATTGTAGCAACAATAAGTTTGTTAAACAATCATTTTGCAAATTTAATACAAAATGTGACCGCTTACTTTTCTAAAAATACTAGCCCATTCGGTAATTCGGTGCTTCTTTGGTAATGCTCACATCGTGGACGTGGCTTTCTTTCATACCCGCTCCACTAATTCTTACAAATTCAGCTTTGGTGCGTAATTCTTCAATAGTGGCACACCCAGTTAAACCCATACAAGAACGTAAACCGCCCATTTGTTGGTGGATAATTTCTTTCAAATAACCCTTGTAAGGAATACGTCCTTCGATCCCTTCTGGTACTAATTTATCCGCTGCATTATCAGATTGGAAATAGCGATCCGATGAGCCTTTTGACATTGCTCCAAGGGATCCCATTCCACGATAAGATTTGAATGAGCGTCCTTGATATAATTCGATTTCTCCCGGCGCTTCTTCTGTTCCAGCAAACATTGAACCCACCATTACACAAGATGCCCCCGCTGCGATTGCTTTTGCGATATCGCCTGAGAAACGGATACCACCGTCGGCAATCACGGGGATTCCACGATCTTTTAAGGCTTCTGCGGCTTCTGAAATAGCGGTAATTTGTGGCACACCTACACCCGTTACGATACGAGTGGTACAAATTGACCCCGGACCAATCCCTACTTTCACCGCACTTGCACCTGCATCTGCTAAGGCAATCGCACCGCTTGCGGTTGCAACATTACCTGCAACGATTGGTAAATTTGGGTATTTTGCACGGGTTTCACGTACACGTTGTAATACGCCTTCGGAATGACCGTGACTGCTGTCGATTAAAAGTACATCAACCCCCGCTTTAACTAAGGCTTCAATACGTTCTTCATTACCTTCGCCAGCTCCAACAGCCGCACCAACACGCAAACGCCCAAATTCATCTTTACACGCATTTGGTTTTTCAGCGGTTTTTTGGAAATCTTTTAATGTAAATAAACCTTTTAATTTAAAATTATCATCAACAATCAGTACTTTTTCGACTCTATGGGTATGCATCAAATGGAAAATCTCTTGGGTTGTTGCCCCTTCTTTCACGGTAACAAGTTTTTCTTTTGGTGTCATTAGTGCTGAAACACAGGTATTCATATCATCAACAAAGCGAGTATCTCTTCCCGTTATAATGCCTTCTAAAAGCCCATTTTCATTTACAACAGGGAAACTGGCAAAGCCATTTTTAGTCACAAGTTTAGATAATTCTCTTAATGGTAAATCAGGGGTTACAGTAACAGGATCAGAGACAACGCCACTTTCAAATTTTTTCACTTTACTGACTCTATCTGCTTGGCGTTCAATCGACATATTTTTATGAATAAACCCAATTCCGCCTTCCTGAGCAAGAGAAATAGCTAATCTTGTTTCGGTTACCGTATCCATTGCGGCTGAAAGCATTGGGATATTTAAACGAATATTTTTGGTGAGTTGGGTGGATAGATTAGCGGTATTTGGTAATACCTTAGAATGAGCAGGAACGAGAAGGACATCGTCAAAAGTTAATGCTTCTTGTTTAATTCGTAACATTGCAAAATTCCTTATTTAGATAAAAAATGAGTTGGAAAGATTGCGAGAGAATTATACAGATAATTATTGTTATTGAAAAGATAATTATAACACTAACCTAAAATAATATAATCTAATGGCATATCCCAGTGTTCAACAGGTAATTGGTTTAATTGCTGAAATCGATGAGCTAATCCTACACTAATTAATGTTTCAGAATTCAGGGCAAGAGTACGATCATAAAATCCACCCCCAATTCCTAAACGGTTACCTTGTTTATCACAAGCGACTAAAGGCGTAAAAATAATGTCTAATTTATTTAATGGTAACACTTTTCTGACATCTAACTGAGGTTCTAGAATACCAAAGCGATTAGATTTTAATGATTTTTTGCAATTTTTATTATATTCAATAAATAATAAATGACCTTTTGAAAATGGGTGTAAAACAGGCAGGTAAATTTTTTTCCCTTGTTTTGTTAGTTTATCAATGAGCGGTAATGGAGAAATTTCACCATTAAAAGGGAGATAAAACGCCAATCTAGTGGCAGAATGTTTTTCAATCAAACTAAGTGCTGGCTGAATAATATTTTGTGCAGCTTGATTTTGTTGCTGTTGTGATAATTCAAGCCGTTTAGTTTTCATTTCTTGGCGTAATCGTTGGCGTTGATTAGTGATATGATTATTATCCATAACCTTATTGTTATTTATAAATTTAGATTATTTTGAATATAACAAAAAGAGATAAAATTGCAAATTTTAAAAGAAATGTAACCGCTATACTTGGGCTAGATATATGCTTTGTATATAAATCAATTATTTCTAAGATACTTTTATTCTCATTTTTTACTTTTAGACCTAATGTTGAATGAAACGAGTTTTTTCTATAAGAGTAACTATAAATTAAATATTAAAAGTTGCTTGCTTTAATTTTATTAGTGTGTTTTAATAAAAACCTAGCTAAGAGCAGTTTAAAAAAAGTTAGTTATTATAGTTCTTCCTCATCATTTCAAAGTTTTTACTTTATTTCTTGATAGTCCTTTTAATATCCATCTCCATTTATAAAGTGATTAGTTTTACCGCTTGAATTTTCAAGCATTCAAATAAATTTTAAAAAATAAGGAAGACATATGTCTAAATTAACTGGTATCGTAAAATGGTTTAACTCTGAGAAAGGTTTTGGTTTCATCACTCCATCTAATGGTGGAAAAGATGTATTCGTACATTTCTCTGGTATCCTTGGTGATAACTATAAATCATTAAATGAAAATGATAATGTAGAATTCAGCGTTCAAGATAGCCAACGTGGACCATCTGCAATTGATGTAAAATTAGTCTAATTAGCTACTAAATAGATTTCTTAAGAAGCCCCTTTTAATAAGGGGCTTTTTTTATGATTGAAAAATTATCTATTATGTAACTGAGAGCTAATATTTTTAAGAAATACACAGGGCAAGATCGCACTTTTCTTAAAAAGATGATCTAATAGCACTTATTATTCAATAACAAATAGGTGTAAAAATGAATATATTATCAGCTTTTAAAGATTTGGAAGACCCTCGCAAAGATATAAACAAAAAACATGACTTCTTAGATGTTATTTTTCTTGTCGTAAGTGCGGTAATATCAGGTGCAGAAGGATGGAGTGAAATTCATCAGTTTGGTAAATTGAATATAAAATGGTTACGAAAATACCGAGATTTTGAAAATGGTATTCCTGTTGATGATACGATTGCTCGTATTGTAAGACGGATAAATCCTGAGAAATTAAATTATATTTTTATTAATTTTATCAATGAGATACGAAAATCACAAGGCAAAGAGTGTATTGCAATAGATGGTAAAACATTAAAAAACAGTTCACATTTAGAGCCTCATAATGCCCTACATAGTATTACGGCTTGGAGCTGTTCAAGAGGATTAATTTTAGCTCAAAATAAGTCCAAAGGTAAGAAAAATGAGAATGAAAGCATTCTAGAAATGATAGATATTTTAGAGCTAAATCAAGCCGTCATTACGGTAGATGCGATGAATACGCAAAAGAAAATAGCGAATAAAATCATAGAAAAGAAGAGCGATTATGTGATGCCATTGAAAAATAATCATAAGAAATTTAGAAATGAAATAGAAAGTTATTTTCATAAAGTAGTGCGAGAAAAATCAATAAAAATAGATAAATTTCAAGAAGTTAACTGTGAAAGAAGTCGAATAGATCAACGGTATTATTCAAAATTACCAATAAGTGATTGGCTTTTGGAATCTCAAGGTTGGACAGGAATTAAAAGCCTTATTCAAGTTCATAGGATAAGAGAAGACAATGGCAAGAAAAGTGAAGAAAAAGTATTTTATATCAGTAGCTTAGATGTTCCTTGCGAAGACTTTGCGAAATATATTAGGGGTCATTGGGAAGTTGAAAATAAAGCGCATTGGGTACTTGATGTTGTTTTTAAAGAAGATGATAGTACGATTTATTTGGGGGATGGCGTTGAAAATATGGCAATAATTAGGCGTTTAGGGCTTAATTTAGCACGACTACATCCAACTAAAAATAGTATAAAAAGCAAGCTGAAATCAGCTGGCTGGTCTGATGAAATGAGGTCTGAGCTTATTTTTGGTGTGTGTGATTAATTTATAGACAAAGTACGCGGTTGCCCTGAAGAAATACAAAAATAAATATTAGAAGTAGTTGCTTTTATTTTATAAGTATGTTCTAATAAAAACCTAGCTAAGAGCAGTTTAAAAAAGTTAGTTATTATAGTTCTTCCTCATCATTTCAAAGTTTTTACTTTATTTCTTGATAGTCCTTTTAATATCCATCTCCATTTATAAAGTGATTAGTTTTGCCGCTTGAATTTTCAAGCATTCAAATAAATTTTAAAAATAAGGAAGACATATGTCTAAATTAACTGGTATCGTAAAATGGTTTAACTCTGATAAAGGGTTTGGTTTCATCACTCCATCTAATGGTGGAAAAGATGTATTCGTACATTTCTCTGGAATTCTTGGTGATAACTATAAATCATTAAATGAAAATGATAATGTAGAATTCAGCGTTCAAGATAGCCAACGTGGACCATCTGCAATTGATGTAAAATTAGTCTAATTAGCTACTAAATAGATTTCTTAAGAAGCCCCTTTTAATAAGGGGCTTTTTTTATGGTTATGCTTTAAATAATTTATTCCAAATTCCAATCACAAATTCTCTCTCTAATCTAAACTGATTTTCGTTAACAAGACTATTTTTCCCTTGTAAATTAAGATGATGAATTTGATTTCGCAAAGTGGTGTAGCATTCTTTAAGCCTTTCCCCTTGCTCTGTCGTTAAAATATCACATTCCATTGCAGTATCAAAAATACGAACATTATCCGACCACACAGCCATTTTGGGATATTGGTTGGCATAATTTAAAACTAAATATTGGGCAATAAATTCAATATCTGTAATTCCACCTTGATCTTGTTTTAAATGAAATTGTTCCGTTGAATGAGAGGCTAAATGTTGATACATTTTTGCTCGCATATTGCAAATTTCTTGTTTTAAGTGACCGCTTACCCTTGCTTTTTTTAGAACATTTTGACGAATTTTCTCAAATTTCTGATCATTTTTCTCCGTACCATAAACACAACGGCTGCGTACTAATGCTTGATTTTCCCAAGTCCAAGCTTCATTGTGTTGATAGTTATCATAAGCCTCGAAAGAGCTGACAAGTAATCCAGACTCGCCAGATGGACGTAATCGCATATCAATTTCGTATAAAATACCAGAAGTGGTGTTTAAACTGAAAATAGAGTTAATTTTTTGAGCTAATTTTAAATAGAACTGCTGGCTGGAAATAGATCTTTTCCCATTAACCGTTATCCCATTTATCGGAGCTTGATGCAGAAAGACTAAATCTAAATCAGAATTATAGCCTAGCTCAATACCTCCTAATTTCCCGTAAGCGATCACGGTAAAATCACATTGATTTTCTGTGAGATGATTTGGATAGCCAAAGCGTTTCGTGAGCAATTTCCAAGCGATATTAACTACTGAATAAACAATTGTTTCTGCCAAGTAAGTCAGTTGATCGCTAATTTTCATCACAGGTAATTCCCCTAGAATATCGGCGGTGGCAATATTTAAAATTTGAGTTTGTTTAAATTGGCGTAACGCATCAATAATTTGCTCCTCATCATCTTCTGGAATACGCAGTAGATATTCAGATAAGGCTTGTTGATAGGCTAGTTTGGTATTTAAACAGCCAATTTTTTCTTTTAAAATAAACTCATCTAATAATATTGGGTGGCGAGCAATTTGCTCTGCAACCATTACCGATTTACCACAGAGTAGAATTAGGCGAGGTAAAATGTGTTTATTTTCTAATAATAATTCTAAATAGGTGGTACGAAGTGTGATTTTGTCAATAATATTAAGCAATCTAGGGAGTAATACTAAATATTCGCTTTGCTGAAAAATATCGTCCATTACTCTTGGCATTAGTTTATTTAACACATTTCTGCCACGCACCCCAATCGGTTTTTTTCGCCATTCTTGAAGAGTATTGTTTAAATATTGCAAAATTTCAGGAATATCATCAGCTTTAACGGAATAATGATGAACAAGGCTATCAAGCTCTTTTTCAGGGATAGGGTAGTGTAAAAGATCTTTCCAAAAGGCTAAATTAGGATCATCTTCTTGTTCCATTTCCTGTGATTCTTCACCAATAATTTGATTGAAAATAGCTCTAACATTTGCTTGGTGCTGATTTAGAACCATCATAAAACTTTGCCAGTCAGCAATTGGATAATCAATCTGCTGTTCGCCTTGTATAAAATGCTGACAAGCTAAAATTAGACGTAAACGATCCGTCTCATTACTCGGTAATGTTTGAGTCTGTTTATCATCAATAGCTTGCAATACATTTTCTATTTGACGAAAAAAAATATAGGCGTGATAAAGTTGTGTGATTTGCTCTTGGTTAAGAACCTGCTGCTGTTTAAATTCACACAGATTTTGTAACAAACTGCGAGAACGCAAAGTTTTATTACGCCCTCCACGTATCATTTGAAAAGTTTGCACAATAAATTCAATCTCACGAATTCCGCCTGCACCAAGTTTGATATTATCTGTTAGGTTACGGCGAATCACTTCACGGCTGATTTTTTGTTTCATCTCTCGTAGTGATTGAATGGCACTAAAATCTAAATATCGGCGATACACAAAAGGAAGAAGCAGTTGAGCAAGATAGCGATGATAAGGGTTCTTTGGATCTTCACCTAGAATTTTTGCTTTGATCATCGCATAACGTTCCCAATCTCGCCCTTGTTCTTGATAATAATCTTCCAGTGCGTCAAAGCTGAATACTAACGCCCCACTTTCACCAAAAGGACGTAATCGCATATCGGTACGATATACAAAACCGTCTATGGTAATTTGATCTAAGGCTTGGATTAAACGCTGTCCTAAACGAGTAAAAAACTGATAATTGGTAAGTGATTTATGCCCTCCCTCCGTCTGACCTTGATCGGGATAGCAAAAAATCAAGTCAATATCCGAAGAAAAATTAAGCTCACCTCCGCCTAATTTTCCCATTCCTAAAATAATCAGTTCTTGGGTTTCTCCCAGTGAATTTTTAGGTGTACCGATTTCTTCACATAAACGTGTAAATAACCAATTTCTAGCATTTAAAATTAAGCATTCTGCTAATTCAGATAAAGCAATAAAGACTTGCTCTACAGAAGCGAGTTTATTTGACTGTAAAAAGCTTAAATTTGCCATTTCTTGATTACGGAACAAACGTAATTCTTTATGAAAAAGGGCTTCATCGGTAATGGTTGTAAGGCGTTGAGTTAGTTCGCTGTGATAGTCGTTTTGAACTTTAAGAATAGGGAGGTGCTGCAACCAATGTTGTAATAAATCAGGTTGTTTTTGAAGCTGTTTAAAAACAAAATCAGACATTGCAATACTGGTTATAAGCGGTGTGATTTTTTCAGAATTTTGCAAATTTTCAGGAATACTATGCTGTTGGAATAATTGATTAAGTTGTTGTTTAAATTGATTATTAAGTTTAATAAGCATAGTAATTCCCTTGTTTTATATCATATTATGGTACATCATTTATCGCATTGGGATTTTTATCGATAAACATCGCATCGCCATAACTAAAGAAACGATATTGCTTCGCCACTGCGTGTTGATAGGCTTTCATACAGTTTGAATATCCAGCAAACGCAGACACTAGCATAATTAAAGTAGATTCTGGCAAATGAAAATTAGTCAATAACGCATCAATTACTCGGAATGTTTTTCCAGGATAAATAAAAATAGAGGTGTCTGAGAAAAAGGGTTCAATTAATTGATTCGATTTTTCAGCGTGTTGTGCAGCACTTTCAATAGATCGAACAGAGGTTGTACCTACTGCAATAACTCGTTTTCCATTCGCTTTAGTAGTCAAAATTTTATCTACAACTTCTTGGCTTACTTCCGCATATTCTGCGTGCATTTTATGGTCTTCAATATTTTCTACACGAACAGGTTGGAAAGTACCCGCTCCCACGTGTAAAGTAACGAAAGCAGTTTGAACCCCTTTTTGTGTTAATTTTGTTAATAATTCATCATCAAAATGAAGCCCAGCTGTAGGTGCTGCTACAGCACCTAGCTCCTTACTATATACGGTTTGGTAACGCTCTTGATCGGTTTCTTCATCGGGGCGATCAATATAAGGAGGTAATGGCATATGACCTGCACGATCTAATAATTCAAATAAAGGCTGTTCCTCTTCAAATCTAAGTTCAAATAAGATGTTGTGACGAGCAACCATTGTGGCATTAAAGCCATTTCCTTCTCCTAGTTTATCTTCCCCTAAAATAATGGTTGAACCTTCTTTGGGTGATTTTGAGCAACGAATATGTGCTAAGCAACGATGTTCATCAAGCACTCGTTCTACCAAAACTTCAAGTTTGCCACCACTTAATTTTTTACCATATAAACGAGCAGGGATAACACGAGTATTATTGAATATAAGTAAATCACCTTCGTCAATATGATCTAAAATATTGATAAATTGTTGGTCTGAACATTGACCTGTTTTGCCATTAACATAAAGTAAACGACTTGCTGTACGTTGTTTAGTTGGATAACGAGCAATTAACTCGTTAGGTAAATCAAAATGAAAATCCGAAAGTAACACGTTATTTCCTTTATTTAGTGTTATGAAAAAGTATAAAATACTTCCTCATTTTAACGTATTTGCTGTACTTTGACTATGAGAGAAAGAAGGCATTTAATTTTATATTCAGGACAATAGCTCATTTTTAACTATTCTAACTATTGATTTTTTAACATTAATAGTTAAAAAATCCCAAAAGATCTATTTTATTCTTTTTTTGTGATACCACTTACATTTACTTATTCCCCTGCAACATAGCCCTTAATCTCGCTACATTATCCGAAACCTTTTGCTGTTTTTGTTGCTCAGTGATCGGTGGCTTATCTCGTTCCCATTGCAAATCATCTTGGGGTAATTCCATTAAAAAACGGCTGGGTTCCGGCTTAATGATTTCGCCATATTGACGGCGTGTTTTACACAATGAAAACGTCAAAGTCTGTTGGGCTCGTGTAATGCCAACATACGCTAAACGACGTTCTTCTTCAATGTTATTTTCGTCCATACTGGTTTGGTGGGGGAGTAACCCCTCTTCCATTCCGACTAAAAAAATATGTGGAAATTCCAAGCCTTTTGAGGCGTGTAACGTCATTAGCTGCACTTGATCGCTTTCGTCATCATCTTCGCTACGCTCTAACATATCTCGTAAGGTTAGGCGAGTGACGACTTGGGCAAGATTCATTGGTTCGTTGATTTCATCGCCTGCCAACATTCCTTCCACCCACTCAAACAAGGTTTCTACATTACGACTTTGCATTTCTGCCGCCTTTGGATTATTGGCGTGTTCATATAGATAGGCTTCATACTGAATTTTAGCCAGCATATCCTTTATTGCAAAAAGAGGATCAGATCTAACCGCTTGATCCGATAATTCCACGATCCAACGTCCAAAATCTTGTAAGGCTTGATAAGGTTTTGGTGTAATTCGTTGGATCAAATCAAAATCAAAAATCGCCTCAAATAAGCTGACTTGTTTTTCATTGGCTAAATTACCCAGCTTCTCTAAGGTTGTTGCACCAATTTCTCGGCGTGGTGTATTTACAATACGTAAAAATGCCGCGTCATCATCTTGATTTACCAACAAACGCAAATACGCCATCATATCCTTGATTTCAACACGTGAGAAAAATGAGGTTCCCCCTGAAATTTTATAGGGAATACGGTTTTGCATCAGCATTTTTTCAAGCAAACGTGATTGATGATTGCCTCGATATAAAATCGCATATTCTTTGTATTTTTTTTACGAGAAAAACGGTGTGCGATCAACTCGCCAACAATGCGTTCTGCCTCGTGTTCTTCATCTTTTGCTTCGATTACATTTAACTTTTCGCCCTGAGCAAGTTGTGAAAAAAGACGTTTTTGAAAAACGTGCGGATTATTATCAATCAAAATATTGGCACAGTGTAAAATTCGCTGACTGGAACGGTAATTTTGCTCTAATTTAATCACGTTTAAATTCGGAAAATCTGCTTTTAAACGTTGCATATTTTCAGGTTTCGCCCCACGCCACGAGTAGATCGACTGATCGTCATCGCCCACAACGGTAAAATTGGCTCGCTCACCTACTAATAATTTTATCAGTTCATACTGGCTGGTGTTGGTATCCTGATATTCATCCACTAATAAATATTGAATACGCTGTTGCCAACGTTGTTTTGCCTCTTCATTTTGTTGAAAAAGCAGGGTTGGAAGCATTATCAAATCATCAAAATCAAGGGCATTATAAGCTCGCAGTTGGTTTTGATATTGCTGATAAAAATAACTAAATACCCGAGAGCGATCATCACTTGTCTGTGCAATCACTTGCTCTGGTAACAACAGGCTATTTTTCCAATTTGAAATTTGGCTGATTAACTGTTTCAGCAAATCTTTATCTTCGGTGACATTTTCAGGTAATAAATGTTTAAGTAATGCAATTTGATCGTGATCATCAAACAGCGTCATCCCAGATTTAAAACCGAGAGATTTATATTCACGTTTGATAATATCAAATCCTAAGGTATGAAAAGTAGAAATCGTCAGCCCTTTGGATTTTTCTTTACCGATTGAATGTGCTACACGCTCACGCATTTCACGAGCGGCTTTATTCGTAAAAGTAACTGCAGCAATATGCTTTGGATAATAATCACAATAGCTGATTAAGTGAGCAATTTTATTGATAATTACCCTTGTTTTACCTGATCCTGCCCCTGCAAGCACCAAGCACGCCCCTTGAGTATATTCTACGGCTTGTTGTTGTTGTGTATTTAGTTTCATAGTGATAAGTATTGAATACCGTAGAGACAGGGCATGCCCTGTTCTATAGCCCTGTCTCCATAATTATGATGTAATAATAAGAATATAAAAAATTCTAGCATAAAAATCAGTAAATACAATTTAATTAATATACGAAAAAACACTAGCAATTTATCCTAAATTTTGGTATAAATACGGAGTTTTTTGTGTGCGAAAAACTTTCGTTCAAAAAACAAACAAAACAATTTAATTTTAATTCGAAATCACACACATATTTTTAGTTAATAATTGGGGTGCTGAACAAGGTGATACGTCACTTTTTCGGTCAAATTATTAGAATATGTGGAGGCTAAACCCCGCTCTATGTAATATTAAAAATAGGGCAAACAATTTAAAGGAAAAAATCTTATGGCACAAGTTTCTATGCTAGATATGCTAAAAGCTGGCGTTCACTTCGGTCACCAAACTCGTTACTGGAACCCAAAAATGAAACCATTCATCTTTGGAGCACGTAATGGCGTTCATATCGTTAACCTTGAAAAAACAGCACCAATGTTTAATGAAGCGTTAAACGAATTAATTCGTATTTCTCATAATAACGGTAAAGTTCTTTTTGTAGGAACTAAACGTGCAGCAGGTGAAGCAGTTAAAGCAGCAGCACTAGATTGCCAACAGTTCTATGTAAATCACCGTTGGTTAGGTGGTATGCTTACTAACTGGAAAACAGTTCGTCAATCAATCAAACGCTTAAAAGAGCTAGAAGCTCAAACTCAAGATGGTACTTTTGACAAAATCACTAAAAAAGAAGCGTTAATGCGTACTCGTGAGCTTGAAAAATTAGAATTAAGCTTAGGCGGTATTAAAAATATGGCTGGTCTTCCAGATGCAATTTTTGTTATCGGTGCAGATTATGAACACATCGCAGTAAAAGAAGCCAACAATCTTGGTATTCCTGTATTTGCAATTGTTGATACGAATGCAGATCCTGATGGTGTTGATTACATTATTCCTGGAAATGATGATGCAACTCGTGCGATCCAACTTTATTTAACTGCAGCAGCAGAAGCAGTTAAAGAAGGTCGTGGTCAAGAAAAAGTAAGTGAAGAAACTTTCACCGCTGAAGCAGAAGCTCCAGTAGCAGAGTAATTCATCGTTAGCTAAGACTAACTTAATTGATAGGTTAGTCTTTAAAACATTAGTGAAGCGGGGATATCCCTGCTTTATTTTAACTTATTTATAATCGAGGAGTAAAAAATGGCTCAAATTACAGCATCATTAGTAAAAGAACTTCGTGATCGTACTGGCGCAGGTATGATGGAGTGTAAAAAAGCATTAGTTGAAGCAGATGGCGACATTGAATTAGCAATTGACAATATGCGTAAATCTGGTCAAGCAAAAGCGGCTAAAAAAGCAGGTCGTGTTGCAGCTGAAGGTGTAATTATCAACCGCATTGATGGTACTTTTGGTCTTTCACTTGAAATGAACTGTGAAACAGACTTTGTTGCAAAAGATGCAGGTTTCTTAAGCTTAGCAAATGAAATTGCTGACTATGCAGTTGCAAACAAAGTATCTGATGTTGAAGTGTTAAAAGCAAAATTTGAAGATCAACGTGCAGCATTAGTGGCTAAAATTGGCGAAAATATGAATATTCGTCGTGTTGCTACCATCGAAGGTGATGTTTTAGGTTCATACTTACACGGTGCAAAAATTGGTGTTATCGTTGCCGCTAAAAATGCAGATGATGAGTTAGTTAAACACATCGCTATGCACGTTGCAGCAAGTCGTCCAGACTTTGTTAAACCTGAAGATGTTCCAGCAGCAGTTGTTGAAAAAGAGCGTCAAATTCAAATTGATATCGCAATGCAATCGGGTAAACCACAGCAAATTGCTGAGAAAATGGTTGAAGGTCGTATGAAGAAATTCACTGGTGAAGTGTCATTAACAGGACAACCTTTTGTTATGGATCCTTCTAAATCAGTCGGCGATTTATTAAAAGAGAAAGGTGCGGATGTTTCTGGCTTTATCCGTTTTGAAGTGGGTGAAGGTATCGAGAAACAAGAAACAGACTTCGCAGCAGAAGTTGCTGCAATGTCTAAAGCATAATAGCTTAAACAAGGCGAACAAAATGTTCGCCTTTTGTTTGGTTATAAGATTTGGATATAAAAGTAGAATTTTATGATAAGCGGTAAGATTAGAGTAAGAATTTGCAAATTTTTGAAAAAATCATACCGCTTGTTATAACATTTTTATGTATTGTAGAGACAGGGCATGCCCTGTCTATTTCTACATATAAAATATTTCGTTTTGTTAAATGATATAAATTAAGAGGTAAGTATGAGCAAACCAATTTATAAAAGAATTTTATTAAAACTAAGTGGTGAAGCCCTACAAGGTGAAGAAGGTTTTGGTATTGATCCTTCCGTTTTAGATAGAATGGCAAGTGAAGTGAAAGAACTCGTTGCAATGGGTGTTGAAGTTGGAATTGTTCTTGGTGGTGGAAATCTATTTCGTGGAGCGAAATTGGCTCAAGCAGGAATGAACCGTGTAGTCGGCGATCATATGGGTATGCTTGCAACGGTGATGAATGGTTTAGCAATGCGTGATGCATTACACCGTGAAGATGTAAATGCAAAATTGATGTCTGCCTTTGATTTAACGGGTATTTGTGATAATTATAATTGGTCAGATGCCATTAAAATGTTGCGTGAGGGACGAGTCGTGATTTTCTCAGCAGGTACAGGTAATCCATTTTTTACCACTGATTCAGCCGCTTGTTTGCGTGGTATCGAAATTGAAGCGGATGTAGTGCTAAAAGCCACTAAAGTTGATGGTGTGTATGATTGTGATCCTGAAAAAAATCCTAATGCAATACTGTTTAATACATTAACTTACGCAGAAGTGATTGATAAAGAATTAAAAGTAATGGATTTAGCTGCTTTTACGTTAGCTCGTGATCATAAAATACCAATTCGTGTATTTAATATGGGTAAGGCTGGAGCATTGAAAAAAGTAGTGTTAAGTACAGAAGAAGGAACAACAATTTCTTAAGTATCAATAGAGACTATAAAAATAACTGTGTATTCACCTTAATTTTTTTATATTAAAGCAGATACACAGTTATTTTTATAGTCTCGTCATTTTTAAGCGGTACGATTTTGATAAAAATTTGCAAATTGTGATTAAAATCGTACCGCTTAAGTTTATAATTTATAAGAATTTTTCTTTTAATTCTTTTGCTTTGGCAACTTGTTCTGGTGTTGCAGTTGATGTCATTGGTTCACGGCAGAAACCAGCATCCACACCTTGTAACTTTAAGATTTCTTTAATGGTTAAATATAATCCATTCGCTAAGATACCTTCGATTAAATCATTTGTGGTGTGTTGAACGGCTAAGGCTTCGTCCAGTTTTCCTGCACGAGTTAATTCCATAATTTGTCTTGCACGGATACCATTTACGTTAAAGGTACTACCAATCGCACCATCCACACCAAGTGAAACCGCTGGTAACATCATTTCATCAAAGCCAGCCCAGATTAAGTGGTTTGGATAAGCTTTTTTCAAGCGTTCTAATAGATAGAAATCGCCTGCTGTGAATTTCACACCAAGAATTTTAGGATTTTTATAAAGCTCACCAAATTGCTCAACACCAATATTTACCCCTGTTAAGAATGGGATTGAGTAAACAATCATATTGTTGCCTGTTTCAGCGATGATGGTGTCGTAGTAATGTTTAATTTCTGGGAAGCTAAATTTGTAATAGAAAGGTGTTACGGCTGATAAGCTGTCGTAACCTAATTCAGTGGCATATTTACCTAATTCCACCGCTTCTTTTAAGTTTACGCTACCAACTTGTGCAATCAATGCAATCTCATCTTTTGCTTCGTCTTTAGCAATGCGGAAAATTTCTTTTTTCTCTGCGGTTGAGAGCATAAAGTTTTCCCCTGTGCTACCACCTACATATAAGCCGTCCACTTTCATTGTGTCAATGTTGTGGCGAATAATTTCACGTAAACCTTTTTCATTTACTGTGCCATCTTCGTTAAATGATACAAGTAATGCTGAAAATAACCCTTTTAAGTTTTTCATTTTTTTCTCCAAATATTAGTGATTTTGTAATTTATTTTCGCCCCATTTTGCAGCACCGATTAACCCTGCATCACCTTGATAGTAAGCGGGTTCAATCTCGCAACAATAAATGTTTGGCATTTGATTGATATAGTTCTTAACCAAAGGAAGATAGCCTTCTGCCAGCCCAACACTTCCTCCGATAACGATTTTTTGTATATCTAAACTGATAACCAAATCCGCCACTAAATTAGCGATCGCTTTTGCACTGCGATGAATAATTTGTGTTGCTTTTGGTTCATTTTGTCTAAATAATTCAAAAACTTGTTTTGGCAAGCAAGGTGTTTCCCAATTTGCTGTTGCAGCTTGTATTGCACGCCCTGATGCCACAGACTCCACACAGCCTTGTCGTCCACAGCCACAGATTTCGCCATTCGGATCAGCAAGTGAGTGTCCGATATGTCCAGCAATTCCATTTGGTTCAGTGAGCAGGGTTTTATCTAAAATAATTCCGCCTCCAACACCAGTGGATACGGTAATAAACGCAAAATTTTGAATGTCGTTTTCACGTTCATTTTGAAACTCCGCATAAGCAGCTGCTTGCACATCATTTAATAGTAAAACAGGTTTGTCTGTATGATTTGCAATGGCGTTTTTCAGTGGGAATTGATCTAATCCCCCTAAATTTTTTGGATTTAGTGCTGTTAAAATACCTTTATTGATAATACCAGTTGAGGCAACCGCCACAAAATCAAATTGATTTCTGTAACTATCTACAATAGAGGCTAAGGTCTTTTGCATATCTACACTAACATTTTTCGTTGGTGTCGCCACTTGCTGACGCTGACTAATTTCATTATTTTCAACCAGTGCCGAGGCAATTTTTGTGCCACCAATATCTATCGCAAGACAACGCATAAACTATCCTTATATTTTGTTATAAATTATTTATTTGCTAATTTAATTTCATCAGCAAACCAACTTACAATATGTTCTAGTCTGGTTAACGCTGAACCTACTGTGACACAATGCGCCCCTGCTTCGATGGCACTTCTTGCTAATTCAGGGGTATTATAACGTCCTTCACCCATCACAAAGCAACCTGCCGCATTGAGATCTTTAACAAGTTGATAATCAGGTTCTTTTGGAATTTCGCCCCCTGTGTAGCCAGACATCGTACTGCCCACAATATCAAAACCTAGTTGCTGACAATGCAAGCCTTCTTCAAGATTGGAGCAATCCGCCATTGCTAAACAGCCCACTTCTTTGATTTTTTTGATAGCTTGCTCAATGGTGACTGGACGTGGACGATTTGTACCATCAACAGCGATAATATCTGCCCCCGCTTTTGCGAGTTCTTCAATATCTTCTAAGAAAGGGGTGATTCGCACAGGGCTATCAGGCAAATCTCTTTTTATAATTCCAATAATTGGCACATCAACCACTTTACGTACAGCTTTAAGATTTTCAACGCCTTCAATACGAATTCCTTTTGCTCCACCAATTACTGAGGCTTGAGCCATTGCGGCAACAATTTCTGGTGAATCCATTGGACCATCATCAACGGGTTGGCAAGAAGCGATTAATCCATATTTGATTTGGGCTAAAACAGGGTTATCTATTAATTTTGACATTATAACTCCATAATTTTCTATTCTAAAAAATAATTACTTCATATTATATATAAAATTCTTTTAAAAAAGGTAGTGAATTTTTATAATTTCGACTAATCTATTTTTTATTTTGTGATGAACCTCTCAATTTTGAAATAAAAATTCATTTTTGTGTTTAAAAATGAATTTTTTGTTTATAGAATAGCACTGTCATTAACCCATAAGGAGAAATACAAATGAAATTTAAAAAATCATTATTAGTTGCATTATGTGCTGGTTTGGTTGGTACTGCATTTGCTGCAGATTATGATCTGCAATTTGGTATGCAAGCAGGTACAAATTCTAATGAATATAAAGCAGCAAAATTATTTGCAGATGAAGTCGCAAAAAATTCAAAAGGAAAAATTGAAGTTAAATTACTAGCAGATGGTGTTCTTGGTAATGACTTGAAAATGATGAAATCACTTTCAAAAGGTCGCTTAGATTTCACTTTTGCTGAATCTGGTCGTTTCGCTTCTTTCCCAGGATTTGAAGAGGCACAAGTATTTGCACTTCCTTACCTTTTCAAAGATTTTGAAACTTCTAAAAAAGCTGTTTTTGAGACTGAATTTGGTCAAGATTTATTGAAAAAAATTAACAAAAAACTTGGAATTACAGTGTTGGCAGATGGTTATAATGGAACTCGTCAAACAACTTCAAACCGAGCAATTAATTCTATTGAAGATATGAAAGGGTTAAAACTTCGTGTACCAGGTGCTCCAGCAAATAAAGCCTATGGTAAATATACTGGTGCAAGCGTAGTTTCAATGGCTTTCTCTGAAGTTTACTTAGCATTACAAACTAATGCAGTGGATGCTCAAGAAAACCCATTATCATTAATTGATGCGAAAAAATTCTATGAGGTTCAACCTTATTTAGCAATGACTAATCACATTTTAAATGACCAATTGTATCTTGCAAGTAGTAAAACAATGCATAAATTACCAGCAGATTTACAAAAAGTTGTGAAAGACGCTGCAGTTAAAGCGGCTAAATATCACACTGAGTTATTCCAAGGTGATGAGCAAAAACTTGTAGAATCATTTAAAGCTAAAGGTATTAAAGTTATTTATCCAGATACTAAACCTTTCCAAAATGCGATGAAACCATTCTATGATGAGTATATCAAAGCACAAGGTGAAGAAGGTAAAAAAGCGATTGAAGAAATTCTTAAATTAAAATAATTTAAAAATTTTAACGATGCATTTATAAGCAATCTTCACTTCGATGGGGATTGCTTTTATTTATGATTTTATCTCGGAGATATTATGAACTTAATAAAAAAATTAGAAGAATATACGGGAGCATTCTTATTACTTGTAATTTTTGGTATTTTATTGGTACAAATCATTTCTCGTCTTTTTAATGTGCCAATTGTGGGAACAGAAGAGTTATCTCGTTTAATTTTTACTTATGCTTCTTTGCTTGGAATTAGTATAGGTGTAAAAAAACAACAGCATATTTTTATTGATTTTATTACTAACTTTATGTCTGAAAGGGTACGTAAAATTACTTATACCTGTACTCAATTCATTATTTGGGTTTGTTTAATTCTATTTATTAAATTTGGATTTTATGTCTTTAATGATGCGTTTTTTACCTTAGATGATTTAGGGATTAGCGAAAAATGGCTTTATGCTCCATTGCCATTTTTATCTATTTTAGTACTTATCCGATTTATTGAAATTCAATATCAAAATGTTAAACATAATATTTCTTATATTTCAGGTACCTTTTTTATTCTTATCAGTGTATTGGTACTTTCTCTTATTGTAGTAACACCTGATATTTTCTCATTTTTAGATTTTCAACAATATGTTGATTTTGGTGAAGATGCCGTTTATGTTGCACTGATCTTTTGGTTAATCATAATGTTCTTAGGTGTGCCAGTAGGTTGGTCTCTCTTTATCTCAAGTGTGGTTTATTTTTCTCTTACACGTTGGGAAATTGTTTTAGATGCTGCACCAAAACTGATTGATAGCTTGAACAGTTTTACTTTATTATCCGTGCCTTTCTTTATTCTTACTGGTGTATTAATGAATACAGGGGGAATTACAGAAAGAATATTCCATTTTGCCAAAGCAATGTTAGGTCATCATATTGGTGGTATGGGGCACGTAAATATTGGAGCAAGTTTAATTTTTTCAGGAATGTCTGGGTCAGCACTTGCAGATGCAGGAGGCTTAGGGCAACTTGAAATTAAAGCAATGCGAGATGCGGGTTATGATGATGATATTTGTGGTGGGATCACTGCAGCATCTTGTATTATCGGTCCTCTTGTACCACCTTCTATTGCAATGATCATTTATGGAGTAATTGCCAATGAATCTATTGCAAAACTTTTCGTTGCAGGTTTTGTACCAGGCGTATTGATTACTATCGCTTTGATGATAATGAACTACTTTGTGTCTAAAAAGCGTGGTTATAAACCAACACCTAAAGCTAGTCAGAAAGAGCGTTGGGAAGCGTTTAAAAGTGCTATTTGGGCAATTTTAACCCCAATTATCATTATTGGCGGTATTTTCTCAGGTTACTTTACACCAACAGAAGCAGCAGTAATTGCAGCCTTATATTCAATGATTATTGGGTTCTTTGTTTATAAAGAGTTAACCTTAAAAATTCTTTTTGATGGTTGTATTGAAACTATTGCAATCACAGGGGTAACTGTACTGATGGTAATGACCGTTACTTTCTTTGGCGATATGATTGCACGTGAACAAGTAGCGATGAGAATTGCAGAAATTTTTGTTGCGGTAGCGGATTCTCAACTTGGTGTATTAGTAATGATAAACTTGCTATTACTATTTTTAGGAATGTTTATTGATGCATTAGCACTGCAATTTTTAGTGTTACCAATGCTTATTCCAATTGCGATTCATTTTGGAATCGATCTTGTCTTCTTCGGAGTTTTGACGACATTAAATATGATGATTGGTATCTTAACACCACCAATGGGAATGGCATTGTTTGTGGTGGCTCGAGTCGGAAATATGACGGTATCAACGGTAACTAAAGGGGTAATTCCATTTATTATTCCAATATTTATTACCCTTGTGTTGATTACGATCTTCCCTCAAATTATTACCTTTATTCCTAATTTGATAATGCCGTAATTTTCCGAGTAACAAAATCAATAATGGTGATCGATTAAATCGGTCACCATTTTTTTATTTAAGCGGTGAGATTTTTATAAAATTTTGCAATTTGTCAATTTTTATTGAAATGTTACCGCTTGTTTTCTTAATAGTATCTACATTTGAGTCATAAAGTTTATTTTATCTTCTCACAAATCCACCTTCCTTTTGGGGTAGCTTTTAATGACATTTCAGTATCATTGAGAGAAAGCACAGGAAATACACTTGCATTATCTGATGAAGTATTGTTTTCACAGTCTGATAATTTTTCTTCTATATTAGATGGAGTATATTGTGTATCTGTACTACGATTTACAACCTCACAAGCTTCTTCATTTAAGCGTAAATTTTCTTTTTCAGCTTGAAAATGACCTGTTACCTTAATGGAATAATATTTATTTGGGTTACCAAATAGATCAAGAGAGATGATATTTGAAAAAGAATGATCTTCTCTGAAGTTATATTGAAATTTTATATTGCCATTTTTTGCTCCAATATGCAGATTACAATCCCATTGCCCAATAATTTTATTTTCTATATCTGAAACTTTATCTTGTTTATAATAATTACTGTAATAGTAACTTAGATAACCGATAGTTAATGCTGCGATCGTAGGAACGATTAATTTTTTAATATTCATAAAAACCTCCGTATGAACAAATAGGATATAAAATAATTTTACTAAAAAAATGGATATTTTTATAGGGCTATTTTATTCCTATTTATATACAGGTAAAATTATTATTTGATTGATTTACAAGCAAAATATTATGACATAAGATTTACTTTAGCTATATATTTAAAATATTCCCAAAATGTAGCGTTAATGCATACATTGATGAAAAAAATTTTAATAAACTACAAAACGATGTATTTATTCGACAAAGGATGCTTTGTCGCTACAATTTAAATCGTTGGTTTTTTATAAAAACAGACTTTTTTACAAAATGGCAGTATAACTAATTCTAGTTAAAATAAAAAATTCATTAAAATCCCTATAAATTTGCAAATTTTCCCTTAAATCTTACCGCTTTTCCGTTATAATAATAACTATATAACTTAGTTATCTGACTTAATTTTTAATTTAAAAGGAATAATTTTTATGATGCGTTCTCATTATTGTGGGCAATTAAACGCCAGCCACGTTGGGCAAAGTGTAACTTTAAGTGGTTGGGTACATCGTGTACGCAACTTAGGGCAATTTATTTTTGTACAAATTCGTGACCGTGAAGGCATTGTGCAAGTATTTTTTGATAAAGAAAATGAAGCACTTTTCAAGCAAGCATCAAGTTTACGTAACGAAGCTTGTGTGAAAATTCAAGGCGATGTGATTGCTCGTGATGAAAGCCAAATCAATAAAGAAATGGCAACAGGCGAAATCGAAGTTTTAGTCAAAGAGTTAGAAGTCTATAACAATGCAGCTAATTTACCGTTAGATTTCAACCAAAACAACAGTGAAGAACAGCGTTTAAAATTCCGTTATTTAGATTTACGTCGTCCTGAAATCGCTGAGCGTTTCAAAGCACGTGCTAAAATTACCAGCTTCGTACGTCGTTTTATGGACGATAACGGTTTCTTAGATATTGAAACCCCAATGCTAACTAAAGCAACCCCTGAAGGTGCGAGAGATTATTTAGTACCAAGCCGTGTGCATAACGGTAAATTCTACGCCCTTCCACAATCGCCACAGCTTTTCAAACAGTTGTTAATGATGTCTGGTTTTGACCGTTATTACCAAATCGTAAAATGTTTCCGTGATGAAGATTTACGAGCGGATCGTCAACCTGAATTTACCCAAATCGATGTGGAAACCAGCTTTATGACTGCCGAAGAAGTACGTGCAGTAATGGAAAAAATGATCCGTGGTTTATGGCAAGATCGCTTAAATGTCGATTTAGGTGAATTCCCTATTATGACCTTTGAAGAAGCAATGCGTCGTTATGGTTCAGATAAACCAGATTTACGTAACCCATTAGAATTAGTGGACGTAGCAGACTTAGTGAAAGATGTTGATTTTAAAGTGTTTAGCGGTCCTGCCAATGATGAAGACGGACGAGTAGCCGTACTTCGTGTGCCAAATGGTGCAAGTTTAACCCGTAAAAACATTGATGATTACACCAAATTTGTCGGCATTTATGGTGCAAAAGGCTTAGCGTGGGCAAAAGTCAATGATGTTGACGCGGGTCTTGAAGGTTTACAAAGCCCTGTGGCTAAATTCTTAAATGAAGAAGTCGTTAAAGGCTTACTTGAAAGAACCAATGCACAAAATGGCGATATCATTTTCTTCGGTGCAGATAAAGCAAATATCGTGACCGATGCAATGGGGGCATTACGCTTAAAAGTGGGACGTGATTTAGAATTAACCAAATTAGACGAATGGAAACCACTTTGGGTGATTGACTTCCCAATGTTTGAAAAAGATGATGAAGGCAACTGGTCAGCAATGCACCACCCATTCACTTCGCCACGTGATTTAACCGCAGAAGAATTGATGAAAGATCCAAAAGGTGCGGTAGCAAATGCGTACGATATGGTTATCAACGGTTACGAAGTGGGCGGCGGTTCAGTGCGTATTTTCAGACCTGAAATGCAACAAGCCGTGTTTAATCTTTTAGGGCTTTCAGAGCAAGATCAAAAAGAAAAATTTGGTTTCTTACTTGAAGCATTAAAATATGGTACACCACCACACGCAGGTTTAGCCTTTGGTTTAGACCGTTTAACAATGCTACTGACAGGCACAGAAAATATTCGTGATGTCATCGCATTCCCTAAAACAACCACAGCATCTTGCTTGATGACCGAAGCGCCAAGCTTTGCAAATCCGCAAGCGTTGGCGGAATTGGGTGTGCGTGTTAAAGCTAAAGAAGAGTAGTTTTATCTTTGGAATTTGTAGAGGCATAGTATTATGCCTTTACAAGAGTATTTTAAGCGGTAACATTTTAGTTATTTTTTGCAAATAAAAGTGATCTAGATCACACTTCTATTTTTGATTAATTGACTCCACTTCAACTATCCATAAAATAAATAACACTTCAAAAATTATTTAATCTTAATCGTCATTCGTATAAAATTGTAGAGAAAAATCAATGGTTAGCAGTAATATTTTGGATATTATTAGTTCGCTATATAACAGTTTAACAAAAACAGAAAAACGTATAGCGGATACTTTACTACATACACCAGAGCAGCTAGCACAATGTTCGTTATCTGAAATTGCTGATATTTTGAATATTGGCGAGGCTACTTTTATTCGTTTTTGTCGAACTTTAGGTTTTAAAGGATTTACTGATTTTAAGTTAGCTTTGGCTATTGAATTAGCAACAAAGATTAAAGAAAAAAATATCATCTTTGAAGAAGATGTTTGTGCAAAAGATTCTTATTTTGAAATTTCAAAGAAGTTACAAAATAATATTAACCGAGTGACGGAAGAGACAATTAATCTTTTAGACTTTGAAGAACTAGAGAGAGTAGTAAAAATATTACAGAGAGCAAAACGAATTTTTTTGTTTGGTGTGGGGACTTCAGGATTAAGTGCAGAAGACGCAAAAACTAAATTTATGCGAATTGGTCTTCTCGTTGATGCTATTACAAATAATCATTTTATGTATATGCAAGCAGCATTAATGAATGACACAGATGTGGTTATTGGTATTAGTCACTCTGGATTTTCGCAAGAAATTGTACAAGCCCTTACTATAGCTAAGGAAAATGGTGCAAAAACGGTTGCTCTTACGCATAATTTACGTTCTCCAATTACTAAAGTTTCAGATTTAGTATTGATTAACGGAAATAAACAGGGGAAGTTGCAAGGTGATTCTCTTCGGACTAAAATTGCACAATTATTTGTATTAGATTTACTCTATATGTTAATTGTGAAAGAAGATGAGAAAAACGCCACGAAAAATAAGCAAAAAACGTTAGATGTTATTTTAAAACAACGTACTAAAATAAAATAAATTACTAAAAAGGAAAAATTATGAGATTAATACCCTTAACAACCAGTGAAGAAGTGAGCGAGTGGTCTGCAAAATATATTGTTGATCGCATTAATCAATTTAATCCAACAGCCGAAAAACCATTTGTATTAGGTTTACCAACGGGAGGTACACCGTTAAAAACTTATAATAAACTGATTGAATATTATCAAGCGGGTAAAGTGAGTTTCAAAAATGTGGTGACTTTTAATATGGATGAATATGTGGGATTACCAAAAGAGCATCCTCAAAGTTACCACTACTTTATGTTTGAAAACTTCTTCAAGCATATTGATATTAATCCTGACAATGTCCATATTCTAGATGGAATGGCACAGGATGTTGATAAAGAATGCCAAGAGTACGAAGAAAAAATTCGTTCTTATGGTAAAATTCATCTCTTTATGGGAGGCGTTGGGGTTGATGGTCATATTGCTTTTAATGAACCTGCATCTTCACTTTCATCCTATACTCGAATTAAAACATTAACGGAAGACACCCTTATTGCGAATTCTCGTTTTTTTGATGATGATATTAACAAAGTACCTAAATTTGCATTAACAATAGGGGTAAATACCTTGCTGGATGCTGAAGAGGTTCTATTACTTGTAACAGGTTATAATAAAGCCTTAGCTCTACAGGCTTGTGTTGAAGGACCAATTAATCATTTATGGACGGTAAGTAGCTTACAGTTGCATAGAAGAGCTGTCGTGGTATGTGATGAACCAGCAACGCAGGAGCTTAAAGTAAAAACGGTGAAATATTTTAAACAACTTGAAGAGAATGTTGCACAATAAATAAGATTAAACCCCATAATTTAATACAAATTATGGGGTTTATGTATGAGTCTATAATATTACATTCCGATAACCAAACAATCTGCTACTTTTCCCGCTTTTTTCATTGCTTTATTTGCCGCATCACGATTACCTAAAGGTCCTACAATTACACGATTCCAACCAGCGTTGGTTGTAATTTGAGGTTCAAAGCCAGCCATAGTAAGTCTTGCATACATATTCTCTGCTTGAGCTTTATTTTTAAAAGCACCACACTGAATACCAAATTGTTTCACTATTTTATTTTTTTTCTTTGTGTTTAACTGAGACTTTTCTAAAATGAGGTTGTCTAATTTTTGAGTTTGCTGAGCTTGTTCAGTAACCTCTTTTTCTTCAACCTTTTCTCTTTCCAGTAATTGTCTCTCTTTTAAAAGAGTTTGCTGAGCCTCACTTAATTTAGCTTGTTCAGTTAATGCTGCTTCGCTATCATCAATTGAAATTTCGTGAGTTTGTAACTCTTTAATATAGCTATAACTTTTTTCAGGATAACTCGGCAATGATGGAATATTCTCTGATTTTTGAGATATTATAGGGGTAACAGACTGTATTGGTGATTTTTCTTTTAAAAACCAAAGTAATGCGATTGCAAAAAGTAGAATTACAACAACTGAAGCAATAACACTTTTTGTATTATTAGCTGCTTTTTTTTGAGGGCGAATATAATCACGTTTTTTCACAGAGAAAACCTATTGAAAATTGAAAATATTCATTATTTTACGTTAAAAAAAACAAATTGGCTAGAAATGAGTAGGGTAGGCGGTGACATTAAATAAAAAATTTGCAGAAAAGAGCGTAGTATAATATCTATTTGATAGAGAAGATTAGAGGATATTTTGTTATTTATATAATACTTATTTTTAGATTAGCACAATATAAAATGAACGCTAATGTTTCTCTAAGGTCAAAAATAACGTACAATAGTTCGGTTATAGCGGTAAGATTTTATTTATTTTTTACAAAATCGCCGTCACTTGAAATTTTAGGAGATTATTTTTAATGGAAAACCTTTTTCTCATTGTTTTTCTTGTTGTTTTATATGGAGTTTGGTTAGGGTTAGATGCGTTGCAACTTCCTAATACAATATCAATTATACTTGTTGGGTTAGTGGTGATTTGTGGTGCTTTTTGGTGCTATTACAAATTTATTTTATCCCCTCGCCGTCAAGCTAGAATTACACAAGAAGAAACTCGATTAGGGACAACTTTAACGGAAGAACAAAAGCAGGCAATTTTACCAAAATCAATGATAGGCGAATTTTTAGCCTCATTATTTGGTGTTTTAACTATAGTCACTATTTTCCGTTCTTTTATTTTTGAGCCTTTTCAAATTCCGTCTGGTTCAATGGAACCAACTTTGCGGGTAGGCGATTTTCTTTTAGTTGAAAAATTTGCTTATGGTATTAAAGATCCAATTTGGCAAAATACTTTAATTGAAACAGGACATCCTGAGCGTGGGGATATCATTGTATTTAAAGCACCACCACAACCAAATGTTGATTATATTAAACGTGTTGTAGGAGTAGGTGGGGACACCGTTAAGTTTGATGCTTTGACTCGTCAATTAACTGTTATTCACGATAAAAAGTTAGGGGAAGAAAAACACGTATTTAAATATAGTGGCGGAACACCAAATCCTGAGTTCTTTTATTATGGCACTATGCAAATTGAAAGAACAGAGCAGGGAGACATAACTCATCAAATTTTAAATAACCCACAAGCATTTAATTATGAACCTTATTATTTTAAACAAGAGGGGATGGCAGATGGTGAATGGAAAGTACCACAAGGGCATTATTTTGTGATGGGAGACAATCGTGATAATAGTCAAGATAGTCGCTTTTGGGGTTTTGTACCAGAAAAAAATATAGTGGGTAAAGCGGTATTTATTTGGCTAAGTTTAGACAAAAAACAAGATAAATATCCAACGGGATTAAGATGGAACAGATTTTTCACTAAAATTAAATAACCCTTATTATAGGAAGACATAAAGGTAAAATGAAATTAGAACAATTACAAAAGCAGTTAGGTTATCAATTTGAAAATATTGATAATTTGAAACAAGCTCTAACACATAGAAGTGCAGGTGCTAAAAATAATGAACGCTTAGAATTTTTAGGTGATTCAATTTTAAATTTTGCGATTGGCTATGCGTTATATAATAAATTCCCTCAATCTCAAGAAGGAGAATTGAGCCGAATGCGAGCAACACTGGTGCGTGAAAAAACCTTAGCCATTATTGCCCGTAAGTTTAATTTAGGGGAATACCTAAAATTAGGATCAGGTGAGTTGAAAAGTGGGGGGGCTCGTCGAGACTCTATTTTATCAGACTGTGTGGAGGCGATTATTGCTGCCATTTTTCTTGATTCTGAAAAGAATATGGATAAAGTTGTTGAACGAGTATGGGATTGGTACAGTGCATTACTCGATGAAATTTCACCAGGAGATGCACAAAAAGATCCAAAAACACGTTTACAAGAATATTTACAAGGTAGAAAATTATCACTACCAAGTTATGAAGTTTTTGATATTAAAGGGCAGGCACATAATCAAACGTTTAAAGTGCTCTGTAAAATTCAAAATTTAGATCAAGAATTTATTGGTACTGGAACAAGTCGCCGTAAAGCGGAACAAAATGCAGCAGATCAAGTAATTGAAATGCTAAAATTAAAAAAATAATTATTTATAGAAGAAATAAAATGACAGAAACTCAAACAAAAACATATTGTGGATTTATTGCTATTGTGGGACGACCAAATGTAGGTAAATCCACTCTTTTAAACAAGATTTTAGGGCAAAAAGTCTCTATTACCTCTCGTAAGGCACAAACGACTCGTCATCGTATTTTAGGTATTCATACAGAAGAACAGTATCAAGCTGTTTATGTTGATACACCAGGGCTTCATATTGAAGAGAAACGTGCTATTAACCGTTTAATGAACAAAGCCGCAAGTAGTGCAATTAGTGATGTGGATTTAGTCATTTTCGTGGTTGAAGGCACAAAATGGAATGATGATGATGAAATGGTATTAAATAAACTTCGTGCGACGAAAGCTCCAGTGGTATTGGCGATAAATAAAGTAGATAATATTAAAGATAAAGAAATTTTACTTCCTCATATTACAGAACTTTCTCAAAAATTTGATTTTAAGGACATTTTACCTATTTCAGCAGAACGTGGAAAAAATGTTAATGCGTTAAAAAGTATTGTTAGAAAATCATTACGTGAGGGTATTCATCATTTTCCAGAAGAATACGTCACAGACCGCTCACAACGTTTTATGGCATCAGAAATTATCCGTGAAAAATTAATGCGTTTTTTAGGTGAAGAATTACCTTATTCAGTGACTGTGGAAATTGAAAAATTTAATATTAATGAACGTGGTATTTATGAAATCAACGGTTTAATTTTAGTGGAACGTGATGGTCAGAAAAAAATGGTCATCGGAAATGGTGGAAGCCGAATTAAAACAGTGGGTACAGAAGCTCGTCACGATATGGAACGTTTATTCGATGCTAAAGTCTATTTAGAACTTTGGGTTAAAGTGAAAGCAGGCTGGGCAGATGATGAACGAGCATTACGCAGTTTAGGTTACATCGAACAGTAGGAATAGGGTATGCCCTGTTCAATTTAATTATTATGTATTTATTCGTCAAGGCGTGGCTTGACGTTACGGTACAAATTCTAAAACGGCACGTCGCTCTCAAATTGCATTCTTTCCCCTTTGACTGGGTGGGTAATCGTCAGCATTTGGGCGTGGAGGCACAATCTTGGGGAGAGGCTTTTGGCTAAGGGATTAGCGTAAAATTTATCGCCGATAATTGGGTGTCCGAGTGCGAGAGCGTGCAATCGCAATTGGTGTGATCGCCCTGTGTGTGGGGTAAGTTTAACCCTTGTGGTGTTATTTGGGTAATGTGCAAGAACTTCATAAAATGTGACCGCTTGTTTGCCACGTTCGTAGCAAATTTTTTGGCGTGGGCGATTTTCCCAGTCACAGATCAGCGGATAGCTGATCGTCCCTGTCTCGCCGACTTCTCCAAATTTTCCCCAAAGTAATGCTTGGTAATGTTTTTCAGGTTCTCGGTCTCGGAATTGGCGTTTAAGTTCTTTTTCTGCATTTTTGCTTAATGCGAATAAAATTAGCCCGCTTGTTGCCATATCTAAACGGTGTACTGGCTGGGCGAATTTGTATTTTTGCAACACTCGGAACATTGCACTGTCTTGATATTCCGGTCTTGCCCCTGGAACAGAAAGCAGTCCGCTTGGTTTTTTGATAACCGTGATGTAATCATCACGGTACACTTCTTCTAAATAAGGTTCGAGCGGGGGATTGTATTCGATCAATGCCATTCTTCGTCTTACCCTTGATTGCTAACAATCACACGCAGGCTGTCTAAACGCCAGTTTGCTTGTTCTAATTCAGCCAGAGATTGTTCTCTGATTTGCTCTAACGCTTGCACTTCATCGGCACGGATATTTTTATTAACTGCTTGAAGTGAGGTTAAACGGTGCAATTCAGCGGTTAGGGTTTGATCGGCATTGTGTTTCGCCTCGTCAATCAATGATTGTGCTTGGCTGACGATCGCCTGTTCACTTAATTTGATTAAGTTTTCAATGTCGTTGCGTGCCATTTTCACAATTTTATTTGCCATCTGTTTTTTCAATGGTTTTAACTGTTTTTCAAGCCCAAAGAACGACACTTGCTCTGCCATATTTTTGCCGTTTTTATCCACTAAAATACGCACAGGCGTTGGCGGTAAGAAACGGGTTAATTGCAAGGATTTTGGTGCTTGGGTTTCAACCACATAAATCGCTTCTAGCAACAGTGTGCCAGCAGGTAAGTGTTTATTCACAAGCAGAGAAATGGCGGTTTTACCGATGTCCCCTGAGGTAATTAAATCGATACCATTACGCACCATTGGGTGATCCCACGTTAAGAACTCAATTTCTTCTCGCATTAAGGCAAGATCACGGTTAAAGGTAACGGTATTCCCTTCTTCTGATAATCCTGGGAAATCAGGCACAACCATATGCCCTGTTGGTTTGATAACGATACTTTGCTCGCCTAAATCTTCTTGCTCTAAACCGATAATATCAAACAGGTGTAAAATAAAGCTCACAAGCTCTGGCGAGTTATCTTCTGCGGCAATATCAAGGGCGAGTTGTTGTGCTTCATCGCCGCCGTTTGAATTGATTTCTAATAGGCGATCACGTCCTGTTTCTAGCTCTAATTTAAGCTGTTGCTGACGTTGTTTGGTTTGATTTAATAAATCTTCAAAGCCATCTTGGGTTGGATTTTGTAAATAAGCGGTCAGATTTTGTTTAAATTCTGCAAAAATGGCACTTCCCATTGGGCAAGTTTCTTCAAAGGCATTTAATCCTTCGTGATACCACTGGGTTAAGCGTGCTTGGGCAGAATTTTCAAAACAAGGCACGAAAATTTGAATATCACAACGCTGTCCGATACGATCTAAACGTCCGATACTTTGCTCTAATAAATCAGGGTTATCTGGTAAATTAAACAGTACTAAATGGTGTGCAAATTGGAAGTTACGCCCTTCAGAACCGATACTTGAACTGATTAAGACATTCGCCCCTTCTTCTTGCTGAGCAAAGTAAGCCGACGCACGATCACGTTCCACAATCGACATTCTCTCGTGGAATACTGCACAACGGATTGCTTCTTTTTCTCGGAGGATTTGTTCAAGCTCAATCGCTGTATTGGCGTGTTTACAAATCACAAAGATTTTTTCATCACGGTGTTGTTGCAAGAATGAAATTAACCATTCGATACGAGTGTCAAGTTCGCCCCATTTAGCTTCTGGATCATCATTGAGCAAGATATTTTCAGGGTAAAGTAATTCTTCAAGGCTTGGCTCGATTAAATCATCAACGATGTGTTGATAAATCTCTGGCATTGCCACCGTAATTTGGTTGAACACACGATGTGGGAAGCCTTTTATGCCAGCTCGTGTATTACGGAATAACACTCGACTTGTGCCGTGACGGTCGATAAGTTCTTTGATTAACTCTTGGCGAACTGCGGTTTGCTGTTCTTCATCGCAATCTTTGGCATTGATAATACGGAACATTGGCTCAACGTCTTCTTCTGGCAATAAATCGCTGATACTGTTTTGCTCTTGCGTACTTAATGGTTGGTCGTTCAATAAGGTATTAACCGCACTTGCCACAGGTTGATATTGTGCTTGCTCCTGTACGAAGGCTTGGTAATCGTAAAAACGATCGCTATCCAGTAATTTTAAGCGTGCAAAATGGCTCTCTTGCCCTAATTGTTCAGGGGTGGCAGTAAGTAATAATACCGATGGAACCTGTGCAGAAAGCTGTTCAACGAATTGATATGCTACGCTTGGTTTTTCTTCATTCCATTCTAAATGGTGGGCTTCGTCAACAATCAAAATATCCCACTCAGCTTCAAGTACTTCTCGTGAGCGTTTTGGAGATTTTTCTAACCAGTCAATTGAGGCAATCACTAAGGATTCACTTTCAAAAGGATTAAGCTCAACGCCCATTTCTTCATCAAAAAAGTCGCTACAACGTTCTTCATCAAACAGGGAAAACTTCAAGTTAAAACGACGTAGCATTTCCACCAGCCATTGATGTTGTAAACTTTCAGGGACTAACACTAAAACACGGTTTACACGGCTTGAAAAAAGCTGTTGTTGTAAAATCATTCCCGCTTCAATGGTTTTACCTAACCCCACTTCATCGGCTAAAAGTACGCGTGGTGCAAGGCGTTTACCCACTTCTTTGGCGATATGTAATTGGTGCGGAATTAAACTGGCACGAATACCACGCATTCCACGCAGTGGCGATAGATATTGAGCTTGTTGATGTTGTAACGAACGATAGCGTAATGCAAAACGATCACTACGATCAATTTGAGCAGCAAACAGACGATCTTGTGGACGACTAAAACTGATCTTATGATCTAATCGCATTTCTGCTAACACGGTTTCTTCGTTGGTGTCGCTACGGATCCCAAAATAGATCACAACATCTTGATTTACCATTAAATCGGTAATTTCTAACGTCCAACCTTCTTCGCTGGTTACTGTATCGCCTTTTTTAAAAGTCACACGAGTTAAAGGTGCAACGTCAATCGCATATACTCGCTGTTCATCAGCAGCAGGGAACATCACCGTCACTGTGCGATTATCTATTGCTGTTATAATTCCTAGTCCTAGACTACTTTCGCTTTCACTGATCCAGCGTTGTCCAATTACAAAACTCATATCTTCTATTTACCTATATTGATAATAAATTGATCTATTATTCTTATGTTTTTAGTTTCTGTAAAAATGCCCATCCTAAAGATAGGTGATTACAATATATTTAATGATGCTTAGGGCAGTTTATTGGTTGCCATTTTTTATTGTAGCAAATATAAAGTTCATTACGAGATGCACCTAAATAGACATTTCTTAATTTGGGATTATTATCACGCATCCAACGGAATAAGGCTTTACGATTTAATTTTTTATTAGGTAATTTTAAATCGTTATACAATGCTCTTTGCATATTGAAGTAATCTTGTGGTTGTTTAAATGCACAAGCACCGTGTTTTTCCCATTCGCCTTGCAATAAAGGTTTTCCAGGTGCTTCTCGCATATATTTTTCAATAATACGCTCATCAACTGGCGGTAAATCTCCTTGACAGAAACGAGGATGCTGATCAATTTGACGAGCTGAACGATTTTGAGGCCATAATCCGTGAATAACCCAACCAAATTTATGAGGGTTCGCACATTGATATTGTAAACTTCTTGGTAGATTTCCCTGTGTTGATTTTTTCTTATATTCACAAAAACCAGGTGACCAAGAAAGAGCTAGCATATAATAATCAACAGATACTTTATTCTGCCCATATTTATCTCGGTGCATATCTGTATCGTAATCCAAATGTTGACTTGAATATTGGGCGGTTTTTGTTTGATTATTGTGTTGAGATTTTGCTGACACAGTTTCTTTACTTGAAAATAACATAATCCCTGCTCCAATCACAAGAGAAACGACACTTGTTACTAATTTTTTCTTATTCATTTTATTTCCTTACGCCGAGTTAAATTTCATTAAAATGATGAATCATCACAAAGCGTTCCCATAATTGCTCTTGTGTTTCTTCATTATCGGGATCTTTTTTTATGCAATTTGAAATAGGACAAACCTTTTGACAGGTGGGTATTTCATAATGACCGACACACTCTGTACAGAGTGCAGGATCAATAACATAAATTTCATCGCCCATTGAGATTGCCTGATTGGGACATTCAGGCTCGCACATATCACAGTTAGTACATTTTGTTGTTATCAATAATGCCATAAAATTTGTAAATTTTTGATTTGATGTGACCGCTTAAAGTAGCATTTTAATTACTTTATCTAATTTAATACGACCAAATCGTTTTAAAACTTTACGTACATCTTTAGGGTAATCTTGCACTATTTCCAAATCTGTATAATGTTTTAAAATTTGTGTATGTTCTCGAATTTTTGTCAATTCTTGAACGGCTTTTGGTTTTAATTCCTCTTTTGGATCTGAAATTAATACCGCATTTTCGGCATCTAATCGCCAAGCTCTTGGGTTTAAATTATTTCCTGTTAATAAAATATATTGATGATCAATCCACACGCCTTTAAGGTGATAAGTATTTTCCTCATTTTTCCATAAACGAATAATTAATTGCCCATTATCAATGTAGCGTTGATGACGCTTACAAAAAGCACGTAAGTTCTTTTCATAAAGATAAGGTAATGCAGAAGCTAGAGTGAATTTCTCTTCAGGCTTAGTATAAAAATCATTGGCTGTTTTGTCTCCCACTACAATCTCAATCTGTTTACCTGCTTTTAATAACCACGCAATACGATTTCTAATAGTAATTGGGAAATTAAAATAAGGAGTACAAATTGTTAATTTTTGTTCTGTTAAAAAAAATAGAGCTTCAATGGTTTTATTTAATTGATTTTTTTTACGTTTTAATCCTAATAGTAAAGATAAGCCTAATCCTTCTTCTTGATAAGGTTTTGAAAGTTGGTACTGCTGATGACTTAAATATTTACGAAATGCTTTTATTTGAGGGCGAATTTCTGTAGTTTTTTTTCGTTCTAATACATCTAAACGATTTACGGCTTCTTGGCTTAAAATATGTTCATTAGTAAAATGAACAATTGAATCGGTTAAGGCTTGATTTTTAATTTGGTGATAACGATCGCAACGATATTTATCTAATTGATGTAAATAAACATTATTAATGCTTGCACCACTATAAAGCAGGGTATCATCAAAGACTAAACCTTTTAAATGCAATACACCAAAAAGCTCTCTACTATTTATAGGTACACCATAAAAAGGAATTTCATTTTGTTTATCATTGGCATATTTCTGGTGCATTTCATAATACCAGTCAGCATTACTTCCTGCTTCTTTTTCACCTATTCGTCCTCGTTGAGCACGGTGCCAATCAACCAGTACTTTGATATCTAATTCAGGGCGTGCTAATTTTGCTTGATAAAGTGCATCTAAAATCTCTTGACCTGCTTCATCTTTTTCCCAATATAAAGAAGTGATATAAATACGAGATTTAGCCTGTTGAATAAGGGATAAAATATGCTTTTTAAACAAAACAGTATCCAAAAGAAACTCAATATTTTCAGCTTCTGTTGGTATATATTTTAATTTTTCTAAGTGAGATTTTGCTTTCTTTATTTTTAACGCTGTTAGCATTTTTCTCTCCCGTAAATAATGATAGATTTGCAAAATTTTTCTCAAATGTGACCGCTTGTAATAAAGTTAAAAATAGATAAAGACAGGGTATGCCCTGTCTCTACAGATCATCATTACGCAAAATGACGTTGTTCGCCTGCACCCGCTACGTTTTCTACACAACGACCACAGATTGCACCGTGTTCTGCGTGTGAGCCGATATCTGTTGAAAAATGCCAGCAACGTGGACATTTTTCACCTTCGGCACGTTCCACTTTCACGGCTAAGCCATCTAATTCACCGACTTGGACATCAGCTTCAGCAAGAGGTTTCAAAATTACTTGTGATGTAATTAACACAAAACGTAACTCATTGCGTAGTTTTTCCAATGACTCTTGAAGCTCTTTATTTACATAAAGGGTCACTTTGGCTTCTAATGCACCACCAATCACTTTATCATTACGAGCTTGTTCTAATACTCGGTTCACTTCTGTTCGTACGGCTAAAAGCTGTTGCCAGTAAGCATTATCCAACTGATCCGCCTCATCTAAACCAAATAAACCAGTGTAGAATTCTTCGGTAAACACAAATTCCGCACGATCCATTTCAGGTAAGCAATTCCAAATTTCGTCTGCTGTGAATGAAAGAATTGGTGCAATCCAACGCACTAAGGCTTCTGAAATATGCCATAACGCTGTTTGACAACTACGACGAGCAACACTGTCCGCTTTTGTAGTATATTGACGGTCTTTGATAATATCTAAGTAGAACGATCCCATTTCAATTGAACAGAAACGCATTAAACGTTGTACAACGGTGTGGAATTGATAATTATCATACGCTTCAATAATCTCTTTTTGTGCCTCTAATGCACAGCTTACCGCCCAGCGGTCAAGACTAATCATCTCTTCTGGTTTCACACAATCTGTTTTGGGATCAAAGCCGTTTAAGTTTGCTAATAAGAAACGTGAAGTGTTACGAATACGACGATAAGCATCCGCTGAACGTTTTAAGATTTCATCAGAAACTGTCATTTCGCCTGTGTAGTCTGTTGAAGCTACCCATAAACGTAAAATATCACCACCAAATTTATCCATTACTTCTTGTGGCGTTACGATATTTCCGATCGATTTAGACATTTTACGTCCTTGACCGTCCACTGTGAAACCGTGGGTTAAGACTTGTTTGTATGGTGCTTTATTGTCTGTTGAGCAAGAAAGCATTAGTGATGACATAAACCAACCACGATGTTGATCTGAACCTTCTAAGTAAAGATCGATGTCGTTACCATTAAATTCAGCACGATTTTGTACCACAGACGCATAAGTTGATCCTGAGTCAAACCATACATCTAAGGTATCTTTTACTGCACGGTAATTTTGAGCATCATCTTCGCCAAGTAATTCTTTCGGATCTAAATCCCACCACGCTTGAATTCCATCTTTTTCAACACGTTTCGCTACTTCTTCAATTAATTCAACAGTGCGTGGATGTAATTCTTCGGTTTCATTGTGAATAAATAAAGTAACAGGCACGCCCCAAGTACGCTGACGAGAGATACACCAGTCAGGACGGTTTTCAACCATTTTCTCAATACGAGCTTGACCCCAATCTGGAATCCAACGTACATTTTTGATTTCGCCTAAAGCTAATTTACGCAAGCCCTGTGTTTCCATTCCCACGAACCATTGTGGTGTCGCACGGAAGATAATCGGTGTTTTGTGTCTCCAACAATGTGGATAGCTATGACGAATTTTTTTCATTTTCATCAACGAGCCAGTTTCATCTAATTTTTGTAACACCGCACCGTTTGATTCAAATACGCCTAAGCCTGCAAAAAATTCTGTACTTGATGTAAATTTACCATCGTTACCCACTAAGCCAGCCATTTCAATATTATATTGACGTGCAATCACATAGTCGTCTTGACCGTGATCTGGTGCGGTATGTACTAAACCTGTACCGCCGTCAGTAGTAACGTGATCGCCTAAAATAAATGGTACATCAAATGCATAGAATGGGTGGTTAAAACGTAATAATTCTAACTCTTTACCTTTCGCTGAACCTAAGACTTGATAGTCTTCAACGCCCACTTCTTTTGCTACTTCTTCAACTAATTCAGCCGCTAAAATTACACGCTCATCGCCGAATTGTACTAATTGATATTCTAACTCTGCACTTAATGCAATCGCACGGTTAGATGGCATTGTCCAAGGGGTAGTTGTCCAGATAACGGCTGAAATTTTACCTTCGCCCTTCGCATTAAATTTCTGTTCGATTTCTTGCTCGTTTACCGCACTGAAACGTACATAGATTGATGGTGATGTTTTATCTTCATATTCAACTTCTGCTTCTGCTAATGATGAACCACAATCTAAACACCAGTGAACCGGTTTTGAACCTTTGTATAAGTGACCATTTGCCACCATTTTTCCGAATGCACGAATAATATTTGCTTCGGTGTCAAAATTCATTGTTAGATAAGGATTATCCCAATCCCCTAATACACCTAAACGAATAAAATCTTTTTTCTGACCTTCAATTTGTTCAGTTGCATATTTACGACATTCTTTACGAAACTCTGCAGCAGAAAGTTTCTGATTTGGTTTACCTACAATACCTTCTACCTTTAATTCAATCGGTAAGCCGTGACAATCCCAACCTGGAATATAAGGCGAATCAAAACCTAATGCGGTTTTTGATTTAATAATCATATCTTTTAAAATTTTATTTACGGCGTGTCCGATATGAATATTACCGTTCGCATAAGGAGGACCATCGTGCAAAATAAAGCTCTTTTTACCTTTCGCTGACTCGCGAATTTTTTGATATAAACCTTTGTCATACCAGTTTTTTAACATTTCAGGTTCACGCTTAGCAAGGTTGCCACGCATTGGAAAGCCTGTTTCAGGCAAATTTAATGTATTTTTATAATCAGTCATTGTGTTTTCCTGTAGATATAAAATTTAAAAAGTGAAAATTGATCTAACCATTGTAAAGAAGAATGGAATAAAAATCTATATTTTGCACTATTTTTTGATGATTTGTTGAAACAACTCTCTGCTTTTAAGAGGACTTGATCCTAAAAAGGCTTTTAGTGTGGTTCGAGTGAAATATTTTGCAGCTTGTCGAGTGGATTGCTCACTAAAATCAAGTTGATTAAATGCTAATAAATCTTTGCCTAGATAACTTTGATTATTTTGTAATAATGAGGCAATAAAGCCTTTTTTTTCTTGAAATTGATAGCTCATCGTTGGTTCTATAGGTTTACCCGTTGCAGCACAATGACTAAAACTGACTTCATATCCTAACGCTTTTAAGAGTTGAAATTCAAAAGTGCGTAAAGTCGCTTCAATTTGTTGAGGTTGTACTGCTAGCTGAGTAATACAGTTTAAATAATGCTGAAATAATTCAGGGTAAGCGGTATGATTTTCTAAGGTTTTTACCAAAATTTCATTAACATAAAAGCCACTATATAAAGCCATTGTTTGCATTGGTAAACTTAATGAGGCGGGTTCTGCTTTGGTTAATGTTTTCAGTTCCCCTTTGCCACTCCAACGCAATAATAAAGGGGTGAAAGGTTGTAATACGGATTTTAATGGTGAACGTACTCGTCTTGCACCTTTGGCTAATAATGTAATACGTCCACTATGCTCAGTAAAAAAATCGACCAGTAAACTACTTTCGCTATATTCTCTGCGATGTAATACAAACCCGCGTTGCCAATTTTCAACACTCATTATTCTTTATACTCAATATCTACTCGTGGGGTAATTTGAGTCACCAATTCATAATTAATCACACCAATCGCTTTTGCAACTTCTTCAATGGGTAATTCTTCGCCCCATAAAATAACTTTATCTCCCATTTTGTCGGTACTATCAATGCCTAAATCTACGGTAAGCATATCCATTGAAACTCGCCCCACAATAGGTACTTTACGACCATTCACCCAAACTGGTGTTCCATAAGGTGCATTGCGAGGGTAACCATCTCCATAGCCAATGGCGACAACACCAAGTTTTGTATCTTTTTCACTGACCCAATAATTACCATAACCTACTGGTTCACCCGCACGGTGTTTTCTCACCGCAATCAGTGTCGAGGAAAGGGTCATTGTTGGTTGAAAACCGAGTTCTTTAATAGGGGTATAGTTAGGTGAAATCCCCTGTTGAATAATTCCAGCTCGGATCCAATCATAATGGGATTGTGACCAATATAAAATTCCCCCTGATGCTGCCATACTGCGTTCATTGGTATAACCCTCAGTGGCTTTTTCAAAACAACAAATTTGTTTTTTAGAATAATCATTTTCAGGCTCATCAGCACAACTGAAATGAGAAATAAAACGAATTTGACCTACAAATTCACATTTCTCTAAACGTTGAAAGGCGTTATCGACATCTTCAGGTTGAAAACCTAAACGGTGCATTCCTGTATCAATTTTTATCCAAACATTAATAGGAAGCGGTATGATTTTATTTACTTTTTGCAAATTTTCAATCATCTCAATTTGTTCAAAATTATGAACTACTGTATCTAAATTTTTTTTAACAACTTGTTGTAATTCTCTTTCATTAAAAAATCCTTCTAATAATAAAACCGTACCTTGATAATCAAGTTGACGAATAGTCATTGCCTCAGAAATACGTGCGACAGCAAAAGCATCAACTTTATTTTTTAAAGTGTTAATTAAATGAGGAATAGTTTGACCATAACCATTCGCTTTAATGACGGAACAAAGCTTACTGTTTGGTGCTAAGCTTTTGATACGTTTTATATTATTATGCAATGCTGTTGTATTAAGCGTGAGTATTGCGGATTTCATTTATCATTCCATTTGTGTATTTTTAGAATTTGGGTTAGGTAAAGAATTATACTTCAAAATAAAATTTTATAGAAATACAAACCAAACTAAATACAATTTTTATTGTAAATAACATAAGAGTATTGTTTTTAATCAAAAATCTTATACAATCGAAAGTTGCAAACACAATAAAAAATTTAAGGAGTATAACAAATGCAAAATGTGGGTTTAGTTGGTTGGCGTGGAATGGTTGGATCTGTGTTAATGGATAGAATGGAACAAGAGCAAGATTTTGCTCGTTTTAATCCTATTTATTTCACGACATCACAAGCGGGGCAATCCGCTCCAGAATTTGGTGGTAAACAAGCTGGTCAATTAAAAAATGCTTTTGATATTGAAGAATTAAAAAAATTAGATATTGTTGTCACTTGTCAAGGTGGGGATTACACTTCAGAAGTTTATCCTAAATTACGTGCAACAGGTTGGAATGGCTATTGGATTGATGCGGCTTCAACATTGCGAATGAAAGAGGAAGCAATTATTGTTCTTGATCCTGTCAATCAAAAAGTGATCGATGAAGGACTTAACAAAGGGGTGAAAACCTTTGTGGGCGGAAATTGTACCGTAAGTTTAATGTTGATGGCATTAGGTGGCTTATTTGAAAAAGATTTAGTGGAATGGGTCTCTGTAGCAACTTATCAAGCGGCGAGTGGTGCAGGGGCTAAAAATATGCGTGAATTACTAACTCAAATGGGCGAATTAAAAAATGTCGTTTCAGATGAATTAGATAATCCAGCCAGTGCTATTTTAGATATTGAACGTAAAGTAACCGCAAGAATGCAACAAGATAGTTTCCCTACTGAGAACTTTGGTGCTCCTTTAGGTGGCAGTTTAATTCCGTGGATCGATGCTTTGTTAGATAATGGTCAAACTAAAGAAGAGTGGAAAGGCTATGTCGAAACCAATAAAATTCTAGGGTTAAGTGATGATCCAATTGCGATTGATGGCTTATGTGTGCGAATTGGTGCATTGCGTTGTCATAGTCAGGCTTTTACCATCAAAATGAAAAAAGATTTGCCATTAGCTGAAATTGAAGAAATTTTAGCAAGCCACAATGAATGGGTAAAAGTCATTCCAAATGAAAAAGAAGCAACCTTAAAAGAACTTACCCCAGCTAAAGTAACAGGAACTTTAAGTATCCCTGTAGGACGTTTACGTAAATTAAATATGGGCGGGGAGTATTTATCTGCTTTCACAGTCGGTGACCAATTATTATGGGGTGCCGCAGAGCCTGTGCGTAGAGTATTGATGCAGTTGGTTTAAAAAGAGTAAATGATGATGTTTAAGCGGTAACATTTTATTTAAAATTTGCAAATTTAATCACACCTCAATATTGAGTTTTTATTGAGGTGTTTTTTTATTCGAGTAAAAACGGTGAAAAATAGAGAAATATATTTTTTATTCTAATAGTGATAGAATTAGATCAATTAAGATAGTTGAGTTTTTATAAACATCAATTTTACCATTTGTAGAGACAAGGCATGCCTTGTCTTTTCGTTATATTATTATATTTAAAGGAAACTTATGTTCCAAGATAACCCTCTGTTAGCACAACTTAAACAACAAATGCACTCTAATAAAACTTTCGTTGAAGGTTTTGTAAAAGCCACTGATAAAAGCTATGGTTTTTTAGAATGCGATAAAAAAAGTTACTTTATCCCACCCCAAGAAATGAAAAAAGTAATGCACGGCGATAAAGTAAAAGCCTCTGTTGTAGTTGATGGCGACAAAGAACGCGTTGATGTTGAAGAATTGATTGAGCCTATGCTGACACGTTTTGTGGCAAGGGTTAAATTTAATCGAGAGGGGCGTTTACAACTTGCAGTTGATCATCCAAATGTGAAACCGCTAATTTCTGCTAATGTAAACAATAACAAGGTAACGCAAAAATTACAGGAAAATGACTGGGTTGTTGCAGAATTAAAAACACATCCTTTACGAGATGATCGTTTTTTATTTGCTCAAGTCACCCAATTTATTTGCGAAGCAGAAGATCATTATGCACCTTGGTGGGTGAGTCTTATTCGTCACGAACAACCCCGTGAAGCAGTAAAAGGGTTAGAAAGTTATGAGTTGCAAGATGAAATTGAACGTAAAGATTTAACGGATTTAAATTTTACCACTATTGATTCAGGAACAACCAAAGATATGGACGATGCGTTGTGTATTGAGCCAATCCTTGAAAATAACACCCAAACAGGATGGCGTTTAATGGTGGCGATTGCCGATCCAACTGCTTATATCCCACAAAATTCAAGCCTTGAAAAAGAAGCTCGTCAACGTTGTTTTACCAATTATTTACCGGGTTTTAATATTCCAATGCTACCTCGTGAACTTTCTGATGATTTATGTTCATTGGTTGCGGATGAAAAACGTCCTGCATTAGTAGGCGAAATTATTACTGATTTGCAAGGGAATGTTACAGCAGAAACCGTCTTTACCCTTGCGTGGGTGAAATCAAAAGCTAAATTGGCTTATGACAACGTATCTGATTATTTAGAACAGCAAGAAAATGCGTGGCAACCTGAAAACGAGATTGTAAAACAACAAATTGACTGGTTACACCAATTTACCCAAGCAAGAATGCAATGGCGTGAGAAGAATGCGTTAATTTTCAAAGAGCAAGGCGATTATGCTTTTGAATTAAATGAGCAGGGAGATGTAGTCGATATTCATCTTGAACCTCGTCGCATTGCGAATCAAATGATTGAAGAAGCGATGATTATCGCCAATATTGAAGCGGGTAAATATTTAGAAAAAAATGCAAAAACAGGGATTTTCAACACCCATTTAGGTTTTGATCCTAAAAATTACAAACTTGCCAAAGAGTTTTTAATCGCCACCTTAGGTACGCCTGAAAACAGTGAAGAATTAGAAGCACGTTATAGTGTTGAGCGTTTAGCGACGCTTGAAGGTTATTGTGAAATGCGTCGTGATATTGACCAACACGATGAGAGCTTTTTAGAATTACGTTTACGTCGTTATCTGACTTTTGCAGAATTTAAAAATCAAGCTGCACCACATTTTGGTTTAGGGATTACCCATTATGCGACTTGGACATCACCAATCAGAAAATATGGCGATATGGTAAATCATCGTTTAATCAAACAAACCCTTGCAAAGCAGCCAACACAACCTGTAGAAGAAGATATTTTGGCTCGTTTACAAGAAGCCCGTAAACAAAACCGAATGGTAGAGCGAGATATTTCAGATTGGCTATATGCCCGTTACCTTGAACCAATGGTAGAGAAAAATATAGAATTTGAGGCAGAAATCAGTGACGTTTCTCGTGGTGGATTACGTGTTAAAGTGATTGAAAACGGTGCAATGATTTTTGTGCCAAACTCCACATTGCATCCAAATAAAGATGAAATGAACTTCCGACAAGAAGAGCTAGCTCTTTATATCAAAGATGAAAAAGCCTATCAAGTTGGGCAAAGAGTTAAAGTCAAATTAACTCAAGTTCGTATGGAAACAAGAAGTATTATTGGGAATATTGTGGAATAAATGATTTATAAAAATGAGCGGTTACATTCTAATAAAAATTTGCAAATTTAACCTACGATCGTAGAGGCAGGGTATGCCCTGCCTTATATGCTATCATAACGGTCTAATTTTTCACATAATTTACAAAATAAAAAATATTAACCTATTGAATTAAATAGGTTTAATTATAAATGAATTCTCACAATGACAAATTTAGACATTCATACACCTGATGGAACAAATACCTCACATTAAAAGCAGAAGATCCTGAAGTACTATTATTTTATCGGATGGGGATTTTTATGAGTTGTTCAGGGGTGATGATTTAAATAAGTTGTCACTATATAAACAGAATTTACATTAAAAAATTGCTATACTTAGCCACAAAATTTCACTTTAAATTTACAGAAAAATAAAATGACAACAGAAATTAACTACGAAGGCATTGAGCAAATGCCAATTAAACGCTTTACTGAAGAGGCGTATTTAAATTATTCAATGTATGTAATTATGGATCGTGCCTTACCTTTTATTGGTGACGGTCTAAAACCTGTGCAACGTCGTATTATATATGCGATGTCTGAATTAGGGCTAAATGCATCTGCAAAATATAAAAAATCAGCGAGAACAGTTGGGGATGTGTTAGGTAAATTCCACCCACACGGTGATAGTGCCTGTTATGAAGCAATGGTATTAATGGCACAGCCTTTTTCTTATCGTTATCCATTGGTTGATGGACAAGGAAACTGGGGAGCTCCAGATGATCCAAAATCTTTTGCTGCAATGCGTTATACGGAATCGAAATTATCTAAAATTTCAGAACTATTATTAGGTGAATTAGGACAGGGAACCGTTGATTATCAACCAAATTTTGACGGTACCTTAGATGAACCAAAATATTTACCTGCTCGTTTGCCACATATTTTATTAAATGGTACGACGGGGATAGCGGTCGGTATGGCAACGGATATTCCGCCTCATAATATTAATGAATTAGCAGAAGCCTGTGTGATGTTATTGGATAGTCCGAAATCAACCCTTGAGGATTTATTGACGGTGGTGCAAGGTCCTGATTATCCAACAAAAGCAGAAATTATTACACCTAAAGCTGACATCAAAAAAATATATGAGCAAGGACGTGGTTCAATAAAAATGCGAGCAGTATGGGAAAAAGAGGACGGTGAGATTGTGATTACTGGTATTCCTCATCAAGCTTCGCCTTCAAAAATTATTGAGCAGATCGCCAATCAAATGCGAAATAAGAAATTGCCAATGGTTGATGATATTCGTGATGAATCTGATCACCAAAATCCAATTCGTCTTGTGATCGTACCAAGATCAAATCGTGTTGATTTTGACGGTTTAATGGGGCATCTATTTGCGACCACAGATTTGGAAAAAAGCTATCGTGTGAATATGAATATGATTGGTTTAGACGGTAAACCCGCGGTTAAAAGTTTAGATACGATTTTAACTGAGTGGTTAGCATTCCGTCGAACTACGGTTACTCGCCGTTTAAATTATCGTTTGGATAAAATCTTAAAACGATTGCATATTTTAGACGGTTTGTTAGTTGCTTATTTGAACATTGATGAAGTGATAGCCATTATTCGTAATGAAGATGAACCGAAAGTAGAGTTAATGAAATGCTTTAACTTAACGGATATTCAAGCAGAAGCAATTTTAAATTTACGTTTACGTAATTTAGCAAAATTGGAAGAGCACGAGTTACAATCTGAAAAATCAAAACTAGAAGAAGAGCGAGATCATTTACAGCTAATTTTGGGATCAGAGCGACGTTTAAGCACTTTGATTAAAAAAGAAATTCAAGCAGATGCGAAAACTTTTGCAAGTCCTCGCCGTAGTCCTATTGTGGTACGTGAAGAAGCAAAAGCGATTTCAGAAAGTGATTTAGTACCAACTGAACCTGTGACGGTGATTTTATCAGAGCGAGGTTGGGTGCGTTGTGCAAAAGGACACGATATTGATGTACAGGGTTTAAACTATAAAGCAGGAGATGGTTATCTATCTCACGCTTATGGTAAGAGTAATCAACCTGTTGTCTTTATTGATAGCACTGGACGTTCTTATGCCGTTGATCCTTTGTCACTGCCATCAGCACGTTCTCAAGGTGAACCGATTACAGGAAAGATTACCTTGCCAGATGGTGCGGTTATTGAGCAAGTATTAATGGCTGGCCCCGAAACAAAAGTATTGATGACATCAGATTCTGGTTATGGTTTTATTTGTAAGTTTGAGGACTTAGTGTCTCGTAATAAAGCAGGTAAAGCGGTGATTTCCTTATCAGAAAATGCAAAAATGTTATCACCTCAACTAATTGAAAATGAAGAAGAATTATCGATAGTGGCAATGAGCAGTGTAGGGCGAATGCTGGTATTCCCATTAAGTGATCTACCAACGCTTTCAAAAGGTAAAGGAAATAAAATTATCAATATTTCTGCAAAAGCAGCGAAAGAGCGTAGTGAGTTATTAGCACGTGTATTATTAATTAAAGCAACTAGCACCTTAGTATTTTTATCTGGTAAACGTAAGATTAAGTTAAAACCTGCAGATATTGATACTTATCGAGGAGAGCGTGCAAGAAAAGGCTCTCAGCTTGTAAGAGGCTTGAGTGCTGATGTAGCCGTTGAGATTGTGGATGAATAATATGTAGTAGTGTAACGATATTGATTTAATTATTTGGTTAGAAAAAAGTGTGTTGTTAAAAGCAGCACGCTTTTTTATTTGCTTAAGTAATTGTCGAAAAGAGTAAATTAAGCGGTTAGATTCTTATAAGAATTTACAAATTATTTGAGTATAAAAGGCTGGATAACTTAGAAATAAAATGGCTGGGGTACTAGGATTCGAACCTAGGTATGCTGAGATCAAAACCCAGTGCCTTACCGCTTGGCGATACCCCAAAATGAAAAAAACTAACCAAAGTTAGCTTTACTTAAATCTTTTACTAAAATTAAGATGGCTGGGGTACTAGGATTCGAACCTAGGTATGCTGAGATCAAAACCCAGTGCCTTACCGCTTGGCGATACCCCAATAATCTTAAAAACACAAACCGAAAAAATGGTGCGGAAGGAGGGACTTGAACCCACACACCTCGCGGCGCCAGAACCTAAATCTGGTGCGTCTACCAATTTCGCCACTTCCGCAACTTGAAAATAAAAAAATGGTGGCTATGACGAGATTCGAACTTGTGACCCCAACATTATGAGTGTTGTGCTCTAACCAGCTGAGCTACATAGCCATTTTTTATTTTTAAATCACATTACCATATCGGCTTTGCGGGGTGTATTATGCTGATTTTGATAGAACTCGTCAAATACTTTTTTATTAAAAAAGGCTATTTTTTTATTGTTTGAATGTAAAATCAACAGTTTGTTTTTAAATCCACCATTGTAATAAAATTGTTCACTTTATTTCAGTTCTTAATTGCTTTAAAACAGGCTCTATTTGAGGCATTACTTTTTCCCATTTATAAAATGAATAAGCAGCTTGAGCAACTAACATTCCTAAACCATCTTGACAACAATTTGCACCATTTTGTTTTGCATAATTTAAAAAAGGCGTATTCATATTTGAAGCATATTGCATATCATAAACGTTAGTATTTTTAAAAAGGGTTTCGGGGATATTTATATGCTGTCCTGTTAGTCCTGCGGATGTGGCATTGATGATAAGATCAAAAGATTGATTATTTAATTCATCAAAAGTCGTACTATTAATTTCACCATATTTTGCAAATTTTTGAGATAATGTCACCGCTTTCTCACTGGTTCTATTATAAATTGTGATGTTTTGTTTTGCTGTTAGAAGAGGATATAGCACACCTTTTGTTGCACCTCCAGCTCCTAAAATAAGGATTTTCTGATTGGGTTGTAACCAATCTAGTCGAGTGAGATCGGTAACTAATCCAATGCCATCAGTATTATCTGCAACCAAAATGCCTTTATTCAAAATCGCTAAGGTATTGCAAGAACCTGCAATGAGGCAAGGAATACTATGTTCTTCTGCCACTTCCATCGCAAGTTCTTTAAATGGAGCAGTAATATTTGCTCCTTTTGTCCTTTGTTTTTTTAGAAAATTAAAAATTTGTGCTTTAAATTCCTCTTTATTTGTAGAGATAGCCGTGTATGAAATTTTTTTATTGGTTTGTTCCGCAAAAAGTTGATGAATTCTAGGTGATAGGCTATGTTCAATAGGATTTCCCCAAACAGCATATTGGTTCATTATTTATCCTCGTCTAAAAATATATTGCGTAAAAATATCTCGAATTTCAGAAGGATTCGTTTTCCCTCCTGTTGGTGCATTTAAAATGGGAAATTGTTTACCAAATTGTTGTTGTACTTCATTAATTGTTCGGCAAGGAGGCATTTCTGATAAATTGGCACTGGTTGAAGTAATTGCACTTTGAGTTGCATTGCAAAGTTCTGAAATTGCAAAAAGTTTGCATAATCTTACCGCTATAGTATCAAATTTGCCTGTTAAATAGTGTGGAACACTTGATTTCGCAGGCATTATCCAAGTAATGGGTTGTTCATCTATATGATAAAAACGTTGCCATTCAATCTTGGTGAGTTTTGTTTCGTCAATATAAGGCACTAAAAATTTAGGATCAGAGGCAAGTAAAATTAATCCTTTTTCTTCCGGACGATTTTTTAATTTTAGTAATGCTCTAACAGCCTGTTCACTGTTTGGATTACAACCTAAGCCAAAAACGGCTTCTGTAGGGTAGGCAATTACCTTATTTTGGTTAAATTGTTCAATAATTTGTTCAAAAGAGTACATTAATCTTCCTTGTTAAATAAGTACTGGCAATTTGTTTTTGCACAAAGGTACATTATATGTCCCCGCTGTTTTTTTTCTATGACTAATTCACCACCGCATTGTGGACATTGTTTTAATATCGGTTTGCTAGGTAATGTGAATTTACATTGAGGAAAACCAGAACAGCCATAAAAAGTTTTACCTGATCGTCCTTGTCGGGCAACTAATTTTTCTTTTTTACATTCAGGGCAATCAAATTCAATTTCTTGAGGTTCTTCGTGAACAGTAAAATGACAAGTCGGGTAGTGACTACACCCAATAAAAATACCATAATAACCCTGTTTTAACTGTAAAGGGTGATTACATTCAGGACAAAGTTCTTCTAGTGTTTTAATAATATGATTGCTTTGATGTAATGGTTTTAAATAATCACAGTTAGGGTAAGTAGAGCAACCTAAGAATAATCCTTGCTTGCCTTTTTTTATGTGTAAAGGAGCATTGCATTGAGGACAAAGTTCGGTCTGTTTTTTAGGTTCAAAAAGGCTCATCTTAATTTAAGTTAGAGTAATTTATATTTGATAACAAAAAATTGATTATCGTTTGGATAAATATCGTGAATAACTGATTTTAGTTGCTCTAATGTCATATTTTCTTGAATAGCGTGTTCTTCATTCAATTGTTCAAATAAAACAGGGGTTACTGAAATAACTTGAATTTTTGCAAAAAAACGATCTGTTTCGTTGGTAAAAACATCTAATATTTGATCTGGTTCAAAATAAGATTCTGATTTGTCTCGAATAGTAATGGTTTTCTTACCACTTAGGATATCTTGTTCAAATCGGCTAAAAAAAGTAATTTTATTCATTGTAATCTCCATTGATTAAGTCATTAAAATATTCAATATCAAAGCCACGTCCTAACATAAAACGCCACATTTTTTGTTTTGCTTTTAAATCCCAATGTAATGGTTTTTTCTTATTAAATACATTCTTTGCTAAGTTATACCAATCAATTTCACTTTCGGCAAGTTTTTGTATAATAATTTCACTGTTAACGCCTTTAAGTTGAAGTTCTTGTTGAATTTTTTTAGCACCAAAACCAGCTGAAGAGCGATAACGAATATAACTTTCACAAAAACGTTGATCACTTTGCCAATGATGGGTTTGAGCTTCAAATATCGCTTGTTCTATTTCATTCTCAGAATAGGATTTTTGTCTCATTTTGAGACGTAATTCTTGTTCGCTATAATCACGACGAGAAAGAAGATAAACAATGTATTGAATAGCTGTGTATTTTGACATAAATTACTTTAAGGTAGATGGCTCTTTCCCTCATAAAAATTGAGTGAGGGAAAGAGAGGATAAAATTAAAATTCTTCTTCAGAGGCTTCTATTTCTTCTTTTATTTTTTCTAATTTTATTTCTTCAATAAAATCTGCTTCTTTTTTATTCATTAGCAAATCACGAATATTTGCTTCAATTTTATCCGTTATTTCAGGGTTTTCCGTTAACCATTTAATGGCATTTGCTTTTCCTTGACCAATTTTTTCTCCTTCATAAGAGAACCAAGCCCCTGCTTTATTGATCATTTTGTGGTTTACAGCAAGCGTTAATAATTCGCCTGTTTTTGAGATACCTTCGCCATACATAATATCAAAGAACGCTTCACGGAATGGTGGGGCTACTTTATTTTTAACTACTTTTACTTTTGTTTCATTCCCGATGATTTCATCACCATTTTTGATTGGCGTAGAACGACGGATATCTAAACGAACTGAAGCATAGAATTTAAGTGCGTTACCCCCTGTTGTTGTTTCAGGATTGCCAAACATTACACCAATTTTCATACGAATTTGGTTAATAAAGATAACAAGACAGTTAGCATTCTTGATATTTCCAGTTAGTTTACGTAATGCTTGAGACATTAAACGTGCTTGTAATCCCATATGAGAGTCACCCATATCACCTTCAATTTCAGCTTTTGGTGTTAGAGCAGCAACAGAATCGACAACAATTACATCAACAGCTCCTGAGCGAACTAAAGCATCACAAATATCTAATGCTTGTTCTCCGTGATCAGGTTGTGAAATTAATAATTCTTTAGTATCTACACCTAGTTTCGTTGCATATACAGGATCTAATGCGTGTTCTGCATCAATAAAAGCACAAGTTTTTCCTAATTTTTGTGCTTGTGCAATAGCAGAAAGGGTAAGCGTTGTTTTACCAGAAGATTCGGGACCATAAATTTCAACAACACGCCCCATTGGTAAGCCGCCAATACCTAAAGCGATATCAAGTCCTAATGAACCTGTTGAGATTGCTTCAATATCTAACTTTTTATTTTCTCCTAAACGCATTACTGCACCTTTTCCAAATTGTTTTTCAATTTGAGCAAGTGCAGCTTCAAGTGCTTTACTTTTATCTTCTGATGTTTTGTTAACTTGAACTTTAGTATTTTTTGATGGTTTTTTCTCTGCCATAATTGATCCTTGTTAATGTAATCTAATTTATTGAAGAGAATAATATACTGTTTGGATATACAGTGCAATAGTTTTTTTTATTTTTACGATCTTTATCGAAAAATTTAAATTTAACACGGTTCTTATATAAAAAATCCCTCACTTTTTAATCGGTGAGGGAGGAAGAGTATTTAAAAAATTAAACTACTTATATTCAATTTGAGCATTTTTTCGTAATGCTTTTACCCAGTCTTTCGATACTCGTCTAGCTTGTTGATCAACCAGTTTTTTATATGCTTTTTGTAAATAAGCATTTTCAGTGGTATTTTTTTGACGAATATCTGTAACTTTTAATATATGCCAACCAAATTTAGATTGGAATGGCGCAGAAATGACACCGACCTTTGTTGAAGTAATGTGTTTTGCAAAACGAGGATCGTAAGCTTCAGGGAAATTCCAACCTAAATCACCACCATCTGCAGCGGAAATATAATCAAGAGAGTTTTTTTCAGCTGCTTTCTCAAAGGTGATATTGCCTGCTTTAATATCTGCAACAATTTGAGTTAATTTTTGTTTTGCCTGTCTATCATTTAAAATTGGATTTGTTTTAATTAAAATGTGGCTAACGCGGTATTGCTTTGTTGTTGCTTTTTTTACTTTTCCTTTTGCTCGATCTTCTGCAAGCATCTTTTTGCCTAATGCCTGAACTTCTTTAGGATCTACTTGAATTGATTTACCAATAGAAATTTGACGCACTTGATCCATTTTCATCTGTTCTGCTATTTGTTGTGCATATTGATCTAATGTAATACCTTGATAATCCAAGGCATCAAGAAGTTGACCATAAGTGATGCCATTTTGAGCTGCAATATTTTCAATCACTTTATAAACTTGAGAATAATCAATTCTAATATTTGCATCTTGAATAGCTTTTTGAATAAGATAATCATCAATGGTTTTTTCAAGGGCTTTTTTATAGTTAGTGTGTTTGTTTAAGTTATGTTTAACTTGGCTTTCCATAATCATATTGCCATCGACTAATGCAACGACACGTTCTTTTGCAATAGTGAATTGGCTTATTGTTATTAATGCGATAAATGTAATAAAAGATGATTTTATAAAGTTAAATTTCATCATAATTCCTTTAATTGTATAGTATAGGTTGTTTGAGTAATAGAGAGCAAAAAAGTTCATTCATTTTTAAGATGTTTGAATTTTTTTAATGATATTAGATGTTGAACAACCATTTTCAAAGTTAAGCACTTTTACATCGCCACCGTTGTTCCATACCTCTTTAGCACCTGCAATATCTTCAGGGCAGTAATCGCCTCCTTTAACTAATAGATCTGGTAATATTTCACTAATAAGACGTTGAGGGGTATCTTCTTCAAAGGCAACGACCCAGTCGACAGAAGAAAGTCCTGCTAAAACCGTCATTCTTGAATTTAAATCATTAATAGGGCGAGTTTCCCCTTTTAAACGTTTAACTGAATTATCACTGTTTACTGCAACAATCAAACGATCCCCCAGTTTTCTTGCGTTTTCTAAATAAGACACGTGTCCAGGATGGATAATATCAAAACAACCATTTGTCATTACAACTTTTTCACCTGATTGTTTTGATTTTTTCATTACAACTTTTAATTCTTCTTCAGAGACAATACCAAATCCTGTTTCGGCACGTTGATGAATGGCATTTTCAAGCTCCGTTGGTGTTAATGTTGAAGTTCCTAATTTACCCACAACAACCCCTGCTGCGGCATTTGCAAGATAGCAAGCTTCTTCATAACCACGACCATCAGCTAATGCGGTTGCTAACACACTAATTACCGTATCGCCAGCACCTGTTACATCAAAAACTTCTTTTGCTAAAGTAGGTAAATGGTAAGCTTCTTGATTAGGACGTAACAATGTCATTCCTTTTTCAGAACGTGTGACCAATAGAGCAGAGAAGTCATAATCAGTCATTAATTTTAAGCCTTTTTCAATGATATCATTATCGTTTTTACAACTACCAACAACGGCTTCAAATTCAGTCATATTAGGGGTTAAAAGAGTGGCACCACGATAACGCTCAAAATCAGTGCCTTTTGGATCTATTAATACAGGTACATTCACTTTACGAGCAATTTTTATCATATCTTGCACGGCATCTAAAGTCCCTTTGCCATAATCAGATAAAACCAATGCCCCATATTGAGCAACTTCATTGGTTAATTTTTCTAATAAAGATTGGCTTGCTGTATGATAAAAATTTTCTTCAAAATCTAAACGAAGCAATTGCTGATGGCGAGAAAGTACTCTTAGTTTTGTAATGGTTGGGTGCGTTGCCAAAGCAACACAATTGTTTTGAATATGATGTGCATTTAATAATTTATCTAAAGCATTTCCAGCATCATCTTGACCAATTAAACCGTGCAAAGTAACAGGAACATTTAATGCTGCAATATTCATTGCCACATTCGCTGCACCACCTGCGCGTTCTTCAATATCTTGAACTTTGACCACTGGAACAGGCGCTTCAGGAGAAATACGATTTGTTGCACCAAACCAATAGCGATCTAACATTACATCACCAAGCACTAAGACCTTAGCATTTTTAAACTGAGAAGAATATTGCATCATAATAATAACTATCTATTTTTAAACTAAAATGGTTTTTGGATTTTATCATATTAAATTATATTGTGGAAATAAGCGGTAAGATGTTTCTTAAAATCTGTCAGGGCAACCGCGTACTTTGTCTATAAATTAATCACACACACCAAAAATAAGCTCAGACCTCATTTCATCAGACCAGCCAGCTGATTTCAGCTTGCTTTTCATACTATTTTTAGCTGGATGTAGTCGTGCTAAATTAAGCCCTAAACGCCTAATTATTGCCATATTTTCAACGCCATCCCCCAAATAAATCGTACTATCATCTTCTTTAAAAACAACATCAAGCACCCAATGCGCTTTATTTTCAACTTCCCAATGACCCCTAATATATTTCGCAAAGTCTTCGCAAGGAACATCTAAGCTACTGATATAAAATACTTTTTCTTCACTTTTCTTGCCTTTGTCTTCTCTTATCCTATGAACTTGAATAAGGCTTTTAATTCCTGTCCAACCTTGAGATTCCAAAAGCCAATCACTTATTGGTAATTTTGAATAATACCGTTGATCTATTCGACTTCTTTCACAGTTAACCTCTTGAAACTCATCTATTTTTATTGATTTTTCTCGCACTACTTTATGAAAATAACTTTCTATTTCATTTCTAAATTTCTTATGATTATTTTTCAATGGCATCACATAATCGCTCTTCTTTTCTATGATTTTCTTCGCTATTTTCTTTTGCGTATTCATCGAATCTACCGTAATGACGGCTTGATTTAGCTCTAAAATATCTATCATTTCTAGAATGCTTTCATTCTCATTTTTCTTACCTTTGGACTTATTTTGAGCTAAAATTAATCCTCTTGAACAGCTCCAAGCCGTAATACTATGTAGGGCATTATGAGGCTCTAAATGTGAACTGTTTTTTAATGTTTTACCATCTATTGCAATACACTCTTTACCTTGTGATTTTCGTATCTCATTGATAAAATTAATAAAAATATAATTTAATTTCTCAGGATTTATCCGTCTTACAATACGAGCAATCGTATCATCAACAGGAATACCATTTTCAAAATCTCGGTATTTTCGTAACCATTTTATATTCAATTTACCAAACTGATGAATTTCACTCCATCCTTCTGCACCTGATATTACCGCACTTACGACAAGAAAAATAACATCTAAGAAGTCATGTTTTTTGTTTATATCTTTGCGAGGGTCTTCCAAATCTTTAAAAGCTGATAATATATTCATTTTTACACCTATTTGTTATTGAATAATAGGTGCTATTAGATCATATTTTTAAGAAAAGTGCGATCTTGCCCTGTAAAATCTGTAAAAAATCATTGTCAAATATCACTCAATATCAACTAAGCTTATTTTTGTCTTGTCGTGTATAAAGCAAGCAATTTTTTGTCTTGTCGTGTATAAAGCAAGCAATACCATCAAAGTGTTGATTGTATTTATCTATCCTAGTCATAATTATATTCGTATCGTATCGTATCGTATCGTATCGTATCGTATCGTAATCATAGGAAAAAGGTATGTTTTTATTATATTTATTATTTCGACAGGGCATTTACCCTGTCGTTACATCGGTTATTTAAACGCCATTCCTCATTTTTTCCAACTCTTCCCAACGCTCAAAAGCTTGTTCTAGCTCTTGCTCTTTGTCGGCTAATTTTTGTAACTGAGCATTAGTATAGCTTGCTTCTTTTACAAAAAATTCAGCTGAGTTTACTTCTTGTTGTAAGGTTTCAATCTCGGCTTCAAGCTGTTCCATTTTTTGTGGTAAACCTTCAAGTTCTAAATTTTCTTTGTAAGAAAGTTTTACTTTTTTTACATTTTTTGGTGTGGATGTGACCGCTTGTTTTACTTCTTTTGACTCTGTCGTAAGCGGTGTCTTCTTAACTGTTTTTTGCGATTTTTCATAGGTTGCAAATACATTATCTTGTTGCTGTTTTGCATCAAAATAACCACCCACATATTTATTTACCACGCCATTACCTTCAAAGAAATAGCACTCCGTTGCGGTGTTATCAATAAATTGACGATCGTGGCTCACGATAATCAGTGTGCCTTGATAATTAGTCAGCATTTCTTCCAAAAGCTCCAAGGTTTCTACATCAAGGTCATTGGTAGGCTCATCCAAAATCAGTAAATTATTGGGTTTTAATAATAATTTTGCTAATAATAGACGGTTTTTCTCGCCCCCTGATAATGCTTTAACTGGTGTTCTGGCACGTTGTGGTGGGAATAGGAAGTCTTGCAAATAGCCTAAAATATGGCGTTTTACACCATTCACTTCCACATCTTGTTTACCGTCTGCGACATTATCCATTACGGTTTTTTCTAAGTCTAATTCAGCACGGTGTTGGTCAAAATAAGCGACGTCTAATTTAGTGCCACAATGTACCGTACCAGATGTTGGTTGGAGTTGATCAAGTAATAATTTGATAAAAGTGGTTTTACCACAACCATTTGCACCCACTAGGGCAATCTTGTCACCACGCTGAATAACGGTGCTGAAATCTTTTAATAAAAGTTTGTTTTCAACACTATAATTCACATTTTCCATTTCAAAGACAATTTTTCCTGAACGGATACGATTATCAACGGTGACTTTTACATTACCTTGTACTTCTCGACGTTGTTGTCTTTCTTGACGTAATGATTTTAATGCTCTAACACGTCCTTCATTACGAGTACGTCTTGCTTTAATCCCTTGACGGATCCAAACTTCTTCTTGAGCGAGTTTTTTATCAAATAGATCATTTTGAAGGGCTTCAATTCGAAGATCTTCTTCTTTGGTTTCAAGATAAGTATCATAATTTCCAGAATAAGAGATCAATTTACCACGATCCAGATCCACAATTCGTGTTGCCATTTTACGAATAAAACTACGGTCGTGGGAAATAAAAATAATACTTCCTTTAAAGTCTAATAATAGATTTTCTAACCATGCAATCGCTTCAATATCCAAATGGTTGGTTGGTTCGTCTAATAATAAAATATCTGGATCTGCAACTAATGCACGAGCTAAAGCAGCACGACGCACCCAACCACCCGAAAGCTCACACAAACGCATATCAGGATTTAGTTCTAAGATTTTTAAGGTATCTTGAATTTTATTTTCAAATCGCCAACCATCGCTATGCTCTAATTTTGCTTGTATTTGCGATAATTCATTCATCAGCTGGTCAGAATAATCTGTTTGCATTTGAGTGAGAATATGATGATATTCTTTTAATAAATCCGCCAAATGAGCCACACCTTCTGCGACATAGTCAAAAACCGTATCTTGGATATGGCGTGGTGGATCTTGTTCCAACCTCGCAATAACAATCCCTTTTTCAACGATTAATGAGCCATCATCCAGTTTTATTTCACCCGCAAGTACTTTCATTAAGGTGGATTTACCCGCACCATTTCTTCCAACCAAACATACTCGTTCGTTTGGTTCAATATGTAATTCACTGTGATCTAATAAAGGTTGATCACCAAAACCTAAGCACGCATTAGAGAGATTTAATAAAGCCATATTTTCCTTAAGGCATAATTGAAAAAATAATTAGAGTGATTTTAACAGATCTAATCATAATTATTAATGTTTGAATGTATTTATTGAAAAATTATTTAGTCATCACTGATAACTTGAGGTATGATTTAAGTCAATAAATTACTCTATATAGCAAATATTTCTTTAAATAATCCAATGCAAAATTTTATTCAAATAGCAAATCAACTTGGTAAACAAAAAGTTCCTTTTTTGTTTATTATTGATTTTGAACAACAAAAACCATTAATAGTACCTATTAAAGAGTCGGATACAAGCGGTATGATGTTTGAGTTTTTTTGCAAAATAACCTAAATAAGAAACCAATCATTACTAAACCTTTTGAATTTTCATTTATTCCGATGGAATATGCAAAGTATAAAAAAGGGTTTGAATTGGTTAAAAATCATATTCAAGCAGGTAACAGCTATTTACTTAATTTAACCTATCCTACACAAATTAATACAAATTATAATTTAGAAGAACTATTTTTTTCTGCAAAAGCAAAATATAAATTGTTACTTAAAGAACAGTTTGTCTGTTTTTCACCAGAAACCTTTGTCCGCATTGAGAATAATAAAATTTACTCTTACCCGATGAAAGGCACTATTAATGCCAATCTCCCAAATGCAAAACATACTTTGCTAAATTGTAAAAAAGAGATTGCAGAGCATAATACTATTGTGGATTTAATCCGTAATGATTTATCCATTGTGGCAAAAAATATTGAAGTTACAAAATACCGTTACCTTGAAAAATTAAACACTTACAAAGGTGCAATTTATCAAACCAGTTCTGAAATTTGTGGGGAATTATCAACTAATTGGCAAAATGAAATTGGAACAATTCTAGCAAAATTATTACCTGCGGGTTCAGTTAGTGGCGCACCAAAAGAAAAAACGGTTCAGATTATTCAACAGGCAGAAAAACAATCTAGAGGCTATTATACTGGCGTTTTTGGTTATTTTGATGGTGAGTATTTAGACAGTGCCGTCGCCATTCGCTATATAGAAAAACAAGGTACAAAATTAATATTTCGAAGTGGCGGAGGGATTACCTCACAAAGCAATATTGATGATGAATATAATGAAATTTTAGAGAAAGTTTATGTGCCAATTCCCTCTATTTGAAACACTTTCCATTGTAGATGGAAAGATCAAAAATCTTAAATATCATCAGCAACGTGTTGATTATGCAATAAAATATTATTTTAACAGCAAACAAGCGGTGAGATTTTTTTCAGAATTTACAATTCCTAATAAGTTTCAACAAGGGCAAGTACGTTGTCGAATTGATTATAATATGACAGATTTTAATTGCCGATTTTCTTGCTATACACCTAAAAAAATTCACTCTTTTCAATGTGTTTACACACAAAATTTAGATTATCAATTTAAATATGCTAATCGTGAAAAATTAGACAATTTAAAAAGACAAAATAGTGATGAAGTGATTATTATCAATAACGGCTTTGTGACGGATTGCACTATTGGAAATTTGATTTTTCTAAAACAAAATCAATGGTATAGCTCAAATCATTATTTATTAAAAGGAACGCAACTAAGTTATTTAGTTGATCAACAAAAAGTACAACTTATTGATATTCCAGTTGAAAAAATAGCTGAATTTGAAAAAATTATGATGATCAATGCACTTAATCCATTTGATGAAAATAATACGATGACCATAGACTGTATTAAAATTTAAATCTTTTTTATATAGTATTTTTATATAGCAATAACTAACTCTTCAACAAATTCACTATTGAGATCGACTAAAGGTAATATAGAACTTCCAAAGGATCTTACAAGTTGCTGTTGCATTAAGTTCAACGTATCTAAACCTGCAATAGAATTTGGCGTATATTGAGAGGAAAAATGAGCCAATTGAGAAAGCCCAAGACTAGATTCAATACTTGAACTAATCACTGCCTGCAAACCTTGTTGATGTGTTTGTTCAATCAGTTTTTTACATTTCTCAAGTGAACCTGTTAAGGTCGGTTTAATAATTATAGCGGTTACATTAGGTTGTTTTTTTACAAAAAAATCAGGTTCTCGTGAAGTTTCATCCCACGCAATAGGGAGTTGAAATTTCTCCGCAAATTGTTGTGAAAGTGTTGCTGTTTGGCAGGGTTCTTCAATAAATTCCAATCTTGAGCGGTGACATTTTGCAAATTTTTTACCAAATGTGACCGCTTGTAGCCAATCCCATTTACGGTTTGCATCTAAGCGTAGAGTTAAATTTGGTATTTCTGCAAGAAGTTGATTAATTGCCTCTGCTTCTTGTTCTGGTGGCTGAATAGCAATTTTTACTTTCGCTATTTTGGTTTCCATCTGAGCAAGCTGAGTGATAAATTCTGTTTTATTTCCTTTAAATAAGGGAGCGGTTTGTGTCTTTATTTTTTCTGTACTTAGCTCATTATTTAACTCTGCAAATGCACAACTTAATCCAAAGGAAACACTAGGGAAGCATTTCTCTAACTGCAAATTTTGATTATAATGTAACCGCTTCAAAACTTCTCTAACTTGCTTTTCTGCTTGCGGTAGTGTTTCTACACTAAAAGAAGGCAAAGGTGCAATTTCACCTATACCTACTTTTCCTTTTTTTGTTAATTGCACAATCAATCCCTGCCGTATATTAAGTGTTTGACCTCTTAATATAAGCTCTGTTGTAATGGGTAAATAGTAGCGATAAAGTTTAAATTGCATTGAATATTGGTTATCTTTTTTAAGTTTTAATTATTATAAATGATATATCCTATAAAATCGTCTAAAAAATTATCAATAATAATTCTCATTGACATTATTGGGTTTAAGAACTATTATTTGCTCAATTCCTATATAAAAAATAATAGGTTTTATTCTCTTTTTTGTCCAAAAAATAAAGGAAACTATGATGAAAAAAATTTTATCAACTTGTGCTTTAGCACTACCAATCGTTTTATCTACTTCTGCGTTTGCAAAAAATGAAGTGAATGTTTATTCATATCGTCAGCCTCACTTAATTAACCCAATGCTTAAACAGTTTGAAAAAGACACTGGAATTAAAGTAAACGTGCTTTTCTCTGGTAAAGGTTTAATTAAGCGTATTCAAGAAGAAAAAGATCTTAGCCCTGCAGATGTGTTATTGACAGTAGATATTTCTCGTGTAATGGAATTAGTAGACTCTGGTTTTGCACAAAAAGTTAAATCTAAAGTTCTAGAAAAAAATATTCCATATCAATTCCGTGATTCAGATGGTGATTGGTTTGCATTAACCACTCGTGCAAGAGCAATTTATACTTCAAAAGATCGTGTAGGAAAATTACCTGCTGGCTTTGATTATATTGATTTAGCAAAACCTGAATATAAAGGTAAAATTTGTATCCGTTCTGGTAAAAATGCTTATAATGTATCACTCTTTGCCTCTTTAATTGAGCATTATGGCGTTGATGTTACTCGTGGTTTCTTGAAAGGCTTAAAAGCAAATCTTGCTCGTAAACCACAAGGTAATGACCGAGCTCAAATCAAAGGGATCGCAGCAGGTGAATGTGATTATGCCATCGCAAATAGCTACTATTTCGGTAAAATGCTTACAGATGAAAAACAAAAAGCACAAGCGGAAAAAGCCATTATCAATTTCCCTACAGGAAAATATGGTACTCACTTAAATATTAGTGGTATGGCATTGAGCAAATATGCACCAAATAAAGAAAATGCAATTAAATTAATGGAGTATTTATCTAAAAATACTGCACAAAAATTGTATGCTGAATTAAACCACGAATTCCCTGTGAAAAATGGTGTTAAACGTTCTAAATTAGTGGCAAGTTGGGGTGAGTTCACCGCTGATAAACTTCAATTAGAAAAAATTGCAGAGCATTATAAACAAGCTCTTCAACTAGTGGATGAAGTACAATTTGATATTGAAAAATAGTTTTTTATTATACTGTGAGAGACAGTCTCTAAATCCTATTTCCAAATAACTTTTATTAAACCTCGTCATTTTATGACGAGGTTTTTTGGTGATGTAACGCAACTATTTTTTAAATAAATTATCTTTTCAAGAACAAATCATCGTATTATATTATTTAAATAACCTCTTTCAATTTTGAGTTCATTTTTTTATAACCAGTGAGTCATTTTTGTTTAATCAATTGATCATTATAACCAAATTCTACTTATGGTTTCATATAGAATTCAAAATTTATCGGTTTTTCGTATAAGTAAGTAGAACGGCGACATTGACTAATTTACCAACATAGATTGTTAATTCAACATCCTTAGCAATGAGCTTACATATTTTGTTCTAATTTGCTATAATTATTTCCTTTTTGTTTACTAATTAGTATAGAAAAGCATTAAATAAAGTTTTATTGACCAATAATAAGACAAATTTTTAATCTTAAATATGGATAAATAAATATGATTCACGTTGAAGAGCTACGTCGCATTATTATAGAGGATATAACAAGTATCCCTAAAAACACACAAACTGAAAAGGTTGAATTACTTAATGCGATTGGTAGAGTATTAAGTGATGATATTATCTCTAGTATCAATATTCCAACGTCATCAGTATCCGCAATGGATGGTTATGCGTTGCATTCAAGCCGTCATAATTTTCAAGAAAATTGCGAGTTTGTGTGTATTGGGGAATCTATCGCAGGAAAACCTTTTGAGGGCGTGTTAGGTTCTGGCGAATGTGTACGTATTATGACGGGGGCGGTTATTCCTGAAAATACCGATTGTGTTGTAATGCAAGAGAATGTTCAGCGTGAAGAAACAGAGAATAAAATCACAATTAAGCTAATGAAAACGCAACCTTTGGGCAATAATATTCGTCGTGAAGGCGAGGAAGTGTCTAAGGGGTTAGCGGTATTAAAAGCAGGGCATTGTATTTCTGTTACCGATATTCCTTTATTAGCAAGTGTGGGCTGTGGTTCAGTCAATGTTTATAAGCCGTTAAAAGTCGCTGTTTTCTCAACGGGCGATGAGTTGCGTGAAGCGGGTGAAGTATTACAAAAAGGGCAAATCTACGATTCAAACCGTCCAACTGTAAAAGCATTATTGCAATCTTTCCCTGTGATCATCAATGATTACGGCATTATCAAAGACAATCCTGATGAAATCAGCCGTATTTTAGAAAAAGCAGCGAGCGAAAATGATATCGTGGTAACCTCTGGTGGTGTGTCTGTTGGGGATTATGATTTCTTAAAAGATTGCGTGAGCAAACTGGGTAATATCGTACAATATAAAGTTGCTTTAAAACCGGGTAAACCTTTTGTATTTGGTCATTTAGGCAAGGCTCGTTATTTTGGTTTACCGGGTAATCCGCTTTCAACCACAATCAGTGCAACCCTATTTTTACTTCCTGCGATTTATCAATATTTTGGTGTTACCTTACCGAAATTAAGCGTAAAAGCAAAATTAGGTAATGAAATTAAACGCCGTTCAGGTCGTACTGAATTACAACGTGGTTTTGTTGAGAAAGATGCAAATAATGATTGGGTGGTTTACACGCAATTCTCACAAGATTCACACCGTATTTATCAGTTAAGCCAAGCGAATGCGTTTGTCTATTTGCCAGCAGAAAAGGCTGAGTTTGAAAAAGAGGAATATGTTGAGATTTTTCCTTTAAACGGCAAATTTTTGTAGAGGTGTAAATGAGAAATCTTACCGAGACTGATAATAAATCAGCCCCTTTAACTGATTTATTTCAGCGGAGATTAAGTTATTTACGCTTGTCAGTAACCGATTTATGTAATTTTAAATGTAATTATTGCTTGCCCGATGGTTATCAAGGAAAGAAGTCACAAAATGAATTAACAGTGTCTGAAATTGATAACTTGGTTTCAACTTTTGCGGATTTAGGCACAAAGAAGATCCGTTTAACAGGTGGCGAGCCAACGTTAAGAAAAGATATTAACGAGATTATCCAAGTGTGTCAGCGACCAGAGCATATTGAAAAAGTGGCGTTGACAACAAATGGTTGGAAGTTAGAGCAACATTATAAAAAATGGATCGATTCAGGGCTTAATCAGATCAATATTAGTGTGGACAGTTTAGATGAAGATACCTTTGAACAGATCACGGGGCGACGTTCTTTGGGATCAATTTTAAGAGCCATTGATCTAATAATGGATTATAAGCCGTTACCGATTAAACTCAATGCGGTGTTACTTAAAGAAAGTGGCGTTCAGCAACTGCACAGTGTGTTGGCATTTATTAAGGATAAACCGATCAGTTTTCGTTTTATTGAGTTAATGCAAACCGCAGAAAATAATTTATTGTTTGAAAATTCGCATTTAAGTGCGAGTCGCATTGTAAAAATTTTAGAAAGAGAAGGTTGGACGGCGTTACCACGAGGTAAAGACGCAGGTCCTGCCGTAGAATATGCCCACCCTGACTATATGGGAAGAATGGGCGTGATCGCACCTTATAGCAAAGATTTTTGTAAAAATTGTAACCGTTTAAGAGTAACCGCAATGGGGAACTTGCATTTATGCTTGTTTGACAGCTTTGCGTTTAATATTCGTCCTTATTTGGCGGATGGTAAGCGGTCAGATTTGATCAATTATTTACAAAATTTAATGCCACAAAAACCAGAAATGCACCATTTACATGAAAACAATTCTGGCTTAATTACAAATTTATCTATGATTGGAGGATAAGAAAATGCACGATGGTGGAAAACAATTTGAACCATTAAATATTGCCATTTTAACCGTATCGGATACCCGTACTTTTGCGGAAGATACGTCAGGCGATTACTTGCAAGAATCATTACTTAAAGCAGGGCATAATTTATATGAACGTAAATTGTGTACCGATCATCTTTATGATATTCGTGCAATCGTAAGTCAATGGATTGCGGATAAAGAATGCCAAGTTGTGATTATCACAGGTGGAACAGGTTTTTACGATAAAGATATTACCCCAGAAGCCGTAAGCATTTTATTTGATAAAACCGTTTATGGCTTTGGCGAAGTATTCCGTCAATGTTCACAAAATACTGTTCAATTATCAACGATTCAATCACGTGCCGTAGCAGGTGTGGCAAATCGTACCTTGATTTTTGCTATTCCGGGTTCAACGGGGGCGTGTAAAACAGCGTGGGGCGATATTTTAGAAAATCAATTAGATGCAAGAACAAAACCTTGCAACTTTGTGCCACACGTTAGATTTATCAAATAATTGTCTTAAAGAGTAACAATGAATAAATTAGCACATATTGCTATCTTAGCAGGTGGCAACAGTCGCCGAATGGGGCAGAATAAAGCACAGTTACTTTTTGAAGGCGAAACCTTGCTTTCAAGATTGGTGCAAGACGCTCGTCAATTAGGCTTAGCCACTTTTGTATGTGCTGATGATTATACTTATTCAGAAATTGCAACGCACCACATTACGCTATCCCCTGATTTATTGCTGAATAAATCAGGGGCATTATCTGCCATTCAACCTGTGTTAGAGCAGAGCTATTTAGCAAATCAGCAGTGGTTGTGGGTATATAGTTGTGACGCGTTGTTATTGCCGTCAGAAATTATTGATTTATTTCAGCAAGCGATTGATGAAATCAATGCAAATCAAGATACACAAACAAAAACTATTTTATTAAAAAATCACAAATTATTACCGTTGGTAGGGTTATATCACACATCCTTAGCGAAGGATTTAAAAGACTATTTGTTAGAAGGCAATCGTCGAGTAATGCCGTTTTGTGATCAATTTAAGATGAAAGAAATTGAATTACCAGATTCTGTGAGTTTATGTTGTAATTTTAATACGCCAGAGCAGTTTGAGAACGCAAAGCAACAGTACGCTCGATATAGAAAAAACATAGGTTAAAAAAATGAATTTTACCCATTTAGATAATAATGGAAATGCAAATATGGTGGGTGTGAGCAATAAAGTTGCCACACACCGCACAGCCAAAGCAATGGCGAAGATCCGTTTTCCACAAGATATTTATCAAATTATTTTGGAAAATGATCGTCAAACCCCAAAAGGATCAGTTGAGGGGATCGCACGAATTGCGGGGATTATGGGGGCAAAACAGACCTCAAATTTAATTCCGCTTTGCCACCCATTACCTTTGGAAAAATGTAAAGTCTCTTTTGAATATTCAGAAACAGAGCCAGTTTTAACCATTTATACCTCTGCGGAAGTCACCCATAAAACAGGGATTGAAATGGAAGCCTTAACCGCAGCGAGCGTTTCAGCTTTAACGGTTTATGATATGTGTAAAGCATTGACACACAATATGATTATTGAAGACATTCGCTTATTAGAAAAAACAGGGGGCAAAAAAGATGTCTGTATCAAATAATACCTTTAAAATTTTATATTTTGCGGTTTTTCAAGAAAAAGCGAATAAATCAGAAGAAATACGTTCGTTAAGTGGCAATCTAACTGCTGAAATATTATTTAGTAATATTTGTGCAGAGCTAGGTGTTGAATTATCTCAAAAACAAGTGCGAGTGAGCGTGAATCATCAGTTTACCCCTTGGGATACGGTAATTATGCCAAATGATATCGTAGCGTTTATTCCACCAGTAGCAGGGGGCTAACAATGTTTTTAATTAAATCAGAAGAATTTGATATTGAAAGCTATAAAAAAGCACTACGTTTAGATGAATGTGGCGGTTATTGTAGTTTTGAAGGTTGGGTAAGAAATCATAATAACGACAATCAAGTGCGTGGATTGGAATACAGTGCGTATGAAGAATTAGCCGTTGCCACAGGCGAGAAAATTGTTGCCAAGGCAAAAGAGCTATTTGATATTGAAGAAGCCATTTGTATTCATCGTGTGGGTAAATTAGCGATTGGCGATTTAGCGGTGTGGGTTGGCGTGAGTGCCAAACATCGTGGGGCAACCTTTGAAGCTTGTCAGTATATTATTAACACCTTGAAAGCCGATGTGCCGATCTGGAAAAAAGAGTTTTATTTAGACAAAGAAACGCACGAGTGGGTTTCAAATATTGAGAGCCGACCTTAGTTTATGCAACATTCAACCCTTGATGTTTCTCGCCAGTTACTTGTAAAAGGAATGACAGCAGAGAAACAACAGCAGTTAAATAACAGTCGAGTATTGGTCATCGGTGCAGGTGGGCTAGCAACAACGGCAGTCAGTTATTTAGCAATGTCAGGTATTAGGCATATTACGATTGTTGATTATGATAATATCGAACCAAGCAATTTGCACCGTCAAACGTTGTTTACCCAAAGTGATTTAGGTAATAATAAAGCCGAAACGGTTAAGCAATATTTGTTGGCTCGTAATCCGCAGTTAGATGTAAAAGCCATCGGTTCTTCATTAGATGTGCAAACATTATTACGTTTAATCTCACAATATGAAGTGGTGTTGGATTGTACAGATATGTTGTCTTTTAGCTATATGTTAAATGATGTCGCGATTTTACGCCAAATCCCCGTTATTTTTGCAAATGCCTCAGCAATGACAGGGCAACTTTTCACGATGATCCCTCAAAAAGATCAGCCATTTAGCTGTTTCCGTTGTATGTGGCCAGAAAGTGTAGAAGTAACCGGAAGTTGCGATATTCTTGGCGTATTAGGACCAGTTCCTGGTACGATGGGTTGTTTGCAAGCCTTAGAAGCGATTAAGCTACTTTCAGGATTTTATCCTGTGGCAGAAAGTACACTTTATCATTTTGATTTTTATTCGTTGAGTTTAAACAAGATCGCTATTCCTTTTGATCAGGATTGTTGCCATTCGCAGAATGATAAAATAGTTGTGAATCGCTATACAGCAAATTTAGTTTTTCAAGGGGAATTAGATCAAGCGTTGGAACAGGGGTATGAAATTATTGATATTCGTCGTGAAAATGAAATGAATACAAGACCTTGTAAATATGCGACAGCCCATTTTACGCCAGATCAATTATTAGATAATCCGAGTGATTTTCTATCAAAATCTAAATCTTATATTTTTATTTGTAGCAATGGTACAAGGAGTAAAAGTCTTGTGAAATATTTGCAATATAGTGGATTTAGTCAGACATTTACTTATCAAGAAGATTGGTAAAGTTTGTAAGAGTAAGCGGTAATATTTTCCATAAAATTTGCAAATTTTATTCAAAATGTAACCACTTATAATAGAAGCGATACTTTATTATTAAACAAAGATTGTTTGATTTTAAACAACTTTTATTACATTTTGTAACTATATCTTTACATTTTCAGAATGTATAATACCAAATTAACATAATTTATTTTATTTTATTTTATTACTAGTTTTTACTAGTAAATCTATTTTTTATTTTTAAGTTGGAGTGTTCAATGAAAGTATTTCATTGGTTAAAGAATTTTTTCTTTAAACCGTCTAAATTAGGGCTAGGTGTTTTATTGGTAGTCGGTGCTATCACAGGTATTATTGCTTGGGGGGTATTTAATACGGTAATGGATAAAACAAGCACGGAAGAGTTTTGTGTGAGCTGCCATTCGATGGAACAACCATTAGCAGAATTAAAAGAAAAATCACATTGGTCAAATAAGTTTGGTGTAACAGCATCTTGTTCGGATTGTCATTTACCTCATAATATGATTGATAAATATATTCGTAAGATCAAAGCATTAAGAGAAGTTTATGCAGAAATGGTTGGTAAATATGATGAAGAAGGTGCTTTCGAAAAACATCGTTTAGAAATGGCAGAAAGAGAGTGGGCAAGAATGTCAGCCAATGGTTCACAGGAATGCAAAAACTGTCATCGCTATGATAGAATGAAATTTGATAAAATGTCAGAAGCTGCAAGAAATGCAATGAAACCAGCAGCAGAGAAAGATCAAAGCTGTATTGATTGCCATAAAGGTATTTCACATCATTTGCCAAAACCAAAAGAAGTTGAAGCGGTAAGTGATTTAACAGCAGGAACAACTTATTTCACGAAAGAGAGTGCTAAATTATTCACTGATGAAAATATGCAACAGGAAATTGGCTATTTAGAAACGGCCGTACCTGTGACATTTATTAAATCAGCAGATAAAGCGGACTTAGTTGAGTTTACCGTGTGGCGTAAGGCGAAAGGTTTTGGTCGTATTGGTTATCACGAAATGGGTAAAAATATTACCGATGCGGTATTAACTAAGAAGTTTATGAAAACTAAACCTAAACAATATGAAGTACTTGAAAAAGTTAAAGATTCTGTTACTCGTTTAAAATGGCAAAAAATTAAATTGCAAGCATGGGTTGTAAAATCACAGTTAATAGAGAACATTGATAGCCTTTGGGCGAAAGCAGAAGGTGTGTATAAAACACAATGTAGTACTTGTCATAAGCAACCAGATGTTGCACATTTTGATGCAAATACTTGGATTGGTTTATTTAATGGAATGGTTGGCTTTACTAGTATAGATGAAACAACTGGTAAACAAGTATTGCGTTATTTACAAATGCACTCATCAGATTTTGAAAAACATCCGAATAAATAAGGAGAAACATTATGCAACAATCTCGTCGTCAGTTTTTAACCAGTGCTTCGGCAATGGCTGCAACTCTTTCAATGCCAAGCTTTCTTGTTTCAAGAAATGCATTTGCAAATACGGAGTCGTCAGAGTGGAAATTAAGCGGTTCACACTGGGGTGCATTTCGTGCCAAAGTTGAAAATGGTAAAGTAAGTGCAGTTAAAGCATTTGAGTATGATAAAAACCCAACAGAAATGCTTAAAGGGATCAAAGGATTAATTTATAGTGAAGCCCGTGTTCGCTATCCTATGGTACGTTTAGATTGGCTTAAAAACCGTAAAAATCCTGAAAAATTAGTAGGTGTTGAAAACCGTGGAGATAATCGTTTTGTACGTGTGTCTTGGGACGAAGCGTTAGATTATTTCTATCAAGAATTAGATCGTGTTCAAAAAAATTATGGTCCTTGGGCATTACACACTGCAAACGTAGGTTGGCGTTCAACAGGTCAATTCCACAGTTGTGGTAACCATATGAACCGTGCTGTGGGTATGTTTGGACATAGTGTCACTTCTGCGGGAGATTATTCTACTGGGGCGGGACAAGTTATTCTTCCTTATGTTTTAGGTTCAACCGAAGTTTACTCACAAGGAACATCTTGGGATGTAATCTTAAAAGAAAGTGAAAATATTATTTTCTGGTCAAGCGATCCTGTTAAAAACTTACAAGTTGGTTGGAACTGTGAAACTCACGAAGCTTATGCTTATTTAGAACAATTAAAACAGAAAGTTGCGGCAAAAGGCGTAAATGTCATTTCTGTTGACCCTGTTAAAACAAAAACACAGAATTTCTTAGGTTGTGAACATCAGTATATCAACCCACAAACAGACGTTGCGATGATGTTGGCAATGGCGTATGTGCTTTATACTGAAAAATTATACAATGAAGACTTTATTGATACTTATACCGTAGGTTTTGAAGATTTTGTTCCATACTTAATGGGTGAAACAGAAGATAAAGTTGCAAAAACACCAGAATGGGCAGAAAAAATCTGTGGTATTCCAGCAGATAAAATCCGTGAATTTACTCGCTCATTAGTGGGTAAACGTACACAGTTTATCTTTGGTTGGGCAATTCAACGTCAACAACACGGTGAACAACCATATTGGATGGCGGCTGTTTTAGCATCAATGTTAGGACAAATTGGTTTACCAGGTGGTGGTATTAGTTATGCTCACCATTATAGTTCCGTAGGTGTTTCAAGCTCAGGTGCGGCAATGCCAGGTGCATTCCCACTTAATATTGATGAAGGTCAAAAGCCTGTTTACGATAACAAAGATTATAAAGGTTATAGTGCGGTTATTCCTGTGGCAAGAGCAACAGATTCGATTCTTCACGCCGGCGAAACCATTAACTATAACGGTAAAAAAGTGGTTTATGCACCATATAAAATGGTTATCTTCTCTGGTTGTAACCAGTGGCATCGTCAATCACAACATAACAAAATGAAAGAAGCGTTCAAAAAATTAGAAACCGTTATTTCTGTTGATTATGCTTGGACTGCAACTTGTCGTTTTGCGGATATCGTATTACCAGCTTGTACACCATTTGAACGTAACGATATTGATGGTTACGGTTCATACAGTGCACGTGGTGTGATTAAAATGGAAAAATTAGTTGAGCCTTTATATGAGTCTCGTTCAGACTTTGAGATCTTTAAAGATCTTTGTAAACGTTTTGGTAAAGAGAAAGAATATACGCGTGGTATGAATGAAATGCAATGGGTTGAGTCACTTTACGAAGATTGTCGTAAAGAGAATAATGGCAAATTTGAAATGCCACCATTTGCAGAGTTCTGGAAAAAAGGTTATGTGTTATTCCCAGAAGGTAAACCTTGGGTACGTCACGCTGACTTCATTGAAGATCCAGAATTACACGCACTAGGTACACCATCAGGCTTTATTGAAATTTTCAGCAATAAAATAGCTGAGTATGGGTATAATAACTGTAAAGGACATCCAATGTGGTTTGAAAAAGAAGAGCGTTCTCACGGTGGTCCTAAATCAGATAAATACCCATTCTGGTTACAATCAGCTCACCCAGATAAACGTTTACACTCACAAATGTGTCAATCAAAAGAGTTACGTGAAACCTATACAATTCAAGGTCGTGAACCATTATTTATGAACCCAGAAGATGCGAAAAAATTAGGTATTGCTCACGGTGATTTAGTTCGTGTATTTAATGATCGTGGTCAAGCGATTGTTGGGGCTCATCTATCTGATAATTTCCCAAGTGGTGTGTTACGCTTACAAGAAGGGGCTTGGTTCTCACCATTAGGTGCAGAAGACGGTGCTATTGATACCTATGGTTCACCAAATACAATGACATTAGATATTGGTACATCTGAGCTTGCTCAAGCAGTATCAGCAAATACTTGTATTGTGAATGTTGAAAAATATCAAGGCGATGCACCAACACCAAATGGCTTTACTGGTCCAACAGAAGTTAAGTTATCATAAAATATGATTAACTTAGAAAAAGAAGAAAAGGCATTTCTTTGCACGTGGTTTGGCAGTTTGCTAAGCCACGAGCTTACAGAAGAGCAGCTTAAACAATATCAGCAAGGTACGTTTGAGCCATTATTTGAGTTATTATCTGAGCTGTTATCTGAACAAGGATTGTCATCACAGGTTCAACAGATTAAATCTGATATAACTCAAATCAATGAAATGCCTTATGGTCAGTTAGAGCTAGCCGCTGATTTTACGCAACTTTTCTTACTTGATGGAGAAAGTAGTGCATTGCCGTATGCTTCTGCTTATTTAGAAGAAGAGGATTTAGCAACGAACCTTAACTATATGGATTCATTGTTAACACAATTTGGATTGCAATTTAATCAAGAAAGTAAAGAACCCAGCGATCATATTGGTGTTTATTTAGAAATCTTGAATAAATTAGTGACAGAATCTGATTCTGAAAAACAGCAAGATTTTATACAAAATTATTTATTAATATGGTTAATTCCATTTAATGAAAAAGTACAAAAAGTTAAAACCAAAACAATGTTTTACCAAAATATTGTAGCGGTACTTGTTGCGATATTCAGTTAATAAGGTAGCGTTAAATTTATAACGAAGTGTGGTTGGATAAAAAACATTCAACCACATTTTATTCTATTTAGAGTATTATTTTTAGGAGATGAAAATGGGAATTAGTCCTTGGCAGTTATTAGCAATTGTTGTTGTCGTTATATTACTTTTTGGAACAAAAAAATTAAGAAATATGGGTTCTGATCTTGGTGGAGCAATGAAAGATTTCAAAAAGGCAATGAAAGATGAAGGACAAGAAATCGAAGCTAAAGATGCAGAATTTGAAAAAATTGTAGATGAAGTTAAACAAGATACAGTAAAGCAAGAGAAAAAATAAAATTCTCTTATAAATAAAGGTTATTTTTAAGATCCTGTGATAAATTTATTTTCACAGGGTTTCTTGTTATTAGTATTTTATAAAAAATAAAGATTAATCAATATATTATGTCAAACAATAATCAATTAAAAGTTGTGCAACTTTGTTGCCAGAGAGGAAATAAACGACTATTCAGTCATTTAGATTTTTGCTGGAATGCAGGTGATTTTGTGCAAGTTGAAGGGCATAATGGTATTGGAAAAACCAGCTTGTTACGTATTTTAGTTGGATTAGCTCAACCTTTAAGCGGTGAGATCTTTTGGAATAATTGCAAAATTCATAAAAATCGAGAAGAGTATCACCATAATTTACTTTATTTAGGACATCTTGCAGGAATTAAACAAGAATTAACCGCTTGGGAAAATTTACAATTTTATCAAAAAGTGACAGATTGTAAGCAAGGCGACGATATTTTGTGGGACGTTTTGCAAAAGGTTGGTCTGTTTGGGCGTGAAGACATTATTGCAAGCCAGCTTTCAGCAGGGCAACAAAAACGTATTGCTTTAGCACGATTATGGTTATCTAATGCACCTTTGTGGATTTTAGATGAACCTTTTAATGCGATTGATAAACAAGGTGTTCAGGTTTTAACCCAATTATTTGAGCAACATACTCAAAAGGGGGGAATTGTAATTTTAACCAGTCATCAAGCAATTCCAAGTGAAAAATTGAAAATACTTCAATTAAAAGAGTATAAATATCAGGATAATTATGATGATATTTAGTCAAATTATTAAAAGAGAATTACAAATTGCAATGCGAAAGCAAGCAGAAATTTTAAATCCGTTGTGGTTTTTTCTGATTGTTTTAACTTTGTTTCCACTCGCTGTGGGATCGGATCCCGTATTGCTTTCAAAAATAGCTGCGGGCATTGTGTGGGTGGCGGCGTTGCTTTCAGCGTTGCTCTCTTTTGAACGCTTATTCCGTGATGACTTTATAGATGGTTCATTAGAACAAATAATGTTACTTTCTCAACCTTTGCCGATGATTGTTTTAGCAAAAGTGATTGCTCATTGGCTATTAACAGGTTTACCCTTGATTTTATTATCCCCTATTGCGGCATTATTACTCTCTTTGGAAATTCAAGTTTGGTGGGCATTGGTACTTACATTATTACTTGGCACACCGATTTTAAGTTGCATTGGTGCAATAGGCGTAGCATTAACCGTTGGGCTAAGAAAAGGAGGGGTTTTATTAAGTTTATTAGTCCTTCCTCTTTTTATTCCAGTATTAATTTTTTCCGCCTCAGTATTAGATGCAGCAAATTTACAATTACCTTATCACGGTCAACTGGCTATTTTAGGGGCATTTTTAGCAGTAGCAATCACTTTATCACCTTTTGCAATTGCCACTGCATTAAGAATTAGTTTAGATCAATAAAAGGATAACAAAGAATGTGGAAATGGTTACACCCTTATGCTAAATCAGAAACTCAGTATTATTTGTGTGGAAAATTTATTCCATTATTTGCAGTACTAAGTATTGCATTATTAGGCGTTGGAATTGTATGGGGGTTGGCTTTCGCTCCAGCAGATTACCAACAAGGGAATAGTTTTAGAATTATGTATATTCACGTTCCAAGTGCAATTTGGTCTATGGCTGTTTATGGTTCAATGGCAATTGCGGCTGTTGTGGCATTAGTTTGGCAAATTAAACAAGCCCATATTGCAATGATTGCAATGGCACCGATTGGTGCAACTTTTACATTTATTGCACTGGTTAAAGGAGCTATTTGGGGCAAACCAATGTGGGGTACTTGGTGGGTGTGGGATGCACGTTTAACCGCCGAACTTATTTTATTTTTTCTTTATATTGGTGTAATCGCACTTTATTCAGCCTTTCAAAATGAAAGAGTAGGGGCAAAAGCAGCGGGTATTTTGAATATTGTTGGGGTAATCAATTTACCTATTATCCATTTTTCAGTAGAGTGGTGGAATACCCTACATCAAGGGGCAAGTATTACAAAATTTGAAAAACCATCCATCGCTACCCCAATGCTAATACCATTAATTTTATGTATTTTTGGTTTTATGATGCTCTATATTTGGTTTACCTTAGTACGTTACCGAGTAGAGTTAGTGAGAAGTGAGAAAAATCGTGCTTGGGTGCAGGATTTAGTAAAATAAGCGGTTATATTTAATTAAAAATTTACACATTTTTTATAATTTATATTTGTAGAGACAGGGCGTGCCCTGTCTACGAATATAAAAATATGGAGAACAGAACAACAATGTTTTTTCAATCTTGGAGTGATTTTTTTAATATGGGAGGCTACGGTTTTTATGTCTGGATCGCTTATGGGATTTCTTTTGTCGCAATTTTAGTTTTAGGTTTGCAAAGCATTAGCAGTAAGAAAGCACTATTTAAAGAAATTAAACGAGAGCAAGAGCGTAAACAACGTCAGCAAAATATGAGAGGAAATTTATGAATCCTAGACGTAAATCCAGACTAACAATTATTATTTTTGTATTAGTGGGCGTGACTATTGCATCTACTTTGATGCTCTATGCACTACGCCAAAATATTGATTTCTTTTACACGCCATCAGAAGTAATTTATGGCAAACTTGATGAATTTGATACTCCAACTAAACCTAAAGTAGGACAACGTATCCGTGTGGGTGGAATGGTTGTGGTTGGTTCTGTTGAACGTGATAATAAAAGCTTAAAAGTTACCTTTGAACTGAATGATATCGGACCTTCAATGACGGTTAAATATGATGGTATTTTGCCTGATTTATTCCGTGAAGGGCAGGGGATAGTTGCTCAAGGGGTGCTTGTTGCACCAACAGTGTTAGAAGCAACAGAAGTATTAGCAAAACACGATGAAAACTATGTACCACCTGAATTAAATGACCAAATGAAAAAAATTCATAAACCTATGGGTGTGTCTAATTTAACGCGTGAAAGTGAAAAAGATCGTCAACAATTGAAAGAAGGTAATTAATGATTGCTGAATTAGGTAACTATACTTTATCTCTTAGTTTAGCTATTTCATTGCTCTTAGCTATTTTTCCACTTTGGGGTGCTGAAAAAGGCAATGCTCAGTTAATGGCGTTGGCTCGTCCAATGGCATACAGCTTATTTTTAAGTTTAACTCTTTCTTTTTTTGCATTATTTTATTTATTTGCAACCAATGATTTCTCAGTGCAATATATCGTAAACAATTCCAATACAAATTTACCTTTGGAATACCGTTTATCGGCAGTGTGGGGATCTCACGAAGGGTCACTTTTATTATGGATTTGGTTGCTTTCTCTTTGGAGTGCAGCGGTTGCCTTTTTTAGCAAACCGTTGCCACAAGAAGCGGTCGCTCGTGTATTAGGTATTTTAGGTATTGTGGCGATTGGATTTTTAATCTTTGTGTTATTTACCTCTAATCCTTTTGATCGAACTTTCCCTGACTTTCCAGTAGAAGGGCGAGAACTTAACCCTTTATTACAAGATATAGGACTCATTTTTCATCCTCCATTACTTTATATGGGTTATGTCGGTTTTTCTGTGGCGTTTGCATTTGCGATTGCTTCATTGATGACAGGACGACTTGATACCGCGTGGGCGAGATGGTCAAGACCTTGGACAATGGCGGCGTGGATCTTTCTTACCTTAGGAATTGTATTAGGTTCTTGGTGGGCATATTACGAACTTGGCTGGGGCGGTTGGTGGTTCTGGGATCCTGTTGAAAATGCCTCGCTAATGCCTTGGTTGGCTGGGACAGGCTTATTACATTCCCTTGCTGTGACTGAAAAACGAGGTTCATTTAAAGCGTGGACAGTATTATTAGCTATTTTAGCTTTTTCACTCTGTTTATTAGGTACCTTTTTAGTGCGTTCAGGTATCTTAGTTTCTGTGCATAGTTTTGCCTCTGATCCTACACGTGGTTTATATATTTTAGCTTATTTAATTGTCGTTGTAGGAGGATCTTTTGGATTATACGCTTACAAAGGAAATCAAATTCGCTCTCGTCATAATGCAGAACATTATTCACGAGAAACAGCCCTATTTTTAAATAATATTTTCTTAATGACTGCATTAACAGTAGTTTTTTTAGGGACATTGTTGCCCTTAGTGCATAAGCAATTAGGATTAGGTACTATTTCGGTTGGTGCACCTTTCTTTAACCAAATGTTCCTCTATATTATGATTCCTTTTGCCCTATTACTAGGTGTGGGTCCTTTAATAAAATGGCGACGAGATAAGTTTTGTGCTATTCGTAAACCTTTTATTATCAGCTTAATTATTATGCTAATTTTAGGTTTTATGTTACCGCTTGTACTACAAAGTAAAATTACCGCAACGTCAGTATTAGGATCAATGATATCTGTATTTATCGTGCTATTTAGTCTTTATGGACTACATCAACGATCCACCCATAGACACAGTTTCTTAGTGGGAATAACCAAATTATCTCGTTCTCATTGGGGAATGATATTGGCTCATTTAGGGGTCGCAATGACAGTATGGGGCATCGCATTTAGCCAAAATTACAGTGTTGAACGTGATGTACGAATGAATGTTGGAGAAAGTGTCAAAGTCGCTGATTATGATTTCAAATTACAAGGTATCTCAGAGGCAAACGGGGCAAACTATATCGGCGGTAAGGCTCAAATTGATATTACCAAAAATGGGCAATTTGAAACCACATTATTTGCAGAAAAACGTTTTTATACGGTCAGCAAAATGTCGATGACTGAAGCAGCCATTGATTGGGGATTTAGCCGTGATTTATATGTAGCTTTAGGTGAACAACTTTCAGATGGTGCGTGGGCATTACGTTTATACTACAAACCATTTATCCGTTGGATTTGGTTTGGGGGTATATTTATGGTACTTGGCGGTTTGCTGTGTATTTTTGATCGCCGTTATCGTTTTTCAACATTGTTAAAAGAGAAGTAAATTATTATGAATAAAAAACGTTATATTCCACTGATCCTTTTTTTGGTTTTAGTGATCGCATTTTTTGTACAATTACAACACAATGCTCAAGGTGATGATCCTAGGGCATTAGAAAGTGCCTTAATTGGTAAACCATTACCAGCTAAAGAATTAAACGATCTCTTTGACGACAAAATACACAGAAATGAACTTTTTAAACAAGGTAAGCCTTTGTTAGTGAATGTGTGGGCGACGTGGTGTCCAACGTGTTATGCAGAACATCAATATTTAAATCAATTAGCTAAGCAGGGGATTAATATTATTGGCGTGGACTATAAAGATGATCCTAAAAAAGCACGACAATGGCTTAAAAAATTAGGCAATCCTTATCAAACGGTGATTATCGATGAAAAGGGCTCTTTTGGATTAGATTTAGGGGTTTATGGTGCACCTGAAACCTTTATTGTAGATGGTAAGGGGATTATTCATTATCGTCATACTGGAGATATCAATTCAAAAGTTTGGCAACAAAAATTACAACCTATTTATAATAAATTAAGTGAAAAATAATGAAAAAAATAGTCTATTTACTTCTTTTTTGTTTTAGCCTTTCAGCTGTTGCGGCTATTGATGCGTTAGATTTTTCCTCACCACAGCAAGAAGAGGATTATCACACCTTAACACAGGAATTACGTTGTCCACAATGTCAAAACAATAATATTGCAGATTCTAATGCAACTATCGCCGTAGATATGCGAGCAAAGGTTTTTGAGTTATTACAAGAAGGTAAACAAAAACAAGATATTATTGATTATATGGTGGAACGCTACGGTCATTTTGTGACTTACGATCCGCCTGTTACAACGGCAACAGCAATCTTATGGATTGCACCAGTACTATTAATTTTATTTGGGCTATTTTTTATTTTCAGCCATCATTCAAGAAAAAAGAAAACACAAAAAATTGCAAAAAGTAATGAAAATCTGACCGCTTCCGAGCAACAACGTTTAGCTACATTACTTAAAGAAAAGGAATAAAAATGAGTTTTTGGATAATCGCTATTGTCATTACTGCAATTATAGGATTGATTGCTTTCTATCCATTATTTTGGGATACCGCTAAAGATAAAGGTATTAATCGTAATAAACTTAACAAAGCTTTTTATTTCAATCGGTTACGAGAGTTAAATGATGATGAAGAGCAGGGGTTGTTAGATAATAGCAAGCAAATTAAAACTGAATTGCAACAAGCCTTGTTACAAGATATTCCAGAGCAGGAAGAAGCTCCTGAAGATAAAAAAAGTTTTGGGAAAATTTGGGGTATTTCAGGTTTTTTAACTTTACTTATTTTAGCAACCTTAAGTTATATACAAGTTGGATCGTGGCAACAATAAGCAATGCTTGAAATGACCTATCAAAAATTGCCTTACTTTTATGAAAGGTTAAAAGACGAAACTAAACCACTGGATAAAAGTGAACTACAACAATTAACCATTGCATTACGTTTAAAATTACAAAAAGAGCCTGAAAATGCACAAAATTGGTGGAAACTAGGGCAGATTGCAATGGTGCAGGAAAAAGGGCAACTCGCTTTTGATAGCTTTGCACAAGCCCATAAATTTGAGCCTGAGAATGTAAAATATAAACTTTCTTATGTACGTTTTTTACTGTTTTCTCAGGATAAAATGGAGAATGTAAAAGGTATGCAATTATTAAAAGAAATATTAAGAGTAGAACATACCAATCTAGAAGCATTGAGTTTATTAGCTTTTCAGTATTTTGAAAAAGAGAATTATGAAAGAGCAATGACAACCTGGATAATGATGTTGCGTTTACTTCCAAAGGATGATCCCAAAGTAAGTATTATTGAAAAAAGTATTTTAATCGCAAAAGAAAAATTAGAGCAACAACAAAAGTAATAAATAAAGAATAATTCCAAAAATATAGCGGTATGATTTTTGCAAAAATTTGCAAAGATCGTACCGCTTTCTTATAATGGAGAAACCTCAACTTTCCCTCGTGCTTAATGCAACACCTTTAAAAAGGATCTCAAATGAAAATAATACAAAGCCTCTTAGTTTTATTATGCTTCTTTTCACCAACCACAATGGCAAATGAATTGAGTGATGAAACCACTAAAGAAATGCCAAATTTTCAACATAAAGATTGGGAATTAGCTTGTGATAATACAGGGACTTGTCGAGCCGCAGGGTATAACCCTGAAAGTGAATATGAATATCTTGTTTCTGTTATGTTGACTCGAAAAGCAGGAAATAAGCAAAAAATAAGTGCAGAGATACAATTTAGTACAATTGCGTATGATGGACGTAATACTTGTCCTCGCGAGGTCTATTTTGGTATAAATCGTAAAGGACAAGGTCATATTCGCCTATCGAAAGCCTGTACTGGTAAGTTGAATAAAAAGCAAACTCAAGCATTATTAAATGCGTTGAAAAAGGTAAGTGTCATTAAATTTGGAACAAAAAAAGATACCTTTACCCTTTCCGATAAAGGGGCAACGGCGGTATTGTTAAAAATGGATGAGTATCAGAAACGAATAGGAAAGCCATCAGCATTAATTAAAAAAGGCAAAAGTAAAGAAGCAGTTTTACAACCAAAAGCCAAGCCAATTATTACTATTCCTGTGATGCCAAAAGCTAAAAAACACTTAACTTTTGGATTGTTAAAAAGCAACCTTAAAAAACAATTAAATACGATACCTTGTGATTTTGTTGAGAAAAATACCGATATTTGGGCTTATGATTTAAATGATAAAAAGTCATTATTACAAATACCTTGTATGATGGCAGCTTATAATTATTCTGATTATTATGTGGTAGTTGATAAGCAATTGAATGAAGTACAAGCGAGTGTAGGTGAGGGGAATGGTTATGAGAATGGCATTATTTCAGGTCATTGGAAAGGGCGTGGAATAGGGGATTGTTGGTATACAACTGAATACGCTTGGAGTGGTAAAAAGTTTGTTTTAAGTCAAGATTCCTACACTGGAATGTGTCGTGGTTTTCCTGGAGGTGCTTGGGATTTACCGAGTTATGTGAGTGAAATTAAACGATTGAAATAAGTTGTACTCAATAATTAAGCTGAGTATAATTATTTTTAGCTTATAAGTAATAAAAGGGGAAAATATGCAAGCAATATATTTAAAAGACAATATTTCTGAAGAGCAATATCAAATGGCGGTACGGGTGCTAGAAGCAATGAATATTGGCGTTGAACGAGCAGAGAAGAAGCTATCTGAAAGTGAGACCAAAATGAGCAAAGAAGCCTTTTATGCAAAAATTGACAGAGGATTAAACACGCCTTTGGAACAGTGTCGAGAGCTGAGTGGAGAATATAAAAAGGAATTATTTGGTTAATGACTTATACAATTATAGTTACACCTGAGGCAGAGAAAGATCTAAAAAAGCATAAAAAATATGGTAATAAAAAACTGCTCAAAAAATTCAACATTTTTTAGAGGAAATTACAATTCACCCTAGAACTGGTACAGGACAGGTTGAGCGTTTAAAACATTATAGTGAACGTGAAATTTATTCACGAAGAATTGATAAAGAGCACCGTTTAGTTTATGAAATTAGAGATGATAAAGTGATTGTTATTCTAATCAGTGCCTATGGACATTATGATAATTGAGAGGATAGCGGTCACTTATTTTGAGTTTTTTGCAAATTTAAAAAATAAAGATACCGCTTGTTCTCTATTTATTAATGAAAAGTATTTAAAAAAGATTGATAATCTAGTATAAACTTTTCAAAATCATCAATCCCGCATACGGCAATGCTTTCTTGGGTATAAAGTTGAAAATCCTCTTCAATATCATCAGAATAATTATCAAGCATTAAACTGTTTGCTTTCGCCATTACTTCATCATCATTAATATAAAGACTGTATTCTTTTCCAATTAAATGCCATTCAAAAGGGCTTGGATAAGTTGCTTTACATTGAGTAATTTTATCTAAAATAATGGGAAGATGGGCTTCTTCAAGTTCATTATTTAGCCAAGAAGCAAAAGCCTCATATTCCATTGAACATTTTGCGACAATGTTATACGCCATTCGAGTAAATTGATAATCCATTTTTTATTCCTCATATTTTTAAGCGGTATGATTGTTGTTATTTTTTACAAATTTTATTATGCAGTTTGAACAATAGGGATTTGAGGTTTAGTAGAACCAGCCATTTCAGTTAATTGTTCCATCTCATTAATAGTAATATATTTTCCCTGAACCGAAATCATTCCAGATTTTTGAAAACGACTAAGTAAACGGCTAATGGTTTCAATAGTCAAGCCAAGATAATTACCAATGTCACCTCGAGTCATTGTTAAACGAAATTCACGTGCAGAGAAGCCTAGAGCAAAGTAACGCTGAGACAGATTGTATAAAAAAGCGGCTAATTTTTCTTCTGCATTCATTCTAGAAAGTAATAAAATCATCTCTTGATCATTTCTTATTTCATTACTCATTAAACGCATAATTTGATGTCGAATTTTTGGCATTTTACTTGAAAGATCATCTAAAATATCAAAGGGGATTTCACAAATCATTGAGGTTTCAAGTGCTTGGGCAAAGCCGATATGAGTCATTGTATTGATAGCATCGAAACCAATTAAATCACCAGGAAGATGAAAAGCGGTAATTTGCTCTTCACCATTTTCGCTTAATGTGTAATTTTTAATTGTACCTGAACGAATAGCATAGAGTGATTGTAAGGGGTCGCCTGATTTAAAGATAATTTGAGATTTTTGGATAGGTTTTTTTCGCTCAATAATATTATCTAGTTGATTTAATTCGTGATCGTTAAGGGTAAAAGGTAAACATAACTGACTAATATTACAATTTTGACAGTGGATCGAGCTACATTTATGTTTAGATATTTTCGATTCTGATATAATTTTCATAAAATTAAGCTTTCCCTAAATACTAAAAATTTGATTTAGGACAAATTTTAACACTATTTTAGGGTATAATGAAAGTATGATTTTTATTAATTTAATGAAATATTATTTTAGGAGAATAAAATGCCAGCAGAAAAATTAACAAAGAAAAGATTAATTCAAATTATTATAATATTGGTTATTCTGGTAGGGGCTTTTATTTATCGTACTTATTACCCTCATTAGGATATAAAAATGCTTAATCAAATTGATCATTGGTTAATGATGCCACACAAAATCAAAGCGTTAACAGGAATAAAACGCTTTTTTGTCGAATTATGCTTTTTTTGTTTAAAAGAGTTAAGAGCGTGTCTATTTGCTGGATTATTTTTTATTGCAATATTTATCATTCCAAGAGCTGGATTACTGGGTATTCCTCGTTATGATCTGTTGCTGATTTTTGCGATTAGTTTACAAGCATTAATGCTATTTTTTAAACTGGAAACATTTGATGAATTAAAAGCGATTACTATATTTCATATTGTCGGTTTTGCCTTAGAAGTCTTTAAAACATCAAGTAGTGTCCAATCTTGGGCGTATCCTGATTTTGGATATACCAAATTATTTGGAGTCCCCCTTTTTAGTGGCTTTATGTATGCAGCAGTCGGAAGTTATATTATTCAAGCGTGGCGTCTATTTGATCTTAAAGTAATAAATTATCCTCCATACTGGTTAGCGACGTTAGCTTCAGTCTGTATTTATATTAACTTTTTCACTCATCATTATATCGGTGATTATCGTTGGTATTTAGCCTGTTTTGTATTAGGGTTATATGCTCAAACAAAAGTATATTTTACGTCTTATGATAAACAGCGAAGTATACCGTTGTTAGTCTCTTTTGGATTAATTGGATTTTTTATTTGGCTGGCTGAAAATATAGGAACATTTGCAGGAATATGGCGTTATCCAAATCAATTAAATCATTGGTCTATGGTACATCTCGGTAAATGGGGAGCGTGGGCATTACTGGTTATTATGACTTTTACTATTGTCGCTAATTTAAAACATATTAAAAAAACCATTAAAGGAATTTAAAAGTTAAAAAATATAATAATAAGTGAATTGTACACAATGGATTAGGTGTATGAGTAGTAGAAGTTCAAAAATTTCAGCACTACACCTAACATCAAAATCCGCAAATTATTAAGTGCAAAATTGGGATTTACCCCCTATAATCCATCTACATATAATTTAACTTTTTTCTAAAATGATAAACAAAAAATCTCTCTTCTATGTATTAACTGCGTTATTAATTATTTTTATTTCTATTCCCGCTTTTCATTTAATTAAAACTTATTTAAATGAAGATAATAGCAAGGTTGAAATTCCTAAAGGCTATACCAATGATGCCAGTGAATTAAATCTCACAAAGGTTGATCAAATCATTGATGTGGCACAGTCCAAAGAGGCGATAATTAGCCAGCTAAAAGATATTCTTAAGTATGCGAAAACAAACCACAAAGCTATTTCAATGGCAGGTGCCAAGCATAGTATGGGTGGGCATACGATGTATCCTGATGGTATTGTGCTAAATATGCGTCCTTATAATCAAATGCAATTAGACACCACGAATAATATTTTAACTATTGGTTCTGGGGCATTGTGGGAAGAGGCGTTGAATTATTTAGATCAATTTGATAAATCCATTGCGGTAATGCAGGCGTTTAGCTCTTTTTCAATTGGCGGTTCTATTAGCGTGAACGGTCACGGTTGGCAAAAAGACTCTCCTCCTGTTTCTTCCAGTGTGATTTCATTTACCTTGATGGATCATAATGGAAATATCTTAAATTGTAGTCGCACTGAAAATCCTGAATTATTTAGTTTAGTAATTGGTGGATATGGTCTATTTGGGATTATTCTTGATGTAAAACTTAAAGTAGTGGATAACGAGGCGTTACAGTTTAAATCACTGCGTTTAAAACCTGAAAATTATGTTAAAGAATATAAAAAGTTTGTTTCAGATAATCCTAAAGTAAAACTCGCTTTTGGGCGATTACGTATTTCTAATAAAGCGTTTTTAGAAGAGGCAACCTTGAATTATTTTGAACAGGTGGATCAAAAACCGTTACCTTTAGAGCAGGGAAGTGCCAAAAGTACAGAAGCGAAACGCCTTGTATTTAGAAGTAGTGTAAACAGTGAATATGGTAAGCGATTACGCTGGGATTTGGAAAAAGGAATGAATGAAATTACAGAAAATCACGTTTTTTCTCGTAATGATTTATTAAATGACGATGTAAAATTAATTGAAAATAAAGACAATCATTCAACGGATATTTTACACGAATATTTTATACCCGAACGCAATGTGACAAAATACATTAATGCCCTTAAAACAGTTTTACCTAACCAACAGATTGATTTACTGAATATTACGATACGTAATGTTTATCAAGATAATGACAGCTACTTAAATTACGCAAGGGAAAATGTGTTTGGTTTTGTATTTTTATTTAATCAAAAGAAATCTCAAGAAGATGAATTAGAAATGCAAAAATTAACCAAAGCGTTAGTTAACATTGCCCTTGAAATGGAAGGTACCTATTATTTACCTTATCGATTGCATATTGATAAACCTTTGTTTAATAAAATTTATCCTCAAGGTCAACGCTTTTTCAAATTAAAATTGAAGTATGATCCAGAGGAATTATTTAATAATAAGTTTTATCAGCATTATAAATAAATAAATAAGAAAGGAAAGAAGCGGTATGATGTAAACAAAAATTTGCAAATTTTTTATAAAATCATACCGCATTATTACTTCATAAATAGAAATAATCACCAAGAGGCTGATTTAATTGTTGATTAAGTAAAATTAATAATTTAATTCTTGCTTTTTGACCGCTTAAACCAGTCGTAAAGATCACCCCTTCTTGTTTTAATCTACAGCCTCCACCAAGATAGTCATAAACATCCTGCGTGACGCCATTAAAGGCTCTAGAAACCAGTACAACGGGGATGTTGGCATTTAATAGGGCAGAAACGCCTGCCAAACAAGTGGGAGGTAAATTTCCTGCACCTAATGCCTCAATAACCACACCATCGCATTCATTGTTTGCCAAATATTTCAATAATTCACTGTTCATTCCTGCATACGCTTTGATCAATGCTACATTGGTTTTTTCTAAATGTTCAAAAGGAAAATGTTCATAGTGAGTTAAACGTTGAAAATATAACACTTTATCTTTGGCAATTAATCCACAAGGTCCAAAAGTTGGGGTTTGAAAGGTTGCTACATTGGTGGTATGTGTTTTAGTGACAAATTTGGCATTGTGAATTTCATCATTCATCACCACTAAAACGCCACGTCCTACACTTTCAGGATTTAATGCCACTAAAATAGCATTTTGTAAATTCACTAAGCCATCAGAACCTAACTCGTTACTTGAACGCATTGCCCCCGTAATGGTAATAGGAATATCGGTATCAATACTTAATTCAAGAAAATAAGCGGTTTCTTCAAGGGTATCTGTACCGTGCGTAATCACAATGCCCGTATAACCCTCTTCAAAAATCGCTCGTTCAATTCTATTTTTTAAATAAATCCAATGGGTTAAATCAATATGCGGCGAAGGGACGTTAAAAATAGCCTCTTGCTCAATTTTAGTTGAAATATGTAACTTGTTTAGTGAATTTATTAATGGATTATTTTGAGAAGGAATAACACGTCCTTCTTCATCTTCACTCATTGAAATTGTGCCACCCGTATGTAATATTAATAGTTTATTGACCATATTCTTTTTATTAAGGTTGATTAAAATGGGCATTATAAGGTATTTGTAAATTTTTTGAAGAATCTTACCGCTTATTGTATTAGAATATAACGGAATGACAGAAAAAGGGACAAAAATATGCAATCAACATCAACGCCTCGTGAATTTGCCGCAATCGATCTTGGCTCAAATAGTTTTCATATGATTATTGCCAGAGTAGTCAATGGTTCAATTCAAATTCTTTCTCGTATTAAGCGACAAGTACGCTTAGCAGAGGGGTTAAATGAAGAGCGTATATTAAGTGATGAAGCCATTCAACGAGGAGTCGAATGTTTAGCATTATTTGCTGACCGTTTACAAGGCTTTGATCCTCAAAATGTAAAGGTGATTGGGACTTATACTTTACGTCGAGCGGTAAATAATACCGAATTTTTACGTCGAGCAGCAACCGTTTTTCCTTATCCTATTAATATTATTTCAGGGCAAGAAGAAGCGACGTTAATTTATTTAGGTGCAAGTCATACTCAGCCAGAAACAGGCAGAAAACTGATTATTGATATTGGTGGTGGCTCAACGGAAATGTGTATTGGAGATAATTTCTTACCTATTCGAGCAGAAAGCCGTCATATGGGGTGTGTCAGTTTTGCACAACGTTTTTTCCCTCAAGGGGAGTTAAATTCAGAGTGTTTTGAACAGGCTTATCAGCTTGCTATTGAAAAAATTGAAGATTTAGAAACGGATTATCGTACTTTAGGTTGGAAACACGTTTTAGGCTCATCAGGAACAATTAAAACGGTGAGTTGTGTATTAAGAGCAAATGGCTATAAAGATGGGTTTATTACTCAAGAACGATTACAGCATTTGATTGAAAAATGCCTCACTTTTACTTCATTAAATGATATTCAACTAAAAGGATTACTTAAAGAACGTGCCGATGTTTTTGTACCTGGATTAGCAATTTTAAAAGCCCTATTTAATACTTTTCAAATTGAATCAATGCGATATTCGGATGGTGCAGTACGAGAAGGGATAATGTACAGTTTAGATGAATACGCTCAAGTTTCTGATATTCGACAACGTACTGCAGATTCATTAGCTTTACAATTTAATATTGATTTACAGCAAGCCTTAAGAGTAGAAGAGTGTGCGATACAACTCTTTAATCAAGTGCCTTTTTGGGAAAAACATTTTTTAAGAACAGAATTCTTAGATATATTGAAATGGGCGAGCCAGCTACACGAAGTAGGCATCACCATTAATCATAACAAATTTAATCATCATTCTAGTTATATTCTAAGTCATATTAATTTACCTGGTTTTGATTATGAGCAACAGCAATTACTTGCAACCCTCGTTCGTTACCATATTCAAGATATTAAGCTGAATTATATTCATAGTAGCTATCGTTACAAAAAGCGTAATATTATTACCTTATTGCGTATATTCCGCTTAGCAACCTTGTTAAGTCGCTCTCGTCAAGCAAGCGTGATACCTCAATACATTAAATTAAATATCAAAGAAAATGATTGGTATTTGGAATTTGAGCCAGATTACCTCGCTCAAAACCTGCTTGTTACGGCAGATTTAAGAGCTGAACAAAAAGAGCTACAAGCGGTAGGATTTAAGTTAGAATTTGCATAAAATTTAAGATTATGCCTTTTCACAAAGGTAGGGATCAGCAAATCCCATTGATTGCATAATGTTAGCTTCGAGGCTTTCCATTTCTTCGGATTCGGCATCTACAATATGATCGTAGCCAAGCAAATGCAAAGTGCCGTGAACTGTTAAATGTGCCCAGTGAGACTCTAACGCAATCTGTTGTTCTTTCGCCTCTCTTTCTACAACTTGACGACAAATCACCAAATCTCCAAGCAAAGGCAATTCAATCCCTTCTGGCATTTCAAAAGGAAATGACAGCACATTGGTGGATTTATCCTTACCTCGATACGTTAAATTTAAGTGATGGCTTTCCGTTTCATCAACAAGACGAATGGTGATTTCTGTATCCGCAAAATCTTCTGTTTGAGCTTCCAAAATAAGAGCTTGTTGCACCCAATAAGTAAATTTCTCTAAAGAGGGCAGATCAGACTGATCTTCGGTTACAATTTGTAAATCAATAATTGGTGTATTCATTATTTTTAGTTTAAGTGATGATATGGTTCGTTTTATTTAACGTAGATACAGGGCATGCTCTGTATTCACAGTTATAGTTTATTTGTGTTATAGCAAAATCAAGCGGTAGGATTTTCGCATTTTTTTGCAAAAAGTGAAAGTAATCTTACCGCTTGAATTATTTTTCTTCCTTAAAAAAGGAATGTAATGCTCTTTTTATTTTTCAGTTTTCATATCAAATTTATAAGATACGAAACCATATAATGTCCAACCAATAAATGTAGCAATTGAACCATATAACATAGGTTGTTCGCCTGCTGCATATAAAGCATATAAACTATATAAGGAACCAATAAATGCAACAAATGTTGTTATTTTTGCCTTATTCTCTGGTACTCTTTCCACTTTTTGCAAGACCATCAATGCTGCCATTGATAATAAGTAAGGAATAATATTAGTAACAACCGCTAAATCAACCAAAACATTAAATTGTTTATTTAGTGATGGACTAATTGTCATCAATGTTAAGCAACTTTGAATTGCTGTAATGGTGACCATACCCACAATTGGTGCATTTTTACTAGTAACTTTTTTAAAGAATGCTGGAAAATAGCCTTCTTCAGCTGAACTTTTAAATACTTGTGCGATAGTGAATTGCCAGCCCAATAGTGAACCGAAGCAAGACATTACCATTAGTCCCATAACAATCTTACCCATATTTTCATCAAACATATGAGCAAAAGCCAAACCAAACGGAGCGGTTGATTTTGCGAGATCTAAGTTCGGTACGATACCTGCAATGACGTTTGTTGAGACAATATAAATAACCGCGGCTCCTAACGTTCCACCTAATACGGCAATGGGAACATTTTTTTCAGGATTTTCTACAACATCAGTGTTTGCACAAGCAGATTCTAATCCTAAGAATGCCCATAATGTCATAGAGATTGAAACACCGATGGCTTCAAAAGTTGGTACATTATGAGGATTCCAAGAACTAATATAAAGATCTGGATCGAACCATTTCCAACCAATAATACAGATCCCAACAACAGGGATAATTACGCCCCAAATTGTAAATGAGCTAATATTTCCTGTGATTCTTGCACCACCAAAGTTAAGCGATGTTGCTAACCAAAGTGTAATGGTTGTCCATATTGCAATAGAGATTGGCGATAGTGTAACTCCAAAAAGTTCAGAGCCGTAACCCACCGCAGAAATTGCGATTGCGGTATTTGCAATGACAAGTGATACACCATAGGTGTAGTTTGCCATAAAATTACCCGCTTTACCGAAAGAATATTCAGCATATCCACCCATTCCACCTGATTTCTTGCTAAACATTCCACATTGAGCAAACGCATAAGCGAGAGCTGTTGAGCCAACGGCTGTTACGAGCCAAGAAACGATAGAGATAGTGCCTATTTCTGCGAGTTTGGTTGGAAGCATAATGATTCCTGAACCCATCATATTTACCATTGTGATAATAGTAAGCTGAACTACGCCAATTTTATTATTATTTGTAGCCATAATTTTTTCCTCTTAGTTTTATGGAAAGGCAGATTTCCCACCTTTCCATTAGATTTAAATATATTATTTGGTTAAAACGTAGCCATAGGCACGAGTGCGACCATCAGGATCTTTTTGTAGATAAACACCTTGAATTTCAGGTGCAAATCCAGGCAATTTATTGATCCCGTCTTCTAACGCAAGGAAATATTGTTGAGCTGTTTCATTCCATTGCTCACCCGGTACAACACAAATTACACCTGGAGGATAAGGTAATGCTCCTTCAACAGCGACACGACCAACAATTTCAGTTAATGGAACAAGCTCAACATTGTTACGGATCAGCTCAATATTGGCATCTTTTGGATTCATTACATATTGAGGTAACGTTGCTTTGCGGAATAAATTACGTTGTAAGGTTTTCACATTTCTTTCGACGTAGAGATTGTGCATCTCTTGGCAAAGTTGGCGGATTGTGTAACCTTTATATCGTTCGCAATTATTTGCATAAACAGTTGGTAATACCTCTTTCAATAATGAGTTTTGTTTGATATGCTTCTCAAACAGTGCGATTTGGGCGACTAAGGTCTGCATTTTTGTTAAAGTTTCAGCAGGCGTTAACAAAAATAGTATGGAGTTCAAGTCGCATTTTTCTGGAATAATGCCATTTTCTCGCAAATAGTTCGCAAGAATTGTGGCTGGAATACCAAATTCTTCATATTCTCCAGTTTCAATATCAATTCCAGGTGTGGTTAGCATAAATTTGCAAGGATCAACGAAGTATTGATTTTCGGTATAACCTTCGAATTTATGCCACGAGTCGTTAGCGTGGAATTTGAAAAATTCAAGATCTTGGGCAATTTCATCGGTATTATAATCTTGCCATCTTTTACCTTTAACATAAGGTGGAATAAATGGTTTAATCAATTCACAAGAATTTAAGATTAATTTACGTGCTTCAATACCTGTTTTTACGCAATCTAACCATAGTTTACGACCAGCAGGACTTCCTTGAATTTTTGCGTTCACATCTAACGTTGCAAATAAAGGATAGAATGGGCTAGTTGATGCATGTAACATAAAGGCATTATTGAATCGTTTATGATTACAATAGCGAGTTTGACCTTTAATGTGTTTATCTTTTTTATGGATTTGTGAGGCTTGTGAGAAACCAGCTTGTTGTTTATGAACAGATTGGGTAACGATAATACCTGGATCATTTTCATTTAATTCTAATAGTAAAGGCGAGCAGTCTTTCATCATTGGAATAAATTGTTCATAACCCACCCAAGCAGAGTCAAATAAAATATAATCACAAAGATGCCCAATTTTATCCACGACCTGACGTGCGTTATAAATTGTACCGTCATAAGTGCCTAATTGAATAACCGCTAGGCGGAACGGACGAGCTTGTTCTAGTTTTTCAGGTGCTACTTCTTTAACTAAGGATTTTAAGTAGTCTTCCTCAAAGCAGTGGCTATCAATTCCACCAATAAAACCAAATGGATTACGGGCAGTTTCTAAATAAATAGGTGTTGCTCCTGCTTGAACTAATGCACCGTGATGAATAGATTTATGGTTATTTCTATCAAATAACACTAAATCGCCTGGAGAGAGTAGAGCATTTGTAACTACTTTATTTGCCGAAGATGTGCCGTTTAACACGAAATAGGTTTTATCTGCGTTAAACATTTGAGCAGCGTGAACTTGGGCATCACAAGCTGCACCTTCGTGAATTAATAAATCGCCGAGTTTAACGTCCGCATTACAAATATCGGAACGGAAAATATTTTCGCCATAAAAATCATATAAGAAACGACCAGCAGGGTGTTTTCTAAAATATTGTCCGCCTTGATGTCCTGGGCAGTCAAATGCAGAGTTCCCCATTTCAACATACTCACTTAACATTTTGAAGAATGGCGGAAGCATTTTTTCTTCATATAAGTGAGCCGCAGTTTCAATTTGGCGACTGTATAAATTGATATCGTAGTTATTCAAATCTTGAATATGGTAAACTTTATCAAAATACTTGGGATTTAATATTTTTCCTGCTTCAATTACAGCAAAGACAGGTATATTAAATTCAGTTGCTTGAATACGATCAATAAACTGTTCAATATCATCAGTACTTAATACAATGGCACCAATATCAGTGAAATCAGTTCTTTCAATTAAGATCAATTCTCTCTTAGTATTAAAGTAAGGTTGAATTGATGGACTATATGCAATTTTTAAAGATAACATCATTAACTCCTTAATTTTATTTCAAATTTTAAAGTATAAAAATCATCTCATCTTTTTTTAAAGACGAGATACTCCAACCAACAGTATTCAGCTGACAACAAATTTATTCGTAAGAATAAAAACGAGCCGTACACGGTCAGTAAAGAATTTAGTTGATATAAAGATCTAATTATTCTTAATGTGATATTTAGAATAATAGAGACAGAAAACAGCTAATTTATCTAAAAATAGATAAATCAACATAAGAGATTCAGATGTGTGATATACGATGATTGAAAACAATAATATGAGAAACAAGAACGATATGCTGGCATCATAATATGCCGAGTTCTTCGAATATGAGCCATTATACTTCTTCCTTTATCAGGGCAATATTCTAATTTGTAGTCTATTAACATAATACACCTCAATTATTTGATTCAGGTATAAAAAATAAAGTTTTCTTTTAATTCCGGAGGGATTATGCTGTTAAAGAAAAGAAAAGAAAAGAAAAGAAAAGAAAAGAAAAGAAAAGAAAAGAAAATTTGTGATTTAGATCACAAATTCTCCTTGTTTATTGATAATAAAATGTTAACAATAATTTTTTTATAACAAAAAAATAACAACCTAGAGTGTTATTAATATAAATCATCACTCCCGTGCATAACGAAATATTTTTATTTAGTTATGCACGGGAGTGATCTAAAATTACCACCTCAATTGAAAATTTGCTAAAATAGGGATCTCAAAATATTAAAAAGATTTTATTTAGGAGTGAAAAATAATGAATTTATTTGAAGCTATTCTAATTTTAATTACATTAATTTTAATTAGTGCAATAGTGTCATCATCAGAAATTGCGTTGGCAGCAGCAAGGAAGCTAAAACTACAAAAACTTGCGGATAATGGAAATAAAAAAGCGTTACAAATATTAAAATTGCAAGAACGTTCAGGACAATTTATTACGGTTGTACAAATTTGTTTAAATATGATAGCAATTTTAGCAGGTATCATTGGTGAAAGTGCGATTAGTCCATATTTATATAAGGTATTTAAGTCATATTATCATATTAGTGGTGTTGAAAATATTAGCTCTTGGTTATCTTTTGTTATAGTAACTTTTGTTTTTGTATTATTTGCTGATCTAATTCCTAAACGTGTTGCAATTATTTATCCTGAAAAAGTTGCACTTTTCACGGTTAGAATAGTAGTATTTTTCATTATCATCTTTAAACCAGTAGTATGGTTGTTCGATTATATGGCAAATAGTATCTTTCGTTTATTTAAAATATCTACTATTCGTGACGATAATATGACATCTGAAGATCTTTTTGCTGTTGTTGATGCGAGTGCAAAAGCAGGGTTATTGAAAGATCAAGAACATCATTTAATTGAAAATATTTTGGATATGCAAGAACGTACTGTCACTTCAGCAATGACTACACGTGAAAATATTATCTTTTTAAATCGTTCTTTTGGTCGAGAAGAAGTGTTAGCAACCATTAAAGCAAATTCACATTCCAAGTTATTAGTTTGTAATGATAGAGGAATTGATAAAATTTTAGGCTATGTAGAGAGTCATCATTTATTAACCTTATATTTACAAGAGCAATCTGTTAAATTAACAGATCAACGAGTATTACGAAATGTATTATTTATTCCTGATACTTTATCATTATATGAAGTTCTGGAGCAGTTTAAACTGTCTGGTGAAGATTTTGCTGTTGTTGTGAATGAATATGCAATAGTTGTGGGGATTGTTACGCTTAATGATGTAATGAGTATTGTAATGGGAGAGCTTGTTTCCAATGAAGAGGAACAAATTATTCAACGTGATGAAAAATCTTGGCTGATTGATGGCGAAACTCCATTAGAGGATGTAATGAGGGCATTAGATATTGAATATTTTCCAGATACTGAAAATTATGAAACTATTGGCGGATTTATGATGTATATGTTACGTAAAATTCCGAAAAAAACAGATTTTGTATTGTGGGATAACTATAAATTTGAAATTATGGATACCGATAATTTTAAAGTTGATCAGTTGCTTGTTTCAATTAAAAAAGAGGATTAATTACGATAGGATACATTGAATGAATAATCATTTTATTCCAATTTTATATGTTAGCTTAATGGGATTTATTTTTCCCATTATGCGGTTTATGAGCCTCCATTTTGATACGATCAATAATAATGCAGTACGATTTTTATCAGGAGGCTTAGTCCTTACTTTTATTATTCTATTTAAATTTAGAACCGAAATAAGAAAAATCATAAGTGATCCTACCTTAATCATAAAATTACTCATTTTGGGTATTTTTATGGTTGGGAATATGTATTTTTTTATTAATGGATTACAACAAACCTCTGCGGTAACAGGAAGCCTTTTTGGTATTTTAGCAATGCCTTTAGCTATTTTAATGGCAGCACTTTTTTTTGAAGATGAGCGAACTCGCTGTAAACAAAAACGTTTCTATTTAGGGGCAATAATCACTTTTTTAGGCTCTTTTATTTTTATCTTTTTTGCAAAACAACCAAATATAGAACAGAACTTTTTAATGGGAAGTTTGTTTCTTGGCATTTCTATTTTTATTCAATCCATTCAGAATATCTTTGTTAAAACCATTTCTAAACAATTACACAGTGTGGTAATCAGTGCTTCAACAGCCAGTATCGCAGGGCTTATTTATTTACTTATAGCAATTCAGACCCAAAAAATCACACAACTACAAACGGTTGAATGGTCGCTACTGATTGGGTTAAGTTGTGCAGGGATTTATGGCATATTGGTCGGAATGTTTATGTCTTTTTATATAATGTCTACACAAGGCGTTGTGATTTTTAATGTTATTCGTCTTACCGTTCCTATTTCTACTGCGATAACAAGTTATTTTATACTTGGAGAAACAATTAATATTTATCAAGTGATTGGGGCTGCGGTGGTAATTTTGGGTAGTGTTATTGTATTAAAAACAAAAAATTAGCTAAGTGAACCTTAATTATAAGCGGGTACATTTAGACAAAAAATTGCAAAAAGTTTGAATAATGTAACCGCTATAATTTGAAGTTTTAGACTTTCTGTCCAAATATTCTATCACTCAATTTTACATACCACGCCGCAGCTTGTACTTGAATGATATATGCCATTGCGATAACAATAGAAATTTCTGCACCTGATTCTCCAAATACGGTCATTGCAATAGCCAGTGCGATCGATAAATTTCGCATTACTGTGCCATAAACGACGGCAATGGCATCTTCTCGATTAAAAAACACCTTAGCCACAATGGTACTTAACGCGAAATTAATAACATATAAAATAATGATAGGCGTTAAATAACTGATAAGTACAGTAGGCTCTGCGGTTATGGATTTGGCTTTTAGTGCCATTGCCACAAATACAATACCTAATACCCCTAATGTTGAAAACATCGGAACTTTGGGTTTAATATTTTTTTGATAGTGTTCTTGACCAAATTTTTTTACTAAATATTTACGAGTAACCAGTCCCATAAACATAGGTAAGAAAACCACAAACATAATGGACGTAAACACTTGTTGTACAGGAATTTCAATACTTTTTCCCATTAACCATTTGGCATATAAAGGTGTTGCAATAGAGCCTAAAATAAGTCCAAATACGGTCATTTGGATTGCTGCATTGATATTACCTTTGGCAAACCCTGTCCAAGAAATGGTCATTCCACTGGTAGGGAGTAGGGCAACAAATAAAATGCCTAATCGAATTAAAGGTTGTTCAGGAAAGAATAGTTTTCCTAAAAAGAAGGCAATAAAAGGGATAACGGCAAAATTTAAAAATTGTGCCACAATCTGTGCTTTTAATCCTTTAGGTGATAAAACTGCTTCAAGTTTTAAGTTAATCATCATTGGATAAACCATTAAAAAAGTTAATGGGACAATGGTGATTTTTAAAAAACGCATATCAAAAATAGACCCACTGCTAATTCCCAAAATCATTACGATTGGAATTGCCCAAACTAAATTTTTTTGAATAACTGCTAATATTTTCCACATAATAAAAATTACAATCCTTAGTTAAAACATAAAATGCCACTTAGACAGTGGCATTAAAATAATGTTAATCTAAACTTTTCATTAGCTAATTTGTAATGAACCTTTAGCATTCATAATAAGATCAGCAACTTCATCACCATCAATAATACCAAAACGAGGATCGATTTGTTCTGGAATGATATTGTTATGAACCATACAAGCCTTACAAACTAAGATTTTTCCACCGTTTTGAATAAAACTTTCCTGCAATGTTTTCAATCCACTAAAAGGGGCACCGATATCAATATTATCAACCTTTCCTGGAATAGCGAGACTTACCGCATCAACCATTAAAAGAATGGTTGCAGAATAGCCTTTTTCTAATACTTTATTTGCCAGTGTAAAAGCCACAGTGGGTTTATTCGGGTTGGTTTCATTTTCAAAAATAGTCCCAACATAATCTTAACATTTAGTCATTTTTTTCTCCTTTTTAAATTAATCTTTTAATCCTAGTTTACGCAGAATATCTGCCATTAAGCACCATTTTGTAAATCCTGATTGAAATAGGTTCGCTCCAACAAAAAAAGTGAATGCGAACCACCAAGGATTAACATAATAGCCCAAGGCAACACTTAGCATAATAAAGCTACCTGCGATAATGTGTAACATATCATTTACTTTCATTTTTTTCTCCTAAAAGTTATATTTTAAACGTGTATAGATATTAGAATTCTCTTTAAACTGTCCCCATTGGGTATGTTTATTTTTACCACCAAAAAGATTTGCCCCTATTTCATAAAACCAATGATCATTTTGGCGATAACTGATCTTAGGTTTAATATAGAAATCTTTTTCGTCAGGCGAATAAAAGGCAAAGAGTGACATATTGAGTTTTTGTTGCATTGCTTGCCAATTCAAACGCAATGTTAACGTTTGATGCCATTTATCAATAAGCAAATCAGGATTAAAAGCACTCTGTTTCGCTTTTTCATAATTTTGCATTTTTTGTACTAAATATTGTCCACTTAATGTGACATTTTGCACTAATTCGTGTTCATAACCAACTAAAAAATTAATTTGGTCATTGGGAATAAAAGGATTATCTCCCGTTTTTTCCTCTAAAAAGTTCCAATGCGAGATTTCAGCATTTGCAATACCGCCCATTACAGAACCTCTAACACTTGCTCCAAAGGCATTGATTTTAGGAAATTTGTTTTTTCCAGTAATAGGATTAAAGGCGGTGGGTTGCGAGTATAATCCGTGATAGCCATATAACGCATACTCAACACCATTAAAACGTTTAGAAAGCCTTAATGCTAATGCACTATTAGATAAAGTATTTTTCGGATTTTCTGTTTTTACTCTTTGATTCGTGACCTTTCCTAACATAGGATTGTAATAAGAAAAACGTTCTCCACTAATATATTCATCGCCATTGAATACGGGTATCCACGCTAAATTAATATTTGCAAAATCATTAAACCAATTAAATTTCACAGCAGGATCAGATTTTTTTAGATAACTATCATCTCTACCTGAAAGCATTGATTGCCAATCTTTACTAAATAAGTCATTAATAAAAATGTAATCGCCTGTTCCCCAAGTTAATACTTGTTGTCCTAAGCGTACACTCATTTTGTCATTTAATTTAAAATCAACAAATAATTCTTTAAGATCTGCTTGTAAACTATGATCGTCAATATCATCAGCAATAAGATCTAATTTCGCAGATAAAAAATGCGAACCAAAGTAACGATTGGCGAAAATTTCACTGCGTATTTCAGCCAGACTTTTATCTCGATTGTTTGCAGTATGATTATGTGTAAATACACCATAATCCGCTTCAATAAAAGCCCCCATATTCCAATTACTTTTTGAAGTGTCGTCATCATTCCATTCTTCTAATTCTTTCTCAATGTCAGTGGTATTTAAACCACCGACATCTTGAGCGATTACTGTTGAAGAAACAGAGAGCAGACTACTTAATAATAATGCCCAATATGTTTTTTTCATTGTTACTTCCTTAACCATTGATTAGGTGGCATACGTAAAGCACCTTCGGTAAATACACTGTTTGGTAAATTCACGTTATATTTCACATTTCGCATTTGTGTAATGCTATAACTTTTATCATTCAGATTTTCCGCTTTAATTTGAGTTAAAGTTGGGAAACCATCCATATTTTTGATATTTGAACCTGTAATACGACGATATAATTTACCACTGTTATCATAATATTTTGCTTCACGAGGAAGATAAGTATCTTTATCAATAGCGACGGTAAAATAGTTAAATTCCACACCTGTACGGGATTTTGGTACTGCTTTTAAAATCCATTGTTTATCTGTTTCTTTTTCAATGCTGTAACTATCTGCATTTACATCACGCCCTGAAATATCTTCATAAAAGAAAGTTGAACCTACAAAACTGGTGCGTTTATCTCCAGCTGCAATACGTTTGACTAAATCTAAAGCAGGTAAATATAACCAACGATCATCCTCTTTACCTGGGTGTTTATCTACTAAGAAAGTCGTTCTTGCGACATCTGATGGCTTAGTAAACACCACAAAATATTTTTGATCGCCACCTTTGGTGACATTTCTACGCAGGATATAAAATTGACGCATTTGCTTACGTCCTTGATTATCCACAATCATCATTCTTGCTTCTGTTTTTCCATCATTAGCGGGATAAACTGCAGCTAAATTTGATTTATGAATAATTTCGTTTGCTGAAATTGCCCAAGTTGATAAGCTCATTGTTAATCCAGTTATTACTAATGCTGTCTTTTTTACCATATTTGTTTTCATTGGTTTCTCCTTAATACGTTAAGTCACGTTTAAATAGTTTATTTTGTAGTGCATAGACCAAGGCTGGAATAATCACTAAGGTTGCTAAACAAGAAATTGCCATAATTGCTGCCATAAAAAATCCCACCGTTTGATAAGGTACTAATGGTGCAATCAATAATGGGGTAAATCCAAGTGCAATTACGATTGCATTACGAGCAATGGCACGGCTTGGTTCTTCAAAGACATCAATAATGCCTTGTTTCCAATCAAGTTTTAATTTATTTACTTCGTGTAAACGACTGCGTTCAATAAAGTGAATTGCAAAATCCACAGATAGCCCAAGTGTTAATGCAGATAATACCGCAACAGGCATATCATAATTTTTACCGACCCAACCAATAATGCCGTAAATCAGCATAATCGTGGTAGATAATGGGATCATCGCAATCACACCCCACACAACAGAGCGGAATAAGAACATTACCATTAGCATTGCCATTACAAAGGATGAAATTAAACTAATTAGCATTCCATTTACCATTGCATCTTGCCAAACCACATTGATATAGGTTAGTCCACTCCACTGCATTTCTAATCCTTTCGGTGTAGGGTTTTTGGCAAACCAGTTATTCATATAATCAACAACTTTACTCATATCTTGGTTATCACCCGATTTAAGTTGTAACCATATAACGGCTGATTGATAATCAGGCGTGACCATATGCCAAACTGAATTTGGACGATGTGAGCTTTGGTATGTCATAATAGCTTGAGCATTCGCATCAGCAGAGGTTGGTAATACAAAATCTTTATCTTCACCACCACGTAACTCACGATTTACGACTTTTAATAAGTCAGGTAATGCAGTACTTTTTCCTACTAAACCAGATTGCTGTAATGCCCCTTGAACTTTTTCTAAATAAGCCAAGTTTTCAGGTTGTAAGAAGACTTGTTGTGATTGATTTACTTTTGCTACAACACTTTGAAGTTGAGTCCAAAAAGGTTCTTCAACATCATCAGCACTAAATTGATATTCAATTAAACTGTCTTCAATCTTTGACCAGTTAAGCGGTTGCTTTTGGATCAAATTTTGCCATTTTTGTTTAACACTATCCAGGTGCATTTTTTAAGATAGGTTTAGTTAATGTACTGATATTCTCATCATTTTTTTGTGTATTACTAAAGCTAATATAAGCCTCGTAGGTTCCTGCAAAATGCGTATTCAACACTTTATCTGCTTGACGAATAGGGTGTGATTGATTAAACCAATTCATTGGATTATCATTGATCACGGTTTTACTAATTCCCCAACCACTTACGATCATCACAGCAACCATTAGTGATAAAATCAATTTACTATTACGCATTACCGCTTGTGGCATTTGGCGTAATACTCTAGCAGTTAATGATTGATCATCATCGTGACTGTGTAATCGAGTTGCCATTTTATCTAGGGTTTTATCCGATAAACTGACCATATACGCAGGAATTAATGTCATTGTTAAAATAAAGGCAAGAATAATCCCAAATCCAACAAAGCTACCAAACACACGTACTGGCGGAATATCTGCTGTATTTAGAGATAAAAAACCAATTAATGATGTTAATGAAGTAAATAGCATTGGACGGAATAGATCCGTTACACATTCTTCGGCAAGTACTTTTTTGTCTTTTCCTGCTCGATAATTATCACTAAAATCAGATAACACGTGAATGGAGTCCACCACGGCAATTGGCATTAAAAATATTGGAATCATCGATGACATAATATGTACTGAAAAGCCCATTCCAATCATTAATCCCATTGTGATAATCACTGTTGCCATTGCCAAAATCATTGGAGCAGCAACCAGAGCAGGGGAGCGGAAGAAAAATAGCATTAGCACAAAAATTAATGCTGCAGCAGCAGGTGCAGAAATTGCCATTTGCAAAAACATTTCTACCCCAAAGGTATCTTCTGCAACAGGTAAGCCTGTGATATAAAATTCATCGCCTTTTTTATCAAAACCAGCCACAATATCTTGAATTTGATTATAAAGTTGATAACTTTTATCTTTAGAGGTAATAGGAATAAATAGCCCTGCTGCTTTGTTGTCACCAGAAACTAAGGTATTTTGTAGCATAGGCAATCTATCGACCCATTGACGAATTTGATCGGCTTGAGCTTGTTCGCTCGGTGGCGTTTCCATTAGGTAGTGGAAAGAAATCGCCTTTGCGCCTTCTTTTTGAATTTGAGAGATATTGTCACTAACAGGTAAACTCATTACATCTTCCACGACAACACCATCTAATGTCATTACTGCATCAGAGAGTTTTTTAAGGTTACTTAAACTGTCAGGATTGTAAATACCATTACTGTCCTTATCATTAACCACACCAACAACTAGCATATCTGCCAAACCAAAACGTTGTTTTACTTCATCGTGTAAAATACGTGCAGGGTGAGAATGAGGAAGCATATTTTCAGGATCGGTGTCAACATTAATACGAAACATCATTAACAATGACAATAACGTAATTAATCCTGTAATCCAAAATACCTTTTTAGGGTGATTAATTGAAAATTGCAAAATTCTTTTCTTCATCAAAAACTCCAGTTCATTTAAATATAATATCATATTTTATTGATGTAAAAATAAAAGTCAAGCGGTATGATCTTTATAAAAATTTGCAAAAAGTAATGAAGATGTCACCGCTTAAAAGTAAATTCTGTTATAATCCGCAACTTGTTTTTTACTGAAATGACTTGATATTGACTTTTTAGGTTTTCAATATGTATCAAGTTTTACTTTAAGCCTTATATCTTAGGTTTTGCTACGCTAAGGTACTTCGGAGGAAAATGCTATAATGAAGAAAAATGTGTTAATTATTGGTGCGGGTGGGGTTGCTCAAGTTGTGGCACATAAATGTGCTCAACATAATGATATTTTAGGTAACATTGTTATTGCCTCTCGAACCTTATCAAAATGTCAAAAAATTGCTAAGAGTGTTGAGGAAAAAAAGAGTTTTAAACTTCCTGACACAATTCAATGCTACACCTTAGATGCCTTTGACATTGAACAAACTAAAGCCCTTATTGAAAAAACACAGTCGCAAATTGTGATTAATGTTGCTCAATCTTTTCAAAATATGCCTATTTTAGAAGCCTGTATTCAAACAGGTGTGGCGTATATTGATACTGCGGTTGCAGAAGATCAAGATAAAGTTTGCCCAACACCACCTTGGTATGCTCATTATGAATGGAAACGTTTAGAACGTTGTAAAGAAAACAAAATTACTGCTATTTTAGGTGCAGGTTTTGATCCCGGTGTCGTAAATGCTTATGCAGCTTATGGGGTGACAGAGTTTGATAGTGTAGAAAGTATTGATATTATTGATATTAATGCAGGTAATCACGGAAAATATTTTGCGACTAACTTTGATCCTGAAGTGAATTTTAGAGAATTTACGGGAGTAGTTTATTCTTGGCAAAATAGTCAATGGCAAACAAACCAAATGTTTGAAGTAAAACGTACTGATGATTTACCTGTTGTAGGCGTACAAAATTCTTACTTAACGGGACACGAAGAAGTGCATTCATTAGCAAAACATTTGGGGGTACCTAATATTCGTTTCTGGATGGGATTTGGCGATCATTATATTAACGTATTTAATGTATTAAAAAATTTAGGTTTATTGTCTGAAAAACCAGTTAAAACAGCCGAAGGCGTGGAAGTCGTTCCATTGAAAGTCGTTAAAGCAGTATTACCTGATCCACCAACTTTAGCTGAAAATTATACGGGTCATACTTGCATTGGCGATCTGATTAAAGGTAAAAAAGACGGTAAAGATAAAGAAATCTTTATTTATAATACAGCAAGCCATAAAGAAGCCTATGAAGAAGTGGGCAGTCAAGGTATCTCTTATACTGCAGGCGTTCCAGCTGTGGCAGCAGCACTGTTAGTTGCTACAGGAGAGTGGGATTGTTTGGAAATGCGTAATGTAGAACAACTTGATCCTAAACCTTATATAAATTTATTAAATAAAATTGGTTTGCCAAATCGTATTAAAGATGAAAATGGGGATCGTGAATTAGTGTTTTAATTTGCAAAAAATAAAGTAAAAATAACCGCTATAAGCGGTTATTTTTTTATATAAATTTACAAAAATTATGCTATATTTTCAATTAATATATTTAACTATTCAGAGGTGATATGTTTCCAAGGTTTGAAAATCCTTTAAAGGATTATGGTTATAGAGAATGTGAACTTCTTTATTCGGAATACTCAGAAGCAACCGAAGCTTATGAGCAAAAGGAATATAAGGCGGTAATATATCATCTTTTAAAATTTATTAACAATAATGTAGCTGGTACATTAAGACTGAATAATAAAGATATTGATATAGAAATTAAACATTCTTGTATGTTGCTGAATATAAAAGTAAATAACAATGAATTTAAGGTTAAAGCCCCATTTCTGAGAATAACAGAGCAAACAAATGTGATTGCGTTATTAAGAAAAATTAGTGAATTAAATTTTAGTTCTTTGATGTTGCCTCAACTTATTTTAGAAGATGATTTACTTTATTTTTCTTATTCTTGCCCATTAGAACTTTGCGAATCTTCTAAAATATTAACGGTAATAAGAGAAATTTGTTATCAAGGGGATTACTATGCTCCAAAGTTAAAAGAAAATTATAAAGTTGATTATTTTGTCAATCCGAGTAAAAGAGATTTAACAACAAGTGAGAAAGATAAAGTATTCACATCGATTAAAAAAATATTAGATGATTATGATAAATGTATGGCATTTTTTGAAAAAGAACGCCTATCAGAATATCACTGGGATATTGTAACAATTACCTTGTTGAAATTTGAAAATATGCCTTATCTCAATGGTGTTTTAAGATCAGATTTACTTGATATTACCAGTTTAATGTATTCTGATAATCATATTGAATTTAAAGTAGATCAAGGAATGGCGTTTATTAAAGAGTTAAAAGAAAAAAGGACTCAGGAATTTTTAGAAAGTATGTATTATCAACATATTTTCTATACAAGATTAAAGAATATTAACCAAGAAACCCTAAAAGAAGAGCTAGAAAGAAATAAAGAACGATTTGAAAAATCTAAAAAAGAAGGGCGATATTTTGCTTTAACTTATGATATTTATGAGCGACTTTTAAAAATTATTTATGAATATAATATTGATGATAAAACCAGAGAGATGATTTATAAGGGATTAAATCAAATTAAAAGAAATACCGACTTTGAAGATGCATCTATAACGTTATACAACTTATACAATGAGTTAGTAAAAGGTAAGCAATATAAAAAAATGAGTATTTGGGGTTATCTTCAAATAATCGCTCTTCTTTATTTTATTACTCAAATTTTAATACCGCTGATAGGAAGATAATATGCTAAAGAATATAGAAAAATCAGTTTTTAAAATAATTACAGCAGATGGTGTAGGAAGTGGTTTTAAAATACAGGGGTATGATTTTATTATCACAAATTTTCACGTAATTGAAGGCTGTATAGAAGTTGCAGTAGAAACGTCAACACAAGATAAATATTTGGGTAAAGTCGTGATGGCTAATCCTGAACTAGATATTGCTTTTGTTTATGCTTCTGAGTTAAAAGATGAAAAAAGTTGTATTATTTTAGATAAACATATTGAAGTCCAAACAACACAAAAGATATATATTTGTAGTTTTCCTTTTGGAATGCCGTTTACGATTACAGAAGGGATTGTTTCAAACCCAAAACAACTTATTTCAAATAGATATATTTTACAAACAGATGCAGCAGTAAACCCCGGTAATTCTGGTGGTGCTATGGTAAATGAGGATGGCGTGTTATTAGCCGTAACAGCGTCTAAATTTACGAATGCGGATAATGTAGGGTTTGGAATTCGTCATATTGATCTCATTAAAGAGCTTGAAGATTATCAAGTTGATTATGATATTTATAAAGTAAAATGTCATTCTTGTGATAATTATATTTCACAAAAAATAAGTTTTTGTGATAGCTGTGGTAACGAAATTAAAAAATCAGCATTTGAAAAGTCTGACTTGTCGAGTTTGGCTATTTTTATTGAAGAGAGTTTGAAATTGTTAGATATCAATCCTGTTTTATGTAGAGAGGGGCGGGATTATTGGTCCTTTTATCAAGGACGAGCTTTAATCAGAATATTTGATAGTAATAGTGATTATCTTATTGCGACATCTCCACTTAATGAATTACCTAAATCTAATCTTAAAGATTTATTGTATTTTATAAATACAAATCAAGTTTCTCCTTTTTATTTAGGAATAAAAGACAATAAAATATATTTATCATATCGAATTCATTTATCGGATATGTTTAGTTCACAAAAAGAAAATATTCAGAATAATTTAAAAGATTTTATCTTAAAAGTAGATGAGCTAGATGATTTTTTTCATACGAAGTTTAATTGTAATTTTGCTATTGAAAGCAAAAATATGAATACATTGATGTAATATTTAAAGAAGATAAGCCAAGAATTCATACGTAGATAAAATATACCCGAAAATATGATTATATTTAGCCACTTAATCCCAGTCAAAGATAGTGTGACGGTAAATTATAATAAGTATTAAAAAAGTTTTTATAAAAAATTGCATTATTTCATTTTTATGTTAGAATTGTACGCGTTTTAAAACAATTCTTAATGCGACCATAGCTCAGTTGGTTAGAGCACCACCTTGACATGGTGGGGGTCGGTGATTCGAGTTCACTTGGTCGCACCATTCTATAAAATCTCCTTTGTTATCTTTATCATCTTTTCTTTGCCTATTTTACATTTACTTTATGCGTTAAAAGTATTATCATTTCAAGCATTTATGTTATTTTAATATTTTAAAAGCAAATTAAGAGGGTAGGGATGCAAAACCTAGAAAAAATTGTAGAACAAGCGTTACAAGCGGTTGGATCTGCACAAGATGTTACAAGTCTTGAAAGTATTAGAGTCGAGTATTTTGGTAAGAAAGGGCATTTTACGTCGTTAATGCAAGGATTACGTGATGTGTCGCCAGAAGAACGTCCAAAAGTAGGGCAAAAAATCAATGAAGCGAAGCAACAAGCACAGACGGCATTGAATACGAAAAAAGAAACATTAGAAACCGAAGCATTAAATGCAAAATTATTGAGTGAAAGTATTGATGTAAGCTTACCGGGTCGTAAAACAGAACTTGGAGGTTTGCACCCTGTTTCTATCACGATTGATCGTGTAACTAAATTCTTTGCGGATTTAGGTTTTTCTGTGGAAAATGGCCCTGAAATTGAATCAGATTATTATAATTTTGATGCATTAAATATTCCTAAACACCACCCAGCACGAGCCGATCACGATACATTTTGGTTTGATGCACAACGCTTATTAAGAACGCAAACATCAGGTGTGCAAATTCGCTCAATGGAACAAACTCAGCCACCAATTCGTATTATTGCACCAGGTCGTGTGTATCGTAACGATTACGATCAAACGCATACGCCAATGTTCCATCAAATTGAATTATTATTTGTGGATAAAAAAGCGAATTTTACTGAATTAAAAGGCTTATTACATAGTTTCTTGCGTGCCTTCTTTGAAGAAGATTTAGAAGTGCGTTTTCGTCCCTCTTTCTTCCCATTCACAGAGCCTTCGGCAGAAGTGGATGTTATGGGTAAAAATGGTAAATGGTTAGAAGTGTTAGGTTGTGGAATGGTTCATCCTAATGTGTTGAAAAATGTAGGTATCGATCCGAATGAATACTCAGGCTTTGCTGTGGGTATGGGGGTTGAGCGTTTAGCAATGTTGCGTTATAACGTGACCGATTTACGTGCATTCTTTGAGAATGACTTACGTTTTTTAAAACAATTTGACTATAAATAAGACAGGATGAGGAAAGAATAATGAAATTTAATGAATCTTGGTTGCGTGAGTGGGTAAATCCAGCGATTACAACGGAACAATTATGCGATCAAATCACAATGCTTGGCTTGGAAGTGGACGGCGTTGAAGCAGTTGCAGATACCTTTTCAGGTGTTGTTGTAGGCGAAGTGGTTGAATGCGGTCAGCACCCAAATGCAGATAAATTACGTGTAACCAAAGTAAATGTCGGTGGCGAGCGTTTATTAGACATCGTTTGTGGTGCACCAAACTGCCGTTTAGGTTTAAAAGTGGCCTGTGCCGTTGATGGTGCAGTTTTACCAGGTAATTTTAAAATTAAGAAAACCAAATTACGTGGTGAACCGTCTGAGGGAATGCTTTGTTCATTCACTGAATTAGGTATTAAAGTTGAGCAAGATGGTATTATTGAATTGCCAGCAGACGCACCTATAGGTAAAGATTTCCGTGAATATTTAGATTTAGAAGATAGCATTGTTGAAATCAGCTTAACGCCAAACCGTGCGGATTGTTTAAGCATTTCAGGGATCGCTCGTGAAGTGGCGGTTGCAAATCAATTAGAAATGATTGCACCAATATTTGAACCTGTTTCAGCGACTATTTCAGATAAAGTTGCCGTAGAAATTCATAATCCAGAAGCTTGCCCACGTTATTTATCTCGTGTGGTTAAAAATGTGAACGTAAACGCACAATCGCCACTTTGGTTACAGGAGAAATTACGCCGTTGTGGTATGCGTTCAATTGATCCTGTGGTTGATGTCACAAACTTCGTATTACTTGAATTAGGTCAGCCAATGCACGCTTTTGATATGGCAAAAGTGAACGCACCAATTCAAGTACGTTTAGCAAAAGCAAATGAAAAGTTAGTGTTATTAGACGGTAATGAAGTTACATTAAAAGAAAATACCTTGCTAATTTGCGATCAAAATCAACCGCTTGCAATGGCGGGGATCTTCGGTGGTAAAGAGAGTGGCGTAAGTGATACAACAACAGATATTATTTTAGAGGCAGCATTCTTTGCACCATTAGCGATCGCAGGGCGTGCAAGACAATATGGTTTACATACCGATTCTTCACACCGTTTTGAGCGTGGTGTGGATTTTGAAAATACACGCAATGCAATGGAACGTGCAACCGCATTATTATTAGACATTTGTGGTGGTGAAGCAGGTGAAATTGTGGAAGCGAAAAGTGATGAGCATTTACCAAAAGCAAATCAGGTGACTTTACGTCGTGAAAAATTAGACGCATTATTAGGTCATCATATTGCTGATGAAACCGTCACTGATATTTTAACTCGTTTAGGTTTATCGCCAATTTTTGCAAATAATGAATGGAAAGTGACCGCTTGTAGCTGGCGTTTTGATATCGAAATTGAAGAAGATTTAATTGAGGAAGTGGCACGTATTTACGGTTACAACAGCATTCCAAACAATGCTCCATTAGCTCATTTAAATATGAATGAGCACCGTGAAGCGAATTTAGATTTAATGCGTGTCAAAATGGCATTAGTGGACAGCGATTACCAAGAAGCGATCACTTATAGCTTTGTCAATCCAAAAACACAGGCGTTATTGCACCCAAATCAAGAAGCAATAGTGTTGCCTAACCCAATTTCAGCGGATATGTCAGCAATGCGTTTATCCTTGTTAAGTGGTTTGTTAGAGGCGGTTGTTTATAACCAAAAACGTCAGCAAAGCCGAGTACGTTTATTTGAAACAGGCTTGCGTTTTGTACCTGATGAAAATGCAGAAATGGGTATTCGCCAAGAGCAAATGTTGGCAGCGGTTATTGTGGGCGCGAAACACAATGAACACTGGACGGGCAAATCGGATAATGTTGATTTCTTTGATTTAAAAGGCGATTTAGAGCGCGTACTTTCTTTAACAAATAAAGCGAAATCAGTACGTTTTGTGGCTAAAACTTATGACGCATTACATCCAGGTCAATCGGCAGCGATCTTAATTGATGAAAAAGAAGTGGGCTTTATCGGTACAGTACACCCAAAAGTTGCACAAAAATTAGATATTTCAGTTACAGCAGTAGTATTTGAAATTTTATGGTCAGCGATTGATGAGCGAGCAGTCACACAGGCAAAAGACATTTCTAAATTCCCAGCAAATAAACGTGATATTGCGATTGTGGTTGATTGTAATGTTGCCGTGGCAGATATTTTATCTACTTGCCAAAAAGCAGGTGGAGAAAAACTAATTGCAGTAAATCTTTTTGATGTTTATCAAGGTGAAAATATTGGTAGCGATAAGAAGAGCTTAGCAATTAGTCTAACGGTTCAAGATACTTCAAAAACCCTTGAAGAAGAAGAGATCAATGCTGTAATTAAAGCAGTGTTGAGTGAACTTGAACAATGTTTTGGTGCATATTTGAGAGATTAAGTTTGAGGAGCTTAAATTATGACATTAACTAAAATTGAAATGATAGAACATATTATTAAACAACTTGAATTAGATAAAAAAACAGCAAGAGAGTTTGTTGAACAGTTTTTTGAAGAAATTCGAATTGCTCTTGAAAAGGGAGATGAAGTGAAATTATCAGGATTTGGTAATTTCAGAGTACGTGAAAAGGAAGCAAGACCAGGTAGAAACCCAAGAACGAGAGAGCCTGTAGCAGTTTCTGCTCGAAGAGTGGTTACCTTTAAACCAAGTCAAAAGCTTAAAGATCGAATTGAAGAGGCTAACAAGTAAAAACGGTGCATTATTTTTATAGAATAACTTATATACGATTACTAAGTTTTTATAAACTTATTATATTAATAATGTTAAGTTTGTGTTTAGTTAGCTGTTCAGCAGACCCCAGCTTTTCAAATGAAATTTATATAGTCAATAAGCTTGTTAAACAGCATCGTATTTGGAAAGGGACACCTTATCGTTTAGGGGGAAATACTCCTCAGGGAGTGGATTGTTCAGGACTTACTACTGCTATTTTTAAAAATTCTTTTGGTATTCATTTACCAAGAACGACCAAATTACAAGCAAAAACGGGGGCTTATGTTCCTAAAAAATATTTGCAAGCGGGGGATTTGGTTTTTTTTAAGACAGGACGAGGACCTTTTGGAAATCACGTCGGTATTTATGTAAAAAATGGGCATTTTTTACATGCATCGTCTAAAAAAGGCGTGATATATTCAAATTTAAATTCGCCTTATTATAAAAGAGTATACTGGCAAGCCCGACGTTTACAGTAAAAAATATGAAGTAGATCACAAAATTAAACATTTTATATAGTTATTGTTTGAAAAAATCATTAAATTGTTTTAACTTAGTGGCTATATAAAAATAAGTGTTGTGCCCAACAACCTTTTCATAATTTGCTTTCCGAGTGCCCCTTGTTTTAGGGGCTTTTTTTATTTTTAGGACTATTTTTTATGCTTATTGAACAAGGCAAAGTACTAAGTTATCACAATGGTATAGCAAAGGTTGAATGTTATACTAAGAGTGGCTGTGGCAGTTGCGATGCAAAACAGGGTTGTGGTACACAATCACTATCTGAATTGACAGGAAGTAAAGTCGTTTCTTTATTAGATCTCGAAGTATTTGAAGAACTAAAACAGGGTGATATTATCAATGTAGGTTTGAAAGAAAGTTCTCTATTAGTCAGCGTTATGTGGTTGTATTGTATCCCATTAACAGTATTAATTGTATCAGCGGTAGGATTTTCACAACTTTTTGCAAATGAGCTTATTGTTGCATTATTAACTATTACGGCAACATTGCTGAGTTTTGGAGGAATAAAATGGCAGCTTTCTCAAAAGAAACATTTTAACCCCCAAATTATATTTTTAGGGAAAGTAAATTAGCATTCAAACAATGAGCAATGTAATCCTCTAACAATTTTATCTACTTCTTCATTATTGACTAAAATACAGATATTGTTGCTACTTGCACCATAACTAATTAAACGTATATTATCCTTTTCTAATGCTCCAAACAGTTGTTTTGCGAGTCCTTTTTCTGTATGAAGGTTATTACCAATAATAGTAACAAGAGCAAGGTTAGGTTCGATTTGTACATTGCAAGAAATACTTAACTCTTCAATAATTTGTGGAGATAAGGAGGTAGTGGAACCTATTTTATCTAGTGTTAATGCGATGCTAATTTCAGAGGTCGTTACCACATCAATAGAAAGTTGATGTTTAGCTAATATGCTAAAAATATTGGCTAAAAAACCTTTGGTATGGATCATTCCCAGACTAGATAAAGTCACCAATGTTTGATCACCGCGTAAAGCAATGGCTCTGAATATTGGACGAGGTTGTGGATTTGAAGTTATCCAAGTTCCACCTTGTTCAGGATTTTTACTTGATCCTACAAAAACAGGAATATTGCTACGAACAGCGGGTAATAGCGTTGCAGGATGGAGTACTTTTGCTCCAAATGTTGCCATTTCAGCCGCTTCATTAAAGCTAATAGTTTCGATACGTTTCGCATTAGGTACAACCCTTGGATCCATCGTATAGATACCAGAAACATCTGTCCAAATTAATACATCATTCGCATTTAATACTTCTGCTAATAATGCTGCGGAATAATCACTTCCACCACGTCCTAGCGTAGTGGTTTTTCCATTATCATCTCGCCCAATAAAACCTTGTGTAACAATAACTTTTCCACTATCAAGTAAAGGTTTTAGAATTTCATTCGCTTGTTGTTGTGTTTTTTTATTATTAGGTAGTGCTTTTCCATAGTTGTCATTTGTAGCAACAATATCACGAATATCAACCCAAATGGCATCAATATTTTTTTCTTTCAGTAATTGTGTGAAAATGGTGCTAGATAACATTTCTCCGTGGCTAATCAATTCATCACTTAATATACGAGAAGTTACTAATGTTGCTGATTCTGCAAGATTTGATATATGCTCTAATAGTAGTTCAATTTTATCTAAAATTTTATTTGGACATTGTAATTGATTGATGATACTAAATTGAATATCGCGTATATTATTTAAAATAGTTTTTAGACGATCTTCCTTACAACCATTTGCAAGTTCAACGAGATAGTCGGTAATTCCTGCAGAGGCAGAAAGTACGATAACGCGAGTATTTTTATCTGAAGTAATGATGTTAGCACAGGCAGACATTGCCTTAAAATTTGCAACACTGGTTCCGCCAAATTTGGCAACAGAGAGATGTGGCATAATAGTTTTAGTTCCCGTATTAAAAACCCCACATAAAATATATAGATGCAATCTTGTATATAAATTATGTCAAATAATAAATTTTTATTATAGAAAGTAGTAAAGTTAAGTTTTCATTTTATCATTTTAATAGTATGATTTCACCATTAAATATAGGATTAGTGAAAATATAATGATAGTTAAAAAACAAGCAGTAAGATTATTTTTATTTTTTGCAATTTTTGTATTAATCAGATGGCTTATTCCGTCCCTCGAATACCACAAGAATTACTTGTAAAAAGTTTAGTTTATTGTACAAATGCATCTGGATTTTCTTTTGATCCTCAAAAGGCAGATGTGGGCACCAATATGAATGTGGTGACTGAACAAATTTATGATAAATTGCTTGAATTTGATCCTGCTACTAATAGTTTAAAACCTGCATTAGCTAAAAGTTATAAAGTAAGTGATGATGGTTTAGAAATTACTTTTTATTTAAGAAAAAATGTTAAATTTCATACTACTGATTGGTTTAATCCAACACGTAACTTTAATGCGGATGATGTACTTTTTTCTTTAAATAGAGTGATGGGAAATGTTGATGACTTACCTGAATTAGAAGAGTTGGATCAAGTTAAATATAGCGATAAAAGTTATAATAATTATCTTTTTCAAAGACAAGCACGCCGTACCCATTTCCCTTATTTTGAAAGTATTAATTTAAAAAGTAAGATTGTCAGTTTAAGTGCACCTTCTAAATATAGTGTAAAAATTAGATTAGCTGAACCAGATGCTTCTTTATTGGCTCATCTTGCGAGTCAATATACAGTTATTTTATCTAAAGAATATGCATTACAATTGAGTTCTGATGATAATTTAGCACAGCTAGATCAACTCCCTGTGGGTACAGGGGCATATAAATTACAAAGTTATGTACACAATGATTATGTTCGTTTACAAAGAAATGAGAGCTATTGGGGTAAAAAAGCGAATATTGAAAATATCATTATTGATTTTTCTACAAGTAGTACTGGACAAATGGCAAAGTTTTTAAATCAAGAATGTGATATTTCTGCTTTTCCTGAACCAAGCCAACTTTCTTCTTTGCCTAAAGGGTATTTAGTGAATATTTTTGGGGCTAATTTATCATTTTTAGCGTTTAATAATCAAAGTATGAAAATGAATGATATTAAACTGCGTCGAGAAATTGTACATTCTATTAATCGTGAAAGATTAGGAAAACAGTTATTTTATGGTTTAGCAGAGGTAGCAGATAATGTATTACCAACGGCTCTTTTTCCTAATAGAAATGCAGATCACTATCCGTACTTCCCTAAAAATAATAAAGAAAAAATAAGAGAGTATTTAGAGCTTGTGCTTTGGGTACTTGATGAAAGACATGTTTATAATTTTCATTCTTTAAAAATGGCCGAGTTGATAAAATATGATTTAGAGAAAATAGGTATTAAGTTAAAAGTACGTCAGGTAAGTAGAACTCTTTTAGTACAACAATTGGCAAAAAGAGAAGCTGACTATGATATGATTTTAACAGGCTGGCTTGCAAACAATTACGATCCTGATAATTTTTTATCTGCTATTTTAGGTTGCCGTTCTCAATTTTCGGTTACAAATTTAGCGAATTGGTGTAATGATGAGTTTGAATATTTACTCAATCAAGCTAGAATAAGTGAAGATAATGATGAACGTATAAAGTTGTATAAAAAAATTGAGAAAATATTAAGAGAGGAATTACCTATATTACCATTACTTAATGCTAACCGTTTATTGGTCGTAAGTGATAAAGTAAGAAGTGTACAGATCAGTCCATTTGGTAAAGTAGATTTATCTAAAATCAAATTAATATCTCCAGTAAATAAATAGAGTTTGATATGTTATTCATTTTTATTCGTAAATTATTTTGGATTACAGTAACAGTTTTTATTCTTTCTATAATGAGTTACTCCATTTTATTAAAAGATCCGCTTAACTTACTGATTTACGATGGCGGTATAAAGTCTTATTTTTATTATATTGTTTCTTTGTTAAGAGGAGATCTGGATATAAGTTATAATTCAGGTGAACCGTTATTTAATCAAATATTAAGAGTGTTCCCAGCAACACTTTCGTTATGCTTTTCTGTGACTCTATTATCGTTACTTATAGGTATTCCACTGGGATTTTTGTCTGCTTATAATTCAAACAATCTTGTGGGTAAAAGTCTATCTATTTTGGGTTCATTAAGTTTAGCTTTTCCTGTTTTTTGGTTAGCAATTATCTTACTTTATTATTCTTCTATAAATCAGTGGGAAATTGCAGCAGTGGGGGAGCTTAATCCAATTTATGAAATTCCAGTTGTGACCAATTTTAAGCTGGTAGATATATTTTTAGTTGATGTACCTTATAAATTAAAAATAGCGCAGAGTTTATTACGTCATTTAGCTTTACCTACATTGATTTTGGTTATTCCTGCGATGTTAGAAGTAATGAGAATGACTCAAGAACAAGCAATATATGTAATGAAGAAAGATTATGTTAAAGTTGCGAGAACAAAAGGATGGTCGGGGTTTAAAATATGGCGAATGCATATCGTTTGTAATGTACTACCTCCGATTATTCCAGCAATTGCACGTAATATTATTTTAATTTTTGCCTTTGCAATGTTAGTTGAGAATGTTGTAAGTTGGGGAGGAATTGGGTATTGGTTAATTAATGCAGTATCAGTGCAAGACTATAATGCCATATCTGCAGGTATTATTGTTATTGGGTTATTTATATTAACAGTGGATGTATTAGCAAGTTTTATCACAACGCTATTAGATCCTTCGAATAAAAAAGATTGGTATGTTAAATAAAAATGTAGAACAATTTAGAGAATCTGCTTATATTTTGCAATTTTTAAAAATTTTGCGAAAAGATATTGTTGCACTGATCAGTGTGTATTTTTTTGCACTTTTATTATTTTTAATATTTTTTGGTTATATTATTGCACCTTATTCAGCTCAACAGCAGTTTGTTGGTTTAGAATTAATGCCACCATCTTGGAGTGAGATTGGGCAAATTCAACACTTTTTTGGTACAGATGATCTCGGTCGTGATATTTTTAGTCGTATTCTATACGGTTTTTATTATACCGCAGGGGCTGCATTGGTTATTACCCTCGCTATTGCTATTGTTGGTGGCATTTTGGGTGTATTAGCAGGAACAAAAACACACTCTTATTTTGTGATATTACACCATTTATTTGATACGTTTTTGGTTACGCCAACATTACTTATTGCAATTATCATCGCTATTTTATTGGAAGCAAGTTTAGTCAATGCAATGATAGCGATTTTTTTAGCAATGTTGCCACAATTTATTCATAAAATTTATCTTGTTACGCAAAAAGAATTAAAAAAAGAGTATGTGGTAACTTTATATTTAGATGGTGCAACACGATGGGATTTAGTGAAACAAGTGGTGTTACCTAATTTAACGCCTGTTGCGATAAAAGAGTTATCACATATTTTTGTTTTAGCAATTTTAGATATTAGTGCATTAAGCTTTATTTCATTAGGGGCACAATATCCAACCGCAGAATGGGGGGCGATGATTAGAGATTCTATGGAATTGATTTATATTGCACCTTGGACAGTTTTTTTACCGGGAATTACTATTGTTATGGTGATTTTAATTGTAAGAATGTTAAGTAATAGTATTATTCGTGTACTAGAAATGCATCGTTATTAGAGTGTAAATTGGATATATTATGGCATTATTAGACATTCGTCATTTAACTATTGATATTGACACCGAAAATGGACGAGTAAGAATGATCGATAATATCAATCTTACTTTAGATAAAGGTGAAATTTGTGGATTAGTTGGAGAATCAGGCTCTGGAAAAAGTTTGATTGTCAAAGTTATTTGCGGAATGGAGAAAGAAAATTGGATAGTAAAAGCGGACCGATTTCGATTTGATAATATTGAATTGCTTAAACTTTCAGCCTATCAACGTCGTAAATTGATTAAAGATGATATTTCGATGATTTTACAAAATCCTCATGCAAGTTTAGATCCAAGTAAAACGATTGGTAAACAACTTATTCAAAGTATTCGTTTTAATGGAAAATGGTGGAAATGGTTCGGTTGGAAAAAGAAAAAAACCATTGAATTATTACATCGAGTAGGAATTAAAGATCATCGAGATATAATGGAAAGCTATCCAATTGAATTAACCAATGGTGAAGCACAAAAAGTAATGATCGCAATGGCGATTGCGAATAAACCAAGATTATTGGTTGCAGATGAACCTACTAATATGATGGAAGCGACAACAGAACTGCAAATTTACCGCTTATTATCTAGTATGAATAAGAATTTAGGTACCTCTATTTTATTAGCAAGTAATGATATTTTAGGCATACATAAGTGGGTGGATTCGTTTAATATATTATATTGTGGGCAAAATATTGAAATTGGAAGTAAAGATAAAATAATGGAAAATCCTTATCATCCCTATACTTCAGCATTGCTTTATAGTGTACCTGATTTTTCTTTACCAAGACCATTTAAAGAGAAATTAAAAACACTAAGTGGTGCAACTCCAACATTAAGCCATATTTATAAAGGATGTCGTTTAGGACGACGTTGTCCTTTTGCTCAAAAGAAATGTATTACTAAACCACCTTTATATCGAGTGAAGCAACGAGAGTTTGCGTGTTATTATCCATTAAATTACTCAGGATATAATCGTTTGAAAACAACAGATAAAACTCCGATACTACTTGAAAGTTAAAGTCATTTTGAACTATTGTCTTGCTAAAGGTTCAAAAAAGTATCTGATAGATCAAAAAGGAATAAAAAATTGAATAAAAAATTAATTAAAATAGCCATTACTGTACTATTTAGTTTTATTGCTATAAATACTTGGGCAAATACACCAGCAGTATTAGAGTTACAAAAACGATTAAGCTTATCTTCACAATATAGTGCTGAATTTACTCAAATTGTACGTTCAATGAAAGGGAAAGTTGTACAAGAAGGGAGTGGAAAACTTCAAATTAAACAGCCAAATTTATTTAGAATGGATACAATGAAACCTCAAGAAAACAGAATTATTTCAGATGGCAAAAATCTCTGGTTTTATGATCCTTTTGTTGCTCAAGTGACAGTAAATAGAATAGAAGATGTTATCAATAATACACCTTTTATTTTGTTAACGAGTAATGACCCAAATAATTGGAAACAATATGATATTAAACAAAATTCAGATACATTTGTATTAAAACCGAAATCTAAAAAGAGTACGATCCAGCAGTTTGATATCAGAATTGATCCTTATGGATTATTAAAAGGATTTAGTACTATTGAAAAAAATGGTCAAAGTAATCTTTATATGTTAAAAAATATTTCGACCAATAATATTAAAGCGGATCAATTTAAATTTAAAGTGCCAAAGGGCGTGGAAGTTGATGATCAACGCACAAAATAGTAAGTATTTTTTAGCGGTAAGATGTTGTAAATTTTTTGCAATATCTTACCGCTATCAATAATGATAGGTAATAGTATGAAATCGCTTCAAAATCCACGAGATAAAAAGGAATGGCAACAATTTATTTCACTATTAGAACAAGCTGCTTTAGAAAATAAAGCAGAAGAGTTACTCTCAATGTTACTTACTGCAGATGAGCGAAGTTCGTTAGGATTACGCGTACAAATAGTACGCCTTTTGCTCGATCAAGATAGATCTCAACGTGAAATACAACAAATATTAAATACAAGCATTGCAACAGTCACCAGAGGCTCAAATATGTTAAAAACAATTGAGCCAGAAATGTTAGAATGGATAAATAAAAAACTTAATGATAGTCGGTAAAATTGAAAAAATATTGTGTGCATTATTGCGTTTTTTTCTTCCGATCAACGTTCGTTCAATAAAAGGTGCGTTATGGTTTTTGATTAGCCGATTTAGCGTATTCTTTCTTACATTAATAATATTTTTTTCCATTGTTCCAGTGCCTTATTCTGCTTATATGATTGAGAAAAAAGTAACTTCGTTATGGGATAATAAAACATATAATATTCAGTATCAGTGGGTCAATCTTGAGAATATTGCTTGGCAAATGCAAATGGCAGCCATTGCTTCAGAAGATCAGCGGTTTAAAGAGCATTATGGGATTGATTTTAATGCTATTCAATCAGCATTAAATCATAATCAACAATCTCAAAAAATACGAGGAGCTTCAACAATATCCCAACAAATGGTTAAAAATTTATTTCTGTGGTCTGATCGTTCTTGGATTAGAAAAGCGATGGAAATCCCTTTAACTTTTGGGGTTGAAGCAATATGGGATAAAAGAAGAATTTTAGAAGTGTATTTAAATATTGCAGAGTTTGGTAACGGTATTTTTGGCGTAGAAGCTGCATCATTACGTTTTTTTAAGAAGCACGCTAATCAATTAAATATAAAGGAAGCAACATTACTTGCCGCATCATTACCCAATCCGCATATATTTAAAGTAAATAAACCAGGGAAAATAATGCGTAAAAAACAACGCTGGATTATAAAACAAATTCGTAATTTAGGTGCAACAGAGTATTTAAATCAGTTAAAATAACTATATGATATTAAATATAAAGGTTATAATACTTTCGGAAATATATTAAGAGAAAAAAGATGATAAAGAAAATATTACAAGCAATAGGATTTGGTCTCTTTTGTGCCGCTTTAATTGTATTTGTAGCGCCTTACGTTAATAATCAATTAGCTTTAAATAAAGCTTCCTCTATTGTGAGTTATCACAATGCCGTCAAGATAGCCGCACCAGCAGTGGTGAATGTGTATAATCAATCTTTTGATCTTGCTTCTGGAAATAATGGATTACAAATAAGTAATTTAGGATCTGGTGTAATAATGACTGCATCAGGATATATTTTAACCAATAAGCATGTTATAGAAGATGCCGATCAAATTTTAGTAGCATTACAATCTCGCGAAGTATTTAGTGCCAAATTAGTTGGTTCTGATGCTTTAACGGATCTTGCTGTACTTAAGATTGAAGCGAAAAATCTCCCATTTATTCCTCAAAATGCTAAACGACCTATTCGTGTTGGTGATGTTGTTTTAGCTATTGGTAATCCTTTTAATTTAGGACAAAGTATTACGCAAGGTATTATTAGTGGTATTGAGCGAAATGCGTTATCAGAAGGACGAAGACAGAATTTTATTCAAATTGATGCGTCAATTAATAAAGGAAATTCAGGAGGAGCATTAATTAATACAGCAGGAGAGTTGATAGGTATTAATACACTAAGTTTAGGTAAAAATACTATTGATATAGCAGAAGGATTAAATTTTGCTATTCCTATTACTTTAGCCAACAAAATAATGACAAAAATTATTCGTGATGGACGTGTAATTCGAGGCTATTTTGGTGTAGGGACAGAATTATTTTACTCCGCAAAACAACTTGGTGTTGCAGAACGGGGTGTTGTTGTAACATCGGTATTTGAAAATGGTCCCGCCGCAAGAGGTGGGGTTGAGCCAAATGATATAATTTTACGTATTGGTCACATTGAAGCAGAATTTCCCCGTCAAATGATGGAAGAAATTGCTGAAATAAAACCAGGAACCAAAGTTGATGTATTAGTATTAAGACAAGGAAAAGAAAAATTATTACAGGTCACTATTGGTGAGTTTCCAGAATCTTAATAGCGGTTACATTTCGATAAAAATTTACAAAATTAGGATAAATGATGAAAAATATAGTAATTACTGTTGATGGACCAAGTGGAGCAGGTAAAGGTACGCTTTGTTATGCACTGGCTAATCAATTAAAGTTTGATTTATTAGATTCTGGTGCAGTGTATCGTATATTAGCGTTGGCTGCAGTGAAAAAAAATATTATGTTTGATAATGAATATATACTGGCTGAATTAGCTACGGGATTAGATATTCAATTTATACCTCGCAATGGAGAAGTTGTTGTTATTTTAAATGGAGAAGATGTGGGTGATCAAATTCGTAGTGCAGAAGCGGGTCAAAATGCGTCAAAAGTAGCTGCATATCCAAAAGTTCGTCAAGCATTATTACAACGTCAGCGTGATTTTAGTACTGAAAAAGGCTTAATTGCCGATGGACGAGATATGGGAACAGTAGTTTTTCCCAATGCACAAGTGAAGCTATTTTTAGATGCGAGTGCCGAAGAACGTGCAAAAAGACGTGTTAATCAGTTGCAAAGTAAAGGATTTAATGCTAATTTTGACAAAATTTTAGCTGAAATTAAAGAACGAGATGATCGTGATCGCAATAGAGCGGTTGCTCCTCTTGTTCCTGCTACTGATGCCTTATTATTAGACTCTACAAATTTATCTATTGAAGAAGTTATTAAACAAGCATTGGATTATATTCAAAAAGCAGTTAAAATATAATGTCTTTTCTATAAAATATATAGATTTGATTTAAACTTTATTCGTTTGACAATGGATTGTCGAACTTTTGTTATTAACCCCATTAAGCAGGATGCAAAATGGATGTTTTATTTAAGAAGATTTTATTATGACTCAATCTTTCGCTCAATTATTTGAAGAATCACTACAAGCTGGAACAGAACCTAAATTAGGTGATGTGGTAAAAGGAACAGTTGTTGCTATCCAAAAAGGCTTTATTTTAGTAGATGCTGGTTTAAAATCAGAATCTGCCGTCCCTGCTGAAGAATTTATTAACGCTCAAGGTGAATTAGAAGTTCAAGTTGGTGATGAAGTTGATGTAGTACTTAAAGCGGTAGAAGATGGCAACGGTGAGACTATCGTTTCTCGTGGCGATGCTAAACGCAATGAAGCATGGACTGCATTAGAAAAAGCTTTTGAAGCACAAGAATCTGTGACTGGCTTAGTTAACGGTAAAGTTAAAGGTGGTTTCACTGTTGAGCTAGACGGTGTTCGTGCATTCTTACCTGGTTCATTAGTTGATGTTCGTCCAGTACGTGACATTAACCTTGAAGGTCAAGAATTAGAATTAAAAGTAATTAAACTCGATCAAAAACGTAATAACGTTGTTGTATCTCGTCGTGCTGTACTTGAATCTGTAAGCAGTGCTGACCGTGAAGCGGTATTAGCAAGCTTAGAAGAAGGTGCTGAAGTTAAAGGTACTATCAAAAACTTAACTGATTACGGTGCATTCGTTGACTTAGGTGGAGTTGATGGTTTATTACATATCACAGATATGGCATGGAAACGTGTTAAACATCCAAGTGAAGTAGTAAACGTTGGTGATGAAGTTACTGTTAAAGTATTAAAATTTGAGAAAGAGCGTACTCGTGTATCTTTAGGCTTAAAACAATTAGGTCAAGATCCTTGGGTTGCTATTGCTGAAAATCACCCAGTAAACAGCAGATTAACAGGTAAAGTAACTAACTTAACTGATTATGGCTGTTTCGTTGAAATTTTAGATGGTGTTGAAGGTTTAGTTCACGTTTCAGAAATGGATTGGACAAACAAAAACATCCACCCTTCTAAAGTCGTAAGCGTTGGCGATACTGTTGAAGTAATGGTACTTGAAGTTGATGAAGAACGTCGTCGTATTTCATTAGGTTTAAAACAATGTAAAGCTAATCCTTGGGATCATTTTGCTGAAACTCACGCTAAAAATGATAAAGTTTCAGGAAAAATCAAATCTATCACAGATTTCGGTATCTTTATCGGTCTTGAAGGTGGTATTGATGGACTTGTTCATTTATCTGATATTTCTTGGAATGTTTCAGGTGAAGAAGCGGTTCGTAACTACAAGAAAGGTGATGAAGTTGAAGCCGTTGTATTACAAGTAGATGCAATTAAAGAACGTATCTCTTTAGGTATTAAACAGCTAGAATCTGATCCGTTTACAAACTTCCTTGATACTAACAAGCGTGGTGCTATCGTTAAAGGTACTGTGGTTGAGGTTGATGTAAAAGGTGTTAAAGTTGAATTAGCAGGTGGTGTTGAAGCCTATATTCGTGCAGCAGAAGCAACAAATGAAAAAGTGGAAGACATCACAACAGTAATTAGTGTTGGTGATGAACTTGAAGCTAAATTTACAGGTGTTGATCGTAAAGCTCGTATTATTAATCTTTCTGTTCGTGCTAAAAATGAAGCTGAAGAATCAGCAGCATTAGCAAAAGTAAACAAACAAGAAACTGTTGAAGTTCCTAATGCGTTTGCAGAAGCATTTGCCGCAGCAAAAAGTGAATAATTAATTCATATAAACGGATACATAATTGTATGTATCCGTTATTCCTTGTGAGGAGATAAATTATGACTAAATCAGAGCTTATTGAAATATTAAGCTATAAATTACCTCAACTTCAAGTGAAGTGTGTGGAGCAAAGTGTTAAATTAATTCTAGAGCAGATGAGTGAATCTTTGGAACAAAGACAGCGTGTTGAAGTAAGAGGATTTGGCAGTTTTTCTTTACATTATCGTCAACCACGAGTAGGTAGAAATCCTAAAACCGGAGAATCTGTAAAGTTAAATGCAAAATATGTGCCACATTTTAAAGCAGGAAAAGATCTTAAAGAACGCGTTGATTTTAGTTAATAAGATTGCCATAACACTTAAATAAAATAAGTAGGAGAAAAAAATGAAATACATTATAGGCTTAGTTATTGTTTTTGCCATCGTGTTAGTCGCCGTTACTATTGGTGCAAATAATGATCAAATTATCTCATTTAATTATATTTTGGCAAAAAATGAGTTACGTTTATCTAGTTTAGTTGCCATTCTGTTTGGTTTTGGTTTAATTTTAGGTTGGCTAATCACTGGGTTCTTTTATCTTAAATTAAGAGTAAAAAATATTGCTCTAAATCACAGAGTAAAACGTCAAACTAAACAAATTGATGAATTGACTTTATCGAAAGGTTAAGTAAATAATGCTTGAGTTATTGTTCCTATTGTTACCAATTGCAGCATTATATGGTTGGTATATGGGACAACGAAGTGTAAAAAAAACACTAGATTTACAGAATAATAAATTTTCTCGTGATTATATGACAGGATTGAATTTTCTGTTATCAAATCAACAGGAAAAAGCGGTTGATCTTTTCCTATCTATGCTGGAAGAACAGAGTGATGAACAAATTAATTCTGAATCTCAATTTGAAGCAGAGTTAACCTTGGGAAATTTATTTCGTTCTAGAGGGGAAGTTGATCGAGCATTAATTACACACCAGAAACTTGATAATAATTTAAATTATTCAGTAGAACAAAAGCTTTTAGTTAAACAGCAACTTGCCAAAGATTTTATGAAAGCAGGTTTTTATGATAGAGCTGAAAGTCATTATATCAAATTAATCGATGAACCAGAGTTTGCAATCCATTCGTTAACCCAATTAATGAATATTTATCAACGTACTCAGGAATGGGAAAAGGGAATTAATGTTGGTAAAAAATTAATCAAACTCAACCCTAAAGCAGATCGAATTCCACTTTCACATTATTATTGTGAATATGCCCACATTCTTCAAAAACAAGAGAAACCATTCGTCAATGGTTTAAACAAAGCGTTAGAAATTAATCAAAATTGTACTAGAGCTTCTATTTTGTTGGGGGATTATTATGTTTCAAGACAAAATTATGAAAAGGCGTTACAATATTTTGAGTACATATTAATACAAGATGCAGATTATATTAGTGAAGTATTAACTAAAATAAAACACTGCTATTTATCTTTAAATATGCCAGAAAAGTTTGAACGATTTTTACTCAAAGCAAATCAACAAAAACATAATAGTGCAATTGATATTGCACTTACTGAATGTATAGAAAAGAAAGATGGGAAAGAGTCTGCGAAAGCTAAATTGCACGAGCAAATTAAACTTTACCCAAATATGGTGACCTTTCATCGTTTTATTAAATATCAAATTGATGAGGCAGAAGGGAGTGGTCGAGAGAGCTTAATATTATTATATAAAATGGTTGGAGATAGCATTCAGCAACGACATAAGTATCTTTGTATAAACTGTGGTTATCAAGGCGCATTATTACATTGGCTTTGTCCTTCCTGCCGTAATTGGGAAACAATGAAGCCAGTACAAAGTTTAGATAATATCATTTAATAATGATTTCAAATATAAGTAAATAACGGCACTAGGATAAAGCAAATTTGATCGCTTTTTTTGCTAATTCAAGGGTTGCATCAATCATATAGTGTTCACCTTTTAAATTAGGGATAAATAAAGGAATTTCAGTGCAAGCAGCAACATAAGCATCTGCCTCTATATTATCAATAAGCTTCTGAAAATCGTTCTGATAGTTTTCAACCTTACCAGCTTTTGCTCCTAAATAGATACAATCCATTAATGTATCTTGTTGTGGTTGACTAATATTGATTACCTCAAACCCACTCAATTCCAATTTCGTCTGATATAGCTTACTTTTTATCGTACCATTTGTTGCTAATATAGCTATCTTCTTTAGTTTTTGTTCTGCCGTAGTATTATGATCTTTTAGTTTTTCTACAACAGCATCAATAATACTGATAATTGGAATGTCAATTTTTTGTTGAATTGGTTCGGCAAAATAATGAGCGGTATTACAAGCGATTAAAAGAGCCTCAGCCCCCGCCTTTTCAAGGCGAGTAGCTGATTCGATCATTTTACCTAAAGGGCTTTCATTTTTATTTAAAATGTAAGCTGTACGATCTTCGATTTGAGGGAAACTGTCAATTACAATTGGAATATGCTCTTGATCACAATTGGCAGGGGTCAATGCCGTAATTTTACTATATAAATCTACAGTTGCCATTGGCCCCATTCCACCCATAATACCTAATCTTTTAGGTGTGGTTAGTCTTCCCATTTAGACATATCCATTTCATTTTCACTTTTAGCCACGACTGTTGTACCAAGCATATCACCTACAACATTCATTGATGTACGTCCCATATCTAGAAGGGCATCAATACCAAAAATCATTGCATAAGCAGCCGCTACAGCAGAGCCTTCTTCTATTTTTAAACCAACGCTTTCTAAAACCATAATAAGCATAATTGCACCAGCACCTGGAACGCCAGCAGTTCCTATAGAAGCTAATACAGCGGTTATAATAATAGTTGCTTGAGCAGAGAAGTCTAAAGGAATACCAACAGCGTTAGCAATAAACATTGCACAAACACCTAAATAAATAGTTGTTCCATCCATATTTATGGTTGCCCCAATAGGAAGAGTGAAGCCATAAACATTACGATGAATACCCATTTGATGTTCAGCGGTTTCCATTGAAACGGCAAGTGTTCCACCAGAACTACGTGTTACAAACGCAGTAACCATTGGCGGAATAATACGTTTAAAGAATTTGAAAGGATTAAGTTTAAACAATACAGCTAATACACCATAAACAACAAGACCTTGAGTAATTAGGGCAGCATAAACGGTACCTGTCACATCTAATAGAGGACCAAATGCAGCACTGCCATTTTTTGCGAATACAGTAAATATTAGAGCAAAAACACCAATTGGAGCATACTGCATAATCCAAGCAACCACTTTAAAGATGATTTCATTTACACCTTCAAAAAAGTTATAAACAACTTCTGCAGATTTTTTAATATTTTGTTGTTCGCTTTCACGACAATGTGCTAAAGATAAACCAAAGAATAGGCAGAAAATAATGGTTGGTAATACTTTACCATTTGAAATTGCACCAAATGGATTTTTAGGGATCATATTAGTAAAAACTTCAACTAGGGTTGGAGCCGTAGTTGTTTTTGCGACAGCATCTGCAGAACCAACAAGATTTAACCCTTCTCCCGGTGAAAAAATCTGCCCAAAAAAGAGTCCTAAGATAATAGCAAAAAATGACGTTAAAATATAAAAAGCTAAAATTTTAATCCCAATTTTACCTAATCGAGAAGGTTCAATACTGGCTGCACCTACTACTAAGCTTGCAACAATAACAGGAAGTACAATCATCTTTAATAGACGAATAAATACATCACCAAAAGGAGAAATGTAAGGGATAATATCTTTATTATCACTAAATAAAATCCCAACAATTCCACCAAGAATTAAACCACATAGTATTCTAACAAGTAGATTACTATTAAAGTACCACGAAAATATTGATTTTTTTTGCATTTAGATTTACTCCTGTTGCTTATTAAGAATAGATAAATTAATTTTATTTCATAAATTAATTTTATTTCATAAATTAATAATTATAATGGTTAAATTATAAGGGGTATTTATCTTGATCACAAGGTAATTTTCTTATGGTAATCATAAGCTTCTTGTTTGAAGACTATTCTTGCTTTAGAATACAGGGGGTTGTAGTTCTTATAAATACGTTTTGTAATTAAACATTATTTCATTAGGAATGGTAGATGACATTAGTATATTCGACAGAATTAGGGCGAATTAAACCTCAAAAAGAACAGGTGCAATCCCCGAAGGGTGACGGTGTTGTTCGTATTCAGCGACAAACCTCAGGACGAAAAGGGAAAGGCGTTTGTGTAATTAGTGGTTTAGATCTTGAAGATAAAGCCTTAACGCATTTAGCAAAAGAGTTAAAAAAACGTTGTGGTTCTGGTGGTTCTATAAAAAATGGGACAATTGAAATTCAGGGTGATAAAAGAGACATTATCAAACAGTTTTTAGAGCAAAAAAATTTTAAAGTAAAACTTTCAGGTGGTTAATAAATGAAAAAATATCATATTGAGACGTTGTTATCAACATCACAAATAGATAATAGAATTAGAGATTTAGCACAGCAAATCAATGAATATTATCAACAAAATCAATGTAATAAATTAGTGGTTATTGGATTATTACGTGGTTCTTTTATGTTTATGTCAGATTTAGTTCGTTTATTAGATTTGCCTGTTGAGGTCGATTTTATGACAGCATCAAGCTATGGTTCTAGTATGGAGTCTAATCGAGATGTGAAAATTTTAAAAGATCTTGATGGTGAAATAAATAGTAAAGATGTATTGATTGTAGAAGATATTATTGATACAGGCTTTACTCTTGATAAAATAAAAAAAATGTTATTGCTACGTTCACCGCATTCCGTAAAAATTTGTACATTATTGGATAAACCTTCTCGTCGAGAAGTAAATGTTGACGTTGATTGGGTTGGATTTGAAATACCCGATGAATTTGTGGTTGGCTATGGTATTGATTATGCTCAACAGCATCGCCATCTAGATTATATTGGTAAAGTAGTAATGGATAAATAGAGTATTTTGCAAAAAAGTACTAAAAAGAGACCGCTTGTTGTTATGATAATAAGCGGTCTGTTAGTTGCATAATGTTTTAACCTTGAAAATAAAGTGATTTACTGATGCAGGAAATTGAAGTGATTGAGAATGTGAAAGGAAAAGATAGATTAATCCAATTTTTATTAATTGTGGTTGGAGGATTGGGGCTTTATCTTATGGTTGCTCTGTTAAGCTATAGCCCATTAGATAATAGCTGGTCAGTTTCAACTAATATCACTACAGAAGTCTTAAATAAAGCAGGTGTTATTGGGGCTTGGAGTATTGATTTATTGTTTTCAAGTTTTGGACAGGTTTCCATTATTGTTTTATTTACTTTAGTTTTAGCACCATTATATTGGCTTCTATTTGGCGTAGAATCTAAATTTGGCTGGTTGTATTTATTTTTAAAATTGATGAGCTTTATATTATTTATTGTAGGTTTATCAGGTCTATTGAATATATTATTTGTTCATTTTGGTTATTATATCTCTGGTGGATTTATCGGTGGTATATTTAAGCAAACTATTTCATCACAAATCAGTGAAGTAGGTGCTTTGTTTGTGTCTATTTTATTTATTGTAGTTGGTTTTTATTTTTGTTTAGGAAACGTACTTACATCATTAGCGATCCATTTTTATCGTTGGTTAACTGTTGTTGAAGACGAAACACAAGCGGTTACTTTAGATCAAGAATTTGCAAAAAATTCAGAAAAATCACTAAAAACTGAAGATGTGATAATAGATGATAATATGGTTGAAAAAGAGAATGAGAAAGACGAATTTATTACAAATCAATTAACGGATGTCACACAATTTGCACGCCCAACACCTAATATTATAGGGTTAAATAAAGCAGATGATGAAGAGCAAGTAGAACAGGTAGAAAAAGTCATACAACAACAAGAAGATGATGACTATTTTGATTTTAAGTCGACAACTACTCCTGTTAATCTAAAAGTAGATGATATTCCTAAAGTAAATATAAAACAACAAATTATAGATAATGCTATTGCAGATAGAGTACCTCAACAGAATGATCCAAAGGTTGGGTTTGAAGAAGAAGTTATTAAAGATATTTTGCCACAAGTACATCTTGATATTGAAAATACAGAGACAGAAGCTACATTAGAAATACAAAATGATGATATAGAAGAACCAATAAAAAATACGCCATCTATTGAAAAACAGCAAGTCGCTGTAGAAGAAAAAACGGTTAAGGTAAAAGAAAATAAACCACAATACCCAAAAGGATATGGTAATACTTTAGTTCATCCGTTATTACAGCAACATACTAAAATACCAAAACCCACCACCCCCTTGCCTACTATTCGTTTAATGGATAAACCGCCTGTTGAAAAGCAAAAAATAACAGAGCGAGAAATTTATGAAATTTCTACTAGAATTGAAAACGCATTGGCAGATTTTGGAATAAAAGCGACAGTTGAAGATGTTTTAATTGGTCCTGTTGTCACTCGTTATGAAATTCAATTAGCACCAGGTGTGAAATCCTCAAAAGTAATCAATATAGGTAGCGATTTGGCTAGAGCATTAATGTTTAAAGCTATTCGGATTACAGATGTTGTGCCAGGTAAACCTTATATGGGTATTGAAACACCAAATTCATATCGTGAAACAGTTTGGTTAAGAGATATTTTTGAAAGCCCTCAATTTTGTCAATCTGAGGCGAAATTACCAATGGCTCTTGGTAAAGATATTAGCGGTCAAGCTGTTGTGGTAGATATGGCGAAAATGCCACACTTATTGGTTGCAGGACAAACAGGTGGAGGTAAATCGGTTGGGGTAAATACAATGATTTTGAGCTTACTTTATAAACTGACACCTGAACAAGTTCGTTTTATTATGATTGATCCAAAAGTGGTCGAATTGAGTATTTATGACAACATTCCTCATCTATTGACACCTGTAGTCACAGATATGAAAAAAGCAGTAAACTCATTGCGTTGGGTAGTCGATGAAATGGAGCGACGTTACCTACTGTTAAAACATCTTAGTGTCCGTAATATAGAAGGATATAATGATAAGATAGAACAAGCGGAAGCAATGAAATTTCCTATACCTGATCCAACATGGAAGCCTGGCGATTCTATGGATCAACTTCCTCCCGCTTTAGAAAAATTAAGTTATATTGTTGTTATTATAGATGAATTCTCAGATCTTATTATGACACAAGGAAAGCAAGTTGAAGAATATATCATCCGTATTGGACAAAAAGCACGAGCAGCTGGAATACATCTAATTTTAGCGACACAACGCCCTTCTGCAGATGTTATTACAGGATTAATAAAATCAAATGTACCAAGTAGAATAGCCTTTACAGTCGCCAGTCAAATCGATTCAAGAACTATCCTAGATAAAGGTGGTGCAGAGAGTTTATTGGGACGTGGTGATATGCTTTACTCCGCAGCGGGAACCCCTGATATCATTCGTGTTCATGGCGCATTTATGACAGATAAAGATGTCGAAAGAATCACCGATGATTGGCGAGCAAGAGGAACGCCTAACTATATTAATGCTATTGTTGAATCAACCAGTAGCGATGAGCAATCAGGAAATTCTGGAGAGGGTGGCGAGTTGGATCCACTATTTGATGAGGTCGTTGCTTTTGTTATTGATTCAGGTGTGACTTCTGCTAGTGGCGTTCAGCGTAGATTTTCAATCGGATTTCCAAGAGCGGCAAGAATATTAGATCAATTGCAAGAGCAGGGTATTCTTTCTACGCCAGATAATAGAGGAAAAAGAGAAATGTTAGCTCAATAAAATGCTGTTATTCAATTGATATTATTTAAAATAGGAGTTTTTACCTATTGATTTTAAAAAAATCAATAGGTGAAATTTACTTTTTCCCTAAAAATAATTTATATAATCTCAAGAATGTTCTAATAATGAATTGTTTTAATACTCCAAAACATTATCAAGCCGTTAGTTTTTGCTAACGGTTTTTTTATTCTGTTATACCAAATATTTTTTTACTAAACTTCATAACAGGTTGCACTAAAATCAAAACACAAATAAATGCCGCAGGGAAAGCGAGTCCCCACGCTTTTAGCCAACGTGATAAGAAATCATCAACAAAACCAAGATTTATCCAAGTTACCCAAAGTGTCATTAGCATAGATAATAAAAAAGACATTACTGCACTATTAAATAAACGGAATTTAAGATTCATTGTTTTACTCCTGTAAGTTAATATTGTGGTATTGTAACAAGGTTGCAAAAAGGATAGAATAGCTAAAATTTAAAACTTAAATTCCATTTTTGCAATGCTAAATAATCTTTCTTTATTTGTCACTATTGTTAAATCAGGTAGTTTTCAAAAAGCTGCTACTCAAATGAATATTCCTACTTCAACACTAACTAGACGATTACAACGGTTAGAAGCTAGTCTTGATTGTAAGTTACTACATCGTAGCTCTAGAGGAATTAAACTCACTCAAGAAGGTGAGACTTATTTTGAAAAATGTCAGCCTATTTTGGCTATGCTTGAACAAAATATACAAGATATTCATCAACATACCACTCAAGCTAGTGGTACAGTGCGAGTATTAGCACCAATAAACTTATCACTTTTTATGGCAAATTTTTGGTATGATTTTTTAATTAAATATCCTGACATTGATTTAATATTACAGCTGAATAATTGTAATGATAATTTACTTGAACAAGGTGCTGATTTAGCATTAAGAACAGGGAAGCAGAATAATGCAAATTTAATTCAAAAACGTTTGGCAACAACACCGACTTGTATTGTTGCAACAAAGGAATATTTACAAAATAATACTCCAATACATCACCCTTTAGATCTACAACATCACCATTGGCTGGTGGCTCAACCGTTATCAAATATTGTTTTGACCAATGAAAAAACCGATGAAAGGGTTCATTTAACTATTCCAAAAGCTCGTTTACAAGTAAATGAAGTTAGTTTGTGTATTGATTTAGTAAAGCAAAATCTAGGGTTGAGTTATGTGCCGGAAATTTTGTGTCAAACTGAACTAAAAAAAGGGGAATTGATTAAACTATTACCTACTTGGCAGATACCAGAACGCACTATTTATGTACTTTGGAATGAACAAAAGCAGTTACCAAAGCGAGTAAAGGTTTTGGTGGAAGAATTGGTAGCTTTTTTTGAATCTTATAGAGGCGAATGATAACTTCGCCTCTTGGATTTACTCTAATTAATTTTTAAATCATTGCTAAAAAGAGTTTTAAGATAGCGGTGTTAGTGGTCAATTCAGGGTGAAAAGAGCAAGCGAGTAGGTTACCTTGTTTGGCTAAAACAGGTTGTTCATTTACTGTTGCAAGGACTTCTACCTCTGAACTATCCACACTAGCAATATAAGGAGCTCGAATAAAGACCGCAGGAATAGGTTCTTTTATTCCTTTAATATCCAGCTCCGTTTGAAAGCTATCGACTTGACGACCAAATGCGTTACGTTGCACCGTGATATCCATCAAATTGAGGTGTGAAGGTTCACCACCTACAATATTTTTAGCAAGTAAAATCATACCTGCACAAGTGCCAAATAGCGGTCGCTTTTTAGCAAAATTTTGCAAAGCCTCGATAAATCCATAGTGACGCATTAACTTACCTATTGCAGTACTTTCGCCACCCGGTAAAATAATTCCATCAAGATCATCAAGCTGTTCGATACGTTTTACTGCTACACCGATCGCACCCAGTGACTCAACTTGGGCAATATGCTCAGTCACTGCACCTTGTAATGCTAATACTCCAATTTTTAATTGTGTATCTGTCATTTTATCCTCTTAGGTATTACCAACCACGCTCTTGCATTCTCTCTTCAAGGCTAAGTTTTGAAATCTCGATCCCTTTCATTGCTTCACCTAAATCTTCTGATAAACGAGCAATTAAATCAAAATCTTGATAATGTGTGGTGGCTTGAACAATCGCTTTAGCAAATTTTTCAGGGCTTTCTGATTTGAAAATACCTGAACCGACAAATACACCATCTGCACCTAATTCCATCATCAACGCAGCATCTGCAGGGGTTGCGACACCACCAGCAGCAAAGTTCACTACAGGTAATTTACCTAACTCTTTGATTTGTAATAATAATTCAAAAGGTGCACCTAATAATTTTGCTTCTGTCATTAACTCATCGGTAGTCATAGAAACCACTTTACGTACTTGAGCATTAACTTTACGCATATGACGAACCGCCTCAACAATATTTCCAGTACCCGGTTCACCTTTAGTACGTAACATTGCAGCCCCTTCACCAATACGGCGTAATGCTTCCCCTAAATCACGACAACCACAGACAAATGGAACGGTGAATTTGCTTTTTAATAAATGAAATTCTTCATCAGCAGGCGTTAAAACTTCACTTTCATCAATATAATCAACGCCCATAGACTCTAATATACGAGCCTCTGTAATATGACCAATACGTGCTTTTGCCATCACAGGGATAGAGACTGCAGCCATCACCTCTTTCACAATTTTAGGGTTAGCCATACGAGCCACACCACCGGCTTGACGAATATCAGAAGGAACACGCTCTAACGCCATTACTGCCACTGCACCTGCTTGTTCAGCAATGCGAGCCTGTTCTGCATTGACAACGTCCATAATTACGCCACCTTTTTGCATTTGTGCCATCCCACGTTTTACTAAGTCTGTACCAATAATACTGTTTGTCATTTTAATTTCCTCTTATTTTAAGTGATAACAAAAAATGTCGTATCATTTTTAGTTAATATTGAACTTGTTAAAAGTGTCAGATTTAAATATACTTATAAGGTCAGATTGCATTTTGAGGATAAAAATTATGCAACTTATTGCCTATACTATAAATAAATCAAGTACTGAGCCTCTTTATATTCAATTAATTGAACAAATTAAATACGCCATTCACGAACAACGTTTACAAAAAGGGGATAAATTACCCTCAAAACGCCGTTTGTCACAACATTTACAGATTAGTCAAAATACCATTGAAACCGCCTATTCACAGTTGATGGCTGAAGGGTATATTGAAAGTGTGCCAAAGGTTGGTTTTTTTGTGAATGTGCAGGCAGGGGATACATTATTAAGTAAGCGGTCAGATCCAAATAAAAATTTGCAAAAAATGATTAATATCATACCGCCTAAAAGCAAAAAATATTGTTTTGATTTTAATCCTAATCGTATTGATAGCCGTCATTTTCCTTTCGAAAAATGGAAAAAACTAAATAAAAAGATCTTAAATAAAAATCACAGCGATTTATTGCATTTAAACGATCCTCAAGGAGATCAGATTTTAAGAGAGCAGTTAGCCAATTATTTAAATACGGCTCGTGGTGTGCAGTGTGAAGCAGAGCAAATTGTTTTAACCTCAGGAGTTGAGCAGTTATTACAAATTTTAATGATCTTATTTGAAAAAAAACATTCTCAGACTTTAATTTATGGTATTGAAACTTTTGGTTATCGAGTAGTAGAGAATATTTTCAAACTTTATCAAAAATATTGGATTAAACTTCCTTTAGAGCCTCAAAGTAAGCGGTTAGATGTAGCGAGTTTTTTACAAAAAAAGATTGATGTTGCTTATATTACCCCTTCACACCAATACCCTTTTGGTGGCGTACTAAATATTGAGCAGCGACAACAACTACTAGAATGGGTGAAAGCTGAGCCAAGTCGTTATTTAATTGAAGATGACTACGATGGCGAATTTCGTTATCAAGGAAAGCCTATTCCTTCCTTACAAAGTTTAGATCGAGCAGATAAAGTGATTTATTTTGGGTCATTATCTAAATTATTAATGCCCGCTATTCGTATTAGTTTTATGGTGTTACCAAAATCCTTATTAAGTGATTATCAGCCAATTAAACAGAGTTTTAATTGTTCTGTTTCACGTTTTGATCAACAAATTGTATCACTTTTTATACAGCAAGGATTTTTTGAACAGCACATTAATCGAATGCGAAAGCGTTATCGTAATAAAATGGAACAACTTTGTCGTATTTTAACGCTATATCACGACACAATACGTTATTACGGAGAAAGTTCAGGGTTTTATTTATTAATCGAATTAATAAAAGACACTCGATCATCAAAACAATTGGTAGCGTTAGCTGAGCAGGATAAAATTAAAATTTATCCAATAGATTGGCAAAATAAACAATTGTTTGTTTTAGGTTTTGGGGATTTAAGTGAAGAAGAATTAGAAAGAGGAATAAAAAAGTTATTAAGTAGTTGGGGGATATAAAATGGTGATAACTTAATTGGGTATAAAAATATGGGGTATAAATCATTTAATAACACTATGATAGAATAACCAAGCGGTATGATATTTATGAATATTTGTAAAATAGCACTAGTATATTAATTTTATCTGCATTATCTTTAAGTATTTATTTAACTTATTCTGATAAAAAAGCCTCGCCAATTCAATGTGATGATTTTTTTGGTAGAATATACAAATACATCTCAAAATATGCGAATAAATTACATTTCCAATAGTGCCAAATAAGGAAAATATTATTAGTATAAGCGGTAACATTTATTTAAAAATTTACAAAATTTATTAAGGAAAAAATGATGACATTAAGAATAGCAATAGTAGGCGCTGGCGGAAGAATGGGGCGTCAGCTGATTTGTGCAATTAACAATAGTGACAACGTCGTGCTTAGTGTGGCATTTGAACGTAAAGGTTCATCACTGGTTGGTGCTGACGCTGGTGAGTTAGCAGGAATTGGAACTTTAGGTATTGCTGTTTCTGATGATCTTAAATCTCAAGTGGATAATTTTGATTTATTAATTGATTTTACTCGTCCTGAGGGAACATTAGAGCATATTGCATTTTGTGTTGCTAATAATAAAAAAATGGTGATCGGTACCACTGGATTTGATGATAAAGGTAAGCAAGCCATTGAAAATGCGGCTAAAAATATTCCAATTGTATTTGCCTCAAATTATAGCGTAGGGGTGAATTTAGTGTTTAAACTACTGGAAAAAGCAGCCAAAGTGATGGGGGATTATTGTGATATTGAAGTGATTGAAGCCCATCATCGCCATAAAGTTGATGCTCCATCAGGCACGGCTCTGTCAATGGGTGAACATATTGCTAAAGTCTTAGATCGTGATTTAAAAACGCACGGTGTTTTTGCTCGTGAAGGGATTACCGGGGAGCGTAAACGTGATGAAATTGGTTTTGCGACCATTCGTGCAGGTGATGTTGTGGGTGAGCATAGTGTTTGGTTTGCAGATGAAGGGGAGCGAGTAGAAATTTCTCACAAAGCCTCTAGCCGTATGACTTTTGCTAATGGTGCTGTACGAGCAGCCAAATGGCTTACCACAAAAGAAAAGGGATTATTTGATATGACGGATGTATTGGGGTTAGATCAACTATAAAGAAATAGAAATAAGAGGAAAAATTTATATGTGATTTATTTTTGTTCAAACATAATTTTTCCCAATTTAAAATATAACAATAAAAATTAGCGAGTTATTCTAAATTATAGGATAATAGCGAATATGTAAATTTATACTAATGAGAATTTTATGCTGATCTGTCCCCATTGTAAGACTGAATTAAACCTATCTGAAAAATCATATCGTTGTGAGAATAATCATTGCTTTGATCAAGGAAAAGCAGGGGATCTGAACTTATTATTAGTCAATCAAAAACGCAGTAAATCACCAGGTGATAGTCGTGAAATGGTGAATGAGCGTCATAGTTTTTTAGAAAGTGGGGCTTATTCGCCTATCGCTGAACTATTGGCAAAGACAGTGATGAAATTGACACAAGGGCAACCCAAAGTTATTGCTGATGCAGGTTGTGGTGAAGGGTATTACTTACGTCAGGTGCAACGACTTTGTTTTCCTTCTTTAGACTATTTTTATGATAATGGCGGTCAATTTATTGGTTGGGATATTTCTAAATTTGCTGTTCAAAAAGCAGCTAAGTCGGCAAAATTTCCAGCCAAATGGCTTACAGCGAGTAATGCGCATATTCCATTAGCGGATAATAGTGTGGATATCCTAGTTAGTGCATTTGGTTTTGAGGTGGCAGAAGAATTTGCTCGAGTGCTAAAGCCAAATGGCTATATAGTTACTCTTGATGCAGGAGAAAAACACTTGTTATCTTTAAGAAAAGTGATCTATCCGATGATTAAACCTTTTCGTGAAAAACCATTATTAAATGAGTCTTTGTTTCGTTGTATAGAAAAAGATTATACAACCTATCATACCTTACTAAATAAAACTCAGCTTTCACAGTTAATGATAATGACGCCTCATTTGTATCGAGCAACTTATGAAGGAAAAGTCGCTGTTCAACAACTTGATGAGTTGGAGATTGATGTTGATGTTCAGTTACGAGTTTATCAACACAATGCTTAGAAAATGAGAGAAAATAAATTTTTTAAAATATCTATAAAATACTTGCATTAATAAAAAAAATGACTATAATCATCCCCTATCAGACGCGGGGTGGAGCAGCTTGGTAGCTCGTCGGGCTCATAACCCGAAGGTCGTTGGTTCAAATCCAGCCCCCGCAACCAGCTTTTTTAAGCTCATTTTCTTGTTTGAAAATGGGCTTTGTTTTTATTAGAACAAGGTAAAAACATATTTTAAAAAGTCCCAAACAATTTGTTGGGGCTTTTTTGTAGGAATTAAACAAGGTCATAATAAATATTTGACTATTTTTCTAAGAAGGAGCTTATATAGCTCTTTTTTTATATTTAATTATTAGGAGGTATCTTTGGCTACATTAGAGCAAAAGCTACAAGAACTAACGCAAACTTCTATTGAAGCAATGGGATTTGAGTTAGTAGGCATTGAAACACAGAGAGCAGGACATTTTTTAACTGTTCGTATTTATATTGATAAAGAAGACGGCGTAACTGTAGAAGATTGTAGTAGTGTGAGCCGTCAAGTAAGTGCTATTTTTGATGTTGAAGATCCAATTAGTGATAAGTATAATCTAGAGGTTTCCTCTCCTGGTTTGGATCGTCCACTATTTACTCCAGAGCATTATCAACGTTTTATTGGACGAGATGTAATTATACATCTACGTATTCCAATGTTTGATCGTCGTAAATGGCAGGGCGAGTTAGTTAGTGTTGAGAATGATTTAGTCACATTAAAGGTTGAGAATGAAATGCAAAACTTTGCATTTGGCAACATTCAGAAAGCAAATTTAGTTCCAATTTTTAATTTTTAAAAGGTATTTAAAATGAGTAAAGAGATTTTATTGGCAGCAGAAGCTGTCTCTAACGAAAAATTGCTACCAAAAGAAGCAATTTTTGAAGCCTTAGAAATGGCATTGGCAATTTCAACAAGAAAGAAAAAAGAATTAGATGTTGATGTCCGAGTAGTGATTAATCGTAAAACAGGTGATTTTCAAACATTTCGACGTTGGACTGTGGTTACAGAAGTACATAATACAACTCGTGAAATGAGTATTGAAGCAGCTCAATATGATGATCCAACTATTCAGGTAGGTGATGTGATGGAAGATGAAATTGATTCAATTCCATTTGATCGTATTACAATGCAAACCGCACGTCAGGTAATTACAACTAAAATTCGTGAAGCTGAACGCAATAAAGTGATTGAACAGTTCCGTTCACAATTAGGTGAAATTATTAATGGTACAGTTAAAAAAGTAAACCGTGAGCAAATTATTTTAGATTTAGGTTATCAAGCTGAAGCGGTTATTGTGCGAGAAGATATGTTACCTCGTGAAAATCTTCGCCCAGGAGATAGAGTACGTGGTGTTCTTTATGAAATTAAGCCAGATTCAAAAGGACCTCAATTATTTGTTACTCGTTCAAAACCTGTAATGCTTGAAGAGTTATTCAGACTAGAAGTACCAGAAATTGGTGAAGAATTAATTGAAATTAAAGGTGCTGCTCGTGATCCTGCATCTCGTGCAAAAATCGCAGTGAAGAGTAATGATAAACGCATTGATCCTGTCGGTGCTTGTGTAGGTATGCGTGGTGCAAGAGTTCAAGCGATTAGTAACGAATTAGGTGGTGAACGCGTAGATATCGTACTTTGGGATGACAATCCAGCACAGTTTGCGATTAATGCGATGGCTCCTGCTGATGTTGCATCTATTGTTGTTGATGAAGATACACACACAATGGATATTGCAGTAGAAGAAACAGCACTTGCACAAGCAATTGGTCGTAATGGTCAAAACGTACGTTTAGCCACACAATTAACCGGTTGGACTTTAAATGTGATGACCATAAAAGATCTTGATAAAAAACATCAAGCAGAAGATGATAAAATTCTTCATCTATTTATGGAAGCACTTGAGATTGATGATGACTTCGCACAACTTCTTATTGATGAAGGTTTTTCATCACTAGAAGAAATTGCTTATGTACCTATTGACGAAGTGACAACAATTGAGGGGCTTGAAGATGAAGATTTGGTTGAAGAGTTGCAAGAGCGAGCAAAAACAGCTATTACTAAACAAGTAATGCTTGAAGAAAAAATGTTAGAAGATGCACATATTGAAGATAAATTATTAAATCTTGAAGGTATGGAGCGTCATATCGCATTTAAGCTAGCTGAAAAAGGCATTGTTACATTAGAAGAATTAGCTGAGCAGGGTACTGATGATTTAGCTGATATTGAAGAATTATCATCAGAAAAAGCAGGCGAGTTAATTATGGCAGCACGTGAAATTTGCTGGTTTAGTTAATCACTGTAAGGAGAATTAAAATGACAGAAGAAAAAAAAGCACCTAAAAAATTAAGTTTACAACGTCGTACTAAAACGACAGTAAGTGCGACAACTACGGGTGGAAAAGCCAAAAAAGTCCAAGTTGAAGTACGTAAATCTCGTAAAATTGATGTAGAAGCAGTGAAAGCTGCAAAACAGAAAGAGTTAGAAGAAGCGAAAGCTAAAGAACAAGCCGAAAAAGAAGCAAAATTAAAAGCTGAAAAAGAAGCGAAATTGAAAGCGGAAGAAAAAGCTAAAGCGAAGAAAGAAAAAGCAGATAAAGAAGCAAAAGTAAACGCAGACGCTACGCCTAAAAAGACTAAAAAATCGGTAAAAGCAGAGGATAAAAAAACGACAAAATCAAAAGAAGAAGAGGAATTTCGTCGTAAACAAGAAGAACTTGCTCTTAAAAAAGCAGAAGAAGCTGCAAAAAAAGCAGCGGAGGAAGCTCGTCGTTTAGCCGAAATGACTCAAGATGAAGTCAAAACAGAAAAAATAGAAGAATTTGAAGATGCTCGTTTTACTTCAGATTATGCTCGTGAAGCTGAATTTGATTCAGAGCGTAAAAGTGAAAGTAAAGGGCGTAAAAAAACGAAGAAAGTCATTAATGAAGATTCTAAAAAGAATGAACGAGAAGAAAATCGCCGTAATCAAAGTCGTGGTCAAAAAGGTAATTTAAAACTGGGTAAAGGTAAGCGTAATGTGAAAAAAGGCAATTCGTCTATTCAACAAAGCTTTACTAAACCTGCAGCACCGGTTACTCGTGATGTGGTTATTGGCGAAACCGTCACTGTTGCAGAGCTTGCAAATAAAATGGCAATCAAAGCAACCGAAGTCATTAAAACGATGATGAAAATGGGGGCTATGGCAACCATTAACCAAGTAATTGACCAAGAAACAGCTCAACTTGTTGCAGAAGAAATGGGGCATAAAGTTGTGCTTCGTAAAGAGAACGAACTTGAAGAAGCGTTAATGAGTGATCGTGATTTAAATCTTGAAAAAGTAAATCGAGCACCAGTAGTAACCATTATGGGACACGTAGATCACGGTAAAACTTCATTACTTGATTATATTCGTAAAGCAAAAGTTGCTGATGGCGAAGCTGGCGGTATTACACAGCATATCGGTGCTTATCACGTTGAAACTGATGACGGTAAAATGGTTACTTTCTTGGATACACCGGGACACGCCGCCTTTACTTCAATGCGTGCACGTGGCGCTAAATCAACGGATATCGTTATCCTTGTTGTTGCTGCAGATGATGGTGTAATGCCACAAACAATTGAGGCAATTCAGCACGCAAGAGCGGCAGAAGTTCCTTTAGTTGTTGCAGTAAACAAAGTAGATAAACCAGAAGCAAATCCTGACCGTGTTGAGCAAGAATTATTACAATATGAAGTTGTTTCTGAAAAATTTGGTGGTGACATTCAATTTGTGCACGTATCAGCAAAACAAGGTACGGGCGTTGATGCATTATTAGATGCTATTTTATTACAATCAGAAGTACTTGAATTAACGGCAGTTAAAGAAGGTATGGCAAGCGGAGTGGTCATTGAATCTTACTTAGATAAAGGTCGTGGTCCAGTAGCAACAATCCTTGTTCAATCAGGTACTTTAAACAAAGGTGATATCATACTTTGTGGCTTTGAATACGGTCGTGTGCGAGCAATGCGTGATGAAAATGGTAAAACCATTGAATCTGCAGGTCCTTCAATCCCAGTTGCGGTATTAGGTCTTTCAGGCGTTCCTGCAGCAGGGGATGAAGCAACCGTTGTACGTGATGAGAAAAAAGCACGTGAAGTGGCTCTATACCGTCAGGGTAAATTCCGTGATGTGAAACTTGCTCGCCAACAAAAAGCAAAACTTGAAAATATGTTTACTAATATGACCGAAGGTGATGTAGCGGAGTTAAACGTTATTGTTAAAGCCGATGTTCAAGGTTCAGTTGAAGCCATTAGTCAAGCATTAGTTGAACTTTCAACGGAAGAAGTGAAAGTAAAAGTTGTTGGTTCTGGTGTTGGTGGTATCACAGAAACAGACGCAACCCTTGCAGCGGCGTCAAATGCAATTATCTTAGGATTTAACGTACGTGCTGATGCATCTGCTCGTCGTGTAATTGAAACAGAAAACTTAGATTTACGTTATTATTCAATTATTTATGAATTATTAAATGAAATTAAAGCGGCGATGAGCGGTATGCTTGCACCTGAGTTTAAACAAGAAATTATCGGTTTAGCTGAAGTGCGTGATGTATTCCGTCACCCTAAATTTGGTGCGATCGCAGGTTGTATGGTAACCGAAGGTATTGTAAAACGTAACAATCCAATTCGTGTATTACGTGATAATATTGTTATCTTTGAAGGTGAATTAGATTCATTACGTCGTTTTAAAGATGATGTTGCAGAAGTTCGTAGTAATATGGAATGTGGTATGGGCGTGAAAAACTACAATGATGTTAAAGTTGGCGACCAAATCGAAGTCTTTGAAATTATTGAAATTCAACGTTCAATCTAAAAAATATGTGTAGAGACAAGGCACGCCTTGTCTATGATATATTTTAACAATATATAAGCGGTTAGATTTATCAAAAAATTTGCAAATTTTTTATAAGATCTTACCGCTTGTTTGCTAACAAAAGGATATAAAAAATGGCGAAAGAGTTTACACGATCAGACCGAGTTGCACAGGAATTACAAAAAGAAGTGGCAATTATTTTACAACGAGAAGTGAAAGATCCTCGAGTTGGAATGGTAACTGTTTCAGATGTTGAAATTAGTCGAGATCTTGCTTATGCAAAAATATTTGTTACTTTCTTATTTGATGAAGATGATAGTGTAGTTGAGCGTGGCTTAGAAGGTTTAAATCAAGCATCAGGCTATATTCGTAATCTCGTTGCGAAAGCAATGCGTTTACGTATTGTTCCAGAGCTTCGTTTCTTCTATGATCAATCGTTGGTTGAAGGTATGCGTATGTCTAACCTTGTGAGTGATGTTATTCGTAAAGATAAGCAAAAAAGCACAACAGAGGAATAATCGTGGGTAGAAGACCAACTAAAAAGGGCAGGGATATTCACGGTGTTTTTCTATTAGATAAGCCTCAGGGAATGAGCTCTAATGATATTTTACAAAAAGTAAAACGTCTATTTAAAGCAAATAAAGCAGGGCATACAGGGGCATTAGACCCATTAGCCACAGGAATGTTACCAATTTGTTTAGGCGAAGCAACCAAGTTTTCACAGTTTTTATTAGACTCTAATAAGCGGTACGTTGTCACGGCAAAGTTAGGTGAAAGAACGGATAGTTCTGATGCTGAGGGTGAGGTTGTGCAAACTCGTGGGATAAATGTTGAACAATCACAGATTATTGATGCTTTAACACAATTTAGAGGCGATATTTTACAAGTGCCAACGATGTTTTCAGCGTTGAAACATAACGGTAAGCCATTGTATGAATATGCCAGAGCGGGAATTACCGTTGAGCGTGAAGCTCGCCCGATTACCATTTTTGAGCTTAAATTTATCAGCTATGAAGCCCCTTATTTAACTTTGGAAGTGCATTGTTCAAAAGGGACTTATATTCGTACTTTGGTTGATGATTTAGGTGAAGTGTTAGGTTGTGGTGCTCACGTAACCGTATTACGACGCATTGCCGTTGCTAATTATCCACAAGATAAAATGATAACTTGGGAAGAATTACAACAACTTAGCGAGCAAGATGATTTAACTCTTTTAGATCAACATTTATTACCTGTAGACAGTGCAGTGGCGGGGTTGCCAAAAATTGATTTAGATGCAGAACAAACTAAAGCAATTGGATTTGGACAACGCTTAAAATTGATGAACGATCAGCAAATTTATGGGCAAGTTCGTTTATTTTCAGATAATCATTACTTTTTAGGTATAGCAGAAATAGATAAGAATAATGTTCTTAGACCAAATAGAATGGTTAATATTAATCACAATATAAAAGAATAAGGAAAGATAGCATAATGATGTATAGAAATGATGATATTAGAATAAAAAATATTGAACAATTATTGCCACCAGTTGCATTATTGGAAAGCTTACCAGCAAGTAATATTGCAGCAGATACAGTAGAAAAAACACGTAATACGATCCATAATATTATACAAGGTAATGATGATCGTTTATTGGTTGTAATTGGTCCTTGTTCTATCCATCATCATCAACTGGCATTAGATTATGCAGAAAAAATCAAAGAAATGAGAGCCAATCCACGGATTAACCAACATTTAGAATTAGTAATGCGAGTCTATTTTGAAAAACCTCGTACCACAGTGGGTTGGAAAGGATTAATTAATGATCCTTATTTAAATGAAACTTACTCCTTAAATGATGGATTGCGTATTGCTCGTAAAGTACTTTCTGATATTAATGATATGACAGTACCAACCGCTGGAGAGTTTTTAGATATGATTACGCCGCAATATCTAGCCGATTTTATGAGCTGGGGAGCAATTGGTGCAAGAACCACAGAATCACAGGTTCACCGTGAATTAGCGTCAGGATTATCTTGTGCTGTGGGTTTTAAAAATGCAACCAATGGTTCAGTACAAGTCGCTTTAGATGCCATTGCATCAGCAAAAGCACCTCATCATTTTTTATCCGTTACCAAATTTGGGCATTCTGCCATTGTATCGACCGCAGGAAACCCTGATTGTCATATTATTTTACGTGGGGGAAGTAATGGTACAAATTATGATGAACAATCGATTAAAAATGCGTGTGATGAACTTAAAAAAGCAAATTTTAGACCTCACGTAATGGTAGATTTTAGCCACGCCAATAGTCAAAAACAATTTAAACGTCAATTAGTCGTCAGTGATGATATTGCAAATCAAATAGCACAAGGTTCTGATTTGATTTCAGGTGTAATGATTGAAAGTCATTTAGTCGAGGGGCGTCAAGATTTAATTGATGGCAAAGCACTTACTTATGGACAAAGTGTCACTGATGCCTGTATTAATTGGGAAGACAGTGAAAAAATCTTATTCCAACTTGCAGACGCCGTTGCAATACGCCGTAAAAATAGAGCAAAATAAATTTAGAATAGGTCAAAAAATGTCGAAAACAATTTTAGTGATAGATACTGCCACAGAATCCTGTTCTGTGGCTTTGTTGCATAAAGAGAAAATTACCACTTTTAATGAATTAAGCCCTCGTAGTCATACACAACGCATTTTACCTATGGTTGATGAACTATTAAACAATGCCAATATTCAATTATCTAAAGTTGATGCCCTTGCGTTTGGACGTGGACCAGGTAGTTTCACTGGTGTACGAGTTGGTGTCAGTGTTGCTCAAGGTTTAGCTTTTGGCGTAAATTTACCCGTAATCCCAATCTCAAACCTCACAACAATGGCACAACAAGCTTATCAACAGCTAAATGTTGAAAATGTGATTTGCTTGATTGATGCAAGAATGAACGAAGTTTATTTCTCTCAACTAACAAAAACAGAAAACGGTTGGAAAGAGGTAATTCAAGAACAAGTTTGTACTCCTGAAAAAGCCATTGAGCAAATTCAACAAAGTAAAATACAAAATTGTGTGGTAGTGGGTACTGGCTGGAATGCTTATTCTCAGTTTAAAGAAAGTAATTTAGAGGTAACTGAAACAGATATAACTCTGCCACAGGCTGAGTTTATGTTGCCTTTAGCTCAAATTGAATTAGTAAAAGGAAATACGCAAAGTGCGTTAGATATTGAACCAATTTATTTAAGGAATGAAGTAACTTGGAAGAAGTTGCCTAATAAACAGTAGAGTAAATTAACTTTATGTCTAATTTGCAAATTTTGGATTTAATGTAACCGCTATATTTTGTAGCTAAATTAACTATTGTTAGGTGTACAGTATAAATATTAAGAAGTGAGTAATTTTACGAACCCCAAAAGTTTAATATAACTTTTGGGGTTTTATTATAGATAATTAAGATGATTTTTTAGCTATTACAAACATTGCTTTACTTTGTTTATCACCTAGTAGTTTAGCTTCTTCAACACTGAATTGATGAGTATTCACAAAATCTATAAGTGTATTTAAGCCAAACCTTGTTCCTCCTTGTGGTGGTTTGCCAAATACTTTTAAAGAGCGATAGATCATTTTGAGAATATTAATATAGGTCATACCATCTGTGGTGTATGAAACTATAATCAATTTTCCATTTGGTTTTAATAAACGATACGCTTCGGCTAGGGCTTTTTCAGGTTGGCTAACAATGTGAATTAAATTTGCCATAAATACCGTATCGTAGCTATTTTCAGCAAGGTTTGTTGAGTAACAATTAGTTTGTTGTACACTTATATTGTCAAATTCAATTAAGTTTGTTTTAGCAATTTCAATCATTTGTTCTGAAATATCAGTGGCTAAAATTGTGTTACAGTTAGTGGCTAACACTTTGGTGCAATGACCAGTGCCACAACCAAATTCTACGACATTTCCTAATTCTTTTAGCTGTGAAAGTTTTGCTATAATTTGAGAGATTGTTTCTTCACCTGCAATATAGTGTTGAAACTTATCAAATTTTTTTGCTATTGGAGACCAATCTTTTTCCATTTTTACCTCTGTATTTAATTATTTTGTGCTTTTAACATCATTGAAAATACGCCATTTTGTGTTTTTAAGATTTCAGGTGTACCCGTTTCAACTACTTGCCCTGCTTTAATTGTCACAATTTTATCGGCATTAACAACAGTACGCATACGGTGAGCAATAATAAGTACCGTTTTGTTTTTTATTAACGCACTAATAGCTTGTTGAATTTTGCTTTCATTTCTAGCGTCAAGACTAGCGGTGGCTTCATCCAGTAAAATAACAGGCGCATCTTTTAGTAATGCACGTGCAATAGATATACGCTGACGTTCACCTCCTGACAATTTTTCACCATTTTCACCGATAAGGGTGTCATAGCCTTGTGGTAAACGTTCAATAAATTCAACACATTGTGCAATACGAGCTGCCTCTTTCACTTCTTCATCTGTTGCATCTTTGCGACCAAGACGAATATTTTCCATTATAGTACTATTAAATAGTGCAACATCTTGAAATACGATAGCAAAATGAGCAAGCAATACTTCTGGTTCAATCTCACTGATATTTTGACCACCCAGTAGGATCTCACCACTATCTATATCCCAAAAGCGAGCTGCAAGTTTGGCAACAGTACTTTTACCTCCACCTGAAGGACCAATCAGAGCAGTGACTTCTCCTTGTTTTGCGACAAAACTAACATCTTGTAAAGTTTTCATTCCTGTTTGATAGCTAAAATTAACAGCCTTAAATTCAATATCAAAATGAGTTGGATTAAATGTTTTATTCCCTGTTTGTCTTGGCATTGCGTCCATTTCTTTCATACGCTTAATACGAACATTAAGATACAGTAACAATGCAAAATGGTTCATTACATCTATAAATGGGTCATAGATACGTCCAACAAGAATTAAAAAAACTAAATAGGTGAATAGACTGATAGTATCTTGAGAAAATAGCCACGCACCAATGATAATGACACTCGGTAATCCAAGTTTTAGCATAGAGTAAGAGATATTTAATAAAGCACCTCCGAGCAATTCAAGATTAATCAATTTATTCTCATATTCATCTAGGGTTTGATTGAGAGTGTCTAAATAGTGGGTTTCTTGGTTATAAGATTTAATCTCTTGCACCATATCCATACCATTTTGGATTTGTTCACTTATTAGCAGTCGTTGAGCATAGATAACATCGTGATTGCGTTGCATTTTTTGTTTAGATAAATAAAATACCAAAAAACCGACAGGGACGACCCAAAATATTGCCAAACTCATTCGCCAATCGTAAAAGAACATTGATAAGCCCATTACGCTCATACTGATGGCTGCGGCAAAAATCTGAGGTACAGCGTGAGAAAACAGCATTTCTATTTGGGTGGCATCTTCCATAATTAGAGAGCTTAAATCGGCGGTATCTTTTTTACCAAAAAATGCCATAGGTAGTTGGCGTAGGGTTTCGGCTAATTTAATACGACGGTCAGCACTTTCATTGTATATTTTGGTATAACACTTTTCGTAATCAATATAAGCTAAACTGTACATTACTAAAAAAGCACATAATGCAAAAATAAGATAAAATAAGATGCCGTATGATGGTAGCGTTTCTGATTTGAGTAGCCCTAAATAATCTTGTAAAAAAGTAAATGTAAGGACGACAGGTAACATCATACTTAAATTTAATAAGGTACGCCAGAAAATAGCGGTACGTAAGTCTTTTGCACCTGTTTCACTAAGGGCAAAATGGTTCTGGAAAAACTTAATCATTTTGCACCTCCTACATTGTCAAGTTTCCAATCTATTGCTTGTTGATATTCATTCCACATTTGTTGATATAATCCACCTTCAGTAAGAAGCTGTGAATGTGTACCACTTTGTACAATTTTACCATTATCAATCACTAAAATTTTATCTGCCTGTTGCACAGTCGTTAAACGGTGTGCAATCATTAATGTGGTTTTTCCTTTACTGAGTTCTTGTAAAGCCTGTTGAATAAGATGTTCATTTTCAGGATCAGCAAAGGCAGTGGCTTCATCTAAAAGTACAATGGGTGCATCTTTTAAAATTGCTCTTGCTAAAGCGATACGTTGTTGTTCACCACCTGATAAATAAGTGCCTTTTTTTCCAACCTGAGTCTCTAATCCTTCTGGTAGATTATCAATAATTTCACGACTTTGAGATAAATCAATGGCTCGATCAATTTCACTTTCACTCGTATTTGTTTTGCCATAGGTAATATTATCCCTTAGAGATAGTTTAAATAATTTCGTATTTTGAAATACAAAAGCAATACAATTCATTAATGTTTGGCGAGATAAGGTCTTAATATTTTGTCCACCAATCAATATCTCTCCTGATTTTACATCCCAAAAACGTGCTAATAAACGTGCAATGGTGGTTTTCCCTCCACCTGATGTACCAATAAGTGCAACAGTTTCACCTGCATTAATGGTAAAACTGATACCATCTACTGCGTTACGATCGCTACCATCATAGGCAAACACTACATTTTTAAATTCTACATCAAACGTTTTTGGCATTTCGCTTTCAGGGACAAATATCATCTCAGGATAGTCTAAAATAGTATCAAAGTGATCAAGGCATTGTTTTGTTACACTAGTAAAATGCTGAAACTGCATACTACGCATAAATAACAAAGTAAAATTAGGTGCAATAAGTAGGTAAAAAATGATATTACTCAGTGTTTGTCCAAGGTTGTCATTGCTGATAAAAAATAGCGTAAATGGTACAAGAAAAAATGCAGCAGATTGCATAATGACAGTATAAAATGCCATTTGTTTTTGAAATAAAAGGGTGTAAGTATAAACCGTTTCTTTATAGCGAGTAATACTATCTACAAAACGAGTAAAGGCATAGACACTTTGTCCAAATGTTTTTACTATTGGAATACCACGTACATATTCAACAGATTCACTGCTCATTTCTTCAAGGTGATCCATATATTTTTGACGAAATTCTTCTCCACTTTTACTCATCATAAAACTCATTGAGATAAATCCTAAGGCAATTGGGATTAATGAAACTAGTCCCAATTGCCAATCAATTACAAGCATTAGTAACAACATAAGCAGAGGAGCGATAATAGTTGCAGATAAATCGGGTAATTGATGTGCTAAAAAAGTATGAGTTTGACTGGCGTTGTCATCAATAATTTTACGTATTTTACCGCTTTGATTATGATCAAAAAAGCCTAAAGGCATATTCATAATGCGTTGCATACCTATTTTTCGCATACCGACTTCTGTACGAAAAGCTGCAAGATGTGAAGAAGTTAAGGCTAAAAAATAGAGTAACATCGCCAACAGGGCAGATCCCAATGTTCCCCCTGCATACCAGCCTACGTTACTGAGATCAGGTTGTGTAGCAAATAATTCTTTGGCAATTAACCAAAGAAAAACAAAAGGTAATAAACCTAGTGTTGCGGAAATTGCAGATAATACCAAAGATGTAGCGAGTAAATATTTTTTCTCACCCATATAAGGTGTTAATCTTTTAAGTAAATGTGGTTTTGTTTTCATAAAAACTCCATACCTGTGACAGGGAATTTTATTTAAAATGATTGAATTTTTTCAGTGATAAATATAGGAATAGTTTGTTATTGATATTATAATGATATTTATTCTTATTTGCAATACCTAACAAGTTTTTTAAAGCTAGAATTTTTGTGGTAATATTGATTTCATAAACATATCATTAGAAATGAAAAATCCTTTGATCAAATAACAGAACCTATTTTAGATAATCCTGAAAATTAGATTAATGAGAAATAAATGTAAATGGCATAGAGACGTAGCATGCTACGTCTCTACAATATTAAATAATGTAGAGAAAAATGAAAAAACTAACCCTTTCCCCAATCTCCAAAATAGACGGAGAAATTAATTTACTTGGCTCTAAAAGCCTATCTAATCGTGCATTGCTATTATCTGCATTAGCCACTGGAACAACTAAAATTACCAATCTGTTGGATAGCGATGATACTCGATATATGCTGAATGCACTAAAAGAGTTAGGCGTAAAATATCAGCTTTCTGATGATAAAACAGTATGTGAAATTCACGGTGTGGGTGGAGCATTTGATATACAAAATGGGTTATCGCTATTTTTGGGAAATGCAGGAACGGCAATGCGTCCATTAGCTGCTGCACTATGTCTAAAAGGTAATAAAGATGCTGAAGTCGTGCTAACAGGTGAACCTCGTATGAAAGAGCGTCCTATTCTTCATTTAGTGGATGCATTACGTCAAATTGGGGCAAAAATTGAATATCTAGAAAATGATGGTTATCCACCGATTGTAATTCAAAATAGTGGTTTGCAAGGTGGAAAAGTTAAGATTGACGGTTCGATTTCCAGTCAGTTTTTAACCGCTCTTTTAATGGTTTCACCTCTTGTTGAGGGCTATTTAGAGATTGAGATTATCGGTGATTTAGTTTCTAAACCTTATATTGATATTACCCTCGCAATGATGAAAGATTTTGGTGTAGCGGTACAAAATAATAATTATCAAACATTCCATATTAAAGGCAATCAGCACTATGTTTCACCAAATCAATATTTAGTTGAGGGCGATGCCTCCTCAGCCTCTTATTTTTTAGCGGCAGCAGCCATTAAAGGTAAAGTTAAAGTCACTGGGATTTGCAAAAATTCCATTCAAGGTGACCGCTTGTTTGTTGATGTTTTAGAAAAAATGGAAGCAAAAGTCACGTGGGGAAGTGATTTTGTGGAAGTAGAAAGAGGGGAGTTAAAGGGCATTGATATGGATATGAACCATATTCCTGATGCTGCGATGACCATTGCAACCACCGCTCTTTTTGCTAAAGGGGAAACCGTTATTCGTAATATTTATAATTGGCGAGTTAAGGAAACCGACCGCTTAACCGCAATGGCAACAGAATTACGTAAAGTAGGAGCAGAAGTAGAAGAGCGCGAAGACTTTATCCGTATTCAACCGTTACCTTTGAATCAATTTAAACACGCTGAAATTGAAACTTATAATGATCATAGAATAGCAATGTGTTTTTCATTAATTGCATTATCAAATACACCTGTAACCATTTTAGATCCTGACTGCACGGCAAAAACTTTTCCGAGTTTTTTTGAGGAGTTTAAGAAGCTTTGTTATTAGGTTTTTTGAGAATGTGCTCGCTTAGATTTTATCTGACAGTTACCTATTTTCTAGCGTATCCTGTTAGATTAACTTTGTCGCAAAAGTTTCATTATCGGAGCAAAACTTTTGCGATGAAAAGGTGTTACTCCAAATTCTGCTAGTTTTTCAAAATGGAGTTTAGTTGGGTAACCTTTGTGTTTGGCAAAACCATATTCAGGAAACTGTTTATCCAATTCTCTCATTTCGTTATCACGGGTGACTTTTGCTAAAATAGAGGCTGCACTAATTTCAGCAACCAAGCCATCTCCTTTGATAATTGCTTCGGAGGGCATTGCAAAATTAGGCGTACGATTACCATCAACGAGTACAAAGTCAGGTTGTAAAATAAGCCCTTGTACGGCTCTTTGCATTGCTAACATTGTGGCATTTAAAATATTGATTTGATCAATTTCTTCTGGTTCTGCACGTCCTAAAGACCAGCATAATGCTTTTTGTTTAATTTCTTTTGCTAATTCTTCTCGGCGTTTTTCAGACAGCTTTTTAGAATCATTTAATCCTTTGATTGGGTTGTTCGGATCAAGTATAACTGCAGCAGTAACTACGGCACCAACTAAAGGTCCTCGTCCTACTTCATCAACACCTGCAATTAGATGTGCTTTTGGATAAATAAAGGTATTTTCTTGCATTTATTATTTTCTCATTAGAAAACAGAAAGTTGATAATTAACTGCTGTAATATTAATAGTAATTATTAGCATTAATGCTATTTTTATTGTATATTGTACCATTAATTTTAATAAAATATTGGGGAATTATGTCAAGAAACCTTTTTGAAAAACGTATTCAAATTAAACCTTATGAATACCCTGAATTACTCGAATTTAAAGATGCTATTCGCCATTCTTACTGGTTGCATACGGAATTTAATTTTTCAAGTGATATTCAAGATTATAAAACCGTTATCAATCAAAAAGAACGTAGTGTTTTAACCCGTTCAATGTTAGCCATTTCTCAAATTGAAGTGAATGTAAAACGTTTCTGGGGCGATTTATATCGTTATTTTCCAAAACCTGAAATTGATGATGTGGGTGGGACTTTTGCAGAAAGTGAAGTTCGCCACAAAGATGCTTATTCTTTCTTGCTTGAAAAATTAGGTTTGAATGATATGTTTGCAAATATTACAGAAATCCAACCGCTTATGGATCGCATCAATTATATGGAAGAATTTATGCGAGAAAAAGAGGTGGGTAAAGAGCAGTTTGTACTCTCTTTGGTGCTATTTTCTCTTTTTGTTGAGCATATTTCTTTATTTGGACAGTTTTTAGTGATTATGTCATTTAATAAACATAAAAATTTATTTAAAGGAATTTCCAATGCGGTTGAAGCCACATCAAAAGAAGAAGAAATTCACGGACGTTTTGGGATCGCACTTTATGAAATTTTACGCGATGAACACAGTGAATTATTTAGTGATGATTTTTATGCAGAATTAAAAGGCTTAGCGAATCAAGCCTTAGAGGCAGAACGCAGTATTCTTGCGTGGATTTTTGAAGAGGGCGATCTTGATTTTATTGATTTTAAAACCGTCGAAAATTACATAATGAACCGTTATAACCATTCACTTTCAACCTTAGGGCTTGAAGCCCCTTATCAAGTGGATGAAGAGTTATTAAAAGAAACCCAGTGGTTTGATATTGAAATTTTATCTGGCAAAGAGACCGATTTCTTTAACAAACGTAGTACCGATTACAGCAAAAAAATGAAGCAGATTACCGCCGATGACTTATTCTAATACCCCTTATTCAAACACAGAGCGACCAGATTTTGACTGGTTAAATGAAGACAGCCGTTTATTTTTACAACGTGGTTACTTGCTTGAAGGCACAACCGCTTTAGAGCGTATTCGTTATATTGCTGATCACGCAGAACAAAAGCTAAATATTAAAGGCTTTGCCGATAAATTTTATCATTATATGGCACGTGGTTATTTCTCGCTTTCATCTCCAATTTGGTCTAATTTTGGTTTAGATCGAGGACTACCGATTTCTTGTTTTGGGAGCTATATCGGGGATTCTATCGCTGATATTATGTCCACCGTTGCAGAAGTGGGAATGATGAGCAAAATAGGTGGTGGAACATCCGCTTACTTTGGCGATATTCGTCCACGTGGTAGCAATATTAGTCACAATGGTAAATCTGATGGCTCATTTAATTTTAGCAAATTATTCGACACCACTATTGATGTGATTTCACAAGGCACTTCTCGAAAAGGGCAGTTTGCTGGTTATATTGATATTGAACACGCCGATATTGAGGAATGGTTGGATATTCACACCGAAGGCAATCCGATTCAGTTAATGTATTATGGTGTATGTGTGGGACACGAGTGGCTTGAATCAATGAAAGCAGGCGACCCTTATAAACGTCAGAAATGGGCAAAAATTTTACAACGCAAAACAGAAACGGGTATTCCTTATCTTTTCTTTAAAGACAATGCGAATGCAGGGCGACCAGATGTTTATAAAGATAAAAATATGAATATCCACGCCTCTAATTTGTGTACTGAGATTATGTTGCCGTCAAACACGCAAGAAAGTTTCGTGTGTTGTTTATCATCAATGAATTTGCTCTATTTTGATGAATGGAAAGAGACTGACGCACCAGAAGTGCTGACCTATTTCTTAGACGCAGTAATGAGTGAATTTATTGAAAAAAGTGCAACTGTTCCTTTTTTAGATAAAGCAAATCGTTTTGCGAAACGTCATCGAGCGTTAGGCTTAGGTGTTTTGGGGTGGCATAGTTATTTACAAGCAAATCATATTGCTTTTGATAGTTTTGAAGCAATGCAAAAAAATAATGAGATTTTTAAAACGCTACAACAAAAAACCTTAAAAGCCTCCCAAGAATTAGCGACACTTTTTGGCGAGCCTGAAATTTTACAAGGTTATGGTCGCCGTAATACCACCTTGATGAGTATTGCACCGACGAAATCTAGTAGCTTTATTTTAGGTAGCGTATCGCCGTCTGTTGAGCCGTTTAAATCGAATTACTATGTCAAAGATTTAGCAAAAATAAAAATGGTGTATAAAAATCCATTCTTAGAAAAATTACTCAAAGAAAAAGGTTTAGACAATGAAAAAGTATGGGAAAGTATTTTAGTGAATGATGGATCGGTGCAACATTTAACAGAACTATCGGAATACGAAAAAGACGTCTTTAAAACTTTCTCGGAAATTAGCCAATTAAGTGTTATTCAGCAAGCGGCACAGCGTCAAAATTATATTGATCAAGGGCAGAGCATTAACCTAATGGTACATCCAAATACGCCCGCAAGAGATTTGAACCAACTTTATTTAACGGCGGAAGAATTAGGGGTAAAATCTATTTATTATCAATATAGTATGAGTGCGGCACAGGTGTTTAATCGTAACTTGCTAAGTTGTAGCAGTTGTGAGGGGTAAGTAAATCTTGGAATATTTAGAGACAGTTGAACATTAAACTGTCTCTAAATATTAATATCAACGATTAAGCGGCTGTTGGAATATTTTTCAACAACTCAATTAATAAATCCCAATAAATTTGAACAGCAGGAATATGGGCTTTTTCATCTGGTGAATGAGCATTACGGATTGTTGGACCAATTGAAACCATATCAATATTTGGATAGGCTTTTTTCAATAAACCACATTCAAGCCCTGCGTGGATCACCTTAATTTTAGATTCATAACCTAATAATTTATCATAAACCTGCTTTGTAATAGGAGTGATTTTTGAATTAGGATCAGGATTCCAACCCGGATAGCTACCAGAAAATGTCACGCTTGCACCGACCAATTCCGCTAAAGCTCTTAATTTTCCTTGAACTTCAATCTTACCTTCTTCAACTAATGAACGCACTAAAATAATAGCAGAAACTTGATTATTTTCCGTTTTTAGTACCCCTGTACTCAATGAGGTTTCTACCACACCTTCAACCACATCGCTATTACGAATAATTCCATTAGGCAGAATATTTAATGTATTGATGACGGTAGTTGTGCTTTTTTGAGTAAAGATTTGTTGAGCAGGTTGAATTTCTTCAACTAAGAACACTAAATTAGGTTCAGCAATAGCTAATTCTTGTTGTAACTTCGCTTCAAATTGCTTAATGAAAGCGGTCACATTGTCATTATTTTTTGCAAAAAATGCAATGGAAGTCACCGCTTCACGAGGAATGGCATTACGAACACTTCCTCCTTGAATATCAATAAGTTGAAATTCAACTTGTTGCTTAAGTGCTTCTAAGAAACGTACCATTAATTTAATGGCATTTCCTCTGGTGGTATGAATATCACATCCAGAGTGACCGCCTCGTAGCCCTTTAAGAGATATTTGTATTGCTGTATCAAATTTATTGTCTTCGTGTTGCACCGGGATATCAAAACTAGCGTCTTCTCCTCCTGCACAACCGACATAAATTTCACCATTATCTTCAGTATCAGTATTAATTAAAATATCACCTTGTAACCAATTCGGGCGTAAATCCACCGCTCCTGCCATACCTGTTTCTTCCGTCATTGTGAGCAATACTTCTAAATCAGGGTGAGCGATATCATTACTTTCTAATACGGCTAAACAAGAGGCTAAACCAATACCATTATCAGCACCAAGCGTGGTATTTTTTGCAGTAACCCATTAGCAAAGAGTGATTGAGATTTTGCCCAATCTACAATAAAGTGAGCTAATTGTTCTTCGTGGTAAGATGGATGTGGAATTTCACAAACTTTATCAAACCATTTCCAAAGTAATGAAGGAGAAAGACTAGATATTTCTGACATAATAATTAACCTCTTATTTTTGTAAAATTTATGCTAAATACTACCGCTTATTTTTTAATATTTTCAGTTAAAGTCTAACTTTAACCTAAAATCTTATCCAATTCAGCACTGACTTCTTCCACTTTCTTGGTACCATCTAGCTTGAAGTATTTTGTGTTGCCTGCTTGTGCTTCTTTATCATAGTATTCCACTAATGGTTTAGTTTGTTTGTGATAAATCGCTAAACGATCTAATACGGTTTCAGGTTTATCGTCTTGGCGGATAATTAAATCTTCGCCTGTTACGTCATCTTTACCTTCTACTTTTGGTGGATTGTAAACCACGTGATAAGTACGTCCAGAAGGTTGGTGTACACGACGACCGCTCATACGCTCAACGATCACTTCATCAGCCACGTCAAATTCTAAAACGAAATCAATCGCTACGCCTGACTCTTTTAATGCGTCCGCTTGTGGGATTGTGCGTGGAAAACCGTCTAACAGGAAACCTTTTTCACAATCTGGTTGTGCGATACGATCACGCACTAATGCAACGGTTAATTCATCAGGTACTAATTTACCTTCGTCCATTAACGCTTTTGCTTGTTTACCTAATTCAGTGCCTGCTTTGATTGCTGCACGGAACATATCCCCTGTTGAGATTTGTGGGATACCAAATTTATTCATAATAAATTGTGCTTGTGTTCCTTTTCCTGCACCCGGTGCACCTAATAAAATAATTTTCATAAAATCCTCTTTGTTAATAAAAATAATGAATTCTCAATATGGCGTTAATTTTAACATTAAATCGCCATTAAATCTGCTTTAAAAGTTTATCAATTACACGACTTACCGCAAAAAATCCAAAAGTGGCAGTCACCACCGTTGTCGCTCCAAAACCATTGGCACAATTCATTGTTGCTGACACTTCACAACCCTCGCCCATTTTGGGGAAAATCAACGGCTGAGTTGAAAACACGCAATCAATCCCAAATTTGCGTTTTGGATTGGTGCTGAAATTATACTCTTTACGCAAAATATTCCGTACTTTGGACGCAAGGGGATCTTGGATTGTTTTGCTTAAATCGGTAATTTGAATTTGAGTTGGATCAGTCTGACCACCTGCTCCGCCCGTAGTGATAAGCTTAATTTTATTGCGTTTGCAATAAGCAATCAACGCCGCTTTGGTTTGCACGCTATCGATTGCATCAATCACATAATCATAACCACGCATTAAATAATCGCTCAAATTATCTTTGGTTAGAAAATCATCAATAATTTGTACTTCGCATTCAGGGTTAATCAGTTTGATACGCTCTTGCATTGCCTCGGTTTTTAGGTTGCCTATTTGCCCAGAAAGTGCGTGAATTTGGCGATTGATATTAGTAACACAAATATCGTCCATATCAATCAAGGTAATATTGCCAATCCCTGAACGAGCAAAGGCTTCCACCGCCCACGAACCCACGCCACCAATGCCAATCACACAAATATGCGATTGACGTAATTTTTCTAATCCTTGTGGCGTATAAAGACGACCAATACCGCCAAAACGTTGATTGTAGTTGTCTATTCTAGTCATAGTAGCTATATTCTCAAATTTTTAAATAATCATTAAGCATCTTTTTTCCATAAAGATAAACCAAATAAACAAGCAGCACAAATAACAACAGATGGACCTGCTGGTGTATCTTTAAAGGCAGAGAATAATAAACCACCAGAGACAGATAAAATACTAAAAAGTATCGCATAAGCGGTCATTTGTTCAGGACTTTTTGCAAATCTTCTTGCTGTTGCAGAAGGGATAATAAGCAACGAAGTAATAATTAATGCACCGACAAATTTCATACTTAATGCAATTGTTAAAGCAGTTAAAAGCATTAGTAGTAAACGGAGTTGTGCTACTTTTAATCCTTCAATTTGAGCAAGCTCAGGGTTAATTGTTATTGAGAGTAATTTTTTCCAAAATAATATCAATAATAGAGCAATAAAAAGAACGCCAATAACAATAATTTTGAGGTCATAAAAATCGATGGCGAGTAGATCACCAAATAGATACCCCATTAAATCTACTCGTACATTATCCAGTAAACTAATTGTGATAACCCCTAAAGAGAGGCTACTATGAGCGATGATGCCCAGCATAGTATCTATCGCAAAATTAGTTCGATGTTCAAGCCAAACTAAGAGTAGTGCAAGAATAACTGTCATTATAATAACCGCAATGTAAGGGTCAATTTCTAAAAAAATGCCTAAAGCAACACCGAGTAGAGCAGAGTGAGAGAGAGTATCACCAAAATAAGCCATTTTTCGCCATACTACAAAGGATCCTAAAGGAGCAGTAATAAAGGAAAGTAGTATGCCAGCAAGCCAAGCAGGAAGTAGAATTTCAAACATAAATAGACCTTAATTTTTACAATGACAATCAGTACAAACATCGCCGTGCAGATCGTGATGATGGTTGTGATGATGTGAGTAAACCGCAATATTTTTCGCAAATTGATCCCCAAAAAAATCAATAAATTTGGGGTCGTTGGTAATTTTTTCAGGTGTTCCAGAACAACAAATATGATGATTAATACAGAGTACTTCATCAGTATTTGCCATTACGATGTTAAGATCGTGAGAAACCATTAAAATGGCACAGTTTAACATTGAACGCATTTTATTGAGTAATTGATAAAGTTCGGCTTGTCCTGTTATATCAACGCCTTGCATAGGTTCATCAAGCACTAAGAGTTGGGGTTTATTTAACATTGCACGAGCTAACAACACACGTTGCATTTCGCCACCAGACAGTTTTTGTAAACTATTTTTAGCAAGGTGATTAATAGAAAATAGAGTTAAAACTTCTTGAATCATTACTTTTGTACACTGGGGTTTTAACGCTAGAAATCGTTCAACACTGATTGGCATTGAATTTTCAATATGCAGTTTTTGTGGTACATAACCAATTTTTAACCCCTTTACGTGAATAACTTCACCTGAGTTTGGTGAAAGCAATTTTAATAATACTTTCAATAAAGTTGATTTTCCTCCACCATTTGGACCAACGATAGTGGTAATGGTATTCGGATAAATATCTAAATGAATATTTTGTAATATATGCTGAGCATTAAAATAAACATTAATATTTTTTAATGAAATAAGCGGTGTGATTTTAGTCATTTTTTGCAATAATTTTCTTATGGTTTTTAGAAACGTGATAAAATTAACGGATTTTGATAAAAGTCGCAACAATTAATGATTAAAAGACTAAAATAATTGTAAATAAATGTGTATAATTCGCACCTGTATTTTTTCATAATAAAGTAAGTAGATAGAGTCGGTAAAAGTAGGTAAATAACTTGAAATATATAATTTTAGCAGCAGAGCGTAAAAAGAGAAAACAACGGAAACGTTGGATGATTTTTTTTGCTGTGTTTTTTTTATTATCGTTGAGTATTTTTTTTGCATTTAAAAAGCAAGATCAAGATATAGTCATACAAGAACAAGCTATTATTAGTAGTGATGATATTTTTGTTAATGAAAGTTTGATTGATCAAGTTATAGATATTTCTGATGAATTAGTAAAAGCAACAATCCCTATATCAGAGGATTTGGTTGGAAAAGACGTTGTAACGGAAGGTGTAAATAGTCCTTTAGAAAATAATTCTTATCCTGAGGAGTTTGATTATACACTTAAAGTAAATGAGACATTAAATGATGTTTTTGAACAATTTGGTTTAGACCAAAGTATTTCAAAAGATTTAATTAAAAAATATCCTAAACTTTCTCATTTGAAATCAAAACAACAGATTTATTTAGTGGTTGAGAATAATCAATTAAAACATCTAAGCTGGTTTGTTTCTGAGAAAGAGGAACATATTTTTGATCGAGAAAAAAATGGTGATTATTCATACAAAGAAATATTGAAGAAAGGTGTGTGGAAAAAAGAGTTATTAAAAGGCGAAATTGAGGGGAATTTAAGTGTAAGCTTACAAAAAATAGGAATATCATTACGTCAAATTAGTCAAATAGCAACGGGTTTAAAACCACAATTATCATTAAAAAGACTTCGAAAAGGGGATGAGTTTGTTGTTTTGGCAAATTGTGAATATGTTGATAATAAGCGTATTACGATAGGTGATATTGAAGGTTTTCGTCTGACTCGAGGAAAAGAAGATTATTATGCAATCAAAGCGACTAATGGACGTTATTATGGAGAAAATGGTGCAGCACAACATAGAACTAAATTTTCTCGTTATCCGTTACGTTTTAAACCTCGCATAACCTCAAAATTCAACCCATATCGTCGTCATCCAATTACTCGTAGGATCAGACCTCACAAAGGCGTAGATTTTGGTGTTAAAACAGGAACGTTAGTTATTGCCCCTGCTGATGGTATTGTGACAACAGTAGCTTATCAGCGTCAAGGAGCAGGTAAATATATCAAAATTCAACATAATAAAAAATACGCAACAGTTTATATGCACTTAAGTCGTCAATTGGTGAAAAGAGGGCAGCGAGTGAAGAAAGGACAACGTATTGGTTATTCTGGAAACACAGGGCGTTCAACAGGTCCTCATTTACATTATGAATTTCATATTAATGGCAGAGCAGTAAACCCTATGACAGTCAGATTACCGGGAGTTAACGCTAACTCCACAATGTCAAATAAAGAACGAAAAATATTTTTAGCAAAAGCTAAAAGTATCATAAAGAAATTAAAATAGAATTTTAAGGATAAAAAATGAAAAAAAGTTTGCTTGCTTGTTTAGGGTTATTTATTATTAGTAATGTGTTTGCTAATAATACAAAATTACAAACACAGTTAGAAGAAATGGGTGCTAAAAATATTCAAATTAGTGATTCTGCATTACCCAATTTTAAATCTGTTATTTCAGAACAAGGGGTGATACAAATTAGTAATGATGGACGTTTTATTATTCAGGGTTCTATTTTGGAGTTTAAGAATGATAAGGTAACAGATATTACCTATAAACCATTAATGCCAGAACTGGAAAACTTAAAAGATGAAATGATCATTTTTCCCGCTAAAAATGAAAAATATGTGGTTTCTGTATTTACAGATATCAGTTGTGGTTACTGTCGATTACTTCATTCAGAAATGCAGGAATATAATGATTTAGGTATAACTATTCGTTATCTAGCATTTCCTCGTGCTGGGTTAAAAAGCCAAACCGCTCGTCAAATGGAAGCGATTTGGGCAGCAAAAGATAAAAATTATGCGTTAACTCAAGCAAAAAATGGAAAATTACCTCAAACATTAGCCACACCTAAAATGATTAACAAGCAATATGATTTAGGTGTGAAGTTTGGCATTAGAGGAACACCAAATATGATTACGTCTAAAGGTGAAGTCATAGCAGGTTATGTCGCACCAAAAGAATTACTCAAAATGTTACAAGAATAATCCCTTTTAAAGCGGTATGATTTAATTAAAAATTTGCAAATTTTTTATAAGATCGTACCGCTTACTTTTAAATAAGAAATTATGTCATTAAATAAAATCATACAACAACGCTTTCCTCTTACAACAGAAAAACTATCTGATAATCCATTACTTAATCGTCTTTATCAAGCTCGAGGTATTAGCTTACCTCAACAATTAGAATATGGGTTAAAAAATCTACATTCTCCAATGCAATTTGCCAATATTGAAAAAATGCTCGATCTATTGATTGAAATTTATCATCAACAGAAAAAAATTATTATTGTGGGCGATTTTGATGCCGATGGAGCAACTAGTACAGCATTAACATTATTAGCATTAAAGCAGCTTGGCTTTTTAGATGTTGATTATTTGATCCCTGATCGTTTTTCACAAGGTTATGGATTGAGTAGCAGTGTCGCTCAAATGGTAATAGATAGGGGCGCAGAAGTTGTTATTACAGTAGATAACGGTATTTCTTCAGTGGAAGGGGTTGCTCTATTAAAACAACATCATATTCAAGTGCTGATTACTGATCACCATTTACCTCCAGATGAATTGCCTTGTGCTGATGTGATTATCAATCCAAATTTAGTTGACTGTAGCTTTCCTTCTAAATCATTGGCGGGTGTGGGCGTTATTTTTTATGTAATGTTAGCGTTGCGTAGTCGTATGCGTGAACAAAATTTATTTAAAGATCAAGAACCCAATTTAGCTGGGTTGTTAGATTTAGTTGCATTAGGGACGGTAGCTGATGTTGTGCCTTTAGATCACAATAATCGAATTTTAGTGCATCAAGGCATTAATCGTATTCGTTCTGGTTATTGCCGAGTAGGAATAAAAGCCTTAGTTGAAATTGCAAAACGAAATATTAACCAGTTAAAAGCCAGTGATTTAGGATTTTCGATTGCCCCTCGTTTAAATGCTGCAGGGCGTTTAGAAAATATGGCGTTAGGTGTGGAATTATTGATTTGTGATGATATGAGCAAAGCACGTCAAATTGCGTTTGAATTGGATAGTTTAAATCAAACACGTAAAGAATTTGAGCAAGATATGAAAACGGAAGCTCTTTCAATTTGTGCAAAACTGCCTAATTTAATGCAAAATTTAAAAGCATACGGTATTGTGCTTTATCAACCTGATTGGCATCAAGGTGTGATTGGTATTTTAGCTTCTCGTATCAAAGATCAGTTTAATCGCCCTGTCATCGCCTTTGCACAAGAAAGTGAGGAGAGTGAATTTATTAAAGGATCGGCACGTTCGATTTCTGGTTTACATATGCGTGATCTATTGGAGCTTATTGATCAAAAACACCCTGATCTTATTCTGAAATTTGGCGGTCACGCAATGGCGGCGGGATTAACTATTCATCAAGATAATTTTGTGCATTTTCAAAAAGTCTTTGATGAAATCATTAACCAAACAGTCAGTGCGGAACAGTTACAAAATATTATTTATACCGATGGTGAGTTACAACAGAATGAATTTAATTTAGAAACAGCACGTTTAATTCAAGAAAGTGGACCTTGGGGACAAACTTTTCCTGAACCACTTTTTGAAGGTGAATTTAAAATTATTCAACAACGTTTAGTGGGCAGTAAGCACCTTAAAATGATGGTAGAAATTCATAATCAATTATTTGATGCGATTTTATTTAATGCAGATTTAACCCTGTTTCCAGATTTGTCGATTAAAACGGCTCGGTTAGTATATAGTTTAGATATTAATGAATTTAGAGGGAATACCAGTTTACAGCTACTGGTCAGAGAAATTTTTGTTTAATTTTTAAAAAGGAAAAAATATGTTATATCAAGCAGTTGCGTTTGATTTAGATGGTACGCTATTAAGTAGTAATGCGACTATTTTAGAATCCAGTAAACAAGCCATTCAAAAAATACGTGAAAAAGGAATTAAAGTCTATATTGTAACAGGACGTCATCATACGGCAGTTCGTCCTTATTATGCGGAATTGGATTTAGATACACCAGTCATTTGCTGTAATGGAACTTATCTTTATGATTTTCATCAAGATAAAGTATTGGTATCCAATCCATTACCTCCTAAATTAGCGTCCGATTTGATTAATTCTGCACAAGCTGAAGGTATTCACGTTTCAGTTTATTTTCGTGATGCAATGACCTATGAAGCACTTAATCCACATTTTGAACGTTTTTTAAAATGGGTAAACTCTTGTGATGAAAGTGTTCGTCCAGATGTACATCAAGTTGAAAAATATCAAGATCTGATTGATCAAGGTGTGACTGTTTGGAAAGTATTAATCAGTGATCCTGATCTCCAAAAAATGCAAAATTTTGTGAATAAGTTACCGCTTGATCAAGTTAGTCCTGAATGGTCTTGGGCGGATCGTGTCGATATTACTCATCAAGGAAATACCAAAGGAAATTGTTTAAAAGAATTATTAAAGATTGAAGGTATTGAACCACAAAAAGTGGTGGCATTTGGGGATAACTTTAATGATATCAGTATGCTTGAGTTTGCAGGCTTAGGTATTGCAATGGGAGGTTGTGAACAAGAGGTTCAAGATAAAGCCGATAAAACCATTGGTTCAAATAATGAAGATAGTATTGCGGCTGAGTTAGGTCGGTTGTTTAATTTATAAAGTAACTGCAAAATTTCCTTACCCTTCGACAGGCTAAGGGAGCGGAAATTTATTATAAAAAATAGAGGAATTATGGATTTTTTATTAATAATCAAAACCTTAATAATGGGAATTGTTGAGGGAATTACAGAATTTCTGCCTATTTCAAGTACGGGGTATTTGATCTTATCGGCTGATTTAATGGATTTTTGGACAGTAGAAAAATCGGATCTTTTTATTGTAGTTATTCAGCTAGGTGCAATTTTAGCCGTAATTTATGATTACTGGGGACGTTTATGGCACGCTTTTATTGGTTTGATTACTGGTAAAGCCGAGGGATTAAGTAATCCACGTCAATTAGGCTTTAGCTTAATTGTGGCAACTATCCCAGTAATGATTGTCGGCTTTACCTTTGCGGATCAAATTAAAGCTTATCTATTTCACCCTATTGTAGTGGCGGTAATGCTAATTATTGGCGGTTTGTTGATTTTTTATGTAGAAAAATTACCGAAACAAATTATCGCCACAGAAGCAGAAGAAGTAGATATTAAAACGGCATTAAAAATTGGATTATTCCAGTGTTTAGCTTTAATTCCAGGAACATCTCGCTCAGGCTCAACCATTATTGGGGCGTTATGGCTTGGTGTTTCTCGTAAAGCGGCAGCTGAATTTTCTTTTTTCTTAGGTATTCCTGTTTTAATTGGTGCAGGTTTATTAGATTTACTGAAACACAAAGATCTATTGCAATTTTCTGAAGATATGATGGTATTAGGTTTAGGTACGCTGATTTCTTTTATTGTTGCATTGCTTTGTATTCGCTGGTTGGTGGCTTGGGTAAGTCGTCGAGATTTTACTATTTTTGCGTGGCTACGTATTATTACAGGAGTGATTGTATTGATAGCAAGTTGGAGTGGTTATAATATCCAGGGTTAATTGATCCCCCGCTATTTGATATAAAATTCTCACAAAATATTATTAGGCATAAGTATAGCGGGTAGATCAAATCAAAAATTTACAAATTTAATTTCTCACGTAGATATAAATTGCTCCCCAATATTTATATATCGATGGGTAGTTATGCGTATAATTAGATTGTAATCAGCATAAATACTCCGAGGGAGCTTGACCTTTTCGTAGACTATACTTTCACAATCCAACCTTCAGGTGCATCAATATCACCAAATTGAATACCAGTTAGTTCATTATATAAACGCTTGGTTATTTCACCTACTTCCGTTTCTGAGTGGAAAATATGAAAGTGATTGCCGTATTGAATACCCCCTATCGGAGAGATCACCGCAGCCGTTCCACAAGCACCTGCTTCAATAAAATCATCAAGTTTATCAATATAAACATCACCTTCAATTGCTTCCATACCCAAACGTTCTTGTGCTAAATAAAGCAGGGAGTATTTTGTAATACTGGGTAAAATAGAGGGCGATTTTGGGGTAATAAACTGATTGTTTTTTGTAATACCAAAAAAGTTTGCAGCTCCAACTTCTTCAATTTTAGTGTGAGTAGTCGGATCAAGATAAATACAATCACTAAAATTTCGTTCTTGTGCAATTTTACCAGGTATTAAACTTGCAGCATAATTTCCACCAACTTTAGCTGCTCCTGTACCATAAGGAGCGGCACGATCGTATTCAGGTAATACTAAAAAATTAGAAGGGGTTAATCCGCCTTTGAAATAGCTACCAACAGGGCAACAAAAAATAGAAAAAATAAATTCAGGAGCAGTTTTCACTCCTATATTTTCACCGACACCAATCATAAATGGACGTAAATATAAAGTTGCACCAGAACCATAAGGAGCCAACCATTTTTCATTAGCTTTCACCACGTCTTTACAGGCTTGAATAAACATTTCTGTTGGAATAGTAGGCATTAATAAACGCTCACAACTGCGTTGCATACGTTTTGCATTTTCATCAGGGCGGAAAAGATTAATTGAACCATCTTTACAACGATAGGCTTTTAAGCCTTCAAAACACTGTTGACCGTAGTGCAGGGCGGTGGAGGATTCGCTAATATGAAGGGTTTCATCTTGTGTTAGTTTGCCTCCATCCCATTTACCCTCTTTCCAATGAGCAATAAAACGATAATCTGTTTTTATATACGAAAAACCTAAATTTTTCCAATCAATATTTGTCATAATGTTGTGTTCCTTTTATTTTTATAATAGACCGTATTATTTATATCATTATAGAGAATGGATTGACAAGAAATAAAATGACTATTTTTAGTATAAAAAGTGATAGAACACTTAATTAACACTATTAGAATAATTATTTTTGGTATAGAATGGCGTAAAAAAAAACCGCCCAATTACGAGTAGTAATGGACGGAAACTTAAACCAAATAAGGTTTAAAATTACAGGAAGTGAAATGAGTAACTTACTGTTACTCTAGCTTAGAGGTCTAAGCTAATATGCAAACACAACATCGTACTTAGATAAAAAATGAATACCCAAGCACGTATGATCTCATTCTAAGTGTATTAGATATATAAAACAAACGAGATTTTTTTATCTCTAAAATAAGAAAAAATAATGAATAGAAAACTACCTCCTTTAAATGCGTTAAAAACATTTGTTTCTGCAGCAAAGCATCTGAATTTTACAAAGGCTGCTGAAGAATTATTTGTTACTCAAGCCGCAGTGAGTCATCAAATTAAGTTACTTGAAGAGTTTCTTGGAACACCGCTTTTTTATCGTCATAATCGAATGTTGGAATTAACAGAAGTGGGTTTGCAATATTTTGAAGATATCCAACCGCTTCTAGACAGGGTCATTGTTGCTACTGATCGAGCCAAAAAAACAAGAACTCGTCAAGTATTAACTATTAGTGTTCCTCAAACTTTTGGTATTCATTGGCTGGTTCCTCGTTTAAATGATTTCCATCAAAAACACCCTGATATTGAGGTAAGAATAAAAGGCGTTGATCAAGATGAAGGTAAATTAGGTAAAGAAATCGATGTAGCAATTTATTATGGACTCGGTCATTGGGAAAACCTTGAATCGGTTCGCCTTGCAGAAGCACGAATTATTATTTTGGCGACAGATCTTTTTATTAAAGAACATAATATTCAAACACCAGAAGATTTAATTGGCAAACCCTTATTGCATTCCAACACCCATAACAAATGGAAAAAAATGAAAGAGCATTTGAATTTAGATGGATTAGATGCGGAATCAGGGTCAGTATTTAGCCATTCATTTATGGTATTGCAAGCAGCAATGCATCAACAAGGGATTGCTATTACCAACAGAATATTGGCTCATCACGAAATTGATGAAGGGCATTTAGTAGAATTATTTCCTACTGATCTTTACGATGACAAAGCATTTTATGTGGTTTATCCACCTCAAATGGCGAAAGTAGAAAAAATTCATTACTTTGTTGAATGGATCAAGAAAGAAATGGAAGAAGAAAATATTGAATAATTGACACTATCTACAAATTGTGTAAGTTCTAAAAGTAGGGTTCAAGGTTATCTTTGAGTCCTATTTTTAAATATAATCAAAAATTAATTCAAAATAAATAAATTGGCTTGTGACTGGAGTTTGGCAAAGCAACATATAACGGCTGAAGTTATCCATCACTGTCGGGAAATAACAACGGTGTTTATTATCTGTTGAACGACTAATACCAAATTGTTCACATAATGCTATTTTACTAAAAAACCAATTTGCCACGAACAAATAAATTTTTTCTTGATTCCATAACCCTTCTTTCTAAGGCATTTGCTTAATCCTATTGTGAATTGCTATGCCTATACAAAAATTCCCTTCTCCGCTTGTAGAGGAAAGAGGTACTATTAATTTTTTAAATCAATAGTTAAAAGTATATTGTCCTGCCAAGTAAACTAGACAACATTGCTAAAATTTGACAAAATCAAAACTATTTTCTTATTTTAGGTAAATTTTATGAAAAAATTACGATTATTCGTTGGATTGTTACTAATAGCGGGTATTTCAACAAGTTGTGCAAATAGTTCAGAATATCAACTTAAAACATATAATAAAGCTCGAACATTAGATAATTTTGATGATTATGTTAATTTTTTAAAAATAAAGCAAAACAAGCGGGTATTTCTTCTCAATTTCTTGCAAAACAGAATGATATTTTTTATATAGATAAAGCGGTTGAATTAGATCAGCGACAATCTTCTAAAAAACCACACTCTACTTTGCCTCCTCGTCCTAATCCTGACGGTATAACCCATTATTTAAAAAGAGTATTAACTCAAAAAAAGGTTAATAAAGCCGTTGATTTATGGTGGGAATATCAACCTCAATTAACAAAAGCGAGTAAGAAATATAATGTACCAAAAGAGTATTTGATGGCATTGTGGAGGATGGAAAGTAGCTTTGGTTATTATCAAGGTAATTATGATGTTCTTTCCGTATTAGCCACATTGTCATTTGATGGACGAAGAGAAAAGTTATTTACACAAGAGTTTATTAATGCGATGAAAATTCTTGAAAATAAAACAATTTCACGATTGAAAATGAAAGGGTCGTGGGCTGGAGCAATGGGACAATCTCAATTTATGCCTACAACTTATTTACATTATGCAGTAGATGGTAACAATGATGGTCAGAAAGATATTTGGAGTGAACCTTATGATGTATTTGCTTCGATTGCGTCTTATATTTCAAGTATGGGGTGGGACAATACTTTACCTTGGGGGATTGAAGTAGAACTTAGTCTACCTATAGACTTAGCATTATCAGGTGTTCAAAAAAAGAAGGCAAAAAAATTATCGCAATGGGTAGATTTAGGGATAAATATTATTAAGTTAGATGATATGAATTTAATAAAATTAGATCAGTTATCTGATACGGATTTGTGGCTAGTTCTCCCAAATAAAGAAGTGGGGAGAGCCTTTTTAGTTTCTAATAATTATCGAGTATTAAAACGCTGGAATAATTCAAATTATTTTGCCGTAAGTATTGGTCAATTTGCAGAAAAGATTGCTGCTGAAGTTTATTAATGAATATATTGTTTAAATATTGTAGAATACTCAATTGTTTTAGAGAAAATAAATATAAAAATAGAGGAACATAATAATGGGTAAGATTTGGTTCAAAAATTATCCGCCAACTGCAGAAAAGACAGTTGATGTGGATAAGTATGAATCTTTATTGGAGATGTTTGAAAATGCTATAAGAAGGCATCCAGATATTCCTGCTTATATTAATATGGGGAAAGTATTAACTTTTCGTAAGTTGGAAGAGCGTAGTCGAGCTTTTGCTGCTTATTTACAAAATGAATTACGATTGGAGAAAGGGGATCGTATTGCATTGATGATGCCAAATTTATTGCAATACCCAATTGCGTTGTTTGGTGCGTTAAGAGCAGGTTTGGTGGTGGTGAATGTTAATCCGCTTTATACACCAAGAGAATTGGAACACCAGCTTAATGATAGCGGTGCAAAAGCAATAGTGATTGTTTCAAATTTTGCGGCAACTTTAGAAAAAGTGGTATTTAATACCCCTATTCAGCACGTGATTTTAACTAGAATGGGAGATCAGCTTTCTTTCGGTAAACGTAATCTCGTTAATTTTGTGGTGAAATATGTTAAAAAATTAGTACCAAAATATAAACTTCCTCACGCAGTGACTTTTAGAGAAGCCTTAAATATTGGTAAATACCGACAATATATTAAACCAATAATTGATAAAGAAGATTTAGCCTTTTTACAATATACTGGAGGGACAACCGGTGTCGCTAAAGGGGCAATGTTAACGCATCAAAATGTGATTGCAAATGTGATGCAAGCAAAATGGGTAGGGGAGCCTTTGTTAGGAACGGGATCAGGCAATGTAGGTGTTATTGCATTGCCGATGTATCATATTTTTGCATTAACCATTAACTGTTTACTTTTTATTGAATTAGGTTTAGCAGGTTTATTGATTACTAATCCTCGTGATATTCCTGCCTTTGTGAAAGATATCAAAAAATACCCTTTTGTTGCTCTGACAGGAGTAAATACATTGTTTAATGCGTTATTAAATAATGAAGACTTCAAAGAAATTGATTTCTCTAAATTAAAAATGTCTGTGGGCGGCGGTGCAGCAGTTCAGCGTTCAGTTGCACAACGTTGGCACGAAACAACAGGGTGTCATATTATTGAAGGTTATGGGATGACAGAATGTTCTCCTCTTATTTCTGCAACAAGAATTGATTCAACAGAATACTCTGGCTCAATTGGTATTCCAATGCCAAATACAGATATCCGAATTGTTGATGATGAAGGTAATGATGTTTCTTTAGGTCAACGAGGGGAGTTGTGGGTTAAAGGTCCTCAAGTAATGAAAGGCTATTGGAATAGACCTGAAGATACTGCACAATCCATTAAAGATGGTTGGGTTGCAACAGGGGATATTGTAGAAATGGGAGAAGATCTCAATTTGCGTATTGTGGATCGTAAAAAAGATATGATTATTGTTTCAGGTTTTAATGTTTATCCAAATGAAATTGAAGATGTAATAGCATTACATCCCAAGGTCAATGAAGTGGTCGCTGTGGGTATTCCAAATGAGCGTTCTGGTGAAAGCATTAAAGTTTATGTGACTAAAAAAGAAGAAAGTTTAACTCGTGATGAACTTAAAAAGCATTGTCGTCAGCATTTAACAGGGTATAAAATTCCACGAGATGTAGAATTTAGAGATGAATTGCCTAAAACTAATATAGGTAAAATCCTTCGTCGTGTGTTGAGAGATGAAGAAATTGCAAAATTAAATCAATAAAATTACTTTTTTTATGAACTTATTGAAAAATGCCTAGTCATAGTAAGTAACAATATGCTGATAGATTAAAGTGTAGAGTTTTTCATAATCCTTAAGTAAGACCTCCCCTGATACTAACATTGGTATCAGGGTTTCTTTTTTAGTTTGGAAATTCCATACAATGCGAAGATTTCTATTTATACTAAATTAAATTAAATTAAATTGAATTGAAATCAGTGCTGGACTATTTACATAATAGTTATTTGGATCGTAGAGGTGGCATTAGCAAACGTTAGATCCCCCCCCGTTGCTCGAGATAAAATAATCTAAAACACTATAAAGTCTAAAAGAGAGCGGTCAAATGAAATAAATAATTTGTAAAATATGTTATCCCGTGCATTTGGGAGCATATACATAAACTACGTTTACTAATGCTCCCTTGTATTATAAAACCATAGTACTAGTTTAATTTACTATATAATAACCTTACAATGATATTTGCATTTTTTTTGCAAAAAAAATGGTACAATCATACCGCTTAAATTTAATTAAAAATATGTTGAACTTTTTGAGGCTTTAATACACTAACAGGGTGTACAGTAAGCAATAAATGGAGAGTTTTAGGAGAATCAAACTCAATGAGTGAACAAAAAACGGATCAGGAACTGGTTGAGCTTGCACAAGAGGGTAATAAAAAAGCATTTAATTTGCTGGTTATTCGTTACCAAAACCGGGTTGCTGGATTACTCACTCGTTATGTGGCACAAGATGATATTCCTGATATTGTACAAGAATCTTTTATTAAGGCTTATCGTGCCTTGAGTTCTTTTCGTGGAGAAAGTGCGTTTTATACTTGGCTTTATCGTATTGCGGTAAATACAGCTAAGAATCATTTAACGGCTTTAGGTCGTAGACCTCCAAGAGAAGATATTTTAGCAGAAGATGCTGAAAGTTATGACAGTGGTACTTATTTAAGAGAAATCGATACTCCTGAGAGTATGGTTTTATCTGAAGAGTTAAAAAGAGTTGTCTTTGAAACGATAGAAAATTTACCCGATGAGCTTAAAAGTGCAATTACATTGCGTGAGCTTGAAGGATTAAGTTATGAAGAAATAGCAGAAGTAATGCAATGCCCTGTGGGAACGGTTCGTTCTCGTATTTTTAGAGCAAGGGAAGCTATTGATGCTAAAATTCAACCGCTAATACAATAAATTAAGTAATTGGAGTTAAATATGCAACAGAATAAAGATCTTTCTGCTTATATAGATGGTGAATGGGTAGAAGGTAATTTTACTGAAGCGTTATGTTCATCAACAGATTTACAACAGAAATGGCAACATTACCATACTGTACGTAGTGTGATGCGTGGGGAAGATCTACTTTTAGGTCGTGATTTTTCAGAAAAAATGGAAGCATTGATTGAAAATGAAGAGATGGATTTACAACCGAAAACTCAACGTATGGGATTAAAAGTAAAACGTTGGGTGATGCCATTTATGCAAGTAGGTATTGCTGCCTCAGTCTGTTTTGTGGCTGTGTTAGGCGTAAATGTGATGAACAATTCAAATGAAAATGAATTTGTTCAAGATCAACCTATTTTACAAACATTACCTTTTACAAATAGTATACAACAAGTGAGTTTAAATCTTCACGACGAAATTCGAAAGATTGAAGATGAAAAGAAAAAAGTAGAAGAGCAGCAGTTACTGAAAGAAAAACAAGAGCAACAGCAATATCCATAGAGATAAAATAGTGATAATTTTAGACCACCTTATTTTTATAAGGTGGTTTTTTTAATTAAAAAGTGAGTAAAAATGAAACATATTTTAGAGAAAATTCAGATTGTTTTAGTTGAAACATCACATAGTGGAAATATTGGTTCTGCTGCACGAGCAATGAAAACAATGGGACTTTCACAATTGCGTTTGGTTAATCCTTTACAATCTATTGACGATCAAGCTATTGCATTATCAGCTGGCGCAAAGGATGTTTTAGCTCAGACTCAAATTTTTGATACTTTTGATGAGGCAATTGCAGATTGTCAATTAGTCGTGGGGAGTAGTGCAAGATTGCGTCATTTACAATCAACGTTAATTGCTCCAAGAAAAGGAGGAAAATTGATTGTAGAGCAGGCTCAACAGGGGAAAGTTGCAATGGTTTTTGGACGAGAGCGAGTCGGTTTAACCAACGATGAGTTGTTGAAATGCCACTATCATTTAAATGTGCCAACTAATCCAGAATACAGCTCTTTAAATTTAGCAATGGCAGTACAGTTGATTAGTTATGAAATTAGAAATGCATATCTTGAAATAGAAAATTTGCAAAAAGTAGATCATAACTTACCGCTTGTAGAATATCCAACAGCACAAGCACTTGAACACTTTTTTCAGCATACTGAAAAAGTATATAAAAATTTAGGTTTTATTAAAAATGATGCAATGATGCCCAAACTTCGTCGCTTATATCAGCGTGCTCACTTAGAAAAAACAGAATTGAATATTTTAAGAGGTATGCTAAGTGCAATAGAAAAAAACTAAAATAATGGCGTTGTCGCTTTATTCTTTAATTAAAAAATAACCTTTACCTCGTAAGGTTTTAAACCAAGGTAGGTTATCTTCTCTTTTTGGCAGTTTTTTTCGTAAATTAGAGATATGCATATCAATAGCACGATCATAAGGATTAAGTGCTTTATCTAGTACTTTAACACTCAAAGTTTCACGAGAAAAAATTTTTCCTGGGCTATCCACTAATATTTTAAATAAGTTAAATTCAGTATTAGTTAAGTGTAAATCTTTATCATTATATAAAGCTTGTTGACTATTGATGTTCAATTCAACGCCACAAAATTGTAATTTTTTATTGTTTATTATGATTGTATTGTAGGCTCTGCGTAGAACAGCATTTATTCTTGCACTAAATTCACGATGGCTAAAAGGTTTTACTAGATAATCATCAGCACCTAACTCAAATGCCTCAATTCGTTCAATTTCTTCATTATATTCAGTTAATATCATTATAGGAATATGATATTGTTGGCGAATTTGTTTTAGGATCTCAAGGTTATTTTTTGTATCTAATAAAATGAGATTGTAGTGATATTCTGCTATTTTACTTAACACATTTTGACGACAGGAAATGTCTAAAGAAAAATCGGAAGATAAGGGTATTTCTATCAGTGATTGTATAGATTTTCTATCTTCATTCACTAAAAGTATTTTTAGCATATTTATGGTATTCCAATTGTTAGTCATTAAATGTAATAAAGTTTATTTCATTATACTAATATTTTTACGATAAAAATTATAAATTATGAAAAAATTATTGATAATTAAGACAGTATTATTAGTTTAATTTTAAAAAATGTGATCTTCAACAAGTTTTTTTATTTTAGATAATGTTAGTATACTTCTAGTAAATTGGTCATCAACATCGAGGAGTTTATTATGTATAACCATATTTTAGTTGCCGTTGATCTTTCTGATGAAAGTCTTGTTTTATTACGCAAAGGGGCAGATTTTGCAAAAGCGTGTAATGCAAAATTATCAATAATTCATGTTGATGTTAATTTTTCTGATCTTTATACTGGATTGATTGATATCAATATGACATCAGTTCAGGATAATGTAACAGAGGAAACACTTCAAGTATTAAGCGAGTTCTCTGAAAAAATAGATTATCCTGTTACTGAACGTTTAAGTGGGACAGGAGATTTTACCCAAGTTTTACAAGATGCTATCGATGAATATAAAGTAGATTTACTTATCACAGGGCATCATCAGGATTTTTGGAGTAAGCTAGTCTCTTCAACACGTCAAGCGATGAACTCTATCTCCGTTGATATGTTGGTAGTACCACTTAAAGACAATTAGTATCCAATGGATTGAGTTTATAAAATAGACTGCTTGTATTAAATTACTGGTGGTCTATTTTTTTATAAAGTAAGGGGTCATCGACTATATTTAAGAAATAGCATTTTATAAAATAATAAATTTATGTCAGAATAGTCACCTTTAAATATATGTAATAGTATTAGAGTATTTACCTATGAAAACAACATCACAAATAAGACAATCTTTTTTAGATTTTTTTAACAGCAAAGGACATTCAATTATCAACAGTAGTTCACTGGTGCCAGATAATGATCCAACACTGTTATTTACCAATGCGGGAATGAACCAATTTAAAGATGTATTTTTAGGTTTAGATAAACGTAATTATACAAGGGCAACTACATCACAACGTTGTGTGCGAGCAGGTGGAAAACATAATGATTTAGAAAATGTAGGTTATACCGCTCGTCATCATACTTTCTTTGAAATGTTGGGTAATTTTAGTTTTGGGGATTATTTTAAACAAGATGCGATTCATTATGCGTGGGAATATTTAACATCGCCAGAGTGGTTAGGCTTACCAAAAGAAAAATTATGGGTAACGGTTTATAAAACTGACGATGAGGCATTTAATATTTGGCGTGATGAAATAGGTGTGCCTGCTGAACGTATTATCCGAATTGGCGATAAAAGTGAAGACCAACCTTATAACTCAGACAACTTCTGGCAAATGGGAGACACAGGACCTTGTGGACCTTGTTCTGAAATTTTCTATGATCACGGCGATCATATTTGGGGAGGTCCACCGGGAAGCCCAGAAGAAGATGGCGATCGTTATATTGAAATTTGGAATTTGGTATTTATGCAATTTAATCGTCAGGCTGACGGAACAATGGAAAAATTACCAAAACCCTCTGTTGATACAGGAATGGGATTAGAACGTATTAGTGCAGTATTGCAACACGTGAATTCTAACTATGAAATTGATATTTTCCAAACTTTAATTAAAGAAGTGGCGAGATTATTAAATGTAACAGATTTAGATAATAAATCATTACGAGTGGTCGCTGATCACATTCGTTCTTGTGCTTACTTAATTGCGGATGGTGTAGTGCCTTCAAATGAAGGGCGTGGTTATGTATTACGTCGTATTATTCGGCGAGCAGTAAGACACGGTAATTTATTAGGAGCAAAAGAGAGCTTTTTTTATAAATTAGTACCAACTCTTGCAAAAGTAATGGGTAAAGCGGGCGATTTATTAACAGAAAAACAAACGCATATTGAAAAAACATTAAAAGCAGAAGAAGAGCAATTTGCTCGTACTTTAGAACGTGGTTTAAGCTTATTGGAAGAGGCGTTATCAAAAGTAGAAAATAAGGTTTTATCAGGTGAAGTTGCCTTCAAATTGTATGATACTTATGGTTTCCCATTAGATCTTACAGCTGATGTATGTCGTGATCGTGAAATTACTGTTGATGAAATAGGTTTTGATAAGGAAATGCAAGCCCAACGAGAACGAGCCAAAGCAAGTAGTAGTTTTGGAATGGATTATAATAGCGTCATTAAGGTTGATGGTTCAACAGTGTTTGAGGGATATACCAAAACAGCACTTAAAGATACTAAAGTGGTTGCATTATTCTGTAATGGTAAAAGTGTGAATTGTATTCAATCTGGTGAAAATGCTGTTGTAGTGTTAGATCGCACACCATTCTATGGTGAGTCTGGTGGTCAAATTGGTGATAGCGGTTACATTTCAACAGAAATTTGCAATTTTGTGGTCAATGATACTCAAAAATATGGTGATGTATTTGGACATATTGGACAACTAGAAGCGGGTTCTCTTACAGTGGGGGATACGGTTCAAGCTCAAATAAATGAGTTACGACGTCACGCTGCAACATTAAACCATAGTGCGACCCACTTAATGCACGGTGCATTACGTCAAGTTTTAGGTCATCACGTCATACAAAAAGGTTCATTAGTTTCAGATGATATGTTACGTTTTGATTTTTCTCAACCTGAAGCAATTACTAAAGCTCAATTAGAAGAAATTGAACAAATTGTAAACCGTGAAATTCGTAGAAATTCACCAGTAACAACGGAAATTATGGATATCGAATCTGCTAAAAAGCAAGGTGCAATGGCATTATTTGGTGAAAAATATGGCGATCGAGTTCGTGTTGTAAAAATGACAGAATTTTCAGTTGAATTGTGTGGTGGAACACACGTATCTCAAACGGGTGAAATTGGTTTATTTAAACTGATTTCAGAAGGGGCAATTGCATCTGGAATACGTCGAGTTGAAGCGGTAACAGGTGAAAAAGCAATTGAATGGTTGCAACGTCAACAAAAAGTGATACAACAAAGTGCAGAATTATTAAAAGCAGATAGCAACTCATTACTTGAAAAAATTCAACAACTGCAAGATAAAGCGAAACGTACTGAAAAAGAGTTACAACAAATAAAAGATAAAATGGCTTCACAGGCTGGTGCAAACTTAGCTAAACAAGCTGAAATTATTAATGGTGTGAATGTCATTATTCAACAGTTAGACGGTGTTGAAACAAAAGCATTAAGAACAATGGTTGATGATTTAAAAAATCAGTTAGGTTCAGCTGTTATCGTGTTTGTATCAGCAACGGGAGAAAAGGTTAATTTAGTTGTGGGTATTTCTAAAGATACTACAGCAAAAATTAATGCAGGGCAGTTGGTCAATGAAATGGCTCAACAAGTTGGTGGTAAAGGAGGTGGTCGTCCAGATATGGCAATGGCGGGCGGTTCTCAACCTGAAAATATCAATTTAGCACTTGCAACAGCAAGAGAATGGATTCAAACAAGATTATAATAACTTCTGTTTGAAAATTATTACAAATTTATTTAAAAAGGAGAAAGTTATGCTTATTCTTACTCGTAAATCGGGGGAAAGTTTACTTATTGGTGACAATGTTGAAGTTACGGTACTTAGTATTCGAGGAACTCAGGTAAAATTAGGAATTAATGCCCCAAAAGAGGTGTCTGTTCATAGAGAAGAGGTATATAAGCAAATTAATGGTGAACCATTAAAAGAAGAATTACCAAAAGAAGAATAATTAAAATATAACCAAAACTGAAATTTTTGATAGTGATTTTAGTTTTACATAAATGAGGATTATATGAAAGTTATTATTCCTGTAGCGGGGTTAGGTACAAGAATGTTGCCTGCAACAAAAGCAATTCCAAAAGAAATGCTGACAATTGCAGATAAGCCATTAATTCAGTATATTGTGAATGAATGTGTAGCAGCGGGTATCAAAGAAATAGTATTAGTGACTCATTCTTCTAAAAATGCGATAGAGAATCACTTTGATACTTCGTTTGAGCTCGAAACAATGTTAGAAAAACGAGTTAAGCGACAGCTTCTTGATGAAGTACGTTCTATTGTACCAAAAGATGTAACATTAATGCACGTAAGACAAGGGCACGCTAAAGGGTTAGGACATGCGGTATTGTGTGGTAGAGCTGTTGTTGGTGATGAACCTTTTGCAGTAGTACTTCCTGATGTTCTGTTGGCTGATTTTTCTGCCGATCAAACCAAAGAAAATTTAGCCGCAATGATTTCTCGTTTTAAAAAAACAGGAAATAGTCAAATAATGGTTTCACCAGTATCTCAAGAAGAAGTGAGTAGTTATGGTATTGCCGATTGTGGAGGTACTGCTTTAGATACTGGTAAAAGCACTAAAATTGTTAATATAGTTGAAAAACCAAAAATTGAAGAGGCACCTTCTAATCTAGCTGTCGTCGGACGATATGTATTTTCGAATACGATTTGGGAATTATTGGAAAAAACCCCAATTGGTGTTGGTGATGAAATTCAATTAACCGATGCAATTGATATGCTTATTAAACAAGAAACCGTAGAAGCATTTAGAATGAGCGGTAAAACCTTTGATTGTGGAAATAAACAGGGTTATGCCGAGGCCTTTGTGGAATATACACTTAATCATCCTGAATTAGGGGAAGGTTTTAAGAAATATTTAAACTCTCTCAATAATTCTTTATAAGTTATTGTGTCACTGATCCCTATTTTCCGTGGAAAACGGAAAGTAGGGATATACATAAGTGAGGTTATTTTGTGAGAATAAAATCTGGATAACCTTTTCTAATCATTTTAACTATGTACAGTGCTAATACGACTTTGGCAATATCCCCTGGAATAAAAGCAAGGCTTCCGATGGTAGCTTGTTTTATTGTCATTTCAGTTGCGATAGATAACCAAGGAATACCAAACCCATAAACAATAACAATACCACCTAAAGCGATAAAAAGAAATTCATAAAGAAAACCCCTTTTGAGTACTTTTTCGTAGAGAAGACCTATTAGATAAGCCCCAGCTATCCATCCGATTAGAAATCCTCCTGTTGGACCAAGTAAAATTCCAAATCCCCCACGTCCACCAGATAATAGTGGTAGACCGATCATTACTAGAACGATAAATAATAACATTGCCAATGCACCTCTTTTAGAACCAGCAATGGCTCCAGCAAGCATACAAGCAATGGATTGTATAGTGATTGGTACACTAATAAAAGGGAGTGAAATTGTAGGAAATAACCCAAGTGTAGCCGTCAGTGAGGCGAAGAGAGAAATGTAAACAATATCTTTGGTAAACATAAAATATTTCCTTATTTAATGAATTCTAATTATTTTAATCAAACGCTCGTGCATCAATGGCAGCAGAAATTTCATCAGCCATTTTAAGTGTACGAATGATAACAGGTATAGCAATAGCAAAAATATTCGTTTCTAATCCTCTTACGCTTTGAGCTTCTTTTACCTCTTTTGTAATATCAGATAACATAGGAATAAAGCGTAAAGTAAGAGAAATTGCCAATCCTACTTTCTTAGGATTAATATTTATATATTTAAGCCAATATAGATGTTTTTCTATAGCTTCAATAATTATACTAGACTTTGTGGTGAGTGTTAATAATGATGCTAAAAGTAAGATAGTTGATAATCTTATTACTACATTGAGTCCCATAATGAAACTAGAAATGTATAACTGACACAAAAATAAAATAATTAAAAAGGGTAATATAGGTTTTATTTGATAAAATATTGTGCCTATTGTAAATTTTGCTAGTAGAAATAATAAACAAACTATAAGAAGTGATATTAATGAAAACGGCAAATAGGGATATACGAATAACATCGTGCTTAAAATGATTAAGCAAAGAAATTTAATTTGTATTGGTGTGTTATGTATACAAGATTGCTTTGCAACATATAATGATAAACTCATCGCATTATTTCTCTATATTTTTTTAAAGCAATGGCAGGAATATCATCACAAATAATTTGACCATCGTTAAATACAATAATACGTTCAAAATTATTTAATAGATCTAAATCGTGTGATATAACAATAACATTTTGTTCAAGTTTATTGATTAAATCGGAAATTATTTTTTTATTTCTCAGATCTAATAAAGTTGTCGGTTCATCAAAAACAATGTATTCAGGTTGCATAACCAGTACACCTAAAATAGCAATGAGTTGTTTTTGTCCACCACTAAGTAAATGAGTGGGATGCGTTTTAAAATCCAGTAAATTATGACGAGATAATACGGTATCAATCCTTGTTTTAATAATGTCAGCAGATAAACCTAGATTTTTCATTCCAAAAGCAAGATCTTCTTCAACAATAGGAAATACAATTTGATTATCAGGATTTTGAAAAACAAATCCTACTTTTTTTCGTATTGTTTTACTGTCTTTCTGTGTATTTAAGCCATCAATAATAACTTCGCCTTTATTGGGGATTAAAAGGCCGTTTAATAAGCGTGCAAATGTACTCTTTCCTGAACCATTTCCTCCAATAATGGCGACTTTTTTTTCATTAATTGTTAAATTAATATTTTTTAGTATTTGTCTTGTGCCAAAATGATGTGAAACATTTCTTATGTTAATCATATTATCGTCCTATTGTGAATTATTCTATGGTTCCATTTTTGCGAAAGTGATAATGTTGTCTAAACCAGAACCATATTGTTTTTTATAGTTATACCAGAAATACCTAAAGATGATCTTGTACTTAAAGACGTAAAACGAGTAATATTATCACTATAACTTGTTGCATTACCCATATGTTTTATAAGTTTCAACAATAATAGACTCACTATTCACTTGAGGTTGATAATTTGACAAGTCTCTTCTCTTTTTTAATAAAATTTTCTTTATTTATTCTTTTTTATTTTACCATTAGAAGTTGTAGCGAAATAATTTATTTTCAAGATAAGTTCTCTTTGTGTAAAAAAAATTAAAGAGGAAAAATAGCATACGGCAGTAATCAGAGCAAGATTATACTCAATACTGATATGTAAATAAATTTTCAGAAAAGGAAAACAACAATTTTCAGCTATTTTAAAACAGAAGATTGGAGAACAAGGAAAAATGGATAAAACAATGAAGTAATAGATTGTGGTTCTCGAGAATAAGGTAAATAAACTTACTATTTTAATTGGTTAATTTTTTTCAAGTGAAACTTAGATCTAATCTGTGATATAATTGTCGTTATATTTTCTATAATTTAAGATTGTTTCAGGAGTAATCAATGACGAATATAAATAAACGTTCAATAATGACGCTTTTTTCTAATAAAAATGATATCTATAGCCATCAAGTTCGTATCACACTAGCAGAAAAGGGCGTACCTTATGAAATCGAAGATATCGAGCCTAACACTATTTCTGAAGACTTATTGGAATTAAACCCTCGTGGCAATCTTCCAACTCTAGTTGATCGTGATTTAGTGCTTTTTAATTCTCGTATTATTATGGAATACCTTGATGAACGTTTTCCTCATCCTCCATTAATGTCAGTTTATCCAGTTGCACGAGCAGAAACACGTTTAACTATTCATCGAATTCAAAATGATTGGTATGCGTTAATTGATATTGTGAATGAAAATCCAGAATCTGATGAAGCAAAAAAAGCATTAAGCCAACTGCGAGAAGAGTTTTTAGCACTGGGAAGTATTTTTGCTGCAAAACCTTATTTTTTAAATGATGATTTCACCCTATTAGACTGCTATATCGCTCCTCTTTTATGGCGTATGCATAATTTAGGTGTCGAATTTACGGGTGCAGGGAGTAAGGCAATAAAAAGCTATATGACGCGTATTTTTCAACGTAAAAGCTTTATTCAATCTATCGGTGGCAAACCACCAAAATCTTTAATGGACGAGAAAGAATAATGAAACCACTACGCCCTTATCTTTATAATGCTTATTATAATTGGATTCTTGATAGTGATAATACCCCCTATTTATTGGTTAATACAGAATACTCTGATGTTGATGTGCCACAAGAGTTTATTACAGAAGGTCGAATTATTTTAAACCTTTCTCCTCGCTCTATTGGTCAATATACCATTGATGATGAAGCGGTAAGTTTTAGTGCTCGTTTTAACGGAATGTTAAGAGATCTTTATATTCCTTTAGGGGCAATTATTGCGTTATATGCACAGGAAACCAGTGAGGGAATAATGTTCCAAGAAGAGGAGTATTATAATGAAGAAAACTACACCAACCGCCAAACTTCTCAAACTGAGATAAAAGCCAAAAGAAACTCAAAATTGAAATTAGTGAAGTAATAAACAAGCGGGTAGATTTGATGAAAAATTTGCAAAAAATACTCATAATCTAACCGCTTGTAATTTGTGTTTATATTTTTACACCTCAGTTGTTCTCAGTATAAAGAATAAAAAAATGCCAAAGTACAAAATACTTCAAGACATACCTAATGTATAAATTGAACAATAACAAAACTCAGAGTTACTTCTTCTTCAGGGCAAGATCGCACTTTTCTTAAAAATATGATCTAATAGCACCTATTATTCAATAACAAATAGGTGTAAAAATGAATATATTATCAGCTTTTAAAGATTTGGAAGACCCTCGCAAAGATATAAACAGAAAACATGACTTCTTAGATGTTATTTTTCTTTTCGTAAGTGCGGTAATATCAGGTGCAGAAGGATGGAGTGAAATTCATCAGTTTGGTAAATTGAATATAAAATGGTTACGAAAATACCGAGATTTTGAAAATGGTATTCCTGTTGATGATACGATTGCTCGTATTGTAAGACGGATAAATCCTGAGAAATTAAATTATATTTTTATTAATTTTATCAATGAGATACGAAAATCACAAGGCAAAGAGTGTATTGCAATAGATGGTAAAACATTAAAAAACAGTTCACATTTAGAGCCTCATAATGCCCTACATAGTATTACGGCTTGGAGCTGTTCAAGAGGATTAATTTTAGCTCAAAATAAGTCCAAAGGTAAGAAAAATGAGAATGAAAGCATTCTAGAAATGATAGATATTTTAGAGCTAAATCAAGCCGTCATTACGGTAGATGCGATGAATACGCAAAAGAAAATAGCGAAGAAAATCATAGAAAAGAAGAGCGATTATGTGATGCCATTGAAAAATAATCATAAGAAATTTAGAAATGAAATAGAAAGTTATTTTCATAAAGTAGTGCGAGAAAAATCAATAAAAATAGATAAATTTCAAGAAGTTAACTGTGAAAGAAGTCGAATAGATCAACGGTATTATTCAAAATTACCAATAAGTGATTGGCTTTTGGAATCTCAAGGTTGGACAGGAATTAAAAGCCTTATTCAAGTTCATAGGATAAGAGAAGACAATGGCAAGAAAAGTGAAGAAAAAGTATTTTATATAAGTAGCTTAGATGTTCCTTGCGAAGACTTTGCGAAATATATTAGGGGTCATTGGGAAGTTGAAAATAAAGCGCATTGGGTACTTGATGTTGTTTTTAAAGAAGATGATAGTACGATTTATTTGGGGGATGGCGTTGAAAATATGGCAATAATTAGGCGTTTAGGGCTTAATTTAGCACGACTACATCCAGCTAAAAATAGTATGAAAAGCAAGCTGAAATCAGCTGGCTGGTCTGATGAAATGAGGTCTGAGCTTATTTTTGGTGTGTGTGATTAATTTATAGACAAAGTACGCGGTTGCCCTGACTTCTTCTTAAGTTATCTGAAAAAAGTTCCCTTTTTGGTTTGTGTTATTGTACAATAACAGTCATTTTTTATAATATACAAAATAATGAAAATCCCTATGCAAAATGAATTGGCACAAACACTTCCAGAACTGATTGATTGGACAAAATCACGTGAATTTTCACTTTCGTTATCAACAGAACGATTAGCCTTTCTTTTGGCGATTTCTATTTATAATAATGAGCAATCATTAGACGGTGAAATGCTTGAAAGTGATTTGGTTGATTTATTTCGCTATGTTTCTAATAGTTTTGAACAAGCAGAGAATACGCTTACTCAACGCGCCAATAATGCGATCAATGATTTGGTTAAACAACGCTTTTTAAATCGTTTTAGCAGTGATTTTACCGAAGGATTATCTATTTATCGTTTAACGCCATTAGGTGTAGGTGTGGCAGATTATTATGTGCGTCAAAGAGAATTTTCAACCTTACGTCTTTCTATCCAGCTTTCTATTGTTGCGGATGAAATAGAGCGAGCTTCAAATGCAGCAGAAGAAAATGGTGATGAACGTTTTTGGCGAACACAGGTTTTTGCACCTTTAAAATATTCTGTTGCTGAAATTTTTGATAGCATCGATCTCTCACAGCGTGTAATGGACGAAAACCAGCAACACATCCGTGATCGTATCGCACAATTATTAAGTCAAAATTGGCACGAGGCAATTTCAAGTTGTGAGCAATTATTAGATGAAACATCGGTCAGCTTACGAGAATTACAAGATACGCTCAATGCCGCAGGGGATAAATTACAATCTCAATTATTGCGTATTCAAAGCTGTTTAATCGGGCGAAATGATTTAGACTTTGTTGATAGCTTAATTGTCAATTTACAAAATAAATTAGACCGCATTATCAGTTGGGGACAGCAATCTATCGATCTTTGGATCGGTTACGATCGCCACGTACATAAGTTTATCCGAACAGCGATTGATATGGATAAAAACCGTGTGTTTGGGCAACGTTTACGCAAATCTATTCAAGGCTATTTTGACGATCCGTGGATGTTATATTTTTCCAAAGCAGAATCAATGCTCGATCTACGTGATGATGAACTCGCCTTTAATGAAGCGGACGCCGTAGGCGAATTACCAACAGAACTAGAATATGAATCGCTGTCTGACGTACAAGAGCAAATTATTGAACTAATGCAAGCTCACTTAATGCCTTATCGAGAGCAAGGTAAGCGGTTAGATTTAAGTGAAATTTTACGAGATCAACTTGCTAAATACCCTGAAAGTCGCCATTTTGATGTGGCTCGAATTATTGTGGATCAAGCGGTTAAATTAGGTATGGCAAGCGAAGACAGACAAGCAGTCTATCCACAATGGCAAACCATCAATAATCAAGGTGCAGAAGTGCAAGCTAATATGATTGATGAGTATAAGTGATATTTATGCTTAGTAATTCGTAGTGTAGAAGTAGTATTAGCATATATAGTTTATGTACATTCATCAATTAGTAGCAATGGTAGGACAAAAATGACTAACTATTTAAAAATTAAAAAAATTTTTGAAGAAAATCAAAATGTAGAGAAAGCTATTCAAGAAGCAAAGTATATGCGAAATCAGTTTTGTTTCTATGGAATACATACCCCTAAAAGAAAGAAACTTTGTAAAGATTTTTTGGAAATAGAAAAGAAAAATGCAAGGATAGATTGGTTATTTTTAGATAAGTGTTACCAAGATGAATATAGAGAATTTCAGTATTTAGTTATGGATTATCTAATTACAATGCAAAAATACTTAACTTATGATGATATTCCTAAACTTTTTAATTATGTTAAGCAGAAGCAGTGGTGGGATACTATTGATAAATTGGATAGAATTATTGGAAATATTGGGCTTACAGATAATAGAATAGATGATGTAATGCTAAAATGGTCAAAGGATGAGGATTTTTGGGTTAGACGAATTGCTATAGATCATCAACTCTTAAGAAAAGAAAAAACAAATACCGAATTATTAGAAAAAATTATTGTAAATAATTTAGAAAGTGATGAATTTTTTATTAATAAAGCTATTGGCTGGAGTTTAAGAGATTATTCCAAAACTAATCCTAAATGGGTGAGAACCTTTATTGTAAAATACAAAGATAAAATGGCAAAATTAAGCCTCAAAGAGGCAAGTAAATATATTTGAAAGTAGAAATATGATATAGAGATATAGCACATCATATTTTCTACAAACTATTAGTTTAAAAAGAGAACCACAATGACACAAAACATAGAAGACGTAATTTCAACCAAGTTAGCAATCGCCATTGCTAATCCTATTTTTCCTGAACTAGACAGCCAGTTACGAGCAGGACGACATATTAGTATTGATTTGTTAGATCAACATAGTTTTTTAATGGATTATCAAGCAGAGTTAGAGCAATTTTATCGCCGTTACAATGTGGAGCTAATTCGTGCGCCTGAGGGCTTTTTCTATTTACGTCCAAAAGCGACAACATTAATTGCTCGTAGCGTGATGAGTGAAATGGAAATGTTGGTGGGTAAAGTACTTTGTTATCTTTATCTAAGCCCTGAACGTTTGGCTCAGCAAGGGATTTTTAGTTTTGATGATGTTTATGAAGAGTTATTAAACCTTGCAGATGAAACAAAATTATTAAAAGCGGTGAATCCACGTTCGACAGGTTCTGATTTAGATAAAGCGAAATTATTAGAAAAAGTCAGTGGGGCTTTACGTCGTTTAATGCGTATTGGAATGATTACTCGTGTTGGTGATCAAAATAGCAAAAAATTTGTAATTTCAGAGTCAGTATTCCGTTTTGGTGCTGATGTTCGCAGTGGCGATGATCCACGTGAAGCACAACTTCGTTTAATCCGTGATGGAGAAGGTACAACCCCACAAGAATTAGAAAAACAAGCACAAGCGGTGGTTTTTGATCAAGAAAATGCAGATGATGAAGATGAGCAGTTTGATGAAATTGAACAAGATTTAGGTAAGGAAGAATAATGACTGAACAACAATTTGAATTACAAGTAGAACAACAAGAATTGCAAAAAACAGTAGAAATCACACCGCTTGCTTCTCCTATTGTAGATAAGCCTGTCGTAACTAAAAAAGAGAGCATTGCACGTGGAAAATTTATTTCTTTAACCTTAATTAACTGGAACGGTTTTTTTGCTCGTACTTTTGATTTAGATGATTTAGTAACGACCCTTTCAGGTGGAAACGGTGCGGGTAAATCCACCACAATGGCAGGTTTTGTTACGGCGTTAATCCCAGATTTAACTTTGTTAAACTTCCGTAATACCACAGAGGCAGGCTCAACAGCAGGCTCTCGTGATAAAGGCTTACACGGTAAATTGAAATCAGGCGTGTGTTATGCGGTGTTAGAAAGTGAAAACTCTCGCAAACAGCGTATTATTTCAGGGGTGCGTTTGCAACAAGTGGCTGGACGAGATAAGAAAGTGGATATTCGTCCGTTTTCATTGCAAAACTTACCGACTGAACAGTCTATTATTAGCATTTTAACAGAAAAAGTCGCTGATCGCAGTGCGAGAGTATTAGCGTTAAATGAGCTAAAAGAGAAATGTGAAAGCACTGAAATTCAGTTCAAACAATATAACTCAATTACCGATTATCATAGTTTTTTATTTGATTTAGGCGTGTTACCAAAACGTTTAAGATCAGCGTCAGATCGTAGCAAATTCTATAAATTGATTGAGGCGTCCCTTTATGGTGGGATTTCAGGGGCGATCACAAAATCATTGCGTGAATATTTATTGCCTGAAAATACAGGGGTTCGCCAAGCCTTCCAAGATATGGAATCGGCATTGCGTGAAAACCGTATGACCTTAGAGGCGATTAAGGTAACGCAATCTGATCGTGATATGTTCAAAAAGCTGATTACAGAAAGTACCAACTATGTGTCTGCGGACTATATGCGTAATGCAAATGAGCGTCGTGGTAATGTTGAAAATGTGTTGGCACAACGTAAAAACTGGCAAGAAGTAAAAGCAAAAATTGAGCTATCACAAACGCAATTAGTGGAATATAGCCGTGAAGTCAGTGAAATTGCGGAAACGGAAAGTCATTTAGAGGCAGAATTTAATAGTGCGACCGATCATCTAAATTTAGTGATGAATGCACTACGTCATCAAGAAAAAGTAGAGCGTTATCAAGACGAAGTCAATGATTTAGTTGAGAAAATTGAAGAGCAACAAATGGCGATGGAAGAGCTTTCTGAACAAGTGGAAAGTTCGCAATTTAGAGCCGAAGAAGCCGAAGAAGTGGTGGAAGATTTACGCTCACAATTAGCTGATTATCAACAAGCCTTAGACGCTCAACAAACCCGAGCATTGCAATATCAACAGGCGGTGCAAGCCCTTGAAAAAGCAAAACAAGTGTGTGGTTTGCCAAATTTAGATTTACACAATATTCAAGATTATGCGGTTGAATTTGAAGCCCAAGCGGAAGAATTAACCGATAAAGTGTTTGAATTAGAACAGCGTTTATCGGTATCAGAAATTGCCAAAGAGCAGTTTGATAAAGCCTATGATTTGGTTTGCAAAATTTCAGGAAAAATTGACCGCTCAGAGGCGTGGAGTGAGGCGAAATCGTTATTATCAGCCTATCCAAGCCAAAAATCACAAGCAAATCAAGCGGTGAGTTTACGCCAAAAATTAAATGAATTAGAACGTAAATTACAGCAACAACAAAATGCTGAGCGTTTGTTAAAAGAATTTAATCATAAAGCTCAAACGGACTTTACTACAGCTGAAGAATTAGAAGGCTATTTTGAAGAACAGCAAGTAAGTTTAGAAGATATTGAAGCCGAGTTAGGCGAAGTGGTGGAAGTACGTTCAACGCAACGTCAGCAGTTAGAACAACTTAACCAACAATATCAAAAACTAACTCAAACTGCACCAGCGTGGCATACTGCACAATCAGCATTAGAGCGTTTACAAGAACAATGCGACAGAGAATTTGAGGCAAGCCAACAGGTTATGGCGTTTATGCAAGACACCTTAAATTCAGAGCGTGAAATAACCTTAGAGCGTGATAAATTAGCCAGAAAATCAGATCGTTTAGAAGGGCAAATTACCCGTTTGAGCCAGCCTGATGGTTCAGAAGATCCACGCTTAAATCAACTTGCCGAGCGTTTTGGTGGTGTGTTGCTTTCAGAATTATACGAAGATGTGTCTATTGATGATGCCCCTTATTTCTCAGCTCTTTATGGCGAGGCTCGTCACGCAATCGTGGTGCGAGATTTAGAAAGTGTGAAATCACAGTTAGAACAGTTAGATGATTGCCCAGATGATCTTTATTTAATTGAAGGTGATCCAAGTTCATTTGATGATGATGTATTTGAAGCGACCGAATTAGGCGATGGTGTGGTGGTGCAAGTTTCAAACCGTCAATGGCGTTATTCAAAATTCCCACAAGTGCCGTTATTTGGACGTGCAGCTCGTGAGAAACAGCTTGAATTATTAAAAGCAGAGCAGGAAGAAATTACCGAACAGCACGCAAAATGTGCCTTTGAAGTGCAAAAATGTCAGCGTTTATATCAACATTTAAGTCAGTTTGTCGGTACACATTTAAACCTTGCGTTTGAGGTAAATCCTGAACAAGCAATGCAAGAAATTTCTGCTCAACGTGTTGAAATTGAACGTGAATTAAATCAAATCAGCGGTAATGAGCAACAATTACGCCATAAACGTGATAATTGTAAAGAGCAGTTACAACTTCTTAATAAAGCCTTGCCACAGGTTGAATTATTAGCGGACGAAACCTTGATTGATCGTGCTGAAGAATGCAAGGAGCAATTATTAGAAGCACAGGAAGATGAGCAATTTATCCGTCAATTTGGGCAATATTTAGCACAATTAGAACCGATTGCAACCGCTTTACAAAGTGATCCGACTAAATTTGAACAGCTTGAAGCAGAATATAAGCGGTCTGTTTCTGATCAAAAATTACGAAAACAGCAAGTGTTCTGTTTGTCTGATGTAATGAACCGACGTTTGCATTTTAGCTATGAAGATTCAACCCAAGAGGGGTCAGAATTAACCGAACAGTTGCGTGTGCGTTTAGAAAACGCACAACGTGAACGTGAACAAGCAAAAGCACAATTTAGACAAGCTCAAACACAATATACACAATATAATCAAGTGCTTACTTCATTACGCAGTTCTTATGAGGCGAAAAATGAAATGCTTGTAGAATTAGTGCGTGAAATTGATGAATTAGGTTTGCGAGGCGATTCAGAGGCAGAAGAAAGAGCTAGAACACAACGTGATGAATTGCAACAACGTTTAAGCCAACAACGTAGCCGTAAGAGTTATTTAGAAAAACAATTAGCCGTGATTGAGGCTGATATGGATAACTTAAATCGTGCAGTACGCAAAGCAGAACGTGATTATAAAGTATTGCGTGAACAAGTGGTGCAAGCGAAAGTGAGTTGGTGTGTGGTAATGCGTTTATCTCGCAACAGCGATGTAGAAAAACGTCTGAACCGCCGTGAGTTGGCGTATATGTCATCTGAAGAATTACGTTCTATTTCTGATAAAGCCTTAGGGGCGTTACGTATTGCGGTGGCGGATAATGAATATCTGCGTGATAGCTTGCGAGCCTCAGAAGATAATCGTAAACCTGAAAATAAAGTGGCATTCTTTATTGCGGTTTATCAGCATTTGCGTGAGCGAATTCGTCAAGATATTATCAAAACGGATGATCCGATTGACGCCATTGAACAAATGGAAATTGAGCTTTCTCGCTTAACCAGTGAATTGACAAATCGTGAGAAAAAATTAGCGATCAGTTCAGAAAGTGTGGCAAATATTTTACGTAAAACCATTCAACGTGAACAAAACCGTATTTTACAACTTAATCAAGGGCTACAAAATATTACTTTTGGACAGGTTAAAGGGGTGCGTTTGGTGGTAAATATTCGTGATACTCACGCTATTTTACTTAACGCATTATCGACCGAAAAAGATAACCACAAAGACTTATTTGAAAGTGAAACACTTGGGTTCTCTGAGGCATTAGCGATGTTGTATAAACGTGTTAATCCACATCTTGAATTAGGACAACGTACGGCACAAACTATCGGCGAAGAGTTGTTAGATTACCGTAATTACCTTGACCTTGATGTTGAAACCTATCGCGGTGCAGATGGCTGGATGAAGGCTCAAAGTAGCTCACTTTCAACAGGGGAAGCTATCGGTACAGGTATGTCAATCTTGCTAATGGTAGTGCAAAGTTGGGAAGAAGAATCTCGCCGTATGCGTGCCAAAGATATTCTCCCTTGTCGCTTATTATTCTTAGATGAAGCGGCTCGACTTGACGCGAAATCGATTAACACCTTATTTGAATTGTGCGACCGATTAGATATGCAATTACTGATCGCCGCTCCTGAAAATATCAGCCCAGAGCAAGGAACAACTTATAAATTGGTACGTAAAATTGCAAATAATCAAGAGTATGTTCACGTGGTTGGATTGAAAGGATTTTAAGTTTAATTATTACTTACGTAAGGGCGGATTGAATGAGCATAGCGAATGGAATATCCGCCCGCAAAACAAATCAAAATTTGTTAATTCGCTCCGAAATAATTCATTGACTTTAATTTCAAAGGGAAACAAAATGCTAGACAGACAGACAGACAGACAGACAGACAGACAGACAGACAGACAGACAGACAGACAGACAGACAGACAGACAGACAGACAGACAGACAGACAGACAGACAGACAGACAGACAGACAGACAGACAGACAGACAGACAGCTGTAATTCTTAAAACCACACTATCAACCGATGATCGTTTTTGTATCAATGGCGAGTTAGATCATAATTTAGTGATTGATTATGCTGAAAAATACGATCAAAAATTACTTTCATCTCTTCTTAACAATCCCAAATTAAAACAACAATTTTTTATCAATGTTGATGAAACGCTGGTTTTTAAACTCAATAATTTTCGTTTTTTCCTTGAAGAAAACAAAATCAACAATTCTTATACGCAATTTAAAAATAGGATTGGGCTAACAAGCGGTCAGAAATTTTTCAAAAATTGCAATGATGTGGTGCTGGATTTTCCTTATAAAGATTGCGTACTGGCAGGTGGGCAGAGCAGTGAAGAAGGAACTGATGTTATTTTTGAATATGATGAAAAAGTAACTAAAACCGATGAAAAAAAGGGTTATAAAGCCAACACATTTAATCAAAAATCACAAAAACGCCAAGAAATCTTTTTCAACAATGTGCTTGCAGCCGATGAAATTGATCGTCTTTTTGATAATAAAGCGTTAATAAGCTGGAAGAAATTTAGTGCCGATAGTGAAGAAAAATCGACAGCATTTCATCGTAATGAGCAAGGAATTATTACTGATAATTTGATTATTAAAGGCAACAATTTGCTGGCGTTACATTCGCTAAAAAGTGAATTTGCAGGACAAGTTAAACTTATCTATATTGATCCGCCGTATTATTTTAAAGAAAAAAAACCAACAGATACATTTGCTTATAATTCAAATTTTCATCTTTCTACTTGGCTAACTTTTATGAAAAACCGCTTGGAAGTTGCAACAGAATTTTTAAAAGATGATGGTGTTATTTTTATTTCTATTGATGAAGATGGAATGGCTTATTTAAAAGTATTAATGGACGAGATTTTTGGTAGAGAAAACTTTGTTAATACTCTTACTGCTGTAATGAATTTAAAAGGAAATCAAGATCAATTTGCTTTTGCTGGAACGCACGAATATATTCTGTGTTTTGCTAAAAATAAAGAAAAAGCCAAATTTTATAATTTACCTATTGATGATGTAGAAGAACTAGATAAATGGCAAAAAGATGAAATAGGTTTTTATAAGCAAGGTGCAAATTTAAAAGCAACAGGGACAAATGCTCCAAGATATAAGAGACCTAATTTATTTTATCCAATTTATGTGAATGAAAATTTAGAAGTTTCATTAGAAAAGAAAGATGGATTTGCAGAAATTTTACCAGTTACTGATGGACAAGAAATGTCGTGGCGGTGGAGTAAAAGTGCAGTAATAAAAAATATAAATGATATTATTGTATTGAAAAATAATGAAACTTTTTCATTATATAAAAAGCAAAGACCAGATGTTGGAGAACTACCTTCTAAAAAGCCAAAAACATTATTTTATAAGCCTGAGTATAGTAGTGGGAATGGTACAAATCAAATTAAAAATTTATTCAATGATAAAGTTTTTTCATTTCCAAAACCAGAAGAAATCATTAAAGATATAATACAAATATCAACCCAAGAAAACGACATCGTTCTAGATTTCCATTTAGGCTCTGGTACAACAGCAGCGGTTGCTCATAAAATGAAGCGTCAATATATCGGTGTTGAGCAAATGGATTATATTGAAACGATTGCTGTTGAACGCTTGAAAAAAGTAATTGCAGGCGAGCAGGGAGGAATTAGTAAGGCGGTAAACTGGCAAGGTGGTGGCGAGTTTATTTATTGCGAACTTGCACAGTTTAATCAAGCGGTTAAAAATCAGATAAAAAATGTAAATTCTTATGAAGAATTGACCGCTTATTTTGATGAAATATATAATAATTATTTCTTGCATTACAACATTGCGACGAAAAATTTTATAGAAAAACAAATTCAAAGTGAGCAATTTAAGGCGTTATATTTAGATGAGCAGAAAGCGATATTTTGTGCAATGCTGGATAATAACCAACTCTATGTTAATCAAAGCGAAATTGATGATGAACAATTTGCGATTGATGAACAGGATAAAGTGTTAAGCAAAGCATTTTATGGAGAGTGTGAGTAATGTTATTTGAAAAAATTGAAGGAGCAAAAGAGTTTACTGGTAGCCCTGAAATCCCTAGTTTTATTACCGATAACCTTAAATTCAACCTCTTTGATTGGCAAAAAAATGCCCTTGAAAATTTGATTATTTTTGAAAATAAACCACAAGAACAAGCCACCCATTTAATGTTCAATATGGCAACAGGAACAGGGAAAACCTTGCTGATGGCAAGCTGTATTTTGCATTATTATAAAAAGGGTTATCGCCATTTTCTGTTTTTTGTTAATCAAAATAATATTGTTGATAAAACCGAGAATAATTTTATTGATGTTAATCACAATAAATATTTATTTAAGCAGAAAATTATTATTGATAATAAAACTGTTGCGGTTAAAAAAGTTGAGAGTTTTTCTGATAATCCGCAAGGGATAGAAATTAAATTTACGACGGTGCAGAAATTTTATAATGATATTCACGCTGAAAAAGAGAATATCAACACCCTTGATGAGTTGAAAAAACTCAATTTAGTGTTACTTGCCGATGAGGCTCATCACTTAAATGCGAATACCAAAAGCAAGAAACAGGAAGAGCTAGATTTAAACATTGAATTGACAGATAGAACTTCGGACACAGTAAAAGAAAAATTAGGCTGGGAACATACGATTTTAGAATTGGTGCTAAAACCAAATCCTAAAAATATAATGTTAGAATTTACGGCAACAATTCCAGATAACGAAGAAGTACAGAAAAAATACCAAGATAAAATTATTGCAAAATTTGACTTAAAACAGTTCTTGCAAGCAGGTTTTACCAAAGAAATTAATTTGCTTTCTTCTACTTTTGCAAATAAAGAAAGAATTTTAACCGCTTTATTGTTTGCGTGGTATCGCCATCAAATTGCATTAAAATACAAAATTCCGCATTTTAAATCTGTGATTTTATTCCGCAGTAAAACCATTGCTGAAAGTGAGCAGGATTATGAACATTTTTTGCAAATGACACAGAATATTTCGCACAATGATTTTGATTTTATTCACTCGTTTAAAAATGAGCAAAAAGATGAAAATATCAATGAAATGGGCAATTCTCGCATTGTGAAAATACTGAAATTTATTGAAAAAGAACATTCATTTTCACAGATTGCCGATTGGATTAAACATCATTTTAGCCAAAGACAAACCATTATTACGAACTCTAAAAGTAATACAACCAAAACAGAAAAAACCGATGAAGAAACGGAAAAATTGCTTAATAGCTTAGAAGATAAAAATAATCCTATTCGTGCAATTTTTACGGTTGATCGCCTAACGGAAGGTTGGGACGTGCTTAATTTATTTGATATTGTTCGTTTATATCAAACTCAAAATGCAGGCGGTAGCGATAAGAAAACGCCTGAAACAACGGTTAAAGAAATGCAACTGATTGGGCGTGGCGTGCGTTATTATCCGTTTGATTTTGATGAAAAATTAGCGAATAAACGAAAATTTGATGAAGATTTAGATCACGATTTACGAATTTTAGAAGAGCTTTATTTTCATACCTTTGATGAAGATAGTCGTTATATTTCTCACTTAAAAGCCGAGCTGAAAAAAAAGGGTTTCCCCATTAGTAATAAAAAAGTGGTGCAATTTGAATTAAAACCACAATTTAAAGAAATTGCTCAGCAAAATAGTTTAAAAGTTTTTGCAAATAAACAGATTAAAAATGCAAATCGCCGTAAGCGTAATTTAGATGAAGTTAAACACGACTTTTACTTTGAATATCAGTTCCCTGTTTATGAGTTAAAAGAAGAAGAGATTGATTTTAATGAAGAAGAAAATAATGAAAATACACGATTTGTTAATGAGCAAAAAATTAAAACTGATACCATCACTTTTTCTGATTTATCGCCCCAACTTTTTTATAAAGCAATGGCGATTAAAGCGAAAAGTGATAATTCAACATTTCAGTTTAAATCGTTACAGCAAAATTTGCAGATTAATAGCGTTAAAGATTTATTAAAAGATGAATTTTTAGGCGATATTAAACTTCATTTAAAATTTGCACAGCCAAATTTTGATGTTATTCCTGCACAAGACAAACTGGATATGATGCTTACATTTATTAGTAAAATCTTTGCAGAATTAGACCGCTTTATTTATCCGAATAAAGGCACAGAGGATTTTTATGCAAAATCTCTCACAGAGGTTTTTGGCGAGCCTAAGAAAAAATTGGTTGAAGAGAGCGGTGCAACTTATGACGTGCAAGAAAAAGATTGGTATGTGTTAAATGAATTTGTGGGAACGAGCGAAGAAGAAAAACTGCTTAAATTTATGAGTGAACATATTCAACGCCTTGAACAAAAATATGAAAATGTGTATTTGTTGCGTAATGAAGAAGTGTATAAAATCTATGATTTTGAACAAGGACGTGGTTTTGATCCTGATTTTTTACTGTTCTTAAAAAGCAAAACAGAGAATATTTATTATCAAATTTTCATTGAACCAAAAGGCGAACATTTGCTAGAAAAAGATAAATGGAAGGAAGATTTTTTATTACAAATATCCCAAAAGTATGCCAAAAATCATATTCTGAATGTGGAAAATAGTGATTATAAATTGGTTGGTTTGCCATTTTTCAATGAGTTAAATGATAGAAAAAAAGTGTTTGTTGGTAAGTTTAATGAGCTTGTTGAGTAAAATATCGTAATAAATAGCGTTCAACAATAAGATAAATTTTAGTATATTTCTTGTTGTTTGTTATTCCTTGATAAACAGTTGCCTTCAATCAAATTGATAGCAAAGTTCACCCTACAAAATTTACGAATAAACAAGGGCAGGTGCTAAGTGAAATTAGCAGTGCTGATTTAGGTTTGCAAAATGATGAAAAAATATCACCGCTTGAAAGCTATCTTTTTGATCGTGTTTTTTATGACAGTGAGATTGAAAAAGAAAATATTGTGAATGATGAAATAAAAGAGGTTATGGTATTTACTAAAATTCCTAAAAATTCAATTAAAATCCCTGTTGCAGGAGGCGGAACTTATTCTCCTGATTTTGCCTATATCATCAAAAAAGAGAGTGGGGAAGTCTTAAATCTTGTTGTTGAAAGTAAAGGTGTGGAGAGTAATGATATTTTAAGAAAAGAAGAAGCAAAGAAAATTCAACACGCTGAACAATTATTTAAGCAATTTGGGAATGTGCTGAACATTAAGTTTGTTTCGCAGTTTAATCAGGATAAAATTGTTGAGTTAATTAAGTGTTATTTACAGGATAAGATCATACTTTAATTAGGGCAAGACAGTATAAAACCTATTACCAACAAAACAATAGTTATTTTATCTGCACTATTATTAAGCTTGCCTGCTTGTAGTTGTAATGACATAAATTCAATGGTAATAAGCTATATTCAACTATGATTTTTAGCTATTTTACGCAAAATAATAAAGCGGTCACTTTCTCCCAATTTTTTGCAAATTTTTGAAAGAAAGTGACCGCTTGTTTTAGTATAAAAATATTGTTTGAGCGAAACAAGTTTATTATCACGAACAGGAGCGATAACGGGCGGATATACGCAAACTACGTTTGCTAATGCCGCCCCTACGAAAATCCTTATAAATTAAACACTTAACAATTTATTCATTCGTTTAATAAATGAAGTTGGATCTTCTAATGTGCCTTGTTCTGCAAACAGGGCTTGCTCTAATAATAACTCAATCCATTCATTAAATTGCGTTTCATCGGCAATGTCTGCAATATGTTTAACCATTGTGTGATCAGGGTTTAACTCAAAAGTATATTTAACTTCAGGAGCTTGTTGTCCCATTGCAGCAAATAATTTTGCCATTTGGGTACTCATTTCATCTGAAGTTGTAGAAACAACCGCAGGTGTATCTGTTAAGCGGTGCGTTAATACCACATCTTTTACACGATCGCCTAAGTAGGTTTTTGCTCTTTCTAAGAATGAACCAAACTCTTCTTGTTGGGCTTTTTGTTGCTCTTCGTCTTCTTTATCTGCTAAGTCGCCTAAGTCTAAATCAGATTTGGTAATGCTTTGTAATGGCTTGTCTTGGAACTCGGTTAAGTAGCTGATTAACCATTCATCAATGCGATCAGAAAGCAGTAACACTTCAATGCCTTTTTTGTTAAATAGCTCTAAATGTGGGCTATTTTTTGCGGCTTGGTAGCTGTCGGCAGTTAAGAAGTAAATCGCTTTTTGTCCCTCTTTCATTCTTTCAATATAGTCAGTTAGAGAGATATTTTGCACGCTGCTGTCTGAATGGGTTGAAGTGAAACGTAATAATTCCGCCACTTTTTCTTTATTTGCTTGATCTTCGCCCACGCCTTCTTTTAACACTAAACCAAATTCATTCCAGAATGTTTGATATTGCTCTTTATCGTCTTTCGCTAATTTTGAAAGCATTTGCAAGGTGCGTTTTGTTAAAGCATTACGCAATGCGGAGGTCGTTTTATTATCTTGTAAAATTTCACGAGACACGTTTAATGGTAAGTCGTTAGAATCTAGTAAACCACGCATAAAACGTAAGTAATTTGGCATAAAGACTTCGGCATCGTCCATAATAAAGACACGTTGTACATACAGTTTTAAGCCGTGTTTTTGATCTCGTTGAAATAGGTCAAAAGGTGCTTTTGAAGGTACGTAAAGCAAGCTAGTATATTCTTGTTTTCCTTCCACTTTGTTGTGTGACCACGTTAAAGGCTCGGCAAAATCGTGGCTGATATGTTTGTAAAATTCTTTATATTCGTCTTCTGAGATATCATTTTTAGCACGAGTCCATAAAGCTTGCGCTTTGTTGATTTTTTCCCATTTGGTGCCTTTTTCATTGCCTTCATCATCAAAATCTTTAGTTTGTAACTCAACAGCTAAACTAATATGATCCGAATATTTGCTGATAATACTACGTAAACGCCACTCATTTAAGAACTCTTTTTCCTCTTCACGTAGGTGTAAAATCACCTCTGTTCCACGTGTTGTTTTTTCTAAATCAGCAACGGTGTAATCACCTTCACCAGCAGACTCCCAAATCACCCCTTGCTCAGCAGTTAAGCCTGCGGCACGAGTTTTTACGGTGACTTTATCCGCCACAATGAAAGCTGAATAAAAGCCAACCCCAAATTGACCAATTAATTGGCTATCTTTTACTTGGTCACCGCCTAATGAATTTAAAAACTCTTTTGTGCCTGATTTTGCGATAGTACCTAAATGCTCGATAACCTGTTCACGGCTCATACCGATTCCATTATCGCTAATAGTAATAGTCCCTAAGGTTTCATCAATACTGACTCTAACCCTTAATTCACCGTCATTTTCATAAAGTGAATTATCTGAAAGTGCTTTAAAACGTAGTTTATCTGCCGCATCAGAGGCATTTGAAATTAACTCACGTAAAAAGATTTCTTTATTTGAATAAAGTGAGTGAATCATTAATTGTAATAGTTGTTTGACTTCTGATTGAAAGCCTCGATTTTCTTGATTAGTACTCATTGTTATCCTCTTTTATTAATAGTCTGTGACTATTTTTATTTGAAAAATTTTGTAAAAAATTAAAAAATGTGACCGCTTGGGTGTTAAGTAAATGGGGATTATCGTCATTGTTTCAAGAGTGGTTTTATAAATTTTCTAAAAATCTTGCTGATCGTACTTCTCAATAGTTTAATTTACTTAATTATTAAAGAATAAAAAACAATAATTAGACAGATGTCACATTTTTGCAACAAAGTAATTTTAATTTGAATTAATTTCTACTAGTATTAGTCACGTATTTTCACATTTTAAAGGGGGTTATATGGCTAAAACACAAAAACAATTACATTTTGAGACCACAAGGTCTTGGCGAAATACGATTATTTTATTAGTAGATATTGTACTATTTTTTGCACTTCTAAATTTTTTACCATTTTCTGCAGCAGAGAATAAAGGGTTAGCACTATTGGCTTTTATTGCGGTGTTATGGCTAACAGAAGCGTTACACGTAACAGTAACAGCCTTACTCGTGCCTATAATGGCAGTAGGCTTAGGTGTTGTCCAATCAAAAGCAGCATTAGCAAGCTTTGCATCTCCAACCATTTTCCTCTTCTTTGGGGGTTTTGCATTGGCCACTGCGTTACATATTCAAAAATTGGATCGCTTAATTGCCAATAAAATTATGACTTTAGCACGAGGTAATTTATTGATTGCGGTTTTATCCTTATTTGGTGTAACGGCTTTTCTTTCAATGTGGATCAGTAATACTGCAACAACGGCAATGATGTTGCCTCTTGCAATGGGTATTTTAAGCCAAATGGATAGAGAAACTAATCATAATACTTATGTTTTTGTATTACTTGGTATTGCTTATAGTGCTAGTATTGGCGGAATGGGAACGCCAGTAGGTAGTCCACCGAATGCGATTGTGGTTTCTCAACTTAAAATGTCTTTTTCTGAATGGATGGGTTACGGTTTACCTATGGTGGTAATGTTACTTCCATTAATGGTAGGCGTACTTTATGTGCTATTAAAACCAAATTTAAACAAAACTTTTGAACATCAATTTGAAGAAATTAAATTAAACCGTCAACGCATTACCACTTTAGTTATTTTTGTGGCGATTGCATTATGTTGGGTATTTGGTCGTTATCTTAATCCATTACTTTCAGGATTATTGGGTATTGAAGGAACAATTGCTAAATTTGATGGAATGGTGGCACTTTTTGCTGCAGTATTAGTGTGTATTACTCGAGTGACAACTTGGGAACAAATTCAAAAAAATACTGAATGGGGCGTGTTAATGCTCTTTGGGGGCGGTATTACACTGAGTTCTGTTTTAGGTAAAACAGGAGCAAGTAAAGTACTGGCTGATGGTGTGGTATTTATGATGGAAGGTGGACATTTCTTCCTAGTTGGATTGCTGGTTGCTGCCTTTATTATTTTCTTAACCGAAGTGGCTTCAAATACCGCCAGTGCTGCGTTGTTAGTACCTCTCTTTATTTCTATTGCACAAGCATTAAATATGCCAGTTGTAGGACTATCATTAATTATTGGTTTAGGTGCGTCTTGTGCATTTATGTTACCAGTCGCCACACCACCAAATGCGATTGTATTTGGAACAGGAGTGATCAAACAGCGTGAAATGCTTCGTGTTGGTTTCTGGTTAAATATTATGTGTGTCTTTATTATTGCAACAGTGGCTTATTTATTCTGGCTATAATTAGACATATTTTCATTTAAAATAATTTTTGCAGAGGAGTATTTTTACCCTCTGCAATTTATTTTGTAATCCAACGTAAAATTTTCTGTTTTAATGTTGTATAAGGCGGATATTTTAGATCGCTTTCAAACCAAAAAGGTTTTTCAAAAATGCTTTTATAGTGAGAAAAACACTCAAATCCAGCTTTACCGTGATAACTTCCCATTCCACTAAAGCCAACACCTCCAAAAGGTAAGTGGTGATTGGATAAATGCATCAAAGCATCATTAATCGCACCGCCACCAAAAGAAATTTCATTTAATAAGTGGGTAGTTATTTGCTTATTTTTGCAAAAAATATAGCAAGATAACGGCTTTTCATATTGTTTTACTTGAGTAATAGTCTGATCTAAATCTTCAAAGGCGATGATTGGCAAAACAGGTGCAAAAATTTCCTGCTGCATTATTTGATTATTCGTTCCAAATGTTTTTCATTGATTATCTTAAGTATTGATAATTCTGTTAAATAGCTCTCAAATTTAGGTTTACCTAAGTCTTTCTCAAGGGCTTGGTAAATTTGAGCTTCATTTTGTTTTAGGATCTGCTTTAATTTTTTTAACTGTGAAATTCTAAATGAAATTTCTTTGGTTTGATTGGAGTGAAAAAAGATTTTTTGTTGTTCTATAATGGTTGCAATATTCATAGTTAATTATCCAATGTTTGTACATTATCACTTGTATTTTTCTAAGTAATTTTTTACTTACTATCAATTACATTAGGTATTCATCAATAATATTGATTGAGTTTGAGATAACAATATAACAGCAAAAGACAAATTAATTCTATTTTTTATTTAGCGACTCTCAATTTCGCTCCATTATGAAAGCGAGATTGAGAGTAGATATTTTAGGGAAGAAAGTTTTTCCATTCTACTAAAGTATTTTCTATATTTTCATCAGAAAATAAAGCACTACCAGAAACAACCCAATCTATATCTAATTTGAATAATTCTTCTGCTAATTCTAAATTCATTGAACCATCAATAGAAATAAGTTTATTTATCCTTTTTTTTCCTAGTTTGTCTAATAATAATTGGATTCTATCTATCACAAAACCTGTTTCTGCCTTAGTTTTTGTTCTAGGATCTAAAGTTAAAACTTGGATTACATCAACTTGATTCAAATAGGGCGTAATTAACTCTAAATCTGTATTTGGACAGATACTAATACCACACAAAATGTTGGGATGTTCTTTATTCAACCATTGATAAATGTTTGTTAGATTCTCATCCGTTTCTACTTGGAGGGTAATAATATTTGCACCTAATTTTGCACATTCCTTAGTTACAGTAAATTGATCTTTTACCATTAAGTGTACATCTTTTAAAAAAGGAGAATTGAAAGGTTTTATTACTGTCGCACCAAAAGTAAACATTGGTGAGAATTGCCCATCTGCGATATCAAAATGCAATAATTTTAAATTATGTTGTAACAATATATTTAGAGTATCACGAAAATTCAGCCAATCAGATGCCATAATTCCTACACTAATTGACTGATTTTTTAGCTCATTAATTAACGTTGATTTATTCATTAGAAAGATTCTCAGGCATTATCCATTCAAAAATTTTTTTACTTCTTGACCCTGTCATTAGGCTTTCTAGTTCTTGAACACAGCGGTGATAATGCGGTGTTTTTCTATGTTCTTCTAGTGCATTTTGATCTTTATATACTTCATAAGCATAGAAACGGGTTCTGACTTCAGTATCTCTTAGTACATCAAAACGTAGATTACCCTCTTCTTGTCTTGTACCTACTTGGTTACGTTCAAAGACTTCCAAAAATTCTTCTTCTTTGTCTTCTTTTATATTGATTTCAACTAGCATAGCAAACATATAAAGGCTCCTTATTTAAAATAGTACGGTAAAAATTTCTTTTTACCGTACAAATTGTTATGCATTTTTTGCATCTAAGTAAAGTTGATAGGCTTTTTCAGCTGTTTCACCACAATGAACAACTGCATTAACTGCTTTTAACATTGCAATTGGTGCATCTGATTGGAATATATTACGTCCCATATCAACACCTAAAGCCCCCTGATCAATTGCTTTGTAACACATTTCTAATGCTTCTAGCTCAGGTAATTTCTTACCCCCTGCAATGACAATTGGTACAGGGCAGCCAGCAACAACACGTTCAAAACCTTTATCTACATAGTAAGTTTTGATTATATTTGCGCCCATCTCTGCGGCAATACGTGTAGCAAGTGAGAAATAGCGTTGATCACGAACCATATCTTTTCCTACACCAGTTACTGCCATTGTTGGCATTCCATAGCGGTTACCTTGATCAATCAATTGAATAATGTTTTTAATTGATTGATGTTCATATTCAGAGCCAATATAAACTTGTGCTGCCATTACTGATGCATTTAAGCGAAGAGCATCTTCAATTGAAACCGCAACAGCTTCATTAGATAATTCAGTTAAAATTGAATTAGCACCTGATGCTCGTAATGCGATAGGTTTTCTAACATCAGATGACACAACACTACGAAGAATACCTCGAGTACACATTAAAACATCAGTATATTCAAATAATGGTGCTATATTTAAATCTATACGCTCTAAACCTGTTGTTGGACCTTGGAAGTAACCATGATCGAAAGCAAGCATAATAGTTTTACCTGTCTTAGGATTAAATATATTTGCTAAACGAGATTGCATTCCCCAATCTAAAGCTCCTGATCCTTTAAGATAAAAAGCTTTGTTTTGTTGTGGTCTATCTAACCCAAAATCTTTACCATCTCTGATATCATCTAAATCAGCCATTTAATTACTCCTATTATTAGAAATCGTAGTTATCAATATTATCTTTAGTAAAGACTACACGCTCAGGTAATAAAACAATACCGTTACCTTTTGCTTCATATTTATAGCCTTGAACTTTATTTGGTGAAACTTCAACAGTACCAATTTCTGGAATATCAACTTTTTCACCTACATTAAGTGTTTTTCCTTTTAACAATGCATTGGCAACAGCCACAGAAATTTTTCCTTGTTTTACCACATCCCATAAACCAAATTGTTTTACTGTGCCCCGTTTAACATAAGGACGCATAACATTTGGGGTACTGAAACCAACGATGGTTACATCTTTAACTTTTAGGTTTTCAGCTGCTTGAGCAGCAGCAGGAAGAGCGTTTGCATCAGGTGCAATAATTGCATCTAAATCAGGATAGGCTTTTAAAATACCTTCTGCTGTTTGTAATGACTTAATTGCATCATTGTATCCAAATTGTGTTGTTACAATTTCCCACTCTGGGTGTTCTTTAGCAATTTTGACTTTTGCTGCTTTAACCCATTGATTCTGGTCTGTTACTGTTGGGCTAGAGTAGAAGAATGCAACTTTTGCTTTAGGTTTACTAATTTGGCTAGAAGCCATATCAACAAGCATTGATCCAAGTTGATCAGGTGTTCCTTGATTTATATAATGGCTACGACATTCTGGTTTTACATCCGAATCCCAAGTTAGAATTTTTACTCCTCTTTTCATTGCACGTTTAAGCGTAGAGCAAAGTCCTTCAGGAGATACTGCTGAAACAACAATGGCATTATAACCTTGGTTTACAAAGTTATTTATTAACTGAACTTGATTAGATACGCTTGGTTCAGTTGGACCATCATAAGTAACATCTACACCTAAGGTTTTTCCCATATCAGTAGCTCCTTGCCCGCCACTCGTAAAGAAACCTACGCCAACAAGTTTTGGAATAAATGCTATTTTATCCGTTGCTTGTGCAGTTGTGATAGCAGATAAACCTAACGCAATTGCGAGTGCTGTTGCTTTAAATTGATTTTTCATAATAATACTCCTATTGAGATAATGAGTTATTTACAGGTGTTGTAAATTCTATTTTTCGTTTAATCCACAGTGAAATAGCATCATAATGTAAGCTAATGGATTTTCCGATTAATACGATAATAAGTAGAGCGCCAGATAGGGCACTTGATATTTCATTTGGTATTCCAATCATTTGTAATCCTTGTTGCAAATATCCAATTAAAAGAGCTGCAATCGCTGTACCTATAATTGAACCAGAACCACCATAAATATTTGCACCTCCTAAAACAACTGCTGTTAATACTGGCATTAATAAGGAGCTACCAATATCAGAACGAGCAGAACCGAAATAAGAAACAAGTAAAATGGCAACAAATGCAGCAATTAAACCAATTAACGAATAAATGATTAAGAGTGTTCTATTAACGGGAACAGCACTATAACGTGCAGCTCTTTCACTTTGACCAATTAAGAAAATACTACGACCAATAGTTGTTTTATGCATTAACAACCAAAAAATAACAGTCATAATTAAGAAATAGATGATAGAGCTTGGAATTCCCATAATGTCTTTATTAGCAAAGTCTAATAAACTATCAGGAAAACCACCAATTCCTTCATAGCCTGTTGCTCCAGCAAATCCAGAAAGTAATAAAGCTCCACCACCAAATAAATACATAGTACCTAGTGTGATAACAAGTGGATTCACTTTAGTATAAATAATTAAACTTGCATTCACTAAACCACAGCATATTCCAATAATAAAAGTAAGGGGAATAGCAAACATAAGCGGAAGACCTGCTTTAAACAAGACACCTAAAGAAATAGCACAAAGACCAACTGTTGAACCAAAAGATATATCCATTCCTCCACTTACAATCACCATTGTTAATGGTAAAGCTATCATTCCGATATAGATAAAATCACTTGTACTATAAAGTAGTATATTGATATCTAACATTCTAGGATTGAGTAATCCAAATCCTAATATCTCAATAATAACCAAGCAAAATAGTGCAATTTCCCAACTATAATTTTTTACCTTTAACATTGTTTTTCTCCTTTGCTGGTTGTTAATCATCTTTTAAAAATCTAGCATAACGTTGTAATTTTAGATTTTTAGCAATCATTACCCTTATTCGTCCATCAAATACTAATACAGCAAGTAAAACTAAGCCTGCAACAAAATTATTCCAATACGCAGGAACTTTAAGTAAAACTAAAATACTATCTATTTGAATAAGAAAGTAAGCTCCCAATACTGCTCCAACAATATTACCAGCACCACCTAACAAACTAATTCCCCCTAGAACACAAGCTGCTATCGCTTTCATTTCTAAACCATTACCTGTTGAATTTGGTACAAAACCAATTTGTGATGTAAAAATAATGCCTGCAATCGCTGCCATAAACCCATTGATAGCAAAGGCAGTAATTCTCACCTGATTAACTTTTACTCCTAGTTGCAAAGCACCTTGTAGGTTATCACCCACCGCATAAAAATTTCGTCCAAATTGTGTTTTTGTAAGTAAGAAATAGATTAAGATAATTAAACCAACTAAGATCCAGCCAATAGGGGATATATTTAAGAAGAAAGGTTCAGATAATAGTTTGAGATTTTGTGGTAAACCTTCAATCCACTTACCCCCTGTAATTAGTAACATAATACCTTTGTACAAACCAAGCGTTCCTAAGGTCGAAACAATTGCAGGAATACGTAAAATCGTCACCAATACTCCATTTAATAACCCTGCAAAAAGACCACAAATCAATGTGATGATAAAAGCACTTATTAGGTTATACCCTGAATTAAGTAAACTACCTACGATAACTGCACATAACCCCATTGTAGAACCAACAGATACATCAATATTACGAGTTAATATTACAAAGGTTGCACCAATAGCAAGTAAAATAACAATCTGAGCTGAATTAAAAATCATTGCTAATGTTTGAATTTGAAATCCATTTCCCCAAGCACTTAGTATTAAAAATAGTAATCCAATGGCTGCTAAAATGGTTAATTCTCGATTATCTTGAATAAATTTCCACATTATTATTTTTCTCCTATGCTTGAGTATCACCAAAAGCTATTTGCATTATGTTATTAGTATTTATGTCATCACCAACCAAAGAATGGCTAATATCTCCATCGTGCATTACCAAAACTCGATCAGACATTTGCTCAACTTCTTCTAAATCTGATGATATAAATAGAATAGCAACATTCTGTTTTGCAATACTTTTAATTAATTGATAAATATCTACTCTTGCACTTACATCTACACCTCTCGTTGGTTCATCTACAATCAATAATACAGGATTAGCTTCTAAGCATTTGGCAATGAGTACTTTTTGTTGATTACCTCCAGATAAAGTTCTTACAGTTTGCTGACCACTAGAAAATTTAATTCCAATTGCTCTATGGTAACGCTCTAAAATAGCATTTTCTTTTGCTGAATTTATCCAAAGCCCCATATTGCTATAAGTTAATCCACAAGTATTCCAAGTCAGAGGTGCATCTAAATATAAACCTGAGGCTTGTCGATCTTCAGGTAAATATACAATTCCTTTCTGTAATCTTTCTTTAATATTTAAAGTACTAATTTCTTGATCATCAAATAAAATTTCTCCTGATTTTTTATTACGTAATCCATATAAGGTTTCCGCAAGCTCTGTTCTTCCTGCACCAACAACACCAGCTAAACCAAGAATTTCACCAGGATAAATTTTAAAAGAAACATTCTTAAATCCTTCTCCAGTAAGATTATTTACTTGTAAAATAGGCTCCTCTCTAGATTTAATACGATTGTGCCCTGGTAATTCCAGCCAAAGTTTTTGATTATCTGTTAGTTGGGTATTTTTAGATTTTGGGGTAATTGCTTTTATAATATCGTCTTTATCAAGTTCATTCGTTTGTCCTGTTAAAGCAATATAACCATCTCTCATTACACTTACTCTATGTGATATTTGCCATACCTCAGGTAATTTATGAGAAATAAAAACAATTCCAACACCTTTTGTTAATAATGATCTTATTTGTTTAAATAAATTGTCTGTTTCTGCGGGTGTTAAAGAGGCGGTTGGCTCATCTAAAATTAATATTGAGGCATCTCGCATTAACCCTCTCATAATTTCAACAAGTTGCTGATCTGCGACATCTAAAGAACCCGCTTGCATTTCAAGATTTAAATGGCAATTTAATTCATTTAGTAATGTTGTTAATTTTTTATCTATTTCATCATTTTTATGTAAAGCAAATAGAATATTTTCTTTTACTGTTAGATTTGGGAAGAGCAAAGGCTCTTGAGGTACTAAATAAATACCAAGAGAATGTGCTTTATTTGGTGATAAATTCGTTTGTATTCTTCCATTTATTTTTAATGTTCCTGTATCTTGAGGCTGAATACCCGCAATAATTTTCATTAACGTCGATTTACCGGCGCCATTACCACCTAATAAAGCATGCACCTCTCCTACATACAATGAAAAGTTAATTTCTTTAAGTACTTCTACCCCAGAAAAATATTTGCTGATATTATATGCATCTAATAAGCACTTTTTTTCTAAAATTTGAGATTGCATTTTATACCTGCCTTATAAAAGTGAACAAATGTATTTCCGGTTTATCATTTTTTCATAATAATAAAAGGTATAAATTTAAATTTCTGAGATCTAGATCACAAATTTAACTAAAAATATTTATTTTTATTAAATTTTGTGATCTATATCACGATTTTGAAATTTTTATAAAATGAACAATTGATAAGTATTAAAAACAAATGAATAATATATTTCATCAACTAAAGAATAAAATATGACAGACAAAAAACAAGAATATAATGAAATAATACAAGTAATGACAGAGGAAGAATTAGTTGCTCGTATTGCTTGGTTTTATTATCACGACAACCTTACACAGGGTGATATAGGTGATCGATTAGGATTATCTAGACTTAAAGTTTCTCGATTGTTAGAGAAAGGGCGCCAGCAGGGAATAATAAAAGTACAGATTAATTCTCGATTTACTGGTTGCTTAGAATTAGAAAAATCATTACAACAATATTTTAATTTAAAGTATATAAGGATTTTACCAGCACTAGAAATACACGAAACAAATGAACGTCTAGGTGTTGGGGCTGCTCAAATGCTAATGTCATTACTTAAACCAAATCAACTTTTATCAATTGGTTTTGGTGAAACAATAATGCAAACAATTAAATATTGTAATGAATTTATTACTAATAATGGTATTAAATTAGTAACATTATCTGGTGGGGTTGGTCCTTATATGAAAGGGATCGGACAATTAGATGGCTCTTGCTCTGTGAGTATAATTCCTGCACCTCTTAGAGCCTCATCAATTGAAGCAGCAAGGCTCTTTAAAAAAGAATCTTGTGTTAGAGATATTATGCTAGCTGCTTGTAGTGCTAATGTTGCAATAGTTGGAATTGGAGCCACACAACAAAGAGGGCAAGCAACATTATTACGATCAGGCTACATTACTGAAGAAAAACAACAAATAATTCGCCAGCAAGGTGCTGTTGGCGATATTTTAGGTTATTTTATGCAAGCAGATGGAAGATTACAGCCAGATATGCCACTGCACGAAGAACTTATAAGTGTTCCTTTAGATAACCTAAAAAAAATACCAAATGTAATAGGTATTGCAGGTGGAGAAGATAAAGTCGAAGCTATTTTAAATGCATTATATGGCGGACACATCAATTCATTGGTAACGGAAGAAAAAACTGCAAGAATGATACTTGCTCAATTAGTGTGATCCTATAAAGAGCTGATTGTTATTCAAAGTATTTCTTCCAAATTTATTGAAGGAGAAAATAATGGATAAAAAATCAGCTTATCTTATGGCATTAGATGCAGGTACTGGCAGTGTAAGAGCGGTTATTTTTGATACTAATGGAAATCAAATTGCTGTTGCCCAGAAAGAATGGACACATTTATCTGATCCAAATATTCCAGGATCAATGGAGTTTGATCTTGAAAATAACTGGCAACTAACCTGTCAATGTATAACACAAGCTTTGCAAGAATCCCAAATAAATCCTGAGCAAATCGTTGCAATATCAACTTGTTCAATGAGAGAAGGGATTGTTCTTTATGATAAAAACAATAAACCAATTTGGGCTTGTGGTAATGTTGATGCAAGGGCAATACAAGAAGTGGTTGATCTTAAAAAATTATGTGATGCCTCTTTTGAAGAAAAAGTATATAACATCTCAGGACAAACATTAGCATTAAGTGCTATCCCTCGTTTATTATGGCTATCTCGTCATCGTAATGATATTTACCAAGAAATAAGCTCAATGACAATGATCAGTGATTGGTTAGGTTTTATGCTAAGTGGTGAATTAGCCGTTGAACCCTCTAATGCAGGCACAACAGGAATATTAGATTTACAAACTCGCCAATGGTCAACAGAGTTACTAGATTTAGTTGGATTAAACAGTGATATTCTTCCTCCAGTTAAAGAAACAGGGGAAATTCTTGGTAAAGTTACATCAGAAATAGCCAAGATTACAGGTTTAAAACAAGGCACGCCTGTCATTGTTGGAGGTGGCGATGTACAACTTGGCTGTATAGGTCTTGGTATTATAGAACCATCACAAGCCGCTGTTATAGGAGGTACATTCTGGCAACAAGTTGTAAATCTACCAAATCCTGTTACAGATCCTCAAATGAACGTAAGAGTTAATCCACACGTTATTTCTAATTTAGTTCAAGCTGAATCCATTAGCTTTTTTACTGGATTAACAATGCGATGGTTTAGAGATGCTTTTTGTGAAGAAGAAAAATTACTGGCTCAAAAATTAGGTATTGATGCTTATTCATTGTTAGAACAGATGGCAGAAAGAGTTCCTGTCGGTGCAAATGATATTATCCCTATTTTTTCTGATGCGATGCACTTTAAATCTTGGTATCACGCAGCCCCCTCATTTATAAATCTTTCTATTGATCCAGATAAATGTAACAAACAAGTATTATTTAGAGCTTTAGAAGAAAATGCTGCTATTGTATCCTCTTGTAATCTTGACCAAGTAGAAAAATTCTCAGGAGTAAAATTAACCTCAATCGTATTTGCTGGTGGTGGTTCAAAAGGGAAGTTATGGAGTCAAATATTAGCAGATGTAACAGGATTAACTGTTAATATTCCTGTTGTTAAAGAAGCTACTGCTTTAGGTTGTGTAATAGCTGCTGGTGTTGGGGTAGGTCTATATTCTTCTTTTTCTGATGCAAGTAAAAAATTAGTTAAATTTGAAAAAGCATATCAACCAAATCCTGATAATTTTAAATTATATCAAGAACATAAGAAAAAATGGACTGCAGTTTATCAGAAACAATTACAACTAGTTGATGATGGTTTAACAACTTCTTTATGGAAAGCACCAGGATTATAAATATAATATTCATACCGTTATGATATATTTGAGTAAAGGAATATTTGTAATTAAGCCAATAATAGCGTTGAAAAATGTCAACGCTATTATTTTATTATATTTGATACTTAGTTTTATCACCAATATCAAAATGTAAAGGCATTCGCCATTTTTGAATGGCTAATATAATAAATAAGCCTCCGACAATAACTGAAATAATTTGAGTAGCAAGCAAGATATTAAGTTGTATAGCAAACCATAACAATGCAACAAAAAGAGGTTGTAAATTTAGCAAAGGGACTTTAAAACAGAAATATTCTTTAAATGCCAAACCTCCTAACGTGACCAATGCACCACCTAAAGCAAGTGCATCAAAGCCAAGAATTTGACATAATAAAGCGATCCAAGTTGCACATTGTAAGAGTAGTCGAAAAGATTTTAAATAAATATGCAATGATGACGCACAACAAACAGCTGCGACTAATATGCCTATTTGAGCAATATTGGGTTGATAAGGGAGTAATAAAACCATCATCCCAGCTAAAACAAAACCACAACGATAAACAATCACGGTTAAGTAGTCTAAATAATCCATTGGGGATTTGATATGTGGATCTGCCATAAAATGTCCTTTTAATTTAATTATGAGTAAGTTGTTTCGCCAAACCACTTTGTCGCTGAATTTTACTATTCACACCTTGTTTCCACACTTTTTCATTGCTAAAGAGAGTAAAGTGTTTTTTTGCACGAGTAACCGCAGTATAAAGCAATTCTTTGGTGATAATTGGTGAATAATTTAACGGTAAAATAAGTACAGTATGTTCAAACTCTGAACCTTGAGATTTATGCACTGTCATTACGTAAGCTGTTTCGTAATTTGGCAAGCGGTTAGGGGTAATACTGTGAGGTTGGTTGTTAATTTGCGTTTCAAAATAAACACGTGACTTACCGTTTTCATCGGCTAATATTAATCCTATATCGCCACTGTAAATATGAGCCTGAGGGATATTTTCTGTAATCATAATGGGTTTGCCAAGATAGTTTTCACGGCTATGGTGAAAATGTATTAAACCTGCTTTAAGTAATGCTTGAGCGATACGCTCATTTAATTTTTCTACCCCAAATTCACCCACCCGCAGGGCTGAGAGCAAGCGTATTTTATTAAACGTATTAAAAATATCTTCAACATTAACTGCTGAAGGGGTTTCTGTGCGTTGTTTTACTAATTTTAAATAGCTTTCATATAAGCTCACTGCTTTGTCTACAATTAGCTTAACATTGTGTTCTATCCATTTTGATTTTTCACTAAACTGTGTGGCAGCTTGGTATTCAATTAAATCAAGATCAGTAAATTTTGTAAAAAGTTGCCAAGATGTAACCGCTTGCTGGCTGTTTATTGTTCGGCTAATTTCACCAATTCCTGCATTTTGATTAAAACGGAAACTGTGTCTTAAATGGCACAGTGAGTCACCAATAATTGGGGGATTATCCTGTTGAGGAAGTAATGTATAACCCGTATTTTGAGTTAAATATTGACAATGTTTTGCTGAATAACCCTTGGTAATAAAAGTGCCAAGCTCTCCCATTATGGCTCCTGCTTCAACAGATGCCAGCTGATCTTTATCTCCTAGCATTATTAAATGAGCATTGGGTTTTAAGGCATTGATCATTTTTTCCATTAGGGATAAATCAATCATTGAGGCTTCATCCACGACGAGGACATCTAAATATAATGGATTATGTTGATTATATTTTGGCATATCACTCATTGGATTAATGCCAAGTAAACGATGTAGTGTCAATGCATTTGTCGGAATTTGAGCTTTCAGCTCATCAGAAAAGGGAAATCTTGCCAAATTATCACTGATAGATTCTTTTAAACGAGCGGTCGCTTTTCCTGTTGGGGCAGCAAGTTTAATATTAAGTGGGGGTAAATTTGAATACTGTTGTTTTAACTGTAAGGCAAGCAAAATTTTAACCACAGTCGTGGTTTTTCCTGTTCCTGGTCCACCTGAAATAAGGGTGAAATTTTTAGTTAATGCAGTTGCAACAGCAATTTTCTGCCAATCAATATGCGGTGTTTGTTCCGTAAAAAGTTGTGTTAAAGCGGTATGATTAAGATCATTTTTTGCAAATTCTTGTTCAAAAGTTACCGCTTGTTTAAGATAACTGACAATACGATTTTCCGATTGCCAATAACGGTAAAAATAAAGTAGGTTATGCTGAAATAACATCGGTGCTACTTTTGATGGATTGTCACTAAAGGCGATATGATGTTGTAATCTATTTTGCCAATCAAGCGGTGTGATATTTTCTATTTTTTGCAAAATTTGACTATAAAAGTCTTCTTCTAAAATTTTGTTTTTTAGACCAAAAGGATTATTGGCTAGAGGAGAATGAAGATCTAAGGCAGTATTACCTTGCATTACGTTGTAAGAAACAAAAGCACTCAAAAAGATAGCTAGATCTTGCACTTGTTGGCTATATCCATAAGGTTGTTGTTTTTGGTTAATCATTTTTGCAAACTGATAATCCAATTCACTGATAATTTTTTGTTCTTTCAAACATTCTAATAAACACAACATTCTTTTTACCTTATAAGCATTTTGCAGGTTTTGGTAGTCCAGCAATTTTAGTGGCTTGCTTTGCGGGTCCATTAGGAAATAGACGTTGTAAATAACGGCTGCTGCCTTTTTCTTGTCCAAATTTATTGGCTAAGGTTTTGACCAACATACGAATAGCTGGTGAAGTATTATACTCTTGATAAAATTCACGTACTACATTGATGATTTCCCAATGTTCATCAGTTAAAACTAACTCTTCATTTTGGGCAATGGTTTCGGCTAATTCAGGCGACCAATCAGAAAGATTTTTCAAGTAACCTTCATTATCTGTTGGGATTTGTTGTTGATTAAATTCAATAAAATTTGTCATTTTCTAAAAACCAAAAAGGCGAATAAACATTCGCCTTAATATTTCAATAATTATCGATAGCTAATCTTAATAATTAGTCATCACCTCGTAATACACCTAAAATATTTAACAAGCTCACAAAAATATTATAGATAGCAACATATAATTCAACAGTCGCTAAAATATAATTAGTTTCACCATTGTGAATAATGCGACTTGTGGTCATTAAAATAGCACCGCTTGAGAAAAGGATAAATAATGCACTAAGGGCTAGATGCAATGCTGGAATTTGCATAAAGATACTGGCAATCATCCCAATAATTAACACAATAAAGAGCGAAAACATCATTCCTGAAAGGAAAGACATATCTTTTTTAGTGGTTAATACATAGCCTGAACATGCTAAGAATACACCAGCAGTTCCTGCGAAGGAAAGTGTGACAACGTCACCTAATCCTGCTCCTAAATAGATATTGATAATTGGACCCAGTGTATAACCCATAAAACCTGTTAAGGCAAAAACACTCACAATTCCAAATCCACTACGAGCGGTTGCATTGGTTAAGAAAAGTAGACCATAAAAACCAATTAATAAGATCCAAGGGGACATCATTGGTGCATTGGTTACCATTGCAACAAATGCCATTGCTGCTGAGAATGCAAGGGTTAATGAGAGTAAAAAGTAAGTATTGCGTAGAACCTTATTTGTACTTAAAACAGATTGTTCTCTTGTATTAGTGACAATACGATCTTGTTGCATAAAATCTCCTTGAGGTGACAACATTAAATTTAGCGTTAAGTTAACGATAATTGAGTAAAATGTCAATGTACTTCTTTGACAATTAAATTCAGAAAAAAATCCACATTTGCAAATTTCTCAAGTAAAATAACCGCTAGCAAATAAATTTATCAAAATAGGTAGTAAAAATGGCAAAGAAACCACAACAAGATTTTGAAACAACCCTAAAGCAATTAGAGGATATTGTGACCCATTTAGAAGCAGGGGATTTACCTCTTGAAGAAGCATTAAGTGAATTTGAAACTGCAGTGAAACTGGTTAAAAAAGGGCAGGAGCATTTACAAAAAGCAGAGCAACGTATTCAAATTTTACTGCAAAAAGATGAACATAGTGAATTATCAGACTATCAATAATATGGATGAACGATGCAATATTCTCTTTCTTTAGATTTAATTGAAAAGCAACAACGAGTAAACCAGTTTTTAGATAAACAGTTAAGTATTTATAAAAACGAGCAGTCGCCTCTTGGTGAAGCAATGAGTTATGCGGTATTACTCGGTGGCAAGCGTATTCGTCCCTTTTTAGTTTATACCACAGGAAAATTATTGGGAGTGTCATTAGAGAAGTTAGATCATAGTGCAGCAGCGATAGAAGCTATTCACGCCTATTCCTTAGTTCACGATGATTTACCTGCAATGGATAATGATGAATTAAGAAGAGGGCAAGCAACCTGTCATATCGCTTTTGATGATGCCACAGCAATTTTAGCAGGAGATGCTCTCCAAAGTTTTGCTTTTGAGTTGATTACTCAAGATCCACATCTCACTGTAGCACAAAAGGTGGCACAAATTCAGATTTTATCTCATTCAGCAGGTGCCAAAGGAATGTGTTTAGGGCAAAGTTTGGATTTGTTGGCAGAAAATAAAAGTGTAGAGATTGAAGAATTAAAATATATTCATCGTAATAAAACAGGGGCATTAATTGAGGCATCGATTTTAATGGGATTAAATGTGTCTGAGTATGCTAATGACCCACAAATTAAGCAATCATTAATTGACTATGCTAAGGCGATAGGTTTAGCTTTTCAGGTTCAAGATGATATTTTAGATATTATTGGTGATACCGATAAAATAGGCAAAAAAGTTGGTGCTGATGAGTCGTTAAATAAAAGTACCTATCCTAAATTATTAGGCTTAGATGGCGCAAAGGCTAAAGCTCAAAGTCTTTATCAACAAGGGGTAAATGCGTTAGATAAACTTCCTTTTGATACCACAGAATTAAAGGCGTTAGCTGATTTTATTGTTAAGAGAGAAAGTTAAGTTTTGCCCCCCTCCTAGCCTCCCACGCAAGCGGAGGGAGGGATTTGGTGTGGAGGTTATACATAGATCCCCTCCTCCGCTTGCGGGGGAGGGGGAGGGAATTACTGAATAATTACAAATAAATTGATATCACCACGCATAATATTTAGTGCAACTACTGATGGTTTTTTATCAAGAATTTTTCTTAATTCTCCCACATTTTTGACAGATTTACGGTTGATACCAATAATGATGTCACCTTTTTCTAACCCTCGCATTTCAGCCATTGATCCTTTTTCTACTTCTGAAATTTCGACACCTTTCGTACTGCCTTCACTATAGTTACTAAAGTTACTAAATTTAGCACCTTTTAATTCAGGTAATAAATCTTGTGATGCTGTTTGTGAATGTTCATCACTAGATTGTAATTTCACTTTTACTGTTTTACTGTCATTATTGCGTAAATAAGTAAGCTCAATTTCCTTACCTGCACCAGAAGTGGCGATTTTTGCTCGCATTTCACTAAAGTTTGAGATTTTTTTACCGTTCATTTTTACGATAACATCCCCTGCTTTAATACCTGCTTTTTCAGCGGCTGAATTTGGTAGTACTTCACTAACAAAGGCACCTTGTTGAGCGTCAACCCCAAATTCTTTGGCCAAATCAGCATTAAGTTCGCCCCCTTTAATACCAAGCATTCCACGTTTAACTTGACCAAATTCAATAATTTGATTTACCAAGTTGTGTGCCATATTACTTGGAATAGCGAAAGCAATACCAGCATTACCTCCACTTGGAGAAATAATGGCCGTATTGACACCAATTAGCTCACCTTTTAAGTTAATTAATGGTCCTCCAGAATTTCCTTGATTGACCGCTGCATCCGTTTGAATATAATTTTCATAACCACGATCTAAATTACCCATTGAGCGACCTAACGCTGACACAATTCCAGAAGTCACAGTTTGTCCTAATCCAAATGGATTACCAATAGCAACGGTGAAATCACCGACACGGGTTTTATCTGAATCTGCAAATTTAATTTCTACTAGGTTTTTAGGGTTTTCAATTTGAATTAACGCCACATCAGACATTGGATCTGCACCCACTAATTTTGCTTTAAATTTACGCCCATCTTCTAATAAAACAGTGATTTTTTCGGCTTTATCAATCACGTGATTATTGGTTAATACATAGCCTTTTTCAGCGTTAATAATTGCACCAGAACCTAATCCTTTAAATTTGCGAGGAGCATTACTCCCTCTATGTCCGAAGAAATCATCACCAAAGAAAAATCGAAATTCATCAGGAATATTCTGTTGGAAAGATTGCTCTTTGGTTTTTCCTTCCACCTCAATACTCACTACTGCTGGTTTTACTTTCTCTAACATTGGTGCAAGGCTAACAGTTTGGGTATCACTCGAATTAGTTAAGGCATCTAAAATTGAGTTTGCATAACTAGAGTTTGAAAAACTTAATGCAGTCGTACCAATAATAATTGATGCTAATAATGATTTTCTTATTTTTTTATTCATATAAAATTCCTTATTATTTTTGTTTATATTTGAACACGTTTATTTACGGCAAAGTCGAACACTATGACTATAAGTTTTGTTAGTGGTTCAACATAATAGATTAAAGTGTCGATTATTTAGTCTTGAAATTGGGGCTTTATGATTTTTTTCAAGAAATAAGCGGTATGATATTTATCATTTTTTGCAAAACTATATCAGTTAAAATATAAAATATTTATTGTGATACAGCTCACATTCTAACAGTTTTATTATGTATGGATTGTTGAATAAAAGATATAATTTCACTTATTTTGTAAAGAGGTTGTTATGAAAACATTAGGCGAATTTATTGTTGAAAAACAGGCAGAATATCCAAATGCAAAAGGAGAATTAAGCAGTATTTTATCTGCAATTCGACTGGTGGCAAAAATTATTCATCGAGATATTAATCGAGCAGGTTTAACGGATGATATTATTGGATTGTCAGGAGAAGAAAATATTCAAGGTGAAAATCAAATGAAATTGGATATTTTTGCTCACGATAAAATGAAAAAAGCACTGTTAGCACGTGGAGAAGTTGCAGGATTTGCCTCTGAAGAAGAGGAAAAAATTGTTATTTTTGATAATGAACACGCCCGTAATGCAAAATATGTAGTTTTAGCTGACCCACTAGATGGTTCTTCCAATATCGATGTTAATGTAGCAGTGGGAACCATTTTTTCTATTTATCGCCGTGTAACGCCTGTTGGTTCACCTGTCACTTTAGAAGATTTTTTACAAGAAGGTAATAAACAAGTTGCAGCTGGTTACATTGTTTATGGTTCTTCAACAATGTTAGTTTATACAACAGGTAATGGTACTAATGGTTTTACTTATGATCCATCACTAGGTATATTTTGTCTTTCTCATCCAAATATAAAAATACCTGAACAGGGTTACATTTATTCTGTTAATGAGGGGCAATATATTAAGTTTCCACAAGGGGTGAAAAAATATATTAAATATTGTCAAGAAGATGTATCCGCTGAAAATCGTCCTTATTCAGCCCGTTATGTAGGTTCTTTGGTCTCTGATTTTCATCGAAATATGCTAAAAGGGGGAATTTATATTTATCCTCAATCAACCAATTATCCTGATGGAAAATTACGTTTATTGTATGAAGGAAATCCAATGGCATTCTTAGCAGAACAGGCGGGCGGATTAGCCACAGATGGTAAACAACGTATTTTAGATATTAAAGCAACAGAATTACACCAAAGAGTGCCATTATTTGTGGGTTCTAAGGAGATGGTGGAAAAAGTACATTGGTTTTTAGAAGAACAGAGTAAGAATACTTAAAATTTAACTATTCCACAAACTGTGTAAGCCCTAAAAATAAATAGGGCTTTATGCGACAAAGTATGTAAGCTAAAAATAGTCAAAAATTGAACCACAATTTTAATATTCAGAGATCAGCCATCTAAAACCGTTTGTTTGATACGTAATATTTCATTCAAATCTGCTTGAATAATTTGATTATCATAATCGCTGTTACTACCCATAGCCACATCAGTTTGTGGTGTTTTATTCTGTTGTACTTTTTTGGCAGAGAAATGAATATTCTCTATCCCCGTCGCCTTAACGATCTCTAACGCATTTTCAGAAGTGACCCCTGCCCCTGCCATTATCTGAATACGTCCGTTGCTTTGTTGCACCAGTTGAGCAATATTTTCTTTGCCTAGCCAAGCAGTTTTTTTCAGTCCAGAAGTCAGCAAACGAGTACAACCAAGATCAATAATTTGCGCTAATGCTGTTTTAGGATCACGACATAAGTCAAAAGCACGGTGGAAAGTGATTTCCATACCTTGAGCAGTATCTATTAGCTTCTCACAGATTTGCGTATCAATATCGTGATTGTCAGTTAAAGCACCGATTACCACACCATCAACCCCTAATTCTTTCGCAATTAAAATATCGTTAATCATTATCTCAATTTCAGCCTGATTAAAAACAAAATCACCCGCACGAGGACGGATCATTACGTGATGGGATAGGTTGTTAAAATGAAGTGCTTGTTTAATTAATCCATAAGAAGGAGTTAATCCTCCCACTGCTAAAGCAGAGCAGAGTTCTACTCGATCTACTTTGGATTGACTTGCGGTTTGGATAGATTGGATATTGTCAATGCAGAGTTCGAATTTCATTTTTTCTCTCCGATTTTATTACTTAGTTTAAATGCGAGATAATTATAATAAAATTGTTTCAAATGCCTGCTTTCCATTGATACGATAAATTGTGAAATCACGATCAATGGTCGCAATTGTTTTAATTCCCATTTTTTCAGCAAGTAAAACAAGGCAAGAGTCAGCAAAATCCATTGGTAAATCAAGGTATTTATCAGTTAGGGCTTTAATTCTGACAAAATCAGTTTGTTGAATATCCGCAATTTGTATTCCTTCACGAGAAATCCATTCTAAAAAATCTAGTTGAGCATTTCTATTAAAGTCGAGTAGATGTAATACTTCTGTTATAGATGCAAGAGTTGTTATCAATGTGCTTTTGTTATTTTGGATAAATTCTATCGTCTTATTGTGATATCTGTCAGAGGCATCAAATAGAGCAATTAAAGGTCCGCTATCAATTAGAATCTGTTGCATATTTAGCTCGAATTTTGTTTTTGAGAATATCTTTTCTATCTACAGATAGATTACCTTTTCCACTCGTATATTTTCCAAATAAATCTTCACCAGTTTGCCAAGCAGTTTGTGTTTTTTGTGCTTCGATATAGTTGATAATACTTTTTCTGATAAATTCAGAACGTGTAAAGCCCAGCTTTTTTGCTGCTGTATTAACTTGTTGTTCTAGCATTGGGTCAAGTCTAAGTGTAATCATTTTTTACCTTACCATTGATTTTCGTATTACAAATTGTATTACGGTTGTTGTCCTATGTCAATTTCCACTTGATCAATTTTGTGATCAAAATATCATTTATGCAGTCTTATAAAAACTAGGCGACAATCTTGAAAAATTGTTATATAATCACATCGTTTTATTTCTGTGTACTGAGAGGCGGCTAACAAAAGTTATTTTTCTACCTATGAATAAGGGTAAGATGATTTTTGCTAGTCGCAATTTTTTAGGAATAAAACAGAACCTTAGATATTTAACTTAACAGGTAATGTAATGAATCCAATTGTAAAACAATTTAAATACGGTCAACACACCGTAACACTAGAAACGGGTGCAATCGCTCGTCAAGCAACAGCAGCCGTAATGGCAAGTATGGACGATACAACCGTATTCGTTTCAGTCGTAGCAAAAAAAGAAATGCGTGAAGGACAAGATTTCTTCCCATTAACCGTAAACTATCAAGAGCGTACTTACGCAGCAGGTCGTATTCCAGGTGGTTTCTTTAAACGTGAAGGGCGTCCTTCTGAAGGCGAAACCTTAACAGCTCGTTTAATTGACCGTCCTATTCGTCCTTTATTCCCTGAAGGTTTCTTAAATGAAATCCAAATTGTTGCGACAGTGGTGTCTGTCAATCCTCAAATTAGCCCAGATTTAGTGGCAATGATCGGTGCATCAGCAGCACTTTCATTATCAGGTGTACCTTTTAATGGTCCTATCGGTGCAGCACGTGTTGGTTTTATTAATGATCAATTCGTTCTTAACCCAACGATTTCTGAGCAAGCAATCAGCCGTTTAGATTTAGTGGTTGCTGGTACGCAAAATGCGGTATTAATGGTTGAATCTGAAGCAGATATTTTATCAGAAGAGCAGATGTTAGCAGCGGTTGTGTTTGGTCACGAACAACAACAAGTGGTTATCCAAAACATCAATGAGTTAGTTGCAGAAGCAGGTAAACCTTGTTGGGATTGGAAAGCACCTGAGCCAAATACAACATTAATCGAAAAAGTAACAGCATTAGCAGAATCTCGTATCGGTGATGCATTCCGAATTATTGAAAAACAAGATCGTTATGCAAAAATTGATGAAATCAAAGCAGAGGTTGTTGCACAACTAGCGGCAGAAATAGAAAGTGAAGAAGTTTCTGAAGGTGAAATTGTTGATATTATCACTTCTTTGGAGAGTAAAGTTGTACGTGGTCGTGTAATTGCGGGTGAACCTCGTATTGACGGTCGTACCAAAGAAACCGTTCGTGCGTTAGACATTTGTACTGGTGTACTTCCACGTACTCACGGTTCTGCAATCTTTACTCGTGGTGAAACACAAGCATTAGTAGTCGCAACATTAGGTACTGAACGTGATGCTCAAAATATTGATGAATTAACGGGTGAAAAATCAGATCGTTTCTTATTCCATTATAATTTCCCTCCATATTCTGTAGGTGAAACTGGAATGGTTGGTTCGCCAAAACGTCGTGAAATTGGTCACGGTCGTTTAGCAAAACGTGGTGTTTTAGCTGTTATGCCAAGTGCAGAAGAATTCCCTTATGTTGTGCGTGTTGTTTCTGAAATTACAGAATCAAACGGTTCTTCATCAATGGCGTCTGTGTGTGGTGCTTCATTAGCATTGATGGATGCAGGTGTGCCTATTAAATCAGCGGTTGCAGGTATTGCAATGGGCTTAGTGAAAGAAGGCGATGATTTCGTGGTTCTTTCAGATATCTTAGGCGATGAAGATCACTTAGGTGATATGGACTTTAAAGTAGCTGGTTCTCGTGATGGTATTACAGCATTACAAATGGATATTAAAATTGAAGGGATTACTCCTGAAATTATGCGTATTGCATTAAACCAAGCTAAAGGTGCGAGAATGCACATTTTAGGCGTGATGGAGCAAGCAATTGCAGGTCCTCGTGAAGAGATTTCAGATTTTGCACCAAGAATTTATACCATTAAAATTGATCCTAAGAAAATCAAAGATGTAATTGGTAAAGGTGGTGCAACTATCCGTTCATTAACGGAAGAAACAGGCACATCGATTGATATTGATGATGATGGTACTGTTAAAATTGCAGCAATAGATGGCAATGCAGCGAAAAGAGTAATGGCTCGTATCGAAGAAATTACAGCAGAAGTTGAAGTGAATACTGTGTATAGTGGTAAAGTTACTCGCGTTGTAGATTTTGGGGCATTTGTCTCTATTTTAGGTGGTAAAGAAGGGTTAGTTCATATTTCTCAAATTGCGGAAGAGCGAGTAGAGAAAGTGGGTGACTATCTAACACTTGGTCAAGAAGTGAATGTGAAAGTCGTTGAAATCGATCGTCAAGGGCGTATTCGCTTAACGATGAAAGGTGTCGATGCTGCATCAACAACCGAAGAGTTACCACAAGAAGAAACAGAAACTGTTTTAGAAGTAGAACAGACAGAAGAATAATAAAGAGAATTTATTATTAAATTACGTGGAGATAGGGTACGCCCTATCTCTACAGTGTTTTATGATTATTTTTATAAAACACAATTGCAAAACAAACACTCAAATTAATCAAATTGAAAAGGGAATACAATACCTTTTCCGTCTAATTAGCAGGTCTGGTGAACAACTTTGTTGAGTATCGTTTTGCATTATTTAGTTTAGCCGAATAAAAGGTGAAAACTAATATCCCGTTATTGTTGGGAGAATTAAAACGATGAAGCGGTTCGATTTGTACAAAAATTTACAAATTTTTATTAAAATCATACCGCTATACTCAGGAATAGTTAAACAGAATCAACTGCTTAGCCCTCAACAATGCAATTTTTTATTCAATGAAAAGCCATAAGGCTTATTCATTATTTTTGGACTTATATGACTACAGAAACACAAATTCAGACAGAAATCGAAACTCAAACTCAAACTTTTGCCGATTTAGGCTTACCAACAGCATTACTTGATGCTGTGACAGGTATGGGGTTCGTTACGCCGTCACCAATTCAATTAGAATGTATTCCACATTTATTAAATGGTAATGACGTATTAGGTATGGCACAAACAGGAAGCGGTAAAACTGCAGCGTTTGGTTTACCATTATTAGCACAAATTGCTCCAAGTCAGCGTTATCCACAGATGTTGGTAATGGCACCGACTCGTGAATTAGCTATTCAAGTTGCTGATGCATTAGAACAATTCTCAAAAAATATTAAAGGTTTAAATGTTGTTACCGTTTATGGTGGACAACGTTATGATATCCAACTTCGTGCCTTAAAACAGGGTGCACACGTTGTGGTGGGAACGCCGGGGCGTATTTTAGATCATATTCGCCGTAAAACGTTAGATCTGTCACGACTAAAAGCTATTGTTTTAGATGAAGCAGACGAAATGTTACGTATGGGCTTTATTGATGATGTTGAAACGGTAATGGCAGAATTACCAGAAGAGCATCAAACAGCATTATTCTCCGCAACAATGCCAGAGGCAATTCGTCGTATTACACGTCGTTTTATGAAAAATCCTCAAGAAGTTAAAATTAAAGCAACCCAAAAATCAGCACCAGATATTGAACAACGTTATTGGTTAGTCAATGGTTTTCGTAAAAATGAAGCGTTATTACGTTTCTTAGAAGTCGAAGATTTTGATGCTTCAATTATCTTTACTCGTACAAAATCTGCAACGACGGATGTGACTGAATTACTAGAACGTAATGGTTTCCGTGTTGCGGCATTAAATGGGGATATGACACAGGTTGCACGTGAGCAAACTTTAGAACGTTTAAAATCAGGACGTTTAGATATCGTGGTTGCAACAGATGTTGCTGCTCGTGGTATCGATATTGATCGTATCAGTTTAGTGGTCAACTATGATATTACATTAGATTCAGAGAGTTATGTACACCGTATTGGTCGTACAGGTCGTGCGGGTCGTTCTGGTAAAGCGTTACTTTTTGTTGATCCAAGAGAACGTCGTTTATTGCGTAATGTTGAAAACTTGATGAAGAAAAAAATTGACGAAGTTCAAGTGCCTGATCACGCAATGCTAATGGAAAGTCGTAGTGAGAAATTCAAAAAACAAATTTCTAAACAGTTAGAGCATCGTGATTTAGAAATGTATCGTCAATTATTGGAAGATTTATTTACTGCAGATCAAGATCACGAAGAATTAGCAGCAGCAATGATGATGATGCTTACTCAAAATAAAAAATTAATTCTCCCACCAGATGCGAAAGCTCGTCCTGCAAGAGCAGAGCGTAGTAATGATCGTGATGGAGGTCGTAATGATCGTCGTGGTGGTCGTGAACATCGTGAAAGTAACGGTGTAAAAATGGATATGTACCGTATTGAACTTGGTCGTGAAGATGGTGTGGAAGCACGTCATATCGTGGGTGCAATTGCAAATGAAGGTGATATCAATAGTCGTTACATTGGCCATATCAAATTATTTGATAAACACTCAACCTTAGAATTACCACAAGGTTTACCAAAGCATATTGTTCAGCACTTTGCGACTAAGTCACGTGTATTAAATAAACCGATGCAAATGTCATTTATTGGCGAAGCAGAGCAACAATCTGGTGGTGGCGGTCGCCGTGATGGTGGCAGAGGACGTGGTCGTTCAGAAGGTGGACGAGGACGTTCTGGTTCTGATAATAATCGTTCAAACAGCAGAGGTCGTAAAGAAGGCGGCGGTTTTAAAGAAAAACGTTTTAATGATAGTCGTAGTAAACGTTAATTATTAAGCATTAATAATCAATAAGTTATCCCCCTATTATCTCCTTCGCTTGCGAGGAGTAGATAGGGGGACTTTTTATTTTAATTAGGTGTTAAATTATGTTAGAAAAAAGGATTTTTTCGCATTTTCCTAATGCTGTAGAAATGTATATCCAAAATGGAGACAAACGTGTTTTAAAACGTTGTCGCAACATTCTTCGTTATTTTTTTGCTCGTATTTATTGTGGCAAAAAAACAGCAATAATGGTTGATTTTTTAAATCAAAACCAACAATGGGCGAGACTATTTCAAAAAGATATTTGGCGTTTTAATGCACTTTTATTTAAATATGCAGATAAACGCTTTTCCGTAAAACAACGATTAGATGCTATTTGTCACAATTTCGAGGAAATGGATACTCAAATTAAGGAATTAAATTGTCAAAAACTCGTCGAGTTGGGTACAATCAAATTAGTTCAACTGGATGAGGAATTTTCTTTAAATTTAGATATTTATGACATTGATCCTTTTGAAGGATTTTTTGCTTTAAGTTTGGTCGATAGTAACCAGTGTCATCTTTATAATGCTTCGTTTACTTTTTTAAACAAAAATCAGTTACTTATTACCTGCGGTCAAGGTCCTAAAGGTGTGAAAGCACAAGATATTGTAAGAAATCTGACGAAAAAACTACACGGAATACGACCAATGTATTTATTAGTTGAGGCATTTCGTTTACTGGCTCAAGGAATGAATAAAGAATTAATGGGTATTCCATTAAAATATCAAGTCAAAAAGCGTTGCTATGGTTCACAAAAAGTCTATTTTGATTATAATACCTTTTGGCAAGAAAATGAGGCAACATTAATTAATGGTTATTGGCAGCTTTCATCACAAATCACACGCCGTGACTTAAATGAGGTTATAGCGAAAAAACGGTCAATGTATCGTAAACGCTATGCAATGTTTGATTGGATGGAAACGGAAATAATGAAAGAAATCAAGGTATAAAATGTTTATTCAACCCACACAAAACCACTGTTCTTTGGTTATTTCAGAAAAAGATGAATACTTTATGAAGTATGCCTTAACGCTGGCAGACAAAGCGGAAGCAGAAGGGGAAATCCCTGTTGGGGCTGTGTTGGTTGATAATCAAGGCAATATCATTGGAGAGGGGTATAATCAATCTATTTCCCTCTGCGATCCAACGGCTCACGCCGAAATTCAAGCGGTACGATCTGCAACAAAATTTGCAAAAAATTACCGTTTATTAAATACCACCCTCTATGTTACTTTAGAACCTTGCTCAATGTGTGCAGGAGCCATTTTACATAGTCGAATAGGGCGTTTAGTATTTGGTGCCAGCGATTACAAAACAGGAGCCGTAGGCTCTCGTTATCACCTTTTTGAAGATTACAAAATGAACCATTTTTTAGAGATTCAAGGAGGGGTTTTGAAAGAACAATGTAGTCACAAGATTAGCCAATTTTTTAGGAAAAGGCGTAGTGAAAAAAGTAAAGCCACTGCTTAATTGCTAATTTTATTTTTATAAAAATTTGCTAAAAGAGAGTATTCTAATATGCTAAAATCAATTGATATACACCATCTATTTATAGCCTAATCTAGATTTAGACAAAAAAGGAAAATATATGTTAGATAATGCATACAATAATTTTGACGAATACTTGAAACAAGGCGAGCCTGATAAGATCCAAAAAGCTAACGTTTGGAAAACCGCTATTGGATTACAGCAAGTAGATGGATTAGTTCCTTCTGACTATTTAATTCAAACCGCCAAACAAAATATCGAAGGTGATATTTCTATAGAAGAAGTCAAACTGCGAATAGATAGTTATTATGAACAGTTTCCTATAAAAAATGACATAAATAGAGAAGAAGAAGCAGATAAAGTTTCGGCTAGAATTGCTCAGATATTAAACGAGCAAACTTTTGCATTTTCTCCGACAGAGTTTTTAAGTATACATCGCAGATTATTTGAAAATATTTACCCTAATGCAGGAAAAATACGAGATTACAATATTACAAAAAAAGAATGGATATTAGATGGTGAAACCGTTTTATACGGAAGTGCTTACAATTTAAAAGATGCTTTAGAATACGATTTTGAGCAAGAGAAAAAATTCAGTTATCGTGGTTTAAGTCAGCAGGGAATTATAGAGCATATTGCGAGTTTTATTAGTTATTTGTGGCAAATTCATATTTTTGAAGAAGGAAACACAAGAACTGTCGCTATTTTCTTAATAAAATATCTTCGTAAATTAGGTTTTAAAGAAGTAAATAATACGTTGTTTGAAAAACACTCGTGGTATTTTCGTAACGCTCTTGTACGAGCTAATTATGAAGATGTATCAAAAAGTATTTATCCTACGCAAAAATATCTTATCCATTTCCTTTGTAATTTATTGCTAGGAAAAGATTATATTCTCAAAAATAGAGAATTGCACATTCGTTATAATGACACTCTAAATTTAAAAAATGACACTGTAAATGATACTGTATTTAATGAGATTAAAAAAAATAATAAAGCTACAGCAAATCAAATAGCTGAAATTTTAAATATCAGTTTAAGTACAGTAAAACGCAGAATTAAAGTTCTAAAAGATACTCAAAAAATACAACGAATTGGAAGTGATAAAACGGGGTATTGGAAAATAAAATGATAAAAAACGCTTTAAAATGGCTATTCCCCACATTTTTATGCTTACTGAGTTTGTCAGCTTGTAAGCAAGATCCACACCCTTATTCATTTTACTACTGGCGAACAAATTTAACCATAAACAGTGCCGAGCAACAAGCATTACAACATAGTAATGATAAACTCTATGTCCGCTATTTTGATGTGGATAAACGGGCAGGGAAGTTTCAGGCATTAGCATCAGTGGTTAAACAAGAAAGTTTTGTTACCGATAAACGAATTGTTCCTGTTGTATTTATTACCAACCGAACTTTTCTTAGATTTACAAAATTTATTCAGTTACATTAAAATAGTAATGGGAGGATTAGCAAATTTATTTGCGAATATGCTCCCATTTTTTGATATTTAACTTTATATAGCATTTATTTTCATCACAAAATTTTATCCAGAAGTTTGAGAGAGAGATATCCCATTCGCTTTTCTCATTGTCATTTCTTATTAAATTCCCCTTTACAACAGCGCTGCTCATTTTTCATCCAAAAGCCCTTCATTACTACGATTTCGCTTGCGTTTTTTTTTTTTACAATAAGGAAGTTTTACCTGAATTTTACAGTATTTGCAAAGTGTAAGTATGGTTTTAATTTGATACGGTGAGACCTTAAATTTTCAACAACTAAGGAATAACTTATGAACGTAATCAACAATTTAGGAACAACTAAGTATATAGTTCTTCCATTTAATAGACAAGAAATCATTTTTACCAACAGAAATGGTGATGATTTATTGGTCAAGCTAAGCAGTGGCGAAGTAGTGAGAGTGAAAGACTTCTTTGATATGCCGCGTCACTTATTATTAAACCCAGAACAAGGCAAATACCTTCAGTTACTCGATATAAACGATGTTTCAGGTAGCATATTAAGTACTAAAACATTAACATCAAGTGAAGCAAGTGCCCTATTAGGCAATGATTTACATATGTTAAGTTCACAAGCATCATCGGATGTATTGTTGTCAGACGGTTTATATAAAGGTGTTGCTGAAACATCTGCAATGACAACGGATGACGCAATCAGTGGTGCTGCATTAGGATTAGGCATTTTTGGTGCTGCAGTAGGTATTGCCAGTACAACTGGAGTATTTAATTCTGATTCAGATAATGACTCAGCCAATAATACAGAAACAGTGACTAATCCAGATGGTTCAACTACAACGACAGCCAAAACAGATACAGATGATGACGGTGTAGCAGATACCACAACAGTAATTGAAAAAGACCCAAGCGGTAAAACAACGAAAGAAACCGTAACAGTCGATAAAGATGGTGACGGTAACCCTGAAAAAACCACTGAAACAGTAACTAATGCAGATGGTTCAACCACAACTACAACGAAAGAAGACACCAATGACGATGGTACAGTAGACAGCACAACTGTAGCAGAAGACAAAGACAGTGACGGAAATTCTGAAACAACCACAAAAGTAACTCAAAATGATGATGGCACAACATCAACGTCGGTAACAAGTGATCCAGATAGTGATGGTAAAAACCTTGAAACTGTGACCACTACTACAGATAAAGACGGTAATGTTGTATCAACAGTCACTGAAATTGATGCGGATGGAGACGGTTTTACAGAGACAGCAACTGAGGTGACTACAGAGCCAGACGGAACTAAAGTAACGTCAGTTACCACAGACAGCAATGATGATGGTAAACCTGACACTGTAGTCATTACTACTAAAAATCCTAGTGGTGTAACTCAAACAGAAACAGGTGAAATTACCAATAATCCTGATGGTACACAGACGATCAAATATGAAGTTGATAAATATTCTGATGGCGAAGCAATTAGTGGCAGAACAGACACTGTAGATGCTGATGGCAATGCGGTTAAATCAGAATACGATATCGATAATGATGGTAAAATTGATTCATCCACCACACGTGAATTTGACGATAAAGGCAATGCAACAAAAGAGTCTTTCGACAAAAATAACGATGGCACAGTAGATGCAACCAATACTAATACTTATGATGATAAAGGTAACCAAACCAAGACTGAGTATGATAAAAATGCTGATGGTACGGTAGATTCATCCACCACTCGTGAATTTGATGATAAAGGCAATGCAACAAAAGAGTCTTTCGACAAAAATAACGATGGCACAGTAGATGCAACCAATACCAATACCAATACTTATGATGATAAAGGTAACCAAACCAAAACTGAGTATGATAAAAATGCTGATGGTACGGTAGATTCATCGACCACACGTGAATTTGACGATAAAGGCAATGCAACAAAAGAGTCTTTCGACAAAAATAACGATGGCACAGTAGATGCAACCAATACCAATACTTATGATGATAAAGGTAACCAAACCAAAACTGAGTATGATAAAAATGCTGATGGTACGGTAGATTCATCGACCACACGTGAATTTGACGATAAAGGCAATGCAACAAAAGAGTCTTTCGACAAAAATAACGATGGCACAGTAGATGCAACCAATACCAATACTTATGATGATAAAGGTAACCAAACCAAGACTGAGTATGATAAAAATGCAGACGGCACAGTAGATGCATCAACCACTCGTGAGTTTGATGACAAAGGTAATGCTACAAAATACTCTATGGATGAAAATAATGATGGAAAAGTAGATAAGATCAACACCATCACTTTTGATGATAAGAATTACCCAGTCAAAACTGATTATGATAAGAATGCCGATGGAACAGTAGATTCGTCAACCACACGTGAATTTGATGATAAAGGTCAAATAGCTAAAGAATTATTTGATAAAAATAATGATGGAACTACTGATGCAGTCAATACTAATACTTATGATGATAAGGGTAACCAAGTCAAAACTGAGTATGATAAGAATGCCGATGGAACAGCAGATGCAATCAATACTAATACTTATGATGATAAAGGTAACCAAGTCAAAACTGAGTATGATAAGAATGCAGATGGTACGGTAGATTCATCAGTCACACGTGAGTTTGACGACAAAGGTCAGAATACTAAGTGGATTAAAGATTCAAATAATGACGGTACGCCTGATGAAATTCATACGAATACGTATGATGATAAGGGGCAGAAAATCAAAACTGAGTATGATAAGAATGCCGATGGAACAGTAGATTCGTCAACCACACGTGAATTTGATGATAAAGGTCAAGTAGCTAAAGAATTATTTGATAAAAATAATGATGGAACTACTGATGCAGTCAATACTAATACTTATGATGATAAGGGTAACCGAGTCAAAACTGGGTATGATAAAAATGCAGATGGAACAGTAGATGCATCAACCACGCGTGAGTTTGATGATAAAGGTAATGTTACGAAATACTTTGTTGATAAAGATAATGATGGAACCGCTAATGCAATCAATACCAATACTTATGATGATAAGGATAACCAAATCAAAACTGAGTATGATAGAGATGCTGATGGAACAGTGGATGCGTCAACTATGCGTGAATTTGACGATAAAGGTAATGTTACAAAATATTCTAATGATAAAAATAACGATGGAACAGTCGATGAAATCAAGATCAATACTTATGATGATAAGGGTAATCAAATCAAAACTGAGTATGATGAAGATGCGGACGGAACCATCGATGCATTAACCACACGTGAATTTGATGACAAAAATCAACTTATCAAAGAACTTATTGATAAAAACAATGACACTACTGTGGATAAAATAGTCAGTTATGAATATAACGATAAAGGAGAAAAGATAGCTAGATATCTGGATTATACTGGCGATGGTACGCCTAATAAAATTGAAACCTATGAGTATGATGACATGGGACGTATTGTAAAAGTTACGGAAGACAACAATGCCGATGGTGATTACACTGATGTGGGTGATAAATATAAAACATGGGCATATGATGATATGAGCCAAGTTATAGAAACTATTTTATATAAAGGTTCTGGTGAAGCTATTGAACGTTGGGCAACTACACGACACCCTGACGGTTCTCAGTCAAGAATAGACATTGATACTGGTAATGATGGTACTATTGATGGAGTTCTATATTTTGAGTATAACGATCAACATGAATTGGTAAAACTACTTAGAGATTCAGATAATGATGGGATTATGGACAGAATATCCGAACTTACAGATATTAATACTGCTGGGTATACAACGTATGGTAGAGATGTAGTGAAAGTGATTTATGATACCAATGATGACGGTAAAGTTGATAAAATTTCCGAGTATGATATACACGGCTTGCATAAAAATACTTTCTTCAAAGAGGATGGTGTGACTGTTAAGGCTTCTGTAGAATACGAACATGATGTTCATGGAAAAGTCATAAAGGAAATAAAAGACAACAATGGTGACGGAACAACAGATCAAATAAATACCATTACTTATAATGATAAAGGAGAGAAAGATCTCATATTCAGAGATGATGTTGCAGATGGTTTCGATGGTAATGCAGATCAAGTTTATGCTTTTAAAGATGCAACTCTAACATCTGACCATAGTGAAGGTATGCAAAAACTTTGGTTAGTAAAATCAGACGTTGATGTCACAATATCTGATGAAGTATTAGCACAAGTTGCCAATGCTGAAAATGGTAATAAAGTTGTTGTTCATCACTTTAAAGATGCAACAGATACCAAACTTATCTTGGACTGTGACAACTTTGTTAAGACGACTGGAACAGAAACCATTGGTGGTCAAGACTATGTGAAATACACGGATGATGCAGGTAATGCATTAATTGTTGACCCTGATGTAACTGTTAATATTATCTAACCCACTGTTTTACAGTAAAAAAGCAACGACATTTGTGCCGTTGCTTTTAGGATGATAGAAAACGGATTTTTTGTCCTACCCTTATTGCGGTGGTTGAGATATCTATTAAGGGTTACTAGTCCTCTCTCTTAGCAGTCATTTCTTCCACCGTAATTTTATTGGATTTGTATGGATAAACGGCGTTTATGCATACAACTTTCATATTAGCTTAAACAAAAATGAATGCAACCATAAATTCTTTCAATGAAGCGGGTAGATGTGATTAAAAATTTACACATTTTTACTCTATGGGATTGTCAAAATGAAAACAACTAAAAAAATATCTCGTTATCACCTTTTAATTCGATTACTTAGCTATGGACTGTGTGTCTTTATGTTAGCGTCCTGTAGTCTGCCTAAAAAACAAGGTGGCTTTACTGTTCGCAAACTTTCGTTTGCTTCTTCCACCACAGCGTCGGTGAAAAAAACGCATACACAACCCCCTAAACAATTAACCGTTAAATCACAACCACAGGTCGCCAATAATAAAAAAGAGGTTAAAAAACTGCTTTCCACAATGAAAGCCATTACCAAAATCAAACCCGTTGCACCTATTGCTTCTCAAAATGCGTTGCAACGTATTATTCACTCTGCATTGCAATACAATATGGCGCACTCCCCTCTGCCAGCGGTGATTGAACAGCGAGAATTTGAAACCGAAACTATTCGTAACCGTAATTTACCCGATATTCGTCCTACGGCCAGTGTGTCTGGAAATGGGTATAAATTTGCAGGTATTTCAGGCTCTTACACTCTGTATGATTTTGGGTTAAATAACGCCCTTGAACAACAAGGCGAGCTGAAAACCCTCTCCTCCCGTTTGGATTTTTTACAAGAGCAACGCAACACCATTGCTGACACCCTGATTTCCGTCAGTAAAATTGCCGCATTACAAGCCAAACAACGCTTAATTCACCGGTCGATTAAACAACAGCAACAACTGGCGCATTATGCCAGTAACCGTCTGAATGCAGGGCTGATTACTGAATCAGAACCCCTTGCATTAGATTTACGTTTATCGGAACTCAACACCAAACTAGATGCAACAAAGGTGGAAATTCAGTTAAATTTAAAATTATTATCGTCAAAATTAAGCGACCCTATTACCTTAAACGCTATCCCTGCCATTGATAAATTAGCAAAAATGGTAGGAGTATTCAGCACCGTTGGAAAACCGTTCGCCCTCAAACAGGCGGAACTGGCAGTACAAACAGCAAAACAGCAATTACTTAAAGCCAAAGCCGAACGTTACCCTAAAATCGCCGTAGAGGGACGTGCAGGGTATAACAGTGACAATGAAGAAGTGTATCAAGCCAATCTAACCTTGAGCGCACCGACTTCTATTTTTGCCAGTAATACCAATGTCAGTGTGGCAGAGGCAAATTATCGCAGTAAACGGAAGCGGTTAAGTCAAACTCGCTTAAATTTAGCCACTGAGCGTGAACGTATTCAACTAGAAACCAAACGCTTAAAACAAAATCAACTGCAGTTGCGCCAATTGGAAAACGCCAGTCAGCGCAGTTTAATGTTATACCGTCAAAAAATTGGGGTCGCTAAAGCCTCCATCAGCGATATGATCAGCGCCTACCGCACCCTATTAAACGCACAAGAACAATTGGTAAATGTGGATAAAGAACTGATGGTCTTAAAGGCTAAATTAATCAAAATTACCGCAGGTAACCAACAAGTCAAATAATCAATGATTTACCTCAAAATTGAGACCCGCTCATAGGCGAGGTCTCCACGGTAAACTAGCAACGGAACATATGACAAAATGCAAGATAAACAGACACAACATAACTGGCAATTACCTCTGCAACAGGCGGTGATTCTTCAAACTGCCCAAATTGGTGTAGGGATAGTACTCAGTGATATTCAAGGTTTAAACAGCTTTGCTGCTCTCGCCAACACGGCGTTTCTAACAGAAGAGTTGCAACTTGATTTACAAATACGCCACTTCTCCCTCTCACATTTTTCACAGTTGCAGTGTCCTGTCACCGTAAAACTTAAAAATAATCACTATGCCACAGTACTTAAAATAACCAAAAAACAGGTGATTGTTGCCAGTGATACGGGGGTTAATATCACCTTACCCCTAAAAACCTTTTTAGCGGTATGTGAGGATGAGGTATTGTTGATCCGTAAAAACATCAACCGAATGTATAATGAACAGGGGATCGACTCAGAGAAAAAACATTGGTTTTGGCGTGTCTTTAATCAAGAATACCCTATTTTTACCCGTGTATTAATCGCCTCATTTTTTGCCAATTTATTAGCCATTGTCGCCTCTCTGTTTTCATTGCAAGTGTATGACCGAGTCATACCGAATAAATCAGAGGAAACCCTGTGGGCATTATTGATTGGTGTGTTATTAGCAATGGGATTGGAAGCGGTGTTACGGACGTTACGCTCAGTGTTATTAGATCACAGTGGTAAACGTGTCGATTTAACCACCAATGGCTTTTTATTACGTCATCTACTGCGGTTACGTCTATCAGCCAACACGCCACCGCCTAATTATTTAACCCAAATGATGCGAGAATTTGCTTCTGTTCGAGAGTTTTTTACCGAAGCGGCAGTTGGCTCTTTAGTCGATATTCCTTTTGCGTTTTTATTTTTATTTGTGATTTATGCAATTGGGGGGAATGTGGTTTGGGTACCGATACTCGCAAGTATTGCAATGATTTTACCGGCTTTTATTTTTCGAGGAAAAATGCGCCGTATAGTGGCATCCGCACAAGGGGCACACGGTGCAGCAAATCGTCTGTGTAACGAAGTCGCCTATAATTTAGAAAGTGTTAAAGTCACCCAATCTTACGGCTTTTTTGAAAAACAGTGGAACGATATTAATGTGATTAATGCCAATGTCTCCACACGCCAACGCTACCTTGTCAATGCCCTAACCCAGTGGGCAATGAGTATGCAACAACTCGCTTATGTGATTACTATCACCGTTGCAACCTATGCCGCCTTTGAAGGTAAAATGACAATGGGGGGCATTATTGCCTTAAATATTTTGGTATCTCGCACCCTTGCCCCAATGACTCGCTTAAGCTCACTCTTTATCCGTTGGGCGCAAGTAAAATCCTCGTTAAAAGGCTTAGAATCGATCGCACAAGGCGAGCAAGACGATCCTATCACTCAGAAAAAGTTACGCCGTCCGCAATTAAAAGGGCATCTATCATTACAAAATGTCGAATATAGCTATGAAAAAGAGGTCGATCCTGCAATTCAAATTGGTAAATTAACCATACGAGCAGGGGAAAAAGTCGCCATTTTAGGTCCTAATGGCTCAGGAAAATCCACCTTATTAAAACTTCTATCAGGACTGTATTTTACTCAAAAAGGGGAAATTAAGTGCGATGGGCTAGATATGCGACAAATTTCAGAGAGAGACTTGCGCCGTAACATTAATTATTTTACCCAAGAAGTAAATCTCTTTAATGGTACCTTACGCCAAAATATCACCTTTGATGATACTGAAATCAGCGATGATGTGATTATTGATGTATTACAACAAACAGGGTTAGGTGGATTGCTGAGCTCTCACCCTCACGGTCTTGATTTACCCATTAAAGATGGCGGTATTGGATTATCCGTAGGACAAAAACAGAGCGTACAAATCGCCAGAATGTTATTGGGTAAACACAACATTTTACTGTTAGATGAACCCACCGCCAGTTTAGATCCGAATATTGAAGCTCGGTTAATTCAACGCTTAAAACAATTCTCAAGGGACAAAACATTGATTTTAGTGACACACCGAATGCCGATATTGGAATTGGTGGATCGTATTATTGTTATCTCCAACAGCAGAATCACTGCCGATGGTTCAAGGGATGAGATTTTACAACGGATTCAACAGGTTCAGAAAAAAGAGAATGGTTCATAACCTATTGATTTGTAATACTGTATTAGGGATAGAATAATATATACACAAGCGGTTACATTCGATTAAAAATTTACACATTTTTACAACAATAAAAAAGACGAAAAAGGATAAACAAATGCGTGATTTAAGTAAGGAAATACATCAACCCAAGAAAAGTAAAATTTTCTTATTATTGATTTCCCTGTTTTTAATTGCTTTGCTTATGTGGTCTTATGAAACACAATTTGCACGTGTAGTCAGAGCCAGTGGCAAAGTGGTATCAGCAGCAAGAACACAGATTGTACAAAACCTTGAAGGGGGTATCCTAACCGCTCTCTATGTGAAAGAGGGAGATAATATTAAAAAAGGACAAATTTTTGCACAATTTGATCCGACACGTTTTCAAATTTTAGTGGAAGAATCGGAAAAGAAAATTGCCACTTATACCTTAAGAAAATTACGCTTAGAGCACGAAATTAATGGCACAGAAAAACTTACCGTACCCGCATTATACTTAAAACAATACCCTGATTTAGTCAATAGTGAACAGGCATTGTTATCCTCTCGCTTAAAAGAGTTACAATCTAGACAGCGCAACTTGAAACATTTAATTGCACTAAAAAAACAAGAATATAATAAGTTGAAAAAATTTAATCGAGGTGGGGCGGTATCTTCCGTAGAACTTCTCAATACACAACAAAGTCTCGCCAAATTACAAGCCGATTTAGATAATTTTTTGAGCACCCGTTATAAAGAGCAGGCAGAAACAATGTCAAAAGCCGTCTCTGAAATTTCTTTATTAAAAGAAAGAATTAAAACAGCGAAAGATCAATTAAAACGCACCATTGTAAGAGCACCGTCATCAGGCACAGTTAACCAAATCTTTTTCTCTACGGTAGGTGCTGTGGTACGCCCAGGACAAACTATTTTAGAAATCGTCCCTAATGATGGCACAATTTTAGTGGAAACCCGAGTGGCACCGAAAGATATTGGTTATGTGGTGTTAAATATGAAAACCTCATTAAAATTAACAGCTTATGATTATAGTATTTACGGTACCTTATTAGGAAAAGTCACAAAGATCGGGGCAGATACTGTACCAGATCAAAATCGACGCGACAGACAATTAAGCTACGTCGTAACCATTGCAATTAACCCTGATTCCTTAGCCAAATGGCGAGCCAGAAAATTAGACATTCGTACAGGGATGGTGGTGGAAGCCGAGTTAGAAGCAGGAAGTATGAGAATTATTGATTATATTTTACGTCCACTATTAAAAACCCGTGATGCGTTAGCGACGATTTAAGTTGTGTAAAATGTGTAAATTTTAAGTGGAATGTGACCGATTCATTTAACGCCCTATGGTCATTTTTTTATCATAGGGCTATATTATGGTTCAATGGTTGTTTGGGAGCTATTCATCAACACTTGCTTGCAATGTTGAGATTGCATTGCGATAAGTGATTTCTAAGGTTTCTGGGCTGGTTGCGATCACCCCTTGATCATTTAAGTAACCATCGTGAACATCATACATCCAACCGTGTAATGATAATTTTTTACCTCGTTTCCAAGCTGCACGAACCACAGAAGTACGCCCTAAATTGTACACTTGTTCTGCGACATTTAATTGTACTAACATATCTGCGCGTTTTTCAGCAGGAAGTTTGCCTAACAGCGTGCCATATTTAAAGCGTATATCTTTGATATGTAATAACCAATTATTAACTAAGCCATAATCTTCATTATTTAAAGAGGCTTGAATACCGCCACAATTAGTATGTCCACAAATAATGATATGCTCAATATTTAACACATCAACGGCATATTGCACAACAGACAAACAGTTTAAATCGGTATGAATAACGAGATTGGCAATATTTCGATGTACAAATAATTTCCCAGACTCTAGTCCAGTTAGCTTTTCAGCGGGTACGCGACTATCAGCACAACCAATCCACAATAAACGAGGTTTTTGCTGTTCTGAAATTGCTTCAAAATAATCAGGCTGTTTTTGTTTCATCTCAACTGCCCAACGATGGTTTTGTTCAAAAATTTCTTCTACTGATTTCATAAGATTATCCATAATGTTGAAAACGAATTTTATAATAACATAAAATTTGCCGAGTTTATCTTATAAATTAATTCAGATATACTGGGCAATTCGTATTTTATGGTGAGATCTTATAATGTTTAAATCTTTTTTCTTAAATAAACAATGGCTGTTATGGTCAGTATTGGGAAGTCTTTCTTTAATCCTTATAACAGGGTATAAGGTTTCTCTTGATGTTGAAATTAACGAATGGTTTGGTGGCTTTTATGATATGATCCAACAAGCCCTTTCTAAGCCTAATTCTGTTACTTTATCAGATTTTTTTGCGAAAATATTTACCTTTGCAAAAATAGCTGGGGTTTATATTGCTTTAGCTGTTTTTGTTGATTTTTTAGCTCGTCATTATATTTTTCGGTGGCGTACTGCAATGAATGATTATTATATGAGCCATTGGGACAAGTTACGTCATATTGAAGGTGCCGCACAGCGTGTACAAGAAGATACAATGCGGTTTGCAAGGATAATGGAATCGCTGGGTATTAGTTTTATACGTGCTTTAATGACATTATTTGCTTTTTTACCACTACTTTGGGAGTTAAGTAAACACGTCACATCTTATCCATTAGTGGGAGAAGTGAGTCACGGATTAGTCTATTTAGCTATTTTATTCTCATTAGGTGGTACGATATTACTTGCTGTTGTTGGGGTTAAATTACCAGGTTTAGAGTTTAATAATCAACGAGTAGAGGCTGCTTATCGTAAAGAGTTAGTGTATGGTGAAGATGATAACCAGCGTGCAGATGATTTTACAGTAAAAGCTTTATATGAAGATGTCCGAAAAAATTATTTCCGTCTTTATTGGAATTATTTCTATTTTGATATGGTAAAATGGTCTTATCTACAATTTAATGTTGTTTTACCTTATATTGCATTAGCGCCAACCATTATTGCAGGCGTGGTAACCTTAGGTTTATTACAACAAATTATTCGTGCATTTAAACAGGTAGAAACCTCTTTTCAATTTTTTGTTTACTCGTGGAGCACCGTGGTTGAATTGATGTCAATTAGAAAACGTTTGAAAGCATTTGAAAAACATATTCAATCATAAAATCTTAGTAAGTAAGCAGGATAATCGTACACTTTAAACTTTTGTAAGAAAACTACAAATAAAAATTCCTTTATGATAAGACGGAGATTATTTTAAATTGAACTAAATATTATTGTTACGATTAGAGCAATAAATAATAACGTTATTATTCACAATTATTAGAGTGTCAAAAATAGCTTTGGACTTTAGATATGATGTTTCATTAAGATAACTCGCTAATTAAACGAGGAAATGCTGCCCAAATGATGAATGCATTTAGCAAACTTGCATTGAATATTGTTAAAACTGATACAAGCCGTATTGCTCTAGCATGCAATGCAAATTAAAAAGGGCAGTATTGGGTGATAATTTTAGAGCATTGTTACTTTTGTAGTAAAATGCTCTTTCTCTGAGGTATGTTCTGCCTACATCATATTAAACTTGTTCAGCCATCTTTTAGAGATTCAAGGAGGGGTTTTGAAAGAACAATGTAGTCACAAGATTAGCCAATTTTTTAGGAAAAGGCGTAGTGAGAAAAAATAAAATATGGTATGAAATATATTTGTCAAATGAATGGGTACAATTTAAGTAAAGACCAAGAAAATTTTACGAATGAAGAATTGAGAAGATTATCTGATATTGTTTTTTAAAAAACACATATAAATTTGGACATTCATTACCCAAAGATAATTTAAAAACGGAAATTAATCAAAAATAAGCGGTAACATTTAAACAAAAATTTACAAGTAAACAAGAACGGTTGGATATATGCAAAATATAAGGACAGGGTAGATCCTGTCCTTATGGAATAAAATAAAGAACTCAGTGTTTGTATTTATCTTGGTAAAACCTCCGGCACTGCCGCAAGCTCTCTTTTATGATGAGATCGATTGTGCCAAAAGTTGATACGTTCTAAGGCTTTTTCACTGACCGTTTCGCCTTGTAAATAAGCATCAATTTCTGCATAAGTCACACCCATTTCATCTTCATCGGTTTGACCCACCCATAAACCTGCACTCGGGGCTTTGTTGATAATGCTTTGAGGAATATTTAAATAGCGAGCTAAATCATAAACTTGGGCTTTGGTAAGATGAACTAAAGGGAGAATATCGGCACCGCCGTCACCAAATTTAGTAAAATAGCCCATATGCCACTCAGCCGCATTATCTGTGCCGACTACAATATGATTATGGCTTTGTGCGTGAGCGTAGAGGGCGATCATTCGTAATCTTGCTTGAACATTACCTGAAATCACATTTTGGCGTTCTGCTTGGTCGTTAAATAGTGGCTGCATACTTTTTATAAAAGTATCATAAATGTCTGTAATAGGGCTAATTAATAGCGGGCAATTAATACTCTCCGCTAATTCTTGAGATTGCTCTATATCAATAGCGGGAGTATTTGCACTTGGTAGAGCAATACCTTGCACTCTCGCCCCTGTTTTTGCTAATAAACAAGCCACCACAGCAGAATCAATTCCACCACTAATACCAATGGTATAGCCGTTCGCGTTATAGTTTTCTATGCGTTGTTTTTCTAACCAATTTACTAAATAATCAGCATAGTTTGCTACATTCCAATTTGCTTTCATTTTTATTTACTCTGTTTGTTTACTGGAAAGTCAACTAACTCTAAACGAGGATTTTTGACATAATTTCGTCCCACTTTTGCTTGTGGTTTACCATTGAGTAGTACGCAGTCACCTGTAAAACCGATATTAACTTTTAATAATGATGACCCCACACCATAAGAATCAACAGGGACATTCTCCTCTTCAAACTCTTTAATTTTTTTCACACTAAAACCACCGCTAACAATAATTTTTACATAAGGAAAACCATTGTCATCTAGGGCTTTACGTAATACTTGGATTAAGCGTTTATTGACACCTCGAGGATCGAATTTACCCAATTCTTGTGGATTATCAAGGAAGTATTTATCAATCATCTGCTGTGAGGTGTCCACTCGAACACCGTATAACTCTTTACCAAAGGCTTTTGCCACTAACAAAGAATCATTGATGACATCATTATGATAATCGACTAAAGCCACTAAATGATCATCAGGAAATTGCTCTTTATAAGCACGGCAAGCTGCCACTAAATCGCCCCCAAAGAGCTGAATTAAGGCGTGAGGCATAGTACCCATTCCTTGCTCGCCCCACCATTCATTCATTGCATAAGTGGCTTGAGCAGAAGAACCACCAATAAAAGCGGCATAACCATCGCCAGCTTGTTGAGAGAAGTGATCATCACGATCGCCCATAAAGATAATATGTTTATTATTTGCTGTTTGTACAATTTGATAAACGTTAGTCGCAACAGAAGTTCTACGAGCCAAAATACCATCAATAATCCCTTCCAAATAACCAAATTTATCGTATTCCCCCTCAATGGTGAGCACACTTTCATAAGGTGAAATTTTATCGCCATCATTTAATGCGTGAATAGTTAAGGTTTCAGGCTCTTTTGCAAAACAATGTAATAAAGCCACCGCTTCATCAATGCCACATAAAATAGCATTTTTCTTTTGGAAAAATTGCATAGTAACTCGATCTTTCGGAAAATTAGCCTGTGCAATCTGAGCTGTTTTTAAAAAATAGACCGCAGAGAACCAACCCTCACCTACACGTTCATCAAATTTAAAGGTTTTATTGGTAAGACGTTTGATTTTACCTTGTTGTTTGAGCTTTTGTTCTTTTATATTTGTCATATTTACTCGTTATTTAAACAGGAATGGATAATATTCTATGCAAAAAATGAGGGGTTTGCAATTTGTTTATTATAAATGTAAAGTATAGTTTTTATAAAAATAGAGATAAATATTTCGTTAGCCTATATACTCTATCCTTACATTATTATTAAAAAAAACAAGAGATACAAATATGAAAAAAATACATTTAATTTTACCAATTACAATAGCGTTATCAGGTTGTAATATTGCTCAAGATAATACAGCTGTACAAGGTTTATTAACCTTTGGTCACGAGGTGTCGTCTTTCGAACCTTGTGGATCAGAAAAAGCCTATTGGATTATTGATCCAACAGATAAATTGAATAATTTGTATAATGAGAAACTCGCTAAGCCTTCGGAACCTTATACTCCAGTCCTTGCAGAACTGGTATTGAAAGACTTAGGAAAAGCCACAGAGGGCTTTGCAGAAGATTATGATAGTGTGGTAGAAGCTATTGAAATTAAATCCGTGCAATCTATTACTGGAGAAATTTCTTGTAGAAAATAGATATCATCAACCACCTTGTCCGTGATTCATATAGTTATAAAAATAATTATTAACAAAGAGACAGAGCAGAATAAAATCGATAGTCAATATAAAACAACAATTTATATTGTTTTTTTCATCACGATGATTTGAGTGGTTGAAATTTCAAGTAATGATAACGATGAATAGCTATTATTTGCAAAAAAATAACTTATTGATATAAAATACATTGTAGGGACAGAACATACCCTGTTTTGTCCCTACACCAACGATTGAATTTTAAATTTGTTCAGCCATCATCATTTCAATATCTTCAATTTCTTTCGGACAGCTACTAGTGAGGTTTTTACAGCCGTATTCAGTAATCACAATATTATCTTCAATACGAATACCAATACCTTTATATTGCTCTGGCACATCCGCCGATTTTGGAATATAGACACCTGGCTCGATGGTAAACACCATTCCTATTTCTAGTGGACGATCACGGTATCTTTTATCTCTACCAATTTTACCTACATCGTGTACATCTAACCCTAAACTGTGTCCTAAACCGTGCATATAAAATTCTTGCCACGCTTCTTGTTCAATCAGCGTTTTGACATTACCTTTTAAAATGCCTAATTCAACCAAACCTGTGGTTAATTTTTCGATATAAATTTCATTCAAGGTTTGCATTGAAATACCTGCACGAGCTTGTTCAATCAGTGATTTTTGAGCTTCTAATACTAATTGATAAAGTTCTCGTTGTGGTTGGCTAAATTTACCATTAATTGGGAAAGTACGTGTGATATCTCCTGCATACATTGCAAATTCAGCCCCTGCATCAATCAGTAATAAATCGCCATCTTGTAATACTTGATCGTTTTCATTGTAGTGCAAAATACAAGCATTATCGCCTCCTGCCACGATCGAATTATAAGAGGGACCACGAGAACCAAAGCGACTAAATTCATAATGAATTTCTCCCTCAATTTCCATTTCATAACGATTAGGGCGAGTGGTTTTCATTGCTCGAATATGTGCCATTGAAGAGATATGGCAAGCCTGTTGCATTAAATCAATTTCTAACTTAGATTTGATCAAACGCATTTCAGACAGCATTGTTTCCCAGCTAATAACTTCATCGAAAACAGTTGAAACAATCTCATCTCCCCAAGTTTGTAAGCCTTCTGCATAATAACAAGCGGTCACATTGTTACATTTTTTTGCAAAAATTTCGTTGATGGTTTCAATGTTATAAGCTTCATCTATTTCTAAGCTTTGTGGTGCATTTTCAGTACCTAAACGGCGACCATTCCACGTTTCCATTAATGGATCTTTTTCACGTAGAAAAAGAATACTTTGCATTTTACCCTGTTGTTTAATTAAAAGTAGAGCCGATTGAGGTTCTGCAAAGCCTGTTAAATACCAAAAATAACTATCTGGACGGAATAAGTATTCGCAATCGTTATTACGACGTTTTTCTGTTTCTGTAAAAACGATTAATGCGGAATTATCCTGCATTTGTTCAAATACACGCTGACGGCGAGCAGTAAATTCAGATTGTGGCATTTTTGCCATATAACTAAGATCCATTATTTTTTCCTTTTCTATTTATTACTATGTGATTAAGCGTAACTTTAAGCAGTTTTAAAGTGAAATTCAATAGTATTTTTAAGATTATTATTAAGAATGTTTTTTATCTGTTTGAGTTTTGAATTATGTAAGTGATTTTTCATATCCTACTCTTTCTAAGCCATCTACTCGATGGTTAACAGGCAATCTCCAACACCAATGATAATTTTCTTTTTCTAAGCCATCTACTCGATGGTTAACTGTGGGTTTGCCAGTTCTAATTGATAACGCTCATTTCTAAGCCATCTACTCGATGGTTAACTACACCCCTTCAATTCTTCTTTAGAACCATCGTTTCTAAGCCATCTACTCGATGGTTAACCTAGAGATTTTATTCGCAAAATCCTGATTCTGCAATATCTGAAGTGAAAAAATAGCAAAAATACTCTTTTTCTAACAGGGTTTGTAACTTATTGATAATAAAGAAATTTTAAAATAGTCAACAATAAAGGGTATTTTATGCAATCAATCCACCATCAACAAAAACTCTTTTAACTGCTTAATCTTATCCCTTGTGGCAGCGGCTTTTTCAAATTCAAGATTTTGAGCGAACTCTCGCATTTCGGTATCCAATTTTTTGAGATCTTTTTCTAGTGCTTTGCGAGTTTTTGGAATATAAGCGGTAGGATTTTCTTCTACTTTTGCAGATTTTTTATTTCGTTTTGTTTTATTACTTTGCCCAATATCTAGCAATTCACTGACTTTTTTATTTAAACCTTGTGGGGTAATACCCAGTTTTTCATTGTGAGCTTGCTGTTTGGCTCTACGTCTTTGGGTTTCGCTGATGGCTTTTTCCATTGAGTTGGTAATTCTATCTCCATATAAAATGGCTTTGCCGTTTAAGTTTCGAGCTGCACGTCCGATAGTCTGGATCAGTGAGCGTTCAGAACGTAAAAAGCCTTCTTTATCAGCGTCTAAAATGGCGACAAGCGATACTTCTGGAATATCTAAGCCTTCACGTAATAAGTTAATTCCAACCAGTACATCAAACATTCCCATTCGTAAATCGTGGATAATTTCCACACGTTCAACGGTGTCAATATCACTGTGTAAGTAACGCACTCGTACGCCGTGCTCATCAAGATAATCTGTTAAATCTTCTGCCATTTTCTTGGTTAAAACTGTCACTAAAACACGTTCTTCTACTTCAGTACGTTTATGAATTTCTGAAAGTAAATCATCGACTTGGGTTGCCACAGGGCGAACTTCAATAATAGGGTCGAGCAGTCCTGTTGGACGAACCACTTGTTCAACCACATCGCCATTTGATTTTTCCAATTCATAGTTACTTGGGGTGGCGGATACGTAAATGGTTTGTGGTGCAAGGGCTTCAAATTCTTCAAACCGTAGTGGGCGATTGTCTAATGCAGAAGGCAAGCGGAAGCCATATTGCACGAGTGTTTCTTTACGAGAACGGTCGCCTTTATACATTCCTCCAATTTGCGGCACGGTCACGTGAGATTCGTCGATAATTAGCAAACCGTCAGCAGGCATATAATCAAATAACGTTGGCGGAGCTTCGCCCTCTTTTCTACCTGAAAGATAGCGAGAGTAGTTTTCAACACCAGAGCAGTAGCCGAGTTCGTTCATCATTTCAATATCAAATTGCGTGCGTTGTGTCAGGCGTTGTTCTTCAACGAGCTTATTTTCTTTGATCAGATATTCACGACGTTCAACAAGCTCAGCTTTGATTTTTTCAATTGCTTCTAAAATACGCTCACGAGGTGTGGCGTAGTGGGTTTTAGGGTAAACGGTATAGCGTGGCATTCGCCCTAAACTTTGTCCTGTTAAAGGATCAAAGAGGGATAAATTTTCAATTTCATCGTCAAAAAGTTCGACACGTAATGCTTGATCGTCCGATTCCGCAGGGAAAATATCAATCACTTCACCACGTACTCTAAAAGTACCACGTTGAAAGGCTTGATCGTTGCGAGAGTATTGTAATTCCGTTAAGCGAGATAAAATTTCACGCTGATTGATAATTTCGCCTACTTGTAGATGCAACATCATTTTTAGATAAGCATCGGCGTCCCCTAATCCATAAATTGCAGAAACGGAGGCAACCACAATGGTATCTCTTCGTTCAAGAAAAGATTTGGTAGCAGAAAGCCGCATTTGTTCGATTTGTTCATTTACAGAGGCATCCTTCTCAATAAAAGTATCGCTGGCTGGAACATAAGCCTCTGGTTGATAATAATCATAGTAAGATACAAAATATTCTACAGCATTCTCAGGAAAAAAAGCTTTCATTTCTGCATAGAGCTGTGCTGCAAGAGTTTTGTTAGGGGCGAGTAGCATCGCTGGACGGTTTAAGTCTGCGATAACATTGGCAATAGTAAAGGTTTTACCTGAACCTGTCACACCCAGTAACGTTTGATGGACTAAACCATCTTCTAAGCCTTCTTTTAGTTTTGCTATGGCTTCAGGTTGATCTCCTGCTGGTTTAAAAGGACTATGTAAAATAAAAGGTTTTTGTTTTTGCATATTGTTTTTGAGTCATAAAAAATAGAATAAAATATTGCGTTAGTTTAACATAGCATAGGTGTTTGATTAACTAAATTTAGACATAGAACACTACCATAAGAAATTTGCAAATTTTTAACAAGAAGTCACCGCTATCGATATTTATTTAAGAGTCCAAAATCAAAAGGTGTCCATAAGCTGGCTTTTAAACCACTTTGTTTAAATCCATTATTTGCCCAACTATTGCAGGTGTTAAACATTGAATAGCTACCTTTCGCTTTGTAAAAATAATCCCTAAAAGTATAACTTTTATCTTTTAGTAATACTTTTTTTCCTATCTTATCAGTGATAAATGAATTTGCAATATAATGATTTAATTTTTGTAATTCTGCTGTTGTGACTTTCACTTCCACCCAATTCGGGGATGTTTCTTGGTATCGAGTTACGTGCAATAATGCAGTACTTTTAAGGAAAATGGCTTTAAATACCGTTTTGAATGTGAGATCTTTCCACGTCGGCGTATTGAGATAAAAATTTTCATCGCCCCAACCAAAAGCTAAATAGCGATCTGTAGGATAATATTCTATATCAGACAATAGCGATGGACTCCCCCCCCTCTTTAGGCAACACAATATCTAGATGAATGCCATTACTCGTTAAGTAAATAGCTTGATTTGGAGTAGAGGATTTATCAGTTCGTTCAACGGTCATTGAGCCTAAAATAAGGGAAACAACGATATAGGTAGTAAGAACAAATAAGAAAGTAACAATCAAATTTCTTAGTAGTTTCATAAGGATACCTTTCTATTCAATGATAAGTTTGTTTGTAAAATAGAATTAATACTTTATCTAAAACTCACACTATGTCAATGAAGAAGTGCTTGTGTAATGTTATTTTTGCGACCTTTATCGAGAAAATAAGGTTAAATAATCTAATTATTTATTTTTTACGGCACAATATAAAACGGTTGCTTGGCGTAGTGTTATGGGCTACAATATTATGAATAAAGGTGTGTATAATGATTATTTCATTTAAACATAAAGGGCTAGAAAAGTTTTATAAAACGGGAAGTACAGCAGGGATTGTAGTTTCCCATAAAAAGAAATTACAAATTCTGTTAACTCACTTGGAAAATACTAAGGTTATCAATGATATGAATATTATCGGATTTGATTTACATAAATTGAGTGGGAATTTAAAGGATCATTGGAGTGTGAAAGTAAATGGAAATTGGCGAGTCACTTTTAAACTAGAAAATGGGCATATTCAAGTGGTCGATTATCAAGATTATCATTAGAAGGAAAGGAGAGAGCAAATGAGAATGTATAATCCATCTTATCCAGCGGAAACAATTAAAGAAGTGATCTTACCTGACCTTGGTTTGAGTGTTACACAGGCAGCGAAACAACTAGGTGTTAATAGAGTTACGTTGTCACGATTGTTAAGTGGAAAATCCGCAATTAGTGCTGATATGGCCATTCGTTTACATAAATGGTTAGGGGAGGATAGTCCTAGCCCTGAAAGTTGGTTACATCAACAAGCCACTTATGATTTATGGGTTGCTGAGCAGAAACAAAAAGATTATCAGGTTACGCCTATAAATATAAGTTGTGTTTAGGTATAGAATATAAAAATTAAAAAGACATCTTGGATAAGATTAATTCATAAATTATATTATCAAAGATATCTTTTTTAATATTTTCATAAAGAAGCCTAATTGAGAGATAGTAAAGATACTTTAAAAGAATAGCAAAGAATAAATGTAGAGATCATTACCTTTGCCAACCTTCAATAATATAATTTCGCTCTGTAATTTTGTATTCAGGATTACCGTTTGATGGAACAAACCATAACTCAAATCTTGCTCCATAATAATCTCCCCAAGATCCTTCATAAATAGTAAATGATTTTCCAAGTGAATAAAGTTCATTACGAGTAAGATCATTCACTAAGATTTTAGATTGATGTGGTAACCTTTTATCTGAAAGGGAATCATTTGACGTGACTTCGAAGGCTTTAAGATAGAAATATCCCGTTTCTGTAGGTTGATAATCTGTAAAATAAGTATATAGTCCACCTTGAAATGAATCAGCTATAATTAGATCAGATTTTTTTAATTCTTCAAGGGTAGGGCATGATTTATATAATATTGGGTGACCTATTTCTATATTTTCAGGAATTTCTTTGTTGACACCATAATAATCAGGTCTGGCACCAAATAAATCTATAACTAAAATAATATGGAGAAAGAAAAGAGAAAATATAATTTGCAATAAAGAAAAGCATGGTTTTTTCCATATTATACTAATTGCAGCAATAAAACTTCCTAAAAAATTAATTAAAAAAGTAATATCAGACCACTCTAATAGTAAATTACTTCTAAAAGTATTTCCTAAATTAAATAAAAAAAATGGCACTAAATAAAAAAGGATAGGAATCCACCAAACTTTAAAATAGACTAAAAGTATCTTTAAAAGAGCCATTTTTTATCCTAAAACATAATTAAATTTTTATAAGGACATATTATACTATTTCTAACAAATCCACCAAACTATCCAACACATAATCCGCTTTTGCAATGGCTTCTTCTGTTAATTTATGCCCTGTTCTAACAAGTACTTTGGTTTTAACGCCTGCATTCTCACCTGCAAGAATATCACTGAGCTTATCACCCACAATAAATGACTGAGCAGGATCGATATTTAACTCATTAATTGCTTGAAGGAACATACCTGGTTTTGGTTTGCGACAATCACATTCCTGTTTGTATTCACCTAAGGCTTTTTCAGGGTGATGAGGGCAGTAATAAATACCATCAAAATCAATGCCTTGTTCTGCTAAAGACCAATCAAACCATTGAGTTAATTCTAAAAATTGCTCTTCTGTAAAAATACCACGACCAATACCAGATTGGTTGGTAACTAAAACCAATAAATAGCCTTTTTCTTTGAATTTTCTTAAAGTTGGAATGACCCCTTCAATAAAATCAAAATCATCAATTTTATGAACATAATCATAATCTATGTTTAATGTACCGTCACGGTCGAGGAAAATCGCTTTTTGTTTCATAGCATTTTTCCTTTTAAATAATCCATTACTACTTGATGATGTTCTTTGGTTTTAAATTTGCAAAAAACTTGCTCAATGATACCGCTTTCATCAATCAAAAAGCTAATACGATGTACGCCATCAAAAGTTCTTCCCATAAATTTTTTCTCCCCCCAAACACCAAATGCGTCAGAAACTTTATGATCAGGATCGGAAAGTAGCGTAAAATTCAATTCTTTTTTCTGCTCAAAATTAGCCAATTTTTGAGGTAAATCAGGACTAATACCTAACACTGTCACGTTTAACTCGTCTAATTCTGCTTTGCTGTCTCGTAAATTACAGGCTTGGGTTGTGCAACCCGGTGTCATTGCTTTTGGATAGAAATAAACTAAGACTTTTTTACCTTTAAAATCAGCCAATGATACTGCTTTTTCATTTTGATCTAAAAGTGTAAAAAGTGGGGCAGGGGAGTTGGGTTGTAGTATATTTATCATAATATTCCTTATTTTAGTATTTTATAGCGGTTAGATTTTAATTAAAATTTACCAAATTTTTTACAAAAAGCCCATTAATCTTTTCTTTTTAGGCTTATTTGGTTTATTAAATTGTACAAATTCTGCCACTTCATCATATTCGCCCGTTTCATTTGCATAATCTAGCATATTTTCGACCAGTTCAAACCAGTGTAATACCGTTGAATTTGTGGTTGCAATCACACCAAGTAAATATTCCGTCACAATGTCACGCTCTTTTCCTGTTTCAAGAATTTCTTCTAAAACCACTTCTGTGGTTTTATCGACAATGCCTTTTATATCTGCACCAGAATAGAAATTTGTTTCTTGAGCTAATTTAGCATAATCAATATCTTTATGCGGAATATCCTTTAACAGAAGCTCAAACAGTTTAAATCGTGATGATTCATCAGGAGGGGTCACAAAGAACATTGTATCAAAGCGTCCTGTTCGTTTGAAAGCATTATCTACTTCCCAAGGTGCGTTGGTTGCACCAATGACTAAAATCCCTTCATTATCGGTATCAAAACCGTCAAGTTCAGCTAGAAAAGTGTTGATCACACTAGCACGACTTGCGTGATTTGATTCACGTTTACCGCCTAGTGCATCTAATTCATCAATAAAAATAATGGCAGGCTTGTGTTCTCTGGCTTGCTTAAAAAGGGCAGCAATATTCTTTTCACTATTACCCAACCACATATCCAGAATTTCATTAATACTAACGTGGAAGAAAGTGGCATTACATTCACCGGCAATCGCTTTGGCAAAAAAGGTTTTACCACAGCCCGGTGCACCATACATTAAAATCCCACCACCGACTTTTTTATTATATTTTTGAAAAAGTTCAGGGTTTTTAAAGGGCATAATAATTTTCATATTTGCCTTTTTCTTTAACACATCAAGTCCTGCCACATCATCAAAATTTAATTTTAAATCTTTTTGAAAGAGAAAACTTTTTTCACCTTGAGCTGATATTTCGTCCATTTCTTGCTCTTCTTTAAAGTCATCCTTATTTGTTAAAACTTCATTACTTCTTTGATATTTTTGTTCACTTTTTTTCATAAAAATTCCTTAATTAAATTTTAGTATTATTTATTTTCTTCATTTTTTGACGATATATCATCATCTCTAAAATCAATCAGATAGACGATAAGTATTGTTAATAATATAGAGAGAGTATAAGCAACCCATTCAAAGGAAATTTCAGCTAATGGCTGATAAAACCCATTGATAATTAAGTTAAAAAAAGCTAAAAATCCGTAAGTAATAATGATATTTATAGTTTCTTTTCTAAGTTGTTTAAAATCAAATCCCATTTGGATAAAAAATAATAAAAAGGGTAGAGCAGTATATAGTGTCCATTTTAAGCTTTGTTGTGGTATATGTAAAAAATAAAATCCGACGATTAGCACTGAAACAATAAAAGGGATTTTTGCTAAAATAAATTCTTTTGGATTAACTTTAGGCTTGTATTCACGGCTGTTTTTTAATTGTGTGAGATATTCAGAAATAAGAAGAAAAGCTCCTTTAATAATCATTAAAATCAATTTAGATACATAGGTATGTACACTTAATGTAATGATGCTTAATACTGGTTGATGAGTATCATAAAAAACATAAAACCACGCAATAAAAATAAACAAATAAACTATTTTATATAGCACCAAGGGCATTAAGCTAATAATTAAAATTAACACAAGTGATATATTTGCAATCACTGGAACATTAAAATATAAATTAGTTAATAAAATTGCTAATGAGATAAATAAAGAGGGAAAAAAGACAATAAATTCAAGTTTATTTTTTTTAAGTAATGAATGTAAAGTGTCATCAAAAGGATTGAGTTTTAAGGTTTTTAAATAGGCTTGTTTCTGTTTCCACCACGTTTTTTCTAGTGCTGCTTTAAGTCTTAAAGCATCGATATTATGAGGATCAATACTTAAAATTTTATCTAAAATAGTGTTATATTTATCATCATCAAGGTTTAATAAAATTATTGCATAAAGATTTAAAAAATCAGTATTATTACTGTTCTCTTTTAAGGCTTTTAAAATACACTCCTTCGCTTCTAAATACTCTAGCTGGCTATCTAAAATATCAGCTTTCCAATACCAATAATTAGCAAAATTAGGTTCCAGAGCAAGGGCTTTATCAATATATTCAATCGCATAATCATAAAGCTTTTTTTGATTGAAAATTTTAGCATAGTAAAAATAAAAGTCTGAATTATTTGGATATTTTGATAAAGCTTGTTTGGTAAATTTTTCTGCATTTTTTAAATCATCCAAATGCAGATAACATTCTATCAATCGACAATGTAGAACATCATTATCTTCATTTTGATAACCAATATGTTTTAAACATAGCTGAATGGCTTGTCGATAGCGTTTTAGCTCTTGAAGTGCGTTAATTTTTTCAAAAATATCTTTATCATTCATCAAAATATTCCTAATTATCCAGTTTTTTATTTAACCAGTCCTACTATATCCTTTTTTATTATAGTTTCAAGCCCCTTTCATAACAGGATTTAATTTGGTATATACTATATGACATACTCAATATTATATAATTAAGGATATTTATGTTTATTTTAGATATTGATGGCTGTATTACTGATGGAAAAGGGGAAAATATTGATCTCGTTTCTTTAAATCAATTAAAACAACAGATACACAAAGCAGAGCAGGGAACAATGTTATGTACTGGACGTTCTGCACTTTATGTTGAAGCGATTGCACAAATGTTAGATTTAAAAACTTGGTGTATTTGTGAAAATGGGGCTTATATTTACCATACAGAAACGGAAGAGATTATTTATAATCCTGATATAACACCTGAAACAAAACAGCATTTAAAAGAAATTCAAGAAATTTTAACGACATCATCTGAGTTTACCAATATTTCTAAACTTGAATTAGGTAAAGAAATTTGTATCAGCTTAAATCCAATCGGTGTGAGTATTGAATATTTATATCATTTAATTTTAGATAAAATTGATCTGAAAGGTGTTCATATCGCACATTCAACAACCGCAGTTGATATTACACCACTCAATATTAATAAAGAGAATGCGTTGTTATGGTTGGCTGAAAAATTTAATATAGACCTCAAAAATGCCGTTGGTGTAGGGGATTCAATGGGTGATTTTGGATTTATATCGCTTTGTGGATATAAAGCTTGTCCGAATAATGCTAGTCAGCAAATAAAAGATATTGTTGATTTTGTTGCAGAGTCTTCAAGTACTAAAGGGTTGGTTGAGATTTATAAATACAATACATTGAATATATGGTTTTTAAGCTAATAAAAAATTAAATTTGTAAATTTTGAATTTGAATTGGCTCTATACCCCAAAGTGTGTAAATTAAAAATAAGGGTTGAATAATTTCAGCCCTAAATTAATATTAAACTTAATAATATTTTGAGACTTACACCAATGAAAACGACAGAGCTAATTACAGATGAATTTCTAAAACAATTCAAAACAGGGGATGAATTAACCTCCTTTCTCAATGAGCTACAGAAACGTGGCATTGAGCAACTGTTAGAAGCAGAGCTTGATGCCCATTTAGATTATGATAAACATCAAAAATCTAAAGGCTCAAATTACCGTAATGGACACTCAACCAAAACAATCAAATCCTCATTAGGTGAAGCTGAAATCAATGTGCCTAGAGACCGTGATAGTAGCTTTAACCCAATGATTGTCAAGAAAAGAAAAAATACCATAGACGGTATTGAAAATGTCATTATTTCCCTTTATGCCAAAGGAATGACGGTCTCGGATATCGAAGAACAAATCCGAGAAATCTATCATTTTGATATTTCATCATCCACTATTTCACGTATTACCGATAAAATTAACGCTGATATTATTGCGTGGAAAAACCGACCATTAGAGCCTGTTTATTTGATTGTCTGGATGGATGGCATTGTGTTTAAAGTCAGAGAGAATGCCAAAATAATCAATAAAACCATGTATATAGCGGTAGGATTACGTACTGATGGCAAAAAAGAAGTTTTAGGCTTATGGCTTGGACGTAATGAATCATCAGCCTTTTGGATGAGTGTGTTAAGTGATATCAAAGCCCGTGTCACACAAGATATTCTTATCACAGCCACCGATAATCTTCACGGTTTTACGGAAACAATTAGAAGTGTATTCCCTGAATCAGCGACTCAAATTTGTGTCGTCCATCAAATCAGAAATGCGTGTAAATATGTTGTATGGAAGGATAAAAAAGCGTTTACAAGGGATATGAAGGATATTTATACCGCCCCAAATAGAGAAATGGCAAGGGCTGCATTTGAAGTTTTTAAAGAGAAATGGAATGATAAATATTCTTATGCGGTTTTAAGTTGGGAGCGGAATTGGGAAGAGTTAACGGTATTTTTAGACTATCCTGTTGAAATTACGACGATTATTTACACGACAAATCTGATTGAGAACTTAAATGGTAAGATTAGGAAATATACCAAAAATAAACTTTCTTATCCAACAGATGAAGCAGTGACAAAGTCAGTTTATTTATCTTTAAGAGAGGTGTCAAAAAAATGGACACAACCAATCAGAAATTGGGGCTTGATTTTAAATCAATTTTTGACTATTTTTGGAGATAGGATTCAAGGATAACCTTGAACCCTATTTTCAGAACTTACACAGTTTGTGGGACAGTCTCTTTGAATTTAATATCACCGCTATATTTTATAGTAAAACAATATAACTCATTGATTAATAAATATATTGTAGGGGAGTATTAGCAAACGTAGTTTGCGTATATGCTCCCGTTCTTTAATTTATTACATTTTTATGGTCGGTTATTCCATTACAAGATGTACTTAGTTTACTGCTTTAATTTTTTCAATAAATCTTTTTGATATGTTTCCATATATTTATCTAAATTCATAAAAATATATGATAAAGCCTTTATAAATGGATTTTTGTATTCAATGTTTTCAGTCGCAGAAAAAAGAGTTTTTTGATTTTCAATTTTTTTAAATTCTGCACTCCACGAACCTTTAAATAATTTGCTATTCATTTCAAATGAATAAAAAGTATAAGGTATTTTTTTAGTAGTTTTAAAACTAATAGTATATCCATTAGATATTTCTTCCCAAGTTTGAAAATCTCCGTTTGTATCTATGATTTTCAAATCATCTAGGTCAGTTCTATATTTCCAATCAGCATTATTTGTGACAGTGTTGTAAACTTTTTCGATAGGAACATCAAAAATAATTTTTTTTGTTAAAACTCTTTTTTTAGGTAATAACAATCCAACGAAATAAATTACTATTAAAAGTAAAATAATAGTTGAAAAAATTATAATCACAGGAAACATATTATTCTCTCCTTTAAATATACCTGATTTTCTGCCTACAGTGATACATTTTAACTACTTAGATTGGTTGTAATTCCATAATCATCGCGTTTTGAACGGCATCACGCTCGGAAATTTGCTTAGCCCAACGCATTAAGTGTTGATAGGATTTAATATCTAAAAATGTATCTGAACTTGTGTATAACTTACCCAATGCTAATTGTCCATACCACGCCCAAATCGCTATATCGGCAATGCTATAACCACACTTGCAGATATACTCACTATCCGCTAAATGCTTATTTAATAAATCTAATTGGCGTTTTGTTTCCATCGTAAAGCGGTCAATAGCATATTCTATCGGCTCTGGTGCGTAATGATAAAAATGCCCAAAACCACCACCTAAATACGGAGCAGAACCCATTTGCCACATCAACCACGACAAACATTCAGCTCGATCTTTGCCAGCTTTTGGTAAAAAGTATCCATATTTTTCTGCTAGATAGATTAAAATTGCTCCTGACTCAAATAACTTTATCGGTTCATCAAGTGACTGATCGAGCAAGGCAGGAATTTTAGAATTAGGGTTTATTGCTACAAAATCTGAACCAAATTGTTGTTGTTCTTCCATAATATTGATCTGATAGGCATCAAATTCAGCACCAGCTACATTCAAAAGTGCTAACTCTTTAAGCATTATATTGATTTTTATACCATTAGGCGTATTTAATGAATAGAGTTGTAATGGTTTATCGCCACGAGGTAATATTTGCTCAAATCTTGCCCCAGCAGTGGGGCGGTTAAAATGATGAGAATTTTCTTTATTTTTCCAAACTTTTGGCGGTGTGTAAGTCGTCATTACATTTACTCCTTTTTGTTGCTTTCTTTGTTTTAGAATAAGTCACAAGTAAAAATACCAAACCCGTTAACGGAATAAATCAACTGATGAGTATTTATTTTGTCCTAAACTTATTTAAAGGTGGTAATTTCTTCTGCATCAAGGCGAATACTACCGTGTGATTGATAATTTGCTTTACCAATTGCAATGATCATTACAGGTACATATCTTTCAGGATCAACGCCTAACGCCTCGGCAATTTTATCTTCTTCAAAACCACCAATAGCGTTGGTATCGTATCCATAAGCACGAGCAACCAACATTAATTGCATTGCCATTAAACTTGTATCAATTTTAACAATATCATTCATTTTTTGCTTAGAAGCATTTTCATAAAATGGCACAAACATTCCCATCAGCTCTTGCTTGATATTTTCAGGCATTAACCCTTTTTCAACCGCTCTTGAATAAATATCCTCCGCTTTTTGGTAACATTGCATATCGCCAAAAAGGACAATCATTGCTGCGGATGTATCATTTTGTCTTGTATTAAAGCGAATAAGTGGTCTTAAAATATCTTTTCCTTCTGGCGTATCCACGACAACAAATCGCCAAGGCTGTAAATTCACAGATGATGGTGCTTTTACTGCTTTATTAAGCATTTCTAGCATTTCTTCACGATCTATTTTGATATTTTCATCAAAAACTTTTATAGACGTTCGATTATAAACAATATCTTCAAAATTATTATTTTTCATATTTTTTCCTTTTATTTGTTGATTGATTTTAATAGTTCTTCTGCACACAATTTCCCAAAATCATTAGCGGCTTGTGGGCTTGCACCAGTAATCAATTTTCGGTCGATATAACAAGTTTTATCGGCTTTTTTATTGACAAAAGTAACACCTAAATTTTCCAATGTTTCACCAAATTTCCAAGTTAAATCTCCCGGCATATAGCCAATCATCGGTGTTTGTTTATCTACGCTATCAGGGAAGGCTGCCATTTTATAGCCTTTATAAATAAAATCTTTATCGGTGTCTAAATTCGCCGATAGTAAAGCCGCAGGAGCGTGGCAAATTGCCATCATATATAAATCTTTTTTGTGTGACCAATGAATGAGTTGGCTTAAATTTTTATCTTCGGGTAATCCAAGCATTGCACCGTGTCCACCAGGGATAAAAACAGCTACATAATCATCGTTATCATTTATTTTATGTTGTACAAAATCAGCTAAACTTTTAGGATTTTCAAATTGTGATTGATATTCTGAATAGATTTTTTGAACATTTTCATCTTTTTGTGGCATTGCCCACATTTCGATTTTTACTGATTTGCCTGTTGGTGTGTAAATATCAACATCAAAACCTGCGTTTTTAAGGTGTAACATAGGCAATAGCATTTCGACAGGATGGTTTCCTGTTGAAAATTTTGTGCCGTTTGCCATTGTCATATTTTGCTGTTCGGTACAGATCATTAAGATTTTTTTCGAGCCTTGATAGGTATTTTGATAAATTGAACCGTCAAAATCAGTTTTGTCTGATGTTGCTAGCTTTAAAGCAAGTTTTGACGGAATAAATGCACCGTCTTTGGTTGGTTGTGGTGCAAGTCCGAGTAGTTTTTTTAGCATAATGTTTTTTCTTTTATCAGACAAATGTATTTATTTTAAAGAGATCGTTACTTCAATATTGCCACGTGTGGCATTTGAATATGGACAAACTTGATGAGCTTTTTCAAGCAATTGTTGAGCAGTTTCTTTATCTACACCCTGAATGTCAGCGACTAAATTAACCGCTAATTCAAAACCACCTGTTGTATTTGGTAAAATACTTACCGTAGCTGTAATGGTGCTATCAATTTTCACTTTGGATTTTTGAGCCACTAAATTTAACGCACTATCAAAACACGCCGCATAGCCACCAGCAAATAATTGTTCAGGGTTAGTAAAGTCATCATTTTGACCACCTAATGCTTTTGGCATTCTGACTTCTAAATCTAATACACCATTATCTGATTTAATATTGCCATTTCTTCCACCAGTTACAGTAACCGTTGTTGAATATAATGTTTTCATTTTATTTTCCTTTTATTTTGTATAAGTGTTTTTTACAATTTGTTGTACATCATTAGGTGTAATAGCTTGATGTTCTCCAAGCCCTAACCAACCACGTTGAGTAAATCTTTCAGCGATAATTTCGGCACTATCATTGTAATCTTCCGTATAAGCTGATAGCGTCGTTTCGATACCTAATGAATTAAAAAATTGTTCTGTTTTTAAGATACCTTGCTGTGCTTTTTGTTCAAGATTACCTTCTGTAACTTGCCAAACTCGTTCAGCATATTGAGCTAATTTTTCTTTTTTAGTTTCAAAACAATGCTCATAATAGCGTGGAGCAACAATGGCTAAGGTACGTGCGTGATCAATACCAAACAATGCTGTTAATTCGTGTCCAATGGCGTGAACGCCCCAATCACTTGGTACGCCTTGACTGATCAATCCATTTAATGCCATCGTACACGACCACATAAAGTTAGAGGCTGCTTGATAATCGTTAGGATCATTCACAACAGTTTCACCCACTTCGATCAAGGTTTGTAAAATACTTTCAGCAAAACGATCTTGGAGTAAACCACCAGCTGGATACGTCATATATTGTTCTAAAACGTGAGTAAAAGCATCTATTACCCCATTTACCAATTGTTTTTTAGGCAAGGATTGAATAACCGTAGGATCAAGTACAGAACATTGAGGGAACAATAGTGGCGAACCAAAAGATAATTTTTCTTTTGTTGCTCGGCGAGAAACCACAGCACCTGAGTTCATTTCAGAACCCGTGGCGGGCAGTGTTAAAACAGCAGAAAAAGGTACGGCTAATTTTATTTCTGCTTTTTTGGCTAAAATATCCCAAGCATCGCCTTCATAGTGTGTGGCAGCCGAAATAAATTTTGCTCCATCAATCACTGAACCACCGCCTACTGCAAGAATATAATCAAGCTGATTTTCTTTAATCGTTTTAACCGCTTCCATTAAAACTTCATATTCAGGATTAGCAGGTACGCCACTAAATTCAATAAGGGTATAGTCTTTTAATGTATTGATAATTTGATCATAAACACCATTACGTTTAATACTTCCCCCACCATAGAGCATCAAAATTTTAGACTCTTTTGGAATTTCATTAGCTAAATTTGCTATTTGACCTTCTCCAAAAAGAATTTTTGTCGGGTTTTTGTATTGAAAGTTTTTCATCGTCATTCCTATTTTATAAGTTGTAATTGTTTTGTGTGCAAACTATTATATAGAAGAAAATTTTATTTGCAAGTACTTTGTGTACAAAATATTTTCTGTTATACTTATCCATACAAAATTTAATAATAGAAGGTAATAATAATGACAACAAATAACCAACAATTATCTAATCAGCTTTGTCATCGTTTCTATGTGATTTCAAATGCAATCACACGACGTTATAGAGCATCACTTGAAAAGATTGATCTAACTTATCCGCAATATGTGGCGATGATGGCTTTGTGGGAAGAGGATAATATTAGCGTTGGAGAATTACACAAAAAAACCTTAATTGATAATGGGTGCTTAACAGTAATGTTAAAAAAAATGTGTGATAAAAATTTAATTACATTAATATCGAGTGATACAGATAAGCGAATAAAAAAGGTAAAATTAACTGATAAAGGTCTTAAATTAAAAGTTATTGCTCAAAAGGAACGAGAAAAAATCCAACAAGAGCAAAAACAGATATTAAGTGAAACAGAATATCAACAGCTGATTTACTTATTAGATAAATTAAAATCAGATTTGATTTAGGTATAAAAAAGAGGAAAAGGATTGTTACAAGTAGTTTTTACTTTTATCGTAAATGTGTATTTTTAGATTTTATAGCGGTAAGATTTTTACCACTTTTTGCAAATTTATTTTCTCTCTCTATAAAAACAATTTATTAAAATCATCAATTAACATATCAAGGAGTTTAAAATGATTACATTACATCACCTAGAAAATTCACAATCTTTTCGCATTATTTGGTTGCTTGAAGAACTTAATGTACCTTATGAATTAAAGGTATATGCACGTGACAAAAAAACAATGCTCGCGCCCGCAGAATATAAAGCATTACATCCCGCAGGAACTGCACCGATTATTACTGACGGTGATATTGCTTTAGCTGAAACTAATGCGATTGTGGATTATATTTTAGATAAATATAGTGAAGAAGGGCAGAGACTGCGTCCTGCAAAAGATGATAAACAACGAGTACCTTATTTATATTGGTTTCATAGTGGGCAGGGGAGTTTAATGCCGATGTTGTTGTTAATATTTATTTTTAATGCAATGACGGAAAAAACACCTTTCTTAATACGTCCATTAATCAAACGTGTCACTCAAACGGCAGCAACATTTTTTCCAATGCCACGTATTAAAGCATTATTGGGTTATATGAATGATCATTTGGAAGAAAATCAATTTTTAGCAGGTGAGCAGTTAACCGCTGCGGATATTGTGACGAGCTTTGAATTACTCACTATTAATCGTCTTAAGTTATTTAATTTTCAGCGAGATTTTCCAAATATTGCTGATTATGTTGAGCGAGTTGAAGCGATTGAATCTTACAAAAACGCATTAGCAAAAAGTGAAAAGTAAAAAGTGAAAAGTAAGTTTGGTTAGTTTTGCAAATTTTATTTAAAAACTAACCGCTTAACTCATCCACTAAGTAGTCTAATTTAGCGATTATCTATATCAATTATTCTTTTTGTTTGTTGAGTGAATGGATTTATAAAAAAAACAGTGTTTCTTAAAATAATTTAAAGTGACTTTAAATTATGCTTTAGGCGTAGAACTACTTTCTAATGGTGTTGTATTTATGACATTAACATCATTGATCAAAACGAAAAATTGATTGTATGTTATAATTTATCCACTTATGTGATCACAAAAGAAATAGCACAATGAAAATCCTTTTAGCAGAAGATGATAACACTAACGGCGAATATATTCACAAAGGTTTGACGGAACAAGGTTATACCATTGATTGGGTAAAAGATGGACGTGAGGCATTGACCGCCTGTTTATACAACGAAATTGATCTTGCGATTATCGACCGTATGATGCCAGAATTAGACGGCTTATCCGTTGTTAAGGCGTTACGTTCTGCTAAATGTGATATTCCTGTGATTTTTTTGACCGCTTTGGGCGACGTTGATGATCGAGTGGAAGGGCTATTGGCAGGAGGCGATGACTACATTGTTAAGCCTTTTCATTTATCAGAGTTATTAGCCCGTATTGTCGTGTTAGGAAGACGTCCTAAAGCCACCACAGATAATACATTATTACAAGTACACGATTTAACCCTGAACTTACTTACACGTGAAGCACATCGACAGGGACAATTCATTGAATTAGCAGGTAAAGAATTTGCATTATTGGAAATTTTAATGCAAAACGCTGGACATATTATTACCAAAACAACCTTATTAGAAAAAGTGTGGGATTTTAACTTCAATCCAGGGACGACAATTATCGAAACGCATATCAGTAATTTACGCCAGAAAATTGATAAGCCCTTTAATATCTCATTATTACATACCGTTCGCAATATGGGGTATTGTTTACGTGCACCAAAATAACTTTTTTATTTTATCAGGAAATCCCCTAAAAACAGCCGTACAAATTGTACTGAGTTTTGTGCTATTACTTTTGGCGTCTGGTTATGTATTGGTGGCGAGCGTAAGTAATACGCTCAATGCTGAATTACAAACCCAAATTATTGAAGAAACTAAATTTTTAAAAGATATTTATCAACAAAATGGCATAACTGGGCTAACTCAAGCCTTACAACAAGTCTCATCATCGGAACGCCTTGTTGATGCTTTTGATGATAATGGATTAAGTTTAACAGGACGTATTAAAAATCTTCCCTCTATTCACGTTAACCAGCAATTCTTTACCTTTTCAGATAAGCAGTTTTCTCATCAAAATTATTTAACTTATCGCCTTAAACTGAATAAAACCACGCTTATCGTTGGACGTGGTAATAACATTATTCACATTGCAAAACAACGGCTTATTCTTGGTTTTATTATTGCTGGGCTAATTTTTATTATTACGGCGTTATTTATTGGTTATTGGTTTAGTCGCCGTTCAGCAAATAAACTCAAACAATTTGAACACACCCTTACCGAAATCGCTAACGGCAATTTATCTGCACGTTTACCCGTTGCAGAACCGATGCAACAAATTGATATGGTCGCTTGTAAAATCAACACAGAATTACACCGCTTACAGCAGTTAGTTCACAGTGTGCAAAACACCAGTAAAGCGATTGCTCACGATCTAAAAACACCTCTTTCTCGATCACAGATTGCATTATTATCCGCTCTTGATTGTTGTGATAATAATCAAGATCCCGCTGGATATGTGCAACAAGCACTCGATGAAAATATTCACTTAAATGAACTTTTTGAAACCTTATTACGCATTTCTCGATTGCAAACACAGCCTACTAATACTGCAACATTTAGCACTTTTGCAATTGCTCCGATACTAACAGAAATTATCGATTTTTTAACCCCAAATGCTGAGCTAAACGGACAAACTTTACATTTTGAATGCGATACAAATTTACACGCCACCGCCGATAAAACAATGATCCAACAAGCGGTCATGAATTTGATCAATAATGCAATTATTCATTCAGGAAAGCATACCACAATCAAGGTTACCGCAAAAAAATCTGCTGATAATTTGATCATTAGCGTATGTGATACAGGCAAAGGCATTGATAAATCTGATTATGATAAAGTACTCGAACCTTTCTACCGCCTAGATAGTTCTCGCTCTACTTCTGGCAACGGTTTGGGATTAGCTTTAGTTCAAGCGATTGCAGAATATCATCAGGGAAAATTAGAATTGGGGGAGAATGAACCACAGGGATTGTGTGTGAGTTTGGTACTAGCATATAGCGATTAAAGGAAGATTAAAATGACAGAGATAAAAACATATAACACTGAATATACAAATTGGCTCCAAGAAATCAAAGATAGTGTTCGTAAAGCACAAGTTAGAACAGCTTTAGTAGCAAATGCATCTTTGATTGAGTTTTATTGGAATTTAGGGCGTGAAATTTTTGAAAAACAGCAACAAGCCCAATGGGGAACAAAAATTTTAGACCAACTTTCTGCTGATTTACAATCTGAGTTTCCAAATATTAAAGGTTTATCAAAAACGAACTTAAAATATTGTAGTCGTTTTTATCAATTCTATGCAATTAGTCAACAGCCTGTTGACCAAATTCAACTTGTTGAAAATAAACAGATTGATCATTTTATGCCTTTGGTTTTACAAATTCCGTGGGGACATAATATTCACATATTTACCAAAGTAAACCATATCGAACAAGCAAAATTCTATATCCAACAAACCATAGAAAATAGTTGGAGTAGAGATATGTTAGCCTTGCAAATAAAATCAGATTTATACCACAGACAAGGTAAAGCGATTAATAATTTTCAAGATACGTTGCCAAAACCACAATCTGATTTGGCAGAGCAAACCATTAAAGACCCTTATACCTTTGATTTTCTTTCGATGACTGAACCATATAATGAACGAGATATTGAATTACAATTAATCGAACATATTTCTAAATTTTTATTGGAATTAGGTAAAGGTTTTGCTTTTGTCGGTCGACAATACCATATTGAAGTTGATGAAAGTGATTATTATATGGACTTGTTATTCTATCACACACGCCTAAAATGTTATGTTGTTATTGAATTAAAAAATACAAAATTTAAACCTGAATATGCAGGAAAATTAAACTTTTATCTATCCGCAGTAGATAGTTTAATAAAAGCTGACGATGATAATCCAACGATTGGCATTTTATTATGTCGAGATAAAAAGAAATTAGAAACAGAATTTGCATTACGCGGAATGACAAAACCAATCGGTGTGAGCGAGTTTAACTTAACAGAAATTTTGCCTGATAATTTAAAATCTAATTTGCCAACTATTGAAGAATTAGAGAATATGACAAATGATATTAACTAGAGATATCTTTAGTTAAAGAGATTGTGTGTGAGTTTGGTGTTAAAATAATTCGAATAAAATTTATATTAGTACTTTTTTATTATCACGAATACAGTAACTATTTTTGAAAATTAAATTTTAAAAGTTCTAAAGGAGAAAATATATGAAAAAAGAAAAAGCGATAGAATTACTACAAAAACAGATCAATTTAATCGATGGAATAAAACAAAAACAAAGATTCTCACAAGAATATAAGAAGTGGTATCGAGATACTGAAATTATAATTGAAAAGATATTTGGAGATAATACTCGCCACCTAAAAGATTTTGATAAAATATCATATTCTTTATGTGCTTTTACTACTTCAACACCAGATTATAAATTCGATCAAGCTTTTATAAATGGAATGGAAAGTGCTCGCTCAATATTGACATCAATGCAAGATGAATTAATAGAATTTGGAGATTTAGAAAAAGATAATTTGATAGATGAAAATCCTCTTATTAAAATTAAAAAAATTTGTAATAGATTTCATTTAATAACAAATCAATTAAGGGCTAGATATGATAACCGTGATACATTGGATGTTGAAGATGAAGATGAATATGATGTTCAAGATTTACTTCACGCAATTTTAAAATTAGAGTTTGATGATATAAGACCTGAAGAGTGGTGTCCTAGCTATGCTGGGAAAGCATCTAGAGTTGATTTTCTTTTAAAAAAAGAGGAAATAATAATAGAAGTTAAAAAAACAAGAAAAGGTCTTACACATAAAGAAGTTGGAGATCAATTATTAATTGATATTCAACGATACCAGCAACACCCAAATTGTAAATATTTAATTTGCTTTGTATATGATCCAGAAGGGCGTATTAGAAATCCGAAAGGAATAGAAAATGATTTAACAAAATTAGATAATGGTATGCAAATTATTACTATAATTACTCCGAAAGGGACATAATTATAGCTCCCCAAACCTTAATTTTTCTTAAACTTCACTTTAATTTCTCTTAAACTCCATTTGTTATTATACTAGTATCAAAATATAGAATAACGAATGGAGTTTACAATGACAAATACACAAAAAAATCCCCTGATTCACGATTTAAGAGATTATATGAATAAACGTATTATCGGACAAGCCAACTTTGTCGATCGTTTATTATTGGCCTTATTTGCCGATGGGCATATTTTATTAGAAGGGGCACCGGGATTGGCGAAAACCAAAGCCGTCAATACCTTAGCAAGTAAAATAAAATGTGATGCAAGAAGTATTCAGTTTACGCCAGATTTATTGCCGAGCGATTTAACTGGTACGGATATTTTCCGTCCTGAACAAGGAACGTTTACTTTTCAATCTGGTCCGCTATTTCACAATTTAGTGCTTGCTGATGAAATTAACCGTGCACCAGCCAAAGTGCAATCAGCATTATTAGAAGCAATGGCAGAGCGTCAGGTTACGGTTGGCGGTAAAACTTATCCATTGCCTCCTTTATTTATGGTGTTAGCAACCCAAAATCCGATTGAGCAAGAGGGGACTTATCCTTTACCAGAAGCACAGTTAGACCGTTTTCTGTTGCAAGTGAATATTGATTATCCAAGTGCAGAGGCAGAACGAGAAATCTTAAAGCTAGTGCATAATGAAGCAATAGGTAAAGCAGAGGAAAATACATCAATGATTGCCATTGAAGATATATTTACCGCTCGCCAAGAAGCCTTACAAACGCACGTTTCTGAGTCTCTTATTGAGTATATTATTCAATTGATTCAAGCAACACGCTATCCTGAAAAATATGGCGATGATTTAGCTGGAATGATTGATTTTGGTGCAAGTCCTCGTGCCACTATTGCTCTTGAACGTTGTGCTAGAGTGTATGCGTGGATGCGTGGTTCAGAATTTGCCACACCACAAGATGTACAAGCAATCGCTCACGATGTATTACGCCACAGAATTTTATTAAGTTTTGAGGCAGAGGCTGATGGGGTGACGACGGATCAACTGATTGATAAACTTATTGCTCGTGTTCCTGTGATTTAAGCGGAGGCATACGATGACACATTTTACAGGTATTGTTGCTGAATTAAATGAACTGATTCAAGCTCGCCCTAGTAAAGCAGTAACAGGATTCGCTCCTTCGGGAAAGGTATCAACACATCAATGGGGAAGTAATCGGTCAATTTTTAAAGGACGAGGAATGGAGTTTGCGGAATCACGTGGCTATCAAGAAGGCGATGATGTTCGCAATATTGACTGGCGTGTTACCGCTCGTACAGGCAAAACGCATACTAAGTTATTTCAAGAAGAGCGTGAACGTCCTGTGCATTTACTTGTTGATATGCGTGCGATGATGAAATTTGGTACTCGTGTTCGTTTTAAATCAAATTTAGCTGCATTGATTTCCGCAGAATTGGCGTGGGTAGGACACGATGGGGGCGATCGTGTGGGTGGACAAATTTTGACATCTGACGGTATTGTTGATTTTCGTGCAGCTCGTACTCGTCGTGCGGTATTGCGATTTCTAGAAGCGGTCTCTTTTAATACAAAATTAACAAATAATCCTGAAAAATTGCAAAATTCATCAGAAAAACAACCGCTTACATTGGCACAAGGTATTCATCGTTTGCGTAAAAGTTGTCGTCCTGGGACACTGGCATTTATTATCAGTGATTTCAGTGATTTTGATGAGCAGACTGCCAAAGAGTTGGTGCGATTAGCTACGCATACACAAGTTACCACAATTCAAATCAGCGATCCCCTTGATCAAGCATTGCCTCCACAAGGTCGATTAAGTGATGGTCAATCGGTAGTTGCATTAGGTGGTTTGAGCAAACAGCAACTTGCATCTTATGAACAGGCGTATCGTAACCGTCAGCAACAGTTAGAAAAAATTTGTCGCCAAAATCGAATTGTGATTCATCAATTACAAACGAGTGATGATCCAAGTGTCATATTGAAACCACAGCAAAAATCACGGAGGACTTGATGTCTCAAACAACGTTAACCCCTGATATTCAGGCTCAACTTGAACAGCTTAAAGATATTCATTTACCCGCCCCGATTTCGTGGTGGCCTTTGGCGATCGGTTGGTGGATTTTAATTGCAATTGCCTTGATTTCTTTTATCGCAGGTATTTGGTGGTGGTTCAAGAAAAGCTCACGTTTGAAAAAAAGCGTATTAGCTGAATTGCACGGTTTACCAAGTGATAATCCGATTTTGTTTATCAGCGAATTATCGGCACTGCTACGACGTGTGGCAATTTACCGCTACGGTCAAGCTTATTCCGTGCATAATTTAAGCGGTCAAAAATGGGCAAATTTTCTCAATCAAGGGGATAAAGGCATAGCAATGCCATTGGCAAATATGATTGCTAATGCACCTTATAGTAATAATGTATCAAGCGGGTTTGATGCGAATGCGTTACGCCAAGAGGCTGAGCGTTGGATTGTTCATCAACTCAAAAGGGGAAAAAAATGACTTTTTTATGGATTTGGATGTTTGCGTTATTACCACTTCCGTTAGTGTTACGCTATTTTTCAAAAAAAGAAACTAACGATAAGAATGCCTTAAATGGTGCGTTAAATGTCCCTTTTTTTGCCAAGCTACAACGTCAGTTTGGCGGATCGGTAAATCATAAAAAAATATCATTGGGAAAAGTATTATTGCTCTCTTTGGCGTGGATTTTTTTGGTAACCGCGTTGGCACGTCCTGCTTTTGTGGGTAAAGAAGTACCCTTGCCTGCCAAAGGGCGAGATTTAATGCTGGCGATTGATTTATCTGGTTCGATGGCTGAACGTGATTTAGGGACAGGTACAAATCGTTTATCGGTGGTTAAACAAGCAGCGGATAATTTCATTTCTCAACGAAAAGGAGACCGCTTAGGCTTAATTTTATTTTCTGATCGTGCTTATTTGCAAGCACCTTTAACCTTTGATCTTCAAGTGGTGCAATCCTTATTAAAAGAGGCACAAGTTGGTTTAACAGGACAAAAAACAGCGATTGGTGATGCGATTGCCGTCGCATTGAAACGCTTAAAAGATATTCCACAAAATAATAAAAATACAGGAAAAGATAGCCGTGTTTTAGTTTTGCTAACCGATGGGGCAAATAATGCGGGCGTAATGCAACCACTGAAAGCGGCACAATTAGCCAAAAAATTAGGGATTAAAATTTATACCATTGGGGTGGGTGGAAACGGTCAAGTGATTGATACGCCTTTTGGCAGACAGCGTATTGCTACCAGCGATTTAGATGAAACAACATTAACTCAAATTGCTCAGCTTACAGGTGGAAAATACTTTCGTGCAACTGATGCTCAGGGCTTAAAGAATATTTATAAAGATATAAATAAATTAGAACCTGTTTCAGGTGAGCCTATTTTTGTTCGTCCTGAAATTGCATTGTATTACTATCCTGCAACACTCTCACTAGGATTGTTAATATTATTGATGTTGTGGCAAGTTGTACCACATACTATCTTAAATTCTCGACAAGTAAATAAAGGAGAATAATAATGACTGAATTTATACAACAATTTCACTTTTTACGTCCGATGTGGTTACTATTATTAGTCCCACTCTTAGCGTTAGTGTGGTTGTTCTTCCGTCATCGCAATCAACAAAATAGTAGCGACTGGCATTCATACGTTGATGCACATTTATTAAAACATTTAGCGATCAACCTAAATATCAAAAAAAGTCGTCCTTATGTTTCGTGGTTATCAATACTCGTAAGTAGTATTTTTGTGCTGGGAATTGCGGGCCCTACGTGGCAAAAAACTGACGTGCCGTCTTTTACAAGTAATGAACCGACCGTATTAGTGTTGAGTTTGGCACAATCAATGAATGCTGATGATATTAAACCGAGTCGCTTACAGCGTTCGGTACATAAAATTTATGACATTTTAGCTAAAACACAAGGGGACGAGCGTGGCTTAGTGATTTATTCGGATACTTCTTTTATTGCGACACCATTAACGAATGATGCCAAAATTATTGAGCAAATGTTACCTGAATTATCGACAACTTTAATGCCTGTGCTTGGTAATCGTCCTGATTTAGGGATTGAAACGGCAACGGATATGTTACAACGCTCAAATGCGAAACGTGGACGTATTGTGCTACTTGCCGATAATTTAGGTGATAATCAGAATGCGACAATAACAGCGGTGAAAAAAGCAAAATCCAACGGCTATCAAGTCTCTATTCTTGGCGTTGGAACGGAAAAAGGGGCATTATTACAAACCGCCGATGGACGTAAAATTACACAATCGGGACAAAATATAACAATGAAATTACCTGTTCAAGCAATGGAAGAATTAGCAAATATGGGCAATGGCATATTTAGCCAAATCACTCCAAATGATAACGATGTGAATCAACTATTAGCAAATAGTGAAAGTAAGTTTAAAGATGGAGTGAAAAAACAAAGCCAAAAATCAGATGATTGGCACGATATGGGTTATTGGTTTTTATTACTTCCAGCCGTTTTCATCGCATTTGCTTTTCGTCGTAACAGTAGTTTATTGATGCTCGCAATGGCATTTGTGATTGCTCCAAGTATTATGCCACAATCGGCTTATGCTCAGGATAAAATCCAAAATAGTAAACAGATTGGCTCAGTTTGGAAAGATTTATGGCAAACCTCCGATCAACAGGGACAACAAGCCTTTGATAGCAAAGATTATCAAACTGCTGCGAATATTTTTGCAAATAATGATTGGAAAGCTACCGCTAATTATCGAGCGAAGGATTATGAAAATGCAGCAAAAATGTATAAAAAACAAAAACAAGCTTATAATTTAGGCAATGCCTTAGCAAAATCAGGCGATTTACAAGGTGCTTTAAATGCTTATGAAAGTTATTTAAAAGAGAAACCAAAAGATAGTGATGCCGTTTTTAATCGTGATTTAGTGAAAAAATTACTAGAAAAACAGAAAAAACAGCAACAACAAAACAAGCAAGATAAAAAGGATAAGCAAAACCAAAAAGATCAACAGGGTCAAAAAGGTAAACAAGACCCAAAAGATCAACAAGGTCAAAAAGGTAAACAAGACCCAAAAGATCAACAAGGTCAAAAAGGCAAACAAGCCCAAGAAGACCAACAAGGTCAAAAAAGCAAACAAGCCCAAAAAGACCAACAAGGTCAAAACGATAAACAGAACCAAAAAGACCAACAAGCTCAAAACGGTAAGCAAAACCCAAAAGATCAACAAGGTCAAAGAGGTAAGCAAAACCAAGAAGATAAACGATCTCAAAGTAATGCGGCAAAACCAACAGAAGAAATGGATAAACCAAGTGAAGAGATGAGTTCCATAAAGGGTATTCCACCACTTGATCAAGCGACAGAGCAACAACTTCGCCAAGTGCCTGATGATCCATCGGGTTTATTGAAAGCAAGAATTCGCCAACATTACTATGGGCAGTAATCAATTGAGCAAGGGATTCCTAACGCTTTTCATTTATCAAAGGCATAAGGAATAAGCTCAGTAAATAATAAAAAAGAGATGATAAAAATGAGTAAACAAAAAAGACCAAATTTAGCAAAAAAACTTATTTGTACATTGATTGCAACTACATTTGCAACACAAATATGGGCAACAGAATTAACGGCAAGTGTAAATACTAAAAAAGTAGGCTTGAATGAACAATTTCAACTTGTTTTATCAAGTGATGAGATGTTTGGGGATTCTCCAGATTTATCGCCGTTACAAAAGGATTTTGTTGTACTAGGCACATCGCAATCTTCACAAATACAAGTGATTAACGGATCGACGACTCAATCGAAAAAATGGATAATTACCTTATCGCCTAAAAAAATAGGAAAAATAAATATTCCTGCAATCCATTCGGGTACCACAGCGAGCCAACCTATTGCGATGGAGGTTGTCAAAGGCGAAACTATTAGTGCAACGCATCAAGGTAAAATGTTGATTACAGCGAGCATTGACAAGACTACATATTACCAGTTCCAAGAAATTCCTTTGACAGTGCATATTGAAACGAGTCTTCCCTTGCAACAAGCGGAACTGATAGCACCGACTTCTGCGGATTTTGAACTTAGTCAAACTGGCGATGATCGTGTTACACAAATGGTCAAAGATGGGCAGCCCATTTCTGTGATCGAACGTCATTATTTTTTACGTCCACAAAAAACGGGAGACTTAACGCTACCTCCATTTGTATTACGTGGTTATTTACAAGGTAAACGCCAAGATCCTTTTGCGGATTTTCAGCGTCAGTTTGGTGGTTTTGATAACTTCTTTAATTCGCCATTTGACGATATGATAAGTCAAGGAGAGCCTTTTGCAATTAAATCTGAACCACTTAGTGTATCAGTTCAAACCTCTGCTAAATCTCAAGCTGGCGAATGGTTTTTACCCGCTAAATCAGTACAATTACAAGCCAAGTGGCAAATACCAAATCCAACCTTCAACGTGGGAGAAGCGGTAACCCGTAAAATTGACCTAATTGCATTAGGTGCAACACCTGAGCAATTGCCGAAACTTACTTTTTCAAATGCTGATGGAGTGAAAATTTATGTTGATAGTGATAAAACCGCTAGCCAAGAAACACCACAAGGCACACAAGCCTTGCGTGAAATCAGTGTTTCTATTGTTCCAACACAAGCTGGTAAAATAACATTACCTGAGATACAGGTTAAGTGGCTTAATACCCAAACAAATAAACAAGAGATTGCCGTTTTACCAGCACAAACAATAACAGTAGAAGGCTTACCTAACACTGCACCAACGAGTGCTTTGCAAAATGTTAATTCACAAACAACAACACAAACGAAAGCAATAAAGAGTGAGCCTCCTAAAATAGAAAAAATTGAGAATGCTCAAAATAATGATAATTCTTTATCATTTATTGCGTGGGGAGGAATTATTGGTGCTTTGTTAGGGGCTGGTGTATTATCCATCTTCTTGATAAGAAGAAAGCGTCAACCATCAACTGCTTATAGCAATAAAGCTGATGATAAAAAAATGGTTACTAAAAATAATAATACTCACTATGTAGAAAATGTTGAAAAGGCGTTACACTCTCAAAATGAAAAGCAACTTTATCAAGCATTATTACAATGGCAAAGAAGTGGCGTGAACTTTACGGATGAATTAAAACAACTTTTCCAACAACTAGAACAATTATGCTATCAGCTAAACAGCAAAACGAATATGGATTGGCAGAGTATGAATAAGGCGATACAGCAACAGAAATCATTAAAGGAAAGAGATATTCAAAAAGGAAATAAAGAATTACCGCCATTGTATTAATGTTGTGTTTTGCCGTCGTACTATTTATGATGATAAGTTGTAATTTTTGTTCTAGATTTAAAATCTATTAAATTATATTTTGCAAATTTTTATTAAAATGTAACCGCTTGTTTTATAAAAATAAGTGGTTATTTTTTTACTTAAATTTAATCTAATCTAAAAGAGTAGAGCATACCAAAAAAATGGGTCACTGTTAGAGTAAGTTTGAGTTAGTACAATTTAACTCATTTATCAGTAGCTAATTTTATTTTTAATGTTTTAATTTGAGTGACAATGTCACTTTCTTGATTGTGCTGTTGAATACTTCTATATAAGCGATCAAAATCACGATTAATATCTTGTCTATATTGCGAATCTACTTTTTCTTCTAAATTAGATTGTTGCCAATAAGTATAGTAACTATCTTGAATTAATTTTATTGCAGTGGCAACCTGATGTTGTTGATATGCCTGTTGAATTTTTGTGAGAGCTTGATTTAAGGCTAGAATATCAGCACCATAATTTTTATTTTCGATTTGTTGTGCTTTCTCTTTGGCTAATTGATTCTTTCTTTGTTCCTTTAATTTAGGTGTTAATGGTAATCCTATCAGTGTTTTCTTAATATCATTTTGTATATTATTTGCGATCTCTTGAATATTTTTGAAGTGATCCCCTTCTGCATTTAATTCAGTAGATAAATTTGAAAATTTCTGATTTATTTCTTCTGCAAAACGCATACTGTAATTAGTACGAATGGAGGATTCTAACTCAGAATTTTTGTAGTAAGTGAATTGAGCGGTTGTTTTTGTCTGAATTGCTGCTTTTTTATTGCCCATTTTATATAGTTTTTGCATCTCATCTAATTGTACACTAATAGATTCCATTTGCTGTTGCCAATAGGGTAAAACTCCCTGATCTGCGAAAGCGAGAGAACTTAGAATAAATAAGTAAAATGGCGGTTTATAAAATGGGGTTTTCATAGTTTATTCTCTTTGATATAGCTGTGTATTATTTGGTCATATTATACTCGAAAATACTTTTTGTTATTGAAAGTTATTCTCATTAATAGTATATTATGTAACTCATATTGAGTCTAGTTAAGAATGATTCCTTATTGTATAAGTGATTTAGCCAAATGATCAAGGTAAATTATGAAATTTTTTTATAAAATATATTATTCTTTCGTTGTTATTTTACTGTACTTTTTTAGTTCAGTTATTTTAGCTCAACAAATAGATTATAAAGCAGCAGTAGATGATCTTCATCATCGGTTAGATGTTGTGGTCGCTTTGTATGAGAAGGGCGAGGTAGCCCAAGCCAAACGAGATATACAGATGGCGTATTTTGGGGTATATGAAGATTTAGAAGGACCTATTAGAATTAATTATTCTGCTCAATATAGTATTGAATTAGAAAGTAAATTTGGTGAAATTCGACGTTTAATTACTCAAAAAGTCCCTGTTTCACAAATTCAAGAGCAGGTGAATTGGTTAAAAAATGAAATTAGTTCTGTTCCTGAAAAATTAAGCAAAGGACATCAACTTATTGCTGAAGGTGATGGGCTTGATAATGAAAATATTGCCTCTAAATGGCAAGAGGTTGCAAATACGATCAGTGAACAAATTAATAATAGTGTTTGGGCATATAAAAATAATGAACAGCAAGAGGCGCTTATTGCTATTAATAAATCGTTGGCAGAATATTATTCTTCAGGTTTATCTGTTGCGTTTAAAGAGAATAATAAAACAGAAATTGATACTAAAATTTCCACTCTTTTTGCAGAAATAAAAAAACAAATAAAATTAAATCCACAAGATCAAATCCTTCGTAAGAAACAGGTAAAGGATATCGCCTATCAAGGATATTTACTTACTCAACGTTTAAGTGACGAATTACCTAATTTACCTACTCAATCAATAGTCTCTGCTCAGAATAAAAAAATTGTAAAAAATGATGTGCAACCTACCGCTATCGAACAAGACTGGAATGACATTAATATCAAAATTTCTACTGTAATTGAACTTGCAATTAAAAAATACCAAAAAGGAAATATAGATGAAGCTATTGGTGACATTCAGGATAGTTATTTTGATATTTTTGAAGCGAGTGGTTATGAAAATACGATTGGAGCAAAAAATAGTAAGCTTAAAGTTGAATTAGAGGGATATTTCACTCGTATTGTAAGTTTGATGTCATCAAAACGATCCGTTTCAGAAATAATTAAAGTTCATAATACCCAGAAAGAAGCCTTTACTCAGGCGGCTGTGATATTAACGGACACTCCTCAAGATTTTTGGAGTGTAGTTATTCAATCTTTTTTGATTTTATTACGAGAAGGATTAGAGGCAATGTTAGTTGTTGCTGCAATAACAGCTTATCTTGTTAAAAATAATCACCAAGACAAAATGGGAATTGTAAAAAATTCAGTGATTGTAGGTTTAGTGTGTAGTGTTATTACTGCGTATATATTTGGTGTTGTATTCACAAATTCTGGTGTAAATCAAGAGATCTTAGAAGGGATAACAATGCTTGTTGCCGTTGTCGTTTTATTCTTTATGAGTTACTGGTTATTATCAAAAGTGGAAGCACATCAATGGCAACTTTATTTAAAAAATAAATTAAGTAGTTCATTAACAAAAGGTTCTGTTATTGGTTTATGGTTAGCTAGTTTCTTAGCTATATACCGAGAAGGTGCAGAAACGGTGTTATTTTACTTTGCATTATCAGCAGGTGTTAAAGGTGGTGGATTAGCGAGTATTTCGATTGGCATTATCTTAGCTATAGTGGTATTAATGCTAGTATTCTTTATTATGAAATACACTGTTGTACAACTACCATTGAAACTATTTTTTATGTTCACAGGCTCATTTATGTATTTGATGGCCTTTATTTTTGCTGGTAAAGGAATAATGGAGTTGGTTGAGGGCAAAATTATTCAGCCGACATTCCTTTCTTCTGTACCAGAAATACAGTGGTTAGGTATTTATCCTTATATGGAAAGCCTAATTCCCCAACTATTACTGATACTTGCAGCAATTGTTGCTTGGATAGTAATTAAATTGCGAACAAATAAAGTTACGCAATAAACTTTTTAATTAAATGGAGAAATCTTATGAAAAAAATTATGTTAGCGAGTATTGTCGCTGGAGCAATGTTAACTTCAACAACTGCATTTGCTGGAGAAACACCAATTGGTGATACAGTAACTATGAACAATATGGAAATTGCCGCTGTTTATTTACAACCAATTACAATGGAACCTCAAGGTTTAATGCGTCCAGCATCACAATCTGATGTTCACTTGGAAGCAGATATTCATGCGACTAAAGGTAACATCAATGGATTTGGTGCTGGTGAGTGGATTCCATTCTTAACTATTGATTATAAATTAACAAATACTGACACTGGGAAAACTAAAACTGGTACATTTATGCCTATGATTGCCAGTGATGGACCTCACTATGGTCAAAATATCAAAATGTTAGGTGTAGGTAACTACAAATTAACTTTCACAATTAAACCACCAGTAACAGAATTATTACGTCACACAGATAAAGAAACTGGTGTGGGTAAATGGTTTAAACCTTTTGAAGCTAACTATACCTTTAAATATTTAGGTAAACCAAAACCTTAATTTTAAGTATTATTAAAACAATATACTCATATTTTATTTTGAGTATATTGTTTTTGTCTTTTATTTTCTTACTTTGCAGAGTGTACTATGAGCTTTTATCTTTCACAGTTTATTACTTATCTTTTGTTCCCTGCATTTTTAAGTGGGCTGGTTTTGTCGAATGTTAAAACGTATCTTTATAAACGACAACTCCTAGTTTCTTTATTAGGTATTATTACAGGTGCAACATTATTTCTATTATTACCTTGGCAACAAAAGTGGATTTTTATTGTTGCAAGTATTGCTTTAGTTACTTATGCAGTAATTATTTTATATGGTATTCGGGAATTATTTAAAAAACAAAACCTAGTTAAAGTAACCAATACAACATATATTCATCTTTTTATAATAATAATTTTATTTTCTATTTTTTTTACATCTAGTTATTTTTGGGCAAGGATTGGTCAATTAGGAATGTTATCTACAACCAGTGTCATTAATACAGATATGGTACTCAATTCCTTTATGCCGATTTTAGGCTTTATACTTATTTCTTTTATTAGTTTTGCGTTATCATCAGAATTAAAGCTACCTAGAGTTACTCATAATATATTAATTATCGTGATTAGCTTACTTGCTATTTTACCATTATCTGGAGAATGGATGTTGGTAATGATTAAGTTAAATACTGATTTATTAGATATATTTAATTTAAGTTATATTGCAAAAGTTAATTATTATATTTGGTTATATCCTTATCTTCTTCTGTGCTGTTTTATTGGGATATTAATTTATTATTGGAAAATTCAAGTTTTTCCTGCAATTCAAAATACACAATCAAAAAATGATCATATTGAACATCGATTAGCATTGGCACAACAAAAAATGAAACAAAGCTACTTAAAACGTTTCATTCTACTTGTTGTCACCTTATTTTCTATTTTATTGTGGTGGGATTTGGTTGCATCAAATCCAATAGAAAGAAGCCCAGCGATTGAAGTCAAGTTAGGTGTAGATAATGCAATACATTTAAATATTGAAAAAAATAAATTAGATGATAGTGACTTACATCGTTTTTCTTGGGTGGCAAGTGATGGTAAAGAAGTCCGATTTTTTGTTATTCGTCATTATGCAGATCAATCGAAATATGGTGTTGTTTTTGATTCTTGTATGTTGTGTGGTGATGCAGGTTATGCAAAAGAAGGAAATAATGTGATTTGTCTTGCTTGTGGGGTACGTATTTTTATCCCATCAATTGGTCGTAAAGGTGGCTGTAATCCAATCCCTATTGATAAATGGACACAAAAAGATAATGAAATCATTATCCCTCAAACATCATTAGAGATGGGGTTACGTTTTTTTGGCACGGTGTTATCAATCGATGTTGTTGATCCTGTTAACGGTAAACATTTAATTAATACAGAGGCACCATATCAATATCAATATGGTAACAAGGCTTACTTTTTTACAGAAAAAGAGTCTTATGATCTATTTCGTAATGACCCATTGAAATATATTAAGGAGTAAATATGTTCTGGAATATGTTACGTCAATCTTGGAAAAATGATGTAAATCGAAAGTTAATGGCTGTATTAACAGTATTCCTTGCAACGAGTTTAATCAGTGCCTTATTGATTATTTCTATTGGAATTGGAGATAAAATTTCATATGAGATGAAAAATTATGGTGCGAATATTAAAATTACACCAGCAGGACAGGTTGTATTGCCAAAATGGTTAGATTTAAAACAACGCCAAACAACACAGGATTTTTTAGCCGAACGAGATTTACCACAAATCAAAGATATTTTTTGGAGAAATAATATCGTTGGCTTCGCACCTTGGTTACAAGGAGAGGTTGAAGCCAGAGTAGATAATGAAAAAACACAATCTATTCTTATTAAAGGAACTTTCTTTGATAAATCTCTCCCCATTCGTGATGAGGAAGATTACCATACAGGCAATAAGATCATTTCAAGCTATTGGAAAATAACAGGAAAATGGGCTGAAGATGATAAAAATCAAGCATTGATTGGTAAACAATTGGCAAAAAAAACAGGTTGGAAACAAAATACGGTTGTACATCTCAATGGAAAACAAAATATAAGAGTAACTATTGCAGGAATTTTAGATTCAGGTGATGATAATGATGATAGTCTTATTCTTTCACTTAGTGATGCACAAAAACTTTTAGGTTTACAAGGTAAAATTCAAAGTATTAATGTTTCTGCATTAACTGTGCCAGAGAACGAACTTTCTCATCGAGCACATAATGATTTAGATACTTTAGATGCTGATGAATACGATCGTTGGTTTTGTACTGCTTATGCCTCATCAATTTCATTTCAGCTGGAAAAAGCATTGAGTAATGTCGTCGTCAATCCGGTATGGCAAGTTGCGGCCTCTGAAGGTGTCATTATTAGTAAAATTCAAAGTTTATTATTTATGGTCACACTTGCTGCACTACTTGCTGCTGCGATGGGGATCTCCTCCTTAATGACTAATGCGATTTTACAACGCTCAAAAGAAATTGGATTAATGAAAGCATTGGGAGCAACAGTTTCAGAAATTTATTTACTCTTTTACTCAGAATCTATTTTATGTTCATTGATAGGTGGACTATTAGGATGTCTTGTAGGCTGGTTACTTTCTTTAGCAATGGGATATGCACTTTTTGGATCTTTTATTTCATTTCATTGGGTGGTGATGTTTGTGGTTATTATTGTATCAATATTGATTGCACTTATCGGAACTTGGTTTCCAGCCCGTCGAATTACTCACCTTTATCCTGTAGAGGTACTTTATGGCAATCAATAATATAAAAATAACTCAATCACTCTATAAATTATTGATATTACGCTCAATTCGTTTACGTATACGACGTATTTCAGTCGTTTTCTTAGCTTTAATGACAGGTGCTGCAATTATCACTGCAATGGCATCGGTTTATTTTGATATTAATATTAAAATGAGTAAAGAATTAAGAACATTTGGTCCCAATTTATTTGTAAGCTCTAATGGAAAGACCCCATTTACAATGCAGGACTATCAAAAAACATTGACCCTTGCAAAAAATGGTGAAGTTGTCGCATCAAGTCCTTATTTGTACGGTTTGGCACGTATTGATTTGGATAAAGTTGTTTTGATGGGGGTAGATTTTTTTCAATTAAAAAAATTAGTCCCATTTTGGCAAATAAAAGGACAATGGGTAGCGGTGAGTTTCGATGAAAATAATGCAATGATAGGAAGTAAACTAGCTAAAAAATTAGGTTTAAAAATTGGTCAAAAAATTAATCTTATTGATGAGCGAAGAAAACATTCGTTAATAATTAAAGGAATTATTGAAACAGGAGCAGCGGAAGACAACTACCTTATTGTAAATATTCCGTTGGTGCAGAAATGGTTACACCAAGAAAATAAAATTAATTATGCGATGTATAGTGTGTTAAATAATCAAAACCAAGTAAAACAGTTCGAACAAGAATTGCATAAGGCAATGCCTGAATATACAGTTAGACCAATACTAAAGGTTTCTGATTCAGAGGGTAAAATACTGGATAAAGTTAAAATATTAATGGGTGTAGTTTCTGTGATTATATTAATTTTATCTACACTTTGTGTTAATACAACATTAACAGCAATGGTATCAGAACGTCGCAAAGAATTTGCATTACAAAAAGCATTAGGAGCATCTAAAAAAGCAATTATGCAACAAATTTTAAGTGAAACCGCTATTATTACTACTACAGCGATTATTATTGGATTAATTATTGGATTTGGATTAGCTCAAATTTTAGGTAAAACTGTTTTTTATTCGACTATTGATCTACGTTGGCAAATTTTTCCAATTACAGTATTATCATCGGTATTAGCAGGGCTTATAGCAGTAATTATGCCAACAATGAAAGCAATAAATTATCAACCAGCTAGAGTTTTGAAAGGAGAATAAAATGTCTAAAATTGTAATAGAAACTCAAAATTTATGTAAGCATTTTAAAAATGTGGTGGCATTAGATAATATCAATATTCAAATTCGTGCTGGAGAATTTGTGTCCATTATGGGAGCATCGGGTTCTGGAAAAACAACATTAATGAATATTTTAACCTGTTTAGATACAGCAACCAGTGGTAATGTAATTTTAGATGGCGTAGATACAGTTGAATTAGATGAAGAGGCTCGTCGAGTATTTCGTTCTCGTAAAATAGGATTAGTTTTCCAACAATTTCATTTAATTCCTTATTTAACCGCTTTAGAGAACGTGATGTTAGCACAATATTATCATAGTGTAACAGATATTGATGCGGCTAAAAAAGTAATGGAACAAGTAGGATTAGGTTCTCGTTTTGAACATTTACCTAACCAGCTTTCAGGCGGAGAGCAGCAAAGAGTGTGTATTGCAAGAGCGTTAGTAAACCAGCCACCAATTATTTTTGCTGATGAACCGACTGGTAATCTTGATGAAGAAAATGAAAAAATTGTTCTTCAATTACTGGAAGAGTTACATCAACAAGGGAGAACTATTGTGATGGTAACGCATAATCCAGATCTAGGACAAAGAACAGATCGTATTATTCGTTTACAACATGGAAAATATATGGGTGAAGATAGAATAAAAAAAACTACTCACGCTAGTAAATCAATGGAGTAATAATGAAAAATAGCATTAAATTATTTCTTATCATCAATGTTATTTTTATAGTATCTAGTTGTAAGGAACAAACACTAGCATTAGGTGAACTTGCCCCTGATTTGGCGATAAAAAATGCCCAAGGTCAGCGAGTAAAATTAAGTGATTATAAAGATCAACCTATTCTTCTTGAATTTTGGTCACAAACTTGTGGAGCTTGTATTGCAGCGGTGCCTATTTTAAATAAACTTCACCAACAAAATAAAGAACGATTAGTGATTATTTCTATTGCCACTGATATGACAGAAACACAGTTAAATATTTACAAAGAAGAGAAAAAAATTGAATATTTGTTAACAGCGGATCAATTAAATATTTCTCAAGAAAGATATAAAGTGATGGGTTATCCAACAATTTTTTATCTTAATAAAAATCATATTTTAGAAAGAGTACAACAAGGTTTAAGTAGTGATCCTAATTGGCAAGTCAATATAACAAAGTGGATTACTAAACAAAATTAATTATTTTTTATAACAACAGAGGAGATTTATTATGAAGTTAAATAAATTAGTATTCGCTATTGGACTTAGTGCATTAATGGTTGCACCAAGTTACGCTCATAATGAAAATATCGTAAACAATACACAGATAATAAAAAACATTCCTTCAATTGAGTTTGAAAAGCCTCAAATTTTCCAAGTTAGAGAAGGAGCGAAAGCAACAGGTAGTAAAATGACAATTCACAATGGTAGTGATAAAGATCTGATCATTACTAATTTCAAATGTGAAGGTTTTGGAGAAACAATGTTGCACGATTCAAAGTTTGTTAATGGTGAACGTAAAATGTTTATGATCAAAAAAATTGTTATTTCTGCACACACTAAAAAAGTAATTTCACCAAATACAATGCATTTTATGATGTTTCAACCAGAACGTAAATTTAAGATTGGTGAATACTTAAAAATGACTCTAGAAACTAATTTGGGAACAATACCTGTAATTGCTGAAATTGTTCCTCGTCGTTTAAAATAATTTTAGTGTAATAATTATGAAAAAATATACCGCTATTTTAATGATAATGTTTTTTTAGGCGTAGGATTAACTGCTTGTGATGGAGATAATAAATCTTCTAAAAAATTAATAGTCCATACAGAAAAAAAACCTGTTCCAGTGATTAATGATTGGCGAATTGCATTATTAGAATCGGTAAATTTATCTCCTCAGAAAGAGGAAATTAAATTAAGTTTACAAAGTAATCTAACACGCTTTTCGTTAAATCGTAAAACAGGCAAGGTAACACCAATAAATGATGTTGTTGCTCGTTTTAATTGGCCATTAGATTTAACAAAAAAGTCAAGTGATGTACCAATTGAAGCACAAAAATTACATATCAAACATTTACCTGAAGCACTTCCATTTTGGAAGCTAAAGGAACAATCAAAAATTATTATTCCAGTGACGGTATGGGGAAAATTTGGATTTTCAGTAGGATTTTTAGCCATTAATTTACCAGATAAAACAATTGCAGGTGTACGCTTTTATCACTCTGAAGATACCCCAGGATTGGGACAAGAGGTTTTAAATGCCGATTTTGGACAACGTTTTGTAGGTAAGCATCTATTTGGAAAAGAACAACAGTTTCAACTCAAACTGACTAATTCAAAAATAGCTGACTCCAATCAATTTGAAGTGGATGGTATTACTGGAGCAACTATCACGAGCAGTGGAATACAAAAAGCTGTTGAGTTTTGGACAGGTCATAATGCTTATGCACCAATACTTAAGTAATAAATATTTCACTAAAGTATGATCATATACATATTCAGTTAAAATAAACCTTATTATAGCGGTGACTTATTGAACAAAATTTGCAAAAAGTGTATTTGTAGAGGCGTAGCATGCTACGCCTCTACGCTAGATAAAAGTAAAAAGTTTGCGATTACTCTGAAAGTAAAATAACATCACCATAAAATATACTTGAATATAATATACGAATATATTATTATGCTCTTTTAAGATGAGTATGATAGGAGTTGGTATGTGGTCTAAAGAAGTAACAATTAAAACAAATGCAACACGTGAGCAAGTTTGGACATTGTGGTCTGATGTTGAAAATTGGCATAAATGGGATAATGACATTGAATTTGCTAAATTGAATGGAAAATTTGAAGAGGGCGTTTGTGGTATTTTAAAGCCTTGCCAAGCTCCTAAATCGAAGTTTGAGTTGATTACAGTAGATAAATTTAATGAATTTACGACACGTGCATTTTTACCCCTTACAAAAATAGATTTTATCCATAAAATAACTGAAAAAGAAGGGGGGATTTATATAACACACGCTGTTCAAATAACGGGATTATTGACTTTTTTATTTTCAAAAATTATTGGTGAAAAAATTATAAAAGGACTTCCTAATACAATGAATAATTTATCAGAGATGGCAGAAAAGGTGAGTAATGAATAAAGTTTTTAGCGTTGATACGCCAAGTGAAAGCACAGGATTTTTATTGTGGAAAACAACAAATCTATGGCAGAGAGAAATTAAAAGAGCGTTAGTTAAATATGATTTAACTCATACACAATTTGTGATTTTAGCAAGTGCCTATTGGCTATCAACTACACATAAAAATGTTACACAAGTTGAAATCGCTAATTTTATTGATATTGATAAGATGATGACTTCAAATGTCATTCGTAAACTAATAGATAAAAAATTAATCATTAGAAAAGAACATCAAATTGATACAAGGGCAAAAGTCGTTAAGCTAACAGACAAGGGCGTTGAAATACTTAAAAAATCAGTAGTAGAAGTTGAACGTTTTGATCATTTATTTTTTGGAAAAGTCTCTGATCAAAATAAATTTAATAGTGAATTGATAAGATTACTTAACAAATAGTAGCGACTTCTTTAGAGTAAAACTTTAATAGCGGTGACTTATTGAACAAAATTTGCAAAAAGTATGTAATAAGTGACCGCTTGTATTTAAGTGAAAGTGGTCATTAAAGATGTGAAAATATCAACAACGGCAATTAAAATAAGAGGAATAGCAAACCATTGCATAGGAATCCAAAAAAGAGTATGTTTTTTCTTCAAAATAACCTTTTCATTCGTTTCAGGAGCAATAAGTTCTTTCCCTTTTCCACCATTTAGTTTTGAACCCACTAGCCATACGGCTATAGCAGATAGTGTAGCAGCGATATCAAAAATATATGCACCAAATGATGTTGCTACTAAAGTGGATTGTACCGTAGCGAATATGATAAGTGGAATAAGGGCGGCTAAAAATCCAAATCCTTGCCAAATAATAAACATTTTTTTACCTCGTTATTTAAGTTTTGTGAATGAAGTGTTATATTGTACTTCTTTTTTTCTATGTCAAATTCGATATAAATGAGCCGTGAGTAAAAAATAACAAATGAAAATTTTCCTAAAAATGCTCAAAAAATTATTACTATTGATTGTTAGTTTGGTAGTGATTGTCGTTTTATATGTTAATTTACACCCTACTTTTGGGGATAGTCCAAATACAGAGAGTATGGTTAAAATTCAACAATCTACACATTTTGATGGAGAGCATTTTCAAAACTTAGTTCCGACTAATGCCACTTCAATTGGTAAAGCTCAAAGTGAGCGAAAAATCGATCGTGTGGCATTAATAATGAATTTTATTTTTCCTCCAAAGGGTAAAAATCCAGAGCAACCTCTTATCACTCAAAAGTTAAACCTAAACTCATTAAAGAATGGTGAATTTGTGTGGCTAGGGCATTCCAGTGTATTGTTTAAAACCAATAATACGACAATTATGACCGATCCTGTTTTTCATAATGCAGCACCTATTCCTTTTGTTGTAGAACCTTTTAAGATGACAAATAAGCCAACTATTAATGATTTACCTTTTATTGATATTGTTTTAATTTCTCACGATCATTATGATCATTTAGATTATCAAGCCATTAAACAAATGAAGGCAAAAGTAGGGCATTTTTATGTGCCTTTGGGGGTGAAAGCTCATCTATTACGTTGGGGAATAAAAAATGAAAAAGTGACTGAATATGATTGGTATGAAGGGATAAACTTTAATCATATCCAATTTGTCTTTGCACCAAGTCGCCATTTTAGTGGTAGAGGCATTTTTAACCATCGTCAAACATTATGGGGATCGTGGGCAGTTATTGCACCTGAAATTAAAGTTTATTTTAGTGGTGATGGGGGCTATTCACCTGAGTTTACTAAAATTGGTCAGCGTTTTGGTGGCTTTGATATCGCCTTTATGGAAGATGGTGCTTATAACGAAAGTTGGAAAGATATTCATATGCTCCCAGAACAAACGGCTCAGGCGAGTATTGATATTCAAACCAAAGTGGTTTTACCGATACATTGGGGCAAGTTTGACTTAGCCACTCATCAATGGAATGAACCTGTACAACGTATCGCCAAAGCTTTACAAAAGTATAATAATCAGGTTTTAGAACAAGATAAAATTAAATTGGTCACCCCTAGAATTGGTGAAGTTTTTGATTTGAATAAGTTGCCTAAACTAGAATGGTGGGAAGAGTAGATTATAGCGGTCACTTGTTGAATAAAATTTGCAAAAAATACAAGATTAAGGAATCAATATGGATTGGAAAAGATAAAAAGAATACTTTTTATACAAAAGAAAACATAATAGCAGCAGATTTATATCATTATTATTATTATGAGTGGATTGATTTTTTAGATTTTATATATGAGCCATCAGAAGTTATTGACAATAATTCATTTATTGAAAGTGATTTAAAAGAAAAATTTATATCAGTTGGCTGGGATCAAGAGAATAATATTGGTTTAATATGGATTCCTCCTTTTGCTGTTGGTAGTATTGTTTTAGGTGGTGAACAAGCATTTTTAGAAAAATATAGTCCAACGTTATTTGAAAAAGGGAACTTACAGACTTATGCGTGGACAAGAGGATTGTTATTGTTTCACGTTAAGAATAAATCAGATGGAACATCTATAATTTTATCTCCAATAGAGTTCGAGATACCCAATTATGGTGTGTAATAAAAGTTTATTATATAAATCATCTCGTTTTGTTCTCGATAATATACTAGGGTTAAATTAAACAACAGGATGAAAATAATGAAAACACAATTTAAACAAATACTTCTTGCAGGTTTATGTACTGCATTAGTTGGTGGTGTGGCTATTGCCGAGCCAAACACTCAAAACAAACAAATTCCAGTTTCACAACAAATGCAACATCAGAAAAACCTTGTTGAAGTATTTTTTGTACTGGATACAACAGGTTCTATGAGATCGTTGATTGATGGAGCAAAAAAGAAAATTTGGTCTATTGCGAATACCATTGTTGATATTAATCCAAATGCAGAAATTCGTATGGCATTGGTAGCCTATCGTGATCGTGGTGATGATTATGTCGTCAAAACTGTACATAATTTAGATACTGATGTGCAATCACTTTATTCTGCATTAACAAGGCTTGACGCTAATGGTGGTGGAGATATGCCAGAGTCAGTGAATGAAGCACTTGATAAGGGTGTTAATAAGTTGCAATGGAGCACCGATAAGAATGCCAAGCGTATTTTATTCTTAGTGGGTGATGCACCTCCACATATGGATTATTTAGATGAAAAACAATATCCTGCGATTATTAATGAAGCAACGGAGAAAAGTATTCTTGTAAATACCGTTCAGGCAGGGGATAGCAGAGCGACCAAAAAAGTATGGAAAAAAATGGCACGTTTAGGTAAAGGTACGTATTTGGCTATTCCGCAAGATGGTGGTCAAGTTGTACAAATTGATACGCCTTATGATGATGAAATTTTAAGAAAGCAAGAAGCGCTGGATACAACGATTATTGTCTATGGTGATCATAGCGTACAAGCTGAAGTCGTTTCTAAAATGCGAGTGCGTAGTGCGGCACCTAAAGCAACACAGGTCGATAATGCAAGCTACTATGCCAAGAAGAAAGGCGTTAAAAAAGTTATTTCTGGAGCGGGTGACTTAGTGGCTGATATTAAAAATAAAGAAGTGGCACTAGAGGAACTAGAAGAGAGCAAATTACCTGAAGTGTTAAAAAATAAAAGCACAAAGGAAAAGCAAGCCATTATTCAAGAGAAGTTAGAAAAACGTCAATCATTAGAAGCGGAAATCGCTACTTTAGTTAAGCAGCGAGATGACTACTTGAAACAGCATAAAACAGAAAAGCCTGATTCATTTGATGGTGTAGTAAAAGAAACGTTAAATAAACAGTTAAAGGATAAATAGATAAAAAAGCCTTACTTATTAGAGTAAGGCTTTTTTTCCTAATGCTATAACGGGATGAGCAGTTATGTTACAATAAAATAGAGCTAATTTTAATCAGGAAATAATAATGAAAAAAATCATAATATTAACCACAATCACACTGATTGCAGGTTGTAAAAATTTAGAAAATCTTCAACTACCTCAACAGGTAATGCAACAACTTCCTTCTGTTATGCAAAATACCTCATTATCACAAATGGACATTGCAACAGCATTACGTCAAGCACTGAATAATGGTGTTAGTCATCAGGTAAGTAAATTAACCGCCGTTGATGGTTTCTATAAAAATAAACTGGTTAAAATAGCATTACCAAAAGAGTTACAAATGGTGAATGATACGCTACATAAAGTTGGATTAGGACATATTGCAGAAAAAGGCGTTAAAGCACTAAACAGAAGTGCTGAAGATGCAGTTAAAACCGCAACCCCTATTTTTGTTAATGCGATTAAAAATATTAGTTTTAGTGATGCTAAAAATATTTTAATGGGCAGTGATAATGCGGCGACACAGTATTTACAAACACAAACCTTTAATCAGTTATATCGTCAATTTAATCCTGTTATTAAGAAATCATTTACCAAAGTGGGTGCGGATACCATTTGGCAAAACGTGATTTCACAATATAACAATATTCCTTTTGTGAATAAGGTGAATCCAAATTTAAATGATTATGTGACTAACGAAGCCTTAAAAGGCGTATTTACAATGATTGCTAAAGAAGAGCAGGGAATTCGTCATAATGTTGGATTGCGTAATACTCGCTTATTAAAACAAGTGTTTAGTTCGCAAGATTATAAATAATTAAAAGATATCTTTTAAAAAGCCCTTTTCGATTGAGAAGGGCTTTTTTTATAGTAAAAATAGCGGGTAGATAGATTGAAAAATTTGCAAATTTATAGAGACTATTGAAGTTTGCAAAATTGTATTGCTAATGTTATTGTTATGTAAAAAATAGATATAAAAATAAACAGGAGCAATGGAGTGACAGAGAAACAAACACAGTCTTTTTTATCAAAAATAATTTATGCCACCTTTGCAGTCTTACCCCTTGCAATATCTGCTATTCCTTGGGGAATTTTATGTGGCACCTTGTCAATTCAAGCAGGGTTGAGCAGTATGCAGGCTCAAATTATGTCATTATTGGTGTTTTCAGGCACCATTCAACTTTCAGGAATTGCTATTTTAGGTGCTGGTGGTAGCTGGTTGGGATTAGTGAATAATACCATAATGATTGGGGCTCGTTATTCTTTATATGCGGCGACCTATCAAAGAGAAATCGAAAAGTTGCCGTTGATTAAACGAATGTTTTTTGCTTTCTTTTTAATTGATGAAATTTTTGTTATTGCACAAACAGAACAGTTTAAAAAAGGTTATCTTGATTATACCCACGTTGTCATTAGTGGCGTTATATTTTATGTGATATGGAATATGGCGACCTTTAGTGGTATTTATTTTGCTCAAGTTGTGCAAGATATTGATCAGTTTTGGCTTGATTTCACTATTGTTGCAACCTTTGTGGCGATGATGGTGCCAATGATCAAAAATAAAGCCATTCTTATTGCGGCGATGACGAGTGGCGTGTGTATTTTATTTTTCAGTTATTTAGCTGTTGAACAAGGATTAGTCATTTCTACCTTAATTGGTATGTTAGTGGGTTATTCATTAGATAGAAGGGGAGTACAATGATTTCATCATCTTATTTTACGATTGCGATTTTAGTAATGGCAGTTATCACATTTTTAATTCGTTATCTCTTTTTTACCCGTAGTTTTAAAATTAATTTAAGTAACAAAGTTCGATCGATCCTACTTTTTACCGCACCTTGTGTGTTAACGGCAATGTTTACCCCCGTACTCTTTCAAGATTTTATTGCCACTAAGCAAGTAACTGCATTGATTGATAGTAGCTACTTTTGGGCAGGTATTTGTGCCATTTTATTTAGTATTTTTATTAAGCATACCTTTACGGTAATTATTTTAAGTATGGTAGCTTTTTATGGATTAAGAACATTTTTATAGCCCTTTTTATGACAATAATAAGCGGTAACATTACCACGAAAATTTGCAAATAATAATTGAATAGAGTAGAGAATAAACAGAATGATAAAAAAAGAACAGCAATTTTCAAGAAATATATCAGCAATTTTAGCTGTATTACCCTTAGCTCTCTCCTGCGTACCTTGGGGAATTTTATGTGGTACATTGTCGATACAAGCAGGGCTTAGCAATATACAAGCTCAAATGATGTCTTTATGTATTTTTGCAGGGGCGGCACAGTTATCTGGCATTGCTATTTTAGGGGCAGGGGGCAGTTGGTTAGCATTAATTAATAGCACTGTAATGATTGGTTCTCGCCACCTTTTATATTCTGCCACTTATCATAATGAGATAGTGAAATTACCTTTAATTAAACGTGTTTTTTTCGCTTTTTTATTAACCGATGAAATGTTTGTTATTTCTCAAGCAGAGCAATTTAAAAAAGGCTATTTTGATTATTGGTATGCCATTATTGCTGGTTTTACATTTTATCTTATATGGAATATTGCGACTTTCTCAGGCATCTATTTTGCTCACTTATTACAAGATGTCGATCAACTAGGTTTAGATTTTGCTATTGCAGCCACATTTATTGCAATGGTTATTCCTATGATTAAAAAAAGAGTAATATTGATGGCGGTTATAACTAGTGGAATAAGTATTTTAACGTTAAATTATTTTACTTTTTTTGTTGAGCAAGGATTGGTTATTTCCGCGTTAATAGGTATGATTGTGGGATATTGGTTAGATCAAAAAGGGAACAATTAGAATTATAAATTATACTCGAACTAAAAAAACACATTTTTTCTTCAAAACTTAACAATGTTTAACTTCGCATAATGTATATTATGTTAAATAGAATTTATGTATTAAAATTATTTCTAATTATTTCTATTTTGTTGTATGTAACGTGGTTTAAATTTTATATAAATAAAACTGAAACTAGAACATCAAACCCTGTATCGTGTATAATTATCTTTTTATAAAATAAACTTTTTTAATGAATATTACTCTCCCCCCTTTAAGCCTTTACATTCATATCCCTTGGTGTGTGCAAAAATGCCCTTATTGTGATTTTAACTCACACGCTCAAAAAGGGATTATTCCCGAAGAGGATTATATTCAGCATTTGTTAAAAGATTTACATCAGGATCTAATCCGTCATAAAACTGCGATACAACAACGTAAATTGCACTCTATCTTTATCGGTGGTGGGACACCGAGTTTGTTTTCACCGCAATCCATTGCATATTTACTCAATGAAATTAAGCAGTTAATTGATTTTGATGACAATATTGAAATTACCTTAGAAGCAAATCCTGGTACGGCAGAGGCAGAACGTTTTATTGGTTATGCTGAAGGGGGCGTTAATCGTCTTTCTATGGGAATTCAAAGTTTTGAGCCTGAAAAATTATTAAAATTAGGACGTATTCACGATGGTAATGAGGCAAAACAAGCGGTACGATTTGCACAAAATTCTGCAAATTTTGGCTTAAAAAGTTTTAATGTTGACTTAATGCATGGCTTACCTAATCAATCTGTAGAGCAAGCATTAAATGATTTAAAACAAGCCGTTGAATTCTCCCCGCCTCATTTATCTTGGTATCAACTGACTATTGAACCAAATACCTTATATTATTACCGTCCACCATCGTTACCTTGTGACGATGAGTTGTGGGATATTTTTGAACAAGGGCATCAAATCTTAACTGATGCAGGTTATGAGCAATATGAAACCTCTGCTTATGCAAAAAAAGGCTTTCAATGTAAACATAATTTGAATTACTGGCGATTTGGTGATTATCTTGCAATAGGTTGTGGTTCTCACGGTAAAATCAGTTATTCTAATGGTGAGATTTATCGTTTCAACAAAACCAAACACCCCAAAGGTTATATGCGTGGTAACTATTTATATCAAGAAAACCAAATAAAAATTGATGACCGATCATTTGAATATTTTATGAACCGCTTTCGTTTGCTTGAAGCCACTCCTAAAGTCGAATTTGAAAAATACACAGGATTAAATCGAAACAGTGTCACGCAAGAAATTGAAAAAGCCATTAAAAAAGGTTATATAATAGATAAGACTAACTACTGGCAAATTACTCATAAAGGAAAATTGTTTTTAAATGAGCTTTTAACGATTTTTTTGAAAGATTAAGGGTTATTTATAAATATAGCGGTGATATTAAATTCAAAATCTACACAAAAATAATAATTAATGATCAATTCCACGTAGAGATCATAGAGGCTAATCTAAGTCTTCATTATAATACTGAAGCATCATTTTGGCGTCTCTGCTTTTCAAAAATAATAATTAATGATCAATTCCACGTAGAGATCATAGAGGCTAATCTAAGTCTTCATTATAATACTGAAGCATCATTTTGGCGTCTCTGCTTTTCCTTCTCTAATTTTGCTTTATTCACTGCATCTATAAAATTACTATGTAAGTAATCCAAATAGATTTGAAACCCCAAATGAGGTGCATCTAATATAATTTCAGATTTACCATCTTTAAATTTAGCAAACTTATCCCCAACAAAGGGAATTTCTTCTTTTACTAACTTATATTTTGAGTTTAGAATATTATATAAATATTTAAATTTTCCAGATTTTTTAGGCAATACAGAACTTACACCAACTAAAATATTTTTTTCATTAAAAATAATTAATGTAGATTTTAAATCGCTTAGATTTAATTCTGATGGATTAATATAATATTGATTTCCATTACTATATTTATTAATCCCCTCTTTTTTTAGTGAATACATATTTTTTATTTCTTGCTCAGTTGATTTTCCTAATTCCATCTTAAAAACGGTAGGATCAGCAAAAACAGTTACACTAAACAGTGTTAACAATAAAGCTAATTTATTCATTTTTAACTCCTTAATTAAACTTAAAATGGAATAATTGATGTAATATTTTAGATAAGTTAAGCATTTTTATCAAGATACTCTTTGAATTTACTTTCAGTAATAGCAAACATCATAAATAGCAAACATCATATTAAATATATATAAATCAAATATGTAAGTGCTTACTTTCTTTTTATTCCTTCAGAAAATTAAAATTGTGCATTTGCACTAGTTGGTTGTTTTTTGTTGTGGATAAGTGGATAACTTTATTTTCCTATTTATCTACTAGTCTTCTTCTATTTTTTACTAAAAATAACTTAAGATCTTTTCTTTAAATTCTTATATCTAATTAGTATAAAAAAGATCCTTTTAAAACAATCAAGTGAGCAGATCTTTATTTTAACTTTATTCATAGATCTTTAAAAGCCTCCTTTAGTAAGTAATTGCTTACTTTATAATAAGAAAGGATCTCCAAAAGTAAGTAACCACTCTCTTCAATCTTGATTTTCTAAGTTTATAATTTATTAGAAATATTAATCAACTTATTTTCTCAGAAATTAGATAGATAAATCCTTTGTTTTTTATTAAAAAGTTGTTATTATTTCCTTTATTTATAATAAGTTATAGAAAGAGAGTTTAAGATGCCTACTAAACATATTGATAATTTAACTTGGGATCGTGTTCAGAAAGAACACGTAAAAGCCGTGATTTTAACTAAAACCAGTTTTAAAGATACGGAGATTTTAAAAATGTTAATTAATAAAGGATTGGAACATATCTCTGATAGTGACTACCAAAAATTTGCAGATCAAAAAGAAGGAAGATAGCGATTTGTGGATCTCTATTAATGATCTAGAAAGGGATCAAGCGGTAGGATCATTTTAGTTTTTTACAAATTGTTATTAGTATCTTACCGCTATAAAAATAAAAGGATCTTAATTATTTATCTTAATAACTTCACTGATTAATTCGCCTTTTAATACTTTTGTTTTAATTTGATCACCCATTTTTATTTGTTTTATTGATGTGATCACTTCATTATTCTCATTTTTGGTTACGCTATACCCCCTTGAAAGTACTTTTAAGGGGCTTAAACTTTCAAGCTGAGTACAATATTGTTGGAATAATTGTTGTTTTTGAGTGAATTTTTTTTCTATTGCATAGTTTAAACGTTGTGTTAAATAATCTTGCTTCTGCTGTTGTTTTATTAAATAAGAAGACAATGGATTTAATTTTACCCTCTGATTTAGTTGTACAATGCTCTGCTTTTTAGTTTTAACAACCTGTTGAAATGCCTTTAATAACAATGTTTTTTGTTGTTCAAGTTGTGTTTTTTGATAGTCAACTTGACGCATTGGATGTTGAAAACTTAAACGTTTTTGTAATTGCTTAAGCTGAGTGATCTTAGTTCCCCATAAACGATCGAAAGCAAAATTGGATCTATCATAATATTGTTGTAATTGACGTAATAGATCTTGTTGATCTCGACTCACTAATTCAGCTGCTGCTGAAGGTGTCGGAGCTCTAAGATCTGCCACAAAATCTGCAATGGTTACATCAACTTCGTGTCCTACGGCACTAATAATGGGAATATCTGACTTAAAAATGGCATAGGCAACGTCTTCTTCATTAAAACACCACAAATCCTCTAATGAGCCACCTCCTCGTCCTATAATAAGCACATCACATTCTTTACGGCTATTTGCCACTTCAATACTTGTGACAATGTCACGCTTTGCTTCACTTCCCTGCACCAAAGTTGGATAAATAATGATATTTAAACTAGGATCGCGACGTTGTAACACATTTAATATATCTTGTAATGCAGCACCTGTTGAAGAGGTTACAATTCCCACTGCTTTTACAAATGATGGAATCGCTTTTTTATATTGTTGTGAAAATAACCCCGCTTCAGATAGCTTTATTTTCAGCTGTTCGAATTGCTGTTGTAATAAACCATCCCCTGCCATCTGCATACTTTCAATAATAAGTTGATAATCCCCTCTTGGCTCATACAAACTTATTTTGGCACAAACTAACACTTGCATACCATTTTGAGGTTGAAAATTGACGGATCGATTTTTCATTCTGAACATCGCACTACGAACCTGAGCCTTATCATCTTTTAAAGTAAGATACCAATGCCCTGAAACAGGCTGGCTAAAATTAGAAATTTCTCCTGTCAGCCAAATATGCCCCAGCTCCATTTCAAGTAGATTACGAACGGTATAGTTAAGTTGTGTAACAGTTAGAATATTACTCATTGCAAATATCGGTGATTAAAATAATAGAGTAAGTTTACTAAAATATGGAAATAAAGAAAGGGATATCTAAAAAATGACTCATTAATCGCAACAGCGTAACGCAAAAGTAAGGTTGTATGCTCCCCTGCTTTCATTTCATTAATTCGAAAATAAATTAAGCGGTATGATGTTCTCCATTTTTTGCAAATTTTGATCAGGATATATAAAAAATACTCGTCTAATTTTCGGTTGTTGACTAAGTTTGTACACTATAACATTGCTTATATCAAAAGATCATATTTAGGAATATAAGCAATGAGATTTAAAGAATTACATAATCAGACTAAACCACTACTAATCGCAAATGTTTGGGATGTACCTAGTGCAAAAATTGCGGAGAAACAAAACTTTCAAGCAATTGGCACATCAAGTGCAGCAATTACAACACTTTTAGGCTATGAAGATGGTGAAAAAATCAGCTTTTCAGAATTAGAATATTTTGTAAAACGTATTATTTCAAATACAAAATTGCCATTATCTGTTGATTTAGAAGCTGGATATAGCCGAAACCCAGCAACAATTGTTAATCATATTAAAAAATTAGCCCAATTAGGCGTTGTTGGTATTAATATCGAAGACAGTGTCGTGATCAATGATATTCGGACACTAGTTAATGCGGATGACTTTACAAAAATCTTAAAAGAAGTAACAGAACATTTAAAAAAAGAGGATATCAATATTTTTATAAATGTACGAATTGATACATTTTTACTAGATATTTAAAATAAAATGGAAGAAACCAAGAATAGAATCGAACTGTATGAGAAAACAAATATAAATGGGATATTTTTACCTTGCATTGAAAAGATAACGGATATAAAAGAGGTTGTTAATTATACAAAATTACCTATAAATGTAATGTGTATGCCCAATCTTCCTGATTTTGAAACATTACATCAATTGGGGGTAAAGCGAATAAGTATGGGAAATTTTTTATTTGACAAAATGTATCGTCAACTTGAGAATACAATGCAAGAAATTTCAAATCACCAATCATTTCAAGCGATTTTTTAAATGCGAATTACAGATAAAAAGACCATCAACACCTATTACACTGATCTACTAGAAAGAAATCAACAGTTTGTGGGGATCTTTTTTGTAGGCGTAAAAACAACCTCTGTTTTTTGCATTGCGACTTGTCGAGCCAGAAAACCTAAATTAGAAAATGTTGAGTTTTATACGACATTCAAAGAGGCTTTAGACAATGGTTACAGACCTTGTAAAATTTGTAAACCTACTGAAAATGCAAATAAAGCACCAAAGCAAGTAGAATTGGCTATTCAATTAGTGAAAGAAAATCCAAAGGAAAAAATAACGGATTATCAACTCCGCCAAAAAGGAATAAGCCCTGACGTTGTACGTAGATGGTTTAATAAGCATTATGGAATGACTTTTCAGGCATACCAAAGAATGTACAGAATAAACAATGCCTATCAAGAATTAAAAAAAGGAAAGAACACCACTCACACCGCCTTTGATTCAGGTTACGAATCATTAAGTGGCTTTGGTTATACTTTTAAAAAAATGATCGGAAAATCCCCTAAAAACAGTAACGAGAAAAGTATTATTTTAATTAGTCGCTTAACAACACCACTTGGAGCAATGTTTGCCTGTGCCACAGAAAATGGTATCTGTTTATTGGAATTTGTAGATAGACGAATGCTCGAAACGGAATTTAGAGATCTACAAAAAAGATTAAACGCTAAAATATTAACAGGTGAAAATAAACATATCACACAAGTAAAAAAGGAGCTCACTGAATATTTTGAAGGTACACGAAAAACCTTTGATGTGAAACTGGACACTCCTGGAACCGACTTTCAACAAAGCGTTTGGAATGCGCTACAAGAAATAGAATATGGAACAACAACGACTTATCAAACTCAAGCAGAAAAGATCAATAATCCAAAAGCCATAAGGGCGGTCGCTGCTGCCAATGGTTATAACCGAATTTCTATCATTATTCCTTGCCACAGAGTTATCGGAAAAAACGGAAAATTAACGGGTTATGGCGGTGGAATCGAACGAAAAAAATGGTTGATTGAACACGAACGTAAAAATATCAATAGATAACCCTTCATCAAAAATTTATCTTTTAAAAAATTAAGCGGTAGGATGATCTTAAATTTTTGCAAATTTTAGTTAGGATCTGACCGCTACTACTCTACCTATAAAGTCAATAATTGTGTATTATTTATATTAACAAAATTTATAAAGTATCAAATATAAGTATGAAATTTAAAAAAGATAAAAATTTAACAACTAAAATATACTCTTTGCACGATTCTCGTATTCAACAGATTTATTTTAAAATATATTAGAAAGATACAGCACGCAAACTTATACTACTTATTTGAATTCAATAAAAACAAAAGAATTATTTAGAGACTTAGATACACCACAAATGACGGTAGTATGATAGCATCATTTCTTCGCTCGCCAAATAATATTATGTTTTACGGTTCATCAGAAAAATTTCCTTTTTGTGATGATACTCATAGGGCATTTAGAGAAGTAAAACCTGAGGACGAAAATGCAAAACCCAAAAATTGTACGTTTTATAAAACAAAGCCACAATATCAATTAAAACTGATAGATGATGTAACACTTAGTTATTATCTTACTGGCGAAAATCATTTTGTGATAGGTATAGGTACTAAGGATCTTTATTATTATGAATTAACCTTTAAAAATAAAACAATAAAGTTTAAGAGCGTAGTTCCCGTTGTCGCACTTCCCGACAGCCCGAATTATAAAAATCTCATAGAGTACAATGGCAATACTTACCATTTAGAGTAAAGCAACTAAAAAATACGCTATAAAATTAACGTTACAGCGTAATGATGAAATGGAAGAATATATCTAGTTTTTGGTAAGGTAATGAAGATTTAAAAGGATATTTGCAAATTTTTGATAACATCATACCGCTTGTATCTCCTATTTACTCAAAATACCCTTTATTTTTAGCTGTTTTAAAATCACTTTATTATCAATAAGTTACAAAACCTGCTAAAAAAAGGGTATTTTTGCTATTTTTTCACTTCAGATATTGCAAAATAAGGGATTTATCAATAAAATTTCTAGTTAACCATCGTGTAGATGGCTTAGAAACTTATTTTAGAAATTACAGAATAAAAAAAGAAGTTAACCATCGTGTAGATGGCTTAGAAAGCTATACTGAGAAAACGGCGATCTTTCGATCTGTTAACCATCGTGTAGATGGCTTAGAAATCTATTCTAAGTTTCCAAGAGTTGTTTGCGACGTTAACCATCGTGTAGATGGCTTAGAAACAATATCCATCGTATAAATCACGCTTTGACAAGTTAACCATCGTGTAGATGGCTTAGAAAACTTTCACAATCTTTTACGGATGCGTTTAAAAAGCAACTTTCTAACTATCCGCAACAAATTCTGAAACATTTAAAAGAAAATAAACTTAGATGTGTACTGTTACGCTTAACGCAACAATCACAGCCACTTCTCACGGTTTAAAAGCTGGAGATTGTATTAAAATCAAAGAATTAGGTTCAATAAGGGGACTGCTTAGATTCAATAGCGAAGTGCAACATTTCGGCAATAAAGAGATGATTATCGGACAGCTCAAATATCACACTTGCTCGCTTTAATAGACCGAGACAGCAAAAGCGAACTATCAAAGCTACAAGATTTTGGAATAAATCAAGTTTTGAGAAAGATGAGGACGAAAATGATGGTAGTGCAGAGTTTTTAGCCAATAGATAATCAGTAAATTGACTAAAAAAGCAATTAAGTATATACTTTGTATAAATTAGATACTGAAGGGGAATTTTATGCAAATTCAAATTAAAAAATGGGGTAATAGTGCAGCGATAAGGCTACCACAAGCATTTTTAGCACAACTTAATCTTTCTAATAATGATAATTTAGATATCGAAATTAGTGATAATTCGTTGGTGTTGCGCCCTGTTAATAAAGTTAAGTACGATTTAAAAACCTTACTTAATGAAATGCCAGATGGCTTACCAAGAGTAGAAGGATGGGATGAAATGCCAAGCGTAGGGTTAGAGGAGCTATAATGTATATTCCCAAAAAAGGTGATATCATCCATTTACAGTTCGATCCTGCGAGCGGTTCAGAAATGAAAGGCGAGCATTATGCTTTAGTAGTAAGTAGCCAGTTGTTTAATAAACAAGGTTTAGCTTTTGTTTGCCCCATTTCTCAAGGAAAGGTTAATCAAGCTCGTTCTTTTGGTACCGTAGTAACACTTATGGGAAGTGGTACCCACACACAAGGTTCAGTACATTGTCATCAATTGAAGTCATTAGATTGGAAAAGCAGACAAGCTAAATTTAAAGAAAGCGTGCCTGATTTTATTATTGATGATGTTTTGTTAAGAATTGAGGCTATTTTATCTGATTAGGTATTTTTTGGCAGTTGCACCACAAAAAGAGCTGGGTAATCGTGTATAAAAACAAATCGTAGATAAGATAACCGGAGAAATATTATGGGAGCATTAATTGTTTGTGGAGTTGTACTCTATTTACTAATGGGTTTTTTGGCGTGGCTAAACATTAACCCTTTTATAATACTTATTCCTGTAGCTATTGTGGGAATGATTGCGCTCACATCTTGGTTTAAAAGTACCTTTGGAGGCTATTATAGTCTTATTCCTTGGGGGGTATTGGCGTTGGCAAATATTGGTTGGATAATTCAAATCAAGTTAGATCCAACGCTAACCAAAGAACAAAAAACAAAAAACAAAAAACAAATAAATTATTTAGAATAAATGATTTTGAATAAAATCCATATTAGAGTGAATATTTTTATTTTTTAAAAAGCCACCGATATCCTACTGTAGGAGCAAATCTATATCTTTTACATTTTCAGAACAACTTTTTTGTAAATAAATACTGATTTCATTCTCTGTATTAAAATTAACATTTTATACTCCAATAATTTTTTATAAATTTCATTTTTCAACAAATACGAAAACGTTTGCATTATTATTTTTATTCTGTATAATCAATCAGATTTTTTAACCAAATGGAGTGTAAATTATGTCATCTTCTGAAAATATGAGTCCATCGAAACAGGCTTTTATGGGGCTCCAAATGCTCTTTGTCGCCTTTGGAGCATTGGTTTTAGTCCCCCTCCTGACAGGACTTAATCCCAATACTGCATTACTTACCGCTGGAATTGGTACTTTGTTATTTCAAGTTATTACGAAACGACAAGTACCAATTTTTTTGGCCTCTAGTTTTGCCTTTATTGCGCCTATTCAATATGGTGTACAAACTTGGGGAATTCCCGTTACCTTAGGTGCGCTTGCTTGTTCTGGATTGGTCTATGTAGTCTTAAGTTCTTTTGTTAAACTACGTGGTAATGATATATTGATGAAGCTTTTTCCTCCTGTCGTGGTCGGTCCTATCATCATCATCATTGGTTTAAGTTTAGCACCTGTCGCCGTAAATATGGCAACAGGAAAAGCAACAGGGACGGATTATAATACATCTATCATTATTTCAATGACTACCCTTCTCGTTACTTTGATTGTATCGGTGTTTGCAAAAGGAATTTTACGTTTAGTCCCTATTCTATGTGCCATTACTGTGGGTTATATTCTTTCCATCTTTATGGGAATTATTGATTTTACTAAAATCATTGAAGCACCTTGGTTTTCTCTACCTCAAATTACGACACCTGAATTTAAGTTAGAAGCCATTTTATATATGCTCCCTATTGCTATTGCACCTGCTATCGAACATATCGGAGATATGATGGCGATTAGTCAAGTAACAGGTAAAGATTTCTTAAAGAAACCGGGACTAAATCGTACATTGTTAGGTGATGGTGTTGCAACAATTACGGCCTCATTCTTAGGTGGACCACCTAATACCACTTATTCAGAAGTAACAGGTGCCGTAATGCTGACTAAAAACTTCAACCCTAAAATTATGACTTGGGCAGCTGTTTTTGCTATTTTAATGGCTTTTGTCGGAAAAATTGGTGCATTCTTACAAACTATTCCTGCAGTTGTGATGGGGGGAATTATGATGCTTGTCTTTGGTGCAATTGCTGTTGTTGGTATTAATTCTCTGATTAAAAACAATGTTGATTTAAATCAACCTCGTAATCTCTGTATTGTATCTGTTGTTCTTACATTTGGTATTGGAGGAATGCTTATTGATGTTGGCTTCTTCGCCATTAAAGGAATTGCTCTTTGTTCCGTGATTGCTATTTTAATGAATCTGTTACTGCCAAAAGAAGAGAATTAATTTAATATTAACTTTTTAATCAACACCGCCTATTTTACAGGCGGTGTTTGTATTTTAAATGTTTGATAAAATTTGCAAAAAAGTAAAATGATCTTACCGCTCCTAAACTATTTTGTAGTCGCACTATTTAATTTGTTGTTGGTAATTTATAAAATAAATAACGATTTCTAAGTGTTGTAGCTGGTAATTTTTGAACCCCTTCATTCTCTATTTTTTCTTCTATTCCGATAATAATATCTTGTTTACGGACATTAAAATATCTCAAAATATTTTTTCCAAACCAACATCGAGTAGGAATAATATATTTAAAATTGGCTAAATTTTTACCTTTTTTATCATAAATCATTATTTGATAATATCCTTGCTCCTTTGGCTCTTGATTAAAGTTAGTTGGTGGGTAATAAAAACTGAATTGATAAATATAATTACGTGAACAAAGTAATTTTTCTGATCGACTTACTCTTTCAATCGGAATAAAGCCTGTATTTTTTGAAGAGATTTTTTTATACAAAACATTTGATGTTTCTAACAAATCATCTCTATAATTAAACTCTGCATCATTACACCACGAATTACCGTACTCACCTTTAGTAATCGCAGATAAATGAAGAATATTAGGCTGTTTTATTAGTTTTGCCTTAAAAACCGTTTGTTTTTGCTTAAAAATAATCACATTGATTTGTTCTTTAATAAAATGTTCTATTAATTTGTATTGTGGTTTTACAACGCCTGTTAATTCTAAAACATTATTCCAGAATGTATCTTGAGTTAAAAATATAAGCTGAGTTTTATAATTTCCATTTCTTTTAACATCAGTTATATCTCCCCAAAATTTATTTCTAATTCTAAATTCTTTTTCTGCAATAAGTTTTTTATGATCTAATATTGTTACGGTTACGTATATAATATAGCCATCAGTTTTCCCTGAAATATTAATTTCAACATTAGCTTGTTCACTTAATATTAATCCCATATCTGATAATGTGTTTGCGATATCTTCTCTAATAATAGATTTTTAACTTAAATAATAAGTACACATACAACCTTCATTACCACCTAATGTTACACTACTTTCTAATGGCTCTGATTTATAAATGAGAGTGATATTGCTATTCAATTTAACTTTTGTTCCATAAGGTAAATCCAATTTACTAACTATTTTTTCTGAGGTCATTCTTGATAAATAAATATCATTTATCACACTTGGTAGTCTAATATTTATGCCTAATAAGAAAGAAATAAAAATAAAGGTGAGGAAACGGGATAACTTTCTTTTTATTTTTTTGCGTAAAAGAAAAGCAAATAGTGAAGTAATGATAATATTCACAATGCTTGGCATCTGGAAAAGTGCAATTAAATACAGCACTGGTATAGCTATAAGTAATAGAGGAATTCCAACAAGACTAGCTAATACAAATAAAATAATCCCTTTGATAGCTTGTTCAATTTCAGATTTTTCTTCCATATTCTACACCTTTAATTGATTTTTAAATGCCATAAACCAATCTTATTTTAAAGATAATTTGTAAAAAACACACTACATATTACCGCTTTAAAACTGTTTTTGTAGCTGCTATATTTAATTCGATTTTGGTAATTCATAAAACAAATAACTTTGATTACGATATTCTTGTTTTTCTTGGTCATACCAAGAATAGGTATTTAAACCTATTAAAAAACGATCTTTCTGTACTTCGAAATATTCCAAAGTCTTATTACTATTTTTTGTAATATCAATGGCGTACTCAAAATTGGCTAAATTATTTCCGCTGTAATCATAAATATAAAAAGTATAAATATCTTTCTTATTCAAATAATTATGAGAGTAGGTATAAACATACATTTTATCTTCATAACAAAAAATGGCATTTGGTGAATATTCTAATGGGAGTCCCCAACTATTATTTTTATAATTTATTTCTAAAATATTAAATTTCTGATTATATTTATTGATTTTTAAATCAGGATTATTGCACCAAACATTTTTCTGATTACTGAAATTACCTTGTCTATCTAGTGAAAATCTCTCTTTTGGATCATTGATAGAATCCATAGATTTTGGGGTTAAAGTGATTATTTCTTTTTTTGAGCAATTAGTTTTTTGTTTTCTAATATAGTAGCTGTCATATTAGTCACGTAACTATCTGTTTTTCCTATAACTTTAATTTCAATATCTGCTTTATCACTAAGAATTAGCCCCATTTGTAATAAAGTTTTATCGATCTCTTCTTTAATAATTGTAGGTTCTTTAAAATATATCCCTGAATCAATGAACCCTGATTTAGTTACTGCCTCCAATGGGTCATATTTATATTCTAGCTCTACATTGCTAGTAAATTTTATTTTTGTTTTATCTGCTAATGTTAATTTTTTTAGAGATATTTCCATCGTTGATTTCGGCATTATCCAATCTGAAATTAGACTAGGTAATCTAACATTGACAGTAAGCAGAAAAGAAACTATAAAAAATAAAGGAATAAGCCATAACTTTTGATTTACCTTTCTCTTAATGGCAAAAATAATTAGAGCAGTAACAATGAGATTAAGTACACTCGGAAAGTAAAAGTAACCAATAAAAAACAATATAACTAAAAAAATCAATATTGCAGGAAAACTTGGAACAATTACCGCCAGGATTGTAGCGGGTATCGCAACGGTTTTCACTGCTTTTTCTACACCATTTTCTTGTTTAGAATTTTCTTCCATTTTAATACCATTCCTCCTAAACAAATAGTTTAGAGAGATTTTTTATTTATCGTAATGACTATCCTTGCAAAAAACTAACCATATCTTACCGCTATAGTACTTTATTTATAGGTTCTAATTCTCGGAGGCTCATAAAATTGAATAAAATGATTCATATCATCAAAGCAATCTGTAAATAAAATCTTGTTTTCATCATCACGACTTAAAAAACCGTTATTGACCATATCATGGTAAAAGTTTCTTAAATTATCGTAATAACCTTCAATATTCAAAAACAGACAAGGGTTATCATTTTGACCAATTCTCGCCCAAGAAATCACCTCAGCAATTTCTTCAAGGGTGCCTGCTCCACCTGGTAAAGCGATATAACAATCCCCTAATTCAATCATTTTTAACTTTCTTTCGGTCATTGTTTCAACAAGGATCATTTCTGATAGTCCTTTATGAGCCAGCTCTCTTTCTGCTAAAAAAGTAGGCATTACACCAATTACTTTTCCACCGTGTTCCAACACTGAATTAGCGATAGTTCCCATTAAGCCTCGATTACCACCACCATAGACTAACGTATGACCATTGGTAGCAATCCATTTACCTAACTGATAAGTTTTTTCTTTATAGATGTTGTGATTACCAAAATTAGCACCACAATATACGGTAATATTCATAGTTTATTTGTACCTTTTTTCAATTTTCTCTATATGTTCATTAATAATATCATTGATGTTAAAATCATATTTATCTACTAATATCATTATATTATCTAATACATCACCCAACTCTTCTTTAATTTGATCTAAGCTTTCGTTTTTATTTTCTACTTCATCAGGTCTATCTCGACCAATTTCATATCGTCTAATTGCTTGCGATAACTCCCCAACCTCTTCCATTAGAAAATTCAATCGGATAGAGGAATTAAAATTATACCAACCTCTTTTGAGATAGAAACTTTTTACCCATTTTTGATATTTAATCAACATTCTATGTTTCCTTAATTTTAGATAAATCTTAAAAATTTGCAAAAAACAGACTGCATCTTACCGCTTCAAAACTGTTTTTATGGTTGCTATATTTAATTCGGTTTTGGTAATTCATAAAACAAATAGCTTTGATTACGATATTCTTGTTTTTCTTGGTCATACCAAGAATAAGTATTTCATTATGATGATTATAACTTATCCACTTGATTTTTGGGAGAGACTTTAAGAAAGCATTTTATGATGATAAGCTAAATGCTCTCCAATAAAACTTGCAATAAAATAATAGCTGTGATCGTACCCTTTACGACGATTAATTATTACATCAGCTTTCATCAATTTAGCAGCATTTTCTAGTAACTCGGGTTTAAGTTCTTTTTCTAAAAAACTATCATCTAATCCTTGATCAATTAACATTGGCAAAGGATTTTTTGCTTGTTCCAACAAAGCACAGGTATCCCATTGTTGCCAATTTTCACAATTTTCACCTAAATAAGCCGTCAATGCTTTTTTCCCCCACGGCACTTGGCTTGGTGCAACAATAGGAGAAAATGCCGATACACTACTATAGGTTTCAGGATTTTTTAATGCAATCATTAATGCACCATGTCCTCCCATTGAATGTCCACAAATACTTTGTTTACCATTCGTTGGAAAGTGATTATTAATTAAATCAGGTAACTCTTGGACTATATAATCGTACATCTGATAATGCTTATCCCAAGGTGATTGAGTAGCATTAAGATAAAACCCGGCTCCCTGTCCCAAATCATAACTTTCATCATCAAAAACACTTTCACCTCGTGGGGAAGTATCAGGTGCAACAATAATTAAGCCAAGTTCAGCAGCATAGCGTTGAAATCCTGATTTTTCTATAAAGTTGCGTTCAGTACAAGTTAAACCTGATAACCAATAAATAACAGGACAAGCCTGAGGATTTTCCTTGTTAAGTACTTGTGGGGGTAAATAAACTGCCACATTCATTGCACAATTTAGCGTTTCACTATTATGTTGCCAAATTTGTTGTTTGCCCCCAAAACTAAAAAAACTTTCTATTTTTTGCATTTTTATATCCTCTAAAATAACACAATAAATTCTTGGAAATAAAAAACTTATGATAACAGCTATTTTAACGCCATTACCACAAGTTTCGATTTTTACTTGTAAATCATCTTAAAAATGCATTACTGTACGAATAGACTCACCTTTTTCAAGTAATTCAAAAGCATAATTAATCTCTTCAAATGGCATCGTATGGGTCACATAAGGATCTAAATCTAGTTTACCATTCATATATTCTTCAACCATTTTTGGTAATTCACTACGTCCTTTCACACCACCAAATGCTGTACCACGCCATACACGCCCTGTCACCAACTGAAATGGTCGAGTAGAAATTTCTTCACCACCTGCAGCAACACCAATAATCACACTTTCTCCCCAACCTTTATGACAACATTCTAAAGCTTGACGCATTACATTCGTATTACCCACACAAGCAAAACTGTATTCCACTCCTCCATCCGTCATTTCAATAATTGCTTGTTCTGTTGGTTTATCAAGTTCTAATGGATTAATAAAATCCGTTGCACCCATTTGTTTTGCAAGTTCAAATTTATCCGCATTCACATCAACCGCAATAATTTTATTCGCACCAGCTTTAACTGCACCTTGAATAACACCCAAGCCGATTGCACCTAATCCAAATACGGCAATATTATCGCCTTTTTCAACTTTTGCAGCATTTTTTACTGAACCTAATCCGGTCGTTACACCACAACCTAATAAACACGTTTTTTCTGGATTCGCATTTTCAGAGACTTTTGCAACTGAATACTCAGATAAAACTGTATATTCTGAAAAAGTACTTGTTCCCATATAGTGATAAATCGGTTTTCCTTGATAAGAAAAACGAGTAGTTCCATCTGGCATTAAGCCTCTTCCTTGTGTTTCACGCACCGATGAACATAAATTCGTTTTGCCTGATTTACAAAATTTACATTTACCACACTCAGCAGTGTAAAGAGGAATTACGTGATCACCTTCTTTAACACTGGTTACCCCTTCCCCAACTTTAACCACAATTCCAGCCCCTTCATGTCCTAAAACTGCAGGAAATATACCTTCTGGATCAATACCAGATAAAGTATAAGCATCAGTATGGCAAAGAGCAGTATGTGTAATACGCACCATTACTTCACCAGCTTTTGGATCTTCAACATCAATTTCGACAATTTGTAAAGGTTTGTTCGGCTCAAAAGCCACGGCTGCGCGAGATTTCATAATAATGTCCTCAAATAATAAATAATTTAACCTAAAACATATTCTATATTGCAATGATTTTACTCACTCAGTATATGTTAAGTTTCTGAAAAAATAAGCACATTGTAACTACTTTATAATGAAACAAAAGTAATTTATAAGAAAAACAGTGTTACCATACAGAAACAATTAATTAGGAGCGTTTATTATGCAATCATTAGAAGGGTTGATTATTTTTATCCACGTTGTTGAGCAAAAAAGTTTTTCTTCTGCAGCTAAGATGATGAAAACATCCAAAGCAAATGTAAGCCGACAAATTGCAAGATTAGAAGAGCGTTTAGGCGTGCAATTATTTCAACGTAATACTCGAAGTGTACACCTTACAGAAGTGGGGGATACCCTATATCAAAGTACTAAAGATAATATCTATAATCTAGATGAAACTCTCTGTAATATTATGAAAATGCAAGCGATACCTCGTGGTACACTACGAATTTCAACTGCGGGATTATTCGGTGAAACTAAAGTCACTCACGCTGCCGCTCGTTATATGCAAACTTATCAAGATGTGAAAATAGAACTACATTTTTCTGACCGTAATATTGATATTATTAATGAAGGGTATGACCTAGCCATTCGTACTGGTACATTAAAAGATTCTGCTTTATTTGCAAAACGAATTAGCTCAAGACGTCTCATTTTATGTGCTAGCCCAAATTATCTTTCACAAAATGGTACGCCACAAACAATAAACGAATTAAAAAATCATCTCTGTTTAAAAAGTGCATCGTCCACTTGGACTTTTTCTGATAAACGTAGCAAAAAGCTACAATATAAAGTCAATGCAAACTGGGTAAGTAACAATGCTCGAGCAACATTACAAGCCTGCATACAAGGATTAGGTATTGCTCAACTGCCTGAATATTATGTTCAAGATGCTCTCAATCAAGGACAACTTATTCCCTTATTAACCGAGTATGAACCTGCCGATGAAGGTATTTGGGCGGTCTATTCAAATAAATACCATCTATCAACAAAAGTACGGACATTTATTAATTTATTAATAAAAGAAGTCAATTAATTCATTAAGCTCTTGATATTTTAGCAATTGAAGTATTTAAAAAATTACCTAGCAAAATAGCTATACGATAAAAGTAAAGCCATACTGACTACTTATTCAATATGGCTTTACCTATTTGCAAAAAACTCGCTACATCTCACCGCTTCCAAATTGTTTTTTCACCTTAATAAAAACCGTGATCTCTTCCCTATCGTGATACAAATGTTTAGCTTGAATGGTGAATTGAAACCCTTTTTTAGTTAATGTTTCTGTAATAAAATTTAAGCAACGTTGCACTTCTTGATAGCGTTTTTTCATCGGTAATTTAAGATTAAAAATACTTTCTTTACACCAACCATTCACGAACCATTTTGTGATCAATTCACTAATTCGCATTGGTTGTTCCACCATATCACAGACCAATAAGTCAATTGTGGTGCGTTTGGGTGGTTTAAATTTAAAACCGTCTTCTGGGCAGTGATCAATACGACCCGTATTGTGTAAACTGTCTGCCATTTTGCCGTGATCCACACAATAAACAAACACATCTCGTTTGACTAATTGATATGTCCAACCTCCAGTACAAGCGCCGAGATCTACCGCTTTTACATTTTCATTAAAATGCCAGCTTTCTTCGGATTTTGGAATAAAGGTTAAAATCGCTTCTTCTAATTTTAAGGTTGAACGACTAGGGGCTTCCATTGGGAATTTTAATCGCATAATGCCCATTGGATTTGATGATCGGTTATCATTATAGGCATAACCTACATAACAACAGCCTGAACCAACAAAGAGAACTTGTAATGTAATGCTATTTTGACGTTTTGAGCCACTATGTAACCAACCTTGTTTTTTTAAGGTATTACGCAATGGGACAGTAAACTTACGGCAAAATTTAGAAAGTTCTTTTGCTTCATTGGTATCTGGTGTTTCTACTACAAGATCACTGCTCTTTTTAAAATCAATACCTTGATCTTGTTGAGCAAGATATTGTTCTAAAATAGGGGTAATACGGTCATTTTCAGGTAAATTTTCTAGCAACTTCCCTACTACAATCATTTGACGAACGAAGATCAATTCAGAAAGTGGTAGTTCTTGTGCTAATCTATCTGCATCTCCCTGCTGATAGCATTCAAAAATGACATAGCCCGTATTTTCTTTTAATTTTGTAAAACCATAAACACCGAGTTCAACGGCTTTATCTGAGATTTCACCCGCCACTTCTTTTTCAAATCCAGCTCGGCAATAAAGAGCAAGTTTATTCATATTATTCCTTTTCTGTGTAATAAAAAACCACTTGTATTGCTACAAGCGGTTAGTTTTTATTAATTTTTTGCAAATTTTAGTCTTTGGTTAGGTAATTTGCACTTAAGGCAAATGCCAATCCCATTAATGCAAAGACGATTAATCCAAATGTATACTCCATTATTTACCTCCATTGACTTTATTTCTAAATAATCTACCACCTATCAAAAATAAATAGATAGCAATAAAAAGTAATATAGAATTTAATATTTTAAACCCAATGGTATATTTTCCAAAAATAATCACAGGTATAGCCAAAATTGCCACTTTTGCTATATCATCGGACATTTTCGACCACGCTTCAAATGATGATTTTTCAATCGGCTTTTTAAATAAATTCCACATTGGTAAACTCCTTGATAAGTCATATTAGACTTATTGCATTAGCTTGTCAAATAATGATTACGCCTTACATTCTGATTGCAACGGTGGTACTTCTCTGCCCATTCGTTGATAAAATTCAACCACAAAATCATCAAAGCGATCTTCATCAATAGATTGACGAATTTCTGCCATTAAACGCTGATAATAACGTAAATTATGGATCGTATTTAATCTCGCCCCTAAAATTTCGCCACATTTATCTAAGTGATATAAATAGGCTTTGGTGTAGTTTTTGCAAGTATAACAATCACAATGTGGATCTAACGTGGTTGTATCTTCACGGTATTTTGCGTTACGGATTTTTACCACACCATCTGTAACGAATAAATGACCATTACGGGCATTACGTGTTGGCATTACGCAGTCAAACATATCAATACCACGACGCACACCTTCAACTAAATCATCTGGCTTGCCTACGCCCATTAAATAACGAGGTTTGTCTTTTGGTAGTTGAGGGCAAACATATTCTAAAATACGGTGCATATCTTCTTTAGGTTCGCCAACAGCTAAACCTCCGACTGCATAACCATCAAAGTCAATTTTAACCAATTCATCAATAGAGACTTTGCGTAACTCTTCAAATACGCCACCCTGTACAATACCGAATAACGCATTTTTATTGCCTAATTCATCAAAACGCTGACGGCTACGCTGTGCCCAGCGGACTGACATTTCCATTGATTGCTTAGTATAATCAAAAGTTGAGGGATAAGGGGCACATTCATCAAAAATCATTACAATGTCAGATCCTAAATCATATTGAATTTCCATTGATTTTTCAGGAGATAAAAAGATCTTGGAGCCATTGATAGGGTGACGAAAACTAACGCCCTCTTCAGTAATTTTACGCATTTTCGCAAGGCTAAATACCTGAAAACCACCTGAATCCGTTAAAATTGGAGCGTGCCATTGCATAAAATCGTGTAAATCACCGTGTTTACGCATTACTTCTTGCCCTGGTCTTAACCAAAGGTGAAACGTATTTCCTAATAAAATTTGAGCCCCTGTGGCTTTCACTTCTTCAGGTGTCATACCTTTTACTGTGCCATAAGTTCCCACTGGCATAAAAGCTGGGGTTTCTACGTGAAACTCACCTTTAGGGCGAGAAAAAGTCATACAACCACGGCGAGCATTACCGTTTGTTTTTTTTAATTGATACTTCATTTTTTTCCTTATAGATAAACAGTCTATAGATATAATTTTTATTGTTAATTATTTTAAATTAAAATTTAATGCCAGTACCAATGCCTAAACTGACACCAACACCATTAGACCCACCACCTACACTGCCTGTTCCTGATATTGAAGAACAAGCAACTGTTGTGAAGACTAAAACTAAAAATAAGATTTTTTTAATCATTTTGATTTCCTTAAGAGAGCGTTAATTTCTCTTTCATTGATAATTGTAATTGTTGCAACATTGCATAGCGTTTACGATACATTGAGCGTTTTTTACTTGGAATGTCTTCTAAATTTTTACTTTCTACGTTGAGAGGTAATTCCCAATAATCATTTAAAACACCATTACTTTCTCTAAAAATAGCATCATAATCAACAATAAAACGTTTACTTCGAACAAAACGAGATTTATTTTGATATTTTTGAGGAATACCAAATAAAGACGGATAACCCAGTACTTGAGTGAATAGTTTCATTGCATCTACCATTAAATAGGCAGGTCTTAAGCCATGACATTTTTTGGTTAATTGTTTTACAATTTCTTTTGAACCTTCTTGGTTTGGTCCTTGAATAACACCAATCAATAAACCTTGTTTTATTTCACCAAATGTCAGTAAGTAAATTAATTGTTCGCTTGGTTTATGATATAGCTCTAAATTCCAATAACCTTCCATTGGTTGAAATTCATTAATTTTAAGGCGAAGATCAAAATCGGCAATCACTTCACCAAAATTAATTTCTTCTTCCCATAATGGTCGATGCCCTAGTTCTGACAATTTGTTCGGTAAAAAAGTTAGATTTTCACACATTGAATTTAAACGCTCTGTCGCATTAAAACGCTTATCTAAAAAACGATGCGCGACAGGGTAACTATAGTTTGGGTATGTATTCAGCACTTCTATTAAATGAGGATTTTGATTAACAAATTCTTCAAATTTTTTGATTTTCGAACGATGTAGCAACGAACGCAGTTGATAACGAAATCGTTTTAAACGATAAGATTTGTTATGTCTATCTGGATAAATTGCGTGAGGCAAAGGCCATTGATATATATTTTGCATAATAATTTATTTCATTAATTTGAGATCTGAACATTATACTAAATTTCAGTATACTTAGCATTGAATTATTTTCGTTAAAATATATGGGTTTAGGTATTAAATTTAATTTTGCAAAAAATATGACAAATCATACCGCTATCATTTTAGATAAAGATGTTATATTTTTAAATTTGAAAGATAATTGAAATGTCTGTTTAGAAGAAATGGTTGCGGGGGCTGGATTTGAACCAACGACCTTCGGGTTATGAGCCCGACGAGCTACCAAGCTGCTCCACCCCGCGTCTGAGATGTGCATAGTACACGTATTTTTTAAGATTACAATAAGAAAAAAATATTTTTTATTTGTTTGATGAAAATTAATACATTGCTTGGTTAGATGTTATTCTCAAATTATTTTTAATACCTTTTTAAATAAAATTTTGTTATTCTTATCCGTTGTTTTTAATTAAAAGGATATTTATGATTTATAAAGTGCATAAAAAATGGATCGTGTTAATCAGTTGTTCGTTGTTTATAATTGGTTGTTCTAATAAGCCTCATCAATCAACACAAAATTATACAGAAAAAGAGAAATTAGGTGCTAAATATAAAAATCGTCAATATTTTCCTTATGCTCCATATATAATAAGAGACGTTATTCCAACACGTAAACCCGTTGTAAATCGCCGTAGTTTCTTACGTCAACTTGCTAACGTGAAAGATTATTCAACTACTCTCTCTACAAAATACTCAGATACTTATAATAAAATCGCTTCTTGGGTCTATTCGGGTGCAAATATTCATCGTTTAAGTGCTTATGGTATTAATATTCAACAAATGAGCGGTGAAGAGGGTTTTCAAAATGTATTAATGACAGGCTATTACTCTCCTGTTATCAAAGCTCGTCATACTCGAAGTGGTAGATTTCAATATCCAATTTATGCAAAACCTCGCTATAGAAAGCAGTTTACTCGTAAACAAATTTACGATGGCGTATTAGCAGGAAAAGGATTGGAACTTGCTTATACGGATTCACTATTGGAAAATTTTTTATTAGGTGTGCAAGGTAGTGGTTATGTTGATTTTGGCTATGGGCGTTTAAATTATTTTGCTTATGCGGGTCAAAATGGCTTTAAATATGTCAGTATTGGGCGTTTACTGGTTGAAGATGGCGAAATTCCAAAAGAAAAAATGTCTATTCAAGCAATTAGAGAATGGGGGCAACGTTATCCTGATCGTGTTCAAGAATTATTAGAAAGAAACCCCTCTTATGTTTTCTTTAAAAATGATGCCTCAGGAAAAGTAAAAGGTTCTGCTGGTGTACCACTTATCGCCTTAGCTTCTGTTGCTTCAGATCGTCGCATCGTTCCTTCTGGCACTCCTCTACTTGTCGAAACCCCAATTATTGATGATGATGGAAACTGGACTGGACGTCACGAAATTCGATTGATGATTGCTTTAGATGTAGGCGGTGCAATAAACGGTCAACATTTTGATATTTATCAGGGAATAGGTAAGAAAGCAGGACATAAAGCTGGATTAATGAAACACTATGGACGAGTTTGGATTTTACAATAATCTATAACGTCATTCTCGTATGCATAAGCCACTATTCTATCAAATAGATGGTGGTTTTTTCTTGCTCCTTACAAAAATATGAACTAACCAGTATATCTGCATTAATTTACAAAATAAACTGGACAACTTTTATGTTATTATAAAATTCATTTTCAATATTATGAGTAACCTTATGAAATCAGTAGAAGAAATTTTTGAACAAAACCACCATTGGGCCGTTGAGATGAAACAAAAGCAGCCTGATTATTTTGAAGCAATTTCAGAACAGCAAAAACCACGTTTATTGTGGATTGGTTGTTCTGATAGTCGTGTACCCGCTGAAAAGCTAACAGGATTAGAATCAGGAAAACTCTTTGTACACCGCAATATTGCCAATCTCGTTATTCATACCGATTTAAACTGCTTATCTGTCGTGCAATATGCGGTTGATGTGTTAGATATTGAACATATCATTATTTGTGGACACACTAATTGTGGAGGTATTCAAGCCTCTTTAAATAATGAAGATTATGGTTTAGTGAATAACTGGTTATTACATATTAAAGATATTCGTTTTAAATATAGTTCGCTTTTAGGCAAGCTTCCTACTGAAAAACGAGCAGATATGTTAGTACAATTAAACGTGGCTGAACAAGTGTATAATTTAGGACGTACTTCTGTGGTTCGTGCAGCGTGGAAACAAGGTAAAAAATTATCATTACACGGTTGGATGTATGACGTTCACGATGGTTATTTAAATGATCAAGGTGTAATGGCAACTAGCTCAGAAACCTTAGAGATCACTTACCGCAATGCCATTGCTAAATTAATGGTAGAAGTAGAAGAGAGTGAGGGTATTGAATAAATATAGTAGTTTTATTTGCAAATTTTAATCAAGAACTGACCGCTATAGACTCACTTAAAAAACATTATTTGCACTATTCCCCGCTAAAATGCAATCATTTTGTAAAAAAATAGTTGACAGCTGGTTACAAATACGCAACATTAAGGTTGTTTTTAATTCAAAGGATTTTTTATTTTATGTTTCATTTTATGTTTTTACTCAGTCTATTACTTATTATCACATTTTATATGTGCGGTTGGGCTGTAGATAAAAAACACTAAAATAATTATCAAATCAAAAGTTCAATAAACCCGCACAAAATGCGGGTTTTTTTATGGCTTTTTTATGGCTTTGTACTTTATAAATAATAAGGATAATAATATGCAAACAGACAACATCATTATTTTTGATACGACATTGCGAGATGGAGAGCAGGCGTTAAAAGCCAGTTTAACGGTAAAAGAAAAGTTGCAAATTGCATTTGCTTTAGAGCGTTTAGGCGTTGATGTAATGGAAGTGGGATTTCCTGTTTCATCGCAAGGGGATTTTGAATCGGTACAGACTATCGCTAAACATATAAAAAATAGCCGAGTTTGTGCATTATCAAGAGCAATAAATAAAGATATTGATGTGGCAGCGGAAGCATTAAGTGTTGCTGAAGTGTTTCGTATTCATACTTTTATCGCCACCTCAGCCTTACACGTTGAAGCAAAATTACGTCGCTCTTTTGATGATGTCCTTGAAATGGCAGTAAATGCGGTTAAACGAGCCAGAAAATATACCGATGATGTGGAATTTTCTTGTGAAGATGCCGGTAGAACAGGGATTGATAATATTTGTCGTATTGTAGAAACTGCCATTAATGCTGGAGCGACCACTATTAATATTCCGGATACCGTTGGTTATTGTTTGCCAATGGAATATGGTGATATTATCAAAAATGTAATGAATCGTGTGCCTAATATCGATAAAGCCATTATTTCGGTGCATTGTCATAATGATTTAGGTATGGGAACAGCCAATTCTTTAACGGCGGTGCAAAATGGAGCAAGACAAATTGAATGTACCATTAATGGTATTGGAGAACGTGCTGGTAATACAGCATTAGAAGAAGTAGTAATGGCAATCAAAACAAGACAGGCGTTATTTAAAGCGGATACCAATATAAAAACACAAGAAATTCATCGTGTTAGCCAGCTAGTGAGCCAACTTTGTAATATGCCAATTCAGCCCAATAAAGCGATTGTGGGTGATAATGCCTTTGCACACTCCTCTGGAATCCATCAAGATGGAATGGTTAAACATAAAAATACTTATGAAATTATGTCACCACAAACCATTGGTTTAAAAAAAGAAAAATTAAATTTAACAGCTCGTTCAGGTAGATCGGCGGTTAAAAATTATATGGATATAATGGGCTATACAGAAAACGAATATGATTTAGATAAACTTTATACCGCATTCTTAAAATTAGCCGACAAAAAAGGGCAAGTTTTTGATTATGATTTAGAAGCCCTTGCCTTTATTGATATGCAACAAGGGGAAGAAAATCGCTTAAATTTAGATGTCATCACCTCTCAAACAATGAGCCAACTCCCCGCTTCTGCTTTTGTTCAGCTCGAATTGGATGGTAAAAAATACAGTGATGTATCTAATAGCGGTGATGGTCCTGTTGATGCTGTATTTAATACTATTTTAAAAATTACAGGATTAGATGTAACAGTTAAAAGTTATAATCTAACCGCTAAAGGCGAAGGAGCGGAAGCCTTAGGGCAAGTGGATATTATTGCAGAATATAATAACCGCAAATTTCACGGTGTCGGTTTAGCTACGGATATTGTAGAAGCTTCAGCAAGAGCCTTAATTCACGCTATTAATGCTATTTACCGCTCTCAACAAGTCGCCGATTTAAAACTTGAATCCACTAAATTACAGGAGAAATAAAAATGACAAATTATAATGTTGCAGTATTAAGTGGAGATGGCATTGGTCCTGAAGTGATGCAAGAAGCCATTAAAGTATTAGATGTGGTTCAAAATACCTTTAATTTTAAATTAAATTATCAATTTTTTGATGTAGGCGGAATTGCCATTGATAAACATAAGACCCCGTTACCTGATGAAACATTAGCAGGGTGTAAAAACAGTGATGCCATTTTATTTGGCTCTGTTGGAGGTCCAAAATGGGAAAACTTACCTCCTGACCAACAGCCTGAAAGAGGAGCCTTACTCCCTTTACGTAAACATTTTGAACTGTTTTGTAACTTACGTCCTGCCACTTTATATAAAGGATTAGAAAACTTCTGCCCTTTACGTGCCGATATTGCACAACGAGGTTTTGATATTGTTACTGTACGAGAATTAACAGGCGGAATTTATTTCGGACAACCCAAAGGACGAGAAGGCACAGGACAACAAGAAAAAGCCTTTGATACTGAAGTCTATTACCGCTATGAAATTGAACGTATCACCCGTATTGGATTTGAAACGGCAATGAAAAGGAAAAAACACTTAACATCCGTTTATAAAGCCAATGTTTTGACAAGTTCCGTGTTGTGGCGTGACGTTGTCACTGAGATTTCCAAAGAATATCCTGAAGTTACCCTAGATCATATCTATATTGATAACGCCACAATGCAATTAATCAAACAACCTGACTTTTTTGATGTACTTCTCTGCTCTAATATCTTTGGAGATATTATTTCCGATGAGTGTGCAATGATTACAGGCTCAATGGGAATGTTACCATCAGCAAGTTTAAATGAAAAAGGCTTTGGATTATATGAACCCGCAGGAGGCTCTGCCCCTTATATTGCAGGAAAAAATATCGCCAACCCTATCGCACAAATTTTATCAGCAGCATTAATGCTACGTTATAGTTTCAACCTTAATGACGCTGCAACTACTATTGAAAACGCTGTGCAAGATGTTTTACAACAAGGCTATCGCACTGTAGATTTAGCGGATAATACTACCGCTATCTCGACCAGTGAAATGGGTAATTTGATTGCTGAAAATATTAAATAAGCGGTATGATTTTAAAAAGAATTTACAAAATAAAGGAAAAATATGACAAACACACAATATAAAACACTTTATGAAAAACTTTTTGATGCTCACGTGGTGCGTGAAGTAGAGGGTGAAACACCATTAATTTATATTAACCGTCATTTGGTTCACGAAGTGACTAGCCCACAGGCTTTTGATGGCTTACGCTCAATGGGGCGTAAAGTTCGTCAGCCTTCTAAAACAGTGGCAACAATGGATCATAATGTGCCAACGGATAGCCGAGATTTAATGGGTAGTGGCGAAATGGGCTATCTACAAATGATTGAGCTTGAAAAAAATAGCCAAGAATTTGGGGTAACACTTTATGATATCAACCATCTTAATCAAGGCATTGTACACGTTATGGGACCAGAACAAGGGCTAACTCTCCCTGGAATGACCATTGTCTGTGGCGATTCTCATACTGCAACACATGGTGCATTTGGTGCATTAGCCTTTGGTATTGGTACATCAGAAGTTGAACACGTTTTAGCCACACAAACCATTAAACAAGCCCGTGCTAAAACAATGAAAATTGAGGTTATCGGACAGGTAAATAAAGGTATTACGGCTAAAGATATCGTACTTGCCATTATCGGCAAATTAACGATGGCAGGAGGCACTGGCTACGTTGTCGAATTTTGCGGTGAAGCTATTGAAAGCCTTTCAATGGAAGGGCGAATGACTGTGTGCAATATGGCAATTGAATTAGGGGCAAAATCAGGTTTAATTGCACCTGATGAAACAACCTTTAATTACTTAAAAGGTCGTCCTTCTGCTCCAAAAGGCAAAGAGTGGGACGAGGCGGTTGAATATTGGAAAACATTACACAGTGATAAAGAAGCCGTATTTGATAAAGTAGTGACACTACAAGCCTGTGATATTCAACCACAAGTGACGTGGGGAACAAATCCAGGACAAGTTATTGGAATTGAAGAAACGATTCCAAATCCTGCTGATATTAATAATAGTGTTGAACAACAATCGGTAAAAAAAGCTTTATCTTATATGGATTTACCTCATAGTAAAAAAATGACTGAGATTCATATTGATAAGGTATTTATTGGTTCTTGTACTAATGCAAGAATTGAAGACTTACGAGCTGCTGCTGCTGTTGCAAAAGGGCGAAAAGTAGCAAATAACGTCACAGCATTGGTCGTTCCAGGGTCAGGATTAGTTAAAGCCCAAGCTCAAGAAGAGGGATTGGATAAAATCTTCTTAGATGCAGGGTTTGAATGGCGTGAGCCGGGTTGTTCAATGTGTTTAGCAATGAATAATGACCGCTTAGAAGCTGGCGAACGCTGTGCTTCAACCAGTAATCGAAACTTTGAGGGACGACAAGGACGAGGTGGTCGCACCCATCTTGTTAGCCCTGCAATGGCAGCTGCGGCGGCAGTTTATGGTAAATTTATAGATATTCGCCAAATCGAATTATTATAATAAGCAGGCTACAGACTAATAGGAAAAGAAAAATGACAAGAAAATTTACACAACATACTGGTTTAGCGGTACCACTTGATATTTCAAATGTGGATACCGATGCGATTATTCCAAAACAATTTTTACAAAGGGTTACTCGTTCAGGATTTGGTAAAAACTTATTCCACGAATGGCGTTTTTTAGATGAAGAGGGATTAATCCCTAACCCTGATTTTGTGCTCAACTTCCCTCGTTATCAAGGTGCTTCCATCTTACTTGCAAGGGAAAATTTTGGTTGTGGTTCATCAAGAGAACACGCTCCTTGGGCATTAGATGATTACGGTATCCGAGTAATTATTGCTCCAAGTTTTGCCGATATTTTTTATGGCAACAGCCTAAATAATCAGCTGCTCCCCGTTAAATTAACCCATCAAGAAGTCGATGATTTATTTAATTATGTGACTAAAAATAAAAATGCTAAAATTACCGTTGATCTAGAAAATCAAACCGTGACAGCAGGAACACTACTCTATCATTTTGAAATTGACTCTTTCCACCGTCACTGTTTACTTAGTGGGTTGGATAGCATTGGCTTAACGTTACAGCATAACGATAAAATTGAAGAATATGAAAAAAATATCCCTAGTTTTTTAAGGTAATAGCAACTTAAAGTAATATTTGCAAATTTTTGATAACATCATACCGCTTGTATTTCTGATTTATCAAAATACCCTTTATTTTTAATGGTTTTAAAATTACTTTATTATCAATAGGTTACAAAACTAGCTAAAAAAAGGGTATTTTTGCTATTTTTTCACTTCAGATATTGCAAAATAAGGGTTTTATGAATAAAATCTCTAGTGAACCATCGTGTAGATGGCTTAGAAATTGTGAAAGTACTGTATCACGCTTAATTCTTGGTGAACCATCGTGTAGATGGCTTAGAAAATTACAAAGACAAGCGAGGGCATTTTAAATGTGTGAACCATCGTGTAGATGGCTTAGAAAAACGGCGGGGCGTTTATTTTAGCACCGCAGAAGTTAACCATCGTATAGATGACTTAGAAATAAAAAAAGGTCGCCATTATGACGACCTTTTTTATTATTCTGTTTTATCAATTGGTGGAAAATCTCGTTGTACTTCACCTGTATAAATTTGGCGAGGACGTACAATTTTAAATCCATCTTCTTGTTTATACATTTCTTTCCAATGTGCTATCCAACCAACCGTTCTTGCTAATGCAAACATTACCGTAAACATTGAGGTTGGAATACCAATCGCTTTTAGGATAATGCCTGAATAAAAATCAACATTTGGATAAAGCTTGTGATCAACAAAATACGGATCTTCTAGGGCAATACGCTCTAATTCCATCGCAACATCTAAAATTGGTGTAGAAATATTAAGTTCACTTAACACTTCGTGACAAGTTTGACGCATTACTTTAGCTCGAGGATCATAACTCTTATACACACGATGCCCGAACCCCATCAAACGGAATGGGTCATTACGATCTTTTGCTTTGGCAATATATTCAGGAATACGATCTACAGTACCAATTTCTTCCAACATATTAATACAAGCTTCATTGGCACCGCCGTGAGCAGGCCCCCATAATGATGCAATACCTGCCGCAATACAAGCAAATGGATTTGCACCAGAAGATGCCGCTGTTCGAACAGTCGAAGTTGAGGCATTTTGTTCGTGATCGGCGTGAAGAATAAAAATACGATCTAATGCTTTTTCAAAGACAGGGTTAACTTTATATTCTTCACAAGGTGTGGCAAACATCATATGTAAAAAATTACCAGCATAAGAAAGGCTATTTTTAGGATACATAAAAGGCTGACCAATAGAGTATTTATAGCACATTGCAGATAGTGTTGGCATTTTAGCCAATAATCGAACTGCTGTTAACACTCTATGCTCCTCATCAGAAACATCCATTAATTCGTGATAGAATGCAGCTAATCCACCAACGATACCACACATAATCGCCATTGGATGAGCATCTCGACGAAATCCATTAAAAAAGCGTGAAATTTGTTCGTGAATAATATGGTGATTTTTTAATTGATCACGAAACGTAATATATTGCTCTTTAGTTGGTCGTTCACCAAATAATAATAAATAAGAAACTTCTAAATAATCCCCATTCATTGCTAATTGATCAATTGGGTAACCTCGGTGTAAAAGTACGCCATTATCACCATCAATATAAGTAATTGCAGATTTACACGATGCGGTAGACATAAAGCCAGGGTCAAAAGTAAATAGTTTATTTTTAACTAATGATTGTACATCAACTGCTTCATAACCTAATGTTCCCTTATGAATGTCTAATTCAAAACTTTTACCTTCTGGTAACGATAATACTGCTTTTTTTGTTGTCATCACTCCCCCTGTAATATGTTTACATATTGTTATTAAATTGTTGCAATATTTTTAACCTATCATTATTTGTACAAATAAAAAAGGGTTTTTTATTAAAAACTAGACATTCTTCAAAAAAATGACAAAAAAAGAGAATAAAATAAGAAAAAGTAAAGAAATAAAATGTTAAAAATGTTAAATTCAAGTTGAAATGTTTATTAATTAAACTAAATTTTATTAATGAGGGCACTAAAATATGCAAACAAAAGTAATTATTCCACAAGGTGAAAAAATTCAATTAACTCCGCAAGGCAAATTACAAGTCCCTAATAATCCGATTATTCCTTTTATCGAAGGAGATGGTATTGGCGTTGATGTAACCCCTGCAATGCAAACTGTTATTGATGCGGCAGTTCAAAAGGCTTATGGTGGAGAGCGTAAGATTTCTTGGATGGAAATTTATGCAGGTGGAAAAGCAAATGAAGTTTATGGTGAAAATACTTGGCTACCAGAAGAAACATTAGATCTTATTCGTGATTATCACGTTGCCATTAAAGGACCTTTGATGACCCCTGTGGGTGGTGGTATTCGTTCTTTAAATGTTGCAATGCGTCAAGGATTAGATTTATACAACTGCTTACGCCCTATTCGTTATTATGACGGTACACCAAGCCCTGTAAAACATCCTGAAAAAGTAGATATGGTTATCTTCCGTGAAAACTCAGAAGATATTTACGCAGGTGTTGAATGGGTAGCAGGTTCAAGTGAAGCAGATAAGGTCATTAAATTTTTACAAGATGAAATGGGGGTCACCAAAATTCGTTTTACTCAAGACTGTGGCATTGGTATTAAACCCGTTTCTAAACAAGGTACACAACGTCTTGTTAAAGCGGCATTACAATATGTGATTGATAATGATCGTGATTCTTTAACCCTTGTTCACAAAGGTAATATTATGAAATTTACTGAAGGGGCATTTAAAGAGTGGGGATATGAAGTTGCGAAAGAGTTTGGTGGTGTGAAACTTGATGAAACAGGCGAATGGCAATACCTAATTAACCCTAAAACAGGTAAAAAAATTATTATTAAAGATTGTATTGCTGATGCATTTTTACAAGAAATTTTACTTCACCCAACGCAATATGATGTGATTGCTACCTTAAACCTAAACGGTGACTATATTTCTGATGCACTTGCTGCACAAGTGGGAGGGATTGGGATTTCACCAGGAGCCAATATTGGTTTTGAATCGGCGATTTTTGAAGCAACACACGGTACAGCCCCTGCCATTGCAGGACAAAACAAAGGTAATCCTGGGTCACTTATTTTAAGTGGTGAAATGATGTTACGTCATTTGGGTTGGACAGAAGCTGCGGATTTAGTCGTAAAAGCGGTATCACAAACCATTGTAAATAAAACCGTTACTTTTGATTTTGCAGAAATGCTAGAAGAGGCAACATTACGTTCAACCTCTGAATTTGCTCAGGATATTATTACTAATATGTAAGAGCTTTTTACAAGCGGTAAGATCTGTGGGAATTTTTGCAAAAATCATCTTACTGCTTGATTTTAATTGATTATCTATTTTTAACCCTAAAACAAGGGAGTTTTTTTATGACAAGTTTTTTAGACACCTACCAACAACACGTTGATGAACGAGCCGCAGAAGGTATCGTTCCCCAACCATTGAATGCGGAACAAACCGCTCAATTAGTTGAATTATTAAAACAACCACCACAAGGCAAAGAAGAATATTTACTTTCACTATTTGAAAATCGTATTCCAGCAGGTGTAGATGAAGCAGCTTATGTTAAAGCTTCTTTTCTTTCTGCTATCATTAATAATACCACTTCCTCGCCTCTTATTTCTGCAGAATATGCTGTTAAATTATTAGGCACAATGCAAGGAGGTTATAATATTGAACCGTTATTACAGGCTTTAGATAATGAGATTTTAGCTCCTGTGGCAACAACGGCTCTTTCCTCTACACTGTTAATGTTTGATGCCTTTCACGATGTGTCAGAACGAACAAAAAAAGGTAACACTTTTGCACAACAAATTTTAGAATCTTGGGCAAAAGCAGAGTGGTTTTTATCTCGTCCTAAATTAGCTGAAAAAATTACTGTGACAGTATTTAAAGTCACAGGGGAGACTAATACCGATGATCTCTCCCCTGCTCAAGACGCTTGGTCTCGTCCTGATATTCCCCTGCACGCTAAAGCAATGTTAAAAAATAGTCGTGATGGCATTACCGCAGACAAGGAAGGGGAAATAGGACCATTAACCTTAATTGAAGAATTAAAACAAAAAGGCTTTCCGCTGACTTATGTTGGTGATGTCGTTGGAACAGGATCTTCTCGTAAATCAGCAACCAATTCTGTATTATGGCATATGGGAGAAGATATTCCTTACATTCCAAATAAACGTGCTGGCGGTGTAGTATTAGGCGGTAAGATTGCCCCTATTTTCTTCAATACCCTTGAAGATGCAGGTGCATTACCTATTGAAGTAGATGTCAGTAAATTAGCGATGGGTGATGTTATTGATATTTATCCTTATGAAGGAAAAATTTGTAAACATAATAGTGATGAAGTCTTAGCTGAATTTACCTTAAAAACACAAATTTTATTAGATGAAGTGCGTGCGGGTGGACGTATTCCATTAATTATTGGGCGTGGCTTAACTCATAAAGCTCGTATGGAATTAGGTTTACCTGAAAGTGATGTATTCCTAAAACCACAAGATGTGGCAAGCAGTAAAAAAGGTTTTACCCTTGCACAAAAAATGGTAGGAAAAGCCTGTGGTGTAAAAGGTATTCGCCCTAATCAATATTGTGAACCAATGATGACATCTGTCGGTTCTCAAGATACCACAGGACCAATGACCCGTGATGAATTAAAAGATTTAGCTTGTTTAGGCTTTTCTGCAGATTTGGTTATGCAATCTTTTTGTCATACCGCCGCCTATCCAAAACCTATTGATGTAAACACACATCATACCCTTCCTGATTTTATTATGAATCGAGGCGGTGTTTCACTTCGCCCAGGTGATGGCGTTATTCACTCATGGTTAAACCGTATGTTACTCCCTGACACAGTGGGAACAGGCGGTGATTCACATACTCGTTTCCCTATTGGCATCTCATTTCCTGCTGGCTCTGGTTTAGTCGCTTTTGCTGCAGCAACAGGGGTAATGCCGTTAGATATGCCTGAATCTGTATTAGTACGTTTCAGCGGAGAAATGCAACAAGGCATTACATTGCGTGACCTTGTTCACGCTATTCCTTATTATGCTATTCAACAAGGATTATTAACTGTTGAAAAAGCAGGGAAGAAAAATATTTTCTCAGGGCGTATTCTTGAAATTGAAGGTTTAGAACACTTAAAAGTTGAACAAGCCTTTGAACTTTCAGATGCCTCAGCAGAACGCTCTGCAGCCGCTTGTACCATTAAACTGGATAAAGAACCAATCATTGAATACTTAAACTCAAACATTGTATTACTCAAATGGATGATTTCAGAAGGCTATGGCGATGTTCGTACCCTTGAACGTCGTATCAAAGGAATGGAAAAATGGCTTGCTAATCCAGAATTAATGGAAGCTGATGTAGATGCTGAATACGCTGCTGTGATTGATATTAACTTAAATGAAATCAAGGAACCTATTCTCTGTGTACCTAACGATCCTGATGATGCTCGCCTACTCTCTGAAGTACAAAATACCAGTATTGATGAAGTCTTTATCGGTTCTTGTATGACAAATATTGGACATTTCCGTGCAGCAGGTAAACTTCTTAATCAATTTGAAGATGTGATTCCAACTCGCTTATGGATTGCTCCTCCAACAAAAATGGACGCAGCTCTACTGACAGAAGAAGGCTATTACAATATTTATGGTAAGAGTGGTGCAAGAATTGAAATGCCGGGTTGTTCGCTATGTATGGGGAACCAAGCTCGTGTAGAAGCAAAATCAACGGTAGTTTCAACTTCAACACGTAACTTCCCTAACCGATTAGGACAAGGTGCAAATGTTTACCTCTCTTCTGCAGAACTTGCTTCTGTAGCCGCCATTTTAGGTAAATTACCAACCCCTGAAGAATATCAATCTTATGTAGCAAATTTAGATAATGATAAAGAAGATACTTATCGTTATTTAAACTTTGATAAAATAAGCAGTTATACCGATAAATCAAATACGGTTATTTTCCAATCTGAAGTATAATCTCTCTCAATAAAAGCCATATTTTTCATAAAATATGGCTTTCTATTTCAAATAGTTGCAAATTCTAAACAAAATCATACCGCTTGATCATTAAAATATTTTTATAGAACATAAAAACACCTTTTATTTTTAGCTATTTTAAAATCACTTTATTATCAATAAGTTATAAACACACTCAAAAAAAGGGTATTTTTACTATTTTTTCACTTCAGATATTGCAAAATAAGGGATTTATCAATAAAATCTCTAGTTAACCATCGTGTAGATGGCTTAGAAAAATATGGTATTTCACGTTTACTTGAAAATATAGTTAACCATCGTGTAGATGGCTTAGAAATTTAGCCCTAAAAACCTTAGAAACATCACGCAGTTAACCATCGTGTAGATGGCTTAGAAATTTTTGTCCCAAGAAAGTAACTGTAATTGAGGGTTAACCATCGTGTAGATGGCTTAGAAATTCTTGCAGAAGTTGCCACTGAAACGGCTCGCGTTAACCATCGTGTAGATGGCTTAGAAATCTTAGTAAACAAACTCGCTTTAAAAGTAATAGTTAACCATATGTACGTTGTACAGTGAGGATACATAAAAATCTTATCTCTATGCTTAGAAAATAAGAAAGATAAATTTGTAAATTTATCAAGTAAAACTTAAAAACATCACTAGAAAAAATCTCTATTTTCAGGTATTCTTACACCAATTTTATTTTAATGGTAGTGTTAATAAAACTACCCATATCTACATCTAGGAGATTTTATGAGTGAAAAGTACATCGTCACTTGGGATATGTTCCAAATGCACGCTCGCAAGTTATCAGAAAGGTTACTCCCTGCATCACAATGGAAAGGTGTTATTGCTGTTAGTCGTGGCGGATTATTTCCTGCTGCAGTTATTGCTCGTGAACTTGGACTTAGACACGTAGAAACAGTATGTATTGTAAGTTATGAAGATCACTATAAACAAAGTGACGAGTTAAGAGTACTACACGCACCAGAAGGTGATGGAGAGGGTTTTATTGTGGTAGATGATTTGGTTGATACTGGAAATACTGCTCGAAAAATCCGTGAAATGTATCCTAAAGCTCGTTTTGTTACAGTATTTGCAAAACCTGCAGGAGCAACTTTGGTTGACGATTATGTGATTGATATTCCTCAGAATACGTGGATTGAACAACCTTGGGATTTAGGTTTGTCTTTTGTTCCACCTTTGGCGAGAAAATAATTATTTTTTCATTTTTAATATTTTACATATAGAAACAGGGTTACCCTGTTTCTGCGTATTGAACACAAAATTATTATGACATTAGGCAACCTCTATATTGTATCTGCACCAAGTGGTGCTGGAAAATCTTCACTAATTAATGCATTACTTACTGATTTACCTCGTAGTGAAGTACAGCTTTCTGTTTCTCATACCACTCGTACTCTTCGTCCAGGTGAAGAAAACGGTGTACATTACCACTTCACTACTCAAGCAGAGTTTAAAAATCTCATCGAGAGACAACATTTTTTAGAATGGGCTGAAGTTTTTGGGAATTACTACGGTACTTCATTACCAATGATAGAAAAAAGCCTTGAACAAGGTATTGATGTTTTTTTAGATATCGATTGGCAAGGTGCAAAACAAATTAAGCAAAAAGTACCAAATGCAAAAACTATTTTTATCCTCCCTCCTTCAAAACAAGAATTACAAAAACGCTTAATCGCACGAGGGCAAGATTCTGAAGAAGTAATTGCTAAACGGATGGCACAAGCAGTGTCGGAAATGAGCCATTACAATGAATTTGATTACGTAATTATAAATAATGACTTTCAGACTGCACTAAATGATTTGAAAAGTATTTTAACCGCAGAACGTTTACAACAAAGCTCCCAAGCGGTACGTTATAAACAACTTCTTGCAAATTTATTGGCTTAAAACCTAAAAATAGTCAATATTAAAATAGGAATAAATTATGCCAACACTTAGCATTGCGATGATCGTAAAAAATGAACAGGAAAATTTAGCCCAATGTTTAGATAGTGTGAGAGACTGGGTGGATGAAATTGTCATTTTAGATTCAGGCAGTACCGACAAAACAGAACAAATTGCCAGTAAATATGGGGCAAGATTTTATAGCCATACGGATTGGCAAGGTTTTGGTAAACAACGTCAGATAGCACAGCAGTATGTCACCAGCGATTATGTCTTTTGGATTGATGCTGATGAGCGAGTTACCCCAGAATTAAAACAATCTATTATTCAAGCAGTCAAAGAGGATAAACCCAATACAGTATATAAGATTGGACGTTTAAGTGAAGTATTTGGGCGTGAAATCCGTCATAGTGGTTGGTATCCTGATTATGTGGTTCGCCTATATAAAACTGATTTTGCTCATTATGGTGATGAACTTGTTCACGAAAAAGTACATTACCCTAATGATACTCAAGTAGTAAAACTAGCAGGTGATTTATTACACTTTACTTATAAAGATATTCATCATTATTTAGTCAAATCAGCAAGTTATGCCAAGGCTTGGGCAGAACAAAGAGAAAATGCTGGCAAAAAAGCAACTTTATTACAGGGTATAACACACGCCTTAGGATGCTTTGTTAAAATGTATATTTTAAAAGCAGGTTTCTTAGATGGAAAACAAGGTTTACTACTTGCTCTGCTTTCTACTCATTCTACCTTTGTGAAATATGCCGATTTATGGGTACGTTCAAAAGACAAACAATAAATTAAAACGGTAAGATATAATCAAAAATTTGCAAATTTTTATGATTATCTTACCGCTTATTTGTATTTTACTATTCAATTTTTGCTATTCAACAAAACCATCAAACTCTAATTTATAATTATCGCCATCTTTATTATAAGAAATATAACGAGGAAATTTCTCCCCAATATATTTTTTAACAGTAATATCTTTATGAGCTGTTTTAAATTTATAGGTAATTTGTTTATAGGCTTTCCCATCCTTTTTTACTGCCTTAACTGTTTTTTTTACGGCAATATTTTTCATTAAGTATATTTTTTTACCATTTGTTATTTGAAAACTGTTAGGTAATTTATCAAAATAACTTAACTGGTATGCCATTGTAAATAAATCAAAAACAGGTGTGTTTATTTTCACCGTTTCTAACTCCCTACCTTTTTTTACTCGTCCATAGGTAATCGTATTTTCATTAATTTCACTGACTGAATAGATTTTATCATTACGTAAATCCTGATAACTGGTCATATTAAAGCCATCTTTATGGGTTATTCCTTTTGATGAAAAAACAATCTTATACAGTGGAATATTAATTTTGGCATTAATTTCATAGCTATTATCATCATTTTTGAAATGCACATAAGCGGGCATCAAATAATTTGAACTGTACTTTATATTAAAATTGTCTGCTAATGCTGCACTACTTAATACCAAACTCCCCAGTACAACATATTTAATTTTTGTCCATAACTTCATCTATTTTTCCTCTAATTGAGTGTGTTCAAACAAACGAGCAATACTGTTATTATCACGTAATTGCTCTGCTGTTTCTACTAATGTTCGAGTTAAATGTGGTGCAAACTCCGTAATAAAATCATAAAGGTAATGCCGTAAAAACATTCCCTTTCTAAATGCTATTTGTGTCATACTTGATTGAAAAAGATGTCTAGCATCTATTCTAATCAAATCATCATCAAATTCAGTATAAGCCATTGATGCCATAATTCCTGCCCCCAGTCCTAAACGTACATAGGTTTTTATCACATCAGCATCTGTGGCACTAAAGACAACTTTAGGTAAAACTCCTGCTTGGCTAAAAGCATTATCAAGATCAGAATTTTCTGAAAAACCAAAAGTATAAGTAATTAAATCATACTTACTGAGTTCTTTGACTGTTAAAGCGGTAGGTTGGTTCACAAATTTTGCAAGTGGATGCTCTTTTTTTACAATAACTGATCTATTCCAAAGATAACAGGGTAATAAAATTGCACCTTCAAAAAGAGATTGTGCTTCAGTCACGATCACTAAATCTACCTCTCCTTCGAGCAATGCATTAGAAATCTGAGCAGGAGATCCTTGATGAAGATGAATACTAATATTGGGGTATTTCTTTTTAAATACGTCAATCACTTGTGGTAATACATAACGAGCTTGTGTGTTAGGTGCAGCAATACGAATTATGCCAATATCAGGTTGAGTTTGCTCTTCTGCAATCAACTTAATCCCTTGTGTTTTCACCAAGATTTCTCTGGCTATTTTCACAATTTTTTCACCTTCTTCGGTTAATCCTTTTAAATGTTTTCCATTACGTTCAAAAATATTCACACCAAGTTCTTGCTCAAGTTGTCGTACCTGTTTGCTAATACCGGGTTGAGAAGTATAAAGCACCTTAGCAGTATCTGAAATATTTAAATTTTGATTCACAATTTCAACAATATACCGAAGCTGAATTAGTTTCATTTTTATGCTCTCTTATTACTTAATAATATCAATGAGTTGTCGCATATTATTGATTTCATAAGTAGCTTGAATTTGAGTATTGTTATCATCATTATGTGGATTAAACCAACAGGTATCAAACCCCGCATTATTCCCCCCTAAAATATCAGAGGCTAACGTATCGCCCACCATTAATACTTGCGATTTTTGAACATCATTCATTTTAGATAACGCATATTCAAATATTTTTCTATCAGGCTTTGCAATTCCCACTTCTTCTGAGACAACAAGTAAATCAAAAAAATGTTTAGTATTCGTATTCGTTAATCGAGCATCTTGTATTTGCGTAAAACCATTGGTGACAATCCCCATTTTTACTTGTCCATAAAGATGATTAAGCATTTCGATAACATTTTCTAAAGGCTGACTCACTTTTGCCATCTCATTCATTAATTCTTTATTTAAGCTTAAAGGCGGTTGTCCTGTCTGCTCAGATAATTTTTGAAAGCGACGAATTTGAATATCTTCTGCTTGAATTTCTTTATTTTGATACGCCACCCATAATGGTTTATTGATTGCTTGAAATTCATCATAATCTTGCTGACTAAAATCAATATCATAACGCTTAAGCATTGCTTTTAATCCTAAATAAGAATTAAAAGAAAACAAGGTTTCATCTGCATCAAATAAAATCCATTTATATTTCATTGTTACCTCTTTGACGCCCCTCCCCTCTTAAGATCCCCTCCTCCGTTTTTACGGGGGAGGGTTAGGGTGGGGGCAATTAATATTTAAAAATTAATAGTTAAAAGTATATGGTCATTATACACTTTACAATAAAATGCAAAATTTTATTATAAAGTAACCGCTTGTTTTATGGTATTGCTAAAATTTTACTGTTACACAAATCATCACTTTCAAACTGAGTGCTATCGCCTGCTTTTGCATTGGGAATAGGAAACACTCGCACAGTGAGAGGCTTGTTTAAACGAAATGCCATTGTGCCAGTATCTCGCATTAAAGCACTAAGTTGTGGAATGGTCACATCTCCTGCAACAGGGACGGTATCTAATCCAATGCCACATACCGCACTATATGTAAGTAATGCTCGAATATCAAATTGTGCTAATTGTGAACCTTTAGCTAAACCTGTATCTTCTGTTAATGCGAGCATTAATCCAGAGAAACCAATAAGAGGCACATTTTTAACGGATTTAAACACTCGAGTAAGAAGGGCTGAGGCTTCTACTGTTCCTGCTGCACCAAAATAAGGTACGCCTAATAATTCATACACAGTTGCCATTGAGTTACAACTTTTAGACGGTGCTGCAGAACTGTCTATTCCTACAAATTTAAAACGTCCAGTAAGTTCAGTGGATGACACTGCATTTAAGACTTCATCAATATGATATTGCAATGCCTGTGACATTTTTTCATAAGCAGTATTAAAAAAATCATTACGTTCAGATTTTGATAAACTTTCTAATACTTCCACCAACAAATCAGGTGTTTCAAAACCAATCACAAAGCTATTTGGTAATTGACTAGAATGGTAACTAGCGGGAAAATAAGGGATAAATGGTTCACAGTTAAAATTAACCGTAAAATTAAAGTTGCCTTCACCTCGTTCAGTTATTTGGGCAATTTTTTTCACAGCCTGAGCTGATTGTTCTATTAAGTTGTTATCTAATACACCATTTTTATCCAATGGCACATTAACACAAGCATTGCATAAATCACCATAACTTTGGATAAGCTCAGGTAACAGGTTAATCTCTCGCTCTGTTTTTGCTTCTCCAATCGCAAATCGAATACGTAAACCACTGTCATTAAGTTGGTTTAACAGGTGTTTGAGATAACTTAAATCTGCTTTAGCAGTGTCAATGTTAGTGGTATCTAAATATTCACCAAAAGCATTGGTAACGATACGAATGGTTTGGATTTCATAACCTGCATTTTGAATACTTGGGATCAATAAATTAAATTCTTGTTTGGCTTCCTGTAAAACCTGTTGCCATTGATTTTTATCTTGCGTTAAGGATAAAAATAACGTAATTGTTCGTACACGGCATAGTGATTTGTTTTTATAATTCATTAATTTTTATTTCCGTTATGATCCAAAAGAAACCAGTATAACATTTATACAGTAGCGGATCATTTCAAATCTTTTTTAAATGGTGAAAATTGATGGCTTTGCTCAACTAAAATCAAAATAGCTGCATCGCCACCCCATTCTCGTGGGGCTTGATGTAATGCCATTATTTTAGGGTGTTGCACTAACCAACGAGGAATTTGTCTTTTTAATGCAAAAGTGCCGTATCCTGTCATAATACTCGCACAAAACACCCCTTCTTTCTCACAGGCTAAAATAAGACTGGCCAATTCCATTTTAGCTTGTTTTCTGGTCAAACCGTGTAAATCTAAAAAAAGCTCAGGAGAAAAATCACCACGACGTAGTTGCTTTAACAAATAAGGATAAACATCTTCACGACGATATTTTACTTTTTCATTTTCTTCCGTTAACAAGGGTTCATATTCATCAGAAAAATAAAATAATGTATCCGCTTTCTCTTTTTGTTCTTTTAATTCAACTGCTTTTTGAGGTGTTTGTTTTTTTATTACTACTGTATCTTGTTTAATTTTTTTGATACCTTTTACGGCTTCTTTAAACAAAGATAACTCATCATCATTTAACATTTTATTTCCTTTTAAATTAACTATACCATTCTAACACAAAGCAAAATATGGTATAAATAGATTAAATTTCAAATTGGGAAAAAATTAATGTCAGAATATAAATACAATCTTGAACTTTTAGATGAAATTCAACAATCAAACGTTGCGGATGAACTACAAACTACATTAGATTTTATGCGTTGGGCATACAGTTGCTTTAATGCATCAGATCTTTATTATGGACACGGTTATGATAATGCTTGGGATGAAGCTCAACAACTTATTTTAGCCGCATTACATTTACCTTCTGATATACCAGAGAAACTATTTGATACTCGTTTAACATTAACGGAAAAATCACGTATTATCAGTATGGTAAAACAGCGTTTAGGCTGGCGTAAACCTATTGCATATCTCACTCATTGTGCGTGGTTTGCTGGATTAGAATTTTATGTTGATGAACGAGTGATCGTGCCAAGATCCCCTATTGCAGAATTAATTCAAAACCGTTTTGCAGGAATTCTTCATTCTGAACCTCTTCGTATTTTAGATATGTGTACGGGAAGTGGCTGCATTGCTATTGCTTGTGCAGAACAATTTCCAAATGCGGATATTGATGCCGTTGATTTATCTACAGAGGCATTAAATGTGGCAGAAATGAATATTGAATACCACAAAATGAGTGAACGTGTTATTCCTATTCAATCTGATCTGTTCGATAATGTACCTCAAGATAAATATAATCTTATTATCACCAATCCTCCTTATGTAGATAAAGAAGATTTAGAAGATATGCCAGAAGAATATCATCACGAACCAGAAATAGCATTAGGTTCTGGCGTTGATGGTTTAACATTGGTGAAACGTATCCTAGCCACGGCACCTAATTACCTAGCCGATCACGGTTCACTTGTTTGTGAAGTCGGAAATTCTATGGTTCATTTAATAGAACAATACCCAGAGGTTCCATTTAACTGGATTGAATTTGAACACGGTGGATTAGGTGTGTTTAGTTTAAATAAAGAGCAATTATTAGCTCACCAAGAAGCGTTCCAAAAATAGTTAGCACTACTATAGCGTTAAATTTTTAAAGGATATAGAATATGAATAGTACTTTACACTTACTTCAACATCGTCGCTCATCAAGAAAATTTAATGATGTTGCACCAAACCAAGCAGAACTTGACCATATTTTAAAAGCAGCCTTAAGAGCCCCTGATCACGGTCTATTAAAACCTTATCATTTTGTTGTGATTGATAAAAGTGGAATGCCTCAATTAAAACAGCATTTAATTGCAACGGTTAATGAGTTTGATATGGGAAGTAGTTGTTTAGATACAGCAGAAAGTATCACCAGTACAACACCGATGATTATTGGCGTTGTGTGTAAATATAGTGATAAGAAACCTATTCCAGAATGGGAACAAATGCTCACTGCTGGATGTGCAACTTATGCTATGCAACTTGCCGCTAATGCTCAAGGTTTTGAAACCTGCTGGATCACCAATAAATGGGTTGAAGGTTCTGCATTACGTCACGCATTTGGCTGTACCGAAAAAGATAAAATCATTGCATTAGTCAGAATAGGTAAGTCTGCTGAACAAGAGCAAATTTCGACCACTTCTCAAAGTGAAGCCATTGAATCTTTTGTGAGTTATATCAAATGATGAAAACAATTTTAATTACAGGCTGCTCTTCTGGTATCGGTTATGAAACAGCCAAACTACTCAAACAACAAGGCTGGAAAGTCTTTGCAAGTTGCCGTAAGCAAGAAGATGTTATTCGCCTACAACAAGAAGGGTTTGAGTCTTTATTACTGGATGTAAATAATTCTGAACAAATTCATAGTGCCTTTGAAAGCATTCAGACAAGCGGTCACTTAGATGCAGTTTTTTGCAATGCAGGTTACGGCCTACCAAGTATGGTCGAAGATGTCTCACGTCAAGATTTACAAGCAATTTTTGAAACCAATGTATTTGGCGTTTGGGAAGTAATGAATGAGGCGTTAAAAATATTTCACCAACAAAAATACGGTAAAATCATTATTACCAGCAGTATTTTAGGATTTGCTGCAATGCCGTTTAGAGGAGCATATAACAGCACTAAGTTTGCGGTAGAGGGAATGGCAGATACATTACGTTTAGAATTAGCAAATACTGATATTTTTGTAAGCCTTATTGAACCCGGTCCTATACAAAGTAATTTCCGTTCAAACAGTAAAAAACAGTTTGAGAAACTAGATGTAAGTAATTCAGTGCATCAAAAAACTTATAAAAAACATATCAAATACTTTAATACGAAAGAAAATAAAAATCCTTTTGCTTTGCCACCAAGTGCTTGTGCAGAAGTATGTTTAAAAATATTAAATACCAAGAAACCCAAAGCTCGCTATAGGGTGACTTTTCCAACAAAACTGTTTTGGATACTAAAACGCATTTTACCCACATCTGTATTTGATTTTATTTGTAGAAAATCAGCGGAGTAAAAAATATACTTAACGTAAGTATTAACTGAATGATAGCGTATAGCAACGTTCTTTATTATATCTCTTGCTTTAACTGATATAACATTTCTAACGCTTGCTTAGGTGTTAATTCATCTGGATTAACACTCTTTAATATCTCTATTGCTGGTGATATTGCTTGTGGCTCTTCTTCATGATTTATCACTTCAAACAAACTTTCTTGTGGATTTTTATTTAAATCTGTCGTTTGAAATGAAATTTGTTCTAAGGTCGCTAATTTCTGTTTGGCTAATTTAACCACTTGTTTAGGTACGCCAGCCAAAGAAGCCACCGCTAAACCATAACTTTTACTTGCTGCCCCCTCTTGTACAGCGTGCATAAACACAATATTATCATTATGTTCACGTGCATCTAAATGCACATTCGCCACCCCTTTTAATTGCTCTGGTAAGCTGGTTAATTCAAAATAATGGGTCGCAAACAAGGTTAAAGAACGCGTTTTTTGTGCTAACCATTCCGCACACGCCCAAGCGAGGGATAAGCCATCATAGGTTGAAGTACCACGTCCAATTTCATCAATCAGCACTAAACTATTCGCCGTTGCTTGATGAAGAATATTCGCCATTTCGGTCATTTCTACCATAAAAGTCGAGCGTCCAGAGGCAAGATCATCAGACGCACCAATACGCGTAAAAATACGATCAATAATTCCAATTTCAGCACTTTCAGCAGGGACAAAACTTCCGATATGTGCCATTAAAGTAATCAAGGCTATTTGTCGCATATAGGTGCTTTTACCACCCATATTTGGACCAGTGACCACAAGTAAATGGCGTTGCTCATTTAAAAACACTGGGTTTGCAATAAAAGGGGCTTTTAGCACATTTTCTACCACTGGGTGGCGACCTTGTTTAATGTTAATGGTGCGATTAGCCGTAAAAGTCGGTGCGACATAATTTAAACTTTCTGCTCGCTCGGCAAGGTTGGTTAGCACATCTAATTCGCTTAAAATCATACTCGCTAGCTGTAACTCGCCCAAGCGTGGCAACAGTTGATCAAACAAATCCTCATAAAGACGTTTTTCTAACGCAAGAGATGCCCCTTTCGCTTTCAACACTTTATCTTCATAGGTTTTTAATTCAGGGATAATATAACGCTCGGCATTTTTTAAGGTTTGACGGCGGACATAATGAATTGGTGCGTTGTCACTTTGCCCTTTGTTGATCTGAATATAGTAACCGTGTACCGCATTAAAACCGATTTTTAAGGTATCAATCCCTGTCGTCTCACGCTCACGAATTTCTAAATCATCAAGATATTGTGTTGCCCCATCAGCGAGGGAACGCCATTCATCTAACTCTTCATTATAGCCTGTCGCTATCACACCGCCATCTCGCACTAATTGTGGTGGAGCCTCAACAATTGCTCTCTCCAATAAAAAATGAAGATCGCTAAAATCCGCAATTTGATTGATATTTTGAGTTAAACTAGCGGTTAGATTTTGGGTAAAATTTACAATTTCTGGAATTTGAGCCAACGCAGTGCGTAAACGAGTTAAATCTCGTGGACGTGCTGAACGCAGGGCAACACGTGCCAAAATTCGTTCCATATCACCCACTTGATGTAGTAACGGCTGTAAAGTTTCAATCAAATTATGATCAAGTAACGTCTGAATATTTTGCTGACGGTTTTTTAGTTTTACTACATCACGAATAGGCTGATGGATCCAACGTTTTAACAAACGGCTTCCCATCGGGGTAACGCAGTGATCTAATACGTGAGCAAGGGTATTATCCGTGCCACCAGCTAAATTTTGGGTTAATTCTAAATTACGGCGAGTGGCTGCGTCTAATAAAATGGTGTCACTGTTTTGAATTAAATGAATGCTATTGATATGTGGCAATGCGATGCGTTGGGTTTCTTTGGCATATTGCAACACGCAGCCAGCGGCACATAACGCCACAATAGATTTTTCTACCCCAAAACCTTTTAAATCTTGCGTACCAAATTGACGGTTTAGCAAATTTATCGCTGTGACTAATTCAAATTCCCAAATCGGACGACGACGTAAGCCCTTGTAATGCTCAATCAAATCCATTTCAGAAAAGGTTTCAGGGTATAAAATTTCAACAGGCTGGGCTCGTTGTAACTCCGCACTTAAACTTTCACGGCTTGGCAATTCATTGATCAAAAAACGCCCTGATGTCATATCCAATAATGCCAGTGCATAAATTCCATTTTCTATATAAACACTTGCTATAAGATTATCTTGACGTTCTGGCAACAAGGCTTCATCACTGACTGTCCCAGGTGTCACAATACGCACCACTTTACGCTCAACCGGTCCTTTACTCGTGGCAGGATCGCCCACTTGCTCACAAATAGCAACAGATTCACCAAGATGTACTAATTTTGCTAAATAACCCTCAATTGCGTGATAAGGCACACCTGCCATAGGAATTGGCTCGCCTGCCGATTTCCCTCTTTTGGTCAGTGAAATACCTAACAATTTTGAGGCTTTCTTTGCATCATCAAAAAACAACTCATAAAAATCCCCCATACGATAAAATAACAGCACATCAGGATGTTCTGCTTTTAATGTGAAGTATTGTTTCATCATTGGCGTATGAGTGTTTAAGTTTGTCATTTTGAGTATCCATTTATAATTAAACCTATTTAATTCAATAGGTTAATATTTTTTATTGGTAAATTATATGAAAAATAATACCGCTATAATAACATAAAAACCCACAACGATACGTGAGTTTGTTAGAATATAGCATCTCCTTGCCTAAGATTTGAGTTATCACCATATTCTTCAAATTTTTCAACCGTTTCATCATCAGTATTTTTAGAAAAACAAGGTATACTCTGTTGAATAATTATGCATATTTATCATAAACTTTTTTCACGTGAATTAAACTAATCAGTTTTAAAGTAGGTTTAATCAATAATTGAGCACTTCCCACAATAAATAGCCAAGTACCACTTGTCACCAAAGAATCGGATAAAAAGAAAAAACTTCCAATTAAAAACCAAATTGCAATAAACAAATCGTTAATTGCTCCTAATATTTCATATCGTCGCTGAATAATGATATGTTGTTGTTTTAAATCTAAATTCATCATTTAATTATTTCCTTTATGTTTTATTCTTCATCAATCACAAACTCAAACCAATCAATCACATCTTTTTCGTGAATACCATTTTTAATGAAAATATCCGCATTTTTAACTGAATGCGGATTATTAGAAATTAAAGGATGCCAATCAAACAACGATTTCCCCTCGTAAAGTAAGCGATAGGCACAGGTTGAGGGTAACCATTTAAAATCAGGCAGATTTTTTTTGGTGAGTTTCGTGCAATCATCCTCTAATTGAAAACGTGTCATATAATTCATACATCGCCCTGTTTCCACATCAAGCTGATTACAGGCGATCCGAGTAAAATAGAGTTTTTCTCGTTTACCTCGTCCTTGAATATACTTACGATAACAACACTTACCGCAACCATCACATAATGCTTCCCATTCAGCATTATTCATTTCAGTTAACGTTTTATGCTCCCAAAATAGCGGTGCGATCCTTTCAATATTTTGCAAATTTTACTCCAAAACTGTTCTTTATAAAACGATGTCTTAAAAACAACGCTTTATTTATCTAATTGTTTTTTTAACGACGCCAACGCCATTGCTCGATGGGAGATTTTTTTCTTTTCTACACTTTCCATCTCTGCAAAGGTACAATTTTTAGGTGGATAGAAAAATAACGGATCATAGCCAAATCCGTGGGAGCCACGCTCTTCTCGTAAAATTTCACCAAAACACTCCCCTATTGCAATTTTAGGTGTCGGATCCATAGGATGTTGTAAAAACACAATACAACTCACAAATTTTGCCCCACGTTTATTCGCCTCAATATCCGCTAACTCTTCGATTAATTTTTTACGGTTAGCAATATCATTGCCCTCTTCTCCAGCATAACGAGAAGAATATAAACCCGGTGCTCCATTTAACGCTTCAACAGATAAACCAGAATCATCTGCAAGTGCAGGTAACCCTGTTTTTTCACTGGCATAGCGGGCTTTTAAAATTGCATTTTCAACAAAAGTAAGCCCCGTTTCTTCAGGTGAGCTTATACCAAATTCACTTTGAGCCACAACTTCAAAACCAAACTCACTCAACACATCTTGCATTTCTTTAACTTTACCAAGATTACCTGTTGCTAATAATACAATTTTTGTTTTTTTCATCTTTAGCTTCCTCTAAAAATTTAGTTATTTATGGCTATTTTGAAGATAATTAAGCATATTTGCAAATTTTAACTTATATCATACCGCTATTCTCATAAAAAATTATCCCTAACTTCAAATAGACGTAAACGTAAAAATAGTAAAATCCAAAAACTCAAAAAATAACTACAAATAATTCTCAAAATCAGTTAATATCAGGCGATTGTTTATTATTCAATTAAGGTCTCTTTATATGAAAAAAGAAGAAATTGGACACAATTTTTTAGCTCGTCTAGGTAAAACTCGTCTTCGTCCGGGTGGTAAACTCGCAACAGATTGGTTAATCGCACAAGGAGATTTCAATAAAGATAAAAAAGTGCTTGAAGTTGCTTGTAATATGGGAACAACCGCAATTCAGTTAGCAAAACAGTATGGTTGTCAAATTACTGGAGTTGACTTAGATGAAACAGCGTTAGAAAAAGCACGCAAAAATATTACTGCAGAAAAAGTTGAACATTTAGTGAAAGTAATGCGAGGTAATGCAACCAAACTTCCTTTTGAGGATAACAGCTTTGATATTGTTATTAATGAAGCAATGTTGACGATGCTACCTATTACTGCAAAAAAAAAAGCGATCAGTGAATATTTTAGAGTACTGAAACCAAATGGTATTCTCCTTACTCACGATGTAATGTTAAATACAAATGATGCAGAAAAAACTGTTGCTGAATTACGTGATGCGATCAACATTACCGTCACCCCTCTTACCCAGCAATATTGGGAGGATTTTTTCCAAAATTGTGGTTTCGAGCAAGTTAACTCTTTTTCTGGCGATATGACACTGCTCTCGCCTAAAGGATTAATTTATGATGAAGGTATTTTAGGCACTTTAAAAATTATTCGTAATGCGTTCAAAAGAGAAAATTTTGCTATCTTTAAAAAAATGTTCAAAATATTCAATTCTCCTGATAAAAAATTAGGGTTTATTGCTGTTCGTAGCCAAAAACTTAAATAACAACAGATTATCAATTAAAAAAGCCCATTTGAAAATAGTCTATTTAGATTACTTTTAAATGGGCTTTCACCTTTCGAGAATGCTTGTCGGTGTTTTTGTTTACGCTGATAACTCCCCTTGCCTTTCTTACTTTTTACTATGCGAGTTCTAAATAATGGATCATTTACCATTGCTTTAATTATGCTTTCTTTTATCTCACCTCGTTGATGAGCATAACTTATTTTAGCCATTTTCACTCCTTATTATTTCACATTGACTAACTTATACAGTATATCATATCCAGAAATTTTTATAAGCGGTATGATTTTTCTATTTTTTTACACATTTTAAAAAATAGTTGTACAATTAAATACTCACGTTTCAATATAGAACAAAAATCAAAAATATTTATAAAATTTTATTGTCTATGTTTGAGCTGAATTAAAATTGACAATATGCCTTAATCTAGTATATAACAATAATAAAAACGTTTATAATACGATATACAAGCGGTGAGATAATAACAAAATTTTACAATATGTGAGGTTTTTATGGACAAAGAAAAAATGGGATATGATTTTTTAACTCGTTTGGGTAAAACACATTTCTACCCTGGTGGTCGAGTGGCAAACGAATGGTTAATGGCGAATGGTGATTTTAATAAAGACAAAAAAGTCTTAAATATTGCCTGTAACAATGGATCAACTGCAATCTATTTAGCATCAAAATTTGGTTGTCATATTACTGCAATTGATTGTGATGAAGAAATTCTAAAAAAAGCACATAAAAATGTCGCTGAAAGTAAAAAGGTTGCAGATTTAATTACGCTTATTCAGGGAGATATTCTTAAATTACCTTTTGAGAATAATCAATTTGATATTATTGCAAACGATCTAATGCTAACGCTGTTACCAAAAGAGATGAAACAACAAGTATTAGAGGAGTATTTGCGAGTACTAAAACCAAATGGTTTATTCCTCACTCACGATATTATGCTGGAAACAACAAAAAGTGAAGCAGAAGAAGTGATTACGGAATTAGAAGAAGCGATTCAAGCCACTATCGCACCTTTAACAAAATCTGAATGGAAAGAAACCTTTAAACAATCTGGATTTCGTAATGTAGAAACATTTTCAGGAGAAATTTCACTATTTTCTCCAAAAGGATTAATTGATTACAAAGGTTTTGCTGGTGTATTAAAGATTATTGGTAATGCATTAAAAACAAAAAATAATAAATCTTTTATTAAAATGTTAAAAGCATTCCGAGATGCAGAAAATAAGCTCGAATTTATTGCAATTTGTAGTCAAAAATAACCAAAAGAAGAGAAGGTAAATATGTTTGACCTGTTACAGAACTGGTATAGAAAAAAGTTTTCCGATCCTCAAACTGCTGTACTTTTGGGTATTTTGTTTGTAGGTTTTGGTATTATCTATTTCTTTAGTAATTTATTAATGCCACTACTTGTTGCTATCGTCTTTGCATATTTACTAGAATGGCCTATTCACTTTTTGGTGCAAAATTTAAAATTACCCCGACTAATTAGTTTAATTATTGTTCTCGGAAGTTCCATTTCATTATCTGTTTTTCTTTTTATGGTACTGCTACCAAGTTTGTGGAATCAGACAACCACATTCTTAAAAGACTTACCATCAATGCTAAACTCTCTTAATGAATGGTTACAAACGTTACCAGAGCTTTATCCTGATTTAATCAGTTATGCGATGCTTGATTCTTTGATGACATCATTACAACAGAAAATTTTAGGTTTTGGTGACTCATTACTTACTCTTTCATTAAACTCCATTATTAGCATTGTAGGAATAGGCATTTACTCTTTTTTAGTCCCTTTAATGGTCTTTTTCTTACTCAAAGATAAACACCTTTTTGTACAATCTTTTCTTCGCTTTATGCCCAAAGATCGCAGTCTTGCTGCTCGTGTTTGGACAGAAATGCAATTACAAATCGCCAATTATATTCGAGGAAAATTTCTTGAAATTTTAATTGTTGCCTTTGTCACCTATTTTATTTTACTTACATTTGGATTACGTTATCCACTATTACTCTCCGTTGCTGCAGGACTATCTGTTTTAGTTCCTTATATTGGGGCTGTTTTGGTGACTATTCCTATTGCATTAGTAGCATTATTCCAATTTGGATTATCTCCTGATTTTTATTACTTACTGCTTGCTTTTGCAATTAGTCAACTACTTGATGGAAATATTGTGGTTCCTTTCTTATTCTCAGAAGCCGTCAATTTACATCCGTTAACAATTATTATTGCTGTCATTATTTTTGGTGGATTATGGGGATTATGGGGTGTCTTTTTTGCTATTCCTTTAGCAACCTTGATTAAAGCGGTGATTAATGCTTTACCAGTGGTTGAGTGACATAACATTTTTATGAGTAAAAAAGTAATACTCATTTGTTACCAAATAATCAAGGTAATCACATACTTTATGTATAATTATTCATCTACTCCAACAATAAACTCAAACCTATTTTCATTACAAATAAATAACAAATACGCTAGAATAAACAATACAATTATAACTGAATTATAAGGACAAATTATGACAACAAAACATTGTAAATTATTGATTTTAGGATCAGGACCAGCAGGCTACACAGCAGCAATTTATGCGGCTCGTGCAAACTTAAACCCTGTTTTAGTAACGGGTATGCAACAAGGTGGTCAATTAACCACAACGGACGAAATTGAAAACTGGCCGGGGGAATTTGAGCAAATTACTGGCACGGAATTGATGAATAAAATGCTCGCTCACGCTGAAAAATTTGAAACAGAAGTGGTGTTTGATTATATTCATACCGTTGATTTATCAAAACGTCCTTTTAACTTAAAAGGGGATTCAAATACCTTTACTTGTGATGCGTTAATTATTGCAACGGGGGCGTCAGCAAAATATTTAGGTTTAGAATCAGAAGAAGCCTTTAAAGGACGTGGTGTATCAGCTTGTGCAACTTGTGATGGTTTCTTCTATCGCAATAAGCCAGTTGCGGTTGTAGGGGGCGGAAATGCGGCGGTGGAAGAGGCGTTGTATTTATCTAACCTTGCCTCAGAAGTACATTTAATTCATCGCCGTGATTCATTCCGATGTGAAAAAATCCTTGTCGATCGTTTAATGAAACGTGTTGAAGAAGGCAAAGTTATTTTACACACCGATCGCACCCTTGAAGAAGTGCTAGGCGATAATATGGGCGTAACAGGGGCAAAAATTAAATCAACCAAAGATGATAGCGTAGAAGAAGTGAAAGTGGACGGTCTCTTTATTGCAATCGGACATTCGCCAAATACGGCTATTTTTGAAAATCAATTAGCACTTAATAACGGCTATATTGTGGTTAATTCAGGCTTAAACGGTAATGCGACGGCAACGAGCGTGGAAGGGGTATTTGCGGCAGGCGATGTAATGGATCATCAATATCGTCAAGCAATTACATCTGCGGGAACGGGCTGTATGGCGGCATTAGATGCGGAAAGATTTTTAGATGCACAAGAAATAAAATAATAAAAAATAAGAGGAATAAACAATGACTGAATTAAAAAATGATCGCTATCTGAGAGCCTTATTAAGAGAAGAAGTAGATATGACGCCAGTGTGGATGATGCGTCAGGCAGGGCGTTATTTACCTGAATATAAAGAAACTCGTTCACAAGCTGGCGATTTTATGTCGTTATGTCGTAATACGGAGCTTGCGTGTGAAGTTACTTTACAACCTTTACGCCGTTATAATTTAGATGCCGCCATTTTATTCTCAGATATTTTAACTGTGCCAGATGCAATGGGATTAGGCTTATATTTTGAAGCAGGCGAAGGTCAAAAATTTGAACGTCCTGTGCAATCTAAATCTGACGTTGAAAAATTAGGTGTGGTTGATCCCGAAGTAGAGTTGCAATATGTGATGAATGCGGTGCGTAAAATTCGTCAAGAATTAAAAGGCGATGTACCGTTAATTGGCTTTTCAGGTAGCCCTTGGACGTTAGCGACTTATATGGTGGAAGGCGGTTCATCAAAAGCATTTACTAAAATTAAGAAAATGTTGTATAGCGATCCACAAACACTTCACTTGTTACTTGCAAAATTAGCAGAAAATGTGACCGCTTATTTGAATGCTCAAATCAAAGCAGGGGCGCAATCTGTGATGATTTTTGATACTTGGGGCGGTGTGCTTGCTCATCGTGATTATCAAGACTTCTCATTACAATATATGCACCAAATCGTAAATAGTTTAACCCGTGAAAATGAGGGGCGTAAAGTACCTGTAACCCTATTTACCAAAGGGGGCGGATTATGGTTAGAAAAGATTGCTGAAACAGGTTGTGATGCAATTGGATTAGATTGGACGATAAATTTAAGCGATGCTCGTGCCAGAGTAGGACATAAAGTCGCTTTACAAGGCAATATGGATCCGAGCGTGCTTTACGCAAGCCCACAGCGTATTGAACAAGAAGTTAAACAGATTTTAACGGATTTTGGACAAGGTACAGGACATATTTTTAATCTTGGACACGGCATTCATCAAGATGTACCTGTGGAAAGTCCAAAAATATTCGTTGATGCGATTCATCAATATTCGCAACCATTCCATAAATAATCATTAGGAATATAAAATGAAAAATCCTATCCATAAACGCATTGAACGTTTTGAAACGTGGCAACATTTAACTTTTATGCTTTGCATTTGTGAAAGAATGTTACCGAACTTTCAACTTTTCTGTGATGTGGCATATCCCAAATATGATGAGCGGTCAAATAATGCCAAAGTTTTGCAAAATATTTTAAATCTTGTGTGGGAATATTTAACCATTAAAGGGGTAAAGATCAACTTTGAAAATCAACTTCAAAAATTGGAAGAAATTATTCCTGATACGAATGAATTTGATTTTTACGGTGTATTTCCTGCTGAAGATGCGTGTAAAGCGGTGGCTGAATTATTGCATAGCATTATTGCTGGCGAACATTTAGAACAATCTATTTTAGTGAGCCAAATTTCAATTTCAACGATTATTTCTTACTTAGAAACCTTAGAAGACTGTGAATTTAATGAACAAGAATTGAAGGCGTTGCCTGAAATTGAACAAGAATTAGATTTGCAGTGGTGGGTTTATCGAGAGTTGAAAGAATGCGAAAAAAGAGACGTTGATCTACTACTAGAGCTTAAAAATCAGCTTAGAGAGAGTGGAATTAGTAACATTGGATTAAAATTTAAGCAGTAAATGTGATATTTATCATATTTTTTGCATTATTTACTTTGATTATTGCTAAGTTTCTATTATCCTAAGCATCGCAGTTATGCAAAATTACTAGCTCCAATACTTAAATGAGCTTAGATTTTCTTTTAAAATCAAATTGAAGAGGATACACATATGAATAAAAGTGAATTGGTCGATGCTATCGCTAGCGGTGCAGATCTAAATAAAAAACAAGCTAAAGCAGCACTAGAAGCAACTTTAGAAGCGATTTCTGGTAGCCTTAAAAAAGGTGAACCAGTACAACTTATCGGTTTTGGTACTTTTAAAGTAAACCATCGTAAAGCACGTACTGGTCGTAACCCAAAAACTAAAGAAGCTATCCAAATTGCAGCATCTAATGTTCCAGCATTCACTGCAGGTAAATCATTAAAAGAATTAGTAAAATAAGTTTTATACTAAAATAATTAAGCCTAAAAGCAATATCTTTGTTTTTAGGTTTTTTTATATTTAAAAGTCGAATTAAGAGAAGTTCATTACGTTAATGTAAGGATATTTTTTATTGATTGCGTTATAATGTCTTTAATATTTTATTTATTCTAATTTAGGTACATAATGTCATCAAATTCTAAAAAACACTTAGGGCATACTGCTCGTAAACGTTTTGGTCAAAACTTTTTGCAAGATCAAGATGTTATTCATAATATTATTGCAGCGATTAATCCACAAAATAGTGATTTTTTAATAGAAATTGGACCAGGTTTAGGAGCGTTAACAGAACCTGTTGCTGAGCAAGTTGACAAATTAACAGTTATAGAGCTTGATCGTGACTTAGCCAAACGTTTACGCCATCATCCCTTTCTGAATCAAAAACTCACTGTTATTGAGCAAGATGCCTTAAATTTTAATTTTCGTGAATATTTTGCAACCTTAAATCTAAATGAAAACAATGGCATTAGAATATTTGGAAATTTACCTTACAATATTTCAACACCTTTAATTTTTCATTTATTAACCTTTCACGATCTTATTCAAGATATGCACTTTATGTTGCAAAAAGAAGTGGTAAAACGCCTATGTGCAGCACCGAATAGTAAAACTTACGGACGTTTAACGGTAATGGCACAATATTATTGCCAGATTATTCCTGTTTTAGAAGTGCCTCCATCCGCATTTAAACCCGCACCTAAAGTTGATTCTGCGGTAGTCCGTCTTGTACCTCATACGATACTTCCCTACCCAGTTAAAGATATTAGTTATTTAAATCGAGTGGTGACACAAGCGTTTAATCAACGCCGTAAAACATTGCGAAATTCTCTTTCTCAACTCTTTACAGCGGATCAATTGGAAGCACTAGGAATGAATTTACAAGCAAGAGCTGAAAACCTTAGTCTTGCTGACTATGTTTCATTAGCAAACTGGCTATATGACAACCAAGATATTAAATATTAACATCTAAATCTGTGATCTCTTTATGCGTCCACATTGTTTCAGGTTGTGGCTCTGGGAATTTGTTATGGTTATATCCGACTAAACCATTAAAATCAAAACTGGCGTGCGGATAATCATTCACGAACAAGTAGGCTTGATAACCACTTTCATCCCAGCAGATTTGGAGTTTTCTTGCTTGCTCTCTTTCTTTTGTAGCATCAACATTATAAATATGTAATGCATCTACCACTGGCTGTGTTACATTATTTAGGTTTAAAGCATAAAAATAACCTGTTTCACCGTCATCTTCAAAAATAACCACTAAGTTGTCGTGTTGTGTGGAATGCACGCCAACTTGTTTGGTTTGCCCAATAAATAGTTTATCTTCAAGTACTAAATGTAACATCCTCTTTCCTGTTTTGAGATTTGTAATAAATGGTGAATAGTTTATCACTTAATAACCAAACATCAATAATCAAATTAAATAACTTCATACTCTACAATCGATAACTTTATCATTCTGTGTAAGTTTTCATAATAGAATAAAGTTTTACATTTTGTACAACAATGGGAGTATGTTAAAATCAATCCGTATTTATCGTATCCAGCATAGCCTCAAAATAGGAATATATAGTGAAAAATAATTTAGCAATATTACTGCTTTTAAGCCTTAGCTTAGTAGCTTGTAATGAAGAACAGAAAAGTACAGTTAATACTGAACAACCAAAAGTTGAGCAAGCCCAACCACACATTCAGAAACAAGATAAAATAGAAGCGGTCACTTCTGAACAAGAATTTGCAAAAACTGAAAAACAACAAACTCCTGCAGATTTAACCACTGAAAATAAAACACCGAACTATTACCAAAAAGTGGAAGAGGCAAAAAAAGCAACACTGAATGCCGCAAATAAATTGGCAGATGTGATGGAAAGTAAAGTGGAGCAAGTCACAAAACAATTATCAGATAAAATTAATCAAATTGATGTTGCTAAAGCGACTGAAAAATTGACTGATAAAATCAATGAAATTGATATCGATAAAGTAACCAAACCATTAAAAAAGCAAATGGATAAATTCAATCAATTTTTAGATAAATTAGATACGAATAAAAACCTGAGCAAAAAAAGAAAACAAAGATTGAAGAAGGCTATTTATAATGGCAAAATCCCCTTATATTACTCGTGAAGGGTGGCATACTTTAGATCAAGAACTTAAATTCTTATGGAAAGTGGAACGTCCTCAAGTCACTCAAGCGGTATCTGATGCTGCTGCATTGGGAGATCGTAGTGAGAATGCAGAATATATTTATGGAAAACGTCGCCTACGTGAAATTGATCGCCGAGTAAGATTTTTGAGTAAACGCTTAGATGTATTAAAAATTGTGGATTATTCCCCTTCTCAAGAAGGTAAAATTTTTTTTGGTGCTTGGATTGAACTTGAAAATGACGACGGTGAAATTAATCAATATCGTATTGTAGGCTGTGATGAATTTGATCCTGCAAAACATTGGATTTCAGTAGATTCTCCTGTTGCTCGAGCCTTAATTGGTAAGCAGGTTGATGATGAAGTTCAAGTTGAAACACCATCAGGAAAAGTAACCCTTTATGTAAATAAAATTTGGTATAAATAAGTATTAATAAATACTATTTTACCTAAATTCCAGTTTAATTATTTTGGAGAAAAAAATGAACCAAAAACCTTTTTTAATTGCACCTTCAATTCTTTCAGCTGATCTGGCTCGTTTAGGTGATGATGTAAAAGATGTCTTAAATGCAGGGGCGGATGTGATCCATTTTGATGTAATGGATAATCACTTTGTGCCAAACTTAACCTTTGGACCTGCAATTTGTAAGGCATTACGTGATTACGGTATTACAGCACCAATTGATGTCCATTTAATGGTAAGCCCTGTCGATCGTTTAATTCCTGAGTTTGCACAGGCTGGAGCAAATTATATTACCTTTCATCCAGAAGCGGCTGTTCATATTGATCGTACCTTACAACTAATTAGAGACAATGGCTGTCAATCGGGCTTGGTGTTTAATCCAGCCACTCCTCTAAGCTATTTAGATTATGTAATGGATAAGGTCGACGTTATTTTATTAATGTCAGTCAATCCGGGATTTGGAGGTCAATCATTTATTCCTGCAACCTTAGATAAATTAAAACAAGTTCGTAAAATGATTGATGAAAGCGGCTTTGATATTCGTTTAGAAGTAGACGGTGGAGTTAAAATTAATAATATTGCTGAAATAGCAAAAGCAGGAGCAGATATGTTTGTTGCTGGATCTGCTATTTTTGACCAACCTAATTATAAAACTGTTATTGATGAAATGCGTCAGCAACTGACAACCATTTAATCTATTTATTTTTCTTAAAAAATCATCTCTTCTAAGAATAATTTAGAAGAGATGAATAAAATAGAAAAGATCAAATACTTTACATCCAAGAATTATTACGAATAATACCTACTGCTAGCCCTTCAATTTCAATATATTGTTGTGAAGGATCGACAACGATGGTTTCAAGCTCATCATTTTCAGGATGCAAATAAAGTATATTACCTTTCTTTTCTAACCGTTTCACGGTAACTTCATCATCAATTCTAGCCACAACAACCTGACCGTTACGGACAGTATTAGTTTTATGTACAGCCAGTAAATCACCATCTAATATACCAATATTTTCCATTGAATTACCATTAACTTTTAATAAGTAATCCGCACTAGGTGAAAACATTTCTCCATTAACTGGATAATGATTTTCAATATTTTCAATAGCTAAAATAGGTTCCCCAGCAGCCACTTTTCCAATTAAAGGTAATCCAATTTCTTCACTTTCTTGCTCTTTTTCATCAACTAATAAACGAATACCTCTTGAAGTACCTGATAAAATTTCAACATACCCCTTACGAGCTAAAGCTTTCAAATGCTCCTCTGCAGCATTAGGTGATTTAAAACCAATCTCACGAGCAATTTCTACTCGTGTTGGTGGCATTCCTGTTTCTTCAATATGATATTTAACAAAATCAAAAATTTGTTGTTGACGTTGTGTTAAGGGTTGGCGTTGCATACTAGTTTTCTCCCTACTGTTTTTATATACAGATAATATTGGCATTATATACAGTATAATAATATTTGCAACCAAGAAATTACAGATCAAAATAAATTTTTATGCTAATATTTACAGAATTTATTTTTATATAAAAAGGATGACTGAATGTCTAAATTATTCACTCTTTATCGTAAAGTATTACAACTACCTCTTTCTTTATTAGTGAAATCTCGAGCAATTCCAGAAGATCCAATAAAGGAACTAGGGTTAAACCTAGAACAACCATTTATTTATGTTTTACCCTATTCTTCTCAAACTGATTTGTTAATTTTACAAAAGCATTGCTTAAGTTTAAATCTTCCTGATCCCTTACAAAATAATAATTTAATGGGTTCATCTTTGCCTCGTTTTGTTTTTTTAGATCAAGGCTGTCTATTTTTTAAAAATAAAGAAAATGTGAAAACTCAAGCTATTTTTAATCAATACTTAACTTTACATCAAGATAATAAAGAACTTGATGTACAAGTTTTACCAACTTCAGTACTGTGGGGACGATCTCCAGGTAAAGAAAATGCTGCAAATTTACGTTTTTTAAGTTTCTTTCAACGTATAAACGCAATGCTGTGGTTTGGTCGTGATAACTTTATCCGTTTTTCACAAGCGGTTTCACTCCGTTATATGGCTAATGAACATGGTTCTGATACTAAAATTGCCCATAAGCTCTCTCGTGTAGCTAGAATGCATTTTGCTAAGCAACGTTACTCTGCAACAGGGCCTCAACTACCAAATCGTCAGGCAATGTTTAATAAATTATTGCAAACACCAAGTATTTTAGCGGCAATTGAAGAAGAAGCAAAGAAACCCAAAAGTTCACCTGAAAAAGCACGTAAAGAAGCAGAAAAAATAATGAATGAAATTGCGGCAAAAGTAAACTATAACAGTTTACGAGCTGCAGATCGGTTCTTAAGTTGGCTGTGGAATAAACTTTATCAAGGTATCACTGTGCAAAATGCCGATCGTGTGCGTAAATTAGCCTTGGATGGACACGAAATTGTGTATATTCCTTGCCATCGTAGTCATATGGACTATTTACTACTCTCTTATTTATTATACCACGAAGGTTTGGTCCCTCCGCATATTGCCTCTGGTATTAATCTTAACTTTTGGCCTGCTGGACCACTATTTCGTAGTTGGGGAGCATTCTTTATTCGTCGAACGTTTAATGGTAATCGACTGTATTCTACTATTTTCCGTGAATATTTAGCTGAATTATTCCATAGAGGTTACTCTGTTGAATATTTTATTGAAGGAGGGCGATCTCGTACTGGTCGCTTACTTTCACCAAAAACTGGAATGATGGCAATGACATTAAGAGCGGTTCAAGGTGCGACTCGCCCTATCTCAATTGTACCTGTTTACATTGGTTATGAACACGTACTCGAAGTAGATACTTATGCCAAAGAGTTAAGAGGTGCAAAAAAAGAAAAAGAAAATGTAGCTTTAGTATTTAGAGTAATTAAAAAATTACGTAATTTGGGACAAGGATTTGTTAATTTTGGTGAACCTATTCAACTTAACCATTATCTCAATGATCACCATCCACAGTGGAAAGAAGAGTTTGGAAATGAACGTCCACAGTGGTTCAATAGTGCCGTAACTGATGTTGCAGATCTCGTAATGACTCATATTAATAATGCTGCAGCTGTTAATGCAAAAAATTTAGTAGGAACCGCATTACTTAACTCTCGTCAGCGTTCATTAACCAAAGAGCAATTACTAGAACAAATAGAAAGTTATTTACAATTATTGCAAAATGCTCATTATTCAACAGATATCACTATTCCTTTAGAATCTGCGACTGAGTTATTAGAACACGTAATTAGTTTACCTCGTTCAGGTATTTTAGTTGAAAAAGATAGTTTTGGAGATATCCTTCGTCTCGATCGTGAGTCAGCCGTATTGATGACCTACTATCGTAATAATATTCAACATTTATTTGTATTACCTTCTTTAGTGGCTAATATCGTATTACACCACGAAGCTGTATCTAAAGATCTTGTTATTCAAATTATCAAGCGTATTTATCCATTCTTAAAAGCAGAACTATTTTTACGCTTTGATAAAATATCTCTTAATCATTATGTTGAAGCAATTATTAGTGAATTTACTCGTCAGGGTGTGATAAGAAATGAAAGTGATATGTTAATGATTAACCGTCATCAAGTCAGAACATTACAACTTTATTCTGCTGGAATTCGAGAGCAATTACAACGTTACTATATTAGCTTAATAGTATTGATGGAACAAACAGAAATTAGTCGCTCTGAATTAGAAACAAAAAGTTGTTCTATTGCACAACGTTTATCTGTGCTACATGGTATTAATGCCCCAGAATTTTTTGATAAAGCATTATTCTCAACCTTTATTTCTAGTTTAAAAAGACAGGGATATTTTGATAATGAAAATAAACCTAATTTTAATAAAGCTGAAGAAACCATTACTTTATTACAAGGACTCATTTCAAGTGAAATTCAATTCTCTATTCAAGGAACAATGGCTAAGTTAGATGAAAATAATCAATAAAAAATTCTCTTACTCTATTTGAGACTAAGAGAATATGAGTAAATAAAAATAGTTCAAGCGGTATTATAATATTAGTTAAATTAGAAATGATACCGCTTATTTATAACGCTTTTCATTACTTTGCTGATCCTGTATATTCAACCAGTCTAGTTTTTCCTTGATTTGTTTTTCTAAACCACGCTCGGTTGGGTGGTAAAATTGTGTGTCTTTTAACTCAACAGGAAAATAGCTTTCACCTGCTGCATAAGCATTAGGTTCATTATGGACATAACGATACTCTGCTCCATAACCAAGATTTTCCATTAATTTTGTTGGCGCATTACGTAAATGAGGAGGAACATCATAATCTTTAGTTTCTTCAACAAGGCGTTTTGCTTCATTAAAAGCAGTATAAACCGCATTACTTTTTGCAGAAACGGCTAAATAAATAACCGCTTGAGCAATCGCTCTTTCACCTTCATAAGCACCCACTCGAGTATAACAATCCCAAGCATTAATCGCAATTTGCATTGCTCTTGGATCTGCATTGCCAATATCCTCTGAAGCAATTGCCAATAATCGACGTGCGACGTAAAGAGGATCACCGCCTACTGTTAAAATACGGGCATACCAATATAAAGCGGCATCCGGTGATGAACCTCGAATCGATTTATGGAGTGCAGAAATTAAATCATAATAACGATCACCGCCTTTATCAAAACGAGCCTGTCGCTCTCCTAATACTTCAGTTAGCAATATTTTATCTAAAATTTTATCTTTGCCTTGCTGTATTGCCATATCTGACATTAACTCTAAGCAATTCAATGCAAAACGAGCATCTCCATTTACATAATCAGCTAATAAAGTAAGCACGTCATCTTTAATCAAAAAAGATTGCCCACCTAAACCTCTTTCTTTGTCATTTAAAGCAGTAGTCAATACTTGTAGAATTTCTGTATCCGTAAGAGATTTTAGAATATAAATTCGAGTACGTGAAAGCAAGGCATTATTTAGCTCGAAAGAAGGATTTTCAGTAGTTGCTCCAATAAAAATAATAGTGCCATCTTCAATATGAGGTAAAAAAGCGTCTTGCTGACTTTTATTAAAACGATGAACTTCATCAACAAAGAGCAATGTTTGTCTACCTGTTTGTTTATTTATTTTAGCTGTTGCTATCGCTTCTCGAATTTCTTTTATACCACTGGTTACTGCAGAAAGTCTTTCAACTTCAGCATCTAAATGATGGGCTATAATTTCTGCTAAGGTTGTTTTTCCTGTACCCGGAGGTCCCCAGAAGATCATAGAATGGGCATACCCTTTTTCTATCGCTTTATATAAAGGTTTATCTTTATTAATAAGATGAGATTGTCCAATATATTCACTTAAATCACGAGGACGCATTCTTGCGGAAAGAGGACGAAAATCATCTGAAAAATCAAACGCTAAACTACTCATTCTGTTAACCAAAGACCTCGACGAATTTGTCGCATTAAAAGATAAATCCACGGCCATAGTAAACCGCTAATAACAGCACCGAGTAACTCTTGAGAATGAAAACTCACATTATGTAAAATTAATTCTACAAAGAATATCATTATTTTAATAAGAGCCACATAACCCATTACTAGTATTGCTTGAAGTAATAATGACATATTCCGTAGAATAAGATGGTGTTTTGCAATTACATAAATGGCAATAGAAAGTACCAGAGCATGGATGCCAAGTACCGAACCAAGAACAAGATCCCACACAATGCCAATAACAAAAGCAGTACCAATATTAATTTTTTGAGGTAATGCAAGAACCCAATAAATAGTTAATAACACAACCCAAGCAGGTCTAAGCCCCTGTAAATTTGTTGGCCATGGCATTATTTCTAGAATAAAAGCTATGATAAAAATAATAAACAATACAGATAACTTAAAAATAATATTAGTTTTCATTATTCGTTATTCCTTGTCCTTTTTCTGGCTCTGGTAATTTTACCTGTATTTTTATTTTTGTTGTTGGTTTTGAATAAGATAATGGATTAGCAAAAGTACGACGTTCATTAACTACATTTCTCACATCTTGTGCAGAAAGTTTTTTAATGTTGCGTAACTCTTCGTTTGTTGGCCATAAGAGTAATAAATGACGCAAATGATTAAATGAAGCCAATGGACGAGCAACAATACGAGCAAAATGTGCTTTTCTTGTATTTGAAACTGACTCAATCACCGCAACAGGATACCCTTCTGGAAAACGTCCACCTAAGCCTGAGGTAACTAAAATGTCACCTTTTACTATATCTACAGTTCGAGGTAAAGCATCAATGAATAGTTCGTTATTCTGCCCAGAACCATTAATAATAGTACGCACATCGTTTCGTAATACCTGTACAGGAATTGAATGTAAAGAATCGGTAATCAATAACACTCGACTAGTCGTTTCCCCTACAGAAATCACTTGCCCAACAATACCCAACTCATCAATAACAGGCTGTCCTATAAATACACCACTTTGTCGCCCTTGATTAATCACAACTTGCTGACGATAAGTATCTATTTCAGCTGTAAGCACTTCAGCTACTTTTTTGTATTCATCTTGACGTAGCGGAGAGCTTAAGAGTAACCGTAAACGTTGATTTTCAACTTTTAATTGTTCAAAACGTAATAAACTCGCATTTTTCTCTCGAAGTTGTTCTTTTAACATTTTATTTTCTAGCTGTAATTTGGAACTATCAATAAAATTATTACTGACTCCATCAAGAATAATTCGAGGGGTATTTGCAAAATAATACAACACACTCACTGTTGTTTCCAACACGTTACGTACTTGAATTATCATATTACTACGACCATCAGATACAATTAACGCAATAGAAAAAACAATGGCAAAAAATAAACGAACGCCTAGTGAAGGCAACTTGGAAAATATTAGCTTCATTACAATAGAGAAATGAAATTATAAAAGGAGTTGGTAATGGCGATTTTTCCACTACCAACTACTGTTAATAATAGTTTAATTATCATCAAGGAAAATATCACCACCGTGCATATCAATGATATCTAATGCTTTTCCACCACCAAGTGCAACACAAATAAGAGGATCTTCAGCAACAATAACAGGGACACCGCAAGCTTCTGAAAGTAAAATATCTAAGTTTTTCAACAATGCTCCACCACCAGTTAATACCATTCCTCGTTCAAAAATATCTGCAGCAAGCTCTGGAGGGCAACGTTCTAACACGCCTTTCACCGCATCAACAATACCATTTAAAGGCTGCTCAATCGCTTCAAGCACATCTTTAGAGGTTAATTCAAATTTTCTTGGTGCTCCCTCAGCAAGATTATGTCCGTGAACATCTGTTGTTCTGATTTGACTACAACCACCATCTTCATCTTTGATAATATAAGCCGTTGCAAGTTCTTTTTTAATTCTTTCAGCCGTTGTTTCACCAATTGCAGAACCAAAATTACGACGAACATAAGCGATAATAGCATCATCAAACTTATCTCCACCAATTCTTACTGAAGAAGAAAAAACAATACCATTTAATGAAAGTACCGCAACTTCTGTTGTTCCACCACCAATATCAATAACCATTGAACCTGTTGCTTCGTGAACAGGTAATCCTGCTCCAATTGCTGCAGCCATAGGCTCTTCAATAAGATGAACCTCTCTGGCTCCCGCTCTAATCGTGGCCTCTTTAATTGCTTTACGCTCTACTTGCGTTGCTCCCGCAGGTACACAAACTACAACACGAGGACTTGGACGTAAAAAATTATTACTATGTACTTGCTTAATAAAATACTGCAACATTTTTTCAGTCACATCAAAATCTGCAATTACACCATCTTTCATTGGTCTAATTGCATTAATACTTTTGGGTGTACGACCTAACATTAGTTTTGCATTTGAACCTACTGCAGCAATGCTTTTAGTTGACATAGCTCTGTCTTGACGTACTGCAACTACTGATGGTTCATTAAGAACAATGCCTTGTCCTTTTACATAAATAAGGGTATTTGCTGTTCCCAAATCAATTGAAAGATCATTTGAAAATAATCCACGAAACTTGTTTAACATATTTTAGCATCCGTTTTAATTATAAGAATAGGTAAATAATAACCTGCTAAATATACAGAAATTTAACTATAAATTCAATGAAATAATTGTGTTATATTAGGCTTAATTCAGAGCAAAAATATACGCACTAATAAAATAACTATTTATTTTCAACTTCCAAGTATAAGCAAATATCAATCAAACCGTTTTTGTTTAATATTCAATCTTACAAATACAGTGAACAACTAAAATATTGTAAGTTTAAAAATATGATCTTGCTCTGAATCTTAATTTAGGACAACTGTATACTCTTAACTATTGATTTTTTACTATTAAGAGTAATAACATTTCAAAAAGTACACAAAACAAAAATTTCCTCCCCGCAGACGAAAGAGGAAATTTTTAGCTTATGTCATCCATCCTCACCGCTCTGCTTGAAGAAAAGCGAGGGAAGGAGAGAGAAAATTAACGATTAAGCAACACTATCCGCAAATGCGGCTAAATCTGCTTTAATATTTGCACAAATTTCTTTTGCTTCAACAAGTGATTTGCCTGTTGTGTCTAAATACATTTTGATTTTAGGTTCTGTACCTGATGGACGGAAAATAACACGTTGTCCGCCAGCTAAATGGAACACTAAAATATCATTTTGTTTTTCAGTTTGTAAATGATCAATATATTGTTCAACTGCTACACCACCTAATTCTTTAAATGGATTAGCACGCACTGCTTGTTGAATACGCTGAATACGGCTTAAATCTTCAACACGAATACTTAATTGATCGCTGTTTGCCGCTCCGAACTTTTCCATAAACTCTTGACGATATTGTGCAAATGTTTTGCCTTGTGCTTTTAAGCTATTAATTAAGTTTAAGAAACAGGTAATTGCTGAAATACCGTCTTTATCGTGTGCTTCTGTTGGGTTTACAAGATAGCCTAATGCTTCTTCAAAACCAAAGATTAAACCAGGAATACGACCGATAAACTTAAAGCCTGTTAATGTTTCTTGATATTCCATTCCACACGCTTTCGCAATATTTCCAAGTAATGGGCTAGATACTAATGAACAGGCTAATACACCTTTTTTACCCTCAGCTTGTGCTTGTTGTGCAATAAACCAACCTAAATATAAGCCCAATTCGTTACCGTGTAACGTAGCCCATTGTCCATTTTCATCTGCAACAGCAACAGCTAAACGGTCTGCATCAGGGTCATTTGCGACGATAAACTCTGCATTTACTTCTTTTGCTTTTTCAATCGCTAAATCTAATGCCCCTTTTTCTTCTGGATTAGGGAATGCAACCGTTGGGAATGTACCGTCTGGTTCACACTGCTCTGCCACTAAAGTTGGTTTTGCTAAGCCTGCTTTTTCTAACACACTTAATAAAGTTTCTTTACCCACACCATGCATTGCAGTATAAACATAACTTAAATCCGTTGCTGGAGCAGTCGCTAATTTTGCCGTACGCTCAATAAATTCATCAATAATTGCTTGATCGATCATTTTATAATTGGTATCACGTGGAATATCATTTACACGTTGATTATCCGCAACCCATTGAATTTCTTCTGCAATTAACTTATCGTTAGGAGAAATAATTTGAGCACCGTCGTCTTCGCCACCTAAATAAACTTTATAACCGTTATCTTCTGGTGGGTTATGGCTTGCGGTTACCATTACACCCGCACTTGCTTTTAAGCGACGAACAGAGAACGCTAAAACTGGCGTTGGACGTAAACTTGGCATAAGTTGAGCCTCAATGCCTGCTGCCTGCATAATTTCAGCGGTATCTTGTGCAAAACGCAATGAATTTTTACGACCATCATAACCAATCACAATTGTTGGATTTTTTTCTTTTTTCAACAAGAAACGCGCTAAACCAGCGGCAGCTTGACAAACCAATACTCGGTTCATTCCCATTGAACCCGCTTGTAAACGACCACGTAATCCTGCCGTACCAAATTGTAAACGATCTGAAAAACGAGCTTCCAACTCTTTAACATCATTTTGATCAATAATTTCCTGCAACTCTGCACGAGTTTCCGCATCAGGATCTTGAGCTAACCATTGTTGTGCAATACTCATAAAATCTTTCATATTGTTTTCCCTTTTTATTAAAAAATGTAATTAAGAAGTGTACTGAATTATAAACGAAAACTTATGTGTTTGTACTCTTATTTTGGCGTATTTTGATTTTAGTCATAAGAAAGCGTTTGCCTTAAAATAAAGACTTTTATAGTAAATTTCAATACATTTTTACTTATTTAGATTAAAAAATGAAATAAAATGTTTGAAAAACATCCTATAATTAAATGCAAAAAACAAATATCACCACAGTTTATTTGAAGTAATTTAAATAAAAACTATCTCATTATAATAGATTAACAAAATAGCATAAAATTATGTTTATAAAGGTTTTAAAAAAAAAGAGTTGGTAATCATTTAGAATATAAAAACCAACCCTTTTGTCTACTCTGCCACAAATTCAATAAATTAAAAATGCAAGCTTAAGTCGTAAACTTCGATAGAACCATTAACTATTTAGTTCTTTGTTATCCTCTGCAATACTTACCGCTGTAGTAAATAATACATCAGTTGATGAATTTAATGCCGTTTCTGCTGAATCTTGAATAACCCCAATAATAAAACCAACACCAATAACCTGTGCTGAAATATCTACTGGAATATCAAATAAGCTACACGCAAGAGGAATAAGTAATAGTGAACCACCAGCAACACCAGATGCACCACAAGCACAAACAGAGGCTACAAGGCTTAACAACAATGCGGTACTAAAATCTGGTGTAATTCCTTGAGTATATGCTGCTGCCAACGTAAGCACTGTTACAGTAATCGCTGCACCTGCCATATTGATGGTTGCACCTAATGGAATAGAAACAGAATAAATACTCTCTCTCACGCCTAAACGCTCTGCTAATCCCATATTTACTGGAATATTTGCAGCTGAACTACGTGTAAAGAACGCTGTTACTCCACTTTCACGTAAACACGTAAATACTAATGGATAAGGATTACGACGAATTTTCCAATACACTAACAATGGATTAAGTACAAAAGCAACAATTCCCATTGCTCCCAATAATACTGTAAGTAAGCGAATATAGCCTAAGAACGCATCTGGACCGTTAGTTGCAATAGTATCTGAAACTAAACCAAAAATACCTATTGGTGCAAGTGCAATCACAACTTTTACCACAAAAGAAACAGCTTCTGATATATCAACAAGAAACATTTTTGTACTTTGTGATGCGTGACGCAATGAAATACCTAATCCAATTGCCCAAGCTAAAATCCCAATAAAGTTACCACTAGTTAAAGCACTAAATGGATTATCAACCACATTAAATACTAATGTTTTTAAAATTTCACCCACGCCTTGTGGTGGTGCAATATTATTTGGACTTGCGACTAACTCTAACTGTGTTGGGAACATAAAACTTAATACAACTGCTGTTAATGCAGCTAAGAAAGTACCAAGTAAATAAAGCACAATAACTGGTTTTAATGCACTGTTTGAGCCAACTTCTTTATTTGCAATAGCTGAAAGCACTAGAACAAACACAAGAATAGGTGCGATTGAACGTAACGAACGTACAAAAAATTGACCTAATACGCCGACATCTTTAGCAAGTTCTGGACTAAAAAAGGCGAGAAGTACGCCAAGAACTAAACCAACAGCAATACGTAATACGAGATTACCATTGAGTAGTTTTGATGATAATGAATTACTCATAAATTTTTCATTCTCCCTGTAAAATTAAAACAATTAAAGTTTGTGTTTGTAAATATAAACTAAAATATGACTTATAATATTGTCAAGCCGATAGGATAACGAAAAATTAATCGAAATGAAATAGTGAAAAATATTTTTTTAAACTTAGAAGATCAGAAATCCTTATTTTTATTGTAAATTTTACCCTTAATTACTATCACTACTTATCCGCTATCAAACTCTTTAAATTATCTTTATGACTTAGTTATATTTATGGTTATTTTTTCTGTTATTTTTATGAAAAAACTTTTTATTTTACTCACAAATGTCTGCCTTAAAAAACAGTTGATATCCAAAAAATATCTCACCTAGCACCAACATCAGTGTTGTAATCGTCGCCACCTGCCTTGTTAAATCAAAAGACGGCAATAAAGCAATAATGCTCCACGCCACAAATGACAATATAAATAACCAATCATTTTTTTCATACTTACTTTTTCCGTTTTGCAAATTTTAATCATAATGTCACCGCTTAAATTACTTTTCCCAATAGTTTATCAACAAACTCAGGCACAATCTGGCTCGCTAATCCATAATAACCTTGTTTAAAAACAGAATGGGTTTTACTTGGTTCTAAATTTAATTCAACGGTATTTGCCCTTGCATAATTTGCTTCTTGTACAAAACCTGCCGCAGGATAAACATTACCCGACGTCCCTATCGCAATGAAACAATCACACTCTTGCAACCTTTTATAAATTCGCTCCATTTCTAACGGCATTTCACCAAACCACACAATATGAGGGCGTAAAACTTGTGGCGTATTACAACAACTGCACTTATCATCAGAAGTGATAGCTTTTTCCCAGTGATATACCTTTCCTGATTTAACACAACGTACTTTTAACAACTCACCGTGCATATGGATCAAATTTTTGGAGCCAGCTCGTTCGTGTAGATTATCCACATTTTGAGTAACGAGCAGAAAATCTTTACCTAATTTCTGCTCCAATTTAGCCAGTGCAAAATGGGCTGCATTAGGTTGAATTTGAGGATCAAATAACTTCTCACGACGCTGATTATAAAACTGTTGTACCAATTTAGGATCACGCAAAAATCCCTCAGGGGTTGCCACATCATCTATCCGATGATTTTCCCACAACCCATCACTGGTTCTAAAGGTTTGAATACCTGATTCCGCTGAAATTCCAGCACCTGTTAATACGACGACTTTCATATTCTTTCCCTATTCCTACTTTAACTCACACTTTTTAATTGAAAAACACACCATCTCCCCATCTTTAGCTTCTTAGTATTTTTTCTGTACTAAAAACATCACCCACAAAATAACCATTTAATAAGATAAGAAAAGCCAAAGAGATTAGACAGTGCTAAACGCAATATATATAAGATTATGGGAAGAGTGTATTTTTTCATTTTTATCGTACCTCTTATTAACGGAGCATTCTGCAATACATGATTTTATTCTCAAAATATGTATTTCTTTCTAAATTTGAGTCTTCTTCATAAGGTGAAGTGCTAAACTCCTCTTCCCAACAAATCTCTGAATATCCGATTGCTAAAAACCTAATAAAATCCAACATATTATTTGCCAAAATACAAAGTAATGTAGAGCCTGAACCTATATGAACTATCTTGATTTCATTAGTGTCTGATCTCCACAAACCACACATCGAACCATCTGTACTGGTAGCAAAACAACAAAATCGTTCTTTAAATTCAAGATCTTGGTTATCATCAAACCAATACCAAGTATCTTTTTCATCACAAGTAAATTGAATAATAGTCCCTTTAGGTATTGAAAACTCCCCTCCGTATCTGTCGATATATTTATGCCATTAACATAATAATTGCAAAGTATTTCTTCATTTTAATCCCATCTAATATATAAATTTCCAATAGCTGTATTTTTTTGTAAAAAACAGAGGAACGCTGCCATTTAGTCTAATCAGCCAGTAGCCAATCCACAACATTTAATTTTTTCACCCCATTAATCGTTTCATTTCCATAATCAAGTGTTAAAAGATATTTTGGATAATGGTCTTTGAGCGTATTAAATACCGACATTTCTCGGTTAAATGTTTGTTCACTATTAACGGTGTAGGCTACTTGATAATACTCTCGTTGATTATTTGGTTTTTGCACGACAAAATCAATTTCGTTATTTTTATGCTTACCCACATATACTTTTCCTCCACGCCGCAACAGTTCAAAATAAACAACATTTTCTAGCTTATGACCTAAATCGGTATGTTGGTGGTTGGTCGTTGTGATATTTCTCAGCCCTAAATCCACTACATAATATTTTTCGTGAGTACTCAGTAATTCTTTACCCTTTAAATCATAGCGCGGTACTTTGTACAAAATATACGATTGCGTTAAAAAGTCTAAATATTTCAGAATAGTATTATGGGAAATGCTTTTTTGAGAATTTTTATTGAGTTGTGTAGCAATATTGGTAGCAGAAATATATGACCCGATGGAATCAAATAAAAAACTCACAATACGGTGAAGATTATTTATATTTCTTAACTTATGACGTTGGGCAATATCCTTAATAATAACCGTATCATAAATAGATTGTAAATAATCATTAACTAATTCTTCACTGACTTTTGAGAGATTAACGGCTTCTGGAAAACAACTATCATTGAGATATTGATGAAAAAGACGGTCTTTATTTGCTTCATCAGTATGTGAGAGCATATACTCTTTGAACGAATACGGTTGAATATTGATAGCGATATATCTTCCTGTTAACAGTGTTGCCAATTCACTAGAGAGTAAATAAGCATTTGAGCCTGTCACATATAAATCAACATTTTTTTTGGTAAATAAACTATTAACGAGTTTTTCAAAATCATCAATTAACTGTACTTCATCAAGGAAAATATAATACATTGCTGTATTATCCATTTTGGAAACAATTTCATCGTACAATACTGTCCACGAGGAATAGCTAATATTTTCTCGTTCCTCAAAATTTATAAAAATAATATTTTCACTTGGGACAGCTGCTTCAAGAAGCTCATTCTTAAATATTTCTAGAAGGGTAGATTTACCACTTCGACGAATGCCAGTAATAACCTTGATAATATGCTGATCTTTGATTTTTCTTATCTTTTGTAAATATACGTCTCTATTAATCATCGTGGTGTAATCCCTTTAAATTCTTCTTATTGACGAAAATTAGCACAAAGATAAATTTTCGTCAATAAGAAAGCGTTTAAAGATTGTCATTTAGCAGACATAGGAGGCATTACAGTATTCACTAAATTCATTAGGTGCATAAACGGTTTTCTTCCTCGCATCAATTTCAAAAGAAAATCGCTTACTATCCCAATAATGTGTAACAGATATTTCTTCATCTTAATCGCCGTCTAATATATAGATTTCCGATAGCTGCATTTTGTGTGGCGTATTGATATAACATAGTTTTTCAAGATACCACGAATTGTGTGAAATACCTTCGTTAAAAAACTGATAGCAATTGTCATCAACGGTAAAATACTCCGACTTTCTGCGTGTGGCAGTGCTAAATAATTGTGGCTTGTTAAAAAAATCGTATTTCTTGTCAGCTGTGAGTTGCAGTGTTTCTTTTTTGTTCGTCAGTGAATGTCTGATAATAATACTAATGCTGTCTGCTTGTAAAAAGTCGGCAATGTACTCGGTTGAGTGGTCTTCTGCAAAACTTTCATTAATGCGTTTTGATGCGATATAGATATCCTGTTTTGTTTGAGCAAAAACTTCGCCCATACCGATAAGTGTCATTATGATAATGAGATATTTTTTCATCATTTATCATTCATACCGTAAAACTTCATCCTTTAGGGCGGAGATGTAAGGCGTGAATGATAAACCAAAATAATCAGCAAATACAAGGTGTTAATAAAACAGACAGTGCCTTTAACAACACCTGTTTCAATTTTGTATCGTTCTTTAAAAGTAAAATAAACAAGAAGCATTAAACAGATAATATCCGTCCAAAAACCAATTAATGAAATCCCTAAAAAGATCATCGACATCATATAGACTGCTGTCAATATTGTTAAAACTATTGAGATATTTTTATAAATTTTATTCATTTAATACTCTACTGGTTTATCTTTAAACCATTATTGTTGTAAATTTAACTGCTTTCATCTTAACAAATTGTTAATCTTGGTGGTATTTTATTTTATTGTGATTTAGTTAAGATTGCGTTATGCTCGAAAGTTATACCAATTTGGTCATCTAGGTAAAGTGAAAGGAGTAATAATGATGAAAAAGTTGCAAGCTATTGTTAATAAAAAATATACCTTAAATGATGAGGCTTTTTTACAAGAGTGTAAAAAAAGCCTTGATGATAACGGGATCGTGGTATTACCTGATTTTATCAATAATACGGTTCTTGAAGAGATTGCTCAAGAGGGGAAGAAAAAGCAACATTTAGCATTTTACACTACGAGTAAACATAATATTTATCTTGTACCTAGTGATGATAATTTTTCTGAAGATCATATCCGCAATCGTCTTATTAGCACAGAAAAAGGCTGTATAACGGATGATCTTATTTCAGTCAACTCTCCGCTTAAAGTGTTATATAACAACGAATTATTTAAGTCATTTTTATGTTATGTACTGGGAGAAAAACAGTTATATCCTTATGTCGATCCTCTCTCTTCCGTTAATATACACTATGCCAGTGACGGACAAGGATTAGGTTGGCACTTTGATAACTCCTCTTTTGCCATTACCCTGCTAATTGCCAAACCCAAAGGCGGTGGCGAATTTGAGTATGTGCGTGATGTCCGTGATGCAGATGCTGGTGAAATGGGCTTTGAATTAGCAGAAAAAATTGTGGATGGCAAAATTCCAGCAAAATCAATCTCGCCAGAAGCAGGCACATTAGTACTATTTCGTGGGCGTAATTCAATACATAGGGTTATACCTACTGTTGGCGATAAAACTCGAATGCTATCGGTACTTGCTTATAATAATGCTCCAGATGTCGCATTATCCGAATCAGCAAGAATGACTTTTTATGGGCGTTTAGGTTAAGAACTGAATAATTTATTGATTTGTAATGGTTATTTTGTAGGGGTGTGATGAGCAAACGCAGTTTGCGTATATCCACCCGCAACGCACCAATTTTAAATATTGTTATAAAATCAAATGCTCCATCCATTTATTTACAGCATTTTATGATCAATTTGCAAATTTTTAAGTTGATGTCACCGCTATGTTTTAGTCTAATTATACGTTGAGGTACTTTTATGTCGAGCAACGGGCGGATATACGCAAACTGCGTTTGCTAATCACGCCCCTACGCTAATTAGCTATAACGCTCTTCAAACTTTTTCATAAAGCTAATCAACGCATCAATCCCTTCCATTGGCATTGCGTTATAGATAGAGGCTCGCATTCCACCTAGCACTTTATGTCCTTTCAACGCTTGTAAGTTATTTTCCAATGCTTCAGCCACAAATTTTGTGTCTAACTCAGGATTGCCCGTGACAAATGTCACGTTCATTCTAGAACGGTTTTGAAGTGATACCACATTTGAAAATAATTTACTTTGATCAATAAAATCATAAAGTTTTTGAGCCTTAGCAATATTTTGTTTTTCGACCTCTGCTACACCACCTAGTGCTAATAAATGTTTAAACACTAATGAACAGAGATACCACGCAAAAGTCGGTGGGGTATTAATCATTGAGTCTGCTTTTTGCTGAACCGCATAATCCCAAACTTGTGGAGTGTTAGGCATTGCTGTGCTAATCAAATCATTGCGTATAATCACAATGGTAATGCCTGATGGACCTAAATTCTTTTGAGCCCCTGCATAAATAACGCCAAATTTAGAAATATCAATTTGACGAGAAAGAATAGTAGAAGACATATCTGCCACTAACACGCCATTCCCTACTTTTGGTACGTCAAAAATTTCTACACCGCTGATAGTTTCATTAGGGCAATAATGTACATAGTCATACTGCTCTGCCACATTTTCAAAATCTAACTCTGTTACCGCTGTTTTTTGACTCTGTGGGTCTAAAATATCAACCTCTGTGACTTGCGTATATTTACGCCCTTCTGCTGCTGCCATTTTCGACCAATGACCACTGGTTAAATATAACGCCTTACCTTTTTGGGTTAAATTCATCGGAATAGCCGAAAATTGCCCTTTTGCACCACCTTGTAAGAAAAGAATTGAGTAATTCTCTGGAATACCATATAAAGTCCTTAAATCTTTATCAGACTGCTCTGCCAACTCAATAAAAGGTTTTCCTCGATGGCTCACTTCCATTACAGAAACTCCTAAATTATTCCAATTCATCAACTCTTGCTGTGCTTGTTGTAAAACCGCTTGAGGGATCATTGCAGGGCCTGCACTAAAATTATAAACTTGTGTCATATTTGCTCTCTTTGTTTTGTTATTTCAGAGGTTATTTATTATGATAAATATAACGCAGTATTAACAAAATAACACAATATATTTTTTCATTTTAAATAATCCTCAAAATTTTGATTACCTATAAAAATAAAATAGCAGTCACGCTTCATTGATTTTTGCAAATTTTAATAAACAAGTGACCGCTATTCTCAATGCTATATTTACGACTGACGATAGTTTTTCAAAAATCGCTCTAATCGTCCAATCGCTTCTTCTAATTGATACACATAAGGCAAGGTTACAATGGTTGTATAAATGGCTTTTCTTATGTCCTCAGGGTAGTTAACAAAGTATTCAGGTTATCCCCGTGTTTGAGGCTATAAGGATAACTATTAAACTCTATTTAACATTCCTAATTAACTACACAATATTTTAATTGCTAAACCACCTTGTGAAGTTTCACGGTATTTGGTATTCATATCTTTACCTGTTTCATACATTGTTTCGATAACTTTATCCAAACTTACTTTAGGTTTTGTTGTTCTCAACAATGCCATTCGGCTTGCATTAATTGCTTTTACTGATGCGATTGCATTGCGTTCAATACAAGGCACTTGAACTTGTCCACCCACAGGGTCACAGGTTAAACCTAGATTATGCTCCATTGCAACTTCTGCAGCAATAAACACTTGATCAGGGCTTCCACCTAATATTTCTGTTAAACCTGCTGCAGCCATTGAACAAGCAACGCCAACCTCACCTTGACAGCCTACTTCAGCTCCAGAAATAGAAGCATTCATTTTATATAACGAGCCCACTACCCCACAGGCTAACAAATAGCGTTCAATAATTTCAGGTGTCAATGTTGTAATAAACTTTTCATAATAAGCTAAGACCGCAGGCACGATACCACAAGCACCATTAGTTGGTGCAGTCACTACTCGACCACCTGCTGCATTCTCTTCATTCACCCCTAAAGCAAATAAATTAACCCAATCTATTACTCGCATTGGATCATTAAGTAAATTACTGTTTGATTTAAGATGACGATACAACATACCTGCACGACGAGGCACCTTCAATGGACCAGGTAATACACCTTCCGTATGAATACCTTTATTTATACAAGCTTTCATCGTATCCCATACTAATAATAAATGGTTTTCTAACTCTTCTTTTGTGTGTAATGCTAATTCATTCTGTAGCATAAAACTAGAAATAGACAAGCCATTATCTTCACAATGTTCAATCACATCATTCGTATTTTTATAAGGAAAAGGCACTTGTATTGGCTGTTCTTCTTCAACACCAAAATGAGCTTCATCAACAATAAATCCCCCACCTATTGAATAATAGGTTTGTTGATATACTGTTTCTTCACCATTTAATGCGGTAATTCGCATTCCATTTTCGTGCAATGAAAGGAAACTGCTATGAAAAGTCATATTTTTGTCAAAATCAAAATCAACAATATGCTCACCTTTAGCAACGGATAATTTAGCTGTTTGTTTCACTTCTAATATAAATGACGGAATAGCATCAATATCAACATTATGAGGTAAATAACCTGCTAACCCCATAATAATGGCAATATCAGTATTATGTCCTTTTCCTGTCATAGAAAGTGAGCCATAAACATCAACATATAATTTTGTTATGCCATTTAACTGATTATTTTGAATAAGTGTATCGACAAATTCTTTCCCAGCCTTCATTGGCCCAACTGTATGAGAGCTAGAAGGTCCCACACCTATTTTAAACATATCAAAAACACTAATCATACTCTGTCCTTTACATATTTATTTTTCCCATACCATAAAACGGCAAGGATAATTATTTTTTTCATCAATTTCAGATAAGGTTTCTTGTTTTAACTGCCACTTTGATTGATCAAATTCAAAAAAAGTATCCCCCTCAATTTCTGCCTGAATTTCTGTCAAATATAATCTATCTGCTAATGGCAATGCTTGTTTAAACAATTCTCCGCCCCCTATAATCATTACTTCTTCAACATTAGCTAATTCACTGGCTATTTGTAACCCTTGCTCTAGGCTAGAAGCATACCACGCACCTTCTACTTCAAAATCAGAACGAGATAAAATAATATTAGGACGATTTGGTAATAAACGCCCAATAGATTCATAGGTTTTTCTTCCCATAATGACGGGTTTATTTATCGTGTTTTTCTTAAACCACGCTAAATCAACAGGTAAATGCCACGGCATTTGATTATCTTTACCTATCACGTTATTTTTAGTTCGTGCAACAATTAAACTGATTTTCATCGCTTTTCTCCTTTTATTTTCATTCTATCAAAATAGATAATTTTTTACCTTTTATTATTTAAGAAAAATTGAATAAATGATAATCTATACGTAATAAATTTTGCAAAAAATGATCAACATCATACCGCTTATAAGGAATTTTATGGATTTTAATTTTGATATTTTAGCACTGCTATTTCTTGTAGCGATGGTCGCTGGTTTTATTGATGCTATCGCTGGTGGAGGCGGACTAATTACCGTTCCTGCTCTACTGGCTGTCGGAATTCCCCCCACTTTAGCATTAGGTACCAATAAACTGCAAGGTAGCGGAGGTTCTTTCGCTGCTTCTCTTTATTTTATACGACAAAAAACAGTTAATTTAAAAGAAATAAAATGGTTGATTATATTGACTTTTTTAGGCTCTTCCATTGGGACTATTTTAATCCAACTAATGGATGCAGCCTCCCTTAAAGTGATTATTCCTTTTCTTATTTTTATTGTTGGATTGTATTTTTTATTTAGCCCTAATTTAGGTAAAAAAGATGTTATACAACGTATCAGTCTTACTTTATTTGGTGTAACAGCTGCCATAGGAATTGGTTTTTATGATGGTTTTTTAGGACCTGGAGCAGGATCATTTTTTACACTGGCTTTTGTTTCTTTACTGGGTTTTAATCTTTCTAAATCGGTTGCTCACGCAAAAGTACTAAACTTTACGTCTAATTCTGCTGCATTACTCTTTTTTGTTTTAGGTGGTGCCGTACTTTGGAAAGTAGGATTATTTATGATGATCGGTCAGTTTATTGGTGGTCATTTAGGTGCAAGAATGGTCGTCACACGAGGACAAAAATTAATTCGACCAATGATCGTGATAATGTCATTTACTATGGTGATAAAAATGCTTTATGATCAAGGTTATTTTTATTAAAAAACCATTATGAATAAAACAAAACGTATTGAAATTTTAACTCGATTACGAGATCAAAATCCGCATCCAACAACAGAGCTGAATTATAATTCACCTTTTGAGTTATTGATTGCCGTAATTTTATCTGCTCAAGCCACTGATGTTGGTGTAAATAAAGCAACGGCTAAATTATTTCCTATTGCCAATACACCTCAAAAAATTTTAGATTTAGGTGTAGAGGGCTTAAAAGAGTATATTAAAACTATTGGACTATTTAATAGTAAAGCAAATAATGTGATTAAAACCTGTCGTGATTTAATTGAAAAACATAATGGTATTGTTCCTGAAAGCAGAGAAGCCTTAGAAGCACTGGCAGGAGTAGGGCGAAAAACCGCCAATGTAGTACTTAACACTGCTTTTGGACACCCAACTATTGCCGTTGACACCCACATTTTTAGGGTAAGTAATCGTACTAAATTTGCGATGGGAAAAGATGTTGTCAAAGTTGAAGAAAAGTTATTGAAAGTTGTTCCCAATGAATTTAAAGTTGATGTCCATCATTGGCTGATTTTACACGGTCGCTATACCTGTATCGCCCGAAAACCTCGTTGCGGTTCGTGTATTATTGAAGATCTTTGTGAATATAAAGATAAAACGGAAGTTTAACTATTTTTTAAATAAATAATCTCACAGAATATATGACTCTATACCTTAAAGTATGTAAGTTAAAAAAGCATTGCTTTGTATTAATTGTTAAGTTGTAACAATATAGGATAGACAAGGTAACTGTCTATCCGTAATATATTTATAAATTATCCTTTAAAAGTTGGCAATAAACCAAACATATCAAGGAAGTGAATAATAGCAACACTCATTCCAAATAGAATTAAAATACCTAACAGTATATTTCCGCCACCAATATGAAACCCTTCTATACCATTTCTCTCACGTGCTTTTTTCACTAACAATGCTGGAATAATACAAGTCCAAATTGTCGCAACCGCTCCTGCATACCCAATTGCTGTTACGAAGCCAAATGGGAACCATACAGATAAAATAAGTGGTGGTAAGAATGTCACTGCCCAAGATTTGGTTCGTCCAATTTTGGTATCATCAAATTTGAAGAAATCAGCTAAATAATCAAATACCCCTAAACCAACACCAATGAATGAAGATAATACTGCCGCCATTGAGAAGGCATTAATAATATTTTCAACAGTTTTAGATTCAACAACTTGACCTAATGCACCAAGCAGAGCTTGCCATTCACCGCCATTTTCAAAGACTTGTTTAAATTCTGAACGAGGAAGATTACCAAAAATACTGAATGTCCAAAGTAAATAAAGAACTAAGGCGATCGTTGTTCCTCCTAAAATCGCATATTTTGCTTTAGTTTCAGATTTATAATACAAACGCATTGAAGCAACGCTATGGTGATAGCCAAATGAAGTTAATGCAACGGGCAACATTGCCGCAGCAAACAGTGTATAATCTCCATTTCCATTACCTGTATCAAATAAAACTTTCAGATCAATATGGGTTGCTAGTCCTGATATACCGAAAATAAAAGTAAATACCATCACTAAAATAAGCAAAACTGAAATGCGATCAACTGATTTGGTTGAATGCCATACTAATCCAGAAAAAACAAATACAAAAATAATTGACCAAATTCCTTGAGAATATTCACCAAATGTATTATCAAAAAGTCCATTTAAGGTACGCCCTGCAACTGTTGTGTAGGCATAAAGTAAAATACCTCCAACAAAATATACTGCTAAATTATTGATTACATTAATTTCACTTCCTAAAAGATCTTTTGTGACGGTACTAAATGAGACGCTAAATTCATATTTTTTATATGCTTCCAATAAGAGCCAACCTGAAAGAGTCATCATCAACATTGTAAAAATTAATGCAATTGTTGAATATATTATCCAAGCACCAGCACCTTTTATTGGAATAGCAAGCATTCCAGCACCCACACAGACACTGGCTATAATACAAGCACCTCCAAATATAGAGGGGGTAGTTTTTTTCATAATAAGACTCCTTTTATTATTAATTTTTAGAAAGTTGCACTACTATACTAGTACAGCTTTCTATTTGCAAGTGTTTATTCCACTTCTTTTAAGCGTGCTGTAAAATGACGCAATACTTTAGGTTCATAACTAAAGGTTAATCCTTTAATATTCGCTGCGTTTTCTTTCACTTTTTGGAATGCTTCAATAATGAAATCCATATGACTTTGTGTATAAGTCGCACGTGGAATAGTTAAACGTAGCAATTCCGCAGGACAAGGTAACTGTTTACCTGTTTTTGGATCACGTCCTAATAGGAATGAACCAATTTCTACAGCACGAATACCTGCTACTTTATAAAGTTCACAAGCAAGTGCCTGTGCAGGGAATTGATCAGCTGGAATATGTGGTAATAATTTACCTGCATCAACGAAGGCTGCGTGTCCACCTGGTTGCTGACAAACCACACCAATTTTCTCTAATCCATCAACTAAATATTCAATTTGACGAATACGATAAGCTAACCAATCTTCACGCATACCATCGTATAAACCAACAGCTAAACGTTCCATTGCTCCGCCTTCTAAACCACCATAGGTTGGGAAACCTTCTTGTACCACACAAAGTGTACGACACTCGTGATATACATCTTCCATTTCTTTATTTTTGAAACAGAGTAATCCCCCCATTGGTACCATTGCATCTTTCTTAGCAGACATTGCTAATGCATCAGCATATTGGTAGCACTCATAAGTGATTTTCTCAATAGACCAATCTTTGCATTCTTCTTCACGTTGTTTAATAAAATAGGCATTTTCAGCAAAACGTGCAGAGTCCATCACAACAGGAATATCATATTTACGAGCAATTTCATACACCGCTCTTAAATTAGCAAGAGAAACTGGCTGACCACCTGCGGAGTTACAAGTAATAGTTGCTACAATATAAGGTACATTTTTTGCCCCTACTCTTTGAATGCCTTCTTCTAATGCTTCAAGGTTAAAGTTCCCTTTAAAGTCGTGTTCAACACCAGTATCAAAGGCCTCTTTAATGTAAACGTTATTCACTGTTGCACCATTTAATTGAGAGTGACCTTGTGTGGTATCAAAGAAATAGTTTGAGAATACAACCATTTTGTCACGCTCTAAACCTTTTTCTTGCTCACGTTTTTTAATTAAAATTGGGATATAAATTTGCTCTGCTCCACGACCTTGATGGGTTGGGATTGTAAATTCATAGCCAAAAATATCTTTTACCGCATCTGCTAATGCATAGTAACTACGGCTACCACTATACGCTTCATCGCCTCGGAACATTGCAGCTTGCATATCTTGGGTAATTGCACCCGTTCCACTGTCGGTTAATAAATCAATAAAAATATCTTCACTATCTAATAAAAATGGATTCATTCCTGCTTTTAAAATAGCTTGATCACGATGTTCACGTGTTGTTCTTTTTACTGGTTCAATAACACGGATACGGAATGGTTCTGGTAAATGTTTAAACGTATTCATAATAAAATCCTCATATAGATACGAACTACAACACATTTTGTCTGTAGAAATAGAAAAAAATTAAAAATAGAAAAAATTTGAAAAAAGAAAAGTAAATTATGGGAAACAAAGGAGCATTCTAGGGTCGATCACAAACCACGATTTTAGATACAATAAAAGTAATCGCATAAATTTATCCTCTTGGTAGAATTTAAATTTAGTTACCTTTTAAACAAAGGCGGATTAAGATTAGTATAAAATTCCTGCAGTGTCATTTGAGCAACATTAATTTTGTGATCTCTTTCACATAAATCGATTAAATCAATTTCAAGTGTTTGTATGCTATTCCTCAACTAACAAGAGGATTGGTTGAATACACAGATAGCTATACCGAAATTGAGACTATTAAAAGAGACTGTCTCCTAAACTGTGTAACTGCAATTTAGTTAAAGATAATCAGCTAAGCGATCATCAAACTCAATCATAAACTTATTGAGAGCTAATTTCCAGTCTCTAATTGGCATTGTCCATTTTTTAGAGGCATTTTGAATAGCCAGATAAACAACTTTTTTTGCTGAGTCATCTGTTGGGAATAATTTTCTTTTATTGATGACTTTGCGAATAACACTATTGACAGACTCAATAGCATTCGTCGTATAAATGGCTTTTCTGATGTCCTGTGGGTAGTTAAACAAGGTATTCAGGTTATCCCAGTGTTTATACCAAGACCGTGATATTTGCGGATATTTATCATCATAAGTATTCGCAAAATTCTCTAATTCCTGCAAGGCTTCATCTTCTGTCGCAGATTGATAAATTTTCTTTAAATCTCGAGCAACTGCTTTATAGTCCTTATAAGGCACATATTTCATAGAATTACGCACCATATGGACGATACAAAGCTGTATCTTAGTTTTTGGATAAACAGCATTAATCGCATCAGGAAAGCCCGTTAATCCATCAACACAAGTAATAAGGATATCTTTTACACCACGATTTTGTAATTCTGTCAGCACCCCTAACCAAAATTTAGCTCCTTCATTTTCAGATATCCACAACCCTAGAAGCTCCTTTTGTCCCTGCATATTAATGCCTAAAGCAAGGTAAATTGCCTTGTTAATCACACGTTTATCTTGACGAATTTTAACAACGATACAGTCTAAATAAACAATGGGATAGACATCATCAAGGGGACGAGATTGCCACTCGATAACATCATCTAATAGTGCATCTGTCACACGTGATACCAGTGTAGGTGAGATTTCAGTCCCATACAGGTCTGACACGGTTTCAGTGATTTCTCGGGTACTCATTCCTTGTGAATATAAATAGATAATTTTTGAGTCGAGTGTCGGTACTCTTGTTTGTCGTTTTTTGATGATTTCAGGTTCAAAAGTCCCTTCTCTATCACGCGGAGTATCGATAGAAAATTTACCTTCTTCGGTATAGACTGTTTTGGATGTCACCCCATTTCTGCTATTGCTACCTTTACGTATACCATTCTTTTGATAGCCAAGATGTTCATCTAATTCAGCATTGAGTGATTTCTCAAAGAAACGTTTGTGCAAAAGTTGTGTTGCTTTTGCGATATCTTCTTGAGAGTCTAGTTGCTCAAGCAGGGCTTCAATTTGGTCGGTTATATTTGTTTTTTTCATGTTGGTATCCACCTTAATGTTTTTCTATATTAAAGCAGATACACAGTTATTTTTATAGTCTCTATTAAAAATCATAAAGAAGCCATCGCTTGTCTTAACCTACCTTGATTATTTTCTAACAATAATTTTGCTTGATCTTTTGATAAACCACTTAAAATCATCATAATAGCTAATTTGGAATGATTATCTGCCTCTTTTAAGACTTGTTCAGCCTGCTCTTTTTCACATTCTGTGGCTTGCATTACAATTCGTATTGCCCTTGCTCTTAGTTTTTCATTAGTTGCTTGCACATCTACCATTAGATTTTGATAACATTTACCCATTAATACCATACTGGCTGTTGTAAGCATATTTAACACTAATTTTTGTGCGGTACCTGATTTCATTCGGCTAGAACCCGTTAACACTTCTGCTCCCACTATGGTTTCAATCGTAACATCAGATACTTCTGCCATTTTACTGTTTGGATTACTCACAATTGCCACTGTTGTTGCGTCTAATTGTTTTGCATAGGCTAAAGCACTTACCACATAAGGCGTTCGACCACTTGCGGCTATGCCAACTAAAATATCATTTGCTGAAAATTGAATATGCTGTAAATCTTCAATACTGGCTATTTGACTATCCTCTGCTCCTTCAACTGCATTACAAATAGCACGCTCACCACCTGCAATAATACCTTTAACCATTTCCGAAGAAACCCCAAAAGTAGGAGGACATTCAGAAGCGTCAAGCACACCTAAACGCCCACTTGTCCCTGCACCAATATAAATTAATCGCCCTCCTTTTTGGAAAGCATTCACAATTTTTTCGACAGCTAACGCAATCTGTGGCAAAGATTTTTCTATCGCTACAGGCACTTTTTTATCTTCATTATTGATAATTGTCACAATTTCCAGTGCTGAAAACTGGTCAATATTGTGTGAATTTGGATTACGTTGCTCGGTTATCATCTGAGCCAGTGAATTTAAAAGGTTTTGTTGTGTCATTTTGTTCTCTCTATAGTAAAATAAGCGGTATGATTTTTTTAATAATTTGCAATTTTATGATTTATTATCTTTGTCTGTAATTTCCACAACATCATTAATCAACTTTGCAAAATCAAGTGCATTTTTAGAGGTAATTACAGGTTTTCCACTGTCTTTTTCAATTTCTTTACGAGCATTACCTGCAATATTGCCCCCTCGTTTTGCCACTTTTTTATTTTCATCTAAACCAATAGGATTGTGGATATTAGTCAGTTCTGTAGTAGTGGCTTCTGCTAACATATTTAACACTAATTCTAAGGTCGACATATTATCTCTTAAATTTTCTTTTTTGAGATTTTTAAACTCTTTATATTCTCTTGTAGTCATTCCAGACCAAGCTTTTGAGATTTCATTTGTTAAAATTGCAAACTCCCTCCCTGCTTGAACGTTATGCTCTTGCCAAGTATCAGTTAATTCCTTTCTGACTTGTATTGCTTGAAGACGTTGATTGATCCATTCTTTGCTATACCCTTTTTTTAAATAGGTTTGTAATGCTCGATCTATCGCTAATTCAGGATCGATAATTTCATCAATTCTTTCTTTTCCAACCTTTGCTAGCCACATTTTAAATGGCTCTGCTTTTGGGGAAGGTATAGATTGAATAATTCTAAAAATTCCTTGCACACTAGCAGATTGAATTTTTCTTTTTTTTCCATCTAATGCTATCATCTGAAGTGGGGTACAAATTGTACCCCACTTTAAATTAAGTTCACTGTCTCTACTTCTTAGTTTTTTAATATATTGCTTTGGATCTTTACTTTCCGTTAATACCTGAACAACATCAACAATAGAAAAGAACCATTCTTCTTTTTCTTCATCCCACACTGAACGGATCTGACTGTCTTCAAATAATTTAATTTCATTCATTAATCACTTTCCTTCTATTTTTCTTTCCATAAGTTAGATCACACGTCGATAAATTGTCGACAACTCAAATTTGTTTTCATATTATAGACACTAGATCTATCAGCCCCCACATACAATACTTAAAAACTCGATCCAACTCACAAAATCACTTAGGATAAATCACCCCTAAACTCACCGCCTTTGTTGCCCCTGTTACACTTGGCATATTAGAGGGCAAATTGTGTATGCGTTGATAAGCTAACCACGCAAAAGCGACAGCTTCCACATAATCAATATCTAAACCATAATTCGTTGTCGTGCCAACATTCCATTGCGGTAATAATTCTTTGAAACCTTGCATAATAAGAGGATTTTTTGCCCCTCCTCCACATACTAATAAGCGACAGGGTAACGATTTGATTTCTAACTTTAATAATTCTTGAACGGTACTTTGAATAGTAAATTCAACTAATGTACGTTGAATATCTTGAGGTAAACAAGCGGTATGATGTTGTTCAAAATTTGCAATTTTTTGCTCTAACCATTGTAAGTTAAACCGCTCTCGTCCTGTGCTTTTTGGTGGGATTTGTTTAAAAAATGGCTCATCTAACAAAGTGGCTAACAACGATTGATTCACTTGCCCTGTTTTCGCCCATTCACCATTTTTATCATAAGGTTTGTTAAGATATTTATTGATCCAAATATCTAATAAAAGATTACCTACGCCTGTATCGTAGCCAATCACCTCTTGATCAGGGATTAAAACAGAAATATTACTAATTCCACCAATATTTAAAACGACCGTTGCAAATTTTGGATCAAAAAAGACCGCTTGGTGAAAGGCAGGAACCAGTGGTGCACCTTGTCCACCAAATGCCATATCTTTACGTCGAAAATCAGCAACAGTCGTAATCCCTGTTTTTGCAGCAATAATATTAGCGTCACCAATTTGAGTGGTAAAAGGATAAGCGGTTTGTGGCGAATGCCAAACGGTTTGACCGTGACAACCCACGGCTTCAATCTGCTCAGCTTTCAAATGATTAAGATTTAAAAATTGATTGATTGCATCCGCATACAACATACCCAAACGATGGTCTAACTCCCCTAATTGCTGTAATGAGGTTTCTCCTTGTAAACACAAAGTTAAAAGTGACTGACGTAATACTTCTGGTATGGTGACAAAATGACTTGCTTTTAAAACAGACTGTGAGGTAGAAAAATCGACCAATGCCAAATCCACCCCATCTAAGCTGGTACCAGACATTACGCCAAGATAATATTTAGGTTGCATATAATTTTATCTCTATATTTTTATTTTCTGAATTATAGAATAGTATTTCTCTTTTTCAAAATAGAATAAAATTTATTACTTTAGAAAATAAGGGCTACTAGGAGGGCATTCTGGTTTTGATATCAGAGGGGGAACACAATGAATTTAAAGATATTCAATCCACTTAATTTCTCAGCGTAGAAAAACTGAACCATCCAATGATGTTTTACCTAAAACTTAGTCAAGAAAAATTAGATTTATTTCTGTAAAAAATTCATAAAAAAATCTGCACCCAATTGAGTGCAGATTAATTTTAATTAACAATTAAATTAAAACGTTCCTTTTAACTGTAACGATGTTCCCCAGCCATTGTAACCAAAAGCAGTTCGTTCATAATAAGGCATAAAACTCACTGAAAGAGCAGGGTTGATATTATAGCTTAACCCTGTTTGTACTCGTCCACGTGTTTTAGTGATTTTGGCTGTCTTGCTAAATCCTCCCACAAAAGGCATTGAAACTGTATAGGTTGGGTTATCTCCTGTTAATTGCTGCTCTACTTCCGCACTGGCTAATAAACTTAGTTTATGTGTTAATGGCAATCTGCCTTCAACCCCTAATGCCAAAGCAGTATCTGTATAGTTAATTTTTTCAAAACTCGCCGCAAATTCAGCATTCTTTTCTACATAAGCATCACGAGTAATGTGGTTATAACGCAATGAACTATAAACCGATATTTTGCCAAAATCATATCCAGTTGTGAAAGAAAATGCAGAACCTTTCATTGTGGTTTTGTTACTTCCCTCTTCTGTATTTGGCAATAATGGGCGTTTCACTTTTACTCTGTCTCTTTGCCACGCTGCTGCTGTTTCAATAAACCAATGATTATTTTTCCAGTTAGCAAACAGCCCTAATCCTGTATTTCCGTCTGTTTTATAACTTTCTGGTAATTGGCGTGATAAACTTTTATCAAAGTTAATTCCTGCTGTTATGCCCTTTCCAAAACCATAAGATAAACCCAACCCAACACTGGCTGTTTTATTACCTTTTTGACCTGCTACATCTTGACGAATGCTGTAACCTATTTTACCTTTTTTAAAATAGCGACTTTGTTGTAAGCGTTGTAAGATATGCGTTTGTAAAGAAGTGACACCAAGTGCATCATTACCCAAATACACCATACTTAATTTGGTGTGTTCAATATCTATTTTTGTTAGATTATTTATGTTTTTCACTTTCCAAACGGTTGCTCTAGAAACACCATTCTCATCTTCAGCAGTCCCTCCCGCAAAACGGCCATCACGACTTAAAGCAGTAACGCTAGAATTTCCACTATTATCCGCTTTTAATGTGCCTAAGTCAGTTTTGGTTGTCCAATTTGGTCCTGACCAAAGGGTGGCTCTCTTTTCATTATTATCATTTGGAGCCCTGCCTCCAGCAATAGTACCATCATCATTTAAAGCCCAAACCCAAGCTCCTCCAATATTATCGGCTTTTAATGTACCTAAGTCAGTTTTGGTAGTCCAATTCGGTCCTGACCAAAGGATGGCTCTCTTTTCATTATTATCATTTAGAGCCGCTCCACCTACAACCATACCATCACCAATCAAAGTACTTACCCAAGATTCTCCACTATTATCGGTTTTTAATGTGCCTAAGTCCGTTTTTGTACCCCAACTTGGTCCCGACCAAACAATGCCTCTTTCTTTATTATTATCATTGAAAGCAGAACCCGCTATAATAGTACCATCACGACTTAAACCAGTGGCACCTGAGTATCCTCTATTATCTCTTTTTAATGTTCCTAAATCTGTTTTTGTTGCCCAGTTTGGTCCTGACCAAACGATCGCCCTAAATTTATTCTCACCATCTTTTTTAGTATCCCCCACCGCAATAGTACCATCACTGCTTAAGCCCGCAACATCAGAAATTCCCGTATTATCTGCTCTTAATGAACCTAACTCTGTTTTAGTTGCCCAATTTGGACCTGACCAAATGATGCCTCGCCCTCTAGGATCTCGTTCATTATCATTCTTCGCAACACCCGTCGCAACAGTGCCATCATCATTTAAATAGTGGACTTTAGATAATCCACTATTATCTGGGTTAAATGTCCCTAATTTAGTTTGTTTTGTCCAATTTGGACCTGATAAAATAAAGGATTTTAAAAGCCTAGTACTAGAGTTATAAACCGTAACCCCCACAACAGTGTTATCACCACTAAAACAATCAACCTTAGACCTTCCAGCTAGATTCACTCCTAAATTTATTTTTTGAGCAATAATAGGTTGAGCATCTGCAAAAGCTGGTGAAAAGAAAAAAGGATTTAAAGAGAAAAGCACAAAGGAACTAAGATAGGCAAATTTTAGCTTTGTTTGTTTGTTTGTTTGTTTGTTTATTTGTTTGTTTGTTTATTTGTTTGTTTGTTTATTTGTTTGTTTGTTTGTTTGTTTGTTTGTTTAGAGTATTCATTGCAAGTTTCCTTATAGCAAGAAGAAAAAAATAAAAAAAACTAGTTAAAATTCAATCTAACTGTTTACATTATATCGCCTTATGACTCAAAAAAGAAACAGAAATTTACAAAATAAGGAATTGAATTTTGTAAATTTTCGATTTAATCTACCCGCTAGATTTATACCCATAATATTTTGTAAAAATTTTTATTAGGTTTTAAGTGCTATCTTGTTCTAATTAAATTCTTATATAAACTTCATAAGTGTACCTGTACTATTTATTGTGTTACTTGTTTTTCAACTGTTGACGCTTTAATCTTAGTTACTACTAAAACAATAATAAATACGACTGCTTGCAATAAGACAATACAAGGACCTGTTGCAACTGAGATGGTGGCGAAGGCAATAATAAGTCACTGGAGTATCGAAAATAGCTTACACTAAGTGCTTGATGTAATATTTAAAGAAGATGAATCAAGAATTCGTCGAGAAAATGCACCTGAAAATATGGCAACATTTAGGCGATTTGCAATAAATTTAGCTCGTTTAAGCCCAATCAAAGATAGTATGAAGAGTAAACTACAACGAGCTGGATGGTCAGATAAAATAAGAGAGTAACTTATGTTTGGTTAATTATTGTTCAAGTATGATTTTGCTCTATTTAGAAAATGAGTTTGGATGTTTTCAGTTTTTAGTATTTCAATTTGATATACATTTTATTACTTTTGATTTTAAATTATTTTAATAGTTACACTAAAAAAAGTAATAATACTTTGCAAGCGACCATTTTTTAACATATTATTGTAATTGTTTAACAAAACGTTAAACAGTTTATCAGTTATTTTTAAAGTTAAAGTAAGGAAAATCGTATGTTTAACAATCTTTTTGCCAATTTACAAAAAATTGGTAAAGCACTGATGCTACCTGTATCAGTATTACCTGTTGCAGGTATTTTACTCGGTGTTGGTGCCGCACACTTCTCTTGGATGCCAGAAATTATTTCAAATTTGATGGAGCAGGCTGGTGGTTCAGTATTTGGCCAAATGCCACTTCTTTTTGCTATTGGTGTGGCACTTGGTTTTACTAATAATGATGGTGTATCTGCACTAGCTGCTGTTGTTGGTTATGGTATTTATGTTGCAACTCTTAAAGTAATGGCAGGTTTTATAGGCATTGAAGGTATCGATACTGGTGTATTGGGTGGTATTTTATCAGGTTCTATAGCTGCGTGGTCTTTCAATCGTTTCTTCCGTATTCAATTACCTGCATATCTCGGTTTCTTTGCTGGTAAACGTGCAGTTCCAATTATTACAGGGTTCTTAACTATCTTTTTAGGTGTTGCTCTTGCATTCATCTGGCCACCAATTGGTAATGGTATTGAATCATTTTCTCATTGGGCTGCGGTACAAAACCCTGAAACAGCATTTGCTATCTATGGCTTTGTTGAACGTTCATTAATTCCATTTGGTTTACATCATATTTGGAATGTACCATTCTTCTTTGAAGCTGGAACTTGTGTAGATAACGCTGGTGCAGTGCAAAATGGTATTGTTACTTGTTTTGTTTCTGCGGATGCAGCAAGTCGTACCGCTGAAATGAGCTATTTTGGCCAAATGGCAGGTGGTTATCTATTTAAAATGTTTGGTCTTCCTGCAGCAGCAATTGCAATTTGGCACAGCGCCAAACCTGAAAATCGTGTTAAAGTCGGTGGTTTAATGCTTTCAGCTGCATTAACTTCATTTTTAACTGGTATTACTGAACCAATTGAATTTGCATTCTTATTCGTTGCTCCAGTTCTTTATGTGGTTCACGCTTTCCTTGCAGCAAGTGCATATTTTGTTACTAATGCTTTAGGCATCGTACACGGAATGACATTCTCACACGGTTTCATTGACTTTACGGTACTATCTTCAAACTCACACAAAATCTTATTATTAGTAGGTGTTGGTTTAATTTATGCCGCTATTTACTACACTGTATTCAGAGTATTAATCAAAGCATTAAACTTAAAAACACCTGGTCGTGAAGACGAAGCTGATGAAGCTAAAGTTGAACACGTTGAGCATTCTTTAATGGCTCAAGAGCTTGTTAAAGCCTTTGGTGGTAAAGATAATATTGCTAACCTAGATGCGTGTATTACTCGTTTACGTGTTTCTGTAAAAGATATTGAAACTGTTGATCAAGCTCGCTTAAAAGAGCTAGGTGCAGCAGGTGTTATTGTGGTTAAAGGTGGTGTTCAAGCTATCTTTGGTACAAAATCAGATATTCTTAAAACTGAAATGGATGATTGGATTAAAGCACACTAATCTCGTTCTATAATTGAAAAAGCTGATAGCTGAAAAGTTATCGGCTTTTTATTAGCAATAATATAACGTTATACTCTGTGGCTACTACCGATTAAAAGCTTACAATACAATTTCACCTTTCCAATCTATCAATCAACTCTTTCAACCCCTCTTAAAAATCTTGTTGTTTAACAATCAGAATATTTTCATTTTCTGCTTGGAAATCAGTGGCTTTATTATAATAATCACTAGGATCTAAAGGATTAACATTATATCCACACATTTTTAGGCTATAGCCGTAACTTAAAATTAAATCCTGATCTTTCTCTACTTTTAACCCAGCAGTATATTCATCATTAAAATCAATGGGGAGATAAATAATTTGTCCTTCTTTTAATTGGGTAATTTTTTGATACCAGAACGTCAATAATTGAACGAGAGTGTATTTTACATTCCCTCTTTTTCGTTTTCCCTCAGAAGCTAAGATCAAATAATAGCTATCTAATATTTTCTTTCCTATCAATTCTGGTATTTCAAACAATAAATCATTATGCTCTTTTGGGCTATTTTCTATAATCTCTATATTTATCATTTTTAACTTCTCTATATCAAATTAACCCTTATATTTATCGTACACCACATACTCAAAACAACCTTTTTTCTGTTTGTCTATCATTACCCAATTATCTTTAACTAACTGTTTTTCTAGAAATTTATTTAATAATCCGTGGGCAACTAAAATCGTAGATTGCTCTTTCTTGTGATGGTTATTTAATAGTGTAATAATTTTATTCACTCTTAATTTGGAGGTTTTAAATAATTCAACGCCTTTATTAAAGCCTAAAAACCATAAAATTCGTGAAATAACAAACCAGTTTTTTGTTTTTAATTTAATAAGAGGAATATTCACTATTGATAATTCAAACTCTCGAAATAAATCACTTTCTTGATAAGAAAGAGCATAAAAACCAAAAATTATTTGTGCTGTTTTTCTCGCTCGAGGCAGAGAGGAGACCAGCCCTATATACTTTTCTTTGTTGGCTATAATTTCTTTAGAAAGCGGACTTTTTAAAAGAAGATCGATTTCATTTTGTTGTATATTTGTCGTCCTGTTATAGTCAATTAACCTTTCCTTTGCAATTCTATACGGACACCTACCATAATCAATTAAAGGCGTTGCGTGTCTGACTAAAATAATCATAAAACATTATCCTTTTGCAAATTTTTGATAATATGTTACCGCTTGTTTTTTACATTAATATCAAGGACTTTGTGTAATAGCAATTTCTACTTTAAAATTTTTGATATACTCTTGTTGCTTGATAGTTTTACCTAAATAATCATAAATGCCTGACATATCAAAACTTAAACCTAATCCTAGATTTTCCTTATCCAATTTATGCAATTTTTCTATTTTTTCTGCAGGTAAATCTACATCTGAATAACTCGAGGTACTTAGCACACATAATCCAGCGTGACACTCTTACCATTGCATTTTAGGAATAGCATATTTATATAAAAATTTTTAAAGGAATTAACCAAAATCTAAATTCATCAATGGAATAAGGTAAAATCTCGTTTCCACCATATAGAATAACACCTTTAAAATTTCTATTTTTCATCGTTTTTGCAAGAGCGATCAAACCATTAAAATGTTCTTTTTTTATCGTTGAACCTGATTTAATTTCTAAGGCTAATATATCACCCTCTTTTGACTCCAGCACAAAATCTACTTCTTTTTGATATGGATCTCTAAAATGGTAAATTTGGGTATCAATTTGTGCGTAGCTCTGATGTTTAATGAGCTCAGTATAAACAAAGCATTCCACTAAATTACCGATATACTCACTTTTTTTCTCTAATAAATTTTTAGCATTGATATTTAATAGATGGCTCACAAGTCCAGTATCAATAAAGTGTACTTTTGGTGTTTTAACTACGCGTTTAAGTCCATTGTTTGAATAAGCGGGCACTAATTTAATGATGTATAAAGCTTCTAATATCTGTATATATTTTTGTACCGTTTTAGCATCTATATTGCCCATATTTTTCGCAATATTTGAGAAATTAACCAATGAACTTGTTTGAGTAGCTAAAATTTTAAGGAGTTTATCCAGCTGTGAGATTTTATCCAAATGTACATTTTCAAAATTTGCGATATCTTTAGTAATTCTTGCTTTTATATAAAAATCAAACCAAAATCCCCTTTCTTTTGAGCCTAACTGATAAACTTCAGGATAACCGCCATTAACGACTGCATTAATCAAGTCTTCTCTTGGAATTACAGAAAAATCTGTGTTGAATTTATAAAAATCATCACTAAATAATTTATCAATAATATTGATATTTTTATTATTGATTTCAGCATAAGATAAAGGAAAAAGATTAAAACTCACCATTCTGCCTGCTAATGATTCTTTTATTTTAGAATTTTTAAACATATCTGATGAGCCTGTGAGCAAAAACATTCCTTTTCTATTTAACTCATCAGCACTCATTTTTATCGCAGGTACAATTTCAGGAATCATTTGTACTTCATCTATTGCTACATTTTTATCTTCACTAATATATTCAATAAAATCCTCTGGATTTGCACTGGCAATATCATAGGTTTTTGCCTGATCAAAAGTGTAATATTGCATATTTAATTTTTTTGCAATTTCTTTCTGTAACGTCGTTTTTCCAGATTGTCTAGGTCCATTAATTGCAACAATTCTAAATATTTTTAACATACTTAAAATTGTCTCTTCAATCTTTCTATTTATCATATGATTTCTCCCTTATAAAGTTAAATCATACTGCCTTTTTCCGAATTATCCAACACTTTTTTCCATATTATCCATAAATATATTCCATATTATCCATAAATATATTCCATATTATCCATAAATATATTCCATATTATCCATAAATATATTCCATATTATCCATAAATATATTCCAAATAATCCATAATTAATAATTTATGGATTTAGGTTTTGATCTTGTAATTTCTCATTAGTATATAACGCCTTACCCGTTGCGATATCATAAATTATCCTATTACCTTGTTTATCTATAAAACCTGTCTTATAACCCTTATTAACACGGATAAGCGCCGTTTTGTACTGAATATTCACCTTATCATAATCCAAATAGACTGGCTTATCTGTTGCAAATAATTAAAGTGGTAACATTTTTGTTTACTACACTAATTTTTACAAATTCTAAATAAAAAAACCACTACATACTATATGTAATGGTTCTAAAATAAATACACAATGATGAATAACCTAACTAATTAATCCTGATTGTTTAAGAGAGTTTAACACAATGGTCTGCCCCTCTTTTGATAGAGAGGTCAATGGTAAACGTAAGCTAGGATCATCAATTAACCCAAGCTTATAAGCAGCCCATTTTACGGGTACTGGATTTGATTCAATAAAAAGATTTTTATGTAATGGCATTAAACGTTGATTAATAACTTCTGCTTCTGCAATTCGTCCTTGACGAACTAATTCACACATCACTGCCATATCTTTTGCTGCCACATTATTTGTAACTGAAATCACGCCTTGTCCACCGAGTTTCATTGTTTCAAACCCTGTAGCGTCATCCCCACTTAGGAAAATAAAATCTTGCCCTGCTGCTTCTTTAATTTGTGCAACTCTTGTGATATCACCAGAAGCCTCTTTTATTCCCACGATATTCGGTATTTCAGCTAAACGCCCTACAGTTTCAGGCAAAAGATCACTACTTGTTCTACCTGGTACGTTATATAAAATTTGAGGAAATGCGGTACTTTGTGCAATTGCTTTGTAATGTTGATACATCCCTTCTTGGGTTGGCTTGTTATAATAAGGTACCACACTCAAACAACCTGCTATATCTAAATTTTCCAGTAATTTTGTGGTTTTAATTGCATCTCTAGTACAGTTTGAACCAGATCCTGCAATAACAGGAATTCGTCCATTGGCAAACTCAACGGTTTTCTTTATAACTTCAATGTGTTCATTTATATTTAAAGTTGGGGATTCACCTGTTGTACCAACAGCAACAATTGCATCTGTTCCTGATTTAATATGATATTCAACTAATCTTTGTAAATTATCAAAATCAATTTCACCATCTGCTGTCATTGGTGTTACTAATGCTACAATGCTTCCATAAAATAAAGGGGTGTTCATTATCACTACTCCTGCTTTTTTCATATATTGCAGAGACAGGGAATGCCCTATTTCTACGAATGATTTGTAATTTATGAAGGGAAAAAGTCTGAGTTGGTCGATAAGCCGAGTTCTGTCGTGGACAATCATTCCTCTAGGCGTATATTCACACATACGCTCAAGCAACCTACCCGAACTCTGAGCGGGCCACCCATTGAGTTCCTATTTGGTCTTGCTACGAGTGGAGTTTACCTTGCTATGAAATGTTACCATACATACGGTATGCTCTTACCACACCCTTTCACCCTTACCTGATCTTTCTTAAAAAGAAAGCCATCGGCGGTCTTCTCTCTGCTGCACTTGTCGTAAGCTCACGCCTCCCAGATGTTATCTGGCACTCTGCCCTTTGTAGCCCGGACTTTCCTCTCGTCTATTTGTCCCACTAGGTCGTTTTATTTATTACTAAATAAAACACTTTAGGGCTTCAATAAACCAGCGATTGTCTGACCAACTCAGGTTAGGGAGTATAAAAGATTTTTATGTTTTTGCAAATAAAAATCAGGGGAAAAGCTGGAGAAATACAAAGCAACCGTAAACTTTTACCTATTGATTTTTAGAAATTAAGAATTATTATGTAGATACCATTAAGAAAAACGAGCATAAAAATAGTAAATTTTGAACTGGACGCCACCGCTATACTTTATCAATGCTTGATATAACTCATTGATATATAAACATATTGCATCGAATAATCATTCCTTATCGCTACGTAAAGAATTAAATTCGTTAATTTTTGATTTAATCTACCCGCTATCTATAAAACATAGCGGTTGCATTTATTCAGAAATTTACAAATTCCATACCTAATAATAAAAAATGCCCTCTTCAAATGAAGAGGGCATTTTATTTTAGATTAATCTTTAATTTCTATTCTTAAATCTTAATCTTACCACTGATAGCCTGCACCTATGCCAACGCCAACTTTTCCTTCCGTGTTTGCATTCAGATTTCCTTTGATAATCCATTTACCATTATCAAAAATCGATGAAAGTCCAATTGCAATTGAAACAGCTTTATCATAGTTAGCTCCAGCTAAAGAGACCATACTATGTCCCGGTTTATAAGCCTGTGGTAAGCTTGCTGCCGCCATCGCACTTGATGTGCCACTGTTCGCCTCTTTTCTGACTCCCTTTAATCCTTTATTTAACTGAGCAAGATTAACCGCATCCGTTGGTTTTGTTCCTGCTGCGATACCATGGATTTGGTTTCCACCCATATTGATGTCAACATTTTTCTCAACCGTTACCTTAGATCCTTCTTGGAGGTGGAGATTTCCGCCTTTATTAATGCTAATTTCTGAACCATTATTTACATTAATATTAGCACCTTTATTAATGGTGATACCTTTGTTGTCGATTGTGGTATTGTTGATTTCAATCTTATCTGCATCCTTAAGATCAACTTTCGCAACCGTTGCTGCAGAGAGTGTTAAGCTTCCATCTGTCTCCACTTTTGCATCTAGGTTTTTACCAAAGTTGAGTTTTAAGTTGCCATTTGCATCTGGTTGAATTTTTCCACTGTTTCCAACAGCTGTTTCTCCATTTTCCAGTTTGCTTGCATCTGTGTCATTGTCTACTAAGTCAAATTTAATGTTAGTTCCATCTTTTCCTCTTTCACCCTTTAATGATGCAAGGAAATCACCTTTTGATTTTCCTGTATTTCCAGGTTGCTCTTTCCAAAGATCAAAGGCGGATTGTCCATCTTTTCCTTTTGTACCTGCAGTACCACTATTTAATTTAAAATCAGGGTCATTTTTTATCGCGTCTTTATCAAGTGAAACAATGGCTTTATCCCCTTTAGTTTGTACTTTTAATCCATCTCCAAAATCAAAGGCAAAGTCATCAGAGAGTTTAATTTTCCCCGCATCTTGCCCTCCACTTAAGAAAGAAATAGTTGGTAACAATTGGTTTTGCCAAACAGTTACATTAATTCCTTCTGCTTTTCCTGCTAGATTAATCACTTTAGTATCAACGGCATCAACATAGATTTTAACGGCTCCACCTGTTACGGTATTGTTATTACCATCTGTAATTGTGCCTGTTCCAACTTTATTCAGAATCGTTGTCACCTCTCCCGCTAACTTCGCTTTTGTCACTGCGTTGTCTGCTAGACTGATTACTCCATTTCCGTCTTTAGTTAAAGTCGTTCCATCAAGATTCACTTTTAAGTCAACTTTACCTGCCGTCGTAGTTGTATCAATACCTACAGTCTTATCTGTGCTGATGATGTCATCCACTTCCAGTTTACTTGCAATATTCGCGTTAGTCGCTAAACCATCAATGCCCAGTTTTTTCTTCCATTTACCTACATCTGCAGGGTCTGTTAAGTTACTTGCATCTTTGTTCGCTTTCGCCGCTAAATCTGCTGCAAGGGTTGTCGTTCCTGCAACCTCTTTCACTTTCACCGCATCTAAGCCTAACGTATACACCGCTCCTTTATTCGCCGTTGCCACTGTTTTCGCCAGTGTTAAACCACTGTTTTGAACAATCGCCACTTCTTCTTTCGAGGTCTTGCCTACGTTAGTGATAGTGTTACCTAAATTGGTGATTTGACCTCCTAAGTTAGTAATACTTTGAGTATTACCTGCCACTTTATCATCTACCGCTTTCACCGCTTTGATTTGTGCTAACTCAGTCGTATTCGCTAAAGTTGCTGTACCAACATTGCCTCCAAAGGTCACTTTATTACCTGCAATATTTGTACCGTCTGCTTTTAAGTACGTGGTCGCAAGGTTTGTTGTACCTGCTAACGCTTTTACTTTATCCGCTTTAAGGCTTAATTTAACTTTACCTTTGGTTAAATCTCCACTGTTACTTACTGTGATATCCTCACTTTCAATCACATTTAGGTCAGCTTTGTTCAGTTTGCCTGCTGTTGCTGTATCAACGTAAGTTTTAACGGCTCCACCTGTCACAGTTTTTTGATTACCTGTTTCAACTGCGCCTGTTCCAACTTTATTCAGAATCGTTGTCACCTCTCCCGCTAACTTCGCTTTTGTCACTGCGTTGTCTGCTAGACTGATTACTCCATTTCCGTCTTTAGTTAAAGTCGTTCCATCAAGGTTCACTTTTAAGTCAACTTTGCCTGCCGTCGTAGCTGTATCAATACCTACAGTCTTATCTGTGCTGATGATGTCATCCGCTTCAAGCTTGCTGGCAATATTCGCGTTAGTCGCTAAACCATCAATGCCCAGTTTTTTCTTCCATTTACCTACATCTGCAGGGTCTGTTAAATTACTCGCATCTTTATTCGCTTTCGCTGCTAAATCTGCTGCAAGAGTTGTCGTTCCTGCAACCTCTTTCACTTTCACCGCATCTAAGCCTAACGTATACACCGCTCCTTTATTCGCCGTTTCCACTGTTTTCGCCAGTGTTAAACCACTGTTTTGAACAATCGCCACTTCTTCTTTCGAGGTTTTGCCTACGTTAGTGATTTGGTCTCCTAAGTTAGTAATACTTTGAGTATTAACTGCCACTTTATCATCTACCGCTTTCACCGCTTTGATTTGTGCTAACTCAGTCGTATTCGCTAAAGTTGCTGTACCAACATTGCCTCCAAAGGTCACTTTATTACCTGCAATATTTGTACCGTCTGCTTTTAAATACGTGGTCGCAAGGTTTGTTGTACCTGCTAACGCTTTTACTTTATCCGCTTTAAGGCTTAATTTAACTTTACCTTTGGTTAAATCTCCACTGTTACTTACTGTGATATCCTCACTTTCAATCACATTTAGGTCAGCTTTGTTCAGTTTGCCTGCTGTTGCTGTATCAACGTAAGTTTTAACGGCTCCACCTGTCACAGTTTTTTGATTACCTGTTTCAACTGCACCTGTTCCAACTTTATCCAGAATATTAGTGACATCTCCTGCTAACTTCGCTTTTGTCACACTACCGTTTAAAATATTATGCTCTCTCACCGCGTCATCTATTAGGGTAATTTTTCCATCTACGGTTGTACCAAAAGACGCCTCATTAAGGTTCACTTTTAAGTCAACTTTGCCTGCCGCCGTTGTAATACCTACAGTCTTATCTGTGCTGATGATGTCATCCGCATCCAGTTTTGTGTTAAGTGCAGTGTTGACTTGTGTATCAGTCACTAACTTGCCTGTTGGCGTGGTGATATTTGCACCTGTATTTAACTTGGTTGTCCAAGCATTTACTTCTGTTGTTCCTAAATTATCTGCATTTTTATCTGCTTTTGCACCAGAATTGAGCGTTTTTATTTTCGCAATTGCTTCATTAATAGTATTTTTACCTGTACCACCAATATTAGTGAAAGTAATATTCCCATCTTCATCTATTGCCGCATTACCACCAAAGTTGTTTTTAACTGATTGCGCAACATTACCTAACACGGTATTAGTGGCAAACAGTTGTGAGCCGTTAATGGCATCCGTTGAAGTTTGAGCAATTTCACCCGGAGCAACATTAATAATTTGTTTTTCGTGATAGGCTTTACCCACCGACACGACACCATCTGCAAAACCTGAAAACTCCTTGTATTTAAGACCATTTATCACCGCTGTTTCATTGACTTGTGCATCCTCTCTGGTTTCTGCTTCTGAGCCTAAGGCAACGGAGTTTTCGTGATTGGCAACAGCGTCAAAACCAAGTGCTAACGTGTTATTTTCCGTAGCCCTTGCTCCATAACCGATTGCTGCCGCTTGTTGTTCACCACCACTTTGACCTGCTACTGTTGCACTACCAATAGCAATTGAACCTCTTGAATGTGCCGTTGCACCCTCTAGTAAAGAGCTGAAACCGCCTTTTATTCCACCTACACCCATCCAAATTGATGCATCATAAAGCTGAGCTCCCCCCACAGCGAATGAACCCACACCTAAAGCTTTTGAGCCCCCTCCCATTGCTACTGATGTAGTACCTGATGCTGTTGCTAATGCCCCTACTGCAAATGAAGATTCTCCCGAAGATTTTGTCCCCACTCCCATTGCTAATGAGAATCTTTCCGAAGAGTTTGTCCATTCCCCTATTGATGTCGAGGATATCCCGCTAGCAGAAACATTATGCCCCAAACCCACAGCATTCAAACCGGTAACTTCCCCCGTCCCTATAGACACTGACCAGCCCCCCGTTGCGCTTGCACCAGGTCCCAATGCCTTTCCAAGTTGACCGCCAGCGCGTGAGCCAACACCCAGCGCAACACCTTGCTTCACTGCACTTGCGTTTTCCCCCAGTGCCACTGAACCCCCTGCGGCAGATGCGTTACTACCCAGTGCAATACCAAAGCTCTCTGCACTTGCTTCATTCCCCATTGCCACCCCTTTGTGCGCGGCTGATGCTCCAGAACCCACTGCAATAGCAAAATAATCTGAATTTGCTGACGGCCCCAGTGCAATACCGTTTTCTCCTGCCATTGTTTCTTTCCCCAATGCAACACCATTTTGTATTGCCCTTGCACCAGCCCCAGCTGCAACTCCAAATTCTCCTGAATTTGCGTTCCCTCCGATTGCCGTTCCCCATTCACCTGCTGTTGCTTGCATCCCCATTGCAATTGCTCCTGAGTTTAAGGCTTTAGCAGCCGACCCCATCGCAATTGCTCCGGTTCCCACTGCCACAGTTCCCCTCCCTACAGCAATTGAATGTTGAGCAGCATCACCAGAACTTCCCACCTTTACTTTTGTTGTGGAATCACCACAAATAAGTATAGTTTTATTTCCGTGTACATCCTCATGAAAAGCACAATCTCCTCCTCCCGATACCTGAAAAGCAGCCATTGCAGTACCATAACTAAAAATAGTCGATAAAATTAATGCTATTTTTGATAAACAGAAAATAGAGGCGTGTTTTTTGTGTTTGTTTTGAGAACTAAGGATAGTTGATTGGTTTTTTGTTCTGCCTTTGGCTAGTTCTGATACCACAGTAAAGACTTGGAGACTGCGGTTAAATACAACTTTGTAAACTTTATTCATAATATACTTCTCTTAATTTAATTAGTATATCCATCCTAGAGGTGTTGAGATAATAAATCCATTTATTGTCATTTGAAATTTTAATTTATTAGAAATAAACTGACTCTAGTATAAAATAAATAAAAAAAAACAACAGGTTAATTTTTACACTAGAAATGATTTGACTAAAAAACAGACGTTACTGAGGTTTTTATGGCTTTTTTTATGATGGAAATAGGAGGGATTTATAGTGAATTAAATTTGTAAAAATAAAAGTGTGATCTTGTCCTGATTATATACGTTTTTTGCCTGTTGCACCTGAGAGGGGAGCAAAAGCAATAAGAAGTCATTGGAGTATTGAAAACAGTTCACACTGGGTGTTTGATGTAATTTTTAAAGAAGATGAATCAAGAATTTATCGAGAAAATGCCCCCCGATTAAAGCCGACAGAATTTGTCGGCTTTTTTGAACCGAATTAAGACTTAAACAAATGTTGCATTGCTCTCTCTTCTTGCTTAATTCGCACGGTTAAAATTGCCAAATAAATGGGTATCCCAATTATTGCAGTATATTTAGATTGACATAGTAAACTTAAGCCAACAAGTTCTGGAATGATATTTAGAAAATAATTAGGATGTTTAATATATTTAAATAGAAAAGAGTGATTGATTTGATGATCGGGTAACACATAGATTTTAACTGTCCAAATCTCTTTCAACTCATAAATAACATAAAACAACATTACAATCGAAAAAACTAAAATAGCTAACCCAATTTGTGAAACTCCGTTGAAAGCAGTATTATTAATGTTACTTTCTATGATGGACGCAATATAAAAAACAATATGAGTGACAGATAACAATAGTGAGTTTTTTTTACCGTATTGTATTGCTCCTCTTTTAATTAAGTATTTTTCGTGTTGAATTGAAATAAATAGACTGTAAAAACGAATCCCTAAAATAGAGATAAAAATTAAATTAATGATAAACATATTGTTCCTTATGTATAATAAATTGCTAAAATAGCCCCCTTATGACAAATTACTTTAGCTAAAATTCAATACTCAATGTCTATTTTATTAGCGGTCACATTATTATAAAAAATAGCAAATTTAAGTAAAATCAGAATTAAAATACCAATGGGAGTCACATAATACTTTCCCTTTAAGTTTTTTCGCTGAGTTATTACCCTTTCTCAAATAATATTTTCTTTATTATTTGAAAAAGCCAAAAATTTTACAAATTTGCAAAAAACTTCACAAATCTACCCGCTTGCTCTTATCAATTTAAAAAAATCCTCGTATAATCGTGGTTTTGCAACACAATATTAAAAGGAAAAACTATGTTTAAACATATCCAAGTCGCACCTGCTGATCCTATTTTAGGGTTGGGCGAAGCTTTTAAAACAGAAACTCGTACTAATAAAATTAATTTAGGTATTGGCGTTTATGCCAATGCTGAAGGAAAAACGCCGATTATTAAAGCGGTAAAAGAGGCTGAGCGTCGTTTATTTGAAACTGAAAACAATAAAAATTATTTACCTATCGACGGAGTAGCAGAATATAACGCTTATACTCAACAATTGCTCTTTGGTGAAAATGCAGAAGTGATTACGCAAAAACGAGCAAAAACAGCTCAAACGTTGGGGGGTACAGGTGCATTACGTGTTGCGGGTGAGTTTATTAAATCACAAACTTCTGCACAAAATATTTGGATCTCTGCACCAACGTGGCCAAATCACAATGCCATTTTTAGTAATGTTGGGCTTAATATTAAACATTATCGTTATTACAATGAAGAGACTAAAGGACTAGACTGGGATAATTTAATTGCTGATTTAGACCAAGCAAATGCTGGTGATGTGGTGTTATTTCACGGTTGTTGTCATAACCCAACAGGTATTGACCCAACCCCTGAACAATGGGATGCTTTAGCCAAAATGTCACAAGAGAAAAAATGGCTACCACTCTTTGACTTTGCTTATCAAGGTTTTGCAAATGGCTTAGAAGAAGATGCCTATGCGTTACGTACTTTTGCGAAAAACCATAATGAATTACTGGTTGCCAGTTCATATTCTAAAAACTTTGGTTTATATAAAGAGCGTGTAGGGGCATTCACTTTAGTTGCGGAAAATGAAACCATTGCCAACAATGCACTTAGTCAGATCAAACAGATTATTCGAGTGCTCTACTCTAACCCAGCTTCACACGGTGCAAGCACTGTTGCAACAGTATTAGCCGACAGTGAATTAAAAGCGAGTTGGATTGCTGAACTCACAGAAATGCGTGAACGTATTAAAGAAATGCGTCATCAATTTGTTGCTCGATTAAAGCAAAAAGGGGTTACTCAAAACTTTGATTTTATCCTTGAACAAAATGGTATGTTCTCTTTTAGTGGCTTAACCGCAGAACAAGTTGATCGCCTTAAAGATGAATTTGCGGTTTATGCTGTACGTTCAGGACGTATCAATGTGGCGGGTATCACGGCTGCGAATATTGATGATTTGTGTGAAGCGATTGTAAAAGTTCTCTAATTTATTATAAAGAGGGGCTGGTCAGAATACTGTAGAGACAAGGCATGCCTTGTCTATTTGCTTTGTCTATTTGCTTTGTTTATTTACCCTATTCTCGTATCATTAGGGTCAGGGCATACCCTGACCCTACGGTGTAAACTGTATCTTATAAGACAAGAGCCGCACAAGCGGTTAGAAATTCCACATCTTTATCCGAAAAACGATCTAACAATGGGCTATCAACATCAAGCTCTGCAACCATTTCACCCTTTTCATCTAGGATAGGAATAACTACTTCAGAACGAGAGGCTACATCACAAGCAATATGTCCTTCAAATTGATGAGTGTCAGGTACAACAATAGTTTCCAAACGCTCCCACGCCGTACCACAAACCCCTTTCCCTTTTGGAATATTAGAACAAGCAACTTTTCCTTGAAAAGGTCCTACTTTTAATACATCACCACGTACAATATAAAATCCTACCCAATTAATATTGGGAACAGTTTCATATAAAAATGCACTAATATTTGCCATTCTGGAAATAATATCTTCTTCATCACCAAGAATTGCTTCTAATTGTTTAATATCCATTCTAATTCCTCATTAACTAATTTTAATGTAAAAAAACCTCGTAAATCGTGAAATTTACGAGGAATATTGATAAAAAATTATTTCTTTTTCTTCGTGGTAGTTTTTACTTTAGCTTTTGTTTTAGTTACTCTTTCCACCCACTTACCGTCAATATAGTCCACCAGCCATTTAGTGGCTTTGCCCTCTTTTTCAGAAGTCACATATTGACGTTTTTCTTTACGGCTGAAGCGAATAATGGCTTCGTTACCCTCAGGATCTTTTTGAGGTGCGTCTGCTAGATAACGTAATTTTTCAGGTAATCGATCTTTAAACTGTGCTAATTCTGCCACCTTTGGTGAGCGACTTTCACGAGATTTAGGGAAATTATGTGCCGACATAAATACACCACTCGCCCCATCACGCAGTACAAAATACGCATCCGATTTTTCACATTTTAATTCTGGGAAATGGGTTGGTTCTTCACGAGGAGGCGCCACTTCACCATTTTTAAGAATTTTACGGGTATTTTCACATTTGGTACACGCCATATATTTACCAAAACGCCCTAATTTTAGGTGCATTTCCGCATCACACTTATCACACTCAACAATCGGACCCTCATAGCCTTTAATTTTAAATGAACCTTGTTCAATCATATAACCATCACAATTGGGATTATTACCACAAATATGTAATTTACGTTCAGGATCCACTAAGTAGCTATCCATTGCGGTATCACATTTCGGGCAACGTTTACGGTGTAATAATGCGTTAGTTTCTGAATCTTCATCTAATACGTTCAATAATTCCGCTTCTGGAATTAAATTGATTGTTTTTTTACAACGCTCTTTCGGTGGCAATGCATAACCTGTACAACCTAAGAAAACCCCTGTACTTGCGGTACGAATAGACATATTACGCTGACAATCAGGGCAAGCCACATCAATTTCGACGATATTATTCGGACGCATTCCGCCTTCTAATTCATCTAGTTCTGCTTTAGTGAGTTTTTCTGAAAAATCTTTAAAGAAACGGTCTAATTCCTGCTTCCAATTGCTATTTCCTGAGGCAATTTGATCAAGGGTATCTTCCATATTTGCCGTAAAATCATAATTCATCAATTCGCTGAATGATTCATCTAAACGATCAATCACAATTTCGCCCATTTTCTCTGCATAAAAACGACGATTTTCTACACGAACATAACCACGCTCTTGAATGGTGGAAATAATCGCTGCGTAAGTTGAAGGACGACCAATCCCTTTTTTCTCTAATTCTTTTACTAATGCTGCCTCGCTAAAACGTGCAGGCGGTTTGGTAAAATGTTGTGTTGGTATGACTTTGTTTAAAGTTAATACTTCATTTAGGGTTAATTCGGGTAAAACTTGATCTTCTGCTGATTTACCTAATAAAGGTTGTACTTTTGTCCAACCATCAAAACGTAATACTCGTCCTTTGGCTTTTAGTTCATACTCCCCTGCAGTAATGGTTAAGCTTGTAGAATCATATTTTGCTGCTGTCATTTGACAGGCTAAAAATTGTCGCCAAATTAACTCATATAAACGTACTGCATCTTTATCTATTGCCACTAGGTCACTGGATTTTGTTGCTACATTTGACGGACGTATCGCTTCGTGAGCCTCTTGAGCATTGCCTTTACTGGAATAAATATTTGGTTTTTCAGGCAAATAATCCGTACCAAATTTACTTTCAATATAACCACGAGCCATCGTTAACGCATCTTGACTTAAACTCGTGGAGTCGGTACGCATATAGGTGATATACCCTGCTTCATATAAACGCTGAGCTAACATCATTGTTTTCTTTACCCCAAAACCTAAACGTGTACTGGCACTTTGTTGTAAGGTTGACGTAATAAAAGGCGGTTTTGCTTTTGATGAAGTCGGCTTTTTATCCACTTTACTCACCACAAAAGCACTAGATTGTAATGCTTTAACCGTTTGGTCTGCTTCTTGTTTATTCTTCGCTGACCATTTTTTACCTTTAAAATGGGTTAAATCTAAAGTGATTGCCCCATTTTTTGCGGTATTTTGTGTAGCCACTTCCCAAAATTCTTCAGGTAAAAAGGCTTTAATTTCACGTTCACGCTCAACTAAAAGTTTTACGGCAACAGATTGCACTCGTCCAGCCGATAATCCTCTGGCGACTTTTTTCCATAGTAATGGAGACACCATAAAGCCCACCACACGGTCTAAGAAACGTCTTGTTTGTTGTGCATAGACGCGATCCATATTTAAATGTTTAGGGGTCTCAAAGGCTTTCTGAATAGCATTACGTGTAATTTCATTAAACACCACTCGACTAAAACGACTATCATCACCGCCGATCACTTCACGTAAATGCCACGCAATGGCTTCCCCTTCTCTATCCAAATCGGTTGCGAGATAGATATGATCGGCTTTTTTGGCTTGGGCTTGTAAATCTGAAACGACCTTTTCTTTACCCGGTAAAACCTGATAATTCGGTTCCCAATCGTGATAAGGGTCAATCCCCATTCGTTTGACTAATGCTTTACGGTCTTTTTCTGCTTTAATTTTTGCTTTCTGCTCGGCGGTCATTCCTTTCGTTGAAATCGCTTTTGCTTTTTCACCAGAGCTACTGCCAGTGGTGGGTAAATCACGAATATGCCCTACACTTGATTTCACCACGTAGTCTTTGCCTAAATATTTATTGATTGTTTTGGCTTTTGCTGGAGACTCCACAATTACTAATGATTTTGCCATTAAATATACCTAAAGTTAAAATATCTGAAAAACCATAGGAAAAAAGCATTTTTCTTCCTATGGTCTATAATTATTATTTTAAGATAGCAAGGCTTTTTAAAAAATACAATAAAAATATCAGGATAAGATCGTGTTTTTCTTAAAAAAATGAGCTATATGTTCTAATATTGCCTACTTTCGTTTGAATAATTAATCATTAAGGATGAGAACAATTATTCCTTTATTTAAGATTGATAAATATCTCTAATACTATGAATATTTTTAATTTTAGCGACAGTTAAGTTATCTAAATAAGTAGAATTATCCAAAATAAAATCAAGGGTTTCCTTATGGTTTAATAACATCATCGCTTCTTCTTGTGTCTTGCCAGATGCGGTTTCTCTTTCTTTTAATAATCGCTCTGTTTCTAGTAAAGAATAGGTATTTCCCTCAATTTGTGATGATTTCCAGCTCAGATCAATAGCTAAACGTTCAAACTCTTTTTTATATTGAAATTCAGAAAGTTGAGAAATATTATTGATAAAGGTTTCCTGCAATCTATTTAATACAGATAATTCCTGTGCTGTAAATACACAATATTTTGCAAGTACTTCATTAATAACTGAAAAATCAAACTGCTCTTTAATATCTCTTTCATCAATATCTTTATTATAATACTCTTTTAAATCAATAGGCTGAATAAGTTTAAAAACAGGTGATACGCTATATTTTTTTGCTCGACCTTTTCCAACAGCAATAAGATAATGATTTGAAATCAGCGTTGATAAGGTACGTTTTAACGTCGCATAACTTACAGATAAAGAAAGCCCATCAAAAATCTCTTTTGATGAGCATTCTGTATGCTGACTAATAAAGTCTATTATTTGTTGCTCTTTTGGATTTACCATTTTTAAGCTCATTAGCTAAGTTTTTATGGCATATTTGAGCTTTAAATTAAAATAGTTTGAGCTTTAAAATATATTTGTGGAGACGTATACTACGTCTCTACACTATATATTATTTTGCAAATTCTATTAAAATGTGACCGCCTACTCCCCAGAAACTTTCAATCCTTCCAACAAAATCGCTCCTGTTTGAATATTCGATCGCAACTCCATATCATCACTCACTGCCACTACATTTTGGTACATATCTTGTAATCGACCTGCAATAGTAATTTCCGCAACAGGATATTGAATTTCGCCGTTTTCTACCCAAAAACCTGATGCACCACGAGAATATTCCCCTGTTACACCGTTAATGGCACTGCCCATCATTTCCGTTACAAGTAAACCCGTTCCCATTTCTTTGAGTAAAGTTTCTAATCCGCCTGTTCGATTTGGTTTCACGATCCAGTTATGAATGCCACCTGCGTGTCCTGTGGATTTTAATCCTAATTTGCGTCCACTATAACTGGTAACAAGGTAGGTTTCTAAAATACCTGCTTTAATAATTTCTCGATCTTGGGTGCGTACTCCTTCGCTATCAAATGGTGATGAAGCTAATTGGCGTAATAAATGTGGGTGTTCTGAAATCTCAAACCAGTTTGGTAAGATTTGTTCACCGAGTTTATCTTGCATAAAGCTCGCTTTACGATATAACGTACCGCCGCTGATCGCCGTTGCTAAATGACTAATTAAACCCGTTGCCACTTCATTGGCAAAAATCACAGGGACTTCTCTAGTACTTAATTTTTGAGGATTTAAGCATTTTACGGCTCTCATTGCTGACTGTTCACCTACCCACTGTGGTGATTGTAACTGATTAAATTCACGTGAAATCGTATAAGCATAATCACGCTCTAATTGATCGTTATAAGCGGCAATCACACTGGTAGAAAGTGAATAGCGGCTTGAAAGATAACCTTGCAACATTCCGTGTGTATTACCATACATTCTCACACCACTGTGTGAATTAAAGCTGGCTCCTTCACTGTTTACAATTCGTTTATCAAAATTTAACGCACTATGTTCAGCTTGAATTGCCATTTCAACAGCTTGATCCACATTGATGTCTGCTTGATGATATAACTCTAAATCAGGGGGATCAAAGGCTAATAATTCTTTATCTGCTAAACCTGCACATTCATCTTCTGAGGTATATTTTGCAATAGCCAACGCAGATTCCACCGCTTGTTGTATAGCGTTTGGTTGTAAATCTGAGGTAGAAGCGTTGCCTTTTCTTTTGCCCAGATAAACCGAAATTCCAAGTGACCCATCGTTGTTAAATTCGATATTTTCTGTTTGTTCTAAACGAGTAGAAATTGATAGTCCTGTTACCTTAGTGACCGCAACTTCTGCCTCTGCTCCTGCTTTTTTTGCAATATTTAATGCAAAACTAACCGCTTGTTGTAATGTTTCTTTTTGTTGTTGTAATTCTTCTTTTTTATTTAGTGCCATTATTTTTCCTAATCTTTATATAACTTGTTTTTGTTTAATTTCAAAAGTCAAATTTAACGCTTGCATTACTTTTAAAACGGTATCAAAACTAGGGTTGCCATCTTCTGATAATGCTTGATATAACCCTTTACGACTAATCCCTGTTTTACGAGAAAGTTCACTCATATTACGTGCTTTTGAAACAGTCCCTAATGCAAGTGGTAACGCTTTTAAATCACCACTTTCAAGCATTTCATTTACATAAATTGCAATAGATTCTTCATCCACTAAATATTTAGATGCATCAAATTCTTTTAAATCATCAAGCTTCATCTTTAAACTCCTAATTCTTTCGCTATTTTATTTGCCTGTTTAATGTCTTTAGATTGCGTTGTTTTATCTCCACCACATAGTAAAATAACTAATACACCATTATAATTTTTAAAATATACTCTGTAGCCTTTTCCTTCAGGAATACGTAATTCAAATATACCACGACCAACTGATTTATGATCACCTAAATTACCCATTTTTAAACGATCAATTCGTGCTGATATTCTTGCTACTGCTCTAAAATCTTTTAAGCTATCTAGCCACTTATCAAAAATAGGAGTGGTTCTAACACTGATTTTTTTCATTTCTAAAGTTTGTTTTGGTAGATTTGATAAAAGTGTAACCCTTAAGTAACACAAAAACAAGTTTTATTTTATGGCGTATTCTTTAAAAAGTTAGACACAATTATTCGAAGTCTTATTAACCAAGCAATAAAACTCCCTTTAGTTACATAATTACTATAAAAGTGAAGTGGTATTATAAAAATAAGTAGTACAATTTTCCCTATTTTTTGCAAATTTTGTTACACTATCTCTATTTAATAGATATAGAGAATGAATATGGCTAAGAAAAAGCATAATGAAATAGATTGGACAGATGATGAAGAAGAGATCATCTGGGTCAGTAAAAGTGAGATAAAACGAGATGCGGAAGATTTAAAAAAACTGGGCGCTGAACTGGTTGAATTATCAATCCCTAAACTAGATACTGTACCTCTTAGTGAAAAATTAAAAGAGGCGATTACATTAGCACAACGTTTAAAAATGGAGGCTCGTCGCCGTCAAATTCAATATATTGGAAAACTGTTGCGTCAATGTGATATTGAACCCATTCAAGACGCCCTAGACAAACTGAATAATACCCATAAACAACAGCAAGCAATATTACACAAAATTGAAATTATCCGTGAACAATTAATCGAACAGGGTGATGCTACAATTAATCATTTAATGACGGACTACCCTACGCTAGATCGTCAAAAATTACGTAGCTTGATTCGTGGTGTTCTAAAAGAAAGAGAAAATAATAAACCACCAAAGAATTTTCGTGAAATCTACCAATATCTGAAAGGAATAATGTTAAATTAATTCTTATAAAACAATATATTATAAAAACAAGCGGTGACATTATATGAAAAATTTGCAAATTTTTTAATACAAGTTACCGCTATGATCTATTCATCATTAAAGTAGTAACACTCAACTTTATTTTAAAAAATAAACTTTTTTTGAAAATTTTGATAATAATCAAGATATAACAATTTATTTTGACTGCTAAAAAGTGTATCCTATGCAAGAATTTATAATGCACATTTTATTGTGTAATTTTATCCACTTATAAATAATTAAAATAGGTCTATTTTATGTCTAATAAAAATTTAATTCTTATCCTTAACTGCGGTAGTTCATCTTTAAAATTTGCAGTACTTGATCCTGTTACGGGTGATGAAACCTTATCAGGTCTTGCTGAAGCGTTTCATCTTGAAGATGCTCGCATTAAATGGAAGTTAAATGGTGAAAAAGGAAGTGCTGATTTAGGTGCAGGTGCTGCACACACACAAGCGTTGGATTTCCTTGCAAAAAATATTTTAACCGATGAATTAAAACAGAGTATTGCAGCGATCGGTCATCGTATTGTTCACGGTGGAGAAAAATTCACTGAATCTGCTGTTATCACCGATGAAGTTATCAAAGGTATTGAAGATGCGGTTGAATTTGCACCTCTTCACAACCCTGCTCATTTAATTGGAATTAAAGAAGCATTTAGAATTTTCCCTGAATTAAAAGAACATAACGTTGCTGTTTTTGATACAGCATTCCACCAAACAATGCCAGAAGAAGCTTATTTATATGCTATTCCTTATGCAATGTATAAAGAAAATGGTGTTCGTCGTTACGGTGCTCACGGTACAAGCCACTATTTTGTGAGCCGTGAAGCAGCAAAAACATTAAATATTGCTGAAGACAAAATTAATGTGATTACTTGCCATTTAGGTAATGGGGCATCTGTTGCCGTTGTTCGTGATGGTAAATGTATTGACACATCAATGGGTTTAACACCTTTAGAAGGTTTAGTGATGGGTACCCGTAGTGGTGATTTAGATCCTGCTATTCTTTTCTATATGTACAATACTTTAGGTATGAGTATGGCAGAGATTGATGAAACATTAACCAAAAAATCTGGATTGTTAGGTTTAACTGAAGTTACTAGTGATTGTCGTTACGCAGAAGATAATTATGATAAAGAAGCACCAGCCAAACGTGCATTAGATGTATTTTGTTATAAACTAGCGAAATATATTGGTTCTTATATGGCGGTAATTGGTGATCGTTTAGATGCAATTGTCTTTACAGGTGGAATTGGTGAAAACTCTTCATTAGTTCGTGAATTAACCTTAAATCATTTGAAACTATTTGGTTATCAAATAGATGAAGAGAAAAACCTAGCAGCACGTTTTGGTAAAGCTGGTGTCATCACAAAAGAAGGTACTCCAGTATCTATTGTTCTTCCAACAAATGAAGAACTTGTGATTGCAAGAGATACGGCTAAACTAACCGCATAATTTAATTATTAAAACCTACCTAGAAGTAGGTTTTTTCTTTTTATTGACCATAGGAACTATACAATGTCTAGAACTATTATCCTTATTCCAACTACTGCTGGAGTGGGTTTAACCAGTGTGAGTTTAGGATTTGTTCATTCTCTTGAACAAAAAGGGGCTAAAGTGGGTTTTTTAAAACCTATTTCTCAACCATCAAATGGAAATGACGAATTAGATCGTTCAACTAGCATCATCAGAACATCACAAACCGTTGAGGTGGGTGCTTCAATAATGTTAAGTGATGCAGAAACATTAATTGGTGAAAACCAAACCGATGTGTTACTAGAAAAAATTGTTGAACATCATCAAAAAATTGCTAAAGATAATGAAATTATTGTGGTTGAAGGGGTCATTCCTACACGTAGAAGTGCTTATGCAAACCATATCAATTATGAGATTGCACAAACCTTAGATGCTGAAATTATTTTAGTGGCAACCCCTGGAACAGATACTCCAGAACAATTAAAAGAACGTGTTGATGTCGCTGCCTCTGAGTTTGGTGGACGTAATAATCCTAATTTATTAGGGGTAATTATTAATAAATTTAATGCGCCTGTTGATGAAACGGGACGAACTCGTCCTGATTTAACAGAAATTTTTGATTCATTCCAACATTTAAATCGCAATATAAATATAAAAGAATTACATCGTTTATTTGCAAAAAGCCAAGTGAAACTACTCGCTTGTGTAGAGTGGAAACCTGAATTAATTGAAACACGTGCTATTGATATTGCAAAACACTTAAGTGCAACCATTATTCAAGAGGGTGAATTACATACTCGTCGTATTCGTGGTGTTACTTTCTGTGCAAGAAGCTTACCAAATATGATCGAACATATGAAAGCGGGGTCATTATTAGTGACTTCTGCCGATCGTCCTGATGTGATTATTGCCGCCGCACTTTCTATTATGAACGGTATCGAAATTGGTGCAATTCTACTTACAGGTGGATACAAATTAGATTTAGGTGTAAGAAATCTGTGTCAACAAGCTTTTGAAAAAGGTGTGCCTATTTTCCGTATCGAAGGAAATACGTGGCAAACAGCCCTTAGTTTACAAAGTTTCAGTTTAGAAGTTCCTATTGATGATAAAGTGCGTATTGAAAAAATCAAACAATATGTATCAGAACAACTTTCTAGTGAGTTTATTACTCAGATTACTAACGATACAGCACGTACTAGACATCTTTCCCCTGCCGCATTCCGTTATCAATTAACTGAATTTGCTCGTGCAGCTAAAAAACGTATTGTACTACCAGAAGGTGATGAACCTCGTACTGTAAAAGCAGCAGCATTATGTGCTGAACGTGGTATTGCAGACTGTATTTTATTAGCACCAGCTGCAGATGTACAACGAGTCGCTGAAGCTCAAGGGGTTCAACTTGGTAAAGGTGTAACGATTATTGATCCTGCGACTATCCGTGACAACTATGTCGATCGTTTAGTTGAACTGCGTAAAAACAAAGGAATGACTGAAGTTGTTGCTCGTGAGCAATTATTAGATAATGTTGTTCTTGGTACAATGATGTTAGAAGCAGAAGAAGTAGATGGTTTAGTATCAGGTGCCGTACACACTACAGCAAATACAATCCGTCCACCTATGCAAATTATCAAAACTGCACCGGGTAGCTCAATTGTTTCTTCAATCTTCTTTATGTTATTGCCAGATCAAGTATTGGTTTATGGTGACTGTGCAGTAAACCCAGATCCAAATGCAGAACAATTAGCCGAAATTGCTATTCAATCTGCGGAATCAGCAAAAGCATTCGGTGTTGAACCTCGTGTTGCGATGATCTCTTACTCAACAGGTACATCAGGGTCTGGTGCAGATGTTGAAAAAGTGAAAGAAGCAACCCGTATCGCACAAGAAAAACGCCCTGATTTAATCATCGATGGTCCATTACAATACGATGCAGCGATTATGGAAGATGTGGCTCGCTCAAAAGCACCAAATTCACCTGTAGCGGGTAAGGCAACCGTCTTTGTATTCCCTGACTTAAATACAGGTAATACAACTTATAAAGCGGTACAACGTTCTGCGGATCTTATTTCTATTGGTCCAATGTTACAAGGTATGCGTAAACCAGTGAACGACTTATCTCGTGGAGCATTAGTTGATGATATTGTTTATACAATCGCATTAACTGCAATTCAAGCAACACAAGGTTAGTTTTTTCCCCCCTCCTAACCTCCCCCCGCAATGGTATGTACCACAAGCGGAGGGAGGGCTAGGGAGGGGGCATTACCCTGTTTTTGAGTTTAAAAAGGGTTAATAATATCCCTTCCTACCTATTTATTTGTTATACTGAATACTCATTAAGATAATCCCACAAATTTATAAAATATAATGAGTTTATTTCTTAAAACTGGACGTATCATTTTGCTCATTATCGGTATGATACTGGTAATTGACTGCTCTATATTATTTTTATTTCTAAAATTCAATTTTGGCACAGTTGTTCCTTTTTTAATTGGCGTAATTTTTGTTACTCACGCTATTTTTTGGGAAAAAATTCAGGCTTTTATCACTCAAAATAAATGGAAAAAAAGAGTGTGGTATCTACTGTGGAGCTTGTTTATTATTTGGTTGATTAGTTTCGTGATTTTTGTACTCGCTCTTGTGAAACAAATTAACTCACAACCTCCTGCAACAAAGATACAAGCAGTGATTATTTTAGGTGCTGGTGTAAACGGTGATAAACCAACCCCAACTCTTGCTAGTCGATTAGATAAGGCTGTACAAATTATTCATCAACAACCTACTCTGCCTACAATTATTACAGCAGGAGGTGTTGATTTTGGACGTGATGTGAGTGAAGCATACGTTATGGCAAAATACCTACAGGAACAGCATCGTATTCCCATAAAAGTGATTAATCAAGAAAACAAAAGCCAAAGTACTGAGGAAAATTTATTATTTAGCCAGCCGATTTTAATAAACAAAGGGATTAGTCCAAATACAGATAAAATTGCTATTGTGACTAATGATTTCCATACTATTCGAGCAAAAGCTATTGCCCAAAAGCAAGGCTATAATAATGTTATTACCGTAGCAAGCACTACCCCTTTATCTATTCGTTTTAATGCGTGGTTTCGGGAATATTTTGCATTTATTAGTGGTTGGCTACTCAGAGAATATTAAAAACCTGGTATAAATAAGACATTTATTGTAAGTTGCTTTTATAAAGATAACCAGTTGTAAATTAAGAGTATAAGCGGTAAGATTTTGCTTAAAATTTACCATTTTTTAGCGATATATTAAAACTATGACATTCAACAATTCAATTCATCACGAGTTAGCAATTTTTGAGCCTTACTTGGCACAATCTATAACGATCTATACTCATTGTTTTTCACAACAAACACAAACTGTCCAACAGTTTGTAAACGAGATTGAACAAACCGCTCAAATACTCTCTAAACTCACTCAAAATGATATGGCTGAATTTTATTCAGATAGGCTTATTTTACAATATCGTACCTTACAGAAAGGGATTGAACGATTAAAAAATAAAACTCATCAAAATGAAAAAATGCGTAAAAAGTTTCAATCATCATACCGCTTCCCTAAAAATATTCACGCAATGCGACCGTCAAAACGTTTAGAAGAATATAAAAAAGCATTGCGTTTACTTAATGATAAAATCAGTTGGATTATTGAACAAGGCTATGATGCTCAAACAATGGATGATAAAACTTACTGGCAGATTAAATTACAAGAAACCGATTTTCGCAAACAAAAATGTTTAGATGCCATTGAAAAAACAGAAGAAGAGTTATTAAAAAGTAGATAAGATAATCACAAGCGGTAACATTACTTTCACTTTTTGCAAAAAAATGAGAGAATAATACCGCTTATATATTTTAATAAAAGGATACAAAATGATTATATTACATACAAACTTTGGCGATATCAAAGTTGAATTAAATTTTGACAAAGCACCTATCTCAGCTAAAAACTTTGAAGATTATTGTAAAGAAGGTTTTTATGATAACACCATCTTTCACCGTGTTATTGATGGCTTTATGATTCAAGGCGGTGGAATGGAAAGTGGTTTTATTGAGAAGCAAACCAAAGCAACCATCAAAAATGAAGCAAATAATGGTTTAAGTAATAAACGTGGTACGCTAGCAATGGCTCGTACTTCAGAACCACACTCTGCTTCTGCACAATTTTTTATCAACGTCGCAGATAACACTTTCTTAGATCATAAGTCGGAAACAATGCAAGGCTGGGGCTATGCGGTATTTGCTGAAGTGGTTGAAGGTATGGATGTTGTGGATAAAATCAAAGGTGTAAAAACGGGTAATCGTGGTTTCCACCAAGATGTACCAAAAGAAGAAGTGGTGATTACATCAGTCACTGTTGAATAATCATTCGAATACCGTAGAGACAGGGCATACCCTGTCTTATGTTATTTTTATTTTAATAAACAAGGCATACCTTGTTTCTACGTATATTATCTATGCAAATTTACCTTGTCGGCGGTGCAATCCGTGATCAATTATTAAACCTCTCTGTTAAAGATCGTGATTGGCTTGTGGTGGGTGAAACACCTGAACGCCTATTAGAGCAAGGTTTTCAACAAGTAGGAAATGATTTTCCTGTTTTTTTACACCCCAAAACTAATGAAGAGTACGCATTAGCTCGTACAGAACGCAAAAGTGGTAAGGGCTATAATGGGTTTATTTGTGATTTCTCTCCTGAAATCACATTAGAACAAGATTTAATCCGTCGAGATTTAACCATTAATGCGATTGCACAAGATCTCAATGGCAAATTATTTGACCCGTTTAATGGTATCGCAGATTTAAACAACAAAATTCTCCGTCATATCTCCCCTGCTTTTGCAGAAGATCCTTTGAGAGTACTTCGAGTGGCTCGTTTTGCTGCTCGATTCCATCATTTAGGCTTTAGCATTGCAGAAGAAACGGTAAATTTAATGAAAGATCTTACCGCTTGTGGTGAATTAGATCATCTCACTCCTGAACGAGTTTGGTTAGAAACCCGCAAAGCATTTAATACCCCATCACCACATATCTATTTTAACGTATTAAAAGAGGTGGGTGCATTAAAAGTATTATTTCCTGAAATTAATCAACTCTTTGGCATTATTCAACCTGAGAAACATCACCCTGAAATCGACTGCGGCATTCACGCTTTAATGGTGTTAGAACAAGCTAAAAAATTAAGTACACAAGCCAATGAGCCTGAAATGATGTTATTTGGTGCGTTATGTCACGATCTCGGCAAAGGCACCACAGATAAGGCAATTTTACCCCATCATTACGGACACGAAAAACGAGGTGTAGGACTTTCAATGGCTCTCGCTAATCGTCTAAAAGTCCCAACCCATTTAAAAGATTTTGCTAAATTAACTGCCGAATACCACACTCATTGCCATAAAATAATGGAATTAAAACCTAAAACGGTAATGAAAGTGTTTAATAAATTTGATGTATGGCGAAAACCAGAACGTTTTTTTGATTTTTTACTGGTTTGTGAAGCTGACAGCAAAGGACGTCTAGGCTTTGAGGATAGAGAATACCCTCAACGAGACTATGCCAAACAGCTTTATTTAATAGCAAACCAAGTGAATGTTCAACAAGTCATTACTGATGGTTTTGAAAAACAAGCTATTCGTGAAGAATTAAATAAAAGACGTCAAAGGGCAATTTTTGAATATAAAAATTGCCAGTAGTTTTCTTTGACATCCTCCCCACCCTAAAGTGTGGGGATTCCTACTAGCTCCTACCTTGCGGTCAGTTACTCTCGGTGGGTTCTTGTTGCTGACGACTAATGTCATTCACTTCACAAGCGCTACGGACAAGCCCTGCCCTGATTTATTTATGCATGAACCTCTCGTCCACGAGTTAATACATTAATCGCTCCAACCACGTCTGCATTTTCTGTGTAACCACATTCTACACACTCAAAATTTGCCTGTGTTTGACGATTTTTTTTAGCTATGTAATTACAACAGGGACACGTTCGGCTCGTGTTTTTTGGTGGTACTGCTTGTACAAACCCACCAAGCCACGCCGATTTGTATTCCAACTGACGTTTAAACTCAAACCAACTTTGGTCTAAAATCGCACGGTTTAATCCTGATTTTTGTTTAACCATTTTACCGTGTTTTTCTGCTGTGCCTTTGGCTGATTTTGACATATTCGCTACTTGCAAGTCTTCAACATAGATGTAAGCGTGGTTTTTGCATATTTCTGTTGAAACTTTATGTAAGTAGTCTTTGCGACAATTAGCGATTTTATGATGAAGTTTTGATATTCTGTATTTCAGTTTCTGCCAATTTTTACTGAATTTCACTTTATTTTTCAGCTGACGTTGTAACTTCGCCAGTTTACCTTTATAGGTTTTAAATGCGTTAAGAGGTTCAAAATATTGCCCATTTGAAAGCGTGGCAAAACGCACGACCCCCATATCAATACCTATTTCATCACCTTGATGTTGAGGGATTTCTTGTTCAAATTCTGTTTGAATACTCACAAAAAATTGTCCGCATTTTTCATTGACTGTGACATTCTTTATCTCACCTAAAAGTGGGCGAGAATTGATATATTTTATCCAACCTATTTTAGGCAAATACAGGCGGTTATTTTCTTGCTCAATTTTGCAACCTTGTGGAAAACGAAAACTTTCTTTTACTCCTTTTCGCTTAAACTTAGGAAAATCTGACCGCTTGGCAAAAAAGTTTTTAAAGGCTTTATCTAAATCTTTTAAGGATTGCTGTAAAACTTGTGAGTGGCATTCTTTAAGCCAAGTCAGCTCTTTTTTCCAGCTTGGAAGTAAATTTGCGATTTTGGTATAGCTAAATTTAAAATTATTATCCTCTTCATATTGTTCATTTTGCCAAGCTAATCCGCGATTAAATACAAAACGAGAACAACCACAAAATTGCTTAATTTTACGCTGTTGTTCGCCATTTGGTTTAATTCTATATTTAAAGGCTTTGCGGATTATCATGGGAAAATTATACAACTTCGCTGTTTCGCCGTAAAACTACTCTTTTTCTTTTATATTATCCCAAATTTTGTCTAACTCTTTAAGGGTACATTCTTCTAGTTTTTTACGCTGTTTTAGTACGATTTTTTCTACTTGTCTAAATCGGTTTTCAAATTTTAGGTTTGCATTGCGTAATACGGTTTCAGGATCGAGCTTCTGATGGCGACAAATATTGACAGTCGCAAATAATAAATCTCCTAGTTCTTCTGCAATTTTATCGTGATTTTGTGGTTGGTGATTAAGCTCTTGTTCTACTTCTAGTACTTCTTCTTTCACTTTATTAAATACATCAGTTGGATTATCCCAATCAAAACCCACTTTGGCACAACGTTTTTGGAGCTTATTGGCTCGAGTAAGGGCAGGGAGAGCAAAAGGAAGATCGTCTAAAATTGAGGTATGTTGTTTGGCTTGTTTTTGTTGGGCTTTCATTTCATCCCAATGTTTTAAAGCATCATCACTACTTTGAGCTAGTTTATCACCAAAAACGTGAGGGTGACGAAAAACTAGTTTTTCAATTAGATCATTTAGTACATCATTAAAATCAAAGGAGCCTTCTTCTTCCGCTAAACGACTTAAAAAAACCACTTGAAGGAGCAAGTCCCCCAATTCTTCTCGTAGAGAAATTTTATCTTTGGTATGGATTGCCTCTGCTACTTCATAGGTTTCTTCAAGTAAACAAGGGAGCATTGTCTCAAAGTTTTGTTTAATATCCCAAGGGCAACCTGTTTCAGGGTGGCGGAGTTGGGCGGTAATTTCAATAAGTCGTTTAATATTTGGCATTTTTCTTCCTTTCAATGATTCAATCAAAATTATTTATAACTTATAGCAATTTATTCTACAAAAACTGCTTAATCCGAAAAAGAAAAAAGGAGGCTGTTTATAAGCCTCCTTTTCATATTTTAATCCTGTTTAATCGCTGTATAGCCAATAAATAAAAAGCCAAATAATATGACTACCGTTCCAATAAATTCAATCATATATCCTCCTGTATGCTTTTAAAGTTTTTTAATATGTTTTATTAATTTGATAATTCTATTATTCAGCCAATAAATACTGATTATCATAATAATTTCTATAAAAATAGATGCTATAAGTAAAAAATGACGCTCGCTATCAAGGTTTGTAACAAACCAACCACCGACAGAAACAAATATTGCTATAACAACACCTAACCAAAACTTTTTGTAAGCTAACCTTTCTTTTGCTTCATCTAATTCTGACATTTTTTCTCTCTTAATTTTTTTAATTATAGTGTTTGGAAAGGAAAAAAACAAGTTCTTTAAACAAGGCTTTTCTATAAAATATCAGTAAGTTTTTTAACATATCTGGGTAAAATCATATTTTGATATTTACCATATTTCTGTTAGAGATACTATCAATGTATTCATATATTAAGTTAAAGCGGTTTGATTGATTTTTACCCAAGTATAATTTGACCTTACTTAATATGTTAAATCCGGCTTTATTTTATAATACTTTTTTAACTTTTTCTGGTATAATTATATTAATTTTATCGGCTTTTAATAAGCCGTTTTTATGTAGAGAAACAAAGGAATAACAATGTCTGAACAAAGTCAAACAAACAGTTATGATTCTTCCAGTATCCGAGTGTTACGTGGATTAGATGCGGTGCGTAAACGCCCAGGTATGTATATTGGTGATACAGATGATGGTACAGGGTTGCATCATATGGTGTTTGAAGTTGTGGATAATGCGATCGATGAAGCATTAGCAAATTACTGTAATGATATTATTGTCACCATCCATTCTGATAATTCAGTGTCGGTGCAAGATGATGGTCGTGGTATCCCTGTGGGCATTCACGATGAAGAAGGCGTTTCAGCCGCAGAAGTCATTATGACAGTACTTCACGCTGGCGGTAAATTTGATGATAACTCTTATAAAGTATCAGGTGGTTTACACGGTGTGGGTGTGTCGGTTGTAAATGCATTATCAGAAAAATTACAATTAACGATTCGCCGTGATGGTCATGTTCACGAACAATTTTACTCAATGGGTGTGCCACAAGCACCTTTAGCTGTAATTGGTGATACAGAAAAAACAGGGACAATGGTTCGTTTTTGGCCAAGTTATGAAGTATTTAAAAATAAAACGGATTTTGAATATGCGATCCTATCAAAACGTTTACGTGAACTTTCTTTCTTAAATTCAGGTGTTTCAATTAAATTGATTGATGAGCGTGATGGTAAGGAAGATCACTTTAAATATGAAGGCGGTATTCAAGCCTATGTGGAATATTTAAGTGAAGCTAAAAATCCTATTCACTCAACCCCTTTCTATTTAACCACTGAGAAAGATGGTATTGGTGTAGAAGTCTCAATGCAGTGGAATGATAGTTATAGTGAAAATGTGTTCTGTTTTACCAATAATATTCCGCAACGTGATGGTGGTACTCACTTAGCCGGTTTTCGTGGTGCTTTAACTCGTGCCTTGAAAAACTATATGGAAAAGAATGTTAAAAGTAAGAAAAATGCCAATGTTGATGCTTCTGGTGATGATGCTCGTGAAGGGTTAGTGGCTGTTATTTCTGTAAAAGTGCCAGACCCTAAATTCTCATCACAAACTAAAGATAAATTAGTTTCATCAGAAGTAAGAAGTGCGGTTGAAAGTTCAATGAATGAACGTTTAGCCGAATACTTATTAGAAAATCCACAAGACGCCCAAAATATTGTCACTAAAATTGTTGATGCTGCACGTGCCAGAGATGCAGCTCGTAAAGCTCGTGAAATGACACGTCGTAAAGGAGCAATGGATTTAGGTGGATTACCGGGTAAATTAGCCGATTGCCAAGAAAAAGATCCTGCGTTATCTGAATTATACCTTGTGGAGGGAGACTCTGCGGGTGGATCAGCAAAACAGGGGCGTGATCGTAAAAATCAAGCCATCTTACCCCTTAAAGGTAAAATCTTAAACGTAGAAAAAGCACGTTTTGATAAAATGTTATCTTCACAAGAAGTGGCAACCCTGATTACGGCATTAGGAACAGGGATTGGTCGTGATGATTATAATCTTGAAAAATTACGTTATCATAAAATTATCATAATGACCGATGCGGACGTCGATGGTGCACATATTCGTACCTTATTATTAACCTTTTTCTATCGTCAAATGCCAGATTTAATTGAAAATGGTTATATCTATATTGCTCAACCACCATTGTATAAAGTGAAAAAAGGTAAACAAGAAACCTATATTCAAGATGATGGTGAAATGACACAATATGAATTAGAGCTTGCATTAAGTGGTGCCGCTGTTTATGTAAGTGAAAATGCGCCAGCTATTAATGGTGTGGCATTAGAAAGTTTAATTAAAGAATTTAATAATGTTCAAGGAATGATTGGGCGTTTAGCAAGACGTTATCCAAAAGCTATTTTAGATGAGTTAATTTATCAACCAGATTTAACGGAAGAATTTGCAAAAAATGAAGCAAATGTGACCGCTTGGGTGAATAAATTAATTGAAGTCATTTTTGAAAAAGGAACGGATGGTAGTAGTTACAGTGCAACAGTGGTTTATAATCCTGAGCGTAAAATTTATGAACCGCAAATCATTGTAACAACACACGGAATGGATACAACCTATACTCTCGATTTCAATTTTATTTCAGGTACAGAATATAACCGTATTATGAAATTAGGTCGTCAGTTAAGAGATTTATTAGAGCCGACGGCTTATGTCCAACGTGGTGAGCGTAAAATGCCAGTTGAAACCTTTGAACAAGCCATTGATTGGTTAGTAAAAGAATCTCGCAAAGGCTTAACAGTTCAGCGTTACAAAGGGTTAGGAGAGATGAATCCAGAACAATTATGGGAAACTACAATGGATCCTGTGGCACGTAAAATGTTACAAGTTTCAGTAACAGATGCCATTGCAGCAGATAAACTCTTTACCACTTTGATGGGCGATGACGTAGAACCACGTCGTAAGTTTATTGAAGATAATGCGTTAAATGCGAATATCGATATTTAACCTTATTAAGTAATGAATAAGACCACAGATTGTAACAATATGATCTGTGGTTTTTTTTATAAAACTAAATTGGAGAAACTATGAATAAATTTACATTATCACTTAGTTTATTTGTATTAATGATATCAACCAGCATTTTTGCCAATAATGGAATAACAACAACTATTCCTGATAATTTGGGCAATATTTATAACTCAAAAAACTTTAATCGTTATACAAAAGTCACCACCCCAAATGGTGGAAGCATTCATATTGTTGCACAGTCTCATTTAACTGATGAGCAGATTATTCGCTGTCGAAATGTATTACAGCATTATTTAACAGATTATAAAGGCTCAAAATATGGTTCAGATAAATCAGCAGTAGCTAATAAAATGGCAGAAAATAATGCGATTTTAGTACTGTTAAATGGGCAAGATGATGGTAGTAATCCTGTTGGTAAAGAAGTAACAGGGCAACCTTTATATCAAAATGAAATACAAGTTGAAGGTAGCGATTGGTATATGAACCAAAATTATGATCATAGAGATGCCACCTTTGAAGAAATTTTACATTTTATACACGATAATGGTATCGGTGTTGATGGCAATGATGACTTTTTAGGAGTGTTACCAAAGTATCAAGCTAACATTAGAACAGCACAAAAAAATGGATTAGCGAAAAACTTATGGGGAAGAGGATCAGAAAATAAAAATTGGGTGAAAGAATTAGCGAATGAAAATAGTTTAACTCAGGAATATTTAGCTTCAATTGTGGATAGTTATTATGGTTTATGGGGTGCTTGGAAAGAGGGTAAAGGTGGAATGTAGGGAATTTATACTGCAAAAACACGAGAAGATATTAAATCAAAAGATCCAATGGGCTATGCGTTAATGAATAAGCAATTTTTCCACCCTTATTTAACTTATAATGCTCGTATAGATGAAAATTTAAAGGGGAATTTTTCATTAAAATTTGATCCTTCAAAACCTTATACACACCATTCAAGATACTTAAAAGATGTTACTTTATTAGGTAAGAATGATAATAGTGTTACTGTAAATGAATTAGATAATGATATTACTGGCAATGCTGGAAATAATGTAGTCATTTTTTCAGGAAAATTTGCAGAATATAAAATTATTAAAAATAAAAGTAAAATTATTGTTGAGGATAAAGTTTCAGCTAGAGATGGCTCAAATACATTATCAGGTATTGAAAAACTACAATTTAAGGATAAAGCAGTAAATTTAAAATAATAAGGATGATTATAGCGGAGACTGAGACTATAAAAATAACTGTGTATCTGCTTCATTATTTCCTTTCTCGAGACTGTCTCTTAAACTGTGTAACTGCACTTTAGTTAAAGATAATCAGCTAAGCGATCATCAAACTCAATCATAAACTTATTGAGTGCTAATTTCCAGTCCCTAATTGGCATTGTCCATTTTTTAGAGGCATTTTGAATCGCCAGATAGACGACTTTTTTAGCAGAGTCATCTGTTGGGAATAATTTTCTCTTATTGATGACTTTGCGAATAACACTATTTACAGACTCAATAGCATTCGTCGTATAAATGGCTTTTCTTATATCCTCAGGGTAATTAAACAAGGTATTCAGCTTATCCCAGTGTTTATACCAAGACCGTGATATTTGCGGATATTTATCGTCATAAGTATTCGCAAAATTCTCTAATTCCTGCAAGGCTTCATCTTCCGTTGCAGATTGATAAATTTTCTTTAAATCTCGAGCAACCGCTTTATAATCCTTGTAAGGTACATATTTCATTGAATTACGCACCATATGGACGATACAAAGCTGGATTTTTGTTTTTGGATAAACCGCATTAATCGCATCAGGAAAGCCCGTTAATCCATCAACACAAGCAATAAGGATATCTTTCACACCTCTATTTTGTAATTCAGTCAGCACCCCTAACCAAAATTTAGCCCCTTCATTTTCAGACATCCACAAGCCTAGAAGCTCCTTTTGTCCTTGCATATTAATACCTAAGGCAAGGTAAATTGCCTTGTTAATCACACGTTTATCTTGACGGACTTTGACGACAATACAGTCTAAATAAACGATAGGATAGACATCATCAAGGGGGCGAGATTGCCACTCTAAAACATCATCTAATAGTACATCTGTCACACGTGATATTAGTGTAGGCGAGACTTCTGTCCCATACAAGTCTGACACGGTTTCCGTGATTTCTCGGATACTCATTCCTTGTGAATACAAATAGATAATTTTTGAGTCGAGTGTGGGTACTCTTGTTTGCCTTTTTTTAATGATTTCAGGTTCAAAAGTGCCTTCTCTATCACGTGGAGTATCGATAGAAAATTTACCTTCTTCGGTATATATTGTTTTGGGAGTAACCCCATTTCTAGCATTACTCCCTTTACGTATGCCATTCTTTTGATAGCCTAGATGCTCATCTAATTCAGCATTGAGTGATTTCTCAAAGAAACGTTTGTGCAATAGCTGTGTTGCATTTGCGATATCTTCTTGAGAATCTAATTGCTCAAGTAGAGCTTCGATTTGGTCGGTTATATTTGCTTTTTTCATATTGGTATCCACCTTAATGTTTTTTGTATATTAAAGCAGATACACAGTTATTTTTATAGTCTCGCTGGATACCTATATCAGCAAAATAGGTTCTTGCTAATCCTCTTAATCCGTGAGCCGTTTGCCGTCCTTTATATTTCCCATTATGCCCTATACTCTTTTTAATCGCATTATTAGAGGTACTTTCATTCATTGGGCGATAACAATCGCTAATCAAAGGAAAGACATACTTATAACGCCCTGTAAGAGGTCTCATTAAGTCTTGTTATCGTAAGAAGTTGAAACAATATCGCCGCTTTTGTCTGAATATGAATAGTCGCTCTTTTTAAGTCCAATAAAAACGTTGGTAATTCTTCGATATCAATATGAGGGTTATTGCTTTTATTAATGGGTTTTAAGGTCGCACTTACTCGCATACAAGGGTTATATTCAAGCAATCCACTATTAACCGCATAATTAAGAATATCATTGATATAGCCGTTTAACCTATGAGACATATCAGGAGTACGCTTTTCTAAAATAGCAATCACTAAGGGCGGTTTAATATCTGTAATAGGAATATTGGCAAGAGTTGGCAATACGTGGAGTTCTAAGCTCCGCCAATACTTACTTAAAGTAAGCTCCGTCACTTCGTGGCGTTTCTTTTCTTTCCACTTATTAGCAACCGCAAGGAATGTATTACTTGCTTGTGCAAGCAAATCAGTCTGTAGCTTTTGGCGGTAGGTCTGAGGGTCAATACCTTTGGATAACAAAGTAAGGTATTCGTCCTTATGCTTTCTTGCTTGGGCGAGTGTAACCGCTGGATAGTTGCCTATTTTAAGATTAGTTCTTTTCTTGGTGATAGGTTGATAATAATTAAATAGCCATACCTTACCATTATTTGCTTTTATTCTTAATTGAAGTCCGCCACCATCTGATAAATTATATTCTTTGTCCTTTGGTTTTGCTTTCTCTATCTCGGTATTGGTGAGCGGTTTAACAATTCTGTCCATAAATAACCTCTATTTTAGTAACACAGTTTAATAAAAATAAATATTTACATATAAAAAAATAAAACGCTACAAGCCCCTATTACCAATGGTTTTAAAGTTCATAGTAACACGTTCATTTTACACCCTATTTTTCATAAAAACTCTGCAAGCATTGATACACAAGGGTTTATAGCAATTTTAGTAACACGACTTTTTTCATAATATTTAGTAAATTTTAGGATATTGTATCACTGTGTTACTATTTGTGTTACTAAAATCTTGCGTTATGGTGGGTTAGTATGATTTAATCTGAGGCAATTAAAAGGGTTTAAAGCATTGGTATTAAAGGGTTTGTGAGGTAGTTTGGGGCGGTATGATTTAAGGATTTGGTGGGATAATCTCCCCCGAATTGACCTCTAAAACCCTTGCAATTACTACATTCTTTGTTATTCAGTTTTTGATTTGGGTACCAATTTGGGTACTTTTTTACAAAGTCACCTATAAAAATAGTTATTTTTCATTGCACTTGGCGGGCATTAGTATTAAGGTTGGTATTGTCGAAGATAAAAAGAGGATTATTTATGCGTAATACATTTAATTCTATTAAACTTACGACTATTGATATAATAAAACTTATGCTCGCAATCTTGATGATATTTGGCGGTATCGTTTGGGCTTCCTATATATTTTCATCGGTCCCGTATTACTATTTTATAATTGCTATTTTGGGTCTATTTTTAGCAATAGCCATAGTACTTTACCGCCACAATAAGCTTATAAATATTGAGCTTGAGAAAAAAAGGAAAGAGCAAGAGGAAAAAGAAAAGGTACGTTATATTATCATTAAGTAATGTTACCCCTAAATTTTTAATTTCGCGGGCATAAAAATTGAGTTAAATGGGCGGTTCCCTGCTTACCCATCTATAGAGATTTTACTACCCCCACCCCCCCCCGCCTCTTTTTCTCAGAAGATGATGATGCCCAGAAATTTGGGAAACTCGCGGAGCCCGCGACGCTCTAACCCCGTGTAACGGGCAGTACTACTAGGAGTACCTTTTAATAATATATATATATATCCAACCCTTTTCCTTGCGGTATTCAATGCTCCCCACAGATACCCATAAATAACAAAATACCAGTAACATATCGCTACTGGTACATACTGAGCGATGGCGGGCTTGTTAGCTCTAAACTTACCGTCATCTATCGACATAATAAATTAGGCTACTGCCCTAACCATTCATCAATACCGGCCTTATATTCTTACAATGTACGTTAGTTCTCCGCGTGACCTATGGTAAGCGGGCAGTGGCTACCATCGACCCCTTTTAAAAATGCTTAACTAGGGGGGGGGGGACACTAGTGAACGGGGTTGAACTCTAGTGTTTTTCTTATAACTTATTGATATTATTATATATTATTATTAAAAGTGAAGAGGTGAAGACTATATTATTTATATTATATATTTATAATAATATATATATATAATATAAATAATATATAAAAAATTTAAAAAAATTTCTGAGTTTTTTCGGGCTTCACAAAGTGTTCACCCCTTCTGCTAGGCACAAAAACCCTTTATTTTCATTTAAAATCAATAAGTTAAACAAAACAAGGGTTTCACAAGGTGTACTCAGGTGTTACACATAATTAAGCATTTTTAAGAGATAAAGCAAAAAAGGGTATAAAAAAAAAGGGCTTTCGCCCTTTTAAAACTCTAAATCATCACCCATTAGCCAGCTAAAGTCTAAATGCTCGCAGTCTTTAGGTTTGAGTATAACGTTGGTAAAAAAAACCTAGGCTACCCGTTTTGCGTGTGGTGTATGGGTAGGGTTGTTTGTGGGTTTTAAAGGCGGTTGCCATTGCTTCTTTAAATTTATTTGCAGATAGCGGGTGAAACCCATACGCGTCACAGTATCTCAAATACATAGAGTAAAAGAAATCAAGATTGCCCGCATTGATACGCGTACCTACCCTTAACCCGTCACAATTTTCGGTCGTCTCAAAAAACGACGCAAAATCCATTGTGTGGTCGCTTTTATGTTTTATAGACAATGCCTCATTTGAATATCTAGACTCTGCTAGTATTTGGCGGGCATTGTCAGGATTTTTAAATTCATTTATTAATTTAGTGATAATTGCCCCGCACTCCTTTTCTAATTTATCAGAAAAATTTAGGTCTTGTTTATCTGTAGGGATTTCCCTATCTAATTGAACAAGGATACGGCGTCTCTCAATCCCGTTATTGCGTTCTGTGAAGTTAACCGTACCGTTATGGCTCATAATTACAACTGCCCTAATATAAGCGTTATACGGGGTTTTATTTTTCGGGTCTATTCGCATTAAATCCCCGCCAGTAATTCCCTTTAATCCTGCCCCCTGCCCACGGTATTGCTCCTGGTCGGGTATAACTATAAGGCGAGCAGTATCTAATCCATCCCGCTCTCTCGCCTTGTCCAAATCCTCAAGGTTTTTAGACACAACATTGCCACGACCCACAATCGCACTTGCAAGATTAGTAAATACAGATTTACCACTCCCGCCAACGCCCACAAGCTCGATAAAAAATTGCCAGTCGTATCTGTTTGCTAATACCATATACAAAGCCGCTTTTAATACCTTAGCTTTTAACGGGTCATTGTGTGATACAAAATCCACCCATTCATCAAACCGGGGGGTATCCTTTTGCAAAGGTTCGTAATCAAAAGGGCTACACGCTCGCAAAAATGCTTTTGGGGTATGCTCTGAAAAACTACCATCTTTTTTATTAAGTAAGCCATTTTTAAAGGCGATAAAATCGCTTGATTCCTCCCCTAAATCCGCCAGCCTAACTTTTAAGGTATCAACTAAATTCTTTACCTTTAAGTTTGTATAATCAAGCCCTAACGCTTCATAAAAGAGAGCTGCCCGCCTTTTTAAATCGTTATCGGGGATAAGCTCCCAAAATATACCATTAAAAAAACTAACAGAAGTATCGGGCAATTTTGCTAGGTTATCCCAACCGCCTAACTTATCCGCAAATAATTTAGCTAATGCACTCGCGGGGATTGCTCCTTTATATGCGTCTCTAAGGGCTTTAAAAGTCGTTCTAGGATTTACCCAGCCCTTTTGCTGTGCTTTGGCAAAAACCGCCTTGTAGCTCGTGTTTTGAGGTATTTCTAGCGTATCCCATTTAGTAGAAACAATATCTACATCATATTTAAAAGATTGAGCGGAAAAATCGTGCCACAAATCAAAGGCGTTATTCTCCCATTCAGTCTGCTTGAAATAAGCAAGGGCTAAACCTACCGCCACCCAATCTTGATAATCATCCGCTTTTAAAACCCTTAAAGCATCCGCCAAATCTACAAATGTTTGTGCGTTAACCTCATTTAGCGTGCATTCTCTAACAAATAAATCATCGTCTGATATGCCTGTTATTTTTTCATCGGATTGGGTATCGCCTAAATTATCACTTATTGGTTCCTTGGGTTGCCAAACATTGCCACTAAAATAATAAAAATCTGCATTTTTTGGCGGAGTAAATAGCGGTTGCTCAGGACGGTAAACACTACTATAAAACACAATTCTACCTGTACCTAGTTCACGCTCGATTTGGTGTTGCAGTTGGTACCCTATAGCTATTCGCTCCTCGCGGGTATACTCTTTGGGTAGAGGCATTATAACCCTTGCCCGCGGTACGTCTTCGGTGTGGCTAAACGTGGTATAAACAACCGATTCATACTTTTTAATATAATCCAAAAGGGCTTTATAATCATCAGGCGATTTAAACCCGTCACAATCCAATGCAATAAATCCACAAGATAACGCATTTTGTGTATTACGTTTCTTTTTTTGCATTGCTCCACAAATATACTGTTTCCCCTTAGTGCTTGCCCTGTCTTTTTCTAATTGAGTAGCAAAATCTTTAAAGCTAGCACTTGTTTTAAACTCTACCTTGGCGGATGATATCGTTCTACCTCGAGCATAATTAATTGCAAGCATTACATACCCCCCTGTTCAACTAAAATAGGTTCGGGGTCGCCAATTAAACCGACCCAGGTCGCCTTTTCGCATATATGTCCGCTATATGCTGAAATAATATCAACGTTAACACTTATCAATGCTCGCGTGGGGTGAGAATGAAGTTCTATAAAAAATGCCATAATATCAAGTCCTTTCTAGTAGGGTTTTCTTATGTAATGCTTGCATTGTGCTATCATTAAGTTGTTCGAGTTTTTTAGAGCTATGGTGTAAAAATAAACCTAAGTCACAAAGCTCATTTCCCTCAAGGCGACCGTCCTCCCATTGACTTACTTGGGTCATCAACTCGCCTATTACTCTTATGCCCGCTGTTAATGCGTGGGCTTGCAAATCTAAATCGCTTAAAATATCAGTCAATTCATCAATGTTTTTTGATTGGCGGATATGCTCGGCTACTGCAGTATTTATAAAATTACGCATAAATCACCCCCTTTTGATGAGCATTTGTCTTACGGGGATTAATACGTCCGCATACCGCCAATAATTGATAGTCTGCGGTTAGTTGAAAGCGAGCAGTTTCTTCATTCGGTGCTTGAATGCGTACTATTTCAGTATTAAAGGTTGGTTTTGTGCGATTGACACATAGTAATAAATAGATCATTGCTAATAACTCCAAGAGTGAATAATTGGAAGTTACCGCTTTATTTTCCACAATTGGGCGGTAACGTGTAACGGGGTGGAAAACTACAACTCTTGGAATGTAGCAAAGGGCGAAACCTTTCCCATTACACGCTACCATTGAGAGAAAGCTAACCGCTAAATTTAAGCGATTATTTTCTTTTGGTGTGCGTATGCTACGAACAAAAAAAGCACGATGAAAAGGCGTGCTACTGTTCGCCAAGAGTAAATTCGAGTTTCCACGCTCGGTTGTAGATTTTGCTACAACGTTAATAATATAACTTAACTCGCCTTGTGTTGTAAATTGATATAAATCAAATTTTTCAATGGTTGTTTGATTTGCGTCCGCCAATGCGGGCATTTGATGTATAGAATGCTCGGTTAATAAGCGGTTACTTTTTGATAACAATTTGCTATAATGCAAAACGTTATCAAAGTACTTAGATAATTTCATAATTAGTTCCTTAAGATTGCCTTGGTAACAATCCATAATGAGTAAAGGTAAATAACTCCATCTTCTGGCCCTATTGTGTATGGTAGGGCTTTTCTTTTTACCATTGATAGGGTGTTTTATACCCTTTCTAATGTTTAACTTTTGGTACCTGCTCCATTTTTTTGTTGAGCAGATAATAGTCTTTATCTTTGATAAAATCGTATTGTTAAATCGCCTCTAATCCGCCAATAAAGCTCTTGATATCACTTTCTCTAAAGCGAGCAGAAAATCCTATTTTTATTTTTTTCAGCTTTCCCGCTTTGACTAATCGGTCTATCTTAGAACGTGAGCCAATACCCATTTGGACGAGTTCCTGTATCGAGTAGAGTTTTTCAATTCCTTTTTCCTCTGTGGCCATAATTACCCCCTGCTTGTGATTTGATTAAGTTAAACAGTGTCAAGCTGTCTCAGATTAAGTTAGGGGTACTATACTTGACCGGGGTAATATTTCATTTGGCGGTTTTTCTAATAGAAAAAAAGCCCTTAATTGAGAAATAAATAAGGGCTTAATTGAAAATTTGGGTTATTTTTTGGCGGGGAATTTTATGCTCGATGGGTTATTCTTAATAAGGTTATCAATGGTGTTATAAGACACCTCTTTACAACCTATTTTCATTAGTTCGGCATTGATAATATCTTTTATCTTATTCGTTGAATATCCTGTTAAATCCTCACTACCAAAAACCTTATAGCAAGCAAGGGAGAAAATAACCCTATTAGCTTCGCTTAGTCTTTCTTGTCTTGGCTGTCCGCTACACTGTAATTGTTGGGAAGGTTCACTTTGTGCTTTATTCTTTAGTGAGTATTTTAAAAAATACTCTAACCTGTCCCTATCCAAATACAATCCGCCCAAATCATAAAATTTATCAAGGTTAAAATCATTTAAATAGCGTAGCACCCCCGTACCCTCGGGCAAATCAAGATTATAAAAGTTGTCTTTAATATCTTCTAAAAGGTCAAATAAAAAGTAATAAGGAGCGGGCTTTAGTTCCTCAAGTACATTATTAAAATTGCTACCCCAAAAAGAATGTATACCGTAAGCATTCGCCCACTTTTCCCCCTCTTCATCATCTATTGGCGGGGGGTCTAATAAATTCGGGTTATTTTTCTCTAATTTCCTGCTTAACCAGTAGGCTATATCAGAATAAGAGAGTGCGGGATTGTCCTCTTTAAGCTGTTAAAATAGTACTACAAAAGAAATATATTTATTTTCCCGTGCTTGTTTTAAAACTGTCAAATCGGCTTGTATATCAATCATAAACGCCCCTATACGTTGCCCTATTTAGCGGAAAGAGTGGCGGGTAAAAATAGGGTTTTACTTTTTCGGCTTGGGTAATTAGTCCACGCCTAGCCACTCAAATTTGAATATTATTAAATACTGTGTATATTATCAGTGATTTCTAACTGCTCGGCAAGTGCTTTGTAAAATTACCTAAAATAATTCATTATTCGAGCATTCTTTAATAAAACGCCCCCATAATGCCATTATTTCTTTTCTTTGCTCTAAGTATGTAGAATGATTATAAGCAAGGCTTACCGCACTACCCACTTTATGAGATAAGCACGCTTCTGCGTGTTCGTGTTGAATACCTATATCAGCAAAATAGGTTCTTGCTAATCCTCTTAATCCGTGAGCCGTTTGCCGTCCTTTGTATTTACCATTGTGTCCTATACTCTTCTTAATCGCATTATTAGAGGTACTTTCATTCATTGGGCGAGTAGCATCACTAAGCAAAGGAAAGACGTACTTATAACGCCCTGTAAGAGGTCTCATTAGGTCTAATATCTCAATGACTTCATCAGATAGCGGGATTGTATGTATCTTCCTTTGCTTCATTCTTTCTGGTGGAATAGTCCATAACCTAGCTTTAAAATCAAAATCAGCCCATTCAGCCGTAACGGCTTCATTTGGTCGTGTCATTGTAAGAAGTTGAAACAATATAACGGCTTTGGTTTGAATATGAATAGTCGCTCTTTTTAAGTCCAATAAAAACGCTGGTAATTCTTCGATATCGATATGAGGGTTATTGCTTTTATTAATGGGTTTTAAGGTCGCACTTACTCGCATACAAGGATTATATTCAAGCAATCCACTATTAACCGCATAATTAAGAATATCATTGATATAGCCATTTAACCTATGAGACATATCAGGAGTACGCTTTTCTAAAATAGCAATCACTAAGGGCGGTTTAATATCTGTAATAGGAACGTTGGCAAGAGTTGGCAATACGTGGAGTTCTAAGCTCCGCCAATACTTACTTAAAGTAAGCTCCATCACTTCGTGGCGTTTCTTTTCTTTCCACTTATTAGCAACCGCAAGGAATGTATTACTTGCTTGTGCAAGCAAATCAGTCTGTAGCTTTTGACGGTAGGTCTGAGGGTCAATACCTTTGGATAACAAAGTAAGGTATTCGTCCTTATGCTTTCTTGCTTGTGCGAGTGTAACCGCTGGATAGTTGCCTATCGTTATCTTAGTTCTTTTCTTTGTAATAGGTTGATTATACCTAAATCTAAAAGCCTTAGTCCCTGTTGGCTTGATTTCCAAAAATAAACCTTGCCCATCATTAAGAATTTGAACCCTGCTTGTTGCTTTCGCTCTCTCTATCTGTGTATTTGTTAAATTGTTTAGTTTTGCCATAACTTCCACCAAAAGTACCCACGTGATTTAAAAAAGTACCCAAATTTAATTAAAAACCCTCAAAAGTACCCAAATGTCCATTTTTTAAAAGTACCCAAATTTTAAATAAACAAAAATCCCTTTAAACCATTGCTACATAAGGCTTAAAGCCCAATCCAAAACAAACGTTTTTTGTAAAAAATCCATTCGGATTAATTTTTAAGCAAAACGCCGTAAGCATTGGTATGCAAGGGATTTAGGCGTATTTAGTACCCACGTATTTTTTACAATTCTCTATCTACTGAGGTAAGTATAGCGTTTGGGTACTTATTTGGGTACTTTTTTCTTGCGTTATGGTGGGTTAGTATGATTTAATCTGAGGCAATTAAAAGGGTTTAAAGCATTGGTATTAAAGGGTTTGTGAGGTAGTTTGGGGCGGTATGATTTAAGGATTTGGTGGAGATAATCGGGATCGAACCGACGACCTCTTGAATGCCATTCAAGCGCTCTCCCAACTGAGCTATATCCCCACGTTTTTCTGAAAAGAAAACGCTAGGGATAATAATACCCAGCGTTTTTTATGTCAATAGAAAATTAGACGTTTTGAGCATTAATAAAGCAAATAGCTTTCTGAATACGCTTAAGTGTACGTTCTTTACCCACTAAATAAGCCGTTAAATCCATTGATGGCGATTGTCCTGAACCTGTTACTGCTAAACGGAATGGCATTCCTACTTTACCCATTCCAACTTCAAGTTCTGTTGCCGTTGTATTCATTACATTGTGAATATTTTCAACTGTCCACTCTTCTAGAGCGGTCAGTTTTTCTAACAATTTTGCAAGTGGTTCAACCGCCGCTGGTTTAAAGTTTTTATTCGCTGCTTTTTCATCATATTCATTAAAATCTTCAAAGAAGTAACGGCTTGCAGTTGCCATTTCTTTTAACGTTACGCTACGCTCTGCCAAAGCAGTAATCACCTCTTCTAATTTTGGACCCTTTGAATAATCAATATGTTGATCTTTCATATGCCAATCTAAATGTTTTGCTACATAGCTAGGATCTAAGGTTTTAATGTAATGTTGGTTTAGCCATTGTAATTTCTTAGTATTAAATGCACTCGCTGATTTGCTCACGTGATCTAATTCAAATAAATTGATCATCTCTTCCACAGAGAAAACTTCCTGATCGCCTTGTCCCCAGCCTAAACGCACTAAATAGTTGACTAATGCTTCTGGTAAATAACCTTCATCACGGTATTGCATTACGCTTACCGCTCCGTGACGTTTGGATAATTTCTTACCGTCATCACCGTTAATCATTGAAACATGTGCATAAGTTGGTACGGGTGCATTTAATGCTTTTAAAATATTGATTTGACGAGGGGTGTTATTGATATGATCTTCGCCACGTACCACGTGAGTAATCCCCATATCCCAATCATCAACAACTACACAGAAGTTATAGGTTGGCGAGCCATCAGTACGACGAATAATTAAATCATCTAGCTCACTGTTTTTAATTTCAATCGTACCACGTACAGCATCATCAAAAATAACCGAACCTTCCGTTGGGTTTTTGAAACGCACCACGTGAGGTTCATCAGCAGAATGATTATGCCCATTTAAACAATGTCTATCGTAACGAGGTTTTTCTTTATTTTCTTCTTGCTCTTCACGTAATGCTTCTAAACGTTCTTTTGAACAGTAGCAGCGATAAGCTAGCCCTTGCTCTAACATTTGATCAATAACCTTATTATAACGATCAAAACGCTTTGTTTGGTAGAAAGGTACGTGTTCCCACGCTAGATTTAACCACGCCATACCTTCAATGATAGCCGCTGTTGCTTCTGGCGTTGAACGTTCTAAATCCGTATCTTCAATACGAAGTACAAATTCACCATTATTATGTTTAGCATAAAGCCAAGAATAAAGTGCTGTTCTTGCACCTCCCACGTGCAAATAACCTGTTGGACTTGGTGCGAAACGAGTTCGCACTTTTACATTTGGATCAAAAGGGAAAAGATTTTCAATTTGCATTATAAATAACCTATTAGTTTCAAATAAAATATTTTACTATTCTACTACGCAAAATGGCGAATAATAGTAAAAAATTTACTTTTTTGATGATTTTTAAAACAAACAAACTTTTTTTTACAAAAATTGATTGACTGAAAAGATTAGATCTCTATAATTCAACCTCACAACAGCGGGCGATTAGCTCAGTTGGGAGAGCACCTCCCTTACAAGGAGGGGGTCACTGGTTCGAGACCGGTATCGCCCACCACTTTTTTTAACCAACATTAAAGTGCCACTGTTGAGAATTTTAATCTTGAATATTTTTAAGGTTAAATTTTGAAGTTTATGCTAGGAAAATTTATGCAGGCATACATAAGTATGTCAAATAAATTTGACAACGCAGAAACAAGAAAATTTAGAATTAAAAGGGCGATTAGCTCAGTTGGGAGAGCACCTCCCTTACAAGGAGGGGGTCACTGGTTCGAGACCGGTATCGCCCACCACTTTTTTTACCAACATTAAAGTGCCTTTTTATTCTAAATAATTCTTTAAATAACCTAATTTAAAGAATACCTTTGAAATTAAATTTTGAAGTTTATACTAGGAAAATTTATGCAGGCATACATAAGTATGTCAAATAAATTTGACAAAGTAGAAACAAAAAAATTTAAGAATTAAAGGGCGATTAGCTCAGTTGGGAGAGCACCTCCCTTACAAGGAGGGGGTCACTGGTTCGAGACCGGTATCGCCCACCACTTCTTTATTATTAACACTGCCCTATTCAATTCATATTTTATTACTGCTACAAGCGGTATGATATTAGCAATTTTTTGCAAATTTTTTATATAATGTACCCGCTACATTATTGTGCTTCTGATAAAAATAATGATCAAAAAAATTTTTGACCACTATTTATTATTACCCTAATACCATCAATTAATACAACAGTGAATATAGTTGTCGTCTAAATTTTGGCACTAATGGATCATTATTCCCCATTGCGGATAGAATAGATAAAAATTGAGAACGAACTTCTCCATTTGAAATGGTCAAATCTTGTTTTAACCAATCAAATAATAGGGTCAAAGCCTCTTCATTTCTTGATACTTGATGTAATTGGATTGCTAATTTAATGGCTATTTCTGGGGTTTTCTTTTTATTATAGTCATTTTGTAGTTGCTGAATTTCTGGAGAGTCTGCGGCTTGCTCTAATAATAAAATTTGATCTTGTAATCCTTGCCAGCGGCTATCTCGATCTTGTAGTGGAATTTGAGCTAAAATATCTTTTGCTGCTTCCACTATTTTCATTGCAATATAAGTTTCTGCATACAGTAATCCAAAATCACTGTTTTTCTTATCTGTAAGTTCCCACGCTGATTTTAATAGAGGTAATGCTTTATCAAACTCTTCATTTTGTAAAAGAGTTAAAGCTTCATTAAATTTTAATTCCTCTTCTTTCGGTAAGATATTGGCTAAGCGGATACGTAATTCTTGTTCACTAATAGGTTCTAAAATAGCATCTACTGGCTGTCCTTCATAGAAAAAATAAGTGGTTGGAATGGCTTGTAAACGAAATTGAGCAGCAACCATTGGTTGTTCATCACAATTAATTATTGCAAGTATAAACTGCTCTGAATACTCTTCTGATAGCCTTTTTAATATCCCTTCTAACTCAATAGAGTAGGGTTCATTTGAGGAAGTAAAGTGAAAGACAGCAGGAGTTGTTGCTGTCATTTGTAACACTTCTGTTAAGTTGTTTTCATTGATATTGATAATATAATTCATAGTATAAGCGGTTAGTTAAATAATATATTTTGCAAATTCTAACAGAAAATCAAAAATGATGTGTAGTTCGATTTTAAATAATGGTTTATTAAACAGGCTCTATACCCAAAAGTGTGTAAGTTCTAAAATAAGGTTCAGGGTTATCCTTGTTACCATTTAAATTCTCAATCAGATTTTTCGTGTAAATAATTGTTATCATTTCAACAGAATAATTCAAAAATACCATCAATTCTTCCCATCTAGTATATCGTCCTAAAATCTGAAAGTTCTCGTTCAAGACGTTTTATCTTTTGTGCTGATATTTCTGTTTTAGACATTGATGGTACCCTATAATATGGTTTACTCTAATCTAGTGTACTATATTTTCGTCACCATATTAAAACAGTACTTTTACCTTGTATCCCGTAATGTTTTTGTACTTGTTTATAGGTTATCTCATCTTTTTCAACTAAATCAATAACGGCTAATTTAAAGCCAAATATATAATCACGTTGCGTACATTTTACCCTTTTATTTTTTGCTTTTTCCATAAATAAGTTCCTTTTATGTAAACTTATTTTAGGATGGGACAGTTTTAATAAAAAGGGCTAACAAACGCCAGCCCTCAATTACATTATAATAAGTACTGTTTAACTAATTGAGTAAATGTACTTACTTCTTGGTTTACACGTTCTTCATTCCAGCCTAAGTGTAATGCCATAAACTCAGCCACACTTTGAGCCACTTCCTCTGCTGCACGAGCGTCAAGGAAGAGTAAACGTATTCTTCTTGCTAACACGTCTTCTAACGTGCTCGCTAATTCATTATCCATTGCCCATTTTACTTGTGCGTAAATATAAGGGTGGTCTTTATGAATTAATTCTGCTAATTTTTCATCACTTTGTGCAAGCGCTTTAATCTCTTTAGCATCCGTGCCATAAGGTGATAATGGAGAATCATCTAAGTGAACATCTTTGTCATAACCGTGCAAATGTAAATCTACTGTTTTACAAGGTCTCTCTGAAATTAGACCATTTTTGATTACTGCATCAACAGTATCTTCTGCCATTTGACGATACGTTGTCCATTTACCACCAAGAATATGCACTAAGCCTGAATCTGACACTTCCACTTTATGGCTACGAGACACTTCTTTGGTTGATTTGCCTTCTTCTTTTGGTGCAGCAAGTGGACGTAAACCAGCAAACACACTGCGAACATCTTCACGTGTTGGTGCTTTAGTTAAATAATCTTTTGCCGTATCTAAAATAAATTGTACTTCTTGATCGATTGGTTTTGGCTCATAATCCGCATCTTTTACTAAAGTATCCGTTGTTCCAACTACGATTTTATTATGCCAAGGCACAGCAAATAACACACGGCCATCGCTAGTTTTTGGTACCATTAACGCATCATCATTTGGTAAGAACTCACGATCTAACACCAAGTGAATACCTTGACTTGGTACGATACGTGCTTTGCTACCTGGTTCGTCCATCGCCATAATATCATTCGCAAATACCCCCGTTGCATTCACAACCGCTTTTGCTTTTAAAGTATATTCTTTACCACTAATCGTATCTTTACAACAAACACCGCTTACTTTACCTGCTGCATTTTTTTGTAAATCTGTAACACGGCAATAATTTAATACTGTACCGCCATTATCGACAATAGATTGTGCTAATGTTGTTGCTAAACGTGCATCATCAAATTGACCGTCATAATAGCAAACACCTGCATTTAATTTACTCGCTTTTACGCCTTTTAAACGTTGACGAGATTCGTCTTTTGATACATAACTTGTATGACCAATACTTAATTTTCCTGCTAATAAGTCATAAATCATTAACCCAAAAGTATAGTAAGGTGCTGTCCACCATTTTTCCCCAGGAATAATAAAAGATTGCGTTTTAAATAAATGAGGGGCGTTTTTTGCTAAACGACCACGTTCTCTTAATGCTTCACGCACTAAGGCTACATTACCTTGTGCTAAATAACGCACCCCACCGTGAACTAATTTCGTTGAACGACTTGATGTTCCTTTTGCAAAGTCATTTGCTTCTAATAATAATGTTGAGTAACCACGAGTAACAGCGTCTAATGCAACGCCCAATCCTGTTGCACCACCACCGATAACAATGACGTCCCAAGTATCTGTTGTTTCAATATTTTGTACTAGCTCTACTCTTTTCATAATGTTGTTCTCCACAAAAAATAATTTCTAAAGAATAAAATAATCCATAAAAAAACCAAAAACAACCATTTTTACTTATTTTTGTGATGCTAATCACAAATAATTTGAGCGTTTTAGAAAATTAATTAAATAAATACTTATGTTATAGCGTTATACATACATATTTAAAGGAAAGAAAATATAAAAAAATGCAGTAAAGACAAATCAATATTTATCTTTACTGCATTTTATAAAAATTGTAAATTTTAAGTAAAATGATACCGCTTAAAGTACCTAGATCTTACAGGCTCCACCTTCACAACCATCATCCAGATCATTTTGTTGATCATCAGCACCATCACGAGTATTCTGATAATATAAGGTTTTTAAACCATATTTATACGCTGTAAGCAAGTCTGCTAAAAGCTGTTTCATTGGTACTCTACCATCTACAAATTTTTGCGGATCGTAATTAGTATTCGCAGAAATTGCTTGATCCACAAATTTTTGCATAATACCTACTAATTGTAGATAACCGTCATTATTTGGCATATCCCACAATAATTCATAATTAGGACCTAGATTTTCATAATCAGGTACTACCTGTTTTAAAATACCATCTTTCGAGGCTTTTATACTGACATAACCACGTGGAGGCTCAATACCATTAGTCGCATTTGAAATCTGTGATGATGTTTCCGATGGCATCAATGCTGTTAATGTTGAATTACGTAACCCAAATTCTTGAATATCCTTACGTAAACCTTCCCAATCATAATGTAATGGTTCCTGAGTTAAAGTATCAACCGTTTTTTTATAAGTATCAATAGGTAAAATACCTTGTGCATAAGTGGTTTCATTAAAATATTCACACGCCCCCTGCTCTTTTGCTAAATTCATTGACGCTTTTAATAAATAATACTGAATTGCCTCAAAGGTACGGTGTGTTAAATTATTGCCACTACCATTTGAATAACGCACACCATTTTTTGCTAAATAGTAAGCGAAGTTAATCACGCCAATACCTAATGAACGGCGAGCTAATGAACTTATACGAGCAGCTATCACTGGATAATCTTGATAATCTAACAACGCATCTAAAGCTCGTACTGCAAGATCTGCCAAGTTTTCTAATTCATCAAGATTTTCAATTTTACCTAAATTGAAAGCAGAAAGAGTACATAATGCAATTTCGCCTTTTTCATCGTGAAGATGTTCTAACGGTTTGGTTGGTAGTGCAATTTCTAAACATAAGTTAGATTGACGCACAGGAGCCACTTTTGGATCAAAAGGTGAATGAGTATTACAGTGATCCACATTTTGAATATAAATACGCCCTGTTGAAGCACGCTCTTGCATTAACAATGAAAACAATTCCACCGCTTTAATTGAACGTTTACGAATAGTTGGATCTTGCTCATATTTGGTATAAAGTGCTTCAAATTTATCTTGATCCGCAAAGAATGCTTCATATAAACCTTCAACGTCAGAAGGGCTAAATAACATAATATTGCCACCTTTAATCAAACGTTGATACATTGTTTTATTAAGCTGTACACCGTAATCTAAATGGCGAACACGGTTATCTTCAACCCCACGGTTATTTTTAAGTACTAATAAACTTTCTACTTCTAAATGCCAAAATGGATAATAAACTGTTGCCGCACCACCACGTACACCACCTTGTGAGCAAGATTTAACCGCTGTTTGAAAATGCTTATAAAAAGGAATACAACCCGTATGGAAAGCTTCTCCACCACGTATTTGACTACCTAATGCTCGAATTGCCCCTGCATTGATACCAATTCCTGCACGCTGAGAAACATATTTTACAATAGCCGATGAAGTCGCATTGATAGAGTCTAAACTATCTGCACATTCAATCAACACACACGAACTAAATTGACGAGTTGGAGTACGTACCCCTGACATAATTGGTGTTGGTAATGAAATCTTAAAAGTAGAAGTTGCATCATAAAAACGTCTCACATAATCCAAACGGGTTTCTTTTGGATATTGGGCAAATAAACTTGCTGCGACTAGCAAATATAAAAACTGTGCTGATTCATAAATTTCACCCGTCACACGGTTTTGTACTAAATATTTTCCTTCTAACTGTTTTACTGCAGCATAAGAAAAATTCATATCTCGCCAGTGATCTAAATAGCTATCCATTTCATCCCACTCTTCACGAGAATAATCCATTAGTAGTGCATTATCATATTTGTTCATTCGCACTAATTTTTTAACGTGATCATATAAACGAGGAGGATCAAAATGCCCATAGGCTTTTTTACGTAAATGGAATACCGCAAGACGAGCTGCCAAATATTGATAATCAGGTGTTTCTTTGCTGATTAAATCTGCGGCTGATTTAATAATAGTTTCGTGAATATCTGAAGTACGAATACCTTCATAAAATTGAATATGTGCTCGTAACTCAACTTGAGATACCGACACATTATTCAGCCCTTCCGCTGCCCACGTAATGACACGATGGATTTTGTCTAAATTAATTGGTTCTTGCTTACCATCACGTTTGGTTACCATTAACGTATTTGTCATTTAATTATTTCCTTTTCAATCGCTATTTATATAAATTTATTTATTAAAATCATAAGGTTATTAAAAGTTAACTTTAAATTATCAAAATATAACTTCAAAATAAGTAGAATAATATTAGCATAAAATGATAAAAATGCTCACGTAAAAATTTAATAAATTTAACTTCTGCTGAAAGATTAATAACTTAACAAAAATCAAGTTTTTTTTGCAAATTTTTCTTATTATCTTACCGCTTAAGAAACTATAAAGATAAAATAAAAGATGAAATTATTAGTAAATTTATTTATATATTGAATACATATCAGACTATAAATTGTATTAACATCAATACTCTCCCAGAAAAATATATTTTTTATTACAACAATGATAGAATTAGACAGAAATTAAGAAGACTAAGTCTTACTTAATACAGACTTAATGCAATCTATCATCTAAAAAATCGAGACTGATATATATCGGATCTCTACCAAATTATTATGAAGGAATAAAAATGTTTGAATTAAACCCAATTAGAACTCAACTTGCAGACCTAACCGAACGCACCCAAGTTATCAGGGGGTATCTTTGACTTTGATGTCAAAGTAGAGCGTTTAGAAGAAGTAAATGCAGAATTAGAGCAACCAGAGGTTTGGAATAATCCTGAAAAAGCCCAAGCCTTAGGGAAAGAGCGAGTCGCCTTAGAAGAAATTATCAACACAATCAAAGAATTAGAACAAGGTGTTGATGATATTGAAGGATTACTTGATCTTGCAGTTGAAATGGAAGACGAAGACACCTTCAATGAAGCAACACAAGAAGCGGATACATTAGAACAAAAATTAGCAAAATTAGAATTCCGTCGTATGTTTAGTGGCGAGAACGATCCGAACGATTGCTACATTGATTTACAAGCAGGTTCAGGTGGAACAGAAGCCCAAGACTGGACAGAAATGTTGCTCCGTATGTATCTACGTTGGGCAGAAAGCAAAGGCTTTAAAACTGAATTGATCGAAGTTTCAGACGGCGATGTGGCTGGCTTAAAATCGGCAACGGTTAAAGTATCTGGCGAATATGCTTTTGGTTGGTTGCGAACTGAAACAGGGATTCATCGCCTAGTACGTAAAAGCCCGTTTGACTCAAATAACCGCCGTCATACCTCATTTAGTGCGGCATTTATTTACCCTGAAATCAACGACAATATTGAGATTGACATCAACCCTGCCGATTTACGTATTGACGTTTATCGAGCATCAGGGGCGGGTGGTCAGCACGTCAATAAAACGGAATCGGCAGTGCGTATTACCCACTTACCGACAAACACAGTGGTGCAATGTCAAAACGGACGCTCACAGCACCAAAATAAAGACAGTGCAATGAAACAACTGCGTGCAAAATTATTTGAATTAGAAATGCAGAAACAAAATGCCGAAAAACAAGCCCTTGAAGAAAGTAAATCAGATATCGGTTGGGGCAGTCAAATTCGTTCTTATGTACTTGATGACAGCCGTATCAAAGATTTACGCACAGGCGTTGAAAATCGCAATACCCAAGCGGTGCTAGATGGCGATTTGGATCGCTTTATTGAAGCAAGTTTAAAGGCTGGGTTGTAAATGATTTATTTTACCGATCTAACCTTAAAACGTGGGCAAGCAGATCTTTTAGTACATTCTAATGCCGTTATTCATACAGGACAAAAAGTTGGTCTTGTCGGTAAAAATGGCTGTGGGAAATCGTCTTTATTGGGCTTGCTGAAAAATGAATTTACCCCAGAAGGTGGCGAGGCGAAATATCCAAATAGTTGGTCAATTTCTTGGGTAAATCAAGAAACGCCAGCCCTTGATATTTCTGCGTTGGATTATGTGATTTTAGGGGATCGTCAATATACCGAGCTGAACAAAGCCTTAGAGCAAGCAAATTTGGATAATGATGGGCATTTAATCGCAACCATTCACGCTCAATTAGATACCATTGATGCGTGGACAATTCAATCTCGTGCCGCAACCTTGTTAAATGGTTTAGGTTTTAGCACAGAACAACTTGATGAGCCAGTGAAAGCCTTTTCAGGTGGCTGGCGTATGCGTTTGAATTTAGCTCAGGCGTTACTTTGCCGCAGTGATTTATTGTTACTCGATGAACCGACTAACCATTTGGATTTAGATGCGGTCATTTGGTTAGAGCGTTGGCTGACGCAATATAAAGGTACGTTGATTTTGATTTCACACGATAGGGATTTTTTAGATCCAATTATCAATCGTGTGATCCATATTGAAAATCAGCAGTTACACGAATACACTGGAAATTACAGTTCTTTTGAAATTCAACGAGCAACTAAATTAGCCCAGCAAAATGCGGCGTATCAGCAGCAGCAACGTAAAGTCGAGCATTTGCAGAGCTTTATTGATCGCTTTAAAGCCAAAGCAACCAAAGCAAAACAGGCACAAAGTCGAATTAAAGCCCTAGAAAAAATGGAAATGATTGCACCAGCACATATCGATAGCCCATTTTCATTTGAATTCCGTCCGCCGTTATCTTTGCCTAGTCCATTGCTTTCAATGGAAAAAGTGAGTGCAGGATATGGCGATAAAACAATTTTAGAATCGGTAAAACTCAATTTAGTTCCGGGTTCTCGCATTGGTTTATTAGGACGTAATGGTGCAGGGAAATCAACCTTAATCAAATTACTTTCAGAAGAGCTACCACCTAAAACTGGGAAAATTAAGTTAGCAAAAGGCGTAAAACTAGGCTATTTTGCTCAGCATCAAGTAGATACCTTGCGTGTAGAAGAAAGTGCTTTGTGGCATTTGACCCATATTGCCCCAGAAAAAACGGAACAAGAATTGAGAAACTATTTAGGTGGATTTGATTTTCACGGTGATAAAGTCAAACAAGCGGTAAAAAGTTTTTCAGGAGGCGAAAAAGCCCGTTTGGTGTTAGCCTTAATTGTATGGCAACGCCCTAATTTATTATTACTCGATGAACCGACCAACCATTTGGATTTGGATATGCGACAAGCCTTGACCGAAGCCTTAACACAATATGAAGGCTCACTTGTGGTGGTATCGCACGATCGTCATTTATTGCGTAGTACCGTTGATGAATTTTATTTGGTGCATAACAAAAAAGTGGATGAATTTAAGGGCGATTTAGAGGATTATCAAAAATGGCTCAACGAACAAAATCAGCTTGAACTTGTAAAAAGATCCCAAAATCAGACCGCTTATACTGACACATCAAACAGTGCCATAAACCGTAAAGAACAAAAACGCCAAGAGGCAGAATTGCGTAAACAAACTGCTCCACTGCGTAAGAAAATTGAAAAACTTGAAAAAAGTTTAGAGAAACTGACCGCTACTCTCTCTCAGATTGAACAACAATTAAGTGATAGTTCACTTTATGAAACAGAAAATAAAACCAAACTAAATGAAGTATTGGCTCAACAAGTTAAAACCAAACAGCAACTTGAAGAGGTTGAAATGCAGTGGTTAGAGTGCCACGATGAGTTAGAAGTTCTACTCAATTAGTCTTTATAGTAAAAAATCCCAAAATTATTTTAAATAATGGGATTTTTTTACTTATTTAAAGAGAGTGTTATATGCTAGTTTAATTTATCCTCAAACATAGGCAAAATCAATTCTCGTATTTCTTTTGGCAATACAAATAATGGCTTATCATTACCTACTGCTAAAGCTTCAACAGAAGCATTTAATGCCTCAATTGCAGGTTGCATTTCTGGGTAAGTAGCGCTTGCTTCTCGCCATAATTCTGCCCATTTTCTAAAAGAAGAGTGCATTGTTTCATTGTTAATAAATATACGAATTGAAATAATCAATTCTGAGGCTAAATAAGAAAGAAAACAATATTTACCATATAGACTCAATAAAAATTCAATTTCTTTTTTCCAATAATTTGTACCGAGTTTAGAGATAGCACCTAAAATCCATTCATTTTTGACAAAATAATTTTCTGATTCTTTATCCATCTCTAAAAAAACCTTTTTAAGACTATTTCGAGCATTTTTTATATCTAATAGACTATAGTGTATTTTTGCTTTTAGAAATATTAGCCAATATTTAATATCTAAAGGAATATCTTTAAAATTTTCAATTTTATCTAAGTCGGATAAGCATAATGATATATTTTCTTGTTGTAAGTAAATTATACTTCTAAGTTGTAATGCTTTTATAATCCATTCATTAGATATATTTTTTGTTTTTATTAGTTGAGTTACATCATGTAATGCTTGTTTTTTATTACCATTTTCTAAATAAGCTACACTACGACCTAATAAAGCAATAGCTTTATGCTCTTCTTTTCCAATTATTTCTGAGTAAGAAAGTAATTCATCAAGATATTTAATAACTTTATTATAGTTTTTCTTATTATTGTTTAAATCACTGTAAATAGAAAATTCTAAATAATTTAAAATTTCTTTCTGTTCCAAGGCTGTTTGACAATATTCTTTTAATAAAAGATTACCTTTATCTCTATTTGCTAATAATTCTTTATCAGAAAACCATGCCCTAAATAGCGAAGCAATAATTTTTAAAGGTTTGCCATGATTGTTTTTAACTTCAAGAGATAGCCGTAATAAAGGTTCAGCAATTTCATAATAGGCTGCTCTTCCCCTTTTGTGAACAATAACATAGCCCATTCCTTTAAGTGTTTGCAATTGGCTTGCGACAGCTCGTTCATCAATAAATAATGCTTCTGCAATAACTTTAACTTGAATGGCGCCGTTTAACTCACAAAGTTTTTGAATAATAGCTCCTTGTTGAGGGGATAATGAGCGAATTCGTTCTTGAAAATAAGGGGTTAGATGATCGGCTAGTTGTGTAATCGCATCAACAAAATTATCTAATGAAGCTTTAGTTAAAAAGTTAGCCAGCTCAATATATAGCCGATGATTGCCCCCTGCTAAATAATGCAAAGCACGAATACGGTAGTTTCCTTGTGAAGAGTTAAGAAAATCAACTAATTCATCATCTTGGTTTAATTTAGCTATATTACTAATAAGTTGTGATGCTTCTTTCACACTGAGTGAGTTTAGATGATGAATATCGAAAAATCCCCAAAATGCAGAATTGCGTGATGACACACCATCAAACAGTTTTTGTGAAGTCCCCAGTAGACTAATATGATTATTTTCTTGTAAATAGGCACGTAAACGTTTTTGCCCTAAGTCCTTTAATCCATAAAAAACATCACTCATATTTTCTTTAACAATCAATAAGGTAGTATGACCTGCTTGTTTTTTAATATCTTCTAAAATGATATTGGCGACTTCATCAGGATTTTTTCCCTTTGCTTCTTCCAAACATTTATTATTAAAGCGTATTGGATATGTTGATGCCATTTTATTAATAATAGCTAAAGCAAAGCTGGTTAAACTCATAATAACATCATCTTCACCCAACCAAATAACCACTAAATCATCTAAATTTTTACTTACTTTTAAGCGGTTAATAATCATCGTGATTAAATGGGTTTTACCACTGCCTCTAGCACCAACAAATAGCAAATGATTTTTTTTATCCGTCAATAAGCTTTCCTCTATCCAACCAACTGATTTTTCTAATAATTTATGGCGTTGTACAAATATAAATTCTAACGTTTCAGGACTCATATTACTTGGCGTATAAGCTGATAAGTGTTTACTCTTTATCATAAATTTATCCTTCTAATCCTTCTGCTTCAATCCACCAATTTCTAATCATAGAAAAGGCAAATTGATAACCTTTATCTGTTTTAATTAAGTAGTGATCTTCTGTGAGTAATCTAAGTAATTCAATAATTTCATCTCGATGTTCAAATGAGAATGCATAATCTAGTTTAAGCTGAGAAAAACACTCATCAATACTGGTATTTTCATTTACGGCAATATGATTTAATAATGATTTTGCCAAAGTATGCTTAAGCGTTCTCTTGCCATTGACATCTGCTATTTCACCTAAGTAATAATCTTTTAAACGTGCACGAAAGTGTTCCAAATTTAAATTACTACTATGGTTACGTAATAATTGTCGTAATTGTATTTCAATATTGTGTATAGAGGGTATTTCTTCTAAAAACTTGATCATTTTCTCAATATAATAAGGAACATTATCACAAAATTGGCAAATTTCTCGTAGCAAGTTATCATCAATTTCAGGTGCTAGTTTTTCTACCTCAATAAAGCGATAACGAGCCATTTCAATAGCATCAGTATCTGAAATAGGACATAGTTTTTCAATATGTAAATCATTAATACTTTGTATTGGCGCATTGGTTTTAACTTTTGAAAGTACGTGATGTATACCAATAGAACCCGTATATATCATACGTAAGTTTTTATTTTCCTGTCTTAATTCTCTCAGCGTATCTAAAATATCTACGCTAAAATTAGTGTCTGAGTTTTGTTCTTTTATATTATTCAACATATAAGGAATTTCATCCCATAAAAATAGAATTTTTTTATCAGGATTATTGTTACATATCTCAGTAATAATGCTTTTTAATTCTTTTTTCCATTGCATTTCTTTGCTGTTAGGGATTTTAATAACATTGGAGATTTCTACACCATCAAATAATCTTCTCAAGTTAGAGAAATAACTTATAACTTGCCCTTTTAAACATCGATGATCTTTAATTTTTTGTAGAATATCTTCTACAAATTCTACTGGAGTACTCACCCCCTCTAAATCACTAAAAATCACAATATAATCATTTCTACTCTCATCTCTTAACTGTTTTAAAACTTCTGTTTTTCCTATTCGACGTTCTGCTGTAAGTAAGATAGAATTTTCTTCTAAAATGTGCCAAATATGTTTAATAAATGTTTTTCTACCAAATATTTTCATTACTTTCTTCTCAACCACAAAATACAATAATATTATTGTACAATGTTTGCATTGTATTTCAAGAGGAATTTACAAATAACAAAAGTGGGTAAAAAATTCTCTACACTACATAAGATAAAGTAAGAAAATACTCTCAAAAATTATTAGAGCATATTTATCTTTTGAGTATAAAATACAGAACATAGAGAAATAGTTGAAGGAATTTTATCTTAATAGGAGACTTAAGAATTAAATATAATCCCCTATTTCTTCCTTTATCAATTTTATTATTATTTTCTTTTACAAAATTTTACACTTTCAGTCAAAAAAATGGTAAATTTATACTGTTTTTCTAAAACATTTAGAATGGTTAATTACTAGTCATTTTTTTATTATTATAAGGAGTCTTTATGCTTATTGGTGTACCAAAGGAGCTGTTAAGCGGTGAAAATCGTGTAGCAGCAACGCCTAAAACCGTTGCACAGATCCTAAAACTTGGTTTTGAAGTTATCGTTGAACACGGTGCTGGCTTTAAAGCAAGTTTTGATGACAAAGCATTTGTAGAAGCAGGTGCGTCTGTCGGTGATCAAAAAACAGTATGGAATGCGGATATTATCTTTAAAGTAAACGCACCTACTGACGAGGAAATTGCGTTGATGAAAGAAGGGGCAACCCTTGTTAGCTTTATTTGGACTGCTCAAAATGAAGAGCTAATGAAAAAACTTTCTTCTAAAAAAATTAATGTTCTGGCAATGGATAGTGTGCCTCGTATTTCCCGTGCTCAAGCCTTAGATGCGTTAAGCTCAATGGCAAACATTGCGGGTTATCGTGCAGTGGTTGAAGCCGCTCACGAATTTGGTAGCTTATTCACTGGTCAAATTACTGCTGCGGGTAAAGTGCCACCTGCGAAAGTATTGGTTATCGGTGCTGGTGTTGCTGGTCTTGCAGCCATTGGTGCAGCAAGTAGCTTAGGGGCAATCGTTCGTGCTTTTGATTCTCGTCCTGAAACCAAAGAACAAGTTGAAAGTATGGGCGCTTCTTTCCTTGAAATTGATGTAGAAACAGAAGTCAGTTCTGACGGTTATGCAAAAGTAATGTCTGAAGAATTCAATAGAAAATCTTTAGAACTTTATGCTGAGCAAGCAAAAGAAGTCGATATTATTATCACAACAGCGTTAATTCCAGGTCGCCCTGCTCCTCGCTTAATCACAAAAGAAATGGTGGATTCAATGAAACCAGGTTCTGTGATTGTAGATTTAGCCGCAGCAACAGGCGGTAACTGTGAATATTCAAAAGCTGATGAAGTGGTTATCACAGATAATCAAGTAAAAGTGATTGGTTATACTGATTTACCGGGTCGTTTACCAACCCAATCCTCACAACTTTACGGAACAAACTTAGTTAATTTATTAAAACTACTTTGTAAAGAAAAAGATGGCAATATCAACATTGATTTTGATGATGTGGTTCAACGTGGTGTCACTGTTGTTCGTGATGGCGAAATCACGTGGCCAGCACCACCAATCAAAGTTTCTGCTCAACCACAACAAAAAGCAAAAGAACCGGTTGCGAAAAAAGAAGAGAAACCAAAAGATCCTCGTATCAAATATGGTGTAATGGCGGCTGCTGGAGTTGCATTCTTAGGCTTAGCCTCTGTTGCTCCACAAGAATTTTTATCCCATTTTTCTGTGTTCGTGTTAGCTTGTGTTGTAGGTTATTATGTGGTTTGGAATGTCAGCCACGCATTGCACACACCATTAATGGCAGTAACCAATGCAATTTCAGGTATCATCATTGTAGGGGCATTATTGCAGATCGCACAAGGTGGTATATTTATTAGTGTCGTTGCATTTATTGCAATTTTAGTCGCAAGTATCAATATTTTTGGTGGCTTTAAAGTTACCCAACGTATGCTTGCAATGTTCAGAAAAGGTTAAGGAGAAAACGATATGTCTTTAGGTTTTGTACAAGCTGCTTATATTATATCGGCTCTACTTTTCATTATGAGTTTAGCAGGGCTTTCTAAACACGAAACAGCCAAAGCAGGTTGTTGGTATGGTATCGTGGGTATGGGAATTGCATTATTTGTGACTATCTTTGGTCCACAATCACAAGGTGTATTCTGGATTATTATTGCAATGGTTATCGGTGGTGCATTAGGTATCCGCCAAGCATTAAAAGTTGAAATGACGGAAATGCCAGAATTGGTTGCAATCTTACATAGTTTTGTTGGTCTAGCCGCAGTATTAGTGGGCTATAACAGCTACGGTTTACACGAAGCATCAAGCCCTATTTTAGAAAATATTCATAATGTTGAAGTATTCTTAGGTATCTTCATCGGTGCGGTAACTTTCACAGGTTCATTAGTTGCATTTGGTAAATTAAACGGTAAATTAAATTCAAAAGCATTAACTTTACCACATCGCCACAAACTAAACTTAGCTGCACTTGTTGTTTCAGCATTATTGATGATCGCTTTCATTAAACACCCTGAAAACTTATTCCCTGTGTTATTGATGACCGCTATCGCACTTGCTTTCGGCTGGCACTTAGTAGCATCAATCGGTGGTGCAGATATGCCAGTGGTTGTATCAATGCTAAACTCTTACTCTGGTTGGGCAGCGGCGGCAGCAGGCTTTATGCTAAACAACGACTTACTTATCATCACTGGTGCATTAGTAGGGTCATCAGGTGCGATCCTTTCTTACATTATGTGTAAAGCAATGAACCGCTCATTTATCAGCGTAATCGCAGGTGGATTTGGTAACGATGTTCAAGTTTCATCTGATGAAGAACAAGGCGAACACCGTGAAACTACCGCAGAAGAAGTAGCTGAAATGCTTAAAAATGCAAGCTCTGTGGTTATCACTCCGGGATACGGAATGGCAGTTGCACAAGCACAATATCCAGTTGCAGATTTAACGCAACGTTTACGTGATTTAGGCGTTGAAGTACGCTTTGCAATCCACCCAGTTGCTGGTCGTTTGCCGGGTCATATGAACGTGTTATTAGCAGAGGCAAAAGTGCCTTATGATATCGTACTTGAAATGGACGAAATCAACGATGACTTATCTTCAACAGAAGTGGTATTAGTTATCGGTGCAAACGATACAGTAAACCCAGCGGCAATGGAAGATCCAAACAGTCCAATCGCTGGAATGCCTGTGTTAGAAGTGTGGAATGCGTCAAATGTTATTGTATTTAAACGCTCAATGGCAGTAGGCTATGCAGGGGTTCAAAACCCATTATTCTTTAAAGATAACACACAAATGTTATTCGGCGATGCGAAAGATCGTGTTGATGACATTTTAAAAGCGTTATAATCAAAGAGTTTTAAAGTAAAATGAAATGCCGTTATTGGAAGATAGCGGCATTTTTTATCTTGATTAGACTCTGTACAGTACACCCCCTTATCCTTACCTTTCTCCACAAGTAGTATAATTTTCTAATATTTTGCAAATTTTCAAATAAATCTATCCGCTATCTACACTATAAAAAATGCCCTCATCAATTGAAAAGGGCATTTACCTACTTTAGGTCAAAAGAATATCTCTATTCTCTGTATTCAACTACCACTGATATCCAGCTCCTAAAGTTGCACCAACACCCCCACTCGAATTTGAATTTACAGAGCCTTTGATAATCCATTTACCATTATCTGAAATAGTTGAAATACCAACAGCAAGACCTGTTGCGCCTTTGTAAGTTGAACCTGCAGCAGAAACCATGCTGTGACCTGGTAAGTAAGCTTGTGGCAAGCCTGCTGCTGCCATTGCACTTGAAATACCTTCATTAGCACGTTTTTCAACATTACCTACTTTATTGGCGATATTTGTTACCTCATCTTTCACCTCATTTAGCTGAGAGACATTCACTGCATCCGTTGGTGCTACACCTGCTGCGATATTATGGATTTGGTTACCACCCATATTAATATCAACTTTCACACCATCTTTAATTGTTAATGCGTTATTAGAAATGGTAATAGTGCCCTTTCCATCCTTATCAACATCGCCAATAGTAACTTGTTTAAATTCAACTTTTTGAGCCGTTGAAATAACTAATGTTTCCTTATTACTACTATCTTTTACTTTTTTAGCATTGATATTCTTACCTAAATTAATATTTAAAGAACCATCATTAGGAGTAAGAGTACCACTCTCTCCAATCTTAATTTCATTATCCATAATTTCAGTAGCATCATTTTCGGTATCAGATAATTTAAGCTTAACTATTCCAGTGGCTCCAGTGGTTCCTGTTGTTCCAGTGGTTCCTGTGGTTCCAGTGGCTCCTGTTGCTCCAGTCGTTCCTGTTGCTCCAGTGGCTCCTGTTGGTCCAGTGGTTCCTGTCGGTCCCGTTGCTCCTGTTGGTCCAGTGGCTCCTGTTGGTCCAGTTGCTCCCGTTGCTCCAGTGGTTCCCGTTGGTCCAGTGGTTCCCGTTGCTCCCGTTGCTCCAGTGGTTCCCGTTGGTCCAGTGGCTCCTGTTGGTCCAGTGGCTCCTGTCGGTCCCGTTGTTCCCGTTGCTCCTGTTGGTCCAGTTGCTCCAGTGGTTCCCGTTGGTCCAGTTGCTCCCGTTGCTCCAGTGGCTCCTGTTGGTCCAGTGGCTCCTGTCGGTCCCGTTGTTCCCGTTGCTCCTGTTGGTCCAGTGGCTCCTGTCGGTCCCGTTGTTCCCGTTGCTCCTGTTGGTCCAGTGGCTCCTGTTGGTCCAGTGGTTCCCGTTGGTCCAGTTGCTCCTGTTGGTCCAGTGGCTCCCGTTTCTCCTGTCGGTCCCGTTGCTCCTGTTGGTCCAGTGGCTCCTGTTGGTCCAGTGGTTCCCGTTGGTCCAGTTGCTCCTGTCGGTCCCGTTGCTCCTGTCGCTCCAGTGGCTCCAGTGGCTCCTGTTGGTCCTGTTGGTCCTGTTGGTCCAGTGGTTCCTGTTGGTCCAGTTGCTCCTGTTGGTCCAGTGGCTCCCGTTGCTCCCGTTGCTCCAGTTGCTCCAGTTGCTCCAGTGGTTCCCGTTGGTCCAGTGGCTCCAGTGGCTCCTGTTGGTCCTGTTGGTCCAGTGGTTCCTGTTGGTCCAGTTGCTCCTGTTGGTCCAGTGGCTCCCGTTGCTCCTGTTGGTCCAGTGGTTCCCGTTGGTCCAGTTGCTCCAGTGGTTCCCGTTGGTCCAGTGGCTCCTGTTGGTCCAGTGGCTCCCGTTGCTCCCGTTGCTCCAGTTGCTCCAGTTGCTCCAGTGGTTCCCGTTGGTCCAGTGGCTCCTGTTGGTCCTGTTGGTCCAGTGGTTCCTGTTGGTCCAGTTGCTCCTGTTGGTCCAGTGGCTCCCGTTGGTCCAGTTGCTCCCGTTGCTCCAGTGGCTCCTGTTGGTCCAGTGGCTCCTGTTGGTCCAGTGGCTCCCGTTGCTCCAGTGGCTCCTGTTGGTCCAGTGGCTCCTGTCGGTCCCGTTGTTCCCGTTGCTCCTGTTGGTCCAGTTGCTCCTGTTGGTCCAGTGGCTCCCGTTTCTCCTGTCGGTCCCGTTGCTCCTGTTGGTCCAGTTGCTCCTGTCGGTCCCGTTGCTCCTGTCGCTCCAGTGGCTCCCGTTTCTCCTGTCGGTCCCGTTGCTCCTGTTGCTCCCGTTGCTCCTGTTGGTCCAGTTGCTCCTGCTGGTCCTGTTGGTCCTTTAAAGTCAGGATCATTCTTCAAGGCTTCTTTATCTAAAGTAATTAATGCAACGTCTTTACCATCTTTTTCTTGTTTTTGAACTTTTAAGCCATCTCCAAAATCAAAAGCGAGTTTGGTTAGATCAAAATCATCATCACCACCAACCTTGCTTCCTTGAGTATAACCACTGTCTGATTTGAATCCACCATTAAAGAATGGGATTCTCGCAATTTGGAATAACTGTGAACCATTAATCGCATCTGTTGACGTTTCTGAAATTAAACCAGCAGCAACATTCTGAATTCTTCTTTCTTTGCCCTCAGAACCCACTGAAACTATTCCATCAGCTACTTTTCCAGCAAATTTGGCATTATAACCAGCCATAGTTGAAAGGTATTCCCCATTACCAACCGTTGCATTTATATTTGCTTCTGTGGTGTTTGCTCCCAAGTAAATAGAGTTATCGATATTCGCTTTAACATCATTACCAAATACAAATATATCCTTAGCTGATTCTTTTATGCTTCCACCGTCAGTTTTTTTATTAAATCCTAATATAATATTTCTTTCAGCTAAGTTTTCAATAACATTACTAGTTGTATCTGCAAGAATTCCAACCAAATTATGATTGTTTCCCATAACTATATTTTTAAATCCATTCTTAACATTATTATTTGATCCTTGTATATTAGTATGACTTACATTCTTTCCTACATTCTCATACCCTTGAATATTATTGAACGCACTGAAAATCGACCCATTTTCAGTAGCCTCTGCTAATGCAGTATTTTCAGAAGTTAGCGCTGAATTTGATGCGACTCCATTTCCTAATAATTCATTTCCAACTCCCACCACATTAGAAAAAACTGAATAATCTACTTTATTTGCACCTCCAATTACTCCAACTGAACCTAATCTATTTTTTTGCCCATATTTTCTAAAAGTATCAGCCAACTCTTTCACTGAATTTAGGCTTCCACTAGAATTCATAAAGTTTCCATCTAAACTCAGTTTAAATTGCATAGGTAAATTTGTTATTTTAGAATCAAAGACTAATCTTGCTTCAGGAGTTAAATATGAATGATCAACTTCATTTGCACTTCCAACTATAATCACTCCATTCGATTTTCCTGTTCTATTTGCTACACCAAAAACCGTTGAATTTAATCCTGAATACATCAGACCTGTCGCTGGATTTCCATTTCCTGTCATTCCAAAAGCATTTTCTATCACACCCTTAGCAAAAGAACTTTTCCATCCTCCAGAACCTCCAGATAATTTTAGGGCTGCCATATTGGCATCTACCTCTTCAGCAGCCTCTATACTATTAAATGTTCCATTTACTGTAGCACCTAAACCTTGAACAGCAGCTCCTGCATTTCGAAGTACATTTGCTCCTACAAACAATGGTGATTTAAATGAATTAACATTATAGCCCGCTAACCTTGCAATGCTTCTAATACTTTCTAAACCTTTCTTAATTTTATCAGGTACCTCATCAAAACTTTGGTATTTATTTGATGAAGCTTTTGAAATTACATTATAAGCACCTGTTATACTTGCAAAATTTCCACTATTTATAGAATTATCTCCAACTGTTGTTGCACCAACAGCTGCTGTACGATTCCAAGTGTCTCCATTCCATTGATTTCCATTGGCTTGAGTTAAATCGCCAATATCTCCTTTATAATCTCTATTTCCTATATCAATTGTTCCAATTCTTGCATGAGTTTTTTGTCCTATTGCTATTCCACCAGACATTTCACTTGGATCACGTCCAAATTTAATTACAGATTCATGATTTGCAGTGGCCATTTGATGAGATTGAGCTCCCCACCCAATCGCAATTCCACCTTTTCCAGGATCTCCTTGAGCACTATTAACACTCGCTCCATAACCAATCGCAACTGCATTATCTACACTTGCATTTGCGTTCTTACCTGCTGCAAGTGAAGCTATTCCTTTTGCTCCACCAACACCATTTACAACATCGAAATTGCTATCATTCCCTGGTTGCCATTGTCCTGTTGTGTTAGTGTGGAAGTAATTTTTAGCTATTTCGTCTGAGACTTTAATTTTTCCATTCTTTATTTTTAATGTCTTATCATCTATATTTACCGTTAATACTTCCTTACCATCCTCATCATTCTTTTTTACTAATGTAATACCATCTGCTGTTACTACTAATTTTTCTAATTTCGTAACTCGATCGATTAAGGCTGTGAGATCCGAATTCTCTTCTGCCATTGCTTGTGAATGAATTCCAAATACCATTGAAATAAGCAATGCTATTTTGGTAAATTTTGGTAAAAATGTACCCGCTTGCTGTTCTGAAGACAGGGGACGGAAGACAAAAGACTGCGTTTGTGATTTTTTAGCACCTTTGGCTAGCTCTGATACAACGGTAAAAGTTTGTGTGCTTTGGTTGAAGATGATTTTGTAGACTTTGTTCATAGTATCCTGCTTAATAGATACTCTCTCCTTGAGTTTAATGCTTTTGTAAAGTCCATTTACAGGCAATGTTAATTTTTTGTTTGAATTAGTTTATTTTCGCAAAAAAAAAAAAAAAAAAAACCAGCAATATTTTTAGTGAAGTGATTAGTGATTAGTGATTAGTGATTAGTGATTAGTGATTAGTGATTAGTGATTAGTGATTAGTGATTAGTGATTAGTGATTAGTGATTAGTGATTAGTGATTAGTGATTAGTGATTAGTGATTAGTGATTAGTGATTAGTGATTAGTGATTAGTGATTAGTGATTAGTGATTAGTGATTAGTGATTAGTGATTAGTGATTAGTGATTAGTGATTAGTGATTAGTGATTAGTGATTATTATACCATAAAAAACAATAAGTTACTCTATTGTTTTTTGATATTTTATCTATTTTTAATATGACTAGATGGCTGAAAACATTAACGTTCAACTGATTAAATTTTATCCTTCTTCATAAAGATAAAGAAGGATAGGAGGATAATTACCCGAGTAACGTTTCTAAATATTTTAATGTTTCTTGTGCTTTAACATTGTGATTATTTTTAAGGTATTCTTGTAAAATAATCACTATTTTCTCAACATTTTGAACAGTATCTGTTGCAGCAAATTCTTTATAAAAACGTAAATTATTAATGGTTGTTTCAAGAACAATAAAATTTGGATCATTTAAAAGAACATGCTTACAACAATCGTAACCTAATTGAAAATTATCCACATAATAACTACAAATGGATAATTCGTAGAATATCCAGAATTGATAGACTCGGCGTTGAACAAATAAAATATCTTGTTCTGGATAAGGGATTGATCTTGCAATTAAGCATAATTGATATGCCAATCGGTAATTTTCTTGAATACGTAATAATCTTACTGCATTATATAAACATTCCATTCGAGATGGATCGTAGTCATAACCCATTAGCCAAGTATGCAGGGCTTCTTCTGGACGTTGCAATTTTTCATAACATATACCTAGGTTTTCATAAGTACAAGTTACCTCTTCTCGCCAGCCACCGTCTTGAATACGTTTTTTATACCATTTAGCTGCATTTTCATAATCTTCAATATCTCGATAAGAGTTAGCTAGATAAAATTTATAACGTGGGTTATCTGGTTCTTCAATTAGTGCATTTTCTAATAGTACTATATCTCTTTCAAATTTATCCTGTTTATAACCCCCATCTTGTAAATCAAGAATAGAAATAGTACTTATTTTTCCCCTGTTAATATCGATATCACAAGACAAGTATTCGTGTGTCACTCCTATATATTCCCAATTTAAATTTCCTTTGATTAGATAAGGAACAGAATAATCATTTGTCCCAATATAGGAAATCAAGTAAGCGTCAGTTTTTAACACACTTGAATCAAAATCATCTGAGAAGAGAATTTGTTCATCTGCATCACAAAGTAATAGATAATCTGCCTTATTCTTTGCTAAGGCTAAACTTTGAGTACGGTTAACACCAAAATTAACCCATTGTTGTTGATGCAACTCCCCCGGAACCTGTTGTAGTGTTTCTTTAATAATTTCCATTGTATTATCATCTGACCCTGTATCGACAATAACCCAATAATCAATTTTGTCTTTTACTCTATCTAAACAGCGTTTTATTACTTTGGATTCATTTCGTACAATCATTACTAAGCATAATGTTTTTGAATCTAAGTCCATAAAAAACTCCTCAATTTCAAATTAATGAAAATCTATAATTATTCGTTGTTGTGTAATTGTTGCTCAGTTCATTATAATTATAATAACGTGAAATTCTATTTTGCTCAAATATTTTGCGGGGGAAGGGAGCGAAATAACGAACGTCAAGTATGATTTTATCCTGTTGATAAATTTAAAAAATCCAACCCGCAAGAAAAGTGATAAATGCTAAATACGATTTTATTCTAAACAAGCAATAAGATTTTAACAAAAAATATAAAATGTTGAAAAATACAGCAAAATCATAGCAAGAGATAAAATTTCTACTTGCAAGGAAAATTTGAAACAGCTATTATACGCAAGGTTTTATAGGTTCTGTAACAAAGGGTTACAGAATTTTATTTTTATAATAGAATTTTGAGAAAAAATAATGATTAATATTTTGACAATTGTATATTTAGTGGTTGCGGTTATCCTAATCGGATTTATTTTAATGCAACAAGGTAAAGGGGCTGATGCTGGAGCTTCATTTGGTGCTGGTGCGTCAGGTACTGTTTTTGGTTCTGCAGGTTCAGCTAATTTTTTATCAAGAACAACTGCACTATTGACCATTGTTTTTTTTGGAATTAGCCTAGTCATTGGTAATTTAAACTCTCATAGTACAAAATCAAAAAGTCAATTTGAAGATTTAAGTAATGTTCAACAGAAAGTTGAACCTCAAATTGTGTTACCTGTGCAAGATAAAAATAACGATATTCCTCAATAATATTTTGATCAATAAATTTACGCTCTGGTGGTGGAATTGGTAGACACGCTATCTTGAGGGGGTAGTGTCCGTAGGACGTGCGAGTTCAAGTCTCGCTCAGAGCACCATAATTTATTGCGTATACTTCTTTTTACTTCCGCATACTTACTCGAAAACCCTGATAGCACTTACGCTTTCAGGGTTATTTTTTCCCCTTTCTTCCGTATATTTCCACAGAAATCCGTTTACTTCCTTGAGTTTTAGGAGTACATTTAGTAGTATAATACTTAATACTACTAAAAATTTAATTTTTATCACAAAATTGTACTACTAAAATTATGGCAAAAATAGTTAGACCTCTTACAAACACAGAAGTAGATAAGGCAAAAGCGAAAGAAAAAGACTACCGGCTAACCGACGGTAAAGGGCTTTATTTATTAGTGAAATCGAATAAAAGTAAATTATGGCGATTTAATTACTATCGTCCTTTTGCAAAAAATAGGAATGACTTAAGTTTGGGTCGATACCCTGACGTTAGTCTTGCTCAAGCAAGAGAGTTAAGACAAGAGTATTTATCTTTACTTGCTCAAAATATCGATCCACAAGTTCACAGACAAAAAATAGAACGTGAGACATTAGAAAAGCAAGATAACACTTTTTTTAAAATAGCTTGTAAATGGAAAGTTAAAAAGCAGACAGAAGTAGCTCAATCTACGTTAATTAAGAATTGGCAACGTTTAGAAAATCACATTTTTCCTAAGATGGGTCATTACCCAGTTTCTGAAATCACGCCTCAACTTGTAATTAAAACAATTGAGCCGTTAAATAAACAAGGAAAAACTGATACAGTAAAAAAATTATCAAGATTAGTGAATGAAGTAATTGATTTTGCAGTTAATTCAGGCATATTAGAATTTAATAAATGTACTAAGGTTGGTAGTACATTTATGAGAAAGTCTGTAATAAACAATCCTAGTATTAGACCTGAAGATTTACCTGAGTTTTTAACCGCTTTACGAAATAGCAATATTTCGCTAGTAACAAAAAAACTGATTCAGTGGCAATTATTGACTATGGTAAGACCCAAAGAAGCTGCAAATGCTGAATGGATTGAAATTGATTTTGAGAGCAAGCTGTGGAATATCCCAGCTCAGAAGATGAAAGGTGGTAAAAAAGCACACACAGTACCGCTTTCTACTCAAGCGTTAGCTATTTTAGAAGTGATGAAAGAATTGACGGGGAACAGCAAATATATTTTTGCTAGTTTTAGAAATCCCACTAAGCCACTAAACCCACAAACGGCTAACCGCTCAATAGGTTTAATTGGCTACAGTGGTAAATTGACATCGCACGGCTTAAGAAGTATTGCTAGCACTTACTTAAATGAGCAATTTTTAGAACAATATGATGCTATAGAAGCGTGTTTATCACACGGTATAAAAAATGCAGTTAGAAAAGCCTATAACCGTTCTAATTATTTAGAACAGCGTAAGAATTTAATGCAAAAATGGGGTGATTATGTTGAAAATTGCTCAAAGGGTTTATAATTAAGCATTAATGTGGTTTTGCACATCTGTTAAACGCCAGCGTACGTTTCTAGTGCTATATTTTTTAGGCTTTGGAAATTTACCTTGATCCATATATTTGTATATTGTGGATGAAGAAAATCCTGTCATAGCAACTACTTCATCAAGTGTGAGTAGTTGTTTTTGAATAGTATTTTGTTGTTCCATTTTTTTACTCCTTTTCTAAACTGCCACCCAATATTGCATAACCCGCAATATCTCGCCAGTTATCTTCATAATCAGGATCGCCCATTGAAATACGTGCGAGTTTTACGCAAATCATCTCTAGAGCCTCTCGTTGTACATCAGTAAGTTTCTTTCGGTTCCCTGCGTGTATCACTATGCCCTTTAATAGCTGCGATACTTGTGCTACGTCTTCAAAATCGCCATAGGTTTCACCGCGTTTTTCCAGGGTTTCTTGTATAATGTTATTTTCCATTTTTTGATTTCTCCAGTTAAAATTTTAATAAATTAAATGTGGGCTTTTTTGTTTCTTTTTTACATCTAAAATCTTGCTTCTCTAAATAGCCGTTATTTTGTAAAAACTTTACACCAACTCTAACGGACTCGTACGACATAAAAAGTTCCTCTGCTATTTCTGAATAACTTAACTTTATTACAGAATGTTTTGCTTTCTGTTTTATGAAAAACAAAAGAATGCGAGTAGCACCTTTATTTTGCAACACAAGTTTTTCTATCATTTCAAACTGTTCAAGTGTAAAGATTAAATGCTCATCTTTTTTAAGTTCCATTTTTAGCTCCTTAGTATTGATAATTGCTCTGTTAGTCCAGGTCTTTGCTCTATTGTATTATCCAGGTGTTTAATCACTTCTGTGTAAATCTGATGAATTAAAGCAAGTGGAATGTTTGAGCGTTCGTTATAGTTTCTCGAAAAATCACCCCAACATACTTTGGATTTGTTTTTTCGACTATCTAAATTGAGATTGATATTGCTTTTAAAACGAGTTGCTTTGCTGATGGGGTACCCGTAGTTGTTGTAGTAAGTTAGATTGTCAAATTCAATATGGAAATCTAATATGTCATTAATATAATGCCAAATCCTACTTGCACCAGGATTTTCTATTACATAGATAGCTGGAGCATATCTTTTTATAATTTCAATCGTGTTGTATATACAAAGCTCTCCGTTTATCCGATTGATAAATGATTTGTCATATTTGAATTGTACAAAGTCCAAATCGTAATCTTTTCTACTTCTAATTGTAAACTTAGAAGCATTTTTGTTGTGCTGTTTTTCTTGCTTCCAAGAAGCATTACCACCCCACATTGCACTGGCTATACTCCAACTTTCACAAGGAGGGGAGGCAATAATTAAATCAGGCTTTGGTAATTTATCAAGTTCATCAAATAGTTTGTTTTCTTTTTGTGAAATAGAGTAGTAAGCCAAATCTAAGTTGATAAAATGGTTGCTTTTGTTCTCTTTATCCATCCCTATTGAATAAATTTCAATATTTTCAAAATCTTGAGAAGTTTTTTTATAACAACCGTTTCCGCTATCAAACAAAGCCCAAACAATCATTTTACCTCCAAAATTTTTTAACGTTGATATGGAATATATCCACTACCCATAAGCTTGTTCGTTTCTAAATCAACCAAATGAACTAAGCGGATAAGTTTTCTATCAACTAAACATCTTAAAATTTCCTTGCATTCTTTAATGTCAATACCGATTTCATCTGCTATTTCTTCTGTTGTGTGTCCTATGTCATAACAATTAAAACCGGTTTGTAACATATCGAGTATTCTTGTACTCGTATTCTCCCTAAATTCTGTGATATTCATTTATTTTCTCCCATACATTTGTCTTAATCTTTGCTTCTTGGCTCTGTGCGGATGATTGAGAACTGTTCCATTTCTTCTTTTATAAAGTTCAGAATAGGAGTTGCTCATCTCTCTATTATTAATAAAATGTTGATGAGCCAAGGCACTTACAGTTAAAGCTATTGTTGTTTTTCTCATTTATGCCTCCTTTCAGATATAAAAAACCGCTTATATATTTCTACATAAGCGGTTACATTTAATTCGGTTTTTGCAAGTTAGCTGTTAACAGAACTCCTTTCTTTTAATATTCGATTTTTAGCGAGTTCGAAATAATGTGAATTAAGTTCAAAGCCAACATACTCAAAGCCTAATTTCTCACAAGCAATTAAACTGCTTGCACTACCGACGTGAGTATCTAAAATTTTATGGCCGGCTTTTGCATACTTCTGCAGTAGCCACAAATAAAGATTTACTGGCTTTTGTGTTGGATGTATTCTTTTTTCATTTAATTTTTTATTTCCTTGCTGAACCCATCCTTCATCTATTGATTTCCCCTGCATCATCCCGTTCCACATATATTTGAACTGTCTCACACTATCGTGTTTACTGCAGTAAGCAATTTCGCAATCGCTAAAAGGGCTTTTGCCGTTGCATTTATCCCAGATAATACGGCCAGAGCCAAATTTGTAATTATTGAAATAATTTACACCCCAAATTATTTGGTGTTTGCTTACTCTAAATAACTCATTAAAATACTCTTCATTTGGCAACTCCCAAGTATCAGTTTCTTTATAGATTCTCTGAACACCGATAGGGCTTATCTTTTTACCATAGTATTTTCTTTTTTCAGGGCCAGAGAAGTAAGGCGGATCAACTATGGCTAAATCAAAATAGTTATTTGGATATTTTTTCATACCCGCAGTACAATCTTCATTCGTGAACTTATTCATACAGTCCTCCTACCCACTATTCAGGTTTCATTGATTCTAATAAAATTTCTTGTACAGTTTTTTTACTATCTCGCCTTTCTATAACCGCTTGGTCTAATGTTCCTTTAGCGACAATGTGGTATATAAATACAGGACGGTTATGTCCTGCTTGTGCTTGTCTTGTTGGACCTATACGTTCCAAGATTTGTTGATACTGTTCTAAATCCCACCAGTGCGAAAAGAAAGCGAGAATATTCCCACCATCTTGTAGATTTAATCCGTGTCCTGCACTTGCTGGATGTGCGAATAAGATTGGAATTTTTCCTTTGTTCCAATCTCTTATTGTTTTTGGATTTGCATCTAATTCTTTTCCCTGGGGAAAATGTTTTTTTAATCGAGCTAAATCACTTTTAAAGTGATATGCGACCAGAACTGGCGTACCCGCAGCTTCTTCTACAATACTTTCTAATGCTTGTAGCTTAGCTTTGTGTACTTCAATCCATTCTCCACTTTCTGTATAGATAGCTCCGCTTGCAAGTTGTAAACACTTTTGTGTTTTAGCTGCTGCACTCATCGCCTCTATTTCTTCATTCGCTATTTCGATAAACATCTCCCTTTCAAAATCTTTGTAGAGCTTCATTACTTTTGGGGGTAAATCTATGTCTATTCGTGTTTGTATTGGTTCTTTTATATCAAAATAGTCTTCGGCTTGAATTGATAAACAGCAGTCTTGGAGTGCGTTTTGGATTTCATCTTGTGCAAAAGGGTATGGCTCGGTTTTAAAAAATCCAGTAGTACCGATGGGGATAGACCTAAACCAACGGTCTTTAAATCCCGTAAACGTTACGCCTAAGCGTTTTCCTTTATCAGTGAACCATTGCTGACCCCATAAGTCAATTAAGCCATTTGGTGATGGGGTGCCTGTTAAATTTACCCATCTTGTAACTTTGCTGTGTGCTACTTTTGCAAGATATTTTGCCCTCTTTCCGCCTTTTCTCGCCCTGTAGTTTTTTAGTTTAGTACTTTCATCTGCGATTACAGTAGAGAATTGCCAATCATCCCCTAACGTTTCAACTAACCAAGGGATATTTTCATAGTTGATTGTGTAAATATCTGCGTTAGTCTGTAGCTTTAATAAACGCTCTTGGGGTTTACCAACGACCGCAGTAACCCTCATATCTGATAAGTGCTGCCATTTTTCAACTTCATCAACCCACGTCGAACTCGCAACCCTAAGAGGTGCTATTACAAGTACTGGTGGGGTAATAGAACCACTTAAAAAAAGCAAATCTATCGCGGTTAATGTTGAGGAGGTTTTGCCTGTCCCCATTCCAGCCCAAATACTGCAGCGTGGGTTATTAATGATATAATCAATGATTAAATGTTGGTATGGGCGAGGTTCGAATTCTAATCTTGCCATAAATGATCTACCTCATAACTATCTATGATTTCAACACGGTGACCTAATGCTCGCAATCGTTCAATTTCTCTGATTTGTCCCGCACGTGGCTTTTGTTTTGGTGCTTTACATTCAACGAAAATCAAACGACTATTTGGAAGTACGACTATTCTATCCGGGACATTCGCTCGCCCCGGACTAACGAACTTATACGCAACCCCACCGCGTTTTTTAACTGCATCCACCAGATTTTTTTCAATGTCTCTTTCTCGAAGCATAAATCACCCAAACATTGATATTTGCGGAACTTCTTTAATTGTCGTTTCATAGCGTTCATTGTGCATTCTTATTCGGTTATTTAACGCTGTAATAGCGAGTTCTTTTGCACAAAAGTTTGATGTTTTATAAATCGTAATATTTTTTGCATTTTTCAAATACCCTACCCAACCTCGATTATCGGGTAATTCTTCAATTTCTGTTTTATAGGTCATTGTTAATCCTTTTTATATCGATATGCTTCAAACCCACCTGCATTTAGTGGCAAGCCAGTTGCCCAATTTGGTTGAGTTGAAAGCAATTCGCTTAAATGTTGGTGTGAATATTCAGTAGTATCTGGAGCTTCGGTAATCACTTCATCGTGAACCGTTAAAATAATTGAATAGCCGTGCCGCTCTATCAATTGCATATTGACAGCCATTACATCCCGAGCCGTTGCTTGTGTTATGTTTTCAACAAGTTTTCCTGAATATGTTGTGAGGCGTTTCCATTTGCGTGTATAAGTATCTATACCCATATAGGTGATACGATTTAAGTCATCGATTTTAATACCGGGATAACATAAATATCTCCCGGATGGTAACTCAATCCTTAGCCAAGCTCCTTGGCGGAGAACTTTTAAACGTCCAACTGTATATATAGAATGTGGCTTTTGTATCGCACTGCGAACCGCATTATCTACCCCTTTCCAAAGACTACATATATTCGGATGAGCCTCTCGCCACATTCGTTTTATTGAGTCACATACAATAAAAATTTCTTTTGTTAAATCGTATGTTCTTTTTTGTTTAACAGCCCACTCCCACGCTCGAGTAGAGGCTTCTTTAATATGTGGCGGTATTTTGGCGGACTTAGCAAGGTCATTTAAGTCTAAGCGATATGCACTCGCGAACGTTAAGAACGCTCCTACTCCGCCCTCATAACCTAATCCCAATTCTTGCACTTTTCCGATTTGTCTTTGGTCTTTAGTGACTTTTTCCGGCTTTATGCCGAAAGATTTTGCATAAGCGAGATTATAAAGGTCGTGGCCTTGCCCTCTATCGAAATCCGCAAATGCTTTTATTTTCCAATCTTCGCCTGCTAACCAGGCAAGCACTCTTCCCTCAATATTAGATAAGTCAGAAACCACAAGTTTTTTATTCGTTGGTGCAACAATACAGCCCCGAAGGGCAGCACTTGCTAATTCTGTTACACTGTCATATACCAACTCCGCAACATCACCTTTTAACGCTTCAATGCCTAAATCAATATCGTGTTGTTTAAGTGTAGGGCGAGGCAAGTTTTGAGGTTGGAATGTTCGCCCTGCCCATCGACCTGTGCGTGTCGCACCACAGAATTGCAAGGTGCCTCGTAACCGACTGTCAGAGCTTACCGCTCCTAATAATTTTTTATATTTACTTGAACTGGTTGCGTTGGCAATCAATCTTGTAGATAACAATTCTTTTACGGCTTCTGGTAATTCGGGGTCTGATAAACGCCTTTCAATTGTACTCGCTGTTAAATCAGGGAGTGTTACGCCATGCGTTGATAGAAGATGGGATAGTAATGCGTCCCTTTGTGTTGTCGATGACACCTCACCATCTGTCAGTGCTAGCGTTCGTTTTGCTAACCCTTTTTTCTGCTTATCTATCGCTTTAATAGCTGATTGAGTTAGCTCAATATCAACTTCAAATCCTCTATCATTTATTTTTTGGTCTAGATACCAAAGCTGTTTTTCTTCGTAAGTAGCATTCCACATCGGCATTTTTGAGCGTAGTACTCGCATTGCTTTAATATCTAGTGTCGCGTATTGTTTGAAGCGTTCCCACTCTGCAGGGTGTGTTTCTCTGGTTGCTCGTCTTAGCTTGCTATTTTTAGGTCTTGGTTTGCAAAAAAGTTGAATAAGTTGTTTACCCACTTTATCTTTGGCATCTCCAATATCCAAATTAAAAATTTCACTTAGCTCCCCCAAGCTACCTGGTAAGCTATGCCAATATGCTTGAACCATCGTATCAAACCATCTTTCTATGCCACCCGCTATAGCGTTTGGCATAGTATGTTTTAAAATGGTGCGGTCAAAGTGCGAGTTATGAAAGCATAATGTGATTGTTGGATCTGCTAAATACTCTTTTAAATCTTCTGGCATATCTTCCACTGTACAATCCCATACTTGTACATCTTCACTTTCTAACGCATAAGCAAAAAGTAAGATTTCTGCCTGCTCTGCGTAAGCGTGAACCCCATTTTTTATGGGTATTGGAGAGTAAGTTTCTAAATCTGCATAAAGAGTTGTCATTGTTAAAGTGCCTCTGCTAAATTTTGAACAAGTGTTATGAATAATAAAAATAGTGTTGCATAGAGTATTTCTCTTGGGTCAATCACAATAACCCCCTTTTTTCTGTTTCGTGCCAAGTGCCTTGTTGCAGTTGGCAAGTATTTATGGCATTCGCCGTTTCATCATCTATATTCGTCGTGATACTTAATAAAAAGAAAGCAGATAAGATAATGCCTAAAAGTATTTGGTTAGCTTTGTCTAATAAGATGTCCATTTTTTTCCACCTTTTCTTGAATTTTGGGTGCAACAATCCGCCGCTTATATTTCTACAAGCGGTCAGATTGTGTTAAGTTTTTGCAAATTTTGGGTTAAGAAAGCAAGCTAGTAATAAAGGTTTTACTTACTACCTTTATTGCTTCAAAAGAAATATCTATTCCTTTATTTTTTAATGTTGCTTTAATCTTATTCCACGCAGTATCGTGCCGAATTTGATTTAAAAACTCGTGTCCTTGCCAAGTTAATTGTTTGGCGGAGAAATCTTCTTCAGACACCGTTGAGTTATCTATAATTTCAATTAGCCCTGCTTGGGATAAAAGTTTATAGTGATACGCTACAACGTCTGATGGATACTTTTTAAAGCAATCAGAATCCAAGTCTGAATCATCAACTTTCTCCTCGAGTTTTATCAGAATTTTACGAACTAATTCCCAGTCCCTTTTCATAATTACTCCTTACCTACAGGTTTTTAGGTTGTAATAGCGGTATGTCAAAGCGAGATGGACTGCATTCGCCACTTGCAATTTTCATTCTCTCCGCTAGCTCTTGCATTAATTTTGCCATCATTCGTGTTTCGCCTTTGAGTTGGTCGTAGAGTTCTGCCTCAACAATACTTTTTCCTTCTAGGTTCATAAGGGTAGTAATATTGCAATTGTCGTCGACATTCACAAACCAACGACCCGGATTTAATCCTATCGGCTTTTCTATTACCGTTGGGGATATTTGCACGGGTAAATCAGGTTGTTGGATAGGTAAATTTAGTTGCGGATTTTCTAAGGCTCTCTCCAGTCTTGCTAATCCAAGTCTAAAGGTGTTTCTTCTTGCTTTAGGGTTCATTTGAGCTTCAATTAATCGTAGAGCGTCGATATTAAAGGCATAACTTAAGGTTAGCGTTCGTTTGCCGACAAGATTGGTAACGTAGTGTTGAGCCGTTTGAACCATTCCCTCTTTAAATAGCCTTTTATACTCTCGGTATTTTCTCAGTATCGCATCTGATTTTGTATATCCAAATGCACAAGCTAATTCTCTCGCGGTAAAATAGGCTTGTCCGTTAATTTTTATTGGGTGAACGATCACCCCTCCTACATTTAATTTTTTTGGAATATTAATCGGTTTTGTTTGTGTATGGGATTTTGGTTGTTGTATTGAATAGTTTCCCGTTTTTCTAATTGTTGGTAATACTTCTTCAAATACCCAATCTTGAAACTCTATCGCTTCCTTTTTGTTGGATCTGAAAATTACTCGGTATAAGTTTGGTTCATCAATAAAAACAACTTGTTGTTTACCACCACTCGTGAGGAGGTACATTTTATGTATCCCCTTTGCTTTTAGTTTAAAGCGACTAGCTTTTGAATTAGAAATTTCTAAAATACTAGCAACATCTTTTAAACAGAATAATGGTTGATCATCTTTGATTTCTACACGAACTTGATTAGATTTGAAATTGAATTGAGTTACATTTGACATTTTATGCCCCTGATCTTTAATTAGTAATTCGATCACTTTAGTAGGGTGATCGGGCTTCAACTACCGAGATCAGTCGGCGGAACTTATTCCCCAAAGGGTATTTTATTAGGTTCTCTAAACCCGATCATAGATCGTTACTATGCTAAATTTTAGGCATAAAAAAGCCGCTATGCTGTCGGGTGCGGATAACCGCTGATCTCAAATAGTACGGTTATAATAATCCGAAGTAGAGCGGTTTGTCAAATAAAAAAGCTCACTGAATTGCGAGCTTTTGTTTTTATACTTATAAGATAATTTCTCCAGTTTCCAAATCTACTGCTTCTATAATCCTATCAAGCCTGAAATGGCGAATAGCATTAGCCTTTTTACATTTTGATTTAACAATAAGATTACCCATTTTATTCTCTGTATATGATAAAACAATTATTCCTCTTTCAGATATATTACCCTCAAAATCTTGATATAGAATATAATATTCTTTACCAATAAAAAGAGGGTTGTATATGCTTGCTGAATTACTATTCTCTTTTTTTATGGGTTCTTTTGGTTTTAATTTTTTAGGTTTTTGCGGTTTTGGTTTGCTTTTCGTGTTTTCAGAATCAACATACTCTCCGAGTAAAACTCGGAGTTCTTCAGCCTCTTTTTCATCTAAGTGGTCATCAATTAATACTCTAGCAAGCGTTAATTCAATGTGCTTAATTTGGCGATCGTTGATACTGGATGAACTAATGTTTTGTTGAAGTTCTTTTGCTTCCTCAAGGGTAACAATATCATCTTCTAGAATTTTATTGAATAAAACTATTAAACCTAATTTTTTATTTTTACTTAAAATTTTATTTTTTCTACGTTTAACTTTAGCTTGGTATTTTTTTAGTTCTTCCTGTTTTACCTTACCGACACCTTTTCTTTTTATAAATTCGTTAGGATCTATTTCCAAACATTTTTCAGGTGTTGTATATCCATCTTTATATAATTCATAAGCGAATGGTAATCCATCTTTTTCAAGATTATACATAAACCACATATCACCAAAAGTTAAATGCTCATCTTCAAGAGCAGAACATAATTCATTTAACATTGTTGGTTTTTTTGCAACTAAAGAATTTATTTTAATGATTTGAGACTGCATTGGTTCATCTGATTCAACAATTATTCGAAATTCAATTGAAAAATCAATCTCAGATTGCATTTTAGAATCTATTTGTTCAGGACTTTCCCATCCAGTAATAGGCTCCCAATCATACTTAGATTTAGATAAATATTTTTTTGCCTCTTGATATTCTTCTTTAGAAAAAACTTTATAAGCATTTTCGAGTTGTTTTTTAGGCGTGTAAATACTTAAATCGGGGATAAATTGCCAAGCAAGGACTTTATCATCTAATTTATCAGATACTTTGTCTAGAATATCTAAAAACCCTGAGTCATAAACTTCAATGTCAAGATTTTTATCAGATAATAGAGCGTAGTATTGACGCTCAAACTCTTCATATTCTTCAAGAGTATTTATATCTTGAAGAATATCCTTAATCGCTTGTGCTTTTGTTTTGCCTACTGATTCTGCCATATAAGCATAAATGTTTATTCTTTCACCTATAACGGACTTAATCAGTACTTTTTCTTCTTCAGTTACAGAAGATTTAATTATATTTTCTTTTTTACCTATATCTTGCTCTAACTGTTGTTGATTTTCAATTTTAGTTTTAAAGAAATACCCTCGAAATAAAAAAAAGAAAAATAAGCCAATTAAACTTATAAATACCCAATATGAAGTCGTCATAAAATTTACCCTAAAAGCAAGAATTTAATATTTAGCACATTGTTCTGTAGGGATCATAACATTCCCAAGCATAAATGTTCCTCCCGCAGAAGCATCATAAAACTTAATTCTTGAGCCTTTACCTTCTTCAACTATATCTAGCAGATGTCTAACTTTTTCGGCATTTTGCATCGCAATCAGCCTTAAACCATTCGGCAACTTTTCTTCTGAATATCTCGGAATAGTTATCCAAGTAGGCTTTATACAAGATAAATATTGCTCTACCGTTTTTTGTGATGAAATATCCAAGATTGGCTTTGTGGCTAGTAGGTCGGTTTTATACGCCCCAATACTACACCCAGTAAGAATTAGACTTAATAAACCAACTGCTAATAATTTCTTCATAAAAAAACTCCTTTGGTAAAATAAAGCTCTATTCTACCGAGAAAATAAATTATTTTCTGTGATCTGCTTCACGGTTTTAGAGGTTGTTGATAGCGATTTATTTACCCACGCTCGCTAACGTGCTTCCTTTTTTCTGCCAAGAAAACAAAGGAGTATTTGAATAATAATTAAACTTTTGATAGCATAATTAAGCCAAGAAAATAGTTTAATTAAGGAGTTCTTATGTCTGATAAGAAACAAGATAATGCAAAAGAAGCCCCTAAACCACAACAAACAACTTATCAAAAACCAGAACGTACTTTTATAGGCGATAGCGTTAATAAACCGCAACTCAAAAAAGATAAACCAATTTTAGGTTAAATACACAAGAATTGATGTTGTAATAAGTGCTAATGATACTGGTAAGCTGATTGCCATTATTATTGCGGTATCTGTAAACTTTCTATATGTAGCGTTGATGTCTAACAAGCATTTAATAGATTGATTGATATTATGCAATTCATAACGTCTTAGTATATCTAACTTATTTTTATCATCGCTTTCTTTGAAAGAGCCGTTATAAAGATTTTGTGGCATATTTGCTACAATGGGTCTTTTTTTACTTAAAATAATATGCTGAGTAAGTATTAGTGCTGATATTGTCCAGCCCCCCATTAGTAATATTGCATTCACTAATATGATAGGGTGGATTTCTTTGCCTTTATTGATAAGTAATAAAGCAATCCCACCAATACCTAAAATAAGGTAATTTAGTAATTTATATGCTCGTTCTTTATTCTTTTCATTAGATTGCTGAATCCCTTTAAGGCTGTCTTTTCCTTGTTTTTCAAGGTATTCAAGCATACCGTCATCTGTATCTAAGAAATAATCATCAGGGATATTCATAGTTTTTCCTTTTGTTAATAAATTAGAACGTTAGGGTAGTTTGGTATAGGTTTTGGAGGTTGTCAATAAAGATTAAATAACCTAGTTCTCAGCTTTTAATGCCTTTAATTCATTATCTAACTTCTCATTAAGCAGATTAATCGCTTTACTGTAGATATTTTTTACATCACTATTTAAAGCTATCTCGTGTATCCCTTGTATAATAAAAAGCCCTCTTGCGAGGGCATATATCCGTTAAATACTAATACTTCCGATATTAACTTTTATACCGGTTTCTTTTAACGCTTCTGTTAATTTATCGGCAAACTCTTGCGCAATAGCTTCGTTGATTTGCTCTTCTTTGGCTAAGCGAACCACGAGTGTTGGTCTATCGCCCCCTGTTAATACCGACAAACGCAATACAAAATCGCGAGCGTTTAAACTATTGTATGGGATAGTGTGGAAAACAAAGTATTTTGGAAGTTCCAATTTACTTTTTGCTTCAACGCTTTCCATTGCTGATTTTTTCGCTGCGAACTCACTGACTTCGTGCTCTTCATTACGAGCATAATCTAACGTCATTTTTCGGATTGCTTGAACTGCTTTTGTAACTCCCATCGGCTTATCGTCTTCCGAATATGCTTCTAGGTATTCGCTCCAGTCTTCCAGCCATTCTGAAAAATCTTTTTGGTTGTGCTTAGTGCCTGTAAAGTTACATAGGGCTTGATACGCTGCTGTTTTTTGCATTCGAATACTTGCACGATGTAGCGCATGTTTTGGTAGCTCAGATGTTCCTATATCAAAAACGATCTCCGCACCTAAGCGTTCCGCGTTAATAAAGCATTGTGCGTTATCCTGCGTTTGGTCTTTCACATACGCTACAAAGCTGTCGAAATCCGCAGTATTAAAATCCGCGCGGAATTGATTACGAAATTGGTTATGTTTTTCCAAAGAATGGATATTCATATTATCTGGTAAAATAGCAATGGGGTGTGCACAGGTGTCAACTCGTACACTTGAAAGAACTAGGTTTTTAATTTGCTCTATATTTTGACTCATTTTTAATACTCCTATTAATTTACTTTATAAACAACTGTTGGGTTTTCACTATCGCGTTGATATAGTGCATTATCCACTTTTTCAGGTGTAACGCTGAGCTTACCGCCTTTATGTACGTACATCGGTGTAGCCGTTGTATCTTCTTCTGAAGATTTACCACGCTTGGTAGGTTTTGCGTACGTGAGTTTGTGTGAGATCTGAACCTGTGGGTTATCACTGTCCATTTTCTTCACTTTAAATTCAAGGGTGACCTTACCCTCTTTATTATGATTAACTACACCAAGTGCTACGTCAGAAAGAGCCGCTGCTATCTTTTGTTCAAAAATACCTGCATCAAGCTCCCCCATAAAATCGTAAATATTTGTTTTATCCATTTTTATGTCCTCTTAATTAGTTACACTAAATCAGTGTCGTTTTCATCGACACCTAAGTCGTCAAAATCATCTTCGCTAGCAACACCGCCACTGGAAAATGCGTCGCCATCCCGGAGGAATCGAACTCCCATCAATGAGGCATTAATGCGTTTACCGTATTTGTTATCTTGAGCCCAAATATCGATAACAGCATCTACATAGCAACCTCCATAAGGCTTACCATCGGCTTGAATAAGCTCCGTTTTGTCTCGGTCAAAGATTTTAGGTTTTGCACAACCGCCCGCAGAAACATACATCTTGCCCTCGAAACCGTCATATTCTGCTTTTTCGGCACCATCGTGCAAACAAACGGCGTTTCGCGTGCGAATACCTTTTAGTATTGCTTCCGCTTTATCATCCCATTTGTCTTTTGCAACTTGATTGATGGCGTCTTCCATCTCTTTAACGTTTGCACTATTTTTTTCTAATAAAAATACTGCACTAAAACGTGGGTCACCTTCTCCGTTAATTGTTTTCGCTTGAAACAATGCAGGGAATGCTAAACGTACATCTTTTAATTTTACTTTCATTGGTTTTTCCTTTTATGGTTGGTTTAAATTGTCGAAGTCATCAGCGACTTCGTTGGTAACTAATGTAGGTCTTTTATCTGTTTCAGGAACAACAGAAGGTGAACCCTCTGCTTGTATGATAAAATCCTGCAATCTTGCGATTTTTTTTGGGGCATTTTTAAAGAGTTTGGTTGCGACAGTTGGGGTGATAAGTTTTTTCGTGTAAATATCGCTAACTTTTGCAAGTTTTCGCAATTCTTGTTCAACACGTTCTTCGTCAGTCCACTTTCTTGCACCCTTACGTCCTGCAACGAGTTTGTACCCCGGTATCTCGTTTCCGCTTAATAATTCGGATGTTGCTCGAGTTCTTACAGCTTTTGTAAAACCGTCGATTAAATCTAACTGTGGGAGTAATTTTGCAATGTGTGAGTTATCACAGGTTGCAAGCTTATTAATACCTGAGCTTAAATCTATCTCTTCATCAAGATTAACAAAATCATCCGCAACTAAATCCGCTACGTGTTGTGCTAATGCTTTGCAGTGTGCTTTAGCTTTGCAGAATTTGCAGGTTTTATCCTGCGGGTTGAAGTCTTGCTTTTTTAATTCGCCTGAATCATAAATCGCGATGACTTGTGCTGCTTTCTGTTTTGCTTTTTCTCCAAATTTAAGCAAATCATCAATTGAGATAACCCATTCTGATATTGAGTTAAGTCGTACCTGGTGTATCACCATTCTGACTTGTTTAATATCAAAACCGAATTGATAAAGCGCGTACGCTCCCAATGCGTACATTTGTAATTGCTCATTGTTTTTAGCATCTACTTTTACGCCCATTCCATACTTTAAGTCGTGGACTTGAATTTCATCGTTTGAAATAATTAAGGCATCTACCGTTCCGAATACGTCTTTTTGCTCAAGATAAGGCGAAATATCTACCTTTTCTTCTATATGTAAAATCGACCCTTGTGCTGCAGATCTGATTTCTTGAATATAGGTTGAAATGTACTCCACCATATCCTTGTCTACTTCAACAAAACCCTCTTCTAAAATTTTTCCTAAAAAATCCGCAGGTGCTTTGTTTTCTGTTAAACATATTTCGGCTAACGCGTGGGCGGTTGTTCCCTCAATTGCAGCATCCGATGTGGTATTTTCAAATTGAGACTCAAGAAGTAAAGAACCTTGGCAATTTAGCCATCTATGTGCTCCACTTGGGGAAAGCAGTGCGTGTTTAGTCGGCATTGGTTACCCCTTCTTTTAACTTCAGCAATTTATTAAAATACTGTTCAATATCAGAATACTGTACATCCGTTAGTTTTTTTGCATTGAACTCCGCCAACAATGAAACAACGCTTTCTCGATTTATTTTAGCTACGCTAACAGTTAGCTCGGCGGCTTTTTGGCGGAGAGAAACTAAATCCACTTTATCGGTAGCTTGTGCCTTAGCTTCCTCCTTAGCTTCCTCCTTAACTTGTGCCTTAGCTTCTTTTTTTACTTTTTTCGGTATCTCAATACCTTTTTCAAATAGACTCTGCAGTATTTCACTCAGCTTATTTACTGCTGCAGTATTTTCTTGTAATGTTTGCTCCAACGACATTATTATTCTCCTGTTTTTTAGGTATAAAAAAGCCCGCGATTAAGCGGGCGGTGATTATGATGATTAAATTAAATCTCTATGACCACAACAACGTTTTTGTTTTGCAGTTGCGGTTGGGATATGTGATTGTTTGTAATGTTTCTTAGGTAATGTTACATCTCTTATAACTTTTTTTGTTGATACCATCGAAAGTACGCTATCCACTTTACTTGGTTTTTCTACCGCTTTTTGCCATACGCTTTCTATCTTACGAGATTTTTGGAACATCCTCGCTTTGCGACCCGCTTTACCTTTTAAGCGTATGTCTTTTTTATTAGAAAACTTAGTAGCACTTCTTTTTATGATAACTTTTGCCATAGGTTTTTCTCCTAGTTAACTATTACCTTTATTCACTTATAAAAAATAAATAAGGGTAATAGCTTGATACGTGTTTGCCTCAGCCTCTCTCGTACACGTTTACGAACCTAACACATAGGCTATAGAGAGTTATTCAGGTTTTTAAAGAGCAATTTGTTTTATGTGGCAAATACTATCTAAAGTAGAAAGTATTGTCAACTAAAAGTAGTAAATATTTTTAAAAAATTCTACTTAAAGTTTTATTTTGTTGATTTATAAAGAGATATTTTTTTAAGAATTTTTGAAAATGTGAGTTAGATCACGTTTTTTAGATATATAAGCGGTGGGTTTTGTGTGAAATTTTGCAAAATTTAGAAATTTTTTAAAAAAAGTAAAAAATAAATCGATTTTAAAAATAAATATTTGTATAATGTGCTAGAGGTAAAAAAAATGATTGAAGCAATTGATCTGTTTTGTGGTGCGGGAGGCTTGACTGCAGGATTACAGCAAGCTGGTATTAAAGTGAAGGCAGGATATGACATTGAAGAAAAATGTCGTTATGCTTTTGAATTCAATAACCAAACAACATTTATAAATAAAGATGTGTCTTTGGTTGGTAGTAGTGAACTTCGCCAATGGTACTCAAAGGGAGCTATTCGCCTTTTAGCTGGGTGTGCCCCTTGTCAGCCTTTCTCAAAATATAATCAAGGTAAAAACACTACTTTAGATAAAAAATGGCCATTGCTTTACTCGTTTGCTCGCTTAATTGAAGAAGAATTGCCTGAATTAGTAACAATGGAAAATGTACCGGAGGTAACTAAGCACCAAGTTTACCACGATTTTGTAAAAAAACTTGAAAGTCTAGGCTATTACACTTGGGCGGATACCGTTGTATGTGCTGATTATGGTGTACCTCAAAATAGACGTCGTCACGTATTGTTAGCTTCACGATTAGGTAGTATTAAATTAATTGAGCCTACTCACAAAGATAACTGGGTAACTGTAAAAGATGTGATAAGAGAGTTACCCGAAATCAGAGCGGGAGAGCAATTAGAAAGTGATTTATTACACAGATGTTCGTCTCTTAATCAAGTTAATTTAAAACGTATTAAAATGTCTAAACCCGGTGGAACTTGGAAAGACTGGCCAGAAGATTTACGTTTAGTATGCCATAAGAAAAAATCCGGTTCTAACTATGGAAGTGTTTATGGTCGTATGGAGTGGGATAAGCCAAGCCCAACGATGACAACCCAGTGCTTTGGGTATGGTAATGGTCGCTTTGGTCATCCGGAGCAAGATAGAGCTATTTCTCTAAGAGAAGCGGCTATTTTTCAGACTTTTCCAAAGGATTATCAATTCAGCCATCCTGATGATAATTTGAGAATGAGAGAATTAGGCACTATGATAGGTAATGCCGTGCCTGTCAGATTAGGCGAAATTATAGGCTTATCTTTGATTAAACATCTTCAAGATATATAGCTTTTATTTTCTAAATATGAGTTTACTAATCTTATGAGAGTTTTCAAATAAGCAGTGACATCTGTATAAAACTTTTCCAATTCAGGTGTTGTGAAATCATTGCCATATTCAATAAAAGATTTTTTACCATGAGCCAGCTGGTTTCTACCATTTTTTACTTTCACTAAAGTACTTCCTTGGTCTTTTCTAAAAAAGGCTTCATATTCCTTTTTATAAAAGCCGTATGTTTCTCCTATTTCTTTAATCTTTCTATGATCTACATTTCCTGAAAACCAACAAGATTTTTCTTCTTTCATTTTCTCTTCATAGAACATTAGCCATTCTCTGAATAAGCTTTTATCAATTGAATTAATCCTTGGTTTCTTTATATATTCTTGAATATGCTCCTTGATATTTTTCTCACATTTTTTCTCATTAAGAATATGATGAATAATTTTATTCATTAAATTATTATGGATTTTTCTTAGGGGCAGAGAATTGTTATTAAATTCATCATTTAAGTGTAAATGTATTTCTCTCATGATTGTGGTCGCAATAGCTTCTGAAAAACTATATAACAACAAAATATAACTTGATTTTAATGAATGAATTAGATTTGTGTCAATATTTTCTGTAATGCTTTCACTTTGAGTTGCTAAAGTCTGGTCATTTATTGAAAATTTATTATATGTAATAGAACTGCCTTTAGAATCAATCTTTTTTAAGAAGGATAGGTATTCTTTTGCCTCTTTTTCTTTATCTTTAAACAACAAATATGTTTCAGGAAGAAATTGAGGTGGTTTTGTATATATTTTAAACCCAGGTATTGTTATGTCTTTGGGTGTAAGTTTAGGAGTTATAACCTCACTTGTCATACGGGTAGCCACCTAATAATTTATCTCTAACAAATTCAATTCTTGATTTTACTTTTGGTCTTGAGTTACTTGCATCAGAGCGGGTATGTTTTATGAATTCTTGAGATTCTAACCACTGATCTACATTTCTAGGTATAAGTTGAGGATTTATATTCAAAGCTAATGTAACCCCCGTTGCAATAACTTCAAATCTTAGTCTAGGAACCGTTTGTGCGGTACTCGTTTTTCTAAAACCATTATCAAAATATTTATTAACAAACTCAAGCATATTTTGAAATTTATATTCCATTTCCTCTTCATTAAAGCCATTTTCTTTACTTTTAATATAATCATTTAAGAATGCGTCCACACTATGCTTGAACCCTAAATAATTTTCACTATAAGCAAAATATCTTAAAACCAACTCATCATATTCTGATTTTTTTTGTTTTTTTATGCTAAGAGGGCAAACAGTGTGAAATAATTTATCTTTAGATAACCGTCTAATAAACTTTAAAAACTCACCATCGCTTCTACCTCTCCTAATTTCCATTTCTACTAGTTGAGAGCCTCCCGAGTTTAGCCTGGCAAATAGCTCTCTGCGAGCGTCTTCATCAACCTCTTCAGTTAATTCAATCATTCTCAATGTTTTACGTAAGAAGCGTAATTGTCTTACTTTAGGGAAGTCTTCAAAAAAAAGCCCATTTGCACTAGGAATATATTTTAAGCTATCTAAAGATAATTTGTTAGTGACAAATTCAACGAGCGTTCTCACTCTTTGGCTACCATCAACAATCTCTAATCTCCCCTCTCCATTATCTGCAACAAATAAATAAGGTATTGGTAAATTTAGTAGAATTGATTCAATAAATTCTCTTTGCTGTTTTTTACTCCATCTAAATTCACGCTGATAGTCTGGGATAAATAATTCTGATTCGTCATTTTTTATACCCTTTAAGAACTTATCAACAATAACACCTATAGGGTATTCTCTAATATCGTGAGAAGACATTTTTTGCTTTTCTGTAATCTCTTTCTCTAAAATTGAACTATTGACTTCTAAAAAACTCATATTAATTTCTCCTTACAAATAACTTCTATGCTCAACTGTTACACCAATAATTCTTAAGAGAGCTAAGTATGAAGTAGTGTTATTTTTAATTTTGGGTTTGGTCAATCAAAAATTGTATTTTGTCATCAAGTTTGTCTATCTTGCTATCCGTTTTAATGTAATTTTGTTCTATAGAGTCGAGTCTTACATCTATCTTTTCAAATTTTTTATCAATATTAGCAAATCTATTTTCGTATTTATTGTCCACATAAGCAAATAAGCCAGCACCTAAGCCAATAAGTAAAAAGAATGCAGTAAGACCACTAGCATAAAACTTACTTGTGGTTAAATAATTAGATTCAATAACATTAACTTTTAGAGAAACTTTTTGAACGTTTTCTTCTAATCTTGTCAGTCTTCTATAATAATCCATTTCTTCATCCTCCTGGGTGTATGACTGTGAATTATTATGATCTCCTCCTGAATGATTTGCAAGCATTTTACCCAGTTGTAAAGAATATGGGTCAAGAATAATACTAGCTTGTTCATTATTTTTCATTTTTATCACTCCACTCTATAATTCTTTCACGGTCAAAAAATAGAACATTACTGCAACAAGAACAGGTTACAATTACCACAGTTTTTGCCTTATCATTTAATAGATTTCTATAGAAAGCCCTATCTTTAAAATGTACCTTTTGCATTTCAGGTTTTACAAAGCTTGATATTTCGGTTGGGGTTGGCTCTATCTTGTAAGTGATTGTTGGAACACCTATTACTTTTTCGCCTCCAATTTCACTAAAGGTATCATAACCTTCGTGTAGATAGTGTTCTTGCCCTTTACAAATAGGACAAGTAAGGTTTTTCCCCGTTTTTGATACTATAAAATCTGCGAATTGATCTGGGGTAATTCGTTTATTGTTCATCTACTATTTCCTAATAACGTTATAAATAACTTCTATGTTCAACGGCTACACCGATGATTCTTATATCTTGTTTTAGTGAACTCAACGTTGGAAAAACACTATTTAAAGGTACTAACTCAAAATGTGGATTACCACTTTCTGATAATTCCCCGAGTTGTTTATACATTTTGAATGTCGCTTCACCTGAACCATTTACCGCTGCAACATAGTTACCTGGCTGAGGCACTCTTCCAGTATCAATTAATACTAAATCACCCTCGCTAAATTTAGTCTCCATAGAACGCCCTGAAATACGTAAGAAAAAGGACTCTCCTTTAGTAGCCGTTTCACTATCCAGCATTTCATAGCCCTCACTGTCTTGTAAATCGTAAGTACTTGTAAAAGCTCCTGCTTGAACTGCACTTATTAATGGGTAAGAAAATGAAGGTACGCTTCTCATAAGTGAAGTACTTTCCTCTCCAAATTGTAACCAAGCGGGTGTTGTATCTAAGTATTTTGCTATTTTTTCTAAGTTTTTAGTTCTTGGTTCTGCTTTACCCAAGGTGTATCTTCTGATCATTTCGTACGTTAATCCGAGAGCATCGCTCAACTCTTGAATTGATACTTTATTGGTAGTCATTAATGTTTTAAGTCTATACGCTAAACTTTTCTGTTCTACTTTTGTGTCGGTATGCAAAGTCATTTTGACCCTCCTTTTGTTTATGCGTTTCTACCTAAGGTAGATAATAAACTCAAAAAAAGCTTGAATCAATTCTATTTTAAGTTTTATAATGCTACTTAAAGTAGAATAAAGATAAGGAGTTTAATTTTATGCTAGCTATTCAAAAAGCTTTTACTATAGTTGGAGGGCAATCCGCTCTTGCAAAGCATTTCCAAATTCGCCCTTGGGCTGTATCAAAATGGCAAAAATCTGGGGTACCAGTGGAACGTTGTATTGAAATCGAAAAATTAACAAAGGGTCAAGTGCGATGTGAAGAGCTTCGTCCTGATATTGATTGGTCTGTGCTTCGTAATAGTAAATAAGGATACCTTATGACTGATAAAATTTATGGAGCATCTCTGGAAGAATGGCAGCATTTTGTCGATCTCGGTTTAGGTCAAGATTTATTACCTGTCGTTTCTGATCCAAATATAAAAATATCTCCTAGAAGCAGAATTACTTCAAAGGGAAAATTACCTTCTACTATTAATAACAATGGTTTTATGGTGGGACTTACTAATTGGACGAATAGAACTATTACAGATTCAGATATCAAAGGGTGGAAAACAGATCATCGCTTAGGGATTTGTATTCGTTTAGGCAATGAATACTGTATAAATAAACATATTCGCGTAAGTGATGAAAAAACAAACGAAACAAGTTTAAAAAACGATCTTACCATAATATGTGAACAGCCACTCACATATTATGGCAATAGTTCAAATAATGCACTATTTGACAAAAGTACACAAAGATATCTCGTTGCGTTAGGTGTCGATAGTTAAAACCTAAAAGATGTTGAAAATGTAGCTAATACTTTACAATCTTATTTTGGCATTATCCCGCCAAAGCGTTTTCGTTCAAACTCTAATAAGTGCTTATTTATGTTTGCGATTGAAGATGAGCAATTACCGAAACGTATTATGCGATTAGCTGATGGTGGTATGATTGAGTTCTTAGCAAAAGGTCAGCAATTCGTTGCGATTGGCACGCATCCAAGTGGCGTACGCTATGAGTGGGAAGGAGGATTACCAAAGGACATTCCTACCATTTCATTAAATGACTTCAATAACTTCTGGGAAACATTACCTTTAATTCTTGATGTCGTTGATGAGTCTTCGCAATCTCTTTCTAAAAACCGAGATTTATCACAGGGCGATAGCTTGTCTTCTGACGAAGTCGCAGCGTTCTTAGACAATAACTGCGAAGTATTCAGTATCGGTAATCGCGGTGAGCGTTTTATTCGTTGTCCTTTTGAGAGTGAACACTCTAGCGATAGCGGTAATGAAACCTCTACAGCTTACTTTCCAGCAGAAACGGGCGGTTTTGAAATGGGGCATTTCAAATGTCAGCACGCTCATTGTGCTAATCGTTCTGACAATGATTTTTTAGACGCGATCGGTTTCTATGATGATATGTTTGACGAAATCCCTACGGATAAAGAAAACCCCGCCGATGATTGGGTGGCGGAGTTCGTTCGGCGTTATGTTTATGTCGCAGAAAATGACCGTGTACTCGATTTAGATCATCCGCACCATTCATATATGCCTAAGCTTTCCGAGTTCAAAAACTATACTGCTAATATAACAATTATGAAAGCCGTAAGCAAGAATAAGTTAGAGCCTGTTCCGGTATGGAAAGAGTGGCTTTCAAACCCTAAACGCCAATCTGTTATTAGTACTGTTTATCTCCCTGGTCAAGATATGTTTATTGAAGAGCAAGGCGGTGCACGATATTTCAATACCTTTCATTTTCCAAATTTGAATATGGTGAGTTCTAAAGATAAATTGCATTTCTTTTTAGAGCATATTGAGTATTTAATCCCTAACGCAAATGAACGTAAACATTTCTTGCAGTGGATGGCATCTCTTAGACAACATCCAGAACGTCGTAATAAAGTTACTAATATGCTCGTTTCAGTTCCTCAAGGTACTGGACGTGGTTGGGTTGTCGAGTTATTGCAAATAATTTTGGGTAAATGGAATTGTACGAAATGTAAAATGGGTGATTTGGTCGATGGTCAATTCAATGGTTTTATGTATCGCTCTATTTTATGCTGTATCGAAGAAGTGAAGGAGCGTAACGATCGCTTTGCGATTAGTGATAAAGTGCGAGATACACTGACTGAGAAAGATTTAGAAGTAAATATAAAATACGGTGCAAAGAAAACCATTCCTGTTTATACAAATTTCTTTTTTATGACAAATCACAGGGATGCGTTAGTGCTTCGAGAAGAAGACAGGCGTATCAATGCCTTTGATGGACCCGATAAAGCTAAATCAAAGGACTATTATGATAATTTATATAACTTACTGGAAGATAGTACATTTATTGACGAGGTGTATTCTTACTTAATTACACTCGATTTATCAGACTATCGTTGGACACATTCCTTTGATACCCCGGCACGTCGCAATATGATTGAGTTCAATCGCTCTGATATCGAAGTCGCTTTTTTAGATTTCTTAGAAAAGCCTCCTGTTGGTGTGATGACTCTTAAGCAAATCACAGACTTTTTAAATAATTCTAATGATGATTTGTTTATTGATGAATCACAGTTAGTGAAGTTATTACAACACCACGTGGGCGACCAAAGACGTTTAAAGTATAGGGGTAAAATGCTTCGTCCTTGGGTTTTGTGTGATGAGCTTAAAAAAGTAGAAAATGATATTTATCGTTTACATATAGAAAAAGCGGAACACTTATTAGAAGGCGACAGCAACCTGTAACAACCATAAATCACGTGTCGCCATTAATTTATATAAAAATCAACAAGTTATATGATGCGAGGAGACACCAAGTAAAAACAAGTGTCGCCTTGTTAACTTTAATAAAATCAATATGTTATATGTATTTTAGTACTAAAGGAGACAGGAGACACTAAAAAAATATTTATAAGAATATAAATTAGTTAAATAAATGAGTATTTATGTATTTTTATATTTTTCTATTTATATAGAAAGTTTTTAATGAAGGTGTCGCCGTCGCGAAATTTCATAAAAGCATTGCAAATACTGGGTTTAATGAGGAGACACGTAGGTGTCTCCCTGTCATAAGGATAAAAAATGAAAAAAGATGAATTGAAAGCCAGATTGATTAATTGGGGAAGATGGTCAAGAGAAGTAGAGATCCACACTGGATATCCTAGTTTATCCGCTTTTTTAAATACTTCGGATATGTGCATACCCTCTAGTGTAACGGGAACCGAAAAGGAAGTATTGGAAGTGGAAAAAGCAGTGTGCAAGTTTAAACAGTTTGATGAGCTAGGTTATGAGGTGATTAAAACTTATTACATAAATAATATATCCTTGAATAAAATTTCTAAGGAAATTAATCGCCCTAAAAAGTATGTTCATACAGTGTTTAGAGGTGCTGAGATGTTTATTCACGGTTTTTTATCATAAAAAAAATTTGACAATGGGGACCCCAGTAAGGTATATTTCTCCCGTAAGATGTCGAAAACACATCTTAAAGAAAAGTTAAATAATTTTATAGCCTTGAATGTATCACTACATTCGAGGTTTTTTTGTACCCAAACAAAGCTCAATCTTAACGGATTGGGCTTTTTTATATCCAAAAAATGGGAAGGTTTATGTTTAAAGAAACAGTTAAAAATATTCCTATCGAATCTCAAATATGTGCTTGGGTAACCGCTTTTTTTGGAGCATTTACACTGAGCGAATGGGCGATATTAATCGGTATTATTGTTACTGTGCTAGGTTTTTTTCGAGAATCAAGATACAAGAAACGTATGATTATTCTTGAAGAAATTCGAGCGGGTCTGAGAGATAAGAAAGGGAGATTGATTAATGAAGATGAGAAGCCATAAAACTGCGGTTGCGTGTAGCGTGATGGCGGTTATTTTTATAGTAGTTAATAAATATCCAGAAGATATCCGCACAACTCAAAAAGGGCTTGAAATCATAGGGCAGGCTGAAGGGTGTCGAAAATACCCTTATAAATGCCCCGCTGGTGTTTTGACGGTCGGTATAGGTTCGACAGAAGCTGGTGGCGATATTATTAAACGTAAAGTTTATACATACGATGAAATCGCAGAACGATGGACGAACGATATTCATAAAGCGGAAGAATGTATAAATAGATTTGCTAATGGAAATCAACTACCGCAGGGAGCTTTCGAGGCTGCTACATCAATCACATTTAATGTCGGTTGTGGCACGATGAAGAAGTCTACTTTATTTAAGTATGCTCGGTCAGGAAAAATCAAAGCGATGTGTAATGAGTTCACGAAGTGGAAGTATAGTAATGGTAGGGTTTTAAATGGCTTGGTTATTCGTCGAGAGAAAGAGAAACAACTATGTTTAGCAGATTACAAATAATAATTGCAACTCTAATTGTTATATTGCTCAGCGTGTTAGTTTTTCAAAACAATATCATTTCTAATTTGAAAGATAAAAATAACAAGCTATCACAAACTATTTCTAAGCAAGAAGAAGCAAACAAGAATTTGATTAGAAACTTAGAGCTAGAAAGAGAGGCTGTTACTAGTTATCAGCAAACGGTTACATCATTAAGAGAAAAAGCAAATGAAACAAAACAAAGTATTAATCAAACTCTTAAAAATGAAAAGTGCGCTAATACCCGTTTGCCTAGCAGTATTTCTAAGCAGTTGCAGTCAATCAGTCGTCACGAAGATTGAGCCTCAATATCCGCCACAGGCTTATTTAATTCAGTGCAAGCAATCCGCATTCCGAGGTAAGACTTATGGGGATGTTATTAGCTTTCTAATCACTGTAATTGGAGAGCGTGACATCTGTGCGAATCAGATTAAGTTGATAAATGAGTGGCAATCGGAGTCTGTAAAATAAAAAGGTACTCCTAGGGGGGCTACCCATTACACGAGGTTAGCGCGGCCTGGTTTTCGACAGTTTTTTGGATCTCTAGTCATCATCATCAAGTACTGTTTTTTTTTAATTTTTAAGGATTATTTGATTAAGGTAATTTTAAAATTATGGAAAATTTACACGAATTAAAATTAAACATTAACCAAATTGCCGATCTTGTTGGATTACATAGACAAACAGTATCTCAAAGGGTTGCGGGTTTAACCCCAGCAATCGGAAGTAACAGTAAAAAGAAGCTCTATAAACTGTCAGATTTAATTCAACTGGGACTACAAGAAAAGATGACGGCGGATGTCGATAGCCTTTCGCCCGTTGAACGCCGTGCTTTTTGGCAAGCAGAAAATGAAAGATTGAAGTTTGAAAGGGAAACAGGAGAGTTAATCCCAGCTCACGAGGTCGCTTTTGAAATGGGGGCAATGGCTAAGGCAATCATCCAAACGTTAGAGACATTACCAGATGTTTTAGAGCGAGACGAGGGGCTTTCTCCAAAAGCTCTTAATCGAGTTCAAGAAGTGGTTGATGATTTGCGAGACCAAATGGCATTGCATTTAATAACAGAGCCACAGAGTGAGGAAGAATAATGTTTGCGAGTGCGAAATCAATTAAAAGAGATATTGCCGAATCAATCAAAGCACCACGCAGAATGAAAGTAAGCGAGGCCATTGCTGAATATATGCGAGTGCCAGTCGGTGGTGGAAATTCGGTTAAATGGGATGCAAATACTGCCCCCTATATGCTTGAACCGATCAACTGTTTAAACTCTCGTGAATATGATGCGGTTATTTTCGTAGGTCCAGCTCGAACAGGTAAAACGTTAGGTTTGATTGATGGCTGGATAGTTTATTCAATCGTGTGTGATCCGTCTGATATGTTGCTAGTTCAACTTACCCAAGAAAAAGCGAGTGAACACAGTCGTAAAAGATTGGATAGAACATTTAGATGTTCGCCAAAAGTAGCGGAACGATTAAGCCCTCGCAAAAATGACAACAATATTCACGATAAGATTTTTAGAGGAGGTAACTTTTTAAAAATTGGCTGGCCATCAATCAATATATTATCTTCGTCAGATTACAAATTTGTTGCACTAACCGATTACGACCGCTGGCCAGAAGACATTGACGGCGAGGGGGATGGGTTTTCTTTAGCGAGTAAGCGTACTACCACATTTATGTCATCCGGGATGACACTTGTAGAAAGCTCTCCCGGTAAAGATATTCGAGATGTGAAATTTAAGGTAAGTTCTACCCACGAAGCACCGCCAACAACGGGGATATTATCACTTTATAATAGAGGTGACCGTAGAAGATTGTATTGGCAATGCCCACATTGTAGTGATTATTTCCAGCCTAGTCTTGAAAATATGGCTAATTTTCGAGAGGAAAAGGACTTTGTAAAAGCAAGTGAGAATGCTCGCTTAAAATGTCCACATTGCAAAAACTTAATTGAGCCAGAACAAAAGCGACAGCTAAATATAAACTCAGTTTGGCTAAAAGAGGGACAAAAAATTGATAAGCAAGGCAAAATCACGGGCATAGCTAGACAATCCCGAATAGCTTCGTTTTGGATGGAAGGACCAGCTGCCGCGTATCAAACTTGGTCACAATTAACGTATAAGTTATTAAATGCTGAACACGAGTACGAAATCACAGGTAGTGAGGAAATTCTAAAAGCAGTTATCAATACTGACTGGGGATTGCCTTATTTACCAAGAGCCGCACTTGAGCAACGCTCTAGCGATGAACTAATGGAGCGTAGAGAGGAACTCGAAAAACGTATTGTACCAAATCAATGCCGTTTTTTAATTGCTGCAGTGGATGTTCAGGGTGGTAAAAATCGTCGTTTCGTGGTTCAGATTGTTGGGTATGGAGAAAATGGCGAACGTTGGCTAATAGATCGCTACAACATCAAATGGTCGCTACGCTCAAACGAAGACGGTGAATGCTACCGTATTGATCCATCTAGTTATCTTGAAGATTGGGATTTGCTTACCTCTGACGTCTTGAATAAACAATATCGTTTAGAGGGGTACAGCAATCGCAAAATGCCAATTTTAGCAATGGCGGTTGACAGTGGCGGTGAAGATGGTGTTACCGATCTTGCTTATAAATATTGGCGGAAATGTAAGCGAAATGGCAACGGTAAAAAAGTCTATCTGATTAAAGGGGATAGTACTAAACGTCAAAAGTTAATCACACGTAGCTATCCAGATAATACAGGACGTTCTAATCGACACGCAGACGCGCGAGGTGATGTACCTCTGTACTTACTGCAAACAGACGCATTTAAAGACCGAATTTATAACGCACTCAATAGAAAAACTGAAGGAGCTAATTATATTCACTTCCCTGATTGGTTAGGCGAGTGGTTTTTTGATGAGTTGGTTTATGAAGAGCGTGGCGTTGATGGCAAATGGCGAAAACCAGGAAAAGGGAATAATGAGGCATTTGACTTATTTTGTTACGCTCACGCAATAGCAATTTTACGGGGCTATGAACGTATCAAATGGGGAGATGAAGAATTAATTCCTTATTGGGCGAGACTTCCAAATGTTAACCCAAACGTCATTATCACGGAGACGAATAACGAACAACCAGCAATAGAATTGCAAAAAACACAACAAATCACACCGCTTAAACCACAACAGGAAGCTAAATCAAGCGGGTGGATAGAACCTAAAAGAGGTGGGTGGTTATGATGATTTATTCAATAGAAGAATTAAAACAAAAAATCCGTTCACTAGATGAAAAAATTGAAACGGCTCAAAGTCAGGTTAGCTTTAATGGGCGGTCAGTTTCTTATCAAGTAAGCGAGTGGACTAAACAGCGAGATCGTTATCAAAGAATGTTAGATGAACAACTCGCATTAACAAAAAGTAACGCGAAAAAGCACAGAATTAAATATGCGAGGTTTTAAATGAATGTAATTGAAAAAGCCATTGCAACCTTTTCTCCAAACTGGGCGGCGAAGCGGTCTCGTGATCGTTATATGCTTAATGTTTACGAGGCTGCTCTACCCTCTCGCACACACAAAGCGGTGCGAGATCAACAAGGGGCAAACGCCAACGTGCGACAAAGTGGCGTTTCGCTAAGAGAACAAGCAAGAGCATTAGACCAAAATCACGATATTGTTGTTGGTATTCTGGATAAGATGGAAGAGCGAGTAATAGGCTCAAAGGGTATCTATATCGAACCACAGCCATTAAATCGTGATGGCTCAGTGAATGATGGGTTTGCTGAAATAATCCGTAAAAAATGGGCAGAATGGTCGGTTAAGCCAGATGTAACAGAACAATTTACACGTCCAGAGCTTGAGCGAATGTTGTTAAGAACTTGGTTGCGCGATGGTGAGGTATTCATCCAATTGGTAAAAGGAAGTGTGATTGGATTGAAATACCCTACAAAAATTAAATTTGCTCTTGAAGCCTTAGAAGCTGATTTTATTCCGATGAATACCGATGTAAGTCAAAATTTGGTACAGGGAATCAAAGTAAATAGTTGGCGAAAACCAACCGCTTATCAAGTTTATTTAGACAATCCACAAGAACACGGAATGGTTATTCATAAAACTAAACTTGTTAGTGCTGAGAATATGCTACATCTAGCATTTAAAAAGCGACTTCATCAGTTAAGAGGTATTACCGCATTACACAGCGTTATTGTTCGCATTGCAGATCTTAAGGATTATGAAGAAAGCGAGCGTTTTGCGGCAAGAATTGCAGCGGCTTTCACAATTTATATTAAAAAAGGTGATGCCGCACTTTATGATGGTGATGATGTGGATGATAAGGGGCAACGACTATTTGACATCGCACCGGGAGCGGTAATTGATGATTTAAAACCCGGTGAAGATGTGGGAATGATTAATTCTAATCGCCCAAACGTCAATCTTGAGGCATTTAGAAACGGTCAATTACGAGCCGTAGCGAGTGGTACACGCTCAAGCTATTCAAGTATAGCAAGAGACTACAACGGAACTTACTCAGCCCAACGTCAAGAACTGGTTGAAAGCTATGAAGGGTATGCGGTACTACAAGATACTTTTGTATCTCGTATTTCTCGCCCAGTTTATCGTGCTTGGCTAGAAATGGCGATTGCTTCAGGAGAAATTGAGGTTCCAATTGATGTTGATGAAGCTTCTCTTTATAACGCGGTTTATTCTGGACCTGTTATGCCGTGGATAGATCCAGTTAAAGAAGCAAATGCGTGGTCGGTGCGTATTCGTGGTGGCTTGGCAACAGAAAGCCAAGCTATCCGAGCAAGTGGCTACAATCCTGCGGAAGTAAAACGCCGTCGTATTGTGGAAGTAAAAGAGAATAAAGAAAACGGTTTGAAATTTGATACAGATTTAACTAATACACAGGGGGCAACCAATGGGGAAGAAAAAGACACCGGAAATACTGATAAAACCCAAAGCGATGGCGACAAAGACGAATAACCAAAATTGGTTTTCGATTAAAGCAAAGTCAAAGGGTACCGCAGAAATCAGTATTTACGATGAAATCGGAATGTGGGGCGTATCAGCAAAACAATTTTCTAAGGAACTGATGGATTACGGGGATTTAAAACACATCAATCTTCATATTCATTCGCCAGGGGGAGATGTTTTTGATGGTATAGCCATCTACAATTTATTAAAAAATCATTCTGCACAAAAGACCGTCTATATTGACGGTCTTGCTGCATCTATGGCAAGTGTCATTGCGATGGTTGGCGATAAGATTGTTATGCCTGAAAATGCAATGATGATGATCCATAAGCCTTGGGGCGTACAAGGTGGCGATGCGGAGGATATGCGTAAATATGCCGATCTACTTGATAAAGTGGAAGGCTCTTTAACATCAGCTTATATCAATAAAACAGGTATAGATGAAAATGAATTAGCAGAAATGCTAAGCAATGAAACGTGGCTCAATGGCAAAGAGTGTCTTGAGCTAGGTTTTGCAGACGAACTAGCCGAGCCAGTTTTGGCAATGGCTTCTATTCAATCAAAAAATTAGAGGATTATGAAAATATGCCTAAAGCAATTAAAAATTTGTTAGAGCCAAAAGCACAAGCTAAGGATCCAAAAGAAGAAAAAGCACCAGAGAACAAAGTAATTATTGAACCACAGAATAAAGTGGTTGAAAAGGAGGTTGATAACGCAGCAGCCGTACAAGCAGAATTAACAGCTCGAAATGAAGCAATTAAGTCGGTATTTAAGCCTTTTGCGGGGCAGTTTGATGATGTACTTATTGAATGTCTAAGTGATTTAAGTTGCACCAAAGATAAGGCACAAGAAAAGTTATTAGCTAAACTAGGTGAAAAGACAACCCCAAGCGTGGGTAACCAACACATTTATGCTGGTAACGGTAATATTGTTGGTGACAGTATTAAAGCCTCTCTCTTATCCGCAACCGGCAATGGCGAGCGACAAAATGATAATATCTACAACGGAATGACATTACGTGAATTGGCTCGTGCTTCATTAGTAGATCGAGGTGTTGGGGTTGCGGGGTTAAACCCTCTACAAATGGTTGGCCTAGCCTTTACGCATTCAACCAGTGATTTTGGACATATCTTAATTGATGTTACCCATAAATCTGTAATGAAAGGGTGGGAAGAAGCTAACGAGAATTTTGCAGAATGGACAACAAAAGGTACATTAAGTGATTTTCGCCCTGCCCATCGTGTTGGGTTGGGTGGCTTTGAATCATTGCCACAAGTTCGTGAAGGTGCTGAATATACTTACGTGACATTAGGAGATACGGGAACCTTAGTATCACTTGCTACTTACGGAGCATTATTTAGTATTACACGTCAGACAATCATTAATGATGATATGAATATGCTAACTAGTATTCCATTCAAATTAGGACGTGCCGCACGTGCTACCATTGCAGATTTAGTTTTTGCTCAGCTAACAGGCGATCCTTTGATGGCGTATGATGGTAAGAAACTGTATGACACTTCTCACAAAAATACGCTAACTAATGGCGCTATTGACGTTACCAATATTGATAACGCAATTCAGATGATGAATGCTCATAAATCTTTTGACGGTAAGCAACAATTAGCAATTGAGCCGGATGTAATGCTTACCCCGACGACATTGTTTACACGAGCAAAACAAGTGGTTGGCTCAGCATCCGTAGAAGGTGCAGATATTAATTCTGGAATTATTAATCCAATCCAAAATATTTTACCAATTACCAAGTCACAACGTTTGCAAGCACACAATGCGAAACAGTGGTACTTACTCAATAAAGAAGCGATTGAAGTATCATACTTAAATGGCGTTGAAACACCATTTATCGATCAACAAACAGGCTTTACTATTGACGGTGTAACTACAAAAGTACGTATTGATGCAGGTGTAAATGTATTGGATCATCGTGGCATTGTTCGTGTAACTAATAAGTAATTTTGCAAAAATTTAACTAAATATGACCGCTTGTATAAGCGGTTTTTTTATTTCAAAAGGAAAACATTATGGCTAAAAATTATATTCAAGACGGTAAAACGATTAATTTTACTGCAAAGAAAAATCTGCAAAGTGGTCAAGTTGCTGTTTTATAAACATTGGTGGCGGTTGCTGTTACTGATGTAAAAGCAAATGAAACAGGAACAGGTATTGTTGGCGGAGTTTGGGAGTTGCCAGCTAAGATGGCAGATGATATCAAGCAAGGAGCGGTGGTGTATTGGTCTGACTCAGATAATCAAGCAACAATCACAAAAGGCAGCAATCCGAAGCTAGGTATCGCTTGGGCGGATTCAGGCACATCAGATTCAATGGTGCAGGTTAAAATCAATGCCTAGCGAATTTGATACGCTACTTAAACAAGCAGATAGTTCGATAGAAGAAATCATAATGGCAGAATGTGTAATCAATGGAGAAAAGTATTCTGCTACTTATGATGAAAATCCAACAATGGCAGAGTTTCTGTCTCGAGGAGACGAGCCACGCATTAATGGAACAGAGCGAACATTAACACTGTTTAGAAGTAGCGGTTATAAACCAAAAGCGGGTCATCAAGTAAAAGTAAATGAACGCAACTACGTTGTGCAAAGTTACGCATTTCAAGATGGCTTAATTATTTTACAGTTGGAGTAATTTATGAGTTTGGAGGCGGATACTAAGAAAGTAATAAAAAACTTAGAAGAAGAGGGGAAGCGTTATAGAAAAGCCAGTAATAAAGCAATTAACAAAGTTGCTAGAAAGGCTATGCAAGCAAGTGTTAGAGAGGTTGCAAAGCAGGTGGGTGTTAAACAAAAAACAATCAGAGGACGAGTTAGATTTGTTAAGAAAGCAAAATTAAGCTCTCCAAAGGCTGTTGTAAAAGTTAATCGCTCAAATATGCCAATGATAAGAGTACTTGAAACTGCGAAAAACGAACTAAGAGTACAAAAAGGTGCAATTAGCGTTGGAAAATATACAGTTGCTCGAGGCTTCAAGAAAAAATTGCCAAATGGTAGAACGCATATAATACAAAGACAAGGTGCCGAGCGTTACCCCATTGATGTAGTAAAAATACCGCTTTCACAACCCTTTACAGACGAGTTTAAAAAGCAACTTTCTGACTATCCGCAACAAATTCAAAAAGAAATCCGACAAATTATTACAGAGAAAAGATAATGAAAATTCACAACGAAATTCGTCAAGAAATTCTAAAATCTTTAAAAGGCAATATTGATGTAGAAGAGTTTCATAATGGGCGACCTGAGTTTTTAGACTTGGATGATACGCAATCAGCCGTTGCGGTTTTTATTGATGAAGCCGAGAGGGATGATATTTCAACTTCGTGGGAAGAATGGCGTGCGACATTGAATATCGCAGTGTACTTAAAGACCTTTGAACCCAGCGAGTTAGATGAAACCATTGAAGCTGTCGTTTCTCAATTAGAAAGTGCAAAAGAAGAATTGCAAACAGTCGAAGAATTGGATTTATCTCAAATTAATTATGAATCTGATACAACACAACGATCTTGGCATATCGCCAATATTACGTACCAAATCACTTACCATAAGGAGAAATAACTATGGCACGAACAACCCCATTTCAGGGAACTAAATTATATCTAGGCGTAGGTCTAGGTGCAGGAAAAGCGATTACTGCTTGTACTGTTACGCCTAACGCAACAATAACTGTTGCTTCTCACGGTTTAAAAGCTGGGGACTGTATTAAAATTACAGGTTTAGGCTCAATGGAGGGCTTTTACCCTGTTAAATCTATTGCTAGTGACGTCATCACATTAGGCGATGAGGTAGATTGGACAGAAAAAGACAAACCAACAGATTTTACTAAAGCAAAAATGGCTAAAGTAACGTGGTCTGATAACTTCTGTGCGATTAAAAACATCGAAAAAGATGGCGACACATTAGGTGAAGAAGATGTTACTACGATGTGTAGCGAGGGAACAGAAACAGAACCAGGTGATATTGAGTTTGGTTCTTTAAAATTAACCTTCTTCTTTGCCCCAGCAACGACAATGCAAGCAGATTTGCGTAAGAAGTTTTACAATAAAGAAACATTCCCATATCTGATCATATTTAAAAATAATCAAGGTTCTTTATACGGAACAGGCTTTATTCAAACAGGTGCCAACTTCAGCGGTGAAGTAAAAGGTAAGTTTGAAAGTGGTGTAACTATCAAACAATCAAAACGTGATTATTTATTACCAGCATAACAAAAATTAGGGCGGTTATCCGCCCTCAAACAAATAAGGAATACTAAATGAATTTACGTGACAAACTATTAAATAAAACACCGAAAGTGTCTAAAATAAAAATCGGAGAAGATGATTATTTTATTCGAGAACTTACTGTAGGTGACCACAATAGTATGATATACAGACAACGTCAGAGACTTGTCCAGTTAGCAGAAGAACAAGGAATTGAATTAAATCTTGATGATGAAGAGGTATTAGCTAAACAATTGGCTAGTGTTTATGACCCATACACGCTAGCACGCTCGATGGCAATTCGTTTATGTGATGAAAAGGGTAAGGCATTGTTTGACCCCGACAATATCGAAGATTTAAAAGCGTTAAGTAAACTTGATTCAGAAGTACTTCGAGATTTCAATAAATCCGTGTCTGACATAACCACCCCAAAAGCCTTAGCCAGCGACGAAAATTCCAAATAACGCTTTCGCTGGCATTAGGTAAAACATTAACAGAAATAGAGCAAATGCCAGAGCGTGAGTTTAATGAGTATTTGCTCTATAACGAAGAGCAACCTTTCGGACAATGGAGAGATGACTATCGAACCGCTCAAATATCACACTTGCTCGCTTTAATAAACCGAGACAGCAAAAGGGAACCTCCAAAGCTACAAGACTTTATGCCATTTTGGAATAAATCAGGTTTTGAGAAAGACGAGGACGAGGATGATGGTAGTGCCGAGTTTTTAGCCAACAGATAAAAATATGAAAAAAGCTTGATTGGTGTGTATTTGTGTGTATAATGATAGTTGATTAAGACAAGGAGGTAATATGCACTCACGTGACTTAATCAAAGACCTTAAAAAACAAGGTTGTTATTTTATTAGGCACGGAAAAGGCGATCATCAAGTTTGGTATTCGCCTAAAACTGGAAAGAAATTTGTAGTACCACATCCTAAAAAAGAAGTAGCAATTGGAACATTAAGGTCAATTCAAAAATCGGCAGGGCTTTTATAGCTCTGCCGAGCTTAAAGTGGAGGTTATGATGTTATTTACAATAGGCGTTGAAATGCCAAAGGATGAAAATTCGGCATTTGGAATGGTGGTGCCAGCACTTTGTAATGATGAATACAGTTGTTTTAGTGCTGCGGATAGTGAAGAAGAGATAATACCGCAAGTGACAGACGCGGTTCATTCAATGTTAGAGTTAATGCTTGATGATGATTTTGATATATTAAGTATTACAGATAAGGGATTTAACTTTTATAAAACACAGGAAGATTATAAATATTGCGATGTTTGGCTGTTGATTGATATCGATTTAACATCATATTTTGGCAATCGTAAACGTTTAAATATAAGCTTACCACAATATCTAATTGATAGAATAGATAGCAAGGTTAGTCATTCTGATATCTATCGTGACAGAAGTCACTTTTTAGCGGTGGCATCACAAAAAGAGCTGGGTAATCGTATATAAGATAACTGGAGAAATATTATGGGAGCATTAATTTTTGGTGGAGTTGTACTCTTTTTACTAATGGGTTTTTTAGCGTGGCTAGACATTAACCCTTTTATAATACTTATTCCTGTAGTAATTGTAGTTTTTGTTGCATTTACATCGTGGTTAAATACTTTTGGATTTCCTTACGGTCTTGTAGCGTGGGTACTATTAGCGTTAGTAAATATTGGTTGGATAATTAAAATCAAGTTAGATCCAACACTAACCAAAGAACAAAAAACAAATAAATTATTTGGAATAAATGATTTTGAATAAATAAAATTAGTTATAGTTAAACAAAAAGCTCACTTCGGTGAGCTTTTTTATTGGGAGAAATAAAGATGGCTTCAGTAGGAGACTTAAACGTTAAGCTTTATTTGGATCACGCAAAATTCCAAAAAAATCTAGGGTATGCACAGAAAAGAGTAAAGCTCTTCTCCGATAAAACCGTAAGTTATCTGGATAACATCGAGAAAGCAGCAAACTCTATTAATCGGTTAAATCAATTTCAAGTATTTGGGTATGCTGTTCCCCAACTAACAAGAGGGTTGGTTGAATACGCAGATAGTTATACTGAAATTGAAAACAGAATGCGACTTGTGAATGATACTTCTGCACAAGTTACATCGTCAATGCAGTCTATTTTTGATATATCGATGGAAACAAACCAAAGTGTTAGTTCTACATCCGCAGTGTATCAACGATTTGCACAAAATGCTGATAGATTAGGGATTAGTCAATTACGCGTAGCTCGCTTAACCGCAACAGTATCGAAAGCGGTTGCTATTTCAGGAGCAAGTGCCGCTGCTTCAGATGCCGCATTAATGCAACTTGGTCAATCACTAGCGAGTGGTGTATTCCGAGGGCAAGAATTTAACTCAGTAGCAGAGCAAACACCGGGGTTATTAATGGCGATCGCCAAGGGTCTTGGGGTAAGTATCGGCGAGCTTCGTAAGATGGCGAATGCTGGTGAATTAACTACGGCAACTTTGGTTAAAGGTCTCGAGAATGTAGAAAGTCACGTTGATAAACAATTTGCTACGCGTGTAGTAACAATATCTGCAGCATTTGAAAATTTAAGAACCGCAACAACCGAATATATTGGTGAGGCTAATGAATTAATTGGAGTAAGCTCTGGGGTAGCTAATTCTATTGGTTTTTTGGCTGATCACGTAGAAATACTTGCCGCAATTCTTGTTTCCACAGGCATTGCGGCAACAATAGCTAAAGCTAGAGCTTGGCGATTAGAAAGTGACAAACAAGCATTATCAGCATTTAATGCCGCTCAGGCGGAAAAACAAAGAACTGCTTCTATTTTATCCCAACGACAAGCTGAGATGAGTATGCTACATCTCAAAAAAGAGCTAGCAATCACGGATAAAGAGCGTCTTGCACTTTCTCAGCAAATTATTAATCAAGAAAGAAAATTAACCGCGGCTATTCACGCAGAGGCAACAGCACAGCAAAAGTTAGCTGTTGCACAAAAAATGACATCAACAAGCTCAAGATTTTTGACCGGAGCAATGGGTATTGTTGGGGGACCTTATGGAGCGGCTGCAATTGTTATTAGCGGAGTTGCTGCGGCCTTTTATGAAGTTTATCAAGAAGCTGAGGAAGCAAGAAAAAAAGCACTAGAGTTTGCGGACACTATTCCTGAAATTACTAAAAATCTTGAAAAACTAAACTCTGTGGAGCTTGAGATAAAAATAGGCGATGCCAAAGTGAGCATCGAGGAACAAAAGAAACAAATTAAAGATCTTAGGGAAGAATATGAAAAATTAAAGAAACAATTTGAACAAAAAACAATTACTGTTACCGATGAATTAACCGGTGAAGTTCACGCTTTCGCGAAAAGTACCAAGTTGCTAGAAAAACAAAGATATGCATTGATGAATGCAACTTATAATCTGAATGTTGCCGAAAACAAATTGGCACAAACTATGCAATTTGTGGATTCAGCGACATCCGCACTGCCAATTACTCAAATTACGGATAAATTGAAAGATTTATACCCGTACCTTGATATTTCTAAAGAAGGTGTAGAATCTTTCGGGTATTCTATTGATGAATGGAATAGAATACTGCCTAAAGCAGATGGAAATATTAAGGGAATTGGATACAGCATTCAACAGTTTGTTTTAGGACTTGATTTAGCGACAAATGAAGCAATTAAGTTTAAGAAAGCGGTAGAAGAAGCGCTCAATCCTGAGGTTGCTAAATCTATTGAAGATAATGAATTAAATTTAGAAATTCTAAAAGCACGTAACTCCGGCGATACCAAAAAGGAAATTCAATTAAAAGCGAAACAAAGAACACGATCTAAATTAGGTGACAAATTTGATGAAAAGAGTAATGAATATAAAAAGCTATATCAATCAAATCTTAAGTATCTTCAAGAGCAAGGAAAATCAAGAAGTAAGTATGGAAGAGGAAATAAAAGCCAAGATAATTGGATCTCCTTTTATGATAACTTAGTCAATAAAAACAGCTCAAGTTTGGCTCAGATTGAAGTAGAAAGAACCAAGCATTTTAAGAAGTTGAGTGCGTTTATTAGCAAGGGTGTAGTTACTCACGACCAAGCTACTAAGGCAAAACTTGCTATTGAAGAAAATTTTGCAAAAAAACGTTTGGAACTCGCCGCTCAATACTCACCTAGTAAGAGAGCGGAGTTAGACTTACAAAATGGAATGGCAAACATTCAGGAGTTACAAGGGCAAGGTGCGTTATCTGATAAAGAAGCACAAATAGCACGACAAAATGCACAGTTTCAATATGCTCAGCATATGTCACAGAATGCGGTTACACCAATGGACAGAATTGCGGGGATGTATGATCCAAATCAGGAAAGTAAAAATCAAGAAACGCAAGAACTTGCACTGTTAGATGAATTATATCGCCAGCAGGAAGCTAATGATAAAAAATTGATGACAGAGGAAGATTATCAGAAGCGTAGACAGGATATTATTGATCGCTATAAAAATGAGCGAACCAAGAAAGAGCAAGAAGCCTATGCTCAATCCTCGGCATTAATGTCCTCAGCTTTCGATACAATGGCAGGTGTGATGGAGAATGCGGCGGGTAAGCAATCGGGTGCATATAAAGCAATGTTTGCCATCTCAAAGGGATTTGCGATTGCAGAGGCAGCAATTAATGCAGGTTTAGCGCTTTCAGAAGCGGCAAAATTACCATTTCCTCAAAATATGGTTCAGTATGCAAGAGCCGCTGCATTAACAGCACGAATAGTATCTAGCATTCAATCTGTACAAATGAGTTTTGCGACGGGAGGCTATACAGGAGATGGAGGGAAATACACACCTGCGGGGGTTGTTCACCGAGGTGAATACGTTATAACAAAAGAAGCCACGTCTAGATTAGGTCGTGGCTTTTTAGATCAGCTTAACTATGGAGTACCTCGACGTGGATTTGCTAATGGCGGAGGCGTAGGAGTACCAAATCTTCCAACACCAAAATACAAACTAAAACCATCATCACCAAATGTAACTGTTAAAGTAATTAATAACGGTGAGCCAACAGAGGCTGCGGTTAAAACAGAACGGGATGGTAATGATATTAAAGTTACAGTTGAGTTAATGAAGCAAATCGCACGCCAAGAAACCCATAATGCGTTAGTTAATGGGTTTGTGCGAAGTGGTGGACAATATAATAGGAGGTAGTTTATGGGTATTAAAACGTTTCCATTTTGTCCTAAGCCAGGTTACTCGGTAAGTAATGAACCAAAGCGAAAAGCGATACAATTCGGAGATGGTTATCAACAAAGAACCGCTGACGGATTGAATCCGTTGCTAAGAAAGTTTTCATTAACGTTTAAAGTTCCGAGTGAGAAAAAAGATAGTTTTGATAACTTCTTAGCAGAACACGGCGGAGTAAGGGCGTTTTATTTTCAAGAACGACCACAAAGTAAACTAGTTAAAGTGATTTGTGCTAAGTGGTCAGAAACGGCAGGGTTGCGATATTCTGAGTTTGCTTGTGAATTTGAGGAGGTGCTTTAATGCCAAAGCCAATACCTGAAAAAATGTTAAAAGAATTACCCAAATTTGAACAAAACGCATTAATTGAACTTTGGGAGATTGATTTACGACATATTCATAGTAGTTTAGACCCAACCAAAAAAGGAGAGCTGCTAAGATTTCACAATGGATTGTCGCAGGGGCATAAAAATTTAATTTGGCAAGGTAATGAGTATCAGGCTTATCCAATACAAGCAGAGGGGTTTGAAGTATCGGGGCAAGGTCCTAGCAATCGCCCTTCTCTTGTGATTTCAAATCTTTATGGAATTGTAACAGCGATTGTTTCGGAGTTTGGACAAGGCATTGGAGCAAAAGTTACTCGTCATCAAGTCTATGCTCAATTTTTAGATGCGGTTAATTTTCCAGAGGGGAACACGAAAGCAGATCCTTTAGCGGGAACATCTAGCTACTATATCGTTGAGCAGTTAAAAAATTTAGATGATGAAATCGCAAGTTTTGAACTCTCATTGCCCGCCGAAACTGATAATGCTCGAATACCACTCTTAATGATCACATCTGATGTCTGTATTTGGCAGTATCGCTCAGCTCAATGTGGCTACACAGGAGAGGCGGTGGCAGATGAATACGATAGACCCACAACAGACCTTAAAAAAGATCGTTGCAGTCATTGTATTCAAGGGTGCAAATTAAGGTTTGGAAACGATGTAGCACTGCCCTTTGGTGGATTTCCATCTACAACACAATACGGTAATTAAAAATGAAAATACCTAATGACGTTAAGAAAAAGATATTAGACCACGCAGAACAATGTAAGCCACAAGAAAGTTGTGGCTTTGTCATTTCTGATGGGGAAGAAACCCTCTATTTTCCTTGTGAAAATATAGCGGATAACCCTGTGAATTTTTTTGAGGTTTCCTCAGAAGATTTAATTGAAGCCGAGCAAAAAGGTGAAATTGTCGCTTTTGTTCACTCTCACCCGGATACCGAAGAAGAAAAAGGACTCCCCTATTTATCAACGGCGGATAGAGAGTGCCAGTTAAGAATGCAATTAGATTTTTGGTTGGTTGTCAATGGAGAAATTAAACAGTTTAGAAATATCGCTCCCCTGCTTGGTCGTCAATTTAAAAACAACAAGCAGGATTGTAGAAACATTTTACTAGACTGTTATATGTTAGCAGGTATCGATGTTCCTGATGACGTTAAGTATGAATTTAACTGGTTTGAAACAAGTAATTTATACGAAGAAAACCTAATTAGATTTGGGTGTGAAAAACTAGCACATAATGAAACTCCGCAGTTGGGTGATATTGTGATGGTTCAGATTGGTGCGGATGTGCCAAATCACGCAGGAATTTATTTAGGGAATCAATTAATGCTTCATCACAGTGAGGGACGATTATCTGCACGAGTGCCTTACGATGGCTTTTGGTTGGATTGTACGCATAGCATTTGGAGATATAAAGAATGGCAAAAATTAAATTTCACGGCGATCTTAAACGATTTGCAGATAACAAGACGTTAGAGCTTTGTGTCGATAGCTTTTCAGAATTAATGAGCGGATTACTTACCCAAATACCAGGGTTAAGACAGCATTTATCTAAAGGCTTTTATAAAGTACGAATGGGTAAAAATAAGTATCTCACGCAAAAGCAAATAGAAACAGATCCAAACGCTATAAAACTTAATGATAATGCCACCATTCATTTCACGCCGGTTGTTGCGGGGGCGGGTAAAAATGGCGGTATTTTTAGTATTGTTGTAGGAGTCATTCTTGTTGCGGCTTCTTGGTATGTGGGAGGTGCTGCTGGATGGGGATATATAGGTACCCAAACGGGGGCAACGTTAGCATTTACGATGGGAGTCGCGATGATTATGAGTGGTGCCGTATCATTGCTAACAAAACCTCCTGAAATGGGAACGGGGTTTGATGATTCAGAAAAGCAAAAAAGCACTTCTTTTTCTAATCTTAAGAACATAACCCCACAGGGGCGACCAATCCCCTTGCTATACGGCACAATGATGACAAGTTTAGTTTTAATTTCGCAAGGAATTGAAACCTTTGATGAACAAATTTAAGGAAGTAAATTATGGGTGGACAAAGTGGTGGCGGAGGTCATACTCCCTATGAAGCTCCTGATTCTCTTAAATCATCCCAAAGATTAAGAGCTATCGGACTAATTTCTTTAGGACCTATTAAAGGACCTGTAAACAAATGGAAAAGCACTTATTTTGACAATACCCCAATTCAAAAAGAAGATGGAGTTGATGATAATGATGAAGCGAGCTTTAACTTTAAAAATACTGAAATTCAGTACAATTTAGGTACACAAGACCAATTGCCATTAAATGGTTTTGAATGTTCAGAGCGTGAGGTTAATGTCGGCGTAGAAGTAAAAAAAGATCATCCAATTACTCGCACAGTAATAGATAAAGATATTACTCGTGTTCGTCTTACAATGGGCGTAAATGCTTTATTTGAACAAAATGATGAGGGCGATACAAACGGCACGGATGTTACTTTTCAAGTTTTAATAAATAATGCGGATTATTCAACATTTACGATTAGCGGTAAATCATCATCGCGTTTTGCTCGTAGTTATATACTTACTAATTTACCCGAGCGTCCTTTTACTATTACCGTAAAAAGAATTACAGAAGACAGTAACAGCCAACGTTTGCAAAATACGACTTTTTGGTCTAGCTACACAGAAATCATAGACACAAAATTATCATACCCAAATATGGCGATTGTGGGGATAAAAACCGATTCTCGTTATAACCCACACTTTCCAAATGTTAATTTTTTATTGCAAGGTCGTTTGGTAAAAATTCCTGCAAATTATGATCCATATACAAGAACTTATGAAAATGGGTTATGGAAAGGTGATTTTAAATTAGACTGGACAAACAACCCAGCTTGGGTTTTCTACGATTTAGTCACTAGTAAATTGGTAGGTTTGGGTGCGAGATTAGGCGAATATGGAGTTGATAAATTCCAACTTTACCAAATCGCCCAATACTGTGACCAGCTTGTAGATGACGGTTACGGTGGTAAAGAACCAAGAATGACGGCTAACTTGTGGCTTACATCACAAAGAGATGCTTATTCTGTTCTTGCTGATATGGCTTCAGTGTTTAGAGCAATAGTAGCGTGGAATGGTACGCAACTAATGGCTACCCAAGACAGAGCTACAGATCCGGTTTGTACATACACTCAAGCTAACGTAGTCAATGGTAAATTTAGTCGTAGATATGTTCCACTCAAAGCTATTTATACAGCTGTAGAAGTAGAATATGTGGATGCTAGAAATAGATACCAAAAAACAATTGAATATATAGCAGATGATTTAATGATAGCTCGCTACGGCTACAATGTAAAAAAAATTGTTGCTTTTGCGTGTACAAGTCGTGGACAAGCTAGAAGATATGGCAAATGGATTTTAGAAACATCCCGCTTAGAACAATGTACTATTACTTTCTCTGTCGGTCGTGAGGGGCTTCGACATTTACCTGGTGACATTATTGAAGTCGCGGATAACAGTTATGCAAACTTAAACTTAGGTGGTCGTGTAGTTGCTATCGAAGAGCGAACCGTAACACTAGATAGAAGTGTAGAACTTGTCGGAGAGAGCTATATTAGTTATGTTGATTACGGTAGCGAAAATCCAGTATTACAACGTGTTAAGGTTTTAAGTGTTGATAGCGAGAATGATCATATCATACATTTAGATGTCGAACCTATTGGGCTTGAGGAAAATTGTGTATGGGCTTTACATACCCAAACAGTACAAACCCAACTTTTCCGAGCATTGGGGATAGCTGAAGGTGAAGATGGAAGTTATACAATAACAGCCTTGCAACACGAACCACAAAAAGAAGCTATTGTTGATGGTGGGGCAAGTTTTTCATCAAGTGTATCTACTTCACATAAAACACCAAACATATCACATATCGCAATTAGTTCTGTGGGAAGTGGAACAAATATTGAAGCGGATGTTTCATCCGCAGGAGTAGAATTAACTTACGATATTAAAATTCTCAAAGACGGTAATTTATACGATTTTAGAAAAGGACTTAAATCACCGGAGCTAAAACTAAATAATTTACCGAACGGCGACTATACCGCTGTTATTTATGCTAAAAACAAAAATGGACAGCTATTAAAAGAAAGTTCCAATGATTTTGTTATTAACAAACCGCCTAGACCAACTGCGGTAGAAATCACTGGGGGCTTAAAAAATGTTATTCTTGAGTGGCAATACGTTGATGACACAACAGAAACCGAGATTTTTGTATCGGAAACTGATGATATAAAAACTGCAAAAAAACTTGCAAAAGTGACCGCTCAAATGTACTCGCACGAAGTCGGAGCGAATAAAGTCCGTTACTATTGGCTACGTCACACTCGCGGAATTAATAACGGTGAGTTCTATCAAAATGCAGGGTTAAAAGCTCAGACATCTGTTGATATCGATGAAGAAATTGAGGTATTAAAGGGTAAATTTAATTACGATGCGTTAATTAATGATGAAGTTGAGCATAGAAAAGCGGGCGAGAGAACACTAGCGAGTAAAATAACGGAGGAAGCGACTAAGCGTGAACAGGCTTTACTTGTTCAAGCTAGAACGTTAGGAACAAAAATCTCTAATGTTGAAACCGCGACGAATGAGCAATCACAACAACTAGCACGCTTAACTGCAGTTAAAAATAATCTTGTTACCGGATTAGAGCAAGAACGCCAAGCACGTATTAACGGCGATAACGCAGAAGCACAAGCGAGACAGACCTTAATTAGTCAAGTCAATACTAATAAAGCGAGTATTAATACGCTTTCGCAAACTGTTGTTAATAATCAACAGTCGAATGCAAGTCAATTAACGACACTAACTGCTAAAGTTGATGAGGCACCTGCTGAAAATCTAGCTCAAGGAACTTTTACATTTGATACATCAGGAAATTTTAAACCGAATTACGCAGGATTTGGAATAAAAACGAATGAATTATTCAAGGGTGGGGTTGTGTATGAGACAACTCGAAATTGGCAAGGTTTCTTTTTTAACATAGAACAGACCTCGCGGCCTGTTGTTGTGTCTTTTTATGCAAAGCCGATTCAAGGGACGTGTAGGTTTTGCACTGTATCAGGCAATAGAGCGGTTAAGCATTATTCGAGTACAGGTTTAATTAAGGGTGACTGGAAAAGGTATTTTATCAGCTTTCCGAAAGGTACGGCATTCAACAATACAAAACGGCAAGGTATTGTTGAGTTCGTGTACGGGAGATGTCGTTATGCTTTAGTTAAAGTCGAGTATGGTGAAACCCCATCAAAATTTGATACAAATGCAGAAAAGCTCTCTTCAACTTACACAATCAAAACACAAGCAATTGCAGGAAATCGTAAAGCAATTGCGGGGCTGACATTGGGTGCCACTATTGATGGTGAAACTGTTGAGTCTTCTGTAAATGTGCTAGCTAATAACTTTAATGTTGCAGCAAGTGAAAACGGAACACTACAACCGCTGTTTACAGTGCAAGAAAACAAAGCGGTATTAGCACCACAGCTAATTGCAAAAGGAGGTATTACAACTTCACATCTTGCAGCTAATTCTATTTCCGCGGATAAAATAGTATCGGGGGCAATAACTGCTGATAAGTTAAATGTAAGTAAGTTATCAGCATTGAGTTCAAATTTGGGTGATGTTACGGCGGGAACAATCACGGGTACTACTATCACGGGTACTACTATAAATGGGGGTGTAATAAACGGAACAACAATTACAGGTGGAACAATACGAGGTACAAGACTAGAAGGTGTAACAGGGGTATTTAAGGGTTCAGTTCACGCAGAAAATGTTATTGGGTCGAATTTATTTGATTCAAAAACGTACGTTGTGAGAGCCTCTTCAAGTAAAAGATACACAGTACACCAGTGTGAACAGGTAAACCCAGGTCAATCTACAAGCTGGGGAGTAACAAATACGGGTTATTATCCAGTTGAAATTTGTAGAAGTATCGAAAAAACAGCTTACAATATGCAAATTGCAGTTAGCATAAAACCTCGTGCCGTAGAACGCTATTTTTACCCGGATTTACAGATGAGGTCTTCTGTAGTAGATGGTGTTAGTTATTCACCATCTGTTAGTAAGATTGGTAATGTAGCGGTTATTCCGGTAAATACGCCTGTAACTGCTGTATATAGTTTTTCGGATGTAAACTTCGATGAGCTTATATTTACGTGTTTTTGCATCCACACAAGCACTTCTGGAAGTGCATTAATCTAAATGAGGAGTAAACTATGAAAAAAGTAATATTAAGTATATTAATCTTGGGTTCAGTTGTTACATTAACTGCTTGCTCAACACAAAAAAATACGAAACAGGATTACACGACTAAACCTGTTTTCTGTTATCAACTTGCTCCGGTGGAGCAAGCGCCAGGAAAGAATTGCATTGGTTCTGGTGGGCATAATTAAATTTCATCTCATAGACAACCGCATTTTAAATGCGGTTTTTTTTAACTAAAATAAGGAGTCATTATGACAAAATATATCGAAAAAACTATTGAAGACCAGACAACAGGGGCTGACGTGAATTATCACGAAGTAACTTATGTGGGTATCGACTTCGTAAATAACTTGACGACTGCCACTGTCACAAGTTATATTTCTTCGAAGACGAAAAAGCGAGGTAAGGCGCCTATAGGTGACCCAAAACAGCTTAGTATTAATACGACACCGCCAGAAAACGAGGGTTTAGTTGATTGGCTATTGAAGAATTTAACTCAAGATGTGCCAGCTGATTATCAGCAAGTTCCTGAAGAAGAGCAGTACGACGGGTACATAGATCCGTATATGTTCAGCGGTGGGGAAATTAAAGACAGCGAGGCAAAAGCTAAAGGCAAGTGACTATGATTTATGAAATTAAACTTTAGTAGTACTCTTGGTAGTATGTGCAAGGGCAAACAAACCAGAAGTCCTTTATTTGTGGCGTATGAATAGTTTTGTTAAGTGTTCGCTCAGGCACCATATAAAAAAACGGCAGTCTTTTATAGATTGCCGTTTTTTTTATTTTTTCTTTCTTCACAAATATAGGAAGAAACTGATTACACATCTTCCAGTTGCAAGGGAGAGCGAGAAAGTGACTATTTAGTTCTATATTTTGGTTTAGTACGCGGTGTGATTTTACTTAAATTTTGCAAAATTTGTTGATTTGGGCTGTTCAATAAATGAGGTAATTTTTGCGTAAGATCAGACATAAAATTTTGATAAGTGGTCTGTTTTTTACTTATTCCGTTTAGTTGCATTTCCCAATATGCAGTCATATCAGGAATAGTTGCCACTTCTGGTAAGGCTTGAATTAAAATTCGTCCTGCTTCTGTGCTGTGAATTTGTCTGCCTTTTTTGGTTAAAAAACCACGTTTAAACAATAATTCAATGATCCCTGCTCTGGTTGCTTCTGTGCCTAAACCATCCGTTTCTCGTAAGATTTTTTTTAACTCTTTATCTTGTACAAAACGTGCGATACCCGTCATTGCTGAAAGTAAGGTGGCATCAGAAAAATAGCGTGGCGGTGTTGTCTTCTTACTTAAAACTTCGCCTTTTTCACAATGTAATACTTGTGATTTTTTAACTATAGGTAACGTATTTTCATTGATTTCATTGTTGTCTTCTTTTCCTTGCAGTGCTTTCCAACCTGCTACCACTAAATTTCGTTCTTGAGCAATAAAAATACCGCCTGCAATTTCTAACGTAATTTTTGCTTTGCGATATTCTGCCTCAGGGCAAAATTGCATTAAGTATTGTCGAGCAATAAGCTGATAAACCTGTTTTTCATTTTCAGTTAAACGAACATTACCCGTACGAGCCGTTGGAATAATAGCGTGGTGAGCTTCTACTTTTTTATCATTCCAACAACGATTTTTAATTTCTAAATCAACTATTTCTGGTAAATTTTGGTATTCAGTCAGATGTTGTGAAATCGCATTAGTCACTTTAAAACGATCACCATAATGCTCTTTTGGTAAATAACGGTTATCAGAACGAGGGTAAGTAATCAATTTATGGGTTTCATACAACTTTTGACAAATATCAAGTACGGATTGAGCAGAAAGACCAAAACGGCGTGCTGCTTCAATTTGCAATACAGAAAGGGAATAAGGTAAAGGTGCGGTTTCTTTTTCAAGTTTATTTTGATAATCCGTTACTATGGCAGGCTGATTGGCAATACGTTTTACTACGTTTTCAGCTAATCCAAGAGAAAGCACTCGTCCTTCCTCATCTTGATAATCTTCACAGGCTTTACTTGGTTTCCATTGTGCGGTAAAACATTCTTGAGTCTCAGGTACTATCACGTGAGCTAGCACTTCAAAATAGTCTTTTGGTACGAAATTTTCAATTTCTAAATCACGTCGCACAATCAAACCCAATACAGGGGTTTGTACTCGTCCAACTGACAATACTCCTTTATAACCTGATCGTTGCCCTTGAAGGGTATAAGCTCGTGTCATATTAATACCATAAAGCCAATCCGCTCTAGCACGTGCCAATGCTGAAGTTGATAGCGGTATGAAGTGAGTATTATTTTGCAATTTTTCTACGGCTTTCTTCACCGCACTTGGGTTAAGATCACTCACTAAACAGCGTTGAATTTGTGAGCGTTTTTCAGCAGATAAATTCATATAGCCAAAAATTTCATCAACTAATAATTGCCCTTCTCTATCAGGGTCACCTGCGTTAACCAAAATATCCGCTTTTTTTACTAGCCTTTCTACCACTTTAAACTGTTTTACGGTATTTTTTTTAGGAAACCATTGCCATTTTTGAGGAATGATCGGCAAATGTTCCATTCGCCATTTTTTATAGCGTTCATCATAAGCATCAGGTTCAGCCTGCTCCAACAAGTGACCGATACACCAAGTAACCACATCATTTTCTCCACACGTAATAAAGCCATCACCTCTTTTATGAGGCTTAGGCAAGACATCAGCAATGGCTCGTGCAAGGCTAGGTTTTTCTGCTATAAATAAACGCATCATCAAATAAAAACTAATTTAAACCTTTTGAAGATAATACCATTTGACACTGAAATGGTGGTGTTGGTAATGCTCTTTTCTTTTTGTGCTTAGACGGTTTTCGTGGTTTAAACCACGAGTAAAGCGTTGCATCACAACCTTCTCCTGCGGGTATAACTGATTGATTTTTAAAATCTTTTGAATTTTCAGGACAAGTTAAACGTACGTGCATATGTGCCGTGTGTCCAAACCAAGGGCGAATTTTACGTAACCACGAACGATCACCTTTTGCGGTTTGACACAGTTTTACTTTAATTGCAGGATTCACAAAAATTCTTGCGACATTACTGTCTTGTGCTGCAAGACGAATTAAGCTTGCTTGATTTTCAGTCCAATTACTATTTACTTGCTTTCCTGTTACCATTACGGTTGCAGTTGGATGTTGGGCTTCTTTATCACTCAATGCACCAAAACGTAACCAAATATCTGCATCTAACCCTGTTTGATGACTTGCGTGTCCTGAAGAAAATCGTCCTCCTGCAGGCATTCCCATATCACCCACTAAAACAGTTGATAGCCCTTCTTGTTTTGCATTTTTGCCTAACCGCTGAATAAAATTGACTAAGTTTTTATGTCCATAAAAACGATTTTTATAAGAACGAATAACTTGGTAACCCTGCCCTTTTAAGGCTAGAGGAGTGGCACCAATAATGCAACCATTAGAATAACTTCCGATAGATTGCATTTTACCTTGTACTGGTGATGTTATTTTTTCCCAGTCACTCGCATTCACGGAGGTGATCACTGCCATTGTAATGGCAAATATTTTTAATAATTTCATTTAATTTCCTATTATCGACTTTGTTATCTACACTGTGCTTTAAAACGTAATAAATGGTCTAACAATACTATCGCTGTCATTGCTTCTGCAATGGGGACAGCACGAATCCCCACACAAGGATCGTGGCGACCTTTCGTCACTATTTCAACAGGCTGATTATCTAAATTTACGGTATCTCCCGAAATAGCAATGCTTGAAGTCGGTTTTAAGGCAATATGAGCAACAATTGGTTGCCCTGAACTTATCCCACCTAAAATTCCACCTGTATGATTAGATTTAAATCCTTGTGGGGTAATTTCATCACGATGTTGGGTACCTGTTTGCTCAACCACATCAAAACCATCACCAATTTCTACTCCTTTTACGGCATTGATCGACATCAATGCGTGGGCAAGATCAGCATCTAAACGATCAAACACTGGCTCACCTAAACCTACTGGAATATTTTCTGCAATCACCGTTACCTTCGCACCAATAGAATTCCCTTCTTTTTTGAGAGAGCGAATTTGCTGTTCAAACTCACTAATTATATTTTCATCAGGGCTGAAAAATGGATTGCTATTCACTTTTTCCCAATCAATTTTCTCAATATCTGCCACAGATTGCGGATTAACTTTCACTGATCCCATTTGAGACAAAAAACCTCTTACTTCAATACCAAACTGCTCTTTGAGATATTTTTTTGCTATCCCGCCAGCCGCCACTCGCATTGCAGTTTCACGAGCTGAAGAACGTCCACCACCACGATAATCACGAATGCCGTATTTATGTTGATAAGTGTAATCGGCGTGATTAGGACGAAAACGGTCTTTAATATTGGCGTAATCTTGTGAACGTTGGTCGCTATTTTTAATTATTAACCCAATGCTGGTACCTGTAGTTTTCCCCTCAAAAACACCTGATAAAATTTGTACTTTATCCTCTTCGTTTCGAGGTGTCGTATAGCGTGAACCTTTCGGTCTGCGACGATCTAAATCAACCTGTAAATCAGCCTCACACAATGCCATATTGGGCGGTACGCCATCTACAATACAACCCAATGCTTCACCGTGAGATTCACCAAAAGTCGTTACTTTGAACAAAGTTCCAATGCTATTACCTGCCATAATTCCCTTATTTTATTCTATTTTTTGTCTTGTATTTGCTACATATTCTACCAGTGCTTTACGAGAAATTTTAATTCCATTTTCCTGTAAATGTTTTACTTCTTCCAAAGAAAAATATGCAATCGGCTGTTTAAATTTTTCTAATCGATCTTTTGCAAATTTTTGTAAAGATCGTACCGCTTGCTCACTAAATGGTTGCTTAAATTCCACAAATGCAACAGGTTTTGCACCAAATTCTTGATCGTCTACTGGTACAACAAAGACATTTTGCACTAAATTGGACTGAAATAACACTTTTTCTATCTCTTCAGGTTGAATATTTTCTCCCCCTGAAATAAACATATAATCTAATCGTCCTGTCACAATAAGTTGATTGTTCTCTAAAACTCCACCATCTTTTGTTGCAAACCAACCTAATTCATTTGTTAAAGGGTGAAGACTATTTTCTATCCAATAACCCAAGGCTAAGGTTTTACCTCGTACCCAAATTTCATTATTTACTAGTTTGATCTCACGATTTAACAAAACTTGCCCAACATTATCTGTTTGATTTGTTGCTGCTGTCACTGTTGATGCCATTTCTGTTAAACCGTAACTTGCAAAAGTAGTCATTCCTCTAGCGTTCGCCTGTTCAATAAGGTTAGCTGGAATATTTGCACCTCCTAACAATATTTTTTGATTTACTTTACGATCTTCAAGCCAAGTTAAATAACGTTGTAATTGTGTTGGTACAAGGGAGCAGTGAGTGACTTTTGAAAGTGTTTGCCAAAATGATTGTTTATTTTGATCAATATAAAGCGTGGATCCCTGTAACAACCAACGCCATACTATTCCTTGTCCTGAAACGTGAAATAGTGGCAAACTTAATAACCAGCTATGTTGTTGTTTAAAATCCATCAATTCACATACTCCTTCTGCACTTGCCAGATGGTTTGCTATTGAATGCACCACGGCTTTTGGTTGCCCTGATGAGCCAGAAGTTAAGGTAAAAGTTGCAAGGTTAGTTAAACTAAAACTGCTTACTATTTTTTGAGAAGTATCAAAACTTGATAAAGATAAAAAATCCCTATCTGTAATAAAAAAATCAACTTGATTTTGTTCTAAGATTTGCTGACGTTGAGACTGTGTTAACAAGGGGTTAAGCATTAAAATTTTTGCCCCCATTGTTAATACCGCACAATAACAAAGTAAATTAATAAATCTATTTTTTCCTGAGTACGCAACCAGCTGTGATGGTTGCACACCACAAGCGGTAAGATGTTGAGTAAATTTTGCAATTATTTGATCAAGCAATTGCCACGAAATTTGTTGTGGCAAATTTTTAAAAAAAGGCGCTAAATTCAATCCTCTTATTTCAGATTTATTCCATACCACTGCTATTTGAGAGGTATGTTTTTCAGCCCAAAAGGTGGTAGGAAAAACAGAAAAAGTCATTTTAACGGATAAAAAAAGTTTTAATACGCTCAATGCTCTCTTCTGGAATATCCATTGCTTCCATTAATTTAGTTAAAATAATGCCTTTGCGAGCGGTATTATTGTTAGTGATAACCCAGAATGGTGAACTTGGTATTTGTTTAGCTCGTACACCACTGCCTGTTGCTAAGATAGTCTCCTCATTTTTTGCAAAATAAACACGTTCACTTCCTTGAATATTTTCTGTTCCATAAGTAAAACGTTCTGGTGCTGCAAAATAAAGGGCTGATAAAATCATCAAAAAGCGTTTTACCACTTTTGTTTCATCAACAAATTCATCTGAATTTAATACTTCATCTAAATGTTTTAATAAGAAAGTCAGCTCGTTAACTTGCTCTTTTTTGATATTTGATGTATTTTCAAACTCTTTTTTAATTTTTTTGTTAATATTTTCTTTTGTTGGTACAACAGATTGAGAAAGTTCAGACAGTTTTAATAAACGTCTTAAAATATCAGAGGCTGTTTCACCAATAAATTGTGTTTGACTGGCAATGTAATGATATAATTCATCATCGATTTCAATTTTTTTCATTATTTTTCCTTTATTCTCTTGATTCGCAAAAAATTATTGGCATTATACTTAAGTTTGAGTTTTTTCTCATCTTTAAAGATTACATATTTGGACAAAATTATGACAAAAGAAACAAATAAATCCGTTTTTTTAAATTATAAATTACAAACAGCAAAAAATTGCAAAAACACTGAACAATCACACCGCTTGTTAGTTTTTATTCACGGATTATTTGGTGATCTTCATAATTTAGGACGTATTGCAAGAGCCTTTGAAGATGACTATGATGTTTTATGTTTAGATTTACGTAATCACGGTCATTCTTTTCATAGTGATGAAATGAATTTTGAGTCAATGGCAACAGATGTAAAAGAGCTACTTGAACATTTAAATCTTTCTCCTGCAATTGTTGTGGGGCATTCAATGGGTGGCAAAGTTGCAATGAAATTGGCGGATGTCGCTCCTCATTTAGTAGAACAATTAGTGATTATTGATATTGCCCCCGTCAAATACACGGAAAGTCGTCACGATGCTATTTTTGCTGGCTTATTTGCTGTAAAAAATTCTGATGCTCAAAATCGTATTCAAGCTCAAAAAGCAATGCAACCTTATATCAAGGAGCAAGGTGTCCAACAATTTATGTTAAAATCATTTGCACCCACTGAAGATGAACGCTTTTTATTTAACCTAACTGCACTGCAACGAAATTATGATAATATCAGTGATTGGAGTGATGTTAAGGTAGAGAAACCAACATTATTTATTAAAGGGGATTTATCTGATTACATTAAAAAAGAGCATAAACAAATTGTATTAAATCAATTTCCACACGCTAAATTATTTATTGTGAGTAATGCTGATCATTGGGTACACGCAGTTAAACCAGAAGCTGTCATTCGTGCGATGAAGAGAGTGTTATAACATACTTAACAAGAATAATATTTATACACTTATTCTTGTCACCAACAAATAGCATATTTGCAAATTTTTATAAGTAAATCACCGCTTAGTGATTGACTATTTTGAAGACTATATTATGCTAGGAAAAGTAATCTAATAACTGAGAATAACAATATTTAGCCGAAGTTCAATAATGAAACTATTTAATACCTTTTTGTACATTATCAAAATAATAATAAAAGTTACCACTATGGGTATTTTATTGCTTATTGCGTTTGTTATTTTAATTGATTTTATGACAGGATATTTGGTAGAAGATAAAATTTATACTGATATTAACACTGTTCCTCAACGTGAATATGCCGTAGTACTGGGTACTGCAAAATATTTTCCTTCAGGACGAGATAATCTTTATTATAAAAATCGTCTGGAAGCCGCAACAAAACTTTTTAAAAATAAAAAGGTAAAACAATTTTTATTAAGTGGTGACAATACTACTCCCTATTATAATGAACCTAAAAATATGACAAAGGATTTGCGTAAAAAAGGCATTCCTCGTCAATTCTTACATCAAGATTATGCTGGCTATAATACTCAATCTTCAGTTATTCGAGCGAATAAAACCTTTCATCTGCAAAACTTTACTATTGTAAGCCAACAATTTCATTGTGAACGGGCACTATTAATTGCACAATTTCATCATATTGATGCGATTTGCTTTGCCGCAGAATATCCCCCAAAACATTACAAAGTAAGAATTCGTGAATACTTTGCTCGAGTAGGTATGTTTGTTGATTTTATTACTGGAAAAATGCCTAAAACATTGAAAAAAATAAAAGAAGCAAAAAAGAATTCATAGTTTCCATATTGTTTCTGCTAAAAATTATTTATCCCCTCTTATTTCATAATAAGCTTCCTTTAAAACAGTAAATTTTTTTCTGAGTTTTTTTATTTTTTTAGAATTTTATGCGAAAAATTCTTATTTTAAATTGAAAAAAGGTCACAAATTCTAAATTAATTTTTATATTATACGTAATGAGCAATGACCATAAACTTGCTTAATCAAATAAAATGTAACTATCTATTTTTATTGCATTTTATTTTTATCTATACTTCAATTTAGGAGAAAATATTATGGCTTTTAATATGAAAAACAGACATCTTTTAAGTCTTGTTCATCACACTGAACGTGAAATTAAATATTTGTTAGATTTATCACGTGATTTAAAACGTGCTAAGTATGCAGGTTGCGAACAACAAGTATTAAAAGGTAAAAATATTGCGTTGATTTTTGAAAAAACCTCTACTCGTACTCGTTGTGCGTTTGAAGTTGCCGCTTATGATCAAGGTGCTCAAGTCACTTATATTGATCCTACTTCTTCACAAATTGGTCATAAAGAAAGTATGAAAGATACCGCTCGTGTATTAGGGCGTATGTATGATGGTATTGAGTATCGTGGCTTTAAGCAAAGTGTTGTTCAAGAATTAGCAGATTATGCAGGCGTGCCGGTCTGGAATGGTTTAACCGATGAATTCCATCCAACTCAGATGTTAGCTGATGTACTTACAATGATTGAAAACTGCGACAAACCATTAACTGAAATTAAATATGTTTATATTGGTGATGGTCGTAATAATGTGGGTAATTCTTTATTACTTATCGGTGCTAAATTAGGTATGGATGTACGTATTTGTGCACCTAAATCATTACTTCCAGAGGCTGAATTAGTTGAAATGTGTGAAGGATTTGCCAAGGAAAGTGGTGCGAGAATTACAGTAACAGAAGATATTGATAAAGCAATGAAAGATGTGGACTTCGTTCATACTGATGTTTGGGTTTCTATGGGCGAACCATTAGAAAGCTGGGGAGAACGTATCAAAATTTTATTACCATACCAAGTTACCCCTGAATTGATGGCTCGTAGTGGTAATCCAAAAGTGAAATTTATGCACTGTTTACCAGCATTCCACAATAGTGAAACCAAAGTGGGTAAACAAATTGCTGAAAAATATCCAGAACTTGCAAACGGTATTGAAGTTACAGAAGATGTATTCGAATCACCAATGAATGTGGCATTCGAACAAGCAGAAAATCGTATGCATACGATTAAAGCAGTAATGATTGCAAGTTTAAGTTAAGCCTAATTTTATAATTTAAGGAGTTATAATGAGAATTGTTATAGCACTAGGTGGTAACGCATTATTGCGTCGTGGCGAACCTTTAACCGCTGAAAATCAGCGTCAAAATGTGAAGATCGCTTGCGAACAAATTGCAAAAGTTTACCCAAATAATGAGTTGGTTATTGCTCACGGGAATGGTCCACAAGTTGGTTTATTAGCTCTACAAGGTGCCGCTTATAAAGATGTCCCAACTTATCCATTAGATGTATTAGGTGCAGAAAATATTGGTATGATTGGTTATATGATTCAACAAGAATTAGGTAACTTGGTGCCTTTTGATGTGCCATTTGCGACTTTGTTATCACAAGTTGAAGTGGATAAAAACGACCCCGCATTCAAAAATCCAACCAAACCAATTGGTCCTGTTTATAGTAAAGAAGAGGCGGAAAGATTAGCCGCTGAAAAAGGTTGGTCGATTAAGCCTGATGGTGATAAGTTCCGTCGTGTTGTACCAAGCCCATTACCAAAACGCATTTTTGAAATTCGTCCTGTGAAATGGTTACTTGAAAAAGGCAGTATTGTAATTTGTGCAGGTGGTGGAGGTATTCCAACCTACTACGATGAGCAAGGTAACCTTCAGGGCGTTGAAGCGGTTATTGATAAGGACTTATGTTCTGCTTTACTTGCGGATAATCTTGATGCGGATCTCTTTGTAATTGCAACAGATGTTTCTGCTGTGTTCGTTGATTGGGGAACGCCTGATCAAAAAGCGATTGCAAAAGCACACCCTGACGAAATTAGCAAAATGGGCTTTGCAGCAGGCTCTATGGGGCCAAAAGTTCAAGCAGCGGTTAATTTTGTTAAACAAACAGGTAAAGATGCTGTGATTGGTTCATTATCAGATATTGTTGATATTGTGAAAGGTAAAGCTGGAACAAGAATTACAACAGATGTATCAGGTATTGAATATTTTTAAATTTTACACATTCAAGTAATACAAAAGGTAATAAGGTGGAGTGAAATTTTGCTCTACCTTATCAAATAAACCTTTTTAATCCTTATAAAAAAGGAGTTTCTTATGACTACGAAGAAAAAAGGGTTCAAATTCCCAACCGCCTTTACAATCTTATTCGCTATTATCATTATAGCAGTTGGTCTAACTTGGATAATCCCAGCAGGTGCTTATTCAAAACTTACTTATGACAAAGCACAAAATGTGTTTGTGATTAAGAAATACCAACAAGAAGATAAAATTCTACCCGCAACCGAAAAAACCTTAAAAGAACTTAATATTAATATTGATATTGGCAATATTACTAGTGGAAAAATTTGGAAACCTATAGCGGTTCCTGGTTCTTATACCCGAGTAGAACAAAATCCAAAAGGTATTCAAGATATCGCTATTAGTATGGTTAAAGGGACAATTGAAGCTGCTGATATTATGGTATTTATCTTTGTACTCGGTGGTATGATCGGGGTTATCAATAAAACAGGATCATTTGCAGCGGGACTTTCAGCATTAGCAGAGCGAACTAAAGGAAAAGAGTTCACTATTGTTTTTGCCGTTTGTGTGTTGATGGCAATTGGTGGTACAACCTGTGGTATTGAAGAAGAAGCGGTTGCTTTTTATCCGATTTTAGCCCCTGTCTTTATCGCTTTAGGGTATGATGCCATTATTACGGTTGGTGCAATTTTTCTTGCTGCATCAATGGGTACTGCATTCTCAACCATTAACCCATTCTCTGTAGTGATTGCATCAGATGCTGCAGGTATTGCATTTACTGAAGGGATTACTTGGCGTTCTATTGGTCTTGTCATTGGCGAAATTATGGTTATTTCTTACCTTTATTGGTATGCGAAAAAAATCAAAGCTGATCCAACTTCTTCTATTGTTTATGAAGAAAGAGAGAAGTTTTATCATACCTATCGTGATGATTCAAATACAGAAATCCCAGCGTTTACATTTAAAAGAAAACTGATTCTAGCACTATTCTGTGCAGGTTTCCCAATTATGATTTGGGGTGTTATGTATGGAGGTTGGTGGTTCCCAACAATGGCTGCATCATTCCTAACCATTACTATCATTATTATGTTCATTTCAGGTCTTTGCGAAGAAGATATTATTAATGCCTTTAATAAAGGTGCGTCAGAACTGGTTGCAGTGTCATTAATTATCGGTTTAGCACGTGGTGTAAATATGATTCTGGATCAAGGAATGGTTTCTGATACAATTCTTGCTTCATTATCTGATATGGTATCTGGAATGTCTGGTAGTGTATTTATTATCGGTCAGTTATTAGTCTTTGTGGTATTAGGACTATTTGTTCCTTCCTCATCAGGATTAGCAGTACTTTCAATGCCTATTATGGCACCGCTTGCAGATACTGTGGGTATCCCTCGTGATATTATCGTATCCGCTTATAACTGGGGACAATATATAATGCTCTTCCTAGCTCCAACAGGATTAGTGTTAGTAACCTTACAAATGCTTCATATTCCATTTAATAAATGGGTTAGATTTATTATGCCAATGGTTGGTGGATTATTCATCATTTCATCAATATTACTCTTAATTCAAGTGCAGTTATACGCATAATTAATCTAAGAATATGTTAATATAATCAAAAGCTAGTTTTCTAGTAAAACTAGCTTTCAAATCAATAAGTCAGAAATTATTTCAAATATTGAGAGAGTGGTAAACTTATATGAAAAACGAAAAATTAGATAACATAGATACTCGTATTTTACGTGCATTACAACGAAATGGACGCTTACAAAATACTGAACTTGCAGAAGAAGTCGGATTATCTAATTCAGCTTGTTTACGTCGAGTCAATATTTTAGAAGAAAAAGGCATTATTGACCGTTATGTAGCCTTACTTAATCCCGCTAAAATAAATTGTAATTTTATGATTTATGTTCTTGGCTCTTTTTTTGAAGAAGATTATAAAAAAAGAGAACGCTTTATTTTTGAAATGAAATTACTCCCTCAAATCGCAGAATGTCACCTTATGGCGGGTGATTATGATTTTATTCTTAAAATCTTTGTATCCGATCTTGAAGAATTTAACAAACTCAAAGTAAATTATCTCAATAAAGAAATCGGTATTAAAAATATTAAATCAGAAATTATTTTAAATACAATTAAACAATCAACAGAACTTCCTCTTTAAAATATTTTTTAAACTCAATAAGTTGTTTAATGTTGTTCTAACTCTAGGCTCATTACCTCATTTTCATCGTCGCTACCTGCAATATATTTTTGTTCACTTGCCCATTCACCTAAGTCGATCATTTGACAACGTTTACAACAGAATGGTCGATATTGATTTTCTTTTGACCAAATCACTTCTTTTTCACAGGTTGGGCAGTTCACGATAGTTTCTGTCATTTAATTTTCCTTTTATTAAGTTATTGTGCCAATAATAAATATTGTTGGTGTAGTTGGCTGAATTGCTGTTCTAAATTTTGACTATTCTCACTTAATTCAAGATTATTTTCAATAACATCCTGAGCATAGCTTAAACGTTCTTCTCGACTAACCTGTGCTTTCATTATATTTTTAATCATTTCAATCTTATTTTTATCTCGTTTTGTTGCTCGTTCAATTTGAATTTCGGGTAACACATCTATGACCAGTATTCGATCACAATATTGAATGAGATTACTTTCAATTAACAAAGGCACAACCCAAAGTACATAAGGTGCCTGTGTTTGGTTAAGTTGTCGTAACATTTCTTTACGAATTGCAGGGTGTAATAAATTATTTAACCATTGTGTATTTTTCTGATGATTAAAAATAATTTGGCGTAATTTAGATCGATCTAACTCACCATTTTGTAATAAAACCTGTTTGCCAAATTTTTCTACAATTTGCTTAAGTAATGGATAGCCTTTGGCGACGACCTCTCTTGCGACAATATCTGCATCAACAACAGGAACACCTAGTTGTTGAAACATCTCAGCAATTGTACTTTTCCCACTGCCTATTCCGCCTGTTAGCCCTACAATATAATTCATTGTATTAGATTTCATTTAACCTTTTTTCACCTTTACATTAATCAGCTCAAACAGTCTAATTTTGTTACTAAAATTCGTCAATAATTTTTCATCATAAACAAAATAAAAAAGGCACAGCTAATAAATGGAATAAAAGGTAAGCGTTGAATTTTGCATTTTTTGATAAAAAAGTAACCGCTTGCAAAGAATATTCCTAAAGAACTGGCGTAAAGTAACAGTTGTAATAATTGTTCTAAATTAAAAAGTGGCGATAGTGCAATAATTAATAAGCTATCTCCCATTCCAAACAACTCTTTTCTTAATATTATTTCACTTATAAAATGAAGAGTGAAAAAAAAGATTACGCTAAATAATAGTGAAAATATATTTTCATCTATCTGCATATTTTTGCAAAAAGTTAAATAAATCATACCGCTTATAAAAACAATAATGATATATTTAATATCTGTTAAATAATAATTAAAATCTAAGATTGATAAATAAATTAAAATAGATAGAATAAAAATAATAATAAAATGCTCATTTTTAAATACTAAAAGTATTATTGGAGATAATAGATATAGCCATTTAATTGATTTTATTTCTTTATATTGAAGTGTTGAATGCTTGATAAAATCATAAAAAAGAGATTTTTGATTAATCAGTTGATGATACTCTTGAAAAACTTGTTGGTTAATTTTAAAAGGAAATTTTTTTATTTCTTTTGCAAACCAATAAGGTAAAATCATCATTAATAATAATTGAAGAAAGATCATTAGACTAAGGCTCCCATATCAAAAATAGGAAGATAAAGTCCCATAATAATGGTACCTATAATAGAACCAATCACTAACATTAATGTAGGTTCTAACATTTGTGAAAGTATCTCTATTTTATGATCTAATCGCTGTTGCGTAATTTCGCTAATATGCTCTAACATTTGAGATAACTGACCGCTCTGCTCTCCTATACTCACCATTTGAATAACTTCATCACCAAATAAAGCGGAATTTAAAGAGTGAGAGAAAGAAAATCCTTGATTTAAACTTTCAATTATTTTGACGATTTCTTGCTGTAAAATAAAATCATTATCTTTGGATGAAATAAAAGAAGAGAGTGCAACATTAAGTGGTACACCAGATTTCTGCATTAATGCAATATTTTGACAAAAGAAAATAATTCTATTATCACTTATTATATTTTTAAAAATAGGAGTAACAGATAATATCTTGGATTTTAATTTAGCGATGATTGTTGTTTTTTTCTTTAAAATAAAAATAATGATAAAGGTTAACAAACTCATACTGATAATCCTATTTTTATCTTGCTGTAAAAAATGAGAACTATCGAATAATAACTGAGTAATAAATGGAAGGGTTTTATCTTTAGCTTGATAGAGTTCTGCAAATTGAGGCACAATAAAAACAAGCAGTAATATAGAAAGAACAATAGAAATAATCAGCACCACAACTGGGTAAAATATAATCTTTTTTACTTTTTTAGCCAATTTTTCGGACTTTTCTTTCGTTTTAGCAATATTGTAAAAAATGGTTGATAACTGACCGCTTTGTTCTGCAATTTTAATTAACTGTATTTCTTGAGGTTTAAAATATTTCCCTAAAATTTCCAATGAATTAGAAAATGAATGCCCTGTTTCAAGCAATTGAATAACTTGTGTTAACCATTGATAAAATTTAATATTAGTAGTTGTTTCTAAAACAATATTTAACGCTTGTTTTAAGGTTATTTTAGCATTGAGTAATAATGATAACTGGCTAATAAATTGCGTAATTTGTTCACTCTTTGGCTGTGTTGCAATAACAAAGTTTCGTTTTATTTTTATATCTTTATAGCCTTTCTGCAAAAGCTTATTTTCTACTTCCTGATGATTAGTCCCTAACAATATCCCTTTTTGACGTTGGGATAAACGATTAATGGCTTTATATTTAAATTCATATACTTTCATTACCGATCACCCTCATTACTTCGGTTAGATTTGTTTGATTTTGTGCCACTTTCTGTTTTGCACTGTCATATAAAGTTTTAAAATCTAAATAAGCGGTCTCTTTATCAAAGGTTTTTGCATTTTTTGATAAACATTGAAACACCCCAATTCTGCCTTTATAGCCTTCAAAACAATTTTCACACCCTGTACCATTACAATTAGAACATAATTTTCTAATTAAGCGTTGTGCAATCACTAATTGTAGTGAATGCTTAATCTCATACTCTTTAATACCCAGTTGTAATAAACGCTCTATTGCAGAGGGCGCATCATTGGTATGTAATGTCGAAAGTACTAGATGTCCAGTTTGAGCTGCTCTTAATGCGATTTCTGCACTTTCTTGATCTCGAATTTCACCAAGCATAATGATATCAGGATCTTGACGTAAAAATGTACGTAACAATTGACTAAAATCAATCCCAATACTTCTGTTTACTTGAGTTTGGATAATACCCTCAATCACAATTTCAATTGGATCTTCAGCAGTTAAAATATGTTTATCGGTTTGATTAAGATAATTTAATGCACTGTAAAGCGTGATACTTTTCCCACTTCCAGTTGGACCTGTGACTAAAATTAAGCCTTGTGGTTTATTTAAAGCATTAATTAAAATTTTCCTTTGAGATTGGGTAAAGCCTAAGGTGACAAAATCTAAATTGGTTGGGTTATTTTTTTGTAAACGTAAAACTAATTTTTCACCATAATAAGTGGGTAACGTTGAAACCCTAAAATCTAATCGCTCATTTAATTGTGTTTGGAAATAAAATTGCCCATCTTGAGGCAAGCGAGTTTCACTAATGTCTAATTTTGCTAATAATTTAATTCTGGAAATAATTCTAGATGCCATATTTTGAGAAATAGTTTGATAACGCTGTAGAACGCCATCTATTCTTAAACGAATAACCAAAAGATCTTTTTGAGGTTCAATATGAATATCAGATACCTCTTTTTGTAAACTGTATTTAAAAATATTATCTAATAGCTGGATAATAGGATCTTGATAATCAATAATTTCATCACTGTTTTTTTGATTATAAAGTGCAATTTGTGGTTCATTAATTTGATCATTCATCCTATTTGGAGAGAGTTCATTTAAAAAATATTTTAATTCATCAGAGGAAATTAATATTGGTTCAATATGTTTATGAGTTAAAAATGAAAATATTTCACAAGCATTAAGATTTTTTTCATCATCCAGTGCCAACCATAATGTATGTTCATCTTCTTTTAGTGGTAACACAAGATAACGTAATAAAAGCTGACTATCATTGCAATTCTTCTGCCACCTTTGTTCAGAAATAGTCCATACTTTTTCATTGTTCAAATCATAAACATTATATTGCATTATTTATTCCTCTGATAAAGCATCATTAATTTGAACAAAAGCCTGCAGGGAAAATACTAATATCGCTATCTTTACCCGTACAACTTGTTTCCCAAGTAATAGTATTATTTGAATAGGTTGGTTTAAGCGTATAGCCATAGCCCTCTAATGAACCTTTACCTTGCACAGAAATCACACCCGCTGCAGTTGAAATAGACTTAAGATATTTCATTGTTGTACTGGTTTTATTGGCTTGAATACCGTTTGAACCACCATTACAGTTAGTTAAAGCACTTTCATTATAAATACAGATTTCTACATCTGATTTATAGGGTGCGGAAGCACTTAATAACTCTGATAGTGCCGCTTTTTGGGTATAACTGGTATAAGAAGGGATAGCAATAGTTGCTAAAATAGCAATAATGGCTATCACGATCATTAGTTCAATTAACGTAAAAGCTTGTGAAAGTTTGAAGTAATTTTTTTGTAATGTACTTTTTGTCATAGATTTCCTTAAGTTTTAAGTGTGATAAATTCCAGATAGATACTCTAGGTTTCTATAATAAAGATCGAACACTTAACCTAATTTTCTCGATCTCGATCGCAAAAATCATTATTAAACACTGTCTATTTAAACAGTGTTTTGATAAAATGTTCGAAAATTCTAAAAATAGAGGTATCTAATGGCAAAAGCCCCTAAAACAGCTTATGTGTGTAATGATTGTGGTGCTGACTACTCTCGCTGGTTAGGTCAATGTAAATCTTGTTTGGCTTGGAATACAATTAGTGAAGTACGTTTAGTTTCTACGAAAGAGACTAAAAATGATCGACTTCGTGGCTATGCAGGTGAAACCACAGGTAAAATTCAAACTCTTTCAGAAATTAGCCTAGAAGAATTACCTCGTTTAAGTAGTGGATTTAAAGAATTAGATCGTGTGCTAGGTGGAGGGATTGTACCTGGTAGTGCTATTTTAATTGGAGGACATCCGGGAGCAGGAAAAAGTACACTATTATTACAAGTAATGTGTGGCTTAGCAGATAAATTACCTACTTTATATGTAACTGGAGAAGAATCATTACAACAAGTTGCAATGCGAGCAAAACGCTTAAATTTACCTACCAACAACTTAAAAATGCTTTCTGAAACCTCTGTTGAGCAAATTTGTAACCTTGCCGATCAGCAAAAACCGAAAGTGATGGTGATTGACTCAATTCAAGTAATGCACCTTGCTGATATTTCTTCTTCACCCGGAAGTGTATCTCAAGTACGTGAATGTGCTTCGTTTTTAACTCGTTATGCCAAAATGCACCAAGTGGCTATTATTATGGTTGGACACGTGACCAAAGATGGTTCTTTAGCTGGTCCTAAAGTATTAGAACACTGTATTGATTGCTCCATATTACTTGAGGGCGAAGCTGACTCTCGCTATAGAACACTACGTAGTCATAAAAATCGCTTTGGTGCAGTCAATGAGCTTGGTGTTTTTGGAATGACGGAACAGGGGCTAAAAGAAGTCAAAAATCCCTCTGCTATTTTTTTAAGTCGTAGTGAAGAACAAACAGCGGGCAGTTCGGTAATGGTATTGTGGGAAGGAACTCGACCTCTTCTTGTAGAAATTCAAGCACTTGTTGATCACTCAATGTTAGCCAATCCAAGACGAGTAGCGGTTGGGTTAGAACATAATCGCTTATCTCTTTTATTAGCAGTACTTCATCGCCACGGTGGTTTACAAATGTCTGATCAAGATGTTTTTGTTAATGTAGTGGGAGGAGTAAAAGTCACAGAAACCAGTGCTGACTTAGCTTTACTGCTCGCTTTAATTTCAAGTTTTAGAAATCGCCCTTTACCACAAGACCTTGTTATTTTTGGTGAAGTTGGATTAGGAGGAGAAATTCGTCCTGTCCCCAGCGGTCAAGATCGTATCAGTGAAGCCGCTAAACACGGTTTTAAACGAGCCATTATTCCTTACAATAATGCTCCGAAGAAAAAGATACAAGGAATGGACGTATTCACGGTTAAAAAACTTACTGACGCATTAGAAATACTAGATAATATTTAAAATTGTATTTATTGATTTCATAGTTATCAAATAGCATATATAATGCCGAAATATTATTAAATTTTAAAATTTACCTTATGGAAATAGTTTTTCACTTTTCAATTTATTTGCAATTTTTTATCGGATTATTTGCAGTAGTTAACCCTGTCGGTTTTCTACCTATTTTTTATAGTATGACAGAACATCAATATGAAGCAGAGCGTAACCACACAACTTTTGTTACCTCTATTTCTGTATGTATGATTCTGCTTGTTTCTCTCTTTTTTGGAAAGCTAATTCTTGATGCTTTTAGTATTTCTCTGGATTCTTTTCGTGTTGCAGGTGGTTTTTTAATTACAACAATTGCGATCACAATGATCAACGGAAAACTGGGTGAACACAAACAAAATAAAGAAGAAAGAAATACTGATGTCTCTGAATATGACAATATTGGTGTTGTTCCTCTAGCAATGCCAATGATGGCAGGTCCTGGAGCAATCGGTTCAACCATCGTTTGGGGAAGTAATCACCATCAATGGACTGATTATATTGGCTTTAGTCTCGCCATTATAGCCTTTGCGATAATTTGCTATATCTCTTTGCGTTTTTCTGCCCCTGTTGTAAAGAAATTAGGAAAAACAGGCACTAATGTCATCACTCGTATTATGGGACTAATTTTGATGTCTCTTGGTATTGAATTTATTGTAAATGGATTAGGAAATATTTTTCCCTCTCTAGTTAATGTTTAAATTTAAAATGAAATATTTTATTAAAAAAATATCAATACATTATTTATTTAAAACGACAAAGTATTGGGGCTGCTTAATAGTGGCTCTGTTACTTGTTGCTTGCGATCAAAGTAATTTTAGTACCACAAAACAAAATAATCGTTCAATGGATACTCTTACCCGTGTAATATATGCTAAACAATTTTATGTTGATCCTATTTTTACTACCTCAGCAAAAGATACTGCCCCATTAAGAGACTTACTCACTGGCTTGATGATTTTTAATAAAAAAGGGAATGTTATCAATGGCGTTGCAGAAGACTGGCAAACTGAAGATGGAAAAACGTGGATTTTCCATCTAAAAAATGAGGCAAGATGGTCAAATAAAGCACCAGTAACCGCTCAAGACTTTGTGGCTAGTTGGCAACGTTTAGCATCCAATCAGAACAACTCTCCTCTTGCTGATTATTTAATTTATATGGGAATAAAAAATGCTCAAGCGGTCACTTCTGGTAAAAAATTTGCAACTGAATTAGGTGTAATGGCAATTAATGAGAAAACGTTAAAAATAGAGCTCAATCGTACTAATTTTCAACTTCCTTTAATGCTCACTCACTCCGCATTGTTGCCAACTTATCAAGGAAAAAGTCCTCTCTTAGATCTCTCTTTTATAAGTAATGGTCAATATCAAATTGAACATATTAATGGTAATAAATTAACATTAAAAGCCACCGATCCCACACTAAAATTTCAAAATGTGATCTATGTTTTACAAAATGAGACTAAAACAGTGAGCGATTTCGATATTATCGAAAATCCAACACAAAAAAATACCCAATATGCTTTCAAGCTACCAAAACTTTGTACCTATTTTTATGAGTTTAATTTTGCTGACCCAATTATCCAAAATAAAAATATCAGAAAAGCCATTAAAGGTATGATTTCTGTAAATGATACAGTCTCAAATTTTGGTATTCCAAATGCCTCTATCTTACCGAGTAGTATGAATATAGAAAGTCAAACTCAATGGCAACCTATTGTTGTTGAGCAACTTCTACACAATGAAGGAATTACCTCCCAAAATCCAATTCACCTTACTCTAACCTATGATAAACAAGGTATTCATCAAGATATAGCAAGCAGTATCATTAGATCCCTTAGTCGTTCAGATCTTTTTAAAGTTAGCCCTCAAACGGTTGAATGGCAGGATTTATTAAAAACAAGAGAACAAAAACAATTTCAAATGATCCGATCTGGTTGGTGTACCGACTACGTTGATCCTGCTCAATTTTTAGTCCAGTTTCATTCAAAGAGTCCTGAAAATAAAATAAGCTATAAAAATGAAAAAGTCGATCAATTACTCGAACAATTAGAACATACCCAACAAAGCAAAAATGAACGACAAGTTCTTATCCACCAAATAATACAATTGTTGGAAGAAGATGTCGTTATTCTGCCTCTTTTTCAATACCAACGAACAATCTCTCTTAACAATAGTATCAAAGGTATTGACAAAGAGAATGCAAGTGAAGTTATTTATAGTAAAGATTTATATCGAGCTTCAAAAGAGAAATAACCTCCAATTAATCAATAATTTCATCATCACTAAAGAAATAGGCAATTTCTTGTATCGCAGCCTCTTCAGAATCCGAACCATGTACAGAGTTTTGTGTTTTATCTAAAGCATATAATTTGCGAATTGTACCTTCTGCTGCTTCAGCTGGATCGGTCGCTCCCATCAGTTCACGATATTTACAAATTACATTCTCTCCTGAAAGTACAGCCACCACCACTGGTGCAGAAATCATATAATTGACCAATTTTTCAAAATAAGGTCTCCCTCGATGCTCCGCATAAAAACCTTCGGCTTGTTCTTTTGTAAGTTGAATTTTTTTCAAACAGCAAATAGTGAAACTATTTTTCTCTAAATAAGCTAAAATTTCACCAATTAAATGGCGTTCTGTCACATCTGGTTTAAGAATAGAAAGTGTTTTTTGCATAAAAGTTTCCTTTGTTAATTGACTTGCTTTATATATTAACCAATATTGTAAAAAAATAATCAATTTTTTTATGATCTATAACAAAATTTTTGTAAAAGTTTGAAGTAAATAACATTTTTTTCTAAAAAAATTATTTATAATTACGCCATCAAATAATTTAATTAACTATAGGGAGACTTTTATGTCAAATATTATCAAAGAACTAGAACTTGTAGGTATCACTAATGTAGCAGAAGTAGTTTATAATCCGACTTATGAACAACTTTTTGAAGAAGAGATGAAACCTGGTTTAGAAGGTTTCGAGCGTGGTACTTTAACAGATACTGGCTGTGTTGCAGTAGATACAGGTATCTTTACAGGTCGTTCTCCAAAGGATAAATATATTGTTTTAGATGAAACAACAAAAGAACATTTCTGGTGGACAGAAGAAAAAGTAAAAAATGATAACAAACCAATGACCCAAGAAACTTGGGCAAGTTTAAAAACATTGGTAGCAGATCAACTATCTGGTAAACGTTTATTTGTTGTTGATGCATTTTGTGGTGCAACTGAACAGAATAAATTAGCAGTACGTTTTGTAACAGAAGTAGCATGGCAAGCTCACTTTGTAACAAATATGTTTATTCGCCCAAGCCAAGAACAATTAAAAGATTTTAAACCTGATTTCACAGTAATGAATGGTTCTAAATGTACGAATCCAAATTGGAAAGAACAAGGTTTAAATTCTGAAAACTTCATTGCATTTAACTTGACTGAAGGTATCCAATTAATCGGTGGTTCTTGGTACGGCGGTGAAATGAAAAAAGGTATGTTCTCAATGATGAACTACTTATTACCACTTAAAGGTATTGCTTCAATGCACTGCTCTGCAAACGTTGGTGAAGATGGCGACGTAGCTGTATTCTTTGGTTTATCAGGAACAGGTAAAACCACCCTTTCAACCGATCCAAAACGTCAATTAATTGGTGATGATGAACACGGTTGGGACGATGATGGTGTGTTCAACTTTGAAGGTGGTTGCTATGCGAAAACAATCAATCTTTCAGAAGAAAATGAACCAGATATCTTCCGTGCAATCCGTCGTGACGCATTGTTAGAAAACGTAGTGGTTCGTGAAGATGGTTCTATCGACTTTGATGATAACTCAAAAACAGAAAATACTCGTGTTTCTTACCCAATTTATCACATTGATAACATTGTTAAACCAGTATCTCGTGCAGGACATGCGAAAAAAGTTATTTTCTTAACAGCTGACGCATTTGGAGTATTACCACCTGTTTCTAAATTAACACCAGAACAAATGAAATATTATTTCTTATCTGGATTTACAGCAAAATTAGCAGGTACAGAACGAGGCATCACAGAACCAACTCCAACATTCTCTCCTTGTTTTGGTGCTGCATTCTTATCATTACACCCAATCCGTTATGCAGATGTATTAGTTAAACGTATGGAAGCGGTAGGTGCAGAAGCATACTTAGTAAATACAGGTTGGAACGGTACTGGTAAACGTATCTCAATTAAAGATACTCGTGCAATTATCGATGCCATTTTAGATGGTTCAATTGAGCATGCTGACACTAAACAAGTACCAATCTTTGATTTACAAGTACCAACAGCATTACCGAATGTTGATCCAAATATTCTTGACCCACGTGATACTTATGCAGATGTTGCACAATGGCAAGAAAAAGCTGAAGATCTAGCAAACCGTTTTGTTAAGAACTTCGAAAAATATGCAACTAATGAAGCAACAGTTGCATTAAAAGCTGCAGGTCCAAAACTTTAATTAAAGTTTAAACCTAAACTGATTAAGCGGTACGATCATATTCAAAATTTACAAATTTTTGAAAAGATCGTACCGCTTTGTTTTGATATAATATACAAAACAATTGGAGTTTATTAAAATAAATTAGACTGATTATAACCTAAAATCTTTACTTCTATTTAGCATAGTGGCGTAGCATACTACTTCTCTAAATGTATAAAAATCAATATGTTATAATATTTATTGAGTACAAAATTTGTGAAAAACATTTCATTTACTGTATTCATTAATATCTTTATTTACAATATGTAGCGATTACATTAATGAAAAAATTACAAATTAAATATCTAGCACACCCTCTACAAATATACTTAAAAATCAGTACCTTAATAAAACAATTTATCAGGATAGCGGTAAGATAAAAATCAAAATTTGCAAATTTCTAACAAGATCATACCGCTTTACATTTTAATATTTAACGTGTTAAATTGAACTGCAAATTATTCTTATCTGATAACCAAAGAGAGGAAAAATGAAAACATTAATTATCTTTAACCGTGAACCTTATGATAGCACTGATGTAACTTGGAATGGGTTACGTTTGGCTGACACTTTAACCAATAAAGATGTAGAAGTACGTATTTTTCTAATGAATGATGCGGTGGATATGGCTCGTGACAGCTGCACTCTCCCACAAGGTTACGATCAAGATTTATCTCAAATGCTTAAAAACTTAATTTCCAAAGGTGTTCCAGTAAAAGTATGTGGCTCTTGTATGTCTCGTTGTGGTATCTATAAAAACCAACCTTATTTTGAAGGGGCTGAAAAATCGACAATGGATGCTTTAGCTGATTGGGTAATTGACAGCGACAAGGTTCTCACTTTTTAAAATGTTTAAGACGATAATAAACCATTATTTACACTCGTTAAAAAATACCTTAAATTATAAAAGACGAGCCACACGAACTGAGTTATGCTGGTTTAGTCTAATTAGTGGTTTAATATTTATGTTACTTTTACAAGTGGCACGAATAACAAATATTCATCTCGTCTATTTTATTCTCAGACTATTTAGTTTTATCATTATTTTTCCGAGTGTCAGCCTTATTGTACGAAGACTACACGATTTAGGAAAATCTGGCTGGTAGCTTTCTGCGGTAGCAATACCATTTTTCGGTAGCTTCTTACTTTATTTGTCAAAAATTATAGAACTTGATAGATATTACGGTACAGATAATTACGATGAAAAAACGGTTTTCTTATGGGAATATTCCTTTTTATTGCATTTATCACTTTTATTTTCAGTCTTTTTCTTTATTTTAAAGGTAGCCAAAAATCGCCAAATAAATGGGAAGACAGCCCTAGATACACTGAAAATAAATAAGCGGTATGATTTTATCAAAAATTTACAAATTTATATTCACATCATACCGCTTTGTTCTTTACTCCCCTATGGAATAACTAAAAATACCCTTTATTTTTAGCGACTTAGATTCAAAAACGAAGTGCAACGTTTGAAAAATAGTAATTGAAATGTAAGATGTGCAGTGTTGCACTTCGATTTTCAACTACCACATATCAAAACGTTATGAAACACTACAAACATCTTACACAAGAACAAAGATATCAAATTTCTGCTCTAATGAAAACAGGAATCTCAAAAAGTGAAATTTCTCGAATCATTGGCGTTCACAAAGCAACGATATACCGTGAACTAAAACGTAATACTGGACAACGAGGTTACCGCCCTAAACAAGCAAATAACCTCGCTGTCTCTAGAAAAGCAAATAATGCTCAAACAATTAGTGATTTTGGCTGGGCATATATAGAGGAGTTATTATCAAGGAAATACTCTCCTGAACAAATTACAGGGAGACTACGTTTTCTTGGGTGGACTAATGTGCCTAGTCACGAAAGAATCTATCAATATATTTATGCGGATAAACAAGCAGGAGGAAAGCTGTATCAGCACCTACGTTGTCAGAAAACCTACAGAAAACGAGGTTACGCTAATCAAGATAGACGTGGTCAAATAGCAAATAGAATTGATATTACAGAACGTCCTGCTTCTGTTGATAATAGAGAACGCTTAGGGGATTATGAAGGTGATACCGTTGTAGGTAAACATCATCGTGGAGTGCTAGTTACCTTGGTTGATAGGGTAAGTCGAGAAACTAAAATAAAATGTTTACCTAACCGTAAGGCTGAACGAGTTAAAGAAGCTTGTATTGAAATGCTTTTAGGTGAAAATCCATTAAGTATTACCTTTGATAATGGTAAAGAGTTTGCACAACACGAAGAGATTGCAAAGTCATTAAAGACAACGATTTATTTTGCAAAACCATATCACTCTTGGGAGCGTGGAACAAATGAAAATACGAATGGGCTTATTCGGCAATTTTTACCAAAATCAGCCACTTTAGATAAAGTAACTGATGATGAGATTAAAGCTATTGAAGATAATTTAAACAATAGACCAAGAAAAGTATTAGTGTTGCACGTCGGCAAAACTACGAAACTGCGAACAGTAAAACTGCGAAAAATATTTAATACTAAAATTTCGCATTTTTACCGTTTTAAACAATCTTTAAACCTCATTTAAACCAACTCAAAAAACTTAATTATTTCCCTATAAATGTCTCTAATTAAATTAAGAGGAATATTAGAGCGTGCGTTATAAGTTTTTAACACATTACTGAATTGTACTCCTGAATAATAATTCTCATACTTAAGTTTAAGTGGGATGTTACTCTTAAACTTAGTGGGTTTCTTAACTGAATAGTTATAGTTGCCATAATATGTCGGATTATTATATTCTATGTAAAACCCTAGGACTTTTTCAATATAGTCCCAAATCCTGCTGGAATAAGGATTTTCAATAATATAAATTGGTGGTTGATAACGTTTAATAATCTCAATAGTATTAAATATACATAGCTCACCATTAATTCGATTCAAAAATGATTTTTCATAGCGAAAATGCACCCTTGACACCTTCGGAATTTCGTAATCACTTCTATTTCGAATAACAAAGCGAGATCCTTTTTTATCTTCTTGTTTCCAGCTTGCATTACCTCCCCACATCGCACTTGCAACACTAAAGCTTTCACAGGGAGGGCTTGCTATTATAACGTCTGGTTTTTGCAATCTATCAAGTTTCTTAAATAATTTATTTGTTCCAAATAATCTAGAATAATCTGCTAAATTAAGTTTAATAAAATGATTATTTTTATTTTCAATATCAATTCCAATTGAATATATTTTAATATTTGAAAAACACTTAGCTGCCTTTAAATAACAACCGTTACCACTATCAAACAACGCCCAAATTATTATTCTCTTTTTTGCCACAATTCCCCCCTTAAAACTTATAAACTAAATTATCTTCATACTGAATTGTATAGCTTGCTGTAGTTTGTACTTTGATGCGTTTTGAATGCTTAAAGCTCTCATAATTATCAAACTTACTTTCAATAATATAATCAATAAATCGAATAAATTCTGACTTAGTAGAACTAAAAAAAATGTATGGTGGTTTTGTTAAATTGATTAACCTTAAAAAATCAATCAAATCAAAGTAAGTATCCTGCCTGTAAGATTTTTGATTAGTGCATAAGTAAGGAGGATCTAACAATAGCAGTACTTTTTCTTGATTTTTAAATTTCGGAATTAACGTGTGAAAACTCTCTCGAATGACTTCAATACCATCTAAATACCCATTTGCATTTGGATAGTCACTTTGTCTAACGCAGTTCCAAAATGTTTTTGAGTACAATTCATCAAAATTACTAACTTGTTGCCCACTAAATAATAACCACGAAGCAATGCAGTTTAAGTCTTTATATCCTTTAAAATTGTTTATTATTTGAATAGCTTGCAATTTTAGAGATGAATTTAACCGCTTATTTTTGGGTGTGTCTTTGACAATATCATAGATTTGTTTGCGAAGCTGATTAGTCTCATTGATGTGTTTTAATCTATCTGAATATCCATCAAAATCGTTATAAATTACCTTCGCTTGCGGTTTTAAATACTTAGCAGTATGACTGAGTAATCCACTACCACCAAATACATCGATAATAGTCCAGTCTTTACCATCACCTTTTATATTGTCATTTAATATTTTTTCAAAATGTTTTAAAAACATTCTTTTTTGCCCTGTAAAAGGTAGCGGGGCTTGTTTAAAATAATGTTTGCTTTTCATAAAGTTACCTATTTATGGTACTCAGACACTCTAGATGTTCAGGTACTCGCAAACGTTTTTATTAGTTAAAATTATTTACTGTCTTACATCGAGAACACTTAATTTGTAACAATTGTATGTGCTTCGCCATTGCAAGTAATTTATTACAATGTAGACAACAAAATTCTTTTGTTTTTTGCATAATCCACCTTACGATTATTTAATCATTTACTTCAAAAAAATAATCAGCTAGACTTCTCGATCTCCGTACGGGGAGAGTAAGCCTTGCCGTAATAGTGGGTTAGACACTTTGCGGGTCTAGCGGTTGTTCGAGCAACCGCTAGTCGCTTGCTTTTATTAAAAGTAATCCTACTCTTTTAAATTAAAGTTTTATATTAAAGCCCTTTAATTATTTTTAGCTTTTGTTTTTTCCTCACTATCTTTAATAATCCCCCCAGTAAACATATACGGATCAACATAACCTATATACTGCTCATTTTCAGGTGTTGGTTGGTAGCCTTCTGGGATTGCTTGCGTTAAGTTTTCATAAAGCCAGTTTTCCAGCTCTACGCCTTTTGGTGGTTTGTTTTCAATCGTAAACTGTTTCGGTTCGCCGATTGGGTGTTTGCCTTTTTGTTTGGCTTTTAGCGAGAAATAACTGGTTACCGTTGCGGTAGTTAAATTGTTTGCTAAATCAACACCAATGTAAGTGACTTCATGGTAATTAACCTCAGCACCTGTTGTGCTATCCTCAATAGTTTTTTTAATATATTTTGTCATAATGACTCCTTGTTTTAGTTTAGATTTAATTATGTCCACCAGAACCAATGCAATTTTTACTTGGCATTTGCTCTGCTGGTTCGAGTTGATAACAGAAAACAGGTTTAGTTGTATAATCCAGTTTTGTGTTTTTGTTTGTTGAACAAGCAGTTAAGACTGTTGCTAACATAAATACTAAAAGTACTTTTTTCATAGTTTTCTCCTTATTTTTAAAAGAAATTAATAGATTAACAAATGGCTATGCCTACAACACGAGCTTTAAAATTACAACGTGTTGTTGGAATATGTAACGTAACCTGTAATGATGTATTTCGTGGTATAGGTATAGCCCCTGATAAATGTAAAATTGTATTCTCTCCTGTATGGATTGAATCTTGATCACTAATAGAATCCCCTCTATTACTTTTTAATACTGCATTAATGTAAAAAGAACCTCCCGAACCAGACGCACCATGAGCCCAAAATTTAATATTAGAGCCGGGAATAATTAAAACTCTATTTTTTGCAAATGGTGGTATGGTAATTGTTTGATTATGTCGTTCCCACGTATAAACTTTTGCGACATCATCAATTAAATTTTTTGCATAAACATTACCGCTAAATGTTCCTGTAGCCCCCTCAATTGTTCCACCTCTTATTGTCCCCCCTGTAATTGTTGAACCTTCAATTCTTCCACGAAACGTGCCATTCTTTGCTGTTAAATTCCCCTGATTATCAACAATAAAGCGATTATTCACATTAAGTGAACCACCTCGAATATTTGGTGCTGTGATGGTCTGATTCGCCTTTATATGTTTACCCATTATCGTCCCATCAGCAATTAAATCTCCATTTACAGCCACTTTCCCTGACACTATAGAAAACAGATTTTTAACTGTTCCATCATTGGCACTCGATACTACGCCGACTTTATCTGCCATTAAAATAACGGAGCTTTCTGCTTCTTGACCATCTATACTAGAACCAAGTGTTATTCCTGCTATTGCTTTACGGTTGCCTGCGATGGCTTGGGTTTTAATTGTGTAAGTTGAAGAGAGCTTTTCTGCATTTGTATCAAATTTTGATGGGGTTTCACCATACTCGACTTTAACTAAAGCATAACGACATCTCCCGTACACGAACTCAACAATACCTTGCCGTTTTGTATTGTTGAATGCCGTACCTTTCGGAAAGCTGATAAAATACCTTTTCCATTCACCCTTAATTAAACCTGTACTCGAATAATGCTTAACCGCTCTATTGCCTGATACAGTGCAAAACCTACACGTCCCTTGAATCGGCTTTGCATAAAAAGACACAACAACAGGCCGCGAGGTCTGTTCTATGTTAAAAAAGAAACCTTGCCAATTTCGAGTTGTCTCATACACAACCCCACCCTTGAATAATTCATTCGTTTTTATTCCAAATCCTGCGTAATTCGGTTTAAAATTTCCTGATGTATCAAATGTAAAAGTTCCTTGAGCTAGATTTTCAGCAGGTGCCTCATCAACTTTAGCAGTTAGTGTCGTTAATTGACTTGCATTCGACTGTTGATTATTAACAACAGTTTGCGAAAGCGTATTAATACTCGCTTTATTAGTATTGACTTGACTAATTAAGGTCTGTCTCGCTTGTGCTTCTGCGTTATCGCCGTTAATACGTGCTTGGCGTTCTTGCTCTAATCCAGTAACAAGATTATTTTTAACTGCAGTCAATCGTGCTAGTTGTTGTGATTGCTCATTTGTCGCAGTTTCAACATTAGTGATTTTTGTTCCTAACGTTCTAGCTTGAACAAGTAAAGCCTGTTGTCTCTTGGTTGCTTCATTCGTAATTTTAGCGGTTAGATTTCTATTACTTTTTGCAACTCCATCATCAATGTCATTTTGCAAACTATCAATCAACGATTGAGCTAATTCAGTTTTTGTAATTTGTCCGTGAATACTCTCAATAATTGCCGAAGTATCACTTGAACACTCACCATTGATATATGCAAAATCACCTGTATTTCCTAAGCTATCTTTAATGCGTAACCAAAAATGATGTGTTTCGCTTAATTTAATGCCATTTTGAACAAAAGAATGTGTTGGCAAGGGTAAAGTAGCGATAAGTTTAGCTACTTTTCTATTCTTAGTTTTACTGTGCCAAATTTCCACATTTGCTTTATTCATTATCAGGCTTGGATTTGTCCAATCTAAACGGATAGCAAATAATTCAGGACTTGCGATTAAACCTTGAATATTATAATCAATTTCCCATTCTTTAATTGTTGGTTCTGATATTTGCCCATTACTGTTTTTTGCTCTAATTTCACTTCGATAAGTACCATTTGGCAAATTCTTAAAAGTAATTTGTGGATTTTCTTGGGTAAATTCTTTATAAAGTTTATTATTGCGATATAGCTTAATAGAATCAGGGCAACCGCGTACTTTGTCTATAAATTAATCACACACACCAAAAATAAGCTCAGACCTCATTTCATCAGACCAGCCAGCTGATTTCAGCTTGCTTTTCATACTATTTTTAGCTGGATGTAGTCGTGCTAAATTAAGCCCTAAACGCCTAATTATTGCCATATTTTCAACGCCATCCCCCAAATAAATCGTACTATCATCTTCTTTAAAAACAACATCAAGCACCCAATGCGCTTTATTTTCAACTTCCCAATGACCCCTAATATATTTCGCAAAGTCTTCGCAAGGAACATCTAAGCTACTGATATAAAATACTTTTTCTTCACTTTTCTTGCCTTTGTCTTCTCTTATCCTATGAACTTGAATAAGGCTTTTAATTCCTGTCCAACCTTGAGATTCCAAAAGCCAATCACTTATTGGTAATTTTGAATAATACCGTTGATCTATTCGACTTCTTTCACAGTTAACCTCTTGAAACTCATCTATTTTTATTGATTTTTCTCGCACTACTTTATGAAAATAACTTTCTATTTCATTTCTAAATTTCTTATGATTATTTTTCAATGGCATCACATAATCGCTCTTCTTTTCTATGATTTTCTTTGCTATTTTCTTTTGCGTATTCATCGCATCTACCGTAATGACGGCTTGATTTAGCTCTAAAATATCTATCATTTCTAGAATGCTTTCATTCTCATTTTTCTTACCTTTGGACTTATTTTGAGCTAAAATTAATCCTCTTGAACAGCTCCAAGCCGTAATACTATGTAGCGCATTATGAGGCTCTAAATGTGAACTGTTTTTTAATTTTTTACCATCTATTGCAATACACTCTTTGCCTTGTGATTTTCGTATCTCATTGATAAAATTAATAAAAATATAATTTAATTTCTCAGGATTTATCCGTCTTACAATACGAGCAATCGTATCATCAACAGGAATACCATTTTCAAAATCTCGGTATTTTCGTAACCATTTTATATTCAATTTACCAAACTGATGAATTTCACTCCATCCTTCTGCACCTGATATTACCGCACTTACGACAAGAAAAATAACATCTAAGAAGTCATGTTTTTTGTTTATATCTTTGCGAGGGTCTTCCAAATCTTTAAAAGCTGATAATATATTCATTTTTACACCTATTTGTTATTGAATAATAGGTGCTATTAGATCATATTTTTAAGAAAAGTGCGATCTTGCCCTGTTAATAGAATAAGCGGTAGCATTCATTCCTTGCCACGCCACCACTAAATCATCGCCTGTTTTATTGATGGTCGTGGCATATAAAACAGGGGTATGTTTAGTTGCTTGTGAATGATGAGTGAAGGTCATTCCATTATCAACAATGGCTTCCTTATTAGGGTCGTGCTGTATTGCACTTACACTAAACACGCCCTCATCTTCTTTAATCCCAATGACCCTAAACAATCGTGGTTTAAGTTGCTCTTTAGCAACACCAAAAACAGCAAGTTGTTCAGCACCCTCTGGGGATTCATTTAATGTTAAAACCTTGCCGTTAATTTGCTCAATAGTGCGGTGTTGCATTCCGTCTTGAGTATAATAATGAAAACTTGCCCCAACGCTATTTTGTGCTAATTCTCGGTCGATAGTAACAAGAGTATCTTCAATATTTTCAATACGTCCGTGAATTTGCTCACCTGCGTAGTCTGCATCTGCTATTTGAATAATATCCCACGGCAACAAACAAAAACCCTGCATACCTGTTTTAAAACTAACAGACTGACGCTCACGAATTGATGTTTCAATCATCCACTTTCCAGCTCGTGCCGCTTGTCCACGAGATGTACAACCGAAAGCAGTAAATTGTTTTACATTTAAGCCATAACGAGCTATTGCTTCGTCATCGGCGACATATTCAGTGGTTTTTTTATAGCCATTTTCTTTATCAACATATTGCACGTGAGCCGCAGTATAAATTGTTTTTAACTCTGAACTTGCATATTCAAATGTGCCATCAACCACATTAGAATTAGAAAAAAGAGCAACTGGATCTTTTTTGCTATCAATTGCAAAAGTAACTTGTGTACCGTCCCAGATAGGAATACCACGAAAACAGCTCGCTAAGTCATCAAGTAGAGCATAGGCATCACGTTGGTCATCAATGCACACATTACAAGTAAAACGAGGCTCGTGACCACCAAAACCGTCTGGCACAATTTGATCACAATATTTAGCTATTTCATAAAGCGACCATTTATCGCACGCATTTCCTACACGTTCGCCTAAACCATAACGCTTATTCGTAATTAAATCATACATTAACCAAGCTGGGTTATCTGTCCAATCATACTTAAATGTACCGTCCCAAATTCCATCATATTTCCTTGTTTTTGGATCATAATTCGCAGGAATTTGTACCATTTGCCAATCTGTCAAATAGGTACGAGTAGGGACTTTACCCCCAAATTGAGCAGAATCGATAGAAAGCCCAACAACCACAGTATCTGGGTAAGTGAATTTAGTGTCAGTATTTTCTACATAGACATTCCAATATGTTTTGTCGCTGGTATTTTGTGTAGTTGCATCAAGAGTAATACGCTCAACGGTGATATTAAAAGGAACTTCAGGTAAGTCAGTAATTAATACATCTTGATTATAAGATGATGTGGTTTTTCCTGTAATCGTAACTGGGTAACGTCTATTTCCAGCTGTAACCAAAAGTTCAACAGTTCCCCCCACACGATCACCATTATCTTTCATATTTAGAAGAGAGCCTAATGTAAGAACTACTCGCACACTATCAACAAGAGGATCAGTAACTGAACGAGTAATAGGAGTGCTATGTTTAACTTCTGCTCCTACGCTTATTACTTTTGATACTTGTTCAAAACCTTTTAAAGTGCTTTGGGTATGATGTCCTGCAAGATAAGAAACGTCCACACCTTGAAAGTTATACGAGCCATCATCATTTTGAATAGGTGTACCATCAAGCAGAATATTTTTTAAAGAAACATCTGATTTTATCGGTCCTTCACATAAAATATCGACAACTTTTAAGCGTTGTGCTGATTGTAATGTATTGGGTGCCTCATAGGGAGTATGAGCACTACCACCACCGCCACCTGAACCCATTATTTATTCTCCTCAATATCTTTTACTATGCTATAACTTTCTAGCGACTGTGAAATAACCTTAGAACCCACACGAACACGCCCATAAATAATAGGCACACAACCGCCTTCGGCGGCACGGTTACCTAAATTTCCAAACGCTGATGATTTAGACATTTCAGCGGATTGACTATTCATATCCATTTTAGGTGGTTTCATTAACATTTGAGTTACGCCACCTAGAAGCATACCTACACCCGCAGTAAATAACCCTGTGGACATAGTACCCCAAAGTCCCATACTTGCCCCACCAGTATAAAAAGCCGCAACAATCAATGCTGCTCCAACAATGATTTGCCCGAATTTACCTGCCCCTGAAATTTCAGGCACAATATGAATAACATCATTGTGGTTTAAACACTGTTTAAAGTCCTTTTTAATGGCGTTTTCTTCCACGCTTTTTTTAGCGACTCGAATATAATAGCCACCATTTTGTAAATGTTGTCGTAAACCTTTTATTTGATTTGTTAATGCTCGAACAGCTTCACCTGCACTCTCTACATCAAGCTTAAATTTGGTACCAAATTTTTCACGTAAATCGCCATAAAACATTACTGTTGCCATAAATCACTTGCCTCTAAATCGTTAAACACAGCTGTCATCATTTCAGGTTTAAAATCAGGGTGTCGCCAAATCGAATGAATGGCTTTATGAAAAATTCCCCCTAGTTTTTCAACACGAGAAAGACCAAACATTGGGTGGTGTAAGATTTTTTCATTACCTAAATAAAAACTAGCGTGATTTGCCACACCTTGAATACTTGTTAAAATCACATCGCCTGCTTGAGCAAGAGTTAAGCCTTGACTTTGTGTTGATACTTGTTCAAATCCTGCTTGCTCTAAATAGTGCAGAATAGCTTGATTTTTTATATCATCTTGTTCGTTAGTTCGTGGGAATTGTGTGTCAAAAATACCCATCAACATAAATACATCTTCAATAATGGAGCAACAATCCGTTTTGCCATACTTAAACTCACGTCCTCTTAACAAAGGTGCATAGCGGTATTTTTTTAGCTGATTTTTGCAAATCAACCACCATTCTAAACCACTTCTAGCTTGTGAGATTCTATCTGCACCACTTAAAAAAGGTTCGTTGTTAGGATGTGAATGCACCACAACTTCAATCTCTGGTCGCCACTCTTTTTCAGCAATCACAAAGGTTTCTTGGGGATTATCTGCGACATTTTTACAAGGATAAAATTTATCCCCAATCACAAAACCACAAGCTTCATTTGGATATTCTTTCTGACAATGCGTTAAAATTTGTTGCGTTAATTTATCCATTTTAATCCTCACGATAAGCAAGCACCCCTGTTGAACCTTTATAGGCACTTGGACTAGTATTTGAAATAATGATACGACGAGGCATTTTTACCCCATCTGACTCTGATGGAATCGCTAGTTCAAAAGTGGCTAAGTTTTTATTCAATGATTTTATGGTTTCCACTACATAAAAACTTGGAGCTACCGCATTACTATCAGCGTGTTCATTTCCATTAATAAAGTTAATTGCATCTAAGTGACGTGCATAAACTTGCTGACGTGTAACTTTTGCCCCAACAACCCCATTACCGTCAACAAGAGCAGTGACTAATCCATACATATTTGAAACACTTAATGTTGGACGAGTTGAAGCCCCTTGTGAATTGGTTGCAAAACCAGATGCATCAATAGGGTAGGGAGTGTAAGAAATACCCGCAAAAATAATCGGTTGTCCCTTTTCGTTAAGCTGATTACAAAGGTTATAAACTTCACCACCAAAAGCAGATAAATCAAGGGTAAAAAGTTCAACCATTGCAGATTGTTCCAGTTTTGGGAACTCTTTAATCTGATTTTCAGATAATTGTTTCACGCCAGTACCTCTTCCATTTCCCATTGTAATTCCCAAACGCCGCCACCTTTTGGCATACGACGATAGCCTTTTGCTTTATATTTTTTATAAGATTCATCAGGAGTAACTCGCCATAAAAAGGCTTTATAGCCTGCATGTTCATCTAGGAATGCTTTGATTTTATCAATATGCTTTTTGGTTCCTGTTGCTGAAACTGACCATTTTTCTAAAATAGGGGCAAGACTTTGAGGTTGTCGCTGTTCGTAACCTTCACCAAATTTCACTGTTTTTACAGGATAATCTGCCGTTGAACTGCTTCCTATTGCCACATCAAACTCAAATGTTTTCATTTCAACTCCCATAAAAAAACCTACTGAATAATTTTACTCAGTAGGGTTGATTTTTGATATTAAGGTGCTTTATTGAATTTATAGCATAGCTTCACATTTTTTCAGTCTGTTCATTAAGTTTTTTTGCATTATTGCCCAAGGTGAAACAATAATGGCTTTGACCGTTGTTGTGTTATTTTGATTAGAAATTATTTCAATAATGTGTCCTACAGAGTCAGGATCACCATTAAATATCATTTTCCCTTTTTTAGTATCAACCAAAGAGAAAGGAATAGATGTTCCCCATTGTGTTTTAAGGCAATTAACTGTTTCATCGATACTTGAATTTGTATTAAAAGTAAAAGCTGGCTCTTCTTTCAATCTTTTTTCCATAGATACAGATGCACAACCTAATAAACTTACTACTATCACTAATAATAATATTTTCTTCATAGTCCCTCCCTCTGATATTATTATTTAAGAAAAATCTTATTATATATTAAGAAGTTTTAAAATAAATGATTATCTTGCAACACTTAACATACCTCCTGCTCGCATTTCTTTTTGTAATACAGATTTAATAGCAAATTCCAGACTTTCTGCAAGTCGTTTACCTTCTGCTGCTTGACTTTGTGAACTGCTTTGAGTTTCTTGTCCGTTTACATTGACACTAATTTCAATATTGTTAATTTGCCCTGCGGTATTGTTCGCTTTATTGCCTCCATAAACTTGTACCCCCAATTTGCCATTTGCTCCACGAGTTAAAGGCATAATCGCTTCAGGTCCAGCTTCACCTAGTACGCCTAAACCTCCTGCGTGACTAAATGCCGTAGGACGGTTAAAAATATCACCTTTTGCATAAAATTGAACACCTTGATTAAATGCACCACCATTCGCAAAAAATTGCCCACCACTATCAAAAGCCCCACCTTTAGAAAATCCTAAAGCACTCATTCCAGCTTTGAATGCTTGTAAGATAGCAAACTTAATCAGCATTTTTGAAATGTCAGCTAAAATAGAACGAGTTAAGTCTTTAAAATTCGCTTTTCCTGTTGTAACAAAATTCGCTAAACCGTCAGCCATTGAACCTATCGCATTTTTAGATGCATCTTTCATCACACTAAATGCAGTTCCTGCACTTCCAGTCACTTCTTGAAGCCCTGCTTTCATTCCACCAGCCCAATCATTATCGTGTTTTTGTTGCGCGATATTACGCTCTGCGACAAGTTCAGCACGCTTTTCTTTTAATGCAATAACTTCATTTCTGATTGCTTGAGCGTTTTGCTCAGATAATCCCTGCATTGCTTGTTGTGCTTGTTTCCATAAATCATACTCATAACGTAATTTTTCAACTTCTTGGGCTTGTAAACCAATCAATGAAGTTTCAAACGCATAATCTTCTAATGAAGCGGTCTGATTTTGTTTAAAATTTGCAATGGCGGTTAATTGTTCTTTTACTGATTTTAATGCAGATTTTGTTGTATTTGCTTGTTGAGTTAATGCTTTTAATGTTGAATTTTCTGCACCTTGCTCTGATTTCTCTGTATTTTTTTGATGCTCAATTTCAGCAAGTTTTTTCCACTCTTGACCAACTGCAGTAATTTTTTCCATCATAAAATCTGCAGCACTACCTATATAATCAGTATCCATTCCTTGATTAAAAGCGTCATAAACCGATTGAGCCGCAGATTGAGCATTATTTTCTAATTTCTCAAATCCAATTCCCTTTATATCAATTTCAACACCTGGCAATTTATTTAATAACTCTGCTGAACCCTTAATAAGATCATTAATTCCTTCTAACGCCCAATTTACTGCATCAGTAATAATACCTGATAAAGCATTTGGAAAATTATCATAGATAGCAATGATAGCCTTAAAACTACCAGCCCAAAAACCAATAAATTTATTGATAAATGTTTTAACATTATTTAAAAATGTTTTAAATACACTTAAAATAGCATTTAAACTATTATTAAAAGGTTCATTTAAGGCGTTTACAAACCCTGTTAATTCTTCAAAAGAGGGAAAAACACTTGAAATAGCATTATCAATTAAATGGAATGCAACAACGACATAGTCACTTAAGTTTGCAATACTTCCTTCTACGGGATGAATCTCATTACGAAATAGATATAAATAGCTAATTGCTGTAGTTAATCCTGTTATAATTAAACCGATAGGGTTTGCGGCAATAGCAAAATTAAATCCTTTGGTCGCTGTTGTTGCTAAACGAACAGCACCTGAAAAAGAGAAAAGTCCACGTGAGAAATTTATTATTGAACTTGCACTGGTTGCTAATATACCTCCTTTTTGAGTTGCATAAAAAGTAGCACTTGCTACAGTTGCTATTGCTAGAGATTTAGTCAGAGTTCCTAAGTTTTCAGCAACAAACATTAAACCTTTAGCTAATGTTTCAGTTGCACCATTAGTCTTATCAAATTCACCAAGCCCCTGTACAAATTTATTTTTAACTTGTCCCCATGCTTCTCCTACTGTAATGGGCATTTTTGCAAATTCTGTTTTTAATCTATCCGCTTGTCCTGCTAAGGCATTTACAACAACTTCGGTTGTTAGCTTACCATCTGCTGCCATTTGTTTTAATTCGCCACGAGCAACCCCCATCCCATCTGCCAATGCTTGCATTAAGCGTGGGCTTGCTTCAGCCATTGATTTAAATTCGTCCCCAGCTAAAACACCTGAAGCCATTGCTTGTGAAAGCTGAGTTTGGACAGAGGTAACTTCCGCACTGCTTGCACCATAGAGTTTTAAACCATAAGTTACAGCTTCAGTGGTTTTTGCTATTTTATTTTGAGCAATATCATATTGGTCTGCAGCAGTAGTTAAACGTGAGAATAAATTAACAGTACTTTGGTAATCTGCACGAGCTTCTTTTGCAATACGAGTAGAAGCAGAAATAGCTTGTTTATATGCTTCTTGACTACCTGTTGCTGTAAGTAATCTAGCATTCATTTGTTTTACACTATCGGCTGTATCTATAAGTTCTTTCCCAAATTGTGCAATTTTAGAAGCAGCAAAAAAACCAATTAATTGACTTTTAGCCCTTGCAAGTTGTTGAGAGATAGAGGTTAATCCTTTACGAGTTTTCCCTGCATTTTTATTAGCTCTTTCTCCTAAATCATCAACTGCTTTCCCTGCTTTTTTTATTCCAGTGATCATTGCCGTTCCGTCAGCATTAAGTCTTAAAGTAAGTTGCATATCTTGAGCCATAGTGCTATCCTTTTTCTTATTTGATTAATCTTTTTATCGCAATGTTATTACTTATTTTTATTGGATTTTCTTTACTTGTACTATCAAAATCATATCTGCCTGATAGTATTGTGATGATTTTTGTAAAAGTGCTAGCATGGTTTATTATTGTTACATTTAGCACTCTTTGGTTATTTAATATTTTAGGAGGGATTGCTTTACTGTTAGGTCTAGGGCTATTTATTTATGCTATTAAAGATACGTTTTTAATCATTAGTTATTAACAATATGTTCATTCATTATTTGAATATACCCACCTAATGCAATTCTCCAATCTCTAAACTGTTGCGATGTAACTTTTACCTTTTCATTTTTTAGTAAAATATCCACTGCTTGCCAATCCACTCCCATTATCACCCCTGAATAATCATTAAATTTAAAAGCGGCAAATTCAAATAAAAAAACGACCGCTTGATGCTCTCGCCAAATAATTAAGGTTTCAAAATTAAATGGCTCCTTTTCCTTTTCAACACCAAATTCAGCAAAGGCTTCATCTTGAGCTTGTTGGTCATTTTTATATTGTTGATAAGCAAGGGTTAGGCGAGCATAATGCTCGCCCAGTTTGATTAAGAGTTTATCTTTCCCAAGTCACCACCCATTGATTGCATAAAACCTTGTAATAAAGCAATACGAAACTCGGTAATATTCAATAATTTCGCACGATTTTCAGGTGTATCTTCCACCTCACCATTATTATCTTTAATTTGTCCCTTTTCCCAACCTGCAAAAATGCGGTCAAATACATCATTTTCAGCAGCAGGAATTTGGGTTAATTCAAGTTTACTGGTACTTTCCATTTGCTCAATTAAACTTATTTTTTCATTATGTGGTAAACGGTTGTATTTCACTCGAACTGCAATTTTTTCAAATGTACCGTTATTTGGGATTTTAACTTCAACTTTCCACGTATAAGTATCTTGTAATTTATCAATATTAAACATTTTAATTCTCCTATTTATTAACTAAAAATAATGGTATATGGGGCAGTATTGCCTTTTTGCATTGCGGTACATTCAATTTCATAGCCTAATGCACCGTCAATATCTGTTGCTTTTGGAATATCAAGGGAAACATTTGGAAAATTTAGGCTAATTTTTTCACCTGCTTTTGTGCCGTGTTCTAAAACAAGAGGCATTTCCACACCGTCCCACGCTTTTTGATAAAGGTTAATTTCAGAAAGAGCAGGTGCCCCCACTACCACTTTAACCATCGGTTTACGGTCAGAAATCATTGCAGATTGATGATTAACTAAATCAAGAGCGGTAATTTCATTGCCTGTGGTATATTCAAATCCTTTCATCGGATAATCACGCCCACCGATTTGGAATTTTGGTGTATTGGCAAAATTAATCGCTTTTGGTGTTTGATAGCCTTCAACTAAAGTTCTCAACCCTGATGGTTGTGTGGTTGGAATTGTGCCTCCCACCATTGAGATTTCGAAATCCCAGTAACCAATTTCGCCACTGTTAGCGGTTAGTTTAATTTCTGCTTGTGCTTCTTTTCCGATATGAAATTCGCCATCAAGCAAGAATGCCACTGTACCTTTTTGAATATTTTCAGTAATTGGTGTATAAGTTACTTTCTTCTCATTCGCTTCGCCTGTATTTTTAACGGTTTCACTGTGTCCGCTCATTAAAAATAGTTCACGATAAGCAGGGGGAACACCTGCTGTACCACTTCCAGCAAAAGCGATTTTACCTGTGATTTTTACCTTATCAGAGGTACGGTGTTTTTTATTCGCTCCCCAAGAAACACCATCAGTTTCTTGTTCTTCGCTATCACCTTCGAAACCAATTTCTACATCTTTGGTTTCCACTGCTTTAAGCTGGGCAATTTGACCTGTTAAATCACCCATTCCTAAAAGCAGTAATTTTTTCTTAAATTTACGAGTTAATGCTACATTTGCCATTATTTACTCCTGTTTAGTTTAAATTATTGATGAATGGCTTGCGTATATTGAAGTTCATAAACATCAGCCCAAATATGCAATCCATCACTTAAATCAATTAAACGCCCTGATACAAATTGTAGAGGGTCAGTTTCTGTTTCATCGTATTTAGGGCAAAAACCTGAAATTGCTTTTAATACACGTTTTTGCATCCGTTCCGCCAATTCACCGACCGCTTGCCCATTGCTATCTGTTAGATTTTGGCAAAGTGTGACAATTTGATAGCGTTCTGTAATACGTTGATAGAAATCACTGTGACTTTTTGCAGTGGTTTCCAATTTAATTACGAAGCACCCTTCAGTAATAGTTCGATGATTTAAACAATCATCAAGCTCAGCACTATCTGAAACAATAATAAAAAGAGGATGACTACTTTTATCATCAACTTCTTTTATTCGCTCTGCAATTTGCTGTCTTATTGTCATCATCTTTCCTCATAATAAGTGATTACAAGTTTTTTAATTTCCTTATTATCATCAGTACTAATACCCAAAAATGGACGAGCCTTTACACCCCCACCACCAAATTGCATACGTCTTGCGTATTCCATATTTGTACCAATTTTCAATTCTGATGGGCTAACATTACGAATGATTGAACTCATTAAATCATCATTAAAACGCAATAAGCCCACATTAGGTTTAACTCTATTTTTAAAAGCAGCGTACTCAGGACTAAGTTGTTCCCAAGATTTTCCTTCAGGGCTTCGTTTAGTTGTATCAAGTCGTTCTTTGGTACTTGCAATCAACGTATCGCCAATTCCTGCAAAAAGCGGTTGTAAATTTTCGCTTTTTTGTACGAGCTTTTTTAAGACTTGTTTAACATTTCCGTCTAATGTAATGGAAACTGACATCTACAACCCCGTTTAAATTGCGTTTAAATCGCTTATAAAACGTTTAAAAAAATTTAGCCGTATAATTGAGTGATTTTTTAATCATCTCGCCTTATACGGCGTTTTTCGTGTTTTCTACTGATTAAGTTAAACGCCCTAATGTTTGACGATTACATCGTCTTGGTTCACTGGTAATTTCAGCCGTATTTTTAACCACTTGTTGCTTTGGCTCATTTTCCTGTTTGATGATGTTTAAACCTAGACTTGTTTCACCTTTTGCGAAGCGTTCTAGGTGCTTAATTGCATCATCATAGAGTTTTTGAGCAGCACTTTCTTTGCTGTTGCTATTACCCACTTTTGTTTGCAAGTAGTAAATAGCTAAATCTAAAGAAAGTGTTTTCACAAAATGAGGCACGGTTTCAATCGGTAAAGTAACACGCTGACCGATATAGCTATCCACCAACGCTTGACCGTCCGCTAATGCCGCATCAGCCACTAAATCATTAATGGCATCAGCTCGCATATTGGGATTAGTGAGTTCAACTACCGCCTTGTTGCCAAGACGGTTAATTAAATCAGTAATGGTTGCGTAAGCCATTCTTAACCTACATCACTTCTTGGGTTACTAACACATCAACCAAATCTTTATTAATATTGGTTTCCCCATTTGCCAAGCGTTCCGCTTTCACAATTTCTAAGGCTTTCGCTCGCAGTGAAGGTGGTACAACAAGCAAAGTAGGTTTAATATTTAGTGGACGACCACCGTCAGCAGTTTGGCTCATCATTGCTGAAACCGCCGCATTAAAGTTTTCAGGGGTTAATTCCTGCTTGCTCATATAAGCCATTTGCCAGAAACCGTAACCTGCATTATGTCTTGCTCGCACACCGTAACGGAATTCGTCTTTCATAAACACAGACTCATCATCAAGTTTTGTCATTGCGGTTAATTCAATGGCTTGTCGTTGTTGAAAAATCAGCGGTTTTAGTGGTTGTGAAGTATCAAGCAAGAACCAAGCGGCTTGTTCGCCAGCCACCATATTCGCTACATCGGTTTTCGCCCCTGTACCATCGTGTTTAGCAAAAACAGGGTGGTTTGTTGCAAAGAATTTTTTACCGTCATAACAGTTGTTCTTATCGCCATTTTTTAGAAAATCAAACACTAATTTATCAGGGTGCTGGGCAGCACGTCTTGCGAGGGAAGTAAAACGCATATTATATTGCCCCAAATTATCATCTTCGATATGCACACGAGCAACGCCAATACTTGACTCGAACAGTTTATTTGGAATGTTGTAATCGTATGTTTTAAAGTTTTTAATATCACGTTCACCCACCCATTCGGTTAATTCTGGCATTTCGCCTAACCAGCCATAGGTGTTGCTCGCCGTGTTTGAGGTTACAACCGTTGCCACTTTCTGATATTCAGGCTCAACACTTTTAAGGGCATCATTAAAAATTTTATTAAAACTGGTGTTTAATACTTTTAAATTTGCATTGTCAATAATCGCCATTTTTATTCTCCTTGTAAGTCTTTTTCAGTTAAACCAAGTTGGCTTAATATTTTTTTCTGTTCACTATTTAACGCCACACTATCACTTTGCGGTGGATTATCAGGTAACGCTACATCACCGATTAACGGGGCTTTTTTCTCAATAAATGCGTTAAACGCCTTTAAACCGTCTTCCGTTGCACATTGAGCTTGATAGTAATCCTTATCTGCTGGGGCGATTTTCTTCGCTTTGATTGCAGAATTTAAGGCTAATTCAACCGCTGCGTTATGCTTATCCTTTTCAATTTGAGCAAGTTTGGCGTTAGCAGCATTTAATGCCATTTCGGTTTGGTCATAAGTTGCCTTAGGCACAAACGAGTTTAAATCAGGTGCCTGGCTTGCTTTGGTTTGCAGGGCGTTAATAGCGGTGCAAATTTCATCGGTATTTGCAGTTGCATTAAGCCCTAGTTTTTCTGCGATTTGTTTCACATTTTGCTCCTTTGGGTTTTCTAAATTATCTTGCGTATGATTTAACGCAGGGACATCAAGGTTTGGTTTATTGGTCAGCCCAACGCTGACTAATTTGGTAATATTGCCCGCTGTGTCATATAAAAACGCAGGCGAATAAAATTTATAATGTTTATTCTCAATGGCTGTCTTACCTAAATCATTGAGTTCTAAACGCCCTTTGATATGGTTACCCTCAATCGCAAGCTCTACAATCCAACCGCTTGCAGCAGTGTTTGTAGAAAGTTCGCTTTGATGATCAATATCTAAAATAAAAGGTAATTTGGTTCGCTCAATGACAAGTTCAGGATTGTGGTTATTCCAAGTTCGTCCATCACGACCTGTAACTTGTCCGATAGGAATTAAAGGAAGCCACAAATCGCCTTCGGTTTCTTGAACCTTAAATGTAGGCAGTTCGTGGCATAATGCAGAAGTTTGTTTTTTCATTTTAAACCCTGTTTAATATTGACTTAAACAGAGTTTAAAGGGTATTAAAAAGAAATGATATTAAAGTGCTTTATTGATTTTTGCTTATCTTTGTTTTTAGAAAATAGCCTTCTAATTGCCAGATTTTACCAAAGGCATCTTCATAAGCAATGTTCTCTCCGATTTCTTGATTATAATTATTAGGATCTGCAACAGCAGATTGCCCTAATACTTCAAAGCCATTTTTTAAAGTTAATACACAGACGGTTAAACTTTGTGTTAAACGATGATATTCCGTTTTAACAACAAGGCTCTCTAGGTACTCTTTTGTAAGATAATTTTTCATTTTGTTTTCTCCTATTGATTAAAAAATAATTTTGATTTAATATTTATTAAGTCGCTAATGGTTTCCTAATGGAAAGGTTACGCTGTAAAAGGGGTATTATCCTGTTCGAATCAGGCAATTTAGCGACTATAAACCACCATATAAAATATCAAAATCATACAATGCTGTATTGTCTATAAATAAACTCCCTGTTCTAACTAAATTTACTTTTACTCGAACTTTTTTACCTTTCTCATTTTTAACTTTAATTTCGTAATTTAAACGTATTGCTAATTTACCTTTGTCGGTATTAAAAACATAAAGCAACGTATTTTCATTATTTCTATCAAGTAAAACTGCATCAGGTTTTCTTAATTTCATTGGTAATTGTTGCCAAAATTCAAGAGGTAAATTTATACCTAGATTTTTCTTGCTGTCTCTTAATGCGTGTAAAATATCGCTATCTCTCACTGAAATAATGGGATGCTGTGGTGCTTTATTAAGTTGTTTAAGTTTTGATATAACTTGATTATCAATTATACCCACAGCCATTGTTTGCCCTCGTGCAAACTTGCTTTTATTCAGTGTGGCAACCCAATCACTAAATGCTTTATCTAGATAAACGTTACTTGTACTGTTTAGTAATCCTTTAAATAATCTGGTTGCTAAATGTTGATCTTGAATTAAATAACGATTAAGTTTATTGGTAATCAACGTTAAATCACCTTGATTACGATTCTTACCCACGTTGTATTCAAAACCCGGGCTTAACCCTTTTGGTACTTTAACTACTTCACCAGTGTGTGGGTTTATCCAGTCGTGATACTCAATTTTAGGGCTTTGTGATATACCAATCTCTTGTGCCTTTTCTTCTGTGAGCTGTTGCACCCAACACTTACAACCCCAACCGTTCATCGGCATGTGAGTATCCCAAAATGGATCATCAACAGGCAACACTAAACCTGCAAAACGCTGATGAGCCTCCCTGTGGTGTACACTTGAACCTAAACGATACTGCAAATAAGGAAAGGCTTTTTTACTTTCTTGAAAACGTTGCCAATCACCATGCCGTCTTGCTTGTGTTATATTCGTTTGATAAACCTTGCGTAACCGCCTATCAGATAAACGAGTAATGACATCTCCTGTCTCTTCATCAATCTGCTTAAAATTACCCCAACCGCTTTCGCCTAAATTTTTCAATAAATCACGTTTAAAACTGTGAAATGTTTGTCCTTGTGCAATCGCTTTTTGGACACCTTGATGCAATTCAGCCAACAAATCTGCTTCCATTACTTTTGCCACAGTAAAAGCGTGTTGATGCTCATCAGCATAGACTTCATACCAATTAAAAGAGGTTTTTAATTTTTTACTTGCAATATAGACAATAGCTTTGTGTGGGATAACTGTTTGCATAATAATTACTTCTTATTTTTAAGTTTTTCTAAATACTCTTGAAATTCTTCATATTCTTTATCGTAGTGTAAATGCATCATCTCTCCGTTATTCAACCGAACCATCAACAAAGGCTTTGACACCAGCAAGAGCAAGAGCAAGGGCATCAGCAATATCAGAAGTATTTAATTCAGCACTATTTAATATTTCTAATAACTCATTAAAATTATTCGCTTTTTGCAATTTTTCAGCTAGTTCTTTAATCGCATTTTGAGTTGTATTGATAAAACCTTCTTCATCTTCATCAATATTTTCTTCAGTGCTATTTAGTGCTGTTTTGTGGTTGCAAGCGGTATGATTTTTTGAATTTTTTGCAATTTTTTCATCAGATTGTACCGCTTCCACACCTAATAATTCATCATCATCTTGTGGATCAGGAATACCCAACTTATCCCTTAAAAAGCCCTGTGACACTTTTAAACCAAGTGGAACCAGTTTAGTTACACCATCAACAAGTGATGCAATATCTTCAGCTTCAGCAATGTAAAACACCAGTTTTGGATAATGTTCTTGCTCGCCAAAATGAAAATGAATAAAGGGTTTGATTAACTGTTCGTTAATTGTTGCGGCTAATTGTTTCGCATCAGTTCTTAATAAATCTAATCGCACTTCATTGTGAACATTCGCCTGCGACTGACTTGAACCATCATCAGCCGTCATTGTCTGCCCCAATACCGCTTTACTGATTTGTTTATCTAACCAGTTTGCAAGGTTTTCAAACACACTTTCGCCACCTTTGGCACTTGCAGCTTCTATAAACTCAACTTTCATTGTTTCAGGTATAATCGCAGCCGCATCAGTACCAATATTAGCAACAGCACGCTTTAAAATCGCTTGATCTTTATCACTTGCCCCATTTTGATATTTACCAATACGAATAGGCATACCAAAGACTTCACAAAATGCCATCCAGTCCGTTAAAGCATAGGTTTTACACATATAAGAAAGGGCAGACATTCGAGCCAAGCCACCACGAATAGGGATACCTGCTTTTAGTTTCGGTGTATGAACAACAAATTTATAAGGCGGTAGTGGTGTGCCATCTTGCCCCTGTTCATCACGTAACAGAAGTTTATAGGCATTATCTTTGGCAAAAGTGAAATAACGAGGATCACGCCAATAGTAATTAGCAGGTTTAAATTCATCATCCCAAACAATTTCAACAGCAGAATAACCTTTGCCCAGTGCATCAACTAATCCTGCAAGAAAATCATCAAAATTTGAATTTTTTACTAAATTTTCAACCGCTTCAATAATCTCATCTTTGACATCAGAACTCGCTTCAACGGTTCTATCTAAGCCTTCAAGGGCAAGTTTACGAGTACGCAATACCGAGCCATAATGTGGCTCACGTTCTTCCATTTCTTCAGCTAACGTTAAATAATCATTGCTATCACCTTCGGTAGCATTACTTAAGACATTAGCTAATTTTGACGGTGTTAAACCACTGGCTACGGTATCGGTATTCCAAGCACGACGCACACCTTGAATAGAACTTATTGCGAGCTCTTCGGTTAACAATTTTTTATTTAGTTTTTCATTTTCTTTCATTACAGGTTACCTCTAATAAATCGGTCTTTAAATCCGTCATCATCAAAAAAGTTGTCTTTTTGGGTTACAGCTTCATAGCCATATTCGACGATTTTTGCTGAAATATTTCGTTGTGCGTAGTGCATTAAAAGTAGAGCAATCCCAGCATCGCCGTGTCGTTTATTTCCATCGGTGCTAGTGGTACGTTTATCAGGAATACGAGGCACACCTTTGACTAACTCAAAAGCCCTTAAATCTTTTAACATATCATCGGTTTTAGGAATGTTAATTAGTGTGCTATCTTCTAATGCAGACTTAAATGGACTGGTATTTTCTCGATACCATTTTTCACTAAGCATTACGCAATCAATTAAGCCGTATTGTGTCTTCTCGTCCCATTTACCAAATCTATCAGCTGCACATTCAGACAAATACTGACCATTACCGCGTGCGTCAAAAGCGGCACCTGCAAAGTTTGGTAAATGCTCCAAAATAAACAGAACAATTTGCTCTTGTTGTTTAAAAGGGATATTACGAAGTTCAACGACAAATTGAACATCTAAATCTAAATTAGGCTGTTCAGCTCCCACAGGAATAACAGTTAAATCGCCATTACGAGCAAAGTCTTCCCCTGCATAGTGTTTTAAGTCAGGGTTAAGTTTAGAAATCACAGGTCTTAAGGTTTCATTACACCAATCATCAATTTCAGCTCGGCGAACTTTTTCATCAAGCAAATTAAACTCATCACTTTTTTCAAGGGCAATCACAGGCGTTTCTTTACTCATGTTTTTTTCAATCATTGGACGAGTAAGCCACTGACCTGAGCCATTTTGTGGAATACAGTAATATTCTTCTAATGCACCTGCTTCTGTTGCAGAGTTTTTAATAAGATCTTGTTTCCATTTGTTTTCTTTTTCTTGTGTCCACTTTTGTTTTGTTACTTGGCAAATTCGTTTATATAAACCTTCAGAACAAGCATCATCTAAATCAATAGTATGAATTGAATAATCTTTTTTACCTGCACGACTATCGATGATTAACTCATTAAATAAATTATCAAATCCATTATGTGTTGAGATTAACCGAATTTTACCGCCCCACATTGTAAGAGCCATTGCACCATTAACTGTTTCTTTTAATTTCTCATTAAATGCAGATTCGTCAATAACAACGAACCCTTTCATGCCACGCAAATTTGTAGGATTTGATGAAAGAGCCTTTACTTTAAAACCAGATGCAAAATAAATAACAAATGCTAGGATATCTTTGTCTTCGTCTTTAAAAACCTCTTCTTGCGTTTCGCTTGCCGCATAATTAAATGCTTTCCCCCACATTGCGACGGCATCAATATATTCACGAGCCATATCTTTGTTTGTTCCAATATAGAAACAATCACTGCCACCATCTGACTTTCTTGTACTTGCAGTTAAAGCATTAATTGCTGCCTCAGCCCAAGTCAATCCTGTACGACGTGATTTTTCTGCAATCTTTAATTGGCTATTATCAGCTATCCAGCGTTTTTGATAACCAAGTAATAATTCATCTGGTTCAAACTCTCCAAGATTGTCAAGAAACTCCTGACATTCTGGGTGTAATACATTCAGTGGACGTTCATTTATTAAAGCCATTATGCAATTCCTAAAATCTGCTCTTTAATTAGTTTCACCGTATCGCCAGAAAGCCCTGCCTGAACCACGACTTTTTCAGCCGTTTCAGCGGCAAGTTGTGCCATTTCTTTTCTGATTTTTCTCTCTCGTTCATCAGAAATACTTTGTGCTTGTTCGATACGATTAGTGATTAAGGCAAGCTGATTGATAAATTTTGGATCGTTAATCGTTTCATCATCAGCGTTTAATGTTAGTTCAAACGCCATTGTTTTAACGGTTTCCATTAACAATTTTCCGATGTCTGACTGCGGGGTCTCACCGAATTGTTTCGTCCACACTTGTGCAATTTCACGAGATTGTCGGATTTTACTTGCCATTTTTTCCATTCGGCTGGCATAACGATTTAACCCACTGCGACTTAAAAACAAACTTTCATCAAGCCCACAATCACGGATTAAATCATTAATTTCTTCCAAAATTTCAGCTTGTGAAAATTGCTTGTCTCTTAGCATTGTTGCTAATTGTGTTTTAATATTCGGAGGCAATAAATCCACTTTTGAGGCTCGTCCTCGCGTTGGTTTTTCCATAAGTCTTCCTACTCCTAATAACGTGGACTTGGCTTTTTAACCCCAGCCACCACACTATGCCCTTCGGCAACATCAACGCCACGAGTAGTAATGCTTGCTACAAAGAAATCTGTACCTGCACCTGTTTGAATACGATTGATCTTAACCAAGCCCTGTTCTTCTAAAAACATCAAATGAGTACGTACCAAATCACGGCTAATACGATGTCCATAAACGGCTAAACAATCTTTTAAAATACTCTCATTAGCATCATAATCACACTCAATTAAAGAGCGTAAAATTACTAAACGTTGATCTTGATGAATTATATTTTTCATTCTTTGCCTACCTCTTTTTCTACTAATAAACCTACTAAACGACTTAGCCCTTTTACTTCAGCTTTAACTTCTGTATGAAATGCTTTGGTTTCGCCGTTCATTTCTGTTACAGCGAGCTTTAAATCATTAAAATCTTTTGAAGACGGTAAGTGTTGCAAGCTATCTTCTATTTTTGTTACTCGATGATGCAAATCACTAATGTCGCCTTTTTTTTGCATAACGACTATCAAGTTTCAGCCAAATAAAAGTGCCTAAAACTCCAAAGACACTTAATGAAAAAAACCAGTATTCTTTTATCCAATGAATAAACTCAATCATTATTGCTCCTTTCCATTACAGATTTTTTGATACACTTTGTTATGTATCAATACCTGTCTTTTGGTTTCAGTTGTATCCTGTCTGCTTGGGTAAATCAGCCCAAAAGCATTACAACTATTTGTTGTTACGCAAATATCCGCCTTGTTCGAGCAACTGATCAACATCATTATCAGACTGCAAGCGGTTATTTTCTTCAATATTTTTACGAATTTGGGCATTGTTAATTTCCTGTTTTAACTGTTCATTTTTGCGGTTGCTATTGTCTAATTGTTTAATGGTTTCTTCTAAACGGCTTTCTAACCATTTAATATAAAGAAAGCAAAAAAGAGCAACCACTCCAATTAAAAACCCGATCATCAAATATATAATCATTCTTTCCCTCTTTTCATTGCATTTGCAAAGCCTTTAGTAGCGGCTCCACCGCCGCAAAATATTGCAAATGTCATAAATAACTCAGGTACATAGGAGCGGTCTAAATACACGCTATAACAAAGAATGCCAGCCATCAGCAATGCACCGCCAAACTGAATAAAAGCAGTTGTAGAAAGCCGTCCATCCGAGTTAGTAATAAGCTCTTTCATCATCAGCCCCTTACATTGTTAAGATTTTCTGTAACAGTATTTCGGCAGCAGTGTAACCACCATTGATTTTTCTGCTTTTAAGAGCGTTTTTACTTACATTCTTTTTACTTGTATTTTTTGTTTTAAAAATTTTATGAGAAAAACGGTTATATAATTTATATAAGAAATTCATAGCATTACTCCTTAAATAAATGTGGTTCATTAATCACTTGTTCGCTGTCTAGCCACTCCCACACATCAAAACACGGGCAGTCTTTCATAAATTCATTTGGGGTGATTTTCCCGTCGTGATTTAAGTCTGGCGACAAGTCACGATGTCCAAGAATGTTAGCTTTTGGATGTTGCACTTGTAGATGTTGCAATAACTCGCTTAATGCGTACCATTGGGCTTTTGTGTATCGCCCATAGTTTTTACCATTGACTGTAATGCCACCTACAAGACAAATACCGATAGAATTACTATTGTGGTGTTTAGCGTGAGCACCTATTTCCCCCACTTGTCGCCCAGTTTCTAACGTGCCATCAACATCAATAACAAAGTGATAGCCAATCGCTTTTAGGTGTGGATTAAAGTGCTTGATAGCTGGATATTGACGACGAAACCCTCGCTTTCTGTGCATATCATCAATGCGTTGGGCTGCGGTTTTGCCTCGTTTAGCAAGCGGTTCGCCGTTTTGAGTAGCGGAGCAGTGAATAATAATTTTTGTGATAGGTAAAGACATAAAAAAACTCTCTTTAAATGGTATTTAAAGAGAGTTTAAATATTATTGTATTTGAGTGATATTAAGGTGGTTTATTGATTTCCATTATTAAACAAATCAGGCTGTGCTTTATCTTGCATCTGCTTACGAATACGTTTAATTATATGATATACCCATTGCTTACTTATACCAAATTCACGTGCCAATTCTGCGTGATTAAATCCGTTAAATTTTTCCCAAATTTCTAAATCTCGTTGAGAGAGATTAAACACAAGATTAATCGGAATATAAAGCATTGAACCGCCCCATTCTTTCGCCATTGCTTGTGCGATATCAATACCTAATTGTTCAGCATTCTCTTTTGAAAGATCAAGGCTTTGAACTGCAACAGTTTCAACAACTTGAGCCAACCCAATTAATACATCAGGTGTTTTTTTAGTAAATACATCTTTTTCTATCATTATTTACTCCTATAATCTAGCCAAATCTGATACTCAGGTGTATTTTTCACTTGCTCAATCTGCCCCAAATCTGCATAACGCTGAATATATTCAATCGCTGAGCGTGTTTTATCTTCTTTCAGACGATCTTGTATTGTCTGATTGTTATTAGAACTCGGTGCAAACATTACTCTTTGCGACTCATATACAGATTTTAAATAATTGTGATTAGTTAACGGCTCTAAATTACGATTATCACGTCTTTTTTTGCGTATGCTTTCTACCGTTTCGCTTAACACGTGAGCGAGTAGTAGCGAGCAAGGATAGAGTTCTAACACTTCATTTAATAATTTCAACGCACGAGCATTATTTAAGTTGCTTTTTAAGGGTTTGAATAGTCCTAAATAATTTACTATCGGCTTTGCACAGCCGTGTGTTAGTTGACTGATTTTTCCTAGTAATTCACGTCCTGCTTCATCTTCGATGAGAGCTTCTAAGTGTATGTCGCAATGACAAACAGGGCATTTTGCTAATTTCATTATTTAGCCTCCTGCATTCTTTGTTGCCATTTTTTCAAACATTCTAATACTATCGTGGCTTCGTGGTCTCTTAATCCGTTAATATTTAACATTAGTGTGCCATTCGGTCGAGGATTGATAATTTTTCTTGCCCAAGTATCTAATGCTTTTTTACTCCCATCTTTAATAAAACCTGCACGAGCCATTTGTTGCCAAATCACGTAAATCTTGGGTGTAATTGCACTTTTATAACGATATGAAGCGGTCTTTTTCTTATTAAAATTTGCAAATTCATTCAGTTTTGCTCCTTTTGTCTTCAACTCACTGATAACTTTATGCAAATCAACAATGCTACATTTTGTTGCACTGTTTTTATTTGTTAAACGCATCAACATTGCACGATAGCTATCATCAGCCATATTTAATTGTTTTTGACCGATTTTAACTAACATAATTAAACGCTTTTTTTCGTTCTTTAGTTGTTCTGATGTCATTCTTTATCTCCGATGAATGAATAAATATAAAAGCTATCCCTTATATTTATTCACTCCACCGCCGCAGTTATGCTAGATAAATGGCGGTGGGTGAAAAGTTTATAAATTACATAATTACCCCCTTAGATTTAATAATTCAGAATTTTCATAAATATTTCCGACAACCAAAGGATAACGAAAAGAGCATAATGACATACGTCCAGCTTTAAACATTTCTGATTCGTACTTAACTGTTACAGGGGGCGTTAGATCAATACTGAAATTGTCGTGACATATTAGATCTCCTTTGTCATAATTATTACTATCATTAATTATTATGTCTCCTTCATAAATTTCTTTATTGTTTATGTCTTTAAGCCCTGTGTATTGCATTATTACAACTGGACAACCTTGGTCTTGCCATAAAAATAACTGTCCTGCTTTATAATTCATATGCATTTCTTCATTTTCTGTGTTCCAAGCTCTAAATTTAAACTCTCTCATTTTCTTTACTCCCTTATTTCCCTTGAATAGCCAAAAATTCACTTTCTTTAATTTCTGTTAAAAAATCAGGAATGCTAGAGGGTTGTTTACCATCTACAAATGGTATTTCAAGCAACAGTGTTTTATTTACCACACCAATTGATGAAAAATAAGCAGTTGCTCTTCCAAGTGTCGAGCTAGGCAATTTCAATTCACGTAACATAAAATCACGGAAGCAAGAATGTTTTTTTAGTATTTTACGAATTTCATCAATTTTTGATGCTAATTCTTTTCCTTTCTTATACCTTTTGTCAGGACTAACAATAAACTCCTTTTTATTATCATTAAGAGGTTTGATTTTATATGAAGCATCGTGCTTTATTGTCTCGAAAAGTGGATTGTTTTTATCGCAAACAATTCCACAAATGTAGTCTTCTCCACCTGCCCAACCGTCATAAAAAGGTATGGTGTCAACTACTTTTTGAAGACTCTCATTACGACTCTTTCTTGTTTCTAACCAATTATCATTAAGTTTCTTTAGAGGTTCTTTCTCTAAATCGCCTTTAAAATATTTATATTCCATCTTCTTTCTCCTGATTTTTAATAAACTCACTTAATAACGGTTTTAGCAAAACCACTTCTTTTGCCCCTTCTCGCCATAATTTTTCCGCTTTATCTACATCATCTTTTTGCAGTGCAAATAAAGCGTGTTGCAATGTGTCAATAGCGATAAACATTTCATCAAAAACATCTGCTTTTTCATTTAATTCCACAATCAAAGCCCCTGTTTCTCACGTTGATAAATTCGCTCGCCCCACGCTTCTAGATAACGTTCATTTTTTTGATTTTCGATATCTCTAGCTTGTTTAGCAACATAAATATATGTTGTCTTTCTTTCAGCTTCTAATTGCTTTTTTATTGTTGCATTTGCTGACTGTACTATACTGCTCATTGTTTTACTCCTTTGTTAATTTAAAACACTTTATAAATGCCCCTTAAACACAATTTAAAGAGCATTGAAAAGGGTTTTATTTCCAGTCGTCCCAAACGTCATAAATTATATAAATAAGGAATAATATGCAAAAAACATCAGCAACATCAATACCAACAAAACCCATCTAAACCCCCGCAATATCCAATGAAATAGGATTGTATTTCCCATTTTTATCACGTTGATAAAAACGAACATAATCCTTTGAACCCACGACCTGAATGCTGTCTGAAATCGCTTGCATTGCGTTATTCCAACGCTCGTCATCAATCTCAACTCGTCTTAGTGAAAGAATACGAGAAGTTGAAAGATTACCCTCTTTATCTACTTGAAACGCATTATCAATCAATACTTTTAGCTCAGGTTTTGAACCTTCTGACCAATCGTGCAAGCATTCATCAATAAGGGATTTAGCAGCGTGGATACGCTCGTCAAAACAGATATGCTCCGCCACAGCCACCTGTAACTTATATTCGCCGTCATAGGTAAAGAGCGTAACATTGCCTTTCTTACCGCCTATACTTGCGTTATATTTCTCGGCTGAAAGTTCAACAAATGCCCCCACGTCATCAAATACTTGCGTTTTAAATTGACGGAGATGTTTTTGAACTGCAAGCGCTTGAGATATAAGAAAACGAACTAACTCATCACGCTCTTTGTCTATCTCTTTAACGTTCGCTTCTGGAATAAGTTGCCCTTTGGCATTTTTCCAAAAGTATCTGCCATCTATAGTGAAATGTTTACTCATTGTTTTCTCCTGTTATTAAAAATAATTAAACTAAATACTTACACCACACAATCACACAACCATTTAATTGCATTTGTACCTCGTGATACTCTCGACCTTTTCTTATATAAGTAAATGCCTTGTGTTCTGCTTCCAATTGATCTGTTATATGGTTTCTATCCACTCTGATTACTGGCGATTTTGTTTTTAAATCAAGGTTGATTACTGATAGTCCCATATCATTTAAAATCTCTATCGTTTCTTGAATTTTGCTCACAAAACCCAGCATTATTTGATTGTTTCTGTTAAGTGGTTTTTGAATATTCATTGTTTATACCCCATTAAAATTTGGATCTATTGCTTTTCTAAGTTCAAATATTTTATTTTTATTTAAACTCATTAACTCTAAGTATTCGGTTATGACTTTTTCTACTTCTACATTCTTATTTTTAAATAGATCTTCTAACCAATATATTGATACTTCTATGTTAAAATGAGAATCTACAAGCAAGCCCACTGCATATTTAATTTGTTCTTCTCTTAGAATTTGTTCTTTTTTTTCTTTTTTAAAGTTTTTCATACATTATTTGTCCCTTGTAAATCATTATGTGCTGCAATAATTAAATCTGTAGTAATAGCTATGCCACTTCCTTTTGCTGCCATTCCAGCTAATCGCAAAGTTTGGGTTAAACTTCTTAAACCGCCCCCTTTTGTTGCTATCTCACTCATTACGGTCATTGCTTCAGTGTCATCTACTAATCCCCAAGCGTTCGCTATCGCTTGAATGTCGCCTTTTTTACATTTCTGAATGTTTATGCGCTTGGCAATGCGTGACCACAATCTCGCAAATTCGTGGGCTTGGTGCGAGCCTCCACGCAATCTGTTATAAACTTTGTCATTTCCCACTAAAACCAAGCCAATATTTGTTTCTTCTTGCATAATACGAAGCTCTTCAAGAGCGTCATAAGGCAGATGATCCGCTTCATCAATAATTACTAAGCCATTTGTATTCATCAGTTTTTTGCGAATTAAACGAGCAGATGAGCCTTTACGCTTCGGTGCATCGCCGATACCAATTTCTAAGGCTAATTCATATAAAATCTCGCTTAATGACGCTCGGCTAGGGCTTGCAGTGATAAGCCAAACATTTGTAGATTGCTGAGCATATTGTTGCAGTGCTTTGGTTTTACCTACACCACTCGCCCCATAAATCACATTGATACAGTTCGCAATGCGTGAGAAATCAAGGGCTTTAAAAATCTGTTTAGATGTTGAAGTTTCAATAAATTCAGGTGCTTCTATAAATTCCTGTGACAGTTTTTGAAAACGCTCAAAATATTCATTAATTTTGTTTTCAACATTTTCAATATTGCCTTTATAGTTGCCGTTTAAGTACGAAGACATTAATCCACTCGTCACACCTATTTCTTTAGCTAGTTTAGATTGTGAAATGTTGGTATCTTCAATGTGTTGTCTGATTTTTGCTATTAAGTTCATTCTTTTTTCCTCTTTTTAAAAGTGTTTAAAAGTCGTTTAAATCAGCGTTTAAGCTTCAATTTATTTGTTTTATCAACACCGAGTTGGAAAGCTTTTTCAAACTCGCTAATTTCTTCATCTTCTTCAATTACTACTTGTTGTTTTAATGCCACCGAACCCTGTGTTTGATAAAGTTCTATAATGCTAGGCTGTGGTACATCTTCCTCTGTTGTTTCTGGTAAATATGCGGCAGTTTCTTGTGCTTCCATTAAATCCATTGCTTTTGCTTGCTGTTTAACTGCTTTTGTAAATTGTTTGCGATGTTTACTGTGTTCACGTGCTACTGATTTATCGCCAAATCCTGCGGTAATTGAGCATTCAGCAGTGCAGATATAACGCCCATCTAAGGTATAAACCTCTACATTTTCGTGTAATTTTTCTGGGTCAAATCGAACAACCACTTTTTTGAACTCTGAACTGATTAATTTTTGCGACCAGTACACATTGGTACGTCCAAATAACTTACCGCCAGCCTCAAGTTTAAATTCACCTTTCTTATTAATTGTTACTGCTTCGCTCATTAGCATAAGCTGTCTAATTTGCTCATCTGTTGCTTTTCGCACTTTTGCTAGAGCATAATCACGTGCGAATACGTCGCTATAACTAAATAAGCCTTGTGTGATTTCACCCTTACGCTGTGGGCGTTCATTCCATTGCTGGATACCCTGTTCTAGGGCTGTGATAAATACGTCAAAATCAACGCCATCTTTACCGTAGTTGTAATTGTCTGGCTTGTTGTAGACGTTTTCACCTGCAAAATAGCCAGCTAAACTTGGGTGTTTATCGACCACTTCACCCAATCCACCGTGCGAAAATGCACGTTCTATAGGCTTAGCTTGTCCGTGTCCCTTGCCTGCGATAACACTTGTCCAGTGAAGAGTAATACCGAGCAATGGGATAATTCCGACTGGATCATCTTCTTTTACTTTAAAGCGGTAACGATTTTTAACGCCCCCAGTGAGCCATTTGTTCGCAGCTGCACGAGTGTTGTCTATCGTGCAATCTTTAGGAATACCGTACTTGTTGATTAAATCCATTAGACTGAGGCGAATAGTGTCGCTGTTTTCACTTAAATCACAACGCCAAGCTAAGATTTTGCGTGTTCTAACGTCTTGCCAAAGCCACGTTTTAGGTCGCACTATTTCACCATTTTTCCACTTAACAAACACGTTATGCTGATAACCGTCTCCGTTTATCCATTCCATCGCCTGTAAATCTTCAACGCTTCTACGCATTGCTGGATATAAATCAAATAACGCACGCTCGCCATCCCTTAAGAAAACTTGTACTTCTTTTTGTACTTCACGCTTTAATTTGCGTTCTAATGCTGGTTTTGCTGGAATTGTCCAACCCATTTCTTTTGCACTGCGTGTCAATCTGTAATAGCACGCCGAGAAGCTAGGACGTTCAGGTCTTAAGTAGTCGGCAAGTAAGACTTCCCACGCTTCAACGTCTATCTCTGCGTAGTTAATTTTGCGATTGCTTCCACTTTTGCAGAGCAGAATGGCGAGCCAATCACTGCGTTCAAATTTGCGGACTTTGTAGTACCAGTTTTTAAGTGAGCCGTGAGAGACGTTGAATGCTTTTGCAGTGTCATCTATTGCTTGCATTAGATTTAATCCAGCTTTCACTTGATCATCTAATGCAACACAGGCTTGGAATTTAAGTTTTGCTTTGTCTTTTTGAGTATTGTTGGCTTTTTCAAAGCGTTCCCATTGTGGCAATAAAGCAAAACTTTTAGACTCTGCTGTACAAACGGTACGTTCTTTATTTGCTTTTGCAATTTTTAGGATAATGGCTTGTTGAATATCTTGATTAAAACTTTCAAATGAATATTCAAGCCCACCACCTTTGCCTTGTCTTGGGCGTGATTGCCAGTTTTCTCGGTTGGCTTTTTTTCTAATCCCTAATACGGTTGATGGCAAACTATTGAGATTTAACTCAATTAACTCTTGTATTGTGTAATATTCTTGTTTGCTCATTTTTAAATCCTTACTTGTAACTTCATAGTTTCAAGTTTAAATTTCTAATTATTTTGTTTTAAATAATTAACATATTGTTTTATAAAATATTTTTATAACTTGTAACTGTTACAAGTTTCTTATTAGAAAGTTACAAGTTTAAGCCTATAACTTGTAACTCAATCTTCATCATAGAAACCAAGTTTGTTTGCAATAAGTAAACTTTTTCCAACTCGTCCTTTTCTTTCTCCATTTAGTAATGAATAAACATTTTTTACGTTAAAACCATTTTGTTCAGCCCATTCTTTAATCGTTAAGCCCTGAGCATAGATTTTTGCTTTTGCATTACGCAATTTTTGTTCACTGTGCATCATAAAATAATCCTTAATATTGGGTTAAAGTGTGGTAAAATTACCTCGTTTTTTTATTTATAACTTCGCTTTTGCGTTGTTATGTGTGTTATTGTATTTATTCATTTGGATAAGTCAAGCTATTTTTTTATCTTTTTGAATAAGTTTATTTTTAAGGATTAAGAATGTTTTCAGAAAGATTAAAGATAGAAAGAACTAGATTAGGTTTAAAACAAACCGAATTTGCTGAATACTGTGGTGTTAAAAGTATTGCTCAATCCAACTATGAAAGGGGAAACCGTAAGCCTGATAGTGATTATTTACAAAAAGCCTATGAATTAGGTGTTGATATTCAATATTTAATTACAGGGAAGCCATCTCATACAAATATCAATACAGAAGAAGCCTTTTTATTACAACAATTTAGACAATTAACCTCAGAACAGAAAAAAATGATGTTAGGGTTCTTGTTAGGTGGTTTTACTGGTATGAACCAACCAACAAAATCTAATAGCCCTGTTGTTGGTGGTAATAACTCAGGAAGCGTTATTGTTGGGGATAAAAGTGTAATAAATAATATTAAGACTGAGAAGATCGTTACTCGTACAAAAGCAGAAGTTAAGCCAAATGAAACTCATATTAGCGAAAAAATGGCTAGAAAAATTAAAGACTTAGTAGATGAGATTGTTCAATTAGAATCAAAAGTAAAAAGATATCCTAAGGGATATCCTGCTGTATGGGGATCTTTGAATAAGCATTGTGGTGTAACACAATACCACTTAATTCCACTTGAATGTTATCCAAAAGCAGAAAAGTATTTAAGACAATGGATTGGAAGACTAAGTTCTTCAAAGTCTGCACCTAAAAAGGTTGGTAGTGAGTGGCGTAAAAAGAAATATGCGTATATTAAACTTAATACAAAGCAATACAATCTTAATGAATGGCTTGATAATTACCTTTATACAAAATATGGTGTTATAAGTATCTCTGAATTAAATGATACAGAACTTCAAAAAGTTTATCTTGCGGTATCTTCTAAAAAACGACGCTAAGGTATATAATTTAAATGCTATTTAAACGCTTTTAAACGTTCATTCTAATTTCGCAGTTTTTGCGGTTTAAATTTAAGGTTTTTATTATTTTTTCGCAGTTTTGGATTTTTTGATGTTTCAACAATAAAAAAGGGGCAAAACTACCGCAAGCCCCTTTCTTTCTATGTTTTTACCCACTAGATCCCGTTAATTTTTACCAATTCCCACATTTCTTTTATTTTCTTAGTTTTAATGATCTTCTACAATTAGGCTATCAAACACCTCTTGAGGTAAAATCTAGATTTGGGTGCGTTGCACTTCAAACTTGAATCCGCCCGATTTTAAAATCATTTTATTATCAATAAGTTACAAAAACTATCAAAAAAAGGGTATTTTTCTAATTTTTCATTTCAGGTATTGAAAAATCAGGGATTTATGAATAAAATTCCTAGGTTAACCATCGTGTAGATGGCTTAGAAACAGCCTTTTTGAAAGACTGGATACTTGGGAAAGTTAACCATCGTGTAGATGGCTTAGAAAGCCTCGAAAGCACCCTGCGGTAAATTATCACCGTTAACCATCGTGTAGATGGCTTAGAAAACTGGGTCACCACATTTTTAAAAGTTTGCGAGAATTACCATCGAGTAGATAGCTTAGAGATTTTTTAGACAGGGCATGCCCTGTCTCTACGGGATTACTATTGAATAAATAGCTTAGAAATATTAAAGCAAAATTTTCAAGTATAAGAAACTGGTTACCACCGAATAGATGGCTAAAAACGTAGGAACAGGGCATGCCCTGTTCAGCTAAACCACCACATAATCATTTACAATTAATTTACACCTAAAAAATGACTCTCTGTCTCTAAAAATTTATTATTAAACCCTATTTAAATGATACCAGTGGGAAAGTAATACACCAGTATTCACCGCAACATTTAAACCATTCTGCAAAGGATTAACAACTGAAAGCTGTACCGTAATATCTTCAGCATATTCAATCTCATTAGATATTACTTCACTTAATACAAAAACAATTTTATTACCTAAATTAATTTTAGGTAAAAGTGAGGCTTTTTTACTATGTGTTAAATGCACAATTTGATAGCCTGCTTTTCTTAATTGAGTAAAAGCGATCTGTTTATGCTTAGTTTCTAGCATTCTAATAAACTCAAATCCACCCTCAGCAACACGTGCTGCACTACTTGAATTGAGCTTATCAGTATTCTCGGTAATCACACCTTTAATTCCATAAAAGCTACAAGTTCGAATAATACCGCCAACATTTTGAGCATTATGAATATTATCTAAAAATACCAGACAATCATTTTGCTTGGGTGTGCTTAAATAACCTTCCAAACTAAATGTTTTTGCTTTTTTAACTAAAAGGCAAATTCCACCATGATGCTCTGTACCTGTCACAGTAGTTAATTCTTCTTTGTCCACAATATGGTAAGCTTTTTTATTTTCAGCAAGGTAGCTTAATAACTCTCCCTGCTTTTTTGCCACTTCAATGGTTGCCCATAAACGAACAATCGACTCTGGTCGCTGTGTAAAAAGTGTATGGCAACTATTTTCACCATACACCTTCATCTCTTCATTACGATTTTTACGGATTTTTTCAGGTGCTCTTGGGGATAATGCTCCCGTTTGCGTTTCACTGCCTTTTACCCTGATCTTCACACTCCCCTCTTTTTCACCTGATTTTTTAGCAAAACGTGGATAGACTGCCTGTGGTTTCTTTTCTGACTTTGGTTGAAATGATTTACGTTCAACGGTTTTAAACTTAGGTTTATCTTTCATTTTATTTTCTTTTATTTCTTATCTCTAATGAGAAGTATCTAATTCAGGAAATGATTTTACTAAATCATCAATCGCTTTCATTTGTGCAACAAAAGGTTCTAAGGCGGAAAGTGGTAAAGCCGAAGGACCATCACATTTTGCTTTATTTGGTTCAGGGTGAGCTTCGAGGAATAAGCCCGCCAGACCTATCGCCATTCCTGAACGAGCCAATTCAGTCACTTGATCACGACGACCACCAGAGGAAGCACCAAATGGATCACGGCATTGTAATGAGTGAGTGACATCAAAAATCACGGGGGCTCCTTTTGAGGCTTTTTTCATCACTCCAAAACCTAACATATCTACTACTAAATTATCATAACCAAAGTTTGCTCCACGATCACATAAAATCACTTTATCATTACCACATTCTGCAATTTTTTCGACGATATTCCCCATTTGACCAGGGCTTAAAAACTGTGGTTTTTTTACGTTGATAATCGCACCTGTGCGAGCCATTGCTTCCACTAAATCTGTTTGACGAGCTAAAAATGCAGGAAGTTGAATAATATCAACCACTTCTGCGACAGGCTGACATTGATAAATTTCGTGTACATCAGTAATAATTTTTACGCCAAATGTTTCTTTAAGCTCTTGAAAAATCTTTAAACATTCATCCATTCCTGGTCCACGATAAGAGTGGATGGATGAACGATTGGCTTTATCAAATGAAGCTTTGAAAACGTAAGGTACATTTAATTTTTGGGTTACTTCGACATATTTTTCACAGGTTGCCATTGCCATATCACGGCTTTCTAATACGTTTACACCACCGAATAACACAAAAGGTTTATCGTTGGCAATTTGAATATTATCTAATTGAATAAGTTTATTTTTCATACATAATTCCTTAAATTTTTACAAAATCAATGCAGTTGATTATGATGTGTGTGTTTTAATAATGTTGGCATTTCCAGTTTTAACATTAATGCTGAAGGATCTTCAGGACATTGCTCAATAAAATAATTAAGATCTTTCGCCGCTGCATCAAAGCAATCCAAACTGGCTAATACCATTCCTCGGTCTCTAATTTCATAAGGATCATCAGGCATAAAAATGAGACGATACTCAATCAAAGCTAACGCTTTTTCATAATTACCTTCACGAGTTAATGCCATTTTAGCAATGGTTTCCAAACGTTCTAATAACTCATTAATTTCAGCAACTTTGGTAAATTCAAGTGATAGCTCTGTTTCAAATCCAAATTCACCCTCTAACCATTTTTGTAATTGCTCCAATGAAAGCGTTTGCCCTCCCCAAGGATTGATAAAACGAGTTTTAGGTTGATTATTATCATCAATATAGTCTGCTCGTAAAATTAATTGTGTTGGGAAATTCACAGGATAAATCGGAAGCTCTAATGCTGCTGCCAAATAAAGAACGACTGCACCAATTGAAACAGGCATTCCTCGTCTATCAGATAGAACATAATTCATCAAAATATTTTCAATATTAAAATAGTCTCGATCACAATAAAATCCCCATTCATTATAAACCAAATCTAATAGTTGATTTATACGTTGCTCCTCTGTTTCGGCATTCACTAATTTTTTTACTTTTCTGACTAAACTAGACATATATCCAAAAACCTGAGGTGAATGAAAACTATCATCAATAACCAATGAAAGTCTTAATAATTCTTTATAGAGAAACTGTTTTAACTCTCTTTCCTGTTTTGTTTGTTTATTCATAATTATTACTTTAATATTGCCCAAGTTACTCGATCATTACCTGCATAATCCTGTTCAGTACAAGGTTCATTCCACAAAGTGAGATCAAATAATTGTTGTACCTGTATTGCTTGTTGCCAGCCGTGTTCAAGAAACAAGCCCCCTTTAGATGCTAAATAAAGCGGTGCGTTACTCACAATTTTTTGCAAATCACTTAATCCTTGTTGTTCAGCAACCAATGCTGAAAGTGGTTCAAACCGAACATCCCCTTGTTGTAAATTTTGGTCTTGTTTATCAATATAAGGAGGATTACTTACAATAAGATCAAATTGTTTATTTTGCAAAGAACTAAACCAATCGCTTTGTAAAAAATGTACCTGCTCAAATCCTAAGCTTTTTCTATTTTGTTCTGCTAATTGTACTGCATTTAATGATTTATCAACACCGATAATTTGTACTTTTTTGCCTAATTCACTTGCCAGTGCCAATGCTATTGCACCCGTTCCAGTACCCAAATCTAGAATTTGTAAATTTTCACAAAAATCTAACCGCTTCAAAGCAAACTCTAATGCAACTTCCACTAATCTTTCTGTATCAGGACGAGGAATTAAGGTAGAGGTTGCCACTTTTAATGGTAACGACCAAAATTCTTTTTTACCAATAATATAAGCTATTGGTTCACCTTTTAAACGACGGGATAATAACACCTTAAGTTGCTGTTGTTCCGCCTCTAGTAATTCTGTTTCAGCAAAGGCAAACAAACGAGACTTAGATTGTCTCGTTACAAATTGCAACAATACCCGTGCATCAGATTTTGGATTAAGATAAGGGTCTTGTTTACAATTCTTTGATAGCAATGCCTCTGCATCATTAAGCCATTGGGCATAGTTCATAATAATATTACATTCAAAAATAGATAAGTATTAAGTATATTGTAACAAACTCTATTTAAATGTTTAGAATTATTTATTCTTGTTTAGTAGATAATCTTTATTTCAACAAATAGCCCTTTAACTGTTCAAAATTATTATCCATTTCATCAGAAAGCAGTGGCATTTTATTATGCTTATCTAATGCTTCTGGCAATGGAAGATCAATATTTAAAATACGATCGACACTTTCTTTGAATTTAGCGGGATGAGCAGTGCAAAGGAAAACACCTGTTTCATCTTCTGCTAATTGATTTAACAATATTTGATAAGCAATAGCACCGTGCGGTTCGCATAAATAACCTAATTCATTCATTGCTTGTAAACTTTGCTCTGTTTGAAGATCGGTCAACATCCCTGATGCTAATTCTTTAAATGACCAGTTGTTACGTTTAAACAATTCTTCTACACGAGGCCAGTTATTTGGACGGCTTACATCCATTGCATTAGAAAGAGTTGCAACCGTTGAATTAGGTTGCCATTGTCCTGATTGTAAGTAACGAGGTACAGTATCGTTACTATTGGTTGAAGCAATAAAACGTTTAATAGGTAAACCTAAACTTTTGGCGATTAATCCTGCTGTTAAATTCCCAAAGTTACCACTTGGTACGGACACGACAAGATTTTGTCGTTTTTCTTTTGGAAGTTGTGCCACTGCTTCAAAATAGTAACAAATTTGAGCCAACAAACGGCTGATATTGATGGAATTGGCTGAATTTAAGCCGATGGTTTCTCGTAAATATTTATCATCAAAAGCCTGTTTAACTAAGGCTTGGCAATCATCAAAATCGCCCTTGATTGCAACGGTGCGAATATTTTTACCTAACGTACAGAATAACTTTTCTTGCAGTGGGCTGATTTTTCCTTTTGGATATAAAATAACCACTTCAATATTTTCTAAACCATAAAATGCGTGTGCTACTGCCGCTCCAGTATCACCAGAGGTTGCGGTCAAAATGGTAATTTTTTGATCAGAAGTAACCGCTTTCAAAACTTGTGCCATAAAACGTCCGCCGAAATCTTTAAAAGCTAAGGTTGGACCGTGAAAAAGTTCAAAGGCATAAATATTCTCTGTGACTTTTTCAAGGGGAGCAGGAAACGTGAAGGCATTTTTAATGACATTATTTAAGGTCTCTGTTGGTAATTCATCGCCGATAATCGCCCCTAAAATCGCTTGGCTACGCTCTACCAACGGCATTGCTAACAGTTCATCAATATTATCTAATTTGGGTAAAATCTCAGGAAAAAATAGTCCTTGATCCTTTCCCAATCCTTGACGCACAGCTTGAGCAAAATTAACATTTTCTTCTGGGTGTTTGATGTTGTATAAATTCATTTCAGTTCCTTTTTTATCAATTATTGTTTGAATTTTTAAGATATAAAGTGATTTTAGCTATTCAAAGATAAGTAGTAAACTGAAAAATGATTATTTTTTATGTATAATGTAGGTAATCAGAAATTGATGATAATTGATTGGTTGTAAAGGCGGATTTAATAAGCATAGCAAATGGAATATCCGCCCACAATGTGTAGCTCACTAATGTAAAATAAAATGATAAAAAATTTGTCATTTCATAAACTTGCTATGTAGTTTTTGTTAAAATTTTATATTGAGCAATGGGCGGATATACGCAAACTCACGTTTGCTAATCCCGCCCCTACGATAACTACATTAATATAAGCGGTCAGATTTCAATTAAAATTTACCATTTTTAAATAACGAGAAAATTATGTTTGAAAATTTATCCGATAGACTTTCCCAAACCCTTAAAACTATTAGTGGCAAAGGGCGTTTAACTGAAGACAATATTAAAGACACGCTCCGTGAAGTGCGTATGGCATTGCTTGAAGCGGACGTGGCGTTACCTGTATTACGTGAATTTATCAGCAAGGTAAAAGAGCGAGCGATTGGCGTTGAAGTCAATAAAAGCCTTACTCCGGGGCAAGAATTCGTTAAAATTGTTAAAGCTGAGCTTGAAAATGCAATGGGTGAAGCCAACGAAGGGCTAAACCTTGCAAGCCAACCGCCTGCGGTCATTTTAATGGCGGGTTTACAGGGGGCTGGTAAAACCACCTCTGTGGGTAAATTATCTAAATTCTTAAAAGAAAAACATAAGAAAAAAGTCTTAGTGGTGTCTGCCGACGTTTATCGTCCTGCGGCGATCAAACAGTTAGAAACCCTAGCCAGTGATTTAGATATCGCTTTCTTCCCAAGTGAAACCAGTCAAAAACCAACGGATATCGCTACAGTAGCCCTAAAATACGCAAAATTAAATTTCTTTGATGTGTTGATTGTGGATACGGCGGGGCGTTTGCACGTTGATAGTGAAATGATGGATGAAATCAAACAAATTCATCAGGTGCTAAATCCAATCGAAACCTTATTCACTGTGGACGCAATGACAGGGCAAGACGCAGCGAATACCGCAAAAGCCTTTAATGAGGCGTTGCCTTTAACGGGTGTGATCTTAACCAAAGTGGACGGTGATGCACGTGGTGGTGCGGCGTTATCCATTCGTCAAATCACAGGTAAACCGATTAAATTCTTAGGTGTGGGCGAAAAAACCGACGCCTTAGAACCTTTCCACCCTGATCGTATCGCTTCTCGTATTTTAGGAATGGGTGATGTGCTTTCTCTAATCGAAGATTTAGAAAAATCTGTTGATCGTGAAAAAGCTGAGAAAATGGCGAAAAAATTCAAGAAAGGTGATGCCTTTACCCTTGAAGATTTCCGTGAACAACTGATCGAAATGAAAAAAATGGGCGGAATGGCATCAATGCTTGATAAATTACCGGGAGCAAAAAATCTGCCTGCTCACGTGAAAGGTCAAGTAGATGATAAAATGTTCCATAAAATGGAAGCCATTATCAACTCAATGACGTTAAAAGAGCGTGCTAATCCATCCATTATCAAAGGATCACGCCGTAAACGTATCGCAATGGGTTCAGGAACGAAAGTACAAGATGTGAATAAATTACTCAAACAGTTCGACGATATGCAAAAAATGATGAAAAAAATGCGTAAAGGCGGAATGAGTAAAATGATGCGTGGAATGCAAGGAATGATGGGTGGTGCTGGCGGAATGGGTGGTATGTTTGGCGGTCGCCGTTAATTTTTTGTAAATTAATAGAAAAACACCCACCCTAGCCTTTCCCCGCAAGCGTAGTATAAACCCCAAATTTTGGACGGTTTATAATTAAGGTTTATAATTAAGAATTTAAACAAAGGAACTGATTTCTGTATTCAACAGGTATCAGTCCTTTTAGTTTAACATTGATTCTTTGCGTATTATAATACTCAATATAGCTTTCCACTGCTATCTTTTAACTCATTTCCATAAAAAAACACCCCAAAGGCTGTGTTTAGGTTGTACATTTTTGGGGTGCATCAGCTTGCAGGGGAAAGTTAGGGTGGGAAAATATTATTAATTATCAAAAATTAATACTTAAAAGTATGCTATTGTCCTGTCAAAATATTAAGAAACCGCTTTAAATTGAATTAGACCACTTTCTACATACTGCTCAACATCATCTTCATTAAAAATAGGTGTAACAACATCTTCTTTATCAAACGCCATATCCCCTTCAATGCCCTCTAGTCTTACGCCGTGTTTAATGCCTTTAAAATCAAACAATGAAGTATCACACAAATGCGAGGGCGTAATATTTTGCAAGGCACTAAACATTGTTTCAATTCGACCTGGATATTGACGATCCCAAGTTTGTAGCATTTCTTTTATAACTTGACGTTGTAAATTAGGTTGTGAACCACATAGGTTACACGGAATAATAGGAAACTGTTTTGCATCAGAATATTTAATAATATCTTTCTCTTTGCAATAAACCAGCGGACGAATAACAATTTGCTTACCATCATCACTCATCAACTTAGGTGGCATAGACTTCATTTTTCCGCCATAAAACATATTTAGAAACAAAGTTTCTAACATATCATCACGATGGTGGCCCAATGCGATTTTTGTTGCCCCTAACTCTGTTGCTGTGCGATATAAAATGCCTCGACGTAAACGAGAACAAAGGGAACACGTGGTTTTACCCTCTGGAATTTTTTCTTTCACAATGGCGTAAGTATCTTCTTGCACAATTTTATATTCAACTCCAATACCTTCTAAATACTCAGGTAAAATATGTTCAGGAAATTCAGGCTGTTTTTGATCTAAATTCACCGCCACAATATCAAAATGGATCGGTGCATTAATGCGGAGGTTTAATAAAATATCCAGCAAGGTATAGCTGTCTTTTCCACCAGATAGACATACCATTACTTTATCACCCTCTTCAATCATATTAAAATCGGCGATTGCATTTCCCACATTACGGCGAAGGCGTTTTTGTAATTTATTAAAATTATAGGTTTGTTTTTTGTTTAATTCGTTATTCATTGTTTTTCTATTTAAAAATAAAACTTCTCGTATTATAATCCGAGAAAATAAATTTTGTAAAAAAAGAGTACAAACTGACCGCTTGTACTCCTTATATTACTAACATAAAAAACTATTTTTTTATTTATCTTTCCAACGCTGAATGGCTTCTTTAATCACTTTTTTCGCTTCTTCTGCACCACCCCAAGCTGTTACTTTGGTTGTCCCTGCTTTTTTAAGGTCTTTATAGTGATTAAAATGGAATTCAATTTGTGAAATGAGCTGTTTTGGTAAATCTGATAATGTTTTGTACGCATTACCGTTGTTACGATCATCTGCGGGTACACAAACAATTTTATCATCCACTTCATCATCATCCACAAATTTCATTACACCAATAACACGTGCTTCTAAGAAAACCCCTGTTGCTAATGGTTGTTCAGTAACTAATAACACATCTAATTCATCACCATCTTCATCTAAGGTTTGTGGAATAAAACCGTAGTTAGTTGGTTTTGCAAAAATGATTGGTTCAACACGATCTAACTGAAAACAAGCAAGCTCTCTGTTCCACTCAATTTTATGATTACTACCCGCTGGAATTTCATTTACTACGTTAATAATACCGCTGTTTACATCGCCAGCATCTAAAATTTTATTAAAATCTGCCATAAAAATTATCCTTAAAAAATGATTATAAAAGTTGTTCAATTATAACAGCTATTACAAAACTTCCCAACTCAAATTAGAAATCAAACGGCATTTATCACACTTAAAATAAAAAATACTGTGCATTGGTTCATTTAATTTCCATTCTTCATTACAATTTGGGCATTTTCGGTTATGCTCAATCTCTTCATCTTTCCCTAAACGGTATAAATAATAGTACGTGGGTGTTTGGGTGATTTGTTCTATTCTTTGACAAAGTGTTCTTCCTTGTTGTGCCAATTCACTTGTATGATCGGAAATTTGTTGTAATGCAGATTGTTCAAGAGTTGAACCATTCATTTGTAATTGATCACAAGCCTGCCAATCTTCTTGCCATTTTAAAATATCCGCAGAAAAAGGTTGATTTGATTGTGTAATTTCATAGAGAGGCAAAGGTAAAAAATCAGCACCATTAAAGACCGGTGAGCAAGAATCTAAATGCGTTGTGTATAAAAGTAAAAATTCTCCTTCAATTTGATGGCTGGTGACATCTGCTCGATAATCTTTTCCAACTAATTCAAAACTTGCAAATTTTACACCATAACTATCCGCTTGAGATAAGGCTTTATTCACTTCATCACTATTATATTTTGCCATTAAACTATCTTGACGAGGTATCGATAAATTCACTTGAAAAAAGGCTTCATCAATACACTGAAAATGGGTGATCCCCGCTTCTCGCCCAATCATCTGCCCATTTTCTCGCCATTGATTCACAATTTTAAAAATCAATGACGTAAAGTTTTCATCAAAATAAGGATAACTAAATTTTGCAATAGCTTGATACATTATTTTTTCTGTTCCTTCATTTGTTGCATTTCAACCTCAACAACAGATGTTGGTTCTTGATGAAGAATAACTTCTGAAAGCGGAAAAGCACGTAATAATTTTTTCTCTAAACTATCCGTAATTTCGTGTGCTTTCACAAGGGAAAGATGATCATCTAATTCCATATGTAATTGAATAAAACGAACCGCCCCAGCTTGACGAGTTTTTATATCGTGAATACTCAATACATCAGGATGATGTTCTGCAATATCCTTGATTTTATTAATTTCTTCTTCAGGTAAGGCTTGATCTAACAACATTTGTATTGCTTGCCATGCCACTTTAATTGCATTAATCATAATATAAAGTGCAATCGCAATAGCAAATAGAGCATCAGCATAAACAATGCCATAAAGAGATAATCCCATTGCAATAAGAATAGCAATATTCATTAAAATATCTGTTTTATAATTAAGAATATCCGCCTGAACAATAGGGCTATTTACAACTTTTAACACCTTTTGTTGATATAATACAAGGACGCCAGTTAAAACAATAGAGATAACACTAACGATAATCCCTAGCTCTGTTTGATAAATAACTTGCGGATTATATAAACGCTGTACACCGTGTAAAAGTAGAAATAGTGCTGAACCTGTAATAAAAGCCCCTTGTACTAAAGCTGCTAATTCTTCAGCCTTACTATGCCCAAATGTATGATTATCATCAGCGGGTCGTAACGCAAAGCGTAGCACTAATATATTAGTGACAGACGCAAACACATCCAGTAAAGAATCAGTCATTGCAGCTAAAATAGAAACCGAGCCAGTAATCCACCATACTATCACTTTTAACAATAACAACATTCCCGCCACAATTACCGCAAAGGTTGTAGCACGATTAACTAAAAGTTTATATTGCTCTGCAACTTGTTTATTTATTTCATTATGATTATTTTTTGTCATCTTTACAGCTTTTTAAGTTAATATTCCTCCTAGCCCTCCCTCCGTAAATGGAGGCAGTATAATTCCCTCCTCCGCTCGCGGGGGAGGGTTAGGGTGGGGGTACAATTTGTTGACTCTATTTCTTAAACCCAAATAAACAAAAATGACTTGTTGAATATGTTTTAATATTCAACAAGTCAGTATTAAAAATTAATCTATTTTAAATTAACTTTCTTTTGTTTGCTTTTTGCCTGCGTGAACCGCCATTTTTTGACGAATAATACGACGCTCTTTAGAAAGCTCCGCATTACGGATAGTAATATCATCCACACGGCTTTCATAGTCATCACGCATATTTGCAATAATTGCTCGAATTTCCTCAATTGTCATTGAATCCGTAATATATTGATTTAGATTATCAAGTAATAATACTCGTTTTCTGTTATCTCGAATTCTACGATCATTTTCTGCTGTTTCTCGTAATAATTTATTTTTTAAACGATATAAATGAACGTAATCAAGCATATCTTGAAAAGATTGTGTATGTTTTCCCATAATAAACTCCTGTGAGTAAGTTGAAAATAATAAATTCTAAACTGCTGGTAATCCTAAATCCTTTGACTGCTTTCGTCAAAGGATTTTTAATACTTATTTATAATTATTTTTGCAAATGCATATTTTTAATCCTCACCTCTCTAGCACTCTTCTGAAAAAAATCCTCCCTCCCTAGCACTCCCCCACAAGCGGAGGAGGGAATTTATCAATTTTTTAAAACTCCTCCAACAACCGTTGCATTAAATATACTTTCTGTTCTTCTGACAAGGCTTTGTTTTCGCTATTCGCCACAACAAAAAAATCTTCTACTCGTTCACCAATGGTGGTAATTTTGGCATTAAGAAGTTGTAAATTAAGTTCATTGAAAATATCGCTAATATGAGCTAATAACCCTTCTCGATCAAGGGTTTTAAATTCAAATTCTGTTTGTTCTAAATGGCTATTATCTAGAAATTTAACTTTTGTTTTATGTTTAAAAGGGGTAAATTTAATTGGTTTTTTAATCAATTTAAATCGTAATTTCGGCTGATTTAATATGTTAAATAACGCATTTTTTAATTGTTCACGGCGCTTTTCTGACAATGGTTCGCCATTATATTCTGCCACCACAAAACTATCGAATACCAATTGATTATTGGTTAAAATTTGTGCTTCTAAAATGGTCATTTTCTTTTGTGTTAATAATTGTGCAACAGTAGAAAAGAAATGGGGCATATCCTGACAATGTATGAATAATTGCGTCATATTTTGCTGATTAATATTTGAAACAAGTATTAATGGTAGTTGTATTTCTGCCTGTAAATAACCTTGAATATGCCAATTTAGTTGCTCTGTATTATGGCGAATAAAATAGCTATCAGGACAACTATTCCAAAAAGTATTGATCTGTTTAATTTGTATTTCATCATAGATAGCGGGGAGTTTTTCGGCAACACGTTGTCGATTAACCAAACTTAACTGTTGATAATCGATACACTGCTCTTCTCCTCGTTCTATTTTCTCTTTGGTTGCAGTATAAAGTTGTGTAAAGAGTTGTTCTTTCCATTTATTCCAAAAGGTTTTGTTGGTAGAAGACATATCTGCAAAAGTTAAACAAAGTAACGCAGATAAAGCGGTATGATTTTTAACAGTTTTTGCAAATTCTGAAATTACTTGTGGATCATAAATATCTCGTCGCTGTGCTGTCATTGACATTGTTAGATGCTCTGCGACAAGCCACGTCATTAGTTTAGTCTGTTCATCATCTAAATTGTGCAATTTTGCAAATTGGTAAACTTCCATTGCCCCTTTTTCGCTATGACAACCGCTCTGCCCTTTCGCAATATCGTGAAACATTGCGGCTAAATAAAGTACGCTCGGATCTTTAAAATCTCGAAATAGTTCGGAACACAATGGATAACTTGTTTCATTTGGATCAAGTAATTTCTCTAATTTTCGCATTACTCGAATGGTGTGTTCATCAACAGTATAAATATGCAGCATATTAAATTGCATTAAACCTGTGATATTTTTCCACTGTGGTAAATAGGCTTTTAATACTCCTAGATGGTGCATTGGTTTAATGGCTCGTTCTATACAATTTGGTTGTGAAAAAAGTGAAATAAATCGCTCTCTAGACTGAGAATATTCACAAAGTGGAGTGGTTAATTTTCCTATTGCAAGACGTAAATAACGCAATGCGGATATACTTGGTTTTGCATTAGGATACTGCGTTAAATGGTAAAAAAGATCTAAAATAGAATGAGGTTCATCTTCAAAAAATTGATAGTTATTTGTTCCAAAAATCAGGTTGTTTTGTAAATAAAAATGGTTGTCTAACTGAATTTTATCACTTTTTAATTTTGCTTTCTTTAAGATTACTTTCTCAAAATTTTTTAATAATAGATAACTTAATTGTACAATTGATTGTGTTGCTTGAAAATACTCTCGCATCATTGTTTCAACAGGTTGATTACCTTCTCCTTGATAACCCAATCGTTGGCTTAAAACTAATTGACGGTCAAATCTCAAACGATTGTCATAACGTTTTAGCTGTAAATGTAAGCCAAATCGCATTTTAAATAAGACTGCTTGTGCCTGTTCTAATTCACTATATTCTTCTGCAAATAATAATTGTTGTTCAAAAAGTTCTGATAAGGAATACACGCCATAATGTCTTAACATTACCCACATTAATAAATGTAAATCTCGCAAACCACCTGGACTATGTTTTAAATCGGGTTCAAGGTTATAGCTGGTATTATGATAACGTGCATAACGTTCTGTTTTTTCAGTAATTTTAGCCCGTAAAAAATCTTCTGTTATCCAAAAATCATTTTGATGAATTCGTTCTAGTAGATCATAAAAATCTTGACTATTTCCTGTTAAAAAACGTCCCTCTAACATATTGGTTGCAATAGAAATTTCTGCTTTCCCCATTTCAATACATTCATCAAAAGTACGAATGGCTGAACCAACTTGTAATTTCAAATCCCAAAGTAACGTAAAAAAAGCATTAAATTGTGTTTGAGTTTCTTCGTCTAACGGCTCTTTTACTAAAACTAAAATATCTAAATCTGACAATGGAAACATTTCACGACGACCATAGCCTCCCACTGCAATTAAAGTGAGATCCTCTCTTTTATCAAAACTAAAATATTGCCATATATCTAATAGTCGCTGATCATAAAAGTCACTGCGTTGATGAATAAGATTTAACGTATCCACTTGTGGAAAATCATTATTTTGAATTTGATTAAATTCTATTAGTTGTTGTTTTAGTTCAGTTAAATTCATCGCTTTAATGTATTTAAAAATAGTTGTTTATACCTTATCACACTCTTTTATAAAATAAAGGATCGCCTTGCATTTTCTATCTAAAAAAATCATTATACCAACTACTGTTCTCTCCTCTCGCTACTTTAACTTTATATTTTTGATCATAAAAATTGACTGTAATCATTCCCACTTTTGCAGTATCTAACACTTTAATATTTCTCTTTTCTAATCGTTTTATTATATTCTTATTCGGCAAATGCCAAATATTCCAACGCCCTGTTGAAACCATTGCAAATTTAGGTTTTGTGTAGTTAAGTAAAGTATAACTGGTGCTGGTTTTACTGCCGTGATGTGGAACTTGTAAAAAATCAACTCGACCTATTTTTTGTGAAAAATAAGGTTCTTCATTTTGAGTAATATCTCCCGTTAGCAAAATTTTAAAGTTTTGAATTTTCACTAAAATTACGCAAGAATTTGCATTTTTTGCTTTAAATGTCACCGCTTTAGGATAGTAAACTTGTAAATGAAACTTGCCAAATTGCCATTGTTTTCCTTGAATACAAGGCTCTGTTTGCCGATTGGCATATTTTCTGTTACTTGATGAAATTAACCTTGCTTTTGGATAAGCTTTTAAAATATCGACTATTCCCCCTGAATGATCTTTATCATCGTGACTTAAGAATATAGCGTCTACTTTAATACCATTGCGTTTTAAATAAGGCAGAATTTCTAATTTTGCCATTGAATTTTGTGCCTTTCCTCTGCCCCAACTTACTCCTGTATCATATAATACAGCTTTAGTTTGTAAACCGTGTCGATATACTAAGGCATTCGCTAAACCCTGACCTACATCAAAGGTAATCCATTGTGTTCGTGGCTTTGTGAAATAATAGGCATAAAATAGACTATTAAATATCACAGTCGCAATAATAATCTGCTTCCAGTATTGTCTAAATTTATAATTTAACCAAGTGTATAAAATAAGTAGAATAAATAAATTCACGGTAAGATATTGCCATTGTTGATATTGACTTAAGAAAAACCAAGAATGGGAAAGAGGGGTTAATAAATCAAGGCTTATTTGCAATAAATCATCGACGATTTGCCAAGTCTCAAAAAGATTATCCGTGACCAGTGAAAACAAAATAAAAGGGATAATGATTAAACTATAGAAAGGGACAATAATTAGATTTGCAATAAAACCAAACGGCGATAAACCTTCAAAAAAATAAAATTGTACAGGTGCAAAAAGTAATAAAATACCGATTTGTAAATGTAACAACCTGAGGATAAAGCGAACACTTTTTGCCTTTAACCATTTATCATTAAAAGGCAATACCTCAAGTATTTTTTTTAATGGGAAATAACGATACCAAATAATCAAACACAGTACTGCCAAGATAGAAAGCCAAAAGCTACTGGATAATAAGGCGATCGGATTACAAATTAACAACACCACCACTATTCGCCACCAAAATTGCATTGGCGTGTAATGACGACGAGCGAATTGGAAACATAAAACAAAACTAATGGCAAGTAACGCTCTTAACGTAGGCGTAGAAAAATTGGCTAAAAAAGCATATCCCAAGGCACAACATAACCCCAATAAGAATGGCAAGCGGTAAGATAATGCTAATTTTTTGCAAAATTTTATAAAAATGTGACCGCTTGTTTTATTCAAAATCAACAATATGACATACTGCCCCAATTTTGCTAACCCAAATCCCAGCCACATTACTAAACCAATATGTAGACCTGAAATGGCAATTAAATGTGCCGTTGCTGTTTGCTTAAAAAGTTGCCACGTTTGATTATTCAACCACGCTCTTTCACCAAAGCTAAGTGCTAATATCAACCCTTGTGTCGCAAATTTCTCCGTTTGTTGTTTCACTCTCTCTAACCATCGTGTTCGAGTTGATAAATGATTAAGTGACTTTTGTATTAAATTTGCTTTTTTGACTGTCGCTATTGCATTGATATTATTTGCAAAATGCCATTGTTGACGATTAAAATTTCCAGTGTTTAAGCGACTTGAAATAGGACGGATTTTTAAATTTGCTTGGTAACTTCTTTCTAATTCTAAGGGCGTATCCGTTTGCCATTTTAAATATAATTTTATGCCATTTTCCAATTGAGCAATTGCTGTTTGATAGCCTATCTGATGCAAAATTTGAATGATCTTAATGTTCTCCGTCGTTTGATAAGCGGTGACATTTTGAGCATTTTTTGCAATTTGTTGTACTTGATAAAAACTCACTGAGAGTATAATAAAAAATACCCCCCACATTCTTTTTCTAATGCTAAAGACAATTATTGCACCTAAACTACTCCCCCAAATCGCCCAATAAAAATAATCTAAGGGAAACCAGAAAATACTTAATAATAAAAAACAAAATAAAATACAAAATCGGTCTAAATTCATTGCTAAATTTCTATTTTAATAACCATATATTGGATCGTAGAATGCGATTACTTGATGAATTTAGCTAAACATTACTTAAAATTTATCGATCTAGATCACAAATTTTGTTTTTGCTTTGTTAAAAAAATGTATTTTTTGTAATAATTTAAGTTTTTTAATTAAGTTTAAGGCATAATATATGGCACTAAAAAGCTTAAAATCAGGTACAAGTTATATGGCAAATAATACAACTCATACAAATTTTGAAGAGTGGCTGGCATCTTCAGCACTTAATGGAGCAAGCCAATCTTATATTGAAGATATTTATGAACAATATCTCGATGATCCTACTTCGGTAGAAGAAAGCTGGCGTGGTATCTTTGATGCCTTACCTCAATCTCAAAAAATAGAACAAGCACACTCTTGTGTGAGAGATTATTTTCGTCATTTAGCAAAAACTAGCCATCTAAGTGGCACAACAGCTATTGCTCCTGATGCAAGTGCAAAATTAGTTAAAATATTACAATTTATTAATGCTCACCGTTTTCGTGGTTATTTGGAAGCCAATTTAGACCCACTCAATTATTACCGTTGGAAAACATCACAAGTGCCTGAATTAGACTATCGTTTTCACGGCTTTAGTGAATCCGATTTAGATGAAACCTTTACGATTAATCGTTACGTTTATAATCAAGAAACCATTACATTACGTGAATTAGATAAAAAATTAAAAGAGACTTATTGTGGTACTATTGGGCTTGAATTTATGCACGTACAAGATCAAGAACAAAAAATATGGTTACAAAAAAAAATAGAAAGTCTATTAAATAAACCCCTTTTCTCTCCTCAACAACGTATCAAATTTTTAGAAGAATTAACTGCCGCTGATGGATTAGAACGTTATATCGGGGCAAAATTCCCTGGTGCTAAACGCTTTTCTCTAGAAGGAAGCGATGCGTTTATTCCAATGATGAAAGAGATTATTCGTCACGCTAGTCGTCAAGGAATGTCTGATGTCACGATGGGAATGGCACATCGTGGACGTTTAAATATGCTAGTCAATGTACTAGGAAAAAAACCGACTGAACTTTTTGATGAATTTTCAGGTAAACATTCTGGCGATAGAACTGGGGATGTAAAATATCATCAAGGTTTTTCTTCTTATTTTGCCGCAGACGATAAACTAATGCATCTTGTTCTTGCTTTTAATCCTTCTCATTTAGAAATTGTAAATCCAGTGGTTATTGGTTCAACTCGAGCGAGACAAATTCGTAAAAATGATACTAAACACAATAAAGTATTAGCCGTCACTGTTCACGGTGATTCAGCCATTGCAGGACAAGGTATAGTACAAGAGACATTGAATATGTCTCACGCTCGTGGTTATAGCGTGGGAGGTGCCATTCGTATTGTCATTAATAATCAGATCGGTTTCACTACCTCTAACCCTCTTGATACTCGTTCAACCGAATTTTGCACTGATATAGCAAAAATGGTGCAAGCACCGATTATTCACGTTAATGGTGATGATCCTGAAGCAGTAGCGTTTGCAGCCCAAATGGCAGTAGAATATCGTGCTTTATTTAAACGTGATATTTTTATTGAGTTGATTTCTTATCGTCGTCACGGTCACAATGAAGCCGATGAACCAATGGCTACACAGCCAATAATGTATAGCATTATCAAAAAACATCCAACTCCTCGTAAAATTTATGCCGATCGTTTAATTGCAGAAGGGATTGTTACAGAAGAACAAGTGACCGAAATAATCAATCTCTATCGTGATGCCTTGGATAATGGTGAATGTGTTGTTCCTGAGTGGCGTAAAATGGATAAAACAAAAGCGGATTGGGTCTCCTACCTTAACCACGAATGGACAGATCCTTATGAAAGTAAATTTGATCAAGAGCGATTTATCAGCCTTGCAAAACGTGTTGCTAGCTATCCAGAAAGCGTTGTTCCGCAATCTCGTGTTGCCAAAATCTATCAAGATCGCCAAGCAATGGCAAAAGGTGAAAAGTTATTTGATTGGGGTATGGCTGAAATAATGGCTTATGCGACTTTATTAGATGATGGTACGCATATTCGCCTATCTGGAGAAGATGCAGGACGTGGCACATTCTTCCACCGACACAGTGTTATTCATAATCAAAAAGATGGTACAGGCTATATTCCATTAGTTAATCTTCATTCTAGTCAAGGACATTTTGAAGTCTGGGATTCAGTACTTTCTGAAGAAGCGGTATTGGCGTTTGAATATGGTTATGCAATCACATTACCAAAAACCCTTACTATTTGGGAAGCCCAATTTGGTGATTTTGCAAATGGTGCTCAAATCGTTATTGACCAATTTATTAGTTCTGGTGAACAAAAATGGGGACGTATGTGTGGTTTAGTAATGCTACTCCCTCACGGTTACGAAGGACAAGGACCTGAACACTCTTCAGCTCGTTTAGAACGTTATTTACAGCTTTGTGCTCAACACAATATGCAGGTGTGTATCCCTTCTACTCCTGCACAGGTTTATCATATGCTACGTCGCCAAGCCATTCGTAAAATGCGTCGTCCATTGATTGTGTTATCGCCAAAATCATTGCTTCGCCACCCACTTGCGGTGTCGAAACAAGAAGAATTAATTCACGGTACATTCCAAAATGTGATTGATGAAATTGATGATCTCAATCCTAAAGACATAAAACGAGTGATACTTTGCTCGGGTAAAGTTTATTATGACTTACTCGAACAACGCCGTAAAAACAAACAAAATGATGTGGCAATTATTCGTATTGAACAACTTTACCCTTACCCACTTGAAGATGTGCTGCATATTCTCAAACGCTATAAACACATAAAAGATTATGTATGGTGTCAAGAAGAACCTCAAAATCAAGGGGCGTGGTACTCAAGCAATCATCATTTTACAGAGTCTATTCCTCCAAAATCAACGTTACGTTATGCAGGACGAGAAGCGTCTGCATCACCCGCAGTCGGAAGTATGGCTCTACATACACAACAACAGCAGCAACTCGTTGATGATGCATTAACTCTTTAAAAGAAAGAAAAGGAAAATATTATGACTATTGAAATTCTTACTCCTGATTTACCAGAATCTGTTGCAGACGCAATGGTTGCTACTTGGCATAAAAAAGTAGGAGATAAGGTTCAGCGAGATGATATTCTTGTTGAAATTGAAACAGATAAAGTGGTACTTGAAGTCCCTGCTGAAAAAGAGGGAATACTTGAAGAAATTCTTCAACAGGAAGGCGCAACAGTAACCAGCAAGCAACTTCTTGGAAAACTAAGTACGATACAAGATAATGATGGTAAAATAACAACAGCAACAGTCGATAAAAATGAAGCCACGCCATTGGATCGTCGTACTGCAGCCATTGAACACGACAATCATTTAGCCAATGCTCAGGGACCGGCAATTCGTCGTTTATTAGCCGAGCACGACTTAAATGCTGATGAAATTACAGGTTCTGGTGTAGGTGGGCGAATTTCTCGTCAAGATGTTGAAGCAGTTATCAAAACAAAAAATAAACCAGTAAAACCAGAAACGCATTTCTCTGTTGACACAAATCGTAATGAAAAACGTGTTCCAATGACTCGTTTACGTAAACGTATTGCAGAGCGTTTATTGGAAGCAAAAAATACCACCGCGATGCTTACTACTTTTAATGAAGTAAATATGCAACCTATTATGAATTTACGTAAAACCTATGGGGATGCTTTTGAAAAACAACATAATGTTCGCTTAGGTTTTATGTCATTTTATATTAAAGCAGTGGTTGAAGCATTAAAACGCTACCCTGAAATCAATGCATCTATTGACGGAGATGACGTAATTTATCATAACTATTTTGATATTAGTATCGCAGTTTCAACCCCAAGAGGCTTGGTTACACCTGTATTACGTGATTGTGATAAGCTAAGTATGGCAGAGATTGAAAAAACGATTAAAGCACTAGCCATTAAAGGACGTGATGGTAAATTAACTGTTGAAGATTTAACAGGGGGGACGTTTACCATTACTAATGGTGGTGTATTTGGTTCACTGATGTCCACACCTATTATCAATCCACCTCAAAGTGCCATTTTAGGAATGCATACGATAAAAGATCGCCCAGTAGCAGTTAATGGTGAAGTTATTATCTGCCCAATGATGTATCTTGCCCTTTCTTATGATCATCGTTTAATTGATGGTAAAGAATCTGTTGGATTTTTAGTTACAATTAAAGATTTATTAGAAGACCCAACAAGATTATTGTTAGATATTTAACCTATTAAAAAACCCTAAGCACATATTGTTTTTCCAAATGATGTGCTTGGGTTTTCGTCTATATGAACAAATTCCAATTTTCACTAATGTAAATATTTATTGTTCTAAATGTTAAATTATCCCCAGGGCAAGATCATACTTGTAAACTTACAATATGTTCATTATTTACCTTATTCAAAAGGTTGAATGCTAAACAAAAACTGTTTAATTAATGTCTTTCTATACTTAAATGTTATAAATAAAGTTTATTTTCAAATTCAAATAAATAGCTATTTTGCTAATAAGTATATTTTTTATTCAAGTATGATTTTGCCCTGAAATTATCCCTCCCCCCCAATTTTACTTTTTAAAATATATGACGCAAATCCAAACATCAATAGTATGATATTTAGCAAAATTTCAAAGTATTATGACAAAAAATGAAATGTTACGAAAAAACAAAAAAAGTTAAAAAATAGTTGCAAAATAAATCGAGCTATATAGAATAAAAATATGAATTTTAAAATTTTAATAATTTTATTTAATCTAATTCATTGAAAAACATTACTTTAATTGTCATTGATACGACTAGCTCTACCCTATTTTATAATAAATATTCAATTGTAGATTGCTAGGTTTATTTTTTAATTACTTGGAGTGATTTATATGAACTTTAAAAAAATGATGGCATTTTTAGTGCTATTACTTCCCCTTTCTGCTAGTGCAGAATCTTGGCTTACAACATTAAGTCATAATGTTGATAGTACGATGGCTACTATTTTTGGTCCTTTTGTTAGCACCATCTTCTATTCAGTAGATATTAATGGAACAAGTTTCTTATTAATCGCAGGTTGGTTACTTGTTGCAGCATTGATCTTTTCTTTCTATTTCGGCTTCGTTCAATTTCGTAAATTTGGTTTAGCAATTGATATTTTACGTGGTAAATACACGAATCCAGATAAAAAAGAAGCTGGTGAAGTTAGTCACTTTCAAGCATTAACCACAGCTCTCTCTGGAACGGTTGGTTTAGGTAATATTGCGGGGGTGGGTGCTGCTCTTGCTATTGGTGGACCAGGTGCAACATTTTGGATGATTATAGTAGGTCTTTTAGGAATGGCTTCTAAATTTGTGGAATGTACTCTTGGGGTTAAATACCGTACTATTTTACCTTCAGGTGTAGTTTCTGGCGGTCCAATGTACTACTTAAGCCAAGGCTTAAAAGAACGTGGTTTTGGTGGTTTAGGTAAATTCCTTGCTGTTGGTTTTGCTATTATGGTTATCTTAGGTTCGTTAGGTGGCGGTAATATGTTCCAAGCAAACCAAGCACACGCAATGTTAAATTATGCCTTTGGTGTTCCTGCTGAATATGGTGTAGTAACCGGTATTATTTTAGCTGCTCTTACATTCTCTGTTATCTTCGGTGGTATGCCATCAATTTCTTCAGTAACTGAAAAGCTTGTACCTTGGATGGCATTTTTATATATCGCGATGTCTCTTTTTGTTATTGGCTCAAACGTCGATCATATTGGTCCTGCTTTCTCATCTATTATTGATGGTGCATTCTCAGCGGATGGTGTAACTGGTGGTTTTATCGGTGCATTAATTCAAGGTTTAAAACGTGCGACATTCTCTAATGAAGCAGGAGTTGGTTCAGCGGCAATTGCTCACTCAGCAGTTAAAACAGATGAACCTATTACAGAAGGATTAGTTTCATTACTTGAACCATTAATTGATACTGTTGTTATCTGTACAATGACTGCTTTAGTTATCACTATTGCAGGACAAAATACAGCACCATTTGATGGTTCTGGTTTAACTGGTGTTCAATTAACCGCTGAATCATTTACTCATACTGCAGATTGGTTTAAATATCCATTAGCTGTTGCTGTTATCTTATTTGCATTCTCAACTATGATTTCGTGGTCTTACTATGGTCTTAAAGGCTGGACTTACCTAGTGGGTGAAGGCGCGAATAAAGAAATGGTTTATAAAATTGTTTTCTGTTTATTCGTTGTTATCGGTGCAACTGTTAAGTTTGGTTTTGTTATCGACTTCTCTGATGCCGCAATTTTTGCAATGTCTATCTTTAACATCATTGGTCTTTACTTTTTAATGCCTATTGTTAAAAAAGAATTTGTATCTTTTGTCGCTCGAGTGAAATCTGGTGAGATTAAAAAATATAAATAATTCTATCAAATAAAACACAACTATTATAGAATGAGCCTATCCTTTGATAGGCTTATTTTTTATCAGTGAGGTATAGTATGAAAAAAGTAATTCAGCACGAGATTAACTTAAGTAAGCATTTATTAAAAAATGGTCCTAAATTTTGTACTCATTATGCTATCGTTGAAGATGAGCTATTCTATTTCAAACCTACAAGAGAATCCATCGGCTACTCAATGCTCTACTTTGTTTTAGGAGGATTGCTATTTGTTATTGCTTCTATCATTTATTATTACACTTCACAACTTGATCTTTTTTTATTTATTACGCTCTTCGGTATAAGTTTGATTATACTGGGATTTTACGTCTCTAGCGATTATATTGCTAAAATTAAATTTGATAAGAAAATAGGTGTTTTTTCAAAAAAACCATATCGATGCGTTAAATTAGAAAATATTGTAGGACTACAAATCAATCAAAAACAACAACTGAGTTACGTTTGCTATGAGATGAATATGCTCACCAAAGGTGGACGTCGTATTAATATTTTGAATCATAATGGACTAGAACAAATGCGAAAAGATATGCAGATGTTAGCAGACTTTTTAGCATTACCAAGTTCTGCAATTAAAGATTATTCAACTCTCAGTCAATAAGCCTTTTAATAGAAATTATTTTAGTCACTAAGCGGTTACATTATTTTTGTTTTTTGCAAATTCAGACCAAACCTCAAAAGTTAACCGTAACTTCTAAGGTTTTTATTAAAAATGAGTCCCTAGTTAATTAAATCACTTTAATTCTGGGCGTTATCCCTATTTTAAATATAAATTATCGAATAATTCCACGAGTTGAGTTTTTAAAGAAATCTAAAAATAAGCTAATTGCAGCTTCTGTTTTAGCGTAATGTTCAATATCTTGTTGTACTTCTTCTATTGTTTTTCCACTACGATAAATTAATTTGTACACATTTCGAATTGCGTGCATTGTTGCTTTTTCAAAACCTCGACGTTTTAATCCCTCAAGGTTTACTCCAAATGGACGAGCATGATTTCCTTGAGCTATTACGTAAGGAGGAATATCCTGCACGACAATAGAGCCACCACCAAGCATTACGTGTGAACCAATCACAACAAATTGATGTATTGCTGACATTCCACCTACAATAACAAAATCATTAAGAGTTACGTGCCCACCAAGAGTAGCATTATTTGCAAGAATACAACGATTTCCAATTTGACAATCATGCGCTATATGAGTATTGATCATTAATAAATTATCATCACCAATCTTAGTCACTCCACCACCTTGTACAGTACCTCTATGAATAGTCACACTTTCACGAATACGATTACGATCACCAATGATTGTTCTAGTGGGTTCATCTTTATATTTAAGGTCTTGATTTTTCTCACCTATTGTTGCAAATTGATAAATTTCATTTTCTTTACCAATCTGAGTATGACCATTAATAATGACATGAGAATGAATTTTAGTTCTTGCTCTAATCTCTACATTCTTACCAATGATTGTATATGCACCAATTTCGACGCTTTCTCCAATTATTGCACCTTCTTCAATAATAGCCAATGGACTAATTTTAGCCGTACGATGAATTAATTGCATAAATACTCCTTAGGATTGACGACGAGCACACATTAATTCTGCTTCACAGACTGTTTTTCCTTCAACGGTTACAGTACCAGTAAAACGAATTACTCCTCGCATTTCTTTTAAAATGTTAACCTGTAATTTCATTTGATCTCCAGGCAATACTGGTTTTTTAAAACGAGCATTATTAATTCCTGCAAAATAAAATATTTCACCACCTTCTAATTGGTGTGTTTTAAATGCTAAAATTCCCATTGCTTGAGCAAGAGACTCCATAATTAACACACCTGGAAAAATAGGTTGTTTAGGAAAATGACCTGTAAAACAAGGTTCATTCGCCGTCACATTTTTTATTGCTTTAATCCATTTTCCTTCTTCAAAATCAATAACTCTATCAACCAATAAAAAAGGGTAACGATGTGGTAGAAGTTCCATTATCTCTGTTGTTTCAATAATTCTAGACTCTCTACTTTGTTGTTCCATATCCAACTCAATTGTCCTCTTCAATACTTAATTTTTGTTTTTCAATACTTTTCAGACGTTTATTTATTCCATCAATATTCATCATTAAAGTAGCTGTTTTTCGCCATTGTGTATTTGGTTGTACTGGCATACCAGATGAGTAAGTTCCTTTCTCAGTGATTGAGCGAATAACCATACTCATACCCGTAATAGTCACACCATCACAGATCTCCATATGCCCATTAATAGCACTTGCCCCACCAATTAAGCAGTAACGTCCTACTTTTAAACTTCCTGCCATTATCACACCGCCTGCAATTGCAGTACCTGTACCAATGTGTACATTATGGGCGATCTGGCATAGGTTATCAATAATAACATTATCTTCAATTACTGTTGAATCTAATGCTCCTCGATCAATACAAGTACAAGCACCTATTTCAACATTATTTCCAATAATTACACCACCTGTTTGTGGAATTTTAATCCATTTACCTTTACTATTTGCATAACCAAAGCCATCACTACCAATTACCGTAGCAGACTGTATTAGACAATTTTCACCAATTTGAACATTATGATAAACCGACACATTTGCCCACAGTTGAGTATTTTTACCAATTTGAGTATGTTTACCAATAAAACAACCAGCACCAATAATTACACCATCTCCAAGTGTTACACCTTCTTCAATAACGGCATTTGCACCAATTGAAACGTTTTCACCTAAAACAACATTGGATGCAATTACTGCACTAGGTTCAATGCTATAAGCTGATTTTGGTGTTGTATCCATACATTGTGCTAATAATGCATAGGCAATATAAGGATCTTCAACTATAATTAAATTCTGACTTTCTGAGCAAAATTCAACATCATTTCGGCTAACAATAATTGCACCAGCTTGACTTTCTTTTAACTGAGTACGAAATTTAGGGTTTGAAATAAAAGTAATATGCTCTTTCTTTGCACTTTTAAAAGGGGCAATACCTGAGATCACCAAATCGGCGTTTCCCCGAAGAGAACCACCGATTTGATTGGTTAAATAACCTAAAAGAAATTTTTCCATCAATTACTCATTGTTACTTTTTAGCTGGTAATTCAGGCATTGTTCCGCCTACTGCTTTAAGAACTTCTTCATCCAAATTATTTTCTTTTTCAGAAGCAAACACAACCGAATTTGCATTTAAAATTATTGTATAACCTTTGTCTTCAGCTATTTCTTTAATCTTACCATCAATTTGTTTAATAATTTGACTACGAACTTTAGCTTCTTCCATTGCTAGCGTTTGACCCACTTTTTCTGATTTTTTACGATAATTAACAACTTTTTCTCTAAATGCTATCTCTTTTTTATTAAACGCTTGAGCTTTCTTTTCAAATGCATTGGCTAATGTGACAATCGCTTCTTGACGTTTTTTAATCTCTTTACTACGAAGTTTTGGCGCTTGTTTACTCAATGCCTCTCTTTTAGCTTTTATTTGTTCAACAACTTTATCTTCCTCTTCCTTTAGTTCCTTTGCTTGAACAACCAATGATTTTTCCTCTTCAGCTAATCTCTGCTCTTCAATTTCAAGAGCCTTTCTTTCCTGTTGTACTTTTTTCGAGAAATCAGAAGATTCTGCAAATAGTGGATGGTTTTGAATAACAAACTGTGGTGTAACAAAACCAATTTTATCTTTAGCATTTGCTGTATTTACTACAATGGCTAAACTTGCTACAAGGGTAGCGATTTTAAATACTTTTTTCATAAATAGTTCCTTATATAATTAAATTTAATTTAACATTAGAAGCGGTAAGATCATATTCAAAATCTACAAGTCTTACCTCCCACTAAATTTAGAACGAGCCACCAATACTAAATTGGAATTGCTCTACATCATCATTTTTATACTTGCGTAACGGTTTTGAATAAGATAACAATAATGGTCCAATTGGTGAATTCCATTGTAATCCGATTCCTGCCGCCGCTCTAAAACGTTTGTAATCTCCATAGTCTGGAACATTTTTATTGAATTTTTTAGCGTCCCACTTGGTATTCCAAACGGTTCCAGCATCTACAAACAATGCCGTTCTTACTCTATGCTGATATTTCTGTGCCACAAATGGCGTTGGCATAATTAGTTCTAAATTCGCCACTGCCATTGCATTACCACCAATGATATCATTAGATAATTGATCAAATTCACCCGTTGCTTTTCCTAAGTAAATGGCATTAGGACCAATTGAACTATAAGAGAAACCTCGAACAGAACCTATTCCTCCTGAGCTATATGTTTGGAAAAATGGAATTTCCTTACCACTAATACCACTCGCATAACCAAGTTTTAAACGAGAGCTAATTACCCAACTATGTTCTCTATTTAATGGATAATAATGTGCAAATTTAGTATTTAATTTATAGTACTTATTATCTGATCCAGGAATAGTTACATTACCACCGAAACTTGCTTGCAAGCCTTCAGTTGGCATAAAACCTCGATCTAAACTATTATAATTCCAGCCAAAACTAAAGTTAAAATCTGTTGTTTTAATTTTTGCATATTTTTCAACACCATTTGGTATTTTAATATCCATCGCTTTTACATATTTTTCACGTGTAAATTCACGATCAACATTATTGATTTTATCCTTAGTTGCACCAAGACCTAAATAGTAACTATTATATTCATCAACTGGAAATCCTAAAGTACCATCAATTCCTAAAGTTGTTCTTTTGTAGCCTGAAGATGAACCATTTTTAGAATAGTCATACTTACTATAATAAACATCTCCCCCTAAACTTACCCCATCTTTCGTGAAGTAAGGTTCTTCATAACCAAATCGTAATGTTGTACTATAATCATTACGTGTACCATCTAAGCTAATTGTTGATCCCATACCTAAGAAATTTTTCTGTTTAATTCCTGCTTGGTAAGTAAAACCACTACCAGTACCATAGCCAATACTGAAATTAACACTTCCAGTATTACGCTCTGTAATGGTGTACACTACATCCACCTGATCTGTCGTATTTGGTACATTTACTGTCTTCATTTCTACAGTTTCATAAAAACCTGTACGCTCTAAACGAGCCTTTCCTGTTGCAATAGCACTGGTTGATAACCAAGCTCCCTCTTGCTGACGCATTTCACGACGTAAAGTTGAATCAGCTGTCACATTATTTCCTTCAAAACGAACACGACGAACATAAATTCGTTTTCCTGCTTCTACGATATAAGAAATAGCAACGGTATTATTTTCTTCATCAAAAGAAAAAGACATCTGTATTTTTGCTGAACCATAACCATCTTCGCCTAAACGATATTCTAGTTTAGTTTTTAGTGCATCAATATCTTTTGCTCGGAAAATATCACCCGTTTTATATTCTTTTAAAATTTTATTTAATTCATTATCTAAGTTTGCCGTATCGCCAATCACACGAACTTTACTGACTTTATACTGTTTACCTTCATTAATTTCATATGTTAATTTAACTTCTTTTTTATTATCATTAAAATCAGTCTTTACATTATTAACTGCGAATTTTACATAACCACGATTTAAATAAAAATTACGTAACGTATCTAAGTCTTTTTTAAAGACTTGCTGTTCATATTTACTACTTTCAAAAATATTCCACCAAGAAACATTTGGTTGAATATCCAATATTTTAATTAAATCATCTTCATCAAACGCTTTATTTCCTTCAAAATGAATTTGTTTAACATAAGTGACATCATCTTCTTTAATATCTAACTTAATTTTTACTTGACCATTATCTAATCGCTGAACAATGGTATTAACTATTGCATTATAGCGACCGACAGAGTAATAGTGTTCAAGTAATCCGTCTTTAAAAGATTTTAATTTTTGAGCATTATAAATTTCACCCTTAACAATTAAATTTGCTTTCAAGTTTTCTTTTAGTGCTTTTGTTGGAATAATCTTATTTCCCACTATTTCTATATCAGCAATAAATGGTTTCTCAACCACTTCGATCACTAAAGCATCACCTTCTCGTTTTGCGATTACATCATCAAAACGTTGTTGAATATATAATTGCTGAACAACATTAGTAAGATCTCTATCCGTTACTCTTTGCCCAACTCTTACAGGCAATTTTGAAAGAATTGAACGTTGAATTTCAGGAGAAACTCCATCAATACGTATATCTTTTACAACAAAAGGTGAGGCAATTACACCATTTGCTAACAAAAGACTTGAAAGTAATAATTTTTTCATTAAAAAATTCCTATGTATTTTATAAAATATTTATCTAAAGTTATCGCTTTATTTAATTAAAAATGAATTAAATCATTAAACAAAGCAAAAACCATTAATCCTATTACAAATATCATTCCTAACTTCTGAAATCGCTCTTGTAAATTTTTTGACGTGGCTTTTCCTCGAATCGCTTCAACACTTAACAAAATAAATTGTCCACCATCAAGAGGCAAAAGAGGAAATAAATTCATTACACCTAAATTTACACTAATCAATGCCATAAAGCTAAGATAATAAATAAAACCTACTTCTGCACTTGCAACCGCTCCCTTGGCCATTGAAATAGGTCCTCCCATATTCTTTATTGAGAGATTACCTGTTATTAAATTTGCTATAAATTGAAACACCGTATGAATAAGTGAAGTCACTTTTTCAACACCTTTTTCAAAGGCTTCAAGAATACCATATTCTAGCACAACACGATACTTTTCTGCTAGTGGTTGATACTGTGGAATAATACCAATAACATATCTTTTAATTTCTTTTGCTTGTTGAGGTAACAAATTGAACGTCAGTATTTCTGTATCACGTTTAATTTCTAATTGTAATTGTTTTCCTGTTTGAACGACTTCAATCAAATGATGCCAATCAAAGGGAACTTGGTTTACCTTACGTATTATATCTTTCGCCTGTAAACCTACTTTTTCAGCAACCGAATCTTTGACTACCGTTTTAATTATTGGTTCAACAATGGCTCTTTTTGGAATAATTCCCAATGCCGCCAATGGATTCTCTTTATTGCCATTAAATTGCCATTGTGATAAATCCAACTGAAAAGATTGCGGATATTGGCTATCAATCAAATGCCCTGTAACTCCTACCTTTTCTGAACCCACATTACCAATAAAAGCTAATGCCACTTCTTCCCAATCTTGTACATTTCTACCATCAATTTGTGTAAATTCAAATTCTGTCGGTATCTTCGCCATTGCTACAATGCTGTTTGGTACCACTTCTCCGACCACTGGTTTTAGTGTTGGCACACCAGAAACAAATACTGCCCAATAAGCAAAAATGGCAAAAATAAAGTTGGCAACAGGTCCAGCTAAAATAATCAACATTCTCTGCCAAACGACTTTGCTATCATAACGCTCACTATCCGCAAAGCCTTGTTCATCATTAAGCATTTTGACATAACCGCCAAGTGGAATTAACGAAATTACCCACTCTGTACCTTTTTTATCGGTTCTTTTCCACAACACTTTTCCAAAACCGATAGAAAAACGTAACACTCTCACGCCACAGGCACGAGCAACGGCAAAGTGACCATACTCGTGTACCGTCACTAACACACAGATTAAAAATAGAAAAGACAATGTCGCTGTCACAATTTACCTACTAAATCCTATAAAAAGAACAAAAATGCCACGGCAAAGAAAGGCACTGCCGCCGTTAGGCTATCAATACGATCTAAAATCCCACCGTGTCCCGGAATTAAATTACTGCTGTCTTTCACACCCGCTTGACGCTTAAACATACTTTCCGTTAAATCCCCTAAAATTGAGATCGCAACGGTCAGGATAGAAACCACAATAAAGGCAGCCATATTTAATTTAGCACTTAACATATCACTTGGATTCACTTGCAAGAAGATAAATGACACCACCCCAGCAGTCACTAAACCACCTATCGCCCCTTCAATCGATTTACCTGGTGATACTTTTGGGGCTAATTTATGTTTACCCAATGCTCGTCCAAAGAAATACGCTCCTGAATCTGCCGACCAAACAAGCACTAATACATAAAGTAATAAAAATGCCCCTTGATAAGGATTTGAATGGTAGTGATAAAAACGTAGTGCTGGCATTGCGATTAAAAATGGGACTAAGGTCAAAAAGCCAAAAATAAATTTAGCACTGATGGATTTTGCCCAAAACTTGCCTGTTTTTGGGTAACCGATCACTAAAAACAACGCTACTAACCACCAAATTACCCCAACAAATAACAATGGCGTGGTAACATCATTAAGAAAATCTGCTTTTTTAATGGAATAAGTGCCCGCCATTATCGGAAATAATAAAATCCCCAAAGTAACTAAGGCAACAATTATTCGTCCGATAGAGCGTTTAATGCCTGCAAATTGTGCCCATTCCCACATTCCTAATACCACTAAAACTGATATCGCTAGAAAGAAAGGAAGTGGCGAAAGAAAAAATAATCCCAATAACGCCAATGGGATCATAATCAGAGCAGAGAGTATTCGTTGTTTAAGCATTTTGTTTCCTTATTTTGTTGTTCACGATTCACAACCACCAAAACGGCGTTCACGCTGTTGGTAAGCCATTATCGCTTGTGCAAAAATTTCATCGTTAAAATCAGGCCATAATACAGGGGTAAAAAACAGCTCCGCATAAGCAATTTGCCACAATAGAAAATTACTAATTCGTTGCTCGCCACTGGTTCGGATCAAGAGATCTACCTGTGGTTGCTCTGCTGTAATTAAATTCTGTTGTAGCTGTTGTTCAGTAATTTCATTTAGGGCAATCTCGCCCAATTTTACTTGTAACGCTAATTTTTTTGTCGCCTGTGTGATATCCCACATTCCGCCATAATTTGCGGCAATATTAAGAATTAAACCATCATTATTTTGGGTTAATTTCTCTGATTCAATAATTTTTTGTTGTAACTCATCACTAAATGCCGATGTATCGCCGATCACTTTTAAACAGATATTATTTTTATGTAATTTTTTTACTTCACTGTTTAACGCTTTCATAAAAAGTGACATCAACGCCGACACTTCATCTTGTGGGCGACACCAATTCTCGCTACTAAACGCATAAAGTGTCAGCACCTTAATTTGATGACGAGCGGCAAAATTTACCGCAGATCTGACCGCTTTCATCGCATTTTGATGACCAAAAACTCGCAGTTTACCCTGCTGTTTTGCCCAACGTCCATTGCCGTCCATAATAATAGCAACGTGTTGTGGCATTCTGTCTAAATCAAAACGTATGTCTAAATCAAAACGTATGTCTAATTCATTCATTATATTTGTAATATCTGTTGTTGTGCTAGCTCTCTCGCTAACTTATCTATATGTAATACGTCCGCAATTTCAGTAATCTTTACTGGTGCAATATTTTCTACGACTGAGCGATTAACCTGTTCAATATCCGTAAAACGAATTTGATTATTCAAGAACGAAGCAACTGCAATTTCATTCGCTGCATTCATTGCTGTTGTCGCATACTGCCCTTCTCTAAATGCATCAATAGCTAATTTTAAGTTTGGATAACGAGCGAAATCTGGCTCAATAAAGGTTAATTCTTTGAGTTTGAAAAAGTCCAACGGTTCAACGTTAGAATAGATACGCTCTGGATACGCCATTGTATGAGCAATCGGGGTTCGCATATCAGGATTTCCCATTTGAGCAATCACACTGCCGTCAATATAACGCACCATTGAGTGAATAATGGATTGTGGGTGGATAATAATTTCCATCTCCTCTTCGCTGGCATTAAATAACCAACGTGCTTCAATATATTCCAAGCCTTTATTCATCATCGTCGCTGAATCAACGGAGATTTTTTGCCCCATAGACCAGTTTGGGTGTGCGACAGCCTGAGCAGGCGTAATACTTGAAAACTCACTTAACGGCTTAGTTCTAAATGGACCACCCGATCCCGTTAAAACAATTTTACTGATCCCTAATTCTGCCAACGGACAAAATCCGATTTGATTTTGTGCTTGTGGCGGTAAAGATTGAAAAATCGCATTATGTTCACTATCCACAGGCAACAACTTTGCCCCCGATTTTTTCGCTTCATCAATAAAAATCTGCCCACAAGTCACTAACGACTCTTTGTTCGCTAACAGTACTTTCTTACCTGCTTTTACCGCAGCAAGGGTTGGCAATAAGCCTGCCGCCCCAACAATCGCCGCCATTACCATATCCTCATCAGCATGAGCCGACAATTCACAAATCGCTTGGCTACCCGCTAATACTTCGGTTTTAATTGAATGAGATTGCAAAGCGATTTTTAATTGTTGAGCGGCATTTTCATCGTCTAAGGCGACAAATTGAGGTTGGAATTTTAAGCATTGTTGAAACATTAACTCAACATTTCTGCCCCCAACGAGTGCAAAAATTTGATAACGCTCTGGGTTACGTTCAATCACAGAAAGGGTACTTTTTCCGATTGAACCTGTTGAACCTAAAATAGTGATTTTTTTCATAATAGTAAATATAAATTAAGCGGTAAGATTTTATATAAAATTTGCAAAAATTTAAAAAATTGCAAAAAACAACTAAAATCTGACCGCTTCAAAAAATTAGAAATCTAATAATTCTTTTTCTTTACCCGCTAACACTTCATCAACTTGTTTAATGAATTGATCGGTAATTTTTTGAATTTCGTCTTGTGCTTTACGCTCTTCATCTTCACTGATTTCTTTATCTTTTAATAATGCTTTGATTTTATCGTTCGCATCACGGCGTACATTACGCACTGCCACTTTCCCTTGCTCTGCTTCGCCTTTTACGATTTTAATTAAATCACGACGACGTTCTTCTGTTAATGGTGGAAGTGGTACACGAATTGTGGTGCCTGCTGTCATTGGGTTTAAACCTAAGTCTGAACTCATAATTGCTTTTTCAACATCACTGATTAAACTACGATCAAATACGCTTACCGCGAGTGTTCTTGCATCTTCTGCCACCACATTTGCTAATTGGCGAAGTGGGGTTAAGGCACCGTAATAAGAAACTTGAATACCGTCTAATAAAGCTGGTTGAGCACGACCTGTACGTACCTTAGAAATGTGATCTTTAAACGCTTCTAAGCTTTTAGTCATACGTTGTTCTGCATCTTTTTTTATTTCAATAATCATTTGATCATCCTTTTTGATAAATAGCTAAAAAATTAAGGCAGATTGTACCGAATCTGCCTTAATTTTCCTAGTGTTATTTTAGTTATATAATAATATCTATAATCCAAAATCCAAAATCCTTGAGTAAATCATAAGCAAACATAAATCTTCCTATCCAACAGATGAGACGGTCACTAAATCTGTTTATTTATGGTTAAGGGAGATATCAAAATGGACACAACCAATCAGAAATTGGGGCTTGATTTTGAATCAATTTTTGACTATTTCTGGAGATAGGATTCAAGGGATAACCCTGAACCCTATTTTTATAACTTACACAGTTTGTAAGATAGTGTCTTAATAGAAGAAGATATTACATCATTCCGCCCATTCCTCCCATACCACCCATTCCAGCAGCACCTAAATCAGGGGCATCTTCTTTTGGAAGATCGGTAACCATACATTCAGTGGTAATCATTAAACCTGCGATTGAACCTGCAAATTGTAATGCACTACGTGTAACTTTAGTCGGATCTAAGATACCCATTTCTAACATATCACCGTAAGTCTCTGTACTTGCATTGTAACCGTAGTTACCTGAACCATCTTTTACGTTACGAGCAACAACAGAGGCTTCTTCGCCTGCATTTTCAACAATTTGACGAAGTGGTGATTCCATTGCTCGTAATGCGAGTTTAATTCCTACATTTTGATCTTCATTATCACCTTTTAAGCTTTCTGCGACTTTTGACGCTGCACGAACTAACGCAACACCACCACCTGCAACAATACCTTCTTCAACCGCAGCACGAGTCGCGTGAAGGGCATCATCAACACGGTCTTTTTTCTCTTTCATTTCAACTTCTGTCGCTGCACCTACTTTGATTACTGCCACACCACCCGCTAATTTAGCCATACGTTCTTGAAGTTTTTCTTTATCGTAATCAGACGTTGATTCTTCAATTTGTTGACGAATTTGAGCTACTCGACCTTTGATTTGCTCTTCATCACCGATACCATCAATAATAGTGGTGTTATCTTTGTTGATCACTACTCGTTTCGCTTGACCCAATTCTTCAAGTCCTGCTTTTTCTAACTCCATACCGATTTCTTCTGAAATTACAGTACCCGCAGTTAGAATAGCGATATCTTGTAACATTGCTTTACGACGATCACCAAAACCTGGAGCTTTAACCGCTGCTACTTTCACGATACCACGCATATTATTTACAACTAAGGTTGCTAATGCTTCACCTTCAAGATCTTCTGCAATAATTAATAATGGTTTATTTACTTTTGCAACCGCCTCTAAAGTTGGTAATAATTCACGGATATTTGATATTTTCTTATCAACTAAAAGGATAAATGGATTTTCTAATTCAACCGTACCTGCATCTGGTTTATTGATGAAATATGGTGATAAATAGCCACGGTCAAATTGCATACCTTCAACCACCGCTAATTCATCTTCTAATCCAGAACCATCTTCAACAGTGATAACGCCTTCTTTACCAACTTTTTCCATTGCTTGTGCAATTAATTGTCCTACTGTTGAATCAGAGTTTGCAGAAATTGTCCCTACTTGCTCAATTTCTTTCGATGTTTCACAAGGTTTGGAGAGATTTTTTAACTCTTCGACAACTGCAATTACCGCTTTATCAATTCCACGTTTTAAATCCATTGGGTTCATACCTGCTGCTACAGATTTTAAACCTTCACTGATAATTGATTGAGCTAAAACTGTTGCTGTGGTTGTACCATCCCCTGCTTCATCATTGGCTTTAGAGGCAACCTCTTTCACCATTTGTGCACCCATATTTTCAAATCTATCTTCTAATTCAATTTCACGAGCAACTGATACGCCATCTTTTGTAATTGCTGGAGAACCAAATGATTTATCCAACACAACATTACGCCCTTTCGGACCTAAAGTGACTTTTACTGCATCAGCTAAAACATTTACACCTTTAAGCATTTTGATACGTGCATCATTTCCAAATTTTACATCTTTTGCTGCCATTTTTTTATTCCTTATATTTTGTTTAATTTTATTCTATTTTTATATACCGATTATTCTACAATCGCCAAAATATCATCTTCAGATAAAATTAATACTTCTTCACCATCAATTTTTTCTGATTTTAGGTTATAACCATCATTAAAAATAACAGTATCTCCTACTTTAACTTGCATAGGAAGTACTGAACCATTTTCTAAAATACGACCCGCTCCAACCGCAATGACTTTACCACGGGTTGATTTTTCTGCCGCACTACCAGTTAAAACAATCCCACCTGCTGATTTTGTTTCAACTTCTTCACGTTTTAAAATTACTTTATCGTGTAATGGACGAATATTCATTGATTTTACTCCTAAAAAAGAAAATTAAAATCTACACCTATTGTGTAGCTCTGGATATATGGGGATTATTTTGTTGCTTTCAAGAAAAAAGTCGTCTTTTTTTATAAAATTTCTTTTTATTTCAGTATGTAATGATTTTTTATTAATCACCCAACTTTAGTGGGTTCAATCACCTCACTTGGATAACAACCTAATACATTTATGTAGCGAGTAAACTCTTTTAGCTCTTCTAACGCCTCTTGAGTTGCTTTATTGTGAATATTTGCTCTTAATTCAATATAGAACATTTCTTCCCAAGGTTTGCCATAAATGGGGCGAGACTCTAATTTTGTCATCACGATATTATGCTTTTTAAATACCATTAACGCATCAACTAACGCCCCCGCTTGCTGAGTGGTGTTCATTAATAATAACGTTTTAGTTTCAATTTGGGGAGACACTTCAATCGGTTCTTTAGCAAAAACAACAAAGCGAGTGATATTATTTTTCTGATTGGCAATATCTTGTTTTAATACTTCTAATCCATAAATACGCCCCCCTTCTTGATTACCTAGTGCAACGATATTAGGATTATTTAAACTCGCTACAAGTTTCATTGCGTGGGAACTGCTTTCACAATATTTAATATGAACTTTATTCAAACGTTGGATAAACTGACTACATTGTTGAATAACTTGTGGATGACTATATAAGGTTTCAATTTTACCTAAATCAACGGGTGTTATACCTAAAATACAGTGGTTAATAGTGTAAACTAACTCTCCGACTAAAGATAAATCCGTATGCTGCAATAAATCATACACATCATTAATAGAGCCTGAAGTTGTGTTTTCTAACGGAAGAATACCATAATCGGCTTCTCCAGATTTTACTCGCTCTAAGACATCGTTAAAAGAATTACAACTAAGCTCAATCAAGGTTTCTTTATGTTGTTTAGCAAATTGTCTCGTTGCTAAATGTGAGTACGAACCACGCATTCCTAAAAAAGCAACGGTTATTGTGCTCTGTTTTGTTTTATTAATTTTACTTTGTAAATAATTTTGTTGTGTTAACACAGAATCTTCCATTATTTTTTGAAATATTTGTGTAATATACAAAGGATCTAAAGGGTAGCTTTCATTTTCTGCAAAAAGAATTAATTCTTTTAAAACTTCTCTTTCTCGTTCAAGATCTCTTAATGGTGTTTGCGTTAATTCTTTACTTCGAACGACGTCATAAGCTAGCTGATGACGTTCTGATAATAATTTTAACAAATTACGATCTATTTGAGTAATTTGCTGACGAATTTCTGATAAATCTAACGGCATTGCGTTCTTCCCAATAGTATTATTTATAATGATTTTTTTGGCTCAATTTAAATAATAAACCAAGAAAAATATTAGGCTACCAAACATCACTTGAGGTAAATTCAAAATTTAGATGAATGGTACCTCAAGCTTGAATTTACCAATTTAAATTACAACTAATAGATACGATATACGTTAAAATGGAATATCATCATCAAAATTATCCATCGGAGGTGCAGATTGTTGCGGTGCTGACTGAGATGGAGTAGATGATTTTGGAGCAGAACTAAAACTATTTTGTTGCTGTGGTGCGGAGTAACCGCCTTGTTGTGTTTGAGGAGCAAAGCCTCCTGCTTGACCATTACGGCTATCTAACATTTGCAATACATCACCTACAATTTCAGTTGTATAGCGATCTTGCCCTGCTTGATCTTGCCATTTGCGGGTTTTTAATTTTCCTTCGACATAAACTTTTGAACCTTTACGTAAATACTCACCCGCTACTTCTGCTTGACGACGGAAGAATACTATTCTATGCCATTCTGTTACTTCACGGCGTTCACCTGTATTACGATCTGTCCAACTTTCTGACGTTGCAACACTTAAATTTGCTACCGCTTCACCATTTGGCATTGTTCTCATATCTGGATCATTTCCTAGATTGCCAACAATAATTACTTTATTTACACCTGCCATAAAAATTCCTCTTCTTAATTTATTGGTTATTTACAATTCTGTGTATTTTGCCTGAAATTAAAAAGAAAATCACTAGTAAAACTGATTTTTTGTACAGTTATTATAAAATTTATGATAATGATCGAAAAATTAAATTTTAAAGTGTTTACTTTTTAGAAAATATTTAGATATAAAAAAATAGCACCACAAGTATGATGCTATTCTTATTTGAACAAAATTAATGTTTATTGTGTATTACCAAGCTGAATTGATTAATACTTCTTCACCATAACCACCATTTAATTTTTGTGGATTAGTTGAAGAATATGAACGTTGTATACGAATACCACGAATACCCGCTTCACGAGCAGATAAAATATCATCATCTGAATCACCGTAATGTAATTGTGAACCTACTTTGTTAATATAGAATGCTTTATCATTTTTGTATGGAGCAACAGGTGTTGAAGCAGTGTACCAAATTACCGTATCTTCTGGTAAATCAAAGTATTTTTGTAATACTTTTGCAGTTTTAGTTACTGTACCATTTTCATTATTAGTGTGTTTTGTACGACCTGTAATGAAAACAACTTTATCCCCACGTTTTTTATGCATATCAATGATTGCTTTCGCCGATTTTTTAGGGATAGACATCTCATCCCCTTGTTCAGCTAACCAGTTCCAATATTTTTGAGAATTTAAAACTTCACGAATTGTTTTTCCAAACCCTAATTTTTCACCAAAAGTGAAACCATAATGGAAATAAGCACTAGAAAAAAGAACAGTATCATCTATGTCAAAACTTACTGTCATTGGTGCTTTGCCTTCTAAACTTTTCTTAATATTATCAAGTGAAGTAAAGTGTACAGCTACTTGTGTTGGAGCAGTTGTATAAAAACCTTCATTAGTGTAAGGTACTTTGTGTTTTGCAACGGCAACTGGAGAAACGGCTGTTGTACATAAAGCAAAAAATGTTAGTAATTTAAAATACTTTTTCATAGAATAAACTCCTTGAGGATTGTTATAGATATTAAAGTCATTATTTAAATTTGAGATATATTTTGCTTTTTTTAAAAAAAATCATCACAAAATTGAAAATTTATATGTTTTTTTTCAAATAATGAGATAATGATCACATTATTTCCGTAAAAATGACCATTATTAAGAGCGTTACAATATGAAAAACATTGATGTGCGTGGGGCAAGAACCCATAATTTAAAAAATATAAATGTAATTATTCCTCGTGATAAATTGATTGTCGTCACAGGTTTATCTGGTTCTGGAAAATCTTCTTTGGCATTTGATACGCTTTATGCCGAGGGACAACGCCGTTACGTAGAATCCCTTTCCCCTTATGCAAGACAGTTTTTATCGTTAATGGAAAAGCCTGATGTGGATCATATAGAAGGGCTTTCACCAGCAATTTCTATTGAGCAAAAATCGACGTCACACAACCCACGTTCAACAGTAGGAACAATCACAGAAATTCACGATTACTTACGTTTACTTTTTGCTCGTGTGGGTGAACCTCGTTGTCCTGAGCATAATACTACTTTACAAGCTCAAACGATTTCTCAAATGGTGGATCGTGTATTGGAAGAGCCAGAGGGTAAACGTTTAATGTTACTGGCTCCAGTGGTTAAAGCTCGTAAAGGTGAGCATATAAAATTATTAGAAAATCTAACCGCTCAAGGTTATATTCGAGCAAGAATTGATGGCGAAATTTGTGATTTATCCGATCCCCCAACCTTAGAATTACAGAAAAAACATACCATTGAAGTGGTCGTGGATCGTTTCAAAGTACGTACTGATTTAAAAACACGTTTAGCAGAATCCTTTGAAACCGCATTAGATCTTTCAGGCTCAACGGCGATTGTGGCAGATATGGACGATCCAAACGCAGAAGAATTAGTGTTTTCTTCTAGCTTTGCCTGTAAAGAATGTGGTTATTCTTTAACAGAATTGGAACCTCGTTTATTCTCATTTAATAACCCAGCTGGGGCGTGTTCAACCTGTGATGGTTTAGGTATTCAGCAATATTTTGATGAAACAAAGGTAATTCAAAATGCTGAAATTTCATTAGTTAATGGGGCAATTAAAGGTTGGGATCGCCGTAGTTTCTATTATTTCAGTCTATTGAAATCATTAGCTGCACATTACAAATTTGATATTGAAAAGCCATTTAATCAGCTACCTAAAAAGATCCAACATATTATTTTAAATGGTTCAGAAGAAGAGATTAAATTTAATTATATTAATGATAAAGGCGATACCGTTACTCGTACTCATACCTTTGAGGGAGTGTTAAATAATATGGCACGCCGTTATCAACAAACAGAATCTAATTCAGTGCGTGATGAACTGGCAAAATATATTAACAACCGTCCTTGTAAAGCCTGCAATGGTTCTCGTTTATGCAAAGAAGCCCGTAATGTGTTTATTGAAAAAACCAATTTACCTGAGATTTCAGAAAAAAGTATTGGTGAAGCGGCTGAATTTTTTGAAAATCTGACCCTCTCTGGTCAAAGAGCCAAAATTGCCGAGAAAATTTTAAAAGAAATTCGTGAGCGTTTACAATTTTTAGTCAATGTTGGATTGAATTATTTATCCCTGTCTCGTAGTGCAGAAACCCTTTCAGGGGGAGAGGCACAGCGTATCCGTTTAGCCAGTCAAATTGGAGCAGGTCTAGTGGGGGTAATGTATGTACTTGATGAGCCGTCAATTGGTTTACATCAACGAGACAATGAACGATTACTTCAAACATTGGTGCATTTGCGTGATTTAGGTAATACCGTAATTGTAGTTGAACACGATGAAGATGCCATTTTAATGGCGGATCATATTATTGATATTGGACCCGGAGCAGGGGTTCACGGTGGTGAGGTGATTGCAGAAGGAACGGCAAAAGAGATTATGCAAAATGAACACTCTTTAACGGGTAAATTCCTTTCTGGTAAAGAAAAAATTGATATTCCAACTAAACGAGTAAAACGTGATCCTAAACGTATTCTCAGTTTAAAAGGCGCATCAGGAAATAACCTTAAAAATGTCAATTTAGAGATTCCAGCAGGCTTGTTTACTTGCGTAACAGGTGTTTCTGGCTCAGGTAAATCAACCTTAATTAATGATACCTTATTTCCACTGGCTCAAAATGAATTAAATCGCGCCGATAAACGTAATATTGCTCCTTATAAAAGTATTGAAGGCTTAGCCCACTTTGATAAGGTGATTGATATCAACCAAAGTCCGATTGGGCGAACACCACGTTCCAACCCTGCGACTTATACAGGTGTATTTACCCCAATTCGTGAACTCTTTGCTGGCGTGCCTGAATCTCGAGCAAGAGGCTATAACGTTGGGCGTTTTAGTTTTAATGTGCGAGGCGGACGCTGTGAAGCCTGTCAAGGTGATGGAGTAATCAAAGTTGAAATGCACTTTTTACCTGATGTTTATGTCCCTTGCGACCACTGTAAAGGCAAGCGTTACAATCGAGAAACCTTAGAAATTCGTTACAAAGGCAAAACCATTGATCAAGTGTTAAATATGACAGTGGAAGAAGCCAGAGAATTTTTTGATGCAATCCCCGTTTTAGCACGTAAATTACAAACTCTAGTAGATGTGGGATTATCCTATATTCGCTTAGGACAAGCTTCAACAACGCTTTCAGGTGGTGAAGCACAGCGTGTGAAATTAGCGACTGAACTTTCAAAACGAGATACAGGAAAAACCCTTTATATCCTTGATGAACCAACCACAGGCTTACATTTTGCGGATATCAAACAGTTATTAACGGTGCTGCATAAGTTACGAGATCACGGTAATACCATTGTGGTGATTGAGCATAATTTGGATGTTATCAAAACTGCTGACTGGATTATCGATTTAGGTCCAGAAGGCGGTAGCGGTGGTGGAGAAATCATCGTACAGGGAACGCCTGAACAAGTCTCAAAAGATAAAAAATCTTATACCGCACATTTTTTAAAAGCAGTATTAGAGAAAGGATAAAAGATATAGCGGTTACATTTCAATAAAAATTTACAAATTTTATTAAAAATCAACAATTTATAGACAGGGTATGCCCTGTCTATAAATATTTACTGCCACTAAAAAATGGATAGCGGATACATCAAACCAAAAATTTACAAATCTAAAATTTCAAACAAAATTATGCTATTTCTCACATTTTAGAATAAAAAACATTGCAATATTGTTTTTTTTTGTACAATCCTGATGTTTTTTTATATTCAATAAACATCAAGGAGTAAACAATGAAAAAACTGATTTTATGCTTTATTTTAAATATGGCTATCAGTCTTAATGCTTTTGCAGATGGTGAAGAAGAAGTGATGAAAGTCGTTAATTTTGTAACAAATCATAGTGCTAGTGAAGTTTCTCGTTCTGATATTGAACATTTTTTGGAAAAAGAAGGGATTCCATATATAGTAGAAAAAAATGATAGTGGTGTTACCTACACCTTAGCAGTTGATAGTTTTGAGATTTCAGAGATTCTTTTCTTTTATGATGGAGCTTCAAGGTTAAACGTAGAATTTGGTACAAAAGGAACTCAATATTCTGAAAAGCTTTCTTCACATTTTAATCAGTTTAAAAAATCACTCATAAAGAGTGGTTATAAATTTACTAAAAATTTAAGTTCATCAACAGAAAATGTTAAAAGCTATAATTGTTTAATTAGTAGACTTCCTATTAGCCATTATTATTTCGAAAAAAATAATAAAAAGATTATCCTTCAACTTCAAAATGGTATAAATACTTCTTGTAGTAAAAATGGTTCAATTATTAGCAATGAGTCAGAGGGAAGCTCATTATATTTAAGTGTACATGAAAAGTAATACTTAGTGTAATGGAGTATTTTTAATAGTTCTAAATAAATATTTAGACTAAAATTGTAGAAAATACTAAAGATTATACCGCTAGTTTAAAAACTGGTTTTAGATAAAGGATAATATAACATAAGGACAAAGCATGCTTTGTCCCTAAATTAACCATTATAAAATCAAGATATTATATAAAATTATGCTGAAGCCAAAACGGCTGAATCATTTTCATCATATTCAATAGGAATAACATTATATTCTTTGTTCTTTTGTTGGGTTTGCCACAAATCGTAAGCTAACTGCATTTTTAACCACGTTTCAGGGCTAGGACCACGACCTAGCCATTTATGTAACCGAATTGCCATATCGGGCGTGATTGCAGATTTTTCATTGAGTAATCTTGATAAAGTTACGCGTGATATACCTAACTGTCTTGCTGATTCTGTTACTGTTATATTAAGTTCAGGTAAAATATCTTCTCTAACAATTGCCATAGGGTGAGGTGGATTATACATTCTCATATTTTTACTCCTTAATGATAATCTTGGTAATTGACTATTTCAACATCACCATTTTCAAATTTAAATGTAATACGCCAATTTCCGTTTACTTTTACACTCCAATGCTCCTGCAAAGCACCTGATAATTTATGTAAATCATAACCAGGTAAATTAATTGTTTGAATATCTGTTGCATTCTCTAAAACCGTTAAAATACGATTTAACTTATTTTTATGAGATACAATAATCCCTGCAGTAGAACCAGTTCTAAAAAACTTTTCTAATCCTTTATGTTTAAATGAAATAATCACAATAACTACCTATTTGATTAATACAGATCAATTGTATCGCCACTCTTTACAACTGTCAATTAAGATATTCAATTTTACAAATCATTTAACCTTTTCAAAAAATCTTCCGCATCCATAAATCCGTTAATTCGTTTATGAGGTTGTTCTTGACCTTGTTCATTAAAGAATAAAATAGAGGGTAAACCTAAAATGTTTAATTTTTTCATTAGTTCTTTGTTTTTTATAGTATTTTTAGTTAAATCTGCTTTTAAAACAACCATCTGTTGTAATTTTTGTTTTACTTTTGGAGCGGAAAAGGTTTCTTCTTCTAACATTTCACAGGCGACACACCAGTCTGCGTAAAGATCTAACATTATTTTTTGACCTTTATAAGCGGTCACTTTTTGTTGTAAATCTGCAAAACTGTCTACATAAATGACGGCTGATGATGATTGTTTTTGTGATGAAATATTGGAATTAAAGAATAAATCTAAATAAGGTTTTGAACTCACTGCTAAACCCATAAATAACAAAATATGTAATAATTTATGCCATATTTTGTTTTTTGGAAGTTGAAAACTTAACCAAGCTAAAAAGACCAAAGCTAATGAAGACCACATAAAAGGTTCAATATACTGTGGTAATATGCGATTTAATAAAAAAATAGGTAAAGCTAACATTACGAAGCCAAAAGCAATTTTTACTTTAATTAACCATTCTCCTGATTTTGGTAGTATTTTATTACCGAATAAGGTAATAAAAATCAATGGGATACCCATACCTAATCCTAATAAATAAAGTGCAGTACCACCAATAAGAAAATTTCCTGTTTGAGCAACATAGAGCAACGCACCTGAAAGCGGTGCAGAGGTGCAAGGTGAGGCAACTAAACCTGCAACCATTCCCATTACAAAAGCACCTTTTATTGATCCGCCTTGCTGATTTTGATTAATTGTATTTAGTTTCTGTTGCCAGCTATTTGGTAATTTAATTTCAAATAAGCCAAACATTGAAAAAGCGAATAATATAAAAATAATACTTAAACTAATTAATACAGGAGCACTTTGCAATGCGACTTGAAAAGGTAAGCCAATGCTGACGACAAGCAAGCCCAATAATGTGTAGGTAAGTGCCATTCCTTGCACATAGCTAAAACTTAATAAGAATGCTTTTTTGGTATTGGGTCTATGTTGTTGCCCTATGACAATGGCTGAAAGCAAAGGTAACATTGGCATTACACAAGGAGTAAAGGCTAATCCTAAGCCGAAAATTAAAAACCAAAAGAGAGAAATTGGGTTATTTTCAAGCTGATTAATATCTGTTGAAGCGGTAAGATCTTTTGTGAAATTTGCAAATTTTTGATCAGATGTGACCGCTTCATTTTTTATAAAATGGACGGTTTGTTTTTCAGGGGGATAGCAAAAACCTTTGGTACACCCTTGATATTCAATCGTTAAATTAAAATCAGGTTGTGTTGAAACAGCATTAACATTGATTTCAAGCTGCTTTGTATAAATTTCAGTATTACCATAAAATTCATCAAAATATGGTTCACCTTGAGGAAGTACAATTGGTTTAATTTCACCATTTTCAGGTGTAATACTCATTTTATTTTTATATAGATAATAGTTAGGTGAAATTTGCCACAATAATTTTAATGTATTGGTCTTTTGTTCAGATGAAAAAATAAATGCTTGTTCACTGGGTAAATATTGAGGTTTATTCTGTTTAAATAAATTTGCTGAGCTAGAAAAAGTCAGCACTAAACTTAACATTAAGGTTAAAAATCGAATCAGCATAAGTTTTAAAAGTGTAAAGTTTTTATCAGAAAGCATTTTACTTGGTTATAACATACTTTAGCAATCATTTTATTTGTCCTTAAATTCACCGATAAAAATGGAAAATACTTCATCTAAAACTTTACTTTTTTTCAAAAAATGATACATTGATCACAGTTTTTTATGGAGTGAACTGTGCCTCAATTAAATCTACAATCTCAAGATTATTCGAGTATTTCGCAAATAGATATTGCGATACAGAGAGTTAATGCACTTGATGAATTACGGATAGAGCGTACGCTTACTGCAACCACAAATAATACTGATTTTCAGCACGTTTTCCAGTTACTTACCTTACTTATTCATTGTAATCATCCGAAGTTACCCGCTTATGTACCCTCTGCACCAAAAGGAATTTGGCAATTTTCATTGACCCCTTATCAAAAACAATTTTTAACCAAAAATATTTATGATGATACATTGTTGGAAGTGGATGAACCAAGTTTTGATGCTGTGTATGCAATGGGAAGTACGGGATCAATTTCACAAACCCCTACTTCTGATTTAGATATTTGGGTATGTAGTGAAAAATATTTTAATTTACAACAGCAATCATTAATCGAAAGTAAGTTTAGTTTAATCCAAGAGTGGGCAAATAAATTCAATGTGGAAATTCATTTTTATTTAATGAATCCTAATCAATTTAAAAAACAATTTTATTATAATAAAGTAACCAAAGAGAATAGTGGTTCAGCACAACACTTTTTTTTGTTAGATGAATTTTATCGTTCCGCTATTCGTCTTACAGGAAAAAGACTATTGTGGCTTCATCTTTTAAAAGAAGAAGGGCAATCTTATCAAGAAGCTATTGAGCAACTTATTTCCGATGGGGTAGATCTTGATGAATGGTTAGATTTTGGGGATTTTTCAGCGCTTTCCATTGATGAGTTTTTTGGTGCGAGTTTATGGCAACTTTATAAGAGCATTAATTCTCCTTATAAATCAGCTATAAAAATTTTATTGCTAGAAAGTTATACAAAAACCTATCCTGAAACAAATTTAATTTCTAAACAATTCAAAAAAATGTTATTGCAAGATAAACGTTCGGATTATCATTTTGACCCTTATTTAGCAATACTTGAGCAAGTTACTGCCTATTTAACTAAAGAACAAGAATTTGAACGTCTTGAAAACATTCGTCGCTGTTTTTATATTAAGGTGACAGAAGGAATACCACAAAATAATGGTAGTTGGCGTTTAAATCAATTACAGGAATTGATTTCAAAATGGCAATGGTCTCCAGAACAGGTGAAAGAATTATCTTGTCGAACAGAGTGGAAAGTTAAACAAGCAATTTTGCACCAACAAACTTTGGTTGGCATTTTTATGCAGAGTTACCATAAATTGATTAACTTTGTAAGACAACAAAATATTACCCCTACTATTCTTTCTCAAGATAGCGACATATTAGTCCGTCAACTATATTCCACATTTGAAGTTTTGCCAGGAAAAGTGACATTATTAAATAATAAAATAAAATGGAATTTAGCGGAGGATGCCCTCACTTTTGTGGAAGCGAAAGCACCTAAAAAAGGATGGTATTTACTGAATCATCCCCCTAAAATTATGTACGATTCTAATTCTCGTTATGTACAACATTTTCCTTATCTTATTCAACTGATTTCTTGGGCGTATTTTAATGGATTGATTACCCCTAAAACGGATTTACATATTATTAGTAAAACCGTTAATTTAGTTCAGTTACGTCAATTTATTGCAGATATTCGTTTAAATATACCTATTAGAGTGCCTTTACCAAGTAGTGAAGCGTGGCATCATCCTAATGAAATACAACATTTAGTGGTAGTCGTTAATTTAACCAAAGATCCAACAAAAGAAATGAATGAGATGTCATTTAAGCCTTCATCAAAAGAATTATTTAATTTAGGATATTCTCAACAAAAGGTTGTAGGTAGCATTGGGTTAATTTATCGTAATATGTGGAGTGAAATTAGAACAGAGTATTTTGAGGGTGAAAATGCCGTTTTAGATGCATTAAAACTTTTATCTAACAAACTTTACCAAAGTACTTTTGCACCTCATTCATTAAATGTATTTTGTTATTCTCGACATTTTAATCAACAATTACAATCTTTAATTAGTGCTTTGGTTAACCGTTGTATTGTTATACAAACAGGTGTTAATTATCAAAAACAACTATTAATACGTTCTGAGATTTCTAATCAAAAATGGCAGTTTGTATTTGGAAATATTGAAATAAACTCAGAACAAGCGGTAGGATTATCTCAAAAATTTACAGAAAAAGAGCGTTTATTAAAAAAACATTTGCTCCCTAAAGAAATTGGAGAGTTTGCAATTGAGGGTTTTACCCAATTCTTTTTTGAAGATCAAACAGAAACTACCTTTAATGTTTATATTTTAGATGAAAAAAATCATTTAGATTGTTATTTAAACTGTAAGGGAAGTAAAGATAAAAAAGTGAAATTGATTAATGCCACTTTTGCAGAAAAAAAAGCACAAAAACTCAGCTTTAATTTTCCTCAGTTTTATCAGTTTGTTGAAAAGGAAGGGAAAAAACATATTGAATTATTTGAAAGTATTGCATAATTTTGTAAAATAATTATCATATCCTATTGTTGAAATAACGTTTATTTTATAAATGTGAGAAAGCTCACATTTTTGAATATATTTTGAGATTTTTTATAAAAAATTCAGTAAAATTTACACACTTTATAATTTAACTTAATGAGGTCTTATCTATGAATGGTTTATTAAACAGCTTATTAGGGATTTTTGTTCTTTTAGGGATTGCTTTTTTATTCTCTAATAACAAAAAATCAATAAGTTTTCGTACTGTTTTTGGAGCATTAGCAATTCAGGTTGGTTTAGGGGCATTAATTCTTTATGTTCCTGCTGGACGTGATGCGTTAGGTGCTATGGCAACAGGTATTCAACACGTGATAAATTACGGTAACGAAGGTATTGCTTTTGTTTTCGGTGAACTATCAACTACATTTAAACTTGGTTTTGTTTTTGCATTTAGAGTATTACCAACAATTATATTCTTCTCCGCATTAATTTCAGTACTTTACTATATCGGTATTATGCAAATAGTGATCAAAGTGTTAGGTGGATTGCTACAAAAAGCATTAGGTACTTCAAAAGCAGAATCAATGTCAGCAGCAGCAAATATTTTTGTTGGACAAACAGAAGCACCATTGGTGGTTAAGCCATTTGTTAATAAAATGACTGAATCTGAGTTATTTGCAGTAATGGCTGGTGGTACAGCATCAATCGCAGGTGCAGTAATGGCAGCTTATGCTGGAATGGGTGTCCCTCTAACTTACTTAATCGCAGCATCATTTATGGCTGCACCAGGTGGGTTATTATTTGCAAAAATTATTCTTCCACAAACTGAAACATTTAAAGATGAATTAGAAGAAGTTGATTTAGAAAAACCTGCAAACGTATTAGAAGCTGCGGCATCTGGTGCGAGTACTGGTTTAGGTCTTGCTGCTAACGTGGGTGCAATGTTAATCGCATTTGTTGCATTAATTGCATTAATCAATGGTCTTCTAGGTGGTATCGGTGGCTGGATTGGTTATCCTGATCTTTCATTAAACTTAATCTTTGCTTACGCATTTAAACCACTTGCGTGGGTAATCGGTGTTCCTTGGAATGAAGCAGGTATTGCTGGTGAGATGATTGGTATTAAATTAGTTGTAAATGAATTCGTAGGCTATTTAGAATTCATCAAATACTTAGCACCTGAATCAGCCATTCATTTAAGTGATAAAACAGTGGCTATTATTACATTTGCACTTTGTGGATTTGCAAACTTCAGTTCAATCGCAATCTTAATTGGTGGTATTGGTACAATGGCACCAACTCGTCGTAGTGATATTGCTCGCTTAGGTATGAAAGCTGTATTAGCTGGATCTTTATCTAACTTAATGAGTGCAACAATTGCAGGTCTATTTATTGGACTTGGTGGTGCAATTGTAGGTTAAAATTTGTATAGCGTAAGTAAACACCACTGCTTAATCAGTGGTGTTTGTCGTTTTAGTATTAGAAAAACGATTGCTTCAAAATTTAAAGAAGAAATAGGAGAAAAGTAAATGACTCAAAAACAAGTTGCAAAACAAGCATTATCTTTAATGGATTTAACGACTTTAAATGATAATGATACAGATGAAAAAGTGATTGCTTTGTGTGAACAAGCAAAAACAGAATTTGGTAGTCCTGCTGCTGTTTGTATTTATCCACGTTTTATACCTGTAGCACATAAAAAATTAAAAGCATTAGGTTTAGACGTAAAAGTAGCAACAGTGACTAATTTTCCTCACGGTAATGATGATATTAACATTGCAGTAACAGAAACTAAAGCAGCAGTCGTTTATGGTGCTGATGAAGTGGATGTCGTATTCCCATACAAAGCATTAATTGCGGGCAATGAAGAAGTTGGCTTTGAATTGGTAAAACAATGTAAAGCCGTATGTGAACAAGCGAATGTTTTATTAAAAGTCATTATTGAAACAGGCGAATTGAAAACAGAGCAACTTATTCGTAAAGCAAGTGAAATTGCGATTAATGCCGGGGCAGATTTTATTAAAACATCAACGGGTAAAGTACCCGTGAATGCAACCTTAGAATCTGCAAGAATTATGTTAGAAGTTATTCGTGATTTAAATGTGGCAGATAAAGTCGGTTTTAAAGCGGCTGGTGGTGTAAAAACAACCGCAGAAGCTGAACAATATTTATCATTAGCGGCAGATATTTTGGGTAAAGATTGGGTAAATTCAACTCACTTCCGTTTTGGTGCATCAAGTTTATTGGTTAATTTATTAGCAACATTAAATGGAACAGAAGAGCAATCGGTGACAGGTTATTAATTACAAAATAATTTTGTAAATTTATAATGAAATCATACCGCTTAAACTTTTTATTAAAAACTAAATGAGGAAAATAAAATGGCAACTCCACATATTAACGCACCAGAAGGTGCATTTGCAGATGTAGTATTAATGCCGGGTGATCCACTTCGTGCTAAATATATTGCAGAAACTTTCTTACAAGATACAAAAGAAGTAACCAATGTTCGTAATATGCTTGGTTATACGGGAACTTACAAAGGACGTAAAATCTCTGTAATGGGACACGGAATGGGTATTCCATCTTGTTCAATTTATACTAAAGAATTAATCACAGAATACGGAGTAAAAAAAATTATCCGTGTTGGTTCTTGTGGTGCAGTACGTGAAGATGTGAAATTACGCGATGTTATTATTGGAATGGGTGCTTGTACCGATTCAAAAGTAAACCGTATACGTTTTAAAGATCACGATTTCGCTGCGATTGCAGATTTTGATATGACAGTAGCAGCAATTCAAACCGCTAAAGCCAAAGGTGTTAACGTTCGAGTAGGTAACCTTTTCTCTGCTGATCTTTTCTATACCCCAGATTTTGAAATGTTTGATGTAATGGAAAAATATGGCATTTTAGGTGTTGAAATGGAAGCGGCAGGTATCTATGGTGTGGCTGCAGAATTCGGAGCAAAAGCATTATCGATTTGCACAGTTTCAGACCATATTCGCACAGGTGAACAAACTACGGCAGAAGAACGCCAATTAACCTTTAATGATATGATTGAAATTGCATTAGAGTCAGTTTTATTAGACGACTAATTTTTTATTCCATATTTATAATAAGGTATAGTAAACAAAATCGTTGGTAAAAAGTGGGAAAAAGCCTTACATTGTAATGCTTTTCCCCACTTTCCTTAAAAAGAAATAAATAATCCAACCTCTTCAAAATAAGTTCAACCCTTATTTAATCTGACCCACCAGTTGCTTTCAATTAAAAATAATCATATTTGCTTATTCATAATTTTGAATGATAGCATTATTCTCCCCTTGGATTGAGAAAACTTATTTGAAAGTATTAAAAACATATAAAGGTAACAAGTTTTTATAAAAATACCAATCAAAAACGGTATGACTTTATTTTGCAAAAAAATAAAAAGATCATACCGCTTAAAAATCAACTACTTACTATACTTCCCAGCCATTGCCTGATAAACAAGGTTTTCATATTGTAGGGTGTTATATTTGGCTTGAATAATTGCCAGTTTTGAACCATTTTCAGTATTGATTGCATTTAACCAATCTCGTAGTTCAGAAACACCTTCTTTATAGCGGTTTTGATAGTAGCGACTAATTCTCTTGTTGTAGAAATAGGTCTTTTTCAGATTGCTCAAACTTTTTTTCGATTGCTTATAAGTATAGTAATAGGTACTAATTTCATTTAGTGCTTTAGTACCAATTTGTTCATAATTTAGCTTCGCTAATTTATAATTTTGTTCTGAAATTTTGATGTTTAACTTCACTCTATTCCAATCTAAGAAAGGTAAATTAAAAGATAACGTGCCACCCAATAATTGATTATCTGCAATATCTCCTACCAATGGTGCAGAGCCTGATAAACTCGCCCCTAAACTGAGGGTTGGATACCAACTGTTTTCCGTTGCTTGTAGGCTTTTAAAACCGCTTTGTAAACGGAATAAAGCAGATTTTAGATCAGGACGGTTTGCAATAGTCGAAACAGGTACATCGGTATTCACACCTTGTAATTTCACTTTTAATAAATTTGGATATTTAACAGGAATACTGTCATTTGGTTTTAAATTCAATAAATTACGCAGTGTTTGTTCAGCCGTCTTTTGTGCTGTTTGTAAATTAATTAAACTGTTTCTTGCTTGTAAGACCGCTTGCATTGATTGATCAACATTAAGTTGTGTGATCATTCCTGATTTGTATTTATTATTCATTACTCGACTGATTTTAGTATAATTATTAATACTTTGCTGAGTAATATGAATGGCTTCATTAAAATAGGCTAAGTTGTAGTATGTGTTAATCACAGCATTAATTAAAGCCAAACGAGTTGCTTCTAAATCTTCCACTGTGGCATTTTTTTCCCACTCCGCCGCACTGGCACTGTTTGATAAACGTTGCCATAGATCGAGGGTATAACTTAGATCAAAACCTACATCGTGTCTAATAGATGAGGTACCTGTTGAGCGTGGATTTTTCGCAGAATGCCCTGCTCCTTTTTCTGCTGAAGATTTACCTGCACTACTAAACGTAGGGACTAAATTTGCTCCCACTAGGTTTGCGTTATAAAGAGCTTTATTAACTAAAATTGCACTTTTTGCCAAATTTTTATTATTGGCTAAGGCTGTTTCAATTAATTGATTTAATTGCGGATCTTGATATCCAAGCCACCATTGAGTATCAATTTTATACTGCTTTACGATCTCTTTATAACTGTTATAATTTTTTTGAACTTGTTCAAGACTACCATCTTGGCTCATTTTATTCGCACAACCTGAGATTGCAACGGCGACAAATAAACTCAGTGTAATTTTGGATAGTTTCATTGTATGTCCTTTTAATAATATCTTCAAAAATAATCAAAACCTATTTTAAACAAATATGTCTTAAAGTACTAGTTAAAAAAGGGCAAGAGACTGTCTCCTAAACTGTGTAACTGCAATTTAGTTAAAGATAATCAGCTAAGCGATCATCAAACTCAATCATAAACTTATTGAGAGCTAATTTCCAGTCTCTAATTGGCATTGTCCATTTTTTAGAGGCATTTTGAATAGCCAGATAAACAACTTTTTTTGCTGAGTCATCTGTTGGGAATAATTTTCTTTTATTGATGACTTTGCGAATAACACTATTGACAGACTCAATAGCATTCGTTGTATAAATGGATTTTCTGATGTCCTGTGGGTAGTTAAACAAGGTATTCAGGTTATCCCAGTGTTTATACCAAGACCGTGATATTTGCGGATATTTATCATCATAAGTATTCGCAAAATTCTCTAATTCCTGCAAGGCTTCATCTTCTGTCGCAGATTGATAAATTTTCTTTAAATCTCAAGCAACTGCTTTATAGTCCTTATAAGGCACATATTTCATAGAATTACGCACCATATGGACGATACAAAGCTGTGATAAACAGCATTAATCGCATCAGGAAAGCCCGTTAATCCATCAACACAAGCAATAAGGATATCTTTTACACCACGATTTTGTAATTCTGTCAGCACCCCTAACAAAAATTTAGCTCCTTCATTTTCAGATATCCACAACCCTAGAAGCTCCTTTTGTCCTTGCATATTAATGCCTAAGGCAAGGTAAATTGCCTTGTTAATCACACGTTTATCTTGACGGACTTTAACAACGATACAGTCTAAATAAACAATAGGATAGACATCATCAAGGGGGCGAGATTGCCACTCGATAACATCATCTAATAGTGCATCTGTCACACGTGATACCAGTGTAGGTGAGATTTCAGTCCCATACAGGTCTGACACGGTTTCAGTGATTTCTCGGGTACTCATTCCTTGTGAATATAAATAGATAATTTTTGAGTCGAGTGTAGGCACTCTTGTTTGTCGTTTTTTAATGATTTCAGGTTCGAAAGTCCCTTCTCTATCACGTGGGGTATCGATAGAAAATTTACCTTCTTCGGTATAGACTGTTTTGGATGTCACCCCATTTCTGCTATTGCTACCTTTACGTATACCATTCTTTTGATAGCCAAGATGTTCATCTAATTCAGCATTGAGTGACTTCTCAAAGAAACGTTTGTGCAAAAGTTGTGTTGCTTTTGCGATATCTTCTTGAGAGTCTAGTTGCTCAAGCAGGGCTTCAATTTGGTCGGTTATATTTGTTTTTTTCATGTTGGTATCCACCTTAATGTTTTTCTATATTAAAGCAGATACACAGTTATTTTTATAGTCTCTAAAAAATTACTTTACTTTTTTTGTAAAATAACTATCTCATAAGGTGCGAGATAAATGCCATCATCTACTAGAGAAAATTGACCAATCGTTGTTTTATAATCACTTAAATCAATATTTGGTAATGAGATAAACTGAGTCATATTACTTGGATTTCGTAACGATAAAATGGCTTTTCCGCTCACTTCATCAATACAATGATAACCATATATTTCAAATAGTTCTGGGTTACCACCAATCATTTCACTATATTTCAACGTATTATAATTTTTCTCAATCCATTTTATTGCTCGAGCATTTGCCTGCCATCTTTCATCATCAAACATTGTATAAGAATAATGAAACTCCCAGAAGCCATTCCCTCGTGTTGCGATAAAGCGTAAATAATTTTCAAAATCAGTAATTGAAGCATACATTTGATGATCCATATAACCAGAATGTGCTGTTGTTGCATAAACAGGATCGTGATTATATAAACACGACAAAGGCAATTGAATATGACGATCACGGATAAATTTACGATATTGAATATCACGATAAGTTATCGTGCGGTTTATATCATTACCTGCATTTTCTGTAAAACCAATATCTTGTGAAAGTTGAATCCATAAACTATTTACCCACTGCAACCACCAAGGACTTGGATTCACATAAGAAGTTAGATTGATCCAACAATCACGAGAACCTCTCTCATCTCTCAGATCCGTTAATATTTTGACCAAATATTCATAGACTCGTGTCATTGTGTGCATTCCATATTCACCACTTTGATCTTGAACATCGGGTTTTAATAGCCAACCATCAATTTTCCAATAACTAATATCAAAATCCTTTTGATGTTGTAACATCACTTTTCTTAGATTTTCTAAATAATTAAAATCGCCGACATTCACATCTTGAGATATTTTATTTTTACTTCCCAGTTTTTTATCTTTATTTTTTTCAAGCCAATCACTCATTATAGTCTCAGTCACACAGTAGCCTCCTCGTGGACCAATCCATAAACCTAAACTCGCATTTAAGGAATTAACTAACGCTTTAATCTTGGTTAAACCATTCGGAAATTTATTATTGAAATCCCAAAAACTTGCATAATTATTCCAACCATCATCAACAACATAAGCATCTAGCTTTATCCCATATTTATTGAAACCTTGATGAATTTTTTGAAAACTATCTAAAATGATTTTTTCATCAATTTCTTTCATATGATCGTACCAAGAGTTATATTGTTTTCTGAAATAACTCTGCTGAGAAATGCTTTCAATATAAGAGAAAAATGCCTTTTGAATAGTTAATTCATCATTATCTCGAGCTGATCCAATAATAGCAGACGGTATTTTTTTAGGAAAATTCACTGCCTCACCTAAAAAATACCGTGAAAAATAATGCGTTTCTATTATTCTATTTTCAATCAAAGGAAATTCCGCCCCTAAAAAGAAAGATTTCGCATAAACAGGTTGTCCAGCCTCAACATAGTACCCACTAAAATTTGCCATTTCTGCAATATCATCTTGCTTTTTAGGATAGAAGATATCCGTTTTATCAATAAAATCAAAAATATCTATATCGATAAAATTGATCGCATTGTCTGATGAAATAACTTCTATTTGCTTAGCGATAACATCATTTCTTGCAATATAATCAATAATTAAACAGGTTGTTTCATTATAAAACTTCACTTTAATATTACTATTATTCTGCTCTAAAACATTTGCCTTAAAATCAACTGATGTGACCGTTCTTCCATCTAAATAGGTTATTTCAAACTCTCTATTAGAATTATTTACAACAATTCTACCATTTAATTGATTCACCACTTTTACGGTATAAAATTGATGATCAGCATAATGAAAAATACGCTCAATATTACTATTACTAATTTTCATTTTATATCCTCAAAATATTAGTGTTTTAGCCTTTCACTGCTCCGCCACCTAATGCTTCAATAAAGTATTTACTCGTAAAGGCAAATAAAATAATAGGTGGTAGCACAATCACAAAAATTGCTGAAAAAAGACCATTATAATTCGTGTTAAAACTTGTCGTAAATTGTCCTAATAATGCTGGAACAGTAAGCTGAGCTTTATCAATAATCAGCATTGATGCCCAATAATATTCGTTCCAGTTATTAATAAATGCAAGAATAGCGGCGGTTAAAATACCGGGACGGGCAATAGGCAACATAATCTTCCAAAAAATTTGGGTGTGGCTTGCTCCGTCTATCTCTGCGGCTTCTTCTAATTCCTTCGGAATAATCATAAAATAATTTTTTATAATAAAAAAACTCATTGCAATACCTGAACAGGTATATACAAAAATCAATGCAATAGGAGTATTGAATATACCTAACACACCTACTAATCGGTAAATAGGGAATGTCATTGCCGTAGCAGGAATAAATAGAGTGGAATAAAGCATTGCTGTCACTAATTTTTTACCGCGAAACTCCATTCTTGCTATTACATAAGATGACATAGAAATCATTATGATACTCAGAATGACTGAAATAGAGACGATTTTAAAACTATTCCAAAAATACTTATGTACCCCCAACTCTGTAAATACATTAATATAGCCTTCAATACTTATTTCAGTAGGCAAACTTAAACCTGGATTCATCATTGGATCAGCTTTAAGTGAAGATAAAAATATCCAACCAATGGGAAATAAAGAAATTAAGCAAGTAAATGCCATATAAAGATAGATAATCATTTTTGTGCTTTTAGATAAACTGCCACTATTTTTCATTGGTCACTCCTCTATTTCATTAATTTATTATCTTTATTTCTAAAAATCAGACCGATCAATACAATGATCAACAGTCCACCTAAAATCTGAAATACCCCAACCGTATTCGCACGAGCATATTGTGTTCGTGAACTTGAAACCGCCAATTCACGAATAATAAAACTAATTGATTTTGTACCTGCCGCACCATTGGTTAAGAAAAAGACTTCGTTATAAATCAAGAAACCCGCACTCGCTGCCATGACTGAAATTGTTTTAATCGTATCTTTAATCATTGGAAGCGTAATATACCAATCAACCTTAAAATTACTTATACCGTCAATTTCTGCCGCTTCATATAATGACTTTGGTATTGCAAGGATTTGTCCAAGCACCATAATTGTCGAAGCACCTGTAAAAAAGACATAAGCAGCTGTCATTGCAACGATATTTACCCCCGGAATTAAAAGTACTGAACCATTAAAATCTGGATTGAAAAATTTAATGATCTCATTAACTACACCATAATTTGGATTATAAATTTGTAAAAAATTAACCCCATCGCAGCAGAAGAAATAATGCTTGGAATAATGAATAAATTTCGTGTTACTTTCCAACCTGATAATTTTTTTGATAATATAATAGCAATGGATACTGCAATTGGTACTTGAATAACAATACCTATAATTGCCCAGCGAATAGAATTAAACAGAGCCTCCATAAAAAAAGGATATTCTTTAAAAATATAATGATAATTTGCAAATAAATTATCAAAACCTAAAAATTCTGGATGGCTTAAATTGGTATAATCCCATTTTGTAAATGATGTCACAAAAATAGTCGCCACAGAATAAAAATAAAAGATAAAAAAACAGAGTAATGTTGGTAATAAAAAAGAAAATATAAATAACTGTTTCCCAAACTTTTTATTATTGAATATTTTTATCATAGAGCCCCCTTAACATATTGCCAATAGAGTATTAACTCTATTGGCAATTTATACACGACCTAGTTAATCAAACTATTTAAGATTTTTTGTGTATCTTTCACTTTCTGTTCAATATCAACATTACTTGCCGCAGATTCTGTTAACGCATTGATTAAGACAGTTCTAATATCCCCACCCCAAGAAGTAATAATAGTAGGAACAGTAACTTTTGATCCATCAACCTCTGCAATCGCAGTACCTAATAAGCGTGTTGTTGGTTCAGAAGATGCGGCTGCTAAGCTTGAAAAATCAATATTTTTACTTGCCACTGCAGAACCAACTTTTTCAAAAATAATTTTTTGAACTTTATCTGAAGTCATATATTTTAAAAATTCTAATGCTAAGGCTTTACCTTTTTCTGATAGTTGATTAGAGATAGTAATACCGCCACCTGGAGAAGAAATAGCGACTTTTCCAGGGTAAAGTGCTGGCTGTAAGGCTTTATTTTTTTGTAACTCACTGGCAGCCCATACTCCATTAAAAAATACGGCAGATTTATTATTAACAAAATCCGCTGTATAAATATTTGCATTTCCTCCTGCATTATTAGAACCATTCGCTTGAACCTCACGCATTGTTACTCTTAATGCATTTTCAAACGCTTTTGATTCAATCCCTTCTTTGGTTAATGGCTTAGTTAATAATCCACGCCCTTCTTCAGATAATCCAAGTACTGCATTAAAAATACGAATCGCTGGTTCTCCCGCTCCAAATCCATACACGCCATCAAGTTGACGCACTTTAGACATCGCCACACCAAAATCATTATAATCTTTCCAGGTATCAGGCAACGAGGCACCCGCTTTCTTGAAAATATCTGTGTTATACCACAATCCTAAAGAAACTAACTGATCGTGTACTGAATAGATTTTTCCATTTTTATTATTTTGAATATAGTTAATCCCAATATTCTTTTGTAAGTTATTTTTATCAATAAAAGGCTTCATATCCAACACTAAATTTTGAGATATTGCCGCCAATGACACATCGTGCCCAGCTAAATCAATAATTGCGGGGAACTCGCCATTCGCCACCTTATTATTCATCACATCTTTAATGTTACCATTTACTGAAATTGGTTTAAATTCAATGGTTTCATTATTATGTGTTTTTGCAAAATCATCATAAAGATCACGCATAACTTTAGATGGGGCATAAACAGACTCCTCATGGAAAAATGCGTGATAAAACTCAACAACTTCCTTATTATTTTTAACTTCCGCATTTGGATCACACGCAGCTAAACCAAGTAAAGTGACTGGCAACACTAACTTTTTCATAAATTTTTTCATTTGAAAGACTCCATAGATGAATAAATACAATTATATACGCTACTTAATAGCTCAATAATCTTTAATACTACAAACTCACATTCTGCTCAGTTTCCTTATCAAAAATATGACATTTTGCAGTATTAAAAATAAACTCACAGCATCCTGCACGACGCAAATTTTTCTCGCCATCTACATTCATTCGACAAATCCATTGTGTTGTTCCGATATTAAAGTAGATGTATTCCTCATTTCCCATTTGTTCCACAACGGTAATATCACCTTCAATACCACCACTTTCAACAGCCTCGATAGCCTCAGGACGAATACCAAATACCACACTCTTACCAATATAATCTTTCACTTTTTGAGCTTTACTAGCCTACATTTCAATCAATGTTTCTTCAATTTTGACATAAACCTTATTCTCTTTTTCTACTAACATAGCGTCCATTAAATTCATTGTTGGAGAACCAATAAACCCAGCAACAAACACATTTTTTGGTCTATGATATAAATTGAGTGGCGTATCAACTTGCATAATTTCCCCAAATTTTAAAACAGTGATACGATCCCCCATCGTCATAGCTTCCACTTGATCATGTGTTACATAAATCATTGTATTCTTCAATTCTTTATGCAGTTGAGCAATTCGAATACGCATTGAAACACGTAATTTTGCGTCAAGATTAGAGAGCGGCTCATCAAATAAAAAAACTTTTGGCTTACGAACAATCGCACGCCCTAAAGCCACACGCTGACGCTGTCCACCAGACATCTCCTTTGGCTTTCTATCTAATAAATCAGTAATTTCTAATTTTTCAGCGGCCTCTCGTACTCGGTGCTCAATCTCATCTTTAGGAATATTTCGCAATTTTAACGCCAAAGCCATATTGTCATAGACGGTCATATGTGGGTAAAGAGCATAACTTTGAAATACCATTGCAATTTCACGATCTTTTGGTGCAACATCATTAACCAAACGATCGCCGATATAGATCTCTCCACCTGTTGCCTCTTCAATGCCAGCAATCATTCGTAACGTTGTTGATTTTGCACAGCCTGATGGACCAACCAAAACCATAAATTCACCATCTCTAATATCTAAATCAATGCCGTGAACAGCCTTAAAGCCATTTGGATATTGCTTTTCTACCCCTCTCAAGCGTACACCTGCCATTGTATCCCCCTCACTACTATATGTTATTACCAAACACAAAATGTTATTTACTAACAAAAAGAATAACAAAAAAAAAACACTTTGTTGATGTAAAATGTTAATATTTGTGATATGAATCACAAAAATAAACTAAAAATTCGTTTTTTTAATTTTTCGAAATTATTATTTCATATTGGCGGTCAGAATCATTATTCTCAACATTGAAACTAAGTCCAAAAATAGACGACAATCAAATTAAGATCACTAATGCAGAATAAAGATCAATATTTAGATCCTAGATAAGTGAAAAGGAGCATAACAGATTCAGGGCAACCGCGTACTTTGTCTATAAATTAATCACACACACCAAAAATAAGCTCAGACCTCATTTCATCAGACCAGCCAGCTGATTTCAGCTTGCTTTTCATACTATTTTTAGCTGGATGTAGTCGTGCTAAATTAAGCCCTAAACGCCTAATTATTGCCATATTTTCAACGCCATCCCCCAAATAAATCGTACTATCATCTTCTTTAAAAACAACATCAAGTACCCAATGCGCTTTATTTTCAACTTCCCAATGACCCCTAATATATTTCGCAAAGTCTTCGCAAGGAACATCTAAGCTACTGATATAAAATACTTTTTCTTCACTTTTCTTGCCATTGTCTTCTCTTATCCTATGAACTTGAATAAGGCTTTTAATTCCTGTCCAACCTTGAGATTCCAAAAGCCAATCACTTATTGGTAATTTTGAATAATACCGTTGATCTATTCGACTTCTTTCACAGTTAACTTCTTGAAATTTATCTATTTTTATTGATTTTTCTCGCACTACTTTATGAAAATAACTTTCTATTTCATTTCTAAATTTCTTATGATTATTTTTCAATGGCATCACATAATCGCTCTTCTTTTCTATGATTTTCTTCGCTATTTTCTTTTGCGTATTCATCGCATCTACCGTAATGACGGCTTGATTTAGCTCTAAAATATCTATCATTTCTAGAATGCTTTCATTCTCATTTTTCTTACCTTTGGACTTATTTTGAGCTAAAATTAATCCTCTTGAACAGCTCCAAGCCGTAATACTATGTAGGGCATTATGAGGCTCTAAATGTGAACTGTTTTTTAATGTTTTACCATCTATTGCAATACACTCTTTGCCTTGTGATTTTCGTATCTCATTGATAAAATTAATAAAAATATAATTTAATTTCTCAGGATTTATCCGTCTTACAATACGAGCAATCGTATCATCAACAGGAATACCATTTTCAAAATCTCGGTATTTTCGTAACCATTTTATATTCAATTTACCAAACTGATGAATTTCACTCCATCCTTCTGCACCTGATATTACCGCACTTACGAAAAGAAAAATAACATCTAAGAAGTCATGTTTTCTGTTTATATCTTTGCGAGGGTCTTCCAAATCTTTAAAAGCTGATAATATATTCATTTTTACACCTATTTGTTATTGAATAATAGGTGCTATTAGATCATATTTTTAAGAAAAGTGCGATCTTGCCCTGCTAGTTAAAAAATGAACGAACATTCAGAATGTTTAATAAAAGAGAGTTCATAAAATAGTGGCTTATTATTATAATGGAGGTGAGAAAGGTAAAAGTAAATGGAGAATATACTATCGCTTCCATCAACCAGGATTGATGAATAATAGAGATAAGAAAATCTATCCACTCACACAGTGGTATACACTAGGGGAAGTGTAAACCATATGTATGTTGTACAAGAGGGGGATAAATTTTTAAAGGTGCTAATTCTCTCAATGCCCACTTAACACTTTAGCAGGTTCTAATTTTGATGCTCTGATTGCAGGATACAAACTGGCAACTAAACTTAATATCACCGTTGCTAATAACACCCATACAATATCTAACCAGTGTAATTCACTCGGTAAAAAATTCACGAAATAAATCCCATCTGAAAGTAATTTTATTCCAATAAAACTTTCTAAACTTTTAATAATAGCGGTAAGATTAAGGGAAATAATTACACCTAAAATAATTCCTGAAATCGCCCCTTTCATTCCTGAAATCAATCCATACCAAAGAAATATTTTTTGAATGAAATAGTTATTTGCACCAAGGGTTCGCTGAATGGCAATATCCCCTTGTTTATCTTTCACTGCCATTACCAAAGTAGAGATGATATTAAAACACGCCACACCGATTACCAAGACCATTGCAATATACATAATAGTTCGGATAAGGTGAATATCGTTATACATATACCCAAATTTATCGATCCACGTTTGTAAATAGAGAGCTTGAGGAAATTGCTCCAATTCAGGCATAGTCAGATTTTTTACATTAAAAGGTGACTTAACAGAGAGTTCAATTCCTGAATACTGAGAAGTACTATAAGCAAGTAGCTCTTGAGCTTTTTCAATAGGAATTAAAGCATAACTATGATCAAGCTGACCATCTAAGCGTAAAATACCAGTCACGGTTAAACTAAAATGTTGTGGTTGAGCAAATTTGTTATCACTTTGGGTTTCTGGCAATAATAAAGTAATCTCATCACCAGTATTAATACCTAAATCACGAGCAATACCCGCCCCTAAAATTAAGCCACCATTTTGCTTGAAGGTTTGCCATTGTGATTGTTCAATAAATTGGTGTAACGCACTGACTTGTTGCTGTTTATCCGCTGAAACCCCTTTTACCTGTACAATTTTTAATTTTGAACCATTTTCAATCAATGCGGTAAAACTGATAAAAGGGGCTGAAACGGTCACATTTGGATTATTTTTTACCAAATTTTCTAATTCTTCTCCCTTTTCAATCGGCTGTAATTGCCCATTTTGATAAGATAATAATTCAGCGTGAGGAACCACAGAAAGCACTCGCTGATTGAGTTCTCGTTCAAACCCATTCATTGCACTTAATCCAATAATCAACACCGCAACGCCAAGTGCAATTCCAATACTAGAAAATAATGAAATAAGAGAAACAAGACGATTTTTTTGTTTGGTTGCTTGGTATCGCCAACTAATAAAAAAAGGCGTATTCATTATAATTCCTCTTTCAACACGCCATCTTGCATACAAAGTTTGCGAGAAAATTGACTGGCAAGATTTAAGTCGTGAGTAACCAATAAAAACGCAATATTCTGCTCTTCATTGAGTTGTTTAATCAACTCAAAAATACTTTCTGTTGTTTTGCGATCTAAATTCCCTGTCGGTTCATCAGCTAGTACTAAAGCAGGTTCATTTACTAACGCCCTCGCTATTGCAACACGCTGACGCTCTCCTCCTGAAAGAGCAGACGGACGATGACTTAAACGATGAGCCAGCCCTACTGCTTGTAGCATCTTTTCTGCACGATCTTTTGCTTCCGTTTTATTTTTTTTACCAATTAACATTGGCATCATTACATTTTCAATCGCACTAAAATCTGCCATTAAATGATGAAACTGATACACAAATCCAAGGTATTGATTACGTAAGCGAGCCAATTTATTACTGTTTAGTTTTTGTAGTAATTCCTCTTTAATAAATACTTTACCACTACTTGGTTGATCTAATCCGCCGAGTGTGTGTAATAAAGTACTTTTCCCTGAGCCGGAACTTCCAACAATCGCCACAAGTTCTCCCTCATTCATTGAAAAAGAGATATTATTTAACACCTGTGTTTTTTGTTCGCCTTCTTGATAAAATTTGCTGATATTTTCACAGTGAAGTAATTGAGTTGTCATTTTAAAATCTAGTTAATAAAACATTACTGCTATTTTGCGGAATTTTGAGCAAAATTACAAATAAAATCAGCCACTTTCTCTCAACTTTCAAAAAATATCTACCCTTCTTAAAAATAAGGTATAACACTCTAATAATTATTCCTAACTTGCATAATTTAATAAAAAAATAGGCGTACTTTCATACGCCTATTCTATTTTTACTTAATTACAGAGCTTCAATTTCTTTATATTGAATTTGTAATTTTTCTAAGCCGGTTTGGTAATCTGCCATTTTGGCTTTTTCTTTTTCAATAACCTGAGCTGGAGCTTTGGCAACGAAGGCTTCATTACCAAGTTTTTTCTCAATACGACTAATTTCGTTATGATATTTCTCGATCTCTTTGTTTAAGCGAGCAAGCTCTGCATCTTTATTGATGAAATCTGCCATTGGCACTAACACTTCGGTATTACCCACTAATTTTGCGACGCTAAGCGGTGCTTTTTCATCAGCATTTAGCAAATTCACTTCATCAAGTTTAGCAATCGCTTTTAATAGCACTTCATTTTCAGCTAACATTAAGCGATCATTTTCAGTCGCATTTCTAAATAATAAGGTTAATGCTTTGCTTGGTGCAATGTTACTTTCTGCACGGATATTACGCACTGCCGTTACCATATCTTTCAACCAGTTCATTGATTTTTCAGCATCAAGATCCGTTAATTCAGATTCCACTTGTGGGAATGGTTGTAACATAATAGTGTCAGCTTCAATGTCCGCAAACCCTTTCACTTTTTGCCAAATTTCTTCGGTAATAAATGGCATCATTGGGTGTGATAAACGTAATAATTTTTCTAAAACGTTAATCAAAGTATAACTTGCACCACGAATTTGAGCTTGTGTGCCGTTTGCAAAAACAGGCTTGGTTAATTCTAAATACCAGTCGCAGAATTGGTTCCAAGTAAACTCGTAAATTGCCGTTGCACATAAGTCAAAACGGAACTGTTTTAAGCTGTTTCTAAATGTTTCAACGGTACGGTTAAATTCAGATTCGATCCAACGATCAGCGACTGAATATTCGATCTCGCCTTCACTTAAATCTAATTTTTCATTGGTTAATACAAAACGGCTCGCATTCCATAATTTGTTACAGAAATTACGGTAACCTTCAAGACGTTTCATATCCCAGTTAATATCCCGTCCATTAGTTGCTAATACTGAAAGTGTAAAGCGTAATGCATCTGTACCGTGAGCGGCAATTCCATTTTCAAATTGCTTACGAGTTGATTTCTCAATTTTCGCTGCCATTTGTGGTTGCATCATATTGCCAGTACGTTTTTCAACAAGGGCTTCCAAATCAATCCCGTCAATCATATCCAATGGATCAAGTACATTCCCCTTAGATTTTGACATTTTTTGACCATTTTCATCACGAATTAAACCTGTTACATACACCGTTTTGAATGGTACTTGTGGTTTGCCATTTTCATCTTTCATAAAGTGCAACGTCATCATAATCATACGTGCAACCCAGAAGAAAATAATATCAAAACCAGTGATCAATACGTCCGTTGAGTGGAACATTTTTAACTCAGGTGTTTGTTTTGGCCAGCCTAAGGTTGAGAATGTCCAAAGAGCTGATGAAAACCAAGTATCAAGCACGTCATCATCTTGACGTAATGCGATATTGTCGCTGATATTGTGTTTTTGACGTACTTCTGCTTCATCACGACCCACATAAACATTACCTTGTTCATCATACCACGCTGGAATACGGTGTCCCCACCATAATTGGCGAGAGATACACCAGTCTTGTAAATCACGCATCCACGAGAAATACAAGTTTTCATACTGTTTTGGCACGAATTGAATATCGCCATTTTCTACCGCTTCAATCGCAGGTTTGGCTAATTCTTGTACCGCAACATACCATTGATCCGTTAAATAAGGTTCAATAACTGTTCCACTACGGTCACCATAAGGACGCACTAAAACGTGATCTTCAATTTTTTCTAAAAATCCTTCCGCTTCTAAGTCTGCAATAATAGCTTTACGAGCTTCAAAGCGATCCATTCCACGATAACGCTCAGGTGCATTATCGTTCATAGATGCATCATCATTAAATAAATTGATAACTTCAATATTGTGACGTTGCCCTACTTGATAGTCATTAAAATCATGTGCAGGTGTGATTTTTACACAACCTGTACCAAATTCAGGATCAGGATAAGGATCAGTAACAACAGGAATAATACGATCAGTCATTGGTACGTGAACCATTTGTCCAATGATATCTCTGTAACGCTCATCATCAGGATGAACAGCTAAAAAACCATCAGCTAAAATTGTTTCAGGGCGAGTGGTTGCAATATGCATATAACCACCGCCAAATGTAACGCTCTTATCAACAAAAGGATAACGAACGTGATACATTTTACCTTTTTCTTCTTTGTTTTCTACTTCAAGATCAGAAATAGCTGTTTTTAATACAGGATCCCAGTTTACAAGGCGTTTACCACGATAAATCAGTCCTTCTTCGTGCAAGCGAACAAAAACTTCTTTTACCGCTTCTGATAAACCATCGTCCATTGTAAAACGCTCACGCTCCCAGTCTACCGAGTTGCCTAAACGTTTCATTTGTCCAGAAATTGTGCCACCTGATTGAGCTTTCCATTCCCAAATTTTATCAATAAAGGCATCACGCCCATAATCATAGCGAGTTTTGTTTTCTTCAGCTGCGATCTTACGCTCAACCACCATTTGTGTTGCAATACCTGCGTGGTCAGTCCCTGCTTGCCAAAGGGTATTATTGCCTTCCATACGATTAAAACGGATCAAGGTATCCATTAAGGTTTGTTGGAATGCGTGTCCCATATGTAAGCTACCTGTTACATTTGGCGGTGGGATTGCGATTGAAAAACTTGGGTTATTTTCCGTCATCGTCGGTTTAAAATAACCACTTTCTTCCCAGTGTTTATAAAGTGCTTGTTCTACTGCGCTGGCATTAAAACGATCTGCCATTTCAAATTTTTGTGTCATTGTGGTTTCTCTGTTTTCTGTTTTGATTTTTTAGACAGGGCATGCCCTGTCTCTACATGGTTTAGTGATAATTTTGTAAATTTTTATAAAAATGTAACCGCTTGTTATTTAATCTAAATTTAATCCTTTTACTAACAGGATTTTTAGTAAATTCTGACACCAAGTTGGAATAATGTCAGATAGCTGAATAATTGTATTGTCTGAAATATAAAAAATAACTTTCGGTAATTCTTGTGAATTATCATAAATAAAAATTTCATCACATAATGAAATAACCTTTATCAAATTATCATTGCTTATGTCATAACGATTTTTTATTATTTCTTCATCAATAAAATGACCACCTAATTGTACCCTTGCTTTAACTCGTTCAATGTTAATGAAATAATTATTTACACCTACATAATTCAATTTAACATTAAATCCTTCATTTTTTGCTTTTTCTATTCGCTTAATAATGGACTTTCCTGAAAGAGTAGATTCCATTGAAAATGGAATTTTCTCTTTTATTGCAAAATTAAATAATTGTATTGCTTTTCTACCTGCTTCCAAATCTGCAAGACGTGGATTATCTGGGTTAATACGTTGAGCAATATGATCAGAGTCAATTACAATCTGTACGGGATCTTGATTAAAATCTCGTAAAGTTGATTTTCCAGCACCATTTGTACCACAATAGAAAATTGCACTAATATTATTTTGCATAAACTACAACTTCAATTTTTCCATTTGGATAGTGTTTTATAATTTCGCCATTATCTCGTTGAAAAGTCAGAACCTCATGCTTTTTCTTTTCTTCAATAAAGGCAGAAAATAGTACGTTTAGTTGGTGTTGTTTGGCTAGCAATTCTTCTCTTGTTTTCATATTGTTTCTTTGTTTTTTTAGACAGGGCATACCCTGTCTCTACGTGGTTTTGTGATAATTTTGCAAATTTTTATAAAAATGTAACCGCTTATTTTTTTATTCTATTTTCTGTGTATCCAACTGCCAACCCATTTGGCGAAGTTGTTTATAACGCTCTCGAGCTTCTACTTTTTGAGTTTCTTCTGTAGGAACAAAATCAATAATTTGGTTAAAGCTACTGATAAAATCAGGTACTTGATTTTGTAAATTAATTAATAAATCTCTGCGTTGTGTATTACGTTTATCTTTCCAGCTGACTTCAACTGGCGTTGCATAAGTGGTGCTTTCGCCTGACAGATTATGTGGGACAAATTGTTCAGGATCTCTTGCCCATAACACTTCATCAATATCTAAAGCCTGTTCTTCAGTTTCACAACTGATTAATACTCGCTTACCAGAACGCCAAGCTGTTGCGACTAAATCACAGGCAACAGAAATAGTGGCGTCATATTCGCCTATTTTTTGTTGTTGAAGTAGGTAAAAAGTGGCTTTTTTCACAGATTTTTTAACCCGTTTAAAATAAAAGAGTAATTTTAACGGAATAGAATAAAAAAGTACATACGCAGATAATGATAAAACCGCTTGTCGTATCTAGTGTAAAACGTTAAAATTTCTAGTTCTGAATTTACTTTTAACTAATTGGTACACAAAATGACGAGCAACGCCCCTCAACATATCACTGTTTTATTAAATGAAGCAGTAGATGGATTAGCAATTAAGCCTGATGGTATCTATATTGATGGTACGTTTGGGCGTGGTGGCCATTCTCGATTAATTTTGAGTCAATTAGGCGAAAAAGGGCGTTTGATTGGTATCGATCGTGATCCTCGTGCGATTGCCGAAGCTCAAACGATTTCTGATCCTCGTTTTCATATTGAACATAATGCGTTTTCTTTCATTCCTGAAATTTGCGAAAAATTACAATTAACGGGCAAAATTGATGGCATCTTACTCGATCTTGGCGTTTCTTCGCCACAACTTGATGAGGCTGAACGTGGTTTTAGTTTTATGAAAGATGGTCCTTTGGATATGCGAATGGATACCACAAAAGGGTTATCCGCAATGGAATGGTTAGCACAGGTGTCTATTGAAGATTTAAGTTGGGTATTAAAAACCTTTGGTGAAGAGCGTTTTGCAAAGCGTATTGCAACAGCGATTGTGAATTATAATAAATCGAATATTGAAAAAATTTCTCGGACTCTACAATTAGCTAAAATTATTGCAGAGGCAGTGCCTTTTAAAGATAAGCATAAACACCCTGCTACTCGTTCTTTTCAAGCAATTCGTATTTATATCAATAGTGAATTGGATGAACTAGAAAAGGCGTTAAATTCAGCGTTAAGTGTACTTAATCAAGCAGGGCGACTTTCTATTATTAGTTTTCATTCGTTAGAAGATCGAATGGTGAAACAATTTATGCGTAAAAATAGTAAAGGAAAAGTGATTCCCAAAGGCTTGCCGATTTTAGAAAGTGAATTGAATAAAGATATTCCATTAAAAACGATTGGCAAAGCGATTAAACCCTCACAGCAAGAAATTAATATCAATCCTCGTTCACGTAGTGCCGTGTTGAGAATAGCAGAAAAGCGATAAGGTATAAAAATGACAAATAAACATTATCCATTAAGACAGGTCATTTTCGATGATTTGGTCAATAATAATAAATTGGCAATTTTACTTTTATTATTATTAACAGGAACTGCTGTTGTTACCGTTTGGATTACTCACCAAACTCGTTTATTGATTACAGAAAAAGAAAAATTAATTAAACAGCAACATCAATTAAATAACCAATATTTGCATTTGCAATTAGAAGAGAATTCAAAAACACAAAAACCTCGAGTTGTGGCTGCAGCAAAAAAATTCGGTTTACAATCAATACAAAAAGAACAAGAAATCATCATCATTGAATAAATATAGAGTTGAATAAATAATGGCATCAGTAAAGTTAAAATCAAATGACCCAGAAAATAAACAAAAAGAAAAGAGCTATTTACCTTTTCGATTTTATAGTGTTTATTTTACCCTTTTTCTAATGGTATGTGCTTTAATTGGAAAAGTTGCCTATATTCAAATTTTTGATTCAGAAGAATTAATTAAAGAAGCCAATAATCGTTCTATTCGAACTCAAAAACTCAGTTTTACACGAGGACGTATTCTGGATCGTAATAACCGTTTACTTTCTGTCAGTGATCCTCGTTATTCAATCACTTTTGATCCTAAATTATATTTTGATACACAAATTAAACGCAATCGTACTCGTTGGAAAATTCTCGCAATGGAAGTAGGCGGATCAGCAAGTGCCATCCAAGCTAATTTAAGTCATTTTTTAAAACCACAGACAAAATCTAAATACAACCCTCGTATTATTTTAAATCCTAATAATGATAAGTATTGGACATTACTCGCAAGAGTAACAGGACTTGATTACAATTTATTATTGCAAAAAGTACATAATAACCCTAATTCAGAATTTGTTCGTTTAGATAGAGAAGCAGCAAAAATTGAAAAAATGAAAATGCGAGCATTAGCAAAAAGTCTCCACAAAAGTTATGGGCATTTAATGACTAAAATATATAAATATTCGCATCGTCGTTTTATGTATATCGATCGTCATCGTTCCGAAGCAATTGGCAACTACGTAAAAGATCTCAATATTAACGCCTTATTTTTAAAAACAGAATACCTACGCGTTTATCCACTATCAGAGGCTATTTCTCAATTAGTGGGTTTGACTGATATAAATGACAAACACGGAATAGAAGGGTTAGAAAGAAGTTTTGATCTACTATTAATTGGTAAAAATGGTAAAAAAGTTATTCGTAAAGATTTTAGAGGTAATGTCATTGAAAATATTCATAATGAAAAACAATACGATCCTCAAGATGTAATATTAAGTATTGATGAAGAATTACAAACAATGGTGTATCGAGAAATTAAAACAGCCGTAATAGAAAATAATGCAAAATCTGGTACTGCCGTGTTGATTGACATTCTTACTGGTGAAGTATTGGCAATGGCAAATGCACCTTCTTTTAATCCAAATAATCGTAAAAAATATAAACCTGAATTAGCGAGAAATCGTGCCATTACCGATACCTTTGAACCCGGTTCAACAGTAAAACCTTTTGTGGTATTAACCGCATTACAAAATGGAGTGACTTATAGAGACGAAGTCATTAATACTCGTCCATTTAAAGTAAATGGACATACTATTCACGATGTTGCACCAAGAGATCAGTTATCCATAGAAGGTATTTTACAAAAATCAAGTAATGTAGGAGTAAGCCGTTTAGCATTAAGAATGTCACCCGCTACTTTAATGAATACTTATACAAAAGTAGGCTTTGGTCAAGATACTGGATTGGGATTAGGAGAAAGACAAGGTACCAATGGAGAACGTAGACGATGGTCAGATATTGAACGAGCAACTGTTGCCTATGGCTATGGCTTACAAGTTACTCCGTTACAACTTGCGAGAGCTTATGCCACTTTAGGTAGTTTTGGAATTTATCGACCGCTCTCTATTACTAAAGTGACTCCACCTATTATTGGAGAACGAGTTCTCCCTGAAAAAATCACTAAAGATGTGGTCAGAATGATGGAAAGTGTCGCTAAAAAAGGCGGGGGTGGTGTTCGAGCGGCTGTTGATGGCTATCGAGTGGCAGTAAAAACAGGAACTGCTCAAAAAATTGAAAATAAACAATACGTTAAAAAATACCTTGCTTATACGGCAGGGGTTGCACCTGCAAGTGATCCTCGCTTTGCTTTAGTAGTACTAATCAATGAGCCTCGAGGTAAAAAATATTATGGCGGAGCAATTTCTGCTCCCGTATTCTCAAAAATTATGGGCTACACATTAAGAGAACGTAATATTAAACCAGATAATTTAGAAAGTGAAAAATAATAATGAAACGATTAATTCATCTCATTCCAGAACTTAAAAAATGTGAGCCAATCACATTAAATCAAATAAGATTAGATAGTCGCCAAGTTCAACAAGGCGACTTGTTTATTGCATTAAAAGGACATCAAGTTGATGGACGAAATTTTATCCCAGTGGCAATATCACAAGGGGCGAGTTTAATTTTAAGTGAAGCAGAAGCAGATCAACAAGCGGTGACATTTTCTGAAAAATTTGCAAAAAATGAAAAAGATCTTACCGCTTGCCCTATCCTTGAGATCCCTAATTTGGCAAAAAAAGTGTCACAAATTGCAGACGAATTTTATGCTCATCCTTCAAAAAAACTCACCTTAGTGGGTATAACAGGAACCAATGGCAAAACAACTGTGGCACAGATTTTAGCTCAATGGCATAACTTAGCAGGGGGTAAATCAGCAGTAATGGGAACAATTGGAAACGGTTTGTATCCAGATATGCAAGAAGCCATTAATACCACAGGTTCTGCGGTAGAAATTCAGCAATACTTATCTCAATTTGTGGAACAAAAAGCAGATTTTTGTGCAATGGAAGTTTCTTCACACGGTTTAGTTCAACACCGAGTTGAAGCACTAGATTTTGATGTTGCCATTTTTACCAATTTAAGCCGTGATCATTTAGATTATCACAACACAATGGATGAATATGAAGCGGCAAAATTTCGTCTATTTAATGAATTAACTACACAACATAAAGTTATTAATTTTGATGATGAAGTAGGTAAAAAATGGCTTGAAAATTTACCCAATGCCATCGCTGTTAGTTGTGATCCAACAGTAAAAATAACTCAACAACAATGGTTACAAGCAACGAATATTACCTTTACTCAACAGGGTGCAAGCATTGAATTTTCCTCAAGCTGGGGCAATGGCAAAATTGACAGTAAATTAATTGGTGCATTTAATGTGAGTAATTTATTAATCGCACTAGCAAGTTTATTGGTGCTAGGACATAATTTGCAAAATTTAATTAAAATCGTACCGCTCTTAACAGGCGTTCGTGGACGAATGGAATCTTTTAGTACAGAAGGATATCCAACCGCCATTGTTGATTATGCTCATACACCAGATGCCCTTGAAAAGGCGTTGCAAGCTGCTCGTTTACATTGTGAAGGTGACTTATGCTGTGTGTTTGGCTGTGGCGGTGATCGTGATACAGGGAAACGCCCTCAAATGGCAGAAATTGCTGAGCGTTACGCCGATAAGGTGATAGTGACCGATGACAACCCTCGCACTGAAGATCCTGAAGTTATCACTAACGATATTTTAAAAGGCTTTATTAAGCCAAAAAAAGTAAAAATCATACATATTCGCCAATATGCCATACAAGAAGCCATAGCAAAAGCTGATCCGAAAGATGTCGTACTAATTGCAGGTAAAGGACACGAAGATTATCAAATTATTGGTTTGAAAAAATACCCTTTTTCAGATCAAGAAGAAGTGAAGAAAAATTTATGTTAGATATCGTTTTATTTGAACCCGAAATTCCACAAAACAGTGGTAATATTATCCGTTTATGTGCCAACTGTGGCTTTCGTTTACATATGATTGAACCCTTTGGTTTTACGTGGGATGATAAAAAATTACGTCGTAGTGGTCTTGATTATCACGAGTTTGTGAATATTCAAAGATATATCTCCTTTGATGATTTTATGGCACGAGCTAAACCTAAACGTTTATTTGCTTTAACAACCAAAGGCGAACCAAATCATAGCGAAGTAAACTATGAACTAGGTGATTTTTTGATGTTTGGTCCTGAAAGTCGTGGCATTCCAAAAGCAATTTTAGACAGCTTACCAATGAGCCAAAAAATTCGTATTCCGATGTGTAAAGACAGCCGTAGTATGAATTTATCCAATTCTGTTGCTGTGGTGGTTTATGAAGCGTGGCGACAATTTGGCTATCAGAACTGTGTTCCAAAACAGGATATTTAATTGATGAAAAATGTTGATGTCGTCATTATCGGTGCAGGTGCAGCAGGGCTTTTTTGTGCAAGTCAGTTAGGACAAGGTGGCAAATCCGTTGTTGTGCTAGACAACGGTAAAAACTAGGTCGCAAAATTTTGATGTCTGGTGGTGGAAATTGTAATTTTACCAATATGGAAATTTCACCGCACCATTATCTGTGCAAAAATCCCCACTTTGTGAAATCAGCCCTTGCTCGCTATACGCAATGGGATTTTATCTCAATGGTGGCAAGCTACGGCATTGCCTATCACGAAAAAGAGTTAGGTCAACTTTTCTGTGATGAGGGTGCAGAGCAGATCGTAGCGATGTTGAAAGCCGAATGCGATAAAAGTGGCAAAGTGGATATTCAGCTTAGACAAGCGGTAACATTAATTGAAAAATTTGCAAATTTTTATCATATTCATACCGCTAGTGGAACTTATCAAACAGAAAATGTAGTGATTGCAACAGGCGGACTTTCAATGCCAGCCCTTGGGTCGACACCTTTTGGTTATCAAATCGCGGAGCAATTTAATATCCCTGTATTGCCACCACGAGCAAGCCTTGTGCCTTTCACTTATAAAGAAAAAGATAAAATATTGGTTGCTCTTTCTGGGATCGCATTGCCAGTCACCGTGACCTGTGGAGGACAATCTTTTTCAAATCAAATGCTCTTTACTCATCGTGGACTATCTGGTCCTGCAATGCTACAAATTTCTAATTATTGGGAATTAGGCAACAGTGTTGAAATTGATTTATTACCAACAATATCTATCCTTGATATTTTGAATGAACTTCGTCAATCTTCGCCAAAATTACAACTAAAAAGCGTGTTGTGTCGCCATCTTCCTAAAAAATTAGTTGAGCTATGGTTTGAACAAAAATTATTAAAAGAAAAAATCATTGCCGATTTAAGCAAAGTCGAATTAACTCACTTAGAGCAATTTATCCACCATTGGCAATTTGTCCCAAATGGTACAGAAGGTTATCGCACCGCCGAAGTCACCAAAGGGGGCGTGGATACCGATTTTATCTCTTCAAAAACAATGGAAACCAAACAAACAAAAGGGCTTTATTTTATTGGTGAAGTACTTGATGTAACAGGTTGGCTTGGGGGATATAATTTTCAATGGGCGTGGTCATCGGCTTTTGTTTGTGCCACAGGAATTTTAGAAAGTGACTGATATTCGTCACCTAAAAATACAAGTTCAGCGTAAATTAAAGCAAACCCTTGTCTTAGCCAATACGTATTTTGAGAAAGAATTTATTACACCAAAAGTGAATTATAATGTGCGTGGTGCTAAGGCAGGCGTAGCCTATTTGCAACGCAATGAAATCCGTTTTAATCCGATTTTGTTGCAAGAAAACAGCGATGAATTTATCAAAAATGTCGTGCCACACGAACTCGCTCACATTATTGTTTATCAGCAATTCGGCAAAGTAAAACCACACGGCAAAGAGTGGCAAGCCTTAATGGAACAGGTTTTTGGTGTACCAGCTGAAACGTGCCATCAATTTGAATTGGGATCAGTTAGACAAAATTTTCAATATAAGTGTGACTGCCAAACTCATTTATTAACCATAAAACGCCATAATGCGATACAACAAAAAGGACGACGTTATATTTGTAAAAATTGTCGAAAAGCATTGAAATTAATGATTAATGTTTAATTATTCCTGTTGTATAATGCTTTCACATAATAAAAATAAATTTTTAATCAATGGGAACAATAAATGTGTCAATTATTAGGAATGAACTGTAACAGCCCAACAGATATTTCATTCTCTTTTGAAGGATTTAGACTGCGAGCAGGTATAACTGATAAACATTCAGATGGTTTTGGTATTGCTTTTTTTGAAGGAAAAGGAGTCCGTGTATTTAGAGATAATCAACCTGCGGCTTTTTCACCTCTTGGAGATGTCGTCAAAAATTATCGAATTAAATCCTTTAATGTTATTGCACATATTCGTCAAGCAACAGAAGGCGCAGTAAATATTGAAAACACTCACCCTTTTATTCGTGAAATTTGGGGTGAAAATTGGGTATTTGCACATAATGGTACAGTAGAAAATTTAGAAGTATGTGTAAACAATCATTACCAACCTATTGGTACAACAGACTCTGAGCGTGCTTTTTGTTGTATGGTTGCTGCACTAAAAAAACGCTTTCCTAACAAACCATCCGAAATGGAAATCTTTAATGCTGTTGTCGAGATTTCTGAAAAAATTGCAGAAAAAGGGGTATTTAATTTTATTCTTTCTAATGGTGAATGGATGATTGCTCGCTGTGCCACAAAATTACATTATGTGACACGTAAATATCCATTTTGTAAAGTATTTCGTGAAGATGATGTTGTGATTGATTTTAGTCAATATACAACAGAAAAAGATAAAGTTACTGTTATTACTACTCAACCATTAACCAAAAATGAAAATTGGACAGAGATGAAAAATGGCGGTTATGTTTTCTTTAAGGATGGTGATAAACTATTCGAAATTATTGGAACACTGCCACCTTGTAAGTCCCATGTTTAACACATTAATCATTAAAAATTATTTATACTAAGGAGAATTCTAATGACTCAATTTATTCACACAGACAAAGCACCAGCAGCAATCGGTCCTTATGTACAAGCGGTAGATTTAGGTAATATGATTATCACTTCTGGACAATTACCTATTGATCCTGCAACAGGCGAATTCCCCGCTGATATCGTAAAACAAGCACGTCAATCTCTTGAAAATGTGAAAGCAATTATCGAACAAGCGGGCTTAACGGTTGCTGATATTGTGAAAACCACTATTTTCGTTAAAGACTTAAATGATTTTGCAGCAGTAAATGCTGAATATGATGCTTTCTTCAAAGAAAATAATCATCCTCAATTCCCTGCTCGATCTTGTGTGGAAGTGGCTCGTTTACCAAAAGATGCTGGTATTGAAATTGAAGCGATTGCCGTTAGAAAAGAAAATTACTGGGCGAAAGGAGAGTAGAATTATTATCAATGTAATACCTAAATTAAAACTATCTAATGACGGATATTCGTGTGATCCAACCTAGTTGGGATATACCTAAACACATTAAGGCTTTCACTACCTTGCGACAAGGTGGCGAAAGTCTTTTCCCTTTTGATAGCTTAAATTTAGGGGATCACGTAGGAGACAATCCTATTGCCGTAGCCAATAATCGCAAGCGGTTAGTTATTGCACAAAATTTACCAAATTCTCCTCTTTATTTAACTCAAACTCACAGCACTCGAGTAATCACACTCCCCTACTCAGACAATAATTTAGAAGCAGATGCAGTCTATACCAATCAACCTAATCAAGTATGCCTTGTAATGACAGCTGATTGTTTACCTGTACTATTTTGTAATAAAGAGGGGACAGAAGTGGCTGCCGCTCACGCAGGGTGGCGAGGATTATGTGATGGTATTTTAGAAGAAACCGTAAAAAAATTTCACAGCCCTACTTCAGAAATAAATGTTTGGCTCGCTCCTGCCATTAGTCAAAAAGCCTTTCAAGTAGGTAAAGACGTGGTGGAACAATTTTGTGATATAGATCCTAATGCTATTCAATGTTTTAAAAATGACCCAAATGAAAAAGAAAAATACTATGGTGATCTTTATCAACTTGCGACTCAGCGTTTAAATAAATTAGGTATTACTCAAATTTCAGGTGGAGAGCATTGTACCTATACAGAAAAAGATAAATTTTTCTCTTATCGCCGTGATGGGAAAACAGGTAGAATAGCAACACTTATTTGGATTTGCCCCCACCCTAACCCTCCCCGCAAGCGGAGGAGGGAAATGATGAATTTCAAAAATAATTTTTCCAAAATAAGCGGTATGATTATGTCAAAAATTTGCAAATAAAAAATAGAAGGATAAAAATGTTAAACCACCAACTTGATTTTATTAAACAGATAACTCCTGAACTTAGCCTTCAACAATATAATGAAATTCCCATCATTGTCTTAAAACACAAGCTTGGTTATGCATTTATCTCATTGCAAGGGGCTCATTTATTAAGCTGGCAACCAAAAGATACTGCTCAAAATGTGCTTTGGTTAAGTGATATAGAACCTTTTAAATTGGGTACTGCAATTCGTGGTGGCATCCCTATTTGTTATCCTTGGTTTGGTGGTAAGCAATCGCCCTCACACGGTTATGCTCGTATTTCATTATGGCAATTAAGTGGCTATGACATCAATGAAGAAAAGGCAAAACTTAAATTTTCTCTTTTTTCTGATGATGATATTATCGAAGCTAAAATAACAATGATATTCTCCGATATTTGTGAGATTACCTTTAAACATTATGGCAATGCGCAAGCTGAAGTTGCATTACACAGTTATTTTAATATTGCAGATATTAATAATATTTCAGTAACGGGTTTACCTACACAATGTTTCAATTCTCTGACTCAACAACCTGAACAAGTCCCTTCGCCACGTCAAATTACAGAAAATGTTGATTGTATTTATAAAATTGTCTCTCCTGCAACACAGCATATTACTGATCCAACTTATCAGCGTAAAATTGAGATTACGCATAATAATGCAAGTAATACGGTATTTTGGAATCCTTGGCATAAAGCAACCAGTGGTATGAGTAAGCAAGGGTATAAAACAATGGTATGTGTTGAAACCGCTCGTCTTGATAAACCACTCTCACAAGGTGATCAAGTTTCAGTGACAATTAAAGTAGTAGATGAATAATGATAAAAAATAAACGCCCAACATTACAAGACATTGCCTCTCATCTTGGCATTACTAAGATGACTGTGAGCCGTTATTTACGAAATCCAAACTCTGTTGCGGTGGCAACTCAACAAAAAATTGCTACTGCACTTGAGGAATTTGGTTATATTCCAAATCGTGCTCCTGATATTCTTTCCAATGCCAAAAGTCACGCTATTGGTGTACTGGTGCCTTCTTTAACCAACCAAGTTTTTGCTAATGTAATCAAAGGCATTGAAACAGTCACTGATCCTGCGGGCTATCAAACAATGCTTGCTCACTATGGTTATAGTATAAAAAAGGAAGAGCAACGTATTGAGAGTTTGCTCTCTTATAATGTGGATGCGTTAATTTTGTCTGAAAATCATCATAGCCCTCGTACTTTGAAAATGCTTAAAGTGGCAAATATTCCTATTATAGAAATTATGGAATGCAGTGAAATTGGCTCTTATCAAGCAATTGGGTTTGATAATGTAGCTGCGGCACAATCTATGACAGAAACAATGATAAATCGAGGACATAAACAGATTGTTTACTTCTCTGCTCGAATGGATAAACGCACCCAACTAAAAATGCAAGGCTATACAAAAGCAATGCAAAAACACGGTTTAACTCCACATTGTATTACAACTGAAGAATCTTCTTCTTTTAGTCTTGGAGCAAAACAGTTACATCAAACTTTAGGAAAATATCCAGATACTAATGGTATATTTTGTACCAATGATGACCTTGCTATTGGTGCATTATTTGAGTGTCAGCGTTTAGGAATTAAAGTACCAGAACAAATTGCTATTGCAGGATTTCACGGTCACAATGTCGGTCAGTCAATGACGCCACAGCTAGCAACAGTCATTACACCCCGTTTAGAAATAGGAAAAGTAGCTGCGACACAGCTATTAGAACGATTAAATAACCAACCCCAGCAAAGCCATATTATTAATTTAGGATATCGTATTCATTTAGGAGAAAGCATTTAACCAGTTGTTAAATCAGAGGTTTTATCTGAGCAATACAATTTTCAACAACTTCTTCAAATATACAATCAATACTAATATGAAAAACATCATCTTCATCCGCTTGTGGTACTTCTAAGGTTGCAAACTGGCTTTTTAGCATATCCGTTTTCATAAAATGTCCTTCCCTCTGTTGCATTCTCTCCAAAATAAGATCAAAGCTACCCGATAAGAAGATAAATTTTACATTCTGATTACCATCTCGAATTAAATCTCGATACTGTTTTTTTAATGCCGAACAGATGATGATCCCCTTTTCTGATTTCTGCTCAAGACTAAAAGCTGCATCTCGAATACGCTCTAACCAAGGAGCACGATCTTGATCATTTAACGGCTGACCTTGTCCCATTTTTATTATATTGGCTCTTGGGTGTAGATCATCACCATCGATTAACTTTAAGCCAAGTTGTCGTGCAACAGCAGTTCCAACACTGGTTTTACCTGTGCTAGAAACCCCCATTAAAACAAAACTTTTCCCTATGTTCGACACAACTCACCTCCTAGAATTAGACATTCTGAAAATATTCTACCTTTTTATGTTATCGGTAACAAGACATAAAAACGGAAAATATTATCTTAAAAAGAAAATTTTGAATAAAATTAAAGCGATTTTGCGATTAAAATCTTTATTTGTGAGCTATGTCACAAATTTCAAAAATAGCATTTGCAACGAATTACTGTTACTGGTAACTTTTAGTTATCTTAGGTAAGGATAATGAATTATTATTGCTTACTTTCTTTCTAACTACTTTCATTGAGGGTATTCTTATGAACAAAAAGCTAGTTTCTCTTTTAGTTGCAGGTGCATTTTCATTGTCTGCATTATCAGCATCAGCACTTACATTAAAAATACAATCATCAGATCCATCTGGTGACCAAAATTTCCAAATTCAAAAAAAATGGGTGGAAAAACTTAAAAAAGATTCTAATGGTCAAATTGAAATTGATTTGTTACCTGTTGGTAGTATTGTAAAACATACGGAAACCTTAGATTCTATCAAAATGGGAATTATTGATGGTCACGTGACTGCCACTGGCTATTTCTCAGGTAAAGATCCAGCATTTGGTTTATTAGGTAATATGGTAGGTGCTTGGTCTGACACCGCTCAATTACTCGATTATATGAATAATGGTGGGGGTAAAGAGCTACTTACCGAACTCTATAAACCTTATGGCGTAAAATTTGTTGGTGCTTCAACAACAGGTGTGGAATCTTTTGTTTCAAAAGTCCCTCTTAATGGCGTAGCAGACTTAAAAGGCTTGAAATTGCGTGCCCCAGAAGGGTTAATTCAACAAGTTTTTGCCGCTGCAGGTGCAGCACCTGTTAATTTACCGGGTTCAGAAGTCTTTACAGGATTAAGCAAAGGGGTTATTGATGCAGCGGATTATACCGTATTCTCAACAAACCATAAAAATGGCTTGAATGATATCGCCCCACACCCTGTTCAACCGGGTTTCCACTCTTTACCTTTAATTGACGTTTCTATTAGTCATAAAAAATGGGATGAGATGACCAAAGAACAACAAGAATTATTAGTTAAATCGGTAAATGATTTTGCAATAGATATTACTTCAACATTGAAAAAAGCAGATGAAGAAGCGGTGAAAGAAGCAATGAAAAATCCAAAAATCACGATTCATAACTGGTCAGCAGAAGAACGTAAAAAATTCCGTGCTATTGCTAAAACACAATGGGAAAAATTTGCGAAAAGTTCGCCAAATGCACAGAAAGTTTATGACTCTGTAACAAAATATCTAAAAGCTAAAGATTTATTATAATAGCTGAAATAATAGAGGTGGGGAGAGATTTTCCCACCTTATGGATATTAGGAGCAATATTATGGATAACACACCTGAAATTAAAACTCGTTTAGACAAAGTGATTGAGTGGATTGGAGAAAAACTCAGTCTCATTTTTTTATTTATTGTGGCGATTACTTTTTTTGAAGTATTTGTTCGCTATGTACTAAATTCTCCAACCATTTGGGTTCACGAAACCGCAATGTTTTTAGGTGGCTCACTTTTCGTATTTGGTGGGGCTTATGCACTTGCCACAGATAAACACGTGCGTGTTGTACTGATTTACGATAATGTTTCAGTAAAAACTCGTCATTATCTTAATATCTTTCATCATATTATGGGATTGATTTTCTCAGCAATGATGACTTGGGCAGCTTATCAAATGGCAAAAGAGGCTTGGGTCAAACCTTGGGGAGCATTTCAACTTGAAACCTCTGGTACTGCGTGGAATACCAATTTCCCTGCTTATCTAAAAGCCATTATTCTTATTACAATGATCATTGTCTCTATCCAATTTATTCTAAAACTTATTGCAGAAGTACGTTTATTACTCGGAGGTAACAATGTTTGATTTAGCCTCGCTCGGATTGGGCTATGGTAGCCTTTTAATGTTAATAATGATGATTGGATTATTATTAACAGGAATGCAGCTCGCTTTTGTAACGGGTTTTGTTGCTCTGTTTTTCCTTTTTGGTTGGTTTGGAATGGATGCAGTTCCACTTATTACCAGTCGAATGTATAGTTTTGTGACCAGCTTTGTTTTCCTTGCCGTACCGATGTTTGTGCTAATGGCGGCAATGCTGGATCGGTCAGGTATTGCTCACGATCTTTTTGATGCAATGCGATTATTTGCCAAACGCTTACGTGGTGGCTTAGCCGTTCAAACCTTAGTGGTTGCTGTGATTTTAGCCTCAATGTCAGGCGTTGTAGGCGGAGAAACCGTCTTACTTGGTATGCTAGCACTTCCACAAATGTTACGTTTAGGCTACGATAAAAAATTAGCGATTGGCACGTGCTGTTCAGGTGGTGCGTTAGGTACGATGTTACCACCAAGTATCGTACTCATTATTTACGGTTTAACTGCTAGTGTTTCTATCGGTGATCTCTTTAAAGGGGCATTTATTCCAGCATTAATTTTAGCCTCATTCTATATTGTTTATGTTTTAGTACTCTCTTACTTAAAACCAGAGCTTGCTCCACTTCCGTCAGCAGAAGAATTAAAAGCAAACGAAGAAAAACCAGTTAATTATTTTAAAGCCTTATTCTTCCCTGTTCTGTCAGTTGTTGTGGTATTAGGAAGTATCTATGGTGGTGTTGCTTCCGTAACTGAAGCCTCTGCACTTGGTGTGGTGGGTATTATGATCAGTGCATTCATTCGTGGTGAATTAAGCTGGGAAATGTTAAAAGAAAGTGCATTATCAACAATGCGAACCTGTGGAATGATCATCTGGATTGGTATTGGTGCAACTGCATTAGTGGGCGTTTATAACTTAATGGGAGGCATTAAATTTGTTGAACAAACTATTCTAACATTAAGTAATGGTAGCCAAATTGGTACATTACTCATTATGATGGTTATCTTACTTGTTCTTGGAATGTTCCTTGATTGGGTGGGTGTGGCACTTTTAACTATGCCAATTTTTGTACCAATCATTACAGGTTTAGGCTACGATCCCGTGTGGTTTGGTGTGGTATTTTGTATGAATATGCAAGTCTCATTCTTATCACCCCCATTTGGACCTGCCGCATTTTACTTAAAATCGGTGGCTCCACCAGATATTTCATTAGGGCTAATTTTCCGTTCATTAGTACCCTTTATCGTACTACAAATTATTGCCCTGTCATTGTTAATCATCTTCCCAGATTTAGCAATTTGGTGGAAATAAACCCACAATTATTACAGTAAAAAAACAGCGATTATTCCCTCGCTGTTTTTTTATGGGTACAAGCGGTAACTTTCTATTAATTTTTTGCAAATTTTTGATACAATCACACCGCTTATAATTTTAATATAAAAACTATGCCAATAATCAATCAATCCACTTTAGTGCCTTATAGTGCCAAACAGATGTATGATCTTGTCAATGACTACGAACGCTATCCTGAATTTCTCTCTGGTTGTGTGGGAGCAAAGACCCTTACCACTGCTGAGAATGAATTAGAAGCAGAATTGCATATTCAAAAATTAGGGATTAGTCAGCGTTTTAGTACTCATAACACAATGATTAAAAATCAAAAAATTGAAATGACATTATTGAATGGTCCTTTCAGCTATTTACAAGGCACTTGGGCTTTTACTCCTTTTGATGAACAGAGTTGTAAAATCGCATTGTATCTAGAATTTGAATTTTCAAATCCCGTCATTGCAATGGTCTTTGGAAAAGTGTTTAATGAACTCATTAATAAAATGATCAGTGCATTTAAAAAACGAGCGAAAGAGGTATATGGTGTCTAACAAAATAAGAGTTGAAGTACTTTATGCTTATCCAGAACATTATTTTTTGAAAAAAATAGAATTAAAGTCACCGCTCACTATTGAGCAAGTTATTCTGCAATCTGGTGTTTTAAGTAAGTATCCTGAAATTGATCTTAAGGTCAATAAAATTGGAATTTTTAGTCGCCCTGCTAAGCTGATCGATCTTGTTAATGATGGTGATCGTATTGAAATTTATCGCCCACTGCTCGCCGATCCTAAAGAAATTCGTCGTAAACGTGCTGAACAGCAAAAAAATAAATAGAAGCAGTTAGAGACTGCAGAGCAAGTTCGCACTTGCCCCCCTCCTAACCTCCCCCCCCGCGGTGGGAGGAATGATGTACTGTACAACCATAATATAACAAAAAAATCCCCTCCTCCGCTTGCGGGGGAGGGTTAGGGAGGGGGATAAAATATTATTACTTTTAAAAAATCAATAATGTGTGATTATCCTGTTAAAAACTAAACAGAATTAACATATTTATACAAATCAATGAATAACAAAAAATTTGACATAGATCAGCCAATTTTAATCTGACCTCTCTCTTTTCTAACTTTTAGACTTAGAAATAGAAAAAAGTGTGATATAATTCACAGTATCTTTTACATTTTAGGTGTAAAAGTAAAATTTTGTTTAACTTAATATAGGTAAAAAAATCTATGGCTATTAAAATTGGTATTAACGGCTTCGGTCGTATTGGACGTATCGTATTCCGTGCAGCACAACTTCGTGATGATATCGAAGTTGTTGCAATCAATGACTTAATTGATGTTGATTATATGGCATATATGTTGAAATATGATTCAACTCACGGTCGTTTCAATGGAACTGTTGAAGTTAAAGACGGTAAATTAGTAGTAAACGGTAAAGCTATCCGTGTAACTGCTGAGCGTGATCCTGCAAACCTAAAATGGGATGAAGCTGGTGTTGAAGTTGTTGCTGAAGCAACTGGTATCTTCTTAACTGATGAAACAGCACGTAAACACATTCAAGCAGGTGCGAAAAAAGTTGTTTTAACTGGTCCTTCTAAAGATGCAACTCCTATGTTTGTTAACGGTGTTAACTTCAATGAGTATGCAGGTCAAGATATCGTTTCTAACGCATCTTGTACAACTAACTGTTTAGCACCTTTAGCTAAAGTAATTAATGACAAATTTGGTATCAAAGACGGTTTAATGACAACTGTTCACGCAACAACAGCAACGCAAAAAACTGTAGATGGTCCTTCATCTAAAGACTGGCGTGGTGGTCGTGGTGCTTCTCAAAACATCATTCCTTCATCAACTGGTGCTGCTAAAGCAGTAGGTAAAGTATTACCTGCATTAAATGGTAAATTAACAGGTATGGCTTTCCGTGTACCTACTACTAACGTTTCTGTTGTTGATTTAACAGTAAACTTAGAAAAACCAGCAACTTATGAAGAAATCTGTGCAGAATTAAAACGTGCTTCAGAAAACGAAATGAAAGGTGTGCTAGGTTATACTGAAGATGCGGTAGTTTCTACTGACTTCAACGGTGCAACTGAAACTTCAGTATTTGATGCTAAAGCAGGTATTGCATTAACTGATACTTTCGTTAAATTAGTATCTTGGTACGATAACGAAGTTGGTTATTCAAACAAAGTGTGTGATTTAATCGCTCACGTTTATAATTACAAAGGTTAGTTTGTAAATTTCATTTTAAAAAGCACCGCTTGTTAGCGGTGCTTTTTTATCAACAAATTGATCAAAAATATAACTTGCTCCTCAAAAATAACACATTCATATTTTAAATTTTCACATTTCACGCTATCATACCTTACTGTTATTCCTTTTACAGAACTTTAGAGGTTTTTTACTGTGAAAATAAAAATTCGTTTGATTGCTTTTTGTTGTTTAGTGCTATCTAGCTCTTCGTGGGGAGCAAGACAATTAATTAAAACAGAAGTAAAAGGAATTAAAAATTCTGTATTACTCAAAAATATTCAGCTACACTTATCTCAAATTGATAACGAAGAAGCAGATGGTTCTGATCGTTATAAATATTTAGTTACTCAAAACGTTGATAAAGCCTTACGAGCAGAGGGGTACTATAATTCAACATTTAATTTTACATCTAAAAAAAATAATAAATTAACACTTGATATTAAATTAAATAACCCCGTTAAACTGAATAAAAGAAATATTGATATTAAAGGGAAAGCAAAACAAGATGCTGATTTTATTTCTCTAATAAAAGAAGAGGTACCAAAAAAAGGAACCATTCTTAATCATAGTACTTATGATAATTTTAAAAGTAAACTTGAAAATCTTGCTCAAAATAAAGGTTATTTTGATAGTCATTGGTTATATCATCGCTTAGAAATCTATCCTAGAGAATACCTAGCAAACTGGCAACTTGGTTATGATAGTGGTGAACGCTATCATTATGGAAAAATTAGTTTTAAAAACAGCCAGATAGACCCATCTTATCTTGATAATATATTAAAAATAAAACAAGGTAATCCTTATTTAATGTCCGATTTGTCAGATCTGGCTAATGATTTATCTTCCAGTAAATGGTTTTCTACTGTCTTGGTTGACCCTAAAATGGATAAGACATCAAAATTAGTTAATTTAGATATTTTATTGCAGCCCAAGAAAAAAAATCAAATTGAAATAGGTATTGGTTATGAAACAGATGTAGGACCTCATTTACAATTGAACTGGAAAAAACCTTGGATTAATGACGCAGGTCGTAGTATTGAAAGCAGTATGTATATTTCAAAACCTAAACAAACTTTTGCTGCAGCTTATAATATGCCCATTAAATCTAATCCATTAAATTATTATTCTCAGCTTGCAACCAGTTTGGAACACGAAGACCAAAATGATACTCGATATACTGCTGCAACGCTAGGTTTTCAACGCTTTTGGAATAAACCTCACAGTTGGTCTTATTCTGCAGGGTTAAAACTGCGTTATGATAAATTTGAGCAAGGGAATGATAACTACAAAACTTTTTTAGTTTATCCAACCTCTTCATTTAAACGTATTCGTTCTGATGGGAAACGCTTTCCGAAATGGGGAGACTCTCAGAAAATCACCATCAATTATGGAAATAAAATATGGAAATCTGATGTCAATTTTTACAGTATTAAAGCCTCTAGTGCTTGGGTTAGAACTTATTATGATAATCACCGTATTTATTTGCGTGCTGAATTAGGATATTTAAAAACGAAAAACTTTAATCGCATTCCTTCTGCTTTACGTTTTTTTGCGGGAGGAGACAATAGTGTTAGAGGGTTTAGTTATAAAAGTATTTCTCCTAGAGATAAAGAAAATAAATTAATTGGTGGATCACATTTAGTAACCGCAACAGCAGAATATCAATATCAGGTTTATCCAAATTGGTGGGGAGCTGTTTTTTATGACACAGGCTTTGCTGCAGATAATTTTAATAAAAAAAACCTCCGTTCTGGTGCAGGTGTAGGTATTCGTTGGGCATCCCCTATTGGTGCCATTAAATTTGATGTGGCAACCCCCTTAAAATCACCAGATGATAAAAAAGGGATACATTTTTACATTGGATTAGGTTCGGAACTTTAATTAAAAAAGAAAGCCAAATAATATAAAATTAAATAGAATAATCATAAAATGAACAAAATAACAAAATCAGAACAAACTACTTCTGTAGTAAAATCAAAAAATAAAAGTAAATGGCGTTGGCTTTACTACATTGCTGGCTTATTTGCCGTCTTGCTCATTAGCCTTACTCTTGTTTTAAGTACAGGTTATGGGCAACGCTCTATTATTCAACTTGTTGATAAATACCTTGATGAACTTTCTATCGGAAGTGTTTCTGGAAATTTACAAGAAGGGCTTAAACTTAAAAATGCTCATTTTTCTATGCAAGGAGTAAATGCTAAGCTTGAAGAAACCCAGCTTAAAATTAAAATAGGTTGTCTTTTAGAACGTAAACTATGTGTGGAAAATATCACAGTAAAAAATCCATTAATTGATATTGATACCTCTCAATTAACAACACAGCAACAGCCGTCAAAAAAAGAGAAAAAACCATTTGAATTACCTTTAGTGATCTCCGCCAATCAATTAGCGGTGGAAAATTTATTATTAAATATTGATGGTACTGCTATCTCTTTGAAACACTTATCTTCAGGTATTCACGGAGAAGGGAAAAATCTACAACTTGCCCCTACAGATCTTGATCATTTAGACATTATCTTGCCACAAGCAGTCACTTCCGAACAAAAAAATGCAAATTCTTCAAATAATGTGACCGCTCAATCTGATAAAATCGATTGGAATGCCATTAAAGATAGATTAAATCAACCATTATTAACCTCTCCAGAAGACTTAGCGCTTCCTTTTAATCTCGCCCTTCCTCGATTTAATGCACAAAATATCGTGATTAAACAGAAGGTAAAAAAAGATAACCAAGTTACTACTGAACCTTTACTCACTATTTCTTCTCTTTTGATAGAAAAAGGTGAATTGAAAGATCAAAAAATGCAATTAGCAAAACTTGTCATTCTTAGTGATAAGGGAAATATCAGTGGTTCAGCAATGTTAAATTTAGTGAATAATTTACCGATTAACGGTAAGTTCAACGCTCAATTACCCTTACTCAAAAAACTTAAAATTCCGAAATCAAACGCAGAGTTAAAACTTTCAGGAGAGTTATTAGGATTAACACAATTAGAGCTGACAACTCAAGGGGTGGCTAATGCACATTTGATTGGAAACCTAAAACTTGCTGAAGCAAAAACACCTTTTAGGGTAACATTAACAAGTGACAAGGTTCACTATCCTTTTATACCTGAAAAAAATCAAAAAGTATTAACCTTAAAAGATATTGCTCTTTCCCTCTCTGGTGATTTATTGAATTATCAATTAAATGCCAAAATGAACGCATCTGGAATGGATTTACCGAAAAGTCAATTAGATGTAATAGGAAAAGGAGAACTCACTTCTTTTAATGTTGAAAAGCTTAAGCTTGATGCTCTTGATGGAAAGGCTCTACTCTCCGGTAAAATTGATTGGCAAGAAGGATTAAAATGGCAATCTAATGCTCACTTAACCCAGATTAAAACCCATTCGCTATTGCCTCAATGGGCAGCCACACTTTCAGGCAACTTAACCTCTACAGGTTATGTTGGAAAAGGAGAGAAAGGTGAATTGTGGTCAGTCGATATTAGTCGATTAGATTTAAAAGGTAAACTTTTTAATCAAACATTATTATTAAAAGGTGAATTAACGGCTAATAATAAAACACTGCTTGATATTAAAAACACCAAACTGATCTACGGTAAAAATCATATTTCAATGCACGGAATATTAGGAAAAACCTCCCAGTTTAATGCTGATATAACCGCCCCTAATTTAAAAAGACTGATTCCTCATTTAAGTGCGAGTATTAATGGTAAAGTCAATTTAACAGGTGATATTATTAAACCTAATTTAGATATGGACTTAATTGCAAATAATGTCCACTATCAAGATTTAAACCTACAGCACTTAACGGCTAAAGGCACTATTTCAACAGATAAACAAATTAAAGGTGATGTAAAAATTAACCTCTCACAACTTGCTTATGGGGATATTAAAGTACAAAAAGCCGATTTAACCGTAACTGGCGATGAAAAAAATCATCATTTAACTCTCCACTCTTCAGGTGAACCTTTTGCGGCAAATTTACAAATTTCTGGGACATTTAACCGCTTGTTAGAAAAATGGTCAGGACAACTAAGCAAGGCAACGCTCCAATCTCCTATCGGAGAATGGAAAAATGATAAAAATATTCAAATTAGCTATAATAATAAAAAAATTGAGGCGAATATTTCTGCTCATTGTTGGAAAAATACAAACGCCTCCGCTTGTTTTCCTACTTCCTTTAAGGCTGGAAAAACGGGAAAAGTTCCTTTTGAAATACAACAATTAGATCTCTCGTTCTTAAAACAATTTCTAGATAAAAAAACACAATTAGATGGATTAGTAAACCTCAAAGGTGATGCTCAATGGTTTGAAAATAAAGCACCTCAACTAGATCTAGAGGCAAATGCTAATACAATACAATTAAAACAAAAAATTGATTATCGTACATTTCCTCTCACCTTAGAACCTGTAAAACTGACCGTGAAATTAATTAATAATACTTTAAATTTAAATTCATTGGTTAAAATCAAAAATAATGGTCAGTTAGTCAGTCAATTAACCGTTTCTGATATTGCACATAAAAGAGCATTATCTGGTTATATTAATATTGAAAATATTAATATGAAACTACTCAAGCCACTTATTGCAAAAAATGAAAAAATAGATGGAGATATTAATGCCAATCTGCGTCTTGGTGGAACAGCTTTAGCACCATTATTAAACGGCGATTTAAACTTAACTCAACTCAAAGCTCAAGCTTATACTATGCCATTTGATGTAACCGGAGGAGCGTTAAATATTAAATTTAATGGCACTAATTCTACTTTGATAGGGCATATTCAAACCCCTGATGGTGAATTAACACTAACGGGTGATGCAAATTGGCAAGACTTAAATAATTGGCATACTCATATCCAAACCAAAGGTAATAACTTCAGATTAAAAATTCCTAATATAGCTAAATTAGATATTAGTCCTGATATTGAAGTGACTGCTACACCTAATAAATTAATATTAGGAGGAAATATTGATATTCCTTGGGCAGATATTGAAATTGAAGAATTACCTGAGAATACTGTAAATGTAAGTAGTGATGAAGTGATTATGGATGGATCTGCAAAGAAAAAAGGTGATTTTCTCAAAAAATTAGCAAACACGAATAAAAATAAGAGTATGGTGATTCAAGCGGATGTGAATATTCGCCTTATAGAAGATAAAATAAACCTGAGTGCTTACGGTTTAAAAACACAATTATATGGTTTAGTTAAAGTTTCACAAGGAAGTAAAGGATTAGGGCTATATGGTCAAATTCATTTGAAGAAAGGCACTTATACTTCTTTTGGACAAAATCTAATTATTCGTAAAGGAAATATTATTTTCTCTGGTATTCCTTCCCAACCAACATTGAATATTAAAGCAATTCGTAATCCTGAAGCGATTGAAAATACCAACATTACTGCAGGTGTACATATAACAGGTGTTGCTGATAGCCCTAAAGTCTCCATATTTTCTGAACCTCCTATGCCAAACGCACAAGCACTTTCTTATATACTTACTGGTCGAGGATTAGAAAAAAGTGGTGAAAATGGTTCTCAAAACTCTATTACTGCAGCTGCTATTGGATTAGGACTCTCTCAAAGTAGTAAACTTATTGGAAATATAGGAAATACTTTTGGTATTCACGATCTTAATGTAACCACTGCGGGTATTGGAGATAACACCAAAGTCGTAGTAAGCGGTAGTTTAACACCGAAATTTAAGGTAAAATATGGGACTGGGATTTTTGCTTCTCTCACAGAATTAACATTACGTTACCGTCTTGCTCCACAACTCTATTTACAATGGGTTTCAAGTATCAACCAAACCATTGATTTGATGTATAAGTTTGAATTTGATTAATTTTTTACCTTCAATTTTTTAATAGGTTTTTAATATGGATAAACAACGCCAACAATATTTACAAAAATGGCTTAATAAACAACAAAATACAGTTAAAAAATGGATTTATCTTAATATTTTATTCGGTTTTATATGTGGATTACTTATTATTATACAAATGGGTATTCTTGCGCATATATTACACAACATTATAAAAATACAACAATTACCTGAGTCTTTTTATTTATTACTTATTACTCTGCTTCTATGTTTTATTGGACGTGCCATTTTGGTTTGGATCCGCCAAAAAATTGGCTTTCAAGCAGGATTACAACTTCGACAACATTTAAGAAAACAAATTATTGATAAACTTAATGCTGTTGGTCCAATGACTATTTCACAAAAACCTGCAGGAAGTTGGGCTATATTAATGCTTGAACAGGTTGAAAACCTACATAATTTTTATGCTCGCTATTTACCACAGCAAAAAATAGCAATGCTAATTCCTATTGCTATTCTTGGTGTGGTATTTTCTCTGAATTGGGCGGCTGGAATTATCCTATTTGTAACTCTCCCTTTACTTCCATTATTTATGATCCTTGCAGGAATGAAAGCCGCAGAAGTCAATCAACGTCACATTAGCATTTTATCTCTATTAAGCGGTCAATTTCTTGATAAATTAAAGGGATTAGAGACGATTCGTCTATTTGGACAAGCAGAACAACAAACTAACCAAATTTATCAAAGTACCGAAGATTTTCGTGTCAGCACAATGGATGTATTAAAAATGGCATTTCTTTCTTCTGCGGTTTTAGAATTTTTTACTGCAATCTCTATTGCTGTTACTGCGGTCTATTTTGGTTTTACCTATTTAGATCAGATCGATTTTGGTGGCTATAATACAGAAGTGAGTTTATTTATTGGTTTCTTCTGCTTAATGCTCGCCCCAGAATTTTATCAACCGCTACGTGAACTCGGGACTTATTATCACGACAAATCTACCGCTATTGGTGCAGCAGATAGTATTGAAACGTTTCTAAATACTGAAGTATCAACGCAACAATATGGTTCACAATTATTAGAAAAAGATGAATTACAAATCAGTGTTAAAGATTGTATTGTTCTTTCACCACAAGGAACCCCGTTAAGTAAACCATTGAACTTTGACATAATGCCACAACAACATATTGCGATTGTTGGACAAAGTGGTGCAGGAAAAACCTCTTTAATTAATATGTTTTTAGGTTTTTTACCCTATCAAGGTTCAGTAAAAATAAATGGAATTGAATTAAAAGAATTAGATATCACCCAATGGCGTAAAAAATTAGCTTGGGTAGGGCAAAACCCTCAACTTATCAAAGGATCTTTAAAAGAAAATATTTTACTTGGTAGCCCTAATACAACTGAAGAAGAACTTAATAACGCCCTCAGGCTCTCTAATGCTGATGAATTTGTTAATACCTTAGGGTTGGATTATCAAATCCAAGATCACAGTATTGGACTTTCTGGCGGGCAAGCACAACGTATTGCTATTGCAAGAGCTATTCTTCGCCCTGCTACATTACTATTACTTGATGAACCCACAGCTAGCCTTGATGGGAAATCAGAGCAACAGGTATTACAAGCACTGAAGACATTAAGTGAAAAACAAGCAACTTTAATGATTACTCATAGAGTAGAAGATCTCAAACAGAGCCACAATATCTTAGTAATGAAAAATGGTGAAATTGTGCAACAAGGATCATTTAATCATATAAAAAATCAAGGCTATTTTAGTCAATTGATTGACTCTCAAATTATAGATAAGGAAATACCATAATGCGTTCACTTTTCCCTTTTCTTTCTCTTTTAAAACATCACTATGGTCACCTAGCATTAGGGATCATTCTTGCTATTACGAGTTTAAGTGCCAGTATTGGTTTACTCAGTTTATCTGGTTGGTTTTTAGCAGCTTCTTCTCTTTTTGGATCCGTGCTTACTTTTAACTTTTTCTACCCTTCATCTGGAGTAAGAGGCTTAGCCATTGGGCGAACCGTTACTCGCTATTTTGAACGCCTCGTTACTCACGATGCAACCTTTAGAGTATTAGCGACATTACGAGTTGCAATTTTTAAAAAAATCATACCGCTTAGTCCAGCACAATTAAATCAATATAGAAACAGTGAGCTACTTAATTTTATGGTTGCGGATGTTGATACTCTCGACACCCTATACCTTAACCTAATTTCTCCTTTTCTCAGTGCCATTGCGGTTATTCTCTTTATGGGATTTGGGCTGTGGTTTGTTTCGCCATTAATTAGTTTCGTGGTTTGCGGTAGTTTAACGGCTCTTTTATTGATTTTTCCTACTATTTTTTATCATTTAGGAAGAAAAACAGGGAAAGATATTATTCAAACGAGAAGTCAATACCGTTCACAATTTATTGAATGGATACAGCTCCACTCAGAATTTTTACTATTTGGTGTTCAACAACAAGCCACTGAAAAATTACAACAAACTGAACAACAATGGTTACAAAATCAAAGCAAGGAACACCAACTCAGTGATTTATCCAATTCCCTGCTGATTGCTTGCAATGGTTTACTTGTTACTGTCACATTATATCTTTGTGCTACCGCAATTCAGCTTCCAAATATTGAAAACAGTGAAGCCCTTATTGCCCTCATTATCTTCTGTACCCTTGCCTCTCTTGAAATTTTAACCCCTATCGGTGTGGCTTTTTTACATTTAGGACAAGTGATTACAGCAGCAGAACGCTTAACCAATATTACGACTCAACCACCTATTGTGTTTGGAACAAAAGAATTTTTGCAAAAAATTGAGACTAAGTCACCGCTTATTCAATTTGAAAATATCTCTTTTAGCTATACGGATCAACTAGTTTTAAATAACCTTTGCTTTGAAATTAAACAAGGTGAAAAAGTTGCCATTTTAGGAAAAACAGGCAGTGGGAAAACCACCATTTTTCAATTGTTAAACCGAAACTATGCACCAACAAGCGGTCAGATCTGGTTAAATAATTGCAAAATTGAAAATTACTGTGAAAATGCACTGCGTCAAAATATGATCACCTTAAACCAAAAAGTGCATATTTTTAGTGCTTCATTACGAGATAATTTATTAATTGCAAAACCTAACGCCACCGAATTAGAACTTATCCACTCATTAACCAAAGTTGGGTTAACTCACCTACTTGAACAATCTGAAGGATTAAATTTATGGCTTGGTGAGGGGGGGCGTCCTCTATCTGGAGGAGAACAACGTCGTTTGGGATTAGCCAGAACACTGCTCCACCCTGCTCAAATTGTATTACTTGATGAGCCAACGGAAGGACTAGATCGTGAAACAGAACAACAAATTTTAGAACTTATCCTCAATGAATGTAAAAACAAAACGGTACTTATGATCACACATCGAGTAAGCCAACTCTCTCGTTTTGATCATATTTATCATCTTGAAAAAGGGATTATTTTAAAATGAGTATTTACCAATATATTCATCAATTATGGATTAAATAAGAGCAAATTAGATTTAATATAATAATCACCACAATCTTTTCTATTGAGTAATGCTCTTTATAGTGTATAGATAGTTAAACAGCAGGGCAAGAACTCACCCTTGCCCTGTACAGTAACAATACTATAATTTCGTATAATCAAAATAGTTGAACGCCTTTATAAGTTATAGTATTGTACTAAAAACACTCAAAGGATATAAAGAAATGAATATGACGATTCTTGATGATGGAGTTCAATCCTTAGATGATAAAAACAACCCGTCACATTTTAATTGGATGTACATTCTAAAAAGTAGCATTATTTTTGTCCTTTATGCCTAATCATTCCAAATTTGGTCTATTTTAGGCTTGTTTTTATAGATGAATTGGCAGTTACAAGAGTTACATTTATACTTTTGTTTACCTTTAAATTTCCCATTTTTCTTTAGATTTGTACTACTACATTTTTCACATTTTTTAAATTCATTCAAAAAAGTCACTCAAAGCCTTATTGTATAAGGTTCTAAGTGACTTTTTAGCATTATTTTTGTCCTTTATGCCCATTTTTACTAAATCCATTCAGATATTCATTAAAGTTCCCTTCTAATATACTTGATGAGTTTGTGGCAGTATCTTGAATTTTTTGAAGTGTCCATTTGCTAGTATTATAAAAAACATAACCGCTTGCATCTCTAAGGGATAAATCCATATCGGTAATATCTGTAATCCCAATTTCTTCTTGTTGAAATCTTACTTCTTCAAGCACGTCTTCTTTGGTTGCTTCAAGTAAAGCATCAAGTCGTCTTAATACCAACATCGGTAAAATAACATCACGATATTTACCTCGTACATAAATATCTCTTAAACAGTCATCGGCAATTGACCAAATAAAACTCACTAATTTATTGTGTCCAGTATGGTTCATTTTTTATTCCTTTCTTATTTTTACAACATAGGGTCAATTAGGCACAGCCTTATATTGGTCCTATCCATATTTTACTTTTAAACTTATTTTATGGGCTTATAATCAGACCCTACTATACTAACTCTCTAATTAAAATCTAACGGATCAACATCTAAAACCAATCGAATATTAGATGGTATTTCAAGCTGATTTTTATCTAAATCAAACTGATTAAGTAGCTGTTGTAACATTGCTTTTGAATGATGTTGAATTAGCAACTGCCAACGGTACTGCCCTGCTTTTTTTGCCATAGGCGCTGCCATTGGAGGAAGGAGTTGAAAGCCTTGCCATTGATGCGCAGCAATTTGTTGCTGAAAATAAGCGGTAAGATCAGTTAAAAAATTTGCAATTTTTTCATTATCTCGCCCTGTAGCTTTAAATAATACTTGAGCTGAAAATGGCGGTAAACTCATTAGTTGTCGCATTTCTAACGCTGTTTTCGTAAATTCGTCATAACCTTTTATAAGCAGTGACTTTAGTAATGGGTGTTCAGGATAATGAGTTTGTAACACCACAGTACCTTTCTTTTCAGCTCGTCCAGCTCTGCCTGCCACTTGAATATAAAGCTGTGCTAAACGTTCCTCGGCTCTAAAATCCGTGGAAAATAATGCACTATCCACATTTACAATCGCAACTAAGGTTACATTTGGAAAATGGTGTCCTTTGGCTAACATTTGTGTACCAATCAAAATTTGGCTTTTGCCCTGCTGAATATCTGATAAATGCTTATCTAATGAACCTTTTCGTGTTGTGCTATCACGATCTATTCTTGTAATATTATAATGTTCAAATCTTTGGGTTAATTCTTTTTCTAACTGTTCTGTTCCAATACCCGTTGTCACTAAATGCGTTGAACCACAATATCCACATTGTTTAGGAATAATTTTTTGAGAAGCACAATGATGACAACGCAATACACTCTGTTTCTGATGGTAAGTATAAGGCTTTTCACAAGAACGACATTCACAAATCCAACCACATTCGTGGCAAAGTAATACAGGCGCAAACCCTCGACGGTTTAAAAACAACATCACTTGATTGCCCTGCTCTAAATGAGTTTTCATCATTGATAATAATTGTTGTGAAAGCCCTGAGTAAATTTGTTGTGTTTTCAAATCAATCACACACTGTTGAGCCAGTTGAGCATCACCTGCTCGATTTTTTAATACTAACTCAGTAAATTTACCATTTTGTACATTTTGCACACTTTCTAAACTTGGTGTGGCTGAACCTAAAATAATCGGAATATCATTGTTTTTTGCACGTAGCACTGCTAAATCTCGTGCATTATAACGCCAACCATCTTGCTGCTTAAATGAACTATCGTGTTCTTCATCAATAATAATTAAACCCAAATTTTTAAATTGGCTAAAGAGTGCTGAACGAGTGCCAATCACAATTGCATTTTCACCATTTTTCGCTCTGAGCCACACATTTAAGCGTTCAGTATCATTCAAATTAGAATGCACGGTATCAATTTCTACATTGAAACGAGCTTTAAATCGAGCAATTGTTTGAGGGGTTAAACCAATTTCAGGGACTAAAACTAAAACTTGTTTTCCTTTTTCTAATACTGTTTCAATAACTTGTAAATAGACTTCGGTTTTTCCTGAACCTGTGACGCCGTTTAATAAAAAAGCCCCAAAGCCTTTTTGATACTGTAAACGTCCTACTATTAGGGCTTGCTGTTTATTCAACCTTAATTTATTACTGCTATTACATTGCTCATTATCACCTAATTTTTCCAACCACGTTTTACTTTCAAAAGAGAGTTTTTCTTTCTTAACAAAGCCTTTTTCCAACAAGGCTTTCCAAACAGACGAACTACAAGCGGTCGGTTTCTCAAAGAAATTTGCAAATTGGGTTAATTCAGTTAAAAGTTGCTGTTGCTTTTTGGCACGGTTTAAGGTGCCATTTAGCAGTGCTTTATGACCAATTTCTGTGACAGAAAATTGTTCTAATACCGCTCGTTCACAGCTTTCTCCTTGTCGTAATTTAACTGGCAATGCACTTTGCAACACTTCACCTAAAGGACTATGATAATAATCTGCTGACCATTTTAATAGTTGCCAAATTTCATCATCAAACAAAGATTGTTCATCTAACACAGATAAGATGGGTTTAAGTTTATCTTTTGGAATATCTGTGGTTTCAGGAAAACCGACCACAATCCCTATTTTTTTTTGATTTCCAAAAGGCACAACAACCCTCGCCCCTTTTACTGCTTTTATTTCGGCGGGCAAAAGGTAATCAAAATAACGATTTAACGGCACAGGTAATGCAATTTGAATTAAGTTCATTGGTCAATTTAGAATATGAAAAATAAGGAGAAGTATAACGTATTTAAGATTAAATTTGTTAATGTAATATAAGATTTTATGTTTGTATTAAGGCGTAATTTTATAAAAAGACGTTATTCATTTTTTCATAATAAAACCCCAAAAATTATGTTTAACTTTTGGGGTCTGTGCTGTTTTTTAACTAAAACAATAACTTATGATTCATACTTCTGTTCATCAAATTCAGGAAGTGGTTTATGCTCACTAGCAATAAAACTGTAAATTACAGGTAGAATGAATAGGGTAAACAATGTCCCAACACCTAACCCTGCTATAATCACAACTCCAATACTAAAACGAGCATTCGCTCCTGCACCTGATGCAAAAAGTAGTGGAATTAAACCTGCAATCATTGCTGCTGTCGTCATCAGAATAGGGCGTAAACGAATTGTAGCAGCATAAATAATTGCATTAAAGCGAGATTTATTATGATGAAGTTGCTGTTCCTTTGCTACTTCACACATTAAAATACCGTGTTTAGTAATTAAACCAACTAAGGTAACTAATCCAACTTGTGAATAAATATTTAATGTTGCCCCTTGTATTTTTGCTATACCTAAAATATTCATTACTAATAATGCACCACTAATAGCCAATGGTACAGAAACCATTATTACCATTGGATCTCGCCAAGATTCAAATTGAATAGCAAGTACAATAAAAATGATAATAATGGCTAAACCAAAGGTCATTAACATTGCATTGCCTTCTTGAACGTATTGACGTGCTTCAGAAAGGAAATCATATTGATAGCCTTGAGGCAAAGTTTGATCTAATTCTGCTTTTGCCCAGTTTACCGCATCTCCAATAGAGCCTGATACGACTCCGCCAATGGTTGCTGAATTTAGCTGATTCATTTTGTTTAATGAGGCTGGTGCTGTGGTTAATTCCATTTTAATAAAGGAACCTAAGGGCACTGCTTCACCATTACTTGCCGTAACATAGTAATTCATAAGGTCTTGTGGATTAAGACGATCTGCTCTTGGCACTTGTGAGATAATTGGGTAAGCACGTGAATCAATATCAACACGAGTAATAGTTGCTCCAGATAAGAAGCTTCCTAACGTTGTACTCACTTGTGACATTGTAATCCCATAAGCCCCCATTTTTTCACGATCAAAAGTCATTTTCATTGTGGCAGTATTAAATTTTAAATCTAACATTGCAAAAAAGAATTGTCCTGATGCTTGTGCTTTTTCTAATACTTTCAATGCTACTTGAGCTAGTTTTTGATAACTCTCTGCAGAAGTAATAACCAAAGAAAAAGGTAATCCACTCTCCCCTGTTGAAATTTCAGGGAAAGTAATCGCATTTACATTCATTTCTGGCACTACTTTTCCCAATTTTGCAATATCATTTTTGACCTCAAACATTGATCTAGAACGCTCTGCCCAATCTTTTAACATTATAATTGCCAATGAACTATTTCCTGCACCAGAGAAACCTGCAATACTCATCATTGAATCAATTTCAGGAATGGCTTTTACCTTAGTTTCAAAAGGTCTGAGTGCTTGTTGGGTATAATCTAAATTAGTATTAGAAGGACCAGAAGAAATAGATACCACAAATCCTCTATCTTCGGTAGGTGCAACTTCTGTTGAGAGTGAGCTAAATAAAAATGGTAAGCTTACAAAAATTAATGTTGCAAAAAAGACGACAAAACCACGCATTGACATTACTAAACTTAATAACCCCACATAACAAGCGGTCATTTTTTCTAAAGATTTTTCAATTAATAATTCAAAACGATTAGGTTGGTCTTTTTGTTGTAAAATATTCGCAGACATCATTGGAGAAAGCGTTAACGCTGCAATTCCTGAAATAAATACTGCACCTGCAAGGGTCAAAGCAAATTCTTTAAATAATGTTCCTGTTACTCCTTCCATTAATGCCATTGGTGAATATACTGCCCCTAATGTAATGGTCATTGCAATAACCGGTATGGCAATTTCACGCGTACCAATAATCGCTGCATCAAAAGGCGTTTTACCTTCTTTAATATGGCGTTCGACATTTTCTAGCACTACAATAGCATCATCTACCACAAGCCCAATCGCCAAAATAAGAGCTAATAAAGTAAGGAGATTAATTGAAAAACCCATCATTTGTAATACAAATAACACACCGATTAAGGAAATGGGAATAGTGATAATAGGTACGATCATTGCCCGTAATGAACCTAAGAATAAAACAATCACAATTAATACTATTACTACTGCTTCACCAATGGTTTTAATCACTTCATCAATGGAATGATTAATAGCAATAGTACCATCATAAAGAATATTTGCTTGGATTGAATCTGGTAAGTTTTGTTTTACTCTTTCAAACATTGGATAAATATTTTTAGCCACTGTTAATGAGTTGGCAGTTGCAGCGGCTTCAACTGCAATAACAACAGTTTCAGCACCATCAACCGTTGCTCTCGCTCTGTCTGACGATTTATCCAATTCAATTTTTGCTAAATCCCCTAATTTAATTTGATTTCCAGTAGGGGTTGTTACTACGGTTAGATGACTTAATTCTTCTACCGTTGGGGTAGTGGATTCCACTTTATTGTTATAAACGGTGTAATAGCCATTAATCGCTCCAGCAGCGGTTTGTACATTATTGGCACTCAATGCCCTCATTACTGCTGCACTGGAAAGATTATGAGCCGCTAATTTTTGAGGATCTAACCAAATACGTAAGCCAAAGGGAGTGGCACCAAAAATAGTGACTTTTGACACGCCATTTACAGTAAAAAATTGGGGTTTAACTACTCGTTGAAGATAATCTGTTACTTGGGTTGCATTTAATTCTTTTGATTTAAAACGAATGTACATCAAAGAGCTATTACCCGCAGACACACTAATAGAAGGGTCGTCAATACCACTTGGTAATTCTGAGCGAATGGCATTCACTTTTGAAGAAATATCAGAAAGAGCAACATTTGGATCGGTATTTAACTTCATTTTTGCAGTAATCATTGCCACATTAGGTGTACTACTTGAAGTAACATAATCAATATTATCAGCTTGAGCTACCGCTTCTTCCAATTTTGAAGTAACAAATGCCTGCATTAAACTTGCATCAGCACCTGCATAAACCACTTGTACATTAACAATAGTATTCGTCATTTCAGGATACTCTCGTACCTGTAATTTTTGAATGGACTGCAACCCTAAAATAGTAATTAATAAGCTAATACAAATGGCTAAAACAGGTCGTTTAATAAAAATATCAGTAAATTTCATTTTTGCTCCAAATTATAAATTACTAATAGTATCAGGTGCCGTTTCACCTACACCTTGTTGATCTGCAACTGTTACCAACGCATTATTACTTAAACGCTGAAAACCACCTGTTACAATTCGATCGCCTATTTTTACTCCTTTATGACTGTCTAACTGTGCAAAATTACCGTTCCGATCGAGAGTTTTTACATCAATTTGCTTCGCTCGATACATTTTATTTGCATCTAATGTTGGGTTACGCTCTTTCATTCTTTCTACCATTTCTTTATCCTTATCAGATAAGGGTTGCAACACATAAACCGTTTCACCATACATTGTATAAGTCACCGCAATTTGAGGCACAACTATTTGCTCTTTCTCACTTGGTAATTGAATATTTAAGTTTACAAACATTCCAGAAAGTAATTTCTGTTGTCCTGCTGTAATGGTTGCCTCTAGTTCAACCAACCCTGTTGCAGTATTGACTGCTGGATCAATTGCAGTAATTTTAGCTGGAAAAGGTTGATTAGCTAATACATCTGTGGTTACTACAACATCTTGTTTTAATTTTATTTTTTGTAGTTCTGTTTGTGGCAAAGTAAATTGGACTTTCATCGCACTACGATCTTCAACACGCACAATTGGTGTCCCCATTGAAATATATTGCCCTTGATTGACTTTCACAATTCCAGCAATACCATCAAAAGGGGCATAAATTTGACGACGCTTGATGCTCGCTTTCAATGCCTCAATATTTGCTACCAACTGATTATAAGTCGCTTGAATATTATCATACTCTGCTTTTGACGCACTGCCTGATTTAATCAAGGTTTGATAACGCTGATAATTTTTCTTTGCCTGTGGCAATTGGGTTTCTGCCGCACGTAAATTTGCTTTTTCTACTGTACTATCAATCTCAACCAATAACTGCCCTTTTTTAACTTGCTGACCAGATTTAACCAACACATCTTTTACCGTGCCAGACATTTGAGCACTCAACATTGCCCCTTGATTTGGGCGAATTTTACCTGTTGTTTTGATCGTTGGTATCCATTGTTGCGGTTCAAGTTTCATTGCTGTCACTAAATTTACTGTCTCAGGCATATTTTGAGCAAATTCTGCTTTTTTCATTTTGATAAATTGTTGCATTCCAACAACACCACCAAAAATAATTAAAGTGACTATCAAGACTAAAATCAGTAAAAACTTTTTACCTCGAGCTTTCTTTTTTTGTTTTATTTTCATAAATACTCCATAAAAAATAGTAATTGTTTTCATTTTACTAATTTTAAAAAAATAATAAAGAAGAATTGTTATTTTATAAACAGCATACAGAGTAACCGCAAACTTTTACCTCTTGATTTTTATTAGGTTTTAAGTACTACCTTGTTCCATCAAAGTATGATCTTATCCAAAGACTAACACAAGATCACACTTTAATTATTGCAATAAAATCAATGGGTTATTTTCTATAATACAAAAGCAGGGTTATAAAAAGATACTATAGTGGCTAATTAACAAATATTAATTTATGTATCAACCCATATTCTGAAACATCACATTCGACATCTCCATACTAGATATTTAATTTACAAATTTAACCATTAATATAGCCACTATGTTTAAATTTTATTCTTAATTTCTAAAAATCAATAGCTAAAAGTTTGCGGCGGCCTGATCCTTTATTTTTTATTTAATTATTTTTATTGAAAAAACATAGATATTTGTTAAGATTCGCCTCTTTTATATCTTCAAGGAATTTTATGAATCAACAAATTACCACTAATCCTGCTCCACTTGGTCTTTGTGGTTTTGCGTTAACCACTTGGTTACTCAGCTTAATTAATACTGGTCATTTTTCAGGCTCAAATGTTGGCTTAGTTTTAGCTATGGGATTAGCTTTTGGTGGCACAGCTCAAATGATAGCGGGTATGTTTGAGTTTGCAAAAGGTAACACTTTTGGATTTACTGCTTTTACCAGTTACGGGGCATTTTGGTGGAGCTTTGCTCTTTTTAAACTCTTTTTTACTACAGGCGTGGAAACCTCATTTATCGCTTGGTATCTCGTTGCTTGGGGAACTTTTACCTTAATGATGTTTGTCGCGACACTCACTAAACCACGAGCTTTACAAACCATTTTTGGTTTACTTACCCTTACCTTTTACCTACTTGCAATCGGTGATTTTACAACAAATCATACCATTACTCATATCGGTGGTTATTTTGGTTATTTGACTGCTCTTGCAGCATTCTATCTTGCTTCTGCGGAAGTGATCAATGAAAGTTTTGGGCGTACCCTTTTACCTATTGGTGAACCTAACAAATAATTTATAAAATAAGTAAATATTGATATATAAAGTAAAAGGTTGATCTTATAAAATCAACCTTTTTTATTTATTCCATTTGATCTTAAAACCACAAAATAATGATTTCAGTCATACAAAATACAATTTAATTGTTGCATTTTATATTCAACAATATTATAAACTAACTATTAAATAATGATGTTATGGTATTCAAATAATGAATTTTAAAAAAATAGTCCCTTTATTACTATTTTTTACAACAAACTGCTTTGCGGATATCAATATTGCCGTAGCCAGTAATTTTGTACCTACAATGAAAAAGATTGCAAAAAGTTACACAAATGTAACCGCTACAAAAATCAATATTCTTTCAGGATCAAGCGGAAAACACTACGCTCAAATTCAATATGGTGCACCAATCGATCTGTTTTTTTCTGCTGATCAAAAACGTCCAAGTGAATTATTAAAACAGCAACAAGCAATACTTACCTTTACTTATGCAATCGGTCGTTTAGTGTATTGGAAACCTCTATATAATGGTTCAAAAATAACGCTTGAAGAGGCAGTAAAGCAAAAAAGTAATCGCCTTGCATTAGCCAATCCTAAATATGCACCTTATGGAATTGCAGCGAGTGAAACACTAAAAGCCTTATCTTTATGGCAAAAAAAACAGTCTTTATATATTTTTGGTGAAAACATTGCTCAGACTTATCATTTTGTAAAATCAGGGGCAAGTGATACGGGTTTTGTTGCCTATTCTCAAATTAAACAAAATAAAAAAATTAATGAAAATAGCGTTTGGTTAGTACCACAGCAGTATCATTCTTTAATTAAACAGGATGTTGCGATTATTCACGATAATGAAGAAGTGCAACAATTTTTACGCTATTTTCACTCTAAAGAAGTGCAAAATTTAATTTTAGCCGATGGATATTCCCTCAATGATTGATGACATTTCATTTCAAGCATTATTACTGTCATTTAAACTCAGTATCACGACGACTCTGTGTTTACTTATTATCGGTACGCCTATTGCCTTTTGGTTAGCCACATCACGCAATCGCTTTAAATTTATTATTGAAGCCTTGATTGCGTTACCCCTTGTCTTACCGCCAACAGTGTTAGGCTTTTATTTATTAATTTTACTTAACCCAAATAGTTTTATCGGTTCTTTAGTTTTCCAACTGACTGGTGAAACTATTTTATTCTCTTTCTCAGGTTTGGTGATTGGTTCCATTGTATATTCCTTCCCTTATGTCACTCAACCGTTAACCAATGCCTTTGCGAGTATTAATCCCAATATTATTGAAACCGCAAAAGTACTCAATACTAAACCTTTAGATCGCTTTATCCATATTGTATTACCAATGGCAAAGCGAGGCTTTATGACAGCTTCAGTGTTGGGTTTTGCCCATACATTAGGGGAATTTGGTGTGGTGTTGATGTTAGGGGGGAATATTCCCAATAAAACACAAGTTGTTTCTATCGCCATTTACGATCACGTAGAATCCCTAAACTATATTCAAGCCCATTGGCTAGCAGGAATTTTACTGGTGATCTCTTTTGTTTTATTATTATTTATCTTTAAAATTAATCACTCATTTAACAGCGTGGTAAAACTGTAATGACCATAAAATGCGATTTCAACATTAAACGAACGGATTTTTCACTCTCTTTTAATGCAGAATTATCAGGGAATAAAATTACTATTATTAAAGGAAAATCAGGTTGTGGAAAAACCAGTTTATTACGTTTAATGGCAGGACTAGACTACTCGCCTAACAATACATTTATTGTCAATAATCAAGTATTCCAACAAAATGATATTTTCATCCCTGCTGAAAAACGCCCTATTGCCTATGTAGGACAAGAGAGTTGTTTATTGCCTTTTATAAATATAGAAAAAAATATCGCTTTTGCTCAAAAAAGACGAAGTTGTTCTGATTATGCCTTACCTAATTTAGATGAATTATTTGGCATTTTTGACCTCCATCACTGTAAACTGAAATTACCCGATCAACTCTCTTCAGGAGAAACCCAACGAGCATTGGTTATTCAATCTATAATGAGTACACCAAGCCTTTTTCTATTTGATGAAGCCTTTTCTGCCATTGATGAACAACGTAAAAAAATTATTCTAGATTACTTAATGGATTATTTAAAGCAACGTAATTTACCTGCTATCTATGTCTCTCACGATTCTGAAGAATTAAAATATATTCACTCTGATACCAGTATTCAGTTAACGATATAATGTTGCTCATTTTTATTCTTAAATTTATGTTAAACTTACCCAAACTATTTATTAAATTATACAAGAGAATTTATAAGGAAAAACATTGGATAAAACAATATTAACCCTAGAACCTCAAGATAATACTCGTTTGCAATCCCTTTGTGGTGCGTTTGATGATCATTTAAATTTAATTGAAGACAGTTTTAATGTGATTATTCGTCGTAATGGCTTTGAATTTGTGATTGAACCTGACGATGAAGATCCTGTAGCAGATTTTGTGTTACAAAATACCGCAAAATTATTGCAAAAGCTTTATAACGAAACGGCACCAATTAAGGGTAAAGTCAAATTATTGGATCTAGAAGATGTGCATTTGATGATCCAAGAAAGTCGAATGCTGCTGCAAAATTCTCCTGATAAAAAACACGATAAAAAAAGTAGTATTGGCAATATTGCGATAAAAACCAAGCGTGGTGTAATTAAGCCTCGTGGAGAACATCAACAACGCTATTTACATAATATCTTAACCCACGATATTAGCTTTGGAATTGGTCCTGCGGGAACAGGAAAAACTTTTTTAGCTGTAGCAGCAGCGGTGGAATCTTTAGAACGCCAAGAAGTTCGTCGTATTTTATTAACTCGTCCCGCTGTGGAAGCTGGAGAAAAATTAGGTTTTTTACCTGGTGACTTGGGGCAAAAAATTGAGCCTTATTTACGTCCTCTTTATGATGCATTATTTGAAATGTTAGGTTTTGAAAAAGCCCAAAAATTTATGGAGCGAAATATCATTGAAATTGCCCCTCTGGCTTATATGCGAGGGCGTACCTTAAATGATGCCTTTATTATTCTTGATGAAAGCCAAAACACCACTATTGAACAAATGAAAATGTTCTTAACTCGAATTGGTTTTAACTCAAAAGCAGTGATTACTGGTGATGTAACGCAAATCGATTTACCTCGCTCTCAAAAATCTGGCTTAAAGCACGCTCAAGAAGTATTAAGTAATGTGCCTGATTTAAGTTTTAATTTCTTTGATAGTCACGATGTAGTGCGTCACCCTGTTGTTGCAAAAGTCGTGCGGGCTTATGAAGAATGGGAAGCCGAAGATGAAAGACGTAAAGCGGAATATAAAGCTCAAAGACACACAGAACAACAAAGAGAAAAACTAGTTGTTGAACAAGAGAAGCTGATCGCAGAGCAAGAAAAATTAATGAAAGAGGCGAATTTAATTCAAAACTAAATAATTAAAATGGCTGACAAATCTCAATCATCGATAAGAAAAATCATTCATATTGATATGGATTGTTTTTATGCGTCTGTTGAAATGCGAGAAAATCCATCATTGGTGGGTAACCCTGTGGCGGTGGGGGGAAGTCCAGATAAACGAGGGGTGTTGGCAACCTGTAATTATGAAGCGAGAAAATTTGGTTTGCACAGTGCAATGTCAAGCCAACAGGCTCTTAAAAAATGTCCAAACTTAATTTTAATTTCAGGAAATATGGAATTATATAAATCTGTATCACAACAAATTCATCATATTTTCCAACGTTATACCTCCATTATTGAACCCCTTTCCCTTGATGAAGCCTTTCTTGATGTGACGGATTGTGATCAATATTTTAATTCTGCAACTTGGATCGCAGAAGCAATTCGTAACAGTATTTGGGAAGAGTTACATTTAACCGCTTCGGCAGGTGTCGCACCATTAAAATTTTTAGCAAAAATTGCCTCAGATTTAAATAAACCCAATGGGCAGTTTGTTATTCCGCCTGAAGAGGTTACCGATTTTATTCATCAATTAGATTTGAAAAAAATACCAGGGGTAGGGAAAGTGACCTATCAGAAATTATTAGATTTAGGTTTTAAAACTTGTGCGGATATTAAGCGGTCAGATCAACAAACAATTTTGCAAAATTTTGGTAAGTTTGGGCATCGTTTATGGGATTTTAGTCACGCTATTGATAATCGAAAAATTGAAGTGAACCGTGTTCGTAAATCGATTGGCGTTGAAAATACATTGATTACAGATATTGATGATATTCAATCGGCTGAAATAATGTTAAATGAATTATTTGAAAAACTGCAATTTAGAATTGAACGTAATTTTGGAAATAAGCCTTTAACCGATTTTAAAAAATTAGGAATAAAATTAAAATTTGATGATTTTACGCAAACAACCTTAGAGAAAACCACTGAAGGAGTAACAAAAGACTATTTTTTTGAATTATTACATCAAATTTGGAAAAGGCGAGGGAAACAAAAAATTCGCCTTATTGGTATTAATGTTCAGGTTCCTGAACAAAAAGAAACGAAACAATTAGATTTATGGAATTAAACGAGGAGAAGAGCAATGCCAGTGATAAAGGTCACAATGACCAGTGAAGAGGGTGGTGCAACCAAACAGCAAAAAGAAGCGTTAGCTAAAGGTTTTACAGAAGTTTTTGCTAAAGTATTTAATGGGCGAGGTGCTGAAAGTTGTGTGGTGATTATTGACGAAGTTGCAACGGATAATTATGCGATTGGGGGCAAAACGGTTACTCATATTAGGAATAGCAATAAAGATTAACTGATTTGAATAAAAGTTAACAAATTTAATCTCTCACGTAGATACAAGAGACAAGGTATGTCTTGCCTCTACAATATACTTATATATCAATGAGTTATGTAAAAACCTTAAATAAAATAATAGCGGGTATATTAATTAAACAATTTACAATTATTTTTTATGGTGTTTTTGAATATATACAATTTTTACTTTACAATGCTTATTCTTATTTAAAAAATAATTATCAATATCTTAAAGGTAAAATAAAGTATGAAAAAAATTAACATATTAGCAAAATTATTTGCAGTGTCTACGTCACTTTTAAGTTGTCTAACAGCATCCGCTGATGAAACTTCTGGAAAAGTCTATTTCAATGGTGATATCATTACAATGGAAACGCAAAAACCTCAGTATGCAGAAGCACTTGTTGTTAATGGTAGTAAAATTGCTTTTGTTGGTAAATTAAAAGAAGCTGAGAAGAAATTTAAAAATATAATTAAAGTAGATCTAGAAGGAAAAACGTTGTTACCAGGGTTTATTGACCCACATAGTCATTTTGCAAATCTTTCAAATGCAATGGGGCAAGTAAATTTAAGTCCACCACCTGTTGGTGAGACAACAACCATTACACAGATATTGGAAAAAATCAAAAAGTATAAGGAAGATAATAAAATCCCTGATGGCGAATGGATTTTTGCTACTGGGTATGACGATAGTCAGTTAAGCGAAAAGCGTCATCCAACTCGTAAAGAAATAGATAGTGTATTACCGAATAATCCTGTTTATTTAGATCATACGAGTGGTCATATGGGGGTTGCGAATAGTAAGGCATTAAAACTAATGAAAATTGATGCTAATACAAAAGATCCTGCAGGAGGAAATATCGGGCGATATCCAGATAGTAATGAACCAAATGGATTAATGCAAGAGACCGCTATGTATCCTTTTGTTGGGAATATGTTGCAAATTTTAAGTGGTAAAGCATCAGATTATTTTATATCTACGCAAGATTTTTATGCTAAAAATGGTTTTACTACTGCACAAGACGGTATGGCTGATAGAAATAAAATTAAATTTTATCAAGAAAAAGCTAAAAATAATGCATTAAAAATTGATATCAATGTTTTAGCAGGTGCCCCTGATTTAGACAAAAATCTCAATGACAAATCAATGATATTTAAAACTTATAATAATCATTTTAAGTTGCAAGGTACAAAAGTGATTGGTGATGGCTCTCCACAAGGTAAAACGGCGTTTTTTACAAAACCATACTTAACAAAGGTTGATGGTTGTGAAAAAGACTGCAAAGGTTTACCTAGTGTCACTCAAGAAAAATTAAATAAAATATTTGTGACCGCTTATGAAAAAGATAATCAGCTATTTGTTCATAGTAATGGGGACGCTTCAATAGATATGATTATTAAAGCCCACGAGAATGCTTGTAAACAATTGAAACTGCCATTAGATAAAGATCGTAGAACCATAGTTATTCACTCTCAATTTGTTAGACCAGATCAACTTAAAACTTTTGTAAAATATAAAATAGCACCATCATTCTTTACAAATCATGCTTTCTTTTGGGGTGATGTCCATTTGGAAAACTTAGGAAAAGAGAGAGCAGCATTTTTAAGCCCGATAGTAACTGCTGATAAATTAGGATTAAAATATACCAACCACTCTGATGCAACGGTTACCCCTTTAAATCCATTAATGGGAATTTGGTCTGCAGTAAATAGAGAAACACGCTCAGGTGTGATTGTTGGTGAATCTGAAAGAGCAACGCCTTACCAAGCTTTAAAAGCGATCACAATTAATGCGGCTTATGAACATTTTGATGAAAAAATCAAAGGATCACTAAAAGTGGGTAAACTTGCTGATTTAGTTATTTTGGACAAAAATCCTATTAAGGAAGAGCCTAAAAAAATTAAAGAAATTAAAGTTGTAGAAACTATTAAAGAAGGAAAAACTATATTTAAAACAACGTCTTTCTAATCGTGAGCAGTAATGAACATACTTAATACAATATAAGGACAACTATATGAATATAAATAAATTATTTGATTTAAAAGGGAAAATAGCAATCGTTACTGGTGGAGCAAATGGAATTGGTAAGGCAACTGCCTTAATGTTAGCAAAACACGGTGCAAATATCGTAATTGGTGACTTTAATTTAGAAGAAGCTCAAAAGACAGCAAAAGAAGTAGAAAAAGAAGGGGTAAAGGCAATTGCGATTCACTGTAATGTTTTAGAAGATAAAGACTTAGTTAATTTAGTTGAAACCACTGTAAAAGAGTTTGGTAGTATTCACATTCTTATTAATAATGCTGGTGGTGGCGGTGGTGGACGTGAAAATCCATTTAAGATTTCTGTTGATGATATAAAAAGAGATTTTGAACTGAATGTTTTTAGTGGCTGGAGACTTTGTCAGTTAACAGTGCCATATATGAAAAAAGCGGGCTACGGCTCGATAGTATTTACAACATCGATGGCTAGCATTAATAAAAGTCCTAATATGAGTGGATATGCGGGTTCTAAAGCTGCGGTAAATCATACAGTAGCAAATTTGGCACATGACTTTGGACCTGTTCGAATTAATGCTGTAGGACCAGGAGCCACTAGAACAGCAGCTTTAGAAAGTGTATTAACCCCTGAAATTGAAAAAACAATGCTTAAACATACACCTATAAAAAGGCTAGGAACAGCAAATGATATTGCAGGAGCAATATTATATTTTGTTTCCCCTATTTCAGAGTGGGTTAGTGGACAAACCATTTTTGTAAATGGTGGTGGTGAACAGACCTTAGAATAGAGTATTGAAATCAGCTCTCGTGATTTATGAAAAATTAGAAAAACCTTTAAAACCAACCCAACGTTATTTTTAATAAACGACATAATGGGTTGGTTTTTGATTAAAAATAGAAAGTAAGTAGTGGTATGATTTTAGAGCATAAAGTATATTAAAACTCTAAGCCAATTTCTGCCTGAAATGATGTTTTAGAGAAGTTGTCTTTACGTCCAATATCACGACTAACTCCAACATTGGCATACCAATTGTTATTGGTTGGTTTAAAGCGTAATCCAGCCACCATATTTATCCAGCTTGTATCTAAAGGGATAAGGGTTTTAAATGTGCTACCATTTAAAGTTGCATTAATTGTTGTTGTGTCACTATGCCATTCTCTTATCCAACGTGTTGTAAGATAAGGTTGCCAATTGGTGGCTTGATAACGTAAATCAAAGCCAACACCTGTTTTTAAACTATGATCAACATTTGGTGTAAATTGCATTTGAGTAATACCTTTATTACGCTCACTAAGTGCTTTAATTTCTGTTTTTGTTTTATGAATATCGGCAATCAAAGAGAAGTTTACTGCTTTAATTTTCCACTCATAACCACCAAAAAGAGAGACCCCTAAACTATTAGCATTGGTACTGGCAGATTGTTTATGCACAGATTCTCCAATATACGCGGTACGTTGAGTATTTAATTTTGTAAGATTAAGTTGCAAGCTTGAACCTAAATACCAGCGATCAGCATCATAGCGAAGGGCGGTACTCAATACACGATTTCGAGTATCAATATTAACTAAACCACTTTGCAGGTTTTGTTTTTGAGTATGTGCTAAAACACTCAATTGCCAGTTTGGGTCAAATTGTATTTTTGCACCAAGATGTAGGCTATTACCACCTTTTTGATTTTGATAGGCGACGACAGGACTTACTGTATTTGCGGTTTGTCTATGTTGGCGATTAAGATTACTTTGAGTACGAGTAAAGTCAAAGGCTAACTCATTTTGTTGTTGTAGCATTGGGGTTAAAACAGCCATATCTTTAGGTGTTTGTAACACATTTAGAATATAGTCTGCCATTGCTTTATGGGTTTTTGGACCAGGGTGAAAGTCATCAGCAAAGAGACGCTTGTCCGCCACATTTTTATCTGTAGGGTTACAAACAGGTTGAAAACGATCGGCAGTGCTTCCTTTACAAGCAACAGCAATGGTATTATTTATACCATATTCATTTGGACGACTTAGTATATCATTCATCAAAGCATCGGCATCAACTCGTACGATATTACCACCCACTTGATTGAGTGCTGCTGTGATTTGTTGATTGAGTATTGTAGTCGTTAATTTTGCGGCTGTAACAGTCTCTTTATATGCCTGATTTAATGCTTGTTCAATATCTTTAGAACGGATACCAAAATTACTTGCGACAGTTTTAAACACTTGCTGACGATATGTTTCTAAATCTTCAAGGTTTTGAGTAGGTTGAACAGATAATTTTTCTACTACATTGTTAAAAATAGTCATAAAATCATTGGTTGATATCGCTCCTTGGGATTTTTTTGATATTTGATTACCTGCCATTTTTCCAATTTGATTGAAAAACAAAGGTGAATAAATGACATTCGGTACTGTAGGTATGATAATTTTTTTAACACCTGCCTGTTTTAGTTTCCCCCATTGCTCTGCCATTGTTTGTGACATTTCTTGGATACTTTGAAATAAGTAGGTCTTCTTTTCTTCCTCTGTCTTTTTTGTTGCTGCGGTGGCTAAAACCATGGCCATATCATTACCACCAGCCCAAAGGATATGAAGTGAGTCTTTTTTTATAGGGGTTTTTAGATAATCATTAATTTGATTTGCTATCGCTAAATTAGGTTGGATAACAATACTAAAACTATTTTTACCAACAATCACGCCACTACTATAAGCATAATTTGACCCACCTTTTGTTGAAGCGACTAGTTTTCCACCGAGTGCTTGTGTAAAGTATTCATTGTAAAGTAAATGATAGTTACCCTCCCCTTTTAGATAAGAGGCTTTATTATTCCAATTCTTTTGCCCTGTATCACTCAAACTGTCTCCAAATACGACAACATCTTGAGCAAAAGAGAGAGAACTAGATAAACATAATAGTGATAGTATAGATTTCTTTATTTTCATAAGAATTTTCTGTAAGTTATTAAAAACTAAAATATTCTATATCACTAAAGTATGGTAATCTCTTTTTTTATTATTTTTACAATGTGGTCGGAGTACTAAAAATAATTAAATATTTATTCAAAATCAAGATAAACTCTCCACATAATCCTGATACCCAAACTGTTTAACTAATTTAACCGTTCCATCAAGTTCTTTAATGGCAATAGAGGGCATATTCACACCATTAAACCAATTTTTCTTAACCATTGAATACCCTGCTGTATCACAAAATGAAATACGATCACCAATTTGTAATGGTTTTTCAAATTTATATTCACCAAAAATATCTCCTGCTAAACAGGATTTTCCACAAACAAGATATTGATAATCCCCTTGACCATAAAACTCATCTTCGGTTAAACGTGCTTCTGAGCGATAAATCAATAAATCTAATAAATGTGCCTCAATAGAACTATCCACAATCACATAATCTTTTTCATTATTACCCACATCTAAAATGGTGGTTTCAAAGCTACAGCTCAAAGTAATAGAGGCTTCACCCGGTTCTAAATAAACCTGAACCTCAAATTTTTCAGAAAATTGCTTTAAACGATCTGCAAATTGGTCGATGGGATAATCTTTTCCTGTAAAATGAATACCACCACCTAAACTGACCCAATCCACTTGATGTAATAATTCACCAAAATGGTTTTCAATATGAGTTAACATTTCATCAAATTTTTCAAAACTTGGATTTTCACAGTTATTATGAAACATAAAACCATTAATAAGCGGTAAGATTTCTTTGATTTTTTGCAAATCCCACTCCCCCAAACGACTATAAGGACGAGCGGGATCCGCCAGTAAAAAACTTGAAGTACTAACACGAGGATTTACCCGTAAACCTCGTTGAATATTTTTAGCGTGATCTTTATAACGTTTTAATTGATTAATTGAATTAAAAATAATCTTATCAGCATTCTCAACAACTTCATCAATTTCATCTGGTGAATAAGCAACACTATAAGCGTGGGTTTCACCGCCAAATTTCTCTTTACCTAATTTCACTTCATAAAGTGATGACGAAGTTGTCCCTGCCATATATTGCGACATAAAATCAAACACTGACCACGTTGCAAAACATTTCAATGCTAATAAGGCTTTTGCCCCTGATTTTTGTTGCACATAGGCAATTTTTTCCATATTGCGTAGTAATTTTGATTTATCAATTAAATAGTAAGGGGTTTGTAATTGTGTCATTCTTTTTCCTTAATAATATATACGTTCATAAAAATTAAATAGATTAATTATTTTCTACTTATAATAATGTTAGATGATAGCTTACCCTAAAGCTCTTGCAAAACTAATAAAAAAATTTGCAAATTTTGAACTACCTCCAAAATGCCTGCCCTCCGACTGGCTAAGCTCAAACATCATCACTAACTGATTTAACGTTTTACTAAAAATCACTCTGTAACAATGCTTGTTCATAATGTGTTCCTTTCTATGTGTATCAAGGCGTTTACTATTACACCATAAAAATAGACAAATAAAAATATTCTCTTAATTAATTTGTACTAAAAACTTGTTATTCTATTTTTATTAAAACTCCAATAAAAAAATAAGTATTAAAAACATGTTACTCATCTCCCTTTTTATCCTGCTACTATTCATTCAATACCACCACGCAAAACCACAAAAATCTTATTACACAAAACCCAACCCCACTAAACCCAATACCCATAAAAATCATCCTAAACCTCAATGGGTTATTGATAAAATCATTTATCTTAAAGCGACAATGGGAAAACAAGCAGGTTGTAGAAAAATAGCAAATACTTTTAACCGCTTACATAACTCTGAAACTGTCGGTAAAACTTTTGTTGCCAACACAATTCAAAAACATCAATATAAAATTCAACAACAACGTTATAAAATAAAAAAACAATTACCTCTAGAAGTGGCAATTAACCATACTTGGGCAATGGATTTAAGTTTTTATTCTTCTCAAATGTTACTCGGCATTCTCGATCACGGATCTCGTAAATTACTTTATTTGCAACCCATCAAAAACAAATCCAGTTGGATGTTACTCGGTTATCTATGCTTAACTATTGCAAAATATGGCAAACCAAAAAAGTTACGCACAGATAATGAAATTATTTTTAATAGTTTTGTGTTTAAAAAATTTTTAAAACTCGTAAATATCAAAAAACAAACTACCCCAGTTGCTTCACCGTGGTGTAATGGCAGAATAGAGAGATTATTTGGAACACTTAAACCGATGATTAAAACGCATTATATTGAAAATTATTTTACGTTAAACAGCTTTTTAACTCAGTTTAAATTTTGGTATAACAACCACAGAACACATCAAAATTTAAAGGGAAAAACACCGAATGACGTTTGGTATCAAAATAACAAATACAGGCATAAATAAGCGGTATGATTTAAATAAAAATTTGCAACTTTTAACTGTCCGCAGAGAACAGAAGCTAACGGTGGTTAAAATTTAGGTTTTTAAAGTAACTTTTAAAAATCAGTGATTAAAATCTAAAAAAATTTGCTAGAAATAAAAAAATTGCCTGCTTAATTTATAAAAAAACAGGCAGATTTAGATCAAAAATTACTCAACTGTCGTTAAAGATAAGGCTGTCCGTAGTGCGGACAGGACACCAAACAAATTGCTTAGGTGGAAGTTTTACGCCATTAAAAGGATCATTTGCATATTTAATCCTAACTTCAAAAGGACGCTCTGCTTGAAATTTTTCTTTTAAGTGAGAGGGTAAAAGTGATGCCATTGATTTAATTAATTCGTTCTCTGAATAATAACTCGTCGGTTCAGTTACTTCTGGCATTACACTTTGATGATCAAAACCTTGTTCTTTAAGCTGAAATGAAGCCGTCATTCGACAAAGCAAAGTATTCTGCTGTTTCGCTAATACACTCACAGAAGTAAAGCTCTTCCCTTCTCGCAATATTTCTGTTTCATAAATAATTGGTGAATGGATATCTCCTGCATTGATGAAATAACAATGAAAAGAGTGCAACACTCTCTCTAATTCGACTTGTTGCATCGCTGCAGATAATCCTTGAGCCATTATTTGCCCACCAAACACTTTTGGTAATCCTAAATCTTCTACTTCACCTTGAAATTGATGAGTATCAAGCTGCTTTAGTGTTAGTAATTCAATTAAATTTTGTAATGCTTTCATTATTTCATCCTTGTGTATTAATTATTGAGCTGTGTATTACTGTCATAATAACAAATATAAATAACACATTCTATCTTGATATATTAACAACATAATTATTGACTTTTTAACAAAATACTTCCAAAATTAGTGCATATTTAATCTTCAGGGCAGGGTGAAATTCCCGATCGGTGGTTATAGTCCACGAGCGGAAGCGAAAGCGAATGCAGGAATAAGTGAAATTCTTATACCGACAGTTAAAGTCTGGATGGAAGAAGAAAAACAAATAGAAATTAATTCACTTGAGTATTCTCAAGTGTTTTTCTGTATGCTTTCTGATGCCCTGAAATCTTAAGATTTCAGGGCATTTTTATTTTTCTTAACTTTTATCCATTGTTTTTATAAAGCAATGGGTAAAAGCGAAGAAGAATGGTATCTGCTATCCCTCGCCCATAAACCAACTAAATTAAAATTTACATTTTTATATAAGGAATAATTATGAAAAGCAATAATCCTCTACTCGGCGGGCTATTTATGGTTTTAGCAGGCATTCTGTTTGCGATTACCAATACCAGTGTGCAATATTTAAGTGCAACCATTGATCCCTCTGCTATCGCTTTTTTCCAATATGCGTTAGCCTTTATTTTTATTATTCCTTTTCTAGGTATAAGAGGGAGTAAAAAAGCGATAAACTCCAAACATCGACTATTGCATTTTGTACGAGTGGCATTTTCTGTATTTGGGGTGCAACTTTGGACTTATGGACTGGCTTATGTACCAATTTGGCAAGCTATTGCGTTAGTAATGCTTTCACCTCTTTTTACTACTATTGGTTCTGGTTTATTCCTAAAAGAAAATGTGAGTAAAATCCGCTATATTGCAACCTTAATTGGTTTATTAGGTGGCTTTATTATTCTTTCCCCTTGGTCTGATGACTTTAATATTTATGCGTTCTTACCTGTTGCTGCGGCAGTTTTTTGGTCATTTGCTTCACTTATTACTAAATATACCTCAAAAGATGATAACCCTATTACTATAGTGGCTTATTTATTGGTGTTATTACTACCAGTAAATTACCTATTTGGTTATTCTCATATTTTAATGCCGAGTGATTTATCAACTTGGGGAATTTTGATTTTATTAGGTGCTGTAACTGCAATGGCTCAATTTGCTATTGCGAAATCCTATAATCTTGCTGATGCCTCTTTTGTACAACCTTTTGATCATTTAAAACTACCATTTAATGTATTAGCTGGTTGGTTAGTGTTTGGTTATCTTCCACCGGGAGAATTATGGATTGGTGCATTATTGATTATCTGTGCTGTTACTATGGTTTCTCGTGTTGAGAAAAATAAAAAAATGCAAGATAAGAGTGAGCAATAAGAGGAATTTATATGTTTAGTCATGAATTAAATATATTAAAGAGATCTAATGGTAATAACAAACTAACTATATTTGTGGGGGCTGGTGTATCAAAAAGCTCAGGTTTACCATTATGGCAAGACTTGGTTCAAATGATAAAATCAGAGTTATCAATAAATGATAATGAAACAGATTATTTGAAAATAGCACAACTATATTATCTCTCATGTGGAGAAACATCTTATTATCAAAGGATAAAAGAATTTTTTCCAGAACATATAGAGCCTACAATAATTCAAAAATTAATTTTTGAACTAAAACCTGCAAATATTATAACGACAAATTGGGACTCTCTATTAGAAAAAACAGCAAGAGATAATGGGTATATTTATGATGTTATATCAAAAGATGAACATTTGGTTCAATCTGAATTAGAAAATCATATTATAAAAATGCACGGAGATTTTAGAGATAATAATATTGTTTTTAAAGAAGATGATTATATTAACTATCAAAAAAACTTCCCATTAATTGAAAATTTTATCAAAAGTATTTTATCTACAAATACAATCTTATTTATTGGATATTCTTATAATGATATAAATTTAAAACAAATCTCAAAATGGATACAAAATAATTCTAAATCAATCCCGCCAATGTTTTTAGTTGTTTTTAAAGAAGATAAAAATCAAAGACAGTATTTAAAAAACTTTGGTATAAAAACAATACTTATAGAGAAAGAAGATAAACGTTTCGGATTGGATTCATATTCAAATAAATTAGCTACATTTTTATATGATCTACATTATGAACAATATTACCATATTGATAATATGTCAGATTTAGAGATCGTGGATTATATTTACAATAAATTAAAACCATTAGATGAATTAAATGCAATTTTATTAAGCCAAGTAGAGTCAACAATAACTAATTGTGGATTTGTCTATCAGCAGTTTTTTAATGAAACAACTAGAAAAATGACTAAGTTAATATTTATAGAATTTTATAATTCTTTATTAACTTACGATATAAATAAAAATATAAGAAAAATAAATAATAAATTTCGAGAAATATTAAATAATTATAATGATGGTTATTCAATAGAACTTAAAGAAAAAATCAATTCTATAATATCTATATTTTCTAAAGCTAATATAGATGGTTATATCAAGACAGATGATGAAATTTATTCAAATAAAGAAATAGGATATTTTGAAGAGTATTCAATACTTAAAAATATAAATGATACAGAAGAATCATTGTTTAATTTTAAGTTAGATGATTTTGAAACAAATAAAAATGATATTAATGGGTTAATGAAAAAAGCTTTTTTTTATTATCAAACATATGCGTTTTTAAAAGCGTATCGATTAAATGAACATATTATTAAACTGTGTATTAAACAGAAAAATTATATACAGTTGTTTTTAGCTATGTTTAATCAAAATATACTATTAAATCAATTAAAAGGGTATCTTGATAATATTGGAGAAAATAAAGAATATAAAACTGCGAGTGATGCTTGGCAATATAATATTAAATCGTATGATCTTGATGAAAAATTTTATGAGCTTCCTAAAACTGTTCAAAAGACTTTATATGAAATAAAGCATTTCGTAAGTTATGACTACTTATATAGTTTCGCTTTTACAATTGATAATGAATTAGATAAAAAAATTAAACAAAAAAAAGCTATGAAAACTAATAGTAGTATGACTTTTGAGACTAATGTAACAAGAAATTATTCTAAACATAAAAATCTTATTCATTTTGTATTAAATAATTATGTAATGATAGAGCGAAGTTATGAATTCAGAGCAATAAATAAAAAATTAATTAAAATTAGCTTTATAAGACAAATACAGAATTCATATTTTACATTAGATAAATTAGAAATTTTTGTTGTAATTAAATATATAGAAAATAGGGCTTTAATTGAATTGATAGATGAATTCGACGATTTTGAACTAAAACTTGAAACAAAAGTTTTAAATGATCTTACCATAAATGCTTTCCCAAACATTGTTAAATTGTATTTTGAAAATGAAAGTATATATCCTCATTTTTCTAATGAATTAAAAAATGTATTGTTTATTTGTAGTAAATGCTCACTAACTGAAAAACAAGCAAGTACTATGCTAAAAGAAATAAAGCATTTAATTGTAAGTAGAAAAATAGATTTAGATATTTATAGACAAATCAACCAATTTATAGATAGTCAAGAAAATATGAGTCCGAATGATTTAATTGATATTGTAGAGATGATGATAGATAAACTTATTTGTAACAAAGGAAATGATTGGCACTATCAAATTACAGAAAATAATCATTTTTGGAGCCCATTTAAGCATTTAAATAATAAAAAAATTTCATACAATAATATAGAACTGATTACAACACTTCTCAATGAACTAGATAAACTTGAGGCGAAATCACAAATACAATTAGCAAAAGTTTTTTTGATAAATTTGTACTATATTTCTAGTCAAGAGATTCAGAAGTTAATTAAAGATTTTATGATAAATATAGATACTGACGGATTAAGTAATTGTAGTCTGAAAATATCATTTAAATTATTTTTAGCTCTCGAAAATTTTATTATAGTTGATGAAACCTTAATAGATGAAGTAAAAAAATACCCAGAAATGGCTAAAGGTAATTTATTCCATTTAGGAGAAATAGCAAGCCAAGTAAAATATTTGGTTGAAAAAGAGGGAATACAAGAGCTAGAAGAATTATTAAAAAATTTATTAGAAATAGTTCATGATGTTAGGGAAAAACAAAAAGAGTGGGGTATGATGATAATCTAAAATATTTTAGATAATTTCCTATAATGATAAATAGAATAAACTTCATATTTAACAACCATTTTTATATAAAAATCCGCAAATTTTCTATAAAATGATACCGCTTATTGAATAAAAATGGTTACTTATGAAAACGCTTGATCCTATCTCACTTCCTTTAAATAAAGTTGCCTTAATTGAGGCATCTGCTGGTACGGGTAAAACCTATACAATGGTAAATCTTTACCTCCGATTATTGCTCGGTGTGGGCTGTTCGCCTTTGAATGTTGAGCAAATTTTGGTGGTAACTTTTACTCGTGCAGCGACTCAAGAATTGCGAGATCGTATTCGTGTCAAAGTGGCGGAAGTGTCAAAGTATTTTCAGGAATATAGCGAAAAAGGAAAGTGTGAAGCACTAACAAGCGATGATTTTTTATGGGAAATTTACCAAAATATTGAACACCAGTTAGCTGTAGCATTGTTACGTTTACGTATTGCAGAACAAGAGATTGATGTAGCGAGCATTTTTACCATTGATAGTTTTTGTCAAAAAATGTTATCCAGTTTTGCCTTTGATTCTGGAATGCGATTTGATATTGAATTACAGCCCGATGAAACAGAATTATTAACAGGTTTAAGTGAAGAGGTATGGCGTGAGCTGTTTTATTCTTGTTCGGAACTTGAGGCTGATTTTATTCTAAAAAATTTATATTCGCCACAAGATATTTTAAAAAAAATTCGCTCGCAATTATACAAAGATTTACCTGAATTGAGCGAGTCACAACAAGCGAGTTTAACGACTGATTTTGGGAATACATTATTAAAACATCACTCTTTTTTAAATGAAGTGAAACAGTATTGGCGTGAGAATAAACAGGAAGTTACTCAGTTAATTTATAATGATTTGGATAAAGGTACAAAAAAATCATTAAATGGACGCTCTTATCAAGTACGTTATGTTAATTCTTGGATAACAGAGCTGGAACAGTGGGCGAATACCAGTCAAATAAACATTCCTGAATGTTTTAATCGTTTTTGTCAAAATTATATCAATGAAAAAACAGCAAAAGGAAAAGATCCACTTTATAGTGAAATTTTTGTAAAAAATGATAAATATCTAACCGCTTATCAACAAGAATTTGAACGATTAATTCAACAACAGAAAATTATTTTAGAATTAAAATTTTTACTCGCCTTACGTCAAAAATTAGCAGAGTATAAACGTACCCATAAAGAACGAAATTTCAGCGATTTTACGAATGAATTAAATCTTGCTTTGCAAAGTGAAAAAGGACAAAAATTAGCCACTCAAATTCGTCAGCGTTATCCTTTTGCGATGATTGATGAATTCCAAGATACCAACCTTGCCCAATATCAAGTATTTAATGCCATTTTTATAGATCAAAAAAGTGAAAATCAAGGTTTTATAATGATTGGTGATCCCAAACAATCTATTTATAAATTTCGTGGAGCAGATATTTTTACTTATCTTAAAGCATCGAAACAAGCACAAGAGCAAGCAACATTAAATAAAAATTGGCGATCACAACCGACTATTGTCTGTGAAACTAATCAGCTGTTTGATTTGAAAAATGAACTCTCCCCTTTTATCTATCAAGATATTTTATTTCAATCTGTTGAATTTGATGATAAAAAACAGCAGGTTATTGGACAAGATAGTATTCATTATTTTTTACTCGATAATAAATTTGTAGAAAGTCAAAGAAAAGGAAAAGAGAGATTTGATACTTTGTATGCTCAAGCCAGTGCTGAACATTGTGCAAGTGAAATTCAGCAACAATTAAAACTGGCACAACAAGGTGAACTTTTTTTGCAAAAAGAACAAAATAAGTTACCGCTTAAACCACAAGATATTGCTATTTTAGTGAGAAATGGTAAAGAAGCAAAACTTATTCAAGAAGCATTAAAAGAGCGTAATATTCAATCTGTATTTTTATCAGAAAAACACAGTGTTTATAATTCTGAAGAAGCACAGCAAGTATTATGGCTACTAAATGCTTGTTTACATTTTAATAATCAAAAAGCCATTTTGACCTCATTGGGTACCTCATTATGGCAACTGAATGCCAGTGAAATTTTTGAACTTAAAAATAATGAAATAAAATGGGATAGATGGTTAGAAAAATTTGCTCACTACAATGAAATATGGTTAAAGCAAGGTGTGTTACCTATGTTACACCATATTTTTATTAGTGAAAATTTAATTGCCAAATTAAGAAACTCAGACAATGGTGATCGCAAAATTACCAATTTATTACATTTGGCGGAATTGTTACAAAATGCAATGCCAAGTTTAGAAAATGAAACTGCTTTAGTGCGTTGGTATGAAATGCAATTAGACAATGCAGAGGATAATCAAGAAGAACAAGTGCTGCGTTTAGAAACAGAGCAAAAATTGATTAAAATTATTACTTTTCACGGTTCAAAAGGGTTGGAATATCCCATTGTTTGGCTGCCTTTTGTGGGTAAAACAACTAATTTCAAACTTGGGCAGGTATATCGGGATCAAAATAATCAACAACAATGGGTGTTTGGTGATTATTCTGATGAAATCAAAAATGCTATTGCCAAAGAAGAATTTGCAGAAGATTTACGTTTAATTTATGTCGCTATTACGCGTGCTGTTTTTCAAATAAACTTTATTTTGCCGCAACAATTTAAAGCTACAAATAGTTGGAATGCAATGGCATATTTATTAAGTAATGGCGAAATTGGTGAGACAACGAGCAATTTAGAATTATTACCCACAAAAACGTTATTAGAGAAAAAACAACTTACTGGAAAAATTGTAAATTTAGATAAAAATCCTACCGCTTGTGATTGGTCGCCAAGTGAAGAAAACTATCAAAATTTGTGTGCCAAAACCTTTACTCAAAAAATTAAACGTGATGGTCAACTCACGAGTTTTAGTGCATTGCACTCCTATCATCAATGGCAAGAAGAAAAGCATTCTGAATTAGTGCAAGATTATGATTATCAAAATGCTGCAATAACACCGAATGAAGAGATACAAAGCCTTTATTCACCTTTTACTTTTCCACATAGCACCAAAGTAGGAACAATTTTACACAGTTTTTTTGAGCATTGTGATTTTACTCAACCGATTAACAATGAAAAAGTGGCGATACTCTGTGAGCAATTACATTTAGAGGAAAATTGGATTGAACCAACAACACAATGGTTTGAACAAGTTTTAACGACGCCAATTATTGAAAACGAGTTTTGCCTAAAAGATATTCCAAATTCACAACGCTTAAATGAATTACAATTTTACTTAAACTTAAAAAATAGTAATGCCTTACCAAAACTAAATGAATTGATAAAAAAACACGCAAAATTAAAAGAGTTACCCTCATTATCTCTACCCAAACTCAATGGTTTTGTACGAGGATTTATTGATTGTATTGTTAAAGTGGATGGAAAATTTTATATTTTGGATTATAAATCTAATTTTTTAGGCAATTTTGCTGAAGATTATTCTATTCAAAATTTAGAGAAAGTAATGGGGCAATATCGTTATGATTTGCAATATTTACTTTACACTTTGGCCGTACATCGCTATTTAAGATCTCGTATAGAAAATTATGATTATGAGAAAGATTTTGGTGGTGTTGGATATTTATTCTTACGCGCAATGGAGGGTTCATCACAAAATGGGGTATTTTTTGATAAACCAAGTAAAAAATTAATTGAAAAAATGGATTTGTTATTTGGATAAATTGACGAGTAAAAAGTATAGGTAATTTAAAAGAAGATAACAATATCTATACGTTTGATATTTCACAACATAGAGAACTATCAAACATATAGTATAAAATTATAATAGTAAGATCTTCACCAATAAGCAATTATTTACTTTTATTTCACAAAATTTAATGCAGTTTCAACCACTTCTATTCCCGCTCCCTGTTTATGAGCATTTTCACTGAGGTGACGTCGCCACTGTTTTGCTCCTCGACAACTTTGAAAGGCATTTAGCATTGGTCGAATCATATGATTTAAGAAAACCCCTTTAGACAGTTGTTGTTCGATATAAGGAAACATTTTTTCTACCGCTTCCATTGGTGTGACAATTGAGGCGGTTTCATCAAAAATAGCTTGATCAATATAACCTAACAAAGTGGGATTTTGAAACGCTTCTCTCCCTACCATTACACCATCGACAAATTGTAAATGGTGTTTAATTTCTTCAATGGTTTTAATTCCTCCATTGATACTAATATTCAAATGAGGAAATGCTTTTTTGAGTTGATAGACTCGCTCATAATCTAAAGGAGGCACTTCACGGTTTTGTTTTGGGCTTAACCCAGAAAGCCAAGCCTTACGTGCGTGAACAATAAAATCATCACAAACAGACTCTACTTTTTCAATAAAATCACACAAAAATTCATAACTATCTAATTCATCAATACCAATACGGTGTTTAACGGTAACAGGGATAGCAACTTCATTTTTCATTGCTTCAATACATTGTGCTACCAATTTAGCGTTTGCCATTAAACAAGCGCCAAACATTCCATTTTGAACACGATCTGAAGGGCAGCCAACATTAAGGTTAATTTCAGTATAACCACGCTGCTCAACTAATTTAGCACATTGTGCGAGTTGTTGTGGAGCACTTCCCCCAAGTTGTAATGCAACAGGGTTTTCTGCAGGATCAAACGCCAGTAAATCGTATTTTGCGTTTAAAATAGCGGGAGCTGTGATCATCTCGCTATAAAGTAAAGCGTGTTGAGTAAATTGTCGATGAAAATAGCGACAATGGGAAGTTGTCCAATCAAGCATTGGTGCAACAGAAAAACGTCCACGATAGTTGTTGTTTAGCATATATTTAGTATTGTGTTTAGTATTGAGATCGATTAAGCGGTGACATTTAATCAAAAATTTGCAAATTTTTATTCAAATGTGACCGCTTGTTTATTCTGAAAAATTAGTAATAAGAATGCTCACCCGCTTGATGTTCAGTCGCATCTTGTACACCTTTGATTTCATCACCAAAGAGACTAATTAGCTGTTTTTCAATGCCTTCTTTTAAGGTCACATCAATCATTGAACAACCGTTACAACCACCGCCAAATTGTAATATAACAATTCCATCATCTGTCAGCTTGACTAACGTTGCCATTCCACCGTGATTGGCAAGTTGTGGATTAATTTGAGTTTGAAGAACATAATCAATACGTTCGATAAGTGGTGCATCATCTGATACTTTGGGCATTTTGGCATTAGGGGCTTTCATTGTAAGCTGAGCACCAAGTTCATCAGTCACATAATCAATTTCTGCATCGTCTAGAAAATTAATACTGATTTCATCAATAAAAGCAGAAAAAGGTGCAAATTTTACTTCTGTATCAGATTTTTCAACAGCATCAGCTGGACAATAAGAAACCCCGCATTCTGCACGTGGTGTCCCTGGGTTGACAACAAAAATACGAATGTTTGTTCCCTCTTCTTGCTGTGCTAATAATTTTTTAAAATGATTTTGTGCGGCTTCCGAGATATTAATATTCATTTAAATTCCATCATTATTTTAAAAGATATATCATTCTACCTGTGAATATTAAATTTGACCAGTATCAAATTTTAAGTATTTTTGTTGATATATTGTTACGCATTGTTAAAATTTTTCATTAAAAAAGAGAAAAAAGTGACTTTTTAAGTGGAACTCTAAGGGCTTTTTTAGGTAGAATAGCGTGTTTATTTTTATTTTATGATTTTATCAGGAATATAAATAGTAAGATAAAAAATCAGAGTTTGAGAAATTAACAGGGTGATTTAAGAGTAAGTGGGGAAATGTTTATTCTTATTTTTAACTTTGGCTCAATAGTGGGATTGCAATTTTGCAATCATTGTATTAACCCAACAAAAAGTAGTGCAAATAATGATGATTACAATTAAACAAGGCTTGGATCTTCCTATTAATGGAAAACCAGCACAGGTAATCCAAGACGGTAATACCGTGAATGAAGTTGCGATACTGGGTGAAGAGTATGTGGGAATGCGTCCTTCGATGAAAGTTCGAGTGGGCGATGTTGTAAAAAAAGGTCAAGTTCTTTTTGAAGATAAGAAGAATTTAGGCGTTGTTTTTACAGCTCCAGCAAGCGGTACAATCACAGCGATTAATCGTGGTGAAAAACGTGTTCTTCAATCAGTTGTAATTAGCGTTGAGGGTTCGGAGCAGATTACTTTTTCTCGTTATGATGTATCAGAACTTGATACGTTGAACGCAGATCAAGTGAAACAAAATTTAGTAAATTCAGGTATGTGGACAGCATTTCGTAGTCGTCCATTTAGTAAAATTCCTGCAATTGACAGTAAACCTTCCTCAATTTTTGTGAATGCAATGGATACTAATCCATTAGCCGCAAATCCTGAAGTGATCTTAAAAGCACATTGGCAAGATTTTATCAATGGTTTAACTGTATTAGGTCATTTAGATGAGAGCCCTATCCATCTTTGTAAAGCAGGTGGAAGTAATATTCCAACCGTCGATTTACCCAATTTAAAAATTCACGAATTTGAAGGTCCACACCCAGCAGGGTTAAGTGGTACACATATTCACTTTATTGATCCTGTCAGTATTTCTAAATCAGTTTGGTATATTAATTATCAGGATGTAATTTCTATCGGTCGTTTATTCACAAGCGGTGAATTATGTGCTGAACGTATAATTTCTTTAGCTGGACCTCAAGTAAAAGAACCTCGTTTAGTGAAAACTTGTGTAGGCGCAAACCTTTCTCAATTGACTCAAAATGAGTTAAAAGAAGGGGATAATCGTGTGATTTCAGGTTCTGTATTAAGCGGAGCAAAAGCAGAAGGTCCTGTTGATTATTTAGGGCGTTATGCGTTACAAGTTTCAGTGCTAGCTGAAGGACGTCAAAAAGAATTATTTGGTTGGATTATGCCAGGGAAAGACAAATTCTCAATTACACGCACCACTTTAGGTTACTTTAGTAAAAATTTATTTAATTTTACAACTGCTGTACACGGTGGTGATCGTGCAATGGTGCCAATTGGTGCATATGAACGTGTGATGCCATTAGATATCATTCCAACATTATTATTACGTGATTTGGCTGCTGGCGATACTGATTCTGCACAGAATTTAGGCTGCTTAGAGTTGGATGAAGAAGATTTAGCACTTTGTACCTTTGTTTGTCCGGGTAAAAATGAGTACGGTCCTCTCTTGCGTCAAGCGTTAGAAAAAATTGAGAAGGAAGGTTAAGATGGGATTAAACAATCTTTTTGAAAAAATGGAACCTGCCTTTCATAAAGGTGGAAAGTATGAAAAATTCTATACTTTATTTGAAGCAGCTTATACCATTTTTTATACGCAAGGAACAGTAACCAAAAAAGACTCTCACGTTCGTGATGCTATAGATTCAAAACGAATGATGATTATTGTTTGGTTAGCTTTGTTTCCAGCAATGTTTTATGGAATGTTCAATGTGGGTGAACAAGCCATTGCAGCTACACATCATTTAGGATCATTAGCAGATAGTCTTGTAAATAACTGGCACTACGGTTTATCAGATATGTTAGGGGCAACCTTAAGCAATGATGCTGGTATATTTAGTAAAATGCTCTTAGGCGCAACCTATTTTCTTCCTATTTATTTAACCATTTTCTTAGTGGGTGGTTTCTGGGAAGTCGTATTTGCAATGGTGCGTGGTCACGAAATTAATGAAGGTTTCTTCGTTACTTCTATTCTACTCGCATTGATTGTTCCACCAACATTACCATTATGGCAAGCAGCATTAGCGGCAAGTTTTGGGGTAGTTGTAGCTAAAGAAATATTTGGTGGTGTGGGTAAAAACTTTATGAACCCTGCATTAGCGGGTCGTGCATTTTTATTCTTTGCTTATCCTGCTCAAATTTCAGGGGATATGGTTTGGACTGCTGCAGATGGTTTTTCTGGTGCAACTGCTCTTTCCCAATGGGCAGCTGGTGGTCAAGGTGCATTAACGCATTCAGTAACAGGTCAATCCATTACTTGGATGGATGCATTCTTAGGCAACATTCCAGGTTCTATGGGTGAAGTCTCAACCTTAATGCTTATAATTGGTGCCGCAATCATTGTCTTTACACGTATTGCTTCTTGGCGAATTATTGCAGGTGTAATGATCGGTATGATTGCAACATCGACATTATTCAATTTTATTGGCTCAGAAACTAACTCAATGTTTGCAATGCCTTGGTATTGGCATTTAGTATTAGGTGGTTTTGCACTTGGTATGTTCTTTATGGCAACTGACCCTGTGTCTGCATCATTTACCAATAAAGGCAAATGGTGGTATGGAGCATTAATCGGTACAATGTGTGTCATTATTCGTGTAGCAAACCCAGCATACCCAGAAGGTATGATGTTAGCCATTTTATTCGCTAACTTGTTTGCACCATTATTTGACTATGTTGTTGTTCAAGCTAATATCAAACGTCGGAGAGCTCGTAATGTTTAAGAATAAAGATAGCATTGGCGGAACAATTTCAATTGTTGTTCTGTTAAGTTTAGTTTGTTCAATTATTGTAGCTGGATCGGCAGTATTATTAAAATCAGCACAAGAAGAACAAAAAGCATTGGATAAACAAAAAAACATTTTAAATGTGGCAGGTTTATTAAAGGGTGATGTAACTAAAAAAGAAGTGAAGCAAATTTATACTAAAAACATTGAACCTCGAATTGTAGATTTGGCAACAGGGGACTATGTTGAAGGTATTAAAAACTTTGATGCAAAAGTGGCAGCAAAAGATCCTGCTCAAAATGTTAAAATTTTACCTAATGATGATAAAGCCAGCATTCGCACTCGTGCAAAATATGCAGAAGTATATCTTGTAAAAGGTGAAGATAATCAATTAAGCCAAGTTATTGTTCCTATTTATGGAACAGGCTTATGGTCTGTGATGTATGGTTTTATTTCTATTCAACCAGATGGAAATACTATCAATGGTATTACATACTATGAGCAAGGTGAAACACCAGGATTAGGTGGTGAGATTGAAAATCCAAAATGGCAAGCTCAGTTTAAAGGTAAAAAATTACTGAATGAACAAGGTGAGTCTGCTATCACTATCGCAAAAGGTGGTTCATCAGACAAAGAGCACGGAATTGATGCATTATCAGGTGCAACCTTAACGTCTCGTGGAGTTGATGGTACATTTAAATACTGGTTTAGTAAAAATGGCTTCGGTCCATATTTAGCAAAACTCAAAGCAGGAGCTAACTAATGGCAGATAAATCAAATATGAAAAAGTTATTGTTATCACCCGTAATGGATAATAACCCAATTGCATTGCAAATTTTGGGTATCTGTTCTGCGTTAGCAGTAACGACAAAATTAGAAACTGCAGTGGTAATGACATTTGCGGTAATTTTTGTAACAGCATTCTCAAACTTGTTTATTTCAATTATCCGTAACTATATTCCTAATAGTGTGCGTATTATTGTGCAAATGGCAATTATTGCATCATTAGTAATTTTGGTTGACCAAATATTACGTGCTTATGCTTATGGTTTGTCTAAACAGCTTTCGGTATTCGTTGGTTTGATTATTACAAACTGTATCGTAATGGGACGTGCAGAAGCCTTTGCAATGAAATCTGCCCCATTAGAAAGTTTTGTGGATGGTATCGGAAATGGTTTAGGTTATGGTGCAATTCTTGTGACTGTTGCCTTTATTCGTGAGCTAATTGGTTCAGGAAAATTATTTGGAATGACTGTTTTCCAAACCATTCAAGATGGTGGTTGGTATCAAACAAATGGCTTGTTCTTACTTGCTCCAAGTGCGTTCTTTATCATCGGTTTTTTAATTTGGGGGCTTAGTACTCTCAAACCTGAACAAGTGGAGAAATAATAATGGAACATTATATTAGTCTATTTGTAAAATCTGTATTTATTGAAAATATGGCACTGTCTTTCTTCCTTGGTATGTGTACATTTCTTGCGGTATCTAAAAAAGTATCAACGGCTTTTGGTTTAGGAATCGCAGTAATTGTGGTTTTAGGTATTTCCGTACCTGTAAACCAATTAGTTTATGTTCACGTACTAAAAGAAAATGCACTTGTTGAAGGGGTTGATTTAACCTTCCTTAACTTTATTACCTTTATCGGTGTTATCGCTGCATTAGTACAAATTCTAGAAATGTTTTTAGATAAGTTTGTACCAGCACTTTATAATGCATTAGGTATTTTCTTACCACTAATCACTGTAAACTGTGCAATTTTTGGTGGTGTATCATTTATGGTACAACGTGAATATAATTTTGCAGAATCAGTGGTTTACGGTATTGGCGCTGGTACAGGTTGGATGTTAGCCATCGTTGCTCTTGCAGGGATCACAGAGAAGTTAAAATATGCGGATATTCCAGCAGGACTTCGTGGTTTAGGAATTACCTTTATTACCGCTGGTTTAATGGCATTAGGATTTATGTCATTTTCAGGTATTCAACTATAAGGAGCATATCGAATGAGTAATTTTATTTTCGGTATTATCGTATTTACTGCAATCGTATTTGCATTAGCCGCACTTATTTTAGTGGCTAAATCAAAATTAGTAGATTCAGGCGATATTACCATTTCAATCAATGATGATCCTGAAAAAGCAATTACATTACCTGCTGGAGGAAAACTACTAAATGCACTAGGTAGCAAAGGTATTTTTGTTTCTTCAGCTTGTGGGGGCGGTGGCTCTTGTGGTCAATGTGTGGTTAAAGTAAAAAGTGGTGGAGGTGAAATCCTACCAACTGAGCTTTCGCATATTACTAAACGTGAAGCACAAGAGGGTTATCGCTTATCTTGTCAAGTTAGTGTAAAAAGCAATATGGATGTTGAGTTACCAGAAGAGATCTTTGGTGTAAAAAAATGGGAATGTACCGTTATTTCTAACGATAATGAGGCAACCTTTATCAAAGAGCTTAAGTTGGCAATTCCTGATGGTGAAGATGTGCCATTCCGCGCGGGTGGTTACATTCAAATCGAAGCTGAACCACATACTGTGGCTTATAAAGATTTTGATATTCCAAAAGAGTACCACGAAGATTGGGACAAATTTGATTTATGGCGTTATGTATCTAAGGTTGATGAGCCTATCGTACGTGCTTACTCAATGGCTTCATACCCAGAAGAGAGAGGCATTATTATGCTAAACGTACGTATTGCAACGCCTCCTCCTCGTAACCCAGATGTTCCACCGGGTCAAATGTCATCATACATTTGGTCACTTAAAGCAGGTGATAAAGTCACAATTTCAGGTCCATTTGGTGAATTCTTTGCGAAAGACACCGATGCTGAAATGGTATTTATCGGTGGTGGTGCGGGTATGGCACCAATGCGTTCACATATCTTTGACCAACTAAAACGTTTGAAATCAAAACGTAAAATGTCATTCTGGTATGGTGCAAGATCAAAACGTGAAATGTTCTATGTAAATGATTTTGATACGCTTGCAAAAGAGAATGAAAACTTTGAATGGCACGTAGCACTTTCAGATCCACAACCTGATTATAATTGGACTGGTTACACGGGCTTTATTCACAATGTGCTTTATGAAAACTACTTAAAAGATCACGAAGCACCAGAAGATTGTAAATACTATATGTGTGGACCTCCAATGATGAATGCAGCTGTAATTGGTATGCTAAAAGATCTAGGTGTTGAAGATGAAAACATCCTACTTGATGATTTCGGTGGCTAATTAAAAAATAATTATTTATTGAAATTTAATAGTATTATCACAACCCCAAAATTTAAATATTATTTTGGGGTTCTTTGTATCAATAAATAATAAGATAGCGGTAAGATATTCATTATTTTTTGCAAATTCTTACATTTATCTACCCGCTATAGTCACAAAAAATAAGTTTATTACAAAAAATAAAATTTAATAATTAATCATTAGCAACTAATGATTGTGACTTTTGTCGCAATTCGTTAAAATCTCGTTCTACTTTCAATAATACAAAAATCAGAGAAAATTTTTTATGGCAGAAAAACGTTACGATGCAGATGAGATAACCGTTCTTAAAGATCTTGAACCTGTTCAGCTTCGTCCAGGAATGTACACTGATACTACTCGTCCCAACCATTTAGGACAAGAAGTAATTGATAATAGTGTCGATGAAGCATTAGCAGGATTTGCAACCCAGATTGATGTTATTCTACATAAAGATAATTCTCTAGAAGTCATTGATGACGGACGTGGTATGCCTGTGGATATTCATTCCTCTGAAAAAATTTCAGGTGTGGAATTAATTCTAACCAAACTTCACGCAGGCGGTAAGTTCTCCAATAAAAATTACACTTTTTCAGGTGGTTTACACGGTGTAGGAATTTCAGTGGTAAATGCCCTTTCAGAACGTGTTGAAGTAACAATCAAGCGTGATGGTAAAGTGCATACTATTGCATTTTCAAACGGTGCAAAAATTGAAGAATTACAGGTTATTAAAAAATGTTTAAAACGTGATACTGGAACAGCCGTTCGTTTTTATCCAAATCCAAAATATTTTGATTCTGCCAAATTCTCTGTTAGCCGATTACGTCATCTATTACGTGCGAAAGCAGTACTTTGCCCTAAGCTAACCGTTAATTTTACGGATCATACTAATGATACCCAAGAAACTTGGTATTATGAAGATGGCTTATCCGATTATTTAACCGATGCCCTCAATGAATATGAAACATTGCCAAAAATACCTTTTACGGGAGATATTATAGAAGAAACGGATGCATTAAGTTGGGCATTAAGTTGGTTGCCTGAAAATGGTGAATTGATTGCAGAAAGTTATGTAAACTTAATTCCAACATTGCAAGGTGGTACACACGTTAATGGGTTGCGTCAAGGATTATTAAATGCAATGGCAGAATTCTGTGACTTCCGTAATCTTTTACCACGAGGAGTAAAATTAACAGCGGATGATGTTTGGAATCGTTGTAGTTATGTACTTTCTCTCAAAATGCAAGATCCTCAATTTGCAGGGCAAACCAAAGAGCGTTTATCTTCTCGTCAAGCGGCGAGTTATGTTTCAAATATTGTAAAAGATGCCTTTAGTTTATGGCTTAATCAAAATGTACAAGCAGCGCAACAAATTGCAGAATTAGCCATTAGTTCAGCACAACGCCGTTTACGTGCCTCAAAAAAAGTAGTACGTAAAAAATTGGTCAGTGGTCCTGCTCTACCGGGTAAACTCGCTGATTGTACCGCTCAAGATTTAACTCGCACCGAACTTTTCCTTGTAGAAGGAGATTCTGCAGGAGGTTCAGCAAAACAAGCCCGTGATAAAGAATTTCAAGCCATTTTACCGCTACGAGGTAAAATATTAAATACTTGGGAAGTATCACCAGAGCAGGTATTGGCATCCAATGAAGTACACGACATTGCAGTAGCATTAGGCATAGATCCTGATAATGATGATTTAACTCAACTACGTTATGGCAAAGTGTGTATTCTTGCTGATGCAGATTCTGATGGTTTACATATCGCTACTCTACTTTGTGCCTTATTTTTACGCCATTTTCCAAAATTGGTTAAACAAGGACACGTTTATGTGGCAATGCCCCCTCTTTATCGTATTGATATCGGCAAAAACGAAGTACATTATGCTTTAGATGAAGTGGAAAAAGAAGCAATTTTAACACGTCTGGCGAACAAACGAGGCAAACCTAATGTACAACGCTTTAAAGGATTAGGTGAGATGAATCCAAGTCAATTACGTGAAACCACAATGGATCCAAGTACACGCCGTTTAGTACAGCTTACTTTTGATGAAACAGCACAAGCACTTGACATAGTAAGTGAAATTGAAGATGAACCAAATACTTTTGAGATAATGGATATGCTATTAGCCAAAAAACGCTCAGAAGATCGTAAGCAGTGGTTACAACGTCGAGGTGATGAAGCGGATTTAGCCGTTTAACCTATAAGATAAAGATAAATAAGTATATTTTTTGATACTTATTAAATAAAAAGGTCTAGATGTTTATCTAGACCTTTATCAGAAACCTTAAAACCATCTATTCTAAACTTAGACAGTTCTTAAAGCATTTTGTTTATTGTTAAAGATTACTCTGCAACAACAACGATAGTCACTTCAGATGCAACTTCTGCGTGAAGTTGAACTTTAACAGTATATTCGCCCAATGCACGAAGTGGACCTTCGCCTAAACGAACTTCACTTTTCGCTAATTCAACACCAGCTTTAGATACTGCATCAGCAATATCACGCGCACCAATTGAACCGAATAAACGACCATCTTCACCAGCATTAGATGCAACGGTAATTGCTTCTAGTGCATTCATTTGATCTGCTCGAGCTTGTGCTGCTGCTAATACTGCTGCTGCTTTTGCTTCTAATTCTGCACGACGTGCTTCAAAGTGTTCAATGTTTGCTTTCGTTGCCATAACTGCTTTACCCTGTGGGATTAAGTAGTTACGAGCAAAACCTGATTTAACATCTACTTGATCGCCCACACTACCTAGGTGAGCAATTTTGTCTAATAAAATAACTTGCATTTACTGATTCCTCTTCTTACTGATGATTGTCAGTGTATGGTAACAACGCAAGGTAACGAGCGCGTTTGATTGCACGTGCTAATTGACGTTGATACTTCGCACGAGTACCAGTGATGCGGCTTGGTACAATTTTGCTGCTTTCTGAAATGTAGTTCTTTAATGTAGCGATATCTTTGTAATCGATTTCAACAACATTTTCCGCTGTAAAACGGCAGAACTTACGACGACGGAAATAACGTGCCATAGTGGCTTCTCCTAATCTATAAATTCAATTTGCTCGGTATGTAAAACTAACTGGTTTAAACCGTTATAGTCTTTGTGAGTATGAATAAAACCTTTAATTCTCACTTTACAACCGACCGTAATATGTTTTGTTTGTGTACTAAATTGTTCTCCTGCCAATACTACCTTTATTTTACACCACACTTGGCGTTGTAAATTAACTTCTGTTCGATTAGAACGATGTTCTAAATAAAAACTATAAGTCGGTATTTTAGCTGGACTTAAGTTTTGTTTAACTCCTGTAACAATATTGCCAGTAAGTGTTAAACAATTCTCAATAAACAACTTACTCGCCCGCACCTTCTGGTTTAGCATCAGAAGCTTTACGCTCATCTTTTGCTTTAGCCATTGGAGATGCTTCTGTTACGGCGTGCTTAGTACGAATGATAACGTTACGAATAACGGCATCATTAAAACGGAAGTTTGTTTCTAGCTCGTCGATTACTGCTTGAGGCGCTTCTACATTCATTAACACATAGTGTGCTTTGTGTAGTTTATTAATTGGGTACGCTAATTGACGGCGACCCCAATCTTCTAAGCGATGAACTTGACCATTTGCTTCTTTAACAGAAGTAGTATAACGTTCGATCATACCTGGTACTTGTTCGCTTTGGTCCGGATGAACCATAAAAACGATTTCGTAGTGACGCATATTGATCCTTACGGGTTAATCAGCCTTCGAGATAGCTCAGTCACAACGCTTTCGAAAGCAAGGATAAAAAAATAAAAGTGTGACTGAAGGAGATATTATACGGATTATTTCTTTTTTCACAAGTAAAAATTTTGCAAAATGTTTAGTTAAACTGACCGCTTAGGAGTATAATGCGTCGTCAAATTTAAGGAACATAGAGATGAAATTCAACCGCCAACATTATTTAGAAAATATCCAAAAACTATTTAAACTATCCACCCCCATTTTTATAGCCCAGCTTTCAATGTCTGGAATGGGATTGTCTGATATTATTATGGCAGGATTAGTGAGTGATAATGATGTTTCCGCACTGGCGGTGAGTAACTCCATCTACTTCCCTCTTTTTCTTTTTGTAATTGGCGTAATTTATGCAATTACACCAATTGTTTCATATCTGAACGGCTCAGGACAAAGTGAACTTATTGCACAACAAATTCGCCAAGGTTATTGGATTGTTTTTACATTAAGTATTCCTCTTATTATTATTTTTACCCATAGTCACTGGATTTTAGATTTTATGGAAACACCACCTGACTTTTCTATAAAATCACAACACTACCTTACTATTATGGCAATTGGCGTTATTCCTGCATTGCTAATGGTGAATTTACGTTGTTTAAACGATGGACTTTCCACAACTAAACCTGCAATGTTTATTACCTTTATTGGATTATTAGTAAATATCATATTAAATTACATTCTTATTTTTGGAAAATTTGGTTTTCCAGAAATGGGTGCGGTTGGCTGTGGCGTGGCGACGACCATTGTAAACTGGGTTATGTTTTTACTCCTATTACACTATTGCTACACCACACCAAGTCAAAAAGATATTCACTTATTTGATAAATGGTTTGAACGCCCAAATAGAGCTATTTTATGTAAAATCATACGTTTAGGCTTACCTATCGCCTTTGCAACATTTACGGAAGTAATGCTATTTTCTGCCTCTGCATTATTGCTTTCTCCCCTTGGTGCTCAAGTGGTTGCCAGCCATCAGGTTGCCTTACAAACAAGCTCTCTGTTCTTTATGATCCCATTTTCATTTGGTATCGGAGTCAGTATTATGGTTGGGCAAGCTTTAGGTAGAAAAGATGTGGAAGAAGCAAAATATTTAAGCTACTACGCCATCGGTACAGCACTTATCTTAGCAAGTATTACGGCAGTTATTATTATTTTATTCAGTCACTGGATCCCTTATCTCTTTACCCAAAATGAAGTGTCGGTTGCAATGGCATCTTACTTACTTATTTTTGCTGCAATTTACCAACTTCCTGATGCTGTACAGGCTGTATGTAATGGTATTTTAAGAGGCTATAAACATACTCGCTCTATCACTTACATAACCATATTTTGTTATTGGGGAATTGGAATGCCATTTGGGTATATTCTTTCTCGTACTAATTGGATTGTTGAACCTCTTGGAGCAAAAGGTTTTTGGATGATGTTCTGTGTTTCATTATTGATTGTTGCAGGATTATTTGTTTACCAAATGCGAAAAATTCAACGTATTCCTGCAAATGAACTAATTGATAAGCTAGAAAATATGAAATAAATAGTCAAAAATAAGCGGTTACATTGTAAGAAAAATTTGCAAATTTTTTCATACAAGTTACCGCTTGTTTTTTAACTGCTCTTTATTTTAATTGAACGTTCAATCAAAATAAATTAAAATAACATAATCTTAATTACCGTCAATTAAAGGATCTTTTTATGCCTAAAGTTGGTATGTTAGCAATTAGGCGACAACAACTTATTGAAGCAACATTAGTTTGTGTTGAAAGATATGGAGTGGCAGATACAACTATTGTTCAAATCGCACAACACGCAGGTTTATCTTCTGGAATAATTAGCCATTATTTTGGCGGAAAAATGGGATTATTGTATGAAACAATGCGTGATTTAATGAGAGAATTACGTGTCACCATCACTGAAAAAAGTAAGTCCGAAACTAATTTAACACCCTATCAAGCCATTGAAATTATTATTGATTGTAATTTTGACCCCGATACTGACTCTGCCAGAATGAAAGTATGGCTTTCATTTTGGTCGATGAGTATGCACCAAGATGATCTGAATCGTTTACAAAAAATCAATGACAGTCGCTTACATTCAAATTTATTATTTCATTTCAAAAAATTATTACCAAATCAACAAGCAAAAAATGCTGCACGAGGATTAGCCGCCTTAATTGATGGCTTATGGCTACATGGTAGTTTACGTAGCGAGGAGTTTGATCATTATCAGGCTCGATTTATCGCAAAACAATTTCTAAACAAATTATTGGAGGAACAATGAAATTTCCCACTCAACAACTTTATATCAATGGTAAATACCACAAGGCTACAAGTGGGCGAACCTTTACCACAATCAATCCAGCCACAGGCGAAACCCTAGCAGAAATTCAAGTTGCTTCAAAAGAGGATATTGATTTTGCGGTAGATTGTGCCGTTAAAGCTCAAAAAAAATGGGCAGCATTAACCGCCGTAGAGCGTGCAAGAATTTTAAATAAAGCGGTAGCTATTTTACGTGAACGTAATGATGAGTTAGCACTTTTAGAAACCTTAGACACAGGTAAGCCTGTCAGTGAAACAATGTATGTCGATATTGTAACTGGGGCTGATGTGATTGAATATTATGCAGGCTTAGCCACATCTATTGAAGGAACGCAAATTCCGCTTCGTGAAGACAGTTTTATTTACACTCGCCGTGAGCCATTGGGCGTAATTGCAAGCATTGGTGCGTGGAATTATCCGATCCAAATCGCAATGTGGAAGTTAGCCCCAGCCTTAGCCGCAGGGAATGCTGTTGTCTTTAAACCAAGTGAGGTAACCCCTTTAACCACCTTAAAATTAGCAGAAATTTTAACCGAAGCCGGTGTGCCAGATGGTGTCTTTAATGTGGTAAACGGAACGGGAGCTGATATTGGCGATTTCTTAACCCAACATCCACATATTGACAAAGTCTCTTTCACTGGTGGATCTGCTACGGGTAAGAAAGTGTGTGCCAGTGCGATTACCTCTAACTTAAAAGAAGTGACGATGGAATTAGGCGGAAAATCGCCTGTGGTCATTTGTGATGATGCCGATTTAGATTTAGCAGCCGATATTGCCGTGATGGCGAACTTTTATAGCTCAGGTCAGGTTTGCACGAATGGTACTCGTGTTTTTGTTCCAGCGAAACTTAAAGCTGAATTTGAGCAAAAAGTATTAGAGCGTGTACAACGTTTTAAAATAGGCGATCCTCAAAATCCTGAAACAAACTTTGGTCCATTGGTTAGCGAACCGCATATGAACCGAGTATTAAATTATATTGAGCTTGGTAAAAAAGAAGGGGCAAAATGCTTAATTGGTGGCGAACGTGAGATGAGTTTGCCACAAGGCTACTATGTACAACCAACTGTATTTACTAATTGTACCGATGAAATGACCATTACCAAAGAAGAAATTTTTGGTCCTGTGATGAGTATTTTAAGCTATGAAACAGAACAAGAAGTCATTGAACGAGCAAATAATACGGAATATGGTTTAGCAGCTGGTGTGGTAACCAAAGACTTAAACAAAGCACACCGCATTATTCATCAGCTTGAAGCAGGTATTTGTTGGATCAACACTTGGGGCGAATCTGACGCTAAAATGCCTGTCGGGGGTTATAAACAATCGGGTATTGGGCGTGAAAATGGGATCGAAACCTTAAAACATTATACCCAGACAAAATCAATCCAAGTTGAATTAGGCAGATTTGAATCTGTATTCTAATCTTAAAGAAAAAGGAGAACACAATGAGAGAATTTGATTATATTATTATCGGTGCAGGTTCAGCAGGTGGTGTATTAGCGGCTCGCTTAACCGAAGATAAAGAAACTAATGTTTTATTATTAGAAGCGGGAGGTCCAGATTATCGCTTAGACTGGCGTACACAAATGCCAGCAGCCTTAGCGTTTCCTATTCAAACTAAACAGTATAACTGGGGTTATGAAACCGATCCTGAACCATTTATGAATAACCGTCGTATGCAATGCGGACGTGGTAAAGGGCTGGGTGGCTCATCGTTGATCAATGGTATGTGCTATATTCGTGGTAATGCAATGGATTACGATAATTGGGCTGAGCAAGATCCGTTATTAGCTAACTGGACATATCAGGATTGTTTACCTTATTTCAAAAAAGCAGAAACTCGTGATATTGGCGGTAATGACTATCACGGCGATTCAGGTCCTTTACACGTAACAACACCAAAGACTGGCAATAATGAGTTATTCCACGCAATGGTGGAAGCGGGTGTGCAAGCAGGCTATCCAAAAACGGAAGACTTAAATGGCTATCAACAAGAAGGTTTTGGTCCTATGGATCGTACCGTCAGCCCAAATGGTCGCCGTTGTAGTACTGCTCGTGGTTATTTATCTGATGAAGTCAGAGCAAGAGAAAATTTAGTAATTGTCACAAAAGCAACCACCGATCGTATTTTATTTGAAGGTAAAAAAGCGGTTGGTGTCTGCTATTTAAAAGCCGATCAATCAATTAAAGCGTCTGCGAAAAAAGAAGTATTACTTTGCTCTGGTGCAATTGCCTCACCGACTATTTTACAACGTTCAGGTATTGGTAATGCCGAGTTATTAAAAGAGTTAGATATTCCTGTTGTTCACGAATTAAAAGGGGTGGGCGAAAACTTACAAGACCACTTAGAGCTTTATGTTCAGTTTGAATGTATCAAACCTGTAAGTATTGCACCAAGTTTAAAATTACACAACCAAGCAATGATAGGTGCTGAATGGATGTTTAAAGGCACCGGCTTAGGGGCAAGTAACCAGTTTGAAGCAGGCGGATTTATCCGTTCTGATGAACGCTTTGAATGGCCAAATTTACAATATCACTTCTTACCGATCGCCGTAAACTATGACGGTTCTAATGCGATTGAAAGTCACGGTTTCCAAGCTCACGTGGGCTCAATGCGTTCTCCTAGTCGTGGAAGAATTAGAATTAAATCAAAAGATCCACACGAATATCCAAGTATTCTGTTCAACTATATGGCAACAGAGCAAGACTGGGAAGAGTTTAGATCCGCCATTCGTATCACTCGTGATATCTTTACCCAAGATGCACTAAAACCTTATGTAGGCAAAGAGTTATCACCAGGAATTGAATGCCAAAGTGATGAACAATTAGATGACTTTATCCGTGAACACGCAGAAACCGCCTTCCATCCATCTTGTAGTAATAAAATGGGTTCAGGCGAAGATGCCGTTGTTGATAATTTTGGATGCGTACACGGCGTAGAAAGTTTGCGTGTAATTGATGCCTCAATTATGCCGATTATTACCACAGGTAACCTAAATGCGCCAACCATTATGATGGCAGAAAAAATTGCCGATCATATTCGTGGCATTGAACCATTACCACGTGCAGAAGTGCCTTATTTTAAAGCAGGGAGTTTACCACCAAAAAGTAAATAAATTTGCAAATTTTTGATGATATCTAACCGCTTAGATATTAAACTATATTTTAAAGCGGTGAGATTATTTTCATTTTTTACATATTTTAAATTAGGAAAAAATAATGAAAAAAGCAACTATTTATCACAACCCCAAATGCAGTAAGTCTCGTGGTGCATTAGCGATACTTGAAGAAAGAGGTTTTAATACTGAGGTCATTCTCTATTTAGATACTCCTCCAAACACAGATACACTTTCACAACTTTTAACTGAAATGGGAATGTCTGCTCGTGATTTACTACGCACTAATGAAGAACCTTATAAAACACTTAATCTTGCAGATAAAAAACTGTCAGAACAACAACTTATTCAAGCAATGGTAGAAAATCCAGTCTTAATAAACCGCCCAATTGTACAAACAGAATTTGGTACAAAATTAGGACGACCATTAGAAAATATTGAATGTATTTTATCTAACAATGGAGATAAATAATTATGAACGACTCACTCAACAAAAATTCACAAAAAACTAACCAATCTATTGGTAGTTTTAATTCAGACACAACCTCAGAGCCTAAAGTAGAACAATTTGATACTCGAATTGATAAATTTACGTTCTTTGGCGTATTAGTCATCTTATTTTCTGTTACTCTTCCGTTAATTTTCTTCCCTGAGCAAGGTGCTTATTGGGTTGATGAAATCAAAGGTTTTGTAACAGATAAACTCGGTGGTGCTTACTTAATGTTTGGTGTACTTGCTGTTATTTTTGTTATTTATATTTCTTTCTCAGATATTGGTAACATTAAGTTAGGTAAACCAGAAGATGACATTGAGTTTAAAACGAGTTCTTGGGCTGCAATGATGTTCTGTGGAGGTATTGGTGCTGGTATCCTTTATTGGGGTATTCTAGAATGGACATACTATTATCAAGGACCTCCATTTGGTATTGAAGCGGCAACCCCTGATGCGATTAAATGGGCAAGTACTTATGGATTATTCCACTGGGGACCTGTGGCTTGGGCAATTTATTTAGTTCCAGCTGTTTCTATTGCTTATTTTGCTCACGTACGAAATTCCCCTATTTTAAAAGTAAGCCAAAGTTTAATGCCATTATTAGGAGAAAAATTTGCTAAAAGTAATTGGGGACGTTTAGTCGATGTATTCTTTATTTTTGGTATGATTGGTGGTGGAGCAACGTCACTAGGTCTTGCATCTCCTATGATAACTCAAGGTTTACACGAACTCTTTAACACACCAAATAATACAACAATGCAACTGGTCGTATTATTAGTCACCACCCTCATTTTTGCCTACAGTGCCTATCAAGGATTAAAAGGTGGAATTCAATTCCTTTCTAATATCAATTTCTATTTAGCCATTGGTTTCTTAATTTTTGTATTCTGCGTAGGACCAACAGTCTTTATGTTTGACACTGGTTTAGAGGCATTAGGTCGCTCATTAACCAATATTATTTCAATGATGACTTGGACAGAAGCTTTTGGAGAATTTACAGAATTAGGTTTTAAAGATACCAACTTCCCTGGTGATTGGACAGTGTTCTACTGGGCGTGGTGGTTAGTATTTGCACCAACTATTGGGCTATTTATTGCCAAAATTTCAAGAGGTCGTACTATCCGTCAAATGGCAATTGGTTCAATCTTTTTCGGTTCCCTTGGTTGTTCTGTATTCTTTATGGTTTTAGGTAACTATGGTTTATATATGCATCTTTCTGGAGAATTAGATGTTATTAATGTGCTAAATACTCAAGGAGCAACAGCAACTATCTTTGCTATTTTACATACCTTACCAATAGCTAAAGTCGCCATTGCCGTATTTACTATTTTAGCCATTATCTTTACTGCCACCACTTTTGATAGTATTTCTTACATTTTAGCATCTGTTGTACAACACGAAGTTGATGATGAGCCAAAACGTTGGAATAGACTATTTTGGGCATTCACGTTGTGCTTTATGCCAGCAACCTTAATGCTTATCGGCGATTTAAGTACCTTACAAACAGCCTCTATTTTTGCGGGTGCACCACTATTAGTGATAATGTCATTAATTATGCTTTCAACAATTAAAGCGGCAAAATACGATTTATATTATCAACCTGATTATTCATTAAGTACTATTCATATTGAAGAAGTGCCAGATATTGCCCCTTGGGAAGAGGGAGAAACATCAGAGGCTCCTGAAGGTTCAGTTCACGCCCAAGAAGCGGAATATGAAGAAATCCGTCAGCAAAATGAATTGGTAGAAGAAAATTCAAAATAAAATTTACAGCACAGCTGATATATAACTTAATCATTATATTTGTAGATACCATCTGGTCTACCCAATTTACTGGTTTAATTGAATAAGCTGGCAAGATACAAGAGGCGTAGTATACTACGCCTCCATACTAGATATTTAATTTGTAAATTTTTTAATTAATGTAATCGCTACATATTGTAAATAAAGATAGTAAATGAAATACCTTCCTAAAAAGTTTACATTTAATAAATATTATAACATATTGATTTTAAATCAATTTTTAAAACTTACACCGCTTGCTATTATTCTTTTGGCACGCCTCTTAATAAAGGAATATGAGTAGGATTGTTTCCTTTTGATGTTTGTGAGGGTTTTATTTCAAAAAATAAAATGAAATCTTTTTCTGTGACCATTTTTTCATTACGCCATAAACTGCCAATATTGACCAGTTGTACATCATCAGGTAAATTTTTCAGTCCTTGTTGTAAAACTTTAATACTGTTATTTCTAGGATGCCCAATTAAAATTGCTAGCCCATTCTTTTGTGCATAACGAACAGCATAATCAAAACGATTTTGAACATCTGCTAATTTATTACTGTCATCTAAAAATACATTACGCTTTAAAGTAGGAATACCTAAACTCTTAGCAATATCTGCTGCAACTGTTTTTCCACTGGTTACACTATCCAAAAAAAACAATTTATTTTCCGCTAATATATCCATCAAATAGCTCATTGACGTTCTATCCGCTGTTGCTGCACTTCCCATATGATTATTTAAACCAATGGCATAAGGTACTTTTTTTCTTGCATTCACAATTAAATTTTTAATTTTTTCTTTCGACATCCCAATTTTTAATGCTCCTGTTTCAATGGGAATATTACTTAATGGCTGCATCGGTAAATGAATTAAAATATCACGTTGTTGCTCAAAAGCTTGTTTTGCTCTTACTGTTGCATAAGGGGCGGCAGGAATAATTGAAACATTTACCGCTTTAGGTAAATGATAAATCGCCTGATCTTGACTGCGATAGCCAATATCATCAATAACAATAACTAACTTTCCTGCATTGGCAAGCGGTATCATCCATATAAAAATTTGCAAAAAAAGAATAATAACTAACCGCTTATATTTGTTTATTTTAACTTTATACATTAAATATTTACCTTCTATTTAACCCAAAGTAATGGGTTTTTTGCTCGCCCTTTGTAAGTAATGCCAAAATATAATCCTGACTGCATTTGCCCACCAGAATTTCCCACTTTAGCTATCACTTCTCCTTTCACAACTCTATCACCTCTTTTAACTAAAACACTGTTATTGTAGCCATAAATTGAAGAATAGCCTTTTCCGTGATCAATAAAAACAACATTTCCATAACCTTGTAGCCAGTCCGATAAAATCACTCGTCCTGAAGCAATAGCTGTCACATTTTGTCCTGCTGATGCTTTGATTACAATTCCTTTCCAACTTTGAGTTGGATTAAAATGCTGTATTATTCGTCCTTTCACAGGTTGTTGATATTGCTTTCTTGCTACCCCTAATCCATTACCTGCACGTACTTTTTGAATTTCAGCTTGAGTCAGTGTTCCTTTACCAGATCTTTCTTTTTGTACTTTTAATTCTGCAATTTCACGATTTTCTCTTTGTTTTGCCTCACGATTAGCTTTTGCAATTTTATCTTGTAGTGCTTTTGCATTTTTCTTTAATGTGATTAATTGTGTTTTATCTTTTTCAATCATTTCATTAATAGAAGAAATAGTCTTTTCTCGTTGTGAAGTCACTCTTTCTAATTTATTTTTTTGTGATTTTTGTTCAGTAAGTTGTGCTATATTTTCTTCTTTTTGTTTCTCTAAAAAGTTTCTCTGTTCTATAAGTTTACTTTGAGTATGACGGATATCTTCTATTAGTTCTATTCGAGCTTGATTCATATGTTCATAATATTTTGCCATTCTATCTGCATCTTTGGCCTCTTTTGACAATAATCTTTTGAATGCAGAAGGATGAATACCTGAACGATATGCTGAATCTAATTGCTCTCTTAAACGATTTTTCTGTTTATTCTCTTGCTTCTCAAGTTGCTCAATTTGTTGTTCTGTTTTTCTGATTATTTGCTTTAATTCTATAAGAGTTGCTTCTGTTTTTTGTAATTGCTGGCTTACTTCACTTATTTTAAGTTCTTGCTTTTTCAATGTTGCTTGTAATTCATTACGTTTTTTTCGTTGTAAATAGATCTTATCTTGTTGTTTCTTTATTTTATGCTGAATTTTAGAAAGATCACTTGCTACCACTGGCTGAAATAAACATAAACCACCCAATAAAATAACAATGACTATTTTATACAAATGTAATAACTTCACAAAAAGCCCTAATACCTAAAAAAAGAACCTATTTTAATCTGTTCTTTGAGAAAAATCAGCTTTTCTTAAATAATTCAGGCTTTATCTTTAAAAAAAAACAATTTTTGTTGTAAAATAACAGTGTTTTTAATTTAAATATAAACAAAATAGGAGTCCTTTATGGAATTAGTATTTATTCGTCACGGTTTAAGTGAGTGGAACCAATTAAACCTTTTCACTGGTTGGCACGATGTTAATTTAGCTGAAAAAGGCGTTGAAGAAGCAAAAGAAGCAGGTCGTAAATTAAAAGCAGCAGGCTTTGAATTTGATATCGCATTTACTTCTGTATTAAAACGTGCAATTAAAACCTGTAACTTTGTATTAGAAGAATCTGATCAATTATTTGTACCACAGATTAAATCTTGGCGTTTAAATGAGCGTCATTATGGTGGTTTACAAGGATTAAATAAAAAAGAAGCCGCTGAAGAACACGGTGAAGAGCAAGTTCATATCTGGCGTCGTTCTTACGATACTTTACCACCATTACAAGATCGTAATGACCCAAATTCAGCCCATAATGATCGTCGTTATGCACACCTTCCACACGATGTGATCCCTGATGGTGAAAACTTAAAAGTAACCTTAGAGCGTGTACTTCCTTTCTGGGAAGATCAAATTGCACCTGCAATTATTGCTGGAAAACGTGTTTTAGTGGCTGCACACGGTAATTCATTACGTGCATTAGCAAAACACATTGAAGGTATCTCTGATGAAGATATTATGGATTTAGAAATCCCGACTGGTCAACCATTGGTTTATACTTTAGATAAAGATTTAAAAGTAGTAAGTAAACGCTACCTTTAACTTTTACCCCCACCCTCCCCCGCAAGCGGAGGAGGGAATTTTAATCTTATTAATCATTCCTTCCCCGCAAGCGGAGGAGGGAATTTTGATTTTTATTAATTACTTTACATTCCTCCCTCCGCGGAGGGAGGCTAGGAGGGGGGATTACTTTATTGCTCTTTTTTGATACTCTATCGCTGCTTTAATAAAACCAGCAAAAAGAGGATGCCCATCACGAGGGGTTGAAGTAAACTCAGGATGGAACTGAGCAGCAATAAACCAAGGATGATTTGGTACTTCAATAATTTCAACCAATTTATGATCTGCTGATAAGCCTGTTACTTTTAAGCCCGCTTTTTCAATCTGCGGAAGTAAGTTGTTATTTACTTCATAACGATGACGATGACGTTCAAAAATGGTTTCAGTACCATAAAGCTCACGAGCTAAACTTCCTTCCACTAAATGACACGCTTGTTCACCTAAACGCATTGTTCCGCCTAAGTCAGAATTATCCGTACGTTTCTCTACGCTGCCATCTGCATCTTGCCATTCAGTAATTAAACCTATCACTGGCTGTGGACAGTCCTTATCAAATTCACTTGAACTTGCTTGCGTTAAGCCTGCCACATTACGAGCATATTCAATTAATGCAACCTGCATTCCTAAGCAAATGCCTAAATATGGAATTTTATTTTCACGGGCATATTGTGCGGTTAGAATTTTGCCTTCAATACCACGATAACCAAAGCCTCCAGGAACTAAAATCGCATCTAAACCAGCTAAAACCTCAGTACCTTTACTTTCAACATCTTGTGAATCAATATATTTAATATTGACCGTCAAATGATTTTTTAAGCCGCCGTGTTTTAATGCTTCATTCACAGATTTATAGGCATCAGGTAATTCAACATATTTTCCTACCATACCAATGGTGACTTCCCCTGTTGGGTTTGATTGTTGGTAAAGTACTTGCTCCCATTCAGATAAATCCGCTTCAGGACAGTTAAATTTAAAACGATCACACACAAATTGATCTAAACTTTGTGATTTTAACAATGCAGGAATTTGATAGATAGAATTGACATCTTTTAATGAAATAACCGCTTTTTCAGGCACATTACAAAACAGTGCAATTTTTGATTTTTCGTTTGATGGAATAGCTCTATCTGAACGACAAATCAACACATCTGGCTGAATACCAATAGAAAGCATCTCTTTTACTGAGTGTTGTGTTGGCTTAGTTTTTATTTCACCTGCTGTTGGAATATAAGGCACTAAAGTTAAGTGCATAAATAAGGTATTTTCACGCCCAACATCCACAGCAAGCTGACGTAATGCTTCTAAGAATGGAAGAGACTCAATATCTCCTACCGTTCCCCCCACTTCAACAATGACGACATCGTAACCTTTTCCACCGGCAACAACACGTGCCTTAATTTCATTGGTGATATGTGGAATAACCTGAATCGTTGCCCCTAAATAATCACCACGACGCTCTTTGCGTAGCACGTCAGAATAAATACGTCCACTGGTGAAATTATTAGCTTGAGTCATTTTATTACGAATAAAACGTTCATAATGCCCTAAGTCTAAATCTGTTTCTGCTCCATCTTTGGTAACAAAAACTTCACCGTGTTGAGTAGGACTCATCGTACCTGGGTCAACGTTTATATAAGGGTCTAATTTCATAATGGTAACATTTAAACCACGAGCTTCAAGAATAGATGCAAGAGAGGCCGCTGCAATCCCTTTACCTAAAGAAGATACAACACCGCCCGTTACAAAAATATAATTTGTTGTCATTTTATTTGCCTTTTTAATTTGTTTTGTTAATTTTTGTTTGGAATTTCTACTTTCAGAATGGTCATAAAGTACATTACTATAAACCATCAGGACGGGATGACATTTTACAGTAAAAATAGTTTTTTGACTAGAAAAAACGGGAGAATATAATAAATATTATTATATTATTCAATACTCTTTTTCGGCACAATCAAAATTGCAGGTGCAACCAGTATTGCCATTAAAATAAAGCTAAAACTTGGAGAATAATTATAGGTTATACTTGCAAAAAAAGTGAATAATGCCGTCATTCCACTAAAACTTAAACCGAAATATAGCCCTTGCAGTTTGGGAATAGTTTCAGTGGGTTGCATTGCTATATAACGTATCATTGCAAAATGAGTTAAACCAAAGGTAAAGGCGTGTAGCATTTGCCCTAATCCTAAAAATAATACATTGGTTGTGAAAGCATATAATACCCAACGTACCATCGCCAATACCGTAGCAATAATAATCAAATGATGAATTTTTTTACTACTAAACACTTTTCCTGAAATAAAAAACACACCTATTTCTGCCATAACAGATAATCCCCATAACAAACTTACCGTTTGTGGTGAAATACCCTGTGATGTCCAATAAATGGTACTATAAGTGTAATAAGCAGCGTGAGCTGCTTGAATAAGAGAAGCTGCAATCAGCATTCGTAAAATAGAACTATCCTTCAATAAAGACCAATAAGTTACTTTAGAAGCGGTCTGTTTCTGCTCAGAATTGACAAAATTGCAATTTGTACCTAACATCTGACCGCTTGTAAGCAAAATTAGGAAGGCAATCATTAACCAAATAATCATCCGCTCACCAAACCAACCCACCATATAACCTGTTGTCAATGAACCGACCACAAATGCCATTGAGCCAAATAAACGAGTTTTACCATAATCAATGCCTACTTGCTTTTGCCACGTAGACGCTATCGCATCACCAATGGTCATTGCACCACCATTTACAATATGAAATAAGGCAAAAATAGGAACTAATAACCAAAAAGATCCCACAAAATACGCCATCATTACGCTGCTAATCAGGGTTATCACTGAAAGTAACCGAGATACATTTAATAACTGAGTAGGCTGTGTGACAATTTGAGGCGTTAAAATACTACCTAAAAAACGAAAAAGATAACCTGACGCAAGTAGAAGTCCAATTGTTTCACTTGAATAACCATTTGTTTCCAACCAAATAGGTAAAAATGGCATTAAGACACCATAAGCACAAAAATAGCCAAAAAAGTTAAATGATGTCCATTGAAAGGGAGAAAGTTTTATCATAATGATTTTTCCATCTCTTCTGCTCGTTGAATTGCAGCAACCATTGCTTCATCAACGATTTTTGATAAATTATATTGTTCAAAAATAGCTAAAGCCTCTGCCGTTGTTCCACCTTTGGAAGTGACATTCTCTCTTAATTGAGAAAGTCGAATATCAGGATTATTTGCGACTAATTTCGCAGAACCAAGTGCTACTGATTGTACTAAATAACGAGCATCTTGCTCACTAAATCCCATTTTAATCGCTGATTGCTGCATTGCTTCCATAAAGCGGAAAAAATAAGCAGGGCTAGATCCTGTAATTGCAATAATTTGATTAAGTTTCTCTTCTTTTTCCACCCAATAACACTTTCCAACCGCATTCATTAAGCTCTCAGTAAAATCACAAGCGGTACGATTTGTTGAAGATTTTGCAAATAACCCCGTTATCCCCTCACCAATTAGTGCAGGAGTATTTGGCATTGTACGAATAATATTTTGAGCCGAAGGTAATAGTTTTTCTAAACGCTCAACTGAAATCCCAGCAGCAACAGAAATGATCCATTTCTCATTCAAATTTAAATCTGAAAACTCACCACAAACGTCACGCATCATTTGAGGTTTCACTGCCAAAATCACAACATCCGCTTGCTGCACTGCTTCACAATTTGTTAAATTAACAGTTACACCTAATTCTGCTAATTCTGTCCGTCTTGCCTGATTACTCTTATTACAAGCAATAATTTGATTAGTAGGATAGTTTTTTTTAATCAAACCATTTATTACTGCGAATGCCATATTTCCAGCGCCGATAAAGGCAAGTTTTTTTGTTTTCATATTATCCTTTTTTGGTTATGCGGAATACTTAAAAATATGCTAAATATTAGCACTTTTACAAAAATTTGAAACAAAAAAGCGAGCAAATTTATTATTTGCCCGCTATATTATTAGGTAAATTTACTTTTTCTTAAAAGAATATCACCGCTTATTTTTTTACTGCCATCGAGAATTAACTTTTATGAGGATTACGGGTATTGGTTCCTTCTAAATTACGCATTAACAACGCATACTTTAAATCAATATCTTGTGGTACGTCTAAAAAGACAAAGTGTCCATCACCTTTACCCGCATCCACTTCTTGATTTTTGCGGTTTACTATTTTGCAAATTTTAAAGGTAATGTTACCGCTAGGGGTCATTAATTCCACACTATCCCCTAATAAAAATTTATTCTTAACCGCCACTTCTGCCATTCCTTGCTCATTGTGTTTACCAGTAAATTCTCCCACAAATTGCTGACGATCTGAAATGGAATAGCCGTAATCATAATTTTGATATTCGTCGTGAGTATGACGACGTAGAAAACCTTCCGTATAGCCACGATGAGCCAAACTTTCAAGAGTGGTCATTAAACTTTCATCAAAAGGTTTTCCTTCTGCAGCATCATCAATGGCTTTGCGATATAGTTGAGCCGTTCTTGCACAATAATAAAACGACTTGGTACGCCCTTCAATTTTAAGAGAATGTACGCCCATTTGGGTTAATTGCTCAACGTGTTGAATAGCACGTAGATCTTTTGAATTCATAATATAAGTACCGTGTTCATCTTCAAACGCACTCATTTGCTCATCAGGTCTGCCTTTTTCAGAAAGTAAATAAACACTGTCCGTTGTACTTCCCTCACCTAAGGTTGGTGCCACATTTTTAATTTCAATTTGTTCTTCTTTGCGTTCTTCTTTAGCAGAAATAATCGTGCCAACTTCATCTTCCTTACCTTCTTCTACGGAATACTCCCAACGGCAAGCATTAGTACAAGTACCCTGATTTGGATCACGTTTATTAATATAGCCCGAGAGTAAACAACGCCCAGAATATGCCATACACAACGCACCGTGTACAAAAATTTCTAGCTCCATTTCTGGTACTTCCTGACGAATTTCTGCAATTTCATCAAGAGATAATTCACGAGATAAAATAACTCGAGTTAACCCCATTTGTTTCCAAAATTTAACGGTCGCCCAGTTTACGGCATTTGCTTGTACTGATAGATGGACATCCATTTCAGGAAAATTTTCACGCACCATCATAATTAAACCTGGATCGGACATAATTAACGCATCAGGCTTCATATCCACCACTTTTTTTAAATCACGAATAAAGGTTTTTAATTTTGAATTGTGTGGGGCGATATTCACTACTACATAGAATTTTTTTCCTAATGAATGGGCTTCATCGATTCCAATTTGTAAGTTTGTATGGTTAAAATCATTATTTCTTACTCGTAAGCTATAACGAGGTTGTCCTGCATACACCGCATCTGCTCCATAAGCAAAGGCGTAACGCATATTTTTTAAGTTGCCCGCTGGCGATAATAATTCTGGTTTTCTATTTATATTTAACATAAGTCATTCTCTTCTGATAACAAGTCAGTATTTCCTCACATAGGAGGAAATGTAAAGCGGTGGATTATCCTGTAATTTTTGCTTTATAGCAAGAAATTACACACATAAAAAAATAAGCCTTCACGTTATTGAAGGCTTAATAAATAGAAGGAGAGAAGATCAAATTAAATTTTACTTTGCATAAGATTTGCAATTTCTTCAGCTTTTGAGCCGATGATAATTTGCAAACCTTTATCACCTACTTTTACATTACCTTTAGAACCTAATTTTGTTAATTCTCCTTTATTAACTAAACTTCTGTCATTCAGGGTTAAACGTAATCGAGTAATACAAAACTCAATATTCTCAATATTCGCTTTTCCACCTACTGCATCAATAAATTTTGACGCTTTTTCATCTAAAGATAATGCCGAATAATTATTTTCATCTGTTGCTTTTTTTGAACAACAACAAAGGTTTTTTAAAGAATCTAAAATGCCCATTTTTACTCCTTTTTAAAAATATTCAAACAAATATAACTTGCAATATTATGCCATAATAAAAGAATATTTAAACATCTTTATTCGGTTTTTTATTGACCAATTTTTAGAAAAAAGAAAGAATTAAGCTCAATACAATATTGAACTCAATTCAATCAATAACCTATCCCCAAAATGAGGAAATAACGTAATTGTGCCATTCTTTTTGTTATTCGCATCACCTACAATAATTTTGTCAAATTTAAATTCCAATAATATCCGTTTCTGTGAGACTATAAAATAATGGTTCAAAGAAACTAAAAACGAAGAAATTTACAAACAATGTGAAAGTTTTGGCTCAGTATACGAGTATCAAAGAAATTAGATTATAGGAACCAGCACCTAAATTCGCTACTTAAAACAATTAATAGCTCGTTTAGATGCGTTAGAAATAGATAAAAACAAAGGATTGAGTTCAATACAACATCGAACTCAATCCTTGAATTAATTAATCTTAAGATAGATTAATATTTAATTATATAAATTACCAAGCATAGCCTGCAGCAACACCTCCTCCGACTTCACCTGTTGAGTTTGTATTGATAGAACCTTTCAATATCCATTTTCCATTATCTGAAATAGTTGATAATCCTATCGCTACAGCTGTATTTTTCTTATATGTTGCTCCTGCTACAGAAATAATATTTTGACCAGGTGAATAAGCTTGTGGTAAAAGTGCTGCAGCCATTGCACTAGAAACACCACCTTTAACTTTTTCAACTTCATCGCTAACATCATTAATAGCTTTTTTCACTTTATTTAACTGGGCAACATTCACAGCATCGGTATCTTTCGTACCCTCTGCAATATTATGGATTTGGTTACCTCCCATATTAACATCAACGTTAGCACCTTCTTTGATAGCTAATGATTCTTCAGAAATAGTAATAATTCCATTCCCCTTACCATCATCACCAATAGTAATGCTATCAAATTTAACGTCTTTAGCTGATGAAATCACTAATACTTCTCCATTGCTATCTTTTACTTTTTTAGCATTAATATTTTTACCAAAATTAATATTTAAAGAACCATCAGTGTTAGGAGTGATAGTTCCACTATCTCCAATCTTAATTTCGTTCTTTTTAATTTCGCTTGCATCATCTTCAGAATCAGATAATTCAAATTTAACTTTGGTGCCGTCTTTACCAGGATCACCTTTGTCTCCTTTGTCTCCTTTGTCTCCTTTATCACCTTTGTCTCCTTTAGGTCCAGCAGTTCCAGCTGCTCCAGGATCACCTTTATCACCTTTAGCTCCAGCTACTCCAGGATCACCTTTGTCTCCTTTATCACCTTTAGGTCCAGCTGCTCCGGCTGCTCCAGGATCACCTTTATCACCTTTATCTCCTTTATCACCTTTAGGTCCAGCTGCTCCAGGATCACCTTTGTCTCCTTTATCACCTTTAGGTCCAGCTGCTCCAGCTACTCCAGGATCACCTTTATCTCCTTTATCACCTTTAGGTCCAGCTGCTCCAGGATCACCTTTGTCTCCTTTATCACCTTTAGGTCCAGCTGCTCCAGCTACTCCAGGATCACCTTTATCTCCTTTATCACCTTTATCACCTTTAGGTCCAGCTGCTCCGGCTACTCCAGGATCACCTTTATCTCCTTTATCACCTTTAGGTCCAGCTGCTCCAGCTGCTCCAGGATCACCTTTGTCTCCTTTATCACCTTTAGGTCCAGCTGCTCCAGCTACTCCAGGATCACCTTTGTCTCCTTTATCACCTTTAGGTCCAGCTTCTCCAGGATCACCTTTGTCTCCTTTATCACCTTTAGGTCCAGCTGCTCCGGCTGCTCCAGGATCACCTTTATCACCTTTATCACCTTTAGGTCCAGCTACTCCAGGATCACCTTTATCACCTTTAGGTCCGGCTACTCCAGGATCACCTTTATCACCTTTATCACCTTTAGGTCCAGCTGCTCCGGCTACTCCAGGATCACCTTTATCACCTTTAGGTCCAGCTGCTCCAGCTACTCCAGGATCACCTTTGTCTCCTTTATCACCTTTAGGTCCAGCTGCTCCGGCTGCTCCAGGATCACCTTTATCACCTTTATCTCCTTTATCACCTTTAGGTCCAGCTGCTCCAGCTACTCCAGGATCACCTTTGTCTCCTTTATCACCTTTAGGTCCAGCTGCTCCGGCTGCTCCAGGATCACCTTTATCACCTTTATCTCCTTTATCACCTTTAGGTCCAGCTGCTCCAGGATCACCTTTATCACCTTTATCACCTTTAGGTCCAGCTACTCCAGGATCACCTTTATCACCTTTAGGTCCGGCTACTCCAGGATCACCTTTATCACCTTTATCACCTTTAGGTCCAGCTGCTCCGGCTACTCCAGGATCACCTTTATCTCCTTTATCACCTTTAGGTCCAGCTGCTCCAGGATCACCTTTATCACCTTTATCACCTTTATCACCTTTAGGTCCAGCTACTCCAGGATCACCTTTATCACCTTTAGGTCCGGCTACTCCAGGATCACCTTTATCACCTTTAGGTCCAGCTGCTCCGGCTACTCCAGGATCACCTTTATCACCTTTATCACCTTTAGGTCCAGCTGCTCCAGCTACTCCAGGATCACCTTTATCACCTTTAGGTCCAGCTGCTCCAGCTACTCCAGGATCACCTTTGTCTCCTTTATCACCTTTAGGTCCAGCTGCTCCGGCTGCTCCAGGATCACCTTTATCACCTTTAGGTCCAGCTGCTCCAGCTACTCCAGGATCACCTTTATCTCCTTTATCACCTTTATCACCTTTAGGTCCAGCTGCTCCAGCTACTCCAGGATCACCTTTATCACCTTTAGGTCCAGCTGCTCCAGCTACTCCAGGATCACCTTTATCACCTTTAGGTCCAGCTTCTCCAGCTACTCCAGGATCACCTTTGTCTCCTTTATCACCTTTAGGTCCAGCTGCTCCGGCTACTCCAGGATCACCTTTATCACCTTTATCACCTTTAGGTCCAGCTGCTCCAGCTACTCCAGGATCACCTTTATCACCTTTAGGTCCAGCTGCTCCAGGATCACCTTTGTCTCCTTTATCACCTTTAGGTCCAGCTGCTCCGGCTGCTCCAGGATCACCTTTATCACCTTTATCACCTTTAGGTCCAGCTGCTCCGGCTACTCCAGGATCACCTTTATCACCTTTATCACCTTTAGGTCCAGCTGCTCCAGCTACTCCAGGATCACCTTTATCACCTTTATCACCTTTAGGTCCGGCTACTCCAGGATCACCTTTATCACCTTTATCACCTTTATCACCTTTAGCTCCAGCTGCTCCAGGATCACCTTTATCACCTTTAGGTCCAGCTGCTCCGGCTACTCCAGGATCACCTTTATCACCTTTAGCTCCAGCTGCTCCGGCTGCTCCAGGATCACCTTTATCACCTTTATCACCTTTAGGTCCAGCTGCTCCGGCTGCTCCAGGATCACCTTTATCACCTTTAGGTCCAGCTGCTCCGGCTACTCCAGGATCACCTTTATCACCTTTATCACCTTTAGGTCCAGCTGCTCCAGGATCACCTTTGTCTCCTTTATCACCTTTAGGTCCAGCTGCTCCAGCTACTCCAGGATCACCTTTATCTCCTTTGAAAGCAGGATCTGTTTTCAATGCATCTTTATCTAAAGTAATTAATGCAATTTTTTTACCGCCACTGCCCGTCTGCGTTTCTACTTTTAATCCATCTCCAAAATCAAAAGTAAGTTTATTTAACTCTATATTTCCAATTGAATTTCCTGAAACATAACTACCACTTGATTTAGAGCCTCCACTAAAAAACGTTATCGAAGGTAATAGTCTACTTTGCCAAGCAACTATATCAATATCTGTGCTAGTTCCTTTAGCTATTTTAAATAATTGATCACCATTTACTGCATCAAGTGAACCACTTGCAACACTTCCACCTAATACATTAGTAATTTTTTTTCTACCTGCATTTATACCTGCGGTTGAAAGAGAAACAATATTAGGTCCTTTTTGACGACCTAAAGTGATTGAATCTAAATTAATTAAATTTTTAGATAATTTAGCTTTTATTACAGGATTGGCACCACTACTATCTGCTTGAAAATAAAGATTGTCTACTGCTGTTGGTGAATTCTTGTTCATTTTGTCTAAACCTTCTTCACCCTTAATCATTAATCCTTTACCTGATTTTACAGCAACTTCTCCGTCCTGATAATTATTACCCGCAAAGCCTATCTCCACATTCTGCGTACTTTTTATCTGTGATTTTACTTTAAATAATTGATCACCATTTACTGCATCACGTGAACCACTTGCAACACTTCCATCTAATACATTAGTAATTTTTTTACTACCTGCATTTATACCTGTGGTTGATGAAAGCGAAACAACATTAGCACCTTGATAATTACCACCTAAAGTGATTGTACCTATATTAGATAAATGCTTAGATAATTTAATTACGAGGCGAGGAGAACCTGATTTTGGGAATTCTGGCTGAACATAAATGTTATCTGATGCTGTCTCTCCGAAGCCAGTCCTTCTAAAAGTACCTGCTTCACCTTTAATTGCTAATGTTTGAGAATTTAATACTTTAACTGTTCCATCACTAGCTTTATTACCGTTAAAGTATATACCAGCGTTTTTTATCTTATTGTTTAAAGTATATCCCAGTGAATAAAGTTGCGAACCATTAATAGCATCTGTTGAAGCGTTAGTCACTTGACCTGCTGCAACATTGATTAATTGTCTTCTATACCGCGAGCTACCTATTGAAACTACACCATCTGGAGTACTCCCCTCAATATTTTCAAAAAGTGTATTGCCTATCGTGAATTTTTTTACTGCTACAGCAGTACGAGTTCTAGCACTTAAACCTAACGCAACTGAATTTTTATGCGATACTTGTGCATCAAGACCTAACGCAATTGAATTAGCGGAGGTTGCATGAGAAGCAAAACCTAATGCCAAAGAGTAACCTGCCGAGACTGTAGTATCCTGACCTAATGCCAAAGAGTGACCTGCCGAGGCTGTAGTATTATAGCCTAACGCAATTGCATCGTTATATGTTGCTTTCGCAGAAAAACCTAATGCAAGAGTCCTATTCATCCCAGCGAGAGCGCTGTAACCTATTGCTATCGCCTTTTCATATGTATGAGTATCTCCACTGCGACCTGCTACTGTCCCCATACCCATAGCAATTGAACCATGTGAATAGGCTATTGTATCTTTATGATTACCAGCAACATTAGCGTGACGACCTCCCCCTACTGCAAACGAATTATTTCCAAAAGCCATCGAGCCGCCCAATGCTACTGCACTCTTACCAGCTGCATGACTATGCGTTCCTATTGAAACTCCTGCAAATCCCGAAGTTTGTGACATAGTGCCTAGCGCAATTCCCTGCGCTGATTTAACAGTTGCAGAGACTCCTATCCCTATTCCACTATTGTTCTTGACACTTGCAGACTCGCCTATTGCAATTGAACTTACACCTGTTGCTTTTGTATCTACAAAACCAATAGCAATTGACTTCTCTCCCTTTGCGGCTACATCACCCCTACCACAAACAATTGTGTGGTCGTCTACCCAACAATGGTCTGAGTACAATCTATCAGGGGTAGGACGGGCGATTATCACAGGACTGGGATCATTGTAAGCCACTGCAATACTACTGGCAAATATCATAGATAATATCAGCGCTATTTTTGATAACCTAGTAACTGCTTTTTTATCTGTTCTGAGAATTGAAGACTGAGATTGGTTTTTTGTTCTACCTTTCGCCAGTTCCGAAACAACCGTATAAACCTGAAGAGTTTGGTTGAAAACTATTTTGTAGACTCTATTCATAATAGATACCTTCCTATATTTGGTATCCTATCCATAGATTGTATTGATATAAATCCATTTACTATCATTAAAATTTATTTGAATAGTTTCATATAAATTTTCCCTGACCATATTATAAAAAAAATGAAAATAACTCAAAAAAACAGGAAGTTCCGTTTTTTTGGTCAATTTTTACACAAAAAATAACCAAACTAGGACTAGCGGTACGGTGTGACTAATAATTTGCAAATTAATATTGCATAAAAATAGGATTTTTTTATTAAAATATTAATTTATCAGGGTATGACCTATTTAGATGGTCTTACCCTGAATTAAAATGAATAAATAATTATAATTTTTCAACTAGCATTGCTTCTAATTTTTCAATATCAATAGCAAATTTACGGATACCTTCTGCAAGTTTTTCAACTGCCATTGGATCTTGATTGTGTTCCCAGTAGAACTCTGCTTCTGTCATTGGTGCTGGACGTGCTTTGATTTCGCCTTTGTATTCTAATTTACGTGGCAATTCAGCGTTTGCTTCACTTAATTCTTTTAATAAGCCTGGGGCGATTGTTAAACGATCACAACCTGCTAATTCAGTGATTTCGCCGATATTACGGAAACTTGCCCCCATAACAACGGTGTTATAGCCGTGTTCTTTGTAATAGTTATAAATTGAGGTAACTGAAATCACGCCTGGATCTTCTGAAGGGGCATATTCTTTTTGGTCTGAATTTGCTTTGTACCAGTCTAAGATACGTCCAACGAAAGGCGAGATTAAGTATGCACCTGCTTCTGCACACGCACGAGCTTGTGCTTGTGAGAAAAGTAGTGTTAAGTTACAGTTGATATTTTCTTTTTCTAACACTTCTGCCGCTTTGATACCTTGCCAAGTTGAGGCAACTTTGATCAAGATACGGTCATTGCTAATGCCTGCTTCGTTGTATAAACGAATAAGTTTGCGTGCTTTTTCAATGGTTTTTTCAGTATCATAAGAAAGACGAGCATCCACTTCTGTTGAAATACGTCCTTTTACTACTTTTAAGATTTCTAAACCGATATTTACTGCTAATTTATCTTCTGCATCAATCAGTTGTTGTGCTTTATCATCGCTTTGTGCTTTTGCGTAAGCTATGGCATCATCAATAAGTGGTGCATATTGTGGTAATGCTGATGCACTTAAAATTAATGATGGATTGGTTGTTGCATCTTCTGGTTGATAGGTTTTGATTGCTTCAATATCGCCCGTATCCGCAACCACAACGGTCATTCCTCTTAAACTGTTTAATTGATTCATATTTAAATTCTCCTGTGAATGTGAATATACTATATTATAGTATGTATATAATACAGTAATCTACTGGAAAATGGATCGTAATTTTGTGATAAATTTTACCAATAGGTATTTCCGTTCAGAAAAATTTGTAGAAACAGCGCATGCGCTGTTTTTATTTGTACAAAAAATACAATAATGATATTTAATTTTTTATTGTATAAATTCGTCAGGGCGTGAATTCGTCAGGGCATAATTCATCAGGGCATAAATTCGTCAGGACGTAAATTCGTCAGGGCATAATTCATCAGGGCATAAATTCGTCAGGACGTAAATTCGTCAGGGCATAAATTCATCAGGACGTGAATTCGTCAGGGCATAAATTCGTCAGGGCATGCCCTGACGCTACGGTTTGGTATATTTGTAGAAACAGCGCATGCGCTGTTTTTATTTGTACAAAAAAATACAATAATGATATTTAATTTTTTATTGTATAAATTCGTTAGGACGTAAATTCGTCAGGACGTGAATTCGTCAGGGCATAAATTCGTCAGGACGTAAATTCGTCAGGGCATGCCCTGACGCTACGGTTTGGTATATTTTGTATGAAATTAAATTTTTCGATCACTATCCCAAAATTATTTTATTATTCTTTACACTCAAAAATAATAACGATATTTTTGTGAAATGAAAAATAAATTCAAACCAAAGTCCTTACGTTTAAAATATTGGAACTATCAAAATTCTGCAATTTATTTTGTAACTATTTGTACAAAGAATAAAATTCATTATTTTGGAGAAATAAAAAAAGGAAAAATGTTCTATTCACCAATTGGAGCCATAGCTTATGTATTATGGAAGGAAATACAGCATCGGAATAAAAATATAATATTAGGTGATTTTGTTATAATGCCAAATCATATTCACGCTATTTTGATATTATCATCGAATAATATGGAAAATAATGATGATCTACTTGGAAAAAATAGATTTCAAAATATAGGGAAAAACTCTTTATCTTCTATTATTGGAGGCTATAAATCATCTGTCAGTAAATATGCTCATAGATTAAACTTTGAATTTCAGTGGCAAAAAAATTTTTATGAACACATTGTTAGAAATGAATATTCATTAGAAAAAATTTCCCAATATGTTTTAGAAAATCCTATAGACTGGTCAAAAAAATATAATAATGATATTTAATTTTTATTGTATAAATTCATCAGGACGTGAATTCGTCAGGGCATGCCCTGACGCTACGGTTTGGTATATTTGTACAAAAAAATACAATAATGATATTTAATTTTTTATTGTATAAATTCGTCAGGACGTAAATTCGTCAGGGCATAATTCATCAGGGCATAAATTCGTCAGGACGTAAATTCGTCAGGGCATGCCCTGACGCTACGGTTTGGTATATTTGTACAAAAAAATACAATAATGATATTTAATTTTTTATTGTATAAATTCGTCAGGGCGTGAATTCGTCAGGGCATGCCCTGACGCTACGGTTTGGTATATTTTATAAAAACAATTACCCTTGAAAAATGATATTATGGCACTATCTATGTAATCAGATTACTTTATCAAATAAGGATTACCTATTTTTGCAATGCGTTTCTTTTTAATTTTCTTTTTATATATCTATTGTGAAATTTCATTATTAGTAGCAATTGGTTCAAATACTAGTGTTCTCTTTTTAATTTTATTGATGATTTTTATTTCAGCCGCAGGTTTATGGTTAATTCGCTTGCGTGGGCTTGCGACACTCTTTTCTATCCGCCAACAATTAGCCCAAGGGAAAATCCCCCAAGATGCCGTGATTTCTTCAGTGCAATATGCCATTGCAGGAATTTTATTAGTTATTCCGGGATTTTTAAGTGATATTTTAGCGATTTTATTACTTTTACCTTTTACTAGAACTATAATTACCACTTATCTGTTAAACTATTTTTCAACACGAGTAAAATTTAATACCCAATATTCACAAAGCTTTTCACAATCAGAGACATTTGAGGCTGATTTTGAGCGTAAACAAGATGAAGATAAATGGGTTAAGTAGGAATATTATAATGAAAAAATCACTTTATTCTGCACCGATTGCGGTATTAGGGGCAGGTTCTTATGGCACATCATTAGCTATTGCACTTTCTCAACAAGGTGAAAAGTCCTATTTATGGGGACATTCACCACATAAAATACAAAAAATGCAACAAGAGAGAAAAAATCAAGAATTTTTACCCGATGTTGCTTTTCCTGAGAGTTTAATTTTAGAGAGTGATTTGGAAAAAGTATTAAGTAGCGTAAAAGATATTTTGATTGTTGTACCCAGTCACGTATTTAATGATGTGCTCTTACAAATTAAGCCCTTTATTCAAGATGATCATCGTATTATGTGGGCAACTAAAGGTTTAGAACATAATACCGGGCGATTATTGCATCGTGTCGTAAATGAAATTTTAGGTGAAGATCACGCACTAGCGGTACTTTCTGGTCCAACTTTTGCAAAAGAATTAGCCGCTAGCTTACCAACCGCTATTTCCCTTGCCTCAACGGATATCCAATTTGCAGAAGAAATGCAACAACGTATTCACTGCTCAAAAGCTTTCCGTGTTTATCTTAATAGTGATATGGTTGCCGTACAACTAGGAGGAGCCATTAAAAATGTCATTGCTATTGGAGCAGGGCTTTCTGATGGCTTAGGATTTGGTGCTAATGCAAGAACAGCATTAATTACACGAGGAATTGCAGAAATTAGTCAATTATGTGTAGCGTTAGGAGGCAATCCAACCAGTCTAATGGGAATGGCAGGAATTGGTGATTTAATGCTTACTTGTACTGATAATCAGTCTCGAAATCGTCGTTTTGGATTAATGGTTGGACAAGGTAAAAGTGTTGATGAAGCAATGAATGAAATAGGACAAGTGGTTGAAGGATACTATAATACTAGAGAAGCCTATTTATTAGCACAAAAACACAATATTGAAATGCCAATTGTGGAGCAACTTTATCAGATGTTATTTCGTGGTCAAGATACTAAAGCTCATATCCGAAAAGGGGTTTCGTCATTATTAGGGCGTGAACGAAAAGTTGAATAATGAGGACGAACAAATAATGACACAACAACCAAAACAATTATGGAATGATATTCATCAAGAAGTGAAGTCTCTCGCTGAACAAGAGCCAATGCTAGCAAGTTTTTTTCATTCTACAATTTTAAAACATAATCATTTAGGTGATGCGTTGAGCTATATTCTAGCCAATAAATTAGCCAATGCGATTATGCCTGCTATTGCATTAAAAGAGATTATTGAAGAGGCCTATCAAGTCGATCCACAAATCATTGATAGTGTCGCACAGGATTTATTAGCCGTAAAAACACGTGATCTAGCTGTTTAATTATTAAGCACGCCATTACTTTATTTAAAAGGCTTTCACGCCTTACAAAGCTATCGTGTGACTCATTATTTATGGCAACAGGGTCGCTACGCCTTAGCGATTTATTTACAAAATGAAATGTCTGTCGCTTTTGATGTGGATATTCACCCCGCTGCTAAAATTGGTTGTGGCATAATGCTTGATCATGCCACAGGAATTGTCATTGGTGAGACATCTGTGATTGAAAATGATGTATCTATTTTACAAGGCGTGACACTTGGGGGAACAGGTAAAGAAACAGGTGATCGTCATCCTAAAATACGAAAAGGCGTGATGATTGGTGCAGGAGCAAAAATATTAGGTAGTATTGAAATTGGCAAATATGCTAAAATTGGTGCAAATTCTGTGGTATTACGTGCGGTGCCAGAAAACACCACTGTTGCAGGTGTTCCTGCTACAGTAATTAGCCACTCACAAGCACAAAAACCTGCATTTGATATGAACCAAGATTTCCAATCTGTGAATTAGATAAAAACCTAACTAGAAAACTCCAATAACCCTGAAACTTTCCCCTCTTTATTCACTGCGATTAAAGAGTGGATTTTATGCTGTTTCATATAGGTTTCAGCTTTCGCTAAAAACTCTGTTTCCAAAATAACTTTTGGTGAACAAGTCATCAAGTCACCCGCCGTTTTCTGTAAACTGTCAGCACCATATTTAGCTAAAGCTCGGCGTACGTCACCATCAGTGATAATACCTTGTAATTTTTCATCTTGCATTACAATTGCCACCCCCATTCGCCCTTCATTCATAATGGATAAGCAATCCACAAAAGTGGTTTGAATATTGGCAAGAGGTAACTTAGTTTGCATCACATCTTTTACTCGACAAAGTAATTTACGTCCTAAGCTACCACCAGGATGGAAACGTGCAAAATCTTCTGCTTTGAAATCTCTTGCACGAATAAGTGCAATTGCTAAGGCATCGCCTAATGCCATTGTAACTAAGGTAGAGGTAGTAGGTGCTAAATTATTGGGGCAGGCTTCTTTATCTATACTAATATCAAGTACCAAATCAGAATGTTTCGCTAAGGTTGAATTTAAGTTTCCTGTCACTGCAATAATTTTATTTCCAAATCCTTTTAAACTTGGGATCAGTTTATTTACATCATCGGTTTCACCACTATTGGAAATTAAAATAACGATATCAATGGGTTTTAACATTCCTAAATCACCGTGGAACGCTTCGGTTGGATGTAAGAAAAAACTAGGGGTGCCTGTTGAAGCAAAGGTTGCCACCATTTTTTTTCCCACTAAACCTGATTTACCAATTCCACCAACCACCAAACGCCCTTCACAATTTAAGATCATTTCGACGGCTTTAGCAAACGTTGGTTCAATATTTGCATTTAATCGTGTAATCGCTTGAATATAAAGAGAAAGGGTTTCATTTGCAATAGATAAATAATTCATAACTTACCTTACTAAAAAACCCTGATATTAAGAGCATCAGGGCTTTGGAATTAATAACTTTACTAAAAATTAGTATGCAAGCACTGCACGACGATTTTTAGCATAATCTGCTTCTGAATGACCTAATACTGCAGGTTTTTCTTCACCATAAGAAACAGTTGAAAGTTGAGAAGAGTTCACACCTCTCGCAGTTAAGTAGTTTTGTACTGCATCAGCACGACGTTGTCCTAAAGCAATATTGTACTCTGGTGTACCACGCTCATCAGCATGACCTTCAATTGCAACTTTTGTGTTTGTATGTGCATTTAAAAATGCTGAATGTCCATCAAGAATAGATTGATATTCACCTTCAACTTGATATCTATCAAAGCCAAAATAAACAGTATTATAACGTTGTTGAAGCTCTTGAGCTGTCATACCACCATACACTGCTGTAGTATCTACTTTTGTAGAATTAGAGCTAGAACAAGCTGCTAATACAAAAACAGGTGTTGCGATCATTAAAATTTTAGCCATTTTTTTCATTGAGATTTCTCCTCAAAAATTATTGTTTAGTTAAATACGGAGACCAAGCAGGAAACTTATATTGCCCCCCTACTCCTGGCAAGCTCGCTTTAAAACGACCATCTGCCGAAACTAATTGTAGCACTTTGTTCATCCCTTTGGTAGAGCTGTAAATGATCATTGTTCCATTTGGTGAAATGCTTGGTGTTTCATCTAAAAATGTGGAGCTTAATATTTCAGTATTCCCAGTGATTAAATCTTTCTTCATAATTTTATCACCTAAAATCATAATCAAATACTTTCCATCAGATGAAATTTTCGCATTATAACTACTGCTCCCACCAATCACGGATACATTGCCTCCAGATTCATCCATTTGATATACCTGCGGTATTCCTGAGCGATCGGAAGTAAATACAATAGAATAACTATCTGGTGACCAACTTGGTTCAGTATTATTTCCTGCATTACGAGTTAATTGTACAGTGTGGTTACTATAAATATTTTTTACATAAATATTTAATACACCATCTCGATTAGAAGCAAACGCAATTTTTGAACCATCTGGTGAGAACGCAGGGGCACCATTATGCCCTTTATAGGCTGCTAAAATAGTCCGTTTTTTATTCTTTAGATTATGTAATACTAACAGCGATTTACGATTTTCAAAAGTCACATAAGCAATTGCATTACCATCAGGTGACCACGTTGGAGACATTAATGGTTCTCGACTATTTACGACAGTAAATGCGTTATGCCCATCGTAATCTGCCACTCGTAACTGGTAAGCGCTAACACCTTTTTGCACTACATAAGCAATTTTGGTTCTAAATGCCCCCTTTATTTGAGTCAATTTTTCAAAAATTTCATCACTAAGAGTATGTGCTGCAAGACGAAGTTGTGTTTTAGGAACATTAAAAGCCCCTTGTGCAATCACATTTCCTGCCATACCAGAAACACCTAAGGTATCAATAAGTTGGTAAGCAACATTATAACCACTTCCAGAGGTAACAATTTGCCCTATTACAATATTATCCAAACCAAGATCTGCCCATTGCTGAGCATTCACTTCAAAAGACGACGTAGGATTTGATGGCATTCTTGCTCGTGACAATGGTGTAAATTTACCACTATTACGTAAATCATCTGAAATAATTTGAGCAACATCTTCAGGTACATTCTCTGTAACCTTAAAAGGGATAACCGCGATGGGTTGTGCCATTTCGACCCCCTCGTCAATGGCAATACGAACGTCGTCATCTGCCATTATATTATTTGAAAATAATAGGCAAAAAATTGTTATAATGCCTTTAAAACGAAACATAAATTTCATCTATAAACCTCTTAATTAATTATTCTACTTTTAAACTAAAGTCTAAAATAGGTGATTGATACAGCTGATACACTTCATCTGATGGTGGTTTTGGCATTTTTCGTATTGCACGAATTGCCCTAACCGCCGCTTCACACACTTCAGTATCACCATTTAATACTTGATGTTTATTAATGTGACCATCACGCTCTAAATAAATCTTAACACTGCACTGCTTTGATGCAAAATTGGGTTCAGTTCTATAACGGGATTGAATTAAACGCTTAATTCTTTGCCCATATCTATCTCCTGAGATCGAACCCTTTCCTATTCCCTTCTTACCACCTGATCCTTCAGATCCCTTTTTCTCTATTCTTCCACCACTTAAAAAATCATTTAGTGCTTTATTTTTTTTCAGTTGTTCAGCTTTGCGTTTCTCTTCTTCTGCTTTTATTTTTGCTTCCAAACGCTTTTGTTCTGCTAGTCGTCTTTGCTTTTCTCTACGTTTTTTTTCAGCACGTTTTTTCTGCTCAGCTATTCTTTTTTGTTCTGCAAGACGTTCTTTTTCCAGTCTTTTCTGCTCAGCTATTCTTTTTTGTTCCGCAAGACGTTCTTGTTCCAGTTTTTTCTGCTCAGCTATTCTTTTTTGTTCTGCAAGACGTTCTTGTTCCAGTCTTTTCTGCTCAGCTATTCTTTTTTGTTCCGCAAGACGTTCTTGTTCCAGTCTTTTCTGCTCAGCTATTCTTTTTTGTTCCGCAAGACGTTCTTGTTCCAGTCTTTTCTGCTCTTCTAATTTCTTTTGTTTCGCAAGACGTTCTTGTTCCAGTTTTTTCTGCTCTTCTAATTTCTTTTGTTCCGCAAGACGTTCTTGTTCCAGTCTTTTCTGCTCAGCTATTCTTTTTTGTTCCGCAAGACGTTCTTGTTCCAGTTTTTTCTGCTCAGCTATTCTTTTTTGTTCCGCAAGACGCTCTTGTTCCAGTCTTTTCTGCTCTTCTAATTTCTTTTGTTCCGCAAGACGCACTTGCTCAAGTTTTTTCTGTTCTTCTAATTTCTTTAGTTCTGCAAGACGTTCTTGTTCTAGTCTTTTCTGCTCAGCTATTCTTTTTTGTTCCGCAAGATGTTCTTGTTTAGCTTGTTCTAGTTTTTTATATTCTTCTGTAACCTGTTGAGTATCCACCATTACTGCATTTAATACATCACTATCTCCACCACTTCCACCTTCTGAAGGTAAAATTTTAGTGGACTTAGAAGCAAAAAAGAATAGTCCAATCAAGGCGATATGAAATATCACTGATACAATTATTGCAATACCTAATTTACTACGTTGATCTCTCACTTCTTCGTTCCTGCTTGTTATTTACTCGAAGTCATTAAGCCTACGGTTTTTATACCCGCATCCTTTAATAAAGCAATACCCTTTATAATTTCTTCATAGGGTACATTTTTCTCTCCAGCTACCAAAAATAGTGTTTTATTATCTTTTTGAAAAGCTTGTGCTGAAAATGCAATCACACTTTGTTCTGTCAATAATTGTTCATTATCAACATCAATAAAATCACCCTCAATTTTTAACTTATATAAGCCCACACCTTCTACTTGTAAAATAACAGGTTTTTTATTTTCGTTAGTTACTGATTGACTATATTTATCCGTAGGCAATTCAACTTCCACACTCTGACTGATAACAGGAGCAGTTGCCATAAAAATTAATAGTAATACAAGTAACACATCTAAAAATGGAACAATATTGATCTCAGATTTAACATTATTACGATGACGACGACGGTAAGACATATCTTCCTCAAATATATAAACTAATAGCGGTAACTTTATATCAAAAATTTGCAAATTTTTGTGTATATCATACCGCTTGAATTCTATTTCTTAGTAAAAACTTGGCGATGTAAAATAGTAGTAAATTCATCAATAAAATTGATGTAACTTTGTTCCAATTTATTTAATTTTACATTCAAGCGGTTATACGCCATTACTGCTGGAATAGCCGCAAACAAACCGATGGACGTTGCAATCAATGCTTCTGCAATACCTGGTGCCACAGATTGTAATGTTGCTTGTTTAACCGCACTTAATCCCATAAAGGAGTGCATAATTCCCCAAACGGTACCAAATAATCCAATATAAGGACTCACGGAACCTACTGTACCTAAAAAAGGGATATAGCTTTCTAATTTTTCTAATTCACGGTTAAGAGCTAAATTCATTGCTCGACTAGTACCTTGAATAATTGATTCAGGGGAATCTGCATTCGCTTGCTGTAAACGGGTAAATTCTTTAAATCCAACATAAAAAATTTGCTCAGTTCCATTGAGTGAATCTCGACGATTATCAAGTCCTTCGTGTAATCGAGTTAGATCCTCACCTGACCAAAAGCGGTTTTCAAAAGCAATAGAATACTTTCTTGCTTTACTTAGAAGGTGACTACGACTAAAAATAACTGCCCAAGATACTACTGAGAATAGCATCAAAATCACAATGACCACTTTTACAACAATACTGGCTTCTAAAAAAAGTGAAATAAAATTAAAATCCATTGACATTTACGACAACTCCAAGATTATTTTTTTAAAATTTGGCGAATTTCTTCAGGAATCGCCACGGGTTTCATTTGGTTTAAATTAACACAAGCAATAACAACTATCGCTTTGTTTAAACAACGATCTTCTTTCCATATACTCTGTGAAAAGACAATTTTTGCTTTACCAAGTTCAATTACTTCTGTTTCCACGTTTAACAAATCGTCTAAACGGGCAGCACTTTTATAATCTATATCCATTTTCTTTACAACAAAAGCAAGGGACTGTGTTAAAAGTTGCTGTTGTGAAAATCCACTTTGACGCAAAAATTCTGTTCTTGCTCGTTCAAAAAAATGGAGATAGTTAGCGTGATAAACTACTCCGCCAGCATCAGTATCTTCATAATATACTCGTATAGGAAAATTCATTATATTGTTATTTCCAAAAAAGAAAGAAAACGCCTAAAATTTAGGCGTGATGATAACTGTTATTCTAGTGCTGCATCAATAATTGTGCAAGTTTTTATTTTTTACTTAACCAGTATTAAAACAATTGCACTGAGTACAATTACATAACCAGTTAAAGGAAGAAATACTATTTTCCAAATTTTAGATTTAATTTCAAAACCTATTCCGTGGATCCACAATATTGTCATCCCATAAAAGACTAAAATAGCAAGATAAGGAATTTTGCCACCAAACTGTTGAGAAAAAGTAGTTGAATTGAATAAAATTAATCCAAACAATAAAGAAGCAAAAACGAAAGAAAGGGCTTTCAAGAAGCCCTTTGATGTTAAGTTATAGAGTTTATCTACCATTTTAGTCGTCTAAATGACCCGCTCTGTCTGCTTTTACAGTCATAGATACTGAAAATAAAACAGCTAATGAGACACCTAATACCCAAGTGATATAAAACATAATAATTTCTCCTTAATAAGCTGCTTTGTTTTCTTCGATCTGTTTAGCATCAAGACGACCAAACATTGCGAAGTAACTCCAAATTGTATAAGCAAGTACAAGAGGAACAAATATACACACAACATAGAACATTACTGTTAATGTATTTTCACTTGCCGTTGCATCCCACATTGTTAAGCTCATTTCTGGGTGAGAAATTGATGGCATTACGAATGGGAACATTGACACACCTGCAGTTAAAATAACACCAGCTTGCATAATTGATGATGATAAGAAAGCAAAGCCATTACGATCTGCTTTTGACGCTAAAATCGTACCTAATGCACCAATTACTGCTAATGCAGGGATAATAAATAATACGGGTAAATTAAAGAAGTTACTAAACCAAGCACTTTGCTCTAAGGCAACTGTTTTGTTAGTAAATACTGATGGTGCAAAATGATTCATTTCACTTGTTACCACAAAGCCATCTTTAAAGTATAACCATACGCCTGCTAATAAGAATGCACCTAAGGTTACAGTCGCTGTAATTTGTGCAATATTTCTTGCACGAACACGTAAATCACCTGTTGTTTTCATTTGCAACCAAGTTGCACCTTGTGTGGTTAGCATCATTAAGCTTACTACACCACAAAGTAATGCAAATGGATTTAATAATCCAAAGAATGAACCTGTGTATTGAATTTGGTTAATGTTGTTAAATTCAAAAGGAACACCTTGTAATAAGTTACCGAATGCAACCCCAAAGATTAAGGATGGTACAAAACCACCTACGAATAATCCCCAATCCCAAGCACTTCTCCATACTGGTGAATCAATTTTAGCACGGTATTCAAAACCAACTGGACGGAAGAACAATGCCGCTAAAACAACTATCATCGCAAGATAGAATCCTGAGAATAATGTTGCATACACTGTTGGCCACGCTGCAAAAATCGCACCGCCTCCTGTTAATAACCATACTTGGTTACCATCCCAATGGGGAGCCACAGTATTGATCATAATACGACGTTCAATATTACTCTTACCCATTACTGGCAATAAGGTTAATACTCCCATATCAAAGCCATCGGTAATCGCAAAACCGATCAATAAAACACCGATTAAAATCCACCAAATAAAACGTAGAATTTCATAATCTAACATATTCTTTCTCCTACTTATTTCGCAGATTGTTCAAAATGATAACGACCTGTCTTTAATGAACTCGGCCCTAAACGAGCATATTTGAACATTAAATACATTTCTACTACCAAGAAAATGGTGTATAAACCACATAACAATCCGATTGAAATCCAAAGATCTAAAGTGGTTAATGATGAGTTGGCAACCCCTGTTGGCAACATATTATAAATTGCCCAAGGTTGACGACCATACTCAGCTAAGAACCAGCCGCTTTCAATTGCGATCCAAGGTAATGGAATACCAAAGAGTAATGCTTTTAAGAATAATGGATTGCTACCCACTCGACCTTTTAAGTTTTGATAGAATGCAAATAAGATCAATAGAAGCATTAATCCGCCTGATGCCATCATTATACGGAAAGACCAGAATGTTGGACCTACATTAGGAATAGTTGAATCTGCTGCTTTTTGAATTTGCTCTTCTGTTGCATCAACTACCTTATTTGTATAAGCTTTTAACAATAAACCAAAACCAAGATCTTTCTGATATTTTTCTTGGAAAGCTACTCTCTCAGCCTCAACATAATTACCTGAACGCAATTTTTCTAATAATTCATAAGCAATGATACCATTACGGACACGTTGTTCATTTTCTTTACGAATATCGTGAATTCCTTTAAATTGCTTATCTATAGAACGAGTGACAATAAGACCTGCTGCATAAGGAACAGAAATTTCAAAATCATTTTTTCCTGCTGCTGTGTTTGGAATTACAATTGCGTGCCAATCAGCTGGTGCTTTTTGAGTTTCCCATTCTCCTTCCATTGTTGCTAATTTCATAGGTTGAGCTTGACCAATTTCATAACCTGATTCATCACCCATAACAATAACCGAAAGAATAGCAACTAAACCAAAAGTTGCACCTACTGAAAATGAACGTTTTGCAAAGCCTAAATCACGCCCTTTTAAGATATAGTAAGAACTGATACCTAATACAAAAATAGCTCCACAAGTGTAACCCGCCGTTACTGTATGTACAAATTTAGATTGGGCAACTGGATTTAATACTAAATCTGTAAAACTTGCCATTTCCATTCGCATTGTTTCAAAATTAAACTGCGAACCTTCAGGATTTTGCATCCAACCATTTGCAACTAAAATCCACAAAGCAGAAAAATTAGAACCAAATGCCACACAGTATGTAGCAAATAAGTGTTTTGCTTTTGATAGACGATCCCAACCAAAGAAGAAAAGACCAACGAATGTAGATTCTAAGAAGAATGCCATTAGTCCTTCAATAGCCAGTGGTGCTCCAAAAATATCACCCACATAATGAGAATAATATGACCAGTTAGTTCCAAATTGGAATTCCATTGTAATTCCAGTTGTCACACCTAGAGCAAAGTTAATCCCAAATAACTTACCCCAGAACTTAGTCATATCCTTATACACTTCTTTACCTGTTGAAACATAAAGGGTTTCCATTACTGCAAGAATGAAAGAAAGCCCTAACGTTAATGGTACAAATAAAAAGTGGTATAATGCAGTTAATGCAAACTGCAATCGAGAAAGTTCAACAACGTCCAACATCTCAAACCTCTTTATTGTAATATAAGTATAAAAAATGAATTATCCTTAAGCTAAAAACTCAAGATAACCACCCAAAATTGATTTTATTTTAGTCAATACTTAAAAAAAGTACTTATTAGTAAAATCTAACCTATTCTACCTATAAACTGAATAATAAAAAATAGTAAAAATGTAACATTTGCCACATTTTTTAACAAAAATTTTAATTTTTAATAAAAAATAAATTTAACTTGATATAAGTCAATTTTATAAAGCAAAATTAGTTGTGACACATTCAAAATAAAGCATATTTGATAATTATTATCAGTTGGTTCTGATTTTAGTTAAATATAGTCAAGATACAATTTTTTAACATCAATAACATTTAGCTTGATAGCTTAAATGTTGCCCAAATTGGTGCGTGATCCGAGGGTTTTTCCATTGTTCGAATCTCTAAATCAATTCCCGTATCCACACAACATTTAGCTAAACTATCCGTAGCCAATATAACATCAATGCGTAAACCTCGATTATCATTAATACCCTTTGAGCGGTAATCAAACCAAGAATATTTATCATCAGCATCAGGGTTCATCATTCTAAAGGTATCGGTAAAGCCATAGCCTTGTAAGGTTGCCAACCACTCTCTTTCTTCGGGTAAAAATGAACATTTACCTGTTTGTAGCCAACGCTTACGGTTTGGTTCACCTATGCCAATATCTAAATCTGTAGGGCTGATATTGATATCTCCCATTACAATAATTGGATTTTCAGGGGAATGTGCTGTTTCCAAATAATGTTGTAAATCAGCGTAAAATTTTTCTTTAGCAGGAAATTTAGTTTCGTGTTTACGGTTTTCTCCCTGTGGAAAATAACCGTTTAAGACGGTCAATGTACCAAAAGGTGTGTCCAGATCTGCCATAATCATACGTCTTTGTGCATTCTCATCGTCTGTAGGAAAACCTTTACGTACCGCCAAAGGTTCTGCTTTAGTCAATAACGCTACACCATAATGTCCTTTTTGACCGTGATAAAACACGTGATAGCCTAAATGTTCGACTAGTTGATGGGGAAAATCTTCATCAGAGACTTTAATTTCTTGTAAACCAATCACGTCTGGCTGATGTTTTTCAATGATCGCCTCTAATTGGTGAGGTCTTGCTCGTAATCCATTGATATTAAAAGAGATAAATTTCATTATTGTTCCTTTTTATTCATATAACAAGCGGTAAGATAAAGATAAAAATTTGCAAATTTTTGATCTTAACTAACCGCTTTCAATTCTTGAATGGCTTTTTCATCAAAGAAATATTGTGTGCCACAGCATTCGCACTGCATATCTATAATCCCTTGTTTTGCCGCTAACATTTCAGTAATTTCTTCATCTGAAACTAATAATAATGCTCCTGCTGAACGCTCTCTTGAACAACCACATTTAAAGCTCACAGGTTGTGGTTCATAAACTTCAACGGTTTCTTCGTGATATAAACGGAACAACAATTCTTGTGCGGTTAAACCAAATATTTCTTCATTTTTGATTGTGGACGTTAATGCTGCTAGGTGTTCAAAATCCTCTGGTGTACCTGTACCATCAGGCATAACTTGTAATAAGACTCCCGCACCAACGGCTTCTCCATTAAACTCACCCACACGAATAATTAACTGTGTTTTAAGCTGTTCTGAACGAGTAAAATACTCTTCTAAACATTCACTAATGGTTTCCTTATCCAGTGCAACAACACCTTGATAACGTTCACCATTTTCAGGCATCACAGAAATAATCAAGACCCCTTTCTCGCCCACCATCTGTTGTAACCTTGTATTGTCTGAAATCTCACCATCCACACGTGCTAAGGCTCGCATTTGCTGTTTTTCATTACCATTTACTACCGCTAATTTTAATGCGCCTTCACCACCTTGAATTTGTACGGTAATCGTCCCTTCAAATTTTAATGTTGCAGTCAATAAACTGGTTGCGACTAGCATTTCACCTAATAAATCTTGTACTGGTTTTGGGTAATGGTGAGTATTTAAAGTTTCTGTAAAGGTGTTATTTAAACGTAACCACTGTCCTCGCACTGCACGATTTTGGAATAGATAGCGGTACAATTTATCATTATCTTGGGTATAGTCTTTGGTGTAATCTTGTGTTGAAGTCATTATTTCTCCGAATGTTTAAATTTAATTAAATCACGACGTTCTTTTTTATTTGGTCGTCTATCTGGGTGTGGCATAGAAAGATAATTCATTTTTCGAGCCAACGCCATTTTTTCTCTTTTTTCAATGCTTTCTGCTGTTTCTTGATATAACTTTTGGGCTTCTGGTGCCCCTTTACGTTGATCGCTGATTTCAAGAATTTCTACTTCTTTTTCCTCATTACCTTGACGTAATATCACCTTCGCACCAATTTCTACCACTTTGCTCGATTTAATGCGTTGTCCATTATAATGTACTTTCCCCCCCTCAATCATTGCTTTGGCAATGGTACGAGTCTTATAAAAACGTGCTGCCCAAAGCCATTTATCTAAACGAACGACTTCTGGTTCTTCCCTACCTTTTTTATTTTTTTGCTGTGCTTTTCTCATAACTGTCCAAAATGAAATAAAGTAAAAGTTTATTCTCTAATAAAGTAACAAATTGCGGAATCTTATTAAAAATCGCATCATTTGTAAATTTTGATCCACATCTTACCGCTTAACTCATAATAATAAAAATAGATTAAATTTTAATAGATCAGATATTAGTAACTGTAATTAACTGTCTAGTTTTAAACTTACTTTACCTTTACTTTCATTTTCTATATGAAAGTATGGTAAATCATATTACAGGAGGAAATTTCTTTTTCACAAAAATTAATTTATTCATAGAGGAAAGACAAGGCATGCCTTGTCTCTATATGACTTAATACTTGTAATCAATATACTATCCAAAAATAAATTGATCTTTCTTTTTTAATCTTTTGAATTGACTTAAAGCAACAATCACCAAAACCGTCAAATAAGCACTAAAAATCATTGCTAACCACTGAGGCATTGAAAAACTAAGGAATTGCCATTTTATTTCACTACAACTACCTGTTGCTTCAAAAAAATTGGGGAACCATTGATTTAAAGGAAATTGGTCAGGAAAATCTACCTTGATTGGACATTGATTCCAAGGAGAAGGATTAAATTGATAGTTATAGTGTTTAACTGATAAATTTAATCCTTGAATCGCACCTAAAATTCCCATTGCTAGGGCTGTTAAACGAAAAAGAAGAAATCGAGGAGCAATAAACGCAATTGCTCCTGCAATACAAATAGCCAATAAGGCTATTCGCTCATAAATACACATTACACAAGGTGCTAATCCCATTTTATGTTGAAAATAAAGGGCTATTCCTTCAAGTATTACTCCACTTAGGATAAGAAGAAACCAAGCACTACGCCCAAGGGAAAGCTCTTTGATGTAATTTAGCATAAATGCTCCTAGTTTAACGAATAATTAACCAACCCCAATCTGTCATTAGTGACGTTAGTGTTGGTAAAAATAATTTTAATGATGCGAAACCGACTAAAGATAACACAATTGTGTAAGGTAACGCCATATATACCATTCTACCATAAGATAAACGAACCAAAGGAGCAAAAGATGAGGTTAATAAGAATAAAAATGCCGCTTGTCCATTTGGTGTGGCTACTGATGGTAAATTGGTACCAGTATTAATTGCCACTGCAATTAAGTCAAATTGTTCACGAGTAATGATATTTTCTTTTAGTGCGAGAATGGCCTCATTGATATAGACTGTTCCAACGAAAACATTATCGGAAATCATCGAGAGTAATCCATTAAAGATATAGAATAATCCAAGCTGTGAGTCAGTATCTGCAGCTAACACATATTTAATAATTGGTTCAAAAAGTTTTAAATCAATAATTACTGCCACTATTGAGAAGAAAACCACAAGTAATGCAGTGAAAGGTAGTGATTCTTTAAATGATTCCCCTACTGAATGCTCATCAATAATACCGCAGAAAGAGGTACAGATAATAATAATCGTTAAACCGATAAGCCCAACATCCGCTAAATGAAATGCTAAACCAATCACTAACCAAATTCCAGCAAGTGCTTGAATAACTAATTTTGCACGATCTTGATCGGTCATTTTCTTATCTTGCTCTATATTAAAGCGAGTTAAAATTGCCCACACTTGACGTGGTAGCGGATCTCCATAACCAAATAATCTATATCTCTCTAAAAGATAACAAGTAGCAGCTCCAAATAATAAAACAGGAATACTCACAGGTGCAACACGTAATACAAACTCACCAAAATGCCAGTTTGCTTGATCTGCAATGATTAAGTTTTGAGGTTCGCCTACCATTGTCATTACACCACCTAATGCACTTCCTACACCTGCGTGCATAAGTAAACTACGTAAAAAACTACGGAAATGTTCCAAAATTTGTTTATTTGTGGTAATTTTTTCATCACAATGAATATTGTTAGTATCATCTTCAAAGGTGTGACCAGAAGCTACTTTATGATACACCCCATAAAAACCTACGCTGACACTAATAATAACAGCAATAACGGTTAAAGCATCTAAGAATGCAGAAAGAAAAGCAGCACTTAAGCAAAAGGCTAATGATAATGTTCTTTTTGAACGGACTACAATTAATAGCTTAGTAAATGCATAAAGTAGCAATTGTTTCATAAAGTAAATACCCGCTACCATAAACATTAATAGCAAAATAACTTCAAAATTTGCCATTATTTCTTCTTTAATGTGTTCAGGGTGCGTCATTCCTATTACAACCGCTTCTATAGCTAATAAACCACCAGGTTGTAAAGGATAGCATTTTAATGCCATTGCTAAGGTAAAAATAAATTCACAGACTAAACACCAACCCGCAACAAATGGATCGATGAAAAATAATATTGGATTTAAAACTAAAAAAGAAATAATGGCATATTTATACCATAATGGGGAATTCCCTAAAAAGTTTTTGAAAAAAGAACCAGGGGCTATCATAAAAACATTCTCCTTTAACCAAATTTATAGCATAATTTGATCTAATTTTTAATTATTGTGTGATATTGTAATATAGATTAGATTAAACGATAATAAAAAAAAACAATATTAATATAAAAGATTTAGAAAATTATCAATAAATTCAAAAAACTGATTAATTTGATTAAAATTTATACATTATTTGAGAGAGGGTTAACTAAATGAATGAGAACAAGTTTAGTATTTTAAAAGCAAGTAGTCCAGCTGCATTAGCAGAAGAGTATATTATTCAAAGTATTTGGAATAATACTTATCCACCAAATTCATATTTACCTGCAGAACGAGAGTTAGCAGATACTATTGGCGTAACACGAACTACATTACGAGAAGTTTTACAACGTCTTGCCCGTGAAGGGTGGTTGAATATCCAACACGGCAAGCCAACTTATGTCAATAATATTTGGGAAACAGGCGGTACAAGTGTAGTCGAAAAACTATTTCAACTTGATAAAACGGTTGCACCTCTTATTATTGCAGATATTCTTTCATTACGTACTCGAATGTCAGATTTTTATATTCCAAAAGCAATCAAAACAAATCCTGAAGGCTCTCTGGCCATTTTTGAACAATTAGATAAATTAGATGATACAGCAAAAGCCTATACTGAATTTGATTACCACGTCTTTAGAAGTTTTACTGTTGTTGCAAATAGACCTGTTTATGGATTGATTTTTAATAGTTTTAAAGGTTTATATAATCAAATTGGTGGAATTTATTTTAGTATTCCTGAAGGGCGAAAATTAGCACATAATTTTTATACTAGCTTACAAGAGTTATGTAAAAATGAAAATGCAGAAGAAGTACAAGAATGTATTAAAGTACACCGAGAACAAAGCACTAAGCTATGGAATGAAATACTAGGTAAGTTAGGAACAAAACCTAAAATATAAAGCTTATTTTTTATATTCAAGCGGTTACTTCATTTTCAATTTTTGCAAATTTTTGATCAAATGATCCCGCTTATAACTCATCAAAATACTGATCACCCCAAGTCTGCTCAGCAAGTTGCAATAAAATAGCTAAATCTTGATAGGAAGGCATCATTTGTTCTTCCACATCAATTTGCTCACTGATCAATTTCATACGCAATTCCTCATACCACTTTAATAACGAAAGAGAGAGAGGGGATTTAGCTCGTCTACCAAGCCAAAACAATCCTTGAAAGGGAATGCTCAATGCAAATAACGCAGTAATTAAAACATTGACTAAAATAAATTGAGTGGGACTATGTAAGAAATATTGCCAAATAATGGCAAAACAAGCAAAAGCAGGCATCACTTTTTGTGCAAATTTAACCCATTTAATAAAGCGGTAATCCGGCATAAAAACATTGAGTTTTTTTTGATTTGGTAAGGTTTCAATATAATCCTGTCCTGCTTTTAGTGTGTCATACATAATACTACCTATTTAGAATTCAGATTCCTATTGTAGCTAACTCTCAAAAATCTACAATAGATAATGCAGATAAGTTAAAGTATTGTTATAATCTAAGTAAGATAATATCTTTAACTTAAGGAACTATTCAATGCCAATTAAATTTATTCAACTATTTCAAGATAGTTGGAATTTTATCCAAAACCAACGCCAATTTTCCCTTTTTTCAATGGGAACAATGCTATTAATTCAATTGGGAAAATACTTACTTCTTCAATTTTTCCCAATACAACTACCTGCACAAAATATTTCTCAAAATCCTCAAGAAAATATCCTCTTTGCAGTATTCCCCTCTTTGCTATTACTTATTTTAAACTTGGTATTTACAGCACTCGTTATTTTAAATGTAAAATCTATCACTAACAGTAATTATCAACACTTTTTTCAACCAATTTCAGGAATATTAAAATCATTTTTCCCGTTAATGTTATTAAGTATTATCTCTGCTATTCCATTAGCATTTACACTTGGATTTACTGGTTTTTATTCAATCGCAAATCAATCTCCAATTAGTCTTGTTTCATTACCTCTTATCGTATTAGGGCTTTATTTCTTCATAAAACTTTATTTAACTATTTATGTTTATTTGGTAGAAGAGCCACAAAAAAGTATTATGGAAACGCTAACTTTTACCTTTAAATTAAGCAAAGGAAAAATGCGACCATTAGCCTTATTCTGTGTCCTTGCATCATTGTTACCTTTATTTATTATCAATAGTCTTGAACGCTTAGGAGACAGTATTCCTATCCTTATTTTTTCTGCCATTGTAAGTACTTTTTTAAGTGTTTTTGTGATTGTATTTAGCTTCCGTTTTTACCAGCTTTACCGCCAACTATAAGGATAACAAATGAAACAATTACTTGAATTTATCCATCTCGTTTTATTTTTTATAGCTTATAAACTTTTTGGAACACAAGAAGCTGCTATTACATTAATTATTGCTACCGTTATTCAATTAATTTTATTTAAATTACTTTTCGGTAGTATCACAAAAATGCAACTTTTTGTTGCGGGTTTTGTGTTGCTTTTTGGTAGCTTAACCGCTTATTTTAATGATGATAGTTTTTTAAAATGGAAAGTAACAATTATTAACGGTCTATTTGCTTTTGCCTTACTTTTTAGTCAATTCATTTTGAGAAATCCACTTATTAAACATTTACTGGGTAAAGAAATCCAATTAGAAGATACCATTTGGAATAAAATAAATTTAGGTTGGGCATTGTTTTTTATCTTTTGTATGCTACTTAACATTTACATTAGTCATTTTATGTCAAATGATGCTTGGTACACCTTTAAAGTATTTGGACTAACAGGGCTAAGCCTAATTGCGACTATTATTACAGGTGTGTATCTCTATCCACATTTGAAACAACTGGAGGAAAACAATGACAAATAACCAATGTCGAGAACCTGAAGGCAAGCTAATTTTAAGAACCCTTGCAATGCCTTCTGATACCAATGCCAATGGTGATATTTTTGGTGGTTGGATTATGTCTCAAATGGATATGGGAGGGGCTATTTTAGCGAAAGAAATTGCTAAAGGAAGAGTCGTCACTGTTTCAGTTAACTCAATGAATTTTTTACATCCTGTTTCTGTAGGAGATGTCGTATGCTGTTATGGAAAATGTACTAAAGTTGGACATTCATCTCTGCAAGTCAATGTTGAAATTTTTATTAAACGTATTTATGAAGGATTACGAGATCGCCAATGTGTAACAGAAGCTGAATTTACCTTTGTGGCAGTAGATAAAGATGGCAAACCTCGCCCTATTCCACGTGAAGATAATCCAGAACTAGATACAGCTCTTGCATTACTTAACCAATAGGAGAATATTATGTATTATGTTATTTTTGCTCAAGATAAACCAAACACGCTACAACAACGTCTTGCTGTGCGTGAACAACATTTAGCTCGCTTAAAGCACTTACAAGCAGAAGGTCGACTATTTACTGCAGGTCCAAATCCAGCAATTGATAGTGAAACACCTGGAGAGGCGGGCTTTACCGGTTCAACAGTAATTGCACAATTTACTTCATTAGAAGACGCAAAACAGTGGGCAAGTGAAGATCCTTATGTAGAAGCAGGTGTTTATGGTGAGGTATTTGTAAAACCTTTTCTTAAAGTATTTTAATTATTACAATATTCATTTATCATATCCATCCGTCAAGGCATGCCTTGACGCTACGTTTGTGTATTCACCCATATATATGTAGAGACAGGGCATGCCCTGTCTATGTGTAAAATATTAAATGTGTAAATTTTCAATTTGATCTGCCCGCTATAGCAAAAGAGACAATTGAAACTGCTGTTGCAAGAATTAAAGTTACAAGTGTTTTGAAAAATTTCATATAAATTCCTTTATGTCCTTTAGTTAAATAAAAAGTTAAATAAAAAATGGCATCCCAACTTCGTTAGAATGCCATTTCAACTAAAAATTTAACTATTAAATATTCATTACAGCAAGTAAGACTAATCCACTATATAAAATAGACAAACCGTAGAAGATAATTCCACTTGCTGGTAAATGAATTTTAAAATCGTGCAAGCCGTGATGAATACGGTGCATTGCTCCCCAAACAGGGAAGATCAAAAACCCTAAAATCACTAGTTTACCAAACCAACATTGTGAAAATGCCACAAGATTTTCAACACCACCGCTAATTAAACCAAGCGGTAATAAAAAACCAATAATTAGCACTAATATAGGGTAGAACATAGCACTTACTGTTGTTCCTGCACCAAATAGTAACCATACAACAGGCTCATCAGAACGTTTAATCTCTTTCATTTTCTCCCCCATTAGATGTACATCAATACTAAAATTACAAGACTAACGAATGCCGTTGCACCCCATAAAGCCCCTGTAATAATATTTGGATTGATACGTTGATTTTTAACAATAATATTTAGTACTTTTGGTGTCATAAAGTAGTAAGTCACTGTATTTAAGATTACAGCAGCCAGAGTAATAATATTAAAAATTACAACTACAGGATTTTGTAAAAATGGAATAAAGTTTTCTTTTACATCTTCTACGCCACCACCTAAACAGATCACACCATAAAGTAAGACTAAACAAAACCAAAGTGTTGGCACTGCGGTTGCTTCACGAGCAATGTACAGTTTGTAAAAATCTAACTTTTTCCACCACATTGGCGTCATTTCACGCACATATTTTTTGCGTTTAGTTGTTTCAGTTGTCATTTTACACTCCTTATTTCTTTGGTTTTAACATTGAAATCACGTAATCTTTCGAGCTTTCAACTTTACCTTGGTTTACCGCTGATGCAGGATCAACGTGTTTTGGACATACTTCTGAACAATAGCCCACAAAAGTACAGCTCCATACCCCATTTTTACCATTGATCACTTTCATACGCTCAGCTTTACCGCTATCACGGTTATCAAGGTTATAACGGTGTGCCAGTGTTAACGCTGCAGGACCAACAAATTCAGGGTTTAAACCAAATTGTGGACAAGCTGCATAACATAAACCACAGTTGATACACATTGAGAATGTACGGTATTTCTCTAACTGAGCAGGTGTTTGTTTAGTACGAGTTTTTTCAAGTTCAACACGAGCATCTGCAAATTCCTTATCATCAACAGGCTCTTCTAATTCAGGTGCTTTATTATCAATAATATATGGTTTGATCGCTTCTAAACTTTCAATAAAGTGACTTAAATCGACCACTAAGTCACGCTCAATTGGAAAGTTTGCAAGTGGTTCAATACGCATATAACCGCTGTAATCACGCAAGAATGTTTTACAGGCTAATTTAGGTTTATTGTTTACCATCATTCCACAAGAACCACATATCGCCATTCGACAAGACCAACGATAAGAAAGTTCTGGCTCTTCTTCATCTTTAATATAGCCAAGTGCATCAAGAAGTGAAGTTTGGCTATCATAAGGTACTTGATACTTGGTTAAATGAGGTTCGTTATCTTTTTCTGGATTATAACGAAGCACTTCAACAGTCATCATTTTTTGTTCTGCCATTTTCTACTCCTTAGCTGCTTTTGCTGCTTTTTCAGCAGCTTCTGCCGCATCAGCTTCTGCACCATAAACACGTTTTGCAGGCTGTGAAGTGGTAATTTTCACATCACTATATTTAATGGTTGGTGCAGTATCTTTGTTATAGTAAGCCAATGTATGTTGTAAATATTTATCATCATCACGTTCTGTGTAGTCTAAACGTTGATGAGCCCCACGAGATTCTTTACGCTCCAATGCTGAAGATGAAATAGCTTGAGCAACATCAAGAATATAACCCAATTCAATTTTGTATAATAAATCAGTATTGAATACGCTTGAGGTATCTTTAATACTAATTTTTTTGTAACGCTCTTTAAGTTCAGCAATTTTGTTAACCGTGGTTTGCATACTTTCTTCAGTACGATAAATACCACAGCCCTCTTCCATTGAATCACCCATTTCATTACGAATTTGTGACCAAGATTCATCACCCTCTTGATTCGCCAATTCGTGAACTCGTCCCACGACATCTTTAGCTTGAGCATCAATAATTGTTTGATTTGCAGGTGTTGCTTCAGAAGCAACTCGAGCAGCACTTTCTCCTGCTACTCTACCTAAAACAGCTAATTAAGCCAGTGAGTTTGAACCTAAACGGTTTGCTCCGTGTAGTCCTGAAGAAGCACACTCACCCACTGCAAATAAGCCTTTAATAATAGTTTCAGCTTGTTGATTAACTTCAATACCACCCATTGTATAGTGAACCACAGGACGCACTGGAATTGGTGCTTCTGCTGGGTCAACCCCTTCATAAGCTTTAGATAATTCACAAATAAATGGCAAACGTTCTTGTAAATATTTCGCCCCCAAGTGACGTAAATCAAGATGAACAATGTCCACCCCTTTTGCTGTTTTAAGGGTATTCCCTTTTTTCCATTCTTGCCAGAATGCTTGTGAAACTTTATCACGAGGACCAAGTTCCATATATTTATTTTCAGGTTTGCCCACTGGTGTTTCAGGTCCTAGACCGTAATCTTGTAAGTAACGGTAACCGTCTTTATTCACCAGAATACCCCCTTCCCCACGACAACCTTCTGTCATTAAGATACCGGTATTTGGTAATCCTGTTGGGTGATATTGAACAAATTCCATATCACGCAATGGTACACCGTGACGATATGCCATAGATAAACCATCACCTGTTACAATACCCCCATTGGTATTGAAACGGAATGCACGACAACCGCCACCTGTTGCGATAACAACCGCATTTGCATTGATTTGAACAAAAGTCCCTTCCATCATATTCATTGCGAAACAACCACGTGCGTGACCATCATCAGCAAGAATATCTAAAACGAAATGCTCATCAAAACGGATAATTTGAGGATATTTAATTGAAGTTTGGAAAAGAGTGTGTAATAAGTGGAAACCTGTTTTATCTGCTGCGAACCAAGTACGCTCAATTTTCATTCCACCAAAACGACGCACGTTTACACCGCCGTCATCTTTACGACTCCAAGGACAACCCCAACGTTCAAGTTGAGTCATTTCAACTGGTGAATGTTTAACAAAATATTCTACAACATCTTGTTCACATAACCAGTCCCCACCTGCCACAGTATCGTGAAAGTGTTTTTCATAAGAATCAGTTTCTTTAATTACCGCCGCTGATCCACCTTCTGCAGCCACAGTATGGCTACGCATAGGATAAACCTTAGAAATTAACGCTATTTTTAAATTTGGATTAGCCTCTGCCGCTGCAATCGCAGCACGTAAGCCACCACCACCAGCGCCCACAATCGCTACATCAACATTTACAGTTTGCACAATATACTCCTACTCTTTAGGGAAAAATTTATTCATTAAATATACGGCTAAATTGTGACATTTTTTCAAAAAAATTTATAACCTTTATTTACAGTTTTGTGATCTATCTCAAATTGTTTAGACCTTGCTATGCCTGTACTGATAACCAATCTCAACAATAGGGGTTTTTATCTAAAAATGATAGTGTTACAATCTCCCTTAGAATTTCACAGCGGTAACATTTTATGGAAAATTTACAATTAGACGAAATAGATTGGATGCCTACAGCATCTATTGAAAATCTATTACAACGTGCGAAAATTATCAAAAATATACGACAATTTTTTACAGAACGAGGATTATTAGAAGTTGAAACACCTATCTTAAGTGAATTTGGGGTAACTGATATAAATCTTGTAACTTTTGAAACAAACTTTAATGCACCATTTTCAAATGAAGTTCAACAGTTACACTTAATAACAAGCCCTGAATATCATATGAAACGCTTACTTGTCGCAGGTTCTGGACCTATTTTTCAGATCGGTAAAGTCTTTCGCAATGAAGAAGCAGGAAAGAAACATAATCCAGAATTTACAATGTTAGAATGGTATCGTCCACATTTTGATATGTATCGCTTAATCAATGAAGTGGATGATTTATTGCAACATATTTTAGATTGTGAACCAGCAGAATCCTTTAATTATCAATTTATCTTTCAACAGTATGTTGGATTAGATCCTCTTTCTGCTTCAAAAAAACAACTTATTGAGAAAGCACGTGAACACGGTTTACAATGCAGTGATGATGAAAGCCGTAATATTTTATTACAATTTTTATTTAGTGAGTTAGTTGAACCTAAAATTGGACAAGATAGACCTGTTGCCATTTTCCATTTTCCAGCCACTCAAGCGGCTCTTGCACAAATTAGCTCAGAAGATCATCGTGTTGCAGAACGTTTTGAGTTTTATTTTAAAGGCATCGAGATCGCAAATGGCTTCCACGAACTACAAAATGCAAAAGAGCAAATTCGTCGTTTTATGCAAGACAATATCGAGCGTGAAAAATTAGGATTACCTCCTCAAAAATTGGATACACGTTTTCTTGCATCTTTAAAACAAGGAATGCCAGATTGTTCGGGAGTTGCACTTGGTGTCGATCGTTTATTAATGCTCGCAATGGATAAAGAGAATATTAATGAAGTGATTTCTTTTGGAATAACGGCAGCTTAGTCACATAAAATAATCTAAAGTAAGCGGTATGATAATAATAAAAATTTGCAAATTTTTGCTAACATCATACCGCTTATCGCTCTTTAATTATTTACTTTGTTTATTTACTTTGTTGCTTTATACGTTCAAAATAGTTTTTTGTTTCATCAATCACAATATGACGCAATGCAATTAATGCAATTAAATTGGGGAATGCCATTAAACCATTTACTATATCAGCAATTGTCCAAATTGTTTGTAATTTAATCATTGGAGCAACAGCAATTAACAAAATAAAGATGATTCGATAAAATTTAATTCCTTTCGTGCGACCATTTGTCAAATAGACAAAACAACGTTCACCATAATAACACCAACCCAAAATGGTTGTGAATGCAAAAAAGACCAAACCTACCGTTACTACAAGTGAACCAAAAGAACTGGATAACCCTGTTGCAAAGGCAAGATTAGTTAAAGCGGCACCTTCAACATTTCCTTGCCAAGTTCCAGTAAGTACAATCACTAATCCTGTCATTGTACATACAATAATGGTATCTAAAAATGTCCCTGTCATTGAGATTAATCCTTGACGTACTGGCTCATTGGTTTGTGCCGCTGCTGCTGCAATAGGTGCTGATCCCAAGCCTGATTCATTTGAAAAAATACCACGAGCGACGCCAGATTGAATGGCTTGCATTACTGTAAAGCCTAACGCACCACTTACTGCAGCCTCTGGGTTAAATGCCATTTTCACAATAAAGAGGATAGTTTCGGGTAATTTATCTGCATTTAGCACCAAGATCACAACAGATACCAAAATATAAGCAACTGCCATAAATGGCACAACGATACTTGCAATTTTAGAAATTCGTTTTACTCCCCCTAAGATAATGGAAGCAACGCAGAGTGTTAACACGATACCACTCACAAAAATGGGTATGCTAAATGTATCCTGTAAGGCATGGGTAATTCCATTAATTTGAGGGAAAGTACCTATTCCAAAAAATGCGACTAAAACACCAAATAATGCAAAAAGTTTTGCTAGCCATTTCCATTTTTTCCCCATCCCCATTTCAATATAATACATTGGACCACCAGAGATAAAACCATCCTTATCTTTACCTCTAAATTTAATCGCAAGTAAACCTTCTGCATACTTGGTCGCCATTCCAAAAACAGCAATGATCCACATCCAAAATAACGCACCGGGACCTCCCGCCTGAATAGCCGTTGCCACTCCCACAATATTTCCTGTTCCAATTGTCGCAGCTAAAGCAGTAGATAAAGATGCAAAAGCAGAAATATCGCCTTTTTGATTTGCCCCTTTTTCAGATTTAAAAATATATTTTAATGCTCGTGGCAGGCGAAATAGCTGAATAAGTTGTAGTTTAAAAGTGAAATAAATTCCAACCCCTGCAAGTAAAATAAGCAAAGGAGGTCCCCAGATAAAACTATCTATTGACTTTAAAATTGTGTCTAACATTAAAAATTCCTCGTAAAAAATAACTTACAAGGTAAAGAAAAGTAGAAATGAAGCGGTTAGATTTTTATAAAAATTTACAAAAACCGTCACCCCTTTATAAGAAAGTGTTACTTTTCTCCCCTGTCCTTTTGCCTGAGCGTTTCACATAACCTCTTTTTAAAACCTTTATTTAAAATAAGTTATATTTTCGCCTTCGGCGTCCATTTTCCGATTTAACGGGTTGGATCTCTCCAAGGGTTCGTCCAGTAACTGTCCTCACTGTTATCGCTACTTAATATTCTCATTAAATAAACAACAGCACCTGAAAGATTTTTCCTCTTCGGTATGGCGTCACCACCATTCTCCAGCTACCTTCATCCGAACGTCTTTTTTAGTTAAAAATAAAAAAGAGAGGGAATTTTAACAAAAAATTTATTTTTTTCAACTATTATAAATACCAAAATTTAACCCATTGAAAGAGAGAGCGTAAATAACTAAACCTCACGGTTATATTGAATAAAAAATGTACATTTTTAGTATCTTATTTAAATTATAAATTATACTTACCCATTCTGTAATACATCAAAAATAATTTCTGCAAGGGCTGTTGAGATGCCTGGTACTTTAGCAATTTCTTCCACAGTCGCTGATTTAACACCTTGCATTCCTCCCAAATACTTTAATAATACTTGACGACGTTTAGCACCAATTCCTGCGATAGATTCTAACCCACTTTCTGTAAAGGCTTTTTGACGTTTTTTTCGATGCCCAGTGATAGCGTGATGATGAGATTCATCTCGGATATGTTGAATTAAATGCAGTGCTAAGCTATCTGGTGGTAGGTGTATTTCTTTATTCTGTTGTTTGCTGATAATTAAGGTTTCTAACCCTGCTTTACGCTCTACGCCTTTTGATACACCAATAAGTAATGGGTGATCTTTATTCCAAGCCACATTTAACTTTTCAAAAGTCATTAAAGCTCGATTAAGTTGCCCCTTGCCTCCATCAATAAAAATAATATCTGGGATTTTATCTTCAGTAAGAGGTTTGTTATAACGTTTTAAAAGTGCTTTTTCCATTGCTGCATAGTCATCTCCGCCAGTTATTCCTTCAATATTAAAGCGACGATAATCTGACTTTAATACTCCTTTTTGATCAAACACAACACAAGAAGCAACAGTTTGACTTCCCATTGTATGGCTGATATCAAAACATTCCATTCGTTTAATTTCAGGTATATTTAATACTTCTTGCAGTGCTTGATAACGAGCTGCAATTTGTGAGTTTTGTTGCAATTTTTGTGTTAATGCTGAAGTCGCATTGGTATGTGCAAGGCGTAAATAACGCGCTTTTTCACCTCGCACAGCTCCATCAATAATAGTCACTTTTCTCCCAGCTTGCTCTGTGAGAATTTCATTCAAAGCAGTAACTTCCGTCAGTTTATGATTAATAATAATTTGATTAGGAATAGTGCGATGTTGATTAATTTGTAGGTAAAATTGTCCGACAAAAGTATCACATAATTCTGTTAAATCTGTATTACTCGGTAATTTTGGAAAGTAACTACGATTTCCGAGGACTTTACCTTGTCGCACAAATAGAATATGGACACAAGCAATGCCGTGCTGATACGCAATAGCAATAATGTCCAAATCATCTAAACGTTCATTATCAACAAATTGTTTTTCTGTTACGGTTCGTACTGCTTGAATTTGATCCCGATAACGAGCCGCTTCTTCAAAATTTAAATTCTGTGCAGCTTGTTCCATTTTTTGTACAAGATGAGTAATAACCTGCTGATCTTTTCCTTGTAAAAATAAACGGACAAAATGTACTTGTTGATCATATTCATTATCTGTGCAATAACCTTTCACACAAGGGGCTAAACAACGTTTAATTTGATATTGTAAACAAGGGCGAGAGCGATTTTTATAATAGCTATCTTGACATTGTCGTATTGGAAATAGTTTTTGTAATAGTGTTAAGGTTTCACGTACTGCTGTGGAATTTGGATAAGGACCAAAATATTCTCCTTTCACTTTTTTATTTCCTCGAAAAGAGGTAATACGAGGATGTGGATGATGAGTTAATAAAATATAAGGGTAAGATTTATCGTCCCGCAATAATACGTTATAACGAGGTTTGTGCTGTTTAATATAATTATGCTCTAATAGTAATGCTTCTGTTTCAGAATGAGTAAGAGTAATTTCAATATGAGCAATATTGGATACTAGTGCTTCTGTTTTACGACTAGTAAGGTTTTTTCTAAAATAACTGGCTAAACGCTTTTTTAGATCTTTCGCTTTTCCAACATAAATAATGGTTTGTTTATCGTCATACATACGATAAACCCCTGATGTATGAGGAATATTTTTTAGAAAAGCAATATGATCAAATGTGGTTGCCATATAAATAAGATGTTAAGCGGTATGATGTTTCATAAAATTTACCAAATTATAACAGACTTTCCACTTCTCAAGATATAAAAAAACTGCACCTTAAAATAAGGCACAGTTTTGAGAAAATTAGACTAAATTAATTAATCGTTTTTTCTTCCTCTGTTTCTTCTTCCTCTGTTTCTTCTTCCTGCTGACTTTCTAAATAGTCCATAAATAATGCGTCAAAATTTACAGGTGATAGATTAAGTGCTGGGAAAGTTCCACGATTTACTAAACTTGCAACCAATTCTCTTGCATAAGGATATAGTATATTAGGGCAATGTGCCGCTAAACAATGTGCAAGTTGCACGCCTTCAATACCTTGAATACTAAATACACCTGCTTGTTTTACTTCACAAATGAACGCCACGTCTTTTGACTCTTTCATTGTTGTTTTAATGTTAAGGTGTAAAGTGACTTCATAAATATCTTCTGCCAATTCTCTGGTTTCAGTATCTAATTCAAAACCTAGTTCTGGCTCCCACTCTTGTTGAAAAATAGTTGGAAGATTTGGTGCCTCAAATGAAACGTCTTTAACATAAATACGTTGAATTTGAAGATCAAATTGTTGTTCTTCTTGCTGTTCTTCTGCTGCTACTTGATTTTCTTCAGACATCGTTTTTTCCTTACTTTGTTGATAATGGGGTTATTTATGTTTTTTAATTAAAGGTAATTTTTCAGCACTCCACGCACTAATACCTTCTTTTAATACATACACTTTTTCAAAACCTTGTTTAGTTAATATTGCCGCACTTGTACTTGCTGTTACACCAGTCGCACAAACTAAAATAACAGGACGAGCTTTGTATTTTTCAATACGTTGAGTATTTTTACCTTTAATATCGGACGGTAATATATGTATACTCTCAATGATATGTCCTGCTTTAAATTCATCGTCACTGCGTAAATCCAATACCACACCTTCTTCTTTATTAATTAAGTGTGTGAGTTGAGCGTTATTAATAATTTTAAATTTACTAGTTAATCCTTGATAAAAATTGATTATCAAAGCAACAAGTAAAGCAAACCAAGCAATAACCATAATAGTATGGTTTGAGGCAAACTGTTGAATTTCCTGAATTAATGTTGGGTCCATAATTTCTCTCTATGATGATAAAATAAGAACGGCTACTTTTAGTAAATTTCCCTCTAAAAGTAACCGCTTGTTTAATTATAAGACAACTGTCTTTTAACCTTTTAGAGAGCTAGCCTTGTTGTTTATTCATTACATCATCAAATGACTGAGTTTTTTCAGTCACTTGAGCTTTTGCAAGAATACTTTCAACCGCTTGTTCTTCTAAAACAACATTGCGTATATTATCTGTTAATTGTTTATTTTTCGCATAGTATTCAACTACTTCTGCTGGATCTTCGTAAGCAGAAGCTAATTCCGCAATTTTCTCTTTTACAAGCTCTTCATCAACTTTTACTTCATTTTCTGTAATCACAGATGAGAACAATAAACCAACTTGAACACGACGTTTCGCTTGTTCTGTAAATAACTCAGCTGGAAGTTGGGCTGCAACTTCAGGGTTTCCACCGAATTGTTGTGCAGCTTGTTTACGTAATTCTTCAACTTCTTCATTAATAGCAGACTGTGGCACTTCAATCTCATTTTCAGCAAGTAAGCCATCAATTACTTGAGTTTTTACTTTTGAAATTACGGCATTTTTAAGTTCACGTTCCATATTACGTTTAATTTCTTCACGTAAGTCTGCAACTGTTTTCGTTTTACCAAAACGCTGAACAAATTCATCATTAACTTCTGGTAATTCCATTACTTCTACTTTTTTCAAGGTAATGGCAAATTTTGCTTCTTTACCTTTTAAGTTTTCTGCTTGGTAATCTTCAGGGAAGGTAACCATAATATCAAACTCTTCACCCGCTTTGTGACCAACGATGCCCTCTTCAAAACCTGGTATCATTTGACCTTGACCCATTGCTAATGCGAAATCTGATGCTTTACCACCTTCAAATTCTTCACCATCAATAGAACCAACAAAATCAATAGTTACACGATCTTCTGCTTTAGCCGCTTCCACTGTTTCACTAAATGTTGCTTGTTGTTTACGTAATACGTCAATCATTTTATCGATATCAGCATCTGTAATTTCTACTACTGATTTTTCAACTTTTATATTTTCTAAACCTTTTAATTCGATTTCTGGATAGACTTCAAAAGTTGCTGAGAATGTAAAATCTTTACCAATTTCATAGCTCTCAGGCGTAAATGTTGGACGACCTGCGATATTGATTTTTTCTTCGATAATAACATCAAAGAATGCACGTTGCATATTATCGGATAAAACATCTTGACGCACAGATGCACCATAACGTTGCTCTAAAATAGTATGAGGGACCTTACCTTTACGGAAACCATCAATTTTGGCATTTTTCGCCACGCCTTTTAATTCTTGACGATATGCTGCTTCAATTTTATCAGCAGGCACAGTAATAGTTACACGGCGTTCTAAGCCTTGAGTTGTTTCAATTGCATTTGACATTAAAAATTAACCTCTAGTCGGTATGTAAATAAATGGATAAATAGGTGCTAATTGTAACGATCCCTTGCTTTGATGTCGAGGAATAAAATCACAACAGTTTATTATTTGAACAATACAAATAAAAATAGGACGATTTTTTCGTCCTATTTTTATTATGATTTAAAATTTAACCGACAGTCCAAAGTACGATAGCTAATAACTGTGGCAACATTATACGTAAGAACATAACAAGTGGATAAACTGTCGCATAAGATAATGCTGATGCGCCACTCTCTTCTTTAATTGCATTCGCAAAAGCTAGTGCTGGTGGATCGGTCATTGAACCTGCTAACAGCCCACAAATGGTGAGATAATTTACCTTACCATAAATACGAGCCACACAGCCTGTTACGATAAGTGGTATAAAGGTAATAAGAACACCAAAACCAATCCAAGACATTCCTTCACTGCTTAATAATGTTTCAAGGAAATGTCCGCCAGATTTTAAGCCTACAACCGCAAGGAATAGCACAATACCAATTTCTCGCAATGCAAGGTTAGCACTTGGTGGCATAAACCAATATAATTTACCAATGCTACCGATACGAGCCAAGATGAGAGCAACCACTAATGGACCACCTGCTAAACCTAATTTTAATGCCACTGGGAAACCTGGAATATAAAGTGGAATAGATCCAAGTAGTACCCCTAAACCGATACCGATAAAAATTGGTAACATTTGTACTTGTTGTAACTTTTGTTGGGCATTACCGATAATCGCCATTACCGCTTTAATATCATCTTCTCGCCCTACTAAATTAAGGACATCACCAAATTGAAGTGTCATTTCACTATTTGGGACAAGTTCTACACCTGAACGATTTAAACGAGAAATAACTACATCATATTTACCTTTAAATCCTAAATGACGAAGTTTTTTACCAAAGATTTTTTCATTGGTGACAACTGCACGTTCTGAACGATAGTGTGTACCTTTGGTTGAAAGCGACATTTCGGCTTCTTCACCTAAAATTAGCTTCATTTTATTTAATGTTGTTGCTTCTCCGACAAGATGAAGTACATCACCAATCAATAATTGAGTATCTGCCTTTGGTACAAAAAGTTCTTCACTCCCTCGTTTTAACCGAGAATAAACGACATCGTGAAGTTCAAAATCAGGAATTTCTTTTAATGTTAAACCTTGTAAATTTGGATTAGTCAAACGCACATTTAATGAACTTAATCCACTTTTTTTGGTATTTTGGGTTTTATCAAAATCTTCTGCTTCTTGATCAACATTAATTCTGAAAATAACACGTACCAACCACATTGCAAGTAAAATACCCACAATACCAAAAGGATAGGCAATGGCATACGCCATACCCATTACTTCGGTATCACTACCTAATTCTGCTAGAATTTGTTGTCCAGCACCTAGTGATGGCGTATTGGTTACCGCCCCAGAGAATACCCCCAAAATAACAGGAAGTGGCACATCAAATAATTTGTGTAGTAACACCACTAATACACCACTAATGGCAACAATCATAAATGCAAAACCATTTAATTTTAAGCCTGAATGACGTAGTGATGAGAAAAATCCAGGACCAACTTGAATACCTATGGTATAAACAAATAAAATCAACCCGAATTCTTGTATGAAGTGTAAGGTATGTTTATCTAAATGAAGTCCATACTGCTGCATAAAGTGAGCAATAAATAACCCACCAAATAGAACGCCCCCAATACCGAGTCCAACACCTCGAACTTTAAAGTTTCCAATCCATAGTCCTAACACCGCAACTAAAGAAAGGATACTTACCGTGATTGCTATTTCACTCATTGTTTCCCCTAATAAAATAAAAAATAACTAGGTGAATTCTATCAAAAATTACAATAAAAAATTAGATTTATCGCAAAATAATGGCGTATTTATAACACTTTTACATTTTTGAACAGAAAAGCGGTTACATTCTGTTAAATTTTTACAAAAAACTAACAAAATGTAACCGCTTATAACTATATAGTCTTAGATATTCGTTTTATAAATTAGAATTTATAATTTACGTTTAAGCCAAATAAGTTTACGTGTGCACGAGACTTAACATCTAAACTTCCCGCTCCAGTTCCTTCAGAGAAATTATTTTTATGTCCATAAACATAAGCATAACCAATATCGGTACTTAAATTAGGCGTAAATTTATATGTTGCTCCAATGCTGTACCAAGTTCTATTAGTATCAGGAATAGATATTGATGGTATTTTTCTGCTTGCACTTTGTTCATAAGCAATACCCGCACGTAATGTTAACTTTTCCATTGCTTTATAAGTTAAACCAATTGCATAACGGTTATTATCAGAGAATTTTTCTTCTCTACGTAGCAAATCTTTGTTGTTATTATCGGTTGCTAATAAACGTTTAAACACACTCCATTTGGTATGCTTCCAACTATAATGTAATGCAAGCTGATCCGTTAATTTATGGTAAGCTGATAGCTCCCAGAAAGCAGGTAAAGTTACAGATAATTTTGCAGGAACATTTTTACCTCCTGTTGCAGGTTGTAAATTTTCAGGAAGTAAAGAACCTAATGCTATCGATAATTCATTAGAGAATTTTCCCTTGAAATCAAGTTTGATACCTGAATGATAAGCTAAACCGAAACGATGGTTCTCATTTATACTGTATGTTAATCCTGCATTCCAACCATAACCCCACTCGTTACCTTCTAAATGCTTGATTTTTGTACTTGCAGGTATGCCCGCAATCATAGGAAGCATTGGTGCAACAGCATTGATTTTGTTTAATGTCGCTTGTAATTCAGCTCTCTTGCTAGCTGGAAGTGCTGGATTTCGTAAAGCTTGTTCTAACATTGGTTTTTTTTGTAACAATCCATTTGCTAACATTTCTGGTAAAACACCAGCATAACGATCTAATTCAGCTTCTGCGTGAACGACGTTTACGCCAAAACCAAAACTAAAACCATGACCCAATTTTGCAGCACCACTCAAATTGTAGTTTATTGCTTTCAATTCAGTCATACCACCTAGCCAGCCTGCTGTATAATTTTCCTCAAATTGTGTTTTTAAACCGTAGTTTACGTTTATGCCTGCTCCGATACTAAAACGCTCATTCACTGGTGAAACAAAGTAAAGATTAGGTATAATTGCGTTTGGTACTATATTTTTATTAGAAGCATTTCGTCCTGATAAATTCCCGTTAATATCTACTTTTGCTCCAACATAAATACCACCTGCAGAAATCTCTGGTCGGGTAAACTCTGTCATTAAAGCTGGATTGGTTGCAACAATAGAAGCATCTTCTGCGATAGCAGCATTCCCTGAAAATGAGGAGCCTAAACCAGAAGTTGAGATTTCAGCAAGTTGGAAACCTGCAGCAAAACTACCTGTTGCCGATAATGTTAATATTGCAGCTAATGATAGCTGTGTCATTTTTTTCATAATTTCTTTGTTCCTTGTTAATATTAAAGCGGTAAGATATTTACCTATTTTTACAAATTTCTTAAGCATTATCGCTTTTTGCGAACAAATTTTAAAAGCTGAAAAATAAAGTAGCAATAAAATTACTTTACTTAACAAACTGTTCAGACCACTTAAAAAGGTATTACTATGACAATTTTTATTGCACCTTAAAACAGAAATGAGTAAACTTTATTCCAAATATATTAAAATTCAAACTAAATAGAGGTGAAAAATGTCTAAATGTGAAGCAAATGAATCTAAGGTATGCGGTTGTGTTGATGTAGGCACTGTCATTGATGGTGAAGATCGTAGTGTTGATTTTGTACAAGTGTACGCAACACAATCACAAGCAGAAGATGCTTTAGCTTATTTAACTGAAAAAGCCAAAACTGCAGAGTCTGAGCCTTGTCAAATAAACAGTAAAATTACACAAGTTGAAAATGGCTATGAATTAAAGGCTGATTTTGAATTTTGCTGTCAAGCAGAAGCAATGATTTTTCAGCTTTCCACTCGTTAATTTATACTTATTTTTCAAAAATCCTCAGTATTAACAACTGGGGATTTTTTTATTTTTTAAATAAAACAAAAAACGCTTGCATATTTATGCATATAATTTTAATATATATTCATTATCTATTTTACAGAAAGGACCTTAATTTCGTGGCAATCCAAATTAATAATGTTAATTTCTTTTATGGCTCAACCCAAGCTCTTTTTGACATTAACTTAAATATTGATAAAGGCGATACAATTGTACTTCTTGGACCAAGTGGTGCAGGGAAAAGTACATTAATTCGTACCCTTAATTTACTTGAAATGCCAAAATCTGGCACATTGAAAATTGCAGATCACCAGTTTGATTTAAGCAATAAAATTGATCAAAAGCAGATTGCCTTGTTACGTAAAGAAGTGGGGATGGTATTTCAACAATATCATTTATGGCCACACTTAACAGTAATGCAAAATTTAATTGAAGCACCAATGAAAGTATTAGGGTTATCAAAAGAAGAAGCAACAAAAAGAGCGGAAGGTTTATTAGTGCGTTTACGTATTGAAGATTTTTCAGAACGTTTTCCATTACAACTTTCTGGAGGACAACAACAGCGTGTTGCTATTGCAAGGGCATTAATGATGCAACCTGAAGTACTGTTATTTGATGAACCAACAGCAGCTTTAGATCCTGAAATTACTGCACAAATTATTAATATTATTAATGAATTACAAAATACAGGCATTACCCAAGTTATCGTTACTCACGAAGTTTCTTTTGCCAAAAAAGTCGCAACAAAAGTTGTTTATATGGAGCAAGGAAAAGTAATTGAATTTGGGAATGCTAGTTGCTTTGATAAACCACAAACTAAAGAGTTTGCAGCTTATCTTTCTCACTAAATATTTTCTAACTAAACTAAAATAAGGACTCAACAATGAAAAAATTATTATTAACAGCACTATTTGCAACCACAGCATTATCTGCAGTGGCAAAAGAAACGATCACTTTCTCTATGGAAGCAACATATGCTCCTTTTGAAAGTACTACAGACAAAGGCGAAATCGTTGGATTCGATGTTGATTTAGCGAATGCACTTTGTGAACAGCTTGATGCAACCTGTGAATTTAAAAACACAGCCTTTGATAGCTTAATTCCAAGTTTAAAATTCAAAAAATTTGATGCAATTATTTCTGCAATGGATATTACAGACAAGCGTCAAAAACAAGTGTCATTCACGCAACCTTATCTTGAAAATTCAGCAAGTTTCTTAGCATTAAAAGATAAAGATATGCCGAAAGAAGCGAAAGTGATTGGTGTGCAGAATGGTTCGACTTATCAAGAATATTTAATGAAGAAAATGCCACAATATCAATTAAAATCGTATCCTTCATTACAAAATGCAATCTTAGATCTTAAAAATGGACGTATTGATATGATCTTTGGTGATACACCAGTGTTAGCAGAATGGTTACCAACTGAAACATCGGTTACCTTTGTTGGTGATAAAGTAAAAGATAAAGATTTCTTTGGTATTGGTTACGGTATTGCAGTAAATAAATCGAATAAAGAATTATTAGAAAAATTAAATACTGCATTAAAAACTGTGAAGGAAAACGGTACATTGGATAAAATTTATCAAACTTGGATGACGAAAAAATAATGTCTTTTGATATTCTTCACTCTTTTTCTTCAGCAACGTTAGTCACATTAACGCTTGCTGTTGCAAGCCTTATGATAGGCTTAATACTTGCAATTTTGTTCGTTATACTAGAAATGAATAAAATTACATTTATTCGCAATAGTGCCAGTATTTTAGTGACGCTATTACGTGGTTTACCCGAAATTCTGGTCGTCTTTATTATTTATTTTGGACTAACACAACTGTTCTTTTTAATAACTGATGAGTTTGTCGAATTTAGTGCATTCTGGTGCGGAGCAGTCGCATTAGGTATTATTTTTGCCGCCTATGCTTCACAATCCTTACGTGGTGCAATTAAAGCTATTCCACTCGGTCAATGGGAATCAGGTGTTGCGTTAGGTTTTAGTCGTCCACAAACCTTTATTAAAATTATTATGCCTCAAGTTTGGCGACATGCTTTACCTGGACTAAGCAATCAATGGCTTGTTCTGTTAAAAGATACTGCATTAGTTTCTTTAATTGGAGTCAGCGACTTAATGCGTCAATCAGATTTAATTAATGCGTCAACCCATAAACCTTTTACTTGGTATAGTATTACTGCATTGATTTATCTTGTCATTACACTTGTTAGCCAATTTTTCATTGCTAAATTAGAGTACCGTTTTACTCGTTTTGAAAGAGGAAATAACTAATGTTGTGGGATTATTTTATTACTATTTCGCAAGGAATTAGTACCAGTTTGCAACTAACCGCTATCTCATTAGTGATTGCTTTCATTATTGCTGTCAGTTTTACCTTTCTGCTTTCAATGGAAAATAGCTTAGTAAAAAAAATGATTAATCTATTTATTACTGCTTTTACTGGTACGCCATTGTTAATCCAATTTTTCCTTATTTATAGTGGACCTGGGCAATTTCAATGGATAATTGATAGCCCTCTTTGGTATTTCTTATCTAATGCGTGGTTTTGTGCTATTTTAGCCCTTGCATTAAACAGTGCTGCTTACTCAACGCTTCTGTTTCACGGTGCAGTTAAAGCCATTCCAAAAGGGCAATGGGAAACCTGCTCTGCTCTAGGATTAAGTCGTTTACAAACATTAAAGATTTTAATTCCTTATGCATTAAAACGTTCGTTACCTTCTTACAGTAATGAAATAGTACTCGTATTCAAAGGTACTTCTCTTGTTTCAACCATCGCGGTAATGGATATTATGGGTTATGCTCGTCAGTTATACGGAATGGAATATGATGCGTTATCTATTTATGGTATGGCGGGTGTTATTTATTTAATCATTACAGGTATTATGGTGCTTCTGTTAAGAAGACTAGAGGCTTATGTACTCACTTTTGAACGTTTTGAAGTAGAAGAATAATTATAGTAAGAAAATCAAATAAAATAGAATAAAATAAAAGAGACAATATTTTTTATTGTCTCTTTTATTATTTTATAGCGGGTATATTAAAATCAAAATTTGCAAATCTTTATTTAAATCTACCCGCTTAACATACTAAAACTAAAGATGTTTTATCTATTCTATACCACTATCCAATTTATGCTTTATATTTTTGGAAAACTAAACAAGCATTTGTTCCACCAAAACCAAAACTATTAGACATCACTGTTGTGAGTTCTTTCTCTTGGTATTCAGTGACAATATTTAACCCTTTTGCTTTTTCATCTAAGGTTTCAATATTAATACTTGGAGCAATAAATTTATTGTCTAGCATTAATAAAGAATAAATCGCTTCGTGAGCACCTGCAGCACCTAAAGAGTGACCCGTCATTGATTTAGTGGAAGAAATGGCAGGTTTTTTATCACCAAATACCGATTGGATTGCTTCTAGTTCTTTTAGATCTCCAACTGGCGTTGATGTCCCGTGAACATTAATATATTCAACTTCATCTTTAACGGTTGCTAACGCTTGTTTCATACAACGAACAGCCCCTTCACCACTTGGAGCAACCATATCATAACCATCAGATGTCGCACCATAACCTACAATTTCAGCATAAATTTTTGCACCACGAGCAAGAGCGTGTTCAAGTTCTTCAACAACCACTATGGCTCCTCCTGCGGAGATAACAAAGCCATCACGCTCTGCATCATAAGCACGAGAGGCTTTTTCTGGCGTATCGTTATATTTAGTTGAAACCGCTCCCATTGCATCAAATTCACAAGCCGATTCCCAAGCAAGCTCTTCACCACCGCCAGCAAATACTATATCTTGTTTACCTAACTGGATTAATTCCATTGCGTTACCAATACAATGCGCTGAAGTTGCACAAGCAGAGCTAATACTATAATTTACTCCTTTAATTTTAAAAGGGGTAGCTAAACAAGCCGAAATACTTGAAGACATTGTTTTGGTTACGGCATAAGGTCCAACAGCTTTAATTCCACGAGGACTTTGAGCTGCATTACAAGCAATTAACTGCCAATGACCCGAACCAATTCCTGAACCAACAATTAATCCGACACGATCATTTGAAACTTGTTCTTCAGTTAAATTTGCATCTTCTATAGCTTCTTTCATTGAGAGATAAGCATAAGCAGCACAATCTCCCATAAAACGAAATACTTTACGATCAATGAGTTCTTTAGGATTCAATTTGATTGTACCAGCCACTTGGCTACGCATTTTCATATCTGCAAATTCAGGAACAAATTCAATACCAGATTTACCTGCTTTTAGTGAATTTAATACCTCTTCTTTGTTATTTCCGATACTTGAAACAACACCTAAACCTGTAATAACGACTCTTTTCATTGTTATCCTCTAATGAAAGTTTAATAATAGGAACCATTATAGCTTATACTTATTGAATAAAATAAGCCATAAAATACCCCTTCATTTTACACGATTTTAGTCGTGGTCAGATCAGTTTTTTTAAATATAAGGTAATTTATTATGAATTTTAAACAAAAAAATACCCTCATAATTGAGGGTAAGATCTTTTGATCTAATTCTAGGAGGAATGAATTAGCGTTTTACAAAAGGAGATAAATAAAACATCATCAAAAGATAACTAAAAAATTGGCTCCTCCTGCTGGACTTGAACCAGCGACATATGGATTAACAGTCCACCGTTCTACCGACTGAACTAAGGAGGAATAGTTTTTTCAGGATATATTAGTAAGTTTGCTTTGTCAAGAAACCAATTCTCGAAAAACAAACTTACTCATAATCCCAAGTAAATAATCATTAATAAATTTAATTATCCACTTTTACTGAACTTAAACAGCTGAATTAACTTAATTTATCTGGTAGTGCTAATACTGGTTCGACCTCTTTTACATTCACTTCTTTTAAGTTTAAAGAATGAATTTGAGCAGATAACTCTGCATCGAGCGTATGCTCAGCAACATAAGATGCCATAATGCGATCATTAGCATTACATTCTTTGTGCTCTAGAAGTTGTATAAAATAAGGTTTTGCTTGGGTAAATTCACCCTCACGAACTAGTGCATATCCTACGATACGAGCATAATCATCACTGTAACGTTCTACCGCTTTTTTGCCACGTTTGGTTAGTAATTTCAGTAAACGTTTATTATCAGCAATATCTAAACGAGTTAATTCATCAAATAATAATTCAAGTTCGTCATCTTTATATTTTTTCACTGTTTCAAAAGCTAAAGTTTGTGCTGATTGATGATCATCACAATCAATTAAACGTTTAATTAAACCCGTTCTTGCATAAACAGATTTATTACGACGACTTGGTTGTTGTTTCCACCAGTTTAATAATCCTTCTTGACCTTCTTCGTGAAGTTTTTCATCAAGTAGCCCATCGTCAACCCAATGTTCTAAGTCGAGATATTCTTCATTTGTAAGTATATTTTGATATTTCACATCTTCAAGAATATGATCCATCGCAATGAAAGCACCTGATTTCTGATACACTGGAATAGCTAAACTTAATACTTCTGTGTTACGAGAATCCAGTTCAAGTAAACTATCTACCGCAGAACGTGCAGCTGGTAGTTTTTTCTGTAACATAAGAATTTTTGCTCGAGCAATTTCTAATGCTATATTGTTATCTCCAGCAATTTTTGAAGCTTCAACTAAATATTTATTTGCAGCCTTTTCATCCCCTTTTCTCTGAGCCGCTTCTGCCGCTTTAATAAAGTTAAGTACAGGTTTATCTGAGTGTTTAGCATTTTTACCAATTAGTTTTTCTGCTTTAGAATAGTCACCTTCACTCATTTTGACTAACCCCTCAAGGGTTTGTTTCTGTGCTTTTTTACGTTTACGAGTAAAGAACCAACGATAATAACCTCTACTTAATGAGAAGAAAGACTTCAGTATCCCTTCAACAAGATAAATAACTGCCATTAATGCAACAAAGAATACAACAAGCATAACAATGCTCATTTCAATGACTTTTGTGTCAGTTTCAATTCTTACGTAACCTTGATGACCTGCAATATAAGGACCTGCGACTAACCCCGCAAGTAATAAGAACATTAAAAAAAGAATTCTAAACATACCATTCTCCTATTGTGCTACTTCTTGAGGTTGTGGTGCTTTAGGTACCTCTTGAGTTCTTAATGTATTAAGTAAATCTAAACTACTTAACTGTTGTGGAGCATCAATATAGACAGACTGTTGAGCAAGGCTGTCAATTTCGTTTAAGAATGCTTTTACATTACTGCTTTCAACATCAAAATAACTTCTTACCCAAGAAGCGACAGTATCCAATGATTCTTTGTATAAAGTATTTTGCTGACGAGGTATCGCTAATGTAGCAATTTGTAAGCGTAAACGAATGTTTTCTCTAAGATAAGCTTCTTGGCTTGGAGAAACAAACACTTTCTGAATTGAGTTATCTTTATCATTGATTCGAATAAAGTGAGAAAGGAATGAACCTGCACTTTTCTCAATATTTTTCTGCCAATCTTCAAGAGAACCACTGATCTCTTTTGATGTTTCCTCTGTGCCATCTTCTTGAGAATTTAGCATTGGCATATCATCAACACTATTAGCAAGATGCGTTAATTTTAACATCAAGGCATCTTGATCAACGTCATTCACTGAATCAAGTTGTTTTAAGTCTGTTTGAATAGCTTCTCTAATTTTTAATATTTGAGGAGCACTTACTTCACTCAAAAGTGAACCCGCATCTTTTAACAACAGTTTTGCTGTACCAATATCATTATCTAACACCATCTTGCGTAAAGCATTATTTAATAAGAAATCGGCATCAGAAAGCACTACCGCTGTAGATTCTGGTGTATTAACTTGGGTTTTAAGTTGTGTAATTTGCTGAGCATAATCACTTTGCATTTTTTCTAACTGAGCAATTTTTTGTTGTGATTTTTTATACTCTTCAGTAAGTTTTACAATTTCATCATTGATTTGAGTTGAAATTGAAGAAGATGTTTCAGACTCTTCTGCTACTGATTGAGTTTTTACTGACTCTTGGATTTTTGCTATATCTTGAATAACAGGTTGAATTTGTGTCTGTACCTCTGTTTTCAGCTGCTCTTCAAGTTTTGTCGTTAATTGTGTCAGTTGTTGATTCAACTGTTCTGAAGAAACGCCTGCTGTAGCAGTTGCAGTATTAACTTGAGGAGATTGCTGTGAGTATGTTGCAATTTTTTGCTCTAATTGAGTAAATTTTTGCATTCCAAAGTAATAACCGGCTCCACCAACACCTAAAGAAACAATCAATGCAAGTAATGCAATGCCCGTACCACCAGACTTCTGTTTTTTCTCTTTTGGCTCTGATTGTGGTTTTGTATTTGTAGGCTCTACTGTTTTCTCATCAGTTTTATTTTGAGTATTAACAGTTGATTGTGATGCAACATTAGGCTTTTGTTTTTTCTTGTTTGGATTTTTATTGTTAGAAGGAACCGCTTTTTCTGTTTGAGTATGCTGCCCGCTCTCCTCTTTTTTATTCATATTTTTTTGTTCAGAAACAACCGTTTGATTGTCTTTATCAGACATTTTAGTTATTTCTGAATCAGTTTTATTTGTTGTTTGTTTAACGTCTTTATTTGGTTTTGACATAAACTCACCCCTTCTCTAGTTAATATTCATAATGTTCAATCATAGTATATCATTGATTATGATATGTGATAACAGTTTCTAATAAGCTATTATTATTTACTTGTGTTGAAATAATAATATTATCTCTTCTCCAACCTATACTTACTGCATATTTTGCAATTCGTTCACTTACTACAATAAGCAAACATTGAATAAGCCACTTTCTATCTTGTAACGATGTTTGTTTAAGTAGAGTATTTAAAATATCACAGCTACTAATAATAAGTGTATCAATTCTAGCCTGTTTAAAAAAGGACATTTTAGCATTTATACCCTTTTTTGTTAAACGACAATAACATTCGATACTTTTAACTCTTGCCCCTCTTTTGGTTATTTCAGTAGAAATTAGTTCTCTACCTTTTTCTGCACGTAAAATAATAAAATTCTTATGTATTACTCTCTCCATTTCAGGGAGAGCTAAAAAAGTTTCACTATTTGCAAATTTTATTGGATAACGTACCGCTTGTTTTGATAAAGCAGAAAAATAATTTGCAGATGCTTTCCCTATAGCAAAATACTTTAAGTCATCACGCCATTTAATATTATTCTGCACTAAGATATGATGAGCAAAATAAATCGCATTTTTAGAAACAGAAAGTACATAATCATTAGGTGTTAAAGAAGCTAATACAGAAGGAAGTTGTGATAGTTCTCGCCCTCCAACAATATCAAATGGGGAATAATGTATTGCAGAAATATTATGATGTTGCAACATTTCTGTTAATTCTTCTCCAACTTTTTCAGGGCGAGTGACTAATACTTTCATCGATTATTCTGGTAAACCTCTTCAAGGATCTTATCAGCACCTTTTGATAGTAATTCCTTTGCAACACTCACACCCAACTGCTCCGCCTGTTCTTTTGATGCTTTTTGTGTAACACGAATGAGCGTTGAGCCATCGAGTGCTCCCACTAAGGCAGTGAGTGTAATTATATCTCCGTCTAATGTAGCAAAACCTCCGATAGGAACTTGACACCCACCTTGCAGATAACGATTCATTGATCTTTCTGCCAGAACACAGCAAGCGGTAGCATTATGATGCAAATTTGCAATATAGCGTAATACTCGCTGATCATTTAAACGTGTTTCTATTCCAATAGCTCCCTGACCACAAGCAGGTAAAACTTGTTCAACAGAAAGAAAACAACGAATACGTGCCTGTAGATCTAAACGAATTAAACCAGCAGAAGCAAGAATAATTGCATCATATTCACCATTATCTAGTTTGCTTAAACGCGTTCCTACGTTTCCTCGCAATGATTTTACTCGTAAATGAGGATAGTGCGCCATAATTTGACTCTGACGACGTAAACTTGACGTACCAATAATGGCATTCGTGGGTAACTCATCTAAATTATTATATTGATTAGAAACAAAGGCATCACGAGGATCTTCTCTCATACAAATTGCTGTAAGTCCTAATCCCTTAGGAAATTCCATTGGAACATCTTTCATTGAATGCACTGCAATATCAGCACGATTTTCCAATAATGCCAATTCTAGTTCCTTAACAAACAATCCTTTTCCCCCGATTTTGGCTAACGGAGTATCTAAAATCACATCGCCTTTGGTGACCATCTCAACCAATTGAATATTAAGAGCTGGAAACTTTTGTTCCAGTAATTTTTTGACGAAATTGGCTTGCCATAATGCTAGAGGACTTTGACGTGTTGCTATTCTCAAAATTTCTGTCATTTTTTATTTATTTGATTAATTTAACATCATAGTTGAAATACTATCACGTTTTATAAATGCTGCCAAAATTAATTTGATGCTAAAATAGTCTTTTAAAATCGAAATTAATTAGAGATTTATCTATTTTTAATGTAAAATCCTCCTCCGTAATATTTGCATAAAAAACAAAAAAGAGGTTGCTGAATATGAGCGGATTTGCAATTCTAAGAAATAAAAATACAAATAATGAAAAAATCCATACAAATGATCAAAATCAACAGGAAGAACAACCTAAATTAACATTAGGGGCTAAATTAAAAAATGCTCGGATAAATAAAGGGTTATCAATTAAAGATGTTGCCAACTTGTTACATTTTAAAACGTCTATCATTCAATCTTTTGAAAACGATATATTTGCTTTACCAAATCTTCCTGTTGTTTTTACTCAAGGTTATTTAAAACGTTATCTTCAGTTTTTAGAGTTACCCGAAGAGCTATTGCAGGAGAGTTCTTGCAGTGGTGTTAAAGTTTCTATTCTAGATACTATTCAAACAAAAACAAACACAAACACAAAATCTCGTTGTGGGTGGATAAAAGTAATGACAGTTTTTGTGTTACTATTTGCATTTGGAATGACATTACTTTGGTGGTGGCAAAATTATCAGAAAGAGCAAGAGGAAAGAGAAGCACTTGTTAATTCAACTGCAAATTCTATGATTTTTAAGGCTGAAAATACACAAAAAGCACCACAACAAATTCTCTCTCAAGAATTAAAAGAGAACGATAACAAAATAATATCCAATTTGCAGCCAACTCCACATAAAATAAACGATGTAACAACATCAGTAACAACCGAAAATATAAAAAAACTTGAAACAAAAGAAACAACGGACAGTATTGAATCTAAACCATCTGATTTAGAAAATAATCAATCAGAAACAACACCAGAACCTCCAACGATGACAGATTCTACAAAATTATTTGAATCAAATAGTAATCCAATTAATAACGTTGCAGAAACTAAAATTGAAGAAAGAAAAACTCAAGCAGTAGAATCTAAAAATAATTTACGTATAGAAGTTATTTCCGCTTCCAGTTGGATTACTGTACGTGGTGATAATGAACAAACATTAACCTCAAAACTATATAAATCAGGAGATAAATTAACGTTTAATGATCACCATAATTATCAATTAATTATTGGTGCACCAATGAATGTTAAAGTTTATTACCAAGAAGAGAAAGTTCCTCTTAAATTGGATGGACAAGTTTCTCGTATTTCATTACCGCTAAAATAGAAATCTAAAAATAAATATGCTAAAACAACCTTTAATTAAACGTCGCGAATCGTTAAAAATTTATGTGGGTAATGTCCCTGTCGGGGGTGATGCACCAATTTCAGTGCAATCAATGACAAATACACGAACAACAGATGTGGAAGCCACAGTTGCTCAGATTAAAGCTCTTGAGCGAGTCGGTGCCGATATTGTTCGAGTATCCGTACCAACAATGAATGCAGCAGAAGCATTTAAAGCAATTAAACAGCAAGTCAACGTGCCTTTAGTCGCAGATATCCATTTCGATTATCGTATTGCGTTAAAAGTAGCGGAGTATGGTGTGGATTGTTTACGTATCAACCCAGGTAATATTGGCAGTGAAGAGCGTATTCGAGCTGTAGTAGATTGTGCAAGAGATAAGAATATTCCTATCCGTATCGGGGTTAACGCAGGATCACTTGAGCGAGATTTACAAGAAAAATATGGTGAACCGACCCCACAAGCATTGTTAGAAAGTGCGTTAAGACACGTCGATATTTTAGATAGATTGAACTTTGATCAATTTAAAGTCAGCGTTAAAGCCTCTGATGTATTTTTAGCTGTAGAGTCTTATCGTTTATTAGCACAACAGATTAAACAACCATTACATTTGGGTATAACTGAAGCTGGTGGAGCAAGAGCGGGATCAGTAAAATCAGCGATTGGACTAGGATTACTTCTTGCAGAAGGTATTGGTGATACATTGCGTATTTCATTAGCGGCAGATCCTGTAGAAGAAATCAAAGTCGGTTTTGATATCTTAAAATCCTTAAGAATTCGCTCGCGTGGTATTAATTTTATTGCTTGTCCTACTTGTTCTCGTCAAGAAATTGATGTGATTGCCACAGTAAATGAATTAGAACAACGTTTAGAAGATATTATTACACCTCTAGACGTTTCTATAATTGGTTGCGTGGTTAACGGACCAGGGGAAGCACTTATCTCAGATTTAGGTGTCACAGGTTCAAGTAAAATGAGTGGTTATTACCTTGATGGTGTTCGTCAAAAAGAGCGTTTTGATAATGCTTTACTTATTGATCAATTAGAAGCAAAAATCCGTGCCAAAATTAGTATGCAAGATGCAAGTAAACGAATTGCCATAGAGCAATTATAATTAAATTAAGGAAAATAAATGAAAATTGCGATATTTGGAACCAAAAATTATGATCGTAAATACTTAGAGCTAATTAATAGTAAATTTGGCTTTGAGTTAAAATTCTTCGATTTTATGTTGAATGTACAAACTGTCAAAATAGTAGAAGGCTGTGATGCTGTTTGTATTTTTGTTAATGATGATGGTAGTCGCAAAGTATTAGAAAGATTAGCAGAATACAAGGTCAAAATAGTGGCTTTGCGTTGTGCAGGCTTTAATAATGTTGATCTTCAAGCAGCGAAAGAATTAGGCATTAAAGTCGTTCGAGTACCTGCTTATTCACCAGAAGCGGTCGCAGAGCATACTGTCGGATTAATGATGACGTTAAACCGTAAAATTCATCGAGCTTATCAACGTACTCGAGATGCTAACTTTTCATTAGAGGGGTTAACGGGGTTTAATATGTACGGACGTACTGCGGGGGTAATCGGAACAGGAAAAATTGGCTTAGCGGTAATCCTTATTTTAAAAGGCTTTGGAATGAACATCCTCGCTTATGATCCTTTTAAAAATCCACAGGCAGAAGAGCTAGGCGCAAAATATGTGGAGCTTGATGAGTTGTATCAAAAATCTCATATAATTACATTACACTGCCCAGCCACCCCTGAGAATTATCATATGCTAAACGCCGAAAGTTTTGCAAAGATGCGTAGAGGAGTGATGATTATTAATACTAGCAGAGGCACCCTCATTGATACACAAGAAGCATTAACAGCATTAAAACAACAAAAAATTGGTGCGTTAGGATTAGATGTGTATGAAAATGAACAATCACTCTTTTTTGAAGATAAATCAAATGATATTATTCAAGATGACTTATTCCGTAGAATATCATCTTTTCATAATGTCTTGTTAACAGGACATCAAGCATTTTTAACGGAAGAGGCTTTAGTTAATATTTCTGATGTAACTTTGACCAATATTGCGACATTATTAAAAGGTAAAGAATGTCCTAATATCGTATTACCAAATTAAATAATAAAAAATAAGCGGTATGATTATTATAAGAATTTGCAAATTTTTATTAAAATCGCACCGCTTAAAAAAGAAACATAAGGATAATTAAGCGTGGCAAAAAGTATTCAAGCAATTCGTGGAATGAACGATTGTGCCCCAACAGAAACCCCACTATGGCAATGGGTAGAAAAACAAATTCGAGAAACACTCGCAAGCTATGGCTACAGTGAAATGCGTAGCCCTGTATTAGAGCCAACAGCACTTTTTAAACGTGGTGTGGGAGAAGCAACAGATATTGTTGAAAAAGAAATGTTTACCTTTTTAGATCGTGATAATGAAAGCTTAACATTACGTCCTGAAGGCACCGCTGGTTGTGTACGAGCGGCGATACAAAATGGGTGGATTTATAATAACGAACAACGCCTTTGGTATATGGGTCCAATGTTCCGTTATGAGCGTCCTCAAAAAGGACGTTACCGCCAATTCCACCAATGTGGAGTAGAAGTTTTTGGTGTTAATAATCCTGAAGCTGATGCTGAGTTGATTTTATTAACTGCTCGTTTATGGGAAAAATTAGGTATTCGCCAACACGTCACTTTAGAGTTAAATTCTATTGGTGGCTTAGAAACTCGCACTAAATACCGTGAGGCATTAGTTGAATTTTTAAATAATCATTTAGATATTTTAGATGAAGATTGTAAACGTCGTTTAACCACTAACCCTATTCGTATTTTAGATACTAAAAATGAAGATATTCAAGCAATATTGAATGATGCACCTAAATTGCATAGCTTTTTAAACGAAGAAGAGCAACAACATTTCGCGGGAGTGCGTCAAGTTTTGGATCAGATGGGAATTGATTATGTAATCAATCAAAAACTAGTACGTGGTTTAGATTATTACAACAAAACGGTGTTTGAATGGGTCACTACCGCATTAGGTTCACAAGGAACGGTATGTGCTGGTGGTCGTTATGATGGTTTAGTTGCTCAACTCGGCGGTCACGCCACCGCAGGTGTTGGTTTTGCAATGGGATTAGAGCGTTTAGTGCTTCTCGTTCAAGAAGTGAATAGTGAAGTAGTATTACCTCGCAATGTTGATATTTATGTGGTTTATAATGGTGAAAATGTGACTGCCTCAGCATTTAAACTCGCTGAAACATTACGCACAGAATTACCCGAATTACGCACAATGTTACATTGCAGTGGTGGCGCATTTAAAAAACAATTTAAGCGAGCCGATAAACTAGGTGCAAAAATTGCATTGGTATTGGGTGAAAGTGAAGTGGCAGAAAATACAGTAGTAGTAAAAGATTTATTTGGTGAAGTAGAACAAGTTACACTTTCTCAAGATGAACTAATTAATGAATTAAAAAAACGTTTTTAATAAGGAAAAATTATGAGTGAATATTTAAATCAAACCGAAGAACAAGAATTTAACAATGTTAAAAAGTGGTTTAAAGAAAATGGTACACCAATTCTGGTGGTTATTTGTGTAATTTCATTAAGTATTTTTGGTTGGAAATTTTGGCAAAACCATAAATTACAAGCAACACAACAAGCTTCTGCTACATATCAAGCTGTCGTAGAAAGTTATATAAAAAATCCTGAAAAAAATCAACCCCTTGTAGAAAAATTTATTTCTGAAAATAAAGACACAAGCTACGCCGTATTTTCAGCATTAGAGTTAGCTAAGAAACAAGTAGAAGCAAAAGAGTTTACGAAAGCACAAAGCACTTTGCAAAATACCTTGCCAAATACGGAAGATGCGACTTTACAAAATATTATTCGTTTACGTTTAGCAATGGTTGATTATCAGTTAAAACAGTTTGATGATGCTCTAACAGTATTATCTCAAGTTGAAGGTAAAGCGTGGGATTTACGTAAACAAATTTTAACTGGCGATATTTTAGTTGCAAAAGGTGATATTGCAGCAGCAAAAAGTGCTTATCAGCAAGCAAAAGCAAATGCTCCAATAAATGTGCAATCTTTGATTGATATTCGTATAAATAACCTATAAAATGTAGCAAATATTTTACATTTTATTACCCTTAGAGGAACTTATGGACTACAAACAACTTATTGAACAAACTAAGCACGAACTTTTTTCAGGCTGGAAGCCTTTTGAAGTTGTTTGGTTAGGGTTACTTTTATTAGCACAAATCATTGCTTTTATTCTTCAACCAGATACTTTATTAGGAATGATTGCGGGAATTTCAGGAATTATCTGCGTTGTTTTTGTTGGTAAAGGTAAAATCAGTAACTATTTCTTTGGTTTAATTTTTGCTTATAGTTATTTTTATGTTTCTCTAGGTAATAATTACTTAGGAGAGATGAATACCACATTATATGTATATATCCCAGCTCAATTTATTGGCTACTTTCTTTGGAAAGAGAATATGCAAAATAACCAAGGTGGTGATGAAACAGTTATTGCTAAAGCATTAGACTTAAAAGGTTGGACTATTCTCGTTACCAGTGTTGCAGTAGGTTCATTATGTTTTATTAGTGCATTAAAATATTTTGGTGGAAGTGCTGCAGGATTAGATGGTGTAACCACTGTTTTAGTTGTTGCGGCTCAACTATTAATGATCTTACGCTACCGTGAACAATGGGCATTATGGATTATTATCAATATTCTTAGTATCATCTTATGGGTAGATACTGCAGCAATGTACTTAATGTATGGTGCTTATTTACTGAATTCATTATATGGTTACTACAACTGGACAAAATTACAAAAAAGTGAATAGCATTGTGGACGTTATTTTTTAAAAGCTAGCGGTAAGATGTTGCTCAAAATTTGTAAAAAATAGAATGGACCTCAAACGTTAAATACAATATTTGGCGTTCATAGCAATTTGTATGCTTAATGTCATCGCTTAACTGAAGTTTATATTAAATTTTCTTTTAGCTACTTTATTTTCCAAAAGAGAAAGGTTTGTATATAATATTGGCAGGAAAAACACAATTATGCAAATAGTTTGACTGGAATTTTCATCAAATTATTTGTTATTAGGTACAAAACAATGTCAATATATTTTAATAAAGGAAGTCGAGGCATAATAGTGATTGGTATTATTGTGTTGATATTCCTTTTATTTCCTCATAATAGTATCCATCTTGTTGCTCAATTTACCTTATTTTGTATTGATACATTTGGTTTAGGTATTATCTTATTTGCTACACTTATGCTATTTTTAGCCATTGCTATTAGCCTTAGCCCTATTGGTTCTTGGAAAATAGGTCATCAAAATACTAAACCTGAATTTGGTTTTTTTAGTTGGTTAGCGATGTTATTTACTTGTGGAATGGGATCTGGGCTAATTTTTTGGGGAATTGCAGAACCGCTCTTTCATTTTTCTAATATGCCTCTTTTTGCTCAACAATATGGCCATTCACCAGATACTGCGTTAGCCTTGACATACTTTCATTGGGGGTTTCACGCTTGGAGTATCTACGCACTTGGCGCATTGGCTATTGCTTGGTTTAGCTTTAATCGAGGACGTTCATTACATATTTCAGCCTGTTTTACAGCAAAAAAGACAGGATTATGGCGTATAGTAGATTGGCTTGCAATAACTGCGATTATTTTTGGATTAGCGGGAACCTTTGCTAATAGTACCGCTTTAGTTCAAACAGGGTTACAAAAAACACTTTTATTAGATATTGATTCAGTACTGTTTCGTTATAGTTTTATTATTATTTTAACACTACTATTTACTGCCTCATCAATATTAGGGTTAGAAAAAGGGATCAAGAGGCTAAGCCAATTAAATACTGGATTAATGATAGCCTTTATTATCGCAATGTTTATTATTTTCGAGCCTCTAAATATTTTAAGTACTTTCTTCACATCAATAAAACATTATCTTATATTACTACCAAAGGTATCCTTTAAAATTGCACCAGAATCACAACAATGGAGCTTAAATTGGAGTGTTATTTATATGGTGTGGTGGATTGCTTGGACACCTTTTGTTGCTCCTTTTATTGCTAGAATAAGTAAAGGTCGTTCTATTCGTCAATTTTTATGTTGTGTCATCATTATCCCTACATTGGCATCACTGATATGGTTTAGTGCTTTTGGTGGAACTGCATTATCACAACCTTATTTGATGGAATTAATGAATGCAGTAAACCAAGATTATACCCGAGGATTGTTTCAATTCTTTGCTCACTTACCTTTTGGAAATTATTTATCATTAGTAGCTATTTTATTACTTATCACTTTTATTATTACAAGTGCTGATTCTGCATTATTAGTTTGCGGCATATTAAGCGACAATGAGAGTGTGAGAAATAAAATATTATGGGCATTACTTCTTGTCATACTTTCTATGGCATTGATTTATATCAATGATGTGGATTTAAATAAACAAGTTGCCATTGCAGGAGCATTGCCCTTTGCAATAGTTCAATTAGCTCAAGTTATGGTTATGTTTAAGGATATGTGGAAACAACATAGAAAAGTAAGCGGTCACTTAGTAAAATAAATTTGCAAAATTTGGAATGAACCCCAAATTTTGAGGTTCATTCTAAAAAAATATCTAACCACTACTTAACTTCATTCATTGCATTCCAAATTTTTAACGCATCCGCAGTTTCTTTCACATCGTGAACTCGTATAATTTTAGCCCCATTTTGAACGCACAATAATGCCCCTGCAACGCTTCCGATCAAGCGATCTTCAACGGGTTTATCTAACACTGTACCGATCATTGATTTGCGAGAAAGTCCTGCAAGGATTGGATAACCAGATTCAGCAAAGATATGTAAATGTTTTAAGAGTTGATAATTATGTTCAACGGTTTTACCAAAGCCAAAACCGACATCTAAAATAATATGCTCTTGGGGAATGCCTGAAATTAGGCACGCAAAGGCACGCTTATTTAAGAATGTTGCCACTTCATCAGCCACATCATCGTAATCAGGGTTTTGTTGCATTGTTTGAGGTGTGCCTTGCATATGCATTAAGCACACAGGCAAGCCTAATTCGGCGGCGGTATCCAACGCATTTGGTAAGGTTAAGGCTCGAATATCGTTGATAATATCCATTCCGACTTTGGCGGACTCTTTCATTACTTCGGCTTTTGAGGTATCCACTGAAATCAAACAATCAAAGCGTGAGCGAACCGCCTCAACCAAAGGAACGACACGTTCTAGCTCTTGCTGTTCGCTAATAATTTCAGCGTTAGGACGAGTTGATTCGCCCCCGATATCAATAATATCCGCACCGTCATTAAGCATTTTTTCCACTTGAAAAAGGGCTTTGTCTAACGAGAAAAAACGTCCGCTATCTGAGAATGAATCAGGGGTAAAATTTAAAATCCCCATAATATTCGGTTTGGTTAAATCTAATAAGCGGTCACATTTTTGGTAATTTTTGTAACTAATTTTCATCTCTTAGCCTTTTTAAAATCGCTTTTAAGTTGCTATCCAATGGGGCGGTAATCACCATTTCTTCTTCGGTTCTTGGGTGGGTAAAGCGAATCGAATAAGCGTGTAAAAACAGACGGTTTAGCCCAACACTTTTCATTTTTTGATCGAACTCTGCGTCGCCATATTTACTGTCTAATGCAATCGGATGTCCAGCATATTGAGTATGCACACGGATTTGGTGGGTGCGTCCAGTCACTGGCGAGGCTTTAACTAAGGTCGCACTTTGATAGCGTTCTTCAATGCTAAAACGGGTGTCAGACGGTTTGCCATCTTCACTGACTCGCACAATGCGTTCGCCACTGGCTAATTCGTTCTTTTTCAAGGGTGCTTTAACGGCTTTCACGTGGGATTGCCACTGCCCACGCACCAAAGCTAAATAGTCTTTTTTCACGGTCTTAATACGTAACTGTTCGTGTAAATTGCGTAACGCAGAGCGTTTTTTTGCAACTAATAAAATTCCTGAGGTATCACGGTCAATACGGTGGACCAATTCTAAAAAACGTGCTTCTGGGCGTAATGCTCGCAAGGCTTCAATTAACCCAAAACTCAATCCACTGCCCCCGTGAACCGCAATGCCTGACGGTTTATTTACCACGATCAGCACGTCATCTTCATATAAAATATGGCTTTCTAATTCTGCCACTTTATTGAGTTTGGTGGAAATCGGAGCAGTGTTTTTCTCAGATACACGCACTGGCGGAATACGTACAATATCGCCACCTTGTAGCTTATATTCAGGTTTGATACGCCCTTTGTTTACGCGTACTTCGCCCTTGCGAACGATACGATAAATTAAACTTTTCGGCACGCCTTTGAGCTTTGCGAGTAAGAAATTATCAATTCGTTGCCCACTTTCATCATCACTAATGGTCATAAACTGTACTTTGGCACTGATTATTTTTTCTGTCATTTTTATTCCAAATTATGTTATTTTTTTAATGTATAAGCCTGATCTTTATGAGTTGGCTGCTGTGGAAAAGCAAGCTCTAAAATATTTCCTCTTACAAATTCTTTAAGATGTTTTCCTAATGCAGAATGACTCATTCCTAATAATGTTGCTAATGCATTTTTAGATACATATTGATCTTTACATAAAGCACAAACATACACTTTAACTTGCTCAGGTGGTTTCTTTTTCTTATTATAAAAATCACAAGATATAATACTTTCTAACTGAGCTTTGAAAAGATTATCTAGGTAGCATATTTCATCAATAACTCGTTGATTTCCAAATTTAATTCTACCATAACGGTCTCTATTTACTATATTTTTACCAATATTAGCTTGTGCCTTAGCTTGTGCCTTAGCTTGTGCCTTAGAATTAAAATGGCTTAATGCAATAGTTTCAGATGTATAGATTTGAGCAATATCAATATCTTTTGCCCAAGGTAGGAGGTAAAATTTATTCTTCTGCTCTCCTTTACCTAAAATAAATCCTTTTCTTATTAATTCTGAAAGAGCCAAAGTAATTTGTCTTCCTGTAGCTATTGCACCAAGCTGTGATGATAAAACTTTATGATTGATCCAGCCATTATTTTTTACTGCAATAATCAAAATATTTTTGTGTAATGATTTTTCATCAATATATTTCTTACCAAATTCTTGAGTCAGTTTTTGGATAGCAAAAACAGTTTCCCCATCTTGTAAAACTAAACTCAAATTAGTTGATTGATAAGTTGTATTTAATACTGGCGTGGTTAATAAATCCTGATACCAACTTGTAAAAATGGTCGCAATTCCTTTTCCTTGCCTTTCACATAGCCCCACACGACGAAAAATATTATGTAAAAATGCATTTCGACAAATAGAATCTTGCCCTTTAATAGCTTTTTCAACTTGAACAAGCATTGTTCCTGGATTTTCAAAGGTAAGAGTATTGAGTGTTTTTGTAATTTTTAATGCAATACTATCATTGAAATAATCAGAATGTGTTAGAGTATTTACTAAAGCTTCTCGTAAAGTTTTCACTCACACCAAGTAATATAAATCCACCTTGAGTATTCGAAAAAGCACTAAATGATTTCCAAAAATCTTTAGGTAAATTATTTGTTGCTTTTTTACATTCTAAAAATACTCTTTCTTTGATTACTGTTGAAGAGGCTAAAAAACTTTCAATATCTTTCCAATTTAACATAAGTAATCACCCTAATTTATTGTCATCAACACCCTTAGTAAGCGGATACTTACTTGCAAAAATTTGCAAATTTACCAAGAAATCTAACCGCTTAAAAATTTTAATCTATCATACTTATTTCAACTAACAATTCAGGTGATTATAAACTAGAAATGAATTTACTGAAATCAGAAAAATAAACTAATTTCAGTAAATTAATACTATTAAGAATAATTACTCACCCAAAAAACGACTAGACGGATCTAAGTAGATCCAATAATATTTTTCCTTATGTAAAAAAAAAGATCTTCACAATGAAAAAGTTACTCCCGCTTCTTACTCTTCTTAGTTTATTTATTGCTAGTTGTCGTTTTGTTGATACATCAAATAAAGATTTTGATATTACAGTCAACAAGATTATCAGCAGGCTTTTAAATAGTTCAAAAAAGCAGCAAGAAATGGTCGTAAAGAAACTCAAGAATATCTTAAAAAGCAAGGAATAGAATACTAATTTATTTTAATTAAAAATTTGTAGGGTGGTATTAGGCGAAGCCGTATATACCACCGCAACAAAGAATGAAGTTTGATTATATTTATTCGATGAGAACGGTCGGATATACGCAAACAAGTTTGCTAATCCGACCCTACAGTAAATTTAGTAAATTTTTATAAAAATATCACCGCTTAAAAACTAATGCTCTCTTGTTTGGAAGAACTTCACATCAGGATAGCGTTCGTGAGCAAGGTTGAGATTCACCATTGTTGGGGCGATATAAGTTAGGTTATCACCGCCATCTAGGGCTAAATTCTGTTCGTTTTTGCGTTTGAATTCTTCAAATTTTTTCACGTCATCACATTCCACCCAACGAGCGGTTGCGACGTTTACGCTTTCATAAATCGCTTCTACGTTATATTCTGCTTTTAAGCGTGCCACAACCACATCAAACTGTAACACACCTACTGCACCCACGATTAAATCGTTGTTGATAAGTGGACGGAACACTTGCACAGCCCCTTCTTCGGAAAGTTGTACTAAGCCTTTTAACAGTTGTTTTTGTTTTAATGGATCTTTTAAACGGATACGGCGGAACAATTCAGGGGCGAAGTTTGGAATGCCAGTGAATTTCATTAGCTCGCCTTGTGTGAAGGTATCGCCGATTTGGATTGTACCGTGATTGTGCAAGCCGATAATATCCCCCGCATAGGCTTCATCAGCGTGTGAGCGATCTCCCGCCATAAAGGTTAAAGCGTCTGAAATGACCACATCTTTACCGATACGTGTATGCTTTAATTTCATTCCTTTTTCGTATTTACCTGAAACTATACGCATAAATGCGACACGATCTCGGTGTTTTGGATCCATATTTGCTTGGATTTTAAACACAAAACCACTGAATTTATCTTCTTTTGCCTCAACTTTGCGAATATCTGTTTCACGAGATTGTGGAGCAGGAGCCCACTGCGTTAAGCCGTCTAAGAAATGGTTTACACCAAAGTTACCTAATGCCGTTCCGAAGTAAACAGGGGTTAATTCGCCTTTTAAGAATGCGTCAAGGTCAAATTCATTGCTTGCCCCTAGTACAAGTTCCAACTCATCACGCAGTTGTGACGCCAAATCATCGCCAACTGCTTCATCTAATTCAGGGTTATCTAAGCCTTTAATTATGCGAACTTCTTGGATCTTATGCCCTTGTCCTGTTTGGTAAAGATAGGTTTCATCTTTGGTTAAGTGATAGACCCCTTTAAAGAGTTTTCCACAGCCTATAGGCCAAGTGATCGGTGCACAGTTGATTTTTAAAACGTCTTCAACTTCGTCTAATAATTCTAATGGATCACGAATATCACGGTCACATTTATTCATAAATGTGATGATCGGGGTATCACGCAAGCGAGTAACTTCCATAAGTTTAATGGTTCGTTCCTCAACACCTTTTGCTGAGTCGATGACCATTAAACAGCTGTCTACCGCCGTTAAAGTACGATAAGTATCTTCTGAGAAGTCTTCGTGTCCCGGAGTATCTAGTAAATTGACTAAGCAATCGTTATAAGGAAACTGCATTACAGAGGTGGTAATGGAAATCCCACGTTGTTTTTCCATTTCCATCCAGTCTGATTTTGCGTGCTGAGTAGAGCCTTTGCCTTTTACTGACCCTGCTGTTTGAATAGCTTGTCCGTAAAGTAACACTTTTTCTGTGATGGTGGTTTTACCTGCATCGGGGTGCGAAATAATCGCAAAAGTACGTCTTTTATCAACTTGTTGTTGTGGATAACTCATTTTATTTCCGTTTTGTTTATGATTTTATATAAAATATGAGTGCTATTTTCTCTTATATTGCCTTTTACTACAATACAAGCGGTTAGATTTATTCAAAAATTTGCAAAAAGAGAATTCTCCTGCTTCAATAATAAATATCGTGTTAAACTGTTGCCAATTAATTCATGGATGAATAATAATGAAAAATATTGCGGTGATCCCTGCTCGAGCAGGCTCAAAAGGAATTACAGATAAAAACCTACAACAAGTAGGTGGTATTTCACTTATAGGACGGGCTATCTTAAGTGCACAAAAAGCAGATATTTTTGATGAAATCATTGTCACTTCTGACGGTGACAAAATTTTACAAGAAGCAGAAAGTTTTGGAGCAAGTATTGTCAAACGTCCTGTAGATTTAGCACAAAGTAATAGCCGAACTATAGATGCAATTCTCCACTGCTTACACCATAAAAAAATAACCAAAGGAACGGTTGCCCTTCTTCAGCCAACTAGCCCATTACGTAATGAATTAGATATCCGAAATGCAATGGAAATTTTTATTGGTGGAAAATCTAATGCTGTCATTTCAGCTTGTGAATGTGAACATCATCCTTATAAATCTTTTTCTCTTAATCAAGATCAAATTCTACCTATTAGAGAATTAAGCGATTTTGAAGCTCCTCGACAGCAATTACCAAAAACATATCGAGCCAATGGAGCAATTTATATTAATGATATTGAACGTTTATTACAGGAAAAATGTTTTTTTATACCTCCTGTACAATTCTATTTAATGCCAACTTATCGATCTATTGATATTGATACCACTTTAGATCTGCAATTAGCAGAACATTTAATAAAAACAGAATCTTAAGTAAATTATAAAAATTAGGAAAATAATATGAACTTAATAATTTGTCAAAGCCCTTTACAAATACTTATTGCAGAAAAAATAATAGCGACATACCCAAATGACGTATTTTATGGACTGATGATTTGCTGTATAGAAAATTCAAAATATCAATATTACTATCAACGCTTAAAATCAAAATGTGAAAAATGCGAACTTATTTATACACATAAACCCTATAAAAAATGGGCGTTTTATAAATTAGTTTTTAAAAGATTATTCAAATTACACAACTTATCACAAGTAAAGAAAATATTTCTAACGAATACAACCGCTGAGATTATGCAAATATATATTGGAGATGCTAAAAATGCCGATATTATTACTTTTGATGATGGACTGGCGAATATTAATATAGAAGATAATTTTCTGATTAGAGAAAGACCGCTGAGAAGCAGAACTAAGTTCCTACAATATTTTATGAGAATACCCACAGTAAAAGATATCTTAGCAAAACAAGTGAAACATTATAGTATTTATAATTTACCCAACATTATGGGCAAATATGAAAAAATCAGCCTTTTTGAAACGCCAAACTATGAGCAGGATTATAATGAAGTCGTGAATATCTTACTGGGTCAGCCTATTTATGAAAATAGTAAAAATGGAGAACAGAGAAATATTGCACTTATCGAAAAGGTTTTTACTAATTACCACATTGATTTTTATTACCCTCATCCACGAGAGAATTATAAAATAAATCAAGCCCCTTATATCAATACGAAATTAATTTTTGAAGATTGGATAATACAACAAACTCAAAAATATCCCCAAAAACAATATCGCCTCTATACGTTCTTCAGTTCTGCGGCAATAAATTTAATTGATATGCCTAATATAGAAGTTATTGCATTAAATCCTAAGGATTGTCCAGAAAACTTTCTTCCTCTTTATACTATCTTCAAGAAGCTTAATATTGAAGTTAGAAATATAAATTATTGAATTGAAGCCCCTCTAATATTAGCTTTATTTTAATAATAATCTTAGAATAATTGCAATTTTATACAAATTATTATCTGCTTTAGCCTTTTTATTCATCTATGATATACTATTTATTAGTTTACGATGGTAAGAATTTTAGGAGAAATAATGAAAATCAAAGTTGCCTTACTAGTTGATGAATATTTTGGAGGTGCTGGAAGTGCATATGGAGGATACGGCTTTTTAGCAAGAAGATTAGTTGCCAAATACCTACAAAATGAGAATATTCAAATTGATGTTCTCTTAAAAGCCAGATCAAGAAATTTTGGTATTTTTGCTAAAACTCATCAGGGCAAGATCGCACTTTTCTTAAAAATATGATCTAATAGCACCTATTATTCAATAACAAATAGGTGTAAAAATGAATATATTATCAGCTTTTAAAGATTTGGAAGACCCTCGCAAAGATATAAACAAAAAACATGACTTCTTAGATGTTATTTTTCTTGTCGTAAGTGCGGTAATATCAGGTGCAGAAGGATGGAGTGAAATTCATCAGTTTGGTAAATTGAATATAAAATGGTTACGAAAATACCGAGATTTTGAAAATGGTATTCCTGTTGATGATACGATTGCTCGTATTGTAAGACGGATAAATCCTGAGAAATTAAATTATATTTTTATTAATTTTATCAATGAGATACGAAAATCACAAGGCAAAGAGTGTATTGCAATAGATGGTAAAACATTAAAAAACAGTTCACATTTAGAGCCTCATAATGCCCTACATAGTATTACGGCTTGGAGCTGTTCAAGAGGATTAATTTTAGCTCAAAATAAGTCCAAAGGTAAGAAAAATGAGAATGAAAGCATTCTAGAAATGATAGATATTTTAGAGCTAAATCAAGCCGTCATTACGGTAGATGCGATGAATACGCAAAAGAAAATAGCGAAGAAAATCATAGAAAAGAAGAGCGATTATGTGATGCCATTGAAAAATAATCATAAGAAATTTAGAAATGAAATAGAAAGTTATTTTCATAAAGTAGTGCGAGAAAAATCAATAAAAATAGATGAGTTTCAAGAGGTTAACTGTGAAAGAAGTCGAATAGATCAACGGTATTATTCAAAATTACCAATAAGTGATTGGCTTTTGGAATCTCAAGGTTGGACAGGAATTAAAAGCCTTATTCAAGTTCATAGGATAAGAGAAGACAATGGCAAGAAAAGTGAAGAAAAAGTATTTTATATCAGTAGCTTAGATGTTCCTTGCGAAGACTTTGCGAAATATATTAGGGGTCATTGGGAAGTTGAAAATAAAGCGCATTGGGTACTTGATGTTGTTTTTAAAGAAGATGATAGTACGATTTATTTGGGGGATGGCGTTGAAAATATGGCAATAATTAAGCGTTTAGGGCTTAATTTAGCACGACTACATCCAACTAAAAATAGTATGAAAAGCAAGCTGAAATCAGCTGGCTGGTCTGATGAAATGAGGTCTGAGCTTATTTTTGGTGTGTGTGATTAATTTATAGACAAAGTACGCGGTTGCCCTGTAAAACTCATAAAATCGATGGCGTTAATGTTTATGAAATACCTAAACGACATTATTTTGCTAAACAATGGTTAAAAAAACAAAATTACGATGTATATCTTAGTATAGAGATTACTTTCGACTTACCACTAAAATTATTAGATTCAGATACGCATAAAAAATTAGTATTTTGGATTCAAGATCCTAGACCCAAAAGTGATTGGGATGAAATCAAAACTGTAAAATTATTTCCTGAACCATCTTATTACGATCAAGAAAAATATGATCTTATACATAATCTGTATAAACAAAATAGAGTAAAATTCATATCTCAGGCTCATTGTTTAAACAATAAAGCAAAAGAGTTATATAATTTAGATACAGATGTAGATATCCAATATTTACCTAATCCAATAGAAATAGAGGATTCTTTTGATGTTACTTCGTATAAAAAGAAAAATATGGTCATTTTCTTAGGAAGAATCGAATCTATCAAACGTGGATGGCTATTTTGTGAAATTGCCAAAAAATGTCCAGAATATGAATTCTATATGTTAGGGCAAACATTTCGTGATGCCGAGCGTAATTCTGAAATAATGACTAAATATCAAAATATTCCTAATTTACATTTTGCAGGGCATGTTGATGGAGAACAAAAAAATCAATTTCTAAAAGATGCGAAAATATTAGTAAATACATCTATTCATGAAGCATTACCAATCTCTTTCTTAGAAGCATTATCTTATGGAACATTACTAGTTAGTAATCAAAATCCTGATAATTTAACTTCTAAATTTGGAGTTCACATTGGTCAGGTATTAGGTGATGGTTTTGAAGATGTACATTTATATATTGATGCTATTAGATCTTTAATAAACAATGAGAAGAAAAATATAGAATTATCTCAAAATGCTATTAAATATATTAAAAAAATCCACAGTGTTCCTCAATTTATTACGGATATGGGAACGGTATTAATAGAAACAACTAAAAATTTATAAATCCTGTGAAAATTAGAAATAAGATAAAGCTAAAAATTTGTAAATTTTAGCCTTAATCTAACCGCTTATAGCGATCAGTTTAATATATATTATACCTATATTTATATACTAACTCTTTCATTATTCTGACTAGCTTTTTATATATTGAAATATGTTCTATTTTTTTATTCCAAGAAGCTGGTTTATTTTCTAAAGAATTAAAATACGCCATAAATTTACGAGATTTTAAATCTACAGATTTAGAATGCCAAGCTTTACGCCCGCCAACATAATGATATATTGCTACAGGCATTTGTGTTTGTTCTACTTTTGGTAGTGGTATTTTTTTCTTTATTGATTCTTTAATTCTATTTCTTGAATTTCTAGTAAAATTATATCTTGTATTTAAATAGAGTACTTTATCTTTAAATAATCCGTTTAAAATACATTGATCTTGATATTTAATCTCTCTGTGATTTTCAAACCACAAAATAGCTTCTTCTAATACATTTATTGTTTTCCATTTTTTTATATTGATTAATAAAACACCAGCATTAAAATAATAATTATCTGAATTAAGACCTAAATACTTTTTATATTCAGGCATTCCAATTTCAATAAAAGGATCAATACAAGCACCAATATAATTATCCCCTAAATCTGTATTATATAACGCTTGTAAATCTTGATTAACAATAATATCAATATCTAAATATAAGGCTTTTTCTTCTTTTGAAAGATATTTTGCAATTAAAAAACGTGCGTACGTAGCAATAGAGATATAATTAACCGTCTGTGGTAAATTGACAAAATCATTTTTAGCTATAGGAATAAATATAATTTTATGATCATATTGTTCTACAATATTTTCAATAAATATTTTAGATTCAGAAGAAATCCCTAAATCTAAAATAGAGAATTTAATATTAGGTGATTGGTTTGTTTTTAAAAGACTCAGTATTGCAACACATAAATAGGGAGCATAATTATCATCAGAGCTAAATACAATATTCATATAATTCCTTTATTTATTCAGCATATCAAAAAGAAACTTATTCACTTTATCTACAAGTGAATAAAACTCTCTTCTTAAGCGAATAATTGCAGTACGTTCTTTTTTACCTTTATCGACAGGAATGTCACTTTCTAAAGATAAATCAGGTTCTAAACAAGCTGGCGTAATGGCTAAATATTTTATTTTGTTTTCCCAGTATCTATCCATTGTAATATCAACATCAAAAACCCATTCTTGAGCATAGTTAAGTAAATTTTGAGCAACTTTTGGGGTGATATAATAACCCGTTGTATTACTCCAGCCTTTATAAAATTGCTGAATTTCATTTGAGGTATTTTTTATTTTTGTAATTAATTTACCTTTTTGTGAACGACGTGCAGGAGCTGGAGGGCTAAGCCATAAAAATTCATAACTATTTTCTTCTGAACCTAAAAAAGAATAAACATCACAAAACTCATTATGAATAATGGCATCATCTTCTAAAATAATAATAGGTTGATTTAATTTTATACATTCTTCCCAAAGTAAGTAATGACTTGCAAAGCAGCCAAGTTGTCCTAAGGTTGTTTTGTTGCCTTTATACTTAAAACGTTTCTCTGCATTATGTTTTTCAAATAAGTAGAAATGAGGATTTTCTTTTCCATTAATGGCTTTAAAGAATTGAAAATCTATTTTTTGTGGTAATTTTTCAAATTGCTGTTGAATTATTTTACGTCTTTGCGTTGATTTTTCTAAGTTAATAACGAAGATGCTAAGCTTATGCTCTTTTAAGGTATTCATTCCCTCTCCTTTTTAATAGCGAATTATTTTTATCTATTAAAATATTGTAGGGTGTAACAATACTAAAAATTATCATTGAAATCCAGTTATCCCTTACAATAAAATAAGAATTTATGAAAATGTACTTATTAGAATACCTAAATATAAAAGAATATTGGCTTTCTAGTCTTTCTAGAAAGCCAAATAACTATATAAAAAGAAAAATAGATAGAATTACTGAGCCGCCTTTAGCTCTTGGTAATATTTTTCATAAATCTCTATGGCATCACCCACATCATCTTGCCAATGGCTTGTTTTAAGCACTTCAGCGGATGGATAAATTGCAGGATCTTCAGTAATTTCTTTTGGTAGCATTGTTAATGCTTTTATATTTGAGGTTGGATAACCAATGGCTAATGTTAATTCTTTAGCTACTTTGGCACTTAATAAATAATTTATTAGTTTGTGTGCCGCCTCAACATTTTTAGCATTTTTAGGGATAGCTAAAGTATCAACCCAAAGAACAGGACCTTCTTTTGGAAAGACCATATCAAGTGGTGCTTGCTCTTTTTTTGCAATACGTACCGATCCATTCCACAACTGACCCACTTCAATTTCACCTGAAATAAATGAATTTGCTGGGTTATCTGAGTTGAAAGATAAGATATTTGGACGTAATTTTAATAGCTCTTCATAAGCTTGTTTAATGACAGCTGGATCTGTTGTATTTGGATCTGCCCCAATTTTAAGGAGTGCAATATTAAAGACTTCACGCACATCGTCTAAAAGTTGTACACTATTTTCAAATTCTGGTTTCCATAAATCTGCCCACGAAGTAAATTGACGACCTTGATAAGTCTCGGTATTAAATGCAATACCTGGTGCGCCTAATAATTGAGGTAATGAATATTGATTTCCCCTATCATAAGGTTTATCCAACCAATCTGGATTTAGATCTTTAATCACAGGTAATTTGCTGTGGTCAAGTTGTTGCAACATTCCTTCTTTTGCCATTTTTGAAACAAAATAATTGCTTGGTGCAATCACATCATAACCACCATCTTTACCCTGTAATTTTATTTTAGCATACATCGTTTCATTAGATTCAAGGGTAGAAAGCTCTACTTTAATCCCCGTTTCTTTGGTAAAGTCATCTAACAGTCCCTCAGGCACATATTCTGTCCAAGTATAAAGATGTACGACTTCATTTTTTGCATAAACTATATTTGTTGCACCTAATAATACAACGCTAGATACTAAAGCAATCGCCCATTTTTTCATTATTTTCTCCTAAAATAAATAAGCGGTCAGATTATTGGAAAAATTTGCAAATTTCCTTATACTTTCCTATATATTGAAAGCGAGGCGAATTTTAAGCGATCTTTTACTATTTGCAAGAAATTTATGATGAAATTTATTTATTTTTCCGTTATTCTGTAGCTTATGATTTCTCAATTACCACTTCCAATTCATCAGGTTGATGATGAAACATTAGAGAATTTTTTTAATGAAAACAGTCTCGTGCTGTTAAATTCGTTATGCCAAAATTTTAGTACTGTTATACAACCTTTTTTCTATATTTGGGGAAATGAGAGTTGTGGTAAAAGTCATTTACTAAAAGCACTAAATAATCACTTCTTAATGCAACAACGTAATGCCAGTTATATTCCTCTGGAAAAAGCTCATTACTTCTCACCCGTGGTATTAGAAAATGCCGATTTACTTGATATTATTTGCCTAGATGATATTCACTTAATTGTGGGAAATGAAGAGTGGGAAGAAGCCCTATTTGACTTATTTAATCAAATTCGAGAACAACAGACTTGTGCTACACAAAAACGTAAAACCTTGCTCATAATTAGTGCAAACTGCCCACCTAATCAATTAGCTATAAAATTACCCGATTTACGCTCTCGCCTAAATTGGGGAGAGGTTTATCAACTTAAAAGCTTTACTGATAAACAAAAATGTGCAATTTTACAACAAAGAGCCAATCAAAAAGGATTAACTCTTTCGAATGAAGTCGCTAATTTCTTGTTAAAACGATTAGATCGTGACTTAAATTCACTGATTGATACCTTAGAAGTATTAGATCAGGCGTCATTACAAGCTCAGCGAAAATTAACAGTGCCTTTTGTTAAAGAAGTGTTGAGACTATAAATTAAAAATTAGCGATTTCTTCTTTTGTTAATGCTCTAAACTCCCCTTCTTCAAGTGCATTATCCAGTTCTACACCGCCAATTTTACAACGATGTAAAAATTCCACTTTATTCCCTAAAGCAGCAAACATTCGTTTTACTTGATGATAACGCCCTTCTGAGATCGTTAATTTAACATTATAATCGTCTAAAATTTCTAATTTTGCAGGCAATGTTGGGGTTTTTTCACCACGTAGCATAATCCCTTTCTGTAATTTTTCCTCATAAAAAGGCTCAACAGGATCAGCTAAAGTCACCAAATAAGTTTTTTCACATTGATACTTTGGAGAGGTAATTCGGTGCGACCATTGTCCATCATCAGTTAAAAGAACTAACCCCGTAGTATCTGCATCTAAACGCCCCGCACAGTGTAACTTGCCTTTTAAAGGGTAATCAAAAAAATCAAAAACCGTTGGATATTCACTGTCATCATTCGAGCAAACATAGCCTTGTGGCTTATACAACATAAAATATTGCCCCTGCTCAAGCCATTCCAGAGGTTGTTCATCAAAAATAACCACATCTTGAGGGGTGATTTTAGTCGCCCCACTTTTAATCATTTTACCATTAACCATAACCAAACTACTTTTCAATGCCCTTGTTGCTTGAGTACGTGTTAATCCTGTTTGTTCTGCTATAAATTTATCTAAACGCATAGTTTTCATCTTAATTAAGTTAATAGTGATAGCGACAGGCAACAATAGATAAAGCATCCTCAGATACCCGATAAACCAATCTATGTTCCTCCGTTATTCGTCTTGACCAAAAACCACTTAAAGAATGTTTTAATGGTTCTGGCTTCCCTTTACCTATAAAAGGGCTTCGCTTGATTTCTTTTATCAAAGAATTAATTCGTTTTAAGGTTTTTTTATCAGTCTCTTGCCAATAAAGATAATCTTCCCAACCTTTGTCAGTAAAACAGACAATCATTCAATCAATTCTCTTTTAGTAACATTACCTAATTTTAGCTCTTCAATACTTTCCAATAAATGCTTAGCATTTGCTGGTGAGCGTAAAAGATAGGCTGTTTCTTCTAATGCTTCATATTCACGTAAAGAAATAAGAACACAACTTTCATTGTTACTTCTTGTAATAAGCACTGGCTCACAATTTTCTGCTGTTGCTGTCATTGTTTGTGCTAGATTTTGACGAGCTTCAGTATAGGTCATTACTTGCATATATTTCCCTTTTTATTATCATGTACAAAATACTGTACAACAAATAATATTAAAATCAAGTATTTTCTGATAATACAGTGATAAACAACAACATAGATAGGTATTATTCTGCTTTAAAAGGCATCAAAAATTAATAGGATAGTTACAATCATATACTTCCTTATATTCCATAGATGATAATAAGTTTAGTATTTGTTCTGCTTGGCTTTCATCATAGAACTCAAAATGTAGTACGCCAAATTTACAAATTGAGATAACGGTATCTATATTTGGGAATGTAAAATAGAAATAAGGCAAGCTAGCATTACACCGAATAAGCCAAAAAAGATGAGGAATAAATTCATATAACTCATTTTCTTTTAACAGAAATCCACCATCAAAATCTTCTTCAATATGATTTCTCAAATAATTTAATGCTTTTTTAACTGGTTCATAATCATTATCTTGATAAAGCCAAGGTATATTTTGAACGCCTAATATCATTAAGTATTCTTCATTGAAGTGCTTTCTGATATTTTCTAGTAAATTAGCGAGATCATATAAATATTCGCAAGTATTTGTTTTTGATGAAATATATTCAGCACTTCCTAAAAATGGTTTTATTTGTGTTTTATCAAAAGAATGATGATCTCTGTTTTTTTCAAAATATTCATCTAATTCTTGATTAAGTTTATCTGCTAACTCTTGATTTAAAATGGTTACATCATCACTTTCATCAAACCAAACAGACTCTCCAACTTCATAATGTTCAGAACGAGTTTTCAACTGCCAATTTACAATAAATTCAGAGAAAGTAGGATTTATCACTAATATTTCTTTTCTTGTTTTCTTTATCATTTATATTTCCTTTAATATTCTATAAATGGCTAAACATCGCAATATAATTACTACTTACATCGTTATTTAGCCAGAATTTTTCAGTTAAAGGATTAAAATGATATCCCACCATTTCATTACAATTTAATTCAGCTTGATCACACCAATTTAATAACTCAGCGGGTTTTATAAATTTCTCAAATTCGTGAGTGCCTTTTGGGAGCATTTTTAATACATATTCAGCACCAATAATGACCAGTACATAAGCTTTTAAAGTACGATTGATCGTAGAAAAGAAAAGTACCCCATCAGGTTTTAATAACGCTTTACAACTTTGAATAATAGATAGTGGTTCAGGTACGTGTTCCAGCATTTCCATACAAGTAATCACATCAAATTTTTCGGCATTTTGCGATTGCTGTTGAGTAACAAATTCCTCAATGGTAATTTGTTGATAATCAATCTCTAATCCATTTTGTTGAGCGTGTTGTTTTGCAATATTTAGGGGTTCAGTCGTCATATCAAGTCCTGTGACTTTAGCACCCATTTGTGCCATAGCCTCACTTAAAATGCCACCACCACAGCCGACATCTAACACTTTTTTACCAAATAATCCGTTAGATTTTTCAGCAATATAACTCACTCGTAGAGGATTTAATAAATGGATAGGTTTAAAGTCGCCGTTGGGATCCCACCAGCTTTGTGCCATTTTTTCAAATTTGGCAATTTCATTTTGATCGACATTTTGCATAATTTTTTATGATATAAACAAGCGGTAAGTTATGATTAAAATTTTGCAAAAAATAAAAATTAACTGACCGCTTATATTTAAAGATTAACAATAGAATTTACTGTTTTTTAGCCCATTTTAAGAAACGTTGTTGCGTTGCTTTGTCTGCTTGTTGGAACCAATATTGTAATTGTTGTTCTGCAACATTTTGACCGCTCACAACCACTTTGCCTTTTTTAGTTTTAATATTTTGTACTGCCATCGGCATTGATTGAGTTGTTGCAAAACTTGCCACTGCAGCCACGCCATCCGTTGCATTATATTCTGCTAAATTATCTTGAATACGAGCATAAGGCATAAATCCTTCCCCTTTCAAATAATCTATTTTATAGGCTAATTTTTCACCTGAAGCGGTTTCTATATTAAATTTAGGTGATTTTTTAAATCTCTTTGCTTGAAAATCTGTTGAAATTCGTGGAGCACTAATTTTAATATCTTCTAACGATCCTTTAAAAGTAAGAACAATTGGATGAGTTTCAAAATAAGAACTGTTTGAACCAGATTTGACCATTCCACCAACTTCAACAACAACTTGGTGTGTATTCGTATCATTAATTTGCATTACAGTCTTTGAGGTAACTTTATGACCATCTAATGCTAAAAATGAGATCATTTTTGAACTTGAAAGGCTACCCGCAAAAGTAACTGAACTTGCAACTAATGTTGCCACTGCAAATGTAATTTGACTTAATTTCATTAAATAAACTCCTATTAATCATAAAAATCATTACTATGCTATGCTAATTTTCACAAAATAGGAATAGACTTTGATGATTTTTTATTACTAAAACGTTAGAATTGTGGTAATTTTGACATATATTTTAATTAAGAGAACAAAATAATGAACGACAAACCCAATTCAGCAGAAAAAAATAACCTTTTTCAACGTATTTATCATCGTTTTTTTCAGAAAGATCCTCAAAATCGAGAAGATTTAGTGGAGGTTATTCGAGACTCTGCAGATAATGATTTGATTGATGATGATACCAAAGAGATGATCGAAGGGGTGATTGAAATGTCAGAATTGCGAGTTCGAGATATTATGATCCCTCGTGCTCAAATGGTATTTATTGAAGCAGAACAACCCCTTGAAAGCTGTGTAGATACTATTATTGAAACGTCTCACTCACGTTTCCCTGTTATTCGTGGTGATAAAGATGATATTGAAGGTATTTTACTTGCTAAAGAGCTATTAAAATATTTGCGTAGTGACTCACAACCTTTTGAAATGAAACAAATTTTACGCCCAGCGGTAATTATTCCTGAAAGTAAACGTGTAGATAGAATGCTAAAAGAATTCCGCTCAGAACGTTTTCATATGGCAATCGTTGTTGATGAATTTGGTGCCGTATCAGGATTAGTCACTATCGAAGATATTTTAGAACAAATTGTGGGAGACATCGAAGATGAGTTTGATGAAGAAGAAGCAGAACCAATTCGTCGTCTTTCAAAGCATAGCTATGCCGTTTCAGCCTTAACAGATATTGAAGATTTTAATGAATTTTTTGCCACAGATTTTGAAGATGAAGAAGTTGATACCGTTGGCGGATTAGTGATGCAAGCCTTTGGTCATCTGCCCCAAAAAGGCGAAACCATTGAGCTAGAGGGTATTACTTTTAAAGTGACGTCTGGCAACACGCGTCGTTTACTACAAGTGAGAGCGACACTTTCAGATAGTCAATTAGAAAAGATGCCTGATTATAATGCAGAAAAAGAAGAAGAGAAGTAGCAATGAATTTTGCAAAAAACAACCCTAAAGTAACCGCTTGTTTTATCAGTTTAATATTAGGTTGTATCGCTATATTGGGTTATTCTCCCTTTGATTACTGGATCATTACTTACCTTTGTGCTTTTGGATTAATTTTTGCTACCACTTACCATAATAAAAAAATCGCCTATTGGTCAGTGTTTTTTTGGTCAATGGGGTATTTTTGTATTGGTGTAAATTGGGTTTCCATTAGTATGATGCAATTTGGTGGCGTACCTGTTGTAATAAGCTACCTTGCCGTTGGATTACTGGCTTTTTATCTTACGTTATACAATTTGTTTTTTTGTTGGATTGTACAACGTTTTCAATTTACAAATCCTTTTGTTATAGCAAGTATTTTTACTTTTACTGAATATTTACGTGGCACTGTTTTTACTGGTTTTCCTTGGCTACAATTAGGTTATACACAAATAGATAGCCCTTTTTATGGTCTTGCCCCTATCTTAGGTGTTGAAGGTTTAACTTTCTTTGTTATTGTTATAAGCGGTTACTTTGTACAACTTTTTTACACACTTGCAAAAAAAACACAAAATCATACCGCTTATTTAAGATCATCTATTATTCTTTGTTTGGCACTATCTATCGCTGTAGGATCTCAATATATTCAATGGGTTAAAGAAGATAACACCCATTCTACGACCATTGGTTTAGTGCAACCAAATATTGATCAAAAAAACAAATGGAATCCTTACTATTTCGCTCAGCACGTACAAACCTATCAAAAACTTATTACCCCTTTACTTGGTAAAACTGATGTAATTGTTTTACCTGAATCAGCCTTTCCTGCTTCGGAAATAAAGTTGATTCCAATGCTTAGTGATCTGCAACATCTTGCTAAAAAGCATAATACTGATTTTATTATTGGAACGTTGGATAATACACAACCTGAAATTTATAATAGTGCAATTGTGTTAAGTAGTACATCAGATACAGATACCTATAGCAATGGACGTTATCAGAAACATCATCTTGTCCCTTTTGGTGAATACGTCCCTTTCGGTAATATATTAGATTGGTTACGAGAAGTATTTATTTTACCTATTAATTTATCACAGGGTAATTTTATACAAAAACCATTAACTGCAAGTAATACAACCTTTAATATGGCAATTTGCTATGAAGTGATTTTTGGTCATCAAATGCAACAAAATCAAAAAACACACAACGCAGATTATTTATTGACAATCTCTAATGATGCTTGGTTTGGCAATTCAATTGGTCCTTGGCAACACTTACAAATGGCAAGAATGCGTGCCTTAGAGCTTGGCAAACCACTAGTTAGAGCAACAAATACAGGCATTACGGTTTTTGTTGATCATCGAGGAAAAATTATTAAACAAGTCCCTCAATTTAAAGAAACAACATTAACAATGTCACTCTCCTCTACTCAAGGAAAAACACCTTTTACGTTCTGGGGAAACTGGTTAATTTATGGATTGAGCTTGCTTTGTTTTAGTGTTGCGGTGATTAGAAAAATTGGTAAATTTTGATAACAATCATACCGCTTTAATAGAGAAAAATCGTACTTGATCCCCCCTCCTAGCCTCCCCCCGCAAGCGGATGGAGAAATACTGACATAGCTAAAAATCCCCTCCTTCGCTTGCGGGGGGAGGGCTAGGGAGGGGGAAGTTAAAAGGTTTAATTTGTTTCGAAGTGATTATAAACCGTATTAATTTGACGATTTACTTTAATAAAAGTAGTACGTTTTGGCATATATTTAAGTTTACTTGCACCGATATAAGTACAGGTTGAACGAATACCTCCCAAAATTTCTTGAACAGTATATTTTACCTCACCACGATAAGGCAATAACACCGCTTTACCTTCGCTGGCTCGGTATTCATTCACTTTTCCATAGTGTTTTTTCATTGCATTGCTTGAACTCATTCCATAAAAAGTCATAAATTCTTTACCGTCTTTAGTCACCACTTCACCGTTAGACTCTTTGTGAGCAGAAAGCATTCCGCCAAGCATTACAAAATCAGCACCAGCACCAAAGGCTTTAGAAATATCACCCACATTCACACAACCACCATCAGTACAAACTAACCCACCTAAACCGTGAGCCGCATCAGCACATTCAATAGTGGCAGAAAGTTGAGGTACACCTACACCTGTCATTTTACGAGTGGTACAAACAGAACCGGGTCCAATCCCAATTTTTACAATATCCACACCGCTTAAAATTAACTCTTCCGTAATTTCATAAGTCACCACATTTCCTGCCATCAATACTTTATTAGGAAAGAGGCTGCGGACTTTTTTAATTTGATTTAAAAAATGTTCACTATAACCATTGGCAATATCCACGCAAATCATTCGAATTTCAGGGATTGCCATAATAATCGCCTGCAATTTTTCGATTTCTTTATCACTTGAGCCAATAGTCACAAAAACATATTTTAAAACATCAGGATTTTCTGTTGCAAAAGCCTGCCATTCTGAAACTTCATAGAATTTATGAACAGCGGTAAACATTTGAAATTTCGCTAAAGATTTTGCCATTTCAAAAGTACCAACACTATCCATATTGGCGGCAATAATAGGTACACCTTCAATGTCTACTTTGCTATTTCTAGTAGTAAAAGTACGAGTTAAGGTCACGTCTTTACGTGAATTAAGAGTGCTTCGTTTAGGTTTGATTAAGACATTATCAAAATCTAGGTATTCTTGTTCTTCAATGAGCATAGTCTGTATCCCAATAAAAAGGTTAAAAAAAATCTAGAATTTGTAACGCAATGATACGATTGGAGTTGCATAAAATGATAGATAGTCAAATTATGAATTGCTTGTATATCAAACGCAATTACTAAAGAAATATAGCATAAAAAAATAATTAATCAAATAAAAATTACTATAAATTTACAAATTTTTACATTTTTTAAGATTGCAGTTATTTCAATGGTGGCAAACGATTACCTTTGTATACGCTGATAAAATTAAAGCGGGTAGATTATCCTTATTTTTTGCAAAATTTATTAAATATCTACCCGCTTAATATTGAACGCTAACGATTAGCTAGATTTATTAATTAAGAATTGGGTTAATAATGGCACTGGACGACCTGTTGCACCTTTAGCCGCACCTGATTGCCACGCTGTTCCTGCAATGTCTAAGTGAGCCCAAGTGTAGTTTTCTGTAAAATTAGATAAGAAAATCCCCGCTGTGATTGCACCGCCCGCACGGCTACCCACGTTTGCCAAATCCGCAAAGTTAGATTTCAGATCATCTTGATATTCTTCATTCATCGGTAAATGCCACGTGTAATCGTGAGCCTGTTTTGAGGCATTAAGTAATTGCTCAACAAATTGATCGTCTTTTGAAAGTAATCCTGTGTTTATATGCCCTAAACCAACCACACAAGCCCCTGTTAGGGTTGCGATGTCGATCACACATTCAGGTTCAAAACGTTCCACATAGGTTAATGCATCACAAAGTACTAAACGACCTTCGGCGTCCGTATTTAATACTTCAACGGTTTTGCCTGACATTGTGGTGAGAATATCTCCGGGACGATAAGCGTTACCATCAGGCATATTTTCACAGCCCGCTAATACACCAATAACGTTGATCGGTAATTGTAATTCAGCGACCGCTTTCATTGTGCCGTAAACCGATGCTGCTCCGCCCATATCGTATTTCATTTCGTCCATTGCCGCAGACGGTTTAATTGAGATACCGCCTGAGTCAAAGGTTAAGCCTTTACCCACTAATACGATAGGTTTTGCGTCAGGATTTGGGGCATTTTTATATTCGATAATTGACATATAAGCAGGATTTTCAGAACCACGAGAAACGGCTAAATAGCTGTTCATTTTTAGCTCTGCCATTTGGGTTTCATCCACGATAGTGGTGCTAATTTGTGAATATTCGCTGTCTAATTCTTTTGCTAATTCTGCAAGGTAGGCTGGGTTACATACATTTGGCGGACAGTTCGCAACATTTTTTGCAAATTTTACCCCTAATGCGACCGCTTGTGCGTGCTGAATGGCTTTTTCTGTTTCAGCGAGATTTTCACTGTTAAAACAGAATTTTGCTAATTGAGTTGCTTCTGCTTTGGTGCTTTTGAATTCATCGTAGTTATATAAAGTGTCTGAAATGCTTTCAATCGCAAAACGCACTGCCCAATATTCATTACGATCTTTGATTTCAAGATCATTTAATAATAGATGAATATGCTGTGTAGTGGTGCTTTTTAAGGTTTGTACAACCGCTTTAATAATTTTTTTGTACTGGGTTTCATTTAAAGGTGCTTTACCACAGCCTACTAATAATAGACGAGTAAAAGGTTGATTCGGTGTATGAACAAGCAATGTTTCAGCCAGTTTTCCTTTAAAATCGCCAGTTTTGAGTAAATCAGATAAATAGTGAGCAGTTGCCTCATCTAGTTTTTTTGCATTTGTTGAGAGTGTGGTATTTTCATAAATACCGATCACAACACAATCACTGGATTGTTCGAAATTCAAACTTTTTGCACAAAATTTCATTCTATGTTCCTTTTATTTATTTTTGTTGAGAGGTATAAAATTATCCTTTTCATTATAAATTGCAAGTAAAAAATGAATTTTAGTGATTTTTTCTGTCTAAAACGGTATTATAGGCGGTCTATAAGCGGTCAGATTAATAATAAAATTTGCAAAAAATAATAAAGATCTTACCGCTTGCCTTATTCAATAAACTGAGATAACCATTGTGATTTTTAGTCGATATTTAACGAGAGAAATTTTAAAAGCCAACTCGCTATTCTATTTGTTTTATTGTTGATCTTTTTTTGTCAACAACTTGTGAGAGTATTAAGTTCAGCAGTAAGTGGGAAAGTGCCAACAGACCTAGTAGTACATCTGTTAGGGTTAGGTATGCCAACAATGGCACAACTGATGCTCCCTCTTTCACTTTTTGTGGCATTATTACTGACTCTAGGACGTTTTTATGCAGACAGTGAAATTACTGTAATGCGAGCTTGTGGTGTGGGTCAAAGTCTATTAGTTAAATCTGCTCTCTTTTTATCCTTATTTACCACTATCCTAGCAACTTATAATGCCTTTTGGGTAATGCCTTGGGCAATGGATAAACAAGCAGAATTACTTGCAGAAGCAGAAGTTAACCCTCGTTTTTCAGCTCTGTCTGCAGGGCAGTTTATGTCAGCTGGAGGTTATGTACTTTATATTGATAATATTAAGGGAAGCAGTATTAATGATATTTTTGTCTTTCAACCTACTCAAAAAAAGAATAATCGACCATCGGTAGTAACCGCAGAATCAGGAAAGTTAACAGGATTACCAAATGGTGATCAAGTATTAAAATTAAATAACAGTACCCGTTTTGAAGGTACACCTCAAACCTCCGATTTTAAAGTCACGCATTTTAATCAATATTCCGCTTATTTAGGCTATAAAGATGTCGATCTAAAAAAAGACAGCGTAGAACGATTACGTTTTAATGAGTTACTACAAAGCAAATCAACCTACGCCAAAGCAGAGTTACAATGGCGTTTAGCATTGATTTTAGCGGTACCTCTAATGGCGTTATTAGCTACATCAATGAGTAATGTTAATCCTCGTCAAGGGCGTTTTGCTAAATTACTCCCTGCATTATTACTTTATTTAATTTATTTCCTATTACAAAGTTCTTTAAAATCAGCAGGTGCTTCTGGAAAAATCAATGTGTCACTATTTATGCCATTAGTCTCCATCGGATTTTTTGCATTAGGAGTAATATTAAATTTATGGGATACAAAAGAATTTTCAGCATTACGTTATCGTTTAAAGATTAAGAGATAAAAAATAAAATGAATGTATTAGAACGTTATATTGGAAAAACCATTCTCTCCGCCATAATGCTTACCCTCTTTATGTTAGTGGGATTGGGTGCAATTATTAAGTTTGTTGAAGAATTTCGTCAAGTTGGCAAAGGAACCTACGATGGGTTACACGCTGCTTACTATACGCTTTTAATGATCCCTCGTGATATTGAAACTTTTTTTCCTATGGCTGCATTACTTGGTTCTTTAGTTGGACTTGGTGGTTTGGCAAGTCGTAGTGAACTAATCGTGATGCAAGCCTCTGGTTTCTCTCGTTTTAAAGTTGGTGTAGCAGTGATGAAAACGGCTATTCCTTTAGTCTTAATTACAATGGTAATGGGAGAATGGGGAGTGCCACAAACTGAGCAATTTGCAAGAAATATGCGTTCAGTGGCTCAAACAGGCGGTACGATGCTTGCCACAAAAAGTGGGTTTTGGGCAAAAGATGGAAATAAATTTGTTTATATTCAACGTGTTACTTCTGATAAAAATTTAAGTAACATTTTAATTTATGAATTTGAAGATCGTCATTTAAAGTCTGTGTTGAAAGCCAAACAAGCGGTTTATACTAAAAATAGCTGGCAGCTTAAAAATATTGAAAAAGCAGATATTACACCAACAGGTATTATTCGAGTTAAACAGAAAAATGAACAATGGCAAACCAGTATTACGCCAAATAAACTTGGTGTAGTTGCGCTAAAAGCAGAATCATTATCCCTTTCAGAATTAAAAGAATACGTGACCTTTTTAAAACAAACAGGGCAAGACTCAAAACGTTTTGAAATTACATTTTGGCGTAAAGCATTTGAACCATTGTCTATGGCAGTAATGATGTTACTCGCAATGTCCTTTATTTTTGGACCACTGAGAAGCAGTACCACTGGTGCAAAAGTAGTAATTGGTATTATTGCTGGCTTTATCTTTTACGTAACAAATATTGTCTTTGGAAATCTTAGCTTGGTGGTGTCTTGGTTGCCGATTGTAGTCGGTGCATTAGTACCGAGTATCTTAAGTTTGACGGTTGTTTGGTGGCTTTTAACTAAAAAAAGAGATTAAAAAATTTATGTCTAATCCTCGTTTTATTCATTTACGTGTTCACAGTGATTTTTCAATCATTGATGGTTTAGCCAAAGTGAAACCACTTATCAAAACCTGTGTCGATAATGATATGCCAGCCATTGCACTCACTGATTTTTGTAATTTTTGTGGCTTAGTGAAATTTTATGGTGAAGCACAAAATTCAGGGGTTAAACCTATTATTGGTATAGATATTTTGGTACGAGCAACGCCAGATACCGAAGAGTACGATGAACTCACCTTATTAGCAAAAAATAACATTGGCTATCAAAATATCACCTTGCTGATCTCGAAAGCCTATCAACAAGGCTATATTGAATTTCCTATTATTGAAAAAGCGTGGTTAGCAGAACTGAATGAGGGCATTATTGTGCTTTCTGGTGGTCGGAATGGGGATATTGGAAAAGCATTATTAAAAGAAAATCCACAAGATGCTGATAAAAAAATCGCCTTTTATCAACAATATTTCCCTAATCATTACTACTTATCATTATGTCGTACCTCTCGCAATGATGAAGAGCGTTATATTCAACACACCATTCTTTTTTCTCAAAAACATCAAATTCCATTAGTGGCAGTCAATGATGTCTGTTTCTTAAAAGAAGAGGATTTTGAAGCACACGAAATTCGAGTGGCTATTCACGATGCTTATACTTTAGATGATCCTAAACGTCCTCAAAAATACTCAGAAAAACAGTATTTCAGAACGGAACAAGAAATGTGTGAATTATTTGCAGATATTCCACAAGCCATTGAAAATACCGTACATATTGCTCAGCGTTGTAATGTCACTATTCGTTTAGGTGAATATTTTTTACCCAATTTCCCAACAGGTGATCTTACACCTGAAGATTTTTTAGTACAAAAATCACAGCAAGGATTAGAAGAACGTTTAGCCTTTTTATTTCCTGATCCTAAAGAACGTGCGGAGAAGCGGGTAGATTATGACGAACGTTTGCAAATTGAACTTGAAGTTATCAACCAAATGGGCTTTCCCGGTTATTTCTTAATTGTAATGGAATTTATTCAATGGTCAAAAGATAATGGAGTCCCTGTTGGTCCCGGGCGAGGTTCTGGTGCAGGCTCACTGGTTGCTTATGCCTTAAAAATCACCGATCTTGATCCACTTCAATTTGATTTACTTTTTGAGCGTTTTTTAAATCCTGAACGTGTTTCTATGCCTGATTTTGATGTCGATTTCTGTATGGAAGGACGAGATCGTGTGATTGAACACGTATCACAAATGTATGGAAGTAAGGCAGTCTCTCAAATTATTACTTTTGGAACAATGGCAGCAAAAGCCGTTATTCGAGATGTAGGACGAGTACTCGGACATCCTTATAGCTTTGTAGATCGTATTTCTAAACTAATTCCACTCGATCCAGGTATGACCCTAGCAAAGGCTTTTGAAGCAGAACCAAAATTGCCTGAACTTTATGAGACAGATGAAGAAGTTAAATCCTTAATTGATATGGCTCGCAAACTTGAGGGTGTAATTAGAAATGCAGGAAAACACGCGGGAGGCGTTGTTATTGCACCAAATGCCATTACAGATTTCTCCCCTCTTTATTGTGATAGTGAAGGGCAACACCCTGTTACGCATTTTGATAAAAATGATGTTGAATATGCAGGTTTAGTTAAATTTGACTTTTTAGGTTTACGCACTCTTACTATTATAAAATGGGCATTAGAAATGATTAATGCTCGTTTGAAAAAAGAGGGGAAAGATCCTATTAATATAGAAAGTATTCCTCTTGACGATAAAACTTCTTTTGATTTACTGTTAAAAGCTAAAACTACCGCTGTTTTTCAGCTCGAATCTCGTGGAATGAAAGATTTGATTTCACGCTTAAAACCAGACTGCTTTGAAGATATTATCGCACTAGTAGCGCTCTTCCGCCCTGGTCCACTCGGTTCGGGAATGGTTGAGAACTTTATTGATCGTAAACACGGTCGAGAAGAGGTCTCTTATCCAGATGTAAAATACCAACACGATAGCCTAAAAACCATTTTAGAACCAACCTATGGCGTTATTTTATATCAAGAACAAGTAATGCAAATTGCTCAGGTATTAGCAGGTTACACCCTTGGTGGAGCAGATTTATTGCGTCGTGCAATGGGTAAGAAAAAACCAGAAGAAATGGCAAAACAACGTTCTGTCTTTAAAGAAGGGGCTGAAAAAAATAACGTTGATGGCGAGTTGGCGATGAAAATCTTTGACTTGGTAGAAAAATTTGCAGGTTACGGATTTAATAAATCGCACTCAGCTGCTTATGCGTTAGTCTCTTATCAAACCTTGTGGTTGAAAGCCCATTATCCAGCAGAATTTATGGCAGCAGTAATGAGTTCAGAATTGGATAATACGGATAAACTCGTAGGTTTCTATGATGAATGTATCAATATGGGTTTAACCGTTGTACCACCAGATGTAAATTCAGGACAGCATCGCTTTAGTGTCAACGAAAAAGGTGAAATTGTTTATGGACTTGGTGCAATCAAAGGAGTTGGAGAAGGTCCTGTTGAAGCAATACTTGAAGCACGTAAAAAAGAGGGTATTTTCAAAGATCTTTTTGATTTAACCGCTCGCATTGATCTAAAAAAAATCAACCGTCGTACTTTTGAAGCGTTAATAATGTCTGGTGCTTTTGATAATCTAGGTCCACATCGTGCCGCTATAATGAAAAATTTAGAAGATGCTCTAAAAGCGGCAGATCAGCACAGTAAAATGGAAGCATTGGGACAAACAGATATGTTTGGTATTCTAACAGAAACACCTGAAGAAGTTCAAAGTGCTTATGCGAATACCCCAAAATGGACAGAACAAGTTATTTTAGAAGGTGAAAAAAATACACTGGGTTTATACATTAGTGGACATCCGATAGGACGCTTTTTAAAAGAGTTATCTCATTATTCATCGATACGTTTAAACGAATTACAACCAACCCCAAGAGGTAAAACTGTCACAGTCGCAGGATTGATTATGAATTCACGTATTGCGGTTACCAAAAAGGGAAACCGAATAGGTATTGCGACCATTGAAGATCGATCTGGAAAATTAGATATCACCCTATTTTCTGAAGCTCTTGAGCAATATGGCGTTTTATTAGAAAAAGATAAAATTATTATTGTTACTGGCTCTGTACAATTTGATAATTATAATAATGGTTTTAGAATGTTGGTACGTGAAATTATTAGCCTTGATGAAGCTCGTAGTCGTTATGCTAAAAGCTTAGCATTAGCAATAAACCAACAACAGATTACACCAGATTTTATAAAAAAACTCACCCAAATTATAGCGCCAAATAAAGAAGGAACATTACCACTACATTTCTATTACCAAAGCCCTCAAGCAAAAGCATTAATAAAAAGTGGTGTTGAATGGCGAATAACACCTAACAACGAAATGATTGAACAACTTCAAAACTTATTAGGTGAAAGTGCCGTTGAATTAGAGTTTTGAGATTAGAAAATACAAGCCAAAATATGAAATATAGCGGTAACATTTTTTCACAAATTTACAAGTTATATTCGATTTGATATAACAATAATTAATAGCGATTTAGTGGAGGCGTACTGCCTCCACACAACTTAATACTACTTCTTATCCCCTTTCAACAATTCTGCAATTCCTGAAATTGAACCCATTAAGTTTGATGCCTCTAATGGCATTAAGACTACTTTACTGTTATCTGCACTACCAATCTCTTTCAAAGCTTCAGTATATTTTTGAGCAATAAAATAGTTAATCGCTTGTGTATTCCCCGCCGTAATCGCATCAGATACCATTTGCGTTGCTTTTGCTTCTGCTTCTGCAGCACGCTCACGTGCTTCTGCTCTTAAAAAGGCTTCTTGACGTTCTCCTTCAGCTTGAAGAATACGAGACTGTTTATCCCCTTCAGAACGTAAAATCTCTGCTTGACGCACCCCTTCCGCTTCTAGAATTTCAGCACGTTTATTACGCTCTGCTTTCATTTGAGCATTCATTGCATCAATCAACTCTTTTGGAGGACTTACATCACGAATTTCAATACGGGTCACTTTTACACCCCAAGGATTCGTGGCTTCATCAACAATACCAAGTAAACGTCCATTAATTAAATCACGCTGTGACAACATATCGTCTAAATCCATTGAACCTAGTACCGTACGCATATTGGTCATTGTTAAATTAATAATGGCTTGATCTAAATTATTCACTTCATAGGCAGCACTACGTGCATCAACAACCTGAACAAAACAAACCGCATCAATGGATACACTTGCATTATCTTTAGAAATAACTTCCTGTGAAGGAATATCAAGCACCTGCTCCATCATATTAATTTTACGACCAACCTGCTCCACAAAAGGAACAACAATGCTTAAACCCGGTTGTAAAGTTCGGGTGTAACGACCAAAACGCTCTACTGTCCAATTATAACCCTGTGGTACAATTTTTAACGTAGAATACAATACGACTATAACAAAAATAACAAAAATTACCGATAAAATCGGGAAAGCTGAAATCTCAAAACCAAACATACATTTTCTCCTATAATAGAAATTGATTTCCATTACATCTTACACTTCCTAGAATTTATTTCCAGTATCAAGCTACCATAATAACCAATAATGCCATTTAAATTTCGATAGGCAACTGCCAATTAATTTCAGCAATTCCCTGCGATCTCAAATACTCATTTGTTTTTTAAAAATGTTTACAGCCAAAGAAACCTCGATAGGCAGAAAGAGGAGAGGGGTGAGGTGCTTTTAGAACACAATGACGAGTTTGATCAATAAACTGTCCTTTACGCTGAGCGTGGCTTCCCCAAAGTAAAAAAACTAAATTATCTCGCTGTGTATTTAATTGGCTAATAACTTTATCAGTGAAAGTTTCCCAACCAATATTAGCGTGTGAATGTGCCTTATGTTGTTCAACAGTTAAAACTGTATTAAGCATAAATACGCCTTGTTTCGCCCAATCCACCAAATAGCCGTGTTGAGGAATTTGAAATCCCTCAATATCTTGTGATAACTCTTTATACATATTAACTAAAGAAGGGGGAGGGGCAATATTAGGTTTTACTGAAAATGCTAATCCGTGTGCTTGATTGATACCGTGATAAGGGTCTTGTCCTAAAATAACAACTTTTACATCACTAAATTCTGTTAATGAGAAAGCACTAAATACTTCATTTTGAGGAGGATAAATAGTTTTGCCTTTTAAACGTTCATTTTTCACAAATTGTAAAATTTGTTGAAAATAAGGTTGAGATTTTTCTTCGCCAATTACATCTGTCCAATTTTTCATTGTTAACCCTTTGTTAAAATTGTTTATTTATTACGAAATATTATTAACATTTTAGAATTATATTATCGCATATAAGAGAAATTTACAAAAATATGGTTAAATTTCTAGCATTATTTATCAAAATGGGTAGAATGATAAAATAATTTTTAAATTATCAACTTTTTTTATAAAACTTAGGAGTAACCCAAATGATTAAAGGTGTACAAATTACAGAATCTTCAAATAGCAATTTAGTAAATTCTTTTTGGTTATTAGATGAAGAAAAAAATGAAGCGCGTTGTTTATGTGCTAAAGGTGACTATACAGAAGACCAAGTTGTGGCATTAAATGAATTAGGTGAAATTGCATACCGTGAAGTGGAAATGAATGTTGCCCCAACAATTAAAGTTGAAGGTGGTCAGCACTTAAACGTAAACGTATTACGCCGTGAAACATTAGAAGATGCAGTAAACAACCCAGAAAAATACCCTCAATTAACCATTCGTGTTTCTGGTTATGCAGTACGTTTCAACTCTTTAACACCAGAACAACGACGTGATGTCATTACTCGTACTTTCACTGAAAGTCTGTAATTTATATTAACGATTTCTTAAAAGCACCTTCTCTGGTGCTTTTTTTTATTATCTCTCATTCACCACAAGCGGTGACTTTCTAGTAAAAATTTACGAAATTATCTCTAAATAAAAAAATATAATTGATATTATCAAATAATATCGTACTCTAAATAATAAAAATCTGATCTCAATACTCTCTTTTTGTGTTTTAATTATTCTGTATAAAAAAATAACAACACCCAAATTAAGGAGAAAAAAATGAGCATTCGTATCGAAGAAGATTTATTAGGAAAACGTGAAGTCCCTAGTAATGTATATTGGGGCATTCATACTCTGCGAGCAGTTGAAAACTTTAATATATCAAAAACGACTATTTCTGACGTGCCTGAATTTGTACGTGGAATGGTAATGGTAAAAAAAGCAACGGCACTCGCAAATGGTGAATTAGGCGTTATTCCTAAAAAAATTGCAAAAGCAATAATTATTGCTTGTGATGAAATTTTAGAAAATGGTCGCTGTTTAGATCAATTTCCTTCTGATGTTTATCAAGGTGGAGCGGGTACTTCGGTCAATATGAATACCAATGAAGTCGTGGCAAACTTAGCATTAGAAATTTTAGGGCATAACAAAGGTGAATACCAATTCCTTGATCCTATGGATCACGTAAATGCAAGTCAATCAACCAATGATGCATACCCAACAGGATTTAGAATTGCGGTATATAATAGCATTATGGAAATGATTGAAAAGGTACGCTACCTACAAGAAGCATTTAACAATAAAGCCATTGAATTTGCTGATGTAATAAAAATGGGACGTACTCAATTACAAGACGCCGTCCCTATGACCGTTGGACAAGAATTTAAAGCTTTTTCCGTATTATTTGATGAAGAACTACGTAATTTAAAAATTATCTCTCAATATTTATTAGAAGTAAATTTAGGCGCAACTGCGATTGGTACAGGTGTAAATACCGCTCAAGGTTATTCTGAACTGGTAGTGAAATATTTATCAGAAGTGACTCAATTACCTTGTTCAGTATCAGAAAATTTAATCGAAGCCACCTCTGACTGTGGGGCTTATGTAATGGTACACGGTGCGTTAAAGCGTACTGCCGTAAAACTTTCAAAAGTATGTAACGATTTACGTTTACTTTCATCAGGTCCACGCACAGGGTTAAATGAAATTAACCTGCCAGAATTACAAGCAGGTTCATCTATTATGCCCGCAAAAGTCAATCCTGTTGTACCAGAAGTGGTGAACCAAGTGTGCTTTAAAGTGATCGGTAACGATACTACAATAACTTTTGCGGCGGAAGCAGGACAACTGCAACTTAACGTAATGGAGCCAGTGATTGGTCAAGCAATGTTTGAATCAATTAGTTTATTAGCGAATGCTTGTGTAAATTTACGAGATAAATGTATTGATGGCATCACCGTAAATCGTCAGGTTTGCCAAGATTACGTATTTAACTCAATCGGTATTGTAACCTACCTTAATCCATTTATTGGACATCATAATGGCGATATCGTAGGTAAAATGTGTGCTAAAACAGGTAAGAGCGTAAAAGAAGTCGTACTTGAATTAGGCTTATTAACGGAAGCAGAAATTGATGATATTCTTTCACCTGAAAATTTAATGACCCCTAAATATAAAGCAAAAAAATTTGCTGACGAAGAGTAATTTTTGACTTTTATAGCGGTAAGATGTTATCAACAATTTGCAAATTTTGAGCGATATCTTACCGCTTAGTAAATGGTAACAACTTTCTCAAATCCACACTGTTTGGCATAGTTAGTGAGATCATCTATTTCATCGGTAGTTGGAATATAAGGTGCTAGCCCTTCGGGATCTCTTGTGCCTTTATTATGCACTCGGATTATTTTGAGAATAACTTCTTTTGGTGGGTTTAATTCAGCCACTTTTTTAATCAATCGCTTTTCATCAAAAAAACCGTTGATCATTACAAGGCGAATTTCTTCTATTTTGTTGAGTTTGAGTAATTTTTCTAAATTTTGTAAATTTCGATCTAAATTTGACCGCTTGATATGATCCGTTATCGCTATTCTTTCAGGATAAACCTTGCCCTCACGATTTTTACGATCAAAACATAAACTCTGTAGACCCTCACCAATACCTTTAAGATCAAATAAAAATTTATCGGTAACCTCAATAAGTTCTGCGGTTTTATCGTAATCAAAAAAACCACAGCTATCTAAATAACAAGTTAATCCTTGCTCTTTTAGAGCGTTAAATAATGGCACTAATTTTTTATGATGGATGGTAGGCTCACCACCTGAAACCGTTACACCACGAATAAAAGGTACCGCATCCATTACTTGTTGGAATAGATAATCTAAACTGACTTTTTTACTTTCATCGGTATAGCGAGGAATAGTTTCAGGGTTGTGGCAATATAAACAGTTGAGCTTGCAACCTTGCAGAAAAATACTAGTACGATTGCCCATACCCTCTACATTTGAAAAGGGGATAATCCGATGTAGAGGGAGGGTGATTTCGCTTAGAGATTGTTCGCTAAGCGGTTGTTTTTTATTAAAAATTTGCGGATTACGCATTTACATCTTTTTCATCACGCAACTGGCGATCAAAGACTTGGGCACATTCATCTGTACCTGAACCAAACCAAGTGGTATCACGCATTACGGCTTCACCATTACGGAATTTTTCTACTTCGCTTTTCTTCACAAGATAGCCTGTAACACGGATCAAATCGGTATTTTTAAGATAAGTTGTGATATAGCGATAGCCGTTAGCAAAAGCACCGTCAATAATATCCACAACGGCATCTAAATGATCAACATAGGTTTGATCAAAGGCAAATAAGTCCCCTGTACCTGACGGGAAATATTTATGATAAGGGGCGGATTGTTTTAAGTGTGGCAATAATGACGGCTCTTGCCCAACACGAATACGGTGTGCAGGGTTGTTCGCTTTATCTTCTTCATTAATACTTGCTCCGACTTGAGCGTGTAGTAGATAACGTCCGTTGGTACGCTCTACATAAACACCTTTGTGAGCGTTGGTGATTTCTTCTAATTTATCCATAATGGCAGTGGCAATTTCTTCACCACGTTCACTTTTACCAAAGGTTTCATCAATGCCTTCACATTGTAATAAATGGTTGGTGGCATCGGCTAAACCAACGATTGCCAACATACTGGTAAAGTTATGCGGTTCTAAAAAGCCTTCTTTGACTAAGAAATCGGTTTTGAAGAAATTACTTTCTTCGACTAAAAATTTATGGCGTTTATCCATTGTAGAAAGGGCTAATTTTGCCACTTTGGGGAATAAGTGATTGACCATTTCATCAACAGTTTTGCAAGCTCGTCCGATAGTACCCAAACGTAAACGTGTTAAGGTGTAAGCACCGCCACATTCAGGTAAGGCATTATAACAACTTGCGATACCGTAGGCTTCGCCGAGTTCTGATTTATAATACGGGTCGTTCGCAAAAGACGGTTTTGAGACCAATAAACAGGCTTTCGCGGCAAGCTCAGCAAATTCTTGGGATGTTTGTGCTTTGTCGTAACGAATGGTCATATTTGGGGTTGGATTTTCAAGCTCAATCACGGCTTTTAAGATTAAGCGTCCTGCTTTGGTATCCAAAGGTCCGATATTAGCGTGGCAGAAAGAATCTGGCACGGTTTTATCCACGTGATTTAAGAAACGTTTAATTTTAATGTAATCTTGCTCTTCATCCGTAATGAAAGGATCGAGCAATAGATCAAGACGACCGATATACACAGGGAAAGTGGTGATTGATGGTACGTGGGAATAAATAATCAATAAACCGTCTAACACTTCGTCCAAATTAGTTGGCACAGGCAAATCTAAAAACTGACACCCTTTTTGTATATACACATTATAATCAGGCAAAATGTAGCGTGGACGATAAATCGCATAGCCTTCATTCAAATCACAAATCATATGATTTTCAATATAGCTATATTCTTCTTCAGTATAACCTAACAGCTCTTTTGGATTGATTAATCGTTCAGCAATATTAGCCAGTAACATTCCTTTTTGCTGACAAGTTAAGGCATCGGATTTTACGGTATCTAAAATATCTTGAATGGTCGAGTGCATTTGAAATTCTCCCCTTTGACTGTATTCTTGAGGTTATATTCTAAATGAGCGTATAAAAATAGACAAATTAAATTTGTTCGTTATGTGAGTTTGTTAACAAATTTATAGAAAAATATTGTTAGGGAAAAATCGTACTTTAAATTTTATTTTGCAAATTTAACCATTAATGTAACCGCTATTAAAATCAATAGGTCAAAGTTTGTAGTTGCCCCGATTGAAATGTAAGAGATGTCGCATTATACTTTTAATCTAAACCCATTTTAATCTTCACTATTTTCTTCAAATTCTAACCACTGCTGTTGTAATTGACTTAATTGTTGAGAAGATTTTTTCCAACGAGAGCTGGTCTGTAAGTCTTTCCAGTTAACATTAGGGTGTTTGAGTAAAGATAGATGACGATCTTTATGCTCTTTGGTTGGGATATATTTTAGGTTATCTAAGACTTGAATAACGCCCTGTCGCTCATTACAAAGCAGTAATAAATCACAACCTGCATTTAGGGATTTTTGACTTCGTTCGACATAATCCCCCATAAAACTTGCCCCTTTCATACCCAAATCATCAGAAAAAATCAGACCATTAAAATTAAGTTGTTTACGTAAAACGTCCTTTAACCAATAACTTGAACCGCTTGCGGGTTGGTTGTCACATTGTGTATAAATCACGTGAGCAGGCATAATGGCGGAAAGTTTATTTTTCTGAATGAGACTTACAAATGGCTGAATATCTTGAGCAAAAATCTCTGTTTTAGCACGGTTATCAAAAGGTGTTTCTAAGTGAGAATCTGCAACTACGTGACCGTGACCCGGAAAATGTTTTCCTGTTGTTGCCATTCCCACTTCTCGCATTCCATCAATAAACTGTTCAGCAAGCGGTAACATTTCAACTATATTTCTACCAAATGAACGATCGCCGATCGCTTTACATTGATGACCCAAATCTAAAACAGGGGCAAAGCTCAAATCAATATCTAATGCAAACATTTCTGCCGCCATCACCCATCCCGCCTCTTTGACTAGGTGAGGCTTATTTAAAGCCAGAAAAGATTGCATTGCAGGAAGCTGAGTAAAACCATTTCTAAAACGTTGTACTCTGCCCCCTTCTTGATCAACTGTAATCAATAACGGTTTCTTTACTTGAGAACGAATAGCGTCAATTAATGCCTGAAGTTGTTCTTTATCGTAAAAATTACGACTAAAGAGAATTAACCCAGACACAAAAGGATGGACTAATAGCTCTTTTTCTTCTTGAGTCAGTGTTTTACCGACCAGATCTATAAGTAACATAATAATTTTCTCTAAAGGTTATTAATTTATCTTACTTTTTTTACCAATTAATTGGCTTAAAATAATTAATATAAGTGAGAATACAATCATTAAAGTCGCCAGAGCATTGACTTCTGGTGTTACCCCCGTTTTTACCAAAGAGAAAATTTTCAATGGTAATACTTCATAACTCACCCCTGTTACAAAAGAAGAAATAACAACATCATCTAGTGAAATAGTAAAGCTGAGTAACCAACCTGATACTATTGCAGGCAGAATTAAAGGAAAAATAATTTTACTTAAAATCGTAAACTCACTTGCACCTAAATCTCTTGCTGCATCAAGCATTTTTCCATCAAAATCACTTAATCGTGAAGAAACCGTTACTACTACATAAGGTAAACAGAATGTAATATGTGCAAATAATAATGACCAAAATCCTAATGCCATTCCAACAAACATAAAGAGTGCGAGGAATGAAACCGCCATTACGATATCTGGCGACATCATCACAACAAATAACATTCCTCCCACCAACTGTTTACCTCTAAAAAGATAACGATACAACGCAATCGCAGTTAAACCGCCAATGATAGTCGCAATAGTAGCGGCACAAAAGGCAATAGTGACTGAATGTAACGCAGATTGCATTAAAGTATCATTGTTAAATAAACGTTCATACCATTTCCAATCAAACCCTTTCCAACGCATTCCATAACGATCAGCATTAAAAGAGTTAACCACTAAAATAACAATTGGAATATACAAGAAAGCATAGACACCAAGACTAAAAAGGTTTCTTAATACACGTTTCATCAGCTTAACTCCACCTTTTTATTTAATAGTTTATTGGCTCGGTAGTAAATATATAACATCACTGCCATTAATACCGTTAAAGCAACGCTAATTGCTGAACCAAAGGGCCAATTACGAGTGACTAAAAATTCACTCTTAATTACGTTACCCACAAGTAAGACTTTTGCCCCACCTAATAAGTCAGCAACATAGAACATTCCCATTGCAGGGAGTAATACTAATAAACAGCCAGCAATAATACCCGGCATTGTTAAGGGTAAGATAACGCGTAGAAAAGGCTGAAAACCATTTGCACCAAGATCTTTTGCTGCTTCTAATAAGCGATTATCTAATTTTTCAATTGAAGAATAGAGGGGTAAGATCATAAAAGGTAGTAAGATATAAACTAAGCCAATGATAACCGCTACTTCGGTATTTAAAATACGAATTGGGCTATCAATTAAGCCTATTGCTAATAATGTATTATTTAATACACCTTTAACGCCTAAGAAAATTTTCATTCCATAAATTCGAATAAGTGAATTTGTCCAAAAGGGTAAAATCACTAAAAAGAGTAAAAATGGACGATATTTTTTAGGGCTTTTCGCAATTAAAAAGGCAAAAGGGTAACCCACCAATAAACATAATATTGTGGCAATTCCTGACATATACAGAGAATTCCATAATACTTTTGAATAAAGCGGATCAATTAAACGTTTATAGCTATCTAATGAAAAAGTAAATTCAACAAGATTACTGCTATCTTTGGTCATTACGCTGGTCACAAACACCAATAAATTTGGCATTAAAACGAAGAAAACCAACCAGATAAAAATAACAGCGATAGTTACTTTTTGGAATTTATTACTCGTGAGTTTCATTGTTAAGTACAACCTCCCAACCTTCATACCAAGTCAGTGCCACTTTCTGACCCACTGAGTGATCGATATTAGGATCGTCTTCATTAAAGAACTCGCTAACTAATACTTTCATTCCGTTACGATCAAGCATCACGTTGGTTTCTAAGGTCATTCCTTTGTAGGTACGGTTGGTTACGTGACCAATTACGGCTTTAGCACTTTCATTTTCATCAAGCTCTTCAATTACAATGTCTTCTGGACGCAATAAAACATTTAATTTTTGCCCTTCAACAACAGGAAGATCCGTATGAATTTCACAAATTCGACCTTCTACATTTGCTTTTACGGTTTTCTCATCAATACGTCCAATTGCGGTTGCTTCAAACACATTGATTTCACCAATAAAGCGAGCAATAAATAGGTTTTTCGGTTCTTCATAAATTTCACGAGGCGAACCGTCTTGTTCAATGTTTCCTTCATTCATTACAATAATACGATCTGACATTGTTAATGCCTCTTCTTGATCGTGAGTCACAAAAATAAAGGTAATACCGAGCTGACGTTGTAATTCTTTTAATTCATTTTGCATCTCTTTACGCAATTTGTAATCTAACGCAGAAAGAGATTCATCCAGTAATAACACTTTTGGTTTATTGACCACCGCACGAGCAATCGCAATACGCTGTTGTTGTCCACCAGAAAGCTCACTTGGTTTACGGTTCGCCATTTGATCTAAACGAACCATTTTTAACGCATCCATTACACGAGGTTTAATTTCTGTATTGGGTACTTTTTGCATTTTTAAACCAAATGCCACATTCTCAAAAATCGTCATATGAGGGAAAAGTGCATAACTTTGGAACACGGTATTGACGTGCCTATGTTCTGCAGGAATATGAGTAATATCCTTACCATCTAGTTTTATCATCCCACCATTTGGCTCTTCTAATCCTGCAATTAAACGTAATACTGTTGTTTTACCGCAACCTGAAGGACCCAAAATAGTTAAAAACTCACCATTATTAATGGTAAGATCGAAATTTTCAATAATTGTTTTATCATCATAACGCTTGGTTAATGAGTGTAATTCAATGATGGGTGTTTGATTTGGCTTTTCCATCTACTGTTGTTTCCCTCCTAAATATCGAGAATGAGTAATAATTAATAAAAATGAATTGAATAATTTTTTATCATTTTTTTGTATAAAATAAAAGCGGTTAATAATATAGTTAAAGCGGTAAGATGGAAAGAAAAATTTGCAAATTTTCTATAAAAAATTGCAACATAATAAATAATTTAAATTATGCTGCAATTCTTTATTTTTAAGTGAGGGATCAAACGTCTTTCGCCATTTCAAATTCAATTAACATCATTAGAATATGAATAACTTTAATATGTATTTCTTGAGTGCGATCAGCATATCGAAAATGTGGAACACGAATTTCTATATCTGCAATTCCTGCCATTTTCCCACCATCTTTTCCCGTCATTGCAATGGTTTTCATTCCTTTGGCTTTGGCAGCTTGCATTGCATTAATGATATTTTGTGAATTTCCAGAAGTGGAAAGCCCAAATAATACATCTCCTTTTTTTCCTACCCCCTCTACATAACGAGAGAACACATATTCATAACCAAAATCATTACTTACACAACTTAAATGACTAACGTCAGAAATAGCGATTGCAGGGTAACTTGGACGATTTTCACGATAACGCCCTGTTAATTCTTCGGCGAAATGCATTGCATCACAATGCGAACCACCGTTTCCACAAGATAGTACCTTACCACCTTGTTTAAAGCTATTTGAAATTAATAATGCCGCCTCTTGAATTAACTGAATATTTTTTTCATCCGTCATAAATTTATTCAAAACATCTGCGGCTTCTTGTAATTCACTTAAAATTTGTTGTTGATACATTGATTGCTCCTTAGCTATTACCTAGTCCTTTTTGGGCATTTTTATTTTCAATAAATTCAATTTTATAACCATCAGGATCTTCTGCAAATGCAATAATGGTATTGCCGCCTAACACTGGACCTGCTTCACGAGTAATTTTACCCCCTGCTTTTTTTATCGCTTCACAAGTTGCATATATATCATCCACTCCCAGAGCAATATGTCCATAAGCAGTACCTAAGTCATAATTTTCTGTTCCCCAGTTATAGGTTAACTCAATAACTGCACCTTTGTCTTCATCCTCATAACCTACAAAAGCAAGGGTATATTTGTATTCTTTATTTTCACTCATTCTGAGTAAACGCATTCCTAAAATTTTTGTATAAAAGTGAAGAGAACGCTCTAAATCGCCTACTCGAAACATTGTATGTAAAATTCGCATTAAAACTCCTAATTGGGTTATTACAAAGTGCTCACATTATGGCATAATACCCCTTTAAAATCATCGCTAAATTTATTTATTATGCATAATCACAGTTCAAAATCTAAACAAGAAATCGCTATTCACGCATCACTACCCTTCGTGTTAATGCTTTTTATTGAAATGGCATTAAATTTTTATTCTGCTCCAAGAAATAGCATTTTTATCTCACCTTATTTACTTTCCTTTTTTACATTAGGTTTAATCAGTTTTATTGTATTGTGGAAAGGTGAAATTTGTAATGGTCAAAGAAAACGTTTTACTTTTGTCTTAACGTTGCTTGTCATTTTCAGTATAGGGAATTTTTTATATTCCGTTATATTTACCCCAAAACACTCCCCTGCAATTATTAGTAATTTGGCTGCCGTATTCTTATCTATCATATATTGGCGACTCCCAAAACCTAAAGAGGAAAGTGTTTATAACACGATGATTTATTGTGCCATTGGTATTATAGCGATAGGATTTATCCAATATTTTGCAATTTATTGGTTTGAGTTACCTTCATTATTTAACTGGTTAAGGGCAAATAATTTTGCTCAAATTTTATTAGGAATATTACTTGCAGGTTGGTTTTTAGTTCTGGCAGAAAGCCGTTTAGAAAAATTTTTAAAAATATTAGTTAAACTTGCACTTATGGTTGCGGTATTAAATTATATTTGGACAGCCTTTGTGCTTTATCTTTTACCACAACAACTTATTAATTATGTAACAGTAAGCGGTTACTTTATTATACAATTTTGCATTTTAGCTATGTTGGGTTGGCTATTATTAGGAAAAAATATTAAAAATATGACCGCTTGGACAATCGCAACTTTTATGGCAATTTTATACCCTTTTATAAACATCTAAATAATTAAAATTCAGCCTTAGAACATAAAAAAATACCACCAAGTTTAAACTTAGTGGTATTTTTATTATGGATTAACTATTAAATTACGCTTGACCTTTAACCGCTTTTAAACCTAAGAAAGGTGCTTTTTCACCTAATGCTTCTTCGATACGGATTAATTGGTTGTATTTAGCAACACGGTCGCTGCGGCTCATTGAACCCGTTTTGATTTGACCTGCTGCTGTACCTACTGCTAAGTCAGCAATAGTTGCATCTTCAGTTTCGCCAGAACGGTGTGAAATAACTGCTGTGAATCCAGCATCTTTCGCCATTTTGATTGCTGCTAACGTTTCAGTTAATGAACCGATTTGGTTGAATTTGATTAAGATTGAGTTAGCGATACCTTTATCAATACCTTCTTTTAAGATCTTAGTATTAGTTACGAATAAATCGTCCCCAACAAGTTGGATTTTATCGCCTAATACTTTAGTTTGGTATGCAAAACCGTCCCAGTCAGACTCGTCTTGACCGTCTTCGATTGAAACGATTGGGTATTCATTACATAATTTTTCTAAGTAGTGAGTGAACTCTTGAGAAGTGAATGATTTACCTTCACCTTTCATTTCATACATACCTGTTTCTTTGTTGTAGAACTCAGATGATGCACAGTCCATCGCTAAAGTAACGTCTTTACCTAAAACATAACCTGCTTTTTCAACTGCTTCTTTGATACAAGCTAATGCGTCAGCGTTTGATGCAAGATTAGGTGCAAAACCACCTTCGTCACCCACTGCTGTATTTAAACCTTTTGATTTTAATACTTTCGCTAAGTTGTGGAATACTTCAGCACCGATACGTAATGCTTCTTTTAATGTTTTCGCACCCACTGGTTGAATCATAAATTCTTGGATATCAACATTGTTATCTGCGTGCTCACCACCATTGATGATGTTCATCATTGGTAATGGCATAGAGTATTGACCTGCTGTACCGTTTAATTCAGCAATGTGAGCATATAAAGGTAACCCTTTTGATGCTGCAGCTGCTTTTGCGTTTGCTAATGAAACCGCTAAGATTGCGTTTGCACCGAATTTAGATTTGTTTTCAGTACCGTCTAAATCAATCATAATTTGGTCGATTTCAGCTTGAGCTGATGCATCTTTACCTACAACCGCTTCTGCGATAGGACCATTTACAGCTTCAACTGCTTTTAAAACACCTTTACCTAAGAAACGAGTTTTGTCGCCATCACGTAATTCTAATGCTTCACGAGAACCAGTTGAGGCACCAGATGGAGCCGCTGCTAAACCGACAAAGCCACCTTCTAAATGTACTTCTGCTTCAACAGTTGGATTACCACGAGAGTCGATGATTTCACGACCAATTACTTTAACAATTTTCGCCATTGTTGTTCTTCCTCTAAGTGAAAGTTAATAAAAAAAATAATACTGTATATAGTAAAACTATTTTGCTTTTTTGTCTTGTAAAAAAGTGAACAAGATCACAAAAAATTTGATCTAGGTTAGGTTTCTAAAGCATCAAAGCAATTCCATCACTGCAAATGCGGCTTGCATATCTGCATCACATTGGATTTCTTTATGGATCTGAGTGAAAATTTGTTTTAATTCATTTTTCTCTTTCAAACTTTCTGGATCTTGAAGTAAATAATTATTCAAGTGCCAAACTAAATTTTCAGGATTACATTCCTCTTGAATAAGTTCAGGTACAAGCGGTGCATTTGCAAGTAAATTAGGTAAAGAATAATACTCTGTTTTTACTAACTTTTTAGCAATACTGTAAGTAAGCGCTTTTACTTTATAGCCGACAACCATTGGTGATTTACATAGCATTGCCTCCAAAGCAGCGGTTCCTGAAGCCAACAATGTGACTTCCGCACAAATCATTGCTTGGCGAGCCTTTCCTTGTAGAATAATAAGTTCTAATTCAGGGGCAACTTTTGCTTTAATTTCTTCGAAAAGTTGCTGTGTTTTTTCATTCGCAAGGGGAACTAAAAACTGTAAATCAGGGTGTTTTTCTTTAAGTATTTGAGCAGTTTTTAAAAATGGTTCAGCTAGAAACTCAATTTCACTGCAACGGCTACCTACTAAAATCGCCATATAACGCCCTTTTTCATTAAGTTCTAATTTTTCACAGGCTTCACTGCGATTGGGCTTTAATGGAATAGCGTCTGCCATTGTGTGTCCGATAAATTTACAAGGCACGTTAAAACGATCATAAAAGGCTTTTTCAAAAGGCAATAAGGCTAAAACAAGATTGGTTGCTTTGGCAATTTTATGGACTCGTCCTTGTCGCCACGCCCAAACGGAAGGACTCACATAATGCACGGTTTTAATGCCTTGTTGCTTTAATTTATTTTCCACATATAAATTAAAATCAGGGGCATCAATGCCGATAAAAATATCAGGTTTAAGTTCCAACATAGTGTTAATCACTTGCTTACGACGTTTTAATAAACGTGGTAAGTGTTTAATCACTTCTGTTAACCCCATCACAGAAAGTTCTTGCATATCGAATAAGGTTTCACAGCCAGCTTGTTGCATTTTCTCGCCTGCAACGCCGATAAATTTTGCGTTCGGATAATGTAAACGCAACGCATTGATTAACCCCGCCCCTAAAATATCACCAGAAATTTCGCCAGCAACAAGGGCAATGGTTGGATTTTGTGTATTCATTTTATTTATTTGCCTTTTAAAGAATTAAAAAGAAATCAAGCGGTAAGATTTTGAATAAAATTTACCATATTGAAATATGGAAACTCGTCAAGGCATACCTTGACGCTACATTTTAGGTGATTTTAATATATTTGTAGAAACAAGGTATGCCCTCTTCTTAGGACTTACACAGTAAAACACAGTTTCATAAATTAAGTTAATTCTTCAAGTTTTGGATTTCTTTCAATCCGTCCTTTAAGCTCTTTCTCAAATAAGATATTTCTAACTGCGTCAGGTGTCCTTCTACTGTTGAGAATAAAACGGGCTTCCCATTCTGTGAGACAGGCAAAACTGTAGCCTTTTTGTTCGATAAACCATTCTTCAAGTGTGCCATAATTTTCTCTTAATGTTTTTAATGTGTTTGTTGAAAGTCGTAATTGTTTTGAATATTGCTTTCCTGTTAAAGCATAACTTGCAAAAACTGTAATTTGTCAAAAGACGGTGTAACATTTACTCATTAGTAAAAAATGAATCGTATTATAGTCCTAAAAATACACACATCATACAATAAATATTTCCTTTTTATAAAATTCAACCGACTATGATTTAATCATATTTCGTGAGAAATTTTATATCGAGCAACGGGCGGATATACGCAAACAAAGTTTGCTAATCACGCCCCTACATAAATTTAAATTACTCTTGTGTAGTTTCTGTTACTTCAACTTCTGTTGCTTCAACCTTTTCAACCGTATCCGCTTCATCCTCTTCAATTTCACAAACTTTTTCTAGTCCAACTACTCGTTCATCGGTTGTAGTTCGAATAATACGAACCCCTTGTGTATTACGTCCCACAAGACTGACTTCGTGAACACGTGTACGAACCAGTGTACCCGCATCAGTAATCAACATAATTTGATCGGTTTCTTCTACTTGAACAGCAGAAACCACTTTACCATTACGTTCATTTACTTTAATGGATAACACACCTTTAGTGTTACGTGATTTAATTGGATATTCCGTTAAGACAGTACGTTTACCATAACCATTTTCAGTGATAGTTAAAATATCACCCTCTTCTTTTGGTATCACTAAAGAAACAATTTTATCGGCTTTTAAATCAACTGTTGATGTTTCATCTTCAACATCTGTTTCATTATCGTCTTCTGGTAATTCTATATTAGATAATGCCAGCTTCATCCCACGAACACCTGTTGCAGTACGTCCCATTGCACGCACGGCAGTTTCTGCAAAGCGAACCACTTTACCTTGTGCTGAGAACAACATAATTTCGCTGTCGCCTTCGGTAATATCCACACCGATTAGCTCGTCACCTTCACGTAAGTTTAAGGCAATTAAACCGTTTGAACGGACTTTACTAAACGCATCAAGGGTAACTTTTTTCACTGTGCCGCTTGCGGTTGCCATCACTACGAATTTCTCAGCGGAGAAGTCGCCGTTTTGGATTGGTAAGATCGCTGTGATACGCTCATTTTGTTCTTTATCTAATGGTAAGATATTTACAATAGGTGTACCTCTTGCTCCACGACTGGCTTGTGGTAATTGGTACACTTTTAATTGATACAAACGTCCACGACTTGAGAAACATAAGATCGTATCGTGGGTATTTGCAACTAACAGACGTTCTACGAAGTCATCATCTTTGGTTTTGGTTGCGGATTTTCCTTTACCACCACGACGTTGTGCTTCGTAGTCAGAAATTGGTTGATATTTCACATAACCCGTATGAGAAAGAGTAACGACTACATCTTCTGGTGTGATTAAATCTTCTAAATTAATATCCGCGGTACTTGCGGTAATTTCTGTACGGCGTTCATCACCAAATTGTGCTTTAACAGCTTCTAATTCTTCACGAATAACTTCCATTAAACGTTCAGGGCTATTTAAAATATACAATAACTCGCCGATTTCAACCAAGATGGCTTTATATTCATCAACGATTTTATTATGCTCTAAACCTGTTAAACGGTGTAATTGAAGTTCTAAAATCGCCTGAGCTTGAATTTCTGATAAATAATATTGTCCATCACGCACCCCAAATTCTTCTGGCAAATCTTCAGGGCGAGAAGCATCAACGCCTGCACTTTCTAGCATTCCAGCAACATAGCCTAATTCCCAAGGACGAGAAAGCAAGGCGGCTTGAGCTTCTGCTTTACTTTTTGACGCTCTAATTAACTCAATCACAGGTTCGATATTGGCTAAAGCAATTGCTAAACCTTCTAATACGTGGGCTCTGCTACGTGCTTTGCGTAATTCAAAAATCGTACGGCGAGTGACCACTTCACGACGGTGTTTAACAAAGGCTTCAATAATTTGTTTTAAATTAAATAATTTTGGCTGACCGTGATCAAGGGCAACCATATTGATCCCAAATGTGACTTGCATTTGAGTTAAAGCGTAAAGGTTGTTTAATACGATTTCGCCTACAGAATCACGTTTTACGTCAATTTCAACACGTAATCCGTCTTTATTGGATAAATCCGTGACTCCACTAATACCTTCTAACCTTTTATCACGCACTAACTCGGCAATTTTTTCAATTAAACGGGCTTTGTTTACTTGATAAGGTAATTCAGTGACCGCAATAATTTCACGCCCTTTGGCATTGATTTCTACTTCGGCTTTTGCTCTAACGTAAACTTTACCACGTCCTGTGCGGTAAGCGTCTTCGATCCCTTTGCGACCATTGATAATCGCCGCTGTTGGGAAGTCAGGTCCTGGGATATGTTGCATTAGCTCATCAATGGTAATTTCATCATTATCCATATAAGCTAAACAGCCGTCTAACACTTCATTTAAGTTGTGTGGCGGAATATTGGTTGCCATACCGACCGCAATACCCGATGAACCATTCACTAATAATGCAGGAATTTTAGTTGGCAGTACGTCAGGGATCATCTCTTTGCCATCATAGTTAGGCGAGAAATCCACGGTTTCTTTATCTAAATCCGTTAATAATTGTTGCGTGATTTTCTGCATACGTACTTCGGTATAACGCATTGCAGCAGGCGAGTCGCCATCAATCGAACCAAAGTTACCTTGTCCGTCCACTAACATATAACGCAATGAGAATGGCTGAGCCATACGTACAATGGTATCATAAACAGCGGTATCGCCGTGTGGATGGTATTTACCGATGACGTCCCCAACCACACGGGCTGATTTTACATAAGATTTATTTGATGTATTTCCACTTTGATCCATCGAAAATAATACTCGACGGTGTACGGGCTTTAAACCATCTCGCACATCGGGTAATGCACGTCCAACAATTACCGACATTGCATAATCAAGGTAAGAGGTTTTTAATTCTTCTTCAATACTGATTGGAATGGTATCTTTGGCTAATTCGCTCATTGAAATGTCCTAATTATAATTTGTAAAAAAATTACACTATTTCCCTTAATTCTTTAGAAAATAGATGTAAAAAATTAGCACCATTATATCACAAAATCAAAGAAAATTGGTTGAAATATCATTGATAAAAGTTGAAAATAAGCGACAAACAAAAGACAAACATATATAAGCGGTATGATTTATGCAATTTTTTGCAAAAATTAGTAATAATCATACCCCTTATTAGGAGAATAAAATGAAACAATCTATCCGCCATAATAAAATTATTGATTTTATTAATCAGCAAGGTTATATCAGCACAGAAGAATTAGTGGCAAAGTTAAATGTAAGTCCTCAAACTATTCGTCGAGATCTAAATGAATTGGCTGAAAATAATTTAATTCGTCGTCATCACGGTGGAGCGGGTATTCCAACAAATAGTGAAAATAGTGATTATAGCGATCGTAAACAGCTATTTTCTCGTCAAAAAAATATTATTGCTCAACATATTGCAAAAATTATTCCTAATGGCGCATCTCTTTTCTTAGATATTGGTACAACCGCCGAAGCGGTTGCTCAAGCGTTACTTTCTCATAAAGATTTACGTATTGTCACTAATAACCTCAATGCTGCTCATATTTTATTACCCAAAGAAGATTTTCAAGTTACCATTGCAGGAGGGAATTTACGTCAAGATGGGGGTATTATTGGTTCAGCAACCATAGATATTATTAGTCAATTTCGTTTAGATTTTGGTATTTTAGGTATTAGTGCCATTGATGATGAAGGTTCAATGCTAGATTATGATTATCACGAAGTAAAAGTAAAAAGAGCGTTAATGAATAGTTCTCGTCAAGTTATTCTAGCAGCAGATCATTCTAAATTTTATCGCAAAGCCATTGTTCGATTAGGTGATCTCCGTGAAATCAATCACCTTTTTACGGATGCGCAATTACCAACAGAAATAGAACAACATTTAAATAATAGAAGTGTACAAGTCCATCTTTGCTATGAATAATTTTGTAAAACAACATTTTTCACACTCAAAATTGCTCGGTTATTATCAATTAATGCGATTAGATAGACCTATTGGCACTTTGTTGCTTCTCTATCCAACACTATGGGCATTATTTTTAGCTACAGAAGGAAATATTAATTCTTCTCTGTTTGCTATTTTTATTGTCGGAGTGATTGTAATGCGTGCAGCAGGTTGTGTGATTAATGACTATGCAGATCGCCATATTGATGGAAAAGTGAAAAGAACAAAACAACGTCCATTAATAAAGGGGTCCGTCACAGTTAAAGAAGCTAAAATATTATTTATTACCTTACTGATAATGGCTTTTTTACTTGTGTTGCAACTTAATTATTTAACAATTTTACTTTCCCTTGTTGCTGTAGGGCTGGCTATTATTTATCCATTTATGAAACGTTATACCCATTTACCACAATTAATTCTAGGTATAGCTTTTGGCTGGTCTGTTCCAATGGTATTTAGTGCGACGACTGAAACACTACCTTTAGCGTGTTGGATCCTATTTTTAGCTAATTTAGTTTGGACCATTGCTTATGATACACAGTATGCAATGGTTGATCGTGATGATGATTTACGTATTGGAGTGAAATCAACGGCAATTCTTTTTGCTCAATATGATAATAAAATCATCAATTTATTACAAATTACAACATTATTACTCTTTATACTCCTTGGATTAGTCAAATCTTTTTCATTTATGTACTACTTCACTCTTATTATTCCTTGTTGTTTTTTTATTTACCAGTACAAATTAACCAAAAAAAGAGAGCGAGAGAAATGTTTTAGTGCTTTTTTGAATAATAACTACGTTGGACTGGGATTTTTTTGTAGCATTTTAGTGGGAATTTACTTTTAAAATCACTTTTTTATGCTTTTTTTTCTATTTGAGCAAAAAATATACTTCCCAAAGCGAAAAAAAATGTGTATTATTCGCCCCCTAGATCAGGAATATCTTGAGCATCAGCGTTTATATAAAAGTACGGTTTATACCGTATTTTTTGTTTTTGATATAATTAAAACCAAATTTGTTTAAATCTCATACAACTGAGAGGATGATCGGCAGTGCAAATAGGACAATATGAATTTAAAAGGCGTATTTTCCTCGCACCAATGGCTGGAATTACAGATTTACCATTTCGCCGATTATGTCGCTCATTTGGTGCAGGATTAACATTTTCAGAAATGATGTCTACTAATCCTGATGTATGGCATACTGAGAAATCAAAATTACGCCTCGCTCACCATCGTGAAATTGGCGTAAATGCCGTACAGATTGCAGGTTCAGATCCTTTTGAAATGGCAGAGGCTGCAAAGATAAATGTAGATTATGGTGCTGAAATTATAGATATTAATATGGGTTGCCCTGCAAAAAAGGTAAACAGAAAAATGGCAGGTTCTGCTCTTTTACGTGATCCTGATCAGGTTGCTCGTATTTTAGAGGCTATTGTAAATGCGGTTAATGTTCCTGTTACATTAAAAATCAGAACAGGCTGGGATTTAGCTAATCAAAATTGTTTGGAAATTGCAAAAATTGCCGAGCAGGCCAATATCTCTGCATTAACGATTCACGGAAGAACTCGTAGCTGTCTATTTAAAGGAAAAGCGGAATACGACAATATAAAAGAAGTAAAGCAAGCAGTATCAATACCAATTATTGCCAATGGGGATATTACCTCTGCACAGCAAGCAAAATTTGTTTTGGATTATACAGGTGCTGATGCAGTAATGATTGGGCGAGGCTGTCTTGGTCGCCCTTGGCTATTTAAAGAAATAGCCGATTTTTTGGAGTCTGGTCAAGTTTCAACACTCTCATTAAATGAGAAAAGCCAAGCAATGCTAACGCATATAAGAGAACTTCACCAATTTTATGGTGAGCAAAAAGGTTATCGAATAGCAAGAAAGCATATAGGTTGGTATGTTGAACAACTTCAACCTCACTCTAACTTTAAGCGTACTTTTAATACATTAACCTCAACAACAGAGCAAATTAATGCATTAGAAGTTTTTATTAAAAAATTAATTTTGGATAAGAAACAATGTTAGAACAAAAACCACAGCAAAATCCTTTAACGGTTGCAATGCTGAACTCACAAGCTCAACAAGTCAATAAACCGTTACGTGATAGTGTAAAACAAGCGTTAAGAAATTATCTATCTCAATTAGATGGTCAAGATCCAACAGAATTATATGAATTGGTACTATCTGAAATTGAACATCCAATGCTAGATATGGTAATGCAATACACTCGTGGAAATCAAACACGTGCGGCTACAATGCTTGGAATAAACCGTGGAACATTACGTAAAAAGTTAAAAAAATACGGTATGGGCTAAACGCTAATTTTAAGCTAAATCCTATTATCGAATAAACTTTGGGAATCCCTATAATAGCAATATTATAGGGATTTTTTATTTTTCTACTTCTATAATTGTTTAAATAATGTATTATTTCTAAATCGCTATTAACGTCAATATTCTTAAAAAAATATAATATAAAGGATAATACTATGGTTTCAGAAATATGGATGCAACGTTTAAGAGAGAGTCAAAAACGAGATAAAGATCATCGTTCTCCTTATCAACGAGATCGAGGCCGTGTTTTACATTCAGAGGCCTTTCGTTGCTTACAAGCCAAAACACAAATTCACGCAATAGGAGAAGATGATTTTTATCGCACTCGTTTAACCCATTCTTTAGAAGTGGCTCAAATAGGAAATAGTATAAGAGCAAAACTTATTGATGATTTAAGCTCGTTTCAAGCGGTCACTTCTTCACAAGAATTTGCAAATTTTCAACATAATCTTACCGCTTTGCTCCCTTCTCGTAGTTTAATTGAATCTATTTGTTATATGCACGATATCGGACATCCTCCATTTGGACACGGAGGTGAAACTGCCTTAAATTATAAAATGCGAGATCACGGTGGCTTTGAAGGGAACGCACAAACATTTAGAATTGTTACCCATTTAGAATCTTACACTGCACACGAAGGAATGAACCTTACTCGTCGAGCATTATTAGGCGTATTGAAATACCCCGTCTTTTTAGATCAAACCAAACCTCAACAATATGCAGCAATAAATAATAATAATTTTATTAATGCCCATCATTTTAAAACAAGTAAAGGCATTTACCGTGATGATGAAATGATGTTTAATTGGGTTCTTGATCCTCTTTCAGAACAAGATAAACAATTATTCTGTACCATAAAACAAAGTGATGAGCCTCTAGAACCAAGCAAAACACTTTATAAATCCTTAGATTGTAGCATTATGGAATTGGCAGATGATATCGCCTATGCGGTACACGATTTAGAAGATGCTATTGTAATAGGAATGGTCACTCCTCAATTTTGGAAATATGCTGAACAGCAATTTCAACAATGTCAGTCACAATGGATTAAAGATTTTCTTCCTCAAATGACCGAAAAATTATTCTCTATCCATCGTTATGAACGTAAAGATATTATTGGATCATTAGTCAATTATTTTATTACCAATGTACAATGGAAGGCACATAATCAATTTCAAGAACCACTACTTCGCTTTAATGCGACGTTACCAGACGATGTTTTTGAAGTGTTAAAAGTACTTAAAAAATTTGTTTATGATTTTGTGATTATGGATATCAAAACTCAGCGAGTAGAATATAAAGGACAACGTATTTTAATGGATGTTTTTGATATGCTCAGTAGTGAACCTTTACGTTTACTCCCTCAAGCAATCCGCCAACAATGGCATCAAGCAGAAAAATCAAAGCAACCCCGTGTTATTTGTGATTACTTGGCCAGTATGTCTGATAGACAGGCATTTAAACTTTATGAGGCATTATAAGTTTTATTGACTATAAATAAAAACAAAGCGGTAAAATGTTGATCTCTTTTTGCAAATCTTGATCAAAATCTTACCGCTATTCATTTATTTCAAAAACTTATGCCATAAATTCTTCACCAGTAGCGATATCTTTATTTAAAGTTTCTAACATTGCCTCTAATGCTGATTTTTCAAAATCACTTAATTGACCAATAGGCAATATTTCCTCAACACCATTAAGACCTAGAATAATAGGTTGTGCAAAGAAACGAGCATATTCGCCATCACCTTCTACATAAGCATAATCTAAAGCTTGATGTCCAGATAAACCTTTAATGACAGAAAGAGCGAAACGTGCTGCTGCTTGAGCCATTGAAAGGGTTGCTGATCCACCACCTGCTTTTGCTTCAACAACTTCTGTACCTGCATTTTGAATACGTTTAGTTAATTGCTCAACTTCTTCTGCTGTAAAGCTAATTTTTTCTTCCGCAGCTGTTGCTTGAGAAAGTAATGGTAAAATAGTTACACCTGAATGCCCACCAATTACTGGAACAGTCACGGTATCCACATCTTTTTTCTTTAATTCTGCAATAAACGTTTCAGAGCGGATAACATCTAATTCTGTTACTCCAAATAATTTTCTTTTGTCATAAACACCTGCTTTTTTCAATACTTCTGCTGCGATAGCAACGGTTGTATTTACAGGATTGGTAATAATTCCTACACAAGCGGTTGGACAAGTTTTCGCAACGTGCTCTGCAAGATTACGAATAATGCCTGCATTGATATTAAATAAATCTGAACGATCCATACCAGGTTTACGTGCTACACCCGCTGAAATTAAGACTACTTTTGCATCTTTTAATGCTTCAGTAGGGTCTTCTCCCGCATAACCTTTCACTTTTACTGCAGTAGGAATATGACTAATATCTACTGCAACCCCTGGAGTAACAGGTGCAATATCATATAATGCTAACTCTGCGCCCTCAGGTAACTGTAATTTCAATAATAAGGCTAACGCTTGACCAATACCGCCTGCGGCACCTAATACTGTTACTTTCATAATAATGTCCTCTTTTTGTCAATTTAAATAATAACTGGTGACAGTCTAAAAAAAAGTAAGCATAAATTCAAATACCAAAGTTAAATTTTGTGATTTTTCGCAAATTTTTTATAAAAAAGAGGTTTAAAATTGATTTAAATAGATAAAAACCACATAATTACCCAATAAATTCGATATATTGACATAATAAGGATCAACTACAGTGAAAAAAATGGATTCTCTTTCTGAAGCATTTAAATCATTATTACGTGAAGAAAAATTTAGTTCACAAAGTGAAATTGTTGTCGCATTACAAAAGCTTGGGTTTGAGCATATTAACCAATCTAAAGTATCTCGAATGCTTTCTAAATTTGGGGCAGTAAGAAGACGTAATAGTAAAATGGAAATGGTTTATTATTTACCACCAGAACAAGGTATGCCAACAACCTCCAGTCAACTCAAACATCTCATTATTGATATTGATCATAATGCAGCTCTAGTCGTTATCAAAACAACGCCAGGAGCCGCACAACTCATTGCATTACTGTTAGATTCTATTGGAAAAGCAGAGGGAATTTTGGGTTCCATTGCAGGTGATGACACCATTTTTGTCACACCAACAAATAAAACGTCTATTGAAGCATTATCAAAAAATATTACGGCTCTTTTTGAAAAGGAATAACTATAATGAATATTTTTATTACAGGTGGCACTGGATTTATTGGAACAGCCCTTACTAAGCTTCTGTTATCAAAAGGACATTCCATCACAATTCTTACCAGAAAAAATTTAAGCGGGCACATTCCTGTTACTTTTTGCAAAAATCTTTCTGACATTAAAAATTTCAATCATTTTGATGCAATCATTAATTTAGCTGGCGAACCTATTTTTGATAAATATTGGACAAAAAAACAAAAAGAAGTTTTACTCAATAGCCGTATCAAAATGACTGCGCAGCTTGTAGCATTAATTAATAAAAGTGACCATCCTCCAGCTATTTTTATTTCAGGATCGGCTACTGGTTTTTATGGTGATATTGTCAATAAATTGGTAAAAAAAGCAGATGAAGATACCGCTTGTGGACATTCTTTCACAGCACAACTTTGTCAACAATGGGAAGCGGTGACATCATCAGTCAAAAATACAAAAACTCGTCTATGCTTAATTCGTACAGGTTTAGTTCTTTCACCACAAGGGGGAATTCTCAAACGTATCTTACCTATTTATCGTTTAGGATTAGGTGGAAAAATAGGTAACGGAAAACAACACTGGGGCTGGATAAGTCTTGAAGATCATATTCAAGCTATATTATTTTTACTTGAAAATCCACAATGCTCAGGTGCCTTTAATTTAGTTGCTCCACAAATCATTACTCAAGCTGAATTTAATCAGCAACTGGCTCAACAACTACGTCGCCCTGCATTTTTTAATGTTCCTCAATTATTACTTAAATTAATACTGGGTGAACGCTCACAATTACTATTAGATAATCAACCCATTTATCCAACACGACTATTAAATCAAGAATTTAAATTTACTTACAGTTGTTTAAAAAGCTATCTAAATGCTTGTTTTAAAAAATAGTTTTACACAGGTTAAAAAAGTCAAGTTTTTAATATAAAAATTTTTTAATTTTTTTATTAAAAAGACTAGAAATTTTATAACTTATTGATTTATAAAAACAAGTCATTTTGCAATCAATCTAAGTAAGATCGTGATAAACCCTGATTATACCAAGCTCAAAAATCTTTTTAAGAAAGTATTCCACAAAGTTATCCACAGCTTATGTGGATAGAAAAATTTACTGGATATCTATTCATATAACAAGAGGATTTATATACGTTTTTGTAACATTTACTCGTAATATCGCAACAACCATATAAAAAATACTAAATTTATACATACAACTTGTTTTTACTTTTATCTCAGTTATTATTTCTTAAATTAAGCACTATACCCATTTGGATTATTTTTTTGCCAATTCCACGTATCTTTCATCATTTGATTTAGATCTCGTGCTGTTTTCCACCCTAATTGCTCTAATGCTTTTTTAGGATCAGAATAACAAGTTGCAATATCTCCTGCTCGGCGAGGGGCAATTTTATAAGGTACTTGGATATTATTGGTTTGTTCAAAGGCTTTTACCATATCTAATACGGAATAACCTGTCCCTGTACCTAAATTATAAATATGACAACCTGCATCATTATGATGCTTTTGTAATGCTTTTAAATGTCCTATCGCTAAATCGACTACGTGAATATAATCACGTACACCAGTACCATCAGGCGTATTATAATCATCGCCAAATACGGCTAATTGCTGTAATTTCCCTACTGCTACTTGGCTGATAAAAGGTAAGAGATTATTTGGAATACCATTTGGGTCTTCGCCAATTAAACCACTCTCGTGTGCACCCACTGGGTTAAAATAGCGTAAAATAATTGCACTAAACTGTGGGTATGCCTTAACAGTGTCTTGTAAAATACGCTCTACCATATATTTTGAAGTGCCATAAGGATTAGTTGTACCACCAACCTCACTCTCTTCTGTAATTGGCACAACTTTTGGATCGCCATAAACCGTTGCAGAAGAACTAAACACAAGGGTGTTCACATTGGCTTTAATCATCTCTTCAACAAGGGTGATTGAACCAGTAATATTATTTTGGTAATAGTGTAACGGCTTTTGAACACTTTCTCCGACTGCTTTTAAGCCCGCAAAATGAATAACGGACTCAATGTTATTTTCAGCAAAAATTTGACGCAATATTGAACGATCTAAAACATCACCTTTATAAAAAGTAACCGATTTACCCGTAATTTGTTTAGTTCGGTCTAAGGAGATTTCAGAAGAGTTAGATAAATTATCTAAAACGATAATCTCTTTATTTTGGTTTAATAGTTCAACAACGGTATGTGACCCAATGTAGCCTGCTCCACCTGTAACTAAAATTGCCATAATAGTTTCCTTATATTGTGTTTGTTAGCGGTTAGATATATATCATTTTTTGCAAATTATACTCCTTTTTATTTTTTAAAAATATAATCAGATATAAAAATAGTGTATAAAATTTAATTTTGTTAAATATTGGTTTTAGATGTTTTCGAGTTGTTAATAAATACTGTGAACTACGTCATAATAAATTGAAAAAATAGTGATTTTTATTGATTATTCAAAAAGATAAGTAGTGTGGTTATGATAGTATTTATCTTGTGCTAATCGGCATATTAAAAAAATAAAATTTTAATTCCCCAATTAATACAAAGTAGAGGTTTAATATGGATCTTATTATAGGTTTAATTGCGATTGTTGCAGTAAGCTATTATATCGTTAAAGGTTATTCTGCAACAGGGGTGTTAATGACAGTAGGGATTTTACTGTTATTAGCGAGTGTCATAATGGGCAAAGAAATTATGCCAGCAGGTAAATCAACAGGTACGCTCTATTTAGATGTGATTGAATATGTTAAATATTTACTGATGCATCGCGGTGGTGGCTTAGGAATGTTGATTATGGTGCTTTGTGGTTTTGCTGCTTATATGACCCACTTAGGGGCAAATGATATAGTAGTAAAAATTGCGTCTCGTCCACTGAAATATATTAATTCCCCTTATCTTTTAATGGTCGTTGCCTATTTCTTAGCTTGCTTGATGTCTTTTGCAGTCACTTCTGCAACGGGGTTAGGTGTGCTGTTAATGGCAACTTTATTCCCAATAATGGTGAATGTCGGTATTTCACGTGGTGCAGCAGCTTCCATTTGTGCTTCACCCGCAGCTATTATACTCTCACCAACATCCGGTGATGTGGTGCTAGCCGCAGAAGTGTCTAAAATGCCTTTAATTGAATTTGCTTTCAGCTTTACTTTACCAATTTCTATCATTGCTATTCTTTGTATTGCTGCGACACACTTCTTTTGGCAACGTTATCTAGATCGTAAAGAAGGATTTGTTCCAGAGCAATTAGAAGTGTCAGAAATTGAAACTAAAGTCCCTACTTTTTATGCTATTTTGCCTTTTACTCCAATTATTGGTGTGCTAATTTTTAACGGTAATATTGCACCCAAATTACATATTGTAACTATCATTATTCTTTGCTTAGTGATTGTAGCGATTTTAGATTTTATCAGAACATTCAATGCCAAAGTAGTCTATGAAAACCTTGAAGTAATGTATAAAGGAATGGCAGATGCTTTTTCTGGTGTGGTAATGCTCTTAGTGGCAGCAGGAGTTTTTGCTCAAGGGTTAAGTACGGTTGGCTTCATTAAAACCCTAATTACATCCGTTCAATCAATGGGTAGCGGTGGTTTCTTAATGATGATTACCCTTGCCCTTATTACAGCTCTTGCAGCGATTGCAACAGGTTCTGGTAATGCTCCTTTCTATGCATTCGTGGAGCTTATTCCTCGTTTAGCTGTGCAAATGGGTATTAATCCTGCTTATTTAACCATTCCAATGCTTCAAGCTTCGAATATTGGGCGTAGCTTATCACCAGTATCTGGCGTAGTTGTTGCGGTGTCAGGAATGGCAAAACTGTCGCCATTTGAAGTAGTAAAACGTATTTCAGTGCCAATGATTGTAGGTTTAATTGTTGTAATTGCAGGCACAGAACTACTAGTAGCTGCCTAATTTATAAATAGCAATTTTAATATAAAGGCGTTGTTATTGACAACGTCTTTATTATTACTCCACTCTCCAAATTATAAGACACCATAGCGGTTACATTTTAGTGAAAATTTGCAAAAATAATGAAGATAATATAGAAATGGCACGCCCTATTGGATTCGAACCAATGACCTACGGCTTAGAAGGCCGTTGCTCTATCCAACTGAGCTAAGGGCGCATTAAATAGGAGAAATGGTCGGCGAGATAGGATTCGAACCTACGACCCACTGGTCCCAAACCAGTTGCGCTACCAAGCTGCGCTACTCGCCGACAATGAACAATATTATAGTTTCTGATTAAAATCAGTCAATCCTTTTTTATTAATTCCTTATTAGTCGCTTGATATTTATCCATTTTTGTATTTATTACTTATCAAAGTATCTATTTTTTGAGAGAATACATTAAATGATATCAATACAAGGTTCTTTCTATCTATGACAGTTCAAATTATTTCAGGAAAAATAGTTGCTTCAAAAATCAAACAAAAAATTACAAAACAAATTGATGGTTATATTAAACAAGGCAATCGTCCGCCTTGTCTCGCTGTTATTTTGGTTGGATGTGATCCTGCCTCACAAATTTATGTAAAAAGTAAACGTAAAAGTTGTGAAGAGTTGGGGATTTTATCTCGATCTTATGATTTACCTGGCACCTTCTCAGAATTGGAATTATTGACTTTACTTTCACAACTAAATAATGATGATAGTGTTGATGGTATTCTTGTTCAATTACCTCTGCCAAAACATATTAATTCCACCAAAATTATTGAAGCAATCTTACCCACAAAAGATGTCGATGGTTTCCACCCTTATAATATAGGTCGATTATGCCAAAGAATACCCACTTTACGCCCTTGTACACCTTATGGAATAATGAAAATTATCGAATATATAGGACAAGATATTAAAGGCAAGCACGCAGTAATCGTAGGCTCTTCAAATATTGTTGGTCGTCCAATGGCAATGGAATTGCTACTTGCTGGTTGTACAACTACGGTTACTCATCGTTTTACAAAGAATTTAGAGCAGTATATAAAACAAGCAGATATTTTAGTCGTTGCTGTAGGTAAACCTGAATTTATCTCTGGTGAATGTATAAAAGAGGGGGCGATGGTATTTGATGTTGGTATTAATCGTTTAGAAAATAATAAACTAGTCGGTGATGTTGAATTTGAAACTGCCTCACAAAAAGCCAGTTTTATTACCCCTGTTCCCGGTGGTGTAGGTTTAATGACAGTCACAATGTTAATGCAAAATACATTGCTTGCTTATAAAGGACATATTGGTGATCAACAAACATAAGGGAATAATTGCACTTTCCTTAAAAATATGATCTGATAGTACCTATTTATTTTTTACATAATAAATAGGTATAAAAGTATACATACTTATCTACTTTCGGAAATTTAGAAAGACCTCGTAAAGATTAAATAAAAAGACCAACTTTTTTAGATGTTATCTTTCTTGTATATCTTTTTTTGCAAATTTTTAACCACAAGTGAGCGCTTGTATTTTATTCAATTATCTTTTCAAGGGTATAAGGATGAACTTTAATACAAGTGTGATTTTCTTTTGAATTTACTAAACTGACCGCAATAGAGGGATTGGGTAATTGTTCCCCTTCGACTTTAGGTTCACTTATTTTGACTTTCAATTTATTATTTTGATGCCATAACAAAATTGTTTGAATACGTTCACACCATTGTTGCGTAGTTTCATTTTCAGCAAAAGGCACTACTATTTCAATATGTTCCCAGTTTTCTACGGGATAGGTTTTACCTTTTGGAAAAGGAAGCTCAATTATATTAACCTTTTGATTTGCTATTATTAATGGCTCATTTAATTTTATAATATAAATCGGTCGTCCATTTACCACATTATCACTCATTACCTCACCACATTTAAGCAGTTGTTCAAGCCATAATTCCGCTTTTTCAAGCTGATTTACTCGAACTGCAATATGATCAATTTGATAATCTTTTAATGCAATTTGCATTATATGAGAAAGCTCGATAATTTTTTTCTCAAAGGTATGAAATTCATTGAGTAACGCTATATTTTGTTGAAATAGTGGGTGTTTTTGCATTTTTATTTCTAAGTGATTAAAGGATTATTGAATAATGGTATTCATAAAATAGAATTTAACAGATATTCAAGCGGTGACTTTCTTACAACAAACTTTTTGCAAATTTTTGAAAGAAAGTCACCGCTTACTTACCAGATATTCTGCATCATCACATTTACCATAAATCCACCCACCACAAGCCAAATCAAAACAAGTGTTCCCAAAATAAAAGGTTTTACCCCTGCTTGTTTTACTGCTTCTATACGAGTGGTTAAGCCAAGTGCTGACATTGCCATCATCAGTAAAATATTATCTAATAAAATCAATTTATCCACGAGATATTGAGGTAATAATTCGAAAGAGTTGAAAATACCGACACCAATAAAATACACCGCAAACCAAGGAATAATTAATTTATTTTGACTATTTTCTTTACTTAAAAAATAAGATAACCCAAATAAGAAAGGGGCAAGCATCATTACGCGGATCATTTTAGTAATCACGGCATTATCAGCGACCACTGAATTGATATTCTCCCCTGCTGCATACACTTGTGCCACTTCGTGAACCGATGAGCCAATATAAATACCAAATTGGTGTTGGGATAAATATTCTGCCAAATAGGGATACATTATTGGGTATAAGAACATACTGATTGTGCCAAAAATGACAATCACTGCAATGGCTACCGCAACTTTATGGGATTCTGCTTTTACCACTGGCTCAGCCGCCATTATCGCCGCCGCCCCACAAATACTACAGCCAGTTGCGGTGAGTTGCACAATTTGTTTATCCATTTTAAGTAGATACAAACCAATCCATAAAGTAATAAAAAAGGTGCTGATAAGCATAATTGCATCGCTTGTAATGGCATTTATGCCTACAGAATTAATATCTGTTAGCGTAATTTTAAAACCATATAATACAATTCCCGCTCGCAACAATGTGCCTTTTGCCAATATCACTCCTTGATTGGTGTAAGGTTCTATCTTTGAAAATAAGGTATTGCCAATTAAAATACCCATAATAATTGCCAAAGTTAAAGCAGAAAAATGAGCTTGTATAAAGAATGTCGTGTCTGCTAACAAAGAAGAGAGCAAGGTTATTACTCCCACCAACAATAACCCTAACAATGTATTTTTATATTGCATTTTTCCCCTCTGATTTAATACCTATTCAAAGATAAATTACCTTATTATCAAACTGATGACTAAAATCCTTCTTTCAAACTCACCGTCAAGTTAAAGACTAAGTGATCTTGTGAACTGTCTTTACTGTCTAAGCAGTAATAACCTTCACGCTCAAACTGATAACCTACGCCCACTTTTGCGTTCGCTAATGATTTTTCAACAAAACCATTTTTAACGACTAAAGACGCTGGATTTAATACTGTATATACATCATCTTCAGCTGCTGGGTTTGGCACTGTGAATAAACGATTGTAAACTCTAAATTCCGCAGGTTTGTTATTGGTTGCACTTACCCAGTGGATGACGCCTTTCACTTTGCGACCGTCTGCTGGATTTTTGCCTAATGTTTCAGGATCGTAAGTACAGAAAATAGTAGTAATTTTGCCGTTTTCATCTTTTTCGACACGTTCTGCTTTAATCACATAGGCATTACGTAAACGCACTTCTTTGCCTAACACTAAGCGTTTATATTTTTTGTTCGCTTCTTCACGGAAATCCGCTTCATCAATATAAATTTCACGTCCGAATGGCACTTCACGGCTACCCATTTCTTCATTTTGTGGGTGGTTTGGTGCGTTTAAGATTTCTTCATCGCCGTCAAAGTTTTCAATGATCACTTTAACTGGGTTGATAACCGCCATTGCACGTGGTGCGTTAGTGTTTAAATCATCACGGATACAGGCTTCTAACGCACTGTATTCCACCACGTTATCTTGTTTTGTGACACCGATACGGTGGCAGAATTCACGCAATGAAGCAGGGGTATAACCACGACGACGTAAGCCTGAAATGGTTGGCATACGAGGGTCGTCCCAACCGTCCACGATTTTATCTTCAACTAATTTTAATAACTTACGTTTTGAGGTTAGCGTACCTTCTAAATTCAAACGAGAAAATTCGTACTGATGAGGTAACGGTCTTTCAATTGAAATATTTTCTAGCACCCAGTCATAAATACGGCGGTTGTCTTGGAATTCAAGGGTACAAATTGAGTGTGTGATACGCTCAATCGCATCAGAAATACAATGCGTAAAATCATACATTGGATAAATGCACCATTTATCGCCTGTTTGATGGTGGCTTGCAAATTTCACACGATAAAGTACAGGATCACGCATAACCATAAATGGCGATGCCATATCCACTTTGGCACGTAAGCACGCTTTACCTTCGGCAAATTCGCCATTTTTCATTTTTTCAAATAAGGCTAAATTTTCTTCTACGCTACGATCACGGTATGGGCTATTTTTACCTGCTTCGGTTAATGTACCACGATATTCACGCATTTCATCAGGCGATAGCTCATCAACATAAGCTAACCCTTTTTCGATCAATTCAATCGCATAACCATAAAGGGCATCAAAATAATCTGACGCATAATGTGGTTCGCCTTCCCATTTAAAGCCTAGCCATTCAACGTCTTGTTTGATTGAATCCACGTATTCCACATCTTCTTTGGTTGGGTTGGTATCATCAAAACGTAGGTTACATAACCCTTTATAATCCTGAGCAAGCCCAAAGTTTAAGCAGATTGATTTTGCGTGACCGATATGTAAATAACCGTTTGGTTCTGGTGGAAAACGAGTATGAACTTGAGTATGTTTGCCTGACGCTAAATCTTCATCAATAATATGGGTAATAAAATTGGCTCTTTTTTCTGTTTCTGACGTTAAATTTTCGTTGCTCATTGGATAACCTTAAAATAAAAATAATCATTTAAAAATAATAATCTTGTTATTCTACACAATTTAATAATTAACTCAATCCATCAACAAAACAAGCGGTAAGATTTCATTAAAAATTTGCAAATTTTAACTTACATCTCACCGCTTCATTTAGCCATCAATGGCATATTTAATGGTTACCACTAAACGCACTTTCTTATCCAATGGTGGTAGAATATGTGAATTTGATGTTAAATGTTCCTATGGTGCAGATTTTAATTTGATTACCTAAAATAAATACAGATGCCATTACGCTAACGGCTAAAATAATGCAAAAAAAGAAAGGTAACTTGATTTTTTGTGTTTTACATTGTTTATTCCTCATATTAGGAACACCGTTTAGTTTTATCATTCTCCCTACTTTTTCACCCCCCCATTTCAATGCTATTTATCATAAGTTTTTTTTATGACAAATAACTTTGAATGACACGAATATTCAAAATATAGCATTTTTCCTTGTTCAATCATAAATTATTTTGGTTTAGAGAAAACAATTCTTTTATGTTAAAGTACCCCCTTAATTTATTTTGTGAGAGGTTTTTTATATGAATAAGAATACATTTGTTATTGGTTTTATGCTCTTCGCCATCTTTTTTGGAGCAGGAAACCTAATTTTTCCACCTAAATTGGGGTTTGATAGTGGTATAGCGTTTTGGCCTGCAATTATTGGTTTTGTGGTAACTGGGGTAGGCTTACCTTTATTAGGTATTTTAGTCGCTACACATTACAAAGGGGGGTATAAAAAAGCATTAGAAGATATTCATCCTTGGATTTCATTATTACTTTTAGGGGCAATTTATTTAACGATTGGTCCATTTTTTGCGATTCCTCGTACGGCAGCGACAGCATTTGATATGGCGGTAATTCCATTTATTGGTGAAACTGATCCTATCTCTCTTTTTGTATTCACTCTTGCTTATTTTGGCATTACATTATGGGTGAGCTTAAATCCAACTAAAATGGTTGATCGTATTGGTGCAATTTTAACTCCTGTTCTTTTAGTTTCAATTATTGCATTAGTACTTAGAATGACAAGTATTTTAATTGGAAATGAAGCGGTTCATACGACAACGGCAATGAACACACCTTTAGTTGATGGTTTCCTTGAAGGCTATCAAACAATGGATGCGTTAGCTGCTTTTGCATTTTCTGTAGTAGTAATGAATGCGATTAAGACAAAAAGTAAAAAAGGGGCAAATTTAACCACACAAGCAACAATGGCAAGTATTATTGCAGCAGTAGCACTGGGAGCTATTTATATCTCAATTGGTTGGATTGGCAATAGTATGCCATTAAGTCCAGAAACTATTACCGAAGTTGCTGCTAAAGGGCAAAATTTGGGTGTATTTATTTTAAATACTGCGGCAACAGAATCTTTTGGTCTTTTAGGTAGAAGCTTGCTTGGTTTAATTGTTACTTTAGCTTGTTTAACAACATCAATTGGTTTAGTGGTGGCAACGTCATCATACTTCCATAGCGTGTTTGAAAAAATCTCTTATCGTAACTATGCAATTTTATTTACTCTTATCGGTTTCGGTTTAGCAAATCAAGGATTAAATGCGGTGATTAGTAAGTCAATCCCTGTATTATTGGTACTTTATCCAATCTCAATGACAGCGATGTTACTTCTTCTTGTTAATTTAGTCGTACCATTGCCAAAATTAGCAAAAGGATTACCTATTGTATTAGTTACTGTTGTTTCAATTTTATCAGTAATGGGGGCTGGAATTGTAGAACATTTACCACTTAAGGCTTATTCAATGGAATGGCTTCCGTTTGCAATTGTAGGTGCAATTATTGGTTTTGTAGGATCAAAAATGCAAAAAGCATAATTATTGTATTCATTAACTTAATGAAAAACCCACTAATCTTAAGTGGGTTTTCTTTTATTACAAAAGAGATAAAATAAGAGAAAATTTAGAAATTTGTTATATGATTGAAGAATTAGGATATTCAGCTGATCGCTTATCAGAATATGTTGATATTTCACAGCCACAACTTTCCCGCTATGAAAGGGGGACAAATAAAATCAATCTTTCTCATTTAGTCGCAATAGCAACTTTTTTAAAAACACCTATCAGCTATTTCTTTTCAGGTTGTATGGAAAAATCAGAATGGAACAGCGATGAACTCGATCGCCACTGGCAAGAACTTACCTCAAAGCAAAAGGCTCTTGTCGTGGATTTATTAAAAGAATTACGAAAATCTTAACTATTTAAGCGGTCATTTTTTTATAAAAATTGACATCAATATCTTTTAAACTTGCACCGATAAGGTAGACTTCTTTATCATCAATAATTAAAAATCTATCGTGGAAGTTTTTATTGAGTTTAATCTCTATCTTTTTATATTGCTGATTATATTTTTCTAAATCAAGTTTTATGGTTTTGCTGATTGAATGAGTGTAAATAGTTACGCTTACATTTTGGTTTTTCTGAAAAAGGGTTAAGGTTGAATCATCAATATAGTTATCAATTAAAACGATATTTTTCTGTGCTTTTCTGATTAAATCTGAGACAAATTTATGGGCATCAAAAATTTGACCATTAAAGAAAATACCTTGTTGCTGGATATGGTCTTTACTTTCTAATGCTTTGAATATTTTATCTATATTGGTATTGGTTATAAGCTGACTCTGTTCTAGTGTTTCGATGCGTTTGAAAATAGTTTCATTTTGAGAAATAAATTTTCTCATTTGAATAAAAGCACGAAAAATACTAATACTTATTTGAGTGGCTATTTTACTTTTTAACACTGAACTGAGCATTGATACACCTTGCTCAGTAAAGGCATAAGGTAAACTTCCTCCTAAATGCTGTCTTGAAGGTATCACATTTTGTGATACCATTAAATCAACTTCATTTTCAGTTAAAATAAACATAAAATCATCAGGAAATTTCTCTATATTTCTTTTTACCGCTTGTTTTAAAGCTCTATTTTCTACGTTATACAGCAACGCTAAATCTCTATCTAACATCACTTGTTTATTTCTAATTGTGTAACTTTTTGATTTAATATCAAAGTGTTCAGTTATTTTATTCATTAAATTATCCTTATTTTTAAATCTCAAGGTCGCAATTTTCAACTTTAAGTTTTTATAGTTTAAGCAGTCATATTTTTATAAAATTTTACATCAATATCTTTTAACAACGAAAACCCAAACACTTTTTTACCTAAATCTTTTAAACTGGCACCGATAAGGTAGATTTCTTTATCATCAATAATTAAAAATCTATCGTGAAAATTTTTATTGAGTTTAATCTCTATTTTTTTATATTGCTGGTTATATTTTTCTAAATCGAGTTTTAAGGTTTTGCTGATTGAATGAGTGTAAATAGTTACGCTTACATTTTGGTTTTTCTGAAAAAGGGTTAAGGTTGAATCATCAATATAGTTATCAATTAAAACGATATTTTTCTGTGCTTTTCTGATTAAATCTGAGACAAATTTATGGGCATCAAAAATTTGACCATTAAAGAAAATGCCTTGTTGTTGAATGTGATCTTTGCTTTCTAGGGCTTTGAAAAGTTGATTAAATTTACTATCGGTTGTGATTTCAAACGTAACTTGTCTTTTTTCTAGCGTTTCTAATTGTTGTAACAATAACTGATTATTAGAAATAGTTTGACGCATTTGTACAAATTCTCTAATAATTTTAACGCTTATATTGATAGCCGTTTCACTTTTTAAAATGGCACTAAGCATTGATACACCTTGCTCTGTAAAAGCATAGGGTATATATCGCAGCCCCATTTTATCAGAATTGGAGGTCACAAATTGTGACCTCCAATTTTCAAATTCTTGTTTATTTAATTGAAACATAAAATCAGTAGGAAATCGTTTAATATTTCGTTTCACCGCTTGATTAAAAACTTTAGTTTCAACACCATAAAGCAACGCTAAATCCCTATCTAACATCACCTGCTTCTCTCTAATTGTGTAAATTTTTGATTTAATATCAAAATATTCTGTGATTTCATTCATCAAATTATCCTTAGTTTTAAATTTTTAGGTCACAAATTGTGACCTCAAGTTATGCTATATTTTTCTTATTACAGTATATCTAAAAGCTAAAAAGATAATTTTTACATTTTTGCGATCCCTATCGCATTTTTTATCTTCAATAAAGCGGGCATTTTTTAATGAAAATTTACCAAAATAGTTAAAGAATATTCAGAAATAGACCGTACATAAAAAGAGGTAATATGCTATTATTCTCAGCATTAAATTATTTCTAGCTTATTTTTTATTATGGAACAGAACAGAGAATCAATAAATTTAAACAAATATATCAGTAGCACGGGAATATGCTCTCGTAGAGAAGCGGAAAAGTTTATCGAGCAAGGGCGTGTGACCATTAATGGAAAAAAAACACAATTAGGTAATCGTGTCTTTGAAGGTGATGTTGTAAAAATAGACGGAAAGCCTTTAAGAGCAAAACCAAAAACAATTTATATTGCGGTAAATAAACCTGTTGGTATTGTTTGTACAACGGACAGTAAAGAACAAAAAAATATTGTCAATTTTGTCGGTCACCCTCAACGTTTATTTCCTATTGGTCGCTTAGATAAACCTTCGGAAGGATTAATTTTTTTAACCAATGATGGCGATATTGTGAATAAAATTTTGCGTGCAGGAAATAATCACGAAAAAGAGTATATTGTTACAGTAGATAAACCGATTAACGATAGATTTATTCAAAGAATGGCGAATGGTATTCCTATTTTGGGAACGGTAACCAAAAAATGTAAAGTGGAAAAAATCAGTGATCGTGTGTTTAAAATTATTTTGATTCAAGGTTTGAACCGACAAATTCGTCGAATGTGTGAATATTTAGGCTATGAAGTACAAAGACTAAAACGTGTGCGTATTATGAATGTCAGTTTAGATCGATTAAAAACAGGCGAGTGGCGTGAATTGACGTCAAAAGAAATGGCAGAAATTAACAAGTTGGTTGCCACGTCTAAAAAGACAAGTGATGTGATTGATAAAGTCTCTCATCAAAAAGTATCACAAAAAAAATCTCCGCATAAAAATGCACCAAGTAAAAATAAAACATTTAGGAAAGATCAACCCTCAGAAAAACGTTTTAAGCCCAAATTTGGTCATACTAAAAGATAACGTTAATCAATGATATTTTAGAATATTAAAAAATAAAACAAAGGCTAAATAAGTGGTTATTATTTAGCCCTTTTGCGGAGACTATAAAAATAACTATGTATCTGTTTTAATATACAAAAAACATTAAGGTGGATACTAACATGAAAAAAACAAATATAACCGACCAAATCGAAGCCCTACTTGAACAACTAGATTCACAAGAAGATATCGCAAATGCAACTCAGCTATTGCACAAACGTTTCTTTGAGAAATCACTCAATGCTGAATTAGATGAACATCTTGGCTATCAAAAGAATGGTATACGTAAAGGTAGCAATAGCAGAAATGGGGTGACATCCAAAACAGTCTATACCGAAGAAGGTAAATTTTCTATCGATACTCCGCGTGATAGAGAAGGGACTTTTGAACCTGAAATCATCAAAAAACGACAAACAAGAGTACCGACACTCGACTCAAAAATTATCTATTTATATTCACAAGGAATGAGTACCCGAGAAATCACTGAAACCGTGTCAGACCTGTATGGGACTGAAATCTCACCTACACTGGTATCACGTGTGACAGATGCACTATTAGATGATGTTATCGAGTGGCAATCTCGCCCCCTTGATGATGTCTATCCTATTGTTTATTTAGACTGTATCGTTGTTAAAGTCCGTCAAGATAAACGTGTGATTAACAAGGCAATTTACCTTGCCTTAGGCATTAATATGCAAGGACAAAAGGAGCTTCTAGGGTTGTGGATATCTGAAAATGAAGGAGCTAAATTTTGGTTAGGGATGCTGACAGAATTACAAAATCGTGGTGTAAAAGATATCCTTATTGCTTGTGTTGATGGTTTAACGGGCTTTCCTGATGCGATTAATACCGTTTATCCAAAAACTAAAATCCAGCTTTGTATTGTCCATATGGTGCGTAATTCTATGAAATATGTGCCTCATAAGGATTATAAAGCAGTTGCTCGAGATTTAAAGAAAATTTATCAATCTGCGACAGAAGATGAAGCCTTGCAGGAATTAGAGAATTTTGCGAATACTTATGATGATAAATATCCGCAAATATCACGGTCTTGGTATAAACACTGGGATAACCTGAATACCTTGTTTAACTACCCACAGGACATCAGAAAAGCCATTTATACGACGAATGCTATTGAGTCTGTCAATAGTGTTATTCGCAAAGTCATCAATAAAAGAAAATTATTCCCAACAGATGACTCAGCAAAAAAAGTTGTTTATCTGGCTATTCAAAATGCCTCTAAAAAATGGACAATGCCAATTAGAGACTGGAAATTAGCTCTCAATAAGTTTATGATTGAGTTTGATGATCGCTTAGCTGATTATCTTTAACTAAATTGCAGTTACACAGTTTAGGAGACAGTCTCCTTTTGCGTTACATTTGTCCTGTATACCAAAATTTGCAAATTTTAAACAAAATGTCACCGCTATATTATTTAAATTTCTTTTTCTTTGGTCTTTTTTTAATTGGACGTGTATCTAATACTGTTGTTGCTAAGGCATTTTGAGGTTCAAAGCCTTTAATTATTTCTCTTGGTAGTACTTGTTGAATTAATCGTTCTATCCCTTTTAAATCATCCAACTCATCAGCACAAACTAATGATACCGCCTTACCTGATGAACCTGCTCGTCCTGTTCTCCCAATACGATGCACGTAATCTTCTGCGACATTAGGTAAATCAAAATTGACAACGTGAGGTAATAAATCAATATCAATTCCTCTGGCAGCAATATCTGTTGCAACCAAAACTTGAATATCGCCTGCTTTAAATTCTGCTAATGCACGCGTTCTTGCACCTTGACTTTTGCTTCCGTGAATAGCTGACGCGGGTATATTTTCTTTATCAAGTTGCTTGGTTAATTTATTTGCCCCGTGTTTGGTACGAGTAAAAACCAGTACTTGATCCCAATTATTATCTTTAATCAATTTGATCAGTAATGTTGGTTTACTTTTCTTATCCACTGGGTAAATCACTTGGCTCACTTTCTCTGCCGTTGTATTTTCTGGTGAAACTGAAATTTCAACAGGATTTCGAATAATCCCTTTTGCAAGAGTGCGGATTTCATCAGAAAATGTTGCTGAAAATAATAAATTTTGACGCTTAGGTGGTAATAGTTTGATAATTCTCTTAATATCGTGAATAAATCCCATATCTAACATTCGATCAGCTTCATCTAATACTAATATTTCTAATTGATCAAAATGAATAGCATTTTGTTGATGTAAATCGAGTAATCGTCCTGGTGTCGCAACCAAAATATCTGCACCTTTACATAATTTTTGCATTTGAGGATTAATTTTTACTCCACCAAAGACAACGGCTGATTTAAGTGATAAATACTGCCCATAAAGACTAACATTTTCCGCTATTTGAGCCGCTAACTCTCGAGTTGGAGTTAAAATTAACGCTCTTGCTTGATTTGACTTTGCTGATTGTCCTTTAGATAAAATCTCTAAAATAGGAAGAGTAAACCCTGCCGTTTTTCCTGTACCCGTTTGAGCAGCGGCCATAAGATCTTTCCCCAAAAGCACGGCTGGGATTGATTGTTGTTGAATTGGGGTTGGGGTTTCATAGCCTTGCTCAGTCACTGCTTTTAAGATTGGGGCAGATAACCCAAGTTGATTAAATTGTATCAATTATATTTCCATAAGTTAAAATTCACTCTCTATAATACAGTATTTACGTACAGAGATAACCAAATAAATATAAAAAATACCTTTTTACGGATCAAAAAATGATCTTTTTTCTTGACACTGTGTTTTTAACCAGTAAAATGCCTGTATAAAAACACAGTTTATTTGTTTTGGAGATGAATATGGCACAATTAAGAAAACTCACCCACGCATTGCCTTATCAACCAATGCCATTATATCGTGACACCCACACAGAGCGTTCAATAAAATTAGATCTTAATTCACTTTGCATTAAACGCCCTACTGATACTTTTTTTATACAAGTTAAAAATCCTAATTTATTAGTATGGGGAATTGAGTTAGATGATGTGCTTATTGTGGAAGAAAACTGTGATTTTCAGATAAATGATATGATTGTGATCGAAAAAAATAATGAATACAAATTCTATCAATTTTTTAATGAAAATGAACAAGAAAAAATACTCTTTTCATTAGATACATCAGAACCCAATTTAAGAATTCAACAGTGGAATGACATTAATATCGCAGGTGTCATTACTAACGTGGTACATCAAGTACGTACTAAAATGCCACGTACACCGAAGTATGTTGTTTAGTTTTTAGTTACTATTGAGCATATACACAAACAAGCGGTCAGATTATGTCAAATTTTTGCTACTACAACAGATAAAAATCCTTATTTAACCAAATGCCAAATAAGGATTTATTTACTTTAAATCAATGAGTTATCTAAAATTCATATTGTAAATTAAGTTTAAAATTACGTTTTGGTGAATGAAAACGCTCAATACCTTGATTGTCATTATTACAACCATCTGAACGATTTTCTTTTCTACAAATCATATTTGTTGTACCAAAACTTCTGATAGAACGAGCACTATCCCAAGTCATATAGTCTTTATTAAATAAATTATAAATACCTGCTTGAATAGTCATTCCTTTAAGTGGTTTATAAAAACCGATTAAATCAAAAATATTATATGAACGGCTTCTCGGTTCAACAAAAGGACTATTACCTTCTTTATGGTAGGAATGATAAGTATCTTTGGATTTTTTAGCTGCACTGTGCGTAAAATACAAATCAACACCATAGCTTTCTTGAGATGAAATATAACCTAAACTAACCACGTGTTTACTTGGTTGAATAGCATTCATTGGGTAATAACCTGTTTCTGTTTTTACAATATTTTTACCATACTCACCAGCTTCAAAAGTATGTTTAGTACCACTAATTTTTCCTTTTTGATAAGTATATTTATACCCAAAACTCACACCTGTTAATGTGGGACTGAAATCACCTAAAGCCAATTTAGTGGTTATATCAATACCAGTTACTTTAGCACTTTGTTGATTAATATTTTGATAAATATTTTTATCAATACCGGTAATTTGAGCTTCATATACACCTTGATTTTGTAAAGTTAGAAAATCTTTATAATCTGTTCTAAAGCCATTTAATGTAATATAACTACGATCTTTATACAAAGTGAATGCTAATTCTTTCGTTTCAGCAGTTTCTGGTTTTAAGCGTAAATTGGGGCGAATATTAAAACTTGGGTGTGCAAAAGTAAAATACATTTCCTCTGGAGTAGGTGCTCTAAATCCTTTCGAAAATTTTGCTTGTACACGTAAATAATCTGTGGGATCTATTGTCGTACCTAAGGCATAGCTATGATTCTTAAAAGATTGTTTTTGAGCTGTCATATACTCTTTAGTCGCTTTCTTATTTTCCTCAATTTTAGGCATCATACTTTCATAATAATCCTTATACTTATTCTGAAAAACCATATTTTCAGCCCAAGATTTACTTCTATCCCAAACAGGTTTCTTTTTCAAATCAAGTTGATAATGAGCATTAAAAAACATTCCTAATGGAATATCTGGTGATTTACCTTGTTTATAAGTGGGTTTATAAGAAACTTTATCATAACGATAACTGCCATCAAAACTTAACCAATCATTTACTCGAATATTATCTTTAAAATATAATGCCCCATTTGTTACTTGCACTGGAATTAAAAATGAAGTCACCTCATTTTGACGATAACAATTTGGTGAACCTTTTTCTCCCCAACCATTTAAAGAACAAAGAGGAGTACCATCTTCATCAATCTTATCAAAATAACTGTTTAACGCCCACCATTTCACATCAACTAATCGCTGACCTGAATAATTTACCATTGATTTATCCGTCTTAGATAAGTGTCCACCATAAGCAAACAAATGCTCTGTTGCTTTAATATTTACCGCTTTTTCAAAATCAACATTCACTTGTTTTGTATAAGTATTTAACCTTCTATCTTTCCAGTCTGCCCCAATATAACCTCGTGATGGTAATATCAAGTTATAATCAGGTGAGGGTTTATTCTCCCAACTATTATTTTTAGAATAATATTGCTGTTGCATCATTTTTATACGTTTATAGTGAGCCTGAGCTTGTTTGATATCCTCAACCGCAAATTGAGTTTTAACTCTTATTTTATCACCCTTATTCCAACCCTGTTGTACTGTATTATCATCATCAACTTTACTGTGAGGTTTATTTAAATCAAGATCAAAATAGTGTCGTTCGTTAACAAAGGCATCTTCTTCATTGATATGGTAGTATCTCAGCTTACTATTACAGTCAAATTTCGAACAATCTAGTAAAATATCCTCACCTTTGTGTTCTTTATTATATAGATACCAATGATCACTTTGATTATTTCGGGTATTAAATCTACCTTCTAACGGATAATCATACTCTTCCCCCTTCGCGTTAACTAATGCCAAAGTTGTTTCAGTTTCGTCTTTTACATAGTTTGGTTCTATATAACTACCTGCATTTTTCCACTGTGGTACCCGCTTAATATTGAAAGAATTTCCTTCTTTATCAACGACTTTTCCCTCTTTTAATTGAATGTTCAGTGGATTAGCTGTCCGACTACAATCGTCTTTACCCACACAATAAATATCTGTTTGCGCCCTTTGAATAATTTTCTGATTTGATACTGTGACTTTTGCACTATCCCAAAATAGATTAGCGTCATAATTTTCATAGGCAAAAGCAAGATTTCGGCGATGACTACTATCATTGGTATGACGAGTATCACTGCTATAATTCATTGTATAAGACCAATCGTGCCCTTTTGATGTCTTGTTACCATCGTCTAACATCAGCGTAAAGCGATTGAAGTCATTGAGATTATAGCCAAGTTTAATTAGTGTATTATATTTTTTGATATGATAAGGATCTGCTTTTTGTCTTGACTTACCTTGAACCTTATCTGAAAACTTATTATAGTCGAAGTTTTCTAAATTTGTTCCTTTCCTATCAGTACGAATAATTAACGCATCAAAATTGTTATAACGTCCTGCCAATGTATGTGAAAACATATCTTGATTATTTGCAGAGGCATACCCTGTTTTAAATTTGTAGTAAAAATCTTTATTCACTAAAAAGTCTCTTGCATCTTTAGTTTGAAAAATAACAGAACCACCTAATGCACCACTTCCTACTTTAGTAGAATCGGCACCTTTAACAAGGCTAACTTCTTTAATATTTTCAATTTCTACCCCATTACGAGTATTATTAAAATTCCCATAACCCTCAAATAACTCCTTAAAACCCTGTGAAGAAAAATTTTCTGCCTGCTGTAAACCATCAATGGTAATATTGACTCGATTTTCATCTACCCCACGTATTGCATAACCACTTTCCCCCATACGCCCTTTTTCCACAACAGTAATACCCGTTTCATATTTCACTAAATCACGAATATCTGAAATTTGCTGTTTTTCAAGAATTTTAGCTGTTTTGATAGTTTCAGCAATATTCTTAGTTTGGATATTACTAAGAGAATCTACTACCTCAATAGTATTTAAATGGATATCTTGAGCCATTACATTGGCAATAGAGAAAGGGAAGAAAGAACAACAAAATAACTTAGCTAGTCGTTTACTCTTTTGAACAGAACCGCTTCCTTGCAGCATAAATTTACCTCGTATAAATTAAAAAATGCAAACAAGAACTGATTACATTAACATTAATATAACTGAATTTATACTGAATACCAATTTATATCTATATTGTATTTATAGAAGAGTATTTGACTGCAAGAAAAATAGGCAAAAATTGCTGAATATTTAATGCTTTATACTAAAGAATAAAAACAAGCGGTCACATTCTTTAAACTTTTTGCAAATTTTATCTATAAATCAGCTCATACTAAATTTACTTTAAAAAAATCATTAAAAATACACCTGACATTTTCAATGATTTATGCTATTTTCATTCCAATTTTTAATTGAAAGGAATACCTATAATGTCAGTTACATTAACAACTAAACAAAAACAATATTTGAAAAGCCTCGCTCATCACCTTAGCCCTGTTGTGATGCTAGGTGGAAATGGATTAACAGAAGGCGTTTTAGCCGAAATTGAAAATGCACTTAGCCACCACGAATTGATTAAAGTGAAAGTCGCAGGAGCTGATCGTGATACCAAAAAATTGATTATTGATGCAATTGTTCGTGAAACTAAAGCAACAAATGTGCAAACTATTGGACACATTTTAGTGTTATATCGTGAAAGTGATGATAAAAAAATCACGTTACCAAAAGCAAAAAAATCAGTTTAATACCTCTCCTCCTCTGTAATCGGTAAATAAACATAGAGGAGGAAAGGTTAATATAAGTTTGTTATTAAAGAATTAACTATGTCCTATTCATTTCAACCTACTGAAATTTCAACACTTTCTCCCACACTATTATGGCAATGGTTTGATAAAATCTGTGCTATTCCTCATCCTTCTTACTATGAAGAACAATTAGCTTGTTTCATTGTAGATTGGGCAAAATCTCAATCCCTTTTTGTTGAGCGTGATGAAGTGGGCAATATTCTTATTCGTAAGCCTGCTACCAAGGGAATGAAAAATCGACAAACTGTCACTATACAAGCCCATCTTGATATGGTGCCACAGGCTAACGATGGTATTAAACATAACTTTGTGACAGATCCTATTCAACCTTATATTAATGGCGAATGGGTAACTGCAAAAGAGACAACACTCGGTGCTGATAATGGTATTGGTATGGCATCTTGTTTGGCTTTATTGGAAAGTAATGATATTGAACATCCTGTTTTAGAGGTTTTATTGACAGTTGAGGAAGAAACCTCAATGAAAGGGGCAATGATGTTGCGTCCAAATTGGTTGCAAGGGGATATCTTAATTAATACCGATACTGAAGATAATGGAGAGATTTATATTGGTTGTGCACAAGGGACAAATGTTAGCTTTGATATGCCAATCGAACGAGAAAAAAATCAGTTTGATGATGCAATCCAAATTACCATTAAAGGACTACTAGGCGGACATTCTGGATTTGATATCCACAAGGGCAGAGTCAGTGCGATTAAATTAATGGCACGGGTTTTAATGGAGTTAAAACAAGAGGTTGAGTTTCAACTCATTGATATTAAAGGGGGAAATGTTCACAATGCCATTCCAAGAGAGGCGGTTACTTCTATTGCATTTTTTGCAAAAAACTCCCTAAATGTGACCGCTTGTATTCAGCAAATTGAAAAAAATTTACAAAAAACACTCTCTATTACAGAACCTCATTTAACTTTTTTAATTGAGAAAATTGAGCCTGCTGATGATATATTTACTGAAAATACGACACATAAAGTGATTAATACCTTAAATATATTACCAGATGGGTTAATTCGTAAAAGTGACCAATTTGAGAGTGTGACAGAAACTTCTCTCAGTACTGGTGTTTTGAAAACAGAACAAAATCATCTTTCTGCAATTATTTTAATTCGTTCTTTATTTGAAGAAGGAAAAAATGAAGTTAAAGGAAAGCTAAATGCATTAGCCGAATTAACAGGGGCAAGTCTTAATTATTTTGGTGATTATGCAGGTTGGACACCTGATCTGGATTCAAAAATTACTCAAATTACTCAACAGGTATATGATGAGCTATTAGGTTATGAAACTAAAATCAAGGTGGTTCACGCAGGTTTTGAGTGTGGTTTTTTGAAACAGGTTTATCCAAATCTTGATATGGTTTCTATTGGTCCAACAATTCGTCATCCTCATTCTCCTGATGAAAAAGTACATATTCTAGCAGTTGCAACTTATTGGGAATTATTAGTACGGTTATTAAAAAATATTCCTATCAAATAAATTGGTATAGTGGCTTGATATACCTTACTAATACAATGAATTTAAAGATATTCAATCCACTTAATTTCTCAGCGTAGAAAAACTGAACCATCCAATGATGTTTTACCTAAAACTTAGTCAAGAAAAATTAGATTTATTTCTGTAAAAAATTCATAAAAAAATCTGCACCCAATTGAGTGCAGATTAATTTTAATTAACAATTAAATTAAAACGTTCCTTTTAACTGTAACGATGTTCCCCAGCCATTGTAACCAAAAGCAGTTCGTTCATAATAAGGCATAAAACTCACTGAAAGAGCAGGGTTGATATTATAGCTTAACCCTGTTTGTACTCGTCCACGTGTTTTAGTGATTTTGGCTGTCTTGCTAAATCCTCCCACAAAAGGCATTGAAACTGTATAGGTTGGGTTATCTCCTGTTAATTGCTGCTCTACTTCCGCACTGGCTAATAAACTTAGTTTATGTGTTAATGGCAATCTGCCTTCAACCCCTAATGCCAAAGCAGTATCTGTATAGTTAATTTTTTCAAAACTCGCCGCAAATTCAGCATTCTTTTCTACATAAGCATCACGAGTAATGTGGTTATAACGCAATGAACTATAAACCGATATTTTGCCAAAATCATATCCAGTTGTGAAAGAAAATGCAGAACCTTTCATTGTGGTTTTGTTACTTCCCTCTTCTGTATTTGGCAATAATGGGCGTTTCACTTTTACTCTGTCTCTTTGCCACGCTGCTGCTGTTTCAATAAACCAATGATTATTTTTCCAGTTAGCAAACAGCCCTAATCCTGTATTTCCGTCTGTTTTATAACTTTCTGGTAATTGGCGTGATAAACTTTTATCAAAGTTAATTCCTGCTGTTATGCCCTTTCCAAAACCATAAGATAAACCCAACCCAACACTGGCTGTTTTATTACCTTTTTGACCTGCTACATCTTGACGAATGCTGTAACCTATTTTACCTTTTTTAAAATAGCGACTTTGTTGTAAGCGTTGTAAGATATGCGTTTGTAAAGAAGTGACACCAAGTGCATCATTACCCAAATACACCATACTTAATTTGGTGTGTTCAATATCTATTTTTGTTAGATTATTTATGTTTTTCACTTTCCAAACGGTTGCTCTAGAAACACCATTCTCATCTTCAGCAGTCCCTCCCGCAAAACGGCCATCACGACTTAAAGCAGTAACGCTAGAATTTCCACTATTATCCGCTTTTAATGTGCCTAAGTCAGTTTTGGTTGTCCAATTTGGTCCTGACCAAAGGGTGGCTCTCTTTTCATTATTATCATTTGGAGCCCTGCCTCCAGCAATAGTACCATCATCATTTAAAGCCCAAACCCAAGCTCCTCCAATATTATCGGCTTTTAATGTACCTAAGTCAGTTTTGGTAGTCCAATTCGGTCCTGACCAAAGGATGGCTCTCTTTTCATTATTATCATTTAGAGCCGCTCCACCTACAACCATACCATCACCAATCAAAGTACTTACCCAAGATTCTCCACTATTATCGGTTTTTAATGTGCCTAAGTCCGTTTTTGTACCCCAACTTGGTCCCGACCAAACAATGCCTCTTTCTTTATTATTATCATTGAAAGCAGAACCCGCTATAATAGTACCATCACGACTTAAACCAGTGGCACCTGAGTATCCTCTATTATCTCTTTTTAATGTTCCTAAATCTGTTTTTGTTGCCCAGTTTGGTCCTGACCAAACGATCGCCCTAAATTTATTCTCACCATCTTTTTTAGTATCCCCCACCGCAATAGTACCATCACTGCTTAAGCCCGCAACATCAGAAATTCCCGTATTATCTGCTCTTAATGAACCTAACTCTGTTTTAGTTGCCCAATTTGGACCTGACCAAATGATGCCTCGCCCTCTAGGATCTCGTTCATTATCATTCTTCGCAACACCCGTCGCAACAGTGCCATCATCATTTAAATAGTGGACTTTAGATAATCCACTATTATCTGGGTTAAATGTCCCTAATTTAGTTTGTTTTGTCCAATTTGGACCTGATAAAATAAAGGATTTTAAAAGCCTAGTACTAGAGTTATAAACCGTAACCCCCACAACAGTGTTATCACCACTAAAACAATCAACCTTAGACCTTCCAGCTAGATTCACTCCTAAATTTATTTTTTGAGCAATAATAGGTTGAGCATCTGCAAAAGCTGGTGAAAAGAAAAAAGGATTTAAAGAGAAAAGCACAAAGGAACTAAGATAGGCAAATTTTAGCTTTGTTTGTTTGTTTGTTTGTTTGTTTATTTGTTTGTTTGTTTATTTGTTTGTTTGTTTGTTTGTTTGTTTGTTTGTTTGTTTGTTTGTTTGTTTGTTTGTTTAGAGTATTCATTGCAAGTTTCCTTATAGCAAGAAGAAAAAAATAAAAAAAACTAGTTAAAATTCAATCTAACTGTTTACATTATATCGCCTTATGACTCAAAAAAGAAACAGAAATTTACAAAATAAGGAATTGAATTTTGTAAATTTTCGATTTAATCTACCCGCTAGATTTATACCCATAATATTTTGTAAAAATTTTTATTAGGTTTTAAGTGCTATCTTGTTCTAATTAAATTCTTATATAAACTTCATAAGTGTACCTGTACTATTTATTGTGTTACTTGTTTTTCAACTGTTGACGCTTTAATCTTAGTTACTACTAAAACAATAATAAATACGACTGCTTGCAATAAGACAATACAAGGACCTGTTGCACCATCAATATGAAAACTAATAATAGTACCAAAAATACTGGTAATTACTGAAACAAAAATCGCAATTACCATCATTACATCAAAACGTTTTGAAATAGTATAACCAATAATACCTGGAGAAATAAGCATTGCAACAACAAGGATAACGCCAACTACGTGCATTGCAGATATAATACTGAACGCTAATAAACTAAGTAATCCATAATGTAATATTTTGGGTGACAATCCTACTACACGTACGTAGTTTGGATCAAAACAATAAAGTAAAAAATCTTTTCTTTTGATATACATAATGATAAAAACAACACCGCTAATGATTAAAGTTTCAATCATTTCTTCATAACTAATACCAAGTAAATGCCCAAAAAGAATATGAGTAAGATGTTGTGATGTTTTTATTTTACTAAACATTACTAAACCCAATCCAAACATTCCTGCAAAAACAATCCCCATCGCCGTATCTTCCTTTATTCGACTATGGTCTTTGATATAACCAATAGCTGTTGTACAGGCAATACCAGAGAGAAAAGCACCCAAAAAAATAGGAAGTCCTAAAAATGCGGCGAGTACAATACCTGGTAATACCGCATGAGAGATCGCATCTCCCATTAGAGACCAACCTTTCAAAACAAGATAGCAAGATAAAATAGCACAAACTACAGAAACACCAATTGCCGTAAATAATGCTTTTTGCATAAAATAATACTCGAATGGGTCAGAAAACCAACTGATAATACTATTCATTCGTTAACTCCAATTTAAGTTTTTTATGTTTTGCAAAATAACCGTGCTTTGGTGCAAAATAGAAAGCAAGTAAAAATAAGAATGCTTGGAATACGACAATAAGTCCACCTGTTGTAACATTTAAGTGATAACTTAAATAAGCCCCTGTGGCACTCGTTATAACACCTAATATCGTTGAGATAATTAACATTTTTTTAAAGCTATCTGTCAATAAATAAGCCGTTGCTCCTGGTGTAATAACCATTGAAATAACAAGAATAGCTCCTACTGTTTGCAGAGCAACAACAACACAAGCACTCAATAGAGTAAAAAATAATACTTTATAATAAATGGGTTTTAAACCAGATGAAATGGCTTGAGTTTCATCAAAAAACACTAATAATAAATCTTTCCAGAAAAGTAATAAGAAAATTAGGCTAATCACAATTACAATTGCCATTTGAATCGCATTCTCTTCTGTAATTGCTAGAATATTACCTAATATAATTTCCTGTACATTGACCGCTGTTGGATTCATTGAAACAATCAATAACCCAAGAGCTAGAAAAGTAGTAAAAATAAAACCAATAACTGCTTCTTCTTTCAATTTACTGATTGATTTTATCCATAAAATAGTAACAGTCGCTAAGAAACCCGCAATAAAAGCACCTACTGCATAGGGAAATCCTAGTGCATAAGCAATTGCAACACCAGGTACCACTGCATGTGAAAGAGCATCTCCAATTAATGACCACCCTTTCAGAATTAAATAAGAAGAGAGAAAGGCACATATTCCTCCTGCTGCGGCACTAAGAGAAATTGCTTTGACCATAAATTCATAACTAAAAGGCTCTAATAAGAACTCCAACATATTATTACCTCTTATTTATTCATTTATAGATGATTGACTAATAGTTTGTCCCTGTTCTTGAAAAGAACGCAACGAACCACCAAAAGCTTTTTTAATGTTTTCTTCAACAAAAGTCGTTTTTATATCACCCACAGCAATTACGGTACGATCTATCATTATAGTATGATCACAATAATAAGGAACACTTTCTAAATTATGCGTAGACACAAGAATTAACGCGCCTTCTTCACGAAGTTCACTTAATAACTGCATAATAGTATTTTCAGTATTAATATCAACGCCAGTAAAAGGCTCATCTAATAAAATAATTCTGCTTTGTTGTGCTAACGCTCGAGATAAAAAAACACGTTTCTTTTGTCCTCCAGAAAGTTCTCCGATTTGACGTTGTGCAAGATGTTCAATACCTAAACGCTCCATTGCTTGCTGCACAATCCGTTTATCTTCCTTAGAAGGAATACGTAAGAAATTCATATAACCGTAACGGCCCTGCAGAACAACATCATAAACAGAAATAGGGAATTGCCAATCAATTTCTTCTGTCTGTGGTACATAAGCAATTAAATTTTGTTTTAATGCTTGGTTAATGGGTAAGCCGCATAATTTTATTTGCCCTTTTTGAGGATTGACTAATCCCATAATACTTTTAAATAAAGTTGATTTACCACTACCATTTGTACCGACTAATGCACAAGTTGTTCCTCCCTCTAATTGAAAAGAAACATCGTAAATAGCAGTATGCCCATTATTATAACGAACGGTTACATCTTTAGCACAGATAGAGGGAAGAGCTTTTTTCATATTATTTTTCAAATCCTTTAGCGATAGTTGATACAGTTACTTTTAATAGATCAAGATAAGTAGGTGTAGGACCATCTTTTGCTGATAATGAATCTACATAAAGTACCCCGCCATATTTAGCACCAGCTTCTTTAGCTACTTGTTTTGCACTTGCACCCTGATCATTATTGGTACTTTCACTAAATACCACAGGGATTTTATTTGCTCTTACTTGGTTAATAAGCGACGACACTTGTTTTGGAGATCCCATTTCATCCGCATTAATTGGCCAAATGTAAGCTTCTTTAAAGCCATAATCTCTTGTTAAATAACTAAATGCACCTTCAGCAGTGACTAACCAACGTTGTTCTGTTGGTACTTTTGATAATTTTGCACGTAATGGTGCATCTAAGTCTCTAATTTGTTGAATATATTTTTTTGCATTTACTTTATACGTTTCCGCATTTTCAGGATCGTATTTAATAAATGCATCTCTAATATTATTCACATAGATTTCAGCATTTGTTGGAGACATCCAAGCATGTGGATTTGGTTTCCCTTCATAACTCCCCTCAAGAATTGGCATTGGTACAATGCCTTTTGTTACTTCTACTGAAGGGATATCTTTATAATCTCTATAAAATTTCTTAAACCATAATTCAAGGTTCATCCCATTGAATAAGATCAAATCAGAACCATGAACTCTTTTCAAATCATCTGGTGTTGTTTCATATTCATGAATTTCAGCACCTGGCACAGTGATAGAGACAACATCTGCCGCATCACCTGCTACATTTTGAGCAATATCTTGAATAACCGTAAAAGTCGTTGCGACTTTAAATTTAGTATGGTTATGAGCTTGAGCTAATGGACTAAATAATCCTCCAATTAGTAAGCTAGTTAAAAGCAATTTATTAGTTTTCATCTTTTTTCCTACGATAATAAAATAAATGTTGTGTAAATTTATCCTTAATGCAAATGATTGTCAATAGAAAACTCCAATATTTAGATAAAAATTGATCGATATTAGAAATAATAATACTGTTATAAAAAGAAAGGTTAAAAATGACAAACGATGTAGCTATATGGTTATTGTAAAATATGAACCCTAATTTTCGGGTTCATATCATTTGATAACAAGAATAAAAGATTATTTCCAGCCTTTAACAACACCATCTTTAAAGAATTCACGTGCTTTTTTATACACTTCTTCAGTTTGGTATGCTTTTACGAAATCTTGCACTGCTTGACTATTTTGGTTATCAGTACGGGCAACCACAAGGTTGACGTAAGGTGAATCTTTACCTTCAACAAACACGCCGTGATCTTGTGCGTTTAAGCCGATTTGTGTTGCATAACCACTATTGATAATACCAACATCTACATCATCTAATGCACGAGCCGCCAAAGACGCATCCACTTCTTTAATTTGTAAATGTTTAGGGTTTTCAACAATATCGTTTGATGTTGAAAATAAATTGGTATTATCTTTTAATTTAATCAAGCCTTGCTTTTCTAATAAAATCAACGCACGAGCTAAATTACTTGGATCGTTTGGTACAGTAATTACGGCTCTTTCTTTTAATTCATCAAGAGTTTTAATTTTTTTAGAATAACCCGCTAATGGATAAACAAAAGTGTTCCCTACTGCCACTAAATTATCTAATCCTTTTTCTTTAGAATCTTTATCTAAATAAGGCTTATGTTGAAAGGCATTTGCATCCAAGTCACCCTTAGAAGTTGCCGTATTTGGTAGTGCGTAATCATTAAATAATACAAATTCTACCTCTAAATTGTATTTTTCTTTAGCAACTTTAGCAGCGACTTCTGCCACTTCGTGCTCAGGACCTGACATTACTCCTACTTTAATCTTATTTGCTTGTTCTTGGGCTGGCTGTGATGCTTTCTCATCATTACACGCCGTTAATGCAAAAACTGATACTAATGCTGTTAAACCTAAAATTTTTGAAATTTTCATAATTTCATTTCTCCTCGTGATATTTTATGTTGTGTTTGTATTTATATTATCGATGATCAACTTTTTCTGCTAAGCGATCCCCTAATTTTTGACTAATCATTACGATTAACACGATAATGATTGTTGCCAACCATTTTACGTAGATCATATTTCTATGCTCTCCGTAGCTGATAGCAAGGTTACCTAAACCTCCACCACCAACAACCCCAGCCATTGCAGAATAACCAATAAGTGAAACTAAAGTTAAAGTAACACCATTGATAAGGCTAGGTAATGACTCTGACAGATAGAATTTTGTTACTACCTGCCAATTTGTTGCTCCCATTGATTTTGCTGCTTCAGTTAATCCTGCTGGAACTTCTAACAATGAATTAGCAGTTAAACGAGCAAAAAATGGAATTGCAGCCACGCTAAGTGGCACTATTGCTGCTGTTGTTCCAAGCGTTGTATGTACAATCCAACGCGTGAAAGGCAATAATACAACAAGCAAAATAATAAATGGAATTGAACGCCCTACATTAATAATGACATCAAGTATTCTGTTAAACGTCAAATTTTCCAAAATTTGGTTTTTACTGGTTAAAAAAGCGAAAAAACCAAGAGGTAACCCAACAATAATTGCAATAAATGTTGAAGCAAAGCCCATATAAATCGTTTCTAAGGTTGAGCTACCTACCAACGCCCACATTTTGGGTGTAAGTTCATTTAAAAAATCATTCCACATAGCCTAGCACCTCAACTTTTACATTATGTTCTCTTAAAAATTCCTTGGCTTGTAAAATTTTCTCGTGTTTTCCTACGACTTCAGCAATTACAAAACCAAATTTTACTCCACCTGCATAATCAATTTGTGACATTAAAATACTAAAATCAATGCCAAATTGTTTTGATACTTGTGATAATAACGGAGCATCAACAGATTTTCCTGTAAATTCAAAACGAATAATCGGCTCTGATTTATCATCTGGATTTAGGTGTAATCTATCAATATATTCTTGTGGCAACTCATTATGAAAAGTTGATGCAATAAAACGTTTTGCCAATGCTGTTTTAGGATTTGAAAACATTTCACTAACAGTACCCGTTTCAATTAATTGCCCTTTATCAATCACTGCAACTTGATCACAAATACGTTTTACGACTTCCATTTCGTGGGTAATCAATAAAATAGTTAAACCTAAACGGCTATTGATCTCTTTTAATAGCGCTAAAATAGATTGTGTTGTTGCAGGATCTAAAGCACTGGTTGCTTCATCACATAATAATACTTCTGGGTTATTCGCTAATGCACGAGCGATTGCTACACGCTGTTTTTGCCCACCAGATAAATTGCTTGGGTAAGCATTTTTTTTATCTGCTAATCCCACCAATTCTAACAGATCATTGACTTTATCTTTAATTTGATTTTTAGAAAAATGACTTAATTCCAAAGGCAATGCCACATTATCAAATACTGTGCGAGATGAAAGTAAATTAAAATGTTGAAAAATCATTGCTATTTTACGACGAGCAAGAATAAGATCTTTTTCTTTTAATTCTGTCAATTCTCTATTTCCAACAAATATTTGCCCACTTGTTGGACGCTCAAGTAAATTCACACAACGAATTAACGTACTCTTCCCTGCTCCAGATGAACCAATCACACCATAAATTGTACCTTGTGGCACCTCTAGAGTAACATTATCTAAAGCTTTAAGAATTTTTCCCTTTACGTTAAATTCTTTGCTTATATTTTTCAGCTTTATCATAATTTTTATGTATCCCTAAAAACAAATCAATGAATAGCATTCTAGACGTCTAGAATGCTATGTCAAGAAAAAATTTTTATTTTCTATAAAAAATTTATACTTTAATTATGCTAGACTTTCACTATTAAGTATTCAGATATAAGCATAGAAAAGTAATTTTACCATAGGAAAAATAATGACAAATATAAGACACTACAACCAACGATACATTAACTGGGTGTTACGTTTAGGGCGTGTAAAATCTGCACTGCTTGGTTTTTTTGTATTAGCTACTTCGGCTATTTTTGTACAATGTTTACTGAGTATGATCTTTACAGGATATATCAACCCCAAAGATATTTTACGTTCCATTATTTTTGGATTAATTTCAGCCCCTTTTGTCCTTTATTTTTTCAATTTAATAGTGGAACGCCTTGAAAAATCTCGAATTAAACTCGAACGCTCTTTTCACGATCTTTCTATTTATAAAGAAATTATTGAGAAAAATAATCAACATAAAACTGAACTAATGGCAACCATTAGCCACGAATTGCGTACCCCTTTAAATGGCATTATTGGATTAAGTCGTATTTTGTTAGAGACTAACCTCACAAAACAGCAACACGATTATTTACAAACTATTAATATTAGTGCTATTTCATTAGGTCATATTTTTAGCGATATTATTGACTTAGAAAAAATTGACAGCCAACGTATTGAATTATATCCAACTCAAGTAGCATTCTCAGATATTATTAATAATATAACTCACTTTGCTAAAATTATGGCAGAACAAAAAAAAATAAAATTCCAAATTAGTTATGATGATGATTTACCTGAATTTATTACCGTTGATAACACACGTTTAAGTCAAATTTTATGGAACTTGGTCAATAATGCGGTTAAATTTACCCCACAAAATGGCAATATTCACTTAACCATTTCACGATCTAATAAAAATCAATTTAGTTTTAGTTTAAAAGATAATGGGGTTGGCATTCCAAAAGCAGAGCAAGGTAAAATTTTTACAATGTTCTACCAAGCACAAGGTTGCGATAAAAAAGCACAAGGTAGTGGTATTGGATTAGCGATTTCTAAAACAATTGCCGCCTTAATGGGCGGTAATATTACTATCGAAAGTGAAATTGGGAAAGGCGCGACTTTTATACTGACCATTCAAGCAGAAGAAACAACAATGCAACAAACTCAAAATATTCAACATCATCATTTAAAAGTATTACTGGTAGAAGATATTGAAGTTAATGTCGTCGTTGCTCGTGCCGTATTAGCAAAATTTGGTTGCCAAGTCGATGTCGCAATGTCTGGAGAAGAAACGTATCCATTGATAAAAAATAATTATTACGATCTTATTTTATTAGATATTCAACTACCTGATACCACAGGGTTTGAGATTGCTCAAAAGCTTATTGAAGATTACGAAAATGATAAAATGGATTATTTACCTATTTTAGTCGCCCTTACTGCCAATGTAATGCCGACTAAAGAAGAATATAAACAGAAAGGAATGGACGATGTGTTGCGTAAACCCCTATCTATTGAAGATTTATCCCATTGTTTAAATAAATATTTTGATGATGAATTTTTGCAAAAAGATCAAAAAATCCTACCGCTAAAGAATAAACCTTTAGAACAAAATTTACACTTTGATCCTCAAGTATTACAAGAGTTTTTAGATATTATGGGTAAAGACGCATTAATGAAAAATATTGAACTCTTTGCAGAATTAATGCCAAATTATATTCAAAACTTAACCACTTATTATCAACAGTGGCAGCAAACACACTCTCCTGAAATGCGTAAAGCTACAGCGGAAGAAGCACACAAAATTAAAGGTGCATTATCTTCTGTAGGACTTTCTTCATTACAAAATATCGCCCAGTTAGCTCAAGTTGATAATGGGTCAGAATGGGAAGAAAATATTCAAATATGGATTACTCAACTTAAAAATGAGTGGCTGCAAGATCTAGCGGATGTAAAAAAATGGATTAACGCTCAGTAAATAAACTTAGACAAAACCTTGAATACTATTCTGATTTATTTAAAAAGGTAAGAAGAGCTAGCGGTCACTTGTTTATCATTTTTTGCAAAAATAATTTTTTAAATCAGAGTATAGATTCAATAAAAAAGACCAAGTTCTTTTGAACTTAGTCTTTTATAAATTAAAACTCAAATTATGTGTTGTAATTAAACTCTTTTGAAATCTAAGTGTAATAATTTTGGTTTGGTAGGATGGCGTTGAATTGCTTGAATTTTTACCTTCTCTTCTTTACCAGCCAATTTAAGTGTTAAAACTTCACTATAAAATGAATCATCAAATTGTGCATTGTTTACTTTATCGTGATCTAGTGTGATCGCAACAGCTTCTGCATTACCACCATAAATAATAGCAGGAACTTGATGATTATGACGCAGACGGCGGCTCGCACCCGTACCTTGCGTTGAACGAACTTCAGCTTCAAATGTAAATGACATTTTTTTATTCTCATATAATAAGGAACATTATTGTTCCATTAAAGACAAAAGTAGCAGGCGACCCAACTACTTCCCTAAATTCATCACTGTTTAACATTAGAAAAACAGCAGACCAGCATTATAATGATTTTAAGCAAAAAGAAAGTTTTTATTTTATATCAACGCCATAAAATCCAAGGTAACCACATACTTTTAACGATTGATTCAGGGCAAGATCATACTTTAATTAAAGTATGATCTTGCCCTGTAGAGCTGATAAATTGTTTAATTAATAATATTATAACGACTTGCCAATACAATAAATAAAGTATATATTAACTTGTACTAATTGAAAGCACACAAGGAGATCAGAATGGCTAGAGCAATAAATACAACAAGTGATAGAATATCTATTCGTATTAGTCGTGATGATAAAGAAATACTACAAAAAGCAACATTATTATCTAAAACAACGATTACTGATTTTGTCCTTAAACACGTACTATATAATGCTAAAGAGATTGTCAAAGAACACGAGGAGTCATCACTATCAAAGAATGACTTAGCATTTATAATGGACTTGCTTGATAATCCTCCAGCTCCAAATGAACGTTTAATGAAAGCTGCTAAAACAGCTCAGGATTTATACGATGCCTAAATATATTGAGGAGCCTTTAGATAAAGCTCACAATCGTAAGAACTTTGATTGTGGAAATGAAGAGCTAAATACGTTTCTACGTTGCTATGCTGGTCAATCTCATAAAAAAGGGACAGCTAAAACTTATTTAACCTTAGACAAAGAAACAAAAAAGATTATAGGCTTTTATTCTATTACATTAACATCTATAGAATATAATCAAATACCTAAATCCTTTCAAAAAGGATTAAGTCGTCATCAAGTACCGTTATTCATTCTTGCTCGCTTAGGCGTAGATGTTTCGGAGCAAAATAAAGGTATAGGCGGAGTATTACTTTATAAGGCAATAGAACGTTGCATTAAGGTTTCTGAAGAAGTCGGAGGAATAGGACTTTTAATTGAGGCTAAGGATGATGATGTTGCCAAATGGTATAGTAAATTTGGGGCAATTTCATTGCCTGATAAACCATTGTCTTTAATTTTACCTTTTAGCACTATAAAAAACATCAAATAAAACAACTAATTAAATTTCATACAAAAATACGCTGTAAAGTATATTTTGTTATATATACTTTACAGCGTATTATTCTTTGTCTGCAAGAAACATTTTCTTCAAACTAGATAGAGACTATAAAAATATGAAGTTTTTAACATCATCATCTAAGATCAAACCACTAAAACAGCAATTAAATAAAAATAAAGGAAGCCTTCAATACCATTTATTTATTAAGTATAAAGACAAGAAGTTTACTTCTTATTTAGGAGACGCTTATGCTACTAATATAGTGAAAAAAGGAGACAGAATTCAATATTTACAAAATGATATTGAATCTCTTCTTAATAATCATGATACTGTAGCGAGTTTTTTATTACCATATAAACCAAACACACCTAAGACGAATAGAATTTCTAAATAAACAAGGATCATTTTGGGCGGTAGTTGCTCATGATGCAGTGAAGAAACATAATGATCTAATTGACAAAGCAAGCCAGTTAGGATTTAAAGAACTTCCAAATTTGAATTGGAGACGGGCTTATGTTGCTTATAAAACATCTGATGGAATGAAAGAAATTATCTCTCCAAAATCTATTAGCATAATTATTAATAAACCAAAATAATAAGACTTCGTTGTTGTAGCAAAATATAATTTTAAAGTGCAAATATCATAAAACCTATAAAGTAAGACGAACAAGATTACAGAAGAATATGAGTATAATGCACTTTATCTATATTTAGCTAATAAGAGATAGAGTAACAGTAAGGAAAATTAAGTCTGTTTTGACAGAGACAAATTTTAGGCAATAAAAAAGCACCTTAAGGTGCTATCTTCTTTTTTGAACTGAAAAAATCAAAATGGTGCCCGAGGGCGGACTTGAACCGCCACAGCCCGAAAGCCGAGGGATTTTAAATCCCTTGTGTCTACCGATTTCACCACTCGGGCAATATGTTTAAACAATACGTTTAAATAATGCGAGATATATATAAAAGATCATTCTTTTAAAGATCGGATCGTATGATACACGAATTTTTAAATTTGTACATAGTGTTTCAAAAAAAATTTAAAAAAACCTGCTCTAGTACCTGGCTTGATTCTTTATAAGACATTAATTCTATCTCGGATCATCTCTACATCATATTCAATATAACTTAATGTTACTTTGATATCCTTATGACCCAATAATTCTTTGACAACATATAAATTATCGGGGTCTTTCATTAAATTTGTTGCAGCAGTATGTCGAAAACGGTGCGGAGATACTAAAAAACCGAGTTCTTTTGAAAGTACTTTAAAAAGATGATCTAGCTGATTTTTTGTCATCAACTTACCCTTGTTTCTTACAGCATTACAAAAAAGATTTAAATTAAATAACTGCATAGTATTTGGTTGCTTCATACGTTTCAATTCACTAAGCAACAACTCTAAATGTGGATACAACTTTTGAGAAATAGGAATTTCGTGATATTCGTGATTTTTATTAATATGTGGAGCAATTCGTATGATTCGGTTATCTAAATCTATATATCTAATCTGTAGTTTAATTAGCTGACCTCTTCGTATAGCAGAATATCTGAGTGTAGCAATTAGTACAATGATAAACCAAGATGGTTGTAAAATTTGAGGAGTATTTTCTTGCTGAAGATATTTTTAAATTAATGTTAAGCTATTTACTGAAATTGTTTTTCTTTTTCCTTTCCCTGTTTTAATTGATTTATCATCAAATGGATTTTTTTCTTGAGTGAGTAAATTATTCTCAATGCCGAATTTAAACACTGCTCGTAAATGTCTAATATAACTGTTCCAAGTTACAGGCTTAATTGTTATATCAACAACGTTTCTTCTCCAATATATAATGTCATTATCAGTTACATCATTGGGATACTGAATATCACATTGTTTTCTTAATTGTCTGATTGCTTTTTCATAACTCTCTATTGTTTCATCTCTCAAATAGCGATAGAAAAAAATTTGTTTAAAAGTTCTTCAAATGATATGTTATTCATTTTATTATTCCTCGTTTAATGTTAAAAAATGATTATTTAACACTACTTTGTTATCAAAGAAAAGATTTTTATCAGGAATAAGAAAACCTGTCATTTTAGATGTTCGTTTACGCCCCTTAACAATGCATGTCCAAAAGTTTGAACTATCATTTTTTGTAAATCTCTTTTTATTTATCCCAAGACTTTGAAAAGCATATTGTATTTTATTTAAGTTTTCTTCATCAGTCTGTATACCTTTTAACACTAAAAATTCTTTAAAAATATTCGGTGTAACAAGAAATACAGAGTCATTAACAATATGTACTTTTGCACCTGCGTGATTATATGTGATTTTCTTGCTCTTTAATCCTGAGTATACCCAATTAAAAAATTCAATACCTAATGGATCAGCATTTGGAAATTGTGTATTTTGGAAATCGCTTATTTCTACTTTTTTCAGCTCTTCAGCAGACGATTTATCTTTTTGTATTGTTGTTGGCTCAGTGACTTTTTCTGAATGTTTGGTTATATTTTCAAATTCAGGAATAATTTCGCTTTCTTGCATATCATTTTCTGTCGTACTATCACTTGTATTAAACATATTTAGTACAAAATTCATTGCATTATTATCAGGTTCTTGTATCGATACCTCCTCTGTTGTTAAAGCTATTTCAGGTTCTGCTATTTTGCGATTCTCTGTTATTGTTTCAGTTATTTTAGCTTCTTGTAAAACTGCTTCAGGTTTATCATCTTCAGTGCTTTCATTTGAAATAACGTTAGTTTCACTATCATCTTTTGTTGTAGTCTCTTCAACAATAATGTTGCCAGCAAAAAAAGCTGGTCGGTCATCAATATTTTCCCAGGCTATTTCAGGTTTTAATTTTAGTAAACTAAAGCTATTTTTCGGTTTCCAGCCACTTTCTGCTGTAATTTTACAGTGCCAAATAGCGGTATCATCAGGTGTGCTTTCTACAATATTATGTGATTGCATCTCATCAAATAAGCGACGATTGTCGCTTGGTACTGAAATCCCCTGCTCCATTAAATATGCTCTAACTGAATCAGCCGTTGTTTTACTCATAATCCATAGACCATCTTCAGTAAACCAGCCATCAGAAGGACCTTTGGGATTATTAAATTTCCATTTCTCAGCTACTAAATAACGTATTGCTGTAACAACTTGTTTAGCAAAAGATACAACAGGTTTTTGAACCAGTTTAGTTATATCACCTCCTAAGGCAATTGCTACACTGTTTTGATCTGCTTTTTGGATAATCTCACTTAATACACCAGCTTTATCATAATGCCCTGCCATTGCATACATTAATGATGAAAATGCTTCAGGGTATTGAGCCAACCAATTAAATGTTTTTTTAGGTATTAAGTGGTTAGCAAGAAAACCACCTAAGACAGGATGTAATTCATAATCTCTATTTTTAATATATTTAAATTTATAAGGCTCATTAGGAATGCCATTATAAGCCAACCACTTTGCACCACTTTTAAGCTGGATTTCAATATCTACAACAACTTTTCCAATATCGTGAACCAGAGCAAGGTAAATAACACAGTCCGTCCAAGCATCTTGTTGTTTTGCTTGCTCTTCTGAACCTGCATTAGGGGGTAAAATATAGCTTTGTCGCAATTTAATCGCGAATGAAATAACCTCTAAGCAGTGATCAATCATCCCCCCCAAGTGTGCGTGGTGGTGCGATTCTGATGCTGGTAACAACTGTACCATTTCAGCGTAACGCTCAATTGGAGATTGATATAATGTATCAAACATTTCTCTCGTCATTGAGACTTGTTGCCATATCATTGCTAGGTATTTTCTTCTTAAATCTGTATCAAGTAATATTTCTGCATTGTAAGGAGTTATCCAACCGTCTAAATCTTTTATTGGCTGTATTGTCTTAGTTTGCTCAGTATTTTGAGGCTTTTTAATAATCTGTCTCAGTTTTTTAAACATATTTGAATTAAATTTCCTAACTTTATCAGTGTTGGGATAAAAGGCCTTTGGGCCTTTTGGGTAAGACCTTTCCCCTTAGGAAAGGTACCCTTAAAAACATTACCCTTACCACCGCAGGTGGTTCCCTTAGCCTTTTAGCCTTTTAGCCTTTAGCGATTAATTGATTTTAAAATAGGTAAAATTAAGAGATATGGAAAATTAAATATTATTTGTAGATAAATGTTGATTTCTATTTTTGCAATATTAATTAAATGATTAAGGATTTTAAATATTAAACGCAAATTTCATCACCTCTAACAATATCAGAAGATAATATTCCAACAAGTTCAGGTTCTGAAAATATTTCCCAATCTGCAAATACATAAATTTGTTTACTCATCATTATTTCCTTAATAATTCAATATCTTGTAATTTACGCCCTAATTCATCATCTAACCCTACATTTCTAATATCTTGTTCTAAACCTAATACACCAAGCACCATTATGTAGTATCCTATTGCTACAGTGGGATCACCATTTACTATTTTTCTAATAGTCATTCTGCTGAGCCCTGTTCTTTCTGATAGCATAAGCTGAGTAAATTTACGCCTTTTTGATGCAAGCTTAATATTTTCACCAAGTTGGAGTAATGGCTCTTTATATTTAGGAAATAAAATTGGAGACTTTTTTTTATTGAACATTACAATTACCATTATTTTTGTTTTTGGCAATTATAATGTTCATTTTTAATATAATCAATAAACAATTTTCACTTTTCTATCATATTTATAAATAACTGCTCCAACTCTTCATCACTATATTCACTCTTTTTAGATTCTTTTGTTGTATATTGTTTTTTTCTTCAGTTACTATGGATGTACAAGTAAATATTATTAATACAATTAAATGTCTTATCCTATTTTCCATTTTTATTTCACAATTACACAAGTTAAGTGTCATTAAAAATATTAATTTATAAACAATAAAAATCCCCTGTATTTATATCAATACAGGGGATTCTTTATTAGTAAAAAATAACATCATTTTCCCAGTCTATCTGTTCCAAGAAACTGTCATTTTTCGGGTTATCCATATTATTATCTGCTTCAGAAATTAAACTGCTTTCTGAAACTGTTGTATAAACTGTTTCTCATAATCATTGTTTTTCATTGATTGCTCCTAAAAATTCAAGGAGCAATCCCCTAGGGAATTACTCCTAGGGTTGAATTAAACAACTAGTAGATATTCTTCTAGTTGTTTACAGTTAAATATAATTAAGGTTTAAAATAGCTATATACTGTTAATGCAACAGGTATCGCTGCCATTAAAGCCATAATTAGCCAACGAAGACTTTCAAACTTAGCATCAAATTTAGCTTCCATAGCATCTAATCTCGCCAATACTTGCTTCATATCATTCTCCGTTTTTATGTTAATAAGAGTTGCTATTGCCCCTCTCTGATCATTAGGTAATTTTTCCAGTTGATTGTTAATTTGAGTTAAATTTACCATATTTTACTCCTAGATAAAATTAAAAAAATCACTAGGGGTAATCCCCTAGGGAATTACCCCTAGGGTTAAGTCAAACCACTAGAAGAATATCTCCTAGTAGTTTAAAGTTAAATATATTTAATGTTTAAAATAGCTATATACTGTTAATGCAACAGGTATCGCTGCCATTAAAGCCATAATTAGCCAACGAAGACTTTCAAACTTAGCATCAAATTTTGTTTCCAAAGCATCAAATTTGGACTCAAATTTAGCCTCAATGGTATCAAGTCTATTTAAAACTTTTTCCATATCATCCTCCGTCTTTATGTTAATAAGAGTCACTATTGCTCCTCTCTGATCATTAGGTATTTTTTCAAATTGATCATTGATTTGAGTTAAATTTACCATATTTTACTCCTAGATAAAATTAAAAAAATCACTAGGAGTAATTTCACTAGGAAGGTTATCCCTAGTGGGTTTAAAATAATATCCAACCATCTTTTTGATTGAAAATCAAAATAGTTAATAAAGAAAGCGACTTTTAGTAAAGTTTTTCATGAGTTTCTCCTAAAAATTAAATAGATAGATAGATAGATAGATAGATAGATAGATAGATAGGAGATTTCCTTGTGGGATAATCTCCCACAGGGTGGTTAGGTGTTAAATGACTATAAAAATAATTTAGCGATTGCAACGACAACCAAAGTAACTGCAACAATAATACTTACTTCGTACCATTTTAACTCTTTATTGAGTTTGGCACTTTCATTTTGAAGTTTCATCGTTTCAGCTTGTAATTTGATAGTCGTTGCTCTCATTTGCTCAATTTCAGCTTCAAATTTTTTATTGTCTATCATAGTTTGATTACTCACTTTATAGTGAATGTGAGCTGAGATAAGTTGCTATCAAAGTTGATAAAATACCAACAATTGTAATTGTTGCCATTATGTACCATTTTTGAGCAGAGATTGCCTTATCGACAGCATCAAACTTAGCATCAATTGCATCAAACTTAGCATCAATTGCATCAAACTTAGCATCGAATTTAGTTTCAATAGCATCGAATTTGGACTCAAATTTAGCCTCAATGGTATCAAGTCTATTTAAAACTTTGTCCATATCATCCTCCGTCTTTATGTTAATAAGAGTCACTATTGCTCCTCTCTGATCATTAGGTATTTTTTCCAATTGATCATTAATTTGAGTTAAATTTACCATATTTTACTCCTAATTTAAAATAAAAAAATCACTAGGAGCAACCTCACCAGGAAGTTATCCCTAGTGGGTTTAAAATAATATCCAACCAATTACCTAAGTAACTGGTTGGATTGAGTATTAAGACTCCTCATTACTACTCTCTTTTTCATCTTCGTATTTTAATTCTCCATCAACTTTTATCATTCTGATATTAATTAATCGAGATTTAAGTGATACACCGACATCACCTTTTTTATGAAAATCAGAATCTTTTGAGTAAACAAAAGTATCTGTCCATAAATCACCAAGAGTAAAAGAGATAAGTACTTTTTTATTATCTTGAACCGCATTTTGACAACGCTTTATTAGTTTTTCAGCTTTTTCACCTTTCACGTTACAATCGAAGTAACGGTATTCATTGTTATTGCTGTCTCCAACAAGTGCTGCGATACGACAAGCTAAAAAAGGATTTCCTTTTTTAGGTGCTACTTCTCGAATATCATTAAGATAACCGATACCAGTAACGTGTAAATTAAAAAAGTTTTTTTGAGTTTCTGTTTGTTGAGTGTTCATAATATGTTTCTCCAAAATAAATATAAAAAAAGTGGAGAAACATCTTTACCCAACATGGGAAAAATGATTCCCCACAGGGTAAATGATTACGAGATTCCTACTTTAAAATTAAAGTTAATAGCTTAAGGAACTGCTATTACTAAAGGCCTACTGTAAAAACAGTAATGAACGCATCTACTACATCGAGCTAGACCGCAACATTTTCATTCGTTCCTGTTGCTTTTAAAGGACTGCAAAAAAAGCAGCATCTTTATGATGATAAGTAAAATATAAAAACAACAAAAATGATAGAGAAAATTAAAAATGAAATAGAAATAAAAAAGACTCAAGCAATTAATGACAATTACTTGAGTCTTTTAATAAAAAGCTAGATGAAAGTATGATAAAAAATCGAGACATAAAACATCTATAAAAATAATGTGACCAACATAATCTTACTTCTGTAAAAGTGGATTAGTCTTCGTTACAACTGTTCCATATTATTACAATTTCAGTTTACTCAACTACAATGTGGTCGTTAGCTGATATAAAAAAGCATTCTTACTGAATACAAACGCCACTCGTTTTTTCACCAGCGAGTCCTGGTTAAGATAAAACTTATTTTAAGTGAGTTCAAACTACAAATCTAAACTCATAAAAATTGTATCACAAAGTATAATAAAAGAAAAAATAATTACTGGTTTCACGGATAAGCTGATGTAAACCATACATCAATAACTGTAAGAAAAAGTATGAGCTTCTACTTCATTAGTGATTATAACGTTCATAGTTCTATAAAATAACATTTATCTACCTCTCAATTGATTTTGCCATTCTATGATTAAATCATCTAAAGGAAAACTAGGAGTACATTTTTCTTTTAATTTTTGCTTATCTGTAGTTTGCTGAGAAGGAGAAAGTTTACAATTGAACTTTCTCTCTATCGACGTGTAGTTTCTTTTATGCATTAATAATTTAGCCATATTTCTTTCCTTGTTTATAAGTTAATATTATTATTCTCTAAACGACTGATGTTTATGTAAAAATATACATATTCTGCATAAGAAATTTTCCCATCTTTCATTGCCTTTCTTTTATCGATACTTAGAGAGCTACTAGGATATTTTTTAATAGCATTATCAATTTTCTCATATTGATTATTATTAATTTCTATAATAAGCATTAAATAAACCACTATAGATAGAAATGAAAACAATCTAATAAAGGGTACTGTAAAACCATTAATCATAAATGACATAATAAACATAAAAGTTGCAATCCCAAGCATAATATAGCTATCCATTTAATATTTCCTCCCTAAAATAAATTACTGTATAAAAGCAGTAGTTAAAAAAATACACTATGAACTCTATAAATGATTATAAAAGTTAAGAATAAAACAAACCCTACAAAAACAACTACAGGACGTTGTATGATACAATCTTTGACATTTAATAATGTTATTTTCTGATATGTTATCATCGTACAACAAATAGTCTATGAGTTAAATCGTATATTAGATTTATCCCCTGTCTTTCTGCATATTCAGGAATATGCACATAGCACGATTTAGATATCATTAACTGAAGAAATCTCTTCAGAGCATTCATCTAATGATTTTGTTCTGTTGTTGTTCACTCTGTAAATGAAGATTGCTACAGTGATAATTAAAAAATAAATGCCAATAAGTTTATATTGTTTCACTCTTTTAATCATACAAACTATTGTAATAATTAATAAAAATTATTTTGTATATTGCATACACAACAGTCATCAAAAATGCTATTTTAATAAATTCAACTATCATTATTGTTCCTTGCATTACATCCCTCATTTACACATTAAATATAGATTCTAAGTTAAATTAAAAAAATACACTTACACTATGAATTTTATAAAGAATTACAGAAGTTAAACTTTTTTATTAATTGCTTTTAAATACTGAGCAATCAATTCAGCAGTTTCTGCATTACGCTTCTCTAGTTTTTCAAAACGTTTATATAAACATATAAATAAAACTAAAAGACATGCCATACTTATCATTATCAGAGTAATTACTTCATACATAAATTTCTATTCTCCATTAATTTTTGATTTTAAATTCTTAATTTGATCTGTAACACTAAGAGAACTACGACTACGTTTATTTGTAGATGCCCCATTTTTTCTTTTTGATATTTCAACTAACTCGGTATGCTTACAATTTGGATAACCAGTACATCCCCAAAATACACCTTTTTCACCTTTAATTTTTCGCATTGGTTTTCCACATTCTGAACATTTTCTTAATTCAACACTCCCTAAATTAACTCCGTTACTCATACATTGCTTCATCATAAAATTGATAAAGGCTTCTTGTTTTTGCATAAATGATTCAAGAGATAATTTACCTTCAGCTATTTGATTTAAAGCCTGCTCCCATAAAGCAGTCATACCAGGATCTTTTAAAACCTGTGGCAAACTATCAATTAACGCTACACCTTCAGCGGTTGCAATAATAGATTTTGATTTTCCTTTCTTTTGAATAAATTTCTTATCAAATAAATTTTGAATAAGAGCCGCACGAGTTGCTTCAGTTCCAAGTCCTTCAGTTTCCCTCAATTTCGCTTTAAGTCTCTCATCACTTACAAATCTAGCTGCGTTTACCATTGCTGATAATAATGTTCCCTCAGTAAAGTGAGGCGGCGGCGTTGTTTTTAACGACTTAATTTCTGTTTGAGTAATAGTATATCGTTCTCCTTGAATAAGTTTGGGTAATCCTTGCTCTTCCTCATCATCAACAGTCTTACCAAACAAGGCCTTCCAACCAGCAATAATAGTTACATTACCTTTTGCTATAAATTGATGCCCTGCACTCTCAAAAATAGCCTCTGTTTTATCAATCTCACAAAATGGTAAAAACTGAGCCAAATAATGACGACGAATCAAATCATAAACTTTAAATTCATCTTCACTCATTTTTGCTATATCAATAGTTTTAGTCGTTGGAATAATACCGTGGTGAGCTGTAATTTTTTTATCATTCCATACTCGAGATTTTTGAGATAAATTCAATTTAGGTTTAAGCGGTTGTAATTTAGGATCACTTTGCAAAACTGCATTGATAACTTTTGGAACTTCAGCTAATTGTTCTTCAGGTAAATATCCACAATCAGAACGTGGATACGTAGTAGCTTTATGAGTTTCGTAAAGTGATTGAGCAATATCTAAGACTTCTTTTGCTCCTAGTCCAAACATTCTATTACAGTCTGTTTGAAGCGTACTTAAATTAAAAACTAATGGTGGGCTTTCTTTCTTACGTTTTGTTTCAACACTGATCGCTTTTGCTTTTTTAATTTGTAAAATAGCTTGTTCAACTTGTTTTAAAATAGCGGGATTTAAGCATAGTCCATTTTCATCAATATATTCTTCAGGAATGATATAAGTGGCACTAAATGGTTCCCCCATTTGATCATGTAATTGAGCCAATAGCATATAATGGGATTTTGGAGAAAAATTAGCAATTTCACGGTCACGATTGACAACAAGTGCAAGCGTAGGACTTTGTACTCGCCCTACACTCATTACACCTTGATAACCTTTTTGTTGAGCGAGCAAAGTAAATAAACGGGAGAAATTCATTCCCACTAACCAATCGGCAAGACTTCGAGCAAGCCCTGCATAATAAAGCGGCAAAGTTTCTTGATTTGGTTTTAATTGTCCTAATGCTTTACGAATACTCACATCATCAAGAGCAGATAACCATAAACGTTGAATTGGACCCTTGTAGTTTGCTAATTCTAGTAATTCTCTCGCGATGGTTTCTCCCTCTCTGTCGATATCAGTAGCAATTATAACGTGCTTAGCTTTTTTGATTAGACGAATAACCACATTATATTGTTTCTTAGTGGATTTTTTTGGTTCTACTTGCCACTTTGAAGGAATGATCGGCAAGGTTTCTAATTGCCATTTTTTAAATGCAGGGTTGTACTTTTCAGGGCTAAATTGCTCCACAAGATGTCCAACTCCCCAGGTTACACAAATTGAGCCATCTGCTGAAGACAAATAACCATCAGCTCGTTTTGTTGCCCCAAGCACTTTGGCAATATCTCTTCCCTGGGACGGCTTCTCGCATAAAAAGAGTTTCATTCTTTACTTCTCCGTTTGACCATTTTTTGGGAAAGGGTAAGGATCTCTTCATCAGAAACAACTTCTAGCCCTTTTCTAATGATAAGCTGTAATAAATCAGTATCTTTTATTAACAACTTATTTTTAATAATTGAATCTAAGGTTTTCTTCTCAATAGCTAACCATAATGATTTTTCAATATTTTTTGTAGGCATTATCATTCCCTTATATTTCGTTTTGACAAAAAATATAATTTAGATTATAAGGACTAGAATAAACCGACAATGGAAAATTGTTTTCTTATTTTAAATAATTTTAAGAGGTGTATTATGTGCGAAAGATTTAATTTGACTGGTTTATCAGCTATCTATAACGAAGCAATTCAAAGAGGCGATTTTACTTTGGCATTTGAATTAAGAAATGGAAGAGGGCGGTTTATTTTCTTTATGTTTTTTGATGAAAATGATAAAGATTCCAAAGATTACTTATATTTATACTTACAAAACACTAATCAGATACACAACTTAAAATTATATGGTAGTCATCGAAATGGAGATTTTTTTATTTACTTTAATGAAAAACTTCAACGTGTAATAAGAGATGAATTACAACTAAATGGAAATGGGGTTAATCCATTTAATTTAGAACATTTTTTTCAAGAAATTAATGCAGCAATCCCACAAAGACTGGAACGTAATCAAAATGTAACAATATTGAGACGACATTATAATAATATACAGAATAGGATACCAACTGAAATTATTGATGAAGCAGATAAAATATACTGGCTGGGATTTATGAGAACGCACGGAACCCCTCGCCCACAAACATTAAGAAAATTGTATTTATATACTGACTCTACTCCTGAAGAAATTGATAGAATTTTAACAGCAATAGAGCCATATAATATTACATTACGATGGACCAATGATCCTGATAAAGCTAAAAATACTGATTTTGTTACAATGATGAATAATCTTAATCAATATATAAATTAAGTATTAAAATAGAGGTTGATAGAAATTAAATCAACCTCTTTGTTTTTCCAATCTTTTGTTTTTTCAAAGAGAGTGTGTAGAAGTAATTGCGTTTCTTCATTACTACAATCTATCCCCCACTGACAAAATTCAAATCTAAAAACGACAAGAGGCATAATAATACAAAAAGGTGATTTTTTTGTTTCTGAATCAATATAAGTACATTGCATATCTTCTAGATATTGCTTCCAATAATTTTTAGTCTTACCGTTTAATAACCAATCCATAAATACACTTATAGAATGACCTGAGATAAAAATTGGCTCAATATTATTTAACCGTTCTTGCATTGTAGGACAGCTCTCTGAATATTGAAAAGCTACTACTTCAATAGGTAATTTAAAATCAATATTTTTAATATTTAACTCTTTCATATTTTATACCCTATAATAAAATGGCTATTGCATTTTTCAACATTTTTTCATCACACTAATATATAGATTTAGCAACCCTTAATGCTCTTTCATCATCAACAAACTGCAACCAATTATCAATAGTTAGAGGTTGTTTTATTCTTTTCTCAACAGATTTCATTGCAAACACACCTAAACGATTATAAAAATTTAATACTATTGGATCTTCTTCATTATATCTAAACGATGCTTCGATTGATTGAGTCTTTCGCCCTTTTTTTATCTTATTTATCGCTTTTTCTTCACCATAAATTAGCATTGAGAAAGGAACATATCCTAATGGCTCTCTCTCATATAGCTTTATATCTTTATAAGCAAAATAACCAATTTCAATTTCTTTCTTATCCAGGCGGCTATCATCAACAATACAAAACAAACCTTTATTTTTATTTCTTAAAATATCTTCAAGAATTAAATTATTTTCTTTATGTTCAGGCTGGCATAAGAATTTACCATATACGATTGTTAATTCACAATCATCAGAGAAATCTAAACTATTTAAATCATTACATATTAGTTTTTCATCTACACCTAAATGGTACTCAATTTGAAATTCGTATGCAGAAAAGATAAATTGTGAATCAAATGCTGGTTTTAGTGCAAATTGCATATTTATTCCTTTTTTAATCTAATAATTCATAGGGAAGCTAAAAATTACTGTATTACAGTAATTTTCTTTCCATTTATCGCAAAGTATGTGATTTTCAATCTTGTCAGCTAAAATCTTATTGTAGTGACTCAATGTTTTTAAGTAATGACAATGAAATAAGACAGTATGTGGTTCAGAAATAGTTAAAAATGGGTTACTATTTTTCTGCTCAGCCATATTTTTATAATCCTTGTTTACTTATTTAATGATTGGAAAAAGAGATCGTAAATCTCTTAATCCTGATTCTTGAGCAATTTGTACATTTATTAAAAAATCATTACATTTTTGATGAGGACAACCTTTTCTAAAAAATTGGCGATGATGACAAGTAACAATATGTAAAAATTTATCATCAATAAGATCGTCTTCAAACACAATGCCATTTGTATGAATAAATAAAAAATAAATTTTTAACTTCTCAACTGTTGCTGTAATGATAAAATCTAATAATTCGAAATCATCTTTAAAAATAAACTCATCTTTATTAATATTAACTAATTTCATTTATAACCCTTCAATAACTTTATTACACTCAAAAACTATTTTTTGTTGCTCATTTTTATTTCACTTATATTTCATATAAAACATAACCCCGTCCTGCTAATCGCCCTGTTTCAAAATCAATAATATCTTTGTATATACCTGTCTCAAATATAAACATTCTTTACTCCTTATGACTTATTCTATCTAATAAACGTTGAGGTTCCACATAACCATTAATCAATTCTCCTTTGTCCGTCACAATACTAGGCGTACCACTAATACCATATTGAATACCTAACTCATATTGTTTAACGATAAGATTAGGTTTTTTGAATTCTGTTGGTAATATCCCATTTTCGGCTTGTATTAGAGCTTGTTTTTTGTCTTTGGATTGCCAAATAGCCTCCATCTGAGCAGCTATTTGACTGTCTAAACCCGCTCGAGGAAATGCAAAATAACGGACAGTAATACCTAAATCATTATATTCTTGTGTTTGGGAAAAGAGTTTGTGGCAATAATGACAAGAAATATCCATAAATACAGTAATGACAAACTTTTCATTTTTAGCAGAAAAAACGATCATCTCATTTTCTAGAGTATTTAACTTATAAAGCAAAGGGGTATTAGTTATATCACTTACTGTACCATTTTTAAGTTTTAATACACGACCAGGGATTAAATATTGGCCATCATCACTTACTTGAATAACCCCTTGTTGAGTAATAATAGATTTAAAGCCTGATAATTCAGATTTTTGAATATCAATATCTGATATACCAATCCCAATCTGATTTAGGCTATTTTTAATAGGTTCATTTTCTGCAACAGTATAAAAAGGTAAAGCGACAAGTCCAAGAGCAAAAGTAAGATTAAGTTTATTCATTTTTGATACCTAAAAATAATGTTACCTAACTATACTGAAAAATGCTTTTTTATAGATAGTTAAAATTATTTTTCAAATAATATGAATAAAAAAATCCCAACTTTTTTAAGTTAGGATTTTTAGATGTAAGAGTAGTTATTTTTTGATGATAATAGCAACTCGGCGATTCGGTTTTAAACACTTTCTTTGAGAAGATATATTTTTAAATTTACAGTCTTTAACTGGTTTTGTTTCACCGTACCCTATTGCCGTAATATGAATACCAAGCCCATCTTTTAGGAGTTGAGATTTGATGGTATTAGCACGTTGTTGAGATAATTTCTTATTATAAGCAACAGAGCCTAAATAATCAGTATGACCTTGAACCTCAACTTCCTTTGCACCTAGATATTTTAATTTTTTGGCAAGTTTTTCAATATTCATTAACCCAATGTCTGATAATGTTGATTTATTAGAATCAAACAAGATATCTGTATTAATATCAAAATGTGTTGTGCTGTAAATGAGTTGAGGTTGAACTTGATTGAAAGAACAATCTCTTGGATACCACCATTCTTGACTTAAATTACTATTCTTATCAAATAAAACCTTATATTGACAGGTTTTTGAGTTGATATTAAAAACATAGTCAAACTCTCTAACATTATAAAGCCCTTCATTAAAATGTGGATGTCCAATGAGATAAATCACCTGCTCTTTACTCATCCCTTGCCTGATTTGTTTTAGATTATCAATATCAACATAAACTCCTTTATGTGAATCACTACTATTAAATGTCTCAGATGAAAGGCTTGGAAAAATCGGATTATTGGTTGTCCCATCATCATTAATTTTACTTAAATTACCACAACCAGTAATAGTTACAACTGACATTAAAGTCAATACATTGAATATTTTTGTTTTCATAAATAAATCCTTAATTATAGATAAAAAGTGAGTAAAGAATATCTTCACTCACTTCGTTTATTACCAGAAATAACCAACCCCAATAGTTCCACCCATTTCACTTTGAGTATTAGCATTAAGTGACATTTTCACGCCATATTTACCATTGTTTGAAATTTTTGAGTAACCTACAGCGATGGCAGTCTGACTTTGATATTGCCCCACTGCAGCGGTAACTCCAGATTGTCCTGCATGCATAGGTTGCATTAACCCTGCTGTTGCAAGAGCCGCTGCTGTTCCTGCTTTTCGTTTTTCATCTAATTTTTTAACACTTTTCTCAACATTAGTAATACGAGAATCAAATCGACGAACATCCGAAACATACCCATCTAATAATTTAATATTTTTTGCATTCTGTATAATTTGGCTTCTTAATTCTTCAGCCTGTTTACCATTAATTGCATCTCTAGCGTTTAATAATTCTGCTCTTAGAGAGTGTAATTGAGAACCATTAACTGCTTCTTTAGAATTTTGTGAGACATCACCGTCTTTCACATTAACAATTTTTCTTTCAGCACCTACGCGTCCGACAGAAACAGCTCCTGATACTGCAGTAGACTGATTACCTAAAATAACTGCATCTGAAGCATTACTTGCATTAATATTGCTACCCAAAATAAAAACATTATTTTTAGGTGAGTTTTGAGTCCCAACGCTATTATTTGAGCCGACTACATAATTATTTGTACCCACTAATGTATTAGCATTACCGAGTGTCGCTTGATTTTCAGAAGTTGTATTTGCAGATAAGAGATTATTGCCAACACCTATCGCTTGTGAATTTTTACTATCAACCAAGTTGGTTTGTCCAATTGCTGTCGCATTTTCTTTTGTTGATACGTTTGATTTTCCAAGTGCAATAGAGGCATTACCTGTTGCTAAGTTGTCAGTACCATACGCAATCGAATCGGCTCCGACATTAGTCAAATAGTTGAGAGTTAAATTATCTTTAAGATATTTTAATCTTTCACTTGCTGTTTTTAATAAATTACCTTTTTCAAGTAGGATTTTAGCAACTCTTTCATACTCTTTTGTTAACAGTAAATCTTTTTTTGATGGATTGATTCCTTCCCAATTATTTTTTATTTGCTCTGCATTAGCTAACATTTTTGCAATTTCAGCTTTTTTAGTAAAAATCGCATTTTTATTGATATCTAATGCTTGTTCAAGCTCGTGAGTTAAATGCTCAGTTGTTATTTTATTAGCTTCTTCTACTGCAATGACTTTTTCTTGTTTAAATTTCTCCCAATTTTTTCTCTTAATGTTCCTAAGTTATAAACCTCCCCTGTATCTTTTATTATTTTAGCTTCATCCATAGCTTTTTTCTTTTTATTTAACCAATTAATGTCTTTAGTTTTATTATACTCATTTTGATAATATCCAACTTCATATACTTTTTCTAAGTAATTTAATTTTGTATTAAATGTCTTTTCCATTTTTTCAAGAGTTACTTTATCTGTTGAAAAAATATCATTACTTGTTTTAAAATATTCTTGGATTAAAGCTTTGTATTTAGGAATATCTCTTTTAACTTGTTCATATCTTTCTTTAGATACAGTAATTGCATCTAATTCAAATACTTCTATATTTTCTTCAGGTTTAGGCAAATCTGAAGTAAAAGATTTGCGGTATTTTCCCTCTATAAAAGACCCTTGAGCAAATCCGCATTTAAAGCTGTCTGAATTTATAGTAAAATTTAGTCTCTTAAATGCTTTATTTTTATCTCTTAAAGTTAAAGAATTATAGTCAAAATGACCTAAAAAAAATTTTAAAACTCTATTTTTATTTTCAGTTAATGTCCCTAAAGCTGTATAATATGATTTGATATACTTTTTATAGAAATCCTGTGTCAGGTTTAAAGTTGTTCCACTTTCGACTTGTTGTTTAAATTTAGTTGCCATTTGATTCAGGCTCGCATCATTATGAATATCATAACCCGTTAATCTTGATATTCCGTCTAATCTTGAGTTTAAATCATCAATTTTTGCTTGAGCATCAGCAAAAAACTGAGCAGAATTCGAGACTTCATCATCGTATATTTTTTGTAATCGTTGATATTCAAGTTTCGCTTTTTCTTTTGCTTTTCTGATTTCTTGAACTCGAATACCCGCTTCGATTGTTTCGTGCTCTCTGATTTTTAATGTTTTAATTTCATCAGAGAGACGAACAATTGTATTTTCTTGTGATGTAATTTCGTCTAGCTTTGCTTTATTTTCAGCAAGCTTTCTTAAAATAGTTTCTCGTGTTTCATTACCTCCTGTTGCTACTGCATTTTTACCAATTGCAATAGAGTTTCTTCCAGTCGCAATACTCCCAGTACCTCTTGCTCTTGAGTTTTCTCCTAGCTCAAGACCTGTTTTATCCATATTATTATGAATAGTAATATTGGTGTCTCCAGTAGCTAATACTGAAGTTGAATAACTTAACAATGGAACAAACGCTAAAAATAGAATAGATTTTTTCATAATACATCCTTTTTTTTTTTTGTACTGTTAATTAAATAAATGAAGAAACAATCTTCTCGGGAAAGATGTATCGTAAAGAAATCACTTGTTCTTATACAATATTATTTAAATATTAAAAAAGAATAAAAAAACCCAGCTCGAACTGAGACTGGGAAGGAGGTATGGAGAACAGATTTATTATATTTAAAATGGAATTTCGTCATCAAAATTATCTATAGGTGGAGGCACTGGTTGTTGTGACGTGTTTGATGATATTGCTTGAGTAGTTTGATGAGTTTGCTCCCCACGACTATCTAGCATTTGTAAATTATCACCAATAATTTCAGTTGTATAACGGTCAATTCCATTCTTATCTTGCCACTTACGTGTTTTTAATCGTCCTTCTACATAAATTTTTGAACCTTTATGTAAATACTCGCCTGCAATTTCGGCCAAACGACGGAAGAAAACAATTCTATGCCATTCAGTCTCCTCTCGTCTTTCTCCTGTAGTTTTATCTTTCCAAGTTGTTGAGGTTGCCACACTGATAGTTGCAACTGCTTCACCATTTGGCATTGCTCTCATTTCTGGAACATTTCCTAAATTTCCAACAATAATCACTTTATTTATACCAGCCATAATAAAATCCTCATAGTAAAAATTGGCTTAATCATTATTATTTTTTTAAAAACAAAAATCGTTAGTTAATTATATTTTTCTTTAAGGGTATTTTTTATAAGGGCATTTTTCGTTAGGTAAGGGGGCTTGTCCCCCTTACCTTTAAAGGCCTTTGTCACACTACTTGCAAATCCACTCAAAACACTACTTACAAATAACAATAAACACTACCTAGAAATATGCCTAAAAAAGTCATTTACTCTTTTTTTCCAGAAATTGCTCAGCTTCATCCATACTTTTTATAGCTATATTAAGATTTTTAATCATTGCACATAAAATTCTCATTTGTGTATTAATTAAGATACGCTCTTTATCTAATTTAACGATTTTGAGTTTAATGGGATGATTAGCTGGTATATCTGACTCTCGCAAAAATCGAATAATTACTGATTCTTTTGTTCCTTTTTTTTGTTTTTCATACGAATCAGTTCGCACCCATCTTAAAAAACGCCCCTCTCCAGAGGTTGGATGAGATATTTTCAAACATAATCCCAACCCATTTAATTCTGATTTTTCATAATTAGAAATCATTTCTTTCATTTTTTGAAAAAAGACGTTTCTAATATCAATTAATTCACTTTGCAAATATTTATACTCATCAATAGATGTAACAAAACTAAATAATTGCTTTTGAATATCATTTAAGTGTGTGTCTCTTGCTAACTCTTTATATAAGTTATCAGGGATAATTAATGACATATATGTTTCTCCTAAAATTAAACTGCCCCAGCTTTACGTTTACAATAAACCTGAACCATTCTATTCATCATCTACAGTTTCATCTACAGCTGACTGTTGTTTTCTAATTACTGGAGCAAACTCAGCTCTAACACTTCCTGATAAAACTTCATCAGAAAGAGTATATCCCATTCTCTTAATTGCAGCCTGATATCTCGCATTATTTTGAACTGCATCAGCTCTTGTAATACCTGATGTTTTATATCGTTCCACGATAGCAAAACACTGTCGCAATAATTTTGCTCCAGCATTGATCCAGTCGTGTGATTCACGTCGAGTAATTAAGGCAATATGACTTGCTGTCATTACAGAACAAGCTAACTCATCAAAACCTAAAAATAAGAAAATTAATTGATAGCCGATTTGAGAGTTAAATCCCAAAGGATAAGTGACTGGCTCAGTACTTACACTTCCTTCCATATTAAATGTACTTGGTATATTTTTTTCGTAGAGTTTTATAATTTTATCAATAAGTTCTTGCATTTCTTTACGATTAGCTTGTAACTTTTGCTCAAACTTAATTAAATAATCGTCTGCGTATGGATCATCATTTTGAGCATCACGATGAATACGAGAGAGAATCCCTAGACAATGGGGCATGCTTATGATCATTGCTTGGGTGATCTTTCCATTTTCTTTAATCTGTCTTCTCCCTTTCCACAGTCTTGAGGCGTGATAAGTATTTACAGTAATCACGGACTCGCTGCGAAGTGGTCCAGGCGTATTCGTATTGGATTGAATTTCAGTCATAATATTTACTCCTTAATATAAATGTCTATTTTTTGTTCGCTGTAAAGCCCCTTTACAGTGTCTATTTTTTGTTCACTGTGCAACCCTAGCACAGTGCTTATTTTTTGTTCACTGTGCAACCCTAGCACAGTGCTTATTTTTTGTTCAGTTGCTAGCCCCTAGCAAGTGTCTATTTTTTGTTCACTGTGCAACCCTAGCACAGTGCTTATTTTTTGTTCACTGTGCAACCCTAGCACAGTGCTTATTTTTTGTTCAGTTGCTAGCCCCTAGCAAGTGTCTATTTTTTGTTCACTGTGCAACCCTAGCACAGTGCTTATTTTTTGTTCACTGTGCAACCCTAGCACAGTGCTTATTTTTTGTTCAGTTGCTAGCCCCTAGCAAGTGTCTATTTTTTGTTCACTGTGCAACCCTAGCACAGTGCTTATTTTTTGTTCACTGTGTAGCCCCTACACAGTGTCTATTTTTTGTTCACCACCTATTTTAATCTTACACAACTAAACTTTCTCTAAACTGGCGTATTGCCTCAGCTCTTGCAGTTCTTTCTTCTTGTGTGGTTAAAACAAGTTTAGTATTCAGTGTATTATTTTTATTAAAATTACTTGGTATATCAAGTGATTTCTGACTCTCTTGCTTTGACAAATATTGCTCTAATAGATGAGGTTTAAACCCTCCAATATGTGCTTTTTTAATAACACTCATTAAATATCCCCATATTTTTTTTATATCCCCTTTTTGCACTCTAATATCGACTTCAAAGAGAATGGCTTGGCATAACCCTAGATCTAAACCATTCATTGCTTGAGCAATAATTTTTTTATCATAATCTGTTAATTTAAGTTGTATATTATCAAAATCTATTTCTTCTACTCTACCAGTACAGTACTTATTTATATATACAGTACTGTACTTGTACTGTTGGGAACTAAGTGAATTGTCTGTTTTTTGACTTAGTTCCCTATTGGAACTAAGTGAATTGTCTGTTTTTTGACTTAGTTCCCTATTGGAACTAAGTGAATTGTCTATTTTTTGACTTAGTTCCCTATTGAAACTAAGTGAATTGTCTGTTTTTTGACTTAGTTCCCTATTGAAACTAAGTGAATTGTCTGTTTTTTGACTTAGTTCCCTATTGGAACTAAGTAAATTATCTATTTTTTGACTTAGTTCCCCTGTACTCACAGATGAACAAAGTCTTTCTTGTTTAAATGATTGATAACGAGTTTTTAGCCAGTCTACATGTGACACATAATGCCATTGGCTTTTATCTGTCATCACTTTTTCAACGATATAATTAGCTACCCCACTTACAATAGGATCTTTATGTTTTAGATTTGTTTTAAGTAAATCTAAATAATCACTGTCTAGCTGAACGGCATCTAGAATAGGAACGGGTTCATCATGAAGAAGATAAAGATTTCCTTTTATGTGTCCTTTTTCATTTCTTATTTTTTCACAAAGTGTTAGCCATCTTGTTAAGCGTAGTAATAATAGCGTTTGACTAATTTTTTTTCGAGATAATGAAGCGTTTTTGTCAAAAGGTTTATCTGATAATAATTTTCCCAATACTTCATAACTAGGAAATACACCTTCTTGAAATTCTCGAGCCTTACTTTTAATTAATTGCCACGTAAACTTTGCTCTTGGAGTTAAACAAGGATCATACAACAACCGTTTGGGAACGGTTTCTTGTTCATTACCAAAAAATAACAAACCATCTTTATGCTGTGTCTCATTTTCAAAAATAGAATCAAAGAGATTATTTTTTTTATCTGAACTCATAATACAATTTCCTATATTGAAATTTTTAAATTATGTTTTATAATCTACTCGTACATTTAGTTATGTACTTACTCAGTTTGTTGATTTGCCTCACTGACTTGAGTATTTCCCCATTGTTAAGATCACCAATGGGGAACCCTTTCCTTTTTTATTTTTTATTTCGATACCACTGTTCAATCACTTTCCAAACAGCCGTTAAATTTATCTCTGTTTCTTCCGCAAATAAAATAAGTAGTTCTAATCCTGCTACAGATTCTAATTGAATAACTTTGTCTTTATTCTCTTGCCATAACTCCCATAGTATTGTTTTTTCATCATCTGTTGCCGATGTTTTTCGTCCGATTTCTTCTTTTATACCCAATAAATTCCGCCGAGAAGATACTTTAGTCGTACTTAAACCGAAATAAGTATTCAGCATTTGAATTGATGCTCCGAGCATTAATGCTCTATCTATTATCATTCGCTCTTGAGAGTTGGATTGAGCAACATTCATTAATGTCCAAAATGCACTATGATCAATATCAATTTTAGCAATTGGAACTTTGGATTTTGCAATATCAAAAATTTCATCAATACTTAAATCTTGAATTTTTTGTAATTCAGCTTGTGAAAATCCCAGTGTTCTGCAAGTATTAACATTACCTTCACGAATATTGGAAATGATCGTATTTAAAATCACTTCATTAATTCCTTCAAACATTGTCATTTCCTCCTATTTGATAGATATAACGAACTAAGCGAATAAGACGAAATATCTTAACCAATGTAATATCATCAATATCTTGAAATAGCACTTCACTGCTTAGTAATGCACTACCTTGTAGGTTTTTCTCATCAGTTTGTAACGCATCTAACAAATCATAAATAAATTGTTGATGATCATTTAATTCTTTATTAATAGGTTTCATTTTAAAGCTAAAATCAACAGGCTCTTTCACAATATGTTCTACAAATTCATCTAACTTAACAGATTCTGCTATATCTAGAGCCAAAGAATAGATTTCTGCTTTATTTTGTCTATTCGGAAATACTTGCCAAATATCTGAAACTGGTTGACGACCATTTAAAGCAAAATCTAAACCATTCGCTTTTGCTTGTTGTTTCCTATGTTCTTGAATACTCATACCTGGCACAATGCCGTAACCTTTTGTAATTTCATCTACAAAAGAGGATTGTTTTTTATTACCTGTATCTTCAACCATTTCATCTTCAGTAATAAGATCGGGTAGGCAATGCTGAAATTCCTCATAAGTATCATTAACTGGTTCAGTTTCCTGAATTAAATAATCTCCTCCAGTTTCTTCTTGTTCTTCATCAAAAATATGATTGTCTGATGGAGTTTGAGTAGTTAATTGTTGTGATGGTTTTCCCTTCTTCAAAGAAAGTTGCTGTTGATAATCGGAAACATCTCGTAAACTTGCTGAAACTTTTTCTTCAATATCTGATTGTTTCTGTGCTAGTCTTTTAAACTTCTGCTCATCTAAGTCAATTTCAAGATAAAGCATTTCATAGCTAATTTCATCTTCAAATGCATCTGCCATTTCATTAATTAAACGGTCTTGAAAATCTTTAATATTAAAAGGATTATCATCATTACAACGGGAAAGACTTTGTTTCCAGACTTCTTCAAATTGAATATCGGTTTTAAATTGATATTGCTCCCATACAGTTAATGCGTTATTACGAATAGAAAGTAATTTATCAATAGGACTATTGCCTAAACCATTAAAAAGAACATCAGGAATATAGGGATAAAGAAAATTAATACAACGTTGCATCTTTGTTATCATCGAGAATTGGATAATATATCCATCTTCTCTTAATGTTTCTGATAATTCACGAGATGATAATTCTTTCCCCAGCTTTTTCTCATAATATTGACAAGCCTGCTGAATACCTAGGGCTTTCTCAATAAAAGATAAATCTGCTCGAGTGTCATTTTCAATTAAATGCCCAATAAGAATATCAAGTTCAGCCTCCACACTATCCGCTTGATCGCTTTTCCACGGTTTAAATAAACATTCAATGGAAAAAAAGCTAGGATCTTGTGTTTCACTAAAAAGCTCTTTTAGGGCTTGAATACGAGTATTACCACCATCAGCAATAATATAAAAATCTTCCCCTGGGCGACGTGTAATATTGGGTTTATGATCTAAACCTCGTCTACGAATTGATTCCTTAATCATCTCAAAATTAGGATTTCTAACCTTGCGAGGGTTGTGCTCATAAGGTCTTAATTTATCGAGTGTCACCGTCACATATTGTCCCTGTGTCGGATAGACGGTTGCCGCGACTGCTGTATAATCATTTGAATGATTAACAATAGGTTTTACATTTAAATTACGGGCAACTGCTTCAGCTCGTTTTTGATCTTTTTTATTTTTAACTAATGGATTACTCATATTTATACTCACTTAATCAATATTTTCAAAAAGGGAATAATTGCCTAAAAAACGACATTTAACTCGTCCTAATGGGCCATTACGTTGTTTACCAATAATGATTTCAGCAATACCCTTGTCTTGTTTGTCAGGCTCATACACTTCATCTCGATAGACAAAGAAAATGACATCAGCATCTTGTTCAAGTGAACCTGAATCACGCAGATCTGAATTTAAAGGACGTTTATTATGACGTTGCTCTAGGCTTCTATTTAATTGTGATAAAGCATAAACAGGGCAGTGTAATTCTTTTGCCAGTGCTTTTAGGGAGTTTGAAATATCTGAGATTTCTAAATTTCGGTTTTCTCTTTTAGAGGTACTTCGCATTAGTTGTAAATAATCTACAAAAATAGCAGCAGGTTTACCGTATTTTCTTGAATATTTACGAGCTTTCGTTCTTAAACGCTGTGGAGTAAGATTACTTTCATCATCAATCAATAAACGATTTTTCCAGTTGTTTTGGATCTCTCCCATTGCAACTGCAATTTTTGACCAATCTTCATCATCAAGTTCAGTCGCTTTACGAAGGCGTTGTAAATCTACTCTTGCTTCCATGGCAATAAAACGCTGTAGCAATTGTTCTTTAGGCATTTCTTGACTAAAATAAATAACAGGCTTATCTGTAAATTTATTGAGCGTATGTTTTGCAATCCCTTGAGAAAAGGCTGTTTTACCCATTGATGGACGACCTGCTAAAATAATCAGCTCTCCTGGTTGCCCACCTGTTGTATTCTCATCAAGATCAATAATGCCAGTTGGAGATCCGCTAACCGCATTCCCTTCTAATGATGAGTTTTCCATTTTTTGTAGAATATTGTTAAAAACTTGACCAATATCTGCTACATCTTGTTCTTCATTTTGAAGTGTTATTTCGGTGTATTGTTTCTCAATATTTTCTGAAAAAGTATCAAGCTGTTCATCTGTTTTAGATGATTGCATTTCACTAACAATAAACTGCCCCAGTTTTAAGAAATTTCGCTGTTTTGCATATTTAACAACAATATGTGCATAAGCAACAGTATTGGAAGAAGAAGGGGTGTTATTGACTATTTCACTTAAATAAGCAAATCCCCCCACATCTTTTAATGCTCCCTTTTCTTTTAAAAACTGATCGAGAGTAATTAAATCAACTTTACGATTTGTTAAAAGGAGTGTTGTAATTGCATCAAAAATAATTTTATGAGTGAAAGAATAAAAATCGTTACTCTTTAAGACAGTAATGACTTCATCAAAGTAATCATTATTAATAATGATACCACCTAAAACACCTAATTCTGCTTCAACAGACCAAAGTTCAGTTATCGTGTTCTGTTTCATCACTGCCCCCTATTTGTTATTGAAATAAGAAATAAATTGAGGGAAGAGTAGTTCACATAATTCTTTAATTACCACATATTCTTTATGACTGTGTTTGTAAACGGGTAAAGAATATGTTGCAGCCTCACGGTATGCAACTCGATCTGGAATAGTAAAATCAAGTAAGACTTTTTCATTATCAAGTTGCTGAGTAAATAGGCTTTTCAGGTGATCTAATACAAAATGAACATCGTTTGTCCTATCAACACAATTCGCTACTGCTTTCAAAGGAGGGAGTTTTAAACCCAGAGAAGTGAATGTTTCTAACTCTTGATACATTCCAAGCGTGCCTCGAATAAACTCTTTAGCAGATAATATATGGGGTAGAATTGGGCAGAATAATAAATCTGCCGCTAATACTGACATATCGACGGTAATATCTCGAGTTCCTCGAGTATCAATTATGATTAAGTCATAGCCTTGAATTTTATTGAGCAAGCAACGAAAACGAATTGCACCATCGGGAGCATTTCGTAGCATTTGACTTACATTATTGGTTGGATCGTTTGATTGTATTAGATCTAAATTAGGAATTTCTGTTTTAGAAATAATATGAGAAGGATCAACATCTTGATAAGTTAAAAACTCGTGGATCCCACCAGGAGCAATGTAACTAAGAGAAAAATAAGAGCTTAAAGTAGGTTGAGTGTCTGTATCAATCAATAATACTTTAAGTCCGTGTTCAGCACAAAAACTACCAATGTTCGCTGCATTTGTGCTTTTAGCAGAACCGCCTTTTGTGCTTGCTATTGTTACTATAAATGGTTTTTTATTTAAATGAATGTTACTCATCTTTGCCTCACTTAACGGATGTTAGTGAACAATCTTTTATATGATGAGCTTCTTTAGATGGAGCGGGAAACGAGACTCGAACTCGCGACCCCGACCTTGGCAAGGTCGTGCTCTACCAACTGAGCTATTCCCGCAATATTTTGGTATGTTGTTCATTTTAAAAATGGTGCCCGAGGGCGGACTTGAACCGCCACAGCCCGAAAGCCGAGGGATTTTAAATCCCTTGTGTCTACCGATTTCACCACTCGGGCAACGTATTTTAAAATGGAGCGGGAAACGAGACTCGAACTCGCGACCCCGACCTTGGCAAGGTCGTGCTCTACCAACTGAGCTATTCCCGCTAAAAAACGCCACTTATTCAGTAGCGTTTCATTGATTGCGTATTTTAGAGATTTATTACTTGATGTCAAATGTTATTTAAAAAAATGTTTTATTAGTTTAAACTTTAGCCCATTTTTGCAAAAAACGAACAAAATCATACCGCTATTAATCAGTAATATTATTTAATAATTGAGTAACAAAGGTTAATCTTTCATCTGTTTCTTTCAATGTGGTATTAAATTTAAACTTAAATGGTCCGTCAAATCGATAAACCTGTTTATCTGATTGTATTAATGCTAAAAACATCATTGGATCTGGCGTTGCAGTTTCTTTAAATTCTAAATACCCACCATTTATTCCAGCTTCTACTTTTTTCAATTCGAGTTGTTTAGCTATATGGCGAAGTTGGGTAATTTGGAATAAATTTTTTGTCGCTTTTGGTAATAATCCAAAACGATCGATTAACTCTATTTTGAGATCTTTTAATTCTCGACTATTTTCTGCACTGGCAATGCGTTTATAAAAAGATAATCGCATATTCACATCAGGCACATAATCATCAGGTAACAAGGCAGAAACTCGTAATTCAATTTCAACCTGTTGTTGGGTAATTTCATCTAGGGTTGGTTCTCGCCCATCTTTTAGAGCTTGCACGGCATTTTCGAGTAAATCCATATAAAGGGAGAAACCAATCGAGCTGATTTGTCCACTTTGCTCGCTCCCCAGTAATTCGCCTGCTCCTCGAATTTCTAAATCTTGGGTGGCTAACATAAAGCCTGCCCCTAAGCTATCTAACGTTTCTAAGGCTTCTAGGCGTTTTTTGGCATCTTTGGTTAAGGTTTTAATCGGTGGTGTTAATAAATAGGCATAGGCTTGATGGTGCGAACGCCCTACTCGTCCTCGTAATTGATGAAGTTGGGCTAAACCAAATTTATCCGCTCGTTCAATAATAATGGTATTTGCGGTTGGGACATCAATTCCTGTTTCGATAATGGTTGAGCAAACCAGTACATTAAAACGCTGATGATAAAAATCACTCATCACACGTTCTAAATCACGTTCTCGCATTTGTCCGTGTCCAATAACAATACGTGCTTCTGGTACCAATTCTGCTAATTTATCGGCACAATTTTCAATGGTGGCGACATCATTATGAAGGTAATAAACCTGCCCGCCACGCAAAATTTCACGTAACACTGCCTCTTTAATCACGCTTTCATCATTTTGTCGCACAAAGGTTTTTGTACTTAAACGGCGAGCGGGTGGACTAGCGATAATAGATAGATCACGAATGCCATTAAATGCCATATTTAAAGTTCGAGGAATTGGCGTGGCTGTCAAGGTTAGAATATCCACATTGGCTCGTAATTGTTTAATTTTCTCTTTTTGTCGTACCCCAAAACGATGCTCTTCATCAATGATAAGTAAGCCAAGATCCTTAAATTTAACATCATCTTGTAATAATTTATGGGTGCCAACCAGAATATCCACTTGCCCATCAGCGACTTTTTCTAAAATCACTTTTTGTTCTTTTGCGGTTTTAAAACGAGAAATCATTTCAACATTAACTGGAAAATCGGCAAAACGATCTTTGAAATTTTCAAAATGTTGTTGAGCAAGCAAGGTTGTTGGCACTAATACTGCCACCTGCTTGCTGTTCATTACGGCTAAGAATGTGGCTCGCATTGCCACTTCTGTTTTACCAAAGCCCACATCGCCACACACCAAACGATCCATTGCTTTTGGTTGGCACATATCACTGATAACCGCATTGATTGCCAGCTGTTGATCTTCGGTTTCTTCAAAAGGGAAAGTGGCACTAAACTGTTTATAAAGCTCTTTATCATATTGATATGCAAATCCTTTTTTGGTTTCTCGTTTTGCATAAACATCAAGTAATTCTGCTGCTACATCTCGGATCTTTTCCGCCGCTTTTTGACGTGATTTTGCCCACGCTTCACTACCTAGTTTATGTAAAGGCGCGTTGTCATCCGTCCCGCCAATATAACGACTGATTAAATGTAATGAAGAAACGGGTACATATAATTTGGAATCACCCGCATAGTGTAAAATCAGGTATTCTGCCGTAATCCCCCCTGTGTCTAAGGTTACTAATCCATTATAACGCCCTACCCCATTTTCTAAATGTACCACAGGTTGTCCGATTTTTAGTTCGGCGAGGTTACGTACCACCGTATCAGGATTAACCGTGCTACGATTTTTTTCTCGGCGTGATTTCTGATGGACTTTTTCGCCGAGTAGATCCGTTTCGCAAATTATTGCTAAAAATTGACCGCTTACATTTTCACTATTTTTTTGTTCTAAGATAAAACCTTGATCTAATGAGCCAATCATTAAGCTAAATGGTTCATTGATTTCATCGAGGGAATAGATTTGTTTTGGTTTGATATTTAACGGTGCGATCAAATCGAGTAAGGTTTCACGTCGCCCTTGTGTTTCCACTGAAAAGAGAATTTTGCCGTTAAAATTTGTGTAAAAATCTTCAAAATTTTTAAAGATATTTTTTTGGCTAGATGTTATCGCAACATTAGGTAAAGCGGTCAAATTTGCATTGGTTTTTGCAACAGATTGACGGATTTTTTCTGTGGTTAGCGTTAAACGTGGATAATTTTTTAAATGACGGTTGATCTCGTCCATTTTAAACCACAATTCGCTAGGTTCAAGTAATGGTCGCATTGGGTCAACACGATGATTTTCAAAGCGTTTTTGAGTATCCTTTTGAAATAACTCGGCTTTTTCAGCAATTTTATCAAAAGTAATAAACAGGCTATTTTGGGGAAGATAATCAAACAGTGATGCCATTTCTTCAAAAAAGAGTGGCTGCCAATATTCAATCCCCGCATTTAACACACCTTTGCTTACTTGCTGATAAATATGTTCAGGCTCTCGACGAATTTCTGCAAAAGTTTCTCGGAATTTTTTTCTGAAAAATTCAATGCCTTGCTCATCGGTTGGAAATTCGTGAGCAGGTAATAAATCAATTTTTTCAATTTCTTGAATCGTACGTTGCGTATCCACATCAAAGGTGCGAATTGAATCAATTTCATCATCAAAAAAATCTAATCTAAATGGCTCATCACTTCCCATTGGATACAGGTCGAGAATTGAACCACGCACTGCATATTCGCCATATTCTAAAACTTGTTCAACACCCCGATAGCCTGCATTTTCAAGCTGTAAGCGTAATTGACTAATTGAAAAACGGTCGCCTTTGTTAATTAAAAAGACGTTATTACCTAAATAACTTGGCGGACAAATTTTTTGTAGCAAGGTGTGGATAGGCAGTAAAAAAATCTGCTTGTTGCCCTGTTGAAGTTGAAATAGTGCAGATAAGCGGTTGGAAATAATCTCTTGATGAGGCGAAAAATTATCATAAGGTAAGGTTTCCCAGTCAGGAAAAAGCTGAACAGGTAGCGAACTAAATTGTGGCAAACTGCTTTCTAAACGCAATGCAGTTTGAATATCTGGTGTCACAACGATGCTTACACCATTAAATTGCTGTGCGGCTTCTGCGATTGCAAGAGTATCGGAATGTCCAACGAGATTGCCTAATATTTGATGATCTTGATGTTTTTCTGTGATCTGGGGTAACTTAAAGTGTAAATTAAATGTCATAGCGGTACGATTTTTATAGAATTTGCAAATATTTTACTAAACTACGCTATTTCTATCCACAAAAGCAACTTATTTTGCGTTATAATCTTAAGAACGTTAGCTCAAAAATGGATAATTCTATGTCAAATTCAACTAAAAACCCTTCTTGCATTGTGATTGCTATTGCTGGTGCATCGGCATCAGGTAAAAGTTTAATCGCCACTACTATTTATAATGAATTAAAAGCCGAACTTGGCATTGATGATATCGGTATTATTTCGGAAGATGCCTATTATCGTGATCAAAGCCACTTAGAAATGGAAGAGCGTGTTAAAACAAACTATGACCATCCAAACTCAATGGATCACGCCTTACTTGTTTCACATCTTCAAGCGTTAAAATCAGGGGAAAATATTGAAATTCCTGAATATAGCTATGTTGAACATACTCGCTTACCAACAGTTCGTCCTTTTGAACCAAAACGAGTGATTATCCTTGAAGGTATTTTATTATTAACAGATAATCAAATTCGTAATGAAGTGGATATGTCAATTTTTGTAGATGCCCCTTTGGATATTTGTTTTATTCGTCGTTTAAAACGAGATATGGAAGAGCGTGGGCGTACAATGGATTCGGTGATTACACAATATAATAAAACGGTTCGCCCGATGTTCTTACAATTTATTCAGCCTTCAAAACAGTTTGCGGATATTATTGTGCCAAAAGGGGGAAAAAACCGAGTGGCAATTAATATTTTAAAAGCTCAAATTAGACAGTTATTAGGGAAAAAATAATTGAAATATAAATATATTGTATAGAGACAAGGCATTCCTTGTCTCTTGTATCTACGTTAATTTATGAAAAATATTAATCTAATGACCCACAAAAACGATAACCTTCACCGTGAATGGTAATAATGATTTCTGGTGTACTAGGATAGGCTTCAAAATGTTTTCTAATACGACGAATGGTGACATCAACGGTTCTATCGTTAGGCTTTAATTCACGCCCTGTCATTGTATAAAGCAAGGCTTCTCTGGTTTGAATTTTTCCTGGATTTTCACAAAAATGTTGCAATAACCGAAATTCACTACGAGGTAATTTGGTTGCATTACCATCAGGTGTAATCAGTGAACGGCTGTTAATATCAAGAGTCCAACCATTAAACTGATAATTTTCGACATTCAGATCTTTATTGTTATTATTTTCCGTCATCGTGCGATGTAGAAGATTTCTTGCTCGAATAGTTAATTCACGAGGATTAAACGGTTTAGTAATATAATCATCAGCACCGATTTCAAGACCCAAAATGCGATCAATTTCGTTATCTCTCCCAGTAAGAAACATTAATGCGATATTAGTGTTTTCACGTAATTCGCGAGCAAGAATTAATCCATTTTTTCCTGGTAAATTTATATCCATAATAATTAAATGTATCGTTTGCTGTTTTAATATAGCTGACATCTCGTTACCATTAGTCGCTTCAAAAACATTATAGCCTTCTGCTTCGAAAATAGTTTTTAAGGTATTACGAGTAACTGCTTCATCTTCAACAATTAGAATTTTTGGCTCTTGCATCTTTTCCCCTTTTTAATTACATACATAAAAATATTAACATTATTAACAATATTTTTCTATTAAGAAATAAGTTTATTTTTTATATATTATTACTATTTATTACATTTTTGTAAAAAACTGATAAAATCTTACCGCTCTATTTATCTATCATCAATACCAATATATAAATAATTACCATTAATATCTGATAAACTACGAAAACCAATATTATATATTTCACAGGCAGTATGGTTTATTTTTTTATAATCAAAATTTTCGTGATGATGTCCGTGGAAAATTTTCTTAACCCCCATTTTTTGTGCCAATTGGTTAATGACTTTAAACCCTTTGGGGTGTGGGTAAGGGGCTTCGTGACAAATAAGAATATCAGCATTTTGATCTTCTAATATTTCAAAGTCTGAAGGAAAAATGGACACTCTATGTCGTAATGGAATGCCTCCTCTCCAAATTTTCTCAGGCGAGTATTGGCAATAATGAATATGATCAAAAAACATTGGACGGTTAGGAGGCATCCAGATATGTCCTCTAAACACACCACCTAATCCTGCAATTTTTGTACCTTGTATATCAACAACACGATTGTGGAGGTTACGTGCTTTCCAATGCGTTCCCCAAATGGCATCATAAGAGGCAACCGTTTTACTGTCGTGATTGCCGTGAATAAACCAAATATCACAATGCTGAGCAAGTCTATCTAGTTCTTCACAACTGGTTAGTTGTAGATCACCTAAAATAACTAATGCAATATCATCTCTTTCTTTAACAAAGGGGTAGAGATGTTCATAACAACCATGAGGATCCCCAGCAAAAAGAATCATTTATTTACTCTCATTATTTGTTAATGGAAGAGGGGCATCACTTAAAATAGCATCGACGATTTCTTTTGTTTGATTATAACGTTCTAAATAACTCGGTGATTCAATTTCAATATAAGAAATATTATATTTTTTAAGCAATTTTTTTAGAAGATGTTGAAATTTCTGACGTTGTTTTTCTGAACCCAAACTACGTAATCCATCATTAACCCATTTGGTATTATTAGAAAGTAAAATGACCACATCAAGCGGGTATTCTTTGATCATTGAATCTAAAAATGGGTGAGCTTTGCCTTCATATTGAATGCAAAAGGCTTGAGTGGTAATAAAATCGGTATCAATAAAGGCGACCTTGTGGGCGTGTCGCATTGCATAATCAATGTAATTTTTATGCCCTAGTGCAATTTGTGGATAATCTGAATATTGCAACGCTTGTTCGTTACCCCCTAATTCATCGAATACATATTCACGTCCATATTCCCACGCAGAAGTAGTATTAAACACATTGGCTAATTTACTGACTAAAACGCTTTTACCACTACTTTCACCACCTAAAATTGCCACTGTTTTGACAAAGAAAGGACGCACTTCTTTCGGGATAAATCGCCAATATTTGAAAGGATGATTACGAATTTTTGTCGCAGAAATATTGAAAGAGACACGGTCAGGATCGACTAAATGGACATCTAAACCTAAATAAGTTTCATAAGGATCTTTATCTTGTGGCTCACTGCTAAATACAGTGGTTGGTTTTATCCCTTTATTTTCAAACAGTTTTTTAACACGTTCCGCCCAGCCTTCCCAACCATTTGGATAACTCGGTAGCCCATCTTCTTCTAAATGATGAATTAAGATTTGCTTTTGCTCATATTTAAAAATTTGTTGCATCCAACGTAGGCGGTCTTCATTGGTTGGCATACGTTTCATCTTACTATTGTTAAAAAGCTCAAGATCACGCTCACTTTCAGTACACACAATAATATGCAGGATATCTACTTTACTAAACGCTTCATAAATCATATTGATATGCCCAGTATGAACAGGGTAGAACTTACCAAAAATTACACCCACACGCTGATTAGTGTCTTCTTTAATATCCAATACGGTATGTAATGCTTTTAGCTTAATCGCACTCGGATTTTTAATTTTACCCGTCACTAATTGATTAAAATAAGCACGAGTAACTCCTGCTTGTTCGCATACGTCATTCACTTTAAGTTTTAACTTTTTACGTCTTTGTTGCAGATAAGCAAAATTACTCATAACTATTTTTCCTTTAAAATTTTTCTTTTAAAATTTAGTTTTTAAACCTTAACTTTTAAATTTTTACTAATAAAGCGACAGACTCACAAGCAATACCTTCGCCACGTCCTGTAAAACCAAGCTTTTCTGTCGTCGTTGCTTTCACATTTACTTGCATTACATCACATTGTAAATCATCAGCAATGGTTTGTCGCATTTGATCAATATAAGGTCGCATTTTTGGTGCTTGGGCAATAATCGTTACATCAACATTACCCACTTTATAACCTTGCTCACGCACCTTTTGATAGGCGTTAATCAACAATCCTCGACTATCTGCGTCTTTAAATTGCGGATCCGTATCAGGAAATAATTTTCCAATATCACCTAAAGCGACTGCACCTAATAACGCATCCGTTAATGCGTGCAGAGCGACATCGCCGTCTGAATGAGCAATAAATCCTTTTTCATAAGGGATTGTTACTCCGCCAATTATTAACGGTTTATCACTACCAAAACTATGTACATCAAAGCCGTGTCCAATTCTGATCATTTATTTATTCCTTCTTGTGCCAAATAAAATTCAGCCAAAGCTAAATCTTCAGGATGGGTGATTTTCAAGTTATCGGAACGTCCTTCAACCAGCTGAGGTTTATAACCCAATAGTTCCATCGCAGAGGCTTCATCTGTTACAGTCTCATTGTTTTGAAATGCCAAAACTAAGGCTTTTTTTAATAATCCGACATTAAAGAATTGCGGTGTTAAAGCTCGCCAAAGGGTACTACGATCTTCAGTTTTTACAATTTGAGCTTGAGCATTAGCACGTTTCATTGTATCTACAACAGGTGTTGCTAAAATAGCACCATTAGGATCATCAATTTGCAAAATTTTATCTAAATCTGACCGCTTCAAACAAGGGCGAGCAGCATCGTGAACCAATACCCAAGCATCATTTTCAAGTATTTTTAACGCATTAAGCACAGAATTTGCCCGAGTTTCACCACCATAAACAAGTTGAATTTTGTCTGATTTCAATATTGCAAGATTTGAATAAAATGTATCCGCTTGTGATATTGCTACAACTATTTTATGAATATCAGGATGCGTTAAAAATGGACGCAGAGAATGTTCTAAAATAGTTTTCCCTTGTAATTCTAAATATTGTTTTGGTAATGAAGTATTCATTCTTGTGCCAATACCAGACGCAGGAATAACGGCAATAATTTTACGTAACATCAATTTCTGTCCTATTTTTCTTTTGGAACAACACGATAAAATATTTCATCTCGTTTTATTTGCTCGTATTCCATTCTGGCACGCTCTTCTAAAGCTTCAACACCATTAGTTAAATTTTCAATTTCAGCCATAATTTTTTCATTACGAGCAGTTAAACGAAGCGTTTCTTTTTTTAATTGTTTTACTGTACGTTGAGCATTTTTATACTCTTCCCAACCATTTTTACCAAACCAAAAGTAGCTTTGAAAAATACATAAAAGCATAATAAGAAACAGAGTTAATAAACGCATTTTTTATCCTATTTAACCTGCATACCAGCAGTTACGCCACTGTCTGCTGAGAGTAAGAATAAATCCGAACCGCCTGTTCCCGCTGATAAAATCATACCTTCCGAAGTACCAAATTTCATTTTACGAGGTGCAAGGTTAGCGACCATAATCACAAAACGTCCTTCTAATTCTTGTGGATTAGAATAAGCCGCTTTAATGCCTGAAATCACTTCACGCTGATGATCTCCTAAGTCTAATTGGAAACGTAATAATTTCTTAGACTCTTTCACTTCTTCACATTTCAAGACTTTCGCCACACGCATATCAATTTTTGCAAAATCGTCAATGGTAATTTCTGGGGCGATTGGTTCTACTTTTGTGTTTGTCGAAGCGGTCTGTTTTTGATCATTTTTTGCAATTTCTTGTTTTTGCGTTGCTTCAAATAGTGCTTTGGTTTCTTCTTTTACTGCTTCCGTTTGTTTTTGATCTAAACGAGAGAATAACGCCTTAAACGGTGTCACTTCGTGGTTTAGTAATGGTGTTGCAATATTATTCCACGTTAATTCTGTTTGTAAGAATGCTTCTGATTTTTCCGCAAGCACTGGCATTACTGGTTTCAAGTAGGTCATTAACACACGGAATAATTGAATTCCCATCGAGCAAACGTCGTGTAATTCTTGCTTTTTACCTTCTTCTTTAGCTAACACCCAAGGGGCTTTTTCATCAACATATTTATTTGCTTTATCCGCTAATGCCATAATTTCACGGATCGCTTTGCTATATTCACGATCTTCATAAAATGTTGCGATTTGCTGTGATTTTTCAGTAAATTCAGCAAAAAGTGCTTCATCATCAAGTTTACTACTTAATTTGTTATCAAAACGTTTCTTGATAAAGCCTGCATTACGAGAAGCTAAATTCACTAATTTATTGACGATATCACTGTTTACACGCTGAACGAAGTCTTCTAGGTTTAAGTCTAAATCTTCGATACGATTATGTAATTTTGCGGCGTAGTAATAACGTAAACATTCCGGATCGATATGTTTTAAATAGGTGCTTGCTTGAATGAATGTACCACGCGATTTTGACATTTTCTCGCCATTTACGGTCACATAGCCGTGCGTGAAAATATTAGTTGGTTTACGCAAGCCTGCACCGTCTAACATTGCTGGCCAGAATAAGCTGTGGAAGTAAACAATATCTTTACCGATAAAGTGATAAAGCTCGGCTTCGCTGTCTTTATTCCAAAACTCGTCAAAATTTACGCCTGTGCTATTACAATAGTTTTTGAATGACGCAATATAACCGATTGGAGCGTCTAACCAAACGTAGAAATATTTATCTTCGGTGTCAGGAATTTTAAAACCAAAATAAGGGGCATCACGGCTGATATCCCATTGTTGCAAGCCACTTTCAAACCACTCTTGCATTTTGTTAGCAATTTCAGTCTGTAATGAACCTGAACGAGTCCATTCTTTTAGCATTTCTGCAAAACTTGGCAAATCAAAGAAAAAGTGTTCTGACTCTTTAGTGATTGGTGTTGCACCTGAAACCGCAGAGCGTGGATTGATTAAGTCCATTGGGCTATAAGTTTCAGAACAAACTTCACAGTTATCACCATATTGATCTTCTGCTTTACATTTTGGGCAAGTGCCTTTTACGAAACGATCAGGCAAGAACATCTGTTTTTCAGGGTCAAAAAGCTGTGAAATTACTCGGGTTTTGATAAAGCCATTCGCTTTTAATTTGCCATAAATATCTGCCACGATCTCACGGTTTTCATCACTGTGAGTAGAATGATAATTATCAAAGCTGATATTAAAACCTTTAAAGTCAGCGGTATGGCTGGTTTTTGCTTGCTCGATCAACTGCTCAGGCGTAATCCCAAGTTTATTGGCATTCAACATAATTGGCGTACCGTGTGCGTCATCAGCACACACAAAATAGACTTCATTACCACACATACGTTGAAAACGTACCCAAATATCCGCTTGAATATGTTCAAGCATATGCCCTAAATGGATCGCCCCATTTGCATAAGGCAAGGCACAAGTGACTAACATTTTACGATTTTGATTTGACATTATTCTTCTCTGTTAAAATTTGGACGAAAAATTGCGATAATTATAGCGTAAAATCGTCTATTTTCCTAGTTTAGGTAAAGTAAATATACCTTATACATCAAGGCAACCACAAAACTTTTATCTATTGATTTTTAGAAATTAATAGCAATAGTATTCTAAAAGGCGCCAAAAACATAAATTATCCCCCCACTGTACAACACGCACATAGTTTACAAGGAGGGGGCGTTAGTTCACACGCGACAACTCTATAAATTTACTTAAAAATCAGTGTGTTATTAAAATATAACAAAACCCAAATAAGCGGTGAGATTAATTTCAAAATTTGTAAATGTTCATTAAAATCTAACCGCTATTCCCTAAAACTCCCTAATCAAATTCAATATCCTTTTATCTGAAATTGGATAAGGTGTGCCTAATTGTTGGGCAAACAGGCTTACTCTTAACTCCTCAATCATATAACGAATGTCTAAAATTTCATTAGGAATGGCTTTTGATTTTGGTAACTTAGCAAGTAATTGTTGATAAGCATTTTGTACCTGTTCGACGCGTAACATTTTGGCACGATCTTGGTTTGGATCGATGCCAAGTTTGTCTAAACGCTTCTCTATAGCGGTAAGATAACGTTGTAAATTTGCAAGTTTGGTATACCCCATTTCCGTGACAAAATTTGGGTAAATTAAGTGGTTGATTTGGTTTTTAATGTCCGACATTGCAAACGCCATTGTGAAATCTAATTTCCCTTTTAAGCGTTTGTTTAAATCAAAGGTTAAGGTTAAGATTTTTTCGACTTGTTGGGCAATATCTACCGTCATTTCATTGAGATTTTCACGAATATACGCTTTGAGTTTATCAAAATCATCTTCATTCCACACAAATCCGCCAAAGTCTTCGATTAATTTATCCACCGCACAGGCAATACAATCATCAATTAAACTTAATACATTACCAAAAGGCGTGAAATACAAACCAAGTTTAGCTTTATTTGGTAGTTTTTCGTGTAAATATTTAATCGGTGAAGGTACATTTAACAGTAACAAACGGCGTAAACCTTGTTGCATTGCAATTTGTTGTTCATATTCCGTTTCAAAGAGTTTAATCCCTACCGCATCTTTTTCATCAACAATAGCTGGATAGGCTTTGACGGTAAAATCTCGTTTCTTTTGCTCATAAAATTGTGGAAGTTGATCAAAATTCCAAATATGAATGCCACTTTGTTCAATACGATCATCCGCCACTGCAGAAAGGCTACGTTGTACTTTATCTTTCAGCATAAATTTTAATTCATCTAAATTCATACTTTCGGCAATTTTTTTCCCTTTATCATTAATTACTCTAAAGGTTATTTTTAAGTGAGCAGGAAGTTGCTCTAAATTCCATAATTCAGGATCAACACTCACGCCTGTCATTCGACGCAGTTCGTAGGTTAGACTTTCAAGCAAAGGCTTTTCAAAAGGCACCGCTTTTGCTAAAAATGCTTCTGTATAATTCGGTGCTGGCACAAAGTTACGGCGAGTGGCTTTGGGGAGTGATTTAATTAGGGCAATCACAAGCTCACGGCGTAATCCTGGAATTTGCCAATCAAATCCTTGTGGTTCAATTTGGTTTAATAGTGGTAGAGGAATATGAACTGTCACACCATCTGCCTCTTTACCTATCTCAAATTGATAGCTTAATTTTAATTTGAGATTGCCTTGATGCCAAAAGTTAGGAAAATCTAATTCACTAACATTATTGGCATTTTCGTTGATCAAAAAGGACTTTTCAAAATTCAGCAATTCAGGATCTTCTGTGCTGGCATTCTTCCACCAGGTATCAAAATGCTTGCTCGATACCACTTCTGTACCAATACGTTGATCGTAAAATTCAAACAAAGTTTCTTCATCTACCAAAATATCACGACGACGGGTTTTGTGTTCCAAGTCTTCCACTTCTTGTACTAAGCGGTTATTTTGTTTGAAGAATTTGTAATTATTCAGCCATTCGCCTTCCACCAACGCAGAACGAATAAAAATCTCACGGCTAACAACAGGATCAATACCGCCAAAATTGACATTACGTTTTGCCACAATCGGCAATCCATAAAGGGTGACTTTTTCAGCGGCAATTACTGCCCCTTTGGATTTTTCCCAATGGGGTTCGCTGTAATTGGATTTGATAAGGTGCAAGGCTAACGGCTCAATCCATTCTGGCTCGATTTTGGCGACCATTCGCCCCCACAATTTTGAGGTTTCGATCAATTCAGAAGCCATAATCCATTTGGGTTGCTTTTTGAATAGCGAGGAGCTTGGGGAGCTTGGGAAGATTGAAAAATGGGAATTTCTCGCTCCCAAATAAGTCGTTTTTTCTGGTTCTTTCATACCGATATGAGACAGTAAACCTGTCAATAAAGCGGTGTGAATTTGCACATAATTTGCAGGTTCGCTGTTGATTGGCATTTTCAATTCACGCACCGTTAAACGCAGTTGATGATAAATATCTTGCCATTCACGAATACGCAAATAGTTCAAATAATCCTGACGGCATAAGCGTCTAAATTTATTTTGGGTTAACTCTTTTTGATTTTTACGAATAAAATGCCATAGGTTAACAAAAGAGAGAAAATCCGATTCGTTATCCGCAAAACGGCGATGTTTATCGTCTGCGGATTGCTGTTTTTCTTGTGGACGTTCTCTTGGATCTTGGATTGAAAGTGCAGAAACGATCATCATTACTTCGTGCAACGATCCATTTTGACTCGCCGCAATAACCATTCTTGCTAAACGAGGATCGATAGGTAACTGAGCGAGCTGACGACCGATTGGTGTGAGTTCACGCTTTTGCCCATATTTTGTTTGGCGGAACTGGAATGCTTGTAATTCTTCTAATAGCTTAATTCCGTCTTGGATATTACGAGAATCGGGCGGGTCAACAAAAGGAAATGCCCCAATATCGTCTAAACCGAGCGAAGTCATTTGTAAAATAACCGCCGCTAAGTTAGTGCGTAAAATTTCAGGATCGGTAAATTCAGGACGAGAATTGAAATCGTCTTCGGAGTATAAACGGATACAAATCCCATCACTTATACGCCCACAACGTCCTTTACGCTGATTGGCGGAGGCTTGTGAAATCGGCTCAATGGGTAAGCGTTGCACTTTGGTGCGATAGCTATAACGAGAGATACGAGCCGTTCCCGTATCAATCACATATTTAATATTCGGAATGGTTAAAGAAGTTTCCGCCACGTTGGTCGCTAAAATAATGCGGTTTAAATTACTTGGGTGGAAAATACGTTGCTGTTCGCTAGACGATAACCGTGCGTAAAGGGGCAAAATTTCGGTTAAGTGTAAATTCTGTTTTTCAAGTGCGTCGGCGGTATCACGAATTTCACGTTCGCCGTTCATAAAGATCAAAATATCGCCACGCCCTTCGGCTTGCAATTCATCAACCGCATTCAGAATACCTTGTAGCTGGTCTTGATCCTCTTCTTCCAACACAGGGCGATAACGCACTTCCACAGGGTAGGTTCTGCCTGAGACTTCAATAATCGGTGCATTGTTAAAGTGCTTTGAAAAACGCTCTACATCAATGGTCGCTGAGGTAATAATTACTTTTAAATCAGGGCGTTTTTTTAAAATTTGTTTTAAATAACCTAAAATAAAATCATTATTCAGACTACGTTCGTGGGCTTCATCGATGATTAAAGTATCGTATTGATTAAGGTAACGATCCGTTTGAATTTCCGCAAGCAGAATACCGTCCGTCATCAATTTAATCAGGGAATTATCGCTCACTTGATCATTAAAACGGACTTTATAGCCAACAATATCGCCCAGCTCCGTTTCTAACTCTTCCGCCACACGATTTGCCACCGAGCGAGCGGCAATTCGGCGAGGTTGGGTATGACCGATGAAGCCTTTGACACCACGTCCTAATTCCAAACACATTTTTGGTAACTGAGTGGTTTTCCCAGAGCCAGTTTCCCCTGCGATAACCACCACTTGGTTTTCTTGAATGGTTTTTAGGATTTCATCACGACGACTGCTGACAGGTAAATCAGGGTAGGTTATTTTTAGATTTTGTAATAATGATTTTTTATGACTAAAAAAAGCCTGTGCCGTAGAAATTGCATTTTTTATTTCAGAAGTGACCGCTTGTTTGGTTTCCTCTTTGTGAATATTAGCTAAGCCACGAATACGTCCCGCCAAACGACGACTATCGCTAATCGTCATTTGTTGTAATTCTTTCATTAACGCTTTTTGTTCATCACTAAGCGGTCGGATTTTTTTGTTTTTTTGCAAATGGCTTTGTTGTAAATTTTTTTTCATAATAAATTAAAGTAGTTTTTCCATTATCGTTTCTACAATTTCTTTATGACATATCATATCTTTTTTATAAATTTTTAGCTATTTAATTGATGGTGTATGGCGATAAAAACAAAACCCCATAAGCCTAAGCCTATGGGGTTATTTTAGCAATTAAGTTGCTAGGTAATTAGATTACCATTCAACTTTCATACCAACGCCGAATGCTTTGTTTTTAACAGAATCTTGATTTGGTCGTTTAGTTTTGTCATAGTTAAATTCAGCAAATACTTTTGCATTTTTAACTAATTGATACTCAGTACCTAAGTTGATACCGTGAACTTTAGTATCTTCATATTTTGAATAAGTATAGTTACCATATACTGCTGCATCACCAAATGCTGCTTTCATTCCTGGAGATACATAATATGCTTTCAAACTATCACTATTACTTTCAGGTTTATATTTTGCATAACCTAAATCTAAAGCAAAGGTCAAGTTATCCATCATATAACTAAATCCAGTATCAAGAGCAGTTCCTTTGTAAAGGGTAGCATTTTTTGGTCCACCAAACTTACGGGCATCCATTAAGAAATTTTTGCGTTGAGAAACAGCAAAGTCTGCAGTGAAATCACCAGCACTGTATTTCGCACCAAGATCAAACCATGCTTTTTCTTTAACTTCTTGGTCATTGCCCATAGCATCTTCGTAAGTTTTAGTTTGTTTTAGTACGTAATCTGCACCAAATTCCCAACCTTCTAAACCAGTATAACGGTAAGCAATCATACTATCAGAATCACCTGGAGTAAATTTACTACGAACACCCCAGATATTATCAAAAGAAGAGTGACCTACATTGTCAGCAAACGTATTTTGAAGACCGAAAGTTACTTGGTGTCCTGCATCATTTCCTAAACCAACGTATGCTTTTTTAACTTTAGGCGCTAAGAAGTCATACTCATAGAAACCTAATGCATAAGCATCACCGAAAGCATATTTTGCTTCAATGTTGATTTTTGCATCATCTTTATGCATAGCAGTACTTTTACTTGTTTTACCTTCTTTTACTTTGTCCATATGTAATTTGATCGCACCGCCAACTTTAACTGTTGAGCCGTCTTGTTCAAATACTGTTAATGCTGAAGCTGAAGTTGCTGTTAAAGCTGCAACTGTTAATGCTACAAGAGTTTTTTTCATAATAATCACCTTAAATTATTTAAATAATTCACTGATAAAGTTGTTTTTGTTAAGGTCTAAAACAACCAGTTAACATCAATAGTTCTAAAAACGACAGAACATTGAATATGCGAATGATTACAAAAATATTCATTTGTGTCAAATAGCAAAGTTAATTATTTTGACAAAAATCATCTAAAAAACAATTGATCGGTCGTTTTTATCCTTTTTTTGGCTATTTTATTATAATAAATCTGTGGTTTTCTCAACAATTGATAATTTATAGACAAATTTCAATCAAAATATTACCGCTATATTTATCCATTATTGCCACATTTTTCCAACAAATGGCAGAATTTCCATCAATGCTTTTGCGATTGAAATTACCGTCAAATCTCTCTCGGTTTCTTTTGTCGCAGGTGGACAAAACGCAATATGGCAAGCAGGATCGTTAGTAGGTTGCCAACGAATGGGTAAAGCACTACGACGACTTGGATAAAAGCCAATGGTTGGAATATTTAATGCACCGCTAATATGCAAAGGACCTGTTGAACCTGAAATAAACAGATCGGCACAAGCTAACGATTGTGCAAAATCAACCATTCCCTCATTTTTATCGTATACGACAACGCGTTGATCATTAATTAATTCCGCTAACGCATTCACTCTGTCACTTTCATTTGGACCTGCGGTCAAAATCACTTGGCAATCATAATGTTTTAATATGGCTGTTATTAACTCGGTGTATTGTTCGAGAGATAAACTATTTGCAGAACCGCCAGTACTCGAATGTACAAATAACCATTTTTTATTTGGGTCAAGATTAAGCTGTAAACATAGCTTCTCTTTTTGCTGTTTGAGTAAAGTATTATCAAAACGTAAAAAAGGGAGTTGTGGCTCAATAATCTGAATGTGATGCTTGGTTAAAAAAGCACGCACCAGATCTAAATTATATTCAAACTCTGCTTTTTCAGAACGTGAACGACGCTGTGTTACACGATGATTATAAAGAAATTGAATTAATTTTGTTGCAGGGGCTAAACGATAAGGAATGTTGGCTATCCATACCAATTTTGCATTATAAATATCCGAAACAAAACTGATCACCCCATCAAACTGCTCTGCTTTCACTTTTTTAACCGTTTCTGTTAACTCTTTTGTATCAATAATAATATCATCTAAATAAGGGCAGATTTGAGCCATTTTAGCCGTATAAGGTGGTACTAACGCCACCAATTTAGTATTAGGCATTGATTGTTTTAGCATCGCAAAAGATGGCCACGCTAACATAAAATCACCTAATTTATCATTTCTAATCACCAGTAGTTTTTTCATTATCTTTATATCTTTTTTATTAATTATTTTTAACCACATTCAACGCAGAAAACGACTGTGCCGTTGGCATTACTTCAATAGCATTAATATTCACGTGTTGAGGCTGTTCACTAACCCAAGAAACAATATTGGCAATATCTATTGGTTGAATAAAGTCTACATCGTTATAAAGGGCATTGACTTTTTCTGTATCACCTTTAAAACGCACGTGTGAAAACTCAGTCTCTCCACATAAACCCGGCTCGATATTACATACTCGTACACCTGTACCCGCCAAATCAGCCCGTAAATTTAAACTAAACTGTTTAGTAAAGGCTTTGGTTGCACCATACACATTACCACCTGGATACGGATAAGTACCCGCAATCGACCCCATATTAATAATTAATCCAGATTTTCTCGCCACCATTTTAGGTAAAATTAAATGAGTAACATAGCAAAGTCCTAACACATTGGTATTGATCATTTTCTCCCAATCTTCAAAAGAGGCGGAATGTGCAGGCTCTAACCCAAGCCCTAAGCCAGCATTATTGACTAACACATCAATTTGTTGCAAATGTTCTGGTAGTGAATTTATCGCATTTTTCGTTTCTTCTTTTGAGCTAATATCAAAACAAAGTGGATAAAATTTATCTCCTAACTCTTCTTGTAATTGAGCCAACTTTTCCTTTCTTCTTGCCGTGCCAATAACACTATGCCCTTTTGAAACCAATACTCGACTAATCTCGGCACCAAAACCTGCACTTGCTCCTGTGACTAGAAATAACATCACCACCTCCTTTAATAATTTAAACTAATTTCTTTGCATTCTACTATATAAATCATCAAGCGATTTCATATCTTTATCTTTTGATAAAATCTCTAAATGATTTACTTTAGCTGTTGCAAAATGAAAAGTATCAAAGCGTCTTTTATCAAAATTTCTATCTACACTTTTTTGTTGACTTTCATACATATCAAAACGGTATAGATTTGCTGCAAGCTCTGAAACTTCATTTTCTACATCAAGCATTTCAAAACTATTCAAGATTGCTTTTAGTTCTGATAACTTTTGTTCGTCTTGCCACTCTACGCCACGTAAAACTTCATAAGAAATCAGTGGTGTTGTAAATAATTTTGAATAAGGATCTTCTAAAATATTTTGCATTTCTTTTAAGATTTCTTGTTTATCAGGATCATCATTATTTTTTGATAAATAAATTAAAAAATTAGTATCTAATAAATATCCTTTCATTATTTACTCTCCATTTTATCCAATTCACTTTTAATCAAATTTAATAAGGCTGCTTTTCCTTGCTCCTGATTAGATTGATTTGCTCGATCAATTTTTAACTGATTTAAATCTACATTAAACGCATTTTGCATTAAATCAACAAAAGTAATTTTATTTGGATTTTTAATCTCTTTGCCATAAACAACGCCATCATCAGCACGTTCTAAACGGTAAGCTTCACCTTGCTCTAACTGACTAATCACTAACGATGAATGAGTAGTAATAACAAAAGTGGTATTTGGGAATAACGTTTTTAATAATGGCACTATTTTTACTTGCCACTCATTATGTAAGTGGCTTTCAATTTCATCAATTAATACAAATCCACGAACATTTTGAATTTGGGTTTCATTAGTGAAATAACTATAACCTGCAATAATTCCCTGTAATAACTTTAAAATAGCAGTAAAACCGCTGGATAATTCTGATAATTCTCGTTTTTGATTTTCAACTTTAATAAATACTCGATTATCTCCTGAAATTTCTAAAAACGAACCGTCAATACGGTTATCCATTTTATTTAATAAGGTCAATAATGTATGTATTTCAATTTCTCGATTATCTTCTTTAGTTTGATATTTATTGGACGATTGGGCTCGTTGGATAATCCATTCTTCCAAATTAACTTTCATATTTAAATTTTTTAATTCATTTTCGTAATGATCAAAGCATCCTATTAAATATTCTAAATACTCTTCTCGTCTAGTTTGGTTGCTCCCCATATTTTTAACAGGTGAGTCAACTCTATCAATATTACTTCGATTAGACGCTGAAAGGTAAACAATAGGAAATGGATTAATTATGAAATTCATAAAATCTTCTTTAGTTGGGCAAAACCCTTCATCATTATTTTTTTTAAATTCTTTCCCACTAATTTTCACCCCGCTAAAAGGTAGGCGTTGATTTAAGATATAAGGTTGTTTTATTAATACTTGCTGATTGCTAAGTAGCAAAGTCGTAAATAAACTTTCTAAAAACTTCGTTTTGCCTATTCCATTTTCACCAATTAATACATAAGTATTCTTATCTTTGGCAAAATTAATATCCATTGTGCCTACGCCTTGCATTTTTTCAAAACGTAGGTTTCCTGCAATTAAATTATCCATTCTTGTTACCTCTCAATTTACTCAGCCCAAACCACAATATCGTCCATTTTTTTACGGCTTTTTTCAGGTAATGGTTTATCACTGCGATAACCAAAAGTTACCGCCACTGAAACTCCGTATTCATTTGGGTCAAATAACCCTGCTTCCACTAAAATATCAGTCACCGCTTTATAATTCATTCCTTCAACGGGACAAGAGTCAATGCCCATCATTGCCGCTCCGTTCATCATATTGCCAAGTGCGATATACGTTTGTTTGCTCGTCCAATCAAATAAAGTGCGTTCACTGTCTAAAATAGCAATATCGTGTTGTTGGAAGTTTTTGTAATCATTCAGTTTTTGGTCTAATTTCTCACCACTCAAACCACGACTTTGCAATTTTTGACGAAAGAAATCGGTATCATAACGCATATTTTTATGAGCTAATAAAAACACCAAATGACTCGCATTATCCAGCTGTGTTTTCATTCCCCAACTAACAGGTTTGAGTTTTTGACGTAATTCAGGGTTTTGTATTACTAAAAACTTCCACGGTTCTGATCCTACTGAGCTTGGTGATAAACGTGCTAATTCTAAAATGACATTAAAATCCTCTTCACTAATTTTTTTAGTGGGATCATAATCACGAATTGCACAGCGATACAAAGCTGCATCTAAAATTTGTTGTTTCGTTATTTTTGACATATCTTTTCCTTATCCGTATAGAAATCAAGCGGTAAGATAAAGTAAAAAATTTGCAAATTTTCATCAACATCTTACCGCTTGTTTGATTGATCTTTTTATTTAGTTACGCAATTTTCTGCAAGTTGATTATATCTCTCAAACAGTATTGTGACAAACTGTTCACTACTATTTTGATTAATTAGGTTGTCACTTTTTCAACTCATTCTGTCGGATAATAATATTTTTATTGTATATTTTAACTCCATAAAATACAAAAAAGCCTCTCAAATGAGAGGCTATGTAATAACTTATTGATTTTCAAATACTACTTCATTTTTAGGTTCATAATCTGCCATTTTTAATGGAGAGTGTGATTGAATATAGCTTTTTAATACTTCTGCATCTACAAAGCCTGTATTAATGAAATCCGTTAATTTTGGATAACCATCTCCACCAGCAGCATTAAAACTTGGAACGGTAAAGGTATAAACTTTATCATTATCTAATGCTTCCCCGTTAATTTTTACATTATGTATTCCATCGTTTTTAACCGTCATTGAAATACCAGAAAATTGAGGATATGCACCTGCACCAACGGCTTTAGGTACGGCAATAACTTCAAGATATTTTTTAAGATCTGCCCCTTTCATATTTGCTTTTACTACCGTATTTGCAAAAGGTTGCACTTTTAACACATCTTTATAAGTAATATCACCTGCTTCAATAGAATCACGCACACCACCAGAGTTCATAATTCCTACATCAGCCTGTACTTTTTCTTTTTGAGCGGTTGCAATTAAACGCCCTAAATTAGTTTGCTGTGTTCTAACAATGTCTCTATCTCCAATTAATTTTGCATCACTTTGACCAATTTTTACATTCAGTGCTTTTTCCCCTTTTTCTTGATATGGAGTGAGGAAACTTAACATTTCTTGATCTTCTTTGATTTCATCCGCCACTAATTGACGTACTTTTTTACCATCAATTTTTACTTTTTTCTTCAAGTTCACAGGAATCAGTTTGTACTCATTGAGTACTAATTTACCCTCTTTAAAATTGAAATCTGCTCGCCCTACATATTTACCCCATTCGTGCGCTTGCACAATCCAAGTCCCATTTTGTCTATCAGGACGACAATCTTTGCCTGGTTTAAAGTTTGGATCGTAAGTTTCTAGATTTGGTTCCATACACACAGGATTTTGTGAGTGTCCACCAATAATCATATCTAAATAACCTTCAGGTAATGAACGAGCTAAAGTTACATCGCCTGGTGCATTAATACCGTAATTTGCATTTTGATAATGCCCCATATGAGTAATAGCAAAAATCAAATCAGGCTTTTCGGCTTGCTTAATTTCAGGTATTAACTGTTTAATAACTTCAACTGGACTACGAAACTCTAAACCTGAAATATACTCAGGATTTCCTATTTTCATTGTATCTTCAGTCGTTAAACCAATTACCGCAATTTTTACCCCACCTTTAATAAAGATTTGATAAGGTTTAAATACACGTTCACCCGTTTTCTTATCATAAATATTGGCAGCTAAGAAAGGAAAGTTTGCCCAGTTTTGTTGTTTTTTCAAAACACTTAACGGATTATCAAACTCATGATTACCTAATGCCATTGCATCATAACCAAGTTTTGTCATTCCTTTAAAATCAGGTTCTGCATTTTGCATATCTGATTCTGGCACACCAGTATTAATATCTCCACCAGAAAACAGTAAGCTATATCCACCTTGATCTGCCACTTCTTTTCTAATATTGTCAATCAAAGTCTTGCGAGCTGCCATACCGTATTCACCGTGTTTATTACGCCAAAAATGACCGTGATGATCATTAGTATGTAATACGGTTAATTCCACACCTGCATCTTTTTCAGTCGCATTCGCCACACCGACAAACCCTGCGGTTAATGCACTAAATAAGAATGAAATTGCTAACTTGTTTTTCATTTTTGGTTCTCCTGATTAAAAAATCATAGTAATAAAAATCTTAATAATTTTTAAGATCTTTAGTGTTAAAGACACTGTAACCTTCATAGTGGTAACTTGCATCAATTCCTGTCATATAAACTTCACAAAAAGTAATAAGGCTTTTATTTTGGTTTGCTTTTCTTCGGCTTTTGCCAATGCTAAATCATCTGTGATACCAAGTTTATTTGCTAACATTTTGATCCTTTTTGGCAACTAAATTATCAATATCTTCAAAGGCATTTTCTAATCGCTCACTGTGATACATTTCATACATATCATAAATAAAATCCGTCAGTGCTAATCTATCCCAAGTATGTAATATTTCCGTTGCGGTTGTCTTTTTATAATGTGCATAATGTTCAAGCAAATAAATAAAAAATTGCAGTTCTTTTTTCATTTTATGCCCCTTTAATATAAATAGAATTTCTAGGATCACCTGTTATTTTTTCACATTCCCATAAATCAAAAATAATTTTTGGAGAGAAATCCCACATTTTTAATTCAGTATCCGCAAGCATTTGATAGGTTTCAGATTGAATAAAATCACGTAGTGCTTCCATCTCACCAAAGCCATATTTTTCAATAATAAGTGAAATCACTTCTCTATCATAATAATCAAGAAATCTTACAAAATCTTTTTCTGTCATTTTATTATCTCAAATAAGGTTAGTAAGGATAATGCTTTTGTTGTTTTGAATGTATATTGATCTTTTAAATTTTGTGGTAATAAACGTTTAATTGCTTCATCTTCATTTAAAATGCCATCAAAATAAAGATTTAACACAGGCATTGTATTATCATCTGCAACAGGTCCAATAATCAAATCCCAATCGGATAATTGACTTATCTGTTTACGATGCTCAGTAACAAATTTTAACCATTTTTCATCTGCACATTCAAATCTTATTACCTTTAATTCTGATATTAATTCAGTATCAAATTCAAAGACAGACACAATAGGAGCACCTTTTTGCTCTCTTTTCGTTTTTAACTCTGCCCAACGAGTTGCTTGTTGCAAACTTGAAGTCAAATAAAAACCTGCACCAAAATCAAGTAATCTTTGATTAGTAAGTAATTTTGGTTTTGTCACTTCAATATTACTACCGTGGTACAATTTCATCTATCTTCTCTTTAACTTCGCAAAAGCATCTGCCATTGCTGAATTTGTAGCGATTACTTTTTGTGAATTTTTTGCAAATTTTGGATTATTTGCTGTTGTTCTGCTTCTTGGCGCTTGTTCATCTCTATTTTGATCTTTTTTAGGGGCAGATTTTTCATCTAATCGCATTGTTAACGCAATACGTTTACGTGCAATATCCACGTCTAAGACTTTAACTTTAACAATATCGCCCGTCTTAACCACTTTGTGAGGATCGTCCACAAAAGTATTTGCTAACATTGAAATATGCACTAAACCGTCTTGGTGTACGCCCACATCCACAAACGCACCGAAGTTCGTTACGTTGGTTACCGTACCTTCTAAGATCATTCCTTCAACAAGATCTTTAATTTCTTCCACCCCATCCATAAAGGTCGCTGTTTTAAACTCGCCTCGAGGATCACGCCCTGGTTTTTCAAGCTCTTTGAAAATATCATTCACGGTTGGTAAACCAAATTTATCGTCCACAAATTGTGACGCATTCAGCTGATGAATGCGTGTGCTATTGCCCATTAAGTCGCTTAAACTTAACTCTGTCGCTTGCAAGATTTTTTCTACCACAGGATACGCCTCAGGGTGGACACTTGAACGATCAAGCGGGTTCTTTCCATCTAAAATTCGCATAAATCCTGCACATTGCTCAAAGGCTTTTGGTCCTAAACGAGCCACTTTTTTAAGCTGACTACGAGCCGTAAAACGTCCATTTTCATCACGGTATGCCACAATATTTTGTGCAAGGGTTTTATTCATACCCGCCACACAGGTTAAAAGTGGTGCAGACGCCGTGTTAATATCCACACCTACCGCATTCACACAATCTTCCACCACCGCATTTAATTTGCGAGCTAATTGCGTTTGGTTGACATCGTGTTGATACTGCCCCACGCCGATCGCTTTTGGTTCAATTTTCACTAATTCCGCCAATGGATCTTGCAAACGGCGAGCAATAGACACCGCACCACGTAACGATACATCTAACTCAGGAAATTCTTGAGCGGCAAATTCAGAGGCAGAGTAAACCGATGCCCCAGCCTCGCTAACCACAACGGTTTGAGCTTTCCAATCGCTATATTTTTTATGGGTTTCTGCCACAAAACGTTCTGTTTCACGAGATGCCGTACCATTACCAATCGCAATCAAATCCACATTGTATTTTTTGCCTAAGGTATAAATGCTGTGAGCCGCTTTATCTGCCTGCCCCGTATGCGGATAAATAGTATCCGTTGCCAATAATTTACCCGTATTATCCACTACGGCAACTTTCACCCCTGTTCGTAAACCCGGATCAAGCCCCATTGTATTTATTGCCCCAGCAGGTGCCGCCATCAATAAAGCGGTAAGATTTCGAGCAAAAACATCAATCGCCTCTTCTTCGGCTTTTTCTCGCAAGGTCGTCATCAATTCTGTTTCTAGATGCAATGATGTTTTAATTTTCCACGTCCACGCAATCACTTGTTTACGCCACGTATCCGAGGCTAAACCATTAAATTGTACCCCTAAATGATCACGAATAATCTCTTCACAATAACTAGTACGAATTGCTTCATCTTGTTCAGGATCGGCATTTAAAGAGACATTTAAAATGCCTTCATTTCGCCCACGTAAAATGGCTAAGGCACGATGAGAAGGAATTTTTTTAAACTGTTCAGAATAGTTAAAATAATCACGGAATTTTGCCCCTTCAACCTCTTTTCCATCAATCACTTTTGCTTCAAGGGTCGCATTTTGGGTAAGATGATGACGTAATTTAGCCAGTAGTTGAGCATCTTCAGCAAAGCGTTCCATTAAGATATATCTCGCACCATCTAATGCTGATTTAACATCTTTGACTTCTTCATTCAAATAGCTTTCTGCGAGGGTTTCAGGTGTTTGATTTGGTTCTTCCCAAAGTGTTGTAGCTAACGGCTCTAATCCATTTTCAATCGCGATTTGCCCACGAGTTCGGCGTTTAGGTTTATAAGGTAAGTAAAGATCTTCTAATTCTGTTTTGCTTTGGGTATTTTCAATTTTATGGCGTAAATCGTCATCAAGTTTACCCTGTTCTTCAATAGATTTTAAAATAGTTTGACGGCGATCGTTCAATTCTCGTAAATACATCAAACGTGTTTCAAAGTGGCGTAATTGCGTATCATCAAGTCCGCCCGTCACTTCTTTACGATAACGAGCAATAAAAGGAATCGTATTTCCTTCATCTAATAGGTTCATTGCAGATAAAATCTGCTTTGGTTGCACCGTTAATTCTGATGCGATAATTTGGCTAATTTGGGTATTTAATTCGTTTGACATTTTTATTTTTAATAATTTTCTAAAACAAAACTCGGTAACTAAATATTATCATAATTATAAAGAGCAACATACTGAATTATATTGATTAAGAGATAGCGATCACATTCTGACAACTTTTTGCAATTATGTAGATATCTACGACCGCTTATGAAGATGTGTCTTTAACAAAGCATAGCGGTAGGATAATTTGATCTTTTTGCACATTTTAAATGAATAATTAAGTAATTTTATTTAAACGCGGTTGAGTAAATATTTTTTGAGTTTCCCAACAGATCATCGTTAAATGATGCCCCCAAACACAACCTGTATCTAGTGAGTAAATATGAGGAGGAGTACTATAACCAAGTAATGCCGCCCAATGTCCAAATAAGATATTATGTTGTTTATAAAGAGGATTATCCAATAAGAACCAAGGTTTCAATGTGGGTGGTGCATCTTGAGGTGAAAGTTTACATTGAAAATCTAATTGTTTTTTGTCATTACAAAAACGCATTCGAGTGAATGCGTTAATAATATAACGATAGCGTTCCATTCCTGATAAATTTTCATTCCAAGCAAGCGGTGAGTTATCATACATATTTTGCAATAAATATTGATAATCCTCACTTTGCAATAGAGTTTCTACTTCTTTCGCACATTGTTGGGTTGTTTTTAGATCCCATTCAGGGCTAATCCCTGCGTGACTTAATAAAAAACTATATTTAGGATGTTGGACAAATAGAGGCTGATGGCGAAGCCATTCGAGTAATTCTTCTTTATCTTCTGCCATCAATAATGCATCTAATTTATCCCTTGCATTGACTTTTTTTATACCAAGATTAGTGGCAAGTAAATGCAAGTCGTGGTTACCTAATACCGTAGTTGCTTTGTCCCCGAGAGATTTAACGAAACGCAAACACTCTAACGATTTGTCTCCCCGAGCAATAAGATCGCCAGTTAGCCATAATTCATCTTTATTAACATCAAAACTTACTTGTTGTAGTAATTGTGTTAATTCATCGAAACAGCCGTGTAAATCTCCTACGATATAGGTCGCCACCGTTAACTCCATCCACTTTTTTGTTTTTTCCTTGGCAAAATAAATGGAATTAATAGCCCTAACAGTAAACCGATTCCTAATACTGTGCCTCCGTACATAAACCATTTGATCATTATTTCACGCTGTTCAACATCTTGCATAATCTCAAGCTCTTTATTTTTATTCTTTAAGATGCTGACTTCTCGTTTTAATTGTGCATTTATGTCTAACAGCGTTCTACTTTGTTGTTCTGCTTGAGTTAATCGACGACGGATTTCTCCTGTTCGATGTTGCCAATCACTTTCTATCTTATTCAGTTTTAATGTTAATTCCTCAATTTGTCTTTCTAAAACAGGAATTTTTTGTTTTGACGGTGGTTCTGTGGTTAACTTATTATTTAAGATCCAAACCTGACGATTTTTTGTATCTTGAATAAGTGAGTAATTATTTTTTCTTTCCAGAACAATTACTTTTTCACCCGCTTGTACCGTTCCTGCTATTTTATAATCATTTCCAGCACCTTTTCTTACATATTCACTTAGATCATCAGTAACGTAATAAAAATCTTCTGCCTGCCCAGACAAAGGTAGTAGAGTACCTAATAATATTAAAGTAAATGGTATAATTCGTAAACGCATTGTTTTATTCCTTTATGTAAAAAAGAAAGTGCTAAGCACTTTCTTTTGTTGTTATATCCTAACGAAAAATAGTATTTAAAATATGATAAATAATAATCGAAATAAATGCACCTGCAGGTAAGGTAATAACCCAAGAAGCAACAATATTTCTAATTACATTTAAGTTTAATGCTGCAATTCCTCGAGCAAAACCAACACCTAAAATTGCCCCTACTAGGGTTTGAGTTGTTGAAATTGGTAATCCTGTTCCTGAGGCAATAACCACAGTAGTCGCACAGGAAAATTGTGCTGCAAAACCACGACTTGGCGTTAATTCGGTAATACCTGTTCCAATGGTTCCCATTACTTTATAACCTAATACAACTAACCCCACTACAATTCCAGCACCTCCAAGAGGTAAAATCCAAGGAGCAAGGGCTGTTTTACCCGCAACTTGACCACCAGTTTCAACAATAGATGCTACCGCAGACAAAGGTCCTATTGCATTGGCAACATCATTTGAACCGTGAGCAAATGCCATTGCACAAGCGGTAATGACCATCAAAATGCCAAATACTTTCTCCACACTTTCAAAACTATCACCTTCAATTTTATCAAAAGCGGATTTTTTAAAATAAAAATGACACGCAACCGTTGAAATAATTGCAATAATTAATGAAACAATAAAAACATCTGACCATTCTAAATGTAATCCAATATGCTTTAATCCTTTTTTCATTGTGACCACACACAATACAAATGCAGTTAATCCCATATAATAAGGACCATATTTTTTAGCATTCTCAACAGGTTTTGACGTATCAAAAATTAAGCGTTGTGTACTAGAAAAAACAAGATAAGCGAAAACACCAGCAACAAAAGGAGTAACAAACCAACTACCGACAATTCCTAAGATTTTACTCCATTCAACCGATTCTGTTCCAGCTGTAACACAACCAAAACCAATAATTGCACCAATAATAGAATGAGTAGTTGAAACTGGCCATCCCATACGAGATGCAATTAAAAGCCAAGTTCCTGAAGCAAATAGTGATGCCATCATCCCAAGCACTAATACATCAGGCATATCAGCATATAAACTAACATCAATAATGCCCCCTTTAATGGTTTGTGTCACTTCACCACCCGCAAGATAAGCTCCTGCAAATTCAAACACTATTGCAATAATAATTGTTTGTTTAATGGTTAAAACACCTGAACCAACAGAAGTCCCCATTGCATTAGAAACATCATTAGCCCCTATTCCAAATGCCATAAAAAAACCAAAAATAGCGGTAATAATAATTAATATATGACCATATTGTTGAATTAATTCCATTACTTCCTCCTAAGCTATGATTTAGCCAGCATTAGTTCAATTCGAGAACCAACACGTTGAGCCTGATCAGCTAACACACCAACCCACTCAATAATTTTATATAGGAACATCACATCAATCGGATTTAATTGTGATTCAATCTGTAATAATTCTTTACGTAGAACTCGTTGTAATTGATCTGTGTCGTCTTCAATGGTATCTAACTCTAAAATCATTTTATTAACAAAATTCAATTCTCTCCCTCGAAAGCCTGTTTCAAGTAATTCATCCATTTCGTGAATAACCTTATGAGCTTGATGAACGGCATCAATACTACGTTTAACAAAGTAGTTAAAATCTTCTTGAATCTGTTTAGGTATTAGTAATTGACGACCAATTACACGCCCTGCAATATCCTTAGTAAAATTAGCCAATTTATCTTGTTGTGTAACAAGCTCTAATAAATCAGTACGTTCAATTGGCATAAACAATCCTCGAGGAAGTTTTAAGCGAATTTCTTTTTTTAAATCATCTGCTTGATGTTCAAGTAATCCTATCTGAGCACGATAATCTTCCGCATTATCCCAATCTTCTTTAAAGGTTTGTTCAAAAAAAGGAACTAATAATTCACAACACTCTGTTACTTTCGTTGAGTGTTTCTGAAGGGGTTTAAGGGGGGATTCAGCGAATAATCCAAGAATATTATTCATAGCCATAAGAACATCTCCATAGAGGTTAAAAAATCATTTTTATTTAAAATACAGACACATTTTACTTGAAGTAATACTAAAGATCATCTATTAAAATATAAATGATTAAGAAATCACTTATTATTTCTTTATTTGGAAAGAATGACGATCTATAACTCACTCTCTTTAAAAATTACATAACTCGTTTTTATTCCTTATTAAAGTCTGGTAAAATGAGCTGTTTTTATCAATTTATAAAAAGGAAAAAATATGATAATTCCTAACAATGCTCTTATTCCAACGGTGGTAGAGCAAACGTCAAAAGGCGAAAGAGCCTTTGATATTTATTCTCGCTTACTAAAAGAACGCATTATTTTCTTAAGCGGTGAAGTTGAAGACAATATGGCAAATTTGATTGTCGCTCAATTATTATTTTTAGAGTCAGAAGATCCTGAAAAAGATATCAGTATTTATATTAATTCACCAGGTGGTTCTGTTACTGCTGGTATGGCAATTTTTGATACAATGAACTTTATCAAACCTGATGTTAGCACTGTGTGTATTGGTCAAGCTTGTTCAATGGGTGCTTTTTTACTTTCAGCAGGAAAAAAAGGCAAACGTTTTGCGTTACCTCACGCTCGTGTGATGATCCATCAGCCTTTAGGGGGCTTTAGAGGACAGGCTTCTGATATTCAAATCCACGCTCAAGAAATTTTAAAAATTAAACAAACCTTAAATGAGCGTTTAAGTGAACATACAGGACAACCTCTGTCTGTTATTGAACAAGATACTGATCGTGATAATTTTATGTCAGCAGAAGCAGCTCAAAAATATGGTTTAGTTGATGAAGTCGTCCACTCTCGAGGGAGTAAATAATGTCTGATTTTGAAAAAATGCCCCATTGTAATTTTTGTGGTAAACGTAAAAATGAAGTTGATGCATTAGTTGGCGAAAATGATGATCATATTTGTAATGAATGTATCGAATATTCTTTCCATTTAATTAATAGTAGTGAAGAGCCATTAATTGATGAAAAAGACGAACAGCAACAATCTTTTTTTGAACAGATCCCAACACCTCACGAGATACATCGTCATTTAGATGAATATGTTATCGGTCAAGAACATGCGAAAAAAGTACTCTCCGTGGCGGTTTATAACCATTATAAACGTTTACGTAATGCCCTAAGTGATAACAAAGAAACAGATGGTGTTGAACTAAGTAAAAGTAATGTATTATTTATTGGTCCAACAGGAAGTGGTAAAACGTTATTGGCAGAAACAATGGCTCGCCGTTTAAATGTGCCTTTTGCTGTGGCTGATGCAACGACGCTTACTCAAGCGGGTTATGTGGGCGAAGATGTTGAAAATGTCATTCAAAAACTCTTAATGAGCTGTGACTATGACGTTGAACAAGCAGAACGAGGTATTATTTTTATTGATGAGATCGATAAAATCACCCGAAAATCTGAAAATCCATCTCTTACACGTGATGTATCAGGAGAAGGTGTTCAGCAGGCTCTATTAAAACTGGTTGAAGGAACGGTTGCAAACATTAATCCTCAAGGAGGACGTAAGCACCCTAAACAAGAAACCATTCCTGTGGATACTTCGAAAATCCTGTTTATCTGTGGTGGGGCATTTACTGGTTTAGATAAAATTATCGAACAACGAGCAAATAAAAAAGGGGGCATTGGTTTTAAAGCTGAATTGAAAAAAGATAAAGATCGCCAAGCTCTCACTGAATTATTTAAACAAGTTGAGCCTGAAGATTTAGTTAAATTTGGTTTAATTCCAGAGTTAATTGGTCGTTTACCTGTGGTTACACCTTTGGAAGAGTTAGATGAAAAGGCACTAGTACAGATCTTAACAGAACCTAAAAATGCAGTCATTAAACAATATCAAGCTCTATTTAAAATGGAAAATGTGGCGCTTAAATTTACTCGTGATGCTCTGCTTGCTATCGCTAAAAAAGCGATGGATCGTAAAACAGGTGCAAGGGGATTACGCTCGATTGTAGAAGAATTATTGCTTGAAACAATGTATGAATTACCATCTTTAGAGAATAAATCTAAGGTGACTGTTGGTAAAAATTGTGTTGAAAAAGGCGATAAGCCGAAAATTGATTAATCAAATTGTAGGTACAGGGCATGCCCTGTACCAATGATATACAATATTCATATAGACAGACAAGGCATGCCTTGACGAATGAATATTTTGATGGATTAATATTCAGAAATTATAACTAAATGTAAAAATAGTATAATTGTGCAAAATATATAGAAAACAGGGCATGCCCTGTTTCTACAGGTAATTTTATTAAAATGAAAATCTGGCAAAATCGTTCTACTATTACGTGGATTTTATCCCCTTTATCACTGCTCTTTTACCTAATTAGTCATCTACGCCGTTGGCTTTTTTGCAAAAATCTCTTAACATCTTACCGCTCTCCCGTCCCTGTTTTAATCGTAGGGAATATCAGTGTTGGAGGAAATGGCAAAACACCATTGGTTATTTGGCTAGTTGAACAATTACAGCAAAGAGGCATAAAAGTCGGAGTTATTTCTCGTGGTTATGGGGCGAAAACCAAAGACTTTCCACAACTCGTTACCCCTGAAAGTTCAGCTGAGCAAATGGGTGATGAACCAGTATTAATTGTGCAACGTACTCAGGTTCCTCTTGCTATTTCACCCAACCGCCGACAAAGTATTGAATTATTATTGAAAAATTATTCATTAGATTTAATTATTGCTGATGACGGCTTACAACATTATAAATTGCAACGAGATTTTGAATGGGTGGTGATTGATGGTGAGCGTCGTTTTGGTAACGGTTTTGTATTGCCTGCTGGTGGTTTACGTGAACTTCCCAGTCGCTTAAAACGTGTTAATGCATTAATTTGTAATGGTGGAAAGGCTTTACCAAATGAACATCAAATGACCTTGCAAGCAGACTATACGATTAATGTAAAAACTAATCAGAAAATAGCACTAAGTGATCTTAAATCACAACAGATTGTCGCAATGGCAGGTATTGGCTATCCGCCTCGTTTTTTTAATATGCTTGCAAATTTAGGTTTTAATGTGACCGCTTGTCACAGTTTTGCCGATCATCAGCCTTACTCAAAAGAACAACTACTTCCCCTTGCAAATCAAGATCAAATTTTATTAATGACAGAAAAAGATGCCGTAAAATGTCGTCATTTCGCACAAGATAACTGGTTTTTCGTGCCAATTGATGCAACTTTTACACCAACATCAACAAAACAATTACTTAATCCAATTTTAAAAAAGTTAGGAAAAAATGATGAATGAAAAATTACTCAATAACCTTGCCTGCCCAAACTGTAATGCAAAATTAGAGTGGGATAAAACCAATAACCGTTTAATTTGCAAAGAGCAAAACTTGGCTTATCCAATCGAAAATGGCATTATCGTGTTACTGCCAGAAAGTGGTCAATCATTAGAGGAATGTTAAAATGAAATTTACTGTTATTATTCCTGCACGTTATTCCTCTACCCGTTTACCTCGTAAACCATTGCTTGATATTTGCGGTAAACCGATGATCCAACACACGTGGCAACAAGCAATTCAAGCTGGAGCAAGTCGTGTCATTATTGCCACCGATCATAACGAGATTTTACAGGTTGCTGAGAGCTTTGGTGCAGAAGTTTGCTTAACCTCGGAAAAACATAATTCAGGGACAGAGCGTTTAGCAGAAGTTATTGAGAAAATGGCAATTGCTGATGATGAGGTTATCGTTAATGTACAAGGCGATGAGCCTTTAATTCCCCCTGTGATTATCAATCAGATTGCTGAAAACTTAGTAAAATCAAAGGTGAATATGGCAACGTTAGCCGTTAAATTAACCACAAAAAAAGAGTTATTTAATCCCAATGTTGTGAAAACCTTAGCTGACAAAAATGGCTTTGCACTCTATTTTTCACGTGCATCTATTCCTTACGCTCGTGATCATTTTTCCAATTGTGATGATGATTTTGTGGCACAGCAAAATTACTTACGCCATATTGGTATTTACGCCTATAGAGCTGGGTTTATTAAACAATATGTAAATTGGCAACCTACTCAACTGGAACAATTGGAATCTTTGGAGCAATTACGTGCCTTATGGTATGGTGAAAAAATCCATTTAGATATTGCTAAACAAGCCCCTGAAGTTGGTGTTGACACACAAGAGGATTTAGAAAAAGTAAGGCACGTCCTTGCTAATAAAGAGTAAAAAATGCAAAACGAAATTGAATTAAAAATGATGCTTGAGCCTCATAATATTGAGGCAATAAAAAAATGGTTAGTAACCCAACCCATTCTTAAACAGCAAACAGATGAATTAATCAACACTTACTACGATACCCCTTCGCTGTTTTTTGCTAATCAAAAAATGGGATTACGAGTACGTAAAGTCAATCAGCACTGTGAAATGACGTTAAAAACCAAAGGAGAAATTGTCGGAGGGTTACATATTCGTCCTGAATACAATATGGATTTACCCAATGATAAACCTGATTTTAAGCGGTTAGATGATCACTTTAATTTGCAATTTTCTGATGTTGAATATATTCATCACTCCCTTGAAAAAGTATTTAGTACTGATGTCACTCGTACCTGTTGGCTGATTCAATATCAAAACGCTGAAATTGAAATCGCTTTAGATCAAGGTTGGGTAAAAAATAAATGGGGAGAAGATCCTATTTGTGAAATTGAATTAGAGCTTAAAAACGGTGAATTAGGTGATTTAATGCAATTCCTAAATTATCTACCCATTCTTGATGGAATGTATTTTAGCGCATTAAGTAAAGCAGAAAGGGGATATTTTGTAGGACGTCCTGAAAAAATTGCAAAAAAAGTAAATGATCTTACCGCTTGTGATAGCTCAACAATGACAAAAGCAGAAAAATATCAATTTGAACAAAATTTAGCAGACATTATTCGTATTCTTCCTACTGAAAATGCGATATTATTAAAACAATTTATTACGTTAAGTAATATAGGTATTTTGAATTGGCAACAACTGAAAGACTACTTAAAAAGTCAAGGTTATCTAAAACAAAATATTCGCTTAATTCAACAACTCTATTTATAAAGGATAAAACAATGAAATTATCAAAAATTGCCCTCTCATTAGTTGCGGTAGTTGGTATCGCACAAATAGGCGGTGCTTGGTACACAGGAAAACAAGTTGAAGCTCGTTATGGTGAACTCGTTAATCTTGCCAATAAAGAACTTAAAGTACTTAAAGCATACGGCGTTAATGCCGAGTATAAAGACGTCAAAATCGAACGTGGTTTCTTTAGCTCTGATATCAATTATAACTTAGTCGTTAAAAATTATGATGGTGAAAACTATATCTTTAAAGGTGCCGACACACTTCATCACGGTCCTTTCCCACTAAACCGTTTAATCAAAGGTAAATTATTGCCTGTTATGGCAAGTGATGAAGGCATTTTATATAGCCCAGATTCCCTCAAATCGGTATTTAAAGATGGTGTAGTCCTTACGACTAATATTGATATTGATTACAACACTAATTTAAGTGGCAGTGCAAAAACGAATGCGGCTAAATCAACTGACGGCAATTTTGAAATATCAGAAGTGGAAGCCGAGTTTGATACAGATAAAAATGGCATTGGAGATGTGAATTTAGCACTTGATTCTGTTGCATTTTTCAATGGAGTAAACGTAAAATTTGCGGCTAAAAATATGGAATATAAATTCACTTCAGAGAAAAGTGAATACCCATATTTAGGATTGGGAGATTATGTTTTTAATGTTGAAAAGTTTTATGTTGGAGATAATAAAAATAAATTTGCTATGAATAACCTTGAAATGGAAGGAAAAGGTTATCTTGATAAAGTATCTTACTCAAGCAACACTAAAATGAAAACAGATATTTCAATGACCAAAAATGAAATAACACAAAATTTTGGTGAAATGAAGCTAAATGCAGATTTTGTTGGAGACGCTAAAACGTGGAATAATGCCATAGAAAAAATGTATGATGATCCTGAAAATTCGGATTATGCCACAAAGTTATTTCTTGAAGCGATCTCAAAAGGTTCATCATTAAAAATTAATGATCTTTCATTGAAAAATAAACAAGGAAAAAGTGATATTAAATTGGATTTAAATGTAAAACCATTTGATCCTGATTTAATACAATCAGAAAATGATATTATAAATGCACTGGGTCAGTCATTATTGGATATGAAATTCAGTATCCCTGCAACTCATTTAATGATTGAACAATCAGCATTGCTGAATGGCGAAACAAAGGAAGATGCTAAACATTCAGCTGATGCAAAAATTGGGAATATAACCTCTCAAGCTAAAGAAAGTAACTTTTTTGTCGTAGATGATAAAAATATCAAAATGAAACTAGCCATTGATAATGGCAAAGTTAAGCTCAATGATCGAGAAATGTCAGATCGAGAAATAGGTCAAATGCTAATGATCGCGACGTTTATGTTTATGGGTGCAGGTTTTTAATTTCTAAATGTTAAAGCTATAAACATTAAACTAAAGAAAAAACCCCGATATCAATGTGATATCGGGGTAACTTAATCTACTAAGGAAATTATGAAAAAACTACTCACTTCAGTAAAAGCATTTAGCACTTATTCAGACTTTGTCAATCTTAAAAAGTTCAAAAAAAGTATAACTTTTTTAGTAAGTAGTTATTCACACCACCATTTTTCAATATTTAACTAACAAATTTTATGCCTAAAGATACTTTATTTTCAGCCCCTATCAATAAACTAGGGGATTTTACTTTTGATGAATCTGTTGCAGAAGTATTTCCAGATATGATTCAACGTTCTGTCCCAGGTTATTCTAATATTATTACTGCTATCGGAATGCTTGCAGAACGCCTTGTCACAGAAAATTCAACTATTTACGATTTAGGTTGCTCTCGTGGAGCGGCTATTTTAGCTATTCGTCGTAATTTAAAATATAACAATGTCAATATTATTGGGGTTGATAACTCACCAGCAATGGTAGAACGTTGTCGTAGCCATCTCAATACTTTTCACTCTACTATCCCAGTTGAAATTTTATGTGATGACATTCGTAATATTGAAATTAAAAATGCCTCAATGGTAGTATTAAATTTCACTTTACAATTTTTACCACCAGAAGATCGTTTACTATTACTTACAAAGATTTATCAAGGATTAAATTCAAATGGCGTATTAGTACTTTCAGAAAAATTTAGATTTGAAAATTCATCGATGAATGAATTGCTGATTGATTTACACCATAGCTTTAAACGAGCCAACGGCTACAGCGAACTAGAAATTAGTCAAAAACGTACTGCGTTAGAAAACGTTATGCGAACAGATACCATAAAAACCCATAAAGCTCGTCTTCAGCAAGCTGGATTTAATAATATTGAGTTATGGTTTCAGTGTTTTAATTTTGGTTCAATCATTGCGGTAAAATAAATAACAAAAAACAAAGCGGTAGGATCTATTTAATTTTTTGCAAATTTATTAAAAGATCATACCGCTTGAATGTTATTATCGAGAACGTTAAGGTTCTTGTTGTCTTAAAAATGCGTCATTATATTCGATCGTTGCTCGGTTACGTAAATCACTTAACATTTCATCACGTAATTGAAGTTGATCAGATTGAGAAAGTACCATTTCAAATGCCTTAAAGCCCTCTTCTTTACCCTCTGTCACTTTATCTAATGCAATAATAACCGCATTGCCCATTTGATCCATTGTAACTTGATAAGTCGTTTTATCTACTGGTTTTGGCATTGCAAATACATCTTTTGTTAGTGTTGGTTGTTGCATTAAATTTTGGATATAAACCAGTGTTTGAGGCTCACTAAAACTGACATCAACGGTTTGTCCTTCATTTAACCCTTTCACAATCGCTTTTGAATTTTTAGCTAACACTTGCTGTGCTTTTTTCACTTTAATTAAGTTTTGCACTGTTTCTTTTGCTTCTTCAAATGTTTGTGGACGAGCTTCTTTATAGTTAATAACTCGAATAAAGGCTGTTTTTGCATTATCCCCATCAGTTAAATCAATCGCTTCCGACACCTGACGACTACGACGGAAATCGCCTTTCATTAAAGCAGATTGAATTTTAGGATTGCTTAATAATTCAGGGATGGCATTTTGTGAAAATTCTTGTGTCGTTTGTACTTTTGCATTAGCCACTTGTGCCACATCAGTTAATGAATCTGGTGATTCAAAGGCTTTATTCGCCATTTCATTGGTCACTTTTCCATAATTTGCTAAACTGGTTGTTTTAATCAACGCTTGCTTAATTGTTGGTGTGGCTTGCTCAAGTGTCATTGCTACATCAGGTTTACGTTCCAATACTTTGATAATATGATAATTACCGTTAATTTCTACTGGCTTACTTACTTTTCCAGCGTCAAGAATATTGGCTACCTGTTCAAAAATTTCAGGGAATGTCCCTGCTTTAGCCCAACCTAAATCGCCTCCATTTTGAGCAGAAATCATATCTTGTGAATACTCTTTTGCTAACGTTGAAAAATCTTCACCTGCATTTAGTTTTGTTTCAACTTCTGCCGCTTTCTCTTTAGTTGCCATTTGAATGTGAGCTAAATGCGTTTCACCTTTAGTGATAAATTTATCTCGATTTTGTTGATAATAATCTTCTACATCTTGATCGGTAATTGAACTAGCATCAGCAAGATCCTCTGGTGTAACAGTAACAATTTCAACTTGCATTCTTTCAGGTTCTACAAACTGTGCCTTATGTTCATTATAGTAGTTTTGTAATTCAGTTTCAGATACTGTCTGTTTTTCCACTTCTTTTGCAAGTGGTAACACAGCGGTTCTAATAGTACGTTGCTGCAATAATAATTTTGCCAATAATGTATTCTGAGCAGGAACACTAAATTGAGAGTCTAAAACACCTTGCTGCACCTGTCCATTTAATATATCCCCTGCTACCATAGAGGCATAATAATCTGGCGATATATTATTGTTTCTTAATACATTTTGATAAAATTCGTTATTAAATTTACCGTCTTGTTGAAAATCAGGCGTATTCACAATTTGCTGTTTAATCTGCTCAGCACTTACCCCTAAATTTAAGGTTTTGATATATTGTTTTAATAATTCATCATCAACCAAACCATTAAGCACTTGTTGATTAAACTGAGCCGCATATTCAGGTGTATCTAATAAATCCCAGAATTTTGCGCCTAATCTATCACTTTGAATACTTTGCTGACGATTTTTAGTATAAGTAAAAGTACGTTGTGAAATAGATTCACCATTTACTTTCGCCACATAATCATCTTTACTGTACATTAAAGAGCCACCCACACCCCCTAATACAAAAGAGAGTGCGACAAACGCAAAAATAGCTTTAAATGCAAAACTATTTGTTTTCTCGTGCATTTTTTCAATCATTGTAAGTTATCCTAAAAATAAAAAATATCTTACGGATTATACTGAAAAAACCCTTATTCTCAAAACTGTAATTTAATAAATGAGTGAATTCTTAATAAAATCATCTTTTATTCTTCTTTTTCTTTAGGAAGAATTAAATTGAGTGAAAGTGCTAATACTGCGCCCACGGTAATACCAGAACCAAAAATTTCTTTAAAGAATGCAGGTAATTTACCCAATAACTCTGGTCGAGTGGTAACCGCTAATCCGCCACCAATAGCAATCGCAATAATTAAACCATTACGGCTAGTGCGTTCTACATTGTTAAGCATTTGAATACCTGCAGCAATAATCATTGCAAACATAATAATTCCCGCCCCACCTAATACAGGAAGAGGAATAGAAACAATTAACGCTCCAAATATAGGGAAAAGTCCTGCTAATACTAATAATACGCCTGTTAATGCCACAACATAACGACTGGCAACCCCTGTTAAGGTGATTAAACCGATATTTTGTGAAAAGGTTGAAAAAGGTGTGGTAGACATAATAGCAGCCAGTGCAGATCCTAATCCTTCTGCTAAAATGCCTTGTTTAAATTGTTGTGGTGTCACTTCTGTTTTGGTTGCATCACCTAATGCAAGAAAATTACCACTGGATTCTACAATGGTCACCAAATAAGCAATACTCATTCCGATAATACCAGAAATAGGGAAAGATAACCCAAAATGGAGAGGCTGGGGTATAGCAAAAAATTGAGCAGATTTTACCCCTGAGAAATCCACCCAACCTAAACAGAGAGCAGTAATATAGCCAATCATCATACCAATCACAATGGCTGCTGCAGAAAAAATACCTCGTCCCCATTGCACCAATGTCACAACAATAACTAATACAAAGGTTGCCATCATCAAGTTTTTGGGTTCAGCGTAATTAGGATCACCGACTTGAGCACCAGCAAACCAATCTACGGCAACTGGAATTAAGCTAAGTCCAATCATCATTACGACTGTCCCCGTTACCACAGGTGGAAATAATTTACGAATATGTGGCATAAAGAAACTACCAATGATCATTACTAAAGATGCCACAAGCGATGAACCTAAAATCCCACCCACACCCGCATCACTAAAGCCAATCGCTAAGGCAGCTGCGACAAAGGTAAAACTTGTTCCCATTACAGCGGGTAAACGTATACCAATGTGTCCTATTCCTCGACATTGTATGATAGTAACAATACCAGAAACCAATAAGGCGGCATTCACTAATACAATAGTATCTTCCGTCGATAATTTCAGTACATTACCGATAACCAAAGGAACTGCAACAATTCCACCAATAGCGGCAAGTAAATGCTGCAAAGCCAGTAATAAACTTAATCCAATAGTAGGTTTATCTTCGAGAGAATACAACAATTTATGACTCATAAATTTTCCTTAAATAAATTATAAATGAATTAAAAAATAATCCAAATTATAACCAAGGCAAACGTTTGCGTAAATAAAAATTTAACAATTAATGGCGAATTTCTTATATAATTTATAAAAAATTAATTTAAGGAGAAAATAATGACTTATTACTACGGGTTAGATATTGGTGGCACAAAAATTGAGCTTGCTGTATACAATGAGCAACTTGATAAACTCTATTCTGAACGCACCCCCACTCCTCAAACTAGCTATGAAGATTGGTTAGATACCATTAAAACCCTTGTTCTTAATGCAGATAAAAAATTCAACACTAAGGGAATGGTTGGGTTGGGTTTACCAGGATTTGTCAATCACGAAACAGGTATTGCTGAAATTACCAATATTCGAGTAGCAGATAATAAACCTATTTTAAAAGATCTTAGTAAATGTTTAGATCGTGAAGTGAAAGCCGAAAATGATGCCAACTGCTTTGCCCTTTCAGAAGCGTGGGATAAAGAAAATCGACAATATTCCACAGTATTAGGCTTAATTATCGGCACTGGTTTTGGTGGCGGTTTGATTTTTGATGGTAAGGTGCATTCAGGCAGAATTGGTATGGCTGGAGAAGTAGGTCATCAACAATTAAATTATCACGCTCTACAATTATTAGGTTGGGATAACGCCCCTATTTTTGACTGTGGCTGTGGCAATAAGGCGTGTTTAGATACTTATATTTCAGGACGTGGTTTTGAAATGTTGTATAACGAGTTAGAGGGTGAGGGCTTATCCGCCAAAACCATTATCGAAAACTTTTATAATCAACAACCACAAGCGGTACGATTTGTTGAAAAATATGTAAAATTAATGGCAATTTGTATTAGCAATCTGATTACGGTGTTAGATCCTGATATGATTGTTTTTGGTGGTGGTTTATCTAATTTTGATTATATTTATGAAGCCCTACCAAAAGCATTACCGCCTTATTTAATGCGTTCTGCAAAAGTGCCTGTGATTAAAAAAGCGATTCACGGTGACTCGGGTGGTTCACGTGGTGCAGCTGCTCTTTTCTTAAAAAAAGACGACTAGGAAAATAAAATGAAAGTGACCCCTATTCCTGTATTATCCGATAATTATATTTGGTTAATTCAAAAAGCGGATAAAGTAATCATTATCGATCCCTCACAAGCGGTCACTTTATTAGATTTTTTTGCAAAAAATCAGTTACAACCTACCGCTATATTATTAACGCACAATCACGCTGATCATACTGGAGGGGTTGCAGAATTAGTGGAGCATTATCCTCATTTAACTGTTTATGGTTCTGCAGAAGTTTCTCAATTTACCACTCAAATTGTTGAACATAATCAACACTTTGAATGCTTAGGTTATAATATTCAAGTGATTGACAGTGCAGGACATACAGCACAACATATTAGCTATCTGATTGATGAAAAATACCTTTTCTGTGGCGACTCACTGTTTTCAGCAGGTTGTGGACGAGTATTTACAGGGGATTATGTTGCACAATATAACACACTACAACGTTTTCGATTATTAGCCGATAATGTAAAAATCTACCCTGCCCACGAATATACCTATAGCAATCTTCAATTTGTGGAAAGTGTTCAACCCAATAATCAAGCCGTACAACAATATAAACAACAGGTTGAAAAACTACGCTCTCAACATATCCCTACACTTCCCTCTTCTATTGCCTTAGAAAAAGAAATTAATCCTTTTTTGATAGCTAATTCGTTAGAGGAATTTATTGAATTAAGGAAAGGGAAGGATTGTTTTTGATGGTAGTTAATAGGGTTAAGTAGCATTGACAATCGTTAGATTAAACCTATTCGCAAAAAATATACCATTGAAGAATAATATATTGTAGAAACAGGGCATGCCCTGTTTTCTATATATTTTGCACAATTATACTATTTTTACATTTATTCATCATTTCCGACTATCAACCCATCAAAATATCCATTCATCAATGCATGAACAGGGCATGTATTTCTACAAATTCAAGATTTCAAAAACATCTACCAAATTGAGGTCTCAATCTCTTTAAAACAGGGGAAAACAATCGTAAACTTTTACTTATTAATTTCAGGAATTAACAATTATTATGTAGATACTATTAAGAAATAGCAAGTATAAAAATCGCAAATTTTGAACTAGATGTAACCACTATATTTTATCAACTTATCACATAACTCATTGATGTATAAATATATTGTATCGACAGGGCATGCCCTGTCGCTACGTAAGGAATTAAATTTGCAAATCATCAAATTCTATTTTTAATCTAATTATCACTAAAACAATTATTTCAATTTCTCTAACAACTTGTTATGAATTCCACCAAAAGCACCATTACTCATTACTAAAATATGATCCGTTGGTTTTGTTTGTGTAATAATCATTTGTACCAGTTCATCTAAATTTGCACTCCATTGTGCAGGCTGAGTGAGATTTTTTGTGATTTGTTCAACGCTCCAATCTATGTTATCAGGTTGCAAAATAAATACCTGATCGGCATCGGTAAGTGCTGGGGCAATTTCATTTTTATGTACCCCCATTTTCATTGTATTTGAACGTGGTTCTAATACGGCTAAAATACGTTGCTCTTTGCCGACTTTCCCTCGCAATGCCTCAATCGTTGCTTTAATTGCTGTTGGATGGTGAGCAAAATCATCGTAAAGAGTAACGCCATTTACTTGTCCTTTTACTTCTAAACGACGATTGGCATTCACAAATGAACTCAACGCATTACAGGCGTCAGCCACACTAACACCTGTATGATGACTACTCGCAATCGCCATCAACCCATTGTGCATATTATGTTTACCCACCACATTCCACTGCACTTCACCTTGTTTCTGTTGTTTGTGGTAAACCGCAAAATGGGAATAATCTTGATTTAATGGCTCGGCATACCATTCTTGCTCTTTGCCCACAAATTGCAATTCACTGTAATTGCCCATACCCAACATTTGCTGGACATTTTGTTCCTCTTTGTGAGATAAAATCACGCCATTTTGTGGCATTGCTCTAACAAGATGATGAAATTGGCGTTGAATGGCTTTTAGATCATCAAAAATATCCGCGTGGTCAAACTCCAAATTATTCACAATTAAGGTTTTAGGATTGTAATGCACAAATTTAGATCGTTTATCAAAAAAAGCACTGTCATATTCATCGGCTTCAATCACAAAAAACTTGCTTGATCCCAATCGAGCTGAAATCCCAAAATTTCCTGCAATTCCACCGACTAAAAAGCCTGTATCAATGCCATTTTTGTCTAAAATCCACGCTAACATACCTGTTGTGGTCGTTTTACCGTGTGTTCCAGACACCGCTAAAACCCAACGATCTTTTAATAAATGATCGTGTAGCCACTGCGGTGCAGAGGTAAAATTCAACTGATTATTTAACACATACTCTACACAAGGATTTCCACGGCTCATTGCATTGCCGATAATGACCATATCTGGCTTTGGATCAAGTTGTGCCACATCATAATTAGGAATAATCTCAATACCACTCTTCTCTAAAAAAGTACTCATTGGTGGATAAACATTAGTATCTGAACCTGTGACTTTATAACCTAATTCACGGGCAATAATCGCAATACCGCCCATAAAAGCGCCACAAATACCTAAAATATGAATATGCTTTTTCATTAAAAATTCCTAAATATGATTATTTTTTCTTGGTGGTTATTTTACATTGTAATTATTAAAATAGTCAGTAATTTTCATCACTGACTATATAATATTACCAATGTGAAACAGGCAATGTTTTTTGTAACTCTTCAATACTTGTTACTGTTTTGAAGTTATCCAAACTTACCTTATCCTCAGCTTTTGCTTTTGTACCTAATGCTTGGCTTATCAAGACAAAACCCGATTGCTCTATCACTGCTCGTTTATAAAAATCGATAATTTGCTGTTTTGTTATTTTCTTTGTAACTTTAATTAACTCTTCACGACTATCAAAACGTAAATTATTGTGATTAAAATCAGTCACAAAGTGACTAAATTCTTGCTCCAAAGACTCTGGTTTACGTTGTAATTTTTCTAACAAGCTCGCACGATATTGTTCAAATTCTTTATCTGTTAAAGCATTGAGTTTCTGCTCACTTTCCTTAAAAAAGCGTTCATTGTGTTGCATTATCCCTTTTGGTGTTGTATTTGGACTTTGCACCATAAATGATAAGCCAGAAGTTTTTCCAGTATAAATACGTCGAGAAGCAACAACATAACCAAGCTGCTTATCTGTACGCAAATCATTAAAATACCAGCGAGAAATAATGTCATTTAATAACATAGAACGAACATTATCCATTAATCTGTCATTTCCTTTTACCAAATAAATCAATACTAATGCGTTATCTTCATTGGGTACTTGTTGCACATAATTAATTTTTTGTGTGACATCACGAAAATCAACAAAATAATTATAATTTAATGCTGTTTTACTATTGGCTACTATTTTTTCTGCGGTTTTAGTTAAGTTTTTTACCTGCTTATCTGTTAAATTTCCGACAGAAAGCACTTCAATTCCAGTCGTATCATTCAATAAATGATTTCGCATTTGCTTAACATCTTCTAACGACACCTCCGCAAGTGCTTTTTTCTGCTTCTCTCTATCAAAATAAGGATAACTTGCTAACTTGTAAAAAACTCCTGCTGCTTGATTTAAACTATTCTCTTTTTTCTCACGAGCTAACGCCTCTAAAATTTTCTGCTTCCCTTGTTGCAAATCAGCCTCTGTTAAAACAAAAGTTTTCATTTGTATTAAACCGTCTTGTAATAGTTTTTCAAAATTTTGTGTATAGCCCGATAGATTAGCACCGACTCCATTTTCACCGTAATAAAATGAGGTCTCAATACCCGCCACAGAAGATTGAAATGCTAGCTTAGTTTGAGCTAAGCCATTCATATAGTTTAACAACGCCACCGTCATTTGAGGTTTTAATGCTTTATTTTTAGGGGAAATTCCAAAACTTAAACTAATAATCGCTTTAGGTTCTTTTGGAAAATAATGACTGCCCATTGCATAAATTTTTTCACCTTTATCATATTTCAGTTTTTGTGGTTTTACACGAGACTGTTCCATTTTATTTAGTGAAAAATCTTCCACGAAATAAGGATTCAACTTAGGTAGTTTAATGGTTGGGTTATGACTAAAGTCTAACCATTTTGATTTTTGTTCAGGGCTAAATTTCATCACAGAATAAGGGGCATTCATATAAGGTGTTTGTTTATCTGTTTTCACCTTTTTATTCATCAACAAAATACGTGCATTATCTAATGTCATTTCTGCTAATTTTTCAGCAATTTCTTTTTGATCCATTGCTTGGGTTTCAAAACCTGCATTGATCACATTTTCTAATGGATAAGAAAGCATTGCATCCGTAATTTGTTCCACAAAGCCTAAATGCTTTTCTACCTGTAAATGCTCAAAAGATTGAGCTAAACTTTGCTTCATTTCTTTAAAATAGCTTTCTTGAATGCCTGCTTTTTTAAGCTGTTCAATTTGTTGAAAAATCAATGAAATAATCTGATCTTTTTGCTCTAAACCTTTCTCGGTCAGTTCAACATAAATCGTTAAATCACCACGATTGCGACTTACATTTGGATCAGCCCCTGCTTGAATACCACTTGAAGACAAGCCTTGTGTAATTAAATAATCAGACAATGTGCCTTCTGTATTATTATTTAGCATATAACTAATATAGGTATTTGTTTTAGATTTAAATTTGTCTTCATTATTAGGAAAATCGAAACTCACCGCCAATAATTTACGTGGTTTAATTGGCTTATAAGAAATCATTATCCCTTTATCCTGTTCACGATAAAGCGGTACGTTTATAGTTGGTTTTTGCAAATGTTTGTTTTTCATTAACCCTAATGTTTTAACGGCTAATTGCTGTAATTTTTCGATTGACTGGTCAGAATAAAGCACTGCTTTAACTAAATTTGCAGAATAATATTTTTGATAAAATTGCTGTAATTCATTTTGTAATTTACTTTCTGGTTTATCAGACAAACTCTCTTTATTACCCACTGCAAATTTAGTAATTGGATGGTTTGGGTTTGACGTGGCTAAATTCACGCTATACATCAAATAACCATCACTTGATTTGGCTCGAACCATTTCAGCATTAACCGCATTCAATTCTTTTTTTGCATTTACTTCTGACAATAGAGGCTCCGCCAATGCATCCGCTAAGCGAGTAACGGCTTCATTAAAAGCATTATTATTTACTTCTAGATAATAAGCGGTACGAGATTTTGACGTAGAGGCATTATTTCTGCCTCCATTCTTACTTAAAAAATGATCTAACCCATTGGTTTCTGGGAATTTTTTTGAACCCATTAATGCCATATGCTCCAAATAATGAGCTAAACCTTGTTGGGAAACAGGATCTTCCATTGAACCTATTGGTAACGCCGCTGACATTAACGATTTATTCGCTTTTGGATCAGAAATCAACAACACTGTCATTCCATTATCAAGCTGAATGCCTTGATAAGTCGCATTATCTGCTGGGCTTTTTTTAATATTATTACTGATAATTTTAAAGCCAGATAGTTGTTGATTTTGAAAAATAGAGGTTTCAGTATTTTTTATTTCATCACTGACTGCTTGTGAAGTCACTGTCACCGCAAATACTGTTGAAATAAGATAACTTAAAAATGATTTTTTCATTATATTTTCCTTAATATTAATATAAACATTAGCTAGCATAAGACAGATAAAATAAAAAATAATTCACTGTTCCACACCTTAAGAACGCCATAAAAACCTTAAATTTCCTTTATCTAGTTTTAAGGTTTACCTCTTTTTAATGGTATCCCATTAACACCAATAAATTTTTAGTATATTCAATGGCTTCACTGCGATTATTTACCCCAATTTTTTGGTATAAATTACGAATATGGGTTTTAATTGTTGTCATTGCTACTACAAGTTCTTGAGAGATTTGTTCGTTGCTATAACCTGAATAAATTAGCCCTAACACTTGCCATTCACGAGCAGTAAGAGGACTAATTTTCAACAGTTCAGGCACTTGTGGATTTTCAAGGAGCCTTTGAACAAATTGTTGATCAAAGTGTGCAAATTTATGACGATTATGTTGATTGATACTGCGTAAAATAAATTGTGTTTTAGGTGTTGAAAACTCATCCAAAATATTCATCTGTAACAGTTGGCGGATTTGTTGTGCCATCACATCGCCTTCAATCACAAAAGCACTAATAAAATTCGTTTGCTGGCTCATTTCCAATGCTCGAATTAAATCTTTTTGAGCTAACTCTTTTTTGTTTTGATGAACAAAAACTAAATTTCTTAAAATTAACGCACGTTGGATATCGCTGGTTAATTTTAAATTTTCTGCCGTATGCAAAATGGTATTTAAGATATCAAGTGCTTGTTCTGGTTTATTTTGTAATAAATAAGCACGTGCAATATTACGAGATTGACGCTGTGTAAAGTGGTTTGAGGCTCTGGTTGGTAAAGTTGTTTTTACTAACCAGCTATCTAACTGAGAAGGATCATTGGTCATTTGAGCATAAAGCACCTGAATTTCATCAAGTGTTGCTGTCCAGTCTTTATGGGCTGGAAAGTAATTGATTGAATGTTGGCACTCTTCAATCAAGCGTTTAGCATTATCAAGATCACCTCGTACCAATGAAATTTTAGCAAGGAGTGCTAAACATTGTAGTTTTTCATCTTCTTTTTCTAAAATGTCAATCCCAGCATTTGCCATTGCTTCTGCTTGTTCAAGATTATGCCACTCCCATTGAATTTGCCCTTTTAAGCGTAATAAAAATTCGTGCATCGGAATTTGATGAAAAGTTTCTGCCTGCAATGTTGTTTCTTTTAGCAAATCATAAGCCGACTGCAAAAAACCTTGAGCCGAAAGGATTTCTGCTTGTTGCAACTTAGACCATAACCAGTGATGACAAGTATGTTGTGAAAGTGCCATTTTTTCGACTTGTTTCATTTGTGTCATTGCTACTTTCAAATTACCACGACAATGTTGAGCTTCTGCAATCACTGAAATCGCCACAATTCGAGCATAGCTAAATTCTTGAGGAAGAGCTAAAAGAGCACTACTTGCCAGTTTATAAGCCAGTTCATCATCACCTTCATTTAACGCAACTTGTCCTCGTAGTGCATCAAATTTGCCTTGATAATGTTCCATAAGCGGTGAGTTTGTATTACATTTTTGCAAAATTCCACTGACTTCTTGATAACGATGTTGGCTTTGGGTCACCCACGCTTTAAGCAGAACTAAGGTAGGATATTGCCACATTAACTCTGAGGGAAGATTATTTAAGCTATCTTCTAATAACTTTAATTGTCCTTGATGAAATAACGGCCAACCGTGCTGTTGAAGAATTTGGTATAACATTTCGGTGTCTGCTACTCGTTGAGAATGATAAATCGCTTCTTGGCAAAAGCCCAACTTTAACCATTCCATTGCTGCACATTGATTAAGTTTTTTCCATTCATCTGGCAATTCTAAACGGCAACTTTGAGTAAGATAAGAGGACAAAATAGGATGAAATTTCCACCAAATATCACCATCATTATTATCTATTCGCTGAATAAATAGCCCTTTTTTTTCCAATTCATCTAATTTTCTGGCACTATTCTTATCTTGTGTAATCGCAATGGCTAATCTTTCATTCATAGAATGTAAAATAGCACAACGTTGCATAAATTGTTTTAATTCAGGATCAATATAATGAAAAATCTCTTCATTAAGATAATCTGCAATATGGTGTTGATTAAGTTTAGCAAATAACTTTTGTGGTGTTTTAATAAGATCGGTATTTTGTTGCAAAATAAAACTAACGAGTTGTAAACCAGTAGCCCAACCTTCCACTTGTTCACATACCGTAAATATCGCTTCTTGTGAAAAACTATCATTTAATTTTAATTCAAAAAATTGTCCCGCTTCCTTATGAGTAAAAGCTAGCTGAGTCATATTAATTTCTAAAAGTTGTTCGTGAATACGTAAATTGGTAATACTCAAAGGAGGGACTAAACGAGAAAGAATAATTAAATTCATCGTGCTTGGTTGGTTTTTTAACCAAAACCGTAACGCATTATGAATTTCACTATTTTCAATATGATGATAATCATCAATAATTAAACTAAAACTAATGTTGATGTTATTTAATTTTACTAATAATTGTGAGAAATAATCAATCAAATCATTTTGATAATTTAGATTTTTAATTTCTATACCACAGGCTTGCACCAATGCGGCAGTAAAATAGCGAGAAAATTGCTCTGCTTTATTATCACTTTTATCTAACGCATACCAACCTGTATGAGACTGGCGCTCTTTCCATTGAGAGATAAGGGTTGTTTTACCATAACCAGCAGGAGCGATAATGAGGGTGAGTGGATAAGAATATACCTTATCTAGCTCTGTCAACAAAAGTGTCCGTTCAATATTATGATTAGAATGAGTTTGGTTTTGTTTACTTGAAATCAGTTTCGTTGGAATCAATTTTGCTAGTGACTGCATTTTACCTCCGTTGTATTAATATAATGACTGCAATAAAATACAGCCACTAAACAAGTATAAAGTTTTTTAGCTTACTTCTTTCTTTTAATATTTGGCCAACCAATCATAATAAAGAAAATACCAAAAATTAACATTAGCATACAATACCAAACATAAGGAATAATATCGATTGGAGAAATAGAGCATAATCCCGCCATTACCAATAATTGCCCACCAAATGGCGATAAACCACTAAATGCCGAAGAAAAGAGATCTAAAATTGCCGCAATTCGACTTCTATTTATCCCAATTTCATTGCCGATATTTTTAGCAATCGGACCAGATACAATAATTGAAATGGTATTATTCGTGGTCGCAATATCTAATAAACTGACAAGCGTTGCGATACTAAATTCACCTGCTCTTACACTTTTTACATTTTTGGTTAAGTGATAAAGTAGGTAATCAATCCCACCTAAATATTTCATCAATGCCACCATACCACCCACTAATACGGCAATTAACGCCATATCTTCCATCCAAACCATTCCTGTATGAATTACTTTAAAACTTTCAAGCAGAGTGAAATCTTGATGAATAACACCAATAATTAAACCTGATAAAATCCCCAATCCCATTACAGGAATCACGTGCATCCCCACCAAAGAAAGTACGATAATAATTGCATAAGGTAGGATATTCAGTAAATTAAAATCAAGGTGTTCCGTAGCAGCAGTTGTATTTACATCAACAAGCAATAATAAGGCAATATTGATAATAATCGCAGGCAGTACCATTAAGAAATTGACTTTAAATTTCTCTTTCATTGTGACTTCTTGGGTTCGAGTTGCTGCAATGGTGGTGTCCGAAATGAAAGAAAGGTTATCCCCAAACATTGCTCCACCAATTACGAGACCCGCAACTAATGGAATATCAATCCCGATTTTAGTTGCTATACCAATGGCAATCGGTGCCAAGGTTGAAACCGTCCCCATTGACGTTCCCATTGCAAAACTAAGGATACAAGACACCACAAATAAACCGGGTAAAATAATATTTGAAGGCAAGATGCTCAATCCGATATTGACGATAGCATCTACGGCGTGCATTGAATTAGCGACACTATAAAATGCTCCAGCCAATAGGAAAATAATCACCATCAAAATAAGGGTTTCTTCGCCACCACCTTTACAAAAAATAGCAACTTTTTTAGTGAACGAAATTTTATGGTCTTTATCATTTAAGAAAAAAGCAACTAAACACCCGATAGAAATACCGACCATAATCGGCATTGTTTCAAAACTTCCCGAGATTACCCTAACAAGGATATAAGTGATTAAAAAAGCAAATAAAGGAAATAAGCCTTTAATATTACCTTTATTTAGATTTGTGCCATTTGGCATTGTGTTTTTTCTCCATTGATTAAATTTTATTTAAGACTATGCTTAAATCAAACCATACAAGATAGTCAAAAATGCTATTAAAATCAAGTTTCAATTTTTTATTTACCCACCCAAACAACCATTACTTTGTCTTTATCATACTGACGACTAAATGCAAAATAATTTTGGGTTTCAAGTGTGATATTTTTTCCTTTTCCAACTGCAATATGTTTTTTTCTGAAATGAGTTAATTTTTTCCAATGGTTAAATAATGCTTGATGCTCTGGTTTGGTTAGATCTTCCCAGTTCATATCTGAGCGTGTGCCTTGCAATGGATCTGATCCTGTTGCACCAAATGGACGAGCGGTTTCATCACCATAATAAATTTGTACTGCACCCGGAGAGAGCATTAATAAACTGCCTGCTATTTTTTGTTTGTTTAAATCTTGTTTACTCGCTTTATCAAAAAACAGCTCTGTATCGTGGGAAGAAAGATAACTTAACACATTAAAATCGGTTAATTTGTTGCTCATTAATTGATAGGTTTCTCCAATATTTGCAAAACAATCTAAGGATTTTTGAGCTTCATTTTGGAAATCAAAATTGATCATCGCATCAAAACCATTTTGGTAATAATCATTTTTCATTACGCCTAAACCCCACGCTTCTCCTGTCATCCAAAAATTATTACCAAAATTTTTGTGATTTTTTTGCCATTCTTTTAAAGCTTTTGAAGAGGCATTTTTTAAGGCGAGCCACGTACTTTTTTCAACGTGTTTCGCCGTATCAACACGAAAACCATCAATACCATATTTACGTACCCAATCACTTAACCAAGTAATCAGATAATCACGTACTTTGGCATTGTCTAAATTTTTAGCATTAGTTTCTTTTTTTGCAAAAAATGCAGGTAATGTTACCGCTTGTTCCGCCTCTGTTTTCAAATCAGGTAATGAGGCAAGTGACATTTGCAGCTCATTAAATTTTGCTCCATCATAATCGCCAATATCGGAACGCACCCAAGCTTTACCCCACCAGTTTTTCCAACCGTCTTTATTGCCAAAATGAATATACTCATTAAATTTATGCCAATTTTCATTGGCTTTTGGTGTCCAATCTGTCCATTTTTTACCCAATGTTTTTTCGGCTTCTTGATCATCTAAATAAAGTTTACCAAACTTAAACTGTTGCATATCCGCCAACGTTGCATAGCCAGTATGGTTCATTACGATATCAAATAGTACACGAATACCTTTTTTATGAGCTTGATCAACAAATGCTTTTAACTCTTGCTCTGTCCCCATATTGGCATCGATTTTTGTCCAATCCAGATGATAATAACCGTGATAGCCATAGTGTGGAAAATCCCCTTGAGAGCCACCACCAACCCAACCGTGAATTTGCTCTAAGGGTGAGCTGATCCAAATGGTATTGATACCAAGTTCTGATAAATAATCTAACTTTTGGGTTAAACCTTTGAGATCGCCACCGTGAAAAGTACCAATTTCTTGCATTCCATCATTTTTACGTCCATAACTATGATCATTGGCAGTATTGCCATTATAAAAGCGATCAGTCAGTACAAAATAAACAATGGCATTATGCCAATCAAAAGTAGGTTTAATCATCGAATTAGCAGGCTCTAAAAGTAATAATCCGTTTGCATTAGGATCGGGGAACATTGTAATTTTTCCCTCTTTTACAGAGGTAACTTGTCCTGAATAGAAATCTCGTACTTTTTCACCATTTTTAAAGGTAGAGGATACATCAATAGTGATAGGTTTTTTATTCCAAACAGGACAAGTCTTGGTTATTTTTTTAGGTGCCTCAATAGGTTTGACCGTTACTTTTAATGTAGGAGTAGCCTCTTGCATATTGATAGTGGCGATATATTGCCCTTTTCTAAAAATACGCAAATTTACCTTTTTATCCTTACAAGGAACAAGGGATAAAGCGGTATTTAACTTGATATTTTTTTCAGGCTGATAGCATTTTTTATCAAAATGAAATTGTAGTGGATAATTACCTTTTTCCAAATCTGCTCTAGCTTGAGAAACAGACTTTTGCTGTTTTTCAAAATGAGGAAACAGTGTGTTTTGCCATTGTTCAGCATAGGCAATGCTCGATATAACGGCAGGTAATAATAACCATTTTTTCATTGTGCTACTCCTTGAATATTATTTCTTAGCAGCAACTTTTTTAAGGAATATTTTACGTGGTTGCGTTAATCCTAACTGTTCTGCTTCATTCACTAGGTTCATTGCTTTACTAATATCGTTATTTTTCAATGCACTAAGAACGGCATTATTAAAATATTGTTCAGTGCTGTTTTCTACTTTTTGAGTGCGTTTTGGGGTTGCTTTTTGTTGTTTCCCTACAACCGTTGCTTGTGGTTGTTTGGCTTCAAAAAGTGGACCATTTAACCCAATAAATTGGCTGGTTTGTACACCATCAATTTCAATTTTGATTTTTCCAGAATTAGTATGTTTGACTTGAAGATCATTAATTGCTGGCGGTTGATTACCTTTTGCTTTTGCATAAAGTTTGGCTGGGTGAGTAATAGTGGTTGTTTTTTCTAAATCTTGTTTTGTAGTATAGATCAATAAGTAAAGATAATCTTGATTTGCTGTTGGAGTTAAACTTAATTGTGCTGTTAATTGAGGTTCATCCAAACCACGAGCCTCAGCAAGTTTAAAGGTTGAGGCAGGATAAGTAACAGATGGATTAAAATTCGCATCAAGTACTAACATATTAGGAACAAAAATATGATCGTTATCAACCACTAAACTACTAATATTTACTTTTATTGTTCCTTGATTAGCAGGAATTTTATAGCCAATAACTGCACTATCAAAACCTGCAATAGAAGAAATAAAATGTTTAACTTGATTTGATGTAATATCAGTCACTTGTTGTTGTGATAAATTCACATTTTGCCAATTAAGATTTTGTAACTTAGTTTGATCTAACTGAGAAGGACTTGCCAATACTGACACTGCGAAGAAGGTTGAAATCAAAAGAGTAATTTTATTTTTCATAATATTTCCTATGGTTTTGTAGTATTTATACAAAATAAGCGGTTAGATCTTATCAATTTTTTGCAAAAAAATGGAAGAATGTAACCGCTTATTATTTACTTAAAGGTGTATTGTGGAAATATTACCACCACGCTTCAAATTGAACACCGTAAACAAAGTCATCGTCTTTTTTACCTGCATTATCTGATTTTGCATAGGTTCCAAATACACGAATTGCTGGTCTTGCCCAAATACTGTCACCTGCTTGCCACTGTTGAGCTAAAGTTGTTTTAAAGACGTGATTTTCCTCTTTATTTGATTGTTTTTTAACAACATCATAGCCTAATTCAAGCAATGAACTCATTGTTTTATTCCATTTATACATTGGACGAATACCTGCTGAATACCAAGTACTACCTTGTTTATTATCTAAGTCTGTTTTTTGATAAATTAAAGCATACATTGTTTCAACTTTATCACCTAGCTTAACCACACCTTGGTCAATTACACGTAACATAGATCCTTTATTATTAACACTTGCTCCTTGTGAGTGACCATTGTTCCAAGAAGTCATTGAATCTGTGGCATATTGAACAGTGAATTTGTTGAAACCACCAAAGAAATTACCTTGAGTATGCTCAGCGGTTAGCATATAACCATTTTTAGAAGCACCATCTGCAAATTTAGTACCATATTTAACGTGAGCTCTACCATAATCAATACCAAATTCTAATGAACCATTTTCATTAGTTTCAATACCCGCTAAACGCACATCAAAAATATCGTTATAAACATTTTTATCTGCACCAAGTACCGCTCCACCGTGTTCAGTATCACGAGTAACAGCAAGAGAGAGTTTACCAAAGTCTAGATCAATATTTTCAACCCCTGCACCTGGACCTGAAATATCCCAGTAATAGAAGTCGTTCATATGTACATCATGGCGTTGATAGAAACGTTTACCAGCCCATAGTGTTGCACCCGGTAAGCTATCTGCAAAGTTTTTAAATTGAACGTTAATCTCACGAAGTGCAGGTTTGGTATCTTCCCAGTCATTTTGTTGTAAAATACCACCATAGGCTACGTTTGTATCAAAATAGATACTTTTTTCACCGTCTTTGTATAATTCTTGCCCTAACTTAAATTCAGCATAGGTATCATTTTCGTTACCTAAACGGTATTTAGCACCAGCACCGTCAGCTTTAAAAGTAGTTTTTTCCCCACCCCCACTTGTCCAGCCAATACCTGAACGAGCATAACCGTGAAAATCTACCGCAAAAGCAGAACTTGACATAATCGCACCAGAAATAACCGCTGCAAGTAAAGTTTTTTTATTCATAACAGACTCCTTATGATTAAGTAAATAGAATAAAGTTTTTGTTTTTGTGATTACTATGAAAAAATACTTACACCCCAAGCTCTTTAAATAATCGCTTGCAAGCTGTACCATCTTCCTTAAATAGATGGCAACGATTTGGATCAATCCCAATAGCTATCTCATCGTCTTCTGAGACTAATACAATATCATTTTGGCGATAAACAAGGTTTTGTTTAATCGGTGGCATTTCAATATGAATTTGGGTTTCATTACCAAGCTGTTCCACCACTTTTACTTTTCCTTTAATACAAATTTCAGCTTGATCAGAAGGTAATAAATGCTCAGGGCGAAGTCCAAGTGAAAGATTATCACCCACTTTTACACCGCAACTTTCCACAGGTACCCAAAAATTAAGATGCGTAGAATCTGGTAATTCAATTTTTACTCCTCCCTCACGCACATCAATGACTTTCACAGGTAAGAAATTCATTTTTGGTGAACCAATAAACCCTGCCACAAAGCGATTAGCTGGATAATGATAAAGATCTAATGGTTTACCGACTTGTGCCACGCCTCCTGCTTTTAAAACGACAATTTTATCCGCAAGGGTCATCGCTTCAATTTGATCGTGAGTAACGTAAATCATTGTGCGGTTTAAACGTTTGTGGAGCTTTGAAATTTCGACACGCATTTGCACACGTAATGCCGCATCTAAATTAGAAAGTGGTTCATCTAACAAAAACACTTCTGGTTGAGAAACTAAGGTTCGCCCAATCGCCACACGTTGACGTTGTCCCCCTGAAAGCTCTTTTGGTTTACGTTCTAATAAGTGAGCAAGTTGCAAGATTTCAGACACTTGATTAACTCTTTTATCAATATCTGACTTACTTGCTTTCGCTAATTTCAATCCAAAAGACATATTCTCAGCCACGCTTAAATTAGGGTAAAGAGCATAAGATTGGAACACCATACCAATATTACGTTTGGCAGGTGGAATATCATTCATTCTTGTATCACCAATAAACAGATCTCCCGTTGTAATATCTTCTAAGCCTGCTATCATACGCAGTAACGTTGATTTTCCACAACCAGAAGGTCCAACGAAAACCACAAATTCGCCTTCTTTTATCTCAAGATTTACATCTTTTGAAATATGGATATCACCATAAGATTTGCTTACATTTACTAATCGAACATCAGCCATTGTATTTATCCTCTCTTTTTTATTGAAAACTAATATAATAATATTATCTAGCAAAAAAATCATACTTGGATAAAAAAAATCATAAAATATAAGCGGTCTTTTTTTGTGCAAATAAAGTGTTTTTTTGTGATATAGATCACGAAATTAGATTATTTTTTTGTGATCTCTGTCACAAATATTCGATAATAATGTAAGAAGTATGATCAAGTTCACAAAAAAAATAATAGGGGATGAGAAGGGGGGATGAGGTCTTTTAAATCTAATTATTTCATTATACTGCTCGAATTATCTTAGTTTCTTTATATATCAACAAACAAAGAGGAAAATGTTATGAGAAATTTAACAAAAACAGCCCTTGCCGTATTAGCAGGTTTATCTGTGGCACAAGGTGTGTATGCAAAAATGGTTGAAGGTCAAATCAACATTTGGATCAATGCAGACAAAGGTTACAACGGTTTAGCTGAAGTGGGTAAAAAGTTTGAAGCGGATACAGGTGTAAAAGTTGTTGTCGAGCATCCTTCTAAATTAGAAGAAGTATATCCACAAGTAGCCGCTTCTGGTGATGGTCCAGATGTGATTATTTTGCTCACGACCGTTTTGGTGGCTATGCACAAGCAGGTTTGCTTGCAGAAATTCAACCAAGTGCCGCGTTTAAAGCAAAATTATCTGATATTGGTTGGAAAGCAACAAGTTATAAAGGTAAACAAATTGCTTACCCAATCGCAGTGGAATCTTTATCTTTAATCTATAACAAAGACTTAGTGCCAACACCACCTAAAACGTGGAAAGAAGTCGTTGAGTTAGATAAAAAACTTAAAAAAGACGGTAAATCAGCGATTATGTGGAACTTAGCTGAACCTTACTTCACTTGGCCAATTATCTCTTCACAAGGTGCTTACGCATTCAAATTAACCGATAAAGGTTATGATGCAAAAGATATTGGCGTGAACAATAAAGCAGCACAAAAAGGGTTACAGTTTGTGGTTGATTTAGTGAAACAAAAAGTGATCAACAAAGATACTGACTATGCCGTTGCAGAAGCGGGCTTTAATAAAGGTCAAACAGCGTTAACAATTAATGGTCCTTGGGCTTGGGCAAATATTGAGAAAAGCGGTATCAACTATGGCGTAGCAGTATTACCTAAATTAAACGGTAAAGCAGGTAAACCATTTGTTGGCGTATTAAGTGCAGGAGTTAATGCAGCAAGTCCAAATAAAGATCTGGTTAAAGAGTTTATGGAAAACTATTTATTAACAGATAGCGGTTTAGAAACAGTAAACAAAGATGTTGCATTAGGTGCGGTAGCACTAAAAAGCTATCAAAAAGTGTTAGCCAAAGATCCACGTATTGCAGCAACAATGCAAAATGCGGAAAACGGTGAAGTGATGCCAAACATTCCTGAAATGAGCCGTTTCTGGTATTCAGAAAAAGCGGCGATTACGAATGCGGTAACAGGTCGTCAAAGTGTTAAAGCAGCACTTGATGAAGCACAAGCGAAGATCGAAAAAGAGTAATTAAAATACTCCGTAGAGACAGGGCACGCCCTGTCTAAAATTAAAATATAATAAATTAAACCGTAGGGACAGGGTATGCCCTGTCTCTACAAATCCCATCATAAGTTTATTGCTAGGACGAAAATATGCTTACTTCCATTGAAACACCACCAACAAATCTTCAAATTTGGGGAAAACGCCTCTGCATTGGTTTGCTTTATTTATTAGCCTTTTATCTTGTTTTTACCATTTATTTACAAGGTGAGATTATATTTGCACTGCTTGTGTTGGTTGTTTTAACCTCTGGTATTTATGTGTTCAGTAATGGCAGAGCATATCGTTGGCGTTATCTTTATCCGGGTGTATCCGCAATTGGAATTTTTATTGTTTTTCCGTTATTGATGACAGTCATTATTGCATTTACTAATTATAGTGGTGCAAATAGATTGAGCTTTGAACAAGTTGTATCACAATTACAATCACAAAAATTTGCTTTTGGAGAGCGTTTTAATTTTAAACTATTCGCAGTCGAAAACAATCAATATCAACTTATACTTAACAATACAAAATTACAAAAAAATTATCTTTCTGCACCAATTGATTTAGCAAAATTACCAAAAGAATTATCCGTCAATGAAGTGGCACAATTACCAGAAGGTAAAGTTGCACCATTAAAAGTTATCATAAAAAATCGTACTCATTTACAAGCGGTTAATGTTGTACTACCATCAAATGAAAGCTTAACAATGAGTTCATTACGTCAATTTACGGAACAGAAGAAGCGGTACGATTTTGATCAAAATTCGCAAATTTTAATCAATAATGAAACAGGCGAAAAATATAAAGCAAATAATGAAATTGGTTTCTTTCAAAAAATTGATGAACAAGGGCAGTTTGTTGAACAGCGTTTAGAACCGGGTTATATCGTTGCGGCAGGTTGGAGTAATTACATTAAAATTTTAACGGATAAAGGCGTACAAGAACCTTTTGTTAAAATCTTTATTTTGACAGTGATTTTTGCTTTCTTAACTGTTATTTTTACTGTATTTTTAGGAATGATTTTTGCCTCACTGGTGCAGTGGGAGCCTCTGAAAGGTAAAGCCGTTTATCGCTTATTGCTAATTTTACCTTATGCCGTACCAGGTTTTATTTCCATTCTGGTATTTAAAGGATTGTTCAACCAAAGTTTTGGGGAAATAAACTTAATTCTTAACCAATTATTTGGTATTCGCCCTGAATGGTTTAATGATCCAACTTTAGCCAAATCAATGCTATTAATTGTAAATACGTGGTTGGGTTACCCTTATATGATGATTGTTTGTATGGGCTTACTCAAAGCCATTCCAAATGATTTGTATGAAGCCTCTGCCATTGACGGTGCGACAATGTGGCAAAATTTTACCAAAATCACAATGCCAATGTTATTAAAACCACTGATGCCATTGATGATTGCCAGTTTTGCGTTTAACTTTAATAACTTTGTATTAATTCAATTATTAACCTTAGGCGGTCCAAATATGGTTGGCACAACCACCCCAGCAGGGCATACTGATTTACTTGTAAGTTATACTTACCGTATCGCCTTTGAAGGTAGCGGATCACAAGACTTTGGTTTAGCAGCGGCAATTGCAGTGATTATCTTCTTACTGGTCAGTATTCTTGCCTTATTCCAAATTCGTTTAACCAAATTACAGCAAGATTAGGAGGAAGATAAAATGGCAATGGTTCAAGAAAAATCCATAAAAGTACGTTTATTTTCAACACACTTATTTTTAATTTTATTTTGTGCATTAATTTTGTTCCCAATGTTGATGATTATCGGCATTTCATTAAGACCGGGTAATTTAGCACTAGGAGAAATTATTCCTAGTACGATCTCTTTTGAGCATTGGAAGTTAGCATTGGGACTTCCTGTGACACACGCTGATGGAACAGTCACACCACCTCCTTTTCCTGTTTTATTATGGTTATGGAACTCTGTAAAAGTGGCGACAGTGACCGCTGTTCTAACATTAATTTTTTCCACAACATCAGCTTATGCTTTCGCACGTTTAAAATTTGCAGGAAAAGGCGTATTGTTACAAGGAATGTTAATTTTTCAAATGTTCCCTGCGGTACTCTCATTAGTCGCATTATATGCGTTATTTGACCGTTTAAGTGATTACATTCCATTCTTAGGATTGAATACGCACGGTGGCGTAATTTTTGCTTATTTAGGTGGAATTGCAATGCACGTTTGGACAATTAAGGGATATTTTGAAACCATTGATGTTTCTTTAGAAGAAGCGGCAGCCTTAGATGGTGCAACCCCTTGGCAGACTTTCCGCTTAATTTTATTGCCATTATCAGTCCCTATTTTAGCGGTGGTCTTTATTTTATCTTTTATTTCTTCTATTATTGAAGTACCCGTTGCCTCGTTACTATTACGAGATGTGGACAATTATACTTTAGCGGTGGGTATGCAACAGTATTTAAACCCACAAAATTATTTATGGGGCGATTTTGCCGCTGCTGCTATTCTTTCTGCTATTCCAATTACCTTAGTCTTTATTTTGGCACAACGTTGGTTAGTGGGTGGTTTAACATCTGGTGGTGTAAAAGGTTAGGAGAATAAAAATGATAAAACAACACCCATATATTTACCCTTATTTTATTGATGAAAAAGGAGAGCGTAGTTATTCAAGTCCAGAGGTATATCAACGCATTGCCAACTTGTTGGGCGAGCCGCAATCTCAGCGAGCCATACCTTTTGTAAAAGTCGTCAAACAAAATCAAGCGGTCACTTTTGATCTTAATTTTACTAAAAATGAAAAAGTGGACGACTATTGGCAGCTGACATTAGAAAATGGTGAAACACGTTCAGGCTATATTTTTAATTATTCAGTCAATTTGCCGAGAAATCTTCCATTGGGCTATCACATTTTAACTATTAAAGCGGAAAAACAGACCTTTGAATGCCAGATTATCGTTACCCCAGAAAAAGCGTTTCAACCAGTTGAATTGCAACAGGGTAAAAAACTATGGGGATCGATTTTACAGCTTTATACTTTACGCTCAAAAGAGAACTGGGGAATCGGTGATTTTGGGGATCTACAACAATTTTTAACGAAAATTGCACAGCAAGGTGGCGATTTTGTGGGGTTAAATCCTATTCATTCTTTATTCCCTGCAAACCCTGAAAGTGCCAGTCCTTATAGTCCTTCTTCTCGTTTATGGCAAAATATTATCTATATTGACGTAAACAAAGTGACCGCTTTTCAACAATGTAAAAAAGCACAAAGTTGGTTTAATTCACAAGAAATTCAGCAACAACTGACAGATGTCAGAAATGCCGATTATGTGGATTACACAAAAGTTATACAGCTAAAATTACAAGGCTTAAAACTCGCTTTTGAAACTTTTAAAACCCAAAATCAAGCTGATTTTGAAGGCTTTATTCAACAAAATGGCGAAAATTTTCTTATTCAAGCGACCTTTGATGCACTTCATCAATACCGTTGTGAACAATTAGAAAATCAATGGGGCTGGGATTCTTGGGACAGCGAATATCACGATTATCATTCCCCAGCGGTTGCAAAATTTAAGCAAGAACACAGCGATTTAGTACGTTTTTATATGTGGCTACAATTTATCGCCCAACAGCAATTAGCTGAGTGCGATAAATTAGCGAAAAAATTAAAAATGCCGATAGGTTTTTACCGTGATTTAGCGGTGGGCGTTTCAGCCAATGGTGCAGAAACGTGGGCAGATAAAGCACTTTATGTATTAGATGCCTCTGTTGGTGCACCGCCTGATATTATGGCACCACAAGGACAAAATTGGGGATTATCACCAATGCACCCAGATGTGCTACAACAACGTGGTTATCAGCCTTTTATTGATTTATTGCGTGCCAATATGCAACATTGTGGCGCGTTGCGAATTGACCATATTTTAGGTTTTGCACGTTTATGGTGGGCAACCAAAGGCGTACCAGCCAAAGATGGGGCTTATGTACGTTACCCACTAGATGATTTACTCGCTATTTTAGCCCTTGAAAGTCAGCGTCATCAATGCTTAATTATTGCGGAAGCATTAGGGATTGTACCTGATGGAATGCTTGAAGCCTTAGAACAAAAAGGCATTTTGGCGTATAACATTTTCTATTTTGAATTTGATGAAAACGGTAGCAAGCGATTACAAGATTACCCTTATCAAGCAATGACCACGTTAAGTACCCACGATTTAGCAACAGTTAAAGGGTATTGGCAAGATTACGATTTTGAATTAGGCGAAAAATTTGGGATCTATCCGAATGAAGATCTACTTAAACAACTAAGAAAAGATCGTGTAGTTGCGAAGCAAAAAATCCGTCACGCTGTAGAAACAAGCGGTCACATTTTAGAAGAAACTTGCAAAAATGTGAGCCAAAATTTCACACATCAATTACAACATTATGTGGCGAATACCAACAGTGCGTTATTTGGTACACAACCTGAAGATTGGTTGAATATGCTTGAACCAGTGAATATTCCAGGGACGAGTGATGAATACCCAAACTGGCGTCGGAAATTGAGTAGAACGGTAGATGAAATTTTTGCTGATGAAAAGGTAATTTCTCTGTTAAATAGAATAGATAGTACTCGTCAATAATAGGGTGAGATTGTATGTAGGGACAAGACAAGGTATGCCTTGTCTTTACGATATATTTATAAATTCAATGCTTCACGTAGAGACAGAATATGCACTGTCTTGTTTGCAATATATTTATGCATACAATTTATTACAATAATGACAAAATTCAGGTAAAATTGAGGAAATTTTATTTAATAAATAATAAAAATGGCAAATAAAACACAGTTTCCTCCTTTTCAAATGCAATTTTTACACCCCAAATATTGGGGACTATGGCTTGGATTAGTTTTTTTTCACCTAATCTTATTGCTTCCTTATCCTATTTTGCTAAAAATCGGTAAAGGACTAAGTGCTATTTTCAAAATTGCAAAATTCGGAAAATATCGTACCGCTATTGCAAAACGTAACCTTGAACCTTGCTTTCCTAATTATTCAAAACAAGAAATCGAACAGCTTGTTGAAAAAAATATTGAATCTGTCGGAATGGCTATCATTGAAACAGGAATGGCGTGGTTTTGGTCGGATAAACGAATTCTAAAATGGTCAAAATTTGAAGGAATAGAACACCTTAAACAAGCTGAAAAAGATCAAAAAGGGATTATTTTAGTTGGCGTACATTTTTTAACCTTAGAGTTAGGAGCAAGAATTATGGGATTACACCATCAAGGTATTGGTGTTTATCGCCCTAATGATAATCCTTTGCTTGATTGGATTCAATTTCGTGGACGAGTGCGTTCTAATAAAGCAATGTTAAACCGCAATGACTTACGAGGAATGATTAAAGCACTGCGTCAAGGAGAGATGATTTGGTATGCACCTGATCACGACTATGGTAGCAAGTCTAGTGTATTTGTTCCTTTCTTCAACGTAAAAAAAACAGCAACAACGACTGGTACGAGAATGTTACTACGTTCTGCTCCCAACGCTGTTGTTATTCCATTTTCACCTATTCGTAACACTGATGGAACAGGTTATACATTAACGGTCAGCCCCCCTGTCGATTTCAGTCACTGTACAGATGATATTGACACCGCTACCTTAATGAATAAAGTGGTAGAAAAAGAAATAATGAATGCTCCTGAACAGTATATGTGGCTACATAGACGCTTTAAAACTCGTCCAAATGAAGATGACCCAAGTTTGTATGATTAAAATTAGTTTAATGTTCTTTTGTAGCGTAACATCGCAATTGAAATAGAGAATAACCAAAATACTAAAATTGCACCAAATTCTGCTATTAACATCTGCCAACTGGCATCTTTTAGCATTACCCCACGAATAATCCGTAAAAAATGGGTAAGGGGTAAGACTTCTCCTAAATACTGTGCCCAAATTGGCATACCACGAAAAGTAAACATAAAACCTGATAACATTATTGAGGGCAGAAAGAAAAAGAACGTCATTTGTAGTGCTTGTAACTGCGAAGTGGCAATAGTACTAAAAGTAAATCCTAATGTCAGATTAGTAAATAAGAACAGTAATAATCCAGCAATTAAAACAGTTGTATCGCCAATAAAAGGTACATTAAATAGCCACAGAGCAGCACCAATAATCATTAGTGATTGCAATAAACCCACCATAATATATGGAATGACTTTTCCGATCATTACTTCAAATGGGCGAACAGGCATTGCAAGTAAATTTTCCATCGTGCCACGCTCTCGTTCACGTGTCATCGTAATAGCCGTGATCATAATACCTGTCATTGTAATAATAACTCCTAACAACCCCGGAACAACATTAAATCGAGTTTCAAGCTGTGAATTAAAAACATTGTGAACCACAATATTAACAGGTGAAACCGTTGGGGGAATTTGTCGAGGATCATTCATAAAAGGTTGAAGTGCATAAGTAATCATTCCTGAAAAATACGCACCTACACCACTTGTAGCAGGATCACTGGCATCAATTTCAAGTAATAAAGAAGGTCGCTCACCACGAACAACTGCTTGAGAAAACCCTGCTGGAATGGAGAGAACATAATTAACTTTACCTGCTTGCAACAAAGCCGTTGTTTTCGAGGCATTTGGCTCTTCGATAACTAAATCAAAATAATCCGAGTGCGTCATAGTCGCAATAATACTTCGAGTAATATCAGTATGTTCCTCACTATGTACCGCAAGTGGTAAATTTTTTGGTTGTAAATTAACCGCATAGCCAAACAAAATCAGTTGGATAACTGGAATCCCAATTAACATACCAAAAGTTAGACGATCACGACGCATTTGTTGCCACTCTTTATACACCATCGCACCAATACGAGCCAATACAGAACGGAAAGAGTTTTTCATCGCTTATCCCCTCCACTGTCTAATTCTAAACTAATAAAAGCATCATCAAGTGTAGGCGTTTCAGACTCCCATTCAAGGTGATGATAAAGACGGTGTAATGTTGTATCAAGCAGATGAGGATCACGGTTTACTACGTGTAATCTACCACCATAAAACGTTGCCCTTTCAATATTAGGATCTGCTTGCAGTATAGGTAAATACTGCCTAACATCATCACCCAAACGACTATGTCGTGCTTGTAAACCTGAACGATAAATAATTTCATCAACTCGTCCTTGTACCAGTAGCTGACCATAAGCTAAATAAACAATATGATCACAGCGTTCTGCTTCGTCCATATAATGTGTGGAGACTAAAACAGTAATGCCTTGTAATTGAGAAAAATCGTGGATCATTGCCCAAAACTCTTGTCTTGCTCGTGGATCTACACCAGCAGTTGGTTCATCTAGTAGCAGAAGCTGTGGTCTATGGAGGGTTACTGCTGCCAATGCCAGTCTTTGCTTCCAACCTCCTGATAATGCTGCAGCAAGTTCGTGTTGGCGTAGTGTTAGTCCAAAGGTTTCCATTTGTTCTGCAACTAACTGACGAGCTTTAGGTAAATTATAAAGCTGAGCAACAAACATTAAATTCTCTCGTACCGTTAAATCCTGCCAAAAGCTAAAATGTTGTGTCATATAACCAGTACGACGCTTAATTTCCCTTGATTGCTGACGAAAATTAAACCCCAAACATTGCCCCTCTCCCTTATCTGCCTGTAGCAAACCACACAATAAACGAATACAAGTTGTTTTACCTGAACCATTAGGACCTAAAAATCCCCAAACACTGCCTTTAGGTTGAGCAATAGAGATATTATCTACAGCAACTTTACCATTAAATGATTTACATAAACCTGTTACATCAATTGCAAAATCAGACATCATAAACACTCACTGGTAATCCTACAGGTAAACTTTCTTCATCATTATCAAAATATGCCACCACACGAAATACTAACTTGGTACGAGTATCTTCACTGTAAATCACAGGAGGTGTAAAACTCGCTCTATCATCTATTTCACGAATAGTCGCCATTCGTGGCGAAGCACCATCAGCACTCACCATAACTTTATCATTAATTTTCCAATGGCTGATTTCCTCTTCTGACACATAAAAGACTACTTTTCGAGCATTTGTGGGTAACAGTTTTATGACAACTTGACCTGCTTGTACCCATTCACCTGTATGACGATAAATTGCACTAATCTCACCTTCTATGCGACTATAAACTTTACGCCGTGCTTGTGCTATTTTAGCCTGTGCTAGCCTCGCCTGTGCTAATGCTAATTGTGATTGTCCACTCATTAATGCCCCATCACGTGCAGAAAGCCGAGCAAGTGCAATGTCCGCATCAATAACGTCAATCTGTTTCTTAAGCTCATCAACTTTTATTTGTGAATGTTGTGCTTCAATCAAAGAAATCGATTTTTGTGCCACTAACTTTTTGTTACGCTTAGCATCAATAATAGCTTGAGTAAGTTTAGTTTGTAATACATCACGTTGAGCATTAAGTTTAGCGATAACTTCATCACGTTTACCACTTTTTAAATCCATTAATTGCCCTTTTGCAGTATTAACCTGTGCCTGTGCTTTATCCACATCTAACTGCTGTAATTCATCTTCTATAACAAAAGCAAGCTCTTTCGCTGATAAGTGTTCCCCCACACGATGAGGTATTACTTCTAACCAACCTGAACTAGGTGCAGCAATAAATCGATAATCCCCTTCGATATAACCAGTATAATAATGAGCAGTATTTTTGCTAGTTTCACTAAGGTTTGTTGATGATGGGGAAGTTGCTTGAGAGAATGGTGCTATTAATATAAGAGAAATTATACCTAATACAAAAATAAAGGCTAAACTCCATAATGAGCCAGACCATATCCCATATTGATAACTATTCTTTCTATTATCATTAAACATAGAGTTCCTCCATTTTATGGGTATATTTAAGTAAAATAGTTTAATTTTTTGCCTGCAACAAATTTTCAATCATCTTAAATTGAGTCATAAACAAGTGCCGTAATGCTTCTTTATCATTTGGTTGATCAGCAAAAAATATTTCCTGCGATAAAATACTAAAAACATAAGGAGCCATTATTAATTTAAACAAGCATTGTGCCTGCTCATCATTTCCCAATTTTTGACTCCAAGCGATCTGCCAAGGTTTAATCACAGATTTACGGTAAAACATAACCATTTCAGGAAAAATTGCTGATTCACTGATTAAAATACGCAATAATTTTGGTAAAGGTGTTTCAGTAATTAGAATCACCATTTCATCCGCCATTTGTTCAAACACATCTGATAACGTTTGTGCTTCTTGAAGTTTTATTACCCAATCTTGCATTTTTTCACCAATTTGTTGAGTAATCAGCTTACGAAACAATGCTTCTTTATTATCAAAATAGAGATAAATAGTGCCTTTGGAAATACCTACAACAGTAGCAATGTCTTCCATCTTAGTTGCTTGAAAACCTTTATTAGCAAATAGAGTAAGGGCTGCATCTAAGATGGTTTGCTCTCTAAAAATTTTTCCAGCTTCATTATTTGCTCTTTTCATTACTTACCCTATATCAAAACCATTACTAACTGACTGGTTAGTAATTTAAATAAAACTATTAATATTGTCAATCCATTTACAGTGTTTTATTATCAATTTGTAAATTTTTAGTCTGATGTGACCGCTATATTTTATGTCTAATGATGTTTTGTGGACGTTTCTATATTGAGCAGTGGGAGGATACTTTCTATAAGCTTTTGATTTATAATAAATAATTGCAGGATCAGCATTAGCAAACGTTAGTTTGCGTATATCTGACCGCAACGTACAGGGTGTGAATATTGTCGTAAAATTAAATGCCCCATCAATTTATTTACAGCGTTTTATTATCAATTTGCAAATTATTGGTTTGATATGACCGCTATATTGGGACATATTATGGATTTTTTCCTATAAAAAACCCAATGTTTCCATCGGGTCTTATAACAATTAAGCACCAAACATTGCTGAAATTGACTCTTCATTGCTAATACGACGAATCGCTTCTGCCAACATTCCTGATAAAGTTAATTGTCTTACTTTACCTAATGCAAGGATTTCTGGTGTTAAACCAATAGTATCCGTCACCACAATTTCATCTAATGCAGGATTACTTAAATTCTTAACTGCATTACCAGATAGGACAGGGTGTGTTGCATAAGCAAATACTCGTCTTGCACCACGTTCTTTTAAGGCTTCCGCCGCTTTACCTAATGTGCCACCAGTATCAATCATATCATCAACCAAAATACAATCACGATCGTTAACATCACCAATAATGTGCATTACTTGTGCGACATTTGCTTTTGGACGACGCTTATCAATAATCGCCATATCAGTATCGTTTAACAGTTTTGCTACTGCTCTTGCTCGTACTACACCACCAATATCAGGGGAGACGACAATTGGATTAACTAAATCACTTTTCTTTAAAATGTCATCAATTAATACTGGTGAACCAAATACGTTATCAACAGGCACATCAAAGAAACCTTGAATTTGCTCTGCGTGTAGGTCACAAGTTAACACTCGATCGACGCCTACACTTGAAAGAAAGTCTGCCACTACTTTTGCGGTAATTGGAACACGCGCTGAGCGTACGCGACGATCTTGTCTTGCATAACCAAAATAAGGGATAACTGCGGTAATACGACCTGCAGATGCACGGCGAAGGGCATCAATCATTACCACTAATTCCATTAAATTATCATTAGTTGGTGCACAAGTGGATTGAATGATAAAGATATCTCCACCTCGGACATTTTCATTAATTTGTACTTGAATTTCACCATCACTGAAACGGCTAACCGTTGCATTTCCTAGCGAAGTATAAAGACGGTTTGCAATTCGGTTTGCAAGTTCAGGAACCGCATTCCCTGCGAAAATTTGAAGATCGGACATTGTGTAAGAACCTCTAGTAGTTAAAAAAAATAAATTCAGTTTTTGATGCAAAGGAGAGATGTTTTTCCCTCTTGCAATAAAGCCAGTCACTCCTTCTGGCTTTGATAAAAAGACTTTCTCTGCTGCTTCCTTTGTATCAAATTCAGAAAAAATACAAGCACCTGTACCTGTAAGCCTAGTCGGGGCATATTGTACCAACCAGTTAATAAGATATTCAACCTCTGAATAGTGATCTTTAACAACTTTTTCGCAATCGTTTTCCCATTTTTTTATTAATAATTGATCTAACGTAAATTTTGGGGTATTTCTTGGAAGATTAGGATTACTAAAAATTGTTTTAGTCGAAATGTGTACATCTGGTTTTAAAACTAAATACCACTTTTGTTGGGGTTCACAAAAAGTTAATCGCTCCCCCACTCCTTCAGCCAAAGCTGCTCGCCCTTGTACAAAAATTGGCACATCAGCTCCTAAAATCAAACCTAAATCCGCTAATTCTTGTAATGAAAGTCCTAATTTCCATAAATAGTTTAAACCCACTAAGACTGTTGCTGCATTGGATGAGCCTCCCCCCAATCCTCCCCCCATTGGTAACCTTTTAGTAACAGTCATTTTTGCACCCAATTTAGGATTAGTGTAAGCGGGATGATTTTGTAATAATTTTGCCGCTTTATAAATTAAATTTTGCTCAGTAGGGACACTTTCAATTTCATTTAATAATTCAATTTTACTTTCTTGAGTCACTTCAATTTCAATTTCATCGCCAAAATCTAAAAACTGAAAAAGGGTTTGTAGCTCGTGATAACCATCAGGTCGTTGACCATTAATATATAAAAATAAATTTAGCTTGGCGGGGCTTGGTAAAATCATCTTAATATTTCCAGTTATCTATGCGAATTTTTAAGGTTTGTTGACTGTTTTGTAGAATGATTAATTTAGGTAAATTCGGTTGTTTATCTTCGTGATATGCCACATAACTCACTTGCCAACGTTGCCCATTCAACGCATAGTTAAATTGAGATAACTGACGTTTTTCATTCACAATATAATCAGAAGTGGCACTTGGCAAGCCTTTTAACCAATCACCAAATTGTTCAATGGGAAAACTAAATCCTACCATATTTTTAATAAGTTGATTTGTATCCTTGCCTGTTCGTGTTCGACCTTTATTATCTGAAATTGTCAGACCTTGTGGGTGACGATTGAGAGTGAGAGATTGACTGGATAAACTTGAAGAAAGAATAAAATTAAAATGTTGAGGATCTTGATATTTCCAATTAAATAAAGAAGAAAAACGTTCTTTCGGCTGTGTTGAAATATACCCAAATTGTCCTTTGGTTTGGTATGATTTTATTTTTTTAAGTTGAGTTAGTTGTGCCTTCCATTGAGAATCGGAATGTGAAATTGTGACTTTATTTTTAACCTGCGTAGGCGCATCTAATATTGATGTACAAGCAGAAATAATCCAAATACTACTAATTAAACTTAACTTTAAAATTGATTGAATATTCATTATTTTTCTAAACAAATGAGAATAACTATAATAATAACAGATTTTTATTTAAAGATCAGCGGTAACATTTTTATAAAATTATGCAAAATACAACGTTCTATCAACCATACGCTGAATTATTATGCTAAATAGCAAAAATTATTGTTGTATGATTAAGATTACTTCTGCATAATGCCTCCGCTTTTAAATTTTAACTAATGGAGTAAACAAATGAAAAAAGCATTTTTAATTACAGCGTTATCTTTGGGTCTAACTACGTCAGTAATTGCACAACAAGGAATTTATGTGCAAGGTGATTTAGGTTATTCATCAATCAAAATAAAGTCTGAAAATCACAAAGAAAAATCAAAAGGTTTATCACCACGCCTTAGTCTTGGTTATAACTTTGGTGATGTTCGTGTAGCGTTAGACTATACACATTACAAAAATAAAACAATCTCTGAAAAATTAAATAATAATAGAATGGATAAATTTACTCAGAAATTTAATAGTTTTGGTGTATCTGCTATCTATGACTTTTCTCTTGATCTACCAGTAACACCTTATATCGGTGCAAGAATTTCATCAAATCATTGGAAATTTATTTCTAAAGAGAGCAATACACGTAACCAAAATATCAATACTCACAAATATAGTAAATCGAAAGTTGGTTTAGGTCTTTTAGTTGGTACAAGTTACAACTTAATGCCAAATTTAGATCTTGATGTAGGTTATCATTACAACTATTGGGGTAAATTTAAAATAGATAATAGTAAGGTAAAAATTAATAGCCACGAGTTTTCAACAGGTTTACGCTATACTTTCTAATTTTAGTTATTATTACTAATCTAATATTATCGTCATCATATATGGGAATATTAAATTTAATATTTCCATAAATATATGTTGTCAAATAGAGCCATATCCTGCTTCCATAATACGTCAATGGGTTTAATAATTGATAAAATATAGCGGTTACATTCAGTTCGAAATTTACCATTTTTATACTCTTAAGTCTCTTTATTTAGTCTTAGAATAAATAACCACAACGGGATCATTATATTCAAAACTAACACCATAATTTCTTTTTTGATAAGTAAAATATAAATCTACTCTTTCTTTGTCCTTTTTAGACATTTTTATTGCTTGAGATAAGATCTCCAAAAGTTGCCTACTCACATCATCATTTATTGGCTTTCCTTGTACTGATGAAGCTAATATAACTAATGGAGATAAATCAGTTTCAATTCTCTTTCCATCATTAATAAATAATGTAGATAAAACAGTGGTTATATTATCTTTATCATCAAATTTTAATCCCACAAAAAAGTCATCATTAAATTTATACAACCCCTCTTTTTCTTTACGGATTATAGACTTTGGAAGTTGGTAATAATTTATTTGTTTAGCTTTAAACTCTTCATTAACAATTTTCCTATATTCACTATATCCTAAATTATTTACTCTATCTTCTGCTATAGATAACACAGGAAAAAGTAATACAAAAAAAGCAATTAATTTAATTTTCATTTTAAATCCTTCTTAAATATAGAATTATTTTTTACGGTTTAAAGACTGAATAAGCATAAACTACACTTATTCTACAAACAGCTCTTTTTTCTTAATATCAAAAACTTCTTCTACTTTTTTAAGACAATATCCTGTCAGTGGCTTCATTTCTTCATAACTAGAACATACAACTAAATAATCATTAGCTTTATTTAGAGTCTGACCGATAAAAGCAGATTTATAAACTGTAATCATTCCCTCTTCATTTTTTAAATAAAAATCTGTCTTTGCATACAAAAATACAAACTTCCGATTTCTAACTTTCACTATATTCCCAGAATAACCTCCCCCTATTTTAGTTTTATCTATTTCATACAAATTACTAATATCAATAAGATTTGTTTTTGCCAAAAACTTAGCCTCTGAATGTGCCTTTTTTTATTATACTCTTCTTTTGGTATATTCTTATCATTTGTAAAAGATATTACACGAACTCCATCAATAGTCTCATCAGTTAATTTTTTTATCACTGCTTGTACACTATTACCAATAGTAGTAAATAATGCGAGCAATAAAATTATTTGTGTTTTCTTCATTTCTCTAATCTCCTAATTTATCAGAAATAATTAAGTTAAATAACTCACTCTATTTTACAAAAAATAAAGTAAATCTAACCGCTATTAAAATAGTATTATCTACTCTTTGGGTCATAAAATAAGCATAATAATTTAGTTTATTAATCAAGTAATGGTAACTCACCTCTAGCACGATTAAGTAACAGAAAAAATTGCTTATTTAATAGGTAAGGATAAAGCAAAGATTTATCATAAATAATTGCGACAGTCTCTTGTATTCTATGATTACTTCTTTCTGGGTAATAATCATGATAAATTTCATAGCTGTCTGCTTTTTCCTTTACAAAAAGAGTCGGTCCATACCAATCATAGCTTATATCCTCTTCAAAAATATCTTTTCCTTCTTCTTCAAATACTACGCTACAAGGCTGAAGGTACGCTATTTTTTTCCTGATATATTTTTCTCGCTGAATATATTCTTCTTTTGAAGATATCCCACTAAGCCACTGCATAATATCAGGGGCTTTACAATTTTCTTTTTGGGCAAGAAAACAGAGCAAAAGAAAACTATCTCGAGGAGATTTATTTTTAATAATTAACTGTTTTTCATCTATAAAAAAACAATTTACATAATCATAGAAACCATATTCGTCTGCATCATCAAAAATACATAAGGTATTAGCAACCATTGAATACCACTCTTGAGTTGATTTTTTCATAAAATCAAGCAAATAAAACTGCATTAATTCTTCTGTTTTCATACTACTTTCCTATAAATTCTAAATAACCTCTATCAGGATCTACCAACTTATTAATAGGAGTATGATGATCCTGTATTCCCAACCCCTTTTTATCAAACCAAGGAGTTACCTTACTTCTTGAACTATCAAAAGGTTTTTTAACCTTGAATTTAAAAATTTCATAATCAGATTCTTTACCTAGCATCGCTCTTTTCTCAAAAGGAACGCCTTCTGGAGCAGTATATCTACCTGTATCTTCTATTGGATTATAATTTTTCCTTTTTTTATGAACATACCTCGTTAATATATCTCCCTCTTGAAATTGCTGCTTCTTATATGTACCTGGTAATCCATCAAAATCTTTGGTGTTATCAGGATATATATCCCAACCTTTTTCATCCTTCCAATTTTGTGCCTTTGCCTTATTTCTAGCTTTTTCAATTTCTCCTCGTTTATTAATATTTTTATGTAACTCTTTATTAAATCTGCGATTATTTTTTCCTATATTATTACCAGAGTAAGCTTTCTTTACTTGCCCTTTATTACTAATTTTCTTATGTAGCTCTTCATTAAAATGAATATTATTTTTACCAATATTATTTATTGGAGTCTTATTTAATTTTTTCACAAATTTAATTACTTTTGCTACAGGAATTGCACTAATACAAGCAACTGCAAATTCCCACCCACTTTTGTTTACTATATTTTGAAAATCACCTACAGGAGTAAAGCTAAGTACCATCTCACTAAACTCTCTAGCTTCATCAGTAATCTCCATACTACTAGTCATTTTATCTACTCTAGGAGCAACCTTTTTATATACATCTTCTTCACCATACCCCATTCCTATAGCAGAAGGTTTATATTTATTGGTATTTCTAGATGTATTTGTTGCCAACCCACTCTCATAATCCACACCACCATTACTTTCAAAAGCCTTTGGTTTTGGCTGTTTCTGACGAGCAGAGTAGTCATCTTTAAAACCATTTACCTTATTTTGATTATCAATCCTATCAACATTATTTTTATCAAAATGAATATCCGCATTAATCTTTGGATGTAGTTTTCTTTCTAAACTGGTATTTATACTGATACTGTTATCTATATTCAGTTTGATATTAGGAATATAATCTTTTGAAGGAGTAATAGGCGAAATTTCATCAATTGATAAACGACTCCCATTATTTTTTTCAACAGAAGTGATTTTAGATGTATTTATCTTCAACTCACCGCCATTAAATTTTGGTGAAGTAATGGAAGGCCAATTCACTTTCTGTGTCGTATTAATCAACGATGCGATAGAGGAGACATCTGCTTTAAATTCGTCCAATTCTGGAGAATGAGTGGATGACATATTGACACTTAATTGTGTATCAGTTGATTGTCCCAATGAAGTTGATGGGATAGCCTCGGTGGTGATTTTTCCAACTTTGTGTAACGAGTTATTTGATGGCTCGAATGAGGTTGAAGGTATCGCCTTTATCTTAATCTTAATCTTAATCTCTTTAGTATTTGAAGACCAATTTATTTTTGATGATTTATGATTAAATGAATAATCTTTCTCTGAAATTTTATTCAAATACTCATTTCTTTTATCTGCTAAACTCGGCGTTAAATAGTCCTTTTTGCCATCATCAAAATTAACATTTAAATGACTTAAAGTAGAGGATTGATTGGCTAAATTATTTTTAGCTGAATCCATTAATTCATTTGGTGAAGCGGTGTGAGTATTTTTAGCTACTACATCTTCACTTTGTAACTCACTCATTTCCCAACTAGCATTGCCAATACTGATTTCACCTGTGATATTGGTATTTGGTGTATCAATATCTAAATATGCAAAATGAATAGCTTTAAGTTTACTAAGTTTTTAAAGAACATATTAACTATCTTAATAGAATAAAAAATATCTATAATAAAGATACGTGTAGAGCGGTGTGATTTAAATAAAAATTTGCAATTTTTAACTGCCCTCAAAAACAAGGAATAGTAATGCTCAAAACCTAGATTTTTGAAGTAAATTTTGAAAACTACCATTAAAACCTAAAAGAATTTACTAAAAATACTCTTATTCCATAATCATATCTTTTCTCTTAATATCAAAAACTTCTTCTACTTTTTTAAGGCAAGCACCTGTCAGTGGCTTCATTTCTTCATCACTCGCACATACAACAAAATATTCATTAGTATTTTTCTTAGTTTTACCCATAAATGATGATTTATAAATATTAATTTTTTCACCATTCTTTAAAGTAACCCCCATATTTATATATAAAAATACAAATTTTCTATCTTTAGCTCGCACTATTCCACCAAAATAACCACCTGTTATTTTTCTTCATCTATATCAAAGAGATCATTTATTTCCTTAAAACTTATTTTTGCAAAAGACTCAGCATCTTGATGTGCTTTTTTCTTATTATAATCTTCTTCTTTTGGCTCTTTGCCAAGAGTAAAAGAACCAACAACTATTCCATCAATAGTTTCTTGATTTGCTTCTTGCATATCTATTGCTAATGAAGTATTACCTACAGTAATAAATAATATTACTGACATTATTTGTAGTAAAAAATATTTTTTAGTCATATTTTATATCCTTTATATTTTTAATATCCGAATTTAATCTGGTATTTCAGGCAAAGGTGTATTCATATATTTTTGTAACCCTAATTTAAAATCATTATCTAATTTTTCTTCATCAATGACTTCTTTTATTTTGATTGCTTTTTTCTTAAGCAATTCAAAACACTGACTTATGCCATTAACCAAATACTCTCTTATTTCTATTTCTGTTTTATTTTGCCAAGCAGAAACTGGAATTGTTAAATCAATGGTATAAACCTGCTCACCCCGAACTTTCTTCAAAAACTCAGGACCTTCTCCGCCATCAAAGTCACCTTCCTTACCACAAATACGAAAAATAATAGAAAAATACTCTAAATTCTTAAAATATCCACACATTTTTTCATCTGAAAGAAAAATTCTATTAAGTAGCACATGAGATGCTCCAAATATTCTTTGGGACTCTTTATTATAAGCACATATTTGTGCACTAAATCCGATTAAACTCATTTTTAATACCTCCAATTATTATTTATTGTTTTTTCTTTTATACTTAGGAATATAATTCGGATCATAATTAGGATGATTAGGATCTCTTTTTCCTGCCCAAGATTCTTTATTCATTATCCCTGGTTTTTTCTCCGTTAAATAACGCTCTATTTTTTCTGCTCGTTTCCTTGGTATCTTTTTTGTTCCTAATTGTTTAGTTCGCCCTAAGTTTAACTCTTTTTTACTATATCTAGTGTTATGGTCTTTAGAAATTCCATATTTAAGGAAATTTCCATCTTTATCGTATAACTTATATACATCCGTAGGTTGATTACCTAACGTATTCAGGGCAAGATCATACTTTAATTGAATATAACTTTAATTTATGATCAAATACTCCTTTATATAAAAGGAGACATAAAATGGCATTTATTGAGCACTTTAATCAATTAGAAGATACTCGTTCACATATTAATAAAAAACATGACTTACTGGATATTATATTTCTAACAGTAACCGCCATTTTATCAGGGGCGGAAGGTTGGAAAGGTATTAAGTTATTTGGTGATGAAAAACTCCAGTGGTTACGTAAATTTAGGGCATTTGAAAATGGTATTCCAGTCGATGATACGATTGCTAGGATTGTAAGTTCCCTAGACCCACAAGAGTTAACTCATTGTTTTATGCGTTGGGTTAATGAAATACGAGAAGCCAATGGACAAAGTGTCATTGCATTTGATGGAAAAACACTTCGTCATTCCTTTGATGGTGATAGAAAGACTGCATTACACAGTGTTTCAGCCTATGCGACAGATCAGAAACTAGTGCTAAGTCAAAGTAAATCTAAAGGTAAAAAGAATGAAGTTGAAACGGTTTTAGAGTTGATTGAAATCCTAGAAATAAAAGGAAATATTGTTACTGCTGATGCTATGCATTGCTTGAAAAAAGTGACAAAAGCAATTGATAAAAAAGGCGGTGATTATGTCCTTCAAGTAAAAGATAATCAAAAAAAACTACTGCAAGAAATAGAAAGTTTTTATCATAAAACTCGTCGAGATACACCTGTTTTAATTGAACAAAATAAATTTGAACAGATTGATGGTGAACATGGGCGATTAGAAGAAAGAACCTATACACAATTAGCTGTAACTGACTGGTTAGAACAAACAAATGGTTGGTCAAATTTAAATTCAATTATAGAAGTTGTTAGAAAACGAACAATCAAAGAAAAAAAGAGTGAAGAAGTCTCTTATTATATAAGTTCTTTGCCTGTTGCACCTGAGATAGTAGCAAAAGCAATAAGAAGTCATTGGAGTATTGAAAACAGTTCACACTGGGTACTTGATGTGATTTTTAAAGAAGATGAATCAAGAATTCGTCGAGAAAATGCCCCTGAAAATATGGCGATATTTAGGCGTTTTGCGATGAATTTAGCTCGTTTAAGTCCAATCAAAGATAGTATGAAGAGTAAACTACAACGAGCTGGATGGTCAGATAAAATAAGAGAGCAACTTATATTTGGTTAATTATTGTTCAAGTATGATTTTGCCCTGAGGTGTGGAAATAAATAGATCATAATGCCAATTACCATAATGTTTGTATTGTCCATTAAAACCTAATGTCATACCGCTAAGAGTATCACTTACTAAATTTTTATTTTTATCTCCAAAAACTTTTCCAACATCTAACCCAAGATAAACTCGATGATTATCATTATATTGCCATACAATATCATTTCTTAAATACCAACCCTGTTCTGCTGATAATGTTTGTTCACCAGTAAAACCTCGTACATTGTAACGACTACCTATACTAAAATTGTCTTGTATGGTCAGTGCTGTTTGATTGAACTGTCCTTGTAATTGACTATGCCAGCTAAACTGTTGATGTCCAACTTTAAACGGCATTTGCCAATCAATATTCGCTATCCATATTTTAGATTTAGCAGTACCTTCATTAAATAACTCTTCAGGTGCGGTAATAGCATTAAATGCTCGAGTACCTCGTTTGTAAGTTAAACTGCTAATAAGTGTCCCAAGTTTAAAATAACTGTGACTTGAAATATTTGCTTGCCAACCTGCTGTACGACGATGTTGAACATCAATTTCCACATCATCAATATAGCTTTTATTCTCTTTAAACCAACCGCCTAATTGGGCAGTTATTTTATGCTGATTATCTCTGTATATCACTTTTGATAAATTAAGGTGAGCTTGATTACTGGTACCAGTATAATGATAATTACGATTAACTCCTATAACTGCTTGGTCATAAAAATAATGGTTAATACCCATATCAACTAACCAATAACCAAAAGGAACGCTGTACCCAATGGAATAACTTGATGTTTTTCCTTTGTCTACTTTACCATTAGGATCTGTTGCTTTTTTTCCTGATGTTAAATTATGCGTATAACTTACCGATAATATATCATTAAGGTGTAGAGGATTATCCCACACTATAGAAATTGTGCCTAAATACTTACCTGTTGATTTACTACCACTATCATCAAAAGAAAAATTAACTCGGATAGGATATTTTTGTTGTTGCCAAAGTACTTTTACATCACTCATATTTTGTTGTGTGCTTGGGATAATATTAATTTCAGCTTTTACAGTTTGTAAGCGACGTAAATTATCTAACCCTTGCTCTAAATCACGTAAATTTAATGGTTTATTTTTATCATTTGGAAATGCTGTAAATAAATTTGCTCTATTCGCATAAGTCTTTTCTATATTATTTTTATCGATAACAATATTATTCAGTAATCCCTGCATTAAAGAGAATTCTAAAGTACGATCAGTTAATGATTGATTAGGTATAAATAGGCGGCTGGTAATCCACCCTTTGGTAATGATATTATTTTGAATAGTTGTATTTAACATACGTATATCATTTAGGCTTAAGCAAGGAATAAAATGGGGCTGTTCAAATAATTCAAACTTCAACGATGTTATTTTCTGGTATGTTAAATTCTGTGAATTTAATGCATTAGTAATGATAGAATAAAAATCTGAAATAGGTGCTGTATTACCTAACACATTAAAATCAATTTTTTTAATTGGAAAACATATTGAATGATTATTTTGAGAGATATGTTGAGAGCGTGGTACAGATAAAGTAGTAGGCTTATTTGGTGTTTTTTCTAATTGACGATTAATAGTTGCTTGCCGTAACTCAGACTGTTTTAAGATATTATCTGATACTGGAAGATTTTGTGCTAGTGAAGAAGTACCATAAAATAAGGTTAAAAATAGCAGTTTTATTTTCATAACAATACTCTGTTTCAAAATTAATTTCGATTGTATCTCATTCTAAATCATATTTTCACATTTTTTGTTGACTTTTGTAGGCATGATCACATTTTTATGCTTATTTTTCTAATAGTAATATACAATAATAATTATTGATTTTTTATCATATTACTTTAAAATTAGCTATTCTGTGTCATAGCTGAATTAGAGATCGGCTATTGATGAATTTTAACTTACTTATTTTAGGAGTAAAAATATGTCTCTAAGTGCAGAAGCAAAAGCAAAAATCGTTGCTGAATTTGGTCGTGATGAAAAAGATACTGGTTCATCTGAAGTTCAAATCGCTCTTTTAACTGCTCAAATTAACCATTTACAAAATCACTTTAAAGAGCACAAAAAAGACCATCACGGTCGTCGTGGTCTATTGAAAATGGTTTCACGCCGTCGTAAACTTTTAGATTACTTAAAACGTACGGATCTAAATCGTTATGCAGACACTATCGCACGTTTAGGTTTACGTCGTTAATTTCAAAACTTAATACGAAGCGAGCGGTTAAATGCTCGCTTTTTTTCTATCTGTTTTTTTCTATCTATTGGGAGCTTAATTTATGAAAAAGTGGATTTTAATCGGCTTAGTCGTTATCACTGTTTTGGGTGGTTTTACCTTAAAAAATAGTTATAACGGTTTAGTTACAGCAGAAGAAGATATCAATTCTGTTTGGGGAAATGTGGAGTCAGCTTATCAACGCCGTGCAGACTTAATTCCTAATTTAGTGAATACCGTCAAAGGGCAAGCTAATTTTGAAAAAGAGACCTTAAGTGCAGTGATTGAAGCTCGTGCGAAAGCAACGCAAACCACTATCGACCCAAGCAAAGCAACACCAGAACAGATGGAAAAATTCCAACAAGCTCAACAAGGCGTAAACTCAGCATTAGCTCGTTTATTAGTTAGTGTAGAAAGATACCCTGAATTAAAAGCACACGAGGGATTTTTAAATCTTCAAGTTCAATTGGAAGGAACAGAAAATCGTATTAATATGGCTCGCAATAACTTTAATAATGCCGTAAAAGAATATAATAAAAAAGTACGTCAATTCCCAACTAAATTGTTTGCAGCTTTATTTGGTTTTCAATCAAAACCACAATTTAAAGCAAGTGCAGGTGCGGAAAATGCACCAACGGTAAACTTTAATTAAAATGATTGACTTAGCAAGCGGTAAGATCTGATGAAAAATTTGCAAATTTTTGTAAAAATCTAACCGCTTGATGTCATTTATACTAATGGTAACACGATGAAACTCTTTTCTTTTTTTAGTAAAAAATTACCTGTTGATACACAACAAATTGAACAAGCCATTGCTCATTTAGAACAACACACCTCCGCTGAATTACGGGTTGTGGTAGAACGTAAAGCAAAAACCCATTCTGCGATTGAGCGTGCTGAACAACTGTTTAATGAATTAGAAATGTATCAAACGGCACAACACAATGCGGTGTTAATCTATTTATCTTTTAAACCGCATTATGTGGCAGTAATTGGTGATAAAGGTATTCATCAGAAAGTCGGTGATGAGTTTTGGCAAGCGGTGTATGATGCAATGAAACAGCAATGTCAACGCGGTAACTTTACCCAAGCAATTTGCAATGGGATTAAAGAAGTGGAAACTCAACTCGTAAAATATTACCCAATTCAAACTGATGATATTGATGAACTTTCAAATGAGGTCATTATAAAATGATAAAGCGTATTTTATTACATATTGGCATTATCTTTGCTCTTTTTATCAGTTTATCTGCTCAAGCAAATTACCCTGATGTGCCAAAACCTTTTCAATATGTCTCTGATTACACCAAAACATTAACCCAATCGGAACAACAACAATTAGAAACAGCACTTGTAAATTATGGACAACAAACCAGTTCACAAATTGCAGTTGTAATTATTCCGTCTACTGAGGGAGAAGACGTTTCTAGTTATAGCTTTAATTTATTTAATAAATGGGGAATTGGACGCCAAAAAGAAAATAATGGCGTATTATTACTGATTGCCAAAAATGATCATAAACTTTTTATTGCAACAGGTAGAGGTTTAGAAGGTGCATTGCCTGACATAATCGCTTCAACCATTATTCGCCATAATATTGTTCCCTTTTTCAAAAAGAACAAATATGCAGAAGGTATTGCAAGTGGCTTATCTGCCATTATTCAAGCAACAAAGGGAGAATATAAACCGCTAGAATTAGAAAAAGAGAAAGCCGATCCCTTTGATGGTTTCTTTATTTTCTTAGGCGTTGCATTCCTATTATTTGTTATTTTTAATAGTATTGGACGTAAAAATCACTATATAAGTCCAAGCTCACTAGGGGGTATTGGCTCAATGTCTCATCATTCTGGTAGATTTGGTGGGGGCAACAGTGGTTTTGGAAGTGGAGGCTTTGGCGGAGGCGGTGGCTTCGGCGGAGGAAGTTCTGGTGGCGGTGGTGCTGGTGGAAGTTGGTAATACTAGAAAAAGAGGAAAGAAAAGATGTATAATGATACTCAGCTTGAGTTAACCCACGAACAACAGCAACAAGCAGTTGAAAAAATTCAACAACTCGTACAGCAAGGAATGGCACACGGAGAAGCAATTAATCTCGTTGCAAAACAGTTACGTGAACAATCTAGCAAACAAATTTAACTCTATAATGGAAATCACTATGAAAAAATTAAACTTAGCAACACTCATTACTGGTCTTATTTTACTATTTAGTACTCAAACAAGTTTTGCAGAACCGAACGTAAAAATACACATTGATAATTCTTCAGAAACAAATACTATTTCTATTTCAAAGAAAAAGACTCGTTTATGTTGGGATATCAGTGATCTTGAAGCTAATACTCAGTATGACATTGTAGAGGAATTTACCTCTCCACCAAATGGCTATTTTGATAATGGAATAAGTAAAATAATCACAAATAGTAATAAAACAAAACATACTCTTCTTTCAAAAAAAGAAAGTTCTCAAGATGGTTTTATCAGTAATAACTGTTGGTATTTTTCAAAAGAAGACCCTTTAGGGGACTATACTTTAACAATAAAAGTAAATGGTACGCCATATTCCAATTTTCCATTTAAACTAACAAAATAATTAAAATATATTGAGGTAATAATGTCACAATTTTCTTCTATTTCTGATGTGTTATCAGAAAAAATTACCGTTGGTAAAACAATTACTGTTCGTGGTTGGGTACGTACTCGCCGTGATTCTAAAGCAGGATTATCTTTCCTTGCGGTCTATGATGGGTCTTGTTTTGATCCTATTCAGGCTATCGTTAATAACGATATTGAAAATTATCAACAAGAAGTATTAAAACTTACCGCAGGTTGCTCTGTCGAGGTAACTGGGACGGTTGTTGAATCACCTGCAAAAGGGCAAGCCGTTGAACTTCACGCAACACAAGTTAAAGTGGTGGGTTGGGTTGAAGATCCTGATACTTACCCAATGGCAGCAAAACGTCACTCTATGGAGTATTTACGTGAAGTTGCCCACTTACGCCCTCGTACAAATTTAATTGGCGCGGTGACTCGTGTTCGCCACTGTTTAGCACAAGCCATCCATCGTTTCTTCCACGAAGAAGGTTTTTACTGGGTGGCAACACCACTAATCACTGCTTCTGACACCGAAGGTGCGGGCGAAATGTTCCGTATTTCTACCTTAGACTTAGAAAACTTACCTCGTACAGAAAAAGGTGAGATTGACTTTAATGAAGATTTCTTTGGTAAAGAAGCATTTTTAACGGTATCTGGTCAATTAAATGCTGAAACCTATGCTTGTGCATTAAGTAAAGTATATACTTTTGGTCCAACATTCCGTGCGGAAAACTCAAATACTACACGTCATCTCGCTGAATTTTGGATGGTGGAACCTGAAGTGGCTTTTGCTAATTTAGCAGACAATGCAGCCCTTGCAGAAAGAATGTTGAAATATGTATTTAACGCCGTTTTAACAGAACGTGCTGATGATTTACAATTCTTCGCTAAACACATTGATAAAAGCGTTATTGCACGTTTAGAAAGTTTTGTGAATTCTGATTTTGCTCAAATTGATTACACTGATGCGATTGATGTATTATTAAAATCAGGCAAAAAATTTGAATTTGCCGTTGAATGGGGAATTGATCTTTCATCAGAACACGAACGCTATTTAGCAGAAGAACACTTTAAATCGCCAGTGGTGGTAAAAAACTATCCAAAAGATATTAAAGCTTTCTATATGCGTTTAAATGATGACGGTAAAACCGTTGCTGCAATGGATGTTTTAGCACCCGGAATTGGCGAGATCATCGGTGGTTCACAACGTGAAGAGCGTTTAGAGGTGTTAGATGCACGTATGGAAGAAATGGGATTAAACCCTGAAGATTACTGGTGGTACCGTGATTTACGTAAATACGGTTCAGTACCTCATTCAGGCTTTGGATTAGGGTTTGAACGTTTGATTGTTTATGTAACAGGTTTACAAAATATTCGTGATGTTATCCCATTCCCACGTGCACCACGAAATGCGAATTTTTAATTAAACAACGTCCCTTTAACCACATAAGTTAAAGGGATTTTTATTATTGTTGTAAAAAAGGAAAGAAAAATGACTGTTCTTAATCAAAATACAACAGATTTAGTTTCAGCAAATCAATCTCAACAAAATTGGATGTTAGCTATCTATATTTTATATGCGATAAGTATTTTTTCTGGTGTTACACTAGCTTTTGTTGGCTTTATTGTTGCTTATGTAAAGCGTGATGAAATGAAAGGAACCTTTTATGAATCACATATTACTTACTTAATTCGTACTTTCTTTATGGTATTTATTAGTACTATTATTGGTTTCATTCTCTCTTTTATCGGTATTGGAATTATCCTGCTATTTATCATTGGAATATGGTACATCTTTCGTGTAGTCGTCGGTATGATAAAATTCTTTGATAAGAAGACTGTCACTACAACAGGTTGGTTTATGTAGTTTAATAAAAAATTTACTTCCCTCATCATTCTATTAGAAAGATGAGGGATTTTTTATTTCGCTACTTCTTCCCACACTTGGTTTAATAGGTTAACCACCACTTGGTATTCATTAATTTTTGATTTAAATGCCTGTTGATTAAATTTGGTTAGCTCCAGATAATAATCAAAAAAATAATTTTTCTGCTTTGTTGTCAGCTTATTGGCATTAAAAAAAAGAGCGATATCCAACGCAGGATCTGAAACAGCGGCATATTCCCAATCAATTAAAAATAATTGACCATCGTTTTCTATAAAATTACCTAAATGTAAATCGTGGTGACAGATACCCTTTGCAAAAGGTTTAACTGGTTTTAATTTGATCTGTTTTAATATGGAGATATCAATATGCTTTTTTTGTTGTGGTGATAACTGTTGATACAAAAAATAACAACGCTCTACAATATCGAAATTTGCAAATTTCTGTAAAGATCGTACCGCTTGTTGATCATTAAATTGATGTAACTTAGCAAGATGTTGTGCTAATTGAGAGAGTAAAGGGAGTGAAAATTGAGTAACTTCTGCCCCTTTAATATAGCTTAATAGCGTAAATTCTTGATTATGATAAAGCACGTTAGGAGCAATATTAAGCGGTGTGATAGTGTTTAAAATTTGCCATTCTAATCCATAATTAATCCCTAAGTTTGTTGCTCGTTCACTTTGTTGATGAAGAATATAACACTCGCCATTCTCCAGCTCAATTATTTGACTACAAGCGGTTAGATTTGCAGAATTTTTTACAAATGTGACCGCTTGTTTAAAATAGTTTTCAAGCCAATTTTCTAGGTTCATTTAAATTAGTTTTTACGTATATAAATACGATAATAATAACTTTGCTGTGTTGGTTTATTTAGCTCAATCTGTTGTTTTTGGGAAGGCTTTAACGCTAAATTATGCCATTCATCTGTTCCAACTTGGGTTGTCCCTCGTTGACTATACCAAAACAATTTATAGGCTAAACTCACTTCTTTAGTTGAACTGTTTTTTATAGCCAAATACTCCACATCTGCATCTACATCAAGCTGTGAGGCAATATTCTCTGCAATATTAACTAATGGTCGATTGGTTGTCACACCGAGTGAATCGGTGTTTTTACTAATACAACCACTTAACAATATCAAAGAAATAAATATTGTGGCTATTTGGAATAAGGTTGCTTTTTTCACTGAACTTTACCTATTTTTTAAACCATTTTTCCCAGTTGCTCACCGCCAATAAGATGTAAATGAATATGAAACACTTCTTGTCCACCGTGTTTATTACAATTCATTACTAAGCGATAGCCCTCTTCTGCAATGCCTTCTTCTTTGGCAATCTTTGCGGCTACTGTCATCAAGCGTCCTAGTACCAACTCATCTTCTGTAGTCACGTGATTAACTGTTGGAATAAATTTATTAGGAATAATTAAAATATGTGTTTTAGCTTGAGGCGAGATATCTCTAAAAGCCGTGACTAACTCATCTTGATAGACGATATCTGCAGGAATTTCTTTGCTAATAATTTTACTAAAGATTGTTTCTGGATACTGTTTTTCCATTTTATTTTCCTTACTTTGCTTGTTCAAACTGAGATAAATTTCTTAATGCTTCAATTCGTTTTTCTAATGGTGGATGGCTGCTAAATAATTCTTTGCTTGTTACATTAATCATAAAAGCAGACAATGAACCTTGCATTTCTTGTGGTTCGTGAATAGATTGTAACCGTTGCAATGCTGCAATCATTTTTTCTTTTCCAACTAAACTGGCTGAACCTGCATCTGCTCTAAATTCACGATAACGAGAAAACCACATTGCAATCATACTCGCTAATATACCTAATGCAAATTCCAACACCATCGAAACCAGAAAATACATTCCAGTACTGCGACTTTGCCCATTCTCGCCTCGAGAAATCACACTTGCAATCACTCTAGAGATAAAAATCACAAAAGTATTTAACACACCTTGTAATAAAGTCATTGTCACCATATCACCATTGGCAATATGTGATACCTCGTGAGCAATCACTGCCTCTGCTTCCTCTTGTGTCATTGTATTAAGTAAACCTGTACTTACTGCAACAAGGGAACTTTTCTTCGTTGCCCCAGTTGCAAAAGCATTCACATCGGCAGAATGATAAATAGCGACATCAACCATTGGAATACCTGCTTGCTCTGTTTGACGTTGTACGGTATCCATTAACCACTGCTCTGCATTGTTGCGAGGGGTTTGAATAATTTCCGCTCCCACAGAACGCAGTGCCATTGTTTTGGATAAAAATAACGAAATAATAGAACCCGCAAATCCAAACATTGTTGCCATTAATAACAAGCCAGTTAAACTGCTACGCTCAATTCCTGTAAAACTTAAAATAATTCCTAAAACAACCATAACTCCCATATTGGTTGCGAGGAATAAAAACATTCTCATCATAACTTAATCTCCAACTCTATTTTAAATATATCAATAATAAAACCCTAATATGGGGGGCTTTTCTGTTATTTCAATAAAATGAATGCAATAACCCTAGCGGGGAGGCAAAATCATACTTTAATTAGAGCAAGATAATATTCAAATCTAATAAAAATCAATAGGTAAAAATTTATGGTTACCCTAAGGCAAACTAATACTATTTTTTGATATACCTGACAAATACTACAACGAAAAGATATTAAGTTCTCTTCATTTTCTTCTAGCATAAAAAAATCTGCACCCAATTGAGTGCAGATTAATTTTAATTAACAATTAAATTAAAACGTTCCTTTTAACTGTAACGATGTTCCCCAGCCATTGTAACCAAAAGCAGTTCGTTCATAATAAGGCATAAAACTCACTGAAAGAGCAGGGTTGATATTATAGCTTAACCCTGTTTGTACTCGTCCACGTGTTTTAGTGATTTTGGCTGTCTTGCTAAATCCTCCCACAAAAGGCATTGAAACTGTATAGGTTGGATTATCTCCTGTTAATTGCTGCTCTACTTCCGCACTGGCTAATAAACTTAGTTTATGTGTTAATGGCAATCTGCCTTCAACCCCTAATGCCAAAGCAGTATCTGTATAGTTAATTTTTTCAAAACTCGCCGCAAATTCAGCATTCTTTTCTACATAAGCATCACGAGTAATGTGGTTATAACGCAATGAACTATAAACCGATATTTTGCCAAAATCATATCCAGTTGTGAAAGAAAATGCAGAACCTTTCATTGTGGTTTTGTTACTTCCCTCTTCTGTATTTGGCAATAATGGGCGTTTCACTTTTACTCTGTCTCTTTGCCACGCTGCTGCTGTTTCAATAAACCAATGATTATTTTTCCAGTTAGCAAACAGCCCTAATCCTGTATTTCCGTCTGTTTTATAACTTTCTGGTAATTGGCGTGATAAACTTTTATCAAAGTTAATTCCTGCTGTTATCCCCTTTCCAAAACCATAAGATAAACCCAACCCAACACTGGCTGTTTTATTACCTTTTTGACCTGCTACATCTTGACGAATGCTGTAACCTATTTTACCTTTTTTTAAATAGCGACTTTGTTGTAAGCGTTGTAAGATATGCGTTTGTAAAGAAGTGACACCAAGTGCATCATTACCCAAATACACCATACTTAATTTGGTGTGTTCAATATCTATTTTTGTTAGATTATTTATGTTTTTCACTTTCCAAACGGTTGCTCTAGAAACACCATTCTCATCTTCAGCAGTCCCTCCCGCAAAACGGCCATCACGACTTAAAGCAGTAACGCTAGAATTTCCACTATTATCCGCTTTTAATGTGCCTAAGTCAGTTTTGGTTGTCCAATTTGGTCCTGACCAAAGGATGGCTCTCTGTTCATTATTATCATTTGGAGCCGTGCCTCCAGCAATAGTACCATCATCATTTAAAACCCAAACCCAAGCTCCTCCACTATTATCGGCTTTTAATGTACCTAAGTCAGTTTTGGTAGTCCAATTTGGTCCTGACCAAAGGGTGGCTCTCTGTTCATTATTATCATTTTGAGCCGCTCCACCTACAACCATACCATCACCACTCAAAGTACTTACCCAAGATTCTCCACTATTATCGGTTTTTAATGTGCCTAAGTCCGTTTTTGTACCCCAATTTGGTCCCGACCAAACAATGCCTCTTGTTTGATTATTATCATTGAAAGCAGAACCCACTATAATAGTACCATCACGACTTAAACCATTGACACCTGAGTATCCTCTATTATCTCTTTTTAATGTTCCTAAATCTGTTTTTGTTGCCCAGTTTGGTCCTGACCAAACGATCGCCCTAAATTTATTCTCACCATCTTTTTTAGTATCCCCCGCCGCAATAGTACCATCACTGCTTAAGCCCGCAACCGAAGAAATTCCCGTATTATCTGCTCTTAATGAACCTAACTCTGTTTTAGTTGCCCAATTTGGACCTGACCAAATGATGCCTCGCCCTCTAGGATCTCGTTCATTATCATTCTTCGCATTACCCGCCGCAACAGTGCCATCATCATTTAAATAGAGAAGGGTACTTGACCCACTATTATCTGGGTTAAATGTCCCTAATGTAGTTCGTTTTGTCCAATTTGGACCTGATAAAATTATGGACTTGTCGTTAGGGTGGTTGCCAAAAGTAAAAATACCCACAACTGTGTTATCACCACTAAAAGCAGAAACCTCTCCAGATGACACTCCTAAATCTATTTTTTGAGCAATAATAGGTTGAGCATCTGCAAAAGCTGGTGAAAAGAGAAAAGCACAAAGGAACTAAGATAGGCAAATTTTAGCTTTGTTTGTTTGTTTGTTTGTTTGTTTGTTTGTTTGTTTGTTTGTTTGTTTGTTTGTTTAGAGTATTCATTGCAAGTTTCCTTATAGCAAGAAGAAAAAAATAAAAAAAACTAGTTAAAATTCAATCTAACTGTTTACATTATATCGCCTTATGACTCAAAAAAGAAACAGAAATTTACAAAATAAGGAATTGAATTTTGTAAATTTTCGATTTAATCTACCCGCTAGATTTATACCCATAATATTTTGTAAAAATTTTTATTAGGTTTTAAGTGCTATCTTGCCTTGCCCTAGCGGTAAGATAAAACACAAAATTTGCAAATTTTTCTTTTTATCTTACCGCTTGTTTTACTCTTCATTCGCAAATTTTTTCATAATTTCACTCATTTGTTGACAATTTTGTTTAAAATGACGACATTGAGGACAAATAACTAAATGAACCATCACTCCACACTTTTCATTGAATTTTAATTTTCTTTCGTGGGATTGTGAAACTAATTGCGTGACTTGTAAACATTTCATTTTTAATCCTCCAATTTTAACTTTCTAGACAAACAATGCTGTAATTGTAATCTGGCACGATATAAAAAAATATGTAAATTACTCGTTGTGATTTTAACGGTTTCACAAATTTCTTTGGATGGAAAGTCTAAATACTCTCTCATCATAAAGACCTGAGCTTGCTTTGCTGGTAAATGAGTTAAACAGGCTTCAAAAATCAACCAAAATTCTTTTGAGTAAATTTTATCTTCATTATCTTGCCACGACGTTTGACTATATTGTGGTTTCCAGTGATCTTTTTGATCAAAAAATGTATTTTCATTCTCTTCTGTGATTAAATCACTTTCTAGCACTAAGCGATCTTTTTGACGCAGATAATCAATAATCTTATTTTTTAAAATTGCAAAGATCCATGTCTTAAGTGCTGCTTGACGTTTAAAGTGAGTAATATTATTTAAAGCACCTAATAATGCCTCTTGAACCATATCTTCTGCAATATCACTATTGTTAAGTTGTAAGTAAGCAAATTTTAACATCTGCTCTCGAATTTCGTTTAATTGCTGATCAGAAAAGGAATTATTGATTGCATTATTTATCACTATTTTTACTTCCTTAAAAAAATATAAAAAAATGTGTAAGCATTTTGTGATTACTACGACTAACATTATAAAGGATAAAAACTTTTAAGCAGAAATTATTTTTAAATAAAAGGATACTCAATGAAATTAAGCTATTTATTATTCATTCCTTTAACGCTATTATCGTTAAAGGTAACCGCAAATAATGAAAACGAAAAAACAATGGAGCATACAATGATGACGCAAACACAAACTGAAAACTTGCAACATATTTACTTAGCGGGCGGTTGTTTCTGGGGTATTGAAGCCTATATGGAAAAAATATATGGCGTAAAAGATGCGGTTTCAGGCTATGCAAATGGCAAAACATCTCAAACCACTTATCAGCTTATCGGGAAAACCGATCACGCTGAAACGGTAAAAGTTACTTACGACGCCAATAAAGTTTCGTTAGAAAAATTATTAAAATACTATTTTCAAGTGATCGATCCGACCAGTGTAAATAAACAAGGCAACGATCGTGGTAGACAATATCGTACTGGCGTTTACTACCAAAATGAGATGGATAAAGCCGTTGTATCAAAAGTGATTGAGCAACAACAGAAAAAATATCAAGATAAAATTCAAGTCGAAGTTGAGCCGTTAAAAAATTATGTATTAGCGGAAGACTATCATCAGGATTATTTAGCAAAAAATCCGAATGGTTATTGCCATATTGATTTAGAGAAAGCGAACAAGGTCATCATTGATCCAAATGATTACCCAAAGCCAAGCGATAACGAATTAAAAGAAAAATTAACGCCGTTACAATACAGCGTTACCCAAAAGAAAAACACTGAGCATTCGTTCAGTAATGAATATTGGGATAATTTTAAAGACGGTATTTATGTAGATGTCACCACTGGCGAACCGTTATTTTCATCAATGGATAAATTTGAATCGGGCTGTGGTTGGCCAAGTTTTACCAAGCCAATCGATAAAGATGTCGTAAATTATGATGACGATACCAGCTTTAATATGGTCAGAACCGAAGTTTTAAGCCGTAGTGGTCAAGCACACTTAGGACACGTTTTTGATGACGGTCCAAAAGACAAAGGTGGCTTACGCTATTGCATTAACAGTGCCGCAATTAAATTTATTCCATTAGAACAAATGGAAGCCGAAGGATATGGCTATTTAATCAACCAAATAACAGGACAAGCAAAATAAAATGATTGAACAACAATTAGTAATTAGTAGTGTATTTTTAGCGGGGCTCGCCTCTTTTTTATCGCCGTGTATTTTTCCGATTATGCCGATCTATTTTGGTATTTTAAGTAAAGGGGGCAAAAAAATCCTCAATACATTTCTATTTATTTTAGGCTTATCTGTTACTTTTATTGGACTCGGATTTAGTTTTAGTTTTTTAGGTGACCTGCTCTTTAATGATACCACCCTTGTTGTCGCAGGGGTAATCGTCATTATTCTTGGTATTCATCAATTAGATATCATTAAATTCGGATTTTTAGAAAGAACCAAAACCGTAGAAATTAAAACCTCAGGCAAAAGTGCCTCGATTGAAGCCTTTATTTTAGGACTAACATTTAGCTTAGGTTGGACACCCTGTATCGGTCCCATTCTAGCTTCAGTATTAGCTCTATCAAGCCAAGATAGTTCGGCATTTTATGGAGTAACAATGATGTTTGTATATGTACTTGGACTTGCCACACCTTTTGTGATTTTCTCATTCTTCTCAGAAGAATTATTGAAAAAAGCCAAAGTATTAAATAATCATCTTGGTAAATTCAAAATTTTTGGTGGCGTACTGATTATCTTAATGGGTATTTTGCTGATTACGAATAACTTAAATATCTTTATGTAAGGAACAAAAAATGAAAAAATATTTTTCTATATTGCTGGCACTATTCTCAATCACTGCCAATGCACAAATAAGCTTAGCGGATATTCCACTTAAAGATTTGAATAATCAGTCTATTTCTCTTAATCAATATAAGGGTAAAGACGTTTATGTGAAAGTTTGGGCATCGTGGTGTCCATTCTGTTTAGCTGGATTAGCTGATATTGATAAATTAAGTGCAGAAAAAGGCAAAAATTTTGAAGTAATTACCCTTGTTTCGCCAACTCACAGAGGTGAAAAACCGACTGAGAAATTTATTCAATGGTATAAAGGATTAGAGTATAAAAACATCACCGTATTACTTGATGAAAAAGGGGAAATTATTAAACGAGCCAGAATTCGTGGTTATCCTTCAAGTATCATTTTAGATAAAGATCTTAACATCAAAAAATCTCAAGCTGGGCATTTAACTAATGAACAAATTGAACAGTTCTTTCAATAATCCTAGTGATATATTTTGATAAAAATTGTGTAAAGACATAGCCTAATGCTATGTCTTTACACTCATACTTACTCACTTAAATTTGACATTGCCGTAGTACTAAAGCCTGCATCAACGTGTAAAATTTCGCCAGTTACACCAGAGGCTAAATCAGAACATAAAAATGCAGCTGAATTACCCACATCTTCAATAGTCACAGTACGTTTCAGTGGTGCTGATTTTTCAAAAGTAGAAAGCATTTTTTTGAAATCTTTAATGCCAGAAGCCGCTAAAGTACGAATTGGACCTGCTGAAATTGCATTGACACGAATGCCTTCTTTACCTAAATCTGCCGCCATCACACGTGTACTCGCCTCAAGTGACGCTTTTGCTAAACACATCACGTTATAGTTAGGAATTGAACGCTCTGCCCCTAAATAAGAAAGGGTTAATAATGCTGAATTTGGATTTAACATAGGACGAGCCACTTGAGCCATCGCAACAAAACTATATGCACTAATATCGTGTGCAATTTTAAATCCTTCACGAGTGGCAGCATTGACATAATCACCCTCTAATTGATCCGCTGGAGCAAAACCAATTGCGTGAACAAAACCGTCAAATTTATCCCAATGTTTATTTAATTCTGAAAAACATTCCGTGATATTTTCATCACTCGCCACATCTAAAGGCAATACAATTTTTGCTCCAAACTCTTGTGCAAATTTTTCCACACGAGGTTTTAATTTATCGTTTAGATAAGTGAAGGCTAACTCAGCCCCCTCACGAGCAAAAGCTTGAGCAATACCATAAGCAATAGAACGATTACTTGCTAAACCTGTGACTAAAATACGTTTACCTGTTAAAAAACCCATATTGTTTCCTTAAAATGATTGATGTAGTATAAAAATCTTTGTGAAATTATAGCTGAAAAAAACCAAAAACTAAACTAAACTAAACAATTTCATCGTGACTTCCTATACGCTCTATTTTCCATATTCATAATCAATCAATAAATCCTATCAAATTAAAAGGGTTCTTTTCTATTTTAAATTTGGTAAAATCTTTATCAAATGTTACCGCTTATACACTTATACAACAGGAACAAACTATGACAAAACATTATGATTATATCGCTATCGGTGGTGGTAGCGGTGGTATTGCCTCAATTAACCGTGCAGCAAGCTATGGCAAAAAATGTGCGATTATTGAAGCACAAGATTTAGGTGGTACTTGCGTGAACGTAGGCTGTGTGCCAAAAAAAGTAATGTGGCACGGGGCACAAATTGCAGAAGCAATTAAACTTTATGCTCCTGATTATGGTTTTAATGTTGATTTGAAAAACTTTAATTTTTCAAAATTAATCGAAAATCGTCAAGCTTATATCGGGCGTATTCATCAGTCTTATAACAATGTGTTAGCCAAAAATAATATCGATGTGATCAAGGGTTTTGCGAAATTTGTGAATAAAAATACCGTTGAAGTGAACGGCGAACAAATCACGGCGGAGCATATTTTGATCGCAACGGGTGGTCGTCCAACACGTCCAAATATTAAAGGGGCAGAATACGGTATTGATTCTAACGGTTTCTTTGAATTAACCGAATTACCTAAACGTGTGGCTGTGGTGGGTGCAGGTTATATCGCCGTAGAACTTGCAGGCGTATTAAATAGCTTAGGCGCTGAGGCTCATTTATTTGTGCGTAAGCATAGTCCATTGCGTACTTTTGATCCGTTCATTGTGGATACCTTATTAGAAGTGTTAGCCCAAGACGGCATTCAATTACACACCCAAGCAATTCCACAAGAAGTGGTTAAAAATGCAGATGGTTCAGTAACCTTAAAATTAGAAGACGGTCGTGAGCAAACCGTAGATTGCTTAATTTGGGCAATCGGTCGTCAGCCAGCAACGGACGTGATCAACCTTGATGTAACAGGCGTGGAAACAAACGCACGTGGCTTTATCAAAGTGGATAAATTCCAAAATACCAACGTTGAAGGCATTTATGCGGTCGGCGATATTATTGAAGGTGGCGTGGAATTGACCCCTGTGGCAGTGGCAGCGGGACGTCGTTTATCTGAGCGTTTATTCAATAATAAACCAAACGAGCATTTAGATTACAGCTTGATTCCAACGGTGGTATTCAGCCACCCAGCGATTGGTACGATCGGTTTAACCGAACCACAAGCGATTGAGCAATATGGCGAAGAAAACGTGAAAGTTTACACTTCATCATTTACGGCAATGTACACTGCGGTAACTCAACACCGTCAGCCTTGCAAAATGAAGTTGGTTTGTGCAGGTAAAGATGAGAAAATTGTCGGCTTACACGGTATCGGCTTTGGTGTGGATGAGATGATTCAAGGTTTTGCGGTGGCAATCAAAATGGGTGCAACAAAAGCCGACTTTGATAACACCGTAGCAATCCACCCAACAGGTTCGGAAGAATTTGTGACGATGCGTTAATTGTGTAAATTAAAATAACTAAAAGAAAGCCCTTAATCAATAAGGGCTTTTTTGTGTATTAAGAATTATTTTTTCGCTGCTTTATAAAGTTTCATTGCTTCAGGTAATAAGCGTTGTAAATTGGCTTGACGCTCAGCATTAGTTGGATGAGTAGAAAAAATAGAAATCCCTGCTCCACCAACAGCTTTACTCATTTTTGTCCATACATTTGGAGCAGCACTTGGATCATAACCTGATTGAGCCATCAACATCAAACCAACTTCATCAGCTTCTGTTTCGTGGTGACGAGAGAAAGGTTTATCTAATGCAAGATCTTTTGTAATATCAACGATATCAAAGCCACCTACATTTGTTGAAATACCTTGCGTTGAAAGTGCGACCTTACCAATAGTTGCGGCAATACCTGTAACCACACTTACAGAGCGAGAAGATTTACTATGTTCTTTTAATGCGTGAGCCATTTCGTGTCCGATAACAGTCGCAATTTCAGGATTAGAAAGGTTTAATTTATCAACCAACCCAGTATAAACCATCATTTTTCCACCCGGCATCGCCCAAGCGTTCAGCTCTTTAGATTTGACTACGGTCATTTCCCAATTAAATGGCACGCCCGTTTGGTTGGCTTTTTTAGCATAAGGAACCATTCGGTTAAAAATCGTTTTAACTCGTTTAGCAGTTTGAGATTGAGTATCAACAACACCTTTTGATTTAGCTTGTGAAACCACTTTCATATAACTATTGGCCGCTTCATTATTAATTTGACTTGTTGATGTACAGCCTGTTATACCAATCGCAGATATTGATAAAGCAACGATACAAATGTATTGTCTTAATTTCATAAAATACTCCCTTTTATTTAGCAAAATAAATTTACAGTTTGTGGATAATATCATAAGCGGTTACTTGTTGTATATTTTTTGCAAATTTATTCCGCTGTTGCTAAATCAAACTTCTTAATAATAATGGTTAATAAGACACCATAAAGTGGCAAGAAAAGTGCCATACTCACCGAGATTTTGACAAAATAATCGACAATACCCAGATCAAACCAATGTTCTGCTAGGTAAGGATCTGCACATTGATAAAATGCCACTGCAAAGAACACTAAAGTATCAACCAAACTACCAAATAATGTTGATGACGTTGGAGCAATCCACCAGCGTGATTTTTGACGAAGTTTATTAAATATAAAAATATCCATTAGCTGCCCAATAATATAAGCAGTAAAGCTTGCTAGGGCAATACGAAAAACAAAGAAATTAAAATTAGCTAATGAATTAAAACCTTGAAACTGTGCTTCAAAGAAAATAACAGACATAATGTAACTAACAATTAAAGCAGGAAACATTACTAAAAAAATAATTCGGCGTGCCAATTTTGTGCCAAATACTCGTACAGTTAAATCTGTCGCCAAAAAAATAAAAGGAAATGAAAACGTTCCCCAAGTGGTTGGTATCGCTAAATCAGTAAAGGGGATTTTTATTTCAAAGGTAAGTTGTACCAGATAATTACTAATTGCAAGAATAAAAATATGAAAAAGCGATAATAGTAATAATGAGCGACGTTTTTGACGATCTGAAAAGTCAATATTTAAAAGCATAATTGTGTCCTTTTTGATGAAAAATAAATTTGGGGTTAGGGAACCCAAGTGAAAATTAGGAAGCGTATCTTACTTGTTTTTTCAAAAATAGCAAGAGCTGGTTAACGAAGTTTATTTTACACAAATTATTAACAAATGAAACATTTTCATAAAATTTATTGACACCATAATAAATACAAATGATAATATTTACGGATAATTAAATTTTGAAAAGGAAAGCTAATTTTATGTTTATAAAAACACTGATCGCTAATTTACACTCAGAAGCATTGAATAAAAGAAAAATCAGTGCTTTATTTGTTTTAACAACACTTTCTGCATCAATCAATGCAGAATCTTATCATCGTATTGTTTCGACGACTGGCAATGCCTCTCAAATTATTGCTGAATTAGGATTGGCAGATGACTTGGTTGCAGTGGATACCACAAGTACTTTACCTGCTGATATTATGAAGAAGAAGCCTAAAATTGGCTATCGCCGAGCATTATCATCGGAAGGTATTTTAGCAATGCATCCTGATTTAGTTGTTCTAGCACCTGATACTGGTCCACCAAATGTGATCTCTCAATTAAAATCATCAAAAGTCAAAACCATTACAATAACAGATAAAAAATCGCTTGATGGCGTTATTGATGATATTCAGTTAATTGCGAGTACCTTAAATGCAACAGAGCAAGCAAAACCACTGATTGAACGTATCAATAAAGATAAAGCAGAAATAACTAAAATTATTGAGAGTTATCCTACTCAACCTAAAATAGCGTTCTTTATGGATGGTGGGGTTGATCGATTTATGGGATTTGGTGATGAAACCGCAGGTGATGGAATGATTGATATTGTAGGCAGTCAAAATATTTTCAAATCACAGTTTAAAAGTGTTAAGCCAGTATCTTTAGAAGCATTATCTGTGAGTGATATGGATATGATTATTATTGCTTCTCATAGTGGGAAAGATCGTAATCCAGCAACACTAACCAAAGCATTAGATAAATATACTAAACTTGCGGTAACAAAAGCAGGTCAGAAAGGCTGTGTTTTTACTATTGGAATTGTGGAAGGGTTAGGCTTTGGTCCGGATCTTACTCAACCAGCAAAAGAGGTTGCTCAAGCAGCAAAAGAATGTGTCTCTCAAGAGGAGAAATAAAATGATGGGATCATCAGAGCCAAAAATTACAGACAAAAATATAAAGCAACACGACCGTTATAGTACAGGAGATATTGATGCACAGAAGATTTATCTCACTAACTTTGCAGGTGAATTAAGTACAATTAGTCGTGAAGAGAGCAAATCTGCAGGTTATCCAATGGGATCGGTTACCCCTTTTATTATTGATCATACTGGTTGTCCTGTTATTTACACCGCAGCGGTTGCAGAACGTACCAAAAATATTACTGAAAATTCAAAGGTTTCATTATTTATGCGTGAAGTAAAACGTAATCATCGTATTGAAACAGGCTGGCGATTAGGGGTAATGGGCGATTTACTTGAAATTAAAGATCAAGAAGATTTAATGCGAGTAAAACACAGTTATTTTCGTCATTATCCAAGAGCAAAAATGTATGAAAAATTTCACGAATTTAAGTTTTATCGTTTAAATGTAAAGATGGCTCGAGTAATTTTAGGGTTTGGACGAATTGCGTGGGTAGAGCCTGAAGTAATAAAAAGAGCATCATCATTTGATGAAGAAACGGAGTTAAAAATTATTGAGCATATGAATAAAGATCATATTGAAGCAATGGAAAAATGCCTTACTCAAAATGATATCAAGTTACAATTAGCTGTTGCACCTGAAATGGTTGCGGTCAATCAATTTGGTGTCACTATTTCATATCATAATCATCTTCATTTTATTGCTTTTGAAGAAGAGGCTTTAGACGTTAATGCCGCACGAGTTCAGTTAGTTAAAATGACAAAAGCATAGTGTAATGATTGACGAATATTGCTCTAAATATAAAAAAATATTTTTTTCTAGAACATCCATTTTTAGTCTATTTATTTTTTTATTATTATTTAGTATTTATTTAGGCTGTCGTATTGGGGCAATAGAGGTAGAGAATGCCACTATCATCCGCTTACTCAGTGGTGAGGCGACAACAACAGATAATACGATTTGGCAAGTTTTAGTCAATATTCGTTTTCCTCGTGTGATTGCCGCTGTATTAGTGGGCGGTACATTAGCGATTACAGGGGCAGTAATGCAAGGGTTATTTCGCAACCCCCTTGTTGATCCAGGTATTATTGGTGTAATGTCTGGTGCATCCTTTTCTGCCACCTTATTTATTGTTTTAGGCAGTTTATTTTTACCTCTCTCCATTGTTTCAAGTAATTTTGCATTACCTTTTTTTGCTTTTTTAGGTGGTTGGGGAATGACGATGTTACTGTATTCTTTCTCTAAACGAGGCGGTGTACTCAATATCTCTTCAATGCTATTAATAGGTATTGCTTTTGGTGCCTTAACTGGTGCTTTAACTGGTTTACTGACTTATGTTGCCGATGATATTCAATTACGATCCATCGCTTTTTGGGGGATGGGAAGTTTAACCGCTTTTGATTGGGAAAAATTAGCAGTTTTAAGTTTAGTTTGTATTGTTACCCTTCCTCTTTTGTGGCAAGATTCCGCAATTTTAAATGCCTTAATGCTTGGTGAAAATGTGGCAGGGCATTTAGGTTTTGATATTGAAAAAGCCAAAAAACGTCAAATCCTATTAGTCGCTTTGCTCGTGGGGGTTTGCGTGGCATTTTCGGGTGGAATAGGTTTTATTGGGCTAATCGTTCCCCATATTGTGCGTAAATTAGTAGGAAGTGACCATCGAGTTGTACTGCCTGCTTCTTTTTTATTTGGGGCAATATTATTGACCTTATCTGATGTGATTTCTCGTACAATTATAATGCCAGCAGAACTTCCTATTGGTATTTTAACGGCAATGATTGGTGCCCCATTCTTAGGTTTCTTAGTTTGGCGAGGGACAAGATGAGTATTATTCTAGCGACTGAAAATTTAACCTTTACTGTACAGCATAAAAATTTAATCGATCACCTAAATTTAGAGATTATTCAGGGCTCATTTAACGCTATTATTGGTCCTAATGGTGCAGGAAAAACCACTTGTTTAAATCTGATCAACGGTGATATTCCCCCTAACAAAGGGACTATTTCATTAAATGGTAAAAACTTACGAACAACTGACCGCTTGGTACTTGCTAAGAAAAGAGCCGTTTTGCCACAACTTATTCATATTCCTTTTAATATTCAGGTTGAAGATATTGTTGATCTCGGACGTGAACCTTATCGCTATCAATGTTGTAAAAAACAAAATCAAGCAGTGGTTCAACACTGTTTAGAAAAAATGGGTATTCTTAATTTAAGAAAGCAAGAATATGCTACATTATCTGGTGGAGAACAACATCGAGTCCAGATTGCTCGAACCCTTGCTCAAATTTTGGCTTATCCTGATGAAGATCTAACGGGTAAAATTCTCTTTTTAGATGAACCCACTAATCATCTCGATATTCATCATCAATATAATCTAATGTATTTATTGAAAGATCTTCAAGAACAAGGCTTAACCATTATTGCTGTTATGCACGATCTATCCCTTACTTTGCAATTTAGCGATCATATTTTGCTATTAAATAAAGGAAAAAAAGTGGGTGATTTTACCCCTGAAGAGTTAGTTAAAAATAATGCACTATCAGAAGTATATCAAATGGATATGAATATTTTATGGAGTGAACAATTAGCACGTTATCTGATTGCTCCAACGCCAAAACCTTTATAATATCTAACCAAAACTTATCTAATAAAATTAGATTTTTAATTGTTCCTCAATTACTCCACCACCTAAACAAATTTCATCAAGGTAAAAAACAGCGGATTGACCGGGTGTAACCGCAATTTGAGGCTCATCAAAAATGACCTTAATGGTATCATCATCAATAGGCTGAATTTCACAAGCAACATCAGTTTGGCGATAACGTGTTTTGACAGTACAACGTAAATTTTTACGAATAGGTTGACGATCGACCCAATGTAATTGTTGAGCAATTAAACCTGTTGAAAGTAATGCACTGTTATCGTGTCCCTGTGCCACAATCAGCTCATTATTGATTAAATCTTTCTCTACCACATACCAAGGCTCTTCAGATTTATTTTTTAAGCCTCCAATACCTAAACCTTTACGCTGCCCCAAGGTGTGATACATCAAGCCTTGATGTTGACCTATTACTTCACCATCAATGGTTTTGATATTACCGACTTGAGCAGGAAGATAGCGGGCTAAAAAGTCTTTAAACTTACGCTCACCTATAAAACAGATCCCTGTGGAATCTTTTTTCTCCGCAGTGACTAAACCTAAATCCTCGGCAATTTGGCGAACAATCGGTTTTTCTAGTTCACCGACGGGAAATAAACTTTGAGCTACTTGATCTTTACTTAAAGTATATAAAAAATAACTTTGATCTTTATTACTATCTAAACCACGTAATAATTGAGATTGTCCCTCAAGATCACGACGACGTACATAATGCCCTGTTGCAATATAATCAGCACCTAAATCTTCTGCTGCATATTCTAAAAAGGCTTTAAATTTGATCTCTTTATTGCATAAAATATCAGGATTTGGTGTTCGTCCTGCTTTATATTCACTTAAAAAGTGTTCAAAGACATTATCCCAATATTCTGCGGCAAAGTTAATTTTATGTAGTTTAATGCCTAACTTATCACATACCGCTTGAGCATCAGCTAAATCAGCCGCAGCGGTACAATAATCGGTATCATCATCTTCTTCCCAATTTTTCATAAACAAGCCTTCCACTTGGTAACCTTGTTGTTGAAGAATAAAAGCAGAAACGGAAGAATCCACACCACCAGACATTCCACAGATAACCTTTTTCGTCGCATTTTCAGTTAACTGGCAAGCGGTCACTTGTGAGCAATTATTTACAAATGTTTGTGATTTCATACCCTTTACTTCACTTCATAAAAAGAAGGATCTTGATTAAAACGCTCAAGTTCTGCTGGATCAGCTTGACCTTTTTCAACCTTATCTTTTAAGTTATCACAAGGCTCTTCACAGTCACACATTTTTTCCATTCCTAATGCAGAAATCCCCCCACAACTTCCTTTAATTGTTTTACCTTTAACAATATAGCCAATTGACATTGCAAAAATGATTGCAAGAAAAAAGCCAAAGGTTAATAAAATAGTTTCCATTTATCACTCCAAATAATCAATTATAAATGTGTTAATTTCTTAAATTCACTCGACATTTTAGTCTCATAGCCATTATCTGTTTTAATAATTAAAAAAATCGCTAAATGCTCTCTTTCTGCAATTTCTAATGCTTTATCTGTACCAAGTACAAACAACCCTGTCGCTAAACCATCTGCTTTCATTGATGTATTTGCTAATACGGTAATAGAGGCAAGATTATGGCTAATTGGTTTTAGCTGTTTTGGATCAATAATATGCGATAAACGATTTCCTTCGTCATCTTCAAAATAATTACGATAACTTCCTGATGTAGCTATACCTAAGTTACTAATCGGCACTAAAATTTGAATTTCTTGACCCTGCACTAAAGTTGGTTTTTCTATAGCAATTTGCCAATCATCTTTATGTATATTCTTCCCTTTGGCTCTTAGCTCGCCACCAATCTCTACAAGATAATTTTCAATGCCTAGTTGTTCTAAATATTGTGCCAATTTATCAACGCCAAATCCTTTTGCAATCGAAGAAGTATCAATATACACCTTTGAGTGAGTTTTTACTAAACTAAATTGATTATTTTCAGACAAAAGTCTAATTTTATTAATTCCAACTGCTTGTGATTTTTCTGCGATTTGTTGTTCTGTTGGTGCTTGATTTAATCGTTTATCAGGTCCAAATCCCCATAAATTGACTAAAGGTCCAACGGTAATATCTAACGCACCTTGAGTGATTTTATTTAACTCAAATGCACTTTTAACAACTGTTGCAAAGTCTTTAGAAATCACAAAAGGTTTATTTATTTCTATCGATTGATTAAAACGACTAATTTCAGAATCTTTTTGATAGGTAGACATCGCATTATTCACCCCTACCAATAAATGATCTATTTCTTTTTTTATCTCTGCTGGTTTAAGCAATTCTTTGGTATGCTCATCAATATATTTAATATGATAAGTCGTTCCCATCGTTTTTCCTTCAAGACTGATTTGCTCCGGTTCTTGACTACATCCACTCAATAAAAACAATGCCAATGCCAATGCACCAAACAGTTTTAATTTATTCATAGAAAATCCTTAGTAAATTTTAATTGACCAATTTTAACATAAAATACACAATATGAATGATTAATTATTAATGATTTACCTTTATTCTTGCAGGGTAAGAACATACTTTAATTAGAGTAAGGTAGTATTTAAAATCTAACAACTCCACAATTCTTAAGCATAAATATAGCGGGTAGATTAAATCAAAAATTTACAAATTTAATTTTTATATCAATTAGTTATATGAAAACAAATAACATATAGTGGTCACATACAACTCAAAATGTGACCACTTACCAATATTAATTTTTATTAGAATTTTTCTCTTTAGGTAATTTATATAATTGCTGATTATATAAATAGCTTCCCACTAGTGCATAAGCAAGGGCTTCTTTTTTCATACTTTGAGGTAATTCTTTTTCTTCTAGACGTTGAGTTTGATGATTGTAAGTATAACCTTTCGCAGTAGTTTTAGGTTCTAATACCACAATATCATTACCTTTCATCATTGCCTGTGTTTGGTTATATTGCATAAAGGCACGATTTGGATCAATATTTTTAGTTAAATCATAACCAAGCATCGGATAAGCACCACTAATTCCAGCTAAAGATAATAAAGTGGGAGGAACATCAATTTGACTCACTAATCGCTTATCTTTTTGAATAGCAACACCATTACCTAAAATTAATGCTGGAATATGAAAATGTTGAATAGGAACTAGTGATGCACCAGCCACACGAGAGTCGTGATCAGCAATGATTAAAAAGAGGGTATCTTCCCAATATGTTGAATTCTTTGCTAATTTGAAAAATTGTCCCAACGCATAATCTGCATATTTTGCTGCATTATTACGTGTTTGTTTTTCTTTATCGTATAAAGCAATTTTTCCATCAGGAAATTCAAAGGGATCGTGATTGCTAGATGAAAAAACTAAGCTAAAAAATGGTTTATCTTCTTTGCTCCACTGATTAAATAAGTGATGTGCTTTCTTAAAAAGATCTTCATCACTCACTCCCCAAGAGCCAACAAACTCAGGGTTAGTATAATCATTTTCATCTATAATGGTCTCAAAGCCATTCCCATAAAAGAAACTTGCCATATTATCAAAATGCTTTTCTCCCCCATAAATAAAAGACGTTTCATAACCTTTTCTACTTAATAATTCAGCAATAGTAAAAAAATTACGCTGGCTTTTGGCGAGTTTAACGGTTGAACGTGCTGGTGTTGGGGTAAATCCTGCTATCACCGCCTCAATTCCTCTGACTGAGCGAGTACCTGTGGCATACATATTTTCAAACAACCAACCTTCTTGAGCTAACTTATCAAATTCTGGTGAAAGTGGTTTTCCACCTAATATTCCAATAAACTGAGCACCTAAACTTTCTTCTAAAATAATCACAATATTTTTAGGTTTACCTTTATAAGTTGCTTCATTATAAGAAAGTGTTGGAATGTCTTCTGAAATGTAGTCTGAAATAGGTCGTAGCTGACTCTGTTTAATAGTAGCAAACATCTCTTTTGCAGACATTTTCCCATATTGTTCAGAAGATGAATTTTCATCTTTTAATTGTTGAACTGCAAATAAAACAGAATAACCTGAATTTAACACTAATGAATTAACTAGCGGATCGCTTGAAAATGCAACCATTGCGGGATTCATTCCTCGATGTGCGAAACTCGAACGTGCACCAACAAAGGTAATTACCGCAACAATTAACGCTATAACGGGACGCCATTTCCAATTTGGATAATAAAGCGATTTAACCACTTTAGCTGACAATTTCCAATAAAGAATAGCGGCTAAGGTTGTAATAATGGCACTTGATAATACAGCAACAAGATGTCCATTAATCAACATTGTAAACACTTCTTTTGGATAAAGTAAATATTCTATAAATAAACGGTTAGGACGTATATCATAAGTTTCAATAAAAGCAGGAGTAGACAGTTCCATAAATAGAATAAAGGTACTACCAACAGTAAGCCATACTCTTAATATCATCTTGCAAACCTGTCCAACAACGTTTGAAGAGAGAAATAAAACACTTAATAAAGTCGGAATACCAAATAACCAACAGAGTGCTGAAATATCAATACGAAGACCTTGTAATAATAAGGGTAACCAACCATTGACTGCACTCACTCTCTCTATTTGCCAAACAGATAAACCTACACGGCTGACAGAAAGAATGACCAAATTAATGATGATAAAAAATAAAATAGGAAAGAAAATGGAATGTTTTGATATTTTAGACATAAGTATTTCGTGATGGAAGTTAATTTGTGTCTGCATTATATTTTTTCATTAATTTAAGTCAATAAGAAAGTTTATATTTATCATTGCTTATTTTATTCTTATAATTAAATCTAATTTTATACACAGGGGTATGGTCATTATGAAAAAACAACAATTTATTGGATTGGGTGTAGCGGGTAATTTTGCTGGACATTTGGAACAAGCAGGAGAAGCTGCTGATTTCGTCAAGGTAAAAACTCAAAATGCTATTCAACCAAAAGCCATTTTTCCTTTTTATATTCCGAGTAACAAGTTAAGTCAATCAGAGCAATTTCTCTCTACTTATCCGTTATCAAACGATAAATTAAGTTTTCCTCACTTAGAAGATGCGGATAATCTCCAAATTGAGCCTGAAGTTGCACTCATTTGTGAGTTAGTTTATCGGAATAATAAAGTGGTAGAAATTAAACCCTCTCATTTTGCTGCTTATAATGACTGCTCTATTCGTCGTCCAAATGCACGTAAAATTTGTGAAAAGAAAAATTGGGGGACAAATTCAAAGGGAATAAGTAAAAATTGGATCAAAATTGACCGCTTTGAACGGGGAGGGAATTTAGACCATTATCATATTGCTTGTTTTCATCAACGTGATGGGAAATTAACAGAATATGGTGTGGATAGCCCAACTGTGGGTTATAGCTACTTTCATCAACAATTATTAACTTGGATTATCGATAGAATGAATAATCAACCTGATGAAGATCCAATGAATAATATTACTAATTTATTAAAACAAGCTGATTACCCTACCCAAGCTATTATTAGTATTGGGGCAACTCGCTATACAGAATTTGGTGAAACTAATTTCTTACAGCCACAAGACACAAGTATTGTTGTACTCTATGATCATAACCGTCATACACACAATGATGTCATTAAAATGATTAATGCCCAACAATTTCCAGAAGATGTCTCAGCATTAATCCAAACGGTTGTTTAAATATTAATTCTTACTACTCTGCCCACGCTTCTTCTGTTAGCTTTTTACCAAAATGGCTATCGATTAAGCGTGACATAAAAGTGGTTTGAGGATTAAGTAAAATATCTTTGGTATTACCATATTCAATGGATTTACCCTCTTGAATAACAAGAAGTTTATCTGAAATATGTTTAGCAATACCGAGATGCTGTCCTACATAAATATAGGCGATACCTTGTTTTTGTTGAAGTTTTAACATTAGATTGATTATTTGAATGCGTAATGAAAAATCTAAAGTACTAAGAGTATCATCAATAACTATAATATCAGGTTCTAATATTAATGCTCGAGCAAATGCGACTCGTTGTTTTTGATTGCTTGACGCTTCACTAATTGGCATTAAGGCATGTTCTGAGTGTAACCCCACAAGTTCTAACGTCTCAAAAATTTTTGTATTACGTGTGGCTTCATCAAAATCTGTGGCAAGTTTAAGAGGAGAGTCCAAAATTTGTCCAATATTATAATTTGGATCGAAAGCACTATTTGGATCTTGAAATAACATTCTGATATGCTTGGCTCGAAATTTATAATCTCCAAAAGTCAACAGGCGACCCAAAAAATGTATTTCTCCAGAAGTGGGCTTAATCACACCTGCAATCATTTTTACTAAAGTCGATTTTCCTGAACCATTCTCTCCAACAACGGCTAAAGTTTCACCTCGCTCAAGACTAAAAGAAATATCATTTACAGCACATATTTTCTGATTACGAAATAAACCAATCGACTCAATAAAACATTTATTGAGACTCTTCACTTCAAGTAATGATGTCATTTCATCCTCTTTCTCTGAAACTATACAACAATAAACAAAGACCGCTTAAACAAGCGGTCTGATTTTGCTTAAAATTTGCAAATTATAGAACGTTTACACAGTTTAAGTCTTCGAAAGATTGCTCTAAGCGTTTAGACATAGATTCTTCCATTTTGCGTAACCAAACACGTGGATCGTAGTATTTTTTGTTTGGTGCATCAGGACCTTCTGGGTTACCTAATTGTGCTTGAAGGTAAGCTTCGTTTGCTTTATAGAAATCTAAGATACCATTCCAAGATGCCCATTGTGTATCTGTATCGATGTTCATTTTGATTGCACCGTAGCTGATTGCTTCACGAATTTCTTCACGAGATGAACCTGAACCACCGTGGAATACGAAATCTAATGATTTTTCAGGAAGATTACGTTCAGCTGAAACGAATTTTTGTGATTCGCCTAAGATAGATGGTTTTAATTTCACATTACCTGGTTTATAAACACCGTGAACGTTACCGAATGCCGCAGCGATAGTGAAACGTGGGCTGATTTCGCTTAATTGATCGTAAACATAAAGCACTTCTGATGGTTTTGTATATAATTCTGACTCATCAACATCTGAATTATCCACACCGTCTTCTTCTCCACCTGTGATACCGATTTCGATTTCAAGGGTCATTCCCATTTTATCCATACGAGCTAAGTAATCACGACAGATTGCCATATTTTCATTCATTGGTTCTTCTGAAAGATCGATCATATGAGATGAGAATAATGGTTTACCTGTTTCTGCGAAATGTTTTTCGCCAGCATCTAATAAGCCGTCGATCCAAGGAAGTAATTTTTTCGCACAGTGATCGGTATGTAAAATGACTGGTACACCGTATTCTTCTGCTAAGGTATGAACGTGTTTTGCACCAGCAATCGCACCTAGAACATCTGGGCGTTGACCACTTGTTGGTTTGATTCCTTTACCTGCGTAGAAAGATGAACCACCGTTTGAGAACTGAACAATTACTGGCGATTTTACACGAGCAGCTGTTTCTAAAACCACGTTTACAGAATCAGAACCGACACAGTTTACTGCTGGGATTGCAAAGTTATGTTCTTTTGCATAAGCAAAAACTTTTTGTACGTCATCGCCTGTTACAACGCCTGGTTTTACGATGTCTAATAATTTAGCCATATTTTATATTTCCTCTGTGTTTAAAAATTTTTAATATATTTTTGCCCCTACAAGCCATTTATAGGGGTGATGTTTGATTATGCTTTGGCACGTTTCTCTAAGATTTCTACAGCTGGTAATACTTTACCTTCAACGAATTCTAAGAATGCACCACCACCTGTTGAGATATATGAAATTTTATCTTTAATTCCAAATAAATCAATTGCAGCTAAGGTATCGCCACCACCTGCAATAGAGAAACCTTCACTTTCTGCGATAGCATTTGAAATAATTTCTGTACCTCTACGGAAGTTAGGGAATTCGAATACGCCCACAGGACCATTCCAAAGAATGGTTTTTGCATTTTTGATGATTTCAGCTAATTGTTCTGCTGATTTATCGCCGATATCAAAGATAGATTCTTCATCTGTTACTTCTGTTACTGATTTTTCAGTGGCTGGTGCAGTTTCAGAAAATTCTGTACCCACACGCACATCAACAGGAACTGGAATATCTGTGGTTTCTGCTAATTTTTGAGCAACTGGCACTAAATCTTCTTCGTAAAGTGATTTACCTACGTTGTGACCTGCTGCCGCAATAAAGGTATTTGCGATACCACCACCTACGATGATTTGATCAGCAATTTGAGAAAGTGAATTTAACACTTCTAATTTCGTTGAAACTTTTGAACCACCTACGATTGCCACCATTGGACGAGCTGGCTCTTTTAATGCTTTGCCTAATGCGTCTAATTCTGCTGCTAATAATGGACCTGCACAAGCCGCTGGTGCATATTCAGCCACGCCATAAGTAGAACCTTGTGCACGGTGTGCTGTACCAAATGCGTCCATTACGAATACATCACAAAGTGCCGCATATTTTTTACCTAATTCAGGATCATTTTTTTTCTCGCCTTTGTTAAAACGCACGTTTTCTAATACAACGATTTCGTTTTCTTTAACATCCACGCCGTTTAAATAATCTTTTTCTAAACGAACAGGCACATCTAATACGTCATTTAAATAATCAACCACAGGTTGTAAAGAGAATTTTTCTTCAACCTCGCCTTCTGTTGGACGACCTAAGTGAGAAGTTACCATCACTTTCGCCCCTTTTTCTAAGGCTAATTTTAATGTAGGAAGTGTTGCACGGATACGTGCATCAGATGTTACTTTACCGTCTTTAACTGGTACATTTAAATCTGCTCGAATAAATAAACGCTTACCAGCAAGGTCTAGATCGGTCATTTTAGTTACTGACATTATGATTTCCTCTTAATAATTTAAAAATAAAAACATTGGGATTATAGCATTTTCTTAAAAGATTTACTGAATATAGATCAAATTGTTAAGCAATTTTATAGAATTTTGCAAAATTTTATATAAATCTAACCGCTTATTACCCTACTGATCCACAATCCAAATACAGTTGCGACAATACCCAAAACTAGATGTAACCCTAAAATATTAATGGCATGCAACCATTTATCTTCCAAAATTTTAGTGCTAATTTCGGCTGAAAAAGTAGAAAATGTCGTAAAACTCCCTAAAAATCCAGTAATAAAAAGTAGTTTATGAGAATCGTGTAAGTTTAACCCTAATGCAATGCCAATCAGAAAACAACCTAAAAGATTCGCAATCAAGGTACCAAAATGGAAGTGATTAAAAACAGGTTGTAACCAGACCCCTATTTGCCAGCGAGATAACGCTCCAAACATTGCACCCATAGAAACTAAGATAGCTTGAATAATCATAAAAAAACGCCATTCTATTTAATGAAAGAATGGCATTTAATTTAGCATATTTTAAATTAAATTGCGATTATCCTTTACTATCACTATGTGCTTTTACTGCAGCATAGGCCACCATATTAATTATACGGCGTACTGATGATATTGGATTTAAAATTTGTGCTGACTTATTCATTCCCATTAAGATTGGTCCCACTGTGATTGCAGTAGTTGTTCCTCTCAATAAGTTATAACTAATACGTGCTGCTTCTAAATTTGGCATTACTAATAAATTTGCGGATCCTTTTAATGGACTATCAGGCATAATGTCTTGACGTAATTCTTCAGAAAGTGCTAAATCACCGTGCATTTCACCATCAATCATTAAGCTTGGATCTGCTTCATTGACTAACTCGAGGGTTTTTCGCATTTTTGGTGCACCCAGTTGATCTGATGCGCCATAATTAGAATGAGATAGCAGTGCAACTTTTGGTTGAATACCAAAACGACAGACTTCTTCTGCTGCCATTAAGGTAATTTCCGCCAGTTCTTCTGCGGTTGGATTTGCATTAACATAAGTATCAGTTAAAAATACGTTACCTGATGATAATACTAAACTATTTAATGCAGCTGGTGTTTTCACCCCCTCTTTCAAACCTAAGACATCTTTAATTGAAGTTAAGTGCTTACTGTATGAACCAAACAAGCCACAAACTAAACCATCTGCATAACCTAAATCAACTAATGTTGCAGCAATAACCGTTGTATTTGAGGTCATTACACGCTGAGCAATAGCTTGAGTAATTCCTTTACGTTTCATTTTATTATAATAATGTGTCCAACATTCTTCATAATAAGGGTTATGATCATTATTAATTAACTCAAAGTCTTTACCTACTTCTAAGTGTAAACCTAGTTTTTGAATTTTTTCCTCAATAACAGCGGGGCGACCAACTAACACTGGGTAAGCAAGCCCCATAGATACAATTTCTTGAGTTGCTTGTAAGGCTTTATTTTCTTCCCCTTCCGCTAAAATAATGCGTTTTTTATTCGCTTTTGCTTGATTGAAAATGGGTTTCATAAAGAGATTCGTTTTATACACAAATTGCGATAATTTCTCTTTATAAGCTTCCCAATCTTGAATAGGACGAGTTGCTACGCCTGAATCTATTGCGGCTTTCGCCACAGCAGGGGCAATACGAGTAATTAAACGAGGATCAAATGGACGAGGAATAACATAATCAGCCCCAAAAGTCGCCGCTTCATCACCATAAGCAGATGCAACCACATCACTTTGCTCTGCAAGGGCTAAATCTGCAATCGCATAAACTGCTGCACGTTTCATTTCTTCATTAATTGCGGTTGCACCCACGTCTAATGCCCCACGGAAAATGAATGGGAAACAAAGCACGTTATTTACTTGGTTTGGATAATCCGAACGACCTGTACACACTATCGCATCAGGACGCACCGCTTTGGCTTCTGGTGGCGTAATTTCAGGATCTGGGTTAGCAAGAGCGAGAATAAGTGGATGTGCAGCCATTTGTTTAACCATTTCAGGTTTTAATGCCCCTGCTGCTGAACAGCCTAAGAACACATCCGCATTTGGAATGGCGTCTGCCAATGTTCGCCAACCATTATCGTCAATCGCATACGATTTCTTAGTTTCATCCATACGATCGTCACGATCTTTATAAATCACACCCTTAGAATCACAAACGGTAATATTTTCACGTTTCATACCTAATGAAACGAGTAGATTTAAACAAGCAATCGACGCCGCACCAGCACCAGAAGCCACTAAACGCACTTCATCAATTTTTTTATCTACAATACGCAACGCATTGATAACCGCAGCGGCACTGATAATTGCTGTACCGTGTTGGTCATCGTGGAATACAGGAATATTCAAACGCTCACGCAATTTCTGTTCAATATAAAAACATTCTGGTGCCTTAATATCTTCAAGGTTAATTCCCCCAAAAGTTGGTTCTAAGGCTGCCACAATTTCGACAAATTTTTCAGGATCTTTTTCTGCGACTTCAATATCAAAAACATCAATACCCGCAAATTTTTTGAATAGTACGCCTTTACCTTCCATTACTGGTTTACCCGCTAACGCACCGATATTTCCTAAACCTAAAACAGCCGTACCATTAGAAATTACCGCAACTAAATTTCCTTTCGCCGTATATTTATAGGCTGTTAAAGGATCTTTTTCAATTTCTAAACAAGGCTCTGCGACGCCCGGTGAATAGGCAAGAGCGAGATCTCGTTGAGTTGCAAGGGATTTAGTTGGAGTAACTTCAATTTTTCCAGGAATTGGAAATTCGTGAAAATCAAGAGCAGCTTGACGTAATTTACTATTCATATTTTTTTATCCTTTCGTATAGTTAAATTGTATAGTTAAATAAATGTTAATTGCTTGTTTATTTTAGCACTAAAAGAAAGTTTTTTTTGTGATCAAGTTCTAAATTTAAGAGATTATTCAGCATAATAATTTCACTAAATATCTATTTCTACCCTTTTTTGATGAAGAACCAAATCCTCAAAAGTTTCCTGCTCACGAATAAGATGTCCTTTACCATTGTGCCATAACACTTCTGCTGGACGTAAACGTGAATTATAATTATTAGACATCATAAAACAATATGCACCTGCATTATGAAAACACAAAATATCCTCTTGCTTGATCTCTGCAATACGGCGATTAGACGCAAAAGTATCCGTTTCACAAATATAGCCCACTACCGAATAAAATCTTAGTTTCCCATCAACATTAGAAATATTTGTTATATGATGATACGCACCATAGAGCATTGGGCGTATAAGATGGTTAAAACCACTATCGATTTGTGCAAAAATTGTGGATGTCGTTTGCTTAATCGTATTTACCTTCGCGAGGAAATATCCAGACTCACTCACCAAAAATTTACCGGGTTCAAAAGCAAGTGTTAATTCTCGCCCATACTCAGTACAAAATTTATTAAATCTAGCACCAAGCTCTTCCCCTAAAAGTTCAATATCCGTTTCAATATCATCTTTCTTATAAGGCACTTTAAAACCACTACCAAAATCGATAAATTCTAAATCAGCAAATTGCATTGCTGTATCAAATAAAATTTCTGCAGCTTGTAAAAAAACTTCAATATCTAAAATATCTGACCCCGTGTGCATATGTATGCCATTAATTCGCATTCCTGTATTTTCAACAATGCGTAAAATAAGAGGTAACTGGTGAATACTAATGCCAAATTTTGAATCAATATGCCCCACTGAAATATTAGAATTTCCTCCTGCCATAATATGTGGATTAATACGGACACAAACAGGAATAGCTGGATATTTTTCACCAAATTCTTCAAGCATACTCAAATTATCAATATTAATTTGTACCCCATACTGTGCAACAGTTTCAATCTCTAATAAAGAAACGCCATTGGGTGTAAATATAATCTGCTGAGGTTCAAACCCTGCTTTAAGGGCTAATTTGACCTCTCCAATAGAGACTGTATCAACACAACTACCTAATTTTTTAAGTAACGCTAAAATGGATATATTAGAAAGTGCTTTAACTGCATAATGCACCCTTAATTTTGGAACATTAGAAAACGCATTAGTTAATCGTTGATATTGTGAAATGATTTTGTGTGCATCATACACAAAAATAGGAGCACCAAACTCCTCTGCAACTGCGTGTAAATCTTGAAAATTCATTGTGTTTTCTCCATTGTTATATTTTTAATGAAACTCCATTGTAGTAAAAAATAAATTAGGATCAATACTATTCTTTCATTAAATGAAACTTATATTAGCATTTCGTGTATTTTAAACATAAATAAGCGAATATAATTTATTGCAATACCATTAATAATTGATCTTCAAAAAAAACAACAGGAGTACGAGAACGTAGCCAAGTAGGAATTTGATGTTGTTGCCAAATTTTTTTCATCTCTTCACGTTGTGATTTATTATGTACTTTTACTTTACCTACACAACCTAATTTTATTTCTAGTGTTTGATTAGCCAATTCTTGAGGCAATAGATAGCGGTCACTTCGTTGTGAAAATTTACAAAAAAGATGATCCCCAAAATGAGTAATTTCTGCAAGGTTATGGGGCAACCTAATTCCCTTATTAGGAGCAAGGTATTCTGAAAAAGGGGGAATATCCACTAATTCGGTAGTAATAAAAAGCTGTGATTGATAACGGCGAATAATATGCTTACCTAATTTTAATTGTGGATTTTTATCTGCTGATATATGAATAAAATTCGTTAATTGCGCTAATTGAGCCACACTAGGGATTATCACATCACATTTTTCTAACCACAACCGTAATAACTGTTGCTGTTTAAGTATTGAAAAGTGAGAGAAAGCGGTCACATTTAATGATTTTTTTGCAAAATTTGCGACTTTATGCAACTCATCATTTAATAATTCTTCTAAGAGTAATTGCTGGTTTTCGCAATGTTTCGCACTACGAGACACCATTCTGGGAAACTGTTTCCAGCGTTGATTTAATAATGGTAAAACCTCTTGACGTAAAAAATTACGATCAAAATCAGTATTAAAATTACTTTCATCTTCAATCCACTTAAGACGATTTTCTTTAGCATAAGCGGTTAGTTCCTGCTTAGAAAATGCAAGTAAAGGACGCAATAATGGGAAATGATGTGAATAGCTAACTTCCTGCATTGCAGATAATCCTTTTAAACCATTGCCTCGTTTTAATGCAAGAAAAAAGGTTTCTGTTTGATCATCTAAGTGATGTGCCGTTACCAACATCTCATCACTTGAAATTATTTCTCTAATGGCTTGATAACGTGCTGTTCTGGCACTATTTTCAATGTTTTTTGTCGCATCAACGGTAACTTTTTTGATAACTAATTCAATACTATATTGATCGCAAAGTTGCTGACAAAAATCCGCCCAATCGTCTGCATTTTTGCTTAAACCGTGATGAATATAAATGGCTCTCAATGTTGATTTATCTTGAGTTTTACAAAGTAAATCTAACAAAACAACAGAATCCACACCACCACTTAAGGCTACAAGTAACTTTTGTGATGGTGTGATTAATTGTTGCAATTTTTGTTGAAATTGAGAAACCATTTTATTTTTATAACAAATTAAAATCAGACTATATTAGCTCATATATAATCCACCGTTCACATTCAAAGTTTCCCCTGTAATGTAACGAGCATCTTCTGAAGCTAAGAATGATACCGCTTTAGCAATATCCTCTGCTTGCCCTAATTGACCTGCTGGGATTTGGCTTAAAATAGCATTTTTCTGATCTTCATTTAGCTCTTCGGTCATATCTGTCGCAATAAAACCCGGTGCAACGACGTTTACCGTAATGCCACGAGCCGCCACTTCTTTAGCTAAAGATTTTGAAAAACCTACTAAACCTGCTTTTGCTGCACAATAGTTAGTTTGACCTGGATTTCCCATTGAACCAACTACCGAACCAATAGTAATAATACGTCCAAAACGTTTTTTCATCATTGCACGCAATACAGCTTTTGATAAACGGAATACCGACGTTAAGTTCGTTTGCATAATATCAAACCACTCATCCTCTTTCATTCGCATTAACAGATTATCACGCGTGATACCTGCATTATTGACTAATACATCAATATCACCAAATTCAGTTTTAATTTGTTTTAAAACGGCTTCGATAGATTCAACATCTGCCACATTTAGTACTAAACCTTTACCGCTTTCGCCTAAGTAATCAGAAATGGTATTTGCTCCATTTTCAGAAGTAGCAGTACCAATAACAAAATGCCCTTTGGTCACTAATTCTTGTGCAATTGCTCGCCCAATACCACGAGTCGCGCCTGTGACTAATGCAATTTTTTTTGTCATTTTAATTTCCTTATTTTTTAACTGCTTCTAATGAAGCAATATCATTCACAGCTTGAGCATTTAAGGTTTTCACAATACGTTTGGTTAAACCTGTCAATACTTTGCCAGCACCAATTTCATAAAGTGTTTCCACACCTTGCTCTGCCATTTTTTCCACAGTTTCCGTCCAACGAACAGGACTGTAAAGTTGTTCAATTAACGCTAAACGAATACTCGCCACATTAGTTTCAACCGCCACATTTACATTATTGATAACGGGAATTTGCGGAGCTGAAAATTCAATTTTAACTAATTCTTCTGCCAGTTTATCTGCTGCTGGTTTCATTAACGCACAATGTGAAGGCACGCTTACGGCTAAAGGTAACGTGCGTTTTGCCCCTGCTTCTTTACATAATTCAGCCGCTTTTTCTACTGCGTCTTTAGAACCTGCAATTACCACTTGTCCAACAGAATTAAAGTTTACCGCAGATACTACTTCACCGGCATTTGCTTGACTTTGAGCCTGCTCACAAGCTTTAATAATCGTTTCATTGTCTAAACCAATGATTGCATACATTGCCCCTGTCCCTGTAGGTACCGCTTGTTGCATAAATTGACCACGCAATTCCACTAATTTTACCGCCTCTTTAAAAGGAATAACGCCCGCACACACTAAAGCGGAATATTCCCCTAAACTATGCCCTGCCATTACACTTGGTTTCAAATCTGGATATTGTTGTTGCCATACACGATAAATCGCCACAGAACTCGTTAACAGTGCTGGTTGCGTACGATGTGTCTCATTCAATTGTTCTGCTGAACCGTTTTGAACTAAATCCCATAAATCATAACCCAATACTTGTGAGGCTTCTTTAAAGGTCTCTTCTACGATTGGAAATTGTGTCGCAAGTTCACTTAACATACCGATTGATTGTGAACCTTGACCTGGAAAAACCATTGCAAAATTTGTCATTTTATATCCTTTGTTACTTATTGATTTCACTGGCTATTATAAAATAACTAATGTCATTTTGTGATGAAATAAAAAGACATCAAACCAGTTAATAGTGAAAAAAATCTAAAACAAGCGGTATGATTTTCAATAAATTTTGCAAAAAATTTATATTATCCCACCGCTTGTCAGTAAAATTATAATTGAATACCGAGCTTCTCACCCATTTTTGTTCCACTTCCTTCAACAAGTGAACTATCTAATTCAATTTTACTTTGTGGGAATAAGTTGATCACCGTAGACCCTAAACGGAAAGCACCCATTTCTTGTCCTTTTTTCAATGAAATAGCCTCTTCACCTTCTGCTGAATATTCCCATACTTTTACCTCTTTTGAACGAGGTGGATTAATTACACCTGCCCAAACGGTACTCATACTCGCCGTAATGGTCGCTCCCACCAAAATTTGTACCATTGAACCAAATTCAGTATCAAATTCACAAATGACACGTTCGTTACGAGCAAATAAATCAGGGATATGGTTTGCTAAAAATGGATTAACAGAAAAAAGCTCACCCGGTACATAAATCATTTTACGTAATACACCGTCACAAGGCATATGTACACGATGGTAATCTGTTGGTGATAAATAGGTGGTAATAAATTGTCCATTTCGGAATTTTTCAACTAATTCATCATCATTCGCAAGTAAGGTTTCTAACGTAAAATTATGCCCTTTTGCTTGAAGTAATTGATTATCTTTAATCTGCCCTAATTGGCTTACTTTACCGTCAGCTGGAAAACAAAGAACGTTTTTCTGTTCAACGATAGGGCGGGCATTTGCTTTCAGTGGACGAATAAAAAATTCGTTAAAAGAAGCGTAATCTTGTGGTTTTTCTTTTTCTGCTTCTGATAAATTCACTTTATAAAATTTCGCAAATACATTAATAATCGTATGAGTGACCACTCCCCATTTTTTTTCTGCAAACCAACCTGCAACTTGGGTTAAAGCAAGCTGTGGCAATATATAATGCACTGCAATTTTTAATTTTTGTAAATAACTTGGTGCTGGATAAGATTGGTAATTCATTTTATCTCCTACTGATTAAAACACAAAAACCACGGTATTTACCGTGGTTTGTTTATCCTAAAATAATCGGTAAATTATTTAGTTAACGTTAAAACAACTGTTTTACCTTCAACGACATCACCTGATTTTTTCACTAAATTGCTGATTTCATCCATATTTGAAATCACAACTGGTGTTAATACTGATTTTGCTTTTTCTTCAAGTAGTGCTAAATCAAATTTAATAATAGGATCACCTACTTTCACTTTTTGCCCTTCAGCTGCAATACGAGTAAAACCTTCACTTTTTAACTCAACAGTATCTACACCAAAATGGACAAACAACTCAACACCATCTTCTGATTCAATAGAGAATGCGTGATTAGTTTCAAAAATTTTACCAATGGTACCGTTTACTGGTGCAACTAACGTATCCCCTGTTGGACGAATTGCAACACCGTCACCGACTATTTTTTCAGAGAAAACCACATCAGGCACATCTTCAAGACTGACGATTTCACCAGTAAGTGGTGCATAAATTTTTACTTCTTTGGCTTCTGTTTTTTTTGAACCAAATAACTTATCTAAAAAACCCATAATAATCTCCTGTATGTTGGGACTTAATAATATCTAAAATATAAAAACTAAGTATATTCTATACAAAATAGACCATTTGTAAGTATTTAGTTTAATTTTTCGTAAAAACTATCCACTAGTTGTTCAATCTCTTGGGCTGTTGGACAAGCTAATGCTTTATCGGCTAATATTTTTGCCTCTGCATAATTCATATTACGTACCAATTTTTTAATACGAGGAACTGAAATTGCACTCATACTAAATTCATCTAATCCCATACCCAATAATAATGCAACGGCACGTTCATCTCCAGCAAGCTCACCGCACATACCGGTCCACTTACCTTCTTTATGTGACGCATCAATAACTTGCTTGATTACATTTAAAACTGACGGAGCTAATGGATTATAAAGATGAGCGATATATTCATTTCCACGATCCACCGCTAAGAGATACTGGGTTAAGTCATTGGTTCCAATACTAAAGAAATCCACTTCTTTCGCTAAATGACGAGCATTGATTGCCGCAGATGGTGTTTCAACCATTACACCAATTTCAAGATTTTCATCAAAAGCCACATTCTCAGTACGTAATTCAGCTTTAAACTCTTCAATTAATGCTTTTAAGGTACGAATTTCTTCTACTGAAATAACCATTGGGAACATTACTGCAAGTTTCCCAAATGCTGAAGCACGTAATACTGCTCGTAATTGATCTTTTAAAATATGGCTATATTCATCAGTCAAACCTATACGAACAGCACGCCAGCCTAAAAATGGATTCATTTCTTTAGGGAAGTCCATATAAGGTAATTCTTTATCACCGCCGATATCCATTGTGCGTAAAATAACACGTTTACCATCCATTGCTTGTACAATTTCTTTATAGGCTTCAAATTGCTCTTCTTCTGTTGGAAGAGCAGAACGATCCATAAACAAAAATTCTGTACGATATAAACCAATAGCCTCAGAACCGTTACGTAACGCACCATCAACATCACGAATTGTCCCAATATTTGATGCGACTTCAATATGATGACCATCTAAGGTTTCAGCAGGTAAGTCTTTTAGTTTTGCTAACTCTACTTTTTCTTGCTCAACTTTTTCTTTTAATGCTTTAAATTGCTCAATTAATTCATTTTCAGGATTAATATGAACCATATTATTTTCTGCATCAAGAATTAGCATATCTCCAGTTTTTACCAGAGACGTAATATTATTGGTTCCTACAATGGCAGGTAACTCTAATGAACGAGCCATAATAGAGGTATGAGAAGTACGTCCACCAATATCAGTAACAAAACCAAGTACTTTATCAAGGTTTAGCTGGGCTGTTTCAGAAGGTGTTAAATCATAAGCAACAAGAATGACTTCTTCGTGAATATCTCCCAAATCAACAATTGTCATACCCAGAATATTGCGTAACAGACGGTTACCAATATCGCTGATGTCACCTGCACGCTCTTTTAGATATTCATCATCTAAATCAGCAAGCATTGAAACTTGCATATCAATAATTTTACTTGTTGCGACATCCGCAGTAACAAGATTTCCCTCTAAATAAGCTAAAATTTCTTCTTCAAGCTCTTCATCTTCTAAGATCATTAAATGACCTTCAAAAATAGCTTCTTTCTCTTCGCCAAGCGTTTGTTTTGCTTTTTCTTTAATTGCAATTAATTGAGCGGCGGCTTTATCACGACCTGCAAAAAACTTCGCTTTTTCCGCTTCAACTTGATCCGCTAAAATTTTATGAGAGTTAAGAACAATAGGTTCTTCTTTTAAGACAAGTGCTTTACCAAATACAACACCTGGAGAGGCAGCGATACCTGAAATCATAATGTATCCTTTGTGTATGTTTAAATGTAACAAAACAACTTTCTGTTTCCAGAAAGCTGTTTTTAAATAGAAATAATTATTCTAAAGTAGGGATAAGTTCTACTAAGAAATCCACTGCTTTTTGTTCATCTTCACCTTCAGCAGAAATAGTAATAACGGTTCCTTGCGTTAATCCTAATGTTTGAAGTTTAAATAAACTTTTCGCACTTGCACTTTTACCTGCAACTGTCACTTCAATTTTTGACTCGAAACCTTTTGCCGCTTTTACAAACTCAGCAGCTGGACGAGTGTGCAAACCATTAGCACCAACGATTTTTACATCTTTTGAATACATAACTAAATCCTCATTGATTTTTTCAAAGTAATAAAATCTGTTTTTGGGTTATATTTACCAAAAATCTTAATAACTTTACTACAAATAGTAAAAAAAAGCATTCAAAAATATACAAATATCTTTAATTAGATCAAGTTTCATCAAAATTTTTATATAAAAAATAGATTTAAACTAAAATTTGATGATCAATTTACCCTAAATTTGCAAAAAACTGTTAAGATCTGACCGCTTATTTTTCATTGATTAAACTATGTTACGCTATTTTACAACATCTTCTGCTTGGCTCATTTATATTCTGATCTTATTCTTATATGGTATCAGCTTTTATGCTTTTATCTCTCATAGTAATGAAAATACCTTTTGGTCAGTCTCAGAAAGTTTAAAAATTGTAAAATATAGTGTTATTCAAGCTGGATTATCTGCTGTACTTGCAACTTTTCTTGGCATTTTATTAGCTCGCTCCTTTTTCTATTTGAATTTTAAAGGTAAAGGTTTTCTATATAGACTCATCAGTTTTGTCTGGTCACTTCCTTCCCTTGTTGTTATTTTTGCCGTCGTGGGGATATGGGGGCATTCTGGCTGGATTGCACAACTCCTTGATTATTTGGGAATACAATGGTCATTTTCCATTTATGGACTACAGGGTATTTTAATTGCTCATTTGCTACTCAACATTCCTCTGGTAACAAAATATACCCTTGAAGGTTTACAACTCATTTCTGAAAATCAATTTAAGCTCGCCTCTCAACTAAGATTAACAGGTTGGAATTATTTTAAAATTGTAGAATTACCTCACTTAAAAGGCATTTTACCCTATGCCTTTAGTAATGTTTTTTTGCTCTGTTTTACTAGCTTTCCAATTGTGTTGATGCTTGGTGGTAGCCCCAAATACAGCACTTTAGAAGTCGCCATTTACCAAGCGGTCACTTTTGAATTTGATTTTACAAAAGCAATAATACTTATTGGGGTTCAGCTTGTTATAGGCGTATTTTTACAACTTATAATGGATATCACCACACGCTACGCTTTTTCATCCAAAGTTATTACTCACCCTACACAATACTGGTTACCAAAGCCATTGGGTTGGTCTAAATTATTTTTACAAGCGGTATTATTTTTGCAAATTTTTGCAATAATCGTACCGCTTATGAGCATAGTATGGGAAGCTGTTATCGTATCTAATTTTATAGGAAAATTACTTAATCCTGCGTTATGGATTGCATTTGGCTACTCTTTATCTATTAGCATCATCGCCTCAATTAGTGTGATTACGATTACTTATTTATTAATTTTAGAAACGCGTCAATTAGCTTTTCATCATAAAAAATTGGCTCAAAGTTTACTTGCCGGTGTCACAACTTATCCGCTTATTTTACCTGTGTTTTTACTTGCGGTTGGTCTGTTTTTATTTTTTATGGAAACAGAACTGTCTACTTCTCAGCTATTATTAATTGTTGGTTTGTGTAATGGTTTAGTACTCCTACCCTATATCTATCGGCTACTCTTTTCACCAATGTATCAAGCTTTCGCTCGTTACAATAATCTGGCTCAAACCTTGAATTTGAAAGGAGTAAATCGTTGGTGGATTGTAGAGAAGCCTTATTTAATTCGACCGCTTATCAATGCGTTTGCCTTTGCAATGTCTGCCAGTTTAGGCAGTTTTTCTATTATTGCATTTTTTGGTACACCTGATTTTAGTTCACTCCCCTACTTGCTTTATCAACAACTTGGCAGTTATCATACTGAAGATGCTGCGGTGACCGCTTTAGTGCTAATGTTATGTGCTTTGTTACCTTTTTTATGTATTAAAGAAAAGAGAATTATTAATGATTAAACTTAACCTCAATTTCGATTATCCACAAATGCCAATGCAATTTAATTTACAGATTAAAAAAGGTAAAAAAGTCGCTATTGTTGGTGAAAGCGGGGCAGGGAAAAGTACACTATTAAATTTAATTGCAGGTTTTGAACAAGCAACTTCTGGCGAGTTGTGGCTTAATGGAGAAAATCATTTTTCCACCTCTGTGACACAACGTCCTGTGGCAATGTTATTTCAAGATAACAATATTTTTTCCCATCTCACGGTAATGCAGAATATTGGATTAGGCTTAGAGCCTCGTTTAAAATTAACCGCGGAACAAAAGGAAAAAGTCACAGATATTGCCACTCAAATGGGAATTGATGACTTGATAAATCGCCGTTGTGATCAACTTTCTGGCGGACAAAAACAGCGTGTTGCACTGGCAAGAACCTTGTTACAACATAAACCTATTTTACTACTGGATGAACCCTTTTCCGCTCTTGACCCACAACGTCGCCAAGAGCTTCAAAGTCTTGTCGCTAAAGTGTGTGAAACACACCATCTCACCTTGTTGATGGTCACCCACCAACTTAATGAAGTACAAAATCTATTTGATAATGTAATAAAAATCGAAAATGGAAAAACCTGTTACTTATAATCTTTATTGATAATTAAGAACCGTTATTCCTCATCATCATAAAATTGTATATCATCATCGTCTTCATCTGGTGCATTTGGATCTTCAAAATAAGTGCCCCAGCCCTCATATTCTGCTCCCGCTTCTTCAATAAGCGGTAAAATTTCTTGTTGCTGTTTAGCAATTAATTCTGGTTTCAATTCAATTTCACTGACAACATCACAACAGAAAATTGTCGAACCATCTTCTTCCTCAAACTCTTCTGCATCCGCAATTTCATAGCCTAATTTAAAAATATCAATCACCAGTTTTTCTAATTTATCAAAATTTCTATGGGCAATATGATGCTCTACAATATAAAGTGCATTAGGATCACTGCCATCATTGAATAAATCAGTGATAATTTCATTGGTTTCTTGATCTAACTCTGCTTGGTTATACATAATTTTATTCCTCTGTTGCATCTGTTTGTTCTATCATTATTTCAGCAAACCAACTATTTAGTTTGTTGGCAAGCTTATCGATACCTGTTCGTTTCAGTGCAGAATAACATTCTACTTCAATATTTCCCTGAAAAGGTAAAATAGCTTCTCTCACTATTTTTAACTGTTTATTACGTTCACTTTGATTTAATTTATCTGCTTTCGTTAAAAACAGTAAAATGGGTAAATCAGATGCTACCGCCCATTCAATCATTTGTTGATCGAGTGCTTTAAGAGGGTGGCGAATATCCATTAAAATCACAATTCCTTTCAAACATTCACGTTGCTGTAAATATTCTCCCAACGATTTTTGCCATTTTATTTTCACCTGCTCTGGCACTGCAGCATACCCATAACCCGGTAAATCTACAATTTTACAATTTGGTTCAACCTCAAATAAGTTAATTAATTGAGTTCGCCCTGGTGTTTTTGAGGTTTTTGCCAGACTTTTTTGATTAGTCAGTACATTTAATGCTGTCGATTTACCTGCATTCGAACGCCCAGCAAAAGCGATTTCAACACCAACATCTTCAGGAAGATGATGAATATCTGGAGCACTCATTAAAAAGTGCGTTTTTTGATAATTTAATTTTATAGTCATAATTTATTCTTTAAATGTAATAGAAAGTCCCTGCTCACCATATTCATTGGCGTCAGGAAAACTTTTGAAACAACCCCACTCTAAAAGTAACGTTGTGGAAATAAACACCGGCATTACTACTCCCAACGCCCAAGCCATCTTGCCTTGAGCGCCGAAGGAAGTAAAATAACATAAGATCGGCACCACTAAGATAAAAAGTGCTTTTGCAGAACGATTGCGATCATGTAATCGCTTAATAATAATCGCAATAAAACTATACATTGATACGAATAAGGGTAAAACTGTCAATGTTGTCAAAGTCTCAATTTCTATAATAAAATTTGCCATTATCAATAAGAATAAAAAATTTAATCCAACGCCAATCCAAAATCCTTTACGATTTAAACGACCTTGGAAGGAAAATAGAGCTTTATACCAAATCATAATTTTTTCTTTCTTGTTAAAGCGGTCACTTTCTTGTAAAAATTTGCAAATTTTCACAAGAATCATACCGCTAATATTGTGAATAGTTTATAGAGTTCAGTATTCTACCACTTGCTTTGTGAATAATGCTACCTTTACAATGCAAGATTACATATTTATTCATTACTATTTGATGACATAGCCCATAAAAAGATAATTCATCACAACTTCAGTCTCTTTCGAAGTATTTTTACAGCTTCATTCACTTTCCCTATAGTAAATTAATTTTTCTATGACATAGATTAAAGAAAAATTATTTTCTTTTAAATAAATCGATCCACTCTAACAATAAAATGCTCTCTTCAATTGAAGAGAGCATTTTATTCAAAATAATAACCAATTATTAATAACTAAATATCAATAATTAAATTAAAACTTACCATTGGTAGCCAGCACCTAAAGTTGCACCAACATCTCCACTTGAATTTGAATTGACCGTTCCCTTAACAATCCATTTTCTATTATCTGAGATAGTTGAAACACCCAGAGCGATAGCTGTTGCTCCTTTATAGGTTGAACCTGCTGCTGCAACCATACTATGACCAGGTAAATAAGCCTGTGGCAGTCCAGCTGTTGCCATTGCTCCTGCAACTCCAGCCTTTATTTCTTTCACATCATCGGCAACTCTAACTATACTTTTCTTAACTCCAGCAATAGCATTGTCCAATTTTCTATCAACATTGTCCACTTTTCTATCAACATATTTTTTAACAGTATCACCTGTCACAGTGTTCATATCGCCTGCTTCAATTTTTCCAGCACCGACTTTATTAAGAATATCTGTCACATTCGTAGCTAATTTAACTTTTGTTATATTAGCATCTTTAATCTTAGCTGTCGTTACTGCATTATCTACAAGTTTATTCGTTGAAATGCCACCATCTTTTACAGATACTTTACCATTTTTGACGGTAATACTTGAATCATCTACATTCACTTTCAAGTCAACCTTGCCTGTAGCAACATTTCTATTTGTGCCAATACTAATGGACTGATCTGAACTAGTAATATCTTTGATATCCTTAGTCTCAAGTTTAGTATCCAAGGCTTTTTTAACTTGTTCATCCGTAACTAATTTACCTGTTGGAGTAGTCAAATTTGCCCTCGTATTTAACTTGTTTGTCCAAGCAGTTACATCTACATCATTCAAGTTACTTGCATCTTTCTTAGTAACTTCTGTCTTAGTATAGTGATTAGCTTTTAAGTGTTCGAATACTGTTTTACCTGTAACTGTCTTATGTTGATCAGGAGTTGTATCTAATATTTTACCTTTTCCTACTTCTAATGCTTTAATTTGAGCTACATTTACTGCATCAGCATCTTCTGTACCTGCTGCTAGTCCATTTATTTGTCTTGTAACACTTGCATCTGATTTACCTACTGATACTGCTGCGTGAGTTGCTTTCCAAATTCCTGTATTATATCTAAAGAACTTAGATCTGTCTGTCAAGAAATCGTACCCCGCTTTACCCTTATCAATAGTTGCCTCTGAGGCATAACCTAATGCCACGGCATTATCTAATGTTGTCGTTGCTGAAGTTCCTAATGCAACTGCATTTACTCCTTTAGCATATGAATCATTACCTATCGCTAACGAATTTTCATTTGATGCTACTGCCTTATGTCCTATTGCATATGAAGATATCCCTTTCGAATTTGCTTGTGTTCCGATTGCAAATGAATTAATTCCCTCCGAAACTGAAGCAGTTCCTATTGCTTGAGATAACTTTCCTTTAGATTTAGCTTGATAACCTAATGCAGTTGAGAAATTTCCTTCTGAAACTGCATTTTCACCTATTACATATGAATATTCCCCTCTCGAAGTTGCATTTCTTCCGATTGCAAATGAATTAGCTCCTTCTGAAACTGCACTTTCACCTATTGCATATGAAGATATCCCTTTCGAATTTGCTTGTGTTCCGATTGCAAATGAACTAACTCCCCCCGAAACTGCAGCAGATCCTATTGCTTGAGATGACTCTCCTTTAGATTTAGCTTGATAGCCTAATGCAGTTGAGAAGTTTCCTTCTGAAACTGCATCTTCACCTATTACATATGAAGATAGCCCTTTCGAATTTGCATTTCTTCCGATTGCAAATGAATTAACTCCCTCCGAAACTGAAGAAGCTCCTATTGCTTGAGATGAATCTCCTTTAGATTTAGCTCGATAACCTAATGCAGATGAGAAGTTTCCTTCTGAAACTGCATATTCACCTATTGCATTAGATTCATGTCCCGTTGAAATTGCTTGATAACCTAATGCTAGGCTATTTATTCCTATTGATTTTCCATATGGAGAGTTCAATTCTTCCGCAAATGCCAAATTACCACTGATTAAAAGCGATGTTACTAATCCTAGAGTTAAGCTTTTCTTACTTTTAGAATGTTGACTTTGAGCTTTGGTTCTGCTTTTGGCTAACTCTGAAATTACTGTATGCGTTTTTGTTGCTTGATTAAACACAATTTTGTAGACTTGGTTCATAAAAAATTCCTTTTTAATTTGATTATCTTTCCTTAGATATTTGATTATCTTTCCCTAGATGCTTGAGTCTGATAATATCCTTTTATCACTAGCTGATAGTTATATAAAAAATCATACCAACTTTCCTCATTGTAAAATAAAATAAAATAAATACAATAAAAAATCATAGAAATAAGGGTTTCTGATGTAAAAACAAACCAATAATAAGAAAATAAAAATAAGAATAAGAAATAAATATAGTAAAAGTAAGATTAACGACGTAGTTTCACCTTAACTTGCTATTTTATTTAACGAATGAAATGACTATCTATTAAACACAATTAACGGTATAATTGCTTGTTATGTAAAAAATATTTTGCACAACTTTTTTAAACAAACAACTTTAAGATAATAAAATGACACAAAATTTAGATATAAATAAATTGCGTAATATCGCAATTATTGCTCACGTCGATCACGGTAAAACAACATTAGTAGATAAGCTTCTTCAACAGTCTGGTACTTTTGGAGAAACTCGTGGTGACGTTGATGAGCGAGTAATGGATTCAAATGATCTTGAAAAAGAACGTGGAATTACAATTTTAGCAAAAAATACCGCAATTAACTGGAATGACTACCACATTAATATTGTAGATACTCCGGGACATGCCGATTTCGGTGGTGAAGTAGAGCGAGTACTTTCAATGGTAGACTCTGTTCTATTAGTGGTTGATGCTTTTGATGGTCCTATGCCGCAAACTCGTTTTGTCACCCAAAAAGCGTTTGCTCACGGTTTAAAACCAATTTTAGTAATTAATAAAGTCGATCGCCCAGGAGCAAGACCTGATTGGGTAGTAGATCAAATTTTTGATTTATTTGTCAATCTTGATGCAACAGATGAACAATTAGATTTTCCAATTATTTATGCCTCAGCATTAAATGGTGTAGCAGGTCTTGAACACGAAAGCCTTGAAGCAGATATGACGCCGTTATTCAAAGCAATTGTCAAGCACGTTGAACCACCAAAAGTGGAAACAAATGGCACTTTCCAAATGCAAATTTCTCAACTTGATTATAATAGTTATGTTGGTGTAATTGGGATTGGGCGTATTAAACGTGGATCAGTTAAACCAAATCAACAAGTGACTTTAATTAATAGTGAAGGTAAACGTCGTAATGGTAAAATTGGACAAGTATTAAGCCATTTAGGTTTAGAGCGTTATGAAGCCGAAATCGCTCACGCAGGAGATATCGTTGCAATCACTGGTTTAGGAGAATTAAACATTTCTGATACACTTTGTGATGTGAATAATGTTGATGCCTTGCCTGCATTAAGTGTTGATGAACCAACAGTAACAATGTTCTTCTGTGTAAACACTTCACCATTCTGTGGTAAAGAAGGTAAATTTGTTACTTCTCGTCAGATTTTAGAGCGTTTACGTAAAGAACTGGTACATAATGTTGCATTGCGTGTTGAAGAAACAGAAGATCCAGATGCATTCCGTGTTTCTGGTCGTGGTGAACTTCATTTATCAGTATTAATTGAAAATATGCGTCGAGAAGGCTATGAATTAGCAGTGTCTCGTCCTAAAGTAATTTTCCGTGAAATTGATGGACGTAAACAAGAACCTTTTGAGCAAGTGACTGTAGATGTGGAAGAGCAACATCAAGGTGCTGTAATGGAAGCATTGGGTATGCGTAAAGGTGAAGTGAAAGATATGTCTTCAGACGGTAAAGGGCGTACTCGTATTGAGTATATTATTCCAAGTCGTGGTTTAATCGGTTTCCGTAGTGAATTTATGACAATGACTTCTGGTACTGGTTTACTTTATGCAAGCTTTAGCCATTATGATGATGTTAAAGCAGGTGAAATTGGTCAGCGTAAAAATGGTGTATTAATTTCAAATGCAACAGGTAAAGCATTGGCATTCGCATTATTTAATTTACAAGAACGTGGTAAATTATTAATTGAACACGCAGTAGAAGTTTATGAGGGTCAAATTATCGGTATTCATAGCCGTTCAAATGATTTAACAGTAAACTGTTTACAAGGTAAAAAATTAACGAATATGCGTGCATCTGGTAAAGATGAGGCTATTTCATTAACGACACCTATTAAGTTTACGCTTGAACAAGCGATTGAATTTATTGATGATGATGAATTAGTTGAGGTTACACCAAAATCAATTCGTATCCGTAAGAGACATTTAACCGAGTTAGATCGTCGTCGTTCGGGTCGTAAAAACTAATATTCGTTTTTAATCATTCTTTACAAACGCTTCTTTTTAGGAGCGTTTTTTTAAATATCACAGAAAAAATGTTCGATAATTTGAGATAATCAAAGTCTTCTTAAATAAAAATCAATATTATTACAATCTCAATCAAAAAATAACTATTATCTCTTTACAAAAGTTAGGCTATAATCCCCTTTATTTTTATATTCAAATTAATGATGAATCAAGACAACCATAATGTTGAAGATTTAATCCAGATTTTCAATAAAACTTTTTTTAAAGAATATAACATCAAACTTGATTTTGGTGGTGACTATCCTATTTACCTTCCTCAATTTTTAGAAGAAAATGGTAAACTTTCTGAACGTGATTATAATGTTATTTTGTTTGCTAAAGGTTATTACAGCAGTGCCTTACACGAGGTTTCACATTGGTTAATTGCAGGAAAAGAGCGTCATAAATTAGAAGATTTTGGCTATTGGTATGAGCCAGATGGTCGCTCTGAGCAGCAGCAACGTGAATTTGAAAAATTTGAAGTGAAACCTCAAGCCATTGAATGGATACTTTCAACTGCTGCAAATTTTCGCTATTTTGCCAGTGCTGATAACTTAACAGGAAATGCAGGAGATAATCGTTTATTTAAACAAGCGGTGTATCAACAAGTTAAAGATTATGCAGAAAATGGACTACCAATACGAACGGAGCAACTTCGTCACGCTTTAAGTAAATTTTATCACACCGTGGATTATATTGATCTCACTCAATTTGATATAAAAAAGATTTAAGAAATAAAGGCTATTTTTTATTCTAACGCACCATAAACGATAGCTTTTTATGATTTTTTTCACTATAATGCATTCGCTTTTAACATTGAAATCCCCCCGTAGCTCAGTTGGTTAGAGCAGTCGACTCATAATCGATTGGTCACTGGTTCAAGTCCGGTCGGGGGGACCATCAACAATTTTGTCATCTTTCGTTTTCTTTCGCCATCTTTTATAAAACTCTTTATTTATAAACCCTTAAAACATTTTGTTTTTTTGACTTCTTTCGCCCTCTTTTGTTGTCCTTTGTTTACTTTCGTGTTTTTTTGTAGTATTTTTTGTAGTAACTTACTCAAAAGATAAAATAACGTACTACAAAATGCCAAAGATAGTAAAACCTTTAACGAACACTGAAGTAAATAATGCTAAACCAAAAGAAAAGCCTTACCGTCTGAATGATGGCAAGGGACTTTACTTGCTTGTAAATCCCAATAAAAGCAAGCTGTGGCGATTTAATTATTCACGACCGTTTAACAAGAAGCGTAATGATTTAAGTTTGGGAAAATATCCAGCAGTAACATTATTACAAGCAAGAGCATTGAGAGATGAATACCTTTCTTTACTTGCTCAACGTATAGATCCACAACTTTATAGACAGAAGTTAGAGAATGATGCATTATCAAGTCAAGAAAATACGTTTATAAAAATTGCTGAAAAATGGAAAAAGAAGAAAGCACCAGAAGTAAAAGAACAAACAATGCTGAAAAACTGGCAACGTTTAGAAAATCATCTATTTCCTAAATTAGCATATTATCCAATCACAGAAATTACTCCACAACTTGTGATCCAAACATTGGAACCTTTGCAGGCTAGGGGAGTCGGTGATACTCTACACAGAACCGCCCGTTTACTTAATGAAATTATGGATTTTGCAGTGAACTGTGGAATACTTGAGTTTAATAAATGTATAAATGTTGGCAACTCATTTACAAGACAGCCAATAACAAATAATCCTACCATTCGCCCTGAAGAGTTACCTACTTTTTTAAGTAAATTAACATATAGTAATGTATCATCGATGACAAAAATACTCATAAAATGGCAACTTCTTACAATGGTTCGCCCAAAAGAAGCTGTAACAGTAGAATGGTGTGAAATAGATTTTTATAAAAAACTTTGGACTATTCCAGCCGAGAAAATGAAAGGGGGAAAGAAACCGCATACAGTGCCACTTTCTACCCAAGCCCTTTCACAACTTGAAAAAATGAAAGAAATCACAGGGCATCAACAATTTGTATTTACGAGTATTATAAACAAAATACAGCCAATGAGTTCACAAACTGCAAATAGGTCGATATCTTTAATGGGATACAAAGGGCATCTCACTGCTCACGGCTTGCGAGCGTTAGCCGACACGTACTTGAGTGAACAATTATTAAATCACGAAGTGATTGAAGCCTGTCTATCTCACGGAATAAAAAATAGTGTTCGAAAGGCTTATAACCGCTCTGATTACTTAGAACAAAGAAAACCAGTAATGCAACTTTGGGGAGATTTTGTAGAAAATTGTAGCCCTAGATTATGATTATTCTTAATAAAAAGACCGCCTAATGCGGTCATTTTTCATTGTCTAAGAATTTATATACTCTTCAATATCCGATAAACGCCAACGAACCGCACGTTTACCTATTCTTTTTGGCTGTGGAAACTTACCTTGTTTCATATATTTATAGATACTTGTTACACCAATACCTACCAACTCCACAACTTCACTTAATGTTAATAATTGATTTATCTGTGTTGATTTTTTCATTACTCACCCCCAATTTAAAACGGTATATCATCATCAAAATTATTGTTAGGCTTCGGTGCTTGATAAGTTTCAGCTTTACCTTTTGCCTTTGCATATTGATTTTGCGTTGGTTTCTGCGGTGTAGTCGTTGCATTATCTTGCTTACTTCCTAACATTTGCAAACTACTTGCAATAATTTCTGTTGTGTAACGTTCAATGCCCGCATTGTCTGTCCATTTATGCGTTTGTAATTTACCCTCTACTGCAACTTGTGATCCCTTTTTAAGATAATCACGCACGATTTCCGCACGGCGTCCATAAAATACAACCCTATGCCATTCAGTATGCTCTTTCATCTCACCTGTTTGTTTATCTTGCCACTTTTCAGAAGTGGCAATGCTGATAGTTGCGATACAATCGCCATTTGTTCCTTGATGAATTGTTGGGTCATTACCGAGACGACCTATAATAATTGCTTTATTCATTTTCTAGGTCCTCTTCAGTTATTTCAACTGTTCCATTTTTTGTTAATTTCACAGGTACTGCAAAATGACTATAATCACACATGTCTTCTGATACAAAAATCTTATCATTAAAATCTTCTGGCTCTTCATACATAATTGCCTCTATGATTTTATTTTCTCGTGCGTGATCATCACTAGTATCAGATACATAAGCAAGAATATACTTATCTTTTGCTAGTTTTTTAGCTAATTCAGAACCTACCAACTTTGGACTTGGTTCTTCTATACAAATTTTATGACCCCAATCATTACAGCCCTCCATCAACTTAATAATTTCATCATCTGTTTCTTTAACAAAAATATACTCGTTATGAACGTAAATTCTTGTTGCTTTTAAATCTTCGTCATACTCAAAATAATAGATATGCTGAGTATTAATATTAATACGTTTATTCAAGTCAATGACTTCATCATCAACACATTCAACACGTTTTAATTTAATAAATTTACCCATTGTTTTGCCCTTATCAATTGCTATTTCACTATTATTTATTTTGGTTAAAGTGATTGTTTTACTCATTGTTATTTTCCCCTGTTAAATTTCCCCCTAACATCGCATAACCCGCAATATCTCGCCAGTTGTCTTCATAATTTGGATCACCTGTAACAATACGTGCTATTTTTACACAGATCATTTCTAACGCCTCTCTTTGTTGCGTGGTAATTCTTATTTCTTTATCTAAGTTTCCAGTTTTTAATGCTCCTTTTAATTTTTGAGAAATATAAGCGGTTTCACAAAAATCCCCATAAACCGCACCACGATCTACTATCGTTTGTTGTACTGTTTTATTTTTCATAGTTTTTCCTTATTTTTAAGTTCTATAATGTGCAATTTGTCTTATTTCATTAAGAGGAACATAGTCTGTTGATAGCTTCTCCCTTTTTGTTTTATCAAAAAAGACAAACATTTGCGGACGTCTTGCCCCTTTCGTTTCTAACCCAGTTTCACTGTGTAAAAATGGAATGCGACTTTCTGTTACAAATACAATTTTATTTGCGTGTTGAACACATTTAGCAAACCATTTGGTCGAGTTATCTACATTTAAAAGCATTACTACTTTTGCTCCTTTTTCTGATTCTGTAATTGCTTTTTCAATAAAAGGGAGCGGATTAGAGTAAGGTGGATTGCACCAGATACGTTTACTCTTACTTGTCCAATCCACATTAAGTGCATTTTCCTCTTTTGATATGAATTTCTTACACTTTCTATTAAACTCACTTGCAGCTGCATCTAATCCAAAGCCCTTATTGTTCAATATGTTACAATTTAAAAAATACACTTCAGCAAAACAGATTACCCAAAAAGGTGTCGCCCAGCTGTCAGTGTCCATTGTTTGTCTTGTCATTGTTTACTCCTTTTCTCTTAATATTCTATTTTTAGCGAGTTCGAAATAATGTGAATTAAGTTCAAAGCCGACATACTCAAAACCTAGTTGTTCACAAGCGATTAAACTACTTGCACTACCAACGTGAGTATCTAAAATTTTATGTCCAGCTTTTGCATACTTCTGCAGTAGCCACAGATAAAGATTTACTGGTTTTTGTGTCGGATGTATCCTTTTTTCGTTTAATTTTTTATTTCCTTGTTGTATATGCCCTTCATCTATAGATTTTCCCTGCATCATCCCGTTCCACATATATTTGAACTGTCTCACACTATCGTGTTTACTGCAGTATGCAATTTCGCAATCACTAAATGGACTCTTACCGTTGCACTTGTCCCAAACAATACGGCCAGAACCAAATTTGTAATTATTAAAATAATTTACGCCCCAGATAATCTGATGTTTACTTACTCTAAATAACTCATCAAAATATTCTTTAGTTGGCAATTCCCAAGTATCCGTTTCTTTATAGATTCTTTGAACACCGATAGGGCTTTCTTTTTTGCCATAAAATTTTCTCTTCTCAGGACCCGAAAAATAAGGCGGATCGACTATGGCTAAATTAAAATAATTGTCAGGGTATTTTTTCATACCTTCAAAACAATCTTCATTCGTGAACTTATTCATACTTTCCCCCTCTTTTTAACAAAATCTAATCTCATTACCATCGTATTCAATACTCTGATAATTGTTTAACTTAACTGATCCACCTTTTAATAATGAATAAATATGATTATTATTTATCCAATTTTCAGGAATGCCACGCCACCTTAACGCCATTTTCAATTTTTCCACCTCCTTAGGTCTTTGATGTAAGTAATCACTAACTGAAATATAGCCTAAACCCTTGCTATGAATAGGGTTACAGTTATTGACACAAGTCCAAGCGGAGCAAAGCTCCGTATTTTTTGCTTCGCTACGCTCACCAATTTTTGGTGAACGTTCATCTTGCGAACGTTCATCTTGCTTAACTGCTTTTTTGATGACCCATTTCTTTAAACGTGTTTTCACACTTTCAAATGCAGATCTTATCCCTGTGATTTTTTTGCTGACTTCACCATATTGATTAGCGTCACACTCTTCATAGCAAAGATTTGCATATTGATCGGTACGTTTAACTAATGCCCCACCTTGTCCTTGTAAGTAGCACGCATATTCCCCCATATCAGCAAATAAACGTAATTCTTCCAATTTCTTATCAGAAATCTTGCCAGTTAAACAGCGACGTAATTCACGCCATACCGAAATATTGCCTGCCCCATAAAACTGAAATTGACGAATGCCCCATAAACTCGCCCACGCTCTCGCACGTTTTGAGTTTTCTTTTAAATCAATATCTTTTACTTCATCACTCATTACGTCATCATCAGCAAAACCATCAATATTTTTTGCAATATATTTGGCAATATAGCCCGTTGGGGTCCCTTTCTTTTTGTCGCATTCTTCCACTTTGCAACGATGTTTTTTGGCTCCTGCTTCGTCACCGTCTTCCTCTAGTGCTTTCATCTTAAAAAGTTCAATGGCTTTTTCTTTGTGTTGCACGGGTACAAAAAAGAGTAAATGCCAGTGGGGAGTTGCATCGTGATGAGGTTCTGCTACTCGCATTCCACTCCCTTTAATCCCATATTTATTCAGTAATGCTCGGTATTGTTGCCATACTGTGTTTAAATATAGATGTGTGGCTCGTGGGCTTGCACCATTCCATTTTGGGTTACGTCCACCAGTTGAAAGCTGAGCGTGGTATTTGCTCGGTGCAGTTAAAGTTAAGAAAAGAGCCACAAGCCCGTTTTCTTCTGCCCATTCCTCAACACCTCTTAAGCGTGTCATCATTTCAATTCTTCTTAGTTGTGGGTTTGAATTAGAGCGTAAAAACATATCCAACAACGCTACTTGTTCCTCAGGCTCTTCAATGTTTTCAACGATCATCTCTTTTAAAAAATCATAGTTTTTACGCATTTGCATTTTCCAATCACGCAAACCGTCTTTTGAAATATAAGGGCTAACTTTCTTTTGTACTTCACCGCACGCAATCGCAATATGTTCAACCATTCTTTTTTGCAGTGTACGAAGTTGCTTAAACCAAAATGTTTCACTGGTGATTTTGCTCAATGCAATTTGCATTTGATTCACTTTTGGGTTATCGGTTTTCTCAAAGGTTTTCCAATACGGCATTTCAATGCAAACCTTTTTACACATCTCACCGCATTCAACAAAGCAATCTTCCATTACCTGATCAATATCTTCTTCAGAAAATGCTTTGCCACTATTCGCAAGATGTGTAAAGAAGTCTGTTTGCAAATTTAAAAAAATATCTGCTAATTTTTTTGAGATGTCTTTTAAACGTTGCTCATTGAGTAAGAAAAAAGGAATTTCTGCTTTTTTATCTAGCATATTCTTTTTGCGTTTACGCCCTAAGCAGTGGTTTAAAATCCCCTTGATTTTGTTTGGTCTTGAAAATTTTTGATAATCTTTTCCCACTTCTTTTGCCATCGCTTCAGCTTTTTTACCCTCTTCAATTTCACGGTAAATATCATAAGCACGTTGTTCGGAAACACTTCTATCTAACCAAGAAAAATCAACCTGATACTGGTCTAACACCAAATTTAAATGCTTATCAAATAAATCACGCAGATAACAGTTTGCATAAGCACGTTGTTTATTCCCAATCGCAAAGCCAATAGAACCATCGTCTTTAACGCTTTTATAAGCTCGTAAATACAAACCACGAAAATACTCACGCTGACGTTTTGTCGGTAGCTTTCTTAACAATGCCTCGACATAATCAAAACTGTCTTTCCCCACCAAATCAAACAATTCAAGCTGATTATTTGTTACTTGTTTATCATCAAACTGTGGCTTAACATTATTGTTAAGCGGTAACTTTTCAGCAATATTTTGCAAATTTCGCTGATAAACTTCTTCGGCTCGTTGCTGTTGAGCCTGCGAATCCCAGCCAGCCATTAGCAAGCTCTCCCTTTTTGTTCAATCTCTTTTAAGCGTTCAATATGATTAATTGCTTGGCTTTCAGTAAAAAAACAATCAATCACATTAGTCTTAGCAAAAACGACGAAACACGGTTCACACTCTTTTTGTTTAATCTTATAATTGCCTGATATTAAAATAGTTTTAGTCTTCATCTCTAATCACCCTCGTTGTACAAGTTACTTTAATTATGACTTCTTCATTGTCTTCTAGTGACGTTGAATGTTTGTCGAACATCTTTGAAAAATCGTTATAAAGATTATCGAAATAGAGCTTTAAATCTCTGTTTAATGTGTCACGATTTGCGAGAAAACCGCCCTCAACTTTTTCTTTAAACTGTTTTACTTTGATACCCATTTAATAGCCCTCCTTTCTTAAATTAATTGCTTCATCTAACGCTTTAATGCCCTTTATCCAGTATTCATAGTTGCCAGTTTTAAAATATAAATATGTAAAAAACTGATAAAATCTAACCGCTATATCTAGCTTATTTGTATTAATCATCATTATTCATCCCCTTTCCAAACCTGTTTTAACACTTTAGTTAAACGATAATAAATAGAACGATCTGCTTGCGAATAAACATTAATATCTACAATTGCCTGAGAAATTGCTTTAATGTAATCTTTCGGCAAAACATCTAATGACTGCGAGCTATCAACCTCGACACCTGCAACTTTTAGAACAAACCGACGATGAGAGTCGGTATAACTTGCCCAACGATCACGCAATAAAAACCAATCTTGTGTTGTTTTCGGCGTTTGTTCTGCTTGTCTGTTTTTTTCAAACTGCTGACGCAATGCTGTCCAACTATTGATTTTCATTGCTAACCCCCTAACTACTTAGCAAAAACCTCTTTCCAAACACGGATAATAAAAGGGGCTTTCTTTTCTTCTCCAACTTTAAAATATTCACGAAAAAATTCAGCCCACGCATTCCGCTCTTCAATTATTTCATTAATTTTTTTACGCTGTTCTTCTGTTGCCTGCATTAATGTATTAACATCATCTTTTAATGCTCGCACCTGCTTTTCTAATCCCAGCGTATTTGCTCTATGCTTTCGCATATTGCGATAAAAACGCCATTGCAAATTGCGTTGTTTTCTACTATTTGGCTTTCTCATTTTTGTACTCCTATTGTTCTAAATTTGTTTATAAAAAACTCAAATCACTAAATTTAGGTTGTAAAAAACCACGACCTAATTTTTTACATTAAGCCGTTTATTTATTAATCGGTTTATGGATTAGTTATTTTTCTTCGAACAGGTCTTTTGTATTCAAATCAACTTTCATTAAAGGCTTGTTGATACGTAACACTTCAGGACGTTCTTGATAAATCGGAGTACTTACTTTTTTAATACTCGCCACTATCTCGTGCTTTGAGCCACAGTTGTTGCAGTAGCCGACAATATCAACCGTAAGTAAGCCGATTTTTTCGGAAGTCCTAACTCGCAAATTAGCACTTCCACAATTACCACAATTTAACGCTACATTCATATTCTTTCCCCTAACACCTAAATTTTGTTTTATAATCCGATTTTTAACTACTTAAAAAGGACTAAGTTATGACTACAGACGATCTTTTAAAACGTGTGACTGACCTAGAGACACAAATGAATCGCCGTCGTGATATTGCCAACTTGTTTGGTGTTCTTCTTGCAGAATCTTCAAGGTTTCAGTCTGAAATGGCTGTTTATCTTTCTTTGTCTCATTTAGATCTTTCATCTTTTGAGAAACTATTTCAGAAATTTTCTGATCGTTTAGATGAGCTTGTTCAACCTTTTTCAAACGATGATCAATATGTTCAAGACTTAATTCAGTTGATAAAGATGTCTGCGGAACCTTATCGCGTATATTTTCAAGCTGTAAATCAGGTACAAGAGCAGAAGCAATAACAAAATCCAAACGTTGTTGTTCATCATCAATAACGCTTTGTGCAAACTCAAAACCTTTTGTTTTAGCAATTTTAAGAACGGCTCTCATCATTGCAATTTCTTTTGGTGTAGCCGTTGTTTCTGCGATACGCTTAATTTCTTCTTGTGTAAATTTTTTCTCATTCATTTTAGAGCCCTGTTGTTTTTGTGTAATATCTTGAATATTCATATCCGCTGAATTTAAGTGGAACTCTAAATTACATTTATCACATCTATATTTATTAGGAATATATTTAAATCCTATTAATGAGCGACTATCTCCACATTGAATACAAGCTATTTTAGTTTTCATAATGTTTCCCCTGTTGCTTCGATTAATGAAATTTCCGTGATTTGCTGTTTATCTTCGTTGTTCATTGTTTCATTCCTCTTAGTTAAAAACCTACTCAATCATACTTGCCACAATATCGGTAGGGATGATTTGTTTGTCTTGTTGTTTGTCTTGTTGTTTGTCTTGTTCTTTCTCAAAATAAATATCTAGCAAACCTAAAAAAACATCTGCGTGAAGATGAGAATTACCATCAAGGTAATAGAGCATAATTTGTCTTATTTTCTTCTCATTACTACAAGGTAGTGCTAAAATAAATCTCAAATAGTCATCAATTTCTTTAGGGTTCATATGTCTTATTTCCATAAAATTACTAATCAAACTTGTACAAACTGCAAAACAGTAAACGCAAATTTCCACGTTATGTCTTGTCAGCCTTTCTCTGAAAAATATGTTGAAAACCAACAAACTTATTTTCGTGAAAGTAACAAATTGTTTCGTTTAATGTGCAGTTGTTGTAATTGCAACCACCCACAAATTTTTGATATTCGCTGGCTTGAAGAATTTGTTAAAATTGATGGTGTTATTCATCAACGCCCACCAGAAGCCAGAGAAATATCCGCTTTTCTTAATTGTCTTAGCCCTGAAATAGTCTTTAATCCTATAAAGTACGAATTTAAAGAAGAGCCTTTTAGTGCCAAATTTAGTTTTAAACATCATAAATGGGGTCAGGTGATTAATCACAGAATGGTAATTATTGACCGTTACCCTAAAGTAGATTTTAATCTACCTAAATACTTACCTGAAAAAGTTGAAAAAACACTTAATGATTTATATTCAACTTCTTCCCCAACTTTACAAGTTATACAATCTCGTAAAGTACTTGAAACGATTTGTCGAGATAAATTGCCAACAATTAAAAAAGACAAACTCAACAAAATGCTTCATCAGTTGCTTGAAAGTGAAGCAATAACCGAATCTATTAAAAATTGGGTTCACACCTTGCGAATACTTGGAAATGAAGCAGTTCACGAAGATGAAGAATTTACCGAACTTCAAGCACAAGAAATTATTAGTTTGCTTACAGCCATTATTGACTTGATTTATACCTACCCTGAAAAAATAGAGCAGTTGCGAAAAACTAAATAATTTCATTTTTATTTCCTTTTAAGACGTAGGTTTCTACGTCTTCCCCTAATACCTAATTAAACCTACTTACTCACACTTGCAATAAAATCTTCAAACGTGGAGGAGGGATCTTCAAGATGTTCCTTAAGTTTCACCATCATCTTGCTTATCGCTCTGTTTTCTTGTTCTGCTTTAATCATTTTTTCTGTTTGATTTAATTTATCTTCAAATTTTTCAAGAGTTTTAAGCGCATTTTCTATACCGTTATCTAATGCTGTTGTTAAAAATTTTCTAATTAAATCAATTTCTTTTCTTGTTAAGCACTCAGCTTTTCTACCTTTCAAATAAGTTAGTGTCGTTTTTCTTATTTCATTCTCATTTCCGAAAGGAAACACTTCTTTTAATTCTTCATTCATCATAAAACCCCAACTTCAATGCAATTTTTAAACTTTCGCCACGTTGTCCTGAGCGTCGTCCTTGAAATAACGCATACACATTACGTGGATCAAATCCGTTTTGTTCTTCCCATTCTTTAATGCTTAATCCTTGCATTAAAATCATCTTTTTGGCTTGTAGCACTTTTTGTTTATGGTCTGTTGTTAGTTCCACAAAATCCCCCTATTACGCTTAAAAGCGTGTTATAATCTGAATATTTTATTTTGGTGTAACGTCGTTTTGTTACGTTATAGGTCTATTTTAATCACTCGTTTGTGTGATTGCAAGAAAAATTTAAATCATTTGATTAATTATTTTTGTGTTTTGGAGGTTTTATGTATTTTGATAGATTAAAAAACGAACGTTTAAAATTAGGCTTTAAGCAGGAAGAATTCGGCATTTTATGTGGAGTAACAAAAAACTCTCAATTTAATTATGAAAAAGGTACTCGCCTTCCAAATATTGAATATTTACAAAAGGCAGAAAAATTAGGTGTTGATATTAACTATGTAATAACGGGCACTCCTTCAATGAATACCCTAGATAATGAAGAAGCCTTTTTATTAGACAAATTCCGACAACTTGCTTCTGAACAAAAAACAACAGTATTAACTTTTCTCATTGGGGGGGTTGATAGTTTAGGTAAGCCTGAGAAAGTAACTCAAAATGTAACAGCTGATAACTCTAAAAATATAAATGCAAGTGCAGGTGATATGACTGTGAATAAAAATTTTTCAGATAAAGTCACAATAAGTGATTTAAATGATCCGTATGAAGATGATTTTTAAATAATCATAAGCGGTTTAAAAAAGAATAGATTTTGTAGCAATTATTATTTAATCAAATAAGGGGTTCAAAATGTTAAAGTGTTTTTTCTATTGGATTGTTTTATGCCTTGTACTTACTCTAATGAGTAAAATCTTAGGTGAAGATGTAACAGCAGTTCTTTTTCTTCTTTTCTTAGTTTTTGGTGGTTGTTATGGAATATGGGAGAAGATTAAAAATAGAAAACAGGAAAAAGTGCTAGAAAAAACAATAAAGCCTTTTAAAACAGAACCTAGAAATAAATCTGATAAAAGTCAAAGTATCTTAGAGGCTAAACCAACACAAAGTATTTTTGAACCTAAGCCTGAACCAAAACCTGAAATTATAAAAGAACCTAAAAAAGTAAAAACAGTACTAAAACAAAGTACTATCAATAGAGATGTTATCGAATTTGATTATGTGGACTATCACGGCAATCCAACTCGTAGAAAAGTGCGTGTAAGAGAAGTGGATGAAACTTACTTAGAAGGTTATGACTTAAATAGACGAGATACACGAACCTTTAAAATTGAAAGAATTGGCGATGAAATTATTGAATTAGAAACAGGTTTAATTTCAACAAAAGAAGATTGGCTAAGAGATAATTATGACATTGAACTTGATGATTATTTAAATTATGAATATAAAGAGCCTACTCTTGAAGTGTGTTTTACAGGCTTTAAAAAAGCAGATAGAGAAGGATTAGAACTAGATACTGAATTAACAGGTGAATTTATCATAAGGAAATCAGTTACGCAAAATTTAGATATTTTAGTTTGTGGTAGCAATGCAGGTCCAACTAAAAAAGCCCAAGCAGAAAGACAAGGTGCAATTATTTATAGTGAAGAAGAATTTAGGGATATTTATTTACAAGACTAAAAATAAGGAGAACTTAAAATGAAAAAACTACTAACAATTATTACTTTATTTACCTGTGTTCCTTTTGCAAGTGCGGATAATTTAGATAAAGCAAGGGAAGAGGTAAAAAACTATTTTATCAGCGATAGTGAACCGAAAGTAATAGACGCTATATGGACATCTTCAAATACATTTAAAGTTGGTGTAATTAATGACAATACTAATCGTGATGGTTATGCACAATATGTTTGCTTAGAACTTTATGATAGAGGTTTCAAAGGTAAAAATGTAATGGTGAGAGTTGTTGATATACAAAAATTAGTACAAACAGGTGAGTGGGTCAATTTAGGTACAGCTTTTTGTTCTGCAAAATAAATAGAGGGACTTAAAATGAAAAAACAATTTTTAATCTTAACTCTTGCCATTTTTTCTGCCTCTGCTTTTGCCTATTCTTGCGGAGATAAAAAATATTGTAAGCAGATGACATCTTGCTCTGAAGCCGTTTATTACTTAAAACAGTGCGGTATGACAAGGTTAGACAGAGATAAGGACGGTATTCCTTGCGAAAAAATTTGCGGTAAAAATGGTCAGAATATGCCAAAAGCAAAATCAAGTAAGAAGAAAGGGAAGAAAGCAGATAAGAAGAAATGATAGAGTTGTTAAAGCTGATTAAACAATTAAAAAGAGGAGTAAAAAAGGTGAATGGTTATAGACTAACACAGTGTGAAGATGATCACTTCACAAGACGAACTAGACCAAATCCAAATGATGAGGATAAGAAAAATGAAAAAATCAACAGAAGTCTTGGAGCAACGTAAAAAATCTCTCCTTTTTGATATTCGCCGTTCACAACGTTATCATCAGTATCGTATTCGCTTTTTTAATTTTTGGGAACGAATGACTAATTTTATTAGTATTGTATTAAGTTCTAGTGCAGTCTATTCTTATGCAACGACCTACCCAAATTTAGCTCTGATATTGAGTTTCATTTTAACTATTTTTTCTGCTCTTAGCTTAGTGATTGGCTTCGGCAACAAAGCACGAGATCATCAATCATTTTTACAAACATTTTCACAATTAGAAACAGATTTACTTAAAAATTTGCTTTCTGATGATTTGATAACAGAAATTGAAACAAGAATGTTTGCTATTGATAACAAGGAGCCTCCAACACTGATTGTGTTAGAACAGCGTTGTTATAATGAACAGATTATTGCAGATGGTTTTGATACTGATAAACATTGTGTAAAAATAGCTTGGTACCAAAAATTATTTGAGCAGTATTTTGATATTTTATCTGATAGAATTAAGTAATAATTCCATTTTTAGAAACGGTGCAATCGCACCGTTTTTATTCACTCTTCAACTCACACTCAATAGAAGTAGTGTATCCGCTGTCAGCACTGATAGAATGCACGACTTGTTTAATTACCCAGTTATTAATATCAATTTCTTTTTTAAATCCGAACAACTTTAAAGGAAGTTCTGGCATTAAGTCAGGGTTTCCTTGTGCCAATGTTAAACTAAAATTTGCGGTCCCACGTCCTAATTTTTTAAACTCTCTAACCACTGCTTTACGTGCTGATTGCTCAGTTTTGTAAGTGTGTGATAATCGCTTAATATTATCTGAATCCGTGATTGCTGGCTTGGTTTGTTTTAGTGCTATTTTTTTACGTGTCTTTTCTATTTTTGTATTATCATCAAAATACACCTCGCCACGTTTTCCTGTGTCCGTATTATGATAATAAGCTTTTACTGCTTTGTAATTTTCACCCTCTGCTATACTGTATCTATGCTGATCACCTTGATTTCTTGTGATGTAAATTTCAGGTAACATCTTACCGCTTGCAGTTTTGCATTCTCCAGCTTCAATAAAAAGTAAGTTGCCATTTTTAACTGTTGCGATTGCGTCATATTCTTTTGCTAATCGACTAAGGAAATTAATAGAACTTTCACCCGTTTGATCGATGTGGTCAATAACTTGTTGCGTAAAATTTTGCCCGACCATTGCTGTTAATTTATTTTCATCAGCAATTAATTCCACAATCTGTTTAATAGTTTTTTTATGAAAGGAGCGATCTTTTCTATCAAGTAACGTTCCTCGCATATCTGCACTTCTTGCCCTGATTGTGACTTGGTCAGGGCTTCCACTGTGTTCAATCTCATCAACAGTATATTTGCCCTTGTAAACGATACTTTCAGACTGCCACCCAAAGCCTAATGTTAGAATCGCATTTCTAGGCGGTAATTCAAGTAAACCGTCGCTATCATCTAAAGTTAAATCAAGCTGATCAGCTTCAAAGCCTCTGGAATCTGTTAATGTTAAATTAATTAATCGGTGAGAAATTAATTGTGAAATATCGGTTTTTTGCTCTTTTGTGCTAACAGAAAGAGAAATAACAGGGATTTTATGATTGTTATTTTTTAATAAATCATTGATTAAAGCATTTGTTTTCATTATAAATAACTCATTACATCATCAACAATATCACTTAAAATCGAATCATCAGTACGTTTTAGTGTCATCGAAAATTCTATCTTGCGTGCTTTACCATCACCAAAGAAAAAACTGCCCGAGTGTTGGATACTCTCAATCACAAACCAACCAATGATCATAAAGCTTGAGCCGTCGATTAAAGGGTATGGGGTGCCTTTTTCTGCCATCAATTCTAACTGCTTAATGCTTAAATTACCGCCTGTGATTTCTGGCATAAGCGTGCCTGAGATCGTGATTGTCTCGCTTTCTTTTCCAGTGAATTGTGTCCGTGGTAAATTTCCCACGACTGAATTTGTGGGGTGTCGCCATTTTAGATCACTGCTGGTTGATTGGTATGGGATTGTTGAGCGTGTAAAGACAAAATAGCCCAAGCTCATCATTGCAGAATTTTGTAGCATTATTTTAACCTTTGCTATATTGCTATAAAGTCAGGGCTTGCCCTGACTCTACAATTATTGTTCTTCTGTTTCCGTACGTTTGCGTGCTTGCTCTCGCCATTCCATCAATTCATCTAGGTACATTTCATCAAAAACGCTGGGTTGCCAATGAAAAACGGTAGCAATATCTGCAATGGCGTCTTCAACACAGGCAGGGATTAAGCATTCAGTGTTGCTTCGTCCTTTCCCTCTTCACCATCTTCATTTTCTGCACCAAAAAAGCCTGCAAGTTCTGTTGATAGTTTTGTGAAATCAGCAATTTCAAGCTGTTCAATATCTGCTTTAGTCAGCATTGGCTTGGTCACGCGTGGTAATAGTACTGTTAAGGCATTAACATCAAATTGCATAACATCCAGCAATTTCAATCCTTTTAATGATAAAACGTTGGGCTTTAAGACAGTAATATCTGTGATTTTTTTATCACCACGTTTGATCGGTTTAGTTAGTGTTACTTTTTTCTCTTTCATTTTGTTTTTTCCTTTGTGAATTGGGCGTATTCCACGCCCGTTAAATTAAATATTAGAGACCTATCGCTTCACGATGTTTTTGATAGATATCTTTTCCTTCTTTTTTGATTACTGGAGTGAGAGCATCAATCTCAATAATTTCCTTGCCCCCCACAGTTAATTTATAATAAGTAAGTGAAGACTTAATTGTAGTATCTGTAATTTCCCCTACTTTACTATTTCCACCATCAATTTCTGTATGTCTTCCTCGCATTAGTACTTCAACTGGGGTTACTTCTCCAGTGTCATCTTGCTCATAACTTCCAGCAAAACGAATCATTTCTTTGCTGATTTCTGCTTCTGCAAAACCCGTGTAGAAACGTTCATCAGTGCCTGCGTATTTATGAGTAAGCTCTAATTTTTCGATCCCTAAATTGATATCAACTTCAGTAAACATTCCGCCTGAGCGATAACCCTCTGTTTTGCTTTTCAATTTTGGCAATTCCACTTCTGTTGAAACGCTATAGAATGAATCGCCGTTAAGATAGACATTTGCTAATTTTAAGACTCTTGGTAATGCCATTTTTTATACTCCTTAAGCCGTTGCCACAGCACTTGCAAAGTTTGCAAGATATTCATCTGTAATATATTGTTTTAAGTTTAAATTTTCTAAACTTGGAACAGGGCAGTAATTATATTTAATGTAAAACTTGCCATCTTTTAATGTTTCTTTTGTGTTCTCGTCCCAGTCCACCCACGCTTTACCGTCTACAATATAGCCTTGTGACTTCCAAAAACGCATTTTAGCGTTAATCATCTCAAGCATATCTTTAACTAAAGTCGGTGTGAGCGGTTTATCAATCGCCCAGTCATACGCCTCGCCGATAGTGTCACGTATAATTTGTGCGGTGCGTGTGGCTTGTTCAAAAGCAAATAAACTATCTGTTGAACAAGTCCGACTTCCCCAAATTCGAAAACCATTGTAATTAATTACACAACACACCTCTTTTGAGTTTAAAAAGTTTGCGTCTGTTGAGCTGTCTTGAATATCAAAACTAATTGCTTTTGTAACACCACTTACCCCATTGATCAGTAAATTTGAAATGGTTGTGTGCCAGCCTAATTCTTTATCTGCATACGCTCGTAAACCGACTGCATAAGCGGTTGCATAAGCCGTATCACTAGTATTTTTTTGTGTATTGAAATTAGTAAAATCACCATAAATCAGCATTGCTTCACGATCGCCAAAGTTTCTGCGATATTGCACAGCTTCTTCTTTATTATTTGCATTACACTTAATATATGCCATTCCGTGTAATTTCTTCGCCACAGCAACAAGTTGAGTGGCGACATCAAGAGTATCAAGTTGTGGAATTGCAAAAATACGAGGTTTCACGCCAAGTGTTGCTTGTGCAGATAAGAACGCTTTCATACCTGTGCCGACACCGTCCTCGCCGATTGTCCCTATGATATTAGCGGTTAGATTTTCTTCATCTTCAGGCACTCGCACAATAACGCACGGAGTACGTACAATTGTTGAGATAGCTTCAAGTGTGCGATAAAGTGTGCCACCTTTACCTGCTTTACTCATTAAAGATTGTGGGTTGGTAGTGAGAATTGCTTTGTTAAGGGGAAATGTCTCATCTTCTGCGTCATCAGCGGTACAAACAATACCGATAATTGCCGTTGAGACTGTTCGAACTGTACGAGTTCCCTCTGAAATTTCAGTGACTCGGACGCCGTGTAGATATTCATCAGCCATATTCGTTTATTCCTGTTTGATTTAATTAAAAAAATAGGTCAAACAAAGAATAAAAAACCGCTTGCTTGATAGCGAGCGGTTGCGATTGTGAAAGAGTTTTCTACAAATTAAACAAGGGCTGAGAGTTGGTTAGGACTAAATCGCCAGCCTTGATCACTGCCAAATATCACATTAAAACACCACTCGGAACAAAAATATTTATCTCGTTCATCTTTAATTCCGAGACAGACTCCGATTGCTCCCCAAAGATCGTATTTTTTGCCTTTGGTTTGTTGAAAGTAACTTATGATTTGTTGTTCTGTAACGTTTTCTAGTTGTACTAAATCCCAATTTTCAGAATTGATGTTAATGTTTTTAAGCCTCACCCCTCCATCTCTTGGGCTTGATGAGTAACAATCATAAGAGATTTTTTCATTGAAGTGATAACGACCGCCGTAGATGTTTTTTCTTTCTATAATTAACTCACAGTGTGAGTACTTGCCTTTGGTAAAAAACCTAATTATTCTATCTACAAAGTTTCCTTTACCTTTGTAGAATCCGAGATAAATCTTATTCATCTTCTACCTCCTGATAAATTTCACACCATCCGTCGCTAAAATCATACTCTAGTGGATTTTCTGACTGCAACATTCGCATTTTATGCTTCTCTCCATTTTTGAAGTTTGCAATTTCCGTCAACAAACGAGCATCAATTACATTAGAGAGTAATTCTTCTGTCATTGTCACAAAAGAGCCGTCCATTGTTTTCCAAAGTAGATCAGGTGGTATTGTTGGGAGTTGTTGCAGTGTCATCAATCGCAAGTGTGAGCGTTCATCAGTGTGAAACCACTTATCATTTACTTTCACTCCTGACTCGCTCATTTTGTCTCTGTGTTCTCGAATGTTAAGCCAAGCCTTTTTTTGTTCTTTTTTGAGAATTCTTGCTTTATCTTCTTCTGTTAAAATCCATTCAGAACCATTCCACTTGTGATGTTTAGACGGTTTAACGGGTGTTAAAAATAATTGATTATCTTTAATATAAATTTCTTTTCCTTTCGCTCTTTCTTCAATGAAATATTGAAAATCATCATCTGAAACTTCTATTGAAAGTTCTGGTACTTGATGAATTTCATCTGTTAAAAATACTTGTCTATTTACATCATAAAAATACATATTAACCTCCTTTACTTATTGTCCTATCGCGAACCAGTAAAACTTACAACTTCCTGAATTATCATCGATCCACGCCTCAAAACTATTTGCATTTACATTCTTAACTGTAGCACTTGTTGTATAACTAGAGTCATTATGAGTATTTGCATAATGATGTCCTAATTCTTTCAAATTATCTATGCTTGTGATAAAAAAACCAAAGCAGTTTTGTGTAAAACTTATATTAAAATTATATCGTCTAGAATGCTCATAGCCTTGCTGATTATTGACATATCCCCATTGCAAAATTAATCCACTAGGTAATTTCTTCCAACCATTTTGTGTTAAATTTTGTACAGTCCTAGGATTTAATAATTCCCATTCTGACCATTCATTATTTGCAAAGTGACGTATATAAAGTTCACCCTCATTGGTTCGATACTCTTGATGAATGAATGTTTCACTAAATCCTTTAACAAATAAAACACCTGCAATATTTTTGGGATAATTTAAAACTGTTAAATCACCATTCCCCCATTGTCTACCGCGATGATATATTCCTACTTTCCAGATATCATTAAAATTTTCACTTGTTAATGCTTTCACTTGAAAATCATCTTCTGTTAATACTTTTGATATATTAATGAATAAGTCACCAGTCATTGTATCGCCAGATTTAGAAACTTTTTGACTTATTAAATTAAGCAAAGTCTCTTTTAAATTTCCGTCCTCACCTAGTGCTGTTGCTAATTCTGCTAATGTATTAAGTGAAGCAGGGGCTGAACCCACTAGATTTGAAATTGCTGTTTTTACAAATGAGGTATTAGCGACTTGGGTATTATTGGTGTCCTGTGAAGCTGTTGGTGCAGTTGGAACACCTGTTAATTCTGGGCTATGCTTTGGCGCATAGTCTTGTTCTAAGTTTTGTAACTTTAATTTATCACTTTCTAATTGTTGTTTTAAATATGCAGTCCTGTCTGCAAGCTGTTTTGCTTGTCGATTTGCAATACCATCTGCACCACCGACCACAGGATCGGTTTTTTCAAGTTGATAGATACCTTCTGCCCAGTTCGGGTTTTCTTGTAAATTTGCCATTTTAAGCTACTCCGTAATTGTATTGTCCGTTAAAGTTAATTTCATTGTTGTATAAGTGGCTTGCTAGTTCATAATCCAAACCAGTTAAGACACAGCGTGCAGGGGCTGTGTGTTTTAATATTCGTTTAATTTGTCCTGCTTGCCCTATTGAAACAGGACGTTTTAATAAAACACGATATTCAGCCCAGTGTTTATTTTTACTGCCGTATGTATGTTTGCCATCATATTTAATGGTGTTGTTATATTTCTGTATAACAATGCCTTCTATAATTTCCACATCACCATAACCTGCACTTTTTAAGACTCGGCGAATACTTGCCACTGTTCCTTTGTGTTTATGCACAAAAGTAGAATTTTTAATGGTTTATCTCTTGTGTTCATCGCTCCAGTTTTCGTCCCACTCATCAACAGAAAGTGACCACGCAAGATAAGGTAAAAGATGAGCAGGACAGTTGTCGGCACTCCACAGTCTGTTGATCTCAACAGGAAGTTTATTAATATCTGCAAATGTTAAAGAAAGCCGTTTTTCTAATTTACTTGATGACGGCGGCAATAGACTTCTATTCATCTCGTCCACTCACTGTTATGTTTATTTGCTGACAATCTGCAACCTGTTGTTGTGTTATCACAATGTCATTTGCTGGCTCAATTAAATGTACATTTTGGACACCGCTCTGATGTAATGCTGAGAATATGCCTGACTTTGTAATATCTCTGCCCAGTGCATACTGTTTTTCTTTGTACTTGTTAATTTTTTTATTTACTTCTTCAAGCACTACGCTTTCTAGTGCATTGTGAAATAACGTAATTTGTGCAGTAATGTTGTATTGCACTGTTTCCGCTGGTTCAACAATAACAGTATCTGTAAGTGGTCTTATTTCTTCTTCGTTTAGATAAAATTTCACTTTTTCTAATAAAGAACTGTCTGCATTACCGTATTTTTTTGTTGCTAGGACAGTCACTAAGACTTTTCCAGCACTGGGTGTGCTAATATAAGCGTCTTGAATATCGGCACTTGATGTGAGCGTATGATAAAAATAACTACCGACTGAGCCAGCTGTTGTTTTACTTTCTAATGCTAATTGAATGCGTTTTCTAAAACGTTCATCACTTTCATAAATCGCCAATGTTGGTGATTCTGTTGTTAAGTCTTCTTGCTGTATAATCAAACGCTTAACGTTAAACAATGCACCTAAATGATCTAACTCTGACTCTGACGCATAAGCGAGCATTACAGACTTAGACGCATTGTTAATTCTTGCTCTAAGTAGCATTTCAAGATACGCATTCTCTTCTAGCAGTTTAACAACGGGTTCACTCTCAAACTCTAAACGGTGTGTCCAAAATGCTTTTTCTTGCTCTGTTTCAAAAAGTGAGATAAAGCGTGCTTTTCTGCTTTCAAGCAATGTTTCAAAATCTATTTCTTCAATAATTTTGGGTGCTGGTAACTCAGCAAGATTGATTATATTACTCATACTAATTGTATTCCCGCTTTCAATTTTGTATTTCCACCGTCTTTTATCGTTGCTTCAATTTCAGCGGTGATTGCTGGTTTTTCCATATCTTGATTAAAACTCACTAAAAAACGTGTGACTTCAATTCGATGTTCCCATTTTTTCAAAGCCATTACACAACACGCACTAATTTGTAATGTAAGAGCGTGCGAGATGGGGCGGTCAATCAGTTTGTACAAATAACTGCCGTAGTCTCTTCGCATTACACGAGAGCCAACCGCAGTCAATAAAATATCTTGTATTGATTGCTGAATATGTGCTTTTTCATCTGTTAAACGTTCGCCTGTTTGTTTGTTCATTATTTATCCTATTGGTGGCACAACTGGGGTGTGATAGTGTGTATTTAATGTGTATTTATCACTTGAAATATCCCCCCCTGCTTTAATGGTTGATCCCACCGTTAATTTCCCGCCGATATGTGCGTCACCAGTACATTCAAAATAAGGGGTATCTGCTGTCACGCTTTTGCTTGCTTGAATGTACGCCGTTGCAATTCCTGTCATTTCCAAGCGGTGTGTTTTTTGGTTATATTTACAAATTGCACCGTCTTCAAATTCAATTAAATGTTCATCGCCATTTGTACTCGGTGCGTTGCTAGCATAAATACCGTATAACACCACTGCTGTTGTCATTTCACCACTTGCTGATAAAACAATACATTGTTCACCTTTTGTCGGCGGTGACCACGTTCTTGTTGTACCTGCTCTTAATGATAAAATCGGTAACCAGTCCGTTAAAATATCTCCAGTTTTCACACGAACAAGGGCTTTTTTAAGATCAACTTTTTCAATAGTGCCTAACCGCACTATATGTTCTAAGCGTCGTGATAAATCTGAAAGCGTAAAATTCATTTATATAAAAGAGTGGTTTAAATAAAATGATTTTTGATGATGTGAGACAAATTTAAAAGTTTCTTTGGTTGTGATTTTTTATATAACAATGAGCGATATTTTTTAAATAATCTATTGACACTAATTTAGTGTACATATAACATATGTACAAAAGAGAGGGGGGATGAAATGTTAAAGTTTGAATGGGATAACAACAAAGCAGAAAGTAATCTAATTAAACATTGTGTTAGCTTTAAAGAAGCTGAAACAGTTTTTGAAGATAGCGAGGCGTTATTAATTCCAGATCCTGATCACTCATTTGGTGAAGAACGTTTTATTTTGTTAGGACGTAGTAAAAAACACAATATTCTTGTTGTTGTGCATTGTGAACGTTCAGATGTAATACGTATTATTTCAGCACGTAAAGCAACGAAGAAAGAGAGCAGACAATATTTAGGAGGTTGTTATGCGTAATGAATATGATTTTAGTAATGCAGTTAAAAATCCTTATACTAGAAAGAAAACAGCGGTCACAATTAGGCTAGATGATGAAGCTATTGCTTATTTTAAACAATTAGCAATAGAAACAGATTTACCCTATCAAACTCTTATCAATTCTTTTTTGACGGATTGTGCCAAAAATCATAGAAAACCTGATCTGACTTGGCAATAATTGATTTTATCTTAAAGAGGCGTATATACTACACCTCTTTTTTTATTGCTATCTATCGAAATAACTACTTCTTGCTTTTGCTTGTGCTTGTCGCTGTGCTTCTTCCAGTTTTCGCATAACTATTCTTGCTATTTCTTGTTCACTTTGTCCTGGTCCTGCATTAATTGTTATATTGATATTTTGGTTCACTGGTGCAACTGCTTGAGCCTGTGGCTTGCTGGCAGAAAGTAAAGGACGATTATCAACTTTTACATTCATTGGCTGAGCTAAAGCCACAGAACTTGCAAGAGTAGCGAGGGCGGTCGCTTTGCCATAGTTAAGTTTATTTAAGTTAGCTATTCCCAAACGTTTTGTTGCTTCAGCTGTCATTACATATTCACCGCCGTGAACAATACCTTTTGGCTCATATTTTCCACCTGGACCAACAAAACCGCCTGATGAGAAAGTATTTAAAACTTCATCAGCACCTGATAACTGTTTTGTTTTTTGAACTTTTTGCACGGTTTTAGGTGGTTCATCATCCCCCCATATTTTATTCCAAAATCCAGTCATTGTATCAAGGGTTGAATTACCAAAATTTTTCGCACTTTGCGTTATACCGTCAATAGAGAAATTTTCTAGGCTTTCTTTAACCATTTTAATAGTGTCTAATACAATATTTAAAGGTGTCATAATAAGACCGATTGCACCGCCGACAATTTCACCAAAGCGTTTACCTGCATTTGTCGCCCCCTCAAATTTCCCTGTAACATCACTTACTGGTGAGATAAGTTGTATAAACCAATCCCAACAGGCTTTGATTTTCTCCCCTATCCAGCCCAGCAACTCGCCGAGAGGCTTAAATCTCTCTAAAACTGGTGATAATGCCTCTGTTAAGCCTTGCCAAAAACCGATAAAAAATGCTTTTATTGGTTGCCAGTATTTGTAGATGATCATTCCTACACCGACTAATGCAGCACCTATTAATCCAATCGCAATCCCAATAGGTGAGAATAAAACACTCAATCCTAATAATAAGGCTTTAATAGGCAAAATAGCACTGAACAAGGCAATTTTAACCATCTTTATCCAAAAACCTACTTTTTTAAAATTTCCCAAAAACTTCATCATAGCCCCACCTGCTTTTGTAAAGGCTGATTTTGAAGCAGTTGGGAATGATGATAACCCTGTGATTACAGACTTAATTCCATTTTTTGTACCTTGAAAAGTAAATAAATGTTTTTTAGCTTTAATATTTGAAAGGGTAAATTTTTCATTTGCTTTTTCTGCTAGTTTTAATAAACCAGTATATCTTGCAATTCCTAATCCTGCACGTGCGATAGGGTATAGAATAAAAGAAAATGATATTGCTAATGCCCCAAGCGTACCAGCCAAAGCGGTCACAATCCCACCAAATTTTGCAAGTTTTGCAGTAAGTTTAGGGTGTGCTTTTACCCACTCATTTATTTTTCTTAAAACACCTGTAATACTATTTATTGTTTCACGTAAAGGCTCTTTTATTGTTTCATAAATAGAATTACTAATTGCTTCACGAGCTGAATTTAAATTAGCAAGATCGCCTTTTAAGTTATCACTCATTGTTTTAGCAACTCGCTCACCTGTTCCTTGCGATTTTTTAGTTGCATCAGCCACTTTTTTAATTTGCCCTTCACCTGCTTTTTGAATTAATTCAATTGCAGCTGTTGCGGCTTCTTCTCCAAAGATTTTTTTAATTAAATCAAGTTGTTTTTGGTTTCCTAGGTGTTTTGTTTTTTTATAAATATCTGTGAGAATATCAGGAAGTTCTCTCATATTTCCTTTTTTATCAGAAACAGAAACCCCTAATTTCTTTAATTCTTTTGCTCCTGCTTTTGCAGGTCCTGCTAGTCTATTAAGCATTGCCCTTAATGCAGTACCAGCTTGAGAACCTTTAATCCCTACATTACCTAATAACCCAACCATTGAAGCCATCATTTCAAAGTTTTGCCCTGTTTTAGCAGAAATAGGACCGATGTATTTCATTGTGTCGCCAAGTAATTCAAGATTAGTATTTGAAGTAATGGTTGTATGAGTAAGCACATCTGCAACCTTTCCCATTTGAGAAGCATCAAAACCAAAGCCACTTAAAATATCACTTCCAATATCAGAAACTCGTCCCATTTCCATTCCTGATGCTTTGGTCATATTTAAAATAGGTTTCATTGCTTTTTCAATTTCATCTGCTTTAAAGCCAGCCATTGCAAGAAAGCCTTGTCCCCTTGCAACATCAGAAGCAGTAAAAGATGTTGTTGCACCTAAATTATCAGCCTGTGTTTTTAAGCGTTTAAATTCTGCAGAATTTTTATTAAGGTTAGTCAGTGCTTGAACACGCGACATTTCAGCTTCAAAATTAATTGCAGGTGTTAGCATTTTAGCACCGGTAAATCCCCCCGCTGTTGCCATCATTAAGTTTTTTTGCCCAAATCCTTGTAGGTTTTGGCTCGTATTTTTAAATTTTTCTACGTTTGCTTTATAGCGTATCTGTCGTGCTTTGGCTTTATTTAATCGCTCTATCGCTTTTTGTTGTTTTTCGATTTCTTTGGTTGCAGAACGCATTTTATTAGCCAAATCTTTTTCAGATTTGCCAAGCTGATGGATATCAACCCCGCTTGCTTCAAGTTCCTTTTTTAAATGTCGAAGTTGAGTATATTTCTTATGTGTTTCTTTGGATGTGTTTTTCAAAGCACTTTGTTCTTCTCTTAATCTCTTATTCATTGAGTTGATAGATGACCGCACTTTTTCATAATTTTTATCTGTTAATTTTAATTCTTCTTGAAGTTTCTTTACTTCGTCTATTCTGTTGTCATTTAATGCAGAATTTAATTGACGATTTAATTTTTTTTGTTGTGCAGATAATTCTGTTCTTGTGTTTTTTAATTGATCTAATGATGTTCTATACTCTATTGTGTTGTCTTTTAATTTTTTTACAGTTTCAGTTTGTAAATGAAGTTCATCCCTCATTTTTTTAAATGAATCTATTTTACCTTGCTCTTTTTCAAACCCTCTTAGAGCTTGTTTACTTTCATTAAGTAACTTGCTTGTTTTACTAATCTGTTTTTGTGCATTTTTGAATGGAGCGGATAATTTATCCATTGCTTCAAGCATTACTTGGAGTTTTAAATTATTTGACATTGTTTAATCCCGTTTTTATAATCAATCAAAATTTAACTTTTAATAGTGGGTGGTTTATGGACTTAGGTGATTTTGCTTTAGGTGTGGTTGCAGGTTGTCTTTTCTCAACTCCTTCTCGAACAACAGATGCACGAACGAGAGAATTAGAAAGAGAGGCATTAGAAATAGAACTTACTGACCAATATATTAAAATGAGCCAAAGAATAGTAGATGATTCATCAATTCTTCTAGACCCTGATTTTAATAGAGAAATGGAGCAGTTAGAAGAAAAAATGAAAGAAATGGGCTTAATGGATTGATATTTCATTTTTAAGTTATTTAACATTAATTATCTCCTTTCTTACTTATTCAGCTATCTACCCACTCAACGCCTTTAAAATTCCATCTTCCACTATTTCTAGATCCTGATCACCAAATCCTAGTAGTTCTCTTTGGTCATACTTGTGCTTAATTCCCTTTTTCTTATCCACAAAACCCTCTTTCCCAAACTGGTGACGGCTTGCTATATAGGCGGTTTGTCCTTTAAATCCCACACTTACCCCATTAGCATTTGCAACTATTTTCATAAATCGAGCAGTACGCAATTTTTTAAACATTGCGTTGCGTTTTATTTTGCCCTTTTTGGTTTTTATGCGTTTTTTTCTGGGTGCAAAAGCGGTACCATCAGGGTTTTGTTGTTTTTGTATTCTTGAGCGGTTAGATTGTGCTAACTTTTTACCAATTTCACGTGCCAGCTGTCGGCGTTGCGTTGGGGCAATGCTTTTTAATAGTGCGTCAAAACGCTCTGTAATTTGGTTTGCTTGGTTTAAATCGCTCATTACTTAAAAACCGTTCCAATCATCATTGTTTGTCGTTACTATCAAACTGTTTATCATATTTATTTTTATCTTGTTCATTTCTGACATAAATCTGTATGCGTTCTATTTCCTGCCATTCTGTCGGTTGTGGCTCTTCAGCGTGTTTGATTTGATACGCATTGTTTTCGACACTGACAATCACTCGTTCAGAAAGCGGAATAGTAATTGATAAGTCGTATGTTTCGTTATTATTTGGATCTGCTTCAAACTTAACATCTTGCTGTTTATTAGGATTAAGTACTAATTCTGCTTGTTCAACTTTTATAAATTCTTGCACAGCAAGAAAAATTAGATCAGGAGAGTCAGGAAAGTCTTCAATAATAATTTCTAAATCATAATGATATTGCCAGCTTAAACTTGTTGCCCCTGTGCTGTGAATATATCCATTGGCATAGAACAACTGTAAGGCGTCGGGGTTTTGTTTAAAATATGGGATACGCTTGCTTAATAGCTTTCTTAGTCTGTCAGGCTTATACATTATCTTTTCCAGTGTTTGTTTTTTGCTTCAAAAATTTCTTGGCAATTTACACAACGGCATACGCCTTTAATTGCTTCTCTTCGTTTTTCAGGGATTTCAATATCACAATCTTCACAGAAATGCGTAGAGACAAGGCACGCCTTGTCTTTGTGTTTTTTTAATGCGTTTTTATTTAGTAAATCTTGTAATTCTTGTGCTTTATCTATTGCGTCACTCATTATTGTTCTCTTAAACTATTGTTATAATTTGCAATACATTGATTGATTGCGTTTAATCTGATTTCGCATAAACTGATTGTATTCATCAGCTTTTCAACTCCCATTACCAAATTTTTATTTGTTTTGAATTTTATTAGTGGCATTCGGCAAATTGGAGTTTGAGGGCAAATTACGGGTATTTGTTTTACTTTGCTGACTTCTGTAATTGCTGTTTTTTGTGTTGAGCAAGCGACTAACATCAGCAGGGATAACGCTATTACTCCAATTTTTATTTTGCTTTTCATTTAGTACCTCTTTTAATCTTGCTTGCTGTTGTTCTTGCTCATCAAGTTTACTTAGTATCTGTTGTGATAACGCTTGATTTTGTTGTTGAAACTGTTCCAACATTTCGATATTTTGTATATTACGCTGTGCTAGCTGTTGATTTGCTTCTGCGTAGTGATCTGCTTTTTGTTGTGCTAATTCTGTTTGTGCTTGATGTTTTTTTACTGATTGTTGTAAGTTTTTAATATAAATCATCTGAGAGATTAATATAAAAAGCACACCTATTTTTAAGAAAATCTTGATATTTGTTAGCCACATCTTAACCCCCTAAGCACAATGCTTTTTCTTTTGCTCTGCGTTTGATTAATCCTTTTAATTTACGTCCGCCTGCATACACCCAGCGAGGGAATTGGACGCACATTTTGGGGCTGTAGCCCTGCTTAGCTAATCGAAAAAGTGTGGATTTTTTCATTGTTCTGCAACCAACATTAAACGTAATAGAAACAAGGGAGTCATAAGCTCCTTGTGGCATTTCATCTCCGTTGGCATAGTCTTCTACACATTGTTGTGCGATGATTAAATCGTCTTTCCAACGCTCTGCAATTTCTTGTAATGAGTAAGTTTTATTGCGTTGAATTTTATGTCCGCTGTATTCTGTTGAGCCAATTCCTACTGTGAGATGGTTAGCTGGGCAAGTATAAGGTTTGGCTCTGCAACCCTCCGCATTGCCGATTACTTCTAAACCTTGTTTGCTTACTTTGATCTGCGGATATTGTGTTTTAACAATGCCGATTACTGTTATTACTGAGCAAACAATAGCCCCTGCTATTTTAATTTTTTTCATTTTCTTGTTTCCTTAGCTTCTGTATTTCTATTTCAAGTTCAAGTTTTCTATGCATATCTTCTTTGCGTTTATAGTGTAGATTGATTAGAAATGTCCCAAGTCCAAATAAAATACCAAAGATTGCACTCCAGTCATTAATTGTAAAACCACTTATTGCAGCGACTATAGATCCAAAAAATGACATATTTGCAGTTTTATCTGGCATAAAATTAACTCCATAATTGTATTGTTTGTTTTGTCGGTTTTTTAATTGCAACAGCGGGTAAAACCACATTTTGCCCCTCATTCAAAACTATATCGTTTGCAAGTTTAGGGTTTAATTCTAAACACTGTTCAACAATACACTGTTGCTGTTGTCCGAGATGTCTATAGACAACTATGTCCAACGTGTCGCCCTGCACTGCTTTTACTACTTTCATTAGATTAACTCCGCTGTTATTCTAATTTCGCCGAGAATATCTTTAATAGCGTATTGTGCGTCACGCCGTAATTCGTCCACACTTTGATTGAGTAACTCGCTTTTATTCTCGCCATCTCGTGTTAAATCGTAGCTTGAATAACGTTCATATAAATTTGCCACTGCATAGCAATAGACGGCTCTCTGGTAGCGTTGTTCCAGCACACTTTGTCCGTTAATTACTTCATCATCGGCTTCTGAAATTGTCGCAATATTATCTGCTTGACACTTTTGCCTAAACGCTCTTAAATCTTGATTAACAGTTGCCATTGCTTCAACTAATGCCATTAATAAACGTTGATTGGTTACAGTGCCGTCTATTCGCATTGAATTGCGAGCATTGAATAAAGAAATATCAGGAAAAAACTTATTATTTGTGATTACCTGATCTTCTTGTTGCTCTGTGCTATCAGTGTTTTGATATCTTTCATTAAAAGGAACTGAGATTACTTTGCTCATTCTAAAATCCTTAAAAAAATAGCAGGGTGGGGAAATCGTTCAAAATAATTAAATTATTCTTAGACTTCCGCCCTGCTTGGCTTCGAGGAATGCTCGGTTATTCGGTGTTGTCGGCTTTTTCTAGCTGTTTGCGTAGTTTTTTAATTTCGCCTTTTACACCGATATTGTTGTCTAATTGCAAGGCTCTTTCAAGCGTTGCTAGTGCTTGCTTTGGATCAGTATGTATTTGTTCAAGACCCAGTTCACGCAGTAATCTCGCTCGGCTTTCGTCGAAGATGTCACAATCTGCTGTTAAGCGTTGCACTTGCTCAAGATAACTGACTTCAAAGCGTTGGTTTGCACTATGTTTTTTCTTTGCTTTATCTGCAAATTCTTCAGCAAGCATAGTCGGTACTGTTCGTGAAAAGTTTGATGGCAATGCTAAATCTTGATGAATTGCATAATCTGCAATTTGCAGTGCAAGATGAAATTCATCACAGTCAATCGCCCAAACTTGCCACGTCATTAAGACGTGATCTTGCTTACCTGTGCCACCTGTCAACGCCCCCTCTATCCAAGGTAGAAATTCAGGCAGGATTTTCTTTTTAATTTCAGCCAGCTGTTCACGGGACTGAATATTACTGATTTCTTTTTTGTAGCGTGCGAGTAGATAAAGCATTTTTTCATACTCGGTGGCGTTTTCTAGGTGTTCTAGTTCCGCTTTACTTTCCTTTTCTGCACTCACTCGCAAAAAATGAGCTTGGGTTGGTCGCATAATTAACCGCCTACGCTCTCTGTTGGTTCAGTTTTTGGTTTATCTTCAAAAACAAGATTTTCAATTAACGCCACACAATCAAGGTTTTCAACCACAAAGGCATCATTTGATGACATATAATCTTCAATGCGATCAAACTTCACATTATCAATAATTGCTCGGCGATTTTTACCGTTTTGATAATAGATAGAAAGGTTATCAAGACGCGTAATTAAAATGGTATTTTTAGGGAATGACGGTACACGCACCGCTTGTAATCCCCCAACACGTTTTTGGCTGATAATAATATCCGCAGCCATTCTTTCTGTCGGCTGTTCAATATCATTGACTAATGGGAAATATTTATCAGCTAATAAATCACGCCCCATAATTGCGACAAGCTCGGTATCTTCTTGGTGCCACGTTGCAATAAAATCATTGACCGCAGAATAAACAACGGCGTCAAGGTTTTGGTAAGTTTGCCCTTTACCCACTTTAATTACACTCGTTCCCTGTGTTTCTTCTTTGAAATGACGTTCAGGGGCGTCGTCACGGATTTGTTGTAACCAACCTTTTTGCACGTCCTGTAACAGAGGGTTAGTTGTACGATTTGACGTTTTAGAATGGCTTGTTCCATTAAAACCAATCATAATACGGTCTAAGGCAATTCGCTTAGTTTTTAAGTCAGCAATGCGTTTTTTAAAATCAGGGAATTTCGCCCATAAATCTAACTGACCGTAAGTGATATGGGTATCATAATTGATTTGTTTACAGTGATATTGACGTGAATCCATATTTGTTAAATCTTGGGTTTCACGTCCTGTTTTCGATGTTGAAGTGTCTGTTGTGCTTGCTAATGTGCCTGCAATCCCTAAACCCAGTAATTCGCCTGACATTTCATCAACAGGAACAATGTTAATTTTTGATAAAAATTCTGATGATTCTTGTACTTTGGTTTCTAATTTTTGTTGAATACTTGGCTCAACAGTGAATTTGGTGCTAGTGTCGGCAAATGTAATACCATTTGCTTCCGCAACACATTGACGATAAGCATTCAGTTGTTCACGTGTAATATTATTCATTCGGTTATCCTTGATTAAAATTCAAAAGTGGTATCTTTTTCAGCACCTGTTACAACAGGACGAGTAAACTCCTGTTCAGGCTCTTTGCGTAATTGATTAAATGTATTTTGTAGCTTTTCATAAGCGGTCTGATTTTCTGTAAATTTTGCAGAAAGTGCTTCATTTTCACTTTTCAAACTTGCTAATTCTTCTGCTTGTTCATCCATTTTTTTACCTAAAAACTCAATGGCTTCTTGGTGATCAGCAAAAACTTGATTGTCGGTTTTTTCTTTCTTGGCAAATAAGTTTTTCAGTTTATCCAACACTTTAAATTCTTCTTTTTCTTCTGAAAATTCAAAGGCGGTCTCAATAGCAGCACTAAATAAGTTTTCAGGTCTTTCTTTTTTACTTTTAAAAGGATTATCAGTTGCTTTACTTGCAAAGGTAAGCATTTCAGTCCCTAAACTTGCAGGGTTATCCGTTACCGCTAAACCAACTAAATAAGCTTCACCTGAATCAGCAAAATTTGGATCAATTTCAACAGAAGTGTAGATTTTTTGACGCTCTTTATTGAGCTTTTTCAGCTCATCGGTTGGGTCAATCTGTGCCAGTAATTGCAATTTGCCCTCTTCATTTTCTGCGGTTTTTAAGGCAGTTACGTCACCGTAGCATTTTGAATGGGGTTCATCTTTATACATAAATCTGAACTTAATGTGTTCTAAGTTAATTCTTGCCCCTAGTTTATTTTTAGGGTCATAATTTTTCGCCATTTGCTCAATCCAGGTGCGATTGATTGTGCGTCCGTCTGTGGTTGCCCCCTCTGTTGCAACAACAAACCATTTTTGTGTTTTTTTCGGCATTGCGTTTTCCTGTTTCAGTAACATAAATTGAATTCTGCTAAATCTTGCCAATGTTATTTACTTTGTTCTATCCCTTTGGATTGTGAAAAAAGTTTTTACAAATCAAAGCGATATTTTTATTAAATGCCCTTTTCTACACTCTCTTAAAATAATTAACCTATTAAAGAGAATGGAACAAAACGACGAATTAGAAACGGCTGAAAAGAAACGCAAAGCTCAAGTGATGTTTTTTGCTGGCTATAAAATTTCAGAAATCGCAAAACAGTTGGATTTGCCTTATAACACGGTGGCAAGTTGGAAAAAACGAGAAAACTGGGAAGATAAAGCCCCTGTTGGGCGTGTGGAAATGGCGATTGAAAATCGCCTTTGTTTATTGATCCTAAAAGAAAATAAGACAGGGAGCGATTTCAAGGAAATTGATTTATTACGCCGTCAAATGGAAGGTGTCGCCAGAATTAAAAAATATTCTTATGGCGAAGGCAATGAAACGGATTTAAACCCTAAACTAAAACGCCGTAATCAAAATGTTGAGAACCGTAAAACAGGCGATAAAAATCCAATTTCAGAAGAACAAAAAACGCTGTTGATTACTGAATTTGATAAGACGATGTTTGATTATCAAAAAATGTGGTACACAGCTGGGCTGACTAACCGCATTCGCACCATTTTGAAATCTCGTCAAATCGGTGCAACTTACTATTTTGCCCACGAAGCATTTGTGGACGCACTGAAAACAGGGCGTAATCAAATCTTTTTATCTGCCAGTAAAAAGCAAGCATTGATGTTCCGTTCTTATATTACCGCTTATGCAAGACGTGTGGCAGATGTGGAACTGAAAGGCGAAACGATTTTATTACCTAATGGGGCAGAGTTGTATTTCTTAGGCACGAACTCAGCCACCGCCCAAAGTTATCACGGAAATTTATATTTTGATGAAATCTTTTGGGTACCGAAATTTGATGAAATGCGAAAAGTAGCGAGTGCGATGGCATCACAAAAGCAATATCGCCAAACTTACTTTTCAACCCCAACCACCAAAGCCCACCCTGCCTATGCGTTTTGGAGTGGTAAAGCATTTAATAAAGGACGTGCCAAAGCTGACCGAGTGAATATCAATATTTCTCACGAACATTTAATGTACGGTAAATTATGCCCTGACCGTCAATGGCGACAAATTGTGAATATTTATGATGCGGAGCGTGGAGGCTGTAATCTTTTCAATATTGAAGATTTGAAATTCGAGAATTCGGAAGAAGAATTTAATCAGCTATTTATGTGTGAATTTATGGACGATAACCTGAGCGTCTTTAAATACAAAGAGTTAGAAAATTGCCAAGTCTGTTCAATGACAGAATGGACGGATTATAAACCTTTTGAAGGTTACGCTCGCCCATTTGGCAATCGTGAAGTGTGGCTCGGTTATGATCCAGCATTTACTGGCGATAGAGCAGCACTGGCGTTAATTGCACCGCCGAAAGTAGAAGGGGGCGAATATCGAATATTGCACACGCAAACCTATCATTCAGAAGATTACGAACAACAAGCTAAACATATTAAGCATTATTGCGAAAGCTACAACATCACAAAAATCACGATTGACGCAACAGGTATGGGGACAGGGGTATATCAAGAAGTGCTTAAATTCCGTCCTGATGCCGTCGGTTTATCTTATAACCCTAAATTAAAAAATGAAATGGTGTTGAAGGCTCGTAACTTAATTCAAAAACGCAGTTTAAAATTTGATAGCCAAGTCATTCCAATTAGCTTTATGACTATCAAACGCCAACCGACCCGCAGTGGTACGAAAATGACCTATGTATCTGACCGTTCGGAAGATGCTAGTCACGGCGATATTGCTTGGGCAATTATGCACGCCCTTTTAAATGTACCATTTGGCGAAACGGCAACATCAAGCCGTGTCACAATTTCTGCTTACTAACAGGATCAACAATGAAAAAATCTAAAAAATTTGCAAAAAATCACAGAAAAACGACCGCTTGTGAAAGTGTACAAACCTTTTCTTTTAGCTTGGGCGAACCAACCCCAATGCTTGATCGTGCGGATATTCTCAATTATTTTGAAAGCGTGTTAATGCACGATAAATATTATGAACCGCCGATTAGTTTTAATAGCTTGGCAAAATTACGAGGGGCGTCCACTCATCACGAAAGTGCGATTGATGTGAAGAAAAATATTTTACTTAGCACTATTACTACAACCGACCTTTTAAGCTACACCCAACTTGAAAAATTTGTGCAGGACTTTTTATTTTTTGGCAATGCTTATTTGCAAGTACAACGTAATAAATTAGGCGAACCGCTGAAAGTTACTGCACCGCTTGCGAAATATGTGCGTGTGGGTGTTGAGCAAGGGAAATATTATCAAGTGGTGAATGGCGTTGATGATTATGAATTTCCTGATGATAGTATTTTTCACTTATATCAACCTGACTTAAATCAAGAAGTTTATGGTATGCCGTCTTATTTGGGAGCATTGCAATCCCTGTTACTCAATAAAAGTGCGACATTGTTCCGCCGTAAATATTATGTGAATGGAGCTCACGCGGGTTCAATTATTTATGTAAATGACGCAGGAATAGGAACAGATGAAGGGAAACGAATCAAGAAACAATTAGAGCAAGCGAAAGGTAAAGGGAATTTTAAAAATCTATTTGTTCACGCCCCAGCAGGAAAGGACGGCGGAATTAAAGTCATTCCATTATCTGACGCAGTGGGTAAAGATGAATTTTTAAATATCAAGAACACCAGTCGAGATGATATTTTAGCCGCCCACCGAGTTCCACCGCAACTAATGGGAATAATCCCAACCAACACGGGGGGATTTGGGGACGTAGAAAAAGCAGCGAAAGTCTTTTTTATCAACGAGATTAAATTACTGCAACGCCGACTAAAAGAAATCAACACTTGGCTCGGGCGAGAAGTGATCACTTTTGAAGAATATGAGTTGCTAGAAAGAATAGAAAGCAAAGACAACAAGAAAGAATAATCCGATCCTTACAGAGAAAATACAGTGCGACAAGGTGCTGTATTTTTTTATGCTTAAAAACTGCATAATTATTCTTTTGAAAAAATAGGCAAGGCTTAGTGTTGTTATGCGAAAATAGACGTCTAGAACGCTAAAATCACATCATTTAAACGTCTAGAAGTCCAAAGCAAAGCGTATGGATGTTTAGACGTCTAAATGCAAAATTGGGCAATCATTCCCTCGCCACGCTTGCGCACCAAATCGTGCTTTTATTACGCAAATAATAAAAGGTGATCCTTTCAGGCTAGACGGGGCTTTGTTTAGATCTTTTTATCCTGAAAAAATTACGCATTTTTATGCAAATTTTGCATTATTTTCAAATATGTATATATTTATATAAGAATAATGGAAATTTCCATTAATTTTGTGGAAATTTACACAAATCAAGTAAGAAATAAAGCAAGCATAAGAAGTATAAACGATTGATAAAAGAAAATAGAGTTATTACAATATGTACGATTTATTGAACGTAGTATAGTTCAAAAGAATAGAAATATTTTTGTAGTATTCTTTGTAGTACGTATTAAATTAATACATAAATAAATTCTTATAAATCAATTACTAATGTACGAGAGATGAGTTCGGTCGGACCACTTTCACAAAATCTTTATACGATTATCAGAACTTCACAATATGACCATAACCAGTTAAAATTTTTTGAATGCGTTCTAGTTGTTCTTTCGTCGGTGGTTGCACATCGGAAAGTTCATAATCTTCGCCCATTGTTTTCCATTTATGTTCACCTAAACGATGATAAGGAAGTAATTCTACTTTTTCAATATTGTCCATTCCCTCAATAAATTGACCTAAACGGTGTACAGAATCATCATCATCGGTATAACCAGGTACAACAACATAGCGGATCCAAGTAGGCTTTTTCTTTTTGTATAAATATCGAGCAAATTCAAGTGTTCGCTTATTAGAAACACCAATTAAATTTTTATGAATATTATCATTAAGTTGTTTCAAATCTAATAACACTAAATCTGTGACTTCCAGCATTTCATCTACAACTTCATTATAATTTCGAACAAAACCATTAGTATCTAAACAAGTATTAATCCCTTCTTCTTTACAGGCTCGAAACCAATCTCGGACAAATTCCATCTGTAAGACAGCTTCACCGCCTGAAGCCGTTACTCCTCCTCCAGTTGCATTCATAAAATGCTTGTAGGTAACAACTTCTTTCATCAGTTCTTCAACAGTAATTTCTTTACCGCCGTGTAGATCCCAAGTATCACGGTTATGAAAATATTTACAACGCATCAAACAACCTTGTAAAAATAAAATAAAGCGAATTCCAGGTCCATCCACTGTGCCACAAGACTCAAAAGAGTGAATACGTGCTATTGTCATTTCTATTCCTTTTCAAAATAATAAGGTATCGTTTGTATTTTTTCTAATTTGTGCTATTTTAACAAAAATTCACTCATAACGGTGACTTTTTCAAAAAATTTTATAACTTTTCAATTTTTTTAATATAACCTATATGCATTATTATTTTATTTCGGATTTACATTTAAGTGAATCTCAACCAGAGATCACCCAACATTTTTTACAATTTTTAGAAAAAAAAGCACCGCTTGCCAAAGCGCTTTATATTTTAGGCGACCTATTTGATTTTTGGATTGGTGATGATGAACAATCTGAATTGATCACAACAATTACACAAGCACTGAATAACCTTGCTCAACAGGGAACAAAAAGCTACTTTATTTGTGGAAATCGTGATTTTCTTATTGGAAAGGATTTCGCAAAAAAATCAAAGATAACGCTATTGCCTGATTACCAATTAATTGATTTATTTGGTAAAAAAACCTTACTTTGTCACGGTGATACCTTATGTATTGATGATATTAACTACCAAAAGTTTCGTAAAACAGTCCATCGAAAATGGATTCAAAAATTATTCCTGTACTTACCATTAGGTTTACGTATTAATATTGCCAATAAAATTCGTAATAAAAGCCGTTTGGATAAACAATCTAAAGCTTATGAAATAATGGATGTGAATACACCTTTTACGACTAAAATTGTACAAAAATATCAAGCAGAATGGTTAATTCACGGACATACCCATAAACAAGATATTCATTATTGCAAATTTTCAAATAAATCTGACCGCTTGTTTACTCGTATTGTATTAGGTGATTGGCATAAGGATAGAATATCCATTCTAAAAGTAGATATAACAGGTTTTAAATTTGAGCATTCATTTTCGTAAATTTATATAAAAATCATACCGCTTCAAACCTAGAAATATAAATACAAAAAGGCGCATCTTCCGATACGCCTTCTTTTCGCATTTTACTATTTTAAATAAAACTAATTATTTAACAATTTTAGCAACAACACCCGCACCTACTGTACGTCCACCTTCACGGATAGCGAAGCGTAAACCTTCGTCCATTGCAATTGGGTGAATTAGGCTTACTACCATTTGAATGTTATCACCTGGCATTACCATTTCTACGCCTTCTGGTAATTCGATAGTACCAGTTACATCAGTTGTACGGAAATAGAACTGTGGACGGTAACCTTTAAAGAATGGCGTATGACGTCCACCTTCATCTTTACTTAATACATAAACTTCTGATGTGAAGTCTGTGTGTGGCGTGATTGAACCTGGTTTAGCAAGTACTTGACCACGTTCGATTTCTTCACGTTTTGTACCACGTAATAATGCACCTACGTTCTCACCAGCACGACCTTCGTCTAGTAATTTACGGAACATTTCAACACCCGTTACAACTGTTCTTGTTGTTTCTTTGATACCAACGATTTCTACTTCATCACCAGTACGAACCACACCACGCTCAACACGACCAGTTACTACTGTTCCACGACCTGAAATTGAGAATACATCTTCAATTGGTAATAGGAATGGTTGGTCAATTGCACGTTCTGGCTCTGGAATGTAGCTATCTAAATGGTCTGCTAATTCAAGGATTTTTTCTTCCCATTCTGCTTCGCCTTCTAACGCTTTTAACGCAGAACCACGTACGATTGGCGTGTCATCACCAGGGAAATCATAGTCAGAAAGAAGTTCACGTACTTCCATTTCAACTAATTCTAATAATTCTTCATCATCAACCATATCACATTTGTTTAAGAATACGATGATGTATGGAACACCTACTTGGCGACCTAAAAGGATGTGCTCACGAGTTTGTGGCATTGGACCATCAGTTGCAGCAACTACTAAGATAGCGCCGTCGATTTGTGCAGCACCAGTGATCATATTTTTCACATAGTCCGCGTGTCCTGGACAGTCAACGTGTGCATAGTGACGAGTTTCTGTATCATACTCAACGTGTGAAGTATTGATAGTGATACCACGCGCTTTTTCTTCTGGCGCATTATCTATTTGTGCAAAATCACGTGCTTCACCACCTGTTTTTTTAGCTAAAACAGTTGTGATTGCAGCAGTTAAAGTTGTTTTACCGTGGTCAACGTGGCCGATTGTTCCCACGTTTACGTGCGGTTTTGTACGTTCAAATTTCTGTTTAGACATTATAAAGTCCCTCTAAAACAAACACGGTTACAATGGTAGTCACCACATTAACCAAATAAAAATAAATTTGTTGAGTTTCTATTATAACACTAAAATAAGGAAAATAAAAATGGAAAAGATGGTGCTGATAGGCGGAGTCGAACCGCCGATCTCACCCTTACCAAGGGTGTGCTCTACCAACTGAGCTATATCAGCGACACTGGAGCGGGCAGCGGGAATCGAACCCGCGTCATCAGCTTGGAAGGCTGAGGTAATAGCCACTATACGATGCCCGCGGCTAAATTTTATCTGTCCTATTAGCGTAAATAGAAATGGTGGAGGGAGAAGGATTCGAACCTTCGAAGGCTGAGCCAACAGATTTACAGTCTGCCCCCTTTGGCCGCTCGGGAACCCCTCCAAAATATAGACTACTTATTTACGTAATAATGGTGCCGACTACCGGAATCGAACTGGTGACCTACTGATTACAAGTCAGTTGCTCTACCTACTGAGCTAAGTCGGCATTGCGTAAGCAAGTGGTGCGTATTATAGAAATTCTGACGAACTGTGCAAGTCTTTTTTTTAAAAAAATCCTTTTTTTTTGTTCTTTTGATTATTTACCGTTCAAAATGTTGCTTTATTGAGAGATTTTTCATCTTTTTACACTATTTTGTCACTTTATCCTGTAAAATCTCTGCCTAAATTTTGATAACCAAATTATCTATAATAGATTAATAAAAAATTATGCTTTCAAAAACAAATAGCAAGACAACACCTTTTTTAACATTTAATCGACAACAGTGGTCAGAATTAAGAAAATCTGTTCCCTTAAAATTAACAGAACAAGATTTAAAGCCACTACTGGGTTTTGATGAAGACTTGTCTTTAGATGAAGTAAGTACGATTTACTTGCCCTTAGCACGTTTGATTAACTATTATATTGATGAAAATATTCAACGTCAGGCAGTATTACATCGCTTCCTTGGTGTTTCTCCTCAAAAATTCCCTTATATTATCAGTCTAGCAGGAAGTGTTTCTGTTGGAAAAAGTACCTCTGCTCGTATTTTACAAGCGTTATTATCTCAATGGCCGAAAGAAAGAAAAGTCGATTTAATCACAACAGATGGTTTTTTATATCCTCTTGCAGAATTAACAGAAAAAAATTTACTAAATAAAAAAGGGTTTCCTGAGTCTTATAATACACAACGCTTAATTCAATTTGTTTCCGATGTAAAATCAGGGAAGCCTAATGTTACTGCGCCAGTTTATTCGCACCTTACTTACGATATCATCCCTGATCAATTTGAAACTGTCGATCAACCAGATATTTTGATCTTAGAAGGGCTTAATGTCTTACAAACCGGAATAAAATCTAATAATGTGTTTGTGTCTGATTTAGTAGATTTTGCTATTTATGTTGATGCAAAAGAAAAATATTTAAAAGAATGGTATATCAATCGTTTCTTAAAATTTAGACGTGGTGCTTTTGCTGATCCAAACTCTTATTTTCATCATTATTCTCAGCTCTCTGAACGAGAAGCCATTGAAACTGCGTCACAAATTTGGGATGAGATCAACGGATTAAATTTAAAGAAAAATATTTTACCTACGAGAGAAAGGGCAAATCTAATTTTAACCAAAGGTATAAACCATCAAGTTGAAACCGTTAAATTACGCAAATAATGATATATAAAGCGGTCAGATGTTGATTGAAATTTGCAAATTTTATCTAACATCTACCCGCTATATTGATAGTTTAAAATGATCTGGAAAACTCAATATTTACTTTACTGTCTTGAGTATTATATAAAAAATGATTACTGCTCGTCTTATTCCAAGATAGCACCAAACGAGGCGTCACACCAAGCCAGTGCCAATTACGATGCCATAGTGACACCTTTGCTGAATACTCTTTGTCAGAGCGTTTAATATTAAAAATATCTACACCTTTATAATCACGCTTTCCCAATGATAAAATCAACTTAGATGACAAACCACCTTGCCACTCTTGTCCTAAACCAATATAAGCTCCCTTACGAATAAAAGCGTCATCTTGATCTCGTGCTTGTTTATTATAAAGATTAATTCCCGCTAGCCAATATTGTTGTGAATTTCGCATAAAAAAGGCGGAAAGCCCCACAAATTGACGCTGACCATTTAAGTGTTTTCTGGTATCAAATTTTTCGTACTCCCACGACCAATTATTAGACAGTTTAAAACGTGGTGTAAATTGATAACTTTCAAATCCACTTGCTCCATAGCTAACAGAATAAGGATCCGTTGCATAAAAACGTTTTTTAGCAAAGGGTTGAATTTCAGTCGTAAATTTTGCTGTTTGATAGCCTATTCCTACCCCAAGTTGAGCGGAAACATCATCGTATTTATGGTTATTCCAAAATAAGTCACTATTCAAATCTAACTGCAAATTGCTATAAAAATTGCCTTTTAAATTAAAGCGTTTTGATGCACTTAAATCTAAATGTATGCCCTGTGCTTTTTCTGGTTGTGGTGTGGTTATTTTACCGCCTTTATAGTTAATTTCTCGCTCTTTGGGTGCATTGTTAATATTACGTTCATTGCGAACATAAAAATTAGCATTCCACTGCCAATCTTGTTCACGTTCAATGTTCATCATCATCTGACTAACCATTTTCTCCACATTAGGAGGCAAAGGTTCACTTTGTAATTTTTTAAGTTGATCGTAAGCGGTTTGCTTTTGCTGATTAGTGTATAATGCTGTCGCCAAATCTAAACGTACCACCGACATTTCAGGGTTACTTGCAATAATTTTACGATAATGATTGATTGCCTCATCAAACTGCCCGTTTGAGTGTGCTAAAAGTCCTTTTGCATAAGTGATCAATAATGGATAAGCATCAGCTAATTTTTGATAAATGGGTAATATAACCGAAAGCCCCTCTATCTGCTTAGTCAAAACCACACTTCGCATTGCCCGCTTTAATAAAGAAGGATTAGCCAGTAAGTTTTGTGCGTTTACTTTTACAGCATTACTCTTTTTTTGAGGCATTGAAGCGGTTGCTTTATGATCATTTTTTGCAAATTTATCAATTTTATCGATAACCTGAAGATCTGGATTAGTTTCAGACTTATAATCTGCGGGTGTATAATCTTTTGCTAGCATAGAGGTGGAAATGACGGAAAGGGTTAAAATACTCACTAGTGTTTTTTTCATTTAAATTCTTTTATTTAATTAAGCTTTTAATATCATTCATATCGTAGAGACGTAGCATACTACGTCTCTACAACAATGTTTTTTGGTAAATTTTGATATAAATCGTACCGCTTGGTTACGGTCTTTTAGCACCAAAAACCGCTCCTTCTTCTTTTTGCTTATTATAATAAATACCGCCCACTTCAGCTGCATTATCTCCAAAGAAGTTACCTTTTACATTTTGTCCTTCAAATTTATTACCTTTAATATTGGCACTAAAATGAATAGGTTGTGCTTTATCTTCTTCAGCCAAGAACTTATAATTTTGCCAATCAGACAATGTTCCTTTCAACGTTTTATTTCCAAAGTTGACATCGATCTTACTTTTACCTTTAGTAAGTGCTTCAGTTCCACCATAAGCATCACCTGTATAAGTCACGATACCTGCATCTGCGGTTGGCATATTTTGAGTGGCATAGCCTTGTACAAATATTCCAAATGTTTTTTGATCATCATCATGATCTGCTGGATTATTTGGATCATAATCAAAAACATCATGCACACCAAAACGCATATATTTATACGTATTACCACTTGTAACAGAACGTAAAACCTGACCCACTTTTACTGTATCCATTCCAGTCCCATCATAATAATCTGTATATTTTTCATCTCCATTAGGCTCTAATTGAATAGATACTGAATTGATTTGAATGTGGTTAATATCCTTATCTTTAGACAATCGGGTCATTTTTAACTCATAATCGTCATATTCGGTAATATCTCCAGCAGGATCTTTTGATTGCTTCTTAACAGGATTTTGTAAATCATAAGCGAATAAAACACCTTCAACCTTAGCAGATTTTATGTTATCAGCAGAACCACTGTTACTGTTACCGCCTCCACTACTACCACAAGCAGTTAAAACTAAAGATATCGCTGTTGTTAATATTAATTTTTTCATAATAAGCCCTATATTTAAAATAAACTAAAAAACTATCAGTGATTGTACAAAAATAACGAGTTTTATCAATAACTATTTAAAATAAATAAAGGGACAAACTCATTTATGGACAGACAATGACAAAACAAGGGAGCAAGCTCCCCTGTTAATTTATTTGGTAAATTTTGATATAAATCGTACCGCTTGGTTATTGTTTTTTAGCTCCAAAACTTGCTACGATATCACCATCTTTATAAACACCGCTTAACTCAGCTGCTTTTGAGCCATAAAATTGACCTTTACCTCTCCCTGAATCAACAGTAAATTGGTTTCCTGAAATTGTACCTTTTGCTGTTTTAATTACTTTATCCGAACCATCTGCAAAGGCATCAATCTTAATATTTTAAGTCCAAAATTTACATCGATATCAACGGTACCTGTTTCAAACTCCTTATTTTCATAGACAACAAAATCACCAAGATATTTAACCACTGCATTCTTCGTTGGCATATCACTTAATGCTGTCACCTTACCTTGGCTAAATCCAACTACATCAGCACCTTTTGGTGCTAAGATACCAAAACGTGTTTCAGCATATTTTGTACCACTCACAGACTTAGTTAAGGTATCACCATTAAAGCTACCACCACTGTTAGTAAGGAAACGTGCTACATTAAAACCATTAGGAATTAACATAATTGTTTTACCATTAAGCTCAAATTTATTTATATCTGCCTTAGAGATATCCTTTAGCACCACACCTTTTAGGGTTGTATCTTTCTTGGTCGTATCGTTATTAACGATTGGATTTGTCGTTTGTGTATCCTTTTTAGTATCAACTACTTTGTTGTTAGAATTACTTCCACCACTGCCACCACTTCCACAAGCAGTTAAAACCGTTGATATTGCAATTACTAATAATGTTTTTTTCATAATAAACCTCTGTTATTTTCTTAGATTAAAAATCGATCGGATTGTGCAAAAAAAACGATTTGGCAATAGTTACATAATAAATTTTTTAAAAATGTGATCGATACGTCAAAACAGAAATTATAATCTTATAGATTTCTCAACTACTTATATCTAAATTTGGTAAATTTTTATAAAAATCTGACCGCTTATGTATTATAATCCCTCCCATTAGCCACTAAATGAATGATAAGACGATGAAAAAAATAGAAGCAATAATCAAACCATTTAAACTTGATGATGTGCGTGAATCATTATCTGATATTGGAATTACAGGAATGACGGTGACCGAAGTAAAAGGATTTGGACGTCAAAAAGGACATACTGAGCTCTATCGTGGTGCAGAATATGCGATTGATTTTATGCCAAAAGTAAAGCTAGAAATTGTGGTAACCAATGATTTAGTTGAACCTTGCATTGAAGCTATTATTGAAACCGCACAGACTGGAAAAATTGGTGATGGTAAAATTTTTGTCTCCGAGATTGAGCGAGTCATCCGTATTCGTACCAGTGAAGAAAATGAAGAGGCTATTTAATTAATGAATAAAATAACAGAAAAATCAGGCGTTTATTGGCTTTGGTTAAGTGTAGTCGTACTTGTGGTTGATTTATTGACTAAATATTTAGTGGTAAAAAGTTTTGCACTTTATGAGAGCATCACTCTTTTACCTATCTTTAATTTAACTTATGTACGTAACACTGGGGCGGCGTTTAGCTTTTTAGCAGAACATTCAGGTTGGCAAAAATACGTTTTTATTAGTTTAGCGGTCATTATTTCTACGGTGTTGATCGTATTATTACGCAAAAATCGTTATTCACAAAAGCTTTCAAATAGTGCTTATGCGTTGATTATTGGTGGTGCATTAGCAAATGGAATTGATCGTTTATATAACGGCTATGTAGTTGATTTTTTAGATTTTTATTGGGATATTTATCATTATCCTGTTTTTAATATTGCCGATATTGGTATTGTGATGGGGGCGGGATTGTTGATCCTAGAAAGTTTTTTAGATGGAAAAAAACAGAAAAAGAGTGATTAAATGAAAATTTTATTAGCCAATCCTAGAGGCTTTTGTGCAGGGGTTGATCGTGCTATTTCTATTGTGGAATTAGCCTTAGAAATTCACGGTGCACCAATTTATGTACGTCACGAAGTGGTACATAATCGCTTTGTGGTGGAAGGATTAAAGCAGAAAGGGGCAATTTTTGTTGAGGAACTCGATGATGTACCTGATGATGCGATTGTGATTTTTTCCGCCCACGGTGTGTCTCAAGCAGTACGAAATGAAGCAAAAAGTCGTAATTTAAAAGTGTTTGATGCAACTTGTCCTTTAGTGACCAAAGTTCATATGCAAGTAGCAAGAGCAAGCCGAAAAGGGACGAAAGCGATTTTGATTGGACACGAGGGTCACCCCGAAGTAGAAGGCACAATGGGACAATATGATAATCAAGAGGGTGGAATTTATTTGGTTGAATCTGTCGAAGATGTCGCAAAATTATCTGTAAATGAAGATGACAGTTTGGCTTTTATGACTCAAACCACATTATCCATTGATGATACTATTGATGTAATTGAAGAATTAAAGCAAAAATATCCTGCAATTCAAGGTCCTCGTAAAAACGATATTTGTTATGCTACAACTAATCGTCAGCAGGCAGTACGAGATTTAGCACAACAATCACAACTGGTGTTAGTAGTGGGGTCTAAAAACTCTTCTAATTCTAACCGTTTAGCTGAATTAGCTTCTCGAATGGGAACACCTGCAAAATTAATTGATGGGGCAGAAGATATTGATCCCAATTGGCTTGAAAATGTGGAAACCATCGGTATTACCGCAGGGGCATCTGCACCAGAAGTGTTGGTACAATCCGTTGTTTCACATTTAAAATCTCTCGGTGCAAATACGATCAAAGAATTAGAGGGCTGTGAAGAAAATACTATTTTTGAAGTACCCAAAGAGCTTAGAATAAAAGAGGTAAAATAATGAGTTTTAATCGTTTTAGAATTGAGTGGGAATGCCGTCGTGGTATGCGTGAATTAGATGAAATGATAATGCCATTTTATAAAAATCATTTTGATAATTTGTCACAAGAACAACAAAATACCTTTGTGGAAATGTTGAAATTTACGGATCCTGAACTGTTTCGTTGGTTAATGAATCAAGAACAAGCACCACAGGAAGCAATGCAACAGATGGTTAAATTAATACAATCTAAGTTAGATACTTAGTTTTAGTTATTAAGTATTTATTCAAATGAAGTCAGATTTTTGTTTTGCAGAACCTGTATTGAAATGGTATCAGCAATACGGTCGCAAAAATTTACCTTGGCAACACAATAAGACGCTTTACAGTGTATGGCTTTCAGAAGTGATGTTACAACAAACTCAAGTTGCCACTGTTATCCCTTATTTTGAGCGATTTATTGCTCGCTTTCCCACCGTTGTTGACTTAGCGAATGCCAATATTGATGAGGTTTTGCATCTATGGACAGGGCTTGGTTATTACGCCAGAGCAAGAAATTTACACAAGGCAGCTGTTCAAATTCGAGATGAATTTGAAGGTCAGTTTCCTACTGATTTTAAGGATGTATTAGCATTATCAGGAATTGGAAGAAGTACGGCAGGTGCAATCTTATCTTCCGTTTTAGGAGAACCTCACCCCATTTTAGATGGTAATGTAAAGCGAGTGTTGGCTCGTTTTTTTATGGTTGAGGGCTGGAGTGGAAAAAAAGCGGTTGAAAATAAATTATGGGAACTTTCTACACAAATCACACCTAATAAAGGAGCGACTGATTTTAATCAAGCAATGATGGATTTAGGGGCAATGATTTGTACCCGAACTAAACCAAAGTGTCGCCTTTGTCCCGTAGAAAAGGATTGTAAGACAAATCAAATGCAACTTTGGGAGCAATATCCCACTAAAAAACCAAAGAAAGTATTACCTGAAAAACAGCGTTATTTTCTCATTTTAAAACAAGGTTCAAAAGTTTTATTGGAAAAAAGAGCAGATAAAGGGTTATGGGGAGGATTATTTGCTTTCCCTCAATTTAATACATTAACGGATCTTAAGCGGTCACTTTATGATAAAAATTTACACACTGTAATAGAACAACAGATTGCATTTCGTCATACATTTAGCCATTTTCATTTGGATATTATTCCCGTTTTGGTTAATTTAGATTTGCAAAAAAATCATCACATCATACCGCTTAAAGTGGCAGAAAAATCTGGAATTTATGGCGTAAATATATCTTTAAAGCAAGATTATTGGTATGATTTGGAAAATCCAAGCGAAGTAGGGTTGGCAACACCTATTAAACGAATTTTAAATGAATTAAAGAATAAATAAAAAGAGGTATAACAATGGCTCGTCAAGTATTTTGTGAGTACTTAAAAAAAGAAGCAGAAGGTCTTGATTTTCAGCTTTATCCGGGAGAATTAGGTCAACGGATTTTTAATTCAATTAGTAAGCAAGCGTGGTCTGAATGGATGAAAAAACAAACGATGTTAGTGAATGAAAAAAAATTGAATATGATGGATATTGAACATCGTAAATTATTAGAACAAGAGATGGTTAACTTTCTATTTGAAGGTAAAGATGTTCACATTGAAGGCTATGTTCCTGAGGATAACTAAATGAAAATAAAAAAGTTTTGTGCTTTTCTGATTATTCCCTTTTTAGTTGCTTGTGGAAGTTCAAATAAAAATAAGACGCAGATTTATACTAAAGATACACGTGGATTAGATATTTTAACTGGACAATTTTCACGTAATATCGATAAAATTTGGGGCGTAAATGAGTTACTTGTTGCCAGTAAAAAAGATTACGTTAAATATACCGACAGATTTTATACTCGTTCACATATTAGTTTTGATGATGGGCGTATTACAATTGAAACATTAGGTAATACAGCTCATTTACGAAATGCGATTATTCATACTCTTTTAATGGGTAATGATGCTTCTGGCATCGATCTTTTTGCTGCAGGAGATACGCCAATAAGTAGCAGCCCATTCTTACAAGAACAGGTAGTTGATCACTTAAATCATCCTGTAACAAATATAATAATAGCAAATAACTTTGCTACTTATTTATTACAGAATAAATTAAAGCAACGTCGTTTGAAAAATGGACGAACCGTGACTTATGTCACCATTATGATGATCGCAAATCATATAGAGGCTCGTGCAAGAAAATATCTTCCTATTATTCGTCAAGCATCTCAAACTTATGGTATTCAACCTAATTTAATTTTAGCCATTATGCGTACCGAATCAAGTTTTAACCCTTACGCTGTAAGTTATGCTAACGCAATTGGTTTAATGCAAGTTGTACCTCGTTCAGCTGGGCGTGATGTATTTGAACATAAAGGACAATGGGGAAAACCGAGTCGTGATTATCTCTATAATCCACAAAAGAATATTGATGCAGGAGTACACTATTTACACATTTTGAAAAATGAATATTTAGCTGGTATCACTCATCCCGTTTCAAAACGTTATGCAATGATTTCATCTTATAATAGTGGTGCAGGAGCGGTATTAAAAGTTTTTGATAGAAATAAGTCAGCTGCCATTGAAAGAATTAATCATTTATCTCCAAGTGCAGTATATCGAATTTTAACCACTGCACATCCATCTTCACAAGCGAGAAATTATTTATTAAAAGTAAATAAAGCGTATGAAGAATATAAAAAGGCAAGATAAAATATTGTTTTTTTATACAATTTGTATATAAAGCGATCTGTTAAACTGTTTTTTTGGTTTTTTTTAAAAAAAGTATTTGACGAAGGAAAGAAAAAACGGTTTAATACGCTCCGCAAACGACGAGATGCCTCGATAGCTCAGTCGGTAGAGCAGAGGATTGAAAATCCTCGTGTCGGTGGTTCGATTCCGCCTCGAGGCACCATCTATTCCTCCTTAGTTCAGTCGGTAGAACGGTGGACTGTTAATCCATATGTCGCTGGTTCAAGTCCAGCAGGAGGAGCCATATTTTAAACGCTGATTAGAAATAATCAGCGTTTTTTTTGCCTATCATATAAAACATTTCAAAATAATTTATAATGCCCTTGCTTATCAACCACGATAAATGTCATAATTAACCTCTTTTATTTATTTAAAAATTTTATAAAAAATAAAAGAAATTTAACGGTTAATTTTCAACCACCATATGCAATAAATAAAAGATTACGCAAAATATAAATGTAAGACGTAATAATGAGTTTAAAATAATTTATCTCTTTGAACAGTCGTGAGATTGGCATTAAAAAGAGACATAAAAAGATTAAGAGAAAATACAATGAAAAGAATGCTTATTAATGCAACCCAAAAAGAAGAGTTGCGAGTTGCCCTTGTTGATGGGCAACGCCTATTTGATTTAGATATTGAAAGTCCGGGACACGAGCAAAAAAAATCAAATATCTATAAAGGAAAAATCACTCGTGTTGAACCAAGTTTAGAAGCAGCATTTGTTGATTATGGAACAGATCGACACGGTTTCCTTCCTTTAAAAGAAATTTCTCGTGAATACTTTCCTGATGGTTATGTATTTCAAGGTAGCCCAAGCATTAAAAATGTAATCAAAGAAGGGCAAGAAGTTATTATCCAAGTTAGCAAAGAAGAGCGTGGTAATAAAGGAGCTGCATTGACAACCTTTATTTCTTTAGCTGGAAGCTATTTAGTTTTAATGCCTAATAATCCTCGAGCAGGAGGGATTTCTCGCCGAATTGAGGGTGAAGAACGTCAAGAATTAAAAGAAACGTTAAGTAACTTAGATGTACCTAATGATATGGGCTTAATTGTAAGAACGGCTGGTGTTGGAAAATCACCAGAAGAATTACAGTGGGATTTACAAGTTTTATTACATCATTGGGAAGCCATCAAAAAAGCAGCAAGCTCACGTCCTGCACCATTTTTAATTCATCAAGAAAGTGATGTTATTGTACGTGCCATTCGTGATTATTTACGCCGCGATATTGGTGAAATTTTAATAGATAGTAAAAAGATTTTTGAGAAAGCAAAAAATCACATCCGCTTAGTACGTCCTGATTTTATCAATCGAGTGAAACTATACGAAGGCGAAGTCCCATTATTTAGCCATTATCAGATTGAATCACAAATTGAATCCGCCTTCCAAAGAGAAGTGCGTTTACCTTCTGGTGGTTCTATTGTTATTGATGCGACAGAAGCATTAACTGCTGTTGATATTAACTCTGCAAGAGCGACTCGTGGTAGTGACATTGAAGAAACCGCATTAACCACCAATCTTGAAGCTGCTGATGAGATTGCTCGTCAAATGCGTTTACGTGATTTAGGCGGTTTAATTGTTATTGACTTTATTGATATGACACCTATTCGTCATCAGCGTGAAGTCGAAAATCGTATTCGAGAAGCCGTTCAACAAGATCGTGCTAGAATTCAATTTAGTCGAATTTCCCGTTTTGGCTTGCTTGAAATGTCTCGTCAGCGTTTAAGTTCTTCATTAAGTGAAGCTTCTTCACATATTTGTTCTCGTTGTCAAGGAACGGGTAAAGTGCGTGATAACGATTCTATTGCACTGTCAATCTTACGTTTAGTTGAAGAAGAGGCAATTAAAGAAAATTCAAAACAAGTACACGCTGTTGTACCAGTTGAAGTCGCTTCATACTTATTAAATGAAAAGCGTAAAGCTGTGGATAGTATTGAAAAACGTCATAATGTCAATATTATGATTGTACCAAATGAAAATATTGAAACACCGCATTTTAATATTTATCGTTTACGTGAAAATGAAATTTCTTCGACATTAAGTTATGATTTAGCTAAATTCTACCAAGTTAAAGATGACGAAAATACAACACCAACATTCACCACAGAAAATACAGCGATAAATAATGAACCTATTATTACTGTTGAAACAGTATTGCAAAACAGTGACTTAAATTTACAACCTGCACCAACACCTAAAGTGAAAAGAGTATCATTGCTTAGTCGCATCATTAGTAAGATTAAAGGTATATTTACTGTTGAAGAGGAAAAAGTTACACCTAAGAAAAATAAACGTAACAATAATAATAGAGGACGTAATCAGCGAGATCGTCGTAACCGAAAAGAATATCCTGCTCGTAATAATGAGCCTAAATCAACCTCTGATAATGTAAAAACCAAAAAACATAGTAACAATAACACGACGAAAAAAGGCAACAATGTTATTGAAGAAGTTGTTACGGTAGCAGAAAAAAAACAACCTGAGAAAAAAGTTGCTAAAGAGCAAAATCAAGTTCAAATTGAAGAACGTCGTCAGCGCCGTGATCTACGTAAAAAAATTCGAGCCACAAATACACCAGAAATCAGTAAAAATAGTAACGTAGATATTGTTCCTGAGATTAAAGAAACGATAGAAGTTCAACCTGTTATAGAAAATGTGATCGTAGCGTCACCGCCATTACAACCAGAAGTTGCACCAGAAGTTGTTAAGCCGCAAGAGAATAGTGACAAAGAGCATTCTCGTCGCCGCTCTCCTCGTCATTTACGTATTGGCAATCAACGTCGTCGTCAATCTAATAATACGACGATGAAATTAACTTCTGCAGTAATGTCACCTGAATTTGCGAGTGGAAAAGTTTGGATTAAAACTGAAAAACCAGCAAAAGTAAAAACAGATGAAAAACCTCGTTTCCTTTCTGTTGATGAGATGTTAGCACAACAAAAAAATGGTTCTTTAACACCAGTCACCCCTGTTGTTGTAGAAGAGCGTAATACAAGTTCTTCCACACCTTTAGGAAATGTGATTTCTCAAGAATCGGAAAGAGATTTAGTTGCAGAAAAAAATGATAGAGTATCTAAATCAAAACCCCAAGATAATATTGTTGAAATTACGCCTGAAACTGAAACTGAAACTGAAACTGAAACTAAAGCATATCAAAGTAGCTATCAATTTGATTGGAAACTTGGCACTATTTCAAGAGTTCAGCATACAACAGCAGTAATGACATTAGCAGAATCATCAAAAGAGTTAAATGATGCTGTTAATGTAACTGAATGGCAAGAATCTCGTTACTATTTTTATGGTAAAGGATTTGGTGGTCATTCAAGTGCTGTTAGTCACGTACATTCAGCACCAAGAGTTGCGGTGACTGAAGAGAAGTAATTAAATACTTTTTTGATTTGAAAGAGAAAACTTGCAAATTTTGATGAAAATCATACCGCTTGTTTTCTCTTTTTTATATTAAGTGTTTTAGGTAAAAACCAAAATAGCCTTGAGGACACTAAACAGAAAAAGGATATTTGATTGGATCGTAACTTTCATATCCCTCAACATCAAAATCATCTAATGTTACCCAAGTTTCTAAATCTTCTAATGTTTTTATATTAGGGTTTATTTTTAATTTAGGGGCTTTTAAGGGTGTCCGTTTTAATTGTACGTCTCTCATTAATTCAAGCTGATCTTCGTAGATATGTGCATTGACAATTTTGTGATAAGCTTGCCCTGCTTGATGTCCTGTTATTTGAGCCATTAAAGCAAGGAAAGTGTAACATTGTACCATATTCCAATTTAAGCCAAGTGGCACATCAGCAGAACGTTGAGTACTATTTAAATAAAGCGTGCCATCAAGTAGTGAAAAGTGATGACTATGCAAACAAGGACGTAAACAGCCTAAATGGAAAGCACCTGGATGATAAAAAGTATAGATTTCTCCTCTGTTATCAATTCCTTGTTTCAGATCATCAACAATTTGGCGTAATAAATCAACACTACCACCATCTGGTTTAGGAAAGTTTCGTCCCACAGCACCATAAACTAATCCCATATCATCTTCACCTTTACGATGAGGATTTGCTAGCCATTCTGTGTTTTGATTGGCATTCGCATCCCACGATTTAGAGCCTAATTGACGAAAATCGGCAGCACTATCATAACCACGAATATAACCGAGTAATTCTGCAATTGCTGCTTTCCAAAAGCTCTTTCGTGTTGTAACAAGAGGAAATTCCCCCTGTGCTACATCATAGGTTAAATCCGCATTAATGACGGTTAAACAACGCTTTCCTGTCCTTTTGTTTTCAATCCATTTTCCTTGCTCAATAATTCTTTGGCATAAGTCTAAATACTGTTTCATTTTTTATTTCCTCAACAACATTATTTAGGATAGAATAGTAGCAGATTTTTAATAAAAGAGGGTAATACAATGCAAAAAATTATTTCAACAATCTGCTTAATAATGGGATTATTTATTATAACTGCTTGTAATCAATCACCTTATTTTCAATCAATCGCAAAAGATAAACTTGATCAAAAATCTTATGCTGTTGGATATGGTTCAGCCTCTCAGACTTATCAAGATAAAGTAGATAACGCCTATGATATTGACGCTTTTATTAAAGGTGTGACACAATTTTATAATGGCGAAATTACCCAACCAATTAAACAAATTAGAGCAAACACATTAAATAAAATGTTAGATCATAATATTTATGCTTATTACAACGGCATTCTTTTTGCTTCTGATTTAAAACAAAATTTTTATCATTTAAATGCTCAGTGTTGGACACTTACTGATACTCAAAGTATGATACAGGGTATTTATGAGGCAATAAACGATCTTAAAAATAATAATGTTAAACATAATGATTATATATCAAAAGGCTATGATGAAATTTTACATTTATGTGTCAAAAAAATGGCAAATAAATAGAATAATTTGCCATTTTTCATATAAACTACTTTCGTAAAAGTAAGCTAAAGTCGAAGTTTATCCGTTTATTTAGCGTTATTTAAAAAATAACACGATCTCACTCAAAAAACTTTCACGTAATTTAATAAAAAATTTGCAAATTGACAAAAATAAAGGTAATCTAGGCAACCTAAATTCTTGGTGAAAACCATTTCTGGACAAAACTTGTTTATTCTGTTCAAACTTTAATTTAAATTATAAAATAAAAAACTTTCCTATGCATTTAACTCAATTAAAAACAATGCCAGTCTCAGAACTTCTGAAATTAGGCGAATCACAAGGCTTAGAAAATCTAGGTCGTTTACGTAAACAAGACATCATTTTTGCGATTTTAAAACAACACGCAAAAAGTGGTGAAGACATCTTTGGCAAAGGCGTATTAGAAATCTTACCTGATGGTTTTGGTTTTTTACGTTCGAACGACAGCTCATATTTAGCGGGTCCTGACGACATTTATGTTTCTCCTAGTCAAATTCGCCGTTTTAATATGCAAACCGGTGATAGTATTGAAGGGAAAATAAGACCGCCTAAAGATGGAGAACGCTATTTTGCCCTTCTTAAAGTCGCCAAAGTCAATGATGACAAGCCTGAAATTTCCCGCAATAAAATATTATTTGAAAACTTAACTCCTCTACATCCTAATTCTCGTTTAAAAATGGAGCGAGGCAATGGTTCAAGTGAAGATTTAACGGCTCGTATTTTGGATTTAGCCGCACCTATCGGTAAAGGACAGCGTGGTCTGATTGTTGCACCACCAAAGGCGGGTAAAACAGTTTTACTACAAAATATTGCTCAAAGCATTACAGCAAACTACCCTGAATGTGAACTGATTGTGTTACTTATTGATGAACGACCTGAAGAAGTAACAGAGATGACTCGTTCTGTAAAAGGAGAAGTCATCGCCTCTACTTTTGATGAACCAGCTTCTCGCCACGTGCAAGTAGCGGAAATGGTAATTGAAAAAGCAAAACGTTTAGTTGAGCATAAAAAAGATGTGGTTATTTTGTTAGATTCTATAACTCGTTTAGCTCGAGCTTACAATACGGTTACCCCATCATCAGGCAAAATCTTATCTGGTGGTGTCGATGCGAATGCACTGCACCGTCCGAAACGTTTCTTCGGCTCTGCTCGTAACATCGAAGAAGGGGGAAGCTTAACTATTATTGCAACTGCCCTTGTCGATACGGGTTCAAAAATGGATGAAGTTATCTTTGAAGAATTTAAAGGTACGGGGAATATGGAATTACATCTTTCTCGTAAAATTGCTGAAAAACGTGTATTCCCCGCAATTAACTTTAACCCTTCTGGTACTCGTAAGGAAGATCTGATTACCACTCCTGATGAGCTTCAAAAAATGTGGGTACTACGTAAAATTATTAATCCTATGGATGAAGTTTCTGCAATGGAATTTTTGATTGATAAATTAATGGTAGCAAAAACAAATAATGAATTTTTTGAAATAATGAAACGCTCATAACAAGTTAATTATTCATATAAAAAACCTGCTTATTCAGTGAAAATAAGCAGGTTTTTTTATACCTAATTTAAGTTTCTTAAACCCAGTATTTGTTGATTTCTGTACGAATCGCTTCTGCAGTTTCTTTCCCTTTTTCGCCCACTAATGCACGCCCTGCGATAAATACTTTCGCATTGGTAATTTCTTTGAATAAATGGATTTCTTGTGGCACGATTCCGCCAGTGATTGAAAGTTCTAAGCCTAAATCAGCCAGTTTTTTCATTTTTTCAATGTCTTCTGTTGTCCAGCCTTTACCTGCTAATTCAGCATCACGAGAGCGGTGGTAAATTGCTTGTTTCACGCCTAAATCTACCCATTCTTGTGCATCTTCAAATGTCCAGTTGCCGTAGATTTCAATTTGAATTTCTTTTTTCACTTTTAAATCAGGGTTTGCTGCGTTGAAATCATCAGCCACTTTTTTACAAGCTGCTTTGGTTGCTGGGTGTGCTGCTGCTGATACGGTTAACCAGTCTGCACCTGATTCAAATGCCATTTTTGCTAAAATTGCACCACCGTCGGTAGTTTTTAAATCACACACCAAAATGTGATCTGGGTGTAATGCTCGTAAAGTTTTTACTGCTTTCATTCCTTCGGCACAAGCTAAAATCGTACCTACTTCAATAATATCTACGGTTTTTTCCGCTGCTTTTGCATCTGCTACTGCTTTTTCAAGACTTAATGAATCTAATGCGATTTGTAATAATGGTTTTGACATTTTGTGTTCCTTATTTATTTAATGCTTCATCAATAATGCTATATACATCTTCGTTTGTTTGGCAACGTAAAATTTTTGCTAAATCAACTCCGGTTTCACTTTCAGGATCCTCATCTTCTAGCACTTGGGTAATTTCCATAATGCCTTGCATATGTTCGTCAGATGAGCTACCTGATAAAGTAATCAGTACTTTTACACCTTCATCTTCACCATCAAAGAAAACGGATTCAGTCAATGTGACTAATGCAAAAGCAGTTTTAATTACGCCTTCTTCTGGGCGAGCGTGAGGCATTGCTAACCCTGGTGCTAAGATGATGTAAGGCCCCATTTCTTTTACTTTATTGATAATGTTGTCATAATAACGAGGTTCAATCGCACCAGAATCAACTAACATATCGGTACCAATTTTAATTGCCTCTTCCCAGCTAGTGGCGGTTTGGTTTAATTTAATTGAGTTATTCTCAATCAGAGATTGTTTTAAATTCATTTTAAATACCTTTTTAATATTTTTTCAATTTTAAGAACAGAGCCCCTAGAAATTATTCTCTAGGGGCTGTTTTAACTATTTTAGATTCGCTCTAAAATTAATCGCAGTTGATGATTAACTTGCGTTGTGTTTATTGATTAATTCAACCAATTCATCACCAAATGAGTTAGGGTTAAGCATATTTTTAACACCTAATACAGATACTTTGTCGCCACCATCAATTTCATTCGCAAGATGCTGTGAAGAAACGACGATATCTACGTTTGCTAGTTTACCTTTATAATCGGTAACCGCACAAGAATCCATTTCATTTGGAATACCACGTTTATCAAGGTAGTTTTTGATTTTCATTTTCATCATCATTGATGAGCCTTGACCAGAACCACATACTGCTAAGATACGAACAGCTTTTGCACTACTTTGAGAATTTGTAAAAACTTCCTCAGAAGTGACCGCTTCATCTTCTTCAATACCAAATCCATAATATTGATCTAATGTTTTACCTTGAGCTTGTGCTGCTGCTTCATCTGTACGTAATTGTTTTGATGCAAAGAACATATAAACTAATGCTGCGGCAACAATAACAAAGAAGAAGAATGGGATAGAGATGATACCTTGTAAGATTGGTGGCCAGAATAATGCCCAGTCAGCCATTCCCATCCAACCATTAAAGATTGTACCTTGATCAGCAAGCATTTGGATTACCCAAGCAGAACCTAAGATTTCGATCATACCCATTACAAAACAAACTTTCATAACAGCTTTCCAACCACCAAAGCGGTTTGCAAATACCCCGATTGTTGCGTTAGAGAAGAACATTGGGATAAAGCCTGGAATGATAAGAATACTCGCATCCATACCAAGAAGAATACCAACAGCAACAAACTGACCGATAGCACCCCACATAAAGCCGAATACCATTGCATTTGGAGAGAATGCGTAAATTGCTGCACAGTCAATCGCTAATACTGCATTTGGAATTAAACGCTCAGAAATACCTTTGAAAGCTTCTAAAAGTTCTGCGACGAACATACGTACACCTGTTACGATAATTTGAATAGCGACCGCAAATTTAAGCCCTGTTTCAAGAATATAGATTGTCCAGTGTGTTTTACCCGCCATTACTTGTAAGTTATCTAAACCAAATGACAGTAAAATAATACCGAAGAATACGGTCATTACAATCGCAGTTGCTGATACGCTATCGTGGAAAATATGCAACCAGTTTGGTAATTTCATATGTTCAACACTGTCATCTTTATCACCTAATTTAGGTGCAACTTTAACCGCGATCCAAGATGCAATTTGTTGTTGGTGACCAATTGAGAACCCTGCTCCACCTGTAACAGCCTGTGTTGGTTGATACATAATATTTGCAGAAATACCCCAATAAAGTGCCATTAATACACTGGTATAAATAATGGTTTCCCACATTGTTGCACCAATAATCATATAGAATACCGCCACTAAACCTGCTTGTTGGAACATAATGTGTCCAGTAAGCATAATAGTACGAATACCAGTGAAACGTCTAAATGCAACTAAAAGAATATTTAATGCTAATGCTCCAAGTACGGCATAACCTACCCAAGCATAATTATCTGCCATTGTGGTAATGGTCGCTTGCATAGCAGTGTATGGGTCAACAATTGCCCCTGTTAAACCATGTACTTCATTAAGTTTTAAGATAATTGGTTTAAAGCCTTTAACAAGTGTGCCAGCACCTACTTGTACAAGCATAAAACCAGCTATAGTTTTAATAGTTCCCTTAAGAATTGTAGTGGTATCTTTTTTCAATAAAATATAACCAATACAAGCAACGATACCTAATAAGAGTGGTGCTTTAGATAGCACTTGATCTTTTAGGAAAATCAGGATTTCTGTAACAAACTCCATAAGTCATTTCCTTTTTGTGAGTAAAAAATAGTAGTTGAAACGATTAGCGATTTTCAATAATCACTATTATATTATGATATAGAAAATCAAAATTTGCGTAATCATCACTATAATACGCCTTAATAGACGATTAAAAAAGATTAAATTTGATTATTTGTGAACAAGATCACATTTTATATTTAAATATTTTTGATAAAAAAAGATTATTATTCAGTGAAAATCATAAATAAATCGCTTTTATTCCTTTGAAAAATGAAAAAAATATAAAATTTGACCTAAATCACAGTTTAGAAAAAAAAGATTGAATAAATCAAAATGATTATGTATGATTATTTGTGATTTCTTATTATCGTTTTTTATCAGGAGTAAATTAAAATGTCAAAAGTACAAGAAATAACAAGAGAAAGCTGGATTCTTTCAACTTTTCCAGAGTGGGGAACGTGGTTAAATGAAGAAATTGCTGCAGAGGTAGTGCCAGAAAAAAGTTTTGCGATGTGGTGGTTAGGTAACTGCTCAATTTGGATCAAAACACCCGCAGGGGCAAACGTATGTATGGATCTATGGTGTTTCCGTGGAAAAAATACTAAAAAAGTAAAAGATATGGTACGTGGACACCAAATGGCGAATATGTCAGGTGTGCGTAAATTACAACCAAACTTACGTACAAGTCCTGTTGTTATTGACCCATTTGCAATTGAAGAGTTAGATTTCTTATTAGCCTCACACTATCATAGTGATCATATTGATATCAATGTTGCCGCAGCGGTTATCAATAACCCAAAACTTGATCACGTTAAATTTATTGGTCCAGAATACTGTACTGATATTTGGCAAAAATGGGGTGTACCAGCAGAGCGTTGTATTACTGTTAAACCAGGCGATACAGTGAAAATCAAAGATATGGAAATTGTTGCATTAGACGGTTTTGATAGAACCTGTTTAGTCACACTTCCAGTTCAAGGAGCTGATGCACAAGGTGGAGAATTATTAGGTCTTTGCCCAAGTGATGAAGAAATGGGTAAAAAATGTGTAAACTACATTTTCAAAACACCAGGTGGTAATATTTATCACGGTGCTGATTCACATTATTCTGTTCAATTTGCTAAACACGGTAAAGAACACGACATTGATGTTGTATTAAACAACTACGGTGAAAATCCAGTTGGTATTATGGATAAAATGACTTCTATTGATTTACTTCGTATGGCAGAAGCCTTACAAGCAAAAGTAGTTATTCCTGTACACCACGATGTATGGTCAAACTTCCAAGCAAGCACCGATGAAATTTTAGCATTATATAGAATGCGTAAAGATCGCTTACAATATAAATTCCACCCATTTATTTGGGAAGTGGGCGGCAAATATGTTTATCCTCGTGATAAAGATTTAATTGATTACCATCACCCACGTGGTTTTGATGATTGTTTTGAGCAAGAGCCAAATGTACCATTTAAAAGTATTCTTTAATATACTTTACCACCCCTTAATTGGGGTGGTTTCTTTTTTGCTGTTCATTATAATTGGCATAAATTTTAATTAGAGAAATAAAAATATGAATGAAAATTATAGACAACAACAACTGCTTAAATTAGTTAATGAACGAAAGTATTTAGCCACAGCTGAAATTATTGATTTGTTGGGTATTTCTCCTGCTACTGCTCGTCGAGATATTACAAAATTAGATCAACAAGGTAGATTAAAAAAAGTACGCAATGGTGCAGAGTCTTTAAATGCGACTTATTATTCAACCAGCTCACCTATTATAAAAAAAAATATCAATAATCTTGAAGAAAAAAAACGCATTGCCATTGCAGCAAATAAGTTGTGCAAAGAGGATACCAGCGTAATCCTTACTTGTGGTTCAACAATGTTGATGCTGGGTGAAAGTTTATGTGGCAAAAATTTGCAAATTATTACCAATTACTTACCGCTTGCAAATACCCTTATTAGTAATGATCATCATAATGTCGTCATTATGGGTGGACAATATAATAAAAATCAAGCCATTATGCTTTCTCTAAATAGTAGTTCAGATGATTATGCTGCGGATATTCTTTTCACTAGTGGTAAAGGGCTTTCACACGAGGGCTTATATAAAAATGATATGTTAATTGCTAATTCTGAACAGAAAATGTTAGAAAAAGTGGAAAAGTTGGTTGTTTTACTGGATAGCTCAAAGTTAGGTAAGCGAGTAGGAATGCTGTTTGCTGAGTTAAAAAATATCGATATTTTAATTACAGGAAAAGAAGCAGACCCAACTATTATTAAAGAATTAACAGAGCAAGGATTACACATTATTCTTGCTTAAAAGCACAATTTAATAGGACAAAAAAATGAGAAAACATAAATTAGGGATCTATGAAAAAGCCTTGCCAAAAAATATCAGTTGGCAAGATAGATTATCTATTGCAAAAGCGTGTGGGTTTGATTTTGTCGAAATTTCTATTGATGAAACCGATGAGCGTTTAGCTCGTTTAGATTGGACAAAAGAACAACGCTTAGAGCTAGTAAAAGCGATTATGACTACTGGCGTAACTATTCCGTCAATGTGTTTATCTGGGCATCGCCGTTTCCCATTTGGTAGCCGAGATGAAGCCATTCGCAAAGAAGCTTACACAATGATGGAAAAAGCCATTCAATTAGCGGTGGATTTAGGTATTCGTACCATTCAACTTGCAGGTTACGATGTTTATTACGAAGAGCAAGACGAAGGCACAATCCAACGTTTTCAAGAAGGGCTTGAATGGGCGGTAACGCTTGCAGCAAGTAATCAGGTAACCCTTGCAGTAGAAATTATGGATACCAAATTTATGAGTTCAATTTCTCGTTGGAAAAAATGGGATCAAATCATCGACTCCCCTTGGTTTACCGTTTATCCTGATATTGGCAATCTTTCAGCGTGGAATGATAACGTTGAAGAAGAATTAACCCTAGGTATCAATAAAATTTCAGCCTTACATCTAAAAGATACCTACAAAGTCACCGAAACCTGCAAAGGGCAATTTAGAGATGTCCCATTTGGCGATGGTTGTGTGGATTTTGTAAAATTCTTCAATATTCTAAATAAATTAAATTATCGTGGTGCATTCTTAATTGAAATGTGGACAGAAAAAGCTGAAGAGCCAATCGCTGAAATTATCAATGCACGCCGTTGGATCGAACAAAAAATGAAAGAAGGAGGCTTCCAATGTTAGAAGCGTTAAAAGAAAAAGTATTAAAAGCAAACCTTGAATTACCAAAACATAAATTAGTCACATTCACTTGGGGTAACGTGAGTGAAATTGATCGTGAAACAAACTTAGTGGTTATCAAGCCATCAGGTGTGGAATACGATGAAATGACGGCTGATGATATGGTAGTAGTAGATTTATTCACTGGTAAAGTGGTAGAAGGCAAACTAAAACCATCATCAGATACGCCAACTCACTTGGAGCTTTATCGCCAATTCCCTAATATCGGCGGAATTGTGCATACTCACTCACGTCACGCAACGGCTTGGGCACAAGCAGGCGAAGATTTACTCGCACTCGGTACAACGCACGGCGATTATTTCTACGGTACCATTCCTTGCACCCGTAAAATGACCCCTGCTGAAATTGCTGGCGAATATGAGTTAGAAACAGGAAAAGTGATCGTTGAAACTTTCCAAAAACGCCATATTCAAGCGGATCAAATCCCAGCAGTAATTGTACATTCACACGGACCATTCGTATGGGGCAAAGACGCCAATGATGCGGTGCATAATTCCGTTGTACTAGAAGAATTGGCTTATATGAACTTTGTCACCACCCAAATTCGTCCAAATATCCAATCAATGCAACAAGAATTATTGGATAAACATTATCTACGTAAACACGGTGCAAATGCCTATTATGGGCAATAATTATTGCTTAATAAATTCGATTAAAATAGAAAGGCAGGAATTCAACCCTGCCTTTATTTTTTTAAATCTGCAAATTTTTAGAATTATCTTACCGCTTGTTTTATAAAATATTCCACATTTTTATTTTGAAGATCATCTATTGTTCTAATTTTTAGATGTCGGCGGTATTTCCCAGTACCTTCCAATAATTTATTAGGATCTCCCATTAAAAAGCCTTCGACAAACTCGAAAGAAATATGTTGTTTCCTGACAAATAAACCACCAAAATCTTTATTATTAATTGAAAACATAATACCACCATAAATGATTCTTTCACCAGTTGCTTGATGGTTTTCAAAAACTATTTCACGTATTTGGTTTAAAATAAGATATTTTTCGTTATCAACACTTAATATGTCATTCAAAAATGTTTGAACTTGATCATTTTGGGATTTCATCATTATTCCACTTTTTCTGCAAAACCAAGAATATAACCATTTAAATCTTGTACATAAAATTCTTTCATTCCATACCAAGTTGTTTTTAGGTCAGTGATGGTGAGATTTTTATTTTTCAATGATTGATGTAATTTACTAATGCCGTCAATTTCCATATAGAATGAAACAGTTGCTCCAGTAGTAGAGGCTTTGCAAAAAGTCATATCCTGTTGGAAAGAGTCTAAACGCTGTAACATTAATTCAATATTGTCTTTTTGGATCATTGCGTACACATAGGCTTTATTTTTATCTAATGTCTGTTCGACACCATCTTGGCTTTCAGGCACCGCCATAACTAATGTAAATCCAAAATGCTCAGTATAAAAATGAACAGTTTCATTAATGTCCTTTACCGCTAAATTGGGTGATAATTTGTTGATTTTCATAGTTACCTCTTTTTATCAGTTAAAAAATCAAACACAAAATTATCATTTATTTAGTGTTGATAATTGTAAAAATCGGTCGTTTTCATTTTTGTATAGTTCTTTAGGGGTAACACCAGCGTATTGCTTTACTTCTTTGATAAAGTGAGATTGATCAGAATATCCATTGTTAGGAGTTAGTTTTCCTGCTGAAATCTGTTTATAGGAGGATTTAAAACGAATAATTTTTAAGAAATTTTTTAACGAAAAACCAAATTGTTTACTAAAGTAACGATTAATTTGTCTGCTACTCCAAAAAACCTGTTCCGATAATTCCGTTACTGTTTTTACATTCTGTTGATAGATAAGATCAAATAATGTCAATTTTCTATTATCTATATTTTTAATCTGTGTTATTACATTCTCAATATGATGTGTAGTATGACTAACAAATCGTTCAAATTCATTGTGTTGGAAACTGTTAAGATTCCAAAAATGAAAAGGAAGAGTGTGTTCAGTATCTAAAATTGATTTTATCTCTCTTTGAAAAATATATTCAGCAGCTAAGATCTTAAAACGTATTGCAATAAAAGTTTTATTTTTAGGTATGTCGATATGTTTTGGTGTAGTCCAAATGCCTGTAAGTTTTACTTTTGTTAAAAGGTTATCTTCAAATTCAGCAATTAAATCAAAGTAACCATCTGGTAGGATAGTGTGTTGAATGGCTTTATCAGTCTTATAATCCCAAAAACATTCTATGAAATTTTGTAAAAATCCTGTTGGTTTAAGCTCTTTATATTTTATCACAGTGCTACTCTCAAAATGATTTTCTTGTTTTAAGCGGTGAGATGTGATCAATTATTTGCAAATTTTTATCAACATCTTACCGCTTGTTTTCCATAAACGTAATTCCATATAATAGAAGAGTGATAGGCAGTAATAATGAATAACATACCTATTGTAAAAAGTATTTTGATATCTTTTTATAAACTTCTCTCTTTTTAATATTCAGTATGTGTATGTATTTCTTATTTAATCAGTCAAAACCAACTCTCTCACTAACGCAGTCGCATAACTTCCTGACTCTAAAAAGAAGTTTAATTTCAACCCTTCATCAACAAATCAACTTATTTTTCACAATATCTACCTATATCTCCTGCGAGACTCTCAACAAATAACCTGCGTTCTATGTAGTAATATTCGATTCTATCAATCATACCAATTAAAGTCTCTTTAACATAAATACTGTTATTTTTTATAATAAAATAGTTTTGCTTTCTGAAGTCAAGTACATCTGCAATATCTCCCTTTCCATTACCACAATATTTCCATACAGAATTTTCTAAATTATTTTTATCTTTATAAAAAATGAATGTGATAGCTCCTATTAAAAAGAACAAGCTGATTACACCACATTTTCTTCTCATTCTGTTTCCTTCTAAAAGTTTAAAGCAATATTGATAAAGGTAAAAATTTTTATTTTATTAAAATATTTGCAAGAAGTTGTGATCATCTTACCGCTATCATTGATAAATAATCTCTTTACTGACTGTCTCTTTCCGTTGTTTCTTCACCTTTATAATTAAAAACTCGGTTATCAAACCAATATGTTTTATTATCATCTTTTGTATTTCTCCTTCCTCGTTCATACTCTGTGAATTTTGGAAAGTCAGCGACTTTTTCCCCTTTTTGATTAATTAAAAATAAATTTTGTCCATCTAGTAACGCTACTCTTGTATAACCTTTATAAAACGTTCTATCTCCCCAACCATATTTTATTGGTATCACAAGCTTTCCCTTTGTATTGATAAAGCCACACTCTTTATTAAACTTCTTACAAATTCTTGCATAACCTTCTCTAAATGGCTCAACATCTTTGTATTTTGAAACATCAAAAGGTGCTTTTTTAGCATTTTTATCTATAAACATAAACTTATCATTTTTATCTTTAACAAGTAAATAACCATTATGAAATTTCATTGACCAAGACTCAATATCTTTGATAGTCATTTTATTGAGTCTTTTCCCATTCTGATCTAAGAGATAATATTTTGTTGAATATGCATTACTTATAGCAGTAGGTATTAATTTCTTTAAAATTATTCTGTCATCAGCTAATTCGATTCTACTATATTCATTTTGACCGAAACTTAAGATTTTCTTATTATCAGAAAAACGATATAAATTAGTGATCTTATTAGAAGATTCTTTTATTGTTTCAACATAAAAATATTTATTAACATCTAAATCTCTTACAGTAGGACTTAATAACACTTTCATATTTGTTATATCTAACAAACCTCGTTTAGCATTGCTAATATCAGAACCTGCAATTTGTACATATTTTTTATCATTATAATAAGTATTAAAAGGGATAAAATAAGGCAATTTTTCCATTTTTGAAGTTTTAGGATTAAGATAAAAATAAGCTATATCTGAATTTTCAGTCATTTTTCCACAATAAATATTGGCTATTTTATGAAAAAGTCTTATAAAGGTTGGCTTAACCACCCATTTACCCTTGCTATTGAGAATGCCTTGCTTTCCTGTGTTAAAATCAATCGCAATTAGATGATGATTTTTATTCGCTAAGGGTTTGATTTTATAAGTGCTCGTAAATTTTTCTATCTTCATTTCTTTTGAAATCAGCACATCAATTTCATTCAACTCCCCACTAAATGTAAGACTTTTACGTATTTTTAATTTTAAAGGTGCTTGTATTGGTGTGTGTTTATTAATATATTGTTGTAATAATTTTTCCGTTTTAATCGTCTTATTAATGATCTGTTTTTTTGCCTCTTTTAGCATCTCTAAATACTGATGAACAAACTGTTGTTGTTTTTCAGATAACACGGTATGTGAAGAAGCACTTCTGTCTCTTAAGATCCTTCCATCTTTATAAATACCTCTAATCTTAATTAATTTACTTAATGTTTGTGGATATTCAAGCACCACTTTGTTATTTACCATCTGTATTAATTTAATATCACCAAATTCAGTATGAATGATTTTATTTTTTTCTGATAATGTTTTTGTTTCTACATTTTCTAATGGAAAATCAATAGTAAATTTTATTGATTTAATTGGTTTTGGATTTTCTAAAACAAAGTTTTTTTTCAGCAAAACTGCTGTTTAATACAATTTTTTCAATTTCAGTCGCATTGTCAGTTTTTGAGTAGGAATATTCTTTACCACTATCTTTGTCAGTAACCATATATTTTTTCTCAACCGAACTTTTTGATAGCACCAAAGTTTCAATATTTTTATGACTACCATCAAGATATTCCACAGATATTGCTTTAAAAATAGGGATATTATTGTAATTACGACTCCAATAAGAATTATCTTTATTAATCACTTTCACTAAATCATACAAATGAGGTTTCAAAATAATGATATTGTAGGGATAATATATTTTAGAATAAACATCAAGAGCATCAAAGAAATGCTGAATTTTATTTTTATCAATACTTACTTTTCTTTTTAAATCTATAAAAGTAGGCGCATCATTTACAGAAAAAGATTTTTTACCCTGTATTGGCGCAACTTCAAACTGCATATTAGAAATATCAATCATCATTTCTAACTTTAAGATTTCACTATTAACTTTATCCATTAATGGGTTTTCTTGTGCATTTTCATAACTGATCAAAAAATTTGATAGTACAAATATGCAAGTTATTAATGTTTTCATTATTAGCTCCTGATATTTTTAAAATATAAATGACTGCATAATTAACTCGTTAATCCGTTAGAACCAACTCTCTCACTAACGCAGTCGCATAACTTCCTGACTCTAAAAAGAAGTTTAATTTCAGTCCATCATCAACAAATTGCCATTCAAAATTTTGTGGTTTACACAACATTGCTCGGCGAGAAGCTTTCATTCTTACCTCTTTCATCAATTCAATAAAAGATTGGTGTTGTGCAATAATTTGTTGCTCAGGTTGTGGGGCTGGTTTGTCTAAGGAGTCTTCGCCGATCAGTGGAGCAGTCAGCAATAAATCATTATCCGTTAAACGTTGTTGTAATTCTGCTAACTCATTTTCTGTCGCTTGAAAGAAACTATTTGAGCCTGCAAGTTGTAGTAAATCATTATTTACAACTAGTGATATAAGGTTTTCTTGAATACGGGCTGAAACCACTTGATTGAAAATATCACTACGTGCGGCTGAAAGATAAAAACTGCGTTTTTTACGATCTTTAACTTTAATTTCACCATTCGCCCAACGTTGGGCTTGAATTAAATTATTGCCATCTCGTCCGAAGCGTTGTTCGGTAAAATAGTTAGGAAATCCAACCGCTTGGATTTGGGTTAAGCGTTGAACCAACTCATCCGTTTGCTTTACCTCTCTTAATAAAAGCTCAAAATGATTACCCACTAACGCTCCCACACGAATTTTACGATTATGGCGAGTCACCTCTAAAATCTCGACACCTTCTTCTGAAAACTGGCTAAAATCTGGTGTTTCCTTACCTGCTAAGTGTAAACAAAACCATTGTTCTGTGATGGCATTGCGATCTTTTAAGCCAGCATAACTCATATTTTTTGCAGAAATACCCGCAAATTTTGCTAATTTTTCCCCTACAAATAAGGTGTTGGCATTGGTTTTACGCACCTTAACCGCAACAAATTCTCCTTCATTAGCAAGATCGTAACCCAATTCTTCTCTCACAATAAAATCTGCAAATTCTGCTTTTAATCGACCCGCTTGCTTAGGCTCACCATTTAGATAGGCTAAATTCATTTTTTAATCCTTAAGTTTTATGATTTGCTAATATGAAAATACCGCTAACACTAGAAAGTGCAAGCGGTAAGATCTCATCAACAATTTACAAATTAACGTCTAGGTAAGTAATCCATTGGATTAACCGATTTACCTTTATAACGAATTTCAAAGTGTAATTTTGTGGTGTTAGTCCCTGTATTACCCATTGTTGCAATACGTTGTCCTAATTTTACAGTATCGTTTTCATCCACTAAAATTTCATCATTATGCGCATAAGCACTTAAATAATTATCACTATGCTTGATAATTATTAGGTTGCCATAACCTTGTAGTGCATTACCGGCATAAACTACTCGACCTTTCGCTGCTGCTTTAACGGCTTGCCCTTTGGAACCAGTAAGATCAATTCCTTTATTTCCCCCATCTACTGAAGAAAAAGAAGAAATAACACGTCCAGCTGTTGGCCAATGCCATTTTATGGATTCAGTGTCAGCAACAGGTAGTGAGTGACTATTTGAGACACTTATTTGTGTTGCTGTTGGTGTTGCTGTATTTGTGGTTGCTTTTATTGGTCCTTTGACTGTTCCATCTGAACCATAAGCAGTACCATTAGCTGCTTGTGTATAAGTAACATTAGGTTCTTGTTTTACAGGTTTTTCAACTACCACTTTTTTAGTCACTACTTTTTCGGTATAACCACTAGAAAGTTTAATTTTTTGACCAATACTTAATGAGTAAGGCTCTTTTAATCCATTCAATTTAGCGACTTCTTTTACATCTTTACCTGCTATATAGGCGACAAGAAATAGAGTATCACCTTTACGAACAGTATACACATTGCCATCATAAGAGCCTTTATCAATTTGGCTATAAATTGGTTTATGTGTTGTACTATCACGAGGGATTTTTATTTTTCTCTCAATTTCCTTTTCTTTCACTTTTATTTTTCGGGTTATTTTTCTTACTACTTTTTTTGTAGATATAGCCGATGGTTTTAAAATCTCTTTCTGAATAGGTTTTGATGCGGTATTCATAGAAGACGGCATTTTTGCACGTTGAAGTCTTACATTGTGATTAACTACATTTACTGGTGGTGGAAGCTGTATATTGCGTCCTGAACCAGAAGCATATTCAACAGGTGCTGCTCGATTAGAGCCACAAGCTGTCAATGCAATCATCGTGAGTGGAAAAAATAAAACAAGTTTTTTCATTACATCAATCTCTATTTTGTATTTATTATTTAAGTATTAAGACTTGTCCAATTGATAAAGTGTATGGATAAGTTAAATTGTTTAAACGTGCAATTTCTTCTTTATCTTTTCCTGCTAAATAAGAAACAAAGAATAAAGTATCACCCTTTTGAACTGTGTAAGCGTCTCCAGTATAAGAGCCTTTAGCAATTTGACTATAATCAGGTTTACCATTGGCATCTCTTGGAATATTAAAAGTATTATTCACTTGAGATACAGGACGACTAACAGGTATTTCTTGTTGATATACTGGAGGAGCGGGTTGCTCAATGGTGTCAGTATTCTGCCAACCGCCACTTACTGTTCCAACTTCTGCTGGCGGTGGAATATCATCTTCAATTGTTGGAGCATACGTTGTACAAGCGGTCAAAGTCAGTGCCATAATCGGAAATAATAAAAATGATTTTTTCATTGTATTTGTACCTTTTATTTAAAAAATTGGTAGAAAGAATAAACGATGACGACGAATAATACAACCGCCCAGCCTATAATTTCAATAGATTTTCGAATTTTATGTGCATATTTTTCTCCCCCCCACGCTGATAATCTTGCTACTAACAAAAAACGTAGAAAACGAGAGATTGTCGCTGTTAATACAAAAGGTAAAAACAACATTTGCATTACACCTGCACAAATCGTAAATATTTTATACGGAATTGGTGAGAACCCTGCTAAAAAGACAACTAAAATGCCCCATTGTTCAAACCAAGTGAGTGTTTTATCAAATTGAGCTTGATAACCCCAACCAAAAATAATGTCTTTTACCCAATCAAAGGCATAAAATCCAATGCCATAACCGATCATTCCACCCATTACAGAGGCGATCGTGGTATAAATTGCATAACGAGTTGCTAATTTAGGCTGACTCATCGACATTGGAATAAGCATTACATCAGGTGGAATAGGGAAAAATATTGCCTCAATAAAACTGACAAGACTTAACCATAGCCACGCCAAACGGTGTGATGACCACTCCATTACCTTATCATAAATTGTGCCAAATAGTTTCATTTAAAATTTTTCTTTTAACGCTAAAATAGATTGATAAGCCGTCATATCTGCTTGGATTGGTGTGATAGATACCTTATTTTGTTTGACAGCAAAAAAGTCTGTTCCTTCTCCATTATCACTCGGAGTACCACTTGGTCCAATCCAATAAACAGTTGCATCTCTCGGATCTTTTTCTTTAATCACTTTTGCATCAGCAAGACGATTTCCACAGCGAGTAATTTCGATACCTGCTAATTTTGAATAAGGCACATTTGGAACATTTACATTCAAAATTTGTTTATTTGGAAGAAGATTGACTTGTATTTTTTGCAGTAAATCAAGAACCACTTTAGCCGCAGTTTCAAAATAATGCTCGCCTGATACAAGATAAGTTGAATCATTTTTTTCTACTAGAGAAACCGCAATCGAAGGTAATGGTAAATGACGACCTTCAAGGGCAGCGGCAACTGTTCCTGAATAAATTACATCATCACCTAAATTAGCACCGTGATTAATCCCAGAGACAACCAAATCAAATTCTTCTTCAAAAAAACCATTTAATGCTAAGTGTACACAATCTGCTGGTGTACCTGCGACAACAGTATAATTCTGTTCAGAGAGTTTTTTTACTCGCAATGGATCAACCAAGGTTAAACAACTTGATGCCGCACTTCTATTTCTATCTGGTGCAATTATCGTTACATTATGTCCTGCATCACGTAAGGTTTCTGCTAATACATTGATACCCTTCGCATGGATACCATCATCATTACTGATTAAAATTTTCATTTACGTTCCTTATTAATAAAATTTGTAAATTTTTGTTAAGATCTTACCGCTTGTTTTATTTTGTTAAAGCAGTCATCAACTTAAAAACTAATATGTATAGATTGTTTCATACTTTTATACAAGGAGCAATAATGTTATATGATTAGAGCATCTCCGCAATCGCCTCCGCCTGTTCTAACACATACTTAATCGCATCTTCTTGCTTATCTGGTGGATACTTATAAATCATCAGCATTCGACGTACTAAAATTCGCATTTTGGCTTTTACGCCTTCTTTATATTGCCAGTCAATCGTCGCCGATTTGCGTAGTTTATCGGTAATTTCTCGTGCCAGTTTAATTAAGGTTAAATCGCCCATCAATGCCTTGGCACTCTCATTTTTAGCAAGGGCGTCATAAAAGGCTAATTCTGCTTCGCTTAATCCTAATTTTTGCCCACGTTTGCTTTGTTCATCAAATTCTTTCGCCAAGCCGATCAATTCTTCGATTATGTCTAACACCGATAAATTATGGTTGTGATATTGATTCATCGCCTCTTTTAAACGTTGCTCAAAATCTGCTTTGGTAGTTAAATTTGCACCACTTAATTCATTGATTTTAGATTTCAAATAACGCTCAATCGCAGATGTCCACAAATCTTTGGTCGGGCTTTGGCGGATCACATCTAAAAATTCATCGGATAACAAATTGATATTTGGGCGTTCTTGTCCGAGTAAATCAAAAAGATCCACCACGCCATCAGAAGTAACTGCTTGGTTGATCAAGGAGACTAATTTTAATTGCTGTCCATTTTTACCTGTTTTTGGATCTTTGGTGGCACTGTTTTTGATAATGGTCGCTCGCACGGCATCATAAAAAGCAAGTTCTTGTTTATAAGGTGTAGCTTGGGGTAATGCACCGCATAAAGAAAGCCCTTTTTTAGCTAAGCGAACCGCTTCTAAAAAGGCTTTTTTGCGTGGTGTTGCTTCTTTTTTATTTGGAGCATTTGGAGATGAACTAACACGATCTAACCCAACAATATGATTCGCCCCCTTTAAAATTTCCGTCAATAATTGCTGTGGATTTGTGATTTTTAACACCTCATCAAGGCTGAATTTTTTGCCATCAACCACGCTCGCAAATTGCCCACGAATAATAGAAATATACTCACACATTTTGTCAAAAATAGCGTCAATATCCTGCTTAACCGATCCTTTGCCGTTTGCGTTGGTATAATTTGCGGTTGCTTCTCGTAATTCTTCCGTTAGCCCCACATAATCCACAATCAACCCGCCATTTTCACGGCTTTTATTACGAAACACACGGTTTACTCTTGCGATGGCTTGCATTAAATTATGCCCTTTCATCGGCTTGTCGATATACATCGTATGGCAACAAGGGGCATCAAACCCTGTGAGCCACATATCACGTACAATCACCACTTTTAACGGATCATCAGGGTCTTTAAAGCGTTTTTCTAACACTTTCTTATCTTTATTATGGATTTGCCACGTCTGTGGATCACTGGCATTGCTGGTCATTACAATTTTAATCGCTCCTTGATTAACATCTTCACTGTGCCATTCTGGGTGTAAAGCGGTTATTTTTTGATAAAGTTTTACACAAATATCACGGCTCATCGCCACCAACATCGCCTTGCCCTCAAATACCGCATTACGCTCTGAAAAATGATGAATAAAATCCTTCGCCAATTTATCCAAACGCTCATCAGTCCCCATTAGTTTTTCACGCAAGCGAAATTCAGGGCTATCCTCATCATCGAGCAAATCCCTCGCCTCTCTCATCAAGCGATCAAACTCGTTGCTTTCATTTAAACTGATTTGACGTGCCTCATAAATAATCGGCACTGTCGCACCGTCTTCCACTGCATCTTGAAAATCGTAAATCGACACATATTTTCCAAAAACTTCTTGCGTATCACGATCTTCCATTTCAATCGGCGTGCCTGTAAAACCTAAAAAAGAGGCATTCGGCAACGCACTGCGTAAATGTTTAGCAAAGCCCGCACGATATTGCCCTTGTGCGTTAATTTTTTGATTAAAACCATATTGCGAGCGGTGGGCTTCATCGGTAATCACAATAATATTTGAGCGAAAATTTAAAACAGGGTGGCTTTCTTCTTCATCGCTCAATCCAAATTTTTGAATAGTGGTAAAAATCACACCGCCCGCTTCTCGTTTGGCGAGTTCTAGGCGTAATTCCTCGCTATTTTGGGCTTGGATCGGTGTTTGTTTTAAAATCGCTTGCCCTTCACAAAAGGTTTTAAATAATTGACCATCAAGATCATTGCGATCCGTTACCACCACAATGGTTGGATTGCCTAACGCTTTTTGAGATAACACTTTGCCCGTATAAAACAGCATTGATAAAGATTTGCCACTGCCTTGGGTATGCCACACCACACCGATTTTTTTATTCCCCTTGATCGCAATTTCAGTGGATTGCACTGCCTCATTTACGCCATAATATTGATGATAAGCAGCGATTTTTTTGATGATTTTTCCTTTTTCATTCTTCTCAAACACCGTAAAATTTTGGATATAATCCAACAAAATCTCAGGCGAGAATAAACCATTAAGCAAACTTTCTAATTCATTTTCAAAATGCACTCGCACGCTGTTTTGCTTCTCGTCCACCACTCGCCACGGTGTAAAACGCTCAAAATCTGCTGTAACCGATCCTACACGAGCTTGGGTGTGATCAGAGATTACTAACACTTGGTTAAAAATAAACAGATCCGTGATTTCATCTTTATAGGTTTGTAACTGAGAATATGCCTTGCTAATATCCGCTTCTTCGATAAGGGGATTTTTCAACTCAAACACCACAATCGGCAAGCCGTTAATATAAGCGATGACATCAGGACGGCGATTGCCTTTTCGCCCCGCAATAGTTAATTGATTAACCACTAAAAAATCATTATTCGCTACATTTTGAAAATCAATCAAACGCACCACATCACTGATTTGCTCACCCTCTTTTTGATAGCTCACCGCTACCCCATTACGCAACCAGCCATAAGCCGTCTGATTTTGTAACGCCAAATCGCTACTATCGGAAAAGCAAATTTTCTGCACCACTTCGTCAATCACAGACTCAGGAATATCCGAATTTAAACGCACCAACGCTTGCTTTAACAACGGCTTAAACACCACCTGTGACCCACGAGAACGCCACGCCCCATCAATGGATAACTGCTCATCAATCGGAATATCCTTGCCATATTGATACCCCCAACCGAGCATTTTTAATTGTTTAATTGTTTAATTGCTAGTTGCTCAATAAGATCTTCATTTATCGGTGTGTTAAGTTTCATAAAATATTTTCCTATATGTAGGTTATCGGCAGAGCCATTAAATTTTCTGCTAATAAAAATTTATTTGGGTATTGGTTAATAATAATTCCGCCATTTTTAAGTTTAATCTTCGATACCATCTTAGATTAAACTTAATTTTACAAATTTTTGTTAAAATTTAACCGCTTGTTTTTAATAAAAAATAACTAACACCGATAGAAAAGTGCATTTTTCTATCGGTGTAGTTTTTATGTTTCACTTTTAAAATAAACCCTCGCTTTATTCTCCCCCCTTGCACACAATAAATTATTCAGCACAAATTTATTCAAATAACGTCTTACAGTTGGGGCGGATTTTTTCAGTAATTGTTGGGCTTGTTGATTGTTGATCGTTGCATTGTTTTTTAAATAATGAACAATTTTTGAGTAAGCCTCTTTTTCAGGAAGTGAAAATTTATCGCTCATTATATCGCTCATTATATCGCTCATTTGTTTTTCAGGATAAGATTGAATGGCTTTTAAAATGATAGAAAGCATAAACTCAATAAACACCGTTGCACTGCTTGTTTTATCGGCTTGTCTTAATGTTGCATAATATTCATCTTGATATTCATACACCATAGTTTCAATCGGTAGCCACGCAAATACAGGGTTACTTTGGCTTAATAATACATTTTGCCACAAGCGTCCCATTCGCCCATTGCCGTCTGCAAAAGGGTGGATAAGTTCTAATTCATAATGGATCACACAACTTTTAATTAACGCAGGTGTATCATCATTTTTTGCCCAAGCAAATAAATCTTTTACTAATTTAGGGACAAATTCAGGTCTTGCCCCCATATGAATAACGTCCCCTTTATGGTTAAAAATCCCCACATCGCTTAAACGGAATTTTCCTGCGTCTTTGATTAGCCCTTGTGTCATTAAACGGTGAGCCGTTAAAAAATCTTTGACGGAATAAGGCGAGAAACGCAATATTTTTTCATACGCCTCATAGGCATTTTTCACTTCTTGAATGTCTTTCGGCTCGCCTAAAACACGTTTACCATTGATAATATCGGTAACTTGTTCAAGGCTCATCGAGTTATTTTCAATTGCCAAAGACGCTTGAATTGAGCGTAAGCGGTTATTTTTTCGCAAATGCAACTGCTTGTCATAATCCGCCTGCAAACGTCCGATTTTCTCGGATATTTGGACGACAAGATTAAGGGCTGTGTTGGTTATTTCAAAAGGGGGCTTTTGCACTTTAATTTTTACTTTGCTTTCTTAATGCATTTATTGCATTAGATAGATTTTCATCAGATTTAGAATTAGCCTCTCCCCAAATATCCCAAAAATCAATAGTTGCTGATGCAGGTTTAATTTGAGGTTCATCAATAATAATTTTACTTGGAAGCATACAAGCATCACCAACTATAAGACTCTCTCCAATATCTAGAATTGGTAAAATATCTGATAATCCTCCCAAATTATCTGGAAATAGTCTTTTAATAACATTTTGATCATCAGGGTTAGTCAACCTCATAGCAATAAAATTTCCACATTGACTTAATACTGTTTTATTTACATCTGATGGGCGCTGACTAATAACAACTAATGAAACACCATATTTTCTTCCTTCTTTAGCAATACGTTCAAAAGTATGTAATCCTTTTTCTTCAGAACTACTTTTAGGTGAAGCTGGAATATATAAATGGGCTTCATCACAAAACATTGCTATTGGATGACGCTTATCTTTATCTGACCATTGTTGAATAGAAAATATTAATCTTGCAATTAGTCCAGTAATTAGAGGTAAAATATCTGAAGGAACTTCTGAAAGATCAATGATTTTTAAACCTTTTTTATTTTCAAATCCCATTATTTTTTTAACTAAACTCTCAAACCAATGATGATCTAAAAACTGAGAATAATTATTAAAAATAAAATTAAGTCTTTTGTCTGTGATTTTACTTTCTAGTCGTTGAATAAAACGCACTAATTTTCCATTCAGAGGTCCTTTTATTTTTGATCTAGTTCCATCTATCATTTCCTCATCTAGACTTTTTAATGATGTAATAACATTTGTTATGTCGTACGGTATAGGACTATCAATAGTAAAATTAGCTAGTATATCTGCTTGACCATTGGCAGCTAATAATGATTTCTTTTCATTTATAATTGCATCAAATAATGCACGAGCTTGATTTGGAGCATTACTATCGCTTCTATCCAATAATAGTGACTCCATTTCTTCGTAAGATAATAACCAGTATGGAAGAAATATTGTATTATCCATATCTAAAGTATCATTTGCTCCAGCTACTTTTAATAACATTACATTTTCTATTTCTGATAATGGAGAATACTCCCCATGTAAGTCAAATACTAATGCATTAGAAGAAGTGAGGAGAGCTGTTTTTTCTAAAATATTAGCAACTGTGTATGACTTTCCAGATCCTGTTCCTCCTACAATTATGGCATGTCGTTGAAAAAACTTATTACCATCTAAATTTGCAAGGGCATTTTCTGATAGGGTATATTTACCAATGGTCAAAGGATTTTTACTACTATGTGAAATAGCCATCATAAATTCAGATAACTCATCATCTGCTAGTAGCCAACACTTTGCATCAACACTTGGTAAGGTAGTTAAAGTTCGTTTAAATTTATTATTTTCTGTTCCTGATTTTTTATATAATGTTCCAACAAGATTAACTTTAATTATATTTTCTAATGATATTTGACCTCCATTTTCTTCATTATTCTCAATTGCTTTTCTCATAACTTTTGTAATTAAACCTATGATTTCTTCACCATTGCGAGTAGATTGTATTTTCACAATATGATTTATTTGTAATCCATTAAGCATATCTTCATTGTCAGAAGATATGCTTACAGTTCCAGTATCTACACTTTGTATCTTGCCTAATAGTGGTTGCTCTTTCATTGTAAAATCTCCATAAATTTATCTAATTTCCAATAATCACCCTCTATTTCCATTACAGAAATATCGGTATTATTTTTATAGGTAACTTGAGTATTAGTACTTTTTCCTTCTTCAATTAAAAGATATTGTTGTGCATTTATTAATTCCGCTTTACAACTATCTGTAATTTCTTTAGTAATAACAACTATCGGTATATTGTTTTCAACTCTTTGTTTTACTTTGGGTGTAAGATGCTTATCATTAAATCCAAAACCAACAATTAAAAAGCTTTTTGATTGTTGAATAATTTGATCGGATTTTTGTATAAGCTCTCTGTAAGGAGATTCATACGCTTCTTGATACTTTAAGCTACTTGGAATAATAATTTTTAAGTCTTTATTCTCTACTAAACTAGGAGAAAATTTTACACTCCCTGATATGTTAAACCAGTTTAAAGAACCATGTACTTTTATAATATTCACAATATTTTTATTTAAAAATAAATCTTCATTAAATGTTGATAAATCTTTATCAATAAATCCATCAGTAAAAGTTATATCATAATATGATAATATAGTTTCAAGAACTCTATCATAATTTGTAGTTATAATATTAACTAATTCAGGGTGTGGTTTCTTAAGGTAACACACTAAATTTTTTACAGACTGAATATAACCATCTCTATCTTCAATAACTTTATTTCTGACTTCTATATCTTTTTGGTGGATAGTATTCCATATAATTTTTCTGATCTCATCAAGATCATTAATATATTTAGGATCAGATAATTCTTGTTCAAGATTTTTATTATTACCATTAAATTTTTTAATTTTATCAGCTAATTCTTTACTCAGCATAGGCATTGTAGGCAATCCTAATGGTACTGTTGCACCAGATCCCCATATAATAGTAGGGCTTGTAGATAGCATTCTTTGTACTGTTTTAAAAAAAGTATCTATATTCATATATCTTCCTCTTATTCAAATCTTTCTATTTAATAACTTAGGTAATAGTATATTTCTTATTCTCTCCAAATTTCTACTTTTTTCAAGATTATTTTTAATAATTTTATAAAATGGTGAAATATATTCATTGAATAGATTATTTATTTTCTCTGTGGCTTTAATAAATGGAATACTATTCATATTCTTTTGATTTAATTTCAGCTGTACTGCACCTGTTACATAAGGTGTAATATCCGTATCTTGCATAAATAACATAAGTTGCTCTGTACTAATACTATCAATACCTTGTAAAACGTGAGCGTGATTATTTACCCAAGATTTGCCCCAAATATACTGAATAAAAGGTGTTCCATTTTCTTTTAATACTGATCCATCTTCACCAATTAAAAGATAGGTATCATCAAAAATAGCGTCATTCACATAATCCATAACAGATGTAGCTCCATAATATGGAATATTTCCTTGCCTTTCTGCTCGTTGTCTTTTTGATAACGGTACTCTTTTACTATCAAAACATTGAGAAACTTTACCGAATGTTGTCATCTCCCACCCCAACGGCAATCCATTTTCTCCAAATTCACTTGGGAAGGCTTGGGCGGTTTGGTGTAGTTGGGCGTACTCGGTGGGGGATTGTTGTGCCATTTCGGTAAGCTCGGTGTCTGTTTTGCCTGATAGGGTCATCATCGCTTTACGGTTGGCGGTTTGGATATCGTCACCGTTTGCGAGTGCGTTTGCTTTGGTGTGTACAGGGTCAAAATCAATAAACCAACTTTTGAATATCGCTTGTGCGATATTTTCTAGGGTTTGGTTGGTTTCGGTGTTGAGTTGGATTTTTTTGTCTAATTTATCTAATATATCAACAATCTCTTTTTGAGTTTTAATTTCAGGCAAAAGAAATTCATATAATCCTAAATCTCCAACTTTCATATTTGGTTGTGCAACAGTTCCTGATGAAATTGCTTTTATATGATTTTTAAAATTATCCAGTTGCATTGCATAATATAAATAATGTGAAGTAATTTTATCTTCACTAATTCTTATTCTTGCCAAGCCATTATTAAAAACAGCTTGCAAATCACGATCTATGATTTTATTTACTCCAATAGAGCCTCCTGTTCTAGCAATAATAATATCTCCATATTTTAATTGATATTTTTTAAAATCATCAGGCTTTACTTCTGTATATCCCCATAAATTAAATGGTTTATTTTGAGAGATATCTTGAATTCTTAAACATTTCAAGTTTGTTTCATATTCAAGAATAGGGGCTCTGCGAATAGCATCTAAACCTGTATTTAGGCTTAGGGCTATATCTGACAATTTAACTTTTTCCCAATTACTCATAATTTTATTCTCTTATTTTTTGTAAAAATCTAAATGTTTTTAACCGCTTTGTAGGGGCGTATTGCATACGCCCTGTATTTTTTCGTGTTATTTCAATCTATTATTTTTTATATGTTGTTTGGGCGTATGCAATACGCCCCTACATTCGATAATTTCAACGATATTTAAAACCCTAAACTTTTTAAGTTTTGTTCGATTTGTTGTTCTAATTCTTGTCCTTGTGCAAATTGTTTACGCAAGCAAGCGGTGAGATTTTGCATATTTTCTGCAAAAGGTATGCCGTCATCTTCGATTTCTTCTGCGCCGACATAGCGTCCTGCGGTGAGTACAAAATCATTGTCGGCAATGTCGTTTAATGTGGCAGATTTGCAAAAGCCTGCGATATCTTCATAGTCGGTGGATTGTTGCCATTTGTGATAGGTGTCGGCGATTTTTTGGATATCATCATCAGCAAAATCTCGTAGTACACGGTCTTTCATATAACCGATATTGCGAGCGTCAATAAATAGCACTTCGCCTTTGCGGGTTTTGTTTTTGTTTAAAAACCAGATACAGGCGGGAATTTGGGTGTTGGTGAACAGTTGCCCCGGTAAAGCGACCATACAATCAATCAAATCGGCATTGATGATATTTTTGCGGATTTCCCCTTCGTTGTTGGTTTGGCTACTCATTGAGCCGTTGGCGAGTAGCAGTGCCATTTTGCCTTTTTCGGATAGGTGGTAAATCATATGTTGCAACCACGCAAAGTTGGCGTTGCTTTCAGGCGGTGTGCCAAATTTCCAGCGTGGGTCGTCCGCCAAACTTTCGCTCCACCATTCTTTAATATTAAAAGGTGGATTTGCCATAATGAAATCCATTTTTTTATCAATATGTAACGGATTTCTTAGGGTGTCTTCATTGCGAGTGCCGAAGTCAAAATCAATACCACGAATCGCCATATTCATTACCGCTAATTTGCGTGTGGTTGGGTTGGATTCTTGCCCATAAATAGAAATAGCATTGCGATTGCCCGAGTGGGATTGAATAAATTTATCCGTAGAAACAAAAAATCCGCCACTGCCCATTGCAGGGTCGTAAATGCGTCCTTGGTAAGGTTCGAGCATTTCAACAATCAGGGTAACGATAGATTTTGGGGTAAAATATTGTCCGCCTTTTTTACCTTCTGCAAGGGCAAATTGCCCTAAAAAATATTCATAAACGTGTCCGAGAATATCTTTGGCGTGTAGGTGGATCGGTTCGCCATTGTGGGTTGGCGTGGTGAAGTTGGTATCTGAAAAAGTATTGACTAAGCCGATCAGGGTGTTCTCCGCCACCCCAAAACTGGCGATACGTTGCAATACCCCTTTAAGTTTTGGATTTTCTTGTTCAATGGCTTCAAACGCGTCATCAATCAGCAACGCTACGCCTTTAAATTTGCTCCCCCACGGTAATTCATCGCCGATATTTGTATTACACAGGGATTTTATGGTCTCCCAGCGGGCTTTTTCAGGCACCCAGAAAATATTGTCTTTGGTGTAATATTCACGCTGACTGAGTTCACTTTGTTGCATTGATTCATCAAAAAATTCAGGATCTAAATAAAGCTCGTCATCAGGATCTTGAAATTGTGTTAAAAGTTTGGCTTGATGAGCGGTGAAGGTGTCGGAGACGTATTTTAAAAAGATAAAACCGAGAACGATATGTTTGTAGTTGGCGGCGTCTAAATTATTACGAAGTTTATCGGCAGCGTTCCAAAGTGTGTTATCAAGGTTGCTAAGAAAGGCTTGTACAGCTATGCTGTTCTGGTTGCTGGTTGCATTATACTATCCTCAAAATAAATGTGTAGCAAAATTTTAATCTTTTTGATAAGAAAAATAAAGCGGTCATTTTTTATTAAGAATTTGTAAATATTCAGGAAAAAATGACCGCTTATGTGTGATATTTTAGGATTATTTTTTGTTGCGTTTATAAGCAATAACCATAATTAAAATTCCCAAAACAATCATCGGTAGTGACAATGTTTGTCCACGTGTGATAATCCCTAAATCAAGGGTAAGGGACATATCTGGTTCTCTGAAATTTTCAACGATAAAGCGAAAAATCCCATAGCACAGTAAAAATAGCCCTGATACAGCACCAAGTGGACGAGGTTTACGGATAAAGAAATTTAAAATTGTAAATAACACCACGCCTTCGAGTAAAAATTCATAAATTTGCGATGGATGACGTGGTTGATAATCAACGTGTGGGAAAATCATCGCCCAAGGCACATCAGTAGTTCTTCCCCATAATTCACCATTAATAAAGTTACCTAATCGCCCCATTCCTAAACCAAAAGGGATCAGTGGTGCGGCAAAATCAGCGGTTTCCCAAAATGTATTTTTTTGGCGACGAGCTGTCCAAAGCATTGCAATGATTACCCCAATCAAACCACCGTGAAACGACATTCCTCCTTCCCAAATACGGAATAAATAAAGAGGGTCTTGAAGAAGTTTATCAAAGCTATAGAAGAATACATCCCCAATGCGCCCACCTAATATAACGCCAAAAAATCCGTTATAAAGTAATTGATCGACTTGCTCAACTGTCCATAAGCCATCAGATTGTTTAGCTCTGCGAGTACCCAACCAATAGGCAAAAGCAAAACCAATAAGATACATTAAGCCATACCATCGTAACGCAAGAGGACCGATTTGAAAGATAATTGGATCGATATTTGGATAAATTAAATAATTTTCGTACATTTTTGCTCTTTTATTTGAAATTTAGTATTTAAAAAACATATTAATTGCAATGCCAATTAACAATAATGCAAATGCCTTTTTTAATATGCTTACGGGTAATTTTGTCGTTAATCTTGCCCCTAATTTTGAAGTAAAAAATGAAATAGAGACAATACATAGCAAAGCGGGTAAATAAACATAACCTAATGAATAATCAGGTAAATTAGGGGCATTATAGCCGTGAAAAATAAAGCTAAACATTCCTGTTAAGCCGAGCAAACAACCACATAATGCGGAGGTGCCAATCGCTTTTTTGAGAGGAAGCCCTCTATTTTCTAGAAAAGGGACGGTAAAACCACCACCCGCAATGCCACCAATACTTGCTAAAACCCCAATAGTTCCCCCTGCAATTATCATTGATGATTTGGTTAATTCTTTTGTTACCTTTTGGGATTTTTTTATTGATAAAAACATTTTTATCGATAAATAAAGCATTAATATAGCAAAGGCTTTGGTAATAATATGCTTGGGTAAGCCTGTTACTATTGAAGTTGTTAAAAAGCCCATAATCATCAAAGGTGGAATAAAAAATTTTGCCACTGAAAAATCAATATTACCAAATTTATGGTGGTGTTGAGCAGCTGAGAAGGTATTGACTACAATAGTAGAAAAAGAGATACCAAGAGCCATTGACATAATCAATTGATCTGGAATCCCCATTTTAGGCAATAAATAAACTAAAGCAGGAACGATCACCATTCCGCCACCAATACCAAATAACCCTGCTAACATTCCAGATACTGCACCTAGTACTATAAATGCAATAAAGAGTGTTACTGACATCAACGCTTCCTCCACGAATTTCGGTGAGGATTACGTTTTGGATGGTAGTTATTATTGATATTATCTGTTTGCTCAGTATTATTTATCATTAGAATTTGAGCGAATTCTTTCATCGCTTTGCGATATACCTCACGTTTAAAAGAGACGACCTGGCGCACAGGATACCAAAAACTCACCCATTGCCATCCATCAAATTCTGGGTTTTTCATTGTATCTAAACGTATTTTGCTTTCTGGTGCCACCAGTTGTAATAAAAACCAACGCTGTTTTTGCCCAATACAAACAGGACGCGTACCTTCATTACGAATTAAACGTTTAGGTAATTTATATCTTAACCAATATTTGGATGCCCAGAGTAATCGTACTTCATTTTTTGTTAAACCAACTTCTTCATAAAGCTCACGGTACATTGCTGTTTCAATGTTTTCACCTTCTTTTACGCCCCCTTGTGGAAACTGCCAAGAGTTTTGACCAAACCGTTTTGCCCATAGAACTTGTCCATTTTTATTACAAATAACGATACCAACATTTGGGCGGTATCCATCAGAATCGATCAATTTGACCGCCTTATTTTAAAATAATCTTGAATGGTATAGATTGTTTCATACTTTTATTTTTGGAGCAACCGAAACAAAAGAAAAAATTAAAGGGTTTGATTGAATTGAGCTGGGGGGAGTTGAAACGCATAGCTTTAACTATTGAAAATACTAGATCTTTTATAATTCAGTTTTGAGCTGTGTTACCATTTGTGTTACCAAAATCAAAAGTCACCTATAAAAATGCTAGTTTTTATTTGTTTTCATCTCTAGTTTTGGCGGGGTATTTTTATCTTATAACTAAAAACTTAAAATATCAAAATAAAAAATGACTTTACTTCGTTATATTCGTTTAGAAAGCGATACTATACAGTTAGTAATATTCTCTTTTTTTATAATGCTCAAAAACCTCTTTCTAAGCAACTTATTTCATTGATTTGTTTCTTCCAAAAAGTGAGCATAAAAAACCGCTTACATATCTCTATGTAAACGGTCGGTTAATTTTAAATTGTTTAAATTCTAATGATTGATTTCTAAGATCGTTTGTTACATTATTTCAATAAACCTTTCTCAGTTATTTCCTTGTATCCATCATCAACACTATTAGCTAATAAAAAGATTTTAACTACTTCTTTTAATTCATCATCAGTGTATGGATTGTTTACATTCATACTTTCGTGTGTATCACAATGTAAATATATACTACTTAGCAAGCAAGGATCTTTCACAAAGTCATCATCACTAATTGTTACTTTTTCCTTACCGAATGGACTATTATCGTGCATATCCATATAATCATCAACAAACTGTATAGCAGACAACTTGCCAGACACAAATAGCTTTGCCATTTTGTATAGCTCATAATTTTCTTTGTATTCAATCATTGTAAATTACCTGTTTTAAGATAGTTATCCAGTTGCGGTCTTTTATCATTAGTTGGAATATAAGCTGTTATATATGAGTTATCCTTATCAAATGCAACGGCTATCCCTGTCTGTTTATTGTAATATACTTTATTATAAATAATTTCGATTTTTTGATAAGTAAATTTTACTTATCTGATAAGTAATTTTTACTTATCATCGTTTATTATTTGTTCAATTTTAGCGTTCTGATAAGTAAATTTTACTTATGTCAGCCCATTTTTTACTATTTCTGATATGTAAAATTTACACACCTTTATATAACTTATACCATATACTTATTTTAACAATGACACTTTTTATATTTTTATGATAAAAAATAGTCAAAAATAGAGTGATAAAATAATTTGGGTCATTTTAGCCAAAAAAATGGCAAAGAAGAATAAAAAATTAGCGTAATGATTGATTGAACACAAAAACGAATTTAACGGCTTATACAGGGATTTTTTGATTAACCAATACAATAGCAAGGGAAGAGTAGTTTTGTTGTCTTTATGCTCGATTTAGGACGGTTTAAATGGATAATAAAAAGGAATGTAAAGAAATTACACTCCTTTGATTTGATTAATTAGCTTTTTTCCATTTGTCACTGGGTCTTTGACTAGGAATTAAGTCAATCTTACTTCTTAGGCTGTTAATCGGTAAGCAAGTCAGGGCATAAAGATTACATTGATTTTTACCGCCCTGCCTTGTCAACTCTATAAATTCGTATTTAATCAGTTCATTAACGCCTTTCAGCAATGATTTGTTAGATAGATTAAACACTTCTTTTGATTGGGTAAGCGGTGCGGATAAATCACCGTTATTTTTACCGTTGTATTGTCCTAGCAAAATAGTAAATACTTTGACCGCTGTGGGTGAAAGGTTTTTAAATTCTTCACTCCTTGCTAGGTCGTGCCTAAATGGTGTAAAAGTAGCACCATTAACAGAACGGCTAAACTCATCTTGTCGCTTACGCTTAACTGATAATCGTCTATCTTGAGCCGTTTTTCCCATATAACCACCTTTTGCTATTTTTTATCCTCGCATTTAGTTACATAGTCCGCCACATTTTCATAATGATAGATTAAATAACTAAGGGCTTGCTTAAATTCTTTAAATGCTTTGGCTTCATTTTTTGATAATGTTTTCCCTTGTGCTAATTGCTTGTAAATCTCTTTACCTGCTTTCAAGCGTTTAACCAATTCTAAACACTCACCACGCATTTTAATTTTGTGATGATAGTCATCAGGGTAATTCTCTTTACAACGCTTTTTTGCTTGATTGGTTAACTCAAATTGCCTGTTTAGCTGTGCCATTTTAAAGCTAAGAATATTCAAGGGCTTTTTAGTTGCTTGCTTTGTCATTATTCACCCCCTCTCATTGCTTTTTGGGCGTTTTCTAATAAGGTTTGAACAAGCCATAACTGATTATGCGTTATCTCACCTGTAAATTTAAACTCGTGATCGTTTTCTTCGAAATGGTCAAGTAAAAACATAATGGTTGAGTGTGCTTGGTCAATATTTTGTGATAGTAAATCCTGTTGTTTAAGAGTTAAATTAGCCATTTTGTACCGCCTTTCTTTCTGTTGTGATTGCTTTCTCTTCTGCTTTTTTAGTTTGCTCTATGCTTTTCTCTAATAAGCCTTGAACCGTCCATAATAGATTGATTTTTACATCTTCAGGAATATCTAAATCTCCTGTGTCTGTGTAATAAATTGTCATTAATTCTATTACTGACTTAGCTTGCTCAAGTGAGCAATAAATATTTTGAATGTCATTAACTGGGCTTGAATTACGCATAAATTCCTCCTTGTAGCTGGAATACGTTATCTATCATTGATGGTTGGTTTTTAAGGGTGATCGTATTGAGAGGCAAATCTGACCTAATGCCTTTATTATCAATGCCTATAGGGGTGATCGTATTTAGATTTGGGCTTTGTTGGGTTCTATGATTAAATTTTAGTGGCTCAATTTGAGCGACTAAATTTTGTGCTTTGTGTGAATTGATACGCCCACATACTGCCAATAGCTGATAATCTGCCGTTAGTTTAAAACGTGCTTCATCTTCATTTGGTGCTTTAATGCGTACTACTTCAGTATTAAAGGTTGGTTTTGTGCGATTGACACATAGTAATAAATAGATCATTGCTAATAACTCCACGATTAAATTATTTGAAGTTACCGCTTTATTTCTCAGGTTTGGGCGGTAACGTGTAACGGGCTGAGAAACTACAAAACCGTGGAATGTAGCAAAGGGCGAACCTTTCCCATTACACGCTACCATTGAGAGAAAGCTAACCGCTAAATTTAAGCGATTATTTTCTTTTGGTGTGCGTATGCTACGAACAAAAAAAGCACGATGAAAAGGCGTGCTACTGTTCGCCACGGTTAAGTTATTCGAGTTCTCAGGCTCGGTTGTAGATTTTGCTACAACGTTAATAATATAACTTAACTCGCCTTGATTTGTAAATTGATATAAATCAATATTTCTAACGGTTGTTTGATTTCTATCCGCCAACACTGATAAAGCATACGCTAAATATTCCAGTGATAAGCGGTTACTTTTTGATGATAATTTGCTATAATTCATAGCGTTATCAAGGTGCTTAGATAATTTCATTATTAATTCCTTAAGATTGCTTTGATAACAATCCGTAAATGTAAGTAGTCAAAATTAAGTAACACTGTTTAATAGCCCTGTTGTGTATGATAGGGCTTTTTGTTGCCTGTTATTCTCTCTCTACGCTTAATAGAGCCTTTTTTTGCTCGTATTACTTGATACAAACCCTGTTCTACGGCTTCATTTAGTCGCTTTTTAAAATTCGCTCTAAATCCGAAAAAAGGTTATCTCCATCACTTCTAATCCTTTCTAAATCTAAATCTAAATCTAGGTCTAAATCTAAACCTAAAACAAGGCTATCTACGGTAATGTTATGGTGTTTTAAATGCTCTTTCCTTAATTCGTTCAACCTTGCCGTAATCTTGCCGTTTTCAAGTAAATCAAATGCCTTACGGTGTACTGTGTCATCTTTCATATTTTCAGCGTTATAGCTTTGTCGATATGCCTCGCTTGCGTTACCTAATTCAATATATTTTTTACAAAATAATTCTTGCTTCAGTGTGAGCTCAGTCATTTCTTACGCTCCTATAAATCTATTATTTAGCATTGCTTTTAATTTTGCTTTGCGTACATCAAACGGTTGATTATCATCGAGTAGAAAGCCGTTAGCATTCTCTAAATATTCAACCTTAGATAACTGCTCAGCGTTAAAATGGCTTCTTAGGTCTTTATCGTCAGTGATATTATTAGCCTGCTTCCATTTAACTAGTGGCATATCTAACACAAGGCGGTTGATTAAGTTAGCTTCATTTGAATAATGGCAAGGGTTGGTTATTTTTCCTTGTCTTTGGCGGTGCTTATAAAGAGCGTCACACATTCTTTGATAAGCTGTTTTAGTTGCTTGTCTTTCAATAAGCCACTGCTTGCGTAATTCTTCCGCCACACTTGGGGCGATTTGTGATAATGCTTCTTCACATTGAATAAAATACTGTCTAGCAAGTTTTCCCTGTTTATTACGCTCTACCATTGATAATTCTTTCGCCATTGATAACGTGATTTTGTATTCGATTTTATTATGTCCGCCACGTCCTGTTTGCTTGACAAATTTATCAAGCAAAAAATAATCAGCATTCTTTTTAAATCCATACAATTTGATATTGTTTTTTATCCAGTTAGCAAATTCTTGTTTACTTTCTAAAAATGAATGTAAATCCCTAGCATTAACATATTGAACTGCCACACCTTGATGATAGTCTTTAATCACTGGGATAAATGCCTGTAATGGATTAGTTAAATCAGTTGTATTAGTTAAACAATTCATCATTTGCCCCCTGTTCCTTTGGTTCATCTTTAAATCTTGATAATGCGTACTGTTCTTCAATCTCTGTGAGTTCGCCACCTTTAGATTTGTAAATCTCAATAACCTTTTTCATTGTTTTTAAATCAGGAATGCTGTAAACGTTATAAGCAATACATTCTTCACAATTTGGGTTCTTGGTTTTAGTTCGCTTGATTTCCATTCCTAGCGGTAGCATTTTCTCTAAGTCATAGATTTTGTTGCGTGGGCTAATTTGCCATAACATTTGGCTATCAAGACTTGAAAAGCTACCTGTGATTAATAATTTAGTTACCTTTAAAAATTGTTCAGGTTTTCTAAATTTCTTTTTTGGTTGGTCTAAGTAAGTAACACTATTTGTCATAATTGCCACCTTATTAACCTTGTTGCTCTGCAATAAAGCGATTGATTTCACTTGCTTTAAATCGTGTATTTACACCTAATTTAATGCGTGTTAGCTTGCCTTTTTTTACTAGTTCATCAATGTAAGAACGTGAACCAAAACCTAACGCTTGAAGTTCTTTGATTGAGTAAAGTTTTTCAACTTCGTTTTGATTTGTCATAAGGTTTCCCCCTTGTTTAATTAAATAAATGAATTAAATAACCACGCTTGGCGGTGAGTTCGCCTGTGGTGTTGGGGTAATTTAAAGGGATTGATAGCGGGGTTCGAGATAATAAAAATAAATATTTATTCTTAATAAAATCCAATAGATGATTTATCTTAATAAAAATTAGTTGTTGAAAAATACTTATAAAAAAACACCAACTAAATTTATCAGTAAATTCTGTTGGTGCTTATTCTTATTTATTGTTTATATTTTTATCTATTGCCTATTATATATAAATGAGCATTCTGTAAAAATTCAATTGCTTTAGGTTTTATTGTTTGCCTAAAATTATCGATATAATATTCGCTATTAGGAAATAATAAATCTGTCATTTGTTGATCTGTTAGTTTTATATTTGTAACTGTTTGCCACAAAATCAAATCAATACAAGGAATAATATTATATTGTAAAATAGCCTTGACCTTACTATTCGATAGTTTATGTCTTTTATCACCTTGCTTGCTTCTTATTTCTAAAAGGTGCTTTTTAATATTTTCAATAATAACTTCATCAGAATAAGCTAGATCAATTTTCCAATAACTACCATACGCAATAACGTCATTACATTCGTTTATCTCTTTATTTAAAATATTATCATCGTCATAATATCCCAATGGTTGAGTATCTCCATTATCCATTTGCTCTTTGATTTTATTTAAAATAGCTCTTTTACCACCAGGCTCATTAAAATCATATGTGCCTATGTATATATCGCATAGTTCTTTAAAATCTAAACTCTTTACTACAAAATCCTTATCTATGAATTTAGGCTCTATTGAATAACAAGGATGCTGAACTATTGGAGCTACTTCTAAAAATGGTAAAATTGTTTCAGAATTATAAAATTGAGTAGTATCTTCTGTATCAATTGGTTCATTTTCATCAACTTGTCTATTTTTATGAGCTAATTCATTTCTATAAGCGATACTTTTATGATTTAAAAGAAAATCTATAAAAGAACTCTCTGCATTTTTTAATCCATCATAATTACCTAAATCGAACCACTCAGGACAAAAATCAGGCTTTTTATAACATCCCATTAAACGCTCCCTAGCGTATCCCCTAAAGTAAGAGAATGGCAAAGTAATAGGGTTTTACTCTTTCGGCTTGGGTAATTAATCCACGCCTAGCCACTCAAATTTATTTACCTAAATCAGGTAAAAAATACCGAAATCAGGTATAAAAATTACCTAAATCAGGTATTAACCATTAACAATTTTTAAATATCTTTCCTGTTCTGATTTTTGATACTCCGCCACTAATTGCGTGAACATTTTAGCGTGCTTAGTTTCGTGATAGTCATCAAAACAAGCGTAGTATTTGGCTCTATCTGTGAATTTAATATCAATAGGCAAGTAACCATTCTTTAATAACTCAAAATTCAATAATAACCGCCCTGTACGTCCGTTTCCGTCAATAAATGGGTGTATGCTTTCAAAAGCTAAATGAAACTCGCTAATTGCTTCTAAGGGGTGTTTTAGCTTTAATTCTTGGCGGTAGTGTTGAATAAGATTAGTTATTTGCTCTGTAATAAAATGCGGTTCGGTTGGCTCGTGATGGCTTCCCATAATTCGCACTTGTATTTGTCGATACTTACCTTTATTTTGACTATCGTTCATCAAAACTAAGCTATGAATATCTTTGATAACTCGCTCACTTAATGACTCATTATCCGCCACCACGTCAAATAAATAATTAAATGCGTCTTTATAGCCTATTATGTCTAAGTGATGTTTAAGCGGCTTTTCTGCGATTGTAACGCCCTCATTTAAAATCAAGGCTGTTTCTCTTAGGGTTAAGGTATTACCCTCTATTGCGTTTGAGTTGTAGCTATTTTCAATAATAAACTCATCTCGCAAGCGTTTTAGTTCAGCCTGTGAGAGTGGTCTTAATTCTTGAATTTCAGTTTTTAAGCGGTTTATTTCATTGAGTAGTTTCATAATAGTAAGATATTTAAAGTCACTGTATATATTATCAGTTATTTTTAATTATCCTGCAAGCGTAAAAATGAATGTAAAAGAATGAGAAAGAACGGAGCGTTATCTTTTATTCTGTGATAGTGGTGGGTAAAAGGCTTTCTTATACGCATCGAATAATTGTTTGTTTTTAGAACAAAACGCAAAATTGCGTTCTGTATATTAAGATGGTGTATTCAATTTGAGAATACCCCTTGATATTATCAACCGATCCAAATTTGGCTTGGTTACTCAATGCTAATTTTCAACTAAGGTCATAATAACCGTATTTCAAAAGGCAAGGTCATTATTTTTACCATTTTTTATCACCCAAAATCACACAAAAAAAGCCCTTTTTTCACCATTTTTTATCACTCTAAAAAAATATACAACTTTACAACTTTTCTACCACCCTAAAAAAACCTTATAAATCAACGCTTAGGTTGTATAATTGTAAAATTGTTTAACTTTTTAAAAAAATTATTTTTACGGAGTAATAAAAAATATATATAAAAAAACCGTTAGCGAAAACTAACGGCTTGATATTACTCATTAACTATTTTTAGATGATATTGCGGTATTCTATTCTGTGAACATTCATCAACAAAATCTGCCCAATCCTGCAACATTTTTCTACGTTGTGATATGTATTCGGCTCTATTATATGCCATTCGTACTTTATCACTATTTATATGGCTCAGGGCAACCTCTATCAAATCAGGCGGATACCCTTTTTCATTTAGATATGTGCTAGCAATAGAGCGTAAACCGTGTGCCACTAGTTTACCATTAAAACCCATTCTCTTAATCGCACTATTTGCCGTTTGAGTATTACAATGTGTTATCGGATTAGAATAATGTGGGAATAAATAAACGCCGTGACTAGTTTTTTTAATTTCCTGCAGCAATGCCATTACTTGGCGTGATAGAGTAACCTTGTGGATACGCCCTTGATTATTTTCTTTAATCCCTTTTTTAATATATAAGGTCCATATCTTATTTTTTTCATCTATGTCTTCAAATTTAGCTGTGGCACTTTCATTAGGTCGTGTCATTGTGAGTAATTGCCATAAGATCAAATTGCGTGTTGATATGTGTATCTGTGCCTTATTCAACGCATTCATAAATTCAGGTAAATCATCAGGCGTAATTGTTTTAAAATGCTTCACTACTGGACTGTCAAACTCTTTTGAAAGATTGGCGGTAGGATTATGGGGTATTATTTCCCTGTGTAGAGCATATGTCATTATCTCGTTTAGTTTTTGAATACAACGCTTTAATGTTTCAAGCGTTCCTTTATCCTGTAACGGTTTAAATGTTTTAATGGCAAGCGGTGCGGTTATTTCAGTAATAGGCAAATCGGCAAAGTGTGGGAACAAGTGCTTTTCAATCATTCGCCATACGTCCTTTGCTGTGTTGTCGCTAAAATTAGCCCTTGTCTTTCTATGCTCAAACCAATCAAACGCCACCTTTTTAAATGTATTTGTTACTTTATTAAGTTGTTCATCTTGTAACTTTTGGCGATGTGCCTGTGGATCTATGTTTTGTGATAGTAACGCCTTATATTCGTCTCTCTGTTTTCTTGCCTGTGCCAGCGTAATGGCTGGATAGTTTCCTATTTTGAGATTAGTTCTTTTCTTTGTAATAGGTTGACAATAATTAAATAGCCACACCTTGCTATTATTTGTTTTTATTCTTAATTGAAGTCCGCCACCGTCTGATAAATTATATTCTTTATCTTTTGGCTTTGCTTTTTCTATCTCGGTATTAGTAAGTGATTTTACTACCTTAGCCATAATAACCCCTTTTTTGGTAACACAGTTTTCTGATTTTTAGTAACACAGTGTAAATTTTGGTAACACAACACCCAATAAAGAAAAATAGCTATAAGCCTTGTATTATCAAGAGTTGTAAAAATCTATGTAACACATTTTATTGAACAATATTACTTTCAAGTAAAACGCTATAAGCATTGATATATAAGGCTTTAAAGTGATTTTTGTAACACAGTATTTTAAGATTATAACACCGTGTTACCATTTGTGTTACTAAAAATTGTGGTTACGTGTACGAATGGAAACGCACGAGAGAGCATAAATGAGGCTTTAAGCATTGATAAATAAGGGTTTAAAACGAATGTGCGTTGATGTGAAATTATTGATTTGGTGGAGCTGGGGGGAGTTGAACCCCCGTCCGAAATTTCTCTACCGTCAGTACTACATGTTTAGTCTAATCTTTAATTTAACTTACTCACTGCGGATAGACACGCGATAAGTAAGCGAACTTGGTTTAATTTAATGCTTCGATCCTCAAGTTGCGGCTTCCACACGATCTTGTTTGGTTTTGACTCCTCTTGATCCCCGTCTTACAAGCTAAAGCTAGGGAGAGAAGGCTCTAAGCAGGTTATTAAGCTGCTAGTGCGTAGTTTTCGTCGTTTGCGACTATTTTTTTGCGGTTTATTTACGAGGCCTACCGCACCTCGACATGCACTTTGGGCTTCGCTAATCCCGTCGAATCCTGAATCAGCCCCATTCTTAAAAAATCTTAAGAAAAACAATTCTATCAGAAGCGGTAAGATCTGTAAACTTTTTTGCAATTTTGTTTTCTATGTTAATATAGCTACTTGATTGCAAATTAAGGAAATAGAATGAGTGATACCCAAGAAACTAAATTACTTGAAGCAAAAGAAAAACATTTACCTGCAAAACGTGATGATTTTGCAAACAGTATGTTAATTCCTCAAGGTAATTTGGATAGTTATATTCGTATGGCTAATCAATATCCTGTTTTAACCGCTGAAGAAGAAAAAGAGCTAGCAGAACGCTTATACTATGATGAAGATATTGAAGCAGCAAAACAATTAATCCTTTCTCATCTTCGCTTTGTGGTACATATTGCTCGTGGTTATATGGGCTATGGTTTACCACTGGCGGATTTAATTCAAGAGGGCAATATTGGATTGATGAAGGCAGTAAAACGTTTTAATCCTGAAGTAGGCGTTCGTTTAGTTTCTTTTGCCGTACATTGGGTAAAAGCAGAAATTCACGAATATGTACTGAAAAATTGGCGAATTGTAAAAGTTGCCACCACCAAAGCACAACGTAAATTATTCTTTAATTTACGTAAAAATAAACACCGTTTAGCGTGGTTTAATGAAGAAGAAGTTAAGCACGTTGCTAATGAGTTAGGAGTACAGCCTTCTGATGTGAAAGAAATGGAATCTCGTATGACGGGTCAAGATATGGGATTTGATTTACCTACCAATGAAGATAGTGATGAGGCTTATGTTCCTTCTATGTATTTGGAGGATGATAACTCTAATTTTGCTGATGATATTGAAGATGAGCAATATAGCGGACAAGCAACAGCCAAACTTGCCTATGCGTTAGCGACTTTAGATGAGAGAAGTCAAGAAATCATTAAAACTCGTTGGTTAGACGACAATAAAGCAACATTACAAGATTTAGCGGATAAATACAGTATTTCTGCGGAAAGAGTACGTCAGCTAGAAGCGGCAGCACTGAAAAAAATTAAACAAGCTATTACATTAGAGTAGTGTTGAAGCGGTAATATATTATTCAAAATTTGCAAATTTTGATCAAAATGTTACCGCTTGGTTTATTTTTATACACAATAAAAATGGGAACTCATTCCACAATAACTCATCCAAGCAAAACCAATCTTAAACGATTAAGGAGCACCAATGAAATTGCAAAAATATCTTATTATCTTACCGCTTATAATTGCTAGTTTTAGTGCTTTAGCACAAGAAAAAAAGAGTAATGATGAGTACAACTCTACGTTCCAGTTTTCTACTGAAGTGCGTCGTACGGTGGATAAAGATTTAATGTCTGCTTCTGTGTACAGTCGTAAAACAGGAAAATCTTTAGTTGAATTAAGAGCCTTTGTTTCTAAAAATTTAAATGAAGTACTGGAACTGGCAAAGAAATACCCAACCATTGAAGTGGAAGCAACAGGTATCCAAAACTATCCTCATTACAAAAAAGAAAAAGTAAAAGGATGGGAAGCACAAGGAGATATTCGATTTAAAAGTAAAGATTTTGAGGCAATGGAAAAATTACTTAATGGGCTAGGTGATGAAATTGCATTAAACTCTATCGATTTTAGTGTTTCTCCTGAAAAGCGTGCAGTGTTAGAAGATGAAATGACGGCGGAGATGATCAAAAAATTACAGCATAAAGCAGAAATCATTAAAAAAGGATTAAATGCGGAAAGTTATCTTTTAGTTAATATTCAATTAGATAGCATTAATAATACGCCTAGACTTTATCGTGGTCAAATGGCACAAATGACTTATACTTCAAAATCAAGTTTTCAAGATGAAGATAGCTTACCACTAGAAGCGGGTAAAGAAACCATTATTAGTCACGCCTCTGGAACAGTAAAGTTTAAATAGTTGCGTATCAGATAAATTAAAAACAGCAAATGGTATAAATAAACCGATTTGCTGTTTGTAAATTTTGATAAGAAAGTAACCGCTTACTTGTTATAGATTAGAAGCCTTAATCAAACGTTGAGTATAAGGGTGTTGAGGATTATGGAAAATTTGTTGTGTATCACCACTTTCCACCACTTCACCTTGTTGCATTACCATTACGTGATTACTTAATGCTTTAACCACAGACAAATCGTGACTAATAAACAAATAACTTAAGCCATATTTCTTCTGTAAACTGTTTAATAATTCAATCACCGTTAATTGCGTTGAGCGGTCAAGCGCAGAGGTGGGTTCATCAAGTAAGACAAACTTTGGTTCTAAAATCATTGCTCGAGCAATAGCAATACGCTGACGTTGTCCTCCTGAAAATTCGTGAGGGTAACGGTTAATCATAGAAGGCGCTAAGTTAACCTCTTCTAACATTTTCATTACTCGTTCACGGCGTTCTTGTTTGCTCATTTTAGGAAAATGAACTAATAATCCTTCCCCAATGATTTCTCCTACAGTTAAACGAGGAGAAAGAGAATTAAATGGGTCTTGGAAGACCATTTGCATATCTTTTTTCAGCGCTTGACGATCTTCTTTAGAAAGTAAAGGTATATCACGATCATCAAAATAAATGTCACCTTGATAATCTAAAATTTGCATTACCGCACGCCCAAGTGTGGATTTCCCAGAACCTGATTCGCCCACAATACCCAGTGTTTCACCTTTTTTAAGATTCAAAGAAATATTTTTAACCGCATTAAATACTTTCTTCGGTTTACCAAACCAAGAGCGTTGTACGATGTAATCGACATCTACATTTTTAAGCACGATCAGCTCTTTCGCATTTTCGTCTGGAGCAGGTTTTAAGGTGTCAGGAATTGGATTAAGCAACTCTTGAGTGTAGGAATGTTGAGGATTATTAAAAACGTCATCGGTATCTCCTTGCTCAATAATTTTTCCATTTTGCATCACACAGACATTGTCGCTGTAATTATGCACAAGGCGTAGGTCGTGTGAAATTAAGATGATTGCCATCCCCATCTCTTTTTGAAGATCCATTATTAAATCAAGAATTTCAGCTTGAGTTGTAACATCAAGAGCAGTAGTAGGTTCATCAGCAATCAATAAATCTGGTTTATTGATAATTGCCATTGCAATCATAATTCTTTGTAGTTGACCACCAGAGAATTCGTGTGGATAGCAATCCATTTTTTTCTCTGCATCTGGAATTTTTACAATATTTAAGGTGTCTAGTGTTAATTGTTTTGCTTCTTTTTTAGAAAGTTGAGGTTGGTGGGTCATCACAGATTCCACGATCTGAGAACCAATTCGCATAAACGGATTCAATGACGTCATTGGTTCTTGGAAAATCATTCCAATACGCCCACCACGTAAATCACGCATTGCTTTTTCTGAAAGGGTTAAAATTGATTTATCTTCAAAAATAATTTCAGCGTTATCACCATAAGAGACGATATTTTCAGGTAACAGTTGCATAATAGACATAGAGGTAACAGATTTTCCTGAACCTGATTCTCCAACAATACCTAGTGTTTGTCCTTTTTCTACCTCAAAAGAGATACCTTGCACAGCGTGTACTAATGCATCATCAGTTTTAAGGAAAACATTTAAATCTTTTACTTTAAGTAATTTCATTTTTATATCCTGTTATTTTTTATTTGTGTTTGCATCAATAGGTTATAATTACTTATCTTTTGGATCTAACGCATCACGTAATCCATCACCGATAAAGTTGAAACAAAATAGTGTTAAGCATAGAAACAGTGCTGGGAAAATCAATAACCAAGGCGATGTTTCCATTTGTGCTGCACCATCACTTAATAATGCTCCCCAACTACTCATCGGCTCTTGTGTACCTAATCCTAAGAAACTTAAAAATGATTCAAATAGAATTAAATTTGGTACTTCTAAAGAGGCATAAACTGCAACAATACCCAATACATTAGGGATAATATGTTTAGAAACAATTTTAGTATTACTTACACCTGTTACTTTTGCTGCTTCAATAAATTCTTTATTTTTCAAACTCAAGGTTTGTCCTCGTACGATACGAGCTAGACTTAACCATGCTATTGCTCCAATAGCAATAAAGATTAACAGAATATTTTGTCCAAAGAAAGTAACAAGTAAAATAATAAAGAACATAAAAGGAAATGAACTAAGGATTTCAATCAAACGCATCATAATTGAATCTGTTCTTCCCCCCACATAACCTGAAATTGCACCATAAATTGTACCAATTAATACCGAAATAATCGCACCTAAAATACCAACCATAAGCGAAATTCTGCCACCAATAGCAATACGAACCAATAAATCTCGCCCTGATGAATCTGTGCCCAAATAGTGTCCAGATTCAAAATCAGGTGCAACCCCCATCATATTCCAATCGGTATCTTCATAGCTAAACGGCATTAACATTGGGACAAAAATAATAAATAGTACAATTAAACACAACAGAATTAAGCTAGTTACAGCTGCTTTATTTCTAAAAAAGCGACGATTCGCATCTTGCCATAAACTACGCCCAACAATAGCATTATTTTCTATTTTTTCTGTGACATTTTCTGCTAATTGGGTTATAAATTCTTCATTCTTTTTATCATTCACTAACATTTTATTTTCCTTATGAATAACGAATTTTAGGGTCAATAATGGCATAGAAAATATCTACTAAGGCATTAAAGATAATAGTTAATGAACCCACCAAAATTGTTAAACTTAATACTAATGAGTAATCACGATTTAATGCACCATTTACAAAAAGTTGTCCGATACCAGGTAAACCAAATACACTTTCTATGACCATTGAACCTGTAATAATCCCCACAAAAGCAGGACCTAAATAAGTGATAACAGGTAAAAGAGCTGGTTTTAAAGCGTGTGTAAAAATAATTTTTCTAAGGGATAGTCCTTTGGCTTTTGCAGTACGAATATAATTAGAATGTAATACTTCTATCATTGAACCACGTGTGATACGTGCAATTCCAGCCAGATAGCCGATTGTCAGAGATAACACGGGTAACACCATATAGTAAATTTCGCCCCCATTCCAACCACCAGCAGGCAACCACTTCATATAAATGGCGAAAAATAATACAAGCAATGGGGCAAATACAAAACTTGGCATTATTACCCCAGTCATTGCAAAACCCATTACAATATAATCCCATTTACTATTTTGCTTTAATGCAGCAATAACACCAGCGGTTATACCTAATAAAACAGCAAAAATAAAGGCAATTGATCCTAGTTTAAGTGAAACAGGAAAAGCAGAAGCTAATAAGTCATTTACACTTTGATCTTTATATTTAAAAGAAGGACCAAAATCGCCGTGAACCAGATTTTCTAAATATAAACCATACTGTTTATAAAGTGGTTCGTTCAAATGATATTTCGCTTCTATATTTGCCATTACTTCAGGTGGATATGCTTTTTCTGATGAAAAAGGATTTCCCGGTGCAAGACGCATTAAAAAAAATGAAAACGTAATTAAAATAAATAATGTTGGAATAGCTTCCAAAATCCGTTTTAAAATAAATTTTAACATAAGTAATATCTCCAAGATAAAAAATAAGCGGTCAGTTATTAATTAAAATTTGCAAATTTTAGTAAAAATCAGACCGCTTACTTTTTTAGTGTTTTATAATATATAAGTTTTTCAAAAAGATATTATCCAATGGATCTTTACCACTATAACCTTTCACATAAGGTTTTGCTAAGCGAACATTTACATAGTTATAAATTGGCACAATCGCAAAATCTTTTGCTAACTGTTCTTCTGCTTTCGCATATGCTTCAGCACGACTAGCAGCATCTTTTGCCTTATAAGAACTATTTATTGCATCATCGTAACTTTTACTGTTATAAAAAGCAGTATTATTACTTGAATTAGACAAGAAATAATTTCCAAAGGTTGTCGCTTGGTTATAATCTGCACTCCAACCTGCACGAGCAATATCATAGCTAGCATTATGACGGCTATCCAAATAGGTTTTCCATTCTTGGTTTTCCAGTTTTACATTAACTAAGCCTTTGGTATTTTGTTTCCAAATAGAAGCAGCTGCAATGGCCACTTTTTTATGGTTATCACTAGTGTTGTATAAAATTGTGAATTTAAGTGGATTTGCTTTGCTATATCCTGCTTCCTCTAACAACTTAATTGCCTCAGCATTACGTTCTTTCATACTCTGTTTACTGTATTCAGGCTGTTGAATTTTTTCACCTTCTTCAATATAAGTTGGAGTAAACACATAAGTTGGGGTTTGACCTTGTCCCATTACTTTATCTGTAATAATTTTACGATCTAAGGCTAAATTTAATGCTTTGCGCACACGAATATCGGTAAATTTTTTATTATTTATTTCATAAATATAAGTTGCCAATGTCCTTACAACAAATAATTCATCTGGAATTTCTTTTTTGAATGTAGAGAACTGTTCTGGTGGTAAAGCGTAGCTAGTGATATCTAAATCAAATGCACGATAACGAGCCACATCAGTAGTTGGATTAGGAATTTCTAAGAAAGTGGCTTTATCAATCACAGTTTCTTTATCATTCCAATAAAATGGATTACGAACAAATTCAATTTTTTCATTGATGACATGTCCAGCTAATTTATACGCACCATTACCGACAATTTTTTCTTGTTTAACCCATTGTTCCCCAAATTTCTCGACCACTTTTGGGTTTACAGGTAGGAGCGATGAGTGAGCCACTAAGCCAACCGCATAAGGTACAGGAGCACTTAAATACACCACAAATGTATGATTGTCTTTGGCTTCGACACCTAAAGTTTTTGCCTCTTTTTTACCGTCAATAATATCTTGGGCATTTTCAACTTGTAAGAATGTCACATAACTTGCATAAGGTGAAGCGGTACTTGGTGACACAACACGTTGCCATGAATAAACAAAATCTTGAGCAGTCACAGGATCGCCATTCGACCACTTGGCATCATCACGTAAATAGAATGTCCAAGTTTTAAAATCATCAGAACTTTCCCAAGATTTAGCAACTCCTGGTTCAATTTTTCCATCTGAATTTTTAGTTACCAACCCTTCAAATAATTGATAAACGACTTGTGATTCTGGAACCCCCTCAATTTTATGAGGATCAAAACTAGCTGGCTCTGCCCCATTATTGATAGTGATTTCTTGTTTTTTTGCAAGCTCAGTACCTTGTGGCACATTTGCTGCAATTGAATAGTTTGAAAGCCCAACTAAAACAGCTGTGGCTAATAAAGAACGAATAAAATATGTTTGCATAAGTAACTCCTTTTTTTTATTTTAAATTTGCTTCTATTTCCAGTCAAAAGTAAGCTCAATATTTCTACTATAAAAAAACGATTTTGTAAATAGCTAATTGTTAAACATAATGATATCTTCTTTAAGAACATCATAAAAAATTATATTTTTCCCTAAAATTTACTTACTCAAATATAGACGTATTCAAGTTCAATCTTAAACTTTGATGAAAAATGAGAAAGTTTTATTAAAAAGTATGATCTTGCTCTAATTTATGTCGGAAATATGCTATCTGATACTTGTTTTTTATTATAAAAAACGATAATTTACGTAAGTTTTTTTATTATTAGGAGGTTTAAATTATGTCGGAAGTGACTATTGATAATAAGATTAATCCTAAGGTGTTAAATCACCCAGCGGGATTATTTGTGTTATTTTTTACTGAAATGTGGGAACGTTTTAGTTACTACGGAATGCGTGCATTGTTAGTGCTTTTCTTAGTTTCAGCCCTTGATGAAGGTGGTTGGGCTTGGTCTCGTGAAGATGCGGGTGTGTTATATGCGTGGTACAGCTCATTAGTTTATTTTACACCCTTAATCGGTGGTTATATTGCAGACAGTTTAACGGGTGCAAGAGTTGCCATTGTTGGTGGTGCATTTTTAATGACCTTAGGGCATTTATCCCTTGCCTTTGAATTTGCTGGACAATGGTCATTCTATCTTGGTTTAACCTTGCTTGTATTAGGTAACGGTCTATTTAAGCCAAATATCTCGACAATGGTCGGTGATCTTTACAAAAAAGAATCGAAAAAAGACAGTGCTTATACCATTTTCTATATGGGTATTAATGCAGGTGCATTTTTAGGTATTATGCTTTGTGGTTATGTAGGTGAAACTGTGGGTTGGTCTTACGGCTTCGGTTTAGCGGGTATCTTTATGTTATTCGGTTTACTTCAATTCTACTTCTCAAAAGCATTATTCGGTCAAATCGGTTCACTGCACAAAAAAGTCGTTGCTGAAAATGCAGAAAGCAAAGAAGTAACAAAAGAATCTCTTACTGGAACAGAAAAAGATCGTTTAATTGCAGTAGGTGTATTTGCATTATTCACTATTGTATTCTGGTGGGCATTTGAGCAAGCGGGTTCATCAATGACCATTTTTGCAAAAGACTATACACAACGTGTTTTAACGGGTGAGTGGGCGACTATCTTTGTATGGGCAAACTTCTTCTTAACGGTTGTACCAGTGATTATTGTCACTTGGGTTTTAGGTTTATTAGTTAAACAAACTTTCTCAAAAATTGCACTATCAAACAGTTTCTTAATGACCAGTTTTGTGATTATTTGGGGGATTGTGATTTGGAAATTATACGGTGAATTTAGCTCAACGGATCAAATTGAAGTACCTGCTTCTTGGTTTGGTATTTTAAATTCATTCTTTATTATCGCATTTGCACCATTAGTTTCTAAAATTTGGGATACTAAATTCAATCCATCAGGTCCAATGAAATTCGCAATTGCAATGATCTTACTCGCAGCAGGTTTTGGTTTCTTAGCTTATGGTTCAATGAGTATTAAATCAGGTGTTGCAGAGGCATCAGTTTCAATGTTCTGGTTAATTGCAGCTTACTTCTTACATACAATGGGCGAATTATGTTTATCACCAATCGGCTTATCTTATGTAAGTAAATTATCACCAAAACGTTTCGTAGGCTTAATGTTCGGTGTTTGGTTGTTTGCCGCATTTATCGGTAATTTATTATCAGGTTACACTGCAAGCTCAATCGATGCATTAAATGAAATGATGGGATTATCAGGCTTCTTCTTGCTATTTACATTAATTCCAGTAGGTGCAGCAGTGATTATCGTATTAATGTCTAAATTCTTGAAAAAACGTATGCACGGCGTACACTAATTAAAGGATTAGTAAAATCTTATGAAAAACCCACCGCTTTGGTGGGTTTTTTTATGGATATTTTTAATCTTTAGAAAAAGTAGGTAAAGAAAGTTGCCATTTTATTGCGGTTAAACGAATAGCTAATACTACTACAATTCCGACAATAACATTTACAAAACGTGGTAAGTGAGAATAATCTAATAAACAGTATACAGTAGCGCCCATAATACAAGCAGAGGCATAAATTTCTTTTTGAAAAATAAAGGGAATTTGACCTGCCAATACATCTCGAATTGCACCACCACCACATCCTGTGAGTGTCCCCATTAATACCGCAACAGTAGGGGAAAAACCATAATGCAGTGCCTTTTCAGCCCCCATAATAGCAAAAAATGCTAATCCAAAAGCATCAGAAACGGGCAAGATATACCAAGGTAGACGGGTAGGTTTTTTAGTGAATACAATCATTAGTATACAAGTTGCAATGACCACCCAAATATAGTTATTATCAGTAAGCCAAAAAACAGGAACATCTAATACAATATCTCGAATAGTTCCCCCTCCAATGGCAACGACACTCGCCAACACTAAAACCCCGACAGCATCCATTTTTAATCTAAATGCCATTGAAACACCAGAAACCGCAAAAATAGCCGTACCAAGCAGATCGACAATATATAGAAACATTTATTCTCCTTTAAAATCAAGCGGTAAGATAGTTATCAAAATTTGCAAATTGATTCTTTAGTATTGCCAGTCTTTTGGATCAATACCTAGTTCTTGCATTTTTAACTTCGCTTCTTCTGGAATTTCATCGTGACGGGCTTTCATTAAATCTTCATCTGTTGGAAGGGGTTGCCCTGTAAAAGCATGTAAGAAAGCCTCACAAAGCAATTCACTATTGGTTGCGTGGCGGAGATTATTTATTTGACGACGAGTTCGCTCATTCGTTAAAATTTCTAGTACTTTCACTGGAATAGAAACGGTGACTTTACGAACATGTTCACTTTTCTTACCGTGCTCAACATAAGGGCTAATATATTCGCCACTCCAATCTGCCATTTAAGGGGTCCTTATAATTTAATAATAAATTTCAAGGCTCATTCTAACAAATAATGAATATAGCCGTCTAGACTTCTTATTCGTTTTTAAGCATAATTTAACAGATGTTGATGCAATTAAATTTTATTGTAGGGTTTTGTTTGCTTTATCTGCGACAGGCGTACTTTTTTGTGGCTATATAAAATAAGCGGTAAGATAATTCTAAAAATTTACAAATAATTGATCACATCTCACCGCCTCTAACTGATTAAGTTTAAGCTTGTATCATCACGATCTTTTTTCTATAATCTTACTGTTCTCATTGGGGTGCTGGTAAGCGGTTACATTTTAGTGACTTTTTACAAAAGCTGAGAAATACCCATAGAACCTGATCTGAGTAATATCAGCGTAGGGATTTGAGGCAGTTCAATTTAATTATTCTGTTTTAAATCCTTCTATTTTTATTTTTTAGAAGGAAATCAAATGAAACACCATCAACTCGTTATCCTTTCCACACTTGTATTATCCACTACGGTTTTAGCGAATACGCCAACATTAACGGTTTATACCTATGATTCATTTACGGCAGAATGGGGAGCGGCACCAGTATTAACACCTTTTTTTGAAAAAGAGTGTGGTTGTAACCTGAAATTTATGCCATTTCAAGATGGTATTACAATGTTTAATCGTATTCGTTTAGAGGGTAAGAAAACGAAAGCAGATGTAATGTTAGGATTAGATAACTTTTCGTTGCAAGAAGCGGAAAAATCAAACTTATTCGCTAAACATCAATTAAAAATCGTTGATTTAAATTTGCCACAACAATGGACGAATGACACTTTTTATCCTTATGATTTTGGTGAGTTTGCGTTTGTGTATAACAAACAAAAATTAAAAACCCCACCTAAAAGTTTGGCAGAATTGGTCAATCGTCAAGATATAAAAATCATTTATCAAGATCCTCGCACCAGCACAGTTGGGCGTGGTTTATTAGTCTGGATGAACAGTGTTTATGGCGATAAAGTAAAAACAGCGTGGCAAAATTTAGCTAACCATACTGTGACTATCGGTAAAGGTTGGTCTGAAACTTATGGTGCATTTTTAAAAGGTGAATCTGATATGGTATTAAGTTATAGCACTTCGCCGCTCTATCACCATTGGTATGATAAAAATGATGATTATGTTGCAGCAGATTTTTCTGAAGGGCATTTATCTCAAATTGAAGTAGCCGCTATTTTGAAAAGCAGTAAACAACAAAAATTAGCCCGCCAATTTTTGGCTTTTTTACACAAAAAAGAAGTACAAAAAGTGATTGCGACACATAACATAATGAAACCTGTTATTGTGGATTATATTGATCCTGCTTTTGCGACTATGCCTGTATATAAAGCCTTAAATGTATCTTTACCTAATGTAGATACATTAAGAAAATGGCAAGCAGAATGGCAAAGTGCAGTGGCTAATTAATAAATGTAAAACGTATGATTGTACAAAATATATAGCAAATAGACAGGGCATACCCTGTCTATACAATACTTACACATCAATGAATTATATGAAAAATTGATATTATCTTAATTTTAATCTGTGATATATATCACAAAAATCAAAAAATCATCCCTAAAATGTAAAAAAATCATCCTTTTCTATGCCCTCAATCAAATGTATATTTTTGGGCAGGTTAATCTTTATCCAAAACTATATAAATCAACTAATATAATGGGGTGTTTTATGAAAAACCATACATACATACATACATACATACATACAAAAAATCTTCTCTTTGCTTGGCTATAGGGTTAGCCCTCGCCTCTTGTCAGGTTTATGCAGCTCCTACTGATTTTCAAGATGGTTATGTGGGGCATTATAATGATACCTGTAACGGTAAAATACCCGATACCACTTTTGTTAAAGTATTGCTCGGTCAAGGAGCGATGGTAAATACAGATCCTAATAATCCAAACAGTGATGATTGTCGTCCTAATAATGTGGTTGCAGTTGGTCACAATGCTATTGTAGGAGCAGATAACACCATTGCCATTGGTCATAATGCTCAAGCAACGAAACGGGAATTTGGTCCAGAGCCAACAAGTGCTATTGCAATTGGACGAGATGCTCATTCTATGGGTATTAATTCATTAGCAGTTGGTGCAGGGGCAAAAGTCATTGGTGATCATTCGATGGCATTTACAACCTTTAATCCACTTCCTGAAAATATACCTCAAAATGCTAAACCAGAAGATATTATGAAAGGAAATAATAGTATTGTAATGAGTACAAATTCTGCTCAGAGAAATATTGTGAATGCAAATATGGCAACACTTATTGGTGGTGTAAATAATAAAATTGATGGTGGCACTTATGGTGCTATTTTAGGAGGAGAAAATAATTATGTTGCAGGAGAATATGCTTTAGCATTTGGTAAAAATAATATTGCACAGGGAAAACATTCCTTGATGGTTGGTTTAGATAATAACAAAAGTCATCGAGATGGGATTGAAAGTAATAGTAATAAAGCAACATCAGATGGCTATGTAGCAATAGGTAAACAAAATGAAGTGGATGGCTGGTATGCTTTTGGGTTAGGCGAAGAAAACCACTCCTATGGGTTTAATTCAACAGCATTGGGATATCGTAATAAAGCCATTGGTGATGGTTCAATTGCAATGGGGGGCTATAACGATAAACAACCTGATCAAACCTATAAATTTATTGATGGTGCTCAAGCACTTTCAAAAGGAGCAATTGCAATAGGTGCGGGAACAATAGCTGGTTTCGCCGATAAATCTGCATCAGAAGATATTGTTCGGCAATGGCGACAAGGTACTGAAGAAGCCGTTGCTATTGGTTATAGATCAAAAGCAGTGGCAAATAAAACAATTGCCTTAGGTTTTGATGCTGAAGCGAATATTCAAGGTGGAATTGCATTAGGATCATACGCAAAAGCTATAGGAATGCCGGGTACTAAAGGAATAGATGTAAGTGGTAGAAATGGAGCAGATGATACAGCAACTTGGAAATCTACATTAGGTGCATTAGCAATTGGTGATACTGATGGTACAAGTAAATACACAAGACAAATTACAGGACTAGCGGCAGGTACAAATGATACTGATGCGGTTAACGTTGCCCAATTAAGACAAGCGGTGACATTACCTACTATCAGTTTTTATAATGGTGGTTCTTTAAATGGAGCAAACTATACGCAAGGAACGGATATCAATCTTTCTAGTCTTGCTTTTGATTTTGGTGATGGCTTAAAAGTTCAAAAAACAACAAAAGACGGTAAAGATATTGCCTTAGTCACATTAGATAAAGATGCACTTAAAAATGATCCTAATTTTAAGGGAGATAAAGGGGACAAAGGAGAAAAAGGTGATCAAGGTATTCAGGGGCTGAAAGGTCCTAAAGGAGATACTGGAGCAAAAGGTGACAAAGGCGACCAAGGTATTCAAGGACCTAAAGGAGACACTGGAGCAAAAGGTGACAAAGGCGACCAAGGTATTCAAGGGCTGAAAGGTCCTAAAGGGGATACTGGTGCCAAAGGAGAGAAAGGCGACCGAGATATCCAAGGACCGAAAGGTGACAAAGGAGATAAAGGTGATCAAGGTATCCAAAGCCCTAAAGGTAGCCATACTAATAATAGTGCAACAATACCAAATAGTAAATTTGATCAGCTAAATATTGGTAATGTGATTATGAAGAAAACAGATACTGGTAAGATCACTATCCATATGGGGAAAAATCAAATTCACGGTGTAGCTAACGGTACCGCCCCGACGGATGCTGTTAATGTTTCTCAACTTAATGAAGTCAAAAATACGATTAACTATGTTGAAAAACAAGCTAATAAAGGTATTGCTGGCTCAATGGCAGTAGCAGGTTTACCACAAGCTTATTTACCGGGTAAAAATATGGTTGCTGTTGCAGGCTCAAACTACAAAGGAGCGAATGCTATAGCAATAGGTATTTCAACAATTTCTAATGATGGAAAATGGATTATTAAAGGTTCGCTTAATTCAACATCTGGTGGAAGCGTTGGTACAACATTAGGTGCTGGTTATCAATGGTAATTCTGTTGATTTAATGTAGTTTGATAGGTTTAGGGAGACTATAAAAATAACTATGTATCTGTTTTAATATACAAAAAACATTAAGGTGGATACTAACATGAAAAAAACAAATATAACCGACCAAATCGAAGCCCTACTTGAACAACTAGATTCACAAGAAGATATCGCAAATGCAACTCAGCTATTGCACAAACGTTTCTTTGAGAAATCACTCAATGCTGAATTAGATGAACATCTTGGCTATCAAAAGAATGGTATACGTAAAGGTAGCAATAGCAGAAATGGGGTGACATCCAAAACAGTCTATACCGAAGAAGGTAAATTTTCTATCGATACTCCGCGTGATAGAGAAGGGACTTTTGAACCTGAAATCATCAAAAAACGACAAACAAGAGTACCGACACTCGACTCAAAAATTATCTATTTATATTCACAAGGAATGAGTACCCGAGAAATCACTGAAACCGTGTCAGACCTGTATGGGACTGAAATCTCACCTACACTGGTATCACGTGTGACAGATGCACTATTAGATGATGTTATCGAGTGGCAATCTCGCCCCCTTGATGATGTCTATCCTATTGTTTATTTAGACTGTATCGTTGTTAAAGTCCGTCAAGATAAACGTGTGATTAACAAGGCAATTTACCTTGCCTTAGGCATTAATATGCAAGGACAAAAGGAGCTTCTAGGGTTGTGGATATCTGAAAATGAAGGAACTAAATTTTGGTTAGGGATGCTGACAGAATTACAAAATCGTGGTGTAAAAGATATCCTTATTGCTTGTGTTGATGGTTTAACGGGCTTTCCTGATGCGATTAATACCGTTTATCCAAAAACTAAAATCCAGCTTTGTATCGTCCATATGGTGCGTAATTCTATGAAATATGTGCCTTATAAGGACTATAAAGCAGTTGCTCGAGATTTAAAGAAAATTTATCAATCTGCGACAGAAGATGAAGCCTTGCAGGAATTAGAGAATTTTGCGAATACTTATGATGATAAATATCCGCAAATATCACGGTCTTGGTATAAACACTGGGATAACCTGAATACCTTGTTTAACTACCCACAGGACATCAGAAAAGCCATTTATACGACGAATGCTATTGAGTCTGTCAATAGTGTTATTCGCAAAGTCATCAATAAAAGAAAATTATTCCCAACAGATGACTCAGCAAAAAAAGTTGTTTATCTGGCTATTCAAAATGCCTCTAAAAAATGGACAATGCCAATTAGAGACTGGAAATTAGCTCTCAATAAGTTTATGATTGAGTTTGATGATCGCTTAGCTGATTATCTTTAACTAAATTGCAGTTACACAGTTTAGGAGACAGTCTCGGTTTAGGGTTCAAAGATAGTTTTGAACCCTATTTTTTCATATCCCCTCTTTTGGAGAAATGAATTATTTTTTAGCTTGTAGTATATTCCCAATCAAAAATGCGATTAATCCAACAAATATCGCTGGTACAATAGCGTGGAAATTAAAGAGTTTAATTTCTGTTATCACTAACATACCATAACTCCCTAAACCACCTATCATAGAGAAAATAGCCCCCATTGCATTGGCTTTTTTCCATAAAAAACCAAGTAGAATTACCCAAAAGAAAGTCGCTTCTAATCCTCCTAACGCATTTAAATTTAGCCAAATTAACATATCAGGTGGATTGAGTGCTGCAATAATAAGTAATAAGGTAAAGATTAAGGTGGTTAAGGTAGAAAGTCGTTTAATTTTGGTTTCGTTATGAATAGCTTCTGGTTTGATGGCAATGTATAAATCTTTAATTAACGTTGAAGAAGCTTGGATTAACATTGAATCAATAGAAGACATTATGGCTGCCATTGGTGCTGCCAGAAAAATACCTGCTACCATAGGAGGCATTACTTGTAGCATTAGTGTTGGAATAATTTTATCAGACACCGTTAAATTTGGATCTAAAGCACGCCCCAGCACACCAGATAAATGCATTCCTAACATTAAAAATGCGACAACAACGGTTCCAATAATAATGCCTTGATGTAATGCCTTGCTATCTTTATACGCCATACTTCTGACCACAAGGGTTGGTAATCCCATAATTCCAAAGCAAACAAGTACCCAAAATGATAACATAAAAGTAAAATCCAGCGGACGAGCTTCAATCCCATAAGGGCTAATTAAATTTGGATCAATATTTTCTAATGTTTTGATTGCAGCACTTACCCCACCAGTTGCATAAATGACTCCACCAAGTAATAAGGTGGTTCCCACTATCATTACAATACCTTGAATAGTATCCGTGAGTACGACGGCACGAAAACCACCAATAAAGGTATAAATTCCAACGGTTAACGCAAAAATTAAAATTGCGGTTTGATAGGGAATACCTAAAGTTGTTTCAAGTAAACGTCCTGCACCAAAAAATTGCACCGTCATCATTGCAAAGAAAGAAATCAGTAATGAGAAACTGGCGACCCAAACAACAAAACGATTTTTATAACGTGCATAAAGTAAATCATTAATAGTGACGCTGTTAGTTTTACGTGCCAATATGGCAAAGCGTTTCCCTAACACCCCTAAAGTTAATATAACCACTGGGACTTGGATCATTGCCAATAAAACCCAACCTAAACCAAATTTATAAGCCGCACCTGGTCCGCCAATAAAAGAACTTGCACCTACATAAGTTGCCGCTGTTGTCATTGCTAATACAAAGCCAGACATTGAGCGACTACCCATATAATATTCGTTTAAGAAACTTTGTCCTTTACGTTTTTGATAAGCGTAAAATGCTACACCAAATACAAATAGCAAGTAAGCAATTAAGGGAACTAACATATCAAGATTCATCATCTACCTCAAGGTCCATTTCTTTGTAAACGACTTTTACAACAGTAAAGGTGATAAAAATGAATAATAGAGGGAAGTAAATACAAGCAAACTCAAACCAAATAGGAAAACCTAACATTCCTTTGCCTGCTGGAGAAAAATAACCAAATCCAACCCAACCCACAATATAAAAAACAGTAAGAGCCAACGCCCAGCGAGCTTCTTTAAGAAGCTGTTGAGTAACAGATAATTTCATTAATTGTTCCTTGAAGCGGTCATATTTTTATAAAAATTTACAAAATGTTAACATTTTTATTCTTTTTTTCCAAACCAAAATAGCATTGCTAAACCAAGCCAAGTAATGATTCCTAGTGCAATAAAATAATGAAGATTATCAAGCACTGTGCCACCCAGTTGATTTAAGCTAACACCTGCTTGAATAACACTGGTGCTAGGGAAAATCCAACGCAAATATTGTAAGGGGATTGGTAATAGATCTGCGGGCCAAGAAAACCCACTCATAAAATACATTGGCAAGGCTGAAAAAACTAAAATTTGCATTGTTCGTTCACGGTCTTTAATCAGTAACCCCAATAAGCAACCTAAAGTCGCCACACAAGGGGAGAATAATGCAATCAAAAATAAATTCCCGATTGGATTTGCTCCTGAAGGGTATCCCCAAAAACTAAACATACTCCCTGTATAACCCAAACAGATAACATAATGAATAATACTAATAGTAGTTAATCGACCCAACCATTGAGTTGCAGAAGCATAGGCTTTGTGATTTTCATACCAAGTACTCACTAACATTGCACAGGCAATGAGTAACGTTTGTTGTAGAATTAACCAAGCTACTGCAGGTACAACATAACTTCCATAACCTTCTGTTTGGTTGTAAAGAGGCTGAATTTGTAAGGGGACGGGATCTCTAATAGCGGTCACGTTTTGATAACTTTTTACAAAAGGTAATAATTTTTTAATTTCAATACCTGCGGATAGTGCGAGTACTGCACTTGCCATAGATTGTTGTGCGTATTTACTGGCAAGAACATAGTTTCCATTACCTATCATATTGACGGTTGCTGGTTTCCCTAAAATTACGTTGCGTTGTAAATTTTCAGGAATAACCATTAATGCCATTATTTTATCTTCAAGTAATAACTCTTTGGCTTGCCTTTCATCACTAACTACCTTTGCTGTCACTGTTGGTGTAGCGGTGATCATTCGGATCATTTTACGAGATAAACTATCGTGAGCATTATCAACAATCGCCACTGGTACATTTCGTACAATTTCAGTGCTATAAGGTAAGGGGTAGTATAACCCATAGATAATGGGGGCAATAATGAGAAGAAGTAATACTCCAGCATCCGTAAAAATACTTTTAAATGTGTCTCGTATTGCGGCAATAAATGTATTCATTTTTTTACCTCATACCCCAACGATGCTTACGTTTTAATGCTATTGCTGTAAATAGTGTTGCTAATATCATCATTATAATAATAGCAATAATAAAACCATAACTGGTTGCTAATCCTAAATGCCAATTTTGTTGAGTTTGAATTTGAGCAATTTGCGATTGTAGATAGTGGGTAAGCGGTAACATTGTTGCAATAATTTGCGCAACTTTAGGCATTGCCACTAACGGATAGGTTACACCTGAAAATGCAAAGGCAGGGGCAGTGATAATTCCTGCATTAGATAAACCCATTCGGTTAGACATTGTTGTTACAGTTAATACCACGCCAAGCCATAAGGAAATAATCATTAATAACCAGCCATTCAATATGGTGATACATAAATTTTCAAAAGATGGTGGATTGTGCCAAGTAGCCAGTATAATTGCAATGGTAATCCAAGTACAAAATATTAATGAGTGCCAAAATAATTTACCTTTTAAAGCCACAAAAAGAGCTAAAATACGAGGAACTTGCTCACTTTCGTATTTGGATACACCTGCAAACCACCAACCAAGCGTACTGTGGCGTAATTCTCGCCCTATCACACCAACACCTACTACTGTGGCTAAGATATGCAATAATGCAGGAATAATCGTACTTGCCAAGAATTGTTGATAATTAAGAGATTGATTAAATGCCATTTTGACATTGGGTTTAATTGGAATAAGACTATCAAGAGCTTGTTGTTTCATCATTCCCATTTTGGTTCGTAAACGTAGTTCAATACCAGCTGAAAATGTTCTGACGGCACTGCCAACACCAGATTGAATGATCCCTGAATGTGTACCATATTGTGCATTTACAACTAAATTAACAGGGCTTACTTTAAGTTGATGAATACGATGTGAAAAATCTGCTGGAATAATTAATGTTGCATAAACTTCAGTATCTTGTATGGCGAGTTTCATTTCTTGAGCATCTCGAAAATGTGTAGTAACTGCAACATTCGGCGAAGCATCAACCATTGAAATCAATTTTCGAGATAACGTTGTATTATCTTTGTCAATCACGCCAATGGGTAAATTACGAACTTGTGAAGCTGAAAAGGTATACCAAATTATGCCAATAGTCAGTGCTGGTAGTAAAACCAGCAATACTCGCTCTACTCGGTGACGTTGGATAATTCGCCATTCCCATATCGCACTACGTACAAAGATACGCCACAAACTCAACATAGATTACTTACCTCTCGGTAACTCAACCAATACACTCATCCCTGGTCGCATTTTTTCGATCGGTTTTTCAGGATGTGATTTAACTAAAAATGTACGCATATCAAAACCTTGATCAGTACGAGTTGGTCGCCACGTCGCAAAATCAGGTAAGACAGAACTTGCATAGACTTTAAAAGTCACTTTTAAATTGTCTAATGCAGGGATAGTTCCTTCAAAGGTTTGGTTAATCGCAAAATATTTAAGGTAATCTTCACGGACGTTTAACTCTAAACGTTGCTCTTGTAAATTCACGACTGTAACAACAGGTACACCTTTAGCAATAATTTCACCTACATTTGGTATGATTTCTGCGATTTCACCATCAACAGGACTTTTTAATTGCATTTCATCTTTTGCAACAAGCGCTTCATCAAACACCGCTTGCCCCTGACGAGCTTTGGCTTTTGCAGCAGAAATATCTTCTTTTCTCGCGCCTTCTTGTGCCATTTCATATTGTGCTTTTGCTATTTCATATAATTTTTGTGAACTTAGGTATTTCGCTTTGACTTCATCGGCTTTTTGTTGGCTTAATAATCCTTCTTTTGTTAATGTATTAACCCTTTTCCACGTTTTGTTCATTACATCTAAGCCTGCTTTTGCACGTTGCATTTGTTTAAATGCCATTTCTTTTTCTTGGGTTCTTGCTCCAGCTTCCGCTTTATTTGCTACCGAGGAGGCGGCATCTCGAACAGCTTCAGCTTGAGCGACTTTGGCGGCAATTTCTGGGCTATCAAAATGTAAAATTGGTGAGCCTTTTGTGATTTTATCGCCTTCTTGAATATAAATTTTATCAATACGTCCAGATATTTTACTGGCAATATTTACCTCGTGGGCTTCCATTTGCCCCTGTAATACTACAGGTTCAGGCTCAGAGACCTTTAAATATCCACAAATAATAAAGACAATAACAAGACCTAATATAACTAATCCTAAAATAGGTTTCAGTGCTTTTTTAGTGTTTTCTTTCATTGTTTTCTCACTTTATTTTAATGCTTTAAACTTGTTGGAATATAATCGACAAAAGTGTGAAGATTTCCTGTTGATTCTAATAATTCTGCCAATGCTATTACATACTCATAAGCCACATTAGCACGTTCAGTTTGAATTTTAACTAATTTTGCTTGTGCATCATTTAATTCAATAACTGTATTGATACCCTCTTTAAAACCTGCTCGATGTAATTTAAGAACTTGTTGTGCGAGCGTTTCTTCTTTCGCAAGAGATTGATAACGTTGGCGAGTATCATCAACAGCAAGCCAGTTTTTTTCTACTAACAAATTAATATCTTTTTCTACCTGACGATAAATCGCATCAACTTGCCTTAATGTCATTTGTGCTGCTTGTTGAATTTTGCTTCTATCCACAGAACTGTGTAATGTCCAACGAGCATTGATACCAACCACCCAATTATGATCTTTATCAAGTTGATAAGAACCAAAAGCGGCAACACTTGGTTTCCAAGCGGCATCACTTAACTGCTCCATTGCTTTTGCTTGCTTTCTTTTGGCTTTAATTTGAGCAAAAATGGGGTAATGTGCCTGTGCCTTAGTTTGAAATGTGGATAGCGGTGCTAATTTATGTTTTTTACAAATAATGTTGTTGCTGTATTAATATTTTTACCTTGTAATAAGGAATTTAATGCTCGTTGTGCAAGGCGTAAATTATCTTTGGCTTTATCTAACTGAAATTCAGCATCAGAGAGTGCAGCAACTGCTTGTAAACGTTGTACTTTGGAAATCATACCCAACTGCTGCATACGTTTTGCCGAATGACTATGCCCTTTAACTGACTTCAACGCAACTTCTCGCACTTTAACAACACGTTCCGCTAACTGCACCTGAAAATAACGTTTAATCAAGGTTTTTAGTAGTTCTTCTTTGGTGGTTACCACTTCAGTGGCATTTGCATCGGCTCGTCCCTGTGCAAACTCTTGAATAGCATTGATACGCCCCCCCGTATAAAGTGGTAGTAGTGCCATCAAATGAGCATTTGAGAAATTATCTTGTTTTTGTAAATGAATATTAGAGGGAATTTCAGGCATTATGCCTAAACTAGAGAGTTTTTGTAATTCAGCAATATTACCTATCATATTTGGTGCAATTTGCTGTAATTTTCCTAACATCTGAGGATTAGATAAAAGTTTTTTATAACTATCTAATCGCTCAGTCAAACCTGCTGTATTTATATCCGTTTCTACATTATAACGCCCCACCATACCACCAATCATTACCATAGGCTGATGTAAATCTAGCGAATCCGCTTGTAATTGACTTGCTTGCCAGCCTGTTTGAGCAGCCAGTAACTTATCAGAATGTTGTAAAACATAATCTGCTGCTTGCTGAAAATTAACAGGTTTTGAAAAATCTAATGCTTTTATTTTTACCGCGGTTTCATCAACCTGAGACAACGCTTTTTGATTATTTACTTTTGGAGTAGCTACTGGTGAAATAACATCTTGAGAAGGTTCTGTTGTTTGAAAGTGACAACCTGTCAAAATGATCGCTCCCAATAATCCCCACATTTTTTTACTATACATTGTGAATATTTACCTCATCAGATATTTTCACTAAGTATAACAAATTTCTGCCTTAAATGGATATCCAAAAATAAAATAGATTATTGAGAGCAATATTTTTTAATAATGAAGTACTAATTCTAATAATTTTATACCTAAAAATGCCACACTAAAGCGTTGTTCATCATTGACACTCCAAAATTGAATAGCATTTTCATCTTTACTGATTAATTGACTAATTTGAAGTGTGTTTGTCTCTTCATCTTCACCATTTTTTACTGGTGTAATAACCACTTCTTCATTAAAGGTAATCCAAGATTGCTGTTTCCATTGCTCACTTAATTCTATTGCATCAAGTGGAAATTCAGATTGCACAGTTACCATTTGTGATGCACCATAAAACAAGGGAACTTGAACACTATGAAAAGTGGTACAAGCGGTAAGATTTGGCATAATTTTTGCAAGTTGCAATACAAAAGCTTTAGAAAAAGGTAACGTTGACTCATCATCTTGCATATTACTTGGGACCGTATCAAAAGCCACTCGTGACATATCACTATCTAATGGCACACCATTTAATAACTGAGCAGTTTGCCCTGCTAATTGTTGCACTTTTTTCTCACCAAAATAGGCACTTGAAAGTAAAGAGGTCACAAAGACTTGTTGAATAGGTTGATCTCTTAATGGTTTTAATGCCAAAGCCAACTGGCTAATTTGAGGATTAGCTAACGCCACAATATTACGCTCACGTAAATTAACTAAGTCTTCATCATTCACACTAGGCACAATAACAGGCACATCGCTAATTAACGCTGTTAAACCATATAAATCCAGTACTACACAACCTGCTTGAGCCATTTCAGCTAACAGTTCTGCATTACTTGGCTTACCCGCAAAAAGAACATAGCTAAACTGTGACCAATTTACCTCATCTAATTTAAGTTGCTCAAGACTTGAATGATTAAAACGTAACCCTTGCTCTTCGTTAAAGACTTCAAGTTCAACGGCACAAACTTTATCAAAACTAAGGTTCGTTTTTTCTAGTGCTTCCAATAATTTTTCAGCGGTATGAAAATCACTGACAATTGCTAATTGAATATCTGACATATTAATTCTCTTTTAAAATAATAAACACTTCATTCTACATTTGATTATCAAAATAAGCGATATGATTAAATTAAAAATTTACCTTTTTTTGCAAAAAAGTATTAAAATCATACCGCTTCATTTCATTTTTGAGGATAATAAAATAATGACACCCGCTGTAAATTTACTTAAAAAGCACAAAATACCCTTTATACTTCATCCTTATGATCACGATCCTAATACATCTGATTTTGGACAAGAAGTGGTAGATAAGTTAGGATTAAATCCACAACAAGTGTTTAAGACATTATTAGTGGCTCAAAATGGTGATCAGAAAAAATTGGCGGTGATGATTGTTCCTGTTTCTTCTCACCTTAATTTAAAGAAAGCGGCACAATCATTAGCAATTAAAAAAATGGAAATGGCGGATAAAACCGTAGCACAAAAAACAACAGGTTATTTGCTGGGAGGTATTAGTCCATTGGGGCAAAAGAAACGCCTAGCCACCATTATTGATAGCTCAGCACAGCAATTTAATACTATTTTTGTGTCAGGCGGAAAGCGAGGGCTGGATATTGAACTTGCTCCACAAGATTTAGCCCAACTCACAAATGCAAAATTTACTGATATTAAGGATAATTAGATGAAATTATTACCTCAACATCAACAGTGTTATTGGTTACACGTTTACCAATCTCAACTTTATTTACCCAATAATAACATTCCCTTTGGTACTGCTCAATCCTGTGGTTTAGAAGGAAAAAAAGGAATTGAAATTGCTCAATATAATGGTTTTCCTGTATGGCTTATTCCCACACAAGAGAATGAATTAAATGAACATTTTGTTACTCTTCGTTCACAACTGTTTCAATCAGAACAACATTTTTATTTATTAAACAAAGCGGTCAGTTTAAATCATTTTTTTACAAAAAATCGTTTTTGCGGTAGCTGTGGAGAACCTTTTTATAAAGCAAGTGATGAAATGGCATTACATTGTGATGCTTGCGGTAGCCGTGTTTATCCTAAAATTAGCCCCTCAATTATTGTTGCAATAAAACGAGATAATCAAATCTTATTGGCAAACCATTTACGTCATAAAGGCACCATTTATACCAATTTAGCGGGTTTTGTTGAAACAGGAGAAACCTTAGAACAAGCCGTGGAACGTGAAGTATTTGAAGAAACAGGAATAAAAATTAAAAATATCCGTTATTTTGGTAGCCAACCTTGGGCATTTCCAGATTCTTTAATGTTAGGTTTTTTAGCGGATTATGAGAGCGGCGAAATTACCTTACAAGAAGAGGAAATTTTTGATGCAGGATGGTTTGATTATGATAAACCGTTACCTCCATTACCACCAAAAGGAACCATTGCGTTAAGGTTGATTGAGGAAACATTAACATTATGTCGTCAATCATAGAATGATAAAAAATTAAAGGATACTGTTTCATTAAACGTATCCCTTAATATTTAATTTAGCCCATATTTAGCTAATTTTTACCGCTTTATACTGGCTTATTGGCTGAGCAATAAACTCACGAGCAGCGATAATTTGTAATTCATATTTACCACTTTTTTGAGTGACCGTCATTACATCATTTACAGCATTAGCAGTATGTTCAAAAGCCTCTAAATCAGATTTTCCGTTTAATAAATTCGCTAAAAAGATACCACTGGTCAAATCACCCACTCCCACAGGATCTTTTGCTTTAAAAGTATGCAATGGACGACTAATGTGCCAAATACCTTCTTCGTTTGCTAATAACATTTCAAATTGATTAGGATCTTGCCCTACTTTGCTTAAATGCTTAACTAAGATTTTTTTAACCCCTTTCGATTGAATAGCTTTAACGGCTCTTAAGGCTTGATCAAAATTTTCTACTTCCAATCCTGTTAACTCACGTAGTTCTACAAGATTTGGGGCAATAATATCTGCTTTTACCATTGCTTCATCACGTAAAAACTCTGCAACACCATCAGCCACAATGCAGCCCTTATCAGGATGTCCCATTACGGGATCACAAAAATAAATTGCATTTGGATTTTTGGCTTTAATTTTAGCCACAGCCTCTAAAATTGCACTACCTTGACTAGCCGCACCGATATAACCTGAAAGCACCGCATCACACTCAGCTAAAGCATTAATATTATCAATACCTTGTACAATTTCTGTAATTTGCTCTTGGGGTATAACCATACCTGTCCATTTACCATATTGGGTATGGTTGGAAAATTGCACAGTATTTAACGCCCAAGTATCAATGCCCAACATTTGCATTGGAAAAACCGCAGCTTTATTACCCGCATAACCGTAGACAACGTGAGATTGAATGGACAAAACATTTTTCATAATAAACCTTTTTTATAATTAAATTCTTTCATCATCTTACCACTTATTTTAAGCACCATAACTCATTAATCGAGCATAACGACGCTCTAAAAGTTCTTCTGTAGACATTGTATCAAGATCGTCTAAATCTTTAAGTAAACACTGTTTTACATTTTGAGCGATTTCATCGAAATCCTTTTGAGCACCGCCAAATGGCTCTTCAATAACACTATCAATCAATTTTAATTCTTTTAATCGCGTCGCTGTTAAACCCATTGTTTCTGCTGCGGTTGAGGCTTTTTCTGCATCTTTCCATAAAATAGACGCACAACCTTCAGGAGAAATCACAGAATAAATCGCATATTGCAGCATATTAATTTTATCGCCCACACCAATGGCTAACGCACCACCTGAACCACCTTCACCGATTACCGTACAAATAACAGGTACAGATAATTTTGACATTTCACGAAGATTATGGGCAATGGCTTCAGCTTGTCCACGTTCTTCAGCACCTACTCCTGGATATGCTCCTGGGGTATCAATAAAAGTGATAATCGGCATATTAAAACGCTCTGCCATTTTCATTAAACGTAATGCCTTACGATAACCTTCAGGTGCTGGCATTCCAAAGTTGCGTAATACTTTTTGTTTTACACTACGTCCTTTTTGGTGCCCAATAATCATTACAGGACGTCCATCAAGACGAGCCATTCCACCTACAATTGCACGATCATCTGCATAAGCACGATCTCCTGCCAATTCATCAAACTCAGTAAAAATACGCTCAATATAATCAAGAGTATAGGGGCGGTTTGGGTGGCGAGCCATTTTGGTGATTTGCCACGCATCTAAATCACCAAATGTTTTTTTTGTAAGTTCATTACATTTTTTTTGAAGACGTTTAATTTCATCATCAATATTAATTTTATCATCAGAATTTACAGTTGAACGTAACGCTTCAATTTTTGCTTCAAGTTCTGCAATAGGTAACTCAAAATCTAAATATTCTTGTGTCATTTTGTTTCCTTTTTAAACATAATCGACCAAACCTCTTTATTCTAGTATGTTTAGCCTAAAAAGTGAAAAACTATTTATGTGAGATATCCTACTTTCACCTTAGTCTGCCATAAACTATGACCTATCATTTTAGGAACAGTATTATTAACTGCAATTAAAAATACTTTTTCTAACTCAAAAATATCTTGTTCAGTCACGATTTCCATTCCTAACAGTTTACCTAATCTAGGGAAAAAGTCCTTACCATAGGTGCTTTGTAATTCAATAAAATAATTAACCGTACATTGTCCTGTACCAAACAAATTGGCTTTTCGAGCTAAGGCTTGTTGCCATACATACATATCATTCCCTTTGTCTGACCAATCACTACCGTGACGTTTGGCATAAGATTTTGACATTGCCATACAGTTAGTATCTACTAATTTCATAAAAGGTTTATTGATAATAGCTTTTATTGTCTGTTGATATCCTTTGTATTTAATAGGTAAGGTAACTTCATTTTGTTGTTCAAAGATCCCCAAACTATATGAATTATCATCACAAATATAAGTATTAAATTTATCCACAAAACGTCTGTTTACATAAGCGATATCTGTGTTAGGTTCTTCCTTAAAAGCATTCACAATAGTTTCTATATGATTAGAATCATAAAAATTATCATCATCTAAAAAACAAAAAATATCTGCTTCTATTTCATTACAAGCTCTGGCATTAATATAACTATTGTGATAACCACCAGCTCCCGTATTATTTTCCATCACAATCACGTTAACATTAGGATAATTTTTTAAAATTTCACGTGACGCTTGCACATATTCAGGACCATCAATATAGATATAATGTGTCACTGGATAGCTTTGTTGTTGCACTGATTGTATGCACTTATGTAAGGAAGTTCTACCTACAGTTGCACTGATAACTGCAACGTTAAATTTTTGTTGTGTTTTATTTTTCATTTGTTGTGTGTGTGTTTTTAAGAAAAAAATCATTAAAGTCAGTGTATTGTTGCCTGAGAAGTTCCCTTTCTTGCTCAATATCAGACTCAATTGTTTCATCAACATAACCAATTGACGGTTTGATCATTAAGATATTTTGTAATTCTACAAATAATGAAAATTGATCAGCAAGCCAATAAGGTTTTTGAGATTGTAAATATGATATCAATTTTTTTGCTAACAACTTTTTAATTAAATAAAGAGAAGAACCATCACTGTTACAGTACATATAGTTTTGAGGCGTAAAATAAGTAAGTGAGTTACCACTTTCTGTTATTCTCCAGCTTGGATTATGCAATCCTAACTTTTGTAAAATAACCAATTCAACATTTGGCATTTCTGTTAATAGCTGAATAACAGCTCTTACTTTATGTTTAAAATAAGGTGTTAACAATAAATCATCTTCAGCAATTAAAGCAAATTCATTATCTGAAAGGGTGTAATTATTCGCAATCTCTTTCCAACATTTTATATGAGATAACGTGCAAGCAATTTCACCTGTTGCTGGATAGCGGTTAATCAATTCAAAGGTTTTTTGCAGATTAAAAAATAAACTATTATCTTCTAAAATGTTAAGGATATTTTTATCAATAGCAGAGACTCGTGTGAAAAAATCAGCCTCATCTTGCTGATAGAATCGTTTAATTCGTTCAGAGTGACGATCCAAATTGATAACATAACCGACTAATCGACTTTCATTCATTATAGGGTTTATTTTTTATTAGAAACTCTTTCGCATTATACTTAGAGCTTGTTTAATAATCAATTAGATCAATGGCTTTTTATTAGCTATAATGTGCAACACTATTTTTCAATAATTGAGCATAATGAATATTTCTGTTTTACCTACGTTAGATATTGTTATACCTTGTTATCAAGCAAGTGATACATTGGAAAGAGCTGTTGCTAGCTGTTTACAACAAAATAATTATCAACATATTATTTTAGTTGATGATGGCTCAACAGATAATACTTGGCAAATAATGCAAAGACTAAAAGCAGAGCATCCGCATATTATTACCTTAAAAATGCCAGAAAATAGTGGTGTAGCTTGTGCGAGGAACTGGGCGACATTACATAGCCAAGCAGAGTTAGTCGCTTTTTTAGATGCTGATGATACCTATCAGAAAGGAGCATTATACCCTATTGCAGAGGCATTTCATTATTTACCAGAATTGAGCTTAATTCGATTAAAATTTATACCTATTAATTTATCTCCTCTATTGTCAGAACATCCTAATTTTCCAATAGCGTGGGAAACGTTACAAATGACTGGTGCAGGAAACACAATTTTTAGGCGGAACATTTTATTGGCTTGTGGTGGTTTTCCTCAAGATGAATTATTTAAACATTTAGGTGGTGAAGATGGTGCATTAGGTATTGCATTTGAAAAAACAGCAATGATAGGCACATTATTTGAAGAAGAATACCAAGGTGTTCAACTCTATTGCCGAGAAGGTATGCACGCAGAAAGATTATTACGCGCAGTATTATTTAATGAACATCATCCTCTTATCACTGAAGAGGTTATTGCTCATGCTAATAATATAACAAATACAATTGTAACACGTTTAAAACAATGCCAAATGGCATTACAAAGTACAACAAAAGGAAGAACACCAATAACTATTACCTATAATAAGCCAAATAAGGAACACTGATGCAACACGCAACACAAAAGCTAATTTATGATGTAGGTATGTGTCAAGGAGAAGATACCGATTTTTACCTAAAAAAAGGGTTTAATGTGATTGGATTTGAAGCGAATCCTTCTTTAGTTAAACAATGTAAAATAAGATTTAAAAATGCTATTCAGACAGGACAGCTCATCATTATTGAAGGGGCTATTATTGATTTTAAGACCTCTGATTTAGGGAACAACACTAACTATAACGTCATATTTTTTAAAAATAATCAAAATCCTGTTTGGGGTACTGTAGTAAAAGAGTGGGCAATTAGAAATGCACAAGTGTATTCTACATCTAGTGAAACCATTGAGGTACCTGCTATTAATTTTTCTGAATGTTTAGCACAATATGGCATTCCTTATTATCTGAAAATCGATATTGAAGGAATGGATTTAGCTTGTTTGAAAGCCTTATTAGATTTTGAGCAAAGACCAGACTATATTTCTTTAGAGTCAGAAAAAACAAGTTTTGAGAAATTAATTTTAGAAATTAAATTACTAAAGAAACTTGGTTATGACCATTTTCAAGCCATTAATCAAATGACCATCCCCCAACAAAAAGAACCTTGCAATACACAAGAAGGTCATTATGTTAAACATCTATTTCCATTTGGTTCAAGCGGTTTATTTGGGAGAGACTTACCAAATAATTGGAAAACTGATTCACAAATATTTACCCAATATCAAAAAATTTTTAGAGGCTATGAATTATTTGGAGATAATGGGAAGCTGAGAGGACACCCAGATTTTGAGGGTATTTTAGCTATTGTTAATGAATTTGCTGAAAGCCCAATACCTGGTTGGTATAATACACATGCTAAGCATCAATCAGTATTAGGTTAATTATGTTGTAGCTATCTGACTAAAATAATTAACCAGATAGCTTTTTGAAACCAACTTAATCTCTAAAATTCTCAAACTGAAACGGTTGTCCTAATTCAGCACCTTTTACAAGTTGAATCGTTTTTTGTAAGTCATCGCGAGACTTTCCAGTGACTCGAACTTGTTCACCTTGTATTTGGGTTTGTACTTTTAATTTTGCGTCTTTAATTAATTTAATAATTTTTTTCGCCATCTCTTTTTCAATTCCTTGTTTCAGCGTGACTTCCTTGCTGTACATTTTTCCGCTATGTTCATAATCATCAGGAATTTCTAATGATGAGGGTTCAATGCTACGTTTAATCATTGCATTGCGTAAAATATCCAGCAACTGTTCTACTTGGAAGTCGGACTCAGAGGTTAGCTTAATACTCTCTTTCCCTTCATTGAGTTCAATCGTCGCAGTAACATTACGAAAATCCCAACGGTTAGTTAATTCACGATTGGCATTTTCTACAGCGTTACGTACTTCGTGCATAGTAATTTCAGATACAATATCAAAAGATGGCATTTTATTTTCCTTCTATTTATAAAGATGATTGATTAAATAAGTGCTTTGCATTTAATAATAATGCAATGGCGGTTAAGTCCCCAAAGTTTACCACAAATTGTGCCTGTTCTTGAACCTTTGGTTTAGCGTGTAATGCAATACCTAAACTGGCAGTGTTGAGCATTGGTAAATCATTTGCCCCATCACCCACTGCAACCCATTGAGTTGGCGGAATATTAAATTCTTGAGCAAGACGTTGTAGGGTTTCTGCTTTATATTGTGCATCCACCACTTTGCCTAATACTTTACCTGTCAATTTCCCATTTTGTATTTCAAGCTGATTAGAAACGGCATCATCAAGCTGATATTTCTGTTTTAAGTAATCCGCAAAATAATCAAAGCCCCCTGAGGCGATAGCCATTTTCCAATTGGCTTGTTTTAATGTGTTAATCAGCGTTTCAAAACCGTCCATAAGCGGTAACATTTGACGAACTTTTTGCAAAATTTCTTCCGAGGCATTTTCTAATGTTGCTACTCTTTGGCGTAAACTTTGCTCAAAATCTAACTCGCCTCGCATTGCACTTGCGGTGATTGAAGAGACCAATTCCCCTGTACCAGCCAGTTTGGCAATTTCATCGATACATTCTATTTTAATGGCGGTGGAATCCATATCCATTACCAATAATCCTTGTTGTGCTAAGGTTGGTGTAATATCTAACGAGCTAATATCACACTCAATTTGTGTGGCAAGTTGTTGCAAGGAAGCGGTAAGATTTGCATTAAAAAATGCAATTTTATACGCTAAGTAATCTAACTTTTTCAGTATTTTCAACCCTGATTTTTGCTCAAACTGTACTATTTTTTCTGTTGTCAGATTTTTTGAGTAGATAAAAATGATGTTTTGCATAATAACCTTTATATTGTTGGCTTAAATTGTTATTTTTTAATGATTGAAATTCGGTCGGTTGAGAGTATAATAACGAAGTTTTATTATTTTATAAAGTCAATCAAACAAAAGAGGAATAAATGGCAAAAGAAGATTGCATTGAAATGCAGGGTACAATTTTAGAAACCTTACCAAATACGATGTTTCGTGTTGAATTAGAAAATGGACATATTGTGACTGCTCATATTTCTGGAAAAATGCGTAAAAATTATATTCGTATTTTAACAGGAGATAAAGTCACTGTTGAAATGACCCCATACGATTTACAAAAAGGTCGTATTACTTTCCGTGCAAAATAATTTATTTATGGTTAAAAGACGGAAGCTCAACGCTTCCGTTTTTTATCTGTTAATTTAGGAATAGTTAAATGAATACTCAAGAATTTCATCAAATTGTTGAACAAACTTGGCTCACCATTGAAGAACAACTTGAAGAACAAGATTGTGATGTAGATTGTGAAATGCACGGTTCAGTGATGGAAATTATATTTGCTGATAATTCACAAATAGTCATTAACAAACAAGAAGCGATGTTAGAGCTATGGCTAGCGAGTAAATTGGGTGGTTTACACTTTAAATATCAAAATGGACAATGGATTGATCGTGAAGGTCATTCTTTTTGGACTCACCTTGAACAAGCTGTGAAAAAACACGGTGAAATCGTTTCTTTTCAATAATGACTAATCCTTTAATGATCAAAGCCAAAAATATTTTACATAGTGTTTTTGGCTACCAATCTTTTAGAACTGGGCAACAAGAAGTTATTGAGGCAGTATTATCTAATAAAGATTGTTTGGTTATTATTACCACAGGTGGAGGAAAGTCCCTTTGCTATCAAGTGCCTGCACTATGCTTAGAGGGGATCACCTTAGTGATCTCACCTTTAATTTCATTGATGAAAGATCAGGTCGATCAACTTTTAACAGACGGTATTGAAGCCGCTTATCTTAACTCAACTCAAGGCTTTGAAGAACAACAACAAATTGAACAAAAAGCAATATCTGGAAGACTAAAATTACTTTATATTTCTCCAGAAAAAGTGATGACCAATAATTTTTATCACTTTATTTCCCATTGTAAAATTAATTTAATTGCGGTTGATGAAGCACATTGTATTTCACAGTGGGGACACGATTTTCGTCCTGAATATACCTTGCTTGGCGGTTTGCGAAAAACCTTTCCAAACATACCGCTTATGGCACTTACCGCAACAGCGGATCCAGCTACTCGTGCTGATATTATTACCCATTTACAGCTTAACGATCCTCATACTTACTTGGGTAGTTTTGATCGCCCTAATATTCGTTACACTATTCAAGAAAAATTTAAGCCACTTAATCAGTTAGCCAAGTTTTTAGACAAGCAGCAAGGAAAAAGTGGCATTGTTTATTGTGGTAGTCGTAAAAAAGTAGAGAGTATTACGGAAAAACTAGCCTCTCGTGGTATCAAGGTAATGGGCTATCACGCCGGAATGTCAGTGCTTGAGCGATCTACCGTACAAAATGCCTTTCAGCGAGATGATATTCAAGTGGTCGTTGCAACGGTAGCTTTTGGAATGGGAATTAATAAATCTAATGTGCGTTTTGTGGTACATTTTGATTTACCTCGTAGTATAGAATCTTACTATCAAGAAACAGGGCGTGCAGGACGTGATGACTTACCCGCAGAGGCAATGCTATTTTACGATCCTGCGGATTATGGTTGGCTACAAAAAGTCTTATTGGAAAAACCTGAAAATGAACAACGTAAGATCGAACAGCATAAACTGAATACCATTAAAGATTTTGCAGAATCACAAACTTGTCGCCGCTTAGTATTACTCAACTATTTTGGCGAATTACGTCAAGAACCTTGTAAAAACTGTGATATTTGTTTAGATCCACCTAAAAAATACGATGGCTTAGTCGATGCTCAAAAAGTGATGTCTGCAATTTATCGAACAGGTCAAGTATTTGGATTACACCATATTGTGGGTGTGCTTCGAGGCTTAAATAATCAGAAAATTAAAGATCATCACCACGATCAACTTTCCGTATTTGGCATTGGTAAAGAAAAAAATCAAGAATATTGGATCAGTGTTATTCGCCAGCTTATTCATTTAGGGCTGATTAAACAAAATATAATGGAGCATTCTTCACTACAATTAACCAAAAATGCACGTCCATTTTTACGAGGCGAAGAACCACTTGCTCTTGCAATGCCTCGCTTAGGTATTTCAAGTAGTACGATACTATCAACCAAAGCAACTAATCGTCGTTATGATAAAGATCTGTTTGCCCGTTTACGCTTTTTACGTAAACAGATTGCCGATAGGGAAAATATTCCGCCTTATATTGTGTTTAACGATGCCACCTTACAAGAGATGGCAGAATTTACGCCTCAAACCCCTAATGAAATGTTAGCCATAAATGGGGTCGGTGAACGTAAATTAGAACGTTTTGGTGAGGCGTTTATTCAGTTGATTAAAGCACATCTAGATAATCGCTAATAATCTAACTCTTCTTTATACAACTCATAATCCGTTTTCAGAGCCTCTAGTAATTCTACAAAATCATCAGGCAATGGTGCGTGCCACTCCATTATTTCTTTCGTTATTGGATGCTCTAAGCGAAGCATTGCTGCGTGCAGTGCTTGACGTTGGAAATCACGTAGCACAGTTAAAAATTCTTCACTCGCACCTTTTGGTGGGCGTGGACGTCCGCCATAAACTTGATCGCCTAACAATGGATGAGCAATATGTGCCATATGCACACGAATTTGATGGGTTCTCCCCGTTTCTAAGCGTAAACGTAAACGTGTATGATTACGGAACTTTTGCATAATACGATAGTGAGTAACCGCAGGTTTTCCCATTGGGTGTACCGCCATTGCAATACGTTTGGTTGGGTGACGAGCCATTGGTTCATCAACTTTTCCACCTTGTGTCATCACACCACTGGCGATAGCTTCATATTCACGCGTAATACGGCGTTTTTGTAATGCTGCGACTAAATGAGTTTGTGCGGGAATGGTTTTTGCAACCACCATTAAGCCTGTGGTATCCTTATCTAAACGATGTACAATACCTGCACGAGGGACTTCAATAATCGCAGGGTGATGATGTAACAGTGCATTTAACACCGTACCGTCTGGATTGCCAGCACCAGGATGAACGACAAGACCTTTAGGTTTATTAATCACCAAAATATCTTCATCTTCATAAACAATATCAAGTGCAATATTTTGTGCTTCAAAACGAACTTCATCTTCCATTTCAGCAAGAATTTCAATCTCTTCTCCACCAAAAACTTTTTCACGTGCTTTATTTACAATTTTACCATTCACTTTTACACGATCATTATCAATCCACGCCTTCAAACGAGTACGAGAATAATCGGGAAAACTTTGTGCTAATGCTTGATCTAAGCGAGAACCGATTAAATCTAATGAGATTTCAGTTTTTAATGTAATTTCTTGAGCCATTTAAATTCCAATTTATTGTATTATTAAGTGATGTTCTATAAAATAGAACAAATGAACTTAGCGAATAATAGCAAGTCTAACAAAATTATACATTAACTTTAGGTAAATTTATTATGCAACAATTAAAATCATTGTCTTTCATTATTTTAGCAGGAGTATTGCTAACAGGCTGTTCAAGTTCAAAAAAAGACTTTGAAACTCTTCCTTATCAAACTCTTTATAACAAAGCACAAACTTATTTAAAAGACGAAAATTACAGTTCTGCTATTCGGTATTTAGAAGCCATTGATGGTAATTTTAAATATAATGCTCATCGAGCACAAACACAATTAGATTTAATGTACTCTTATTATCAAACTAAAGAATATTACAAAGTCATTGAAGCTGCAGAGCGTTTTGCTCGCAACAATCCAAATAGTACAAAAATGGATTATGTTTATTACCTTGTAGGATTATCGAATGTGCGTTTAGGCGATAATTTTATTCAAGATTTCTTTAAAGTTAATCGTTCTTCTCGAGCCATTAAATCTACACGTGATGCCTATGGAAATTTCCAAGTTATTGCGAATAATTTCCCTAATAGTAAATATGCTGCTGAAGCAAAACAGTGGATGGTCTATTTAAAAAATCGTCTTGCAGAACACGAGCTCGAAATTGTTAAATACTACCAAAAACGTGAAGCTTATGTTGCTATTGTAAATCGTATTGAAGAAATGCTTCGTTATTTCCCTGATAGTAAAGCAACCATTGATGCACTTCCTTATTTAAAAAATGCATTTGAGAAAATGGGAATTAAAGACTCCGCACAAAAAACAGCAGACCTAATTAAATCTACTGAAAAACAAAAATTTAAAACGCCAAAAAAACCAGCATATAGAGAAAGTTTTTAAGCGGTCACATTTTTAAACTTTTTTACAAATTTTTATTTACACTCCCCCTCTTTCATTAATGAAAGAGGGCTTTATTTTTTAGGAATAACAAACTGACAATGAGAATTTTAGGAATTGAAACCTCGTGTGATGAAACCGGCATCGCCATTTATGATGAACAACAAGGGTTGATTGCCAATCAACTTTATAGTCAAATTGAAATGCACGCTGATTATGGTGGCGTTGTACCGGAACTTGCCTCACGGGATCATATTCGTAAAACATTACCTTTAATTCAAGCCGCTCTTGATGAAGCCAATTTAACGGCTGATCAAATTGATGGTATTGCTTATACGGCTGGACCAGGTTTGGTCGGTGCATTATTAGTGGGTTCAACCATCGCTCGTTCATTGGCTTATGCGTGGAATATACCTGCACTTGGCGTACATCATATGGAAGGACATCTACTCGCTCCAATGCTCGAAGAAAATCCTCCTGAGTTTCCTTTTATTGCATTGTTAGTTTCAGGGGGACATACTCAATTAATTAAAGTTGAAAATGTGGGAAATTACGAACTGCTTGGTGAATCTATTGATGATGCTGCAGGTGAGGCCTTTGATAAAACAGGGAAATTGCTTGGATTAGACTATCCAGCAGGTGTTGCACTCTCAAAATTGGCAGAGCAAGGTACAGCAGAACGTTTTAAATTTCCTCGCCCTATGACAGATAGACCTGGATTAGATTTTAGTTTTTCTGGTCTAAAAACAGCAACCGCTAATACTATTCATAAACAGATTGCTGAACAAGGTATATTAAACGAACAAACTCGTTGTGATATCGCTTATGCCTTCCAAGATGCCGTTGTAGATACCTTGATGATTAAATGTCGCCGAGCATTGAAACAAACAGGTTATAAACGTTTAGTGGTCGCTGGTGGAGTTAGTGCCAATAAACAACTTCGACACAACCTTGCAGAATTGATGAAAAAGCAACAAGGCAACGTTTTTTACCCTCGCCCTGAATTTTGTACAGATAATGGTGCGATGATTGCTTACGCTGGTTTTTTACGCCTTAAAAATGGTGAGCAAAGTGATTTAAGCATTAATGTAAAACCACGTTGGTCAATGACAGAATTAACATCAATCTGATTCTTTACGCTATAACATTATTCCTAAGCTAAAAATAAAGTTAGTGATTAAAGCTAAGCCTGCCATTTGCCCCAATAAAGGACGAAGTTCGCAAGGATCTTGATGACGATAAACGGTTAAAGCGTGCTTAACTAATAACGGCGTGGTGATAAGGAAAAGAAAACCTTGCCAAGATTGTTGCGTTAAAATTGCAAAAATTAAGTAACAAGTGACCGCTAGTGTTAATAATAAGATATGATAAATACAGCCTTTTTTTGATCCTAAACGTACAATAATCGTATTTTTTCCTGCCACTTTATCTTGATGAATATCCCTTAGATTATTGATATTGAGTACTGCAACTGAAAGTAATCCACAGCTAAAGGCAGGAAGAAAAATAATCATTGATAAAGAATGAACCTGTAAATAGAATGTTCCAGATACGGCTAAAAAGCCAAAGAAAACCAATACAGAAATATCGCCTAACCCCATATATCCATAAGGTTTTCTACCAACAGTATAAGTAATTGCACAAATAATCGCCAGCACACCCAATACACCAAAAACAACCAGATCCTGCCACGACTGATAAGCATAAATAATTAATGTTAAACCGCTAAGTAAAGAAAGCCCTATTAGTATATAAATCGCTTTTTTCAGTTGCTCTTTGGTAATTTCACCTTGTTGAATGGCTCTTAATGGACCTATACGCTCAGCAGTGTCAGAACCTTGAATATGATCACCATAATCATTTGCAAAGTTAGAGAGAATTTGCAATAACAGGGTAGTTAAAAAAGCCAAAAAAGTGGTAATACCATTAAATGCACCGACCGATGACGCTAATGCTGAGCCAACTAAAATAGAGGCTAAAGCTAAAGGCAAGGTTTTTGGACGTGCGGTGCTAATCCAAATAGAAAGTGTAGAGAGTTTATTCATCGTCATTGTGGGTTAAAATTTTATTTATGATTTAGTTTCCTTATAATGAGCTATTTTATTATAAAATGACATATTATTTTTTAATTTTTTAAAGGAAATTGACGATATGATGGAACTTCAACCAATTACGTGCTATCCAGTGGGAATTATTCATACGCCTTACGGTGAAAAATTTTCTGTGCCACGCCAACCTAATTTAGTGGCTGAGGGTAAGGGGATATTGCGTTTACTTCCTCCTTACAATACAGAAGAGAGTGTTCGAGGACTCAGTGAATTTAGCCATTTATGGTTATTATTTCAATTTCATCATATTCCACAAGGTAAAGTACAAACCACAGTGCGACCTCCTCGTTTAGGGGGTAATCAACGAGTGGGTGTATTTGCAAGTCGCTCTACTCATCGCCCTAATCCCATTGGTTTATCAAAAGTGACATTAGAAAAAATCGACTATAAAAATGGAGACGTGTTGCTCTATTTAGGCAGTGTGGATTTAGTTGACGGTACGCCAATTTTAGATATTAAACCTTATCTCGCCTATGCTGATAGCGAAGTCAATGCCAAATCTGGTTTTGCACAACATAAACCTACCCCAAAATTAACCGTCACCTTTACGCAAGAGGCGAAACAAGCGGTCACATCTTGTCAAAAATTTGCAAAATATCAGATCGATGATCCGATTGCATTTATCCGAGACGTTATCGCACAAGATCCACGCCCTGCTTATCAACAAGGTAAACTGACTGATCGAGTATATGGAATGTTACTGGCTGAGTGTAATATCCGTTGGAAAATCGATACGGAAAATCCTTATCAGGCAATAGTGGTTGAAATTAAAAATACCCAAAATTTCAAAAAATAACAGCAAAACAACAAAAATAAACATATTTTTTATTAAATAATGGTATTTTTTGTAGAAAAAGTGTGACATTGATCACATAATTACTAATTACTAATTACTAATGGGAAAATTCCGATCTATAATCGGTCAATCTTTTTATTTATTCTTTATAATCGAATAGGGAGAGACTATGCCTATCTTACTCACTCGTATAGACAATCGTTTAATTCACGGACAAGTTGGAATGACTTGGGTAATGACCCTTCAATCTAATCTTGTTGTAGTCGTTGATGATGATGTCGCAGAAGATCCACTTCAACAGCAACTTATGGCAAGTGTTTTGCAAACCTCAGGTGCTGGTGTGCGTTTTTTCAGTATTGAAAAAATGATTAACGTTATTCATAAAGCTTCAGATCGACAGAAAATTTTTATTGTTGTTCCAACTCCAGAAGTTGCTTGGAAGCTGATTGAAGGGGGTGTACCGATTGAAGAAGTGAATATTGGTAATATGCACTTTTCAAAAGGAAAAACACAATTAAGTAAAAAAGTCTATGTTGATGAAACAGACTTAGACTATTTACACAAAATCCGAGATTATGGCGTTGAGCTGTATATACAGGACGTTCCCGGAGATAGTAAGGAATTTATTAAATAATTTAACTCATCAGATTAAGGAGAAAATTATGGAAATTACTTTGTTACAAGGGATTGGAATTGCCATAATGGCTTTAATTGTTGGTATTGATTTTTGGTTTGAGGCACTTTTTATTTTTAGACCAATTATCGTTGCCACTTTAACAGGTACCATTTTAGGTGATTTACAAACAGGTTTAATGGTTGGTGGTTTAACTGAACTTGCTTTTGCAGGTTTAACACCAGCAGGAGGCGTACAACCACCAAATCCTATTTTGGCAGGTGTAATGGGAACGGTACTCGCTTATACCACAGGATCAACCCCACAGGCTTCTATGGCTTTGGCTTTACCATTTAGCTTTTTAATGCAATATATCATTTTATTCTGCTACTCGGCATTTACTATTTTTATGGTTAAAGCTGATGAAGCGGCTGATAACGCAGATGTACAAAGTATTGCAAAAATAAACATAACCACTACTGCAATTATTGGATGTATTTATGCCATTGTTGTGTTCTTATGTGTTTATATTGCTCAAGAACCAATGAAAGTGTTTGTGAATAGTTTACCTCAATGGCTTACTCACGGATTTGAAGTAACAGGAGGAATTTTACCAGCAGTTGGTTTTGGTATGTTATTAAAAGTATTACTCAAACTGGAATATGTTACTTACCTCATTATTGGATTTGTAATGGCGAGTTTCTTAACCTTCTCAAACTTACTTCCAGTAGCAGCAGTAGGGTTTGCTCTTGCAATGTTAATGTATAACATTGGTAAAGAGCGTAGTCAGATATTATCCAGTATTAGTACAATCACACGAAAAGTGGAGGACGAAGAAGATGGAATCTAATAAAGTTATTACCAAATCAGATATTACCAAACTTGCTATTCGTTCATCATTTTTGCAAGCAAGTTTTAACTATGAAAGAATGCAATCTTGTGGTTTTCTATACTCACAATTACCTTTGTTAAAGAAAATTCATAAAGATAAAAAAGATCTTTCTGATGCAATGAATGATAATTTGGAATTTATCAATACCCATCCAAACCTTGTTGGCTTTTTAATGGGATTACTTGTTTCATTAGAAGAAGCAAAAGAAAAACGAGCTACAATCAAAGGGCTGAAACTGGCATTATTTGCTCCTTTAGCAGGGATTGGTGATGCGATATTTTGGTTCACCTTGTTACCAATTATGGCAGGGGTATGTGCTTCTTTGGCAATGTCAGGTAGCGTACTTGGACCCATTTTATTTTTTGCGGTTTACCTTGCCATTTGGCTATTACGCATTCCTTTAACCCATCTTGGGTATAATTTAGGAATAAATGCTGTTGAACGCATTAAGAAAGAGTCCGATATTATCGCAAAAGGGGCAACTATTTTAGGGGTCACTGTAATCGGTGGTTTAATTGCGTCCTATGTCCATATTAATGTTATCAGTGAGATAGTGGTCAATGCTCAAAAAACCGTTTCTGTTCAAACAGACTTTTTTGATAAGATTTTTCCAAATATTTTAGGATTAGGCTATGTATTAAGTATGTATTATCTGCTTACTAAAAAACGTTTTAATCCTATTATGTTGATTGCCATTACATTTGGGCTTTCTATTCTATTATCCTTTTTAGGTATTTTATAATTAAGTTAAGTAAAATTAAAGTAAGTTAGTAATAACTTTCATCAAAGCAAATCCGATTTATAGGGCAGTCTCCCCTATAAATCGGATTTATTTTTCATCCCTTTGTATTGATTACCCTAACGCTCTCGCTCCCTCGCTATCAACCTTACAAATATGTACAAAACCCGAATCATTTTGTAAATAGTTATTTTCAAGGTAACTGGATAATCTATAAGCATCTTCAAGGCTTGAAGCAATTGCATACATCGTAGGACCAGAGCCTGAGATACCCACAGCCAATGCGCCGAGATCTTTAGATTGTTGGCGTATGGTAGCAAAGTTTGGTAATAGTTGCTCACGGTAAGGCTCAGCAATCACATCTCGCATCATTTCTGTGGCTAAAGCCTCCTGTTTAGTATGGCAAGCGTGGATAAAGCTCCCTAAATAACGAGCTTGAGCGACGATATCTTGACGTGAATAATTTTCTGGTAAAATGGCTCGTGCTTTCGCCGTAGAAACCTTTATTCCGGGATAAGCGAGTATCCAATACCAATTTTCAAAAAAAGGTAAAGATTGACAAATACTCCCTTGTCCGTCAACCATTAGCTGTAAACCACCTAAATAACAAGGTGCAACATTATCATAATGAATACTGCCTGAAATTCGTCCTTCTAACTGCCCCATCATTTCCAATAATTCCATTTCAGTAAATGGATTGTGATGAAATTGGTTAAGCGCCACTAATGCCGCAACAATAGAACAGGCACTCGACCCTAATCCTGAACCAATTGGCATATTTTTTTCTAAGGTTAAACGTAGTTTTTTAACCTTTCCACCTCGTAATTTTAACCTTTCACTAAATAAAACATAGGCTTGATAGACAATATTTTTTTCTCGCTCTTTAGGTAATTTTTTAACAAATCGCCCAACACTTTCAAATTCAAAGAGAGTGTGACAATCATCAATTTCGACCATATCTCCAAGTAATGAACCATCTATTGGAGAAACGGCAGCACCTAATAAATCAAATCCTACACTGATATTTGCACTGGTTGCAGGTGCATAAATTCGTAATGCCATTGCTTTGCTCCTTATCTTAATGTACGTATCTTAATGTACGTAAAATATCGGCAAAAATACCTGCTGCGGTGACATCATTACCCGCTCCATAGCCACGTAATAACAATGGAATTGGAGAATAATAGTGGGTATAAAATGCCAGTGCATTCTCACCATTTTTCACTTTAAATAGTGGATCATCACTATCTACTGCTTTGATTGACACTTTACATTTACCGTTATCTATTGATCCAACATAACGCAATACTTTATTACAAGCGGTGGCTTGTTCAACATTTTTTGCAAATTTTTGATCAAGTTCGGGTAATAATTGTAAAAACTCTGACGTTGATTTTCCTTGTGCAAAACCTTGTGGTAGTATGCCTTCGACTTCAATATCTGCCAGTTCTAAAGGTAAGCCAATTTCACGTGCTAAAATTAATAATTTACGCGCAACATCCTCACCCGACAAATCATCACGAGGATCAGGTTCTGTAAATCCTTTTTGTTTTGCCAATACCGTTGCTTGCGAAAGGGTTAAACCTTCTTCAAGTAAACCAAAAATAAAAGAGAGTGAGCCTGACAAAATACCCTCAAAACGTTGTACTTCATCACCTGCTGCAAGTAAATGTTGTAAGTTCTCAATTACGGGCAACCCTGCACCCACATTCGTTTCATACAAAAATTTATGATGGCTGCGACGTGCATTTTCACGCAGTTGTTGATAGTACGCATAATCTGATGTATTGGCTTTTTTATTTGGTGTCACCACGTGAAAGCCCTCTTTTAATGCTTTTGCATAGAGATTCGCCACCACTTGCGACGTGGTACAATCCACAAAGACGGGATTAACAATATGGTGTTGTTTCACAAAAGCTAATAAGGTATCAAAATCTGATGATTGTGTCGCATTAGCAAGTTGTGATTGCCAATTTGTCAGCGCCACACCATCTTTATTAAAAATGGCTTTGCTTGAATTTGCCAACATACAGAGATTAATTTCAATATCTTTATTCGCAAGGTAACTTTGCTGATTTTTAATTTGTTCAATTAAATTTGCTCCTACTCCCCCTACACCAAATAAGCAAAGGTTAATCACTTTTTTATTGCTAAACAGAATTTGATGCGTAGCTTTTACCGCTTCAACGGCTTTATTCATTGGTACAACCGCAGAAATAGAACGTTCTGATGAACCTTGAGCAATAGCAATAATATTGATATTTACTTGAGCAAGTGCAGAGAAAAAGCGAGCAGCTAATCCTTTGACGGACTGCATTCCATCTCCGACGACTGACACAATAGATAGATTTTGCATTACCTCAATAGGATCGAGTAACTGTTGAGATAGCTCTTGTTCAAATTCACTTTCTAATGCTGATAAGGCGTTATTTGCATATTTATCCGCCACACAAAAACTAATACTGTATTCTGAAGAGGATTGAGTGATTAAAATAATAGAAATCCCTGCACTAGACATCACAGAAAAAATACGTGCAGCCATTCCCACCATTCCTTGCATACCAGAACCTGAGACGTTAAACATTGCCATATTATCAAGATTAGTAATCCCTTTTACCATTACATTATCATTGCTAATATGCCCAATGGAGGTGCCTTTTCCTTCAGGATTGGCGGTATTTTTAATCACACAAGGAATTTGCTGGGCAACCAATGGTGCAATGGTTCTTGGGTGGATCACTTTTGCACCAAAATAGGCTAATTCCATTGCTTCTTGATAGCTCATTGTTTCTAAGCAAATCGCATCAGGTACCAGACGAGGATCACAAGTATAGACACCATCAACATCTGTCCAAATTTCGCAACGCTCTGCGTTTAAACAAGCACTTAAACAGGCAGCGGAATAATCTGAACCATTGCGTCCTAATAAGACCAGTTCTCCCTGCTCATTGCCTGCAGTAAAACCTGCCATTAACACTAAATTTTTATTAGGAATAGCCTTAACATCAATACGTTCCATTGATTTTGCAATATCCACAGAAGATTCTAAATAATCACCTCTTGCAAGCAAGTTTTTAACAGGATCAATATTTGTGACCCCATACCCTTTTGCTTCAAACCAGCCTTGCATTATCGCAATAGATAATTTCTCACCTCGACAATGTACTGTGGCACTCATTTTATCTTCACATTTTCCTGTTTTGATAATTTCATCTGCTAAGTATTTAATTTGAGTTAATTCCGTATTAACCAAAGAAAGTAATGCTTCACGATCTAATTTTGCATTAGCTTGATATAATCCTTCAATAATCGCAAAAAATATGACCTCTAACTCTGTTAAACAAGCGGTCACTTGTTGCTGATTTTTTGCATTTTCTATAATTGCGACTAAATGATTAGTGACTTTTGCTGGTGCGGATAATACAACTGCAGCTTGATCACTTAAATGTGCATTTTCAATAATATCAGCAGCTTGCATAAAACGTTGTGCATTAGCCAGTGATGTACCCCCAAATTTAAGAACTCGCATATTTTTTCCCTCATTATTTTTTATAAATTTAGTTATAAAAAAACCCGCTTGTTAGCGGGTTTCTTATTTATTGTTTTGTGTAATTTTTTATTCAATTATTAAAACGCAACAACCCGCACTATGTTTCCATAATGGTAATGGTGGTGGTAATAATTGTCATAAATTTATTCATTTTAAAATTGTTGTAAAAATTAAAGTGGTTTAAGAATGAAACAAAGCGGTCACTTTGTCAATACTTTTTACAAAAATATTTGTTTATGTCTTCCAAAATGCAGGAGTAAATAACACCAGCAAAGAGAAAAATTCTAAACGCCCCGCAACCATTGCAAAAATAAACACATATTTTGCCCCATCTGGGGTATTAGCAAAACCCAAACTCGTCATTCCAATCCCTGGACCTGCATTTGTAATAGTCGCCCACACACCTCCAAGAGCATCAAAAGCTTCCATTCCAAACAGCATTGCAACAAAAGTACAGCCGAAGAAAACCAGTATAAATACAATAAAGAAAGCCCAAATACTTTCTATAATACGTATTGGCAAAGCACTTTTATCCAATTTAATGGAATTAACTAAACTAGGATGAACCAGTTGTTTTAATTCACGTTTAACTTGTAGCCATAACACAAGTACCCGAATGGCTTTTAATCCACCAGAGGTTGAACCTGCACAACCGCCCACAGCGGCAGAAAATAATAACAATATCCCTAAAAATGGAGATAATTCATTAAAATCAAAAATGGTGAAACCTGCTGTCATTGACATTGAAACTAATTGTAATGACCCTAGCTCAAAAGCTTTAGCAAACGAATAATCTGACGTCGTTAAATATAATCCAATTGAAAATAATGAGATAAAAAAGAGTTGTGATAATACAAAAAAACGAAATTCAGGATCACCAAAGTAGATTTTAGAAATCTGACCTTTTCGCCAATTCATCGCAGCTAAAATATGCAGTGAAAAGTTACAACCCGCAATCAGCATAAAAACAGTGGCAATAATATGAATTGATGAATTCTGGAAAAATCCCATATTCGCATCGTGGGTAGAAAATCCCCCATTTGAGATAGTCGAAAAACTATGTCCTATGGCATCAAAGACAGACATTCCTGCTAACCAGTAAGATAACGCACAAGCTAAAATCATAAAGGAATAAAGCAACCATAATAATTTTGCAATTTCAGCAATTCTGGGTAGAATTTTTTGATCTTTTAAAGGACCTGAAGACTCCGCTTTATAGAGTTGTGTTCCTCCAACCCCAAGTAAAGGAATAACGGCAACCGCTAACACGATAATTCCCATTCCTCCAACAAACTGGGTAAACTGGCGGTGAAATAAAATCGCTTTGGGTAATTCATCTAAACCAGACATTACCGTTGCACCTGTTGTTGTTAAAGCAGAAAAGGATTCAAATAACACATCTGCGGTACTCATATCAAGGCTATTTGCAAGAAACAAAGGTAATGCTGCAATACAGCCTAGAACAAACCAAAATGCAACAACAATTAAAAATCCTTCACGAGAACGTAACTCATCTTTGTGATAACGGCAACTCCACCAAAATAAAAAACCGACAGAAATACTGATTAGAAATGATTTAACAAAGGTTGTTCCTTCTCCATCTCCATAAATCAGCGCAACCACTGCAGGAACAAGCATAGTGAGTGAAAAACACATCACTAAAATCCCCATAATACGAATAATTGAACGTAAATGCACTTATCTGTCCTTTATTAAATAATCATTAATACACTGATTAGTCTATCCCTTCCAATTCGGCTTCTGAGAATTGTCTCTCTTTCACTTCTTCTTGCTTTGGCTTTCCATCTCTTAATTCAAAGTTTTTATGCTGGAAATAAGCCTCACGAACAATGATATAAGGATCTTGAGATTGTTTTAATATTTCATCTTGCTCTAATAATTTGGCTCTTTGATCTACGCCATCCACCACTTTCTTACCAATTGTTGCAGGGAAAGTGAGTAAAGATAAAATAGGATAAGTGTAATCTACTTCAGACAAGAGATCCCTTGGTGATTTAGGTCCAAGAATGGGTAACATAATATAAGGTCCATCACCCATTCCATATTTACCTAACGTATGAGAAAAAGTGCGTACTTCTTTTAATTTTAAAGGCTCACTAGAACTCGCAAAATCAATTAAGCCCCCTAAACCAAAGGTACTATTTATCAAAAAGCGATTAAGATGTACGACCGCTTTTTCTACATCACCTTGCAATAAGCGATTTAAAAAACTAGCAGGTTCTGCCAAATTACTTGACACATTTGTTAAGCCGGTTTTTATTGGACTTGGCATATAATCACGCCACCCTTTTGCAACAGGTTTTAAAATATAAGGATCTAATACTTTATAATTCACTGCCCACATCGCTCGATTAAATCCTTCTAACGGATCTTTTCTTGCTCCTGTTTCAGGATCGATAGAAGAACAAGCCGTTAAACTGATCATTGCGAATGCAACAAGCCATTGTTTTAAATTCTTTTTAAATTTCATCATAAATAACACTCTATTTTCTCTCATTGTGATGTTTATATTGTACTCAACTTTAGTATAAACGCCATCATTTATTTGTAACATAATTGATGTCTGACAGAATAAACTAAGCGGTAAGATCAAGATCAAAATTTGCAAATTTTTAATCAAATCTCACCGCTTGATTTTAAACTACTCTGTTATTGTTTCGATTTTAGGTGCTTCTGCCTTAGGTTTTCTACGTTTACCAATATTTTTGGTATCCTTCGTTCGAATTTTTACTTTTACTTTTTTCTCGTCTTTTTTAGTCTCTCTCTTTTTCTTTATTCTTGCTTTCTCTTTTTTCGATTTTGAGGCTGTTTCACCGTCTTTTGGTGCTTTAGTGCGAGGCTCTAACCCTTCAATAATACGTGCTTTCAACACTTCATCAGTATAACGTTTAATTTTTCCTAATAATTTATAATCGTGGGCTTCAACCAGTGAAATAGCACTGCCTTTTTTACCTGCTCGAGCAGTACGCCCAATACGGTGTAAATAAGCATCAGCGTTATAAGGTAAATCAAAGTTAATCACAAAATCTATATCATCGATATCAATCCCTCGTGCAGCAACATCTGTTGCAACCAATATATTTACTACACCCTCTTTCAAACGCTCGATCGCTTGAGTACGTAAAGTTTGTGCCATTTCCCCCTCAAGGTAAGTTGAACGTAAACCACGCTTACGTAAAATATCACTCAATTCACGGGTCATTTCACGACGACGTACAAATACAATCGCTTTCTCTACATTATTTTCACTAATAAAACGGGCTAACTGCTTAGTTTTATGCTCTAAATTATCACTATGATAATACCATTGGGTAATTTTCTTACGTTCACGACGGCTAGGATCTGCATCAATATGTTCTGGTTCAGTCAAAATACGATCTGCAAAATCTGTGAGCAAATCACCTTCAAGGGTGGCTGAAAATAACCACGTATGTTTACGCCAACGTGTTTCGGCAGCTATGGTTTCTGCATCTTGCCCATAACCCATTTGTAACATTCTGTCGGCTTCATCAAAAATTAAGATTTCAACCGCACGACAATCAAAATTTTCTTCTTTAATATATTGTAATAATCGACCAGGGGTTGCTACCAAAATATCTTGATTATGGTTAAACACTTCACCGTGATTTTGATACGCCACACCACCTGTAATAGTGGCAATATCTAAATGAGTAAATTCCGCTAACTCTTTTGCCTGCCCTGACACTTGCATTGCTAATTCACGGGTTGGCGTTAAAATTAAAATACGTGGTGGACCTGAATGTCTACGAGGATAATCTAATAAATGTTGGATCGCTGGCAATAAAAATGCCGCTGTTTTCCCTGTTCCTGTTGGGGCAGAACCCAGCAAATCACGTCCTTCCATTGCTACTGGAATGGTATTTTGCTGAATGACCGTTGGTGTTTTATACCCTTTTTGCTTTACCGCTTTTAATAATTCTGGCGCTAAATCGAGTTCTTCAAATGTTATCATTTTAATTTATTTCCTAACTTGTTTTCTTTGTTTCGATCAAATAATTTTTTATTTAACAGACTAGTTTAACACTCTTTAACTATTATTAGGTAAATTTTATTTATTTCTTTAAACAAAAAACAGTAGTCCATTATAAATCAAATTCAACCCAAAAAAGAGGAAAACTAGCCCAGCTACATTATCAATATAGCGGTTATATTTTGCATAAAATTTACAAATAACTTGACGAGAGAATAATAGTGCAACGAGGGAAAAATAGATTAAAGTACTAAAAGATAACATTGCTAACACTAAAAAATAATCTTCAATATTAACAAGTTGAGAAGCATAACCGGATAATATACTACTAAAAAAGACCACTACTTTTGCATTGGCTAGATTAATCATTAAACCATCTAAAATTTCTTTTTTAGCAGACGTTTTTTCAATAAAGGTCTTTTCATCAAATTGAGCATTTTCTTTTACTCTTGCCATTTTAAAACCTGTATAGCTAAGAAAACTCCCTCCTAAAATCATAATAAGACAGTTCAAAAAAGGCATCTCTTTTATCAAAAGCCCAAATCCAAAAATAACGACAATTGCCCAAAAAGCGACCCCTAAAGAAATACCTATTGCAGCAAATATTGCATTACGGCTATTACTACTCGCCGCTCGACGACTAATATAGAAAAAATCAGGACCTGGGCTTACTAGTCCTGCTAGTTGTACAAAGAAAAGGGTTAATAACATAATTTTACCTAAATCATACCTACAAAATGTAGTTCAGAATATAAAGGATCGAAATAGTATAAACAGCAGCTAAAATATCATCAACCATAATTCCTAAACCGCCTTTTAGTGTTTGATCAAACTGCTTTATCGGATAGGGTTTAACAATATCAAAAAAGCGGAATACAATAAACGTAAGTCCATAAAAGATATAATCATACTGAGGTAAAAAAGCAAAAATTAAAAATATAGCAACAATTTCATCCCATACAATACGCCCATCATCGTGAATACCTAAGTCTTGACTGGTTTTTTCACAGATATAGCAACCTAAAATAAAAGAAATCACAGTAAGGATCATAAAAAAAAGCGGGGAAGCGGTAAGATTCCATAAAAAAATTGCAAAAATCATACCGACTAATGTTCCCCAAGTACCTGGGGCGGGCTTGATTAAACCTGAACCAAAACCAAAAGCGAATAAATGAATGGGATTTTTGAGATTAATCGGTTTCATTATTTTGTTACCTTTTATTTTTTATGAAAAATGGTCAAATCCTGCTTGTACAGGAAACGGCTCTTCTTTACCCTCTCTTAATAAAGTTAAGCCAGATTGGATGATTTTACCAATACAGCTACATTTTATGTTTAAGTGAGCAAGGGCTTGCTTAAAAGCCTCTACCTTGTTAGGAGGAATAGTAAAGCAAAGTTCATAATCTTCCCCTCCCGTTAAAGCAAAAGTTTCTGCTAGTCGTGGATATTCATTTACAAGCGGTAATGACAGGGGCAAATCTTGCAAATTCAGTTCTGCACCACATTGACTACGCGCTAAAATATGTCCTAAATCTGCCAACAGTCCATCTGAAATATCAATCGCACATTGCGAATATTGATTAAGTAACAGACCTAGTTCTATCCTAGGAGTAGGGTTTAAATGACGTTGTAATAAGTATTGTTGTTGCTCTGTGTCATTTTTAGTTTGATTAAATAATAGTGCTAAACCTGCTTTACTGTCACCGAGTGTTCCTGATACAAAAATCAAATCATTCAGTTGTGCTTTATGACGATATAACCCCGTACCTTTGTCTAATACCCCTTGAGCGGTAATTGTAATGGATAATGCACCTTTGGTTGTGTCACCGCCAATTAATTCTACATTGTAGTGATCTAAAATAGCAAATAACCCTTTGCTAAATTCGGCTAACCATTGATGATCCACCTTTGGTAAGGTTAAAGCTAATGAAATCCATTTGGGTATTGCCCCCATTGCCGCCAAATCACTTAAATTGACAGCAACAGATTTATAGGCTAAATCATAAGGAGAGATCTCAGGAAGAAAATGTGTTCCAACAGCTAAAGTATCTGTGGTAATGGCTAACTGTTGTTGTAATGCTAATTCGATGATGGCACAATCATCGCCAATCGCGAATACAGAAGATTGTTTTGCTTTCTGACGATTAAAGTAGTGCTTAATTACATCAAATTCATTCATTTTAGAAATCTTATTTACGCCCTAATGCAGGTGCTAATTTATCTAAAATACCGTTTACATATTTATGGCTATCATCAGAACCAAATACTTTAGCCACTTCAATCGCTTCATTGATCACCACTTTATAAGGCACATCAAGTTGGAATTTTAATTCGTAGCTTGCTACTCGTAAAATGGAATATTCAATAGGATCAAGATCATCTTGACTACGATCTAAATAAGGTTGAAAAGCTGCATCAACCTCTGTGATATGTTCAACTGTACCACGTAATAATTTAAGAAAATAAGGAACGTCAACACCTTTCATATCTTGATCTGTCATAAACGAAACTTCAACTTCTTCAATTGAATTTTTAGATATAAACCAAGAATACAGTGCTTGTACCGCACATTCACGAGCTCGACGACGTGGAGAAACTTTCATATAACCTCTATAAAGTATAATTTTGCAAAATTTGTTAAAGATCTGACCGCTGGCTGTATTATTTTTAAACATGAGGTGGAACGGTAGCGAATTCTATCATAAATTCAACGGATAGGGGAAAATATTAGACTGAGAAAGTGACCGTCTTTTATAAATCATTTAGTAGAAAAATGCACATATAATGCAAATAAAAGACCAAATAATGCAATAACACCTGATACAATCGTTAAACTATCCATTTTTTGCTCCTTTGTTTATTAAATATAAACCTGTAACCATTGAAATACTTGCAGATAGAAAAGGAAATACCTCAACATTATTATTTTGTACAAATGGCGTAATCACTGCAATAGCAACAATAATTTTGGTAAAATCAAGTAATAATTTACCCGCTTCTCTTATTGTTTCTTTTTTTATTTTAACTAACTCTGATTTCATTTACAAACTCCATAATAAATAAGTAAACTATAAAAACTTTTCAGCCAATATTACTACTGAGGATTAATTATATGTGGCGTGACAAAAATGACGAGTTCACGTTTAGCCACCTTATCTTTGGTATGACTAAATAAATGCTTTAATATCGGTAGGCTTCCTAATAAAGGTACTGCATCTTTTTCCTTAGAAAGCATATTTTGAAAGATCCCTCCAAGTACAATCGTTTTACCATTTTGAGCTAAAACCTGAGTTTTAATTTCTTGTTTATCTATAGTCACCCATTGCTGACTACTTGCTGTTGCTGTATTTGGTGCGTTTTGAGTAACTAATAAATCCAGTAAAATTTGATCATTTTGAGAAAAATGAGGAGTGACTTCAAGCCCTAAAACTGCATCACGAAATTCAACATCAGTAATGTCCCCCTTAGCATTACGCTGTGGATAAGCAACCTCTGTTCCTTGCTTAATGCTCGCTTTATTCTCATTTGTTGTAATCAAACTTGGACTAGCAATAATTTCCACACTATTTTCTTGTTCTAATGCCGTTAATTCTAGATCTAATAATCTATTGTTCAAACTCGCAATTTGAATAACTGCAGAAGCTGCATTGCTGACCACTGGAAAATTAACATTTAAATTATTTGCTGAAAACCCATTCCCTTCTAATTTTCCACCAAATTGATGAGAGTTCGCAGTTGGACTAAACATTCCCCATCGAACACCTAATTCTTGTAAATGTTCACTACTGATAGTCACTACTCTTGCTTCAATAGCAACTTGCCTAATGGGTTTATCTAATTTTTTTACTAATGCGGTTAATTTATTTAAAATCTGATTACTTCCTTTTAAAATCAATGTATTTGTTTGTTGATCAAAATGAATATAACCGCCATCTAACAAGGTTCCTTGTCCTTTAGTTAAACTTTCAATAATATCTTTTGCTCTCGCATAATTTAAATGAATGCTTTTTACTAAACCCTCTTTATCAACAATATCAGGTTCACTTTCATCTATATTATATTCTTCAACTGTGACTTTGTTATCCATAATTTCTTTTTCTTTATAAAAAGGATCAGCATAAATATAACAACTAAAAAACAAACACATTAATAATACTAACTTTTTCATTATTTTACCTTTCTAATATGGATAAACTTAGTACACACTGCACCAAATTATTTTTATTTATTTTTATTAAGTTAATTTCATTAAAATAAATATTCTTGGTATTGCTTATTTGAATAATCACATCGACAACATTTTTAAATTTTTGATTAAAAACAACATCAATAATATTATTTTCTTTATTCCATAAAATACTTTCAACATTCATTTTGTTTTTAACTAAAATACGTTTAACTTTTTGATTAATTTCTAAAGGAGAATGATTATCTATGGAAACCACCTTTAATTTTTTTAATTTTTTATCAAGACTCAAATCATTTTCCTTATACTTTTGAAAAGTATCAAACTGTTTTTGTTGATATTTAATATTATGAAAAATATCATACACAGGGTAACTTATAATCAATAATCCGATTAAAATAGAAATCTGTACCTTATGTATTAAGGTCGCCTCAATGAAAAGGTAAACATAGCTACTGGGCTGAAAATAATACTTTTTTATTTTATTCATCTTTATATAAAACTCACTTTAATAATAAATTCTAATTGATTATCACTGTTAGTTTGTAGCATATTAATACTAAAACTTGTATTTTTAATACGTTTTAAATAAGCTGATATTTTTTCAAAATCTTCTTGTTTATTTAACTTTCCTAAAATCAAAAAATAATCTGTTATATTATGTTTAATATTAATTTCATTCACTGCACCTTCAATGGGTAGATTTTGAAGTTTATCCAGTATCAATTTTATATTTTGAGCATTAAGAAGATTTTTTTGCATTTTTTTATTATTAAGAAAATTATTTAATAATGCTTCTTTGTTTTTAATTTTAAGATTAAATTTATTATTTTGCTGTTGATAATATAATCCATTTGTATAAAAGTTATTACTGTATATTTTTATCATTACCGCAAATATAATAAAAATAACAACCAAAACCATATAATAAAAATATCTTTTTTTAATCTTATTTAGCCAATTTGTTTGATGATAATTTGTTAAATTTATACCTTGCCATTCCATAAGCAGGCTCCTAATGCTATTATATATAAATAAGGATCAATAATTTTCTGATCACTAGGTAACGCCAGTGTAATAATTTTTTCTTTTTCTATTTGTGATAAATTTTGTATTTTTTCAATAGTAAGTAACCGCTTACAACCTGTTGATTGGGATAATTTTTCAATAGATGTCTGGAAAAGCTCTGTTTGTTTAAACTGAATAAGTTGATTTTTAAATAAATAAGTATCTTCTCTACTACTTTCTTCCTTGTTATCTAATTGTTGATGGACTAAATAATCGATTCCCCTACGATAACAATAAAGTTCGCTGTCTAAAACCATCTGCTTATTGAGATTAAAATCTGTTTCATTATTTTTAATAAGTGCATAAATAATCACTCTATAAATATTCTCTGATTCTTGTAATGCTATTTGATAATCAAAATAGATCTCCTCAATAGAAACAGGAACCTCTTGTTTTAATACCTCAATAATTTGGCGATATATCATTGCCTTATTATAATGATGAGGGAAAAAAAGGTATTTTCTCCAAATAAAGCGGTCACTTATACTTTGAATTATACAAATTTCTGATTTCTCTCTCTTTAAAATATCTAATAATCTATTACTGTCTTTTTCATACCATTTTGTACAAATTACTTGATCTTCAATGGAAACCACACAAAAGTATTGCTCATTTTGGCTTAATCCCAATTTTTTATTCTGTAATTTTGTTTGAAATAACATCTATTGTTTTTCCTTTTTAGTGCATTTTAAGGTATGATCGTAAAATTAAAATAGGCACTATTATTGTGCTAAAATTACTTATTCGTCATTAACAAAAAGAGTTTTCTCGATGAAGATCACAAAAATAATATTAAGTACTTTACTTTCTCTTATTATTCTCGCTGCTATTGGTGGTGGAATTTTATATGCAAACCTTAAATCAGACTTACCCGAAATTAATTCTCTAAAGGATTTTAAACTGCAACAACCAATGCAAATTTATACCTCTGATGGAAAATTAATTGGAGAAGTAGGTGAAGAACGCCGTATTCCTGTTAAATTAGCAAAGATTCCACAACAACTTATTGATGCCATTATTGCCACTGAAGATACGCGTTTTTATGAGCATAGTGGATATGATTTAAAAGGCATTGTGCGTGCTGCTGTAGCTCTATTAAAAGGCGGGCGAAAACAGGGGGCAAGTACTATTACTCAGCAATTAGCTCGAAATTTTTTCTTAACACCAGAGAGAAGGCTTGCTCGTAAATTAAAAGAGTTAATTTTAGCAACAGAAATTGAAAAGGTAATGAGTAAAGATGAAATTTTAGAATTATATCTAAATAAAATTTATTTAGGATACCGATCTTATGGTGTTGCAACTGCGGCTCAAACTTATTTTGGAAAAGAATTAGATCAACTGACTCTTTCCGAAGCAGCGATTATTGCAGGACTTCCAAAAGCCCCTTCTACAATGAATCCTATTTATTCTGTGAAACGAGCAGAAAAACGCCGCAATACCGTATTATGGCGAATGCTACAAGTAAAAAAAATTACTCAAGAACAGTATGAAAAAGCTAAAGCAGAACCCATTATTTCTAAATTTCACAAAACAATTTTAGATTTTCGTGCTGAGTATGTCACTGAAATGGTGCGTAAAGAAATGGTAAAACGTTATGGTGAAGAAGCGACTTATACCAAAGGTTTTAAGGTTTTTGCAACTGTTTTATCAAAAGATCAATTTGAAGCACAGAAAGCATTAAGAGAAAATTTAATTAAATATGATAAACGTCACGGTTGGAGAGGTGCGGTAACACTTTGGAAGGAAAATAGCACTGCGTGGAATGAAGAAGATATTATTGAACATTTGAGTAAACTCCCTCTTTCTGAGCCTTTTGTAAGTGCTGCTGTCTTGAATGTGACCCCAAATAAAGCACATATTTTGTTAGCTGATGGTGGAGAGGCAGACCTTCCATTATCTGGAATGAAATGGGCAAGAAAATTTATCAATAAAAATAGAAAAGGATCATCTCCTACTTCTGTGAAGCAAGTATTAAAAGTCGGTCAGCAAATTTGGGTTAGAGCAATACAAAATAAACAAGGCTCTACTGATTGGGAACTTGGACAAATTCCACAAGTTAATTCAGCATTAGTTTCATTAAATAGTAATAACGGTGCGATTGAAGCTGCTGTTGGTGGATTTAGTTTTGCACAAAGTAATTTTAACCGTGTTACACAATCAATGGTGCAAGTCGGTTCTTCTATTAAACCATTTATTTATACTGCTGCAATGAATAAAGGATTAAGCCTTGCAACAGTACTAAATGATACACCTATTACTATTCGTAAAGCAGGTCAAGAGCCTTGGGTTCCTAAAAATGCTCCTAATATTTATGAAGGGAAAATGCGATTACGAGTAGGTTTAGGAAAATCTAAAAATGTGATGATGGTAAGAACAGTAAGAATGGCGGGCATTGATTACATTGCTGAATATTTACAACGTTTTGGCTTTAATCGAGATCAGTATAAAGCAACTGAAGCTTTAGCTTTAGGAGCTGCATCATTTACACCATTAGAAATGGCTCGTGGCTATGCTGTATTTGATAATGGCGGATATTTGATTGATCCTTTTATCATCGAAAGAGTTGAAGACTATCAGGGCAATGAACTCTATAAAGCAAATCCTCGTATTGCTTGTATTTCTTGTAATGATATTCCTGTTATTTACCCTGAACCAACCTATTTTGATTTTGTAAAAGAAGATGAGGATGAAGTTGTGGATTCACTTTCAACATCAGATGATAATAATATTACTGACCTACAAATAGAGCCTACAACAAAGAAAGAAGATCCTAGCTTAATGGCAACCTCCTCTGAAACAGAGCAAACTATCCACTATGCACCTCGAGTGATTAGTGGGGAACTTGCTTTTCTAATGCGTAGTGCATTACATTCAGCCGCTTTCGGTGAGAGAGGGCAAGACTGGAGAGGTACAAGTTGGCGAATAGCACAGCAATTACCTCGTAAAGATATTGGTGGAAAAACAGGAACAACTAACAATTCTAAAGTAACTTGGTATGCGGGTTTTGGCTCCGATATTGTGACGACTGTTTATGTTGCTTCTGATGATAATAAAGAACTCGGTAGAGGAGAAGCGGGTGCAAGTACAGCACTTCCAGCTTGGATTAAGTATATGAAAGTCGCACTTTCTGATAAACCACAACGTGCTGAAACTATACCACCCAATATTATTAAAGTAGGAATTGATGCTCAATATGGTTTACTAGGTGATGATTTAACAGAATATTTTATTAAAGGTACAGAACCTAAAAATAAATATATTATTGAACAAGGTTATCAAATTCCAGTAACCAATCCAAATTCTCAATCAGGTTTAGATTCACCAGAGATAAAAACCAAAGAATTATTCTAATTAATCATTAAAGCGAGTGTAAAAACTCGCTTTTCTCATTTATAAAAAATACTTATTATGAAAACAAGCATTTACGATAAATCTGTATTCTTTGAACGCTATCAACAATTAAGAACCAATCCAATGAGTTTGAATGAAGTTGTGGAAAAACCGACAATGTTCTCACTCCTTCCAAATTTAAAAAATAAACGAATATTAGATTTAGGCTGTGGAACAGGTGGACATTTACACTATTATCTTCGACAAGGTGCAAGTTATGTGTCTGGTGTAGATTTATCTCAATCAATGCTAAATCAGGCTCAACAAAATTTTGCAAAAAATAAAATAAATCCTACCGCTTATAAATTACATTGTTTAGCAATGGAGAAACTAAAACAACTTGATGAAGGTAATTTTGATTTAATTACCAGTTCTTTTGCCTTTCATTATATTGAGAATTTTCCACAGCTTTTACAGGATATAAAAACAAAGCTTAACTTAAAAGGCTCACTTATTTTCTCACAAGAACACCCAATAGTTACTGCTCATAAACAAGGAAATCGCTGGGAAAAGAATATGGATAATCTACAAATAGCATATCGCTTAAACCATTATAGAGATGAGGGAGAAAGAGAGAGAAATTGGTTTAAACAACCCTTTAAAACTTATCATCGCACAATGGCAACAATTTTAAATCAATTAATCCAAACAGGATTTTAAATTGAACAAATAGAAGAACCAATGCTAATAGATCAACCACAATGGCATAATGAATTTAAAGATCTCACACACCGCCCACCATTACTTTTTGTTAAAGCAAAGTCGAAGTACTGAGTTTTATTTTATTAAAATTTTCATAACACAACTTAAAAAATTATACAATTATAAAACATAAAAATATTGACAAAAAAATAACTATTTGTTACTTTTCAAGAGGGTGTAAATTCATAGAGAGGTAAAATGATGAAAAAATTTTGTATTTTCTTTCTTACATTATTAGTCGCTATTTCTTACGTTAATGCAGAACAACGTCATATCACTGATAATGGTAAAGGTTCTGCCCAGTATGATGTTATTTTTATAAAAAATCCGACTATCTCAACAAATAAAATTCCGAATGAACAAACTTGGCAATCTATTCCTGAGATCAGTGGCTCACTAAACTATCCTTGGGAAGCTATTCAAGCACCAAAAACAGTGTTTAAAGCATTCCACGATGGCATCTCTTTATACTTTAATTTTGTTGTGGAAGATAAAGATGTATTAGTAGAAGATGGCTGGAAAAGTGACGAATCGACCGTTGATGCAGAAGATCGGGTTGAGATGTTTTTTGCTGGTACATCAGTTGATCAACCAGATAACTATAAACTTCACAAATATTATTCTGTCGAAGTAGATGCGAAAGGTAGAGTACACGACTATAGTGTAGAATACTATAGACATTTAGATAGTAAATGGAACTTAAAAGGCTTAAATACAACAGGAATCCAAACTGAAAAAGGATATATCATTCAAGGTTCGATTCCTCTTGAATCATTACGAAATTTACAACTTATTAGAGAAGATAACACTATGCGAGTCGGTGTGTTCCGTGCTGAATTCTCTAAAACTAGTTCTAAAGAAACCAAAATGCAATGGATTTCTTGGGTAGATCCTAACACTACTTATCCTGATTTCCACGTTGATTCAGCATTTGGTGTATTTCGTTTTCTAGGTTTATGATCTTCCATAACATCATAAATTCATAGATAGTTTTATTTAAAGCAAATATTCAAGAATAAAATAACAATTTGAGCAATCTAAAAAGGTTGATTTCTTAAACAAAATCAACCTTTTTGATATGTGCATTATTTATTTCCTATTCAAATACTTCTCTAATTGACGCTTTTCCCATTCCACACCTAATGGAGGTAGCCAATCAAACGTTTTTAATCCTCGAATTATTAGCCCCAATCCCCAGCCTAAAAAGACCCAGTGTACCCACCAAACATCAGGTGTAGCAATTAAATTGATTATGAGTAATACACTTATAACAATAACAAACACAAATAATTTGATATAAAAACGCTTAATATCACGTACTTTTTGATAAGCTAACTGTTCATCACGAGTTAATATTAAATCATTACTATTGTTTGAAGAAGACAGTGTTTCAGTATTCATTGTTAATGCTCCTTTTAAAGTTGAAAAATCCACTTCAAAAACAGAGGCTAATGATTTTACTGATTCGTTACTGGCTGTCTTACCATTTTCAATACGCTGAATTGTTCGAGTACTTAAACCACTCATTTCAGCAAGCTGTTGTTGAGACCAACCTCGTTCTAATCTTAATTTCTGTATAATCATTATTCTTCTCCATTCATTAAGTGGATTTTCATATTAACAACAAAGTTCAGAAGAAAGAACGACACAGGGACGACATCTATATGACACTCTCTTAAATTAAGCTAAAAATATAACCCCAATACCCATAAGCACCGATAAACGCCACCAAAAGTAATTGCTTTGCTAACTTAACATTGGTTTTATGCAATTTAAATAAAAGATAAGCGATAGTAAAAAGAATAAACGGATAAACCCAAAGGGAAATAGATAAGAGATTAAGTTGTAAAGAACTAAATTGAATATGATTAGATAATGCAGGTGTAAGTAATAATGCTAACGGCCATAAAGCACAAGGTAAACATAAGCCACCTAATGCCCAACTAAATTTTGAAAATGACGAATTCATTGCTTATCCTCTTGGATGATATTTTTGATGAAGTGATTGTAACCGAGATTTTGCCACTTGGGTATAAATTTGCGTAGTTGAGAGGTCACTATGCCCTAATAACATCTGTACCACCCTTAAATCTGCACCATAATTCACTAAATGTGTCGCAAAAGCGTGTCGTAAAATATGGGGGGATAATTTATCGCTCTCAATATCAGCAAGCAAAGCATAGTGTTTAATACGATGCCAAAAAGTTTGACGAGTCATTTGTGTCCCTCTACGACTTGGAAATAACACATCAGACTGCTCATTTTTAAGTAATAAAGGACGTCCATACAGAAAAAACTCATTAATCCAATAATTTGCTTCTTCACCAACGGGAACAAGTCGCTCCTTATCCCCTTTACCAATCACACGAACCACACCTTGTCGTAAACTCAAATTTTCCAATGTTAGCGAAACTAATTCTGTCACACGTAATCCTGTTGCATATAACAACTCTAACATCGCTTTATCTCGTAATTCAATCGGATCTAACGTATTAGGTGCATTTAATAAATCCAACACTTGCTCTTCACTAAGAGATTTTGGTAACCGTTGGGATTTTTTGGGAGACATCAAGGTTGCAGTAGGATCATCACTACGATAATTTTCTAAATATAAAAATCGAAAAAATTTACGTAAACAACTTAACATTCTTGCAGAACTAGACGCTTTATACCTCTGCTCCAAACGTTGCCCTAAGAAACTTTGTAAATCAAAATGATCTAAAGTCAAAAAATTGTGTTTATCAGATAGCCACTGACTAAAAAGTTCTAAATCTTGTCGATAAGAAGCAATAGTATTCTCTGACAATCCGTGTTCTTGCCATAAACTATCTAAAAACAACTCAATAATGGGGTCAAGTTTCTTCACAAGCGGTAAGATCCTGTTAAAAATTTACAAATTACAGAAGATTATAATACAAAAACTATTTAGTAATACTATTTTGGTTGTAACATTTGAGCGTTTTTTTATTTTTCACTGTCTTTTAAATACAAAAAAGCCGTAACTATTTCTAGTTACGGCTCTTCCTTCTTATAAAACCCTGATGGTGTCCTACTCTCACATAGGGAGACCCTACACTACCATCGGCGTTACAACTTTTCACTTCTGAGTTCGGTATGGAATCAGGTGGTTCCGCTGCACTATGGCCATCAGGAATATTCTTTTCTGTTAATGTCACTTCTACATAACACTAACTCTATATTCTCTAAATTAAAAACAAGCTTCTACTTTAACTTTCTTAAACTTCAAACTCCAACCTTACAGTCTTCTGTCTTCCGTCCTCTGTCTTCTGAAACAAAAACACTTGAGTGTTGTATGGTTAAGTCTCTCGGGCAATTAGTACAGGTTAGCTCAACGTCTCACAACGCTTACACACCCTGCCTATCTACGTCTTAGTCTCAAACAACCCTTACAATCTTATAGATTGGGAGAACTCATCTCAAGGCTAGTTTCGTGCTTAGATGCTTTCAGCACTTATCTATTCCGCATGTAGCTACCCAGCAATGCTTCTGGCGAAACAACTGGAACACCAGTGATGCGTCCACTCCGGTCCTCTCGTACTAGGAGCAGCCCCTTTCAATTCTCCAACGCCCACGGCAGATAGGGACCGAACTGTCTCACGACGTTCTAAACCCAGCTCGCGTACCACTTTAAATGGCGAACAGCCATACCCTTGGGACCTACTTCAGCCCCAGGATGTGATGAGCCGACATCGAGGTGCCAAACACCGCCGTCGATATGAACTCTTGGGCGGTATCAGCCTGTTATCCCCGGAGTACCTTTTATCCGTTGAGCGATGGCCCTTCCATTCAGAACCACCGGATCACTATGACCTACTTTCGTACCTGCTCGACATGTCCGTCTCGCAGTCAAGCTTGCTTATACCATTGTACTAACCTCACGATGTCCGACCGTGATTAGCAAACCTTCGTACTCCTCCGTTACTCTTTGGGAGGAGACCGCCCCAGTCAAACTACCCACCAGACACTGTCCGAACACCCGTTTCGGGTGCTTCGTTAGAACATCAAACGTTAAAGGGTGGTATTTCAAGGTTGACTCCATAACAACTGGCGTTGCTACTTCTAAGTCTCCCACCTATCCTACACATTAAAATTCAAGGTTCAGTGTCAAGCTATAGTAAAGGTTCACGGGGTCTTTCCGTCTAGCCGCGGGTACACCGCATCTTCACGGCGATTTCAATTTCACTGAGTCTCGGGTGGAGACAGCCTGGCCATCATTATGCCATTCGTGCAGGTCGGAACTTACCCGACAAGGAATTTCGCTACCTTAGGACCGTTATAGTTACGGCCGCCGTTTACTGGGGCTTCTATCAGAAGCTTCTCTTTCGATTACATCATCAATTAACCTTCCAGCACCGGGCAGGCATCACACCCTATACGTCCACTTTCGTGTTTGCAGAGTGCTGTGTTTTTAATAAACAGTTGCAGCCAGCTGGTATCTTCGACCGGTTCAACCTTCACCCGTAAAGGGCTACAATCTACGCCGGCGCACCTTCTCCCGAAGTTACGGTGCTATTTTGCCTAGTTCCTTCACCCGAGTTCTCTCAAGCGCCTGAGTATTCTCTACCTGATCACCTGTGTCGGTTTACAGTACGATTTATAATAACCTATGCTTAGTGGCTTTTCCTGGAAGCGTGGTATCAGTTACTTCATCTCCTTAGAGATTCGTCATCACTTCTCGGTGTTATACAGAATTCCGGATTTGCCTAGAATTCCCACCTACCGGCTTAAACAGGGATATCCAATACCCTGATAACCTAACCTTCTCCGTCCCCACATCGCAGTTATTACAAGTACGGGAATATTAACCCGTTTCCCATCGACTACGCTTTTCAGCCTTGCCTTAGGGGTCGACTCACCCTGCCCCGATTAACGTTGGACAGGAAACCTTGATCTTCCGGCGAACGAGTTTTTCACTCGTTTTATCGTTACTTATGTCAGCATTCGCACTTCTGATACGTCCAGCAAACCTCTCGATTCACCTTCATCCGCTTACAGAACGCTCCCCTACCCAACAGGCGTATCACAAATATTCCTCAATCCTTACTTTATTCCAACTCGACGTATGGAACGCTTGGACGTCTTTCACTTCGTGAAAGCCGTCAATCGTAAATTATAAGGCGTATTTGTGATACGCCTGATGCCGCAGCTTCGGTGCTATATTTGAGCCCCGTTACATCTTCCGCGCAGGCCGACTCGACTAGTGAGCTATTACGCTTTCTTTAAATGGTGGCTGCTTCTAAGCCAACATCCTAGCTGTCTAAGCCTTCCCACTTCGTTTCCCACTTAATATAGACTTTGGGACCTTAGCTGGCGGTCTGGGTTGTTTCCCTCTTCACGACGAACGTTAGCACCCGCCGTGTGTCTCCTGAGTATCACTCTTTGGTATTCGGAGTTTGCATCGGGTTGGTAAGCCGGGATGGCCCCCTAGCCGAAACAGTGCTCTACCCCCAAAGGTGTCAGCTCAAGGCTCTACCTAAATAGATTTCGGGGAGAACCAGCTATCTCCCGGTTTGATTGGCCTTTCACCCCCAGCCACAAGTCATCCGCTAATTTTTCAACATTAGTCGGTTCGGTCCTCCAGTTAGTGTTACCCAACCTTCAACCTGCCCATGGCTAGATCACCGGGTTTCGGGTCTATACCTTGCAACTAAACGCCCAGTTAAGACTCGGTTTCCCTACGGCTCCCCTATTCGGTTAACCTTGCTACAAAATATAAGTCGCTGACCCATTATACAAAAGGTACGCAGTCACAACTCGAAGTTGCTCCTACTGCTTGTACGTACACGGTTTCAGGTTCTATTTCACTCCCCTCGCAGGGGTTCTTTTTACCTTTCCTTCACAGTACTTGTTCACTATCGGTCAATCAGGAGTATTTAGCCTTGGAGGATGGTCCCCCCATCTTCAAACAGGATATCACGTGTCCCGCCCTACTTATCGTTAGCTTAGTTCCACAATTGTATTTTCAGATACGGGATTATCACCCTCTTTGATTGAGTTTCCCAACTCATTCTCTTAATACTAATGCTAAAACTAACTGGCTCTTCCACTTTCGCTCGCCGCTACTCACAGAATCTCGGTTGATTTCTTTTCCTCGGGGTACTTAGATGTTTCAGTTCTCCCGGTTCGCTTCAATGACCTATGTATTCAGTCATTGATAATAGGTTCTTCACCTATTGGGTTTCCCCATTCGGAAATCTTGGAATTATCACGTTTCTTATCAACTCTTCCAAGCTTATCGCAGATTAGCACGTCCTTCTTCGCCTCTGATTGCCAAGGCATCCACCGTGTACGCTTAGTCACTTAACCATACAACCTCAAGTATTCTTAAAATAAATCAAAGAAAACCTAACGTTGTTACATTAAACAACTCAAGTTCGTATGTTGCTTTTGTTCAACATACTATTTTTTAGTTTCTTACTCAGACTTCTTCTCAAAAAACAGCCACTTTAACAAATTACAGTTTTAATTCCTGTCATCTGTCTTCCATACTCTGTCTTCTGAACTTGAAAGTCTTCAGTTTTCAGCTTGTTTCCAATTTTTTAAAGAACAAATATAACAAAACACTTAACGTGCTTCATCATTGCTAAATCAACTTATAAATATAAAATTTACTAACTATTTATTACTTATAAATTTACTTAGCAATGATGAATTGGTGGAGATAAGCGGGATCGAACCGCTGACCTCCTGCGTGCAAGGCAGGCGCTCTCCCAGCTGAGCTATATCCCCAATACATCACTATCATTTCTAACCACACTCAATGAGTGGTGGGTCTGAGTGGACTTGAACCACCGACCTCACCCTTATCAGGGGTGCGCTCTAACCACCTGAGCTACAGACCCAGAAATGATGTCTTTTGTCTCTTTTGTCTCTTATTCCTCTATCAAACAATCTGTGTGAGCACTCATTGTCGCTTATTCAGGTAAGGAGGTGATCCAACCGCAGGTTCCCCTACGGTTACCTTGTTACGACTTCACCCCAGTCATGAATCATACCGTGGTAAACGCCCTCCCGAAGGTTAAGCTATCTACTTCTGGTACAACCCACTCCCATGGTGTGACGGGCGGTGTGTACAAGGCCCGGGAACGTATTCACCGCGACATTCTGATTCGCGATTACTAGCGATTCCGACTTCATGGAGTCGAGTTGCAGACTCCAATCCGGACTTAGACGTACTTTCTGAGATTCGCTTACCATCGCTGGTTCGCCGCCCTCTGTATACGCCATTGTAGCACGTGTGTAGCCCTACTCGTAAGGGCCATGATGACTTGACGTCGTCCCCACCTTCCTCCAGTTTATCACTGGCAGTCTCCTTTGAGTTCTCAGCATTACCTGCTAGCAACAAAGGATAAGGGTTGCGCTCGTTGCGGGACTTAACCCAACATTTCACAACACGAGCTGACGACAGCCATGCAGCACCTGTCTCATAGTTCCCGAAGGCACAAGACTATCTCTAGTCTCTTCTATGGATGTCAAGAGTAGGTAAGGTTCTTCGCGTTGCATCGAATTAAACCACATGCTCCACCGCTTGTGCGGGCCCCCGTCAATTCATTTGAGTTTTAACCTTGCGGCCGTACTCCCCAGGCGGTCAATTTATCGCGTTAGCTACGGGCGCCAGGCTTAAAGCCCAACCCCCAAATTGACATCGTTTACAGCGTGGACTACCAGGGTATCTAATCCTGTTTGCTACCCACGCTTTCGCACCTCAGCGTCAGTCTCTCTCCAAGGGGCTGCCTTCGCCTTCGGTATTCCTCCACATCTCTACGCATTTCACCGCTACACGTGGAATTCTACCCCTCCCTAGAGGACTCTAGTCGCCCAGTCTCAAATGCAATTCCCAAGTTAAGCTCGGGGCTTTCACATCTGACTTAGACAACCGCCTGCGTGCCCTTTACGCCCAGTTATTCCGATTAACGCTCGCACCCTCCGTATTACCGCGGCTGCTGGCACGGAGTTAGCCGGTGCTTCTTCTGCGACTAACGTCAATGTTTGCACCTATTAGATACAAACCCTTCCTCATCGCTGAAAGAACTTTACAACCCGAAAGCCTTCTTCATTCACGCGGCATGGCTGCATCAGGGTTTCCCCCATTGTGCAATATTCCCCACTGCTGCCTCCCGTAGGAGTCTGGACCGTGTCTCAGTTCCAGTGTGGCTGGTCATCCTCTCAAACCAGCTAGAGATCGTCAGCTTGGTGAGCCTTTACCTCACCAACTACCTAATCTCACTTGGGCTCATCTCGTGGTATATGGTCCGAAGATCCCATACTTTAATCTTTCGATATTACGCGGTATTAGCTACAGTTTCCCGTAGTTATCCCCCTCCACAAGGCAGATTCCCAAGCATTACTCACCCGTCCGCCACTCGTCAGCAAGAAAGCAAGCTTTCTCCTGTTACCGTTCGACTTGCATGTGTTAAGCCTGCCGCCAGCGTTCAATCTGAGCCATGATCAAACTCTTCAATTAAAAGTTTAATCGCTCAATAAACTGACATAGAATTTTTATTAAATAAATTTTCAGTGACACTTATTAAGACTTCTTTATTTCAAATATTTTTTTCAAATAAGTCAATCAACAAGTGCCCACACAGATTGTCTGATAAATTGTTAAAGAGCAAAAAACAACGACGCACCTAGCAAAATCTTTCACAACAGTGCGTCATTGTGTGTGGCGTATTATAGAGATTTTTAAAGGCGACGCAAGTACTTTTTTGTAAAAATATTGAAAAATTTGTTCGAACGATTAAATTTAGCTCAAATTGTCGTTTTTTTTAATTTCTTAGTACAAAATTTAAAAGATTATTTCCTTAATTTTCTATAATTATATATTACAATCGGACTATTACTCCACCATACTAATTAAAAATGTTTGTAAATAAACAGGGCAACCGCGTACTTTGTCTATAAATTAATCACACACACCAAAAATAAGCTCAGACCTCATTTCATCAGACCAGCCAGCTGATTTCAGCTTGCTTTTCATACTATTTTTAGCTGGATGTAGTCGTGCTAAATTAAGCCCTAAACGCCTAATTATTGCCATATTTTCAACGCCATCCCCCAAATAAATCGTACTATCATCTTCTTTAAAAACAACATCAAGCACCCAATGCGCTTTATTTTCAACTTCCCAATGACCCCTAATATATTTCGCAAAGTCTTCGCAAGGAACATCTAAGCTACTGATATAAAATACTTTTTCTTCACTTTTCTTGCCTTTGTCTTCTCTTATCCTATGAACTTGAATAAGGCTTTTAATTCCTGTCCAACCTTGAGATTCCAAAAGCCAATCACTTATTGGTAATTTTGAATAATACCGTTGATCTATTCGACTTCTTTCACAGTTAACCTCTTGAAACTCATCTATTTTTATTGATTTTTCTCGCACTACTTTATGAAAATAACTTTCTATTTCATTTCTAAATTTCTTATGATTATTTTTCAATGGCATCACATAATCGCTCTTCTTTTCTATGATTTTCTTCGCTATTTTCTTTTGCGTATTCATCGCATCTACCGTAATGACGGCTTGATTTAGCTCTAAAATATCTATCATTTCTAGAATGCTTTCATTCTCATTTTTCTTACCTTTGGACTTATTTTGAGCTAAAATTAATCCTCTTGAACAGCTCCAAGCCGTAATACTATGTAGGGCATTATGAGGCTCTAAATGTGAACTGTTTTTTAATGTTTTACCATCTATTGCAATACACTCTTTGCCTTGTGATTTTCGTATCTCATTGATAAAATTAATAAAAATATAATTTAATTTCTCAGGATTTATCCGTCTTACAATACGAGCAATCGTATCATCAACAGGAATACCATTTTCAAAATCTCGGTATTTTCGTAACCATTTTATATTCAATTTACCAAACTGATGAATTTCACTCCATCCTTCTGCACCTGATATTACCGCACTTACGACAAGAAAAATAACATCTAAGAAGTCATGTTTTTTGTTTATATCTTTGCGAGGGTCTTCCAAATCTTTAAAAGCTGATAATATATTCATTTTTACACCTATTTGTTATTGAATAATAGGTGCTATTAGATCATATTTTTAAGAAAAGTGCGATCTTGCCCTGTGTAAATAAAGAAAACTTAACAAAAATTTTTCTACTAAATTTACTTCAACAAGTAGAAGCAATTAAACTAGAAATGATATTATATGCACAATTTTAAATTTCCCTCGTATTGTGTGTATTATTGAGCTTTCAGATATTCCTTTTGAAAAAATTTCAACAAATACAACAAAATTTGCAAAACCTTGTTGCTAAACTATCGCTTACCGATTAATTTTATTAACTCCTGTACTGGAGAATAGAATTTAGAAAAACAAACACGAAGTCTCCAACAACTTATTAATGAAGTTGAAGATCCAAATACTTCAATTCATATATTGCTCTCTGAATTTAAACAAGGTTGGCAAGAATTGATACCGCTGATAGATTATTGCTCTATTGCGTTAAATACAATAACTTAAATATGTAAAAATTAAAATGATGATGTGTCTTGAAACAAACCAACTTTTAGATCAGTCGCAGTATAAATAATTTTGCCATCAACTTCTACTTCCCCATCTGCTACGCCCATTACTAATTTACGATTAATAATTTTTTTCATATTAATACGATAAATCACTTTTTTTGTTGTTGGTAATATTTGACCAGTAAATTTTACCTCTCCAACACCTAATGCACGACCTTTTCCTTTTCCGCCAATCCAACCAAGAAAGAAACCGACTAATTGCCACATTGCATCTAATCCTAAACAACCTGGCATTACAGGATCTCCAATAAAATGGCATTTAAAAAAAGGTAAATCAGAATGAATATCGAGTTCTGCCTCAATATATCCTTTGTTGAAAGCTCCACCTTGATCAGATATTTTAGTAATACGATCCATCATTAACATCGAAGGTGCAGGTAGTTGAGGACCTTCACTACCAAAAAGTTCTCCACGCCCTGAAGCTAAAAGATCTTCGTAATTATAATTGTCTTTAATATTTGCTAGACTACTCATTTTTATCCCTTATTTAATTGTCCCAAAATAAACATATCTTCTTATTTTATTACTCTCATAATATCAAACTGTAAAATAAGCAAGTATAAATTAATTGATGGTCAGACCATTAAGAATTTATTAATTTTTTGTAAATTTTTGTAAATATCGTACCGCTTGTAGGTTGTTGTTCTTGTTCATTTTCTAAGTTTTCTTTAATAATCGAAAAAATAGAATTTTCTGTTTCATCTTTATCGTAAAAAGCAGTACTAAATAATAGTTCCATTGTTTGGAAAATATCTGAAACAGCCCAAATATGAAATTGACCTTCTGCAACAGCATTAATTACATCTCTGTGTAAACTCAAATGAGATATACAGCTTTCAGGAATAACGACCCCTTGTTTGCCAGTAAGGGTTCTTTTCTGACATAAAGCGAAAAAGCCTTCTATTTTTTGGTTTACGCCTCCTACACTTAATACTCGACCAAATTGATCAATAGATCCTGTAACAGCGATGGATTGAGGGAGAGCCAGTTTAGCCAAGCTACTTACTAATACACAGAAAATAGCCAGTGATGAGCTATCTCCATCAATTTCACCATAAGACTGTTCAAAGACCAAAGAAGCAGAAAAAGGAAGTTGTGTAGGTAATTCTAATAAATGAGCAAGACAAGACTCTGCAATCATAATGCCTTTTGCGTGTACATTGCCTCCTAATTCAACTTTATGTTCAATATCAACAATTTCTCCATCACCTAAACGAGTATTACAGCTAATTCGTAATGGTTCACCAAAGGCGTAAGGAACCCCCTCAAATTCAACCACAGAAAGCCCATTAATTTGTCCAATTTGTTCTTTTTCAGTGCCGATATACACTTGATTATTGAGCATTTCTAATTGTGTGTAATTGTTCAATGTTGCAGCCTGTTTTTCTAACAATTCAAAATAGCCATCAATATTATCAAACTGTGTTTGAGATGCACAAAATACAGAAATTCCTAAAATATCTTTTTTTATTTGAGTAGGTAAAATTGAAATCAGCTGCTGATTTTCACTTTCTCGAATATAGTGATTGAGTAATTGCAATAACCCTTTGTTAGAAAATATTTTAGTGGTTAAGTTTTTAGACAAATACTGAATATAGTTTCCCCATTGTGTTAATGAGTATTCATTAAGTGATAAAGCCGTTTCTACTTCTGTATAATGTGCAAATTGATGTAAACTTTCGTCATAGTTAGTTAGTGTTGCAATATCTTTACGAGAGCCAGCTAAAATTAATTTAAAGGTTGTTTTAATAGATAATTTTTGCATTATCATCTTTTTATTTGGTTCTAAATAAAATTCACCAAATAATAATGCTTGCTTTAACTTATCCCATAATGAAAGATCTTTTAACAACGAATGTACATTTAGTAATAAAACACCATTATCCAGTTGTGAAAGTATCCCCTCTACTATTTCTGCTTGCTGAGTTTCTTTAATGTAACCGATATAACCGAACAATTGATCGCCATTAAATTCCGTACAGAGTTTTAGCTTTTGATTTTTTTGTGTAAAATAAGTTGTAATTTCATCAACAATTTCAGGTAGAATATCTGTTTTTAAGATCAATAATGATCCAGATTGTTGTTGCTGAAAAAGTGATAAACTTTGTTGTAAATTAAATTGAAAATCTAAAAAAGTCACTTTCTCATTATTTAGAGAAAAAGTATGCTCACAAGAAAGTTGCTTAAAAGAAAGTGGAGTAATTTTCACAAATTATGCCTCATAATATAAATTTGATTTATTATAACGTGATTTTCGATATACTTCTGTATAAATTCTAAAAAAGGATAAATGAATGAGATACCAAAGATTAGATATTCAAGAAGCAAATTGGAAATGGCAATACTTGTTAAAGAAACATCAAACAGGTGAAGCCATTACCAAACATCAAGAACAAAGCCTTATTGAATTAAAAATTGAAACACTTATTGCTTTACAGAACTGCCCAGAAGAAATTGAACAGTGGGTTAAAACTGAGATGACACCAGAACAACGAAAAAAAATGCGTCAATCAGTTCGAGCTAAGAGAAAACGTTTTTTTAATGCTGAAAAACAGACAACCAAGAAAAAATCAATTGATTTGGAATATTCAAGTTGGTTAAGATTATCTGAAAAATCAAAAGAATTAGAGATGACTCTGTCGGAAACTATCGAACATCTTATTGATGAATTAGATAATAAACAAATTTATATTGATCAAATTGCTAGGATGAAACAAAATTTAAAAGATCTATTAAAATAGGGGCATTTTCTTAGTAACTAAAGTTTATCCCCTACTTTAAACCAATCACCACGACCATTTAAAAAATCTTGGGTCATCATTGGCTTTTTCCCCTGCGGTTGTAATTGAGTAATATTTAACACCCCTTGTTGTGTCGCGATTTGAATACCTGTTTTATCTACGGCTAAAATCGTACCAATTTCTTTTTCTTGATGTTCTAATACCTCTGCTTGATATATTTTTACTCGCTCTTCTTTGTCATTGATATCAAGAGTTAAATAAGCCACAGGAGCAGGGTTAAAGGCTCGAATATTACGCTCCAACTGACTAGCAGATAAATTCCAGTCTAATTTCGCCTCTTCTTTAGTGAGTTTTTCCGCATAATTGGCTAACTCATCTTGTTGTTTTTGAGGTGGAAATTTCCCACTTTCTAAATTATCTAATACTGTTAACAATGCTTGAGGAGCAATATCTGCTAACTTTTGATAAAGAGACGCAGAGGTTTCATCATTAGCGATATCAGTAGTCACTTTATATAGCATATCACCAGTATCCAGCCCTTTATCCATTTGCATAATGGTGACACCTGTTTCTTTATCACCCGCCCAAATTGCACGTTGAATAGGAGCTGCACCACGCCAACGAGGAAGTAGTGAACCGTGTACGTTTAAACAACCTAAGCGAGGGGTATTCAAAACATCTTCAGGGAGAATTAATCCATAAGCAACCACAACCATTACATCCGCATTGAGTGTTTGTAATTCAGTTAAAGCCTCTTCATTACGCAATGATTTTGGTTGATAAACTGTTAAATGATGTTCAAGAGCCAATTTTTTTACAGGGCTTGCTGTTAGTTTTTTACCACGTCCTGCAGGTTTATCTGGTTGTGTGTAAACCGCCACAATATTATGTTGTGAACCAATTAATTGTTGTAAATGTTGAGCAGCAAAATCTGGCGTGCCTGCAAAAATAATATTTAGTTTTTTCATTGTCTTCTCATACTTGCTAAGCGGTACGATCTTGATCAAAATTTGCAAATTTTTAGCTAGATCTTACCGCTATTCATTTCATCAATGTTATTTTTATACTGTCTTTTTGTTACGATTTTTTACCGTTTTCTGTGCTTTTTTCTTCTTCGTTTTTACCGTTGAAGTTTCTTTGAAAACAGCTTTTTTAGTTTTACTTTTTGGTTTTTTCTTGGTCGGCTTTTTAGCTTTGCCATACCCCAATGAACGACCTTTTGAATCAAGTAGAACAAAATCTATTTTTTTATCATCTAAATTCACGCCTGCTACTTTGATTTTTACTTGATCCCCTAAGCGATAAATAATTCCACTTCCGCCAACTAGACGCTGACGATCAGCATCATAACGGTAATAATCATTATCTAAGGTGGAAATATGTACTAAACCATCGATCATCAATTCGGTAATTTTTACAAATAACCCAAAACCAGTTACGCTGGTAATCACACCATCAAATTCTTCGCCGATATGATCCTGCATATATTCGCATTTCAGCCAATCCGCCACTTCACGGGTTGCATCATCAGCACGACGTTCCGTTGCTGAACATTTTTCGCCGAATTGATCGATATCATCAATTTTATAATGATAACCGCCACCGTCAGTATAATAACGTTTATTACCTTTCTCTTTTTCCATCAAATATTTAATTGCACGGTGTAATAATAAGTCAGGGTAACGACGAATTGGCGAAGTAAAGTGAGCATATTCTGTTAAAGCTAATCCAAAATGCCCCACGTTATCCGCAGAATAAACCGCTTGTTTTAAAGAACGTAACAGCATTGTTTGAATTAATTCAGCATCAGGACGTTCACGCACTTTTTCCAATAATTTGGCATAATGTTTTGGCGTTGGCTTTAAGCCACCATCTAATAATAAGCCGTGTTCTTTTAAGAAAGTTCTAAAACTTGTCAGTTTTTCCTCACTTGGCAACGCGTGAACACGGTATAACGACGGTTCATTAGCTTTTTCGATAAATTTTGCTGAGGCAACATTGGCTAAAATCATACACTCTTCGATAATTTTATGTGCGTCATTGCGAATTAACGGTTCAATACGTTCAATACGCCCTTCTGGGTTAAAAATAAATTGACTTTCTATGGTATCAAACTCTATTGCACCACGATTTTGACGTGCTTTTGTTAGCACCTTGAACATATTATTTAATTCTTCTAAATGTGGCACTAGCGGTGCGTAGCGTTCACGTAAGTCTTCGTCACCTTGTAGCATTTTCCATACTTTGGTATAGGTTAAACGTGCGTGGGAGTTCATTACCGCTTCATAAAACTCATAACCCGTTAATTTTCCTTTTTCTGATACGGTCATTTCCGCCACTAGACAGAGACGATCTACCTGTGGATTTAATGAACAAAGTCCATTTGAAAGCACTTCTGGTAACATTGGTACAACACGATTTGGGAAATAAACCGAGTTACCACGCTGAATAGCCTCTAAATCTAGTGCTGTTTTAGGACGAACATAATAACTCACGTCCGCAATCGCCACCCACAAACGCCAGCCGTTGCCTTCTTTTTGACAGAATACCGCATCATCAAAATCTCTGGCACTCTCGCCATCAATAGTAACCAGTGGTAATTCTCGCAGATCAACACGCCCTAATTTTGCTTCTTCTGGCACGTCTTCTTTGAGTTTTTCGACCTGTTTTTCAACTTCTTTTGACCATTCATAAGGAATATCGTGGTTTCGCAAGGCGATCTCAATTTCCATTCCCGGTGCTAGGTTTTCGCCTAAAATTTCAGTGATCACACCGATTGGGCGTTTAAAACTCGCAGTGCGTTCTTTTAATTCCACCACTACGATTTGCCCCATTCTCGCCCCTAAGCGATGTTCATCAGGAATTAAAATATCTTGGGTAATACGGCTATCATCAGGTACGACAAAGCCCACACCTGATTCTAGGAAAAAGCGTCCTACAAGCTGTTTCTTACGTGCTTCAATCACTCGCACAATACGAATTTCTTTACGCCCACGACGATCTCTGCCATTCGGTTGAGCTAATACATAATCGCCGTGTAGCACTCGGCTCATTTGTCCGTTTGGAATAAACCAATCGTCATCTTCACCTTCTACGTTTAAAAAACCGTAGCCATCTCGATGTCCAACTACCGTACCTTTGAGTAAATCCATTTTTTCAGGTAACGCATAACGCTTACGTTTGGTAAAAATCAGTTGCCCTGAATTTTCCATTGCTCGTAAACGACGACGCACGCCTTCCGTTCGTTCTTCATCATCGATATTAAATGATTTAAGCAACTCTTCACGGCTCATTGGGGCATCATATTGACGAATGGTGTCTAAAATAAATTCTCGGCTGGGTACGGGATTATCGTATTTTTCAGATTCTTGTTGATAATTTGGGTCTTGCATAAGGCGTTCCTTCTTCTTTCTAGCGGTAAGATGTTGGTAAAAATTTACAAATTTATTATGTTCTTACCTAATAATTGTATTGTTGTTAATTATATTATAATACTTTTTCACTATTAAATGAGTATTTATTATCCTTTTCTTAATGATACTTCTCCAACGGAAAAGTAAAGAAAACTATTTTTCTGTTGTAATATAAGCTCTCCTTGTTCATTAATACCTTGTGAAATACCTTTATATATTTGAGCGTCTGTAATTACCGATACTTCTTTTTGTAAAAACAGGTCATAATTTTTCCACAGACTAAAATAAGGCTTAAAGCCTGTTTGAGGATAATTGATTAACATTTGTTGTAACTTTTTAGTTAAACAAAGAACAAGTTGATTAGGATTAATATCATACCCAAAGAGAGTACTGACAGGTTGATCAATCGTATTTTCTTTTGATATTGGAGCTAAATTAATACCAATACCCATTACTAAATAAATATGGGGGGGCATAGTTTTAAGTTCAATAAGAACTCCTGCCACTTTTTTACCTTTATGATAAATATCATTTGGCCATTTAATTGTTAAATCTTGGATACCTTGCTGTTGTAAACTCTCAATCACTATTAACGCAACAACTAAACTTAGTGGAGGTAAGATTAAATTAGAATTAATAGGATAAGACCATATTAGTGAGTAATTTAAATTTCCCTTTGGTGCAATCCAGTTACGCCCACGCCGACCACGTCCAGCAGTTTGTTTTTTTGTAATACAAACAGAACCTTGAGATAAGGTATTACAATTAGTCAATAAATATTCATTGGTAGAATTTAATTCATCAAATAGACACAACTGACCCATTGTTAGTTGTGATTGAATAACTGATGTGCTCAACGCTTTATTCATCGTGTTATTTCTTCACTATCTACTTCGCCATTTGAAGCAATAAAACGAACTTCAGGTAAAATGTTCACCCCAAATTTTTCACAAACTTGCTTACGAACAACTTTAGCTAATGCAACAATATCAGCACCTGTAGCATTACCATTATTGATAATAACAAGGGCTTGTTTGAGGTGTACCATTGCGCCTCCCATTTTGAACCCTTTTAAATGGCATTGATCTATTAACCAACCAGCAGGTAATTTTACTGTACCATTAGGTTGTGGGTAGTGTGGGATTAATGGATAAGCGGTACGAAGTTGTTCAAATTTTGCAAACTCTATAACTGGATTTTTAAAAAAACTTCCTGCATTACCAAATTCTTCAGGGTTAGGTAATTTTTCCATCCGTACTTTACAAACTTCATCAAAAATCTGTTTAGCTGTTACAGTTTCAGGATCAAATTGACTTAATGACCCATATTCTAATTTTGGTTGCCACATTTTAGCTAATTTAAAACCAACAGTAATAATGGCAAAATTATCTTTATATTGATGTTTAAATATACTGTCTCGATAACCAAATTGACATTCATCATTGGTTAAACGAAAAGTTTTTCCGCTGTTTAAATCTAATACTTCCACATAATCACATACTTGCTCTAGCTCAACCCCGTAAGCACCAATATTTTGAATAGGTGATGAACCAACACATCCCGGAATTAAGGCTAAATTTTCTAGTCCAGCAATATCACGATCGAGCGTCCATTTGACAAATTGATGCCAATTTTCGCCACCTGAAACTTGTAAATAGTGAAAATTATCGTCTTCATAATGATGAATACCTTTTAAACAATTGATAAACACCGTTCCCTTGAAATCATCTAAAAATAGAACGTTGCTACCTTGCCCGAGTAATAGTTTGGGGGGTAAAGTATTTCGCCATTCAACAATTAATTGTTTAATCGAATAAATTTCAACAATATCTTTTGCCTTTACGTCTAAGTGAAAAGTATGGAAGGGGTTTAAATTTTTTGTCATTATCATTAACCTTGCAAATTAAAAATGGATATAACCATCATAAATGTGGGTAGCACTACCTGTCATAAAGAGATCCTGTCCTTCACCTTGCCATTCAATTTGTAGTGAACCACCTCGTAATTCTACTTTCACACTATGATCTAACACACCCTGCATAATGCCTACTGCAACAGCTCCACAAGCACCACTTCCACAGGCTTGAGTTTCCCCTACACCTCGCTCAAAAACTCGTAACTTAATATGATTACGAGTAAGTACTTGCATAAATCCAACATTCGTTTTTTCAGGAAAACGTTCGTGGCTTTCGAGTAATGCACCCAATTTATTTACGTTTGCTGTTTCTACATTATCTACTTGCAATACACAGTGAGGATTACCCATTGATACCACACCACAAATAGCGGTTTGAATGTCAGTCAAAAGTAAATAATTTTTCTCAAATTTATTTGCAGTGAAAGGAATTTTAGCAGGTTCCCAAATAGGTTTACCCATATTGACTCGTATATTACCATTATCTTGTAAAAATAAAGTCATCTTTCCTTTTGCTGTACTGACTTTAATTTCTTTTTTATTTGTTAATCCTTTAAGGTTAACAAAACGGGCAAAACATCTTGCACCATTGCCACATTGTGAGACTTCTGTTCCATCTGCATTAAAAATACGATAATGAAAATCTAACTCAGGACTATAAGGTGGCTCGACTAATAAAAGTTGATCAAACCCAATTCCACGACGACGATCAGCCCATTTACGAATAAGATCAGGGCTTAGATACACATTTTGTGTCACCCCATCAATTACCATAAAATCATTACCTAATCCGTGCATCTTTGAGAATTGCATAACTTTTCCTATTGAGATATGTAAATATGTCTAGCTAGAATTATAGAGTTTCAATCTGCTGATTGCTATCTATAAATAAAATAAATCTTTATAAATTTTAACAGTAAGAACGCAAATATGTATAAAAAAATAATATTTTAGCGATTGAAGTAAATATAAGCGGTATGATTTTAATAAAAATTTGCAAAAAATCTCCAATAAGTGACCGCTTAAAGGTATAATAAAAGCAATTTTCTATTCACTTTTAAGAATTAGGTACAAATAATGACAACAGCAACAACCAAATTCAATGTAAAAACATTCCAAGGTATGATTTTAGCCCTGCAAGATTACTGGGCAGAGCAAGGCTGTACTATCGTACAACCTTTTGATTTAGAAGTGGGAGCAGGCACTTCGCACCCAATGACTTGTTTGCGTGCGATTGGTCCTGAACCAATGGCATCAGCTTATGTTCAGCCTTCTCGTCGTCCAACTGACGGTCGCTATGGCGAAAACCCAAACCGTTTACAGCATTATTATCAATTCCAAGTGGTTATTAAACCATCGCCAGATAATATCCAAGAATTATATTTAAACAGCTTAAAAATGCTTGGTTTTGATCCATTAGTTCACGATATTCGTTTTGTGGAAGACAACTGGGAAAATCCAACGCTAGGTGCGTGGGGCTTAGGCTGGGAAGTGTGGTTAAACGGAATGGAAGTAACTCAATTTACCTATTTCCAACAAGTGGGCGGATTAGAATGTAAACCAGTTACCGGCGAAATTACTTATGGTTTAGAGCGTTTAGCAATGTACATTCAAGGTGTAGACAGCGTTTACAATTTAGTGTGGTCAGATGGAAAATTTGGCAAAACTACTTACGGCGATGTGTTCCACCAAAACGAAGTGGAACAATCAACTTATAACTTTGAACACGCAAATGTTGAGTTCTTATTCCACTGCTTTGAAGAATACGAAAAAGAAGCCAAAGCGTTATTAGAATTAGAACAACCATTACCATTGCCAGCTTACGAACGTATCCTAAAAGCAGGGCATTGCTTTAACTTACTTGACGCACGCAAAGCGATCTCTGTAACTGAAAGACAACGTTATATCTTACGTATCCGTGCATTAACTAAAGGTGTGGCTGAGGCGTATTATGCAAGCCGTGAAGCGTTAGGGTTTCCAATGTGTAAAAAATAAGGAATTCTCAAATGACTAAACTGATTCTTTTCTATGCTGATTTATGTCCTGATACTATTCCATTTAAGCAAGAATTAGGGCGATTAAATGTTGAATATGAAGAAGTAAATATTTTTGAATCAATGGCGAACTTCAAACGCTTTTTGAAATTACGAGATAATCATTCGGCTTTTGATATGCCAAAAAGTTTAGGCAATATTGGTATTCCTGCTTTGGTATTAGACGATGAAAAAGTGATTTTAGATCGTGAAGAATTACAAAATGTTTTTGGTTAAAGCGGTTAGATTTTAGAGAGAATTTGCGAATTTATGAATAATCTTCCAACAGAAAATAACGACTTAACTCAAAGCATTGCTCAAATTATCGAGCAAGCGAGAAAGCAAGTTAAACAAACGGTCAATTCTGCAATGGTGCAATGCTATTGGGATATTGGACGTTTGCTTGTGGAAGATGAACAGCAAGGGCAACAGCGTGCTGAGTATGGTAAATATGTATTACAGAATTTATCAGAGCGTTTAACTGCAATGTATGGTAAGGGTTTTGATGTTCGTAATTTACGAAATATGCGTCAATTTTACCTTGCATTTCCAATTCGGAACGCACTGCGTACCGAATTGAGTTGGACACATTATAGAAGTTTAATTCGTATTGAAGATCAGCAAGCAAGAGAATGGTATTTAAAAGAAGCGGTTGAGCAAAGTTGGTCTTCTCGTGCGTTAGATCGTCAAATCTCAGTACTTTATTATGAACGTCTATTAGCAAGCCAAAATAAGTCTGTTGTTGCACAAGAGGCAGAAGAAAAAACCGAATTGCTAAAAGAAACGGTACAGGATTATTTGCGTGATCCTTATATTTTAGATTTCTTAAACTTACAAGATAAAACCTATCAAGAAAGTAATGTTGAGCAAGCGATAATCAATAATTTACAGCAATTTTTACTTGAATTAGGCAAAGGGTTTGCTTTTGTTGAGCGTCAAAAAAGAATTCGTTTTGATGATGAAGATTTTTACATTGATTTAGTTTTTTATAATTTCAAACTGAAATGCTTTTTATTGATTGATTTAAAACTTGGCAAGTTGAAGCACCAAGATATCGGACAAATGGATACTTATGTTCGCTTGTACGATGAGCAATTTAAAGGCGAAGATGATAATCCAACTATTGGTTTAGTGTTGTGTAGTGAGAAAAGCGAGGCGATTGCCAAATATTCTGTACTTGCCGATAGAAAACAGATTTTTAGTGCGAAATATTTACCTTATTTACCAACAGAATTACAGTTACAGCAACAAATTGAAAAAGTAAGAGCGTTGAATAACGTTTAGAAAATTTAATATTACATTATTCACGCTCTGCGTGAACAGTCTAAAAGAGAGAACAAAATGACAACAAAAAATTTCCTTGCCGAGATTGGCACAGAAGAGTTACCACCGAAGGCACTTAAAAAATTAGGGCTGGCGTTTGCGGGCAATGTGGAGCAAGAGTTAAATCAAGTGGGTTTGAATTTTGATAAAGTGGAATGGTTTGCCGCACCACGTCGTTTGGCAGTTAAAGTTTTAGGGCTTGCATTGGTGCAACCAGATAAAAATATTGAAAAACGTGGTCCTGCTGTTAAGGCGGCATTTGATGATCAAGGTAATCCAACCAAAGCAGCGGAAGGCTGGGCAAGAGGTTGTGGGATTACAGTTGATCAGGCGGAGCGTATCGCAACGGATAAAGGCGAATGGTTGGTACATCGTGCCGTTATCAAAGGGCAAGAAACTAAATGCTTGTTAAATGAGATTATCAACAATGCGTTGGCAAAATTACCGATTCCAAAAGCAATGCGTTGGGGCGATAAAACTGTGCAATTTATCCGTCCTGTGCATACGGTGACGATGTTGCTTGGCGATGAGTTAATCGACGGCGAAATTTTAGGTGTGAAAAGTGGTACGACTTTACGTGGACACCGTTTTTTAGGGCAACAAGAAGTTGAGATCACAAATGCGGATCAATACCCTGAAATTTTGCGTGAAAAAGGCTCGGTTATTGCAGATTTTGAAGAGCGTAAAGCGATCATTTTAAAAGATTCACAAGCAAAAGCCGAAGCATTAGGTGGTGTGGCGGATATCGAAGAAGACTTACTTGAAGAAGTATCATCATTAGTAGAATTTCCAGTCGTTATGGCGGCAAAATTTGAAGAGCGTTTCTTAGAAGTGCCTGCTGAGGCGTTAGTTTACACAATGAAAGGGGATCAAAAATATTTCCCTATTTATGATAAAGCAGGCAACTTATTACCGAACTTTATTTTTGTGTCGAATATCAACCCAGAAGATCCAACGTTTGTGATCGAAGGAAATGAAAAAGTGGTTCGTCCACGTTTAGCGGACGCAGAATTTTTCTTTAAATCAGATTTAAAACAGCGTTTAGAAGATAATTTACCACGTTTAGAAACCGTATTATTCCAGCAACAGCTTGGCACAGTGCGTGATAAAACGGCTCGCATTGAGCAACTCAGTGGCGAAATTGCAAAACAAATCGGTGCAGATGAAACCAAAGCGAAACGTGCGGGTTTATTATCAAAATGTGATTTGATGACGAATATGGTGTTTGAATTTACCGATACGCAAGGCGTAATGGGAATGCACTATGCACGTCACGATGGTGAAGATGAAGAAGTGGCAGTTGCATTAAATGAACAATATATGCCACGTTTCTCAGGCGATGAACTACCGACTTCATTGGTAGCGTGTAGCGTTGCGTTGGCAGATAAAATTGATACTTTAACGGGTATTTTTGGTATCGGTCAGTATCCAAAAGGGGATAAAGACCCATTTGCATTGCGTCGTGCGGCATTAGGTGTATTGCGTATTATCGTTGAGAAAAAATTACCATTAGATTTAACGGATTTAATCCAAAAATCAGCACAATTATTTGGCGATAAATTATCAAATAAAAATGTGGTTGATGAAGTGGTTGATTTTATGCTGGGTCGTTTCCGTGCGTGGTATCAAGATGAAGGTATTTCAGTTGATGTAATTCAAGCAGTATTAGCTCGTCGCCCAACGAAACCAGCAGATTTTGATGCGCGTGTGCGTGCAGTAGCTTATTTTCGAACCCTAGAAAGTGCTGAAGCTCTAGCAGCAGCGAATAAACGTGTCGCGAATATCTTAGCCAAAGCAGAAAATAGTGTCGGCGAGATTGATCTTTCACTTTGTGAAATTGGTGCGGAAAAAGTGTTAGCGGAAAAAATCATTGCGTTAAATTCAAGTTTAGCTCCATTATTTGCTAACGGCGAATATCAAGCGATTTTAGAACAGTTAGCAAGTTTACGTGATGTGGTGGATACCTTCTTTGATAAAGTAATGGTAAATGCCGAAGATGAAAAACTGCGTAATAACCGTTTAGCAATTTTAGGCTCGCTACAACGTTTGTTCTTAAATGTGGCGGATATTTCAGTTTTACAATAAATTGTGATGATGAAGCGGTAAGATTTAGTAAGAAATTTGCAGTATTATCTAGCAAATACACAAGGACTTATCTTTTTGTATTTGCTAGATTTTTTCTATCTTGGATATCATTTTAGAGAAAACTCAAATGGCTAAATGAAAAATGATATATCGCTTATCAATCAAATATCATTTAAGGTAAAATCTAGATTTGAGGGCGTTGCACTTCAAATTTGAATCTGCCATAATGTTGATAATAAATATTATACATTTGCATTAAAAATGAAAAAATTACAATTTTCTTTCCTTGCTTTATTCGTAGCAAGCTATGTTCATTCTCAAACCTTAGACTTAAATAACTTTACTTATCGTGATTACCTTGACTTTGGGCAAAATAGAGGAAAATTTATTCCTTCACAAGCACCTCTTACGTATGAGGGTAAAAATGGTATTACACAAACGTTTGAAAAAATCCCTGATTTTTCTCATCGCTCTCGTTCTGGTGCAACAACCTCACTTGGGCGAAATTATGTTACTACTGCTCATCACGTTGTTGTATCTGCATTTAAAGATAGTAAGCAACTTACAGGAGAATTTAAAGAACCAAATGCATATTTACCTTTAATGCAAACTTGGGGGCTTTCTCAATATGATTTTGGTGTAAAAAATAATAAGCCTCGTGATCATAAGGAATATGGTATAGATACTTCTTATTTTAGAGCTTCAAAATATATTATTGAAGGTAAAGTCGATCCTGCTTTTGTAGAAGATAATATTGCTCAAAACAATGATATTCAAAAAAGAAAAGATTTATATGCAGAATGTGAATCTATGCCATTTAATGATACCAAAAAAAAATGCTGGGAAGAATATGATGAACCAAATAGTGATATAAATGGTTTTAAACAAACCTCAAAAGAAAAATTAAAAAAATATTACAGCAAATTTAATGAAGCGTATCAAAGTGGACGTGGTGCGTTAACCCTTAAAAAAGAGGGATTTATTTGTCAAAAAGAAGGCGAAGATTGTGTTATTTCTAATATGACAAATGCGTTAAGTGGCGGTGTTTGGAAAATTGTAACCGATGTTCCAGAAAATTTTGGTGATCTTAATTTTTACTCATTTTTTAATTTTAAAGAATATGGTGGGAAAAGAGAAGGCTTTATTTTTAGACCTTTTATGACTAAACCTAACACTAGAAATGATCAATTAGTAAAATTTAAATCAGGTCTATTTAGAGGGGATAGTGGTTCAGGAATTGTTGCTTGGGATGAAGATAAACAAAAATGGGTGCTTCTTGGCGTTACCAGTGCTGGTGGGCTTACGAATGAACACGCAGACTTTTCGATAACAATCCAAGAAGAATTTAATGATTATAAAAAGAATTTTGAGCATAGTTTTAATCAATCTGTAAATCAAAGTGATTTACAACCGAATAAAGATAATATTTTTAAAGTAGCACAACACTTTTCTTTAAATAGTGATTTAAACCTTGCAACTGGGGGGTTAGTTTTTACTACTGGGCAAAATATATTAGATGGTAATAACCATAATATTAGTGAAATAGCAGGCGTTGATGTTGAAAAAGGGGCTGAGCTGACTCTTAATAATGTTGTTTTAAATAATAAAGATTTACACAAAGTTGGTGATGGTAGCTTAATTGTAGATGCTCAAACTAACGGTAATTTACGTTTTGGGAGCGGTGAAGTTATTCTTAAAAATAGCAATGCTTTTGATAAAATTTACAATACTGGCGGTAAGCTAAAACTTGACTCTCATTTTAATGTTCAAGATAACCTATTCTTTGGTGATCGTGGCGGTATTCTTGATCTAAACTCGCAGAGTTTAAGCATTAAAAATTTCTCGGTAAATAATAATCGTGCTTTAATACAAAATTCTCATAATATGCCAAGTACTCTAACCATTGAGAATAGCGAAGAGAATAAAAATCTTATTCACGCATTTATAGGCGGTGAGATTTATAACAAAATTAGCAAAATTGATATTAACCCAAATAATGATAATAATATTTTTGATGGTGGATTTAATATTGATGGCGAAGTGAATGTACTTGCAGGAAAAACGCTAAACCTTCAAGGACACCCAACACTTCACGCTTATTTTAAAGGGGTAAACAGTAAACAAGATTTTACGGAGATTATTAAAAATCATCCTGATTTTGTACTACCTAAAAAACCTGCTAATCCTTGTTCACCAGAGGCAAGCACTAACAAGTTAGAACAATATTATGTGAATAGTAATCAAAGAGAAAAAGTATGTTTGAATTATTTATCATTAAAACTTGATGGTATTGATTTATCTCGCCCAAATAGATTAGAGCAAACCGACTGGGATTTTCGAGAGTATAAAGCAAAAAATATTACCCTTAAAAAGGGAGCAACGCTTAATTTGACTAAAAGTTCAGCAACCACAGCTAATATTACTGCAACTAATGCAACGGTAAATATCGGTGGTAATTTAACGCACTATATTGATAAATTTGATGGCGAAAATACTTATAAAAATGGTTATTCATTCCAACAAGATGTTGAAAGTAAAAATATTGATGCTGGCACAGTGATTTTTAACGGAAATATTACTCAAAAGAGCGGTAATATAAATGCAAATAATGCTCAAATGGTGGTTGATAGTTTTATACTTGATAATGGCGTATTTAATGCTCAAAATAATACGCAAAGTACCATTAAAAATTTTACCTTACTCAATAATAATACCGTGACTACTGACGCAAGTATTCTTAATATTGAAAACTTAAATATTGATGCGGTGAGTAATAATCAACTTTCTGCAAATATGAATATTAGTGGCATTTTAGATTTAAAAAATGTTGGTAAAGATGATAGTACATTAAAAGATACTGAAAATGATTTAGTTGCCGTGAGAAATAATAAAAAGATCACGTTTAAATCAAATTCAAAAATTAGTGTTACTTTTTCTGAGTTTTTAAAAGCAAATAGTCAAAAATTAAAACTTGATACTGTTTATAAACTTATTGTTGCAAATGATTTGGATGATCAAAGACAAGTAAGAGAAATCAACTTTAAAAACCAGTTAGATCAAGACATAAAAAGTTATAACAAAACTGAGGGTAATGCTATTTATGTAATTTTTAAAGACAAAAACTTACCTGATGCAACAGAAAATAAATCTACACCAACGCCTGATGTTATTGTAGAAGAAAAACCTACACTAGTACCAAAGAAACCTGATATACAAATAAGCTCAAAATATCAAGCCATTTATGAGGCTTTTGATAAAAGAGGAATTGATAAATTAGCACTAAATAGTGCCTATAAAAATAATTTTGATAAGGCAATTTTTGCCTACCAAACTGGCGAGAAAAATGCACAATCACAATTAGATAATGTATTAAAACAAGCGGATGATTATTTACAAAAATTTGCAAATATACCAAACACCATTGCTCCACAAATTTTATGGAATAACTATACCAAAATAAATCAGCGTATGCAGACAATGTGGCAAAATAAGGTATTAGATAATGATCTTTGGGTTGATGTAAACGGAATAATAACTAAAAACAGTTATCATAATTTAAACTTAGGTGGGATTACCCTTGGCTATGATCATAGAAGAAATCTAGAAAAAGGGAACTCTTTAATTGGTGGTTTCTTATCATATCAAGGTGGCATTGCAAATAATGATTTTTATAATAGCGATATTCATACTCTAAGTTTGGGAGGCTATGCAAATTATATTTATAATAATTTATTTGAAGTAGGTGGGCAGGTAAATGCAATCTATGAAAATCATTCCCCAACGTATAAAAAACTATCATTCTTACAACAAGATCTTTCATCTCGTTATAGTGCGTATAGTGTTGGATTAAACTTGCATTACAAGCATAATGTATATCAAAATACCATTGCAAACTATACTCATACTTTAAAACCTGTTGCAACACTCGGCGTTCTTTATAGCAGAATCGGAACACAAAAAACGGCTGTATTAAAACAACAGAAAAGCAATGTAATTCATACTCGTATTGGTGGCGGTTTAGAATATAGTATAGCGAATAAAAACACATACTATAATCTAAATGCAATGGTTAAAAAAGAGTTTAATTATCAAGATGATAAAGCAATTTCCTTTGTGAATATGAGTGAATTTAGCCCTTATAGTATTAAACGTTCAAATCCTGTTCGTTTTGAATTAAACTTTGATGCAGGAATTAACCTAAATAAACAAATATCACTTCAATTATTGTTAGGGGGATTTGTGACAGATAAAAAAGATTTGGGTTTAAATAGTACATTAAAGTTTAATGTTGAATTTTAATGTTTCGTGCATTTACTAAATAATAAAAAATTGAGGTGGTATATGGCTCAGCAATTTGATGTTGTGATTGTCGGTGGTGCGATGACAGGCTCGATTTTAGCATTGGCATTGAGTAGTTTTACGGATAACAAAATGCAAATTGCGATTGTGGAAAAGATCAAACCAGACTTTAAAAGTCAGGGCGGATTTGATGCGAGAAGTATCGCATTGGCACAAGGAAGTTTGCAAAAATTACAAAAAATTCAACCGCTTGGTACGACAAATTTGAGCGATGTCGTGCGTCGTATTAGCACTTCAATTCAAAAAATTCAGGTTTCAGATCAACATCACTTTGGTAAAACGACTTTAAAAGCTACCGAAATGCACTTGCCACAATTGGGCGTGGTGGTTGAGCTTGCCAAACTCGGTTTTGAGCTTTCACAACTTATTCAAAAACATTCTAATATTCAGCTTTTCTGCCCTGATACTGTTGCAAATATTGAACGAAATCAGACCGCTTGTGAAATCACTTTAAACTCTGGTCAGCAATTAAAATCGGCGTTAATCGTAGCGGCGGACGGTATTCAATCACAAATTGCTAAACAATGTGGCGTGGAAACGGTACAGTTGCGAGATTATAATCAATCGGCGATTATTGCGAATGTGGAAATTTCTCAACCTCACCAGCAACAAGCCTTTGAGCGTTTTACTTTACAAGGACCTTTGGCATTATTGCCATTGTGTGAAACGGCAGAGGTCAAAAATCAGATGTCGTTGGTGTGGTGTGTGAATGATCCAACGGAATTATTGGGTTTATCTGATGAAGAATTTTTGGCAAAACTTCAACAAAATTTTGGTTGGAAATTAGGTAAGTTTTTGCGTACTAGCCGTCGTTTTAGTTATCCATTACAATCCCAAAAAGCCACTTCCCATATTCATCATCGCTTGGCCATTGTTGGCAATGCTTCACAATTATTACACCCTGTTGCAGGGCAAGGCTTTAATTTGGGAATGCGAGATTTATTTGAATTAGCGAAATTGCTTTCAGGTGCTTTTGAGCAAGGTAAGGATTTAGGGGATTATGCTCTGTTAAGTCAATTCGAGAAAAATCGTTTAGCGGATCAGAATAAGATTATCCGTTCAACCAGTGGTTTGATTTCTATTTTTTGCTGCGAATTTTTACCGATTCAGCTTGCGAGAACCTTAGGGTTGATTGGCTTAGATCATTTTAAAATAGGGCGAGAATGGGTCGCTAATCGTGCATTGGGGTGGTAGGTATAGTTGAAAAAAGTCGCTTTTTTTCAACTATACCCTCTAATAAATCTATTGTCTTATTCTCTATAATTCTGAATAGAAGTATCTTAATAAAAATTTACTATTTTTCCAAAGGCCACAACCAAGCTGCCCCTCGAACCCCACTAGAATCACCGTGCATTGCTTTTTTGATCGGTGTTTGGAATTCTCGACCAAAGATATAATCATTCATTAAGCGTGGTACGTTGGTATATAAACGTTCAATATTACATACCCCACCCGCAAAGATAACCACATCAGGATCTAATACATTAATGTATTCCGCCAATGATTTTGCCAAACGTCTTTCATAAGCTTGCAGAGATTGTTCCGCAATCGGATCGCCTTGTTCAGAAAGTTGAACAATTTCATTCCCTTTTAAACGAGTGCCTGAGCGTCTTTCATAATCAGCACATAAGCCTGTCCCTGAAATAAATTGCTCAATACACCCAGCTCGACCACAATGACAAGCTTTACTTTCCATTACTGCTTTTTCTTCGTCATCTTGCCAAGGTAATGGATTATGTCCCCACTCTCCACCAATACCATTAGCACCATTATGAGGTTTGCCATTGATCACGATACCTGAACCACAGCCAGTACCTAAAATTAAGGCAAGAACAATATCTTTCCCAGCCCCTGCTCCATCTGTTGCTTCTGAAACTGTCATACAGTTAGCATCGTTAGCAATACGAATTTCACGTCCTAATAATTTTTCTAAATCTTTATCTAAATATTGCCCATTCAACCACGTAGAATTAGCATTTTTTACTTTACCCGTAAACGGAGAAATTGTCCCTGGGATACCCATTCCTACCGTACCCGTTTGCCCTGTTGCTACTTCGGCATCATCAACTAAACCTTTAATTGCTTGCAATGTATCTGGATAAGAGCCTTGTGGTGTTGGTACACGTTTTCTAAATAACTCTTCACCTTGATCCGATAGGGCAATTACTTCAATTTTTGTACCACCTAAATCAATCCCAATTCGCATAATATTCTCCTTTTGTTCAAATAATTATTCAAAACATTTTATCTAGTAAGCGGTCACTTTTAGTTTATTTTTTGCAAATTTTTATCACAATCATACCGCTTACCTTAATTTAACATATCGAATATAAAGCAATATAAAGTAATACTTTATTTGCTGTATTTGATAAATTAAGTCCTGTAATCTGAGCAATTTTGTTTAATCTATATTCCAAAGAATTACGATGAATATTTAAAATATTCGCTGTACTCACCGATTGCATATTGTTTTCAAACCACGTAAACAACGTGTTTCTTAGTATGCCGTTTTCGTCTGCCTCTTTTAATTTCTGCATAATACAATCTAATTCTTCTTTCTCCCAACCTTGTTTTAATTTCTCAAATAAAATAGGAAGAATAAGCTCCTGATAAATATATATTTTTTTATTAGGGCATCGAATTTTAGCTGCTTGTAATGTCGCTTTAGCTGTTTGATAAGAAGTGGCTATATGATGAGGATTATATTGTGCCACATAACGACCTATCGCAACAGTGACAGTAAAATGTGGCTCTTCAATATAATTAATTAACTGTTGCATAGAAGCGATATGTTGTTCCAAATCCCATTTCTCATCACTGTCTAATGCTGGCGTTAATAATACTAATTGAGAAAGAGATCGTTGAATAACAAGATTTTGCTTATTTTGTGCCATTAACCATTTTTGAATCATTTGAATTCTATCTACCATCACCTCAAGAGAATCACTCTCCATTTCAATGATACAAGCTATACGAGGAGAAGTTAAATCAATATCTAAATAGTCCGCCCACTTTAGTATTTCAGACGTCATCTCTTTAGAATGTAATAACGTTGAAATTAAAGTTTCCGTTAAACAGGTTTTATGGGTAAACATTTTTAAACTCATATGATGGAATAATAGGCAGATTATATTATATAATCAGATTAAATACAGAAAATTAATATATTTATTTATAAGGTAAATATTATGAGTGATCTTTTATTTAAACTGAATAATGTTATTCAAAATTACGCTTGGGGAAGTAAAACATCGTTAAATCAGTTATTTGACATTCCTAATCCTGATAACAAACCTCAAGCAGAACTATGGATGGGAGCACACCCAAATGGCTGCTCTAAAAATGCAGAAACTGGGGAGTTGCTCTCAACACTAATTAACCAGAATATTGCAAATTTTTTAGGTAATCGTACCGCTTCACAATTTGGAGAATTACCTTTTTTATTTAAAGTATTATGTGCAGAAGAACCACTCTCTATTCAAGTTCACCCTAATAAAAAGAAAGCTGAATTGGGTTTTGCTAAAGAAAATGAAAAAGGGATCGACTTAAAAGCCCCTAATCGTAATTATAAAGATCCTAATCACAAGCCTGAACTCGTGTATGCCTTGACCCCTTACAAAGCAATGAATGGATTTCGCCCTATTGAGCAAATCATTAGTTTGTTTAAAGAAGCTAACCTACTGAGCCTTAAAAAAGAAATTTCAGCCTTAAAACAATCACAAAATAGTGAAGGATTAAAACGCTTTTTCAGTGCCATTATGTCATTAAATAATGAACAAAAAGACCAAATCTTAACAGAACTTTATACTCAACTAGAGAAAGGGGCTAAAACAAAATTAGGCAAAGAGGCTTTTGATTATATTCAACATTTTCGTCAATATTATGATAATGATATTGGGTTATTATCGCCATTAATGTTAAATACGATTGAACTTCAACCTAACGAAGCAATGTTTTTATATGCTGAAACACCTCACGCTTATGTACAAGGAACAGGTCTTGAAATTATGGCAAATTCTGACAATGTATTACGTGCAGGTTTAACCCCTAAATATATTGATGTTGCAGAATTAATTGATAACACAAAATTTGACTCTATTTCACCTGAGAATATCAAAATAGAACCAAATAATAACAATGAATATCCTATTCCTGTGCCAGATTTTAAATTTGCAATTATGACGGTAACAGAAAATGTAAAAACACACTCGTTAAACAGTGCGGAAATTTTATTTTGTACAAAAGGGGAAATTATAATTCACTCTCACAACAAACAAATTATTCTTCACAAGGGAGAATCTGCTTTTATTGGTTACGGTTTAGAAAGTTATCAGTATAGTGGTAAAGGTTTGATTGCAAGGGCTTACGTATAAGTATTTTAAATCACAAAATTAAATGATATAACCAAGGAATTTAAACATTTGCAAAAAATTTAAAGCAAGTGACCGCTTATTTTTTTATACCAAATGAAAATACTTGTAAAGCCTACCCCAATCCCTTAAAAAATGCGATAATGGTCACCATTTTTGGAAAGTATTGTGGGAATATGGTTGATTATCTTTTATTAATTATTAGTACAGCCTTAATTAATAACTTTGTATTAGTAAAGTTTTTAGGGCTTTGCCCTTTTATGGGTGTATCTAAAAAAATAGAAACAGCGATTGGTATGGGGTTAGCGACAACCTTTGTGCTAACCGTTGCATCACTTTCTGCCTATTTAATTGAAAGCTATATTCTTGCCCCTTTTAATGCACAATTTTTACGAACCCTTGCCTTTATTCTGATTATTGCGGTCGTCGTACAATTAACAGAAATGTTAGTACATAAAACCAGTCCCGCTCTTTATCGCCTATTAGGTATTTATTTACCCTTAATTACCACAAATTGTGCCGTGTTAGGGGTGGCTCTATTAAATGTGAATTTATCCAACAACCTAGTGGAATCAGTATTATATGGTTTTGGTGCAGCAGCGGGTTTTTCATTAGTCTTAGTGTTATTTGCTGCTTTACGTGAACGTTTAGCCGCCGCAGATGTTCCTCATATTTTTCAAGGATCTTCTATTGCATTAATTACCGCTGGGTTGATGTCCCTTGCCTTTATGGGCTTTACAGGGTTGGTTAAAATCTAATGCTGACCTATTATGTTATCGCCATTTTAACCATTATTGCTCTTATTGTAGGGGCTGTACTTGGTTACGCCTCAATAAAATTAAAGGTTAAAGCCGATCCTATTGTTGAAAAAATTGATGCAATCCTGCCTCAAAGTCAATGTGCTCAATGTGGTTATCCAGGCTGTAAGCCTTATGCGGAGGCGATTGCCAACGGCGATGATATTACGAAATGTATACCAGGTGGACCTCCTTTAGTTATTAAAATAGCTGATTTAATGGGCGTTGAACCGCCAGAAATGGAAGGTGAAGCACCAGAAGAAATGGTGGCATTTATTGAAGAAGATATGTGTATTGGTTGTACTAAGTGTATTCAGGCTTGCCCTGTTGATGCGATTATTGGTACAAATAAAGCAATGCACACCATTATCCCTGAGTTATGTACTGGCTGTGAGCTTTGTGTTGCACCTTGTCCAACGGATTGTATTAAAATGATAAAATCAAAACAAGCAACACCAAAAAGAAATTGGACACTGGATGAAAACTTGATTATTCCTATTGTCAATACCACAGAAATACAAAAGAGAATAGTGGTGGGAGGCGATAATGAAAAATGATGCAGTAAGTCGTATCCGCCAAAATAAACTGTGGGATTTCCCGGGTGGCATACATCCCCCAGAAATGAAATCGCAATCAAATCAAACGCCTATTAAACGTTTGCCATTGCCAAGCCATTTTTATGTACCAGTAGTGCAGCATTCTGGTTCTGCGGGGGACTTGAGCGTTAAAGAGGGAGATAAAGTTTTAAAAGGACAACCTTTAACTCAAGGTGAGAATTTTAGACAATTACCTGTTCACTCTCCAACATCAGGACGAGTGATTGCTATTGGTGAACATATTTCAACCAACATCAATGCGTCACCTGAATTAACGGTGGTTATTCAAGCAGATGGTGAAGATAAATGGTGTGAGCGTTGCCCCATCACTGATTACACTCAATATGATAGCGGTACGATTATTGATAAAATTTACCAAAAAGGTGTTGCAGGGTTAGGTGGCGCAGTATTTTCAACCTCATCAAAATTACATTATGCGGATACTCGCTGTGAACTGTTGATTATCAATGGTGCAGAGTGTGAGCCTTATATCACCTGTGATGATCGTTTAATGCAGGATTATACCGCTGAAATGATTGAAGGCATTGAGATTTTACAATATGTATTACAACCTCAAGAAGTGGTGATTGCGATTGAAGATAATAAACCCAACGCCATTAAAGCGGTACGATCTGCCTTAAAAAATGCAAAAAATATTCAACTGCGTGTTATACCAACTAAATATCCATCAGGATCATCGGATCAGCTAGTCCAAGTTTTAACAGGACTTGAAATTCCACAAAGCAAACGTACGATTGAAATGGGCATTGTTATGCACAATGTGGGAACGGCTTATGCCGTAAAACGTGCGGTGATAGATGATGAAGCCTTGATTGAACGAGTCGTCACCTTAACAGGTAATCGTATTGGGCAAAAAGGCAATGTGTGGGCGAGATTAGGTACACCATTAAATTATTTATTGGAACAAGTACAATTTGAAGAAAGCAAATGTTTCCCCGTTTTGATTGGTGGACCTTTAATGGGCTTTAGTGTGCCAACATTACAAGTGCCAGTAACCAAAACCGTAAACTGTGTGATTGCGCCTAATGTGGATGAATATAGTGATGAAGAGTTAGAGCGTAATTGTATCCGTTGTTCAATTTGCTCTGATGCCTGTCCGATTGGTTTGTTACCACAACAACTATATTGGCATTCTCGAGCTAAAGATCACGATAAAGCAAAAGCTTATAATTTGGATGCCTGTATTGAATGTGGAATTTGTGCTTTTGTCTGTCCGAGTAATATTCCGTTGGTACAATATTTTAGAGATGAAAAAGCCGAAATTGCTGAAATTGAGCGAAAAGAAAAACAAGCACTTGAAGCAAAACAACGCTTTGAAGCTCGTGAAGCTCGCTTACAAAAAGAAAAAGAAGCACGAGAAAAACGTATTCAAGAAGCGGCTGATAAACGTCGTGAACAGATATCAAAACAGCAGGGAGAAGATCCTGTTCAAGCGGCTCTCGCTCGCTTAAAATCAAAAAAAGAGCAAGCTCAAAAAGTAGAAATTAAAGCGATTAAAACAACGATTGCAGGTGAGCCAGATAACAGTGAGTTAATGGCACTACGCAAAGCTAGACGCTTAGCCAAACAGCAACAAGCGGTGACTTCTGAGCAACAATTTGCAAAAAATGAAACTTCACAAACAGAACAAGATCCTCGTAAACTGGCCGTTGCACAAGCCTTAGCAAGAGCCAAAGCGAAAAAAGAGGCTCAACAAAAAGAACAGCAAGCGGTCACTTCTGAGCAACAATCTGCAAAAACAGGCACGACACAAACAGAACAAGACCCTCGTAAACTTGCCGTCGCACAAGCGATAGCAAGAGCTAAAGCAAAAAAAGAGGCTCAACAAAAAGAGCAACAAGCGGTCACTTCTGAACAACAATTTGCAACAACAGATACTGCAAAAACAGAACAAGATCCTCGTAAACTTGCCGTCGCACAAGCGATAGCAAGAGCCAAAGCCAAAAAAGAGGCACAACAGAATAATCAAAAGGAAGATAATAATGTTTAAGATGGCAAGCTCTCCACATACTCACTCCAGCAATCTCACTGCAAAATTTATGCTATGGGTAATGGGGGCGATGTTACCTGCATTGGCAGTGCAGTGTTACTATTTTGGTTATGGTGTACTTATTCAAATAAGTATTGCATTGAGTTTGGCAACTTTCATTGAATTAGCTGTTGCAAAATTACGTCATAAACCCACCGCTTATTATTTAGCAGATTTGACGGGGTTAGTCACAGCAATGATGTTGGCAATGGCAATTCCACCTTATGCACCTTACTGGATTATTGTGATTGGAACCTTAGCGGCATTGTTGTTAGCGAAACATTGTTATGGTGGTTTGGGGCAAAATATTTTTAATCCTGCAATGGTAGGCTATGCGTTGTTGTTAGTTTCTTTTCCAGTACAAATGACTTCGTGGGCAGTGCCTGTTGAACTATTGAAACATTCCCTTAATTTTAGTGATCATTTATCGTTAGTTTTCTCAGGGGTGACTACTCAAGGTATTGATTTGTACCAATTAATTAGTCAAGTTGATGGTATTTCTCAAGCAACGCCATTAGACAGTGCAAAAACCTTTTATGCTAGTTTATGTTCTGATTGTAATCCTGATGTCGCTTATTATGATCTTGTAAAATCGCCAATTTTTATTAAAGGAAGTTGGTATGTTGCACAAGGCTGGTGGCAAGTAAATGTGGCATTTTTATTGGGTGGATTGGTGTTACTCTATAAACGTATTATTCATTGGCAAATTCCTGTTGCAATGTTAAGTGTGTTCACGTTGTGTGCATTCTTAACTGATATGCTCCTTGCTGATTTGACTTCTCACTTAAGTTTTTATGCTCAATTACTCAGTGGAGCAATGATGTTCGGGGCGTTTTTTATTGCAACGGATCCTGTCACTGCCTCTACTACTCCTCAAGGTAAGTTAATTTTTGGAGCCTTGATTGGGTTATTACTTTATATCATTCGTTATTATGGAAATTACCCTGATGCCGTTGCATTTTCTGTTTTACTAGCAAATATTTGTGTTCCATTAATAGATCATTATACTCAACCACGTTTATATGGCACTAAATTAGGGAAAAGGAGATAAGATGAAACCGTTTAATATTTCAATGCGTTATGCTTTTATCTTAGCAACGGTTGCATTGGTTTGTACTTCTTTTTCTGTGGGTATTTATTGGCTGACAAAAGATAAAATTGATAATGTTATCGCACAGCAACAGCGTCAATTTTTAAATGAAGTTATTCCTCACAACATAATGGATAATGATATTTTAGCCACTTGTAAAAAAATACAATTAGCAGACTATCCTTTCTTAAATAGAATATATTTTGCAAAAAAAAGGAATAAAGTGACCGCTTATGCTATTCAAAGTACCGCACCCAATGGCTATGCTGGTGATATTGTATTACTGGAAGGCTTTCAACTTGATCGTTTAGAAAAAAGTGTAAAAGTACTAGGCGTACGAGTATTAACTCATAATGAAACACCGGGATTGGGAGATAAAATTGATATTAGAATATCAGATTGGATCCTCTCCTTTAATGGAAAAAAACTCAGTTTAAATGAGATTTCCGAAAATAAATACGGTGGTAAATATGATCAACTGACAGGAGCAACATTAACGGCCTATCTGTTAGAAAATAATGAAAAACAGTGGTTCGTTAAGAAAGATGGCGGTACTTTTGATCAGTTTACTGGTGCGACAGTTACACCAAGAGCGGTAGTTAATAATGTACGAGAAAGTGCGAAGTGGTTTGTAACAACCTTACTGTTGCAACCCAAATTAATTAGAACATTTCCAGATTGTAATTAGGAATAAAAATGACAGAAAATCAAATTCCCATTAAACAAATTGAAGATACACCAGCCCCCTCTTCAGAATGGAAAAAATTACTCAAAGATGGTGTGTGGAAAAATAATGGTGCATTAGTACAATTATTAGGATTATGCCCTTTATTGGCAGTATCTAATAACGTGACTAATGCCTTAGGCTTAGGAATAGCAACCTTAATGGTGTTAATTTGTACTAACACCCTTGTTTCACTGTTCAAAAAATTTACGCCTCACGATATCCGTATTCCTATTTACGTAATGATTATTGCCACAATGGTAACAGCGGCTCAATTATTGATGAATGCTTTCGCTTATCCTATTTATCAATCTCTGGGTATTTTTATTCCATTGATAGTGACTAATTGTATTGTAATTGGGCGAGCTGAAGCCTATGCCTCTAAAAACTCGGTTATACACTCTGCTTTCGATGGCTTTGCAATGGGATTAGGAATGACCATTGTGTTAGTGGTATTAGGTGCGATGCGTGAGTTAATCGGCAGAGGCACCTTATTTGATGGTTTAGATCTATTGCTGGGTGACTGGGCAAAGGGATTACGTTTAGATATTTTTAATTTTGACTCAGGTTTATTACTCGCAGTACTTCCGCCCGGTGCATTTATTGGGTTAGGGATTTTACTTGCTGGAAAAAATTGGATAGAAAAAAATGGTAAAAAATGAGTAAAATCATACCGCTATCCTAGTTCTTACACATCAAATCAAGCTAATAAAAAATAGAAACTTTAAAGCCAGTTACTAAATCTTTCTTAATTTTTTTAGGAGCTTTAATACCATATCCAATAAAAGCATCTAATGAGAGATGAGAACCAAATATTTTTACTCCTAGTGTTGAGCCTGCTAAGCTTTTTCCAGCTAAATGCCGAGTACTTTCACCACTAACAAAGCCATAATCTAGTGTAAGATATGGCATTAATGTTATATTTTTTATACTTGATAAACGTACCAAGCGCCCCAGTTCTTGTTGAACAACTAACCCTTTTTCACCTGATAAACTATACTCTCCATCAAAACCTCGTACAGAATAACGACCACCAATACTTAAGAGATCTTGTGGTATCAAATGATGGCGACTATATTGTCCAAATATATTAATTTTATATTGATAAGGTTGATTTAATAACTGAAACGGATATTGCCAACTTGCGTTTATTGACCAAATACTAGGTTTAGACTCAACGTTGCTGACATAGCTTTCTGGGGCTGGTATAGCAGAAAAAGCGCCTGTACCATGTTGATATTTTATCCCAAACTTTATATCCCCTAATTTAGTTTGATATTGATGTTGTAACCCAAAGCTCCAAGCAAAAGATTTGCGACGTTGAACTTCAATTTCTTCATCATCAAAAAAATTCTGTGATTTTTTATAATAGCCGCCAAGGGTCATAGATGTTTTTAATTCACTATTTCTATATAAAATACGTTGTAGTTCTACTTGCTCCTGAATAGTTTTACCGCTATAAACAATATCATTATTTAACCCTATAAGCGTTTGATGGAAGTTATGATTACTATGGCTGAAAGACAACATCCAATTTTTAATTGGTAATGTATAGCCTACATAAAAGTTACTTGAATTAGATTTGGTTTGTGTATGATTCCATTGTTCAATGGTGTGTGAATAAGACAAATCTAATACATCATTTATATTTAATGGATTATCTACGACACTGGAGAATGTTGCCTTATATTTCCCTGTATCTTTACTTCCTGAATCATCAATATTTACATTAAAATGTAGCGGGAAGGTTCTTTTATAATTGAGTATAAAATCACTAATACCATTATCAGGATCACTATTTTCATTGATAGATGGAATAACTTGAATATTAACATTGGCTGATTGAGGTAAACGTAAGTTTTCTAAACTTGTTTCAATATCTCTTAAATTAATAATATCACCACTTTTTAATGTTAATGCATTATAAGTCGTCACTTTCTTTGTTGAATGATTGCTCATTAAGATATTATTTAAGCGCCCTGGAATAATGGTAATGACCAAATTGCCTGTCGTTAAATCTTGTGACTGAATTATGGCTTGAGAGGTTATATAACCTTGTTCTAATAGCTTATTTTGAATACTACGAGAAATTTGGTTTAATCCTTGCAGCCCAATGCATTGACCGATAATACTATATTTCCCTTTTCTTAAATGGCTAATACTATCAATAAAAGTGCTTCGAGCATCATTAGGTGTTTTTATTTGCAACTCATTAATAATAAAACAGGGTGTTTCATTTTCTACAATTTTATCAATATTTGTTTGTATTTCTTGTTTTAATGGTGTAAATGGTCGAGATTTTTGTGCTGTAAGCTGCTCAATATGTTGTTTAAATTGTTGATATTGAGTTTGGTTAATTTCATTTATATTTTTGGCATAAGCATCTGTTACCAAAGAGAATGCGATTAAAAATAATGCAGTATTAAATAGATTTCCTACCTTCATATAGTTATATATTAGTCATATTATCAATGTATTACAATTATATCATAAATACAAATCATTATCAATTGCATTTATTTTTATTGCTAGATATAATTTTATCATTCTTAGAAAGCATATTAATTTTATATTTATTATAGGAGCTAATCTTTATGAACAAACAATGCTATCGAGTGATATTCAACAAAGCCCGCGGAATGTTGATGGTAGTAGGTGAAATTGCCAAGAACCATAGTAAATCTAGAGAACATAAACAACAAAATAGTAAAAAAATTGATAACAAAATACCATCATATAGCAAGCTAGCCTTAGCCATTTTATGCTCTCAAATATTAACAATTCAACAAGTATTAGCAACGAATACTCAGATTAATAATACTGCAAATAATATTCCTAAAAATCAAAGAGCATTACTTTTAAAAGCAAACAATGGTACGCCTATTGTTAATATTCGTACCCCGAATAGTAAGGGTTTATCCCATAATAGTTATAATCAATTTAATATTGGTGATAATGGTGTTGTGTTAAACAATAGTATTGGAGGAGCTAACACACATTTAGCTGGAAATATTAAAGGTAACCAATATCTTGCCAAAGGTACTGCTAGTACTATTTTAAATGAAGTACGCAGTACCTCTCCATCACAATTAGCGGGAAATATAGAAATTGGTGGACAAAAAGCTGATGTCATTATTGCAAATCCTGCTGGTTTACAAGTAAATGGGCTTGGTTTTATTAATGCTAATAGAGCCACTCTTACCACAGGTAATGCAAAAATTCTTAATGGTGAAATAGATACTATTAATGTTGATAAAGGAAAGGTGTCATTCAACAATAATAAAAATGGTTATGCCTTAGGAGGTAAAGCAGAAGAGAATGCCAATTATGTAGATGTTATTGCAAAAGCAATTGAAGTAAACGGCAAGATGAATAGCAAACATAGCATAAATCTTATTTCAGGTACTAACAACGTTAGTTATGACTTATTAACTACCACAGATAAAACAAATACTGAAAAACAAAAAAGTGCAAATATTGCAATTGATGTGACCGCTTTAGGAGGAATCTATGCTAATTCAATTACCTTAGTCGGAAATGAAAATGGTGTGGGTGTACGCAATGCGGGTAATATTTCTGCGGGTTCAAGAGTGGTACTTAATAGCTCAGGGAAGATTGAAAATATCGGTACAATTGAAACTTCAAGCAAGGATACAGGATATATTGGTATTGAAGCTAAAGAAATTGAGCATAAAGGAACAATTAATAGCTATGGGATGATTAGTAGTTATGGAATGATTGATATAAAAGCTGAAACTGATATTGTACTAGAAAAAGGAAGAATAAAATCAAAGCAACCAGAAAAAAATAACCATATAAGAAATAACGTTTATTTAAATGCAGGTAGAAATATTACAATAAATAATAAAGGAGGAATTGTCTCAAATAGTGATTTGCTAATAAATGCAAATAAAAATATTACGATGGTGAATCAAGGAGTTGCAGCATCAAAACATATTACAAATATTCATTCTGATAATAACTTGTTACTCAATAATGCATTGGTTAGAGGTAATAATCTTTATATTGATTCTGGTAATAATAAAAATAAATCTGTTACTGTTATTCATAATAGTATAGTGAAAGCTAAAGAGAATATGAATATTGGTTCTCAAGGTGGAGTTATTATTGATAATAAGGATAATAAAGTTATAGCTAAAAATATTATTATTCAAGGTAATAAATCAGCCCAAATAAAAAATACAAAAAATATTGAAGTAGGAAACTCATTTCTACTCAAAGGAAATAAAGCAACTGTTAGCAATAGTCATATTACCGCAAAAAATGGTATTCAAGTTATCGGCGAGAAACAACAAGCAACCTTAGAAAATAGTACGCTAAATAGTGATAACGGTGCAGTAGTTGCAATTTCTCAAAAAAATAACCTTAATATTGACAAAGTTAATATCAATGCAAATTCAACAATTTTAGCTGCAGATAAAGATATTAATGTAACTAATAGTGATTTAAAAACAGACTCGACAATTATTAATGCGAATAAAAATATTAATCTGGATAAGGTAATTATTAATAATAAAGACTCTAAATCAGTCGGTAATATAAATCTAAGCACTCAAGGAGAAACCACTATTACTCATTCAACGATGAGTAGTACAGGAGTAATAGGGATTAATGGTGTCAAAAATGTAACCATTGCCGATGCAAACTTGGCTCATACACCAACTAACAAAGGTATAAATGCAGATATTATTATTTCCTCTCAAAAAGGAACTTTGCACCTTAAAGGAATTAGCGGAAAAGAAGGAGTTGGTTCTGAAAAAGTGGTTAACTTAACAACGATTGGAGATGTTAATTTAAGTGGAAAAGAGGTTGTTATTGAAGGTGCTAATATCTCTTCCCATAATAAAGGGACTAATATTACCGCAACTGATGGTAGTGTAAAACTCAAAGGAGTGAAAAGTAGTTTTAAAGATAAAGTATCACAACATAAAATTAATGCTCTTAACGAGTATATTGAGAATATGAAACCATCAACTGTTTATGTGCCTAATGGTATGGAAAGTTTTATATTTGTTACTTATAAATCTTTAAATCAAATATCTAGTGAATTAGAGCAATATAAAAATCATAATTCTGTAAATGTTTCAAATTTAAAAAACAGATTTCCTATTCTAAGATTTTTTAATCAGGTAGTTAATAGCTCTAATTTTAATTTTTCTAAAGAACAAATGATTCTTTTAGAAGATTATAAAAAGGTATTTAGTTTATTAACTGAAAAATCAAACTATTCAACGCTTTCTAAAAATGAATTTGATTTATTAAAAAATAGTCTAAAAAATTTACCGAAGCCGCCTAATTTTGAACGGTTCACTAGATATAAATTAGCCAATAATAAATACAATAATCTAAAAACAGATTTTGAAAATATACTAAATATATCAAAAAACACTAGCACAGGCGAAGAACACAAAGAAGTGAATATCAAAGCAACTAATGATGTAAATATAGTCACTAAAGAAGGAGGCATACTCCTTGAGGGTTCTGATATTACCAGTAATAAAGGTGGTATCAATATTATAGCAGATGGAAATTTAGCCACAGGTGAAACCATTCGAGTTACAGCCCTTGCGGATCTATATCATAGAGGCGATGCATCTAATGGCAAAATTACTGGTTCAAACTATATGCTCCATCAACTTGTGAACCAAGCAAAACTTACTGCAAATAAGGATATAAATATTGCAGGAAAAGGCAACAAAAAATTAGGGGGTATTAATAATGCAGTCATTATCAATAGTGCTAATATTAACGCTAAGGATAATGTAAATATAGCATCTATTACTGGTGATACTCTTCTAGAGTCTTCGCAAATTAGTTTTATGGATGGAAGTCAGCATACTAGCACTTCTCATTCATGGCTAGGTCTTAAAAAGAAAAGAAAGACTACAACCAAAACCAAAGAAAATAGTTATGCCATTACTTCTAATATAAAGGCTAAAAATATCAACCTTAAATCTGATGGTGATATTAGGGTTTATGGTTCAAAATTTGAAGCAAATAACAATGGAAAAATAAATATTTCAGCAGGTAAGGGATTATATCTATACGCCATTGAAAATAGAGAAAATAGCACAGAAGATGTAACCAAAAAATCCAGCTTCTTAGGCATAAGATATAATAAAGATCATACCAATGATGCCCGAGATGTTATTGAACAGCTTCCAGCAAAATTAATCGGAGAAAAAGCATATACAAAATCTGGTCATAATACTTTATTACAAGGTACCATCTTTGAAACTTTAAAACCTGCTGATATTAAAGTGGGAGTAGGTAAATATGCGGATAAAGATGCAAAATTAATCTTACAACCAATAATCAAACAAATTACCAATGTACACACCCAAGAAAAAAGCAATATAGTATGGCAAAAACAGGTAAATTCAGGCAATGTAACGACCACTGCACAAATGCCTAAATTTACCCATACACCAACTATTACAACTGCAAATGGTATAGATATCACTGTTCCTATTAGTATTAGTGTGAAAGATAATGAAGCAGTAAAAAAACAACTGTTAACTCAGCAAGAACTAGGAAAGTTAGCGATTGAATTATCAAAACAGCCAGGTTATGAGTATCTGAAAGAGTTAGATAAAAAACATAAAATCAACTGGAAACAAGTTGAGTTAATACAAAAAAACTGGAACTATAAACAAGAAGGGCTAACAGGGCCAGCTGCGGCAATAATTGCGATTGCAGTAACCGTTGCAACAGGCGGTGCAGGAGCGGGAATTGGCGCTTCATTATTAGGTACGACAACCGTATTAGGAAGTGCGGTTGCAAATGCAGCTTTTGCAAGTCTTGCGTCTCAAGCGTCAATCAGTCTTATTAATAACAAAGGGGATATAACTCGAACTCTAAAAGACTTAGGACATAGTGAAACAGTAAGAGGAATGGCAACCGCGGCATTAACCGCAGGTATTGGTGAAAAACTAAATATCACCAGTATAGGAGATGGCTTTGCTGGTGATTTAGCTAATGGTGTAGCAACGGGTGTGAGCAACGCATTGGTTGATGCGGCTATTAACGGTACAGATTTAGAAGATGCTTTAAAGAATAGTCTGCGAGCAGCGTTAGTGAATGTTGTATCAGCCAAAGTCTTTACAAAAGTCGTTAAGCCAATAGATGCAGATGATTTTGCCAGCAATCTTGCCCATAAATTAGTAGCTGGAGGAGTAGGCTGTTTATCCGCAAAAGGCAATAAACAAAGCTGTGAAGCAGGAGCATTAGGCGCTGTTGTTGGGGAAATGGTCGCTGATTATATGGTAAAACCATCTCAAAAATATATTGTACTCAAAGATGGCTCTGTTCTCAGCCCTTTAACAGATGATGAAATTAAATATATTAAAAATATAGGTAAACTAACAGCAGCAAGTATCGCTTTACTAACAAACACCGATGTTAATGTTGCTTCAAATAGTGCAGAACTTGCTATAGAAAATAATGGACTTTGTGGTGGTGCTTGTATTGCTGGAATTATTGCAGCTGGAAGTTATATTTTTTACTCTGGTGATGGCGATCCAATAGAGGGTTTAGAGCAGATAGGAAAAGGAGATGATCCTTTATCTAAAGCAATGGCAGCGGGTGTTAGTAGTGCTATTGAGTTGTCTGCGAAATATTACCCTGAAAAAACCAAAATTGTATTGGATATACTGGAATATGCAGATAGTGCAATTGATGCAACAATTACATATCTTGATGAAAATACGGGAAAACATATTTCAACCCGTTGGAATGAAATGCCAGAAAAAGTAAGAAATAGAATAAAAGGAGGTACATCTGTTGTTGGTATCTTTATTCCTGCTCCTTCTATTAAAATGCTAAAAAACCTTAGGTTAAAGAAAATAGGTAAAGTAGATCTAGATATAGTAAAAAATAATATGGTCTGTAGTGGAATTAGTTGTTTTGTTGCAGGAACACCAATTCACACCATCAATGGAATTAAACCAATAGAAGAAATAGGTATTGGTGAACTGGTTTGGTCAAGAGAAGAATTTGGGGATAACTATGCTTACAAACCAGTTATAGTAACCAAGGCAACAGAAAATCAGCCTATTTATGCGGTTAAAGTTAAGCATAATAACGGTTTAGAGGAAACGTTTAACACCACAGAAGAGCATCCATTCTTTATAGATGGGCAAGGTTGGAGAAAAGCATCAATTCTTGAAAGCGGTATGCGAATGCTGGATAAAGAAGGCAAGGCAACTGCAACTATTATCAGCCAAGAAAAGCTAGACAAAACCGATACCGTTTATAACTTTGAAGTTCAAGAGTTCCATACTTATCATATAGGAGAGATTGGACTTTGGGTGCATAATGCGGATTGTTGTAAGATTACAGAAGTTGGAGATAAAATTAAGTCGAATACACCTGCTGAGGCAACTATATCTGGATATATTTCTGGTAAAAAATTAAATATATTTGGTAATCAGATTAAAAAATCAGAATTATCTCCAACACAACAAAATATCATAGATGATATTATCAAAAACGGGGATATAACGGGTAAGAAAACAGAAGCACTAACCAGCTCTATTTTAAAAGATGCAAATCTAAAAGAGCTAGCTGGTTCAAAATATGGAGGCAATAAAGGTTTTGACCATGTTGTAAAAGACAGCAATGGCAATGTAACTATTATTTTAGATTCAAAGCAATTAAAAAATGGCGGAGCAAGTAAAGTTGGTACAAGTAAACCCGGTAATCAGTTGAGTGATGCTCATATTCGTGAAACAGTAAGAAATTTACCAGATGGACCTGCTAAAAATGCCATTGAAGATGCATTGGAAAGTGGCACCTTAAAAACAGCTGTTATTGGTGTTGATAAACGTACAGGTGATATCAAGTTTGTTCCTGTTGTTGTACCTAATAAAAAACCATAAAAGAGGTAATAAATTATGAAAATATTAGAAAATAAAAAAGCTCAAGAACGATTACAACATGTAATTTCGCATTATTCTTCAGGTTGGATAAATAAACCTGAAAGGAAAGACTTTTTATGCAATAGAATTGTTCTCAAAGAGGATAATTTTTACACTTGTTTTAGAAGCTTACAAGGATATTGTGATCTAAAACTAATTTATGATTGGTTTCATAATCCTGATGTAAATGCAGTCAGACACTTATGTTATAACTACAGTAAGTTGTTTTATGTGTGTTCCCAACCTCCTTACAGTTATTATGATTGCGAAGAACTTTTTGCTTATGAAAATATGGCATGGGAAGGTGTGTGGTTTTTACTTTCAAACCATGTGCCACTCATTAAAGAATATGCCAAACTAGATCAACTATTTGGCAAGCAGTCAAACAATCCAAATTCACCAGATTTTTACACAAAACAATTTTTTGTGGCATTGCGTGGTGATTGGAAAGAGTTAAAACAACGCTGTGAAACGATACTTGCTAATCCACCGAAAAGTGGTAGGGGTAAGCAATATATGTTAGATCATAAATTTTATTTAGGTCTAGCGAATGGCGATGTTCAAGGTATGCAAAAAGTAATAGATAAACTGCTTGAGCCTAAGGTTATGGGGCGTAGAAAAAGTTATGAAAGCGGTTATACCAAAGATTTAATCTGCACCCCTGTGCTTTTATATTTAAAATTAGCTTTGTATCACGGCTATGAACTGCAAGTAGATAATCCTTATATTCCTAACGAGTGGTTACCTATGACACCACTTGATGAATATGTTGATGAGTTTGATTTTATGAAAAATTATAAAATTTAATAATCAACGTACACACTCAAGAAAAAAGTAATATAGTATGGCAAAAACAGGTAAATTCAGGCAATGTAACGACCACTGCACAAATGCCTAAATTTACCCATACACCAACTATTACAACTGCAAATGGTATAGATATCACTGTTCCTATTAGTATTAGTGTGAAAGATAATGAAGCAGTAAAAAAACAACTGTTAACTCAGCAAGAATTAGGAAAGTTAGCGATTGAATTATCAAAACAGCCAGGTTATGAGTATCTGAAAGAGTTAGATAAAAAACATAAAATCAACTGGAAACAAGTTGAACTAATCCAAAGGAGCTGGAACTATAAACAAGAAGGATTAACAGGACCAGCAGCGGCAATAATTGCGATTGCAGTAACCGTTGCAACAGGCGGTGCAGGAGCGGGAATTGGCGCTTCATTATTAGGTACAACAACCGTATTAGGAAGTGCGGTTGCAAATGCAGCTTTTGCAAGTCTTGCGTCTCAAGCGTCCATCAGTCTTATTAATAACAAAGGGGATATAACTCGAACTCTAAAAGACTTAGGACATAGTGAAACAGTAAGAGGAATGGCAACCGCAGCATTAACCGCAGGTATTGGTGAAAAACTAAATATCACCAGTATAGGAGATGGCTTTGCTGGTGATTTAGCTAATGGTGTAGCAACGGGTGTGAGCAACGCATTGGTTGATGCGGCTATTAACGGTACAGATTTAGAAGATGCTTTAAAGAATAGTCTGCGAGCAGCGTTAGTGAATGTTGTATCAGCCAAAGTCTTTACAAAAGTCGTTAAGCCAATAGATGCAGATGATTTTGCTAGTAATCTCGCCCATAAATTAGTGGCTGGAGGAGTGGGCTGTTTATCCGCAAAAGGCAATAAACAAAGCTGTGAAGCAGGAGCATTAGGAGCTGTTGTTGGGGAGATGGTCGGTGACTATTTAGTTGAACAAGGGCAAGAAGGTGATTTAACTCCAGAAGATAAAGCAAAAATTCTGAATATTGCTAAATTAACTGCAGGTTCCGTTGCTTTGGTTGTAGGTGTTGATGTTAATACAGCAACTAATAGTGCGGGAGTGGCTGTTGAGAACAATTCTCTAAAATTAATTACCACTACATATAAAATAGGTAAAAAAGTATTTAAGATTGCGGTTAAGAAAGGAAAAGTGCGTCTTAAAGATTTAAAGAAAGCCTTAAAAGAAGAAGGCTTTGATATTGCAGATGATTTAATTACTTTATTTGATGGTGAATTAACAATAGAAGATGGATTTGCTATTCTTGATTTGGTGATAGGAACAGAGCTCAACAATGCTAATAGAGGAAAAGCTGCTAAAAATTGGGAGAAATCTTTGGGCGTGCAGTTATTAGCGTAGATAATATGTCACAATTCTTTAAACATACTGATTTTGGAAAGTTGGTAGGTTCCATATCAAAACAAACAGCTAAGATGTATCAAGGTCAATCAGTATATGAAGCTAAAAAGAAAATAGGAGAGTTTATTAAAAAAGGCGACCAATTTTATTTAGATAATAAGCACAAGGACCACCTTGAAGTTTTTGATAAAAGAGGAAATTTTAAGCATGTTTTAAATTTAAATGGTACTAGAAATTTTAAAAAAACAGAAATTGCTAGAAAAGAAAAAAGGATATTAAGATGAGTCAACTAAAAAACTTAAAAAGATTAGATATATTAAAACACATTATGATGTTTATCTTAAATAAAAATGGTATTACAAATGAAGAGCTTATAGATGATTGGAATCCAGAAACAAAACATTGTAATTGGGATGCTGATTATTCTATATCTTGGGAAAAGGAGTTAGAAGGTGATTTAGTAAGATTATATAAGTGGATAGATTTACTAGATACTGGTGTTAGAAATAATGATAAAGAAGCAATTGGAGGAGCATTAGCAATAACAGGTTCAGTTTGTATTGATATTGGCGGTTTTTTTGATGGATTCCGAGATTCATTAGAAAAGATATTAGCTTTGAACTATCAAGGAGGAGAATTTAATTATGTGATAGAAAAACCAAATACAGAAATTAGCCAATTAGCCAATTTAGATAAACTTGATTTATTAAGAAATCTGATGATTTATTTTATAAATAAACATAATTTTCAAATAAGTGAACTAGATATAGCTCATTGTAAAATTAGCTATTCTCATAACTGGGAAAAATATATTAGGGAAAGTTTAACAGAATTAGACAACCATATAATAAGATTAGAATCTTTTATTCAACAAGATAATAGGGAAGAAATAGGTAAAGAATTAATGATGATCAAATCCTATTCTGTGGATTTAAGTACTCTTTTTTATTCTTTAGATAAAGATTTAGTAGAAATACTTGTAGCAGAATAGATTTAGAAAAAGCCTTAACAAATAGCCTATGTTACGCTCTTGTAAATTAAAAACAAAATCGTGAAGCACGAGTGTTCGGGGCTATTATTGGGGGAGATGGTCGGTGACTATTTAGTTGAACAAGGACAAGAAGGCGATTTAACCCCAGAGGATAAAGCAAAAATTCTGAATATTGTTAAATTAACAGCAGGTTCTGTTGCTTTAGTTGTGGGTGTTGATGTTAATACAGCAACTAATAGTGCGGGAGTGGCTGTTGAGAATAATTCTTTAAAAATAGTTACTACTACATATAAAGTCGGAAAGAAAGTATTTAAGATTGCAACCAAGAAAGGCAAAGTAACGATTAAAGATTTAAAGAAAGCCTTAAAAGAAGAAGGCTTTGATATTGCTGATGATTTAATTACTTTATTTGATGGCGAATTAACGGTAGATGATGCACTTGCTGTACTTGATTTAGTGGTAGGCACAGAGTTCAATAATCGTAAACAAAAAGTAGATATGATTATTCTCAAGCGGGGCGTAAATAAAAACCCCTATACTTTTAAAGAACTAAGTGCTATAGCAATAAAAAAAGGCTATGAGCCTAAAAAAGTAAGTGGACAAATATTACTTTATAATAAAAAAGGTAATCCCAAATATCTAATCAGATCTAATACCAGTCATAAAGGAGATGTATTTAAAGGGTTTAATGATGAAAAATCTGCTATAAATGCAGCTAAAAGCGGACGTAGTATAGAAAACGATAGAATCGGTAGTTATGATATTCATTTAAATAAGGTAGGTAAATAATGGGATTTAATTTTTTTAATCTCTCTAGGTTTAAAAATGAAGTTGAGATTACTAAGTCAAGTTGGTGGGATATTGAGGATTATATTGCACAAAACGGAGTAAGTAATATCTCAGAATATCTTTCAATTGAAGATGATTTTATAGCATTCTTAAAAGAATTTTATGATGAATTTTCAACTAAACAAAAAGATTCTTTAGGATGTGGATTTTTAGCATCTCATATTATAGTACATACTAATATAGCAATAGTTAATGATTGTTTTTTTTATGGAATGAATAAAAAAAACGCCATTAAAAAACTATTATACATAGAGAAACAAAATATTAATTTTTTAGAAGAAAAGGATATTATTTTCTTATTTCGGTGTTGGATTCGGGAATTATGTAATGTATATCTTTTCGATGTTAGTACAGGTAGCTTTTTAAGAGCTTCTGACTCTCCATTTTCATTTGAACTCATGCTAAAAAACTATGAGTGTAAAGATATATTCAGTGAATATCCAAATATTGGGGTATCTGTAACTATGGATCCAGAGCATGATATCGAATATATCCCTCCTAAAAATTTTGGGGAAGTAATTACAGAATTTAAACGGCATTGATATTAGTATAATACATACTATTAAAAAATAAATTTTTAGTGTCTTAAGACCCTCGGATATTTACATATACACTAATCATACCTAAATTAGAACAAGTTATGTATTAGTTTGTTTTTCCTACAAATTAGTTGCCAGTAGCGTTGGCTGTTTATCAGCAAAAGGTAAAAAGCAAAGTTGTGAAGCAGGAGCGTTAGGGGCTGCTGTTGGGGAAATGGTCGGTGACTACTTAGTTGAACAAGGACAGGAAAACAATTTAACTCCAGAAGATAAAGCAAGAATTCTAAATATTGCTAAATTAACCGCAGGCTCTGTTGCTTTGGTTGCAGGTGTTGATGTTAATGCAGCGACGAATAGTGCGGGAGTAGCGGTTGAAAATAATTCTTTAAAAATAGTTACTACTACATATAAAGTAGGAAAGAAAGTATTTAAGATTGCAACCAAGAAAGGCAAAGTAACGATTAAAGATTTAAAGAAAGCCTTAAAAGAAGAAGGCTTTGATATTGCTGATGATTTAATTACTTTATTTGATGGTGAATTAACAATAGAGGATGGATTTGCTGTACTTGATTTAGTGGTGGGTACAGAGCTCAATAATGCTAATAAAGGAAAGGCGGCTACAAAAATAAAAGAGATTTTTAGTAAATCTATGAATAATACGGCTCTCATTGGGCAAAGTTTTGGTAAAGTTGGTACGGTTGTTCATAAGCCAAATATAAATATTACACAATTAACAGATCATTATATTAAACAAAAGTTAACTAGAGGAGTAACTTCAGAAATGGTTATGAAAGCCGTTAAAAATCCTAAAGTTGTTCTGAAACAAAGCAGTGGAAATCATTTATATCTTACTACAGAAACAGCTGTTGTTTTAAATTCTCAAGGAAAAATTATCACGACTTATAGTAAAGATTATTTTGATAATACTATAAAAACAATCTTAGGAGTTTCTAAATGATAAATTTAAAAGATTTGAAAAAGATACTTTTTGAAGAATGGGATCCGATAGGAATAAACTCAAATAATCTACTTTTCGATGAATATGATGAATATGCTAAAAGTCTCTATAAAGTTTTAGCTAAAAACGATATTAGTAGTCATCAAATTATAGCTTTATTAAATCATTTTGAGTCTAATATTGGAACAAGTTCTACTCTAATTCAAAAAAAACAAACAGCAGATAAGATTCTGGCTTGTAACAGAAAGAGTTAAATTATATAACTGAGGGCTTTAAAGTAAAGAGGCACAGGGACGGGAATTGGTACTTCATTATTAGGTACAACAACCGTATTAGGAAGTGCGGTTGTAAATGCTACTTTTGCAAACCTTGCCTCTCAAGCATCCATTAGCCTTATTAATAACAAAGGAGATATAACCCGAACTCTAAAAGATTTAGGGCATAGTGAAACTGTAAGAGGAATGGCAACCGCGGCATTAACCGCAGGTATTGGTGAAAAACTAAATATCACCAGTATGGGAGATGGCTTTGCTGGTGATTTAGCTAATGGTGTAGCAACGGGTGTGAGCAATGCACTGGTTGATGTAGCTATTAACGGTACAGATTTAGAAAAAGCCTTAACTAATAGCCTGCGAGCTGCATTAGTTAATGTCGTTTCAGCTAAAGTGTTTACAAAAGTAGTTAAACCAATAGATGCGGAAGATTTTGCCAGCAATCTCGCCCATAAATTAGTGGCTGGAGGAGTATGCTGTTTATCCGCAAAAGGCAATAAACAAAGCTGTGAAGCAGGAACATTAGGAGCTGTTGTTGGGGAGATGGTCGGTGACTATTTAGTTGAACAAGGACAAGAAGGCAATTTAACCCCAGAAGATAAAGCTAAAATTCTGAATATTGCTAAATTAACTGCAGGTTCCGTTGCTTTGGTTGTTGATGTTGATGTTGATGTTGATGTTAATACTGCAACCAATAGTGCAAAGATTGTATTAATTTAATTAATTAATACTTTTACAAAAAATCACTAAAATCTTACCGCTATAATTCAACCTAAAAAAATGGTAAAGTTACCAGCCAAAAATCGTAATAAATTTAGATCGAGTTTTAATGAAAAAACAATCATCTCGTGCTGTGGCAGCACAACTTATTTTACAAGTACTAGACAAAGGACAATCCCTTTCGGCATTAATGGTAGAAGCTCAACCTAAATTAGCAGAAAAAGATATTCCTTTTGTACAAGAAATTACCTTTGGGGTATGTCGTGTACTACCTCGCTTAGAATGGGTTATTCGCTTATTAGTGACCAAGCCATTGAAAGGTAAAACACGCTTGGTACATTGCTTATTATTGGTGGGTTTATACCAAATTTTATATATGCGAGTGCCTACTCACGCGGCAGTAGGTGAAGTAGTTAATGCGAGTAAAGAATTAAAGTTACAGAGTTTTAAAGGGTTAATCAACGGTGTGTTACGTCAGTTTTTGCGTGAGCAGGAAAGCATTTTAGCGAAGGTCGATAAGAACTGGCAAACCAATCACCCTGAATGGTTTGTGAATAAGTTGAAAAAAGCCTATCCAAATTGGCGAGAAATTGTTGATGCCAATAATGAACGTCCGCCAATGTGGTTGCGAGTAAACACTCAGCATACAACCAGAGATGAATATGCGGTACGATTAAATGAAAATTTTGCAAAAATTGATAAAGATGTCACCGCTTGTTGCGTGCCTGATTGTGCGATTATGCTCAATAATCCTGTGGCGGTGTCAAGCTTACCAGATTTTGAGAAAGGCTTTGTGACAGTACAAGACGGACACGCGCAATGGTCAGCGAAGTTACTTGAACCACAAAATGATGAATTGATTTTAGACGCTTGTGCCGCACCGGGTGGCAAAACGACCCATATTTTAGAGCAAACACCGCAAGCTAACGTGATTGCCTTAGATATTGAAAAAAATCGCTTAAAACGTGTGAGCGAGAACTTACAACGTTTAAATCAAACCGCAACTGTGATTTGTGGCGATGCAAGTCAGCCTGATTTATGGTTAGAAAAAGAGCTAATGTTTGATCGTATTTTATTAGATGTGCCTTGTTCCGCAACGGGAATTATTCGCCGACACCCTGATATTAAATGGTTACGTAAAGAGAGTGATATTGCGGAGTTAGTGAAATTACAGACGAAAATCCTCAATGCAATGTGGCAACGTTTAAAACCAAACGGCACGCTACTTTATGCAACCTGTTCGATTTTACCTGATGAAAATAGCGAACAAATTCAACGTTTTGTAGAAAATACCGCTAATGCTAAACTGGTTGAAATGGATTTTAATGGTGAAAAGGTTACAATGAAACAGTTTTTCCCGAACGCACAAGGTGGCGATGGTTTCTTTTATGCGAAGTTAATAAAAACAGATAATTAAAGAGTTATTATGAAAATTATAATTTTAGGTGCAGGACAAGTGGGTTCAAGCCTTGCGGAGAACCTTGTAAGAGATAATGAAATTACCATTATTGACGATGATGAAACGATGTTAGCAGGCTTACAAGCTAAACACGATTTGCAGGTTATTCAAGGCAACGGTGCGTCACCTCGTATTTTACGAGAAGCTGGGGCAAGCGATGCGGATTTGTTGGTGGCGGTGACGAATAGTGATGATACCAATATGATTGCGTGCCAAATTGCTTATACACTATTTAAAATTCCGACTAAGCTGGCTCGTATTCGCAATCCTGATTATGTGCGTGAACGTGATATTTTATTTAGTAACAAAGTATTACCTATCGATCATATTATCGCACCTGAATTATTGATTACCGAGCAAATTTTCCAACTAATTGATTATTCTGGGGCATTACAAATCGCTCATTTTGCGGATAATAAAGTGTCACTAGTCAGTATTAAAGCCTATTATGGTGGTCCTTTGGTTGGTTATCCAATTTCTGCACTAAAAGAGCACTTACCTCATATTGAGGCACGTATTGTTTCTATTATTCGTCAAGGACGAACCATTGTGCCACAAGCAACCACTATTATTGAAGCGGATGATGACGTTTTCTTTATGTGTGAAAAAGTGCATATAAAAGCAATAATGAGTGAACTACAACGCCTCGAAAAACAACCAAAGCGTATTATGATTGTGGGGGGAGGTGATATTGCGACCAAGCTCGCCAATTCCCTAGAAAATCAATGTAGTGTAAAACTGATTGAAGAAAATCCTGAAAAAGCGGAATTGCTTGCTGAAAAATTATCAAAAACATTGGTATTAAATGGTAAAGCCTCCGATCGTGAACTTTTATTTGAAGAACATATTGAAAATATTGATCTTTTCCTAGCCTTAACAGAAGACGATGAAACCAATATTATGTCAGCATTGTTGGCAAAACGAATGGGGGCGAAGAAAACCCTTGTACTCGTGCAACGCAATGTGTATTTAGACTTAATTCAAGGTGGTGCAATTGATTTGGTGATCTCGCCACAGCAAACCACCATTTCAACCTTGCTCACTCATGTAAGACGAGGTGACATAGTGAAAGTCGCCTCACTTAATCAAGGAATGGTTGAGGGTTTAGAAATTATTGCTCATGGTGATGAAGAAACCTCAAAAGTGGTTGGCAAAGAAATTAAAGAGCTGAAATTACCATCAGGGGCAGTGGTTGGGGCGATTGTGCGTAATGATGAAGTGTTGATTGCTCATAAATCGATAAAAATTGAGGCAGAAGATCATTTAATTTTATTCTTAAATGATCAACGTCAAGTGGAAGATATTGAAAAACTATTCCAATTAAGTGCGACTTTCTTATAAAAACAGGTAAAAAGCTGATGCAATCTGACCGCTTGGAAATTGTCTTTGCTCGTAATGATGAATATTTATGGGCGAATGATGTGCCAGCGGTCGATGAAAGTCTAAATACTCGCCAAATCCAGAAATGGAAAAGTCGCCAGACAGCTCGTTTTCTTTTGACACAACTTTTTGAAAAATATCAATTAGATCTCAATTTGCTGAATAATATTCAAAAAACATCAACAGGTCGTCCTTTTGTGACAGATGAACGTATTGATTTTAATATTAGTCATTCAGGTGATTGGGTTGCTGTGATTTTTAGTTATTCTAGCCATAAAAAAGTGGTAGGCATTGATATTGAAGCCCCAAAAAAAACACGTCGCTATAAAGCCTTGTTAGACTATTATGCGAGTGAATTAGAAAAAGACTATTTATTAAAAGATCCTGATAAGTTAGTTGAGCATTTTTATCTCAGCTGGTGCTTACGAGAAGCAATCTTGAAATCACAAGGCGTGGGCATTGTTAAATTACGAGAGGTCAGTCATTCGCCTACTCAGAAAACTATTGAGTGTAAATATTGTCCCACAGGCAGATTACACTTTTTCAACCAGTTACCTTTTTATTTGTGCTATTTTTTTGAAGGTTCAGCTGTGCCTGAAATCTCACAATATCATCAAGGAAATTTGCAAAAAATAGAAAAAATATTACCGCTTGTATATCAAGTTAATAAGGAGAAATAATGAGTAAAGTTTTACAATTTAATCAAAAAGATATTGAAATCTTACGTGAAGAAACTGTTTATAAAGGGCATTTTGAACTCAAAAAAGTGTTCTTTCGCCATAAACTTTATGCAGGTGGAATGAGTGGTGAAGTGTGTCGAGAACTTTTAATGAAAGGTGCAGCCTCTGCTTTAATTGCTTATGATCCCGTTAAAGATAATGTGGTCTTAATTGAACAAGTTAGAATTGGTGCTTATGAACCTGAAAGTAAAAAATCACCGTGGTTATTAGAATTGATCGCAGGAATGATAGATACCGATGAAAGCCCTGAAGAAGTCGCTATCCGTGAAAGTAAGGAAGAAGCTGGCTTAACAGTAGAAAACATTCAACACGCCTTAACGGTTTGGGATAGCCCAGGGGGAATGGCAGAAAAATTACATATTTATTTAGGATTAGTAGATACAACTAATGTCGGTGGAATCTATGGCTTAGAAGAAGAAAATGAAGATATTTTGGTGCATATTGTCTCGCGTGAAATAGCCTATCAATGGATAGAAGAAGGCAAGATCGATAATGTAATTGCTGTTCTAGGATTGCAGTGGTTACAGTTAAATTATCACAAATTTAGAAAATAAATAAGATTTAGTTCACAAATTTAAACATTTCTTGCTGATTTTTTTTATGAAATAGGTAAAGTAGTTACACTTTATTTTTAATGAAATCAGTAATGGATTATTTTTATCAACCACTTCAAAAAAATGAAAGTATCCGTATTTTACAAATTACGGATACGCATTTGTTTTCGAAAAGAAATGAACAATTGTTAGGAATGAATACAACTAACAGTTTTCAAGCTGTGCTGGATGCTATTTTAGATAACCCGTTTCAGTTTGAGCTTGTGTTAGCAACTGGAGACTTAGTACAAGATCATAATGAACAAGGTTATCACTGCTTTGCAAAAATGGTAGAACCACTAGAGAAACCTATTTTTTGGTTACCAGGTAATCACGATCAAGCTCAAATGGAAAAACCATTACAACAGTATTCACAAATTAACCCACAAAAACAAATTTTAATTGGAGATAAATGGCAGATTTTAATGCTAGATAGCCAAGTATTTGGGGTACCATACGGCAAATTAAGTTCACACCAATTAGATTGGTTACACACAAAATTAGAGCAAAACAAAGAGCGTTATACTTTGATCGCATTACATCATAATATCTTACCAACTTATTCTGCTTGGTTAGATCAACACAGTTTACGCAATGTCCACGATTTTGCCCAAATAATAAAACCTTATCACAATATCAAAGCCATTATTCACGGACATATTCATCAAGAAATGGATCAAATATGGAAAGGTATACGTATTTTATCTACGCCTTCAACTTGTATTCAATTCAAACCCAATAGCAATAATTTTACTCTAGACTTAATTCCACAAGGTTGGCGAGAAATAGTTTTACATCCAGATGGTTCAATAAATACAGAGGTTAAACGTCTTGCAACAAATGAATTCTTACCTGATTTTAGCGCAGAAGGGTACTAGATCCTTTTGAATAAACGAAAAAAACCAAACGAATTTAGTTTTCACTTGGTTTTTATAAGAAATTTCAGCCTTAAAACTACTCTGTACCGACACTTTCAACTTGAGACTCTGCTTGATTACAAGATTGAGGGGTAGCTTGTGGATGATTATTGTTATTATGAGATATTGCTCGTGCAGGAACAATAGTCGAAATAGCATGCTTATATACCATTTGACTCACTGTATTTTTTAATAAAATAACAAACTGATCAAATGATTCAATTTGACCTTGTAACTTAATTCCATTAACGAGATAAATAGAAACAGGAATCCTTTCACGGCGTAGTGAATTTAAATATGGATCTTGTAAAGATTGACCTTTTGCCATAACAATCGTTCCTTTTAATTATTGTTTTATACGAAAGAATAGTACGATTAAAAGTAATAAAAATACAATAAATCGATAAAATTATACCCTTTTATAATTTTAACTCAATGATCTTTTTCATTTTAATATAAGAATTATCTAGTTCTAGACTATCCAACCATTCTATCTCACTTTTCCATCCTCGCAACCAAGTTATTTGACGTTTAGCAAGCTGTCTTGTGGCACAGATACCTTTAAAAATTGCGTCATCAAGAGAAATATCACCTTGCAAGTGCTCCCACATTTGGCGATAACCGACACAACGAATTGAAGGCAAATCAATATGTAAATCTTTACGTTCAAATAACCGCTCAACCTCTTGTTTAAAACCAAGATCTATCATTTTATGAAAACGCTGTTCTATTCGTTGATGTAATATAGCTCGATCTTGAGGAGAGATTGCAAATTGCAAAACATCATAGGGTAATACCTCTCCTTTTTGAGCGATTAACTCTGTCATTGTTTTACCTGAAATATAAAAGACCTCTAAGGCTCGTCCAATTCGTTGGCTATCATTTTCATTAATACGTTGTCCTGCAACAGGGTCAATACTTAATAACTCTTTATGTAATTCTACCCAGCCTATTTTTTCCGCTTTAGCTTGAATTCTTTCCCTTATTTCTGGTTGCGAAGAAGGTAAGGGTGAAAGTCCTTCCACCAAGCCTTTGTAATACAGCATTGTACCTCCAACTAAAAGAGGAATTTTCCCTGCTGTCGTAATTTCAGCCATTTCTTGTCGTGCATCTTCACAGAAATTTGCAACAGAATAGGATTCTGCAGGATCGATAATATCAATTAAACGATGTGGTGCCTGAGCCAACTCTTGTTTAGTTGGCTTAGCGGTGCCAATATCCATACCTTTATAAATTAAGGCTGAATCAACACTGATAACTTCAACGGGTAAATTTTTTCTTAATTGGATAGCAAGATCTGTTTTTCCTGAAGCGGTAGGACCCATTAAAAAAATAGCGAGAGGTTTTTGCATAAAAATAGCCTTTTGTAGAAAATAAACAAGCGGTCACTTTTGCAAATTTTCTTACAAATGTGACCGCTTAAATTCAAATTATTTTATTTAGCGGTATTGATCTTCATATAACCATTGTGCAACTTGTTTCGCAAAATAGGTTAAAATTCCATCCGCACCTGCTCGTTTAAAGCAAAGCAGTGATTCCATTATACACTCTTTTTCTTTAAGCCAACCGTTTTGAATGGCAGCCAGATGCATTGCATACTCACCAGAAACTTGATAAGCAAAAGTAGGTACACCAAACTGCTCTTTAACACGCCATACCATATCTAAATAAGGAATCCCTGGTTTAACCATTACCATATCTGCCCCTTCTTGAATATCAAGAGCAACTTCGTGTAACCCTTCATTTCCATTAGCAGGATCAAGCTGATAGGTCTTTTTATCACCACCTTTCAAATTACTTGATGAACCCACTGCATCTCGGAAAGGTCCATAGTAATTTGAGGCATATTTAGCAGAATAAGCCATTATTTGTGTATTAATAAAGCCGTGCTGTTCAAGTTCTTCGCGTATAGCGCCAATACGTCCGTCCATCATATCACTAGGAGCCACAATATCTGCTCCAGCTTGTGCATGAGAAAGAGCTTGTTTTACTAAAATATCTTTGGTGACATCATTTAAAACATAGCCCCTATTATCAATAATTCCATCCTGACCGTGAGTAGTAAAAGGATCTAACGCAACATCTGTTATGATGCCTAATTCTGGATATGCCTGCTTTAATGCTCGAACAGTGCGTTGTACTAGCCCATCAGGGTTATAAGCTTCTTCTGCCATTAATGATTTTTTGTCTTTCTACTACTGGAAACAATGTGATGGCAGGTACACCATATCTTACGAGTAACTTCGCTTCAATTAATAGTTGATCAATAGTTAATCGTTCTATATTTGGCATTGAAGGTACAGGCACTCGCTGATTTTCTCCTTCAATCACAAATACAGGATAAATCAAATCATTCACTGTTAGTTGATTTTCTGCCACCAGACGACGACTAAAATCGTGCTTACGTAAACGGCGTAAGCGACGATTTGGAAAAGATGAATAACAAATTTGCATAATGGTTATAGTTAGTTACAGTTAAAACTTTTATTTTGACACAATCTAGTATTCATTTTTGAAATTTTATTTGAGATCATTTCAATATTTTTTTGTTCACTTTTTAAGAAAGAAGGTAATTTATCTACTCCTTTAATTTTATTAAAATACTCCATATTTATTTTATAATCATTAACCACACTATTGTACGATTCAATCAACACTTTTTCAATAACAAAAAGACCTTGTAATAATCTTTCATATTGCGATAAATTATCTTGTGTTGGTGATTGTAGTGTTAATTTTAATGCATTATTGGTTTTGTTATAAGAATCAATAAAATTCAATTTATTTTTCTGATATTTAGCAATTTTTTTATTAAATTCAAATATACTCAACTCAGCCTCAGAGACTACATCTACATTACTTCTTTCTATCACTTTTTTTTCTTGTCGTTGAACAGTCTCATTCTTATTTTCTGTTTTTACAACATTTTTATCGGTTTGAAATATTGGTTCTTTCTTAGTTTTAATGATCCTTTTATTGTAAGGAGAATTTTCAAACAGTGGATATCTTACCGAAGAACAATAACTATCATTAGGAATTTTTCCTTGTGCTTTCCATTCATTTAAAATTTGCTCAGATGCTTGTTTATTCAGATTTGCAACAGAAACTAAAAACCACCCCTGTTTACTTTTTAAAATCGTTACATTATTAAAATTCTTATATTTACGTACTTCATCTCTAGTTGTCTGAAGAGATTTACTAGAATGAATAATAACATCACAAACGTTACTCTTATCCGATTTAGATAATTTTCGCTTAACCTGCATTACTGGTGCTATTTTTTTTGTTGTTGTTTTACTGTTGCTCCTTGTATATTTTTTTATTAAACAGAAACTATTTTGGGGAATTATTTTCTCTTCTTTCCATTCTTCTAATATTCCATCAGATAATACTTTATTAACATTTGCAACAGAAACGAGATACTTCCCATTATTTTTTAAAATAGTTACATTATCAAAGTGTTTATATTTCTTTGCTACTAACACTGTTTTTTTTGCCATTTTAAGAGATGTCCCAGAATAAACAATTATACTGCAGGTCTTAGCTTGAACATAACCAGGTAAAAAAGAGACAATGCCAATAAATAAAATAACTAATTTTTTCATATTTGTATCCTTTAAATTTAAATACCTATCAATAATTTGATAGATTATATCAGATCATCTTTTTTAGAAAGGTGTGATCTTACATTGAATGATGTATCACAAATTTGCATAACAATTATGCTTAAAAATTTTATTTTGACACAATCTACCATTCATTTCTGAAATTTTGTTCGAGATCATTTCAATATTCATTCGTTCATTTTTTAGGAAAGAAGGTAATTTATCTACCTCTTTAATTTTATTAAAAGATTCCATATTTATTTTATAATCATTAACCACATTATTATACGATTCAATCAACACTTTTTCAGCCTCCAAAAGAGCTTGTAACAATCTTTCATATTGTGACAAATTATCTTGTGTTGGTGATTGTAATGTTAAGTTTAAGGCATTATTAGTTTTATTATAAGAATCAATAAAATTTAGTTTGTTTTTCTGATAGTTAGCAATTTTTTTATTGAACTCAGATATCATCAATTTAGCCTGAGGATCTACATTACTTTTTGTCACATTTTTTTCTACTGGTTGTTGAATTTTTTCATTCTTTACTTCTACCTTGGTAACATTTGTTTCTGTTTGAGGCATAGGTTTTTGAACAATATTTTCTTTTTTAACTTCGTTATTTTTGTGAATAACTGCTTTCTGCTCAACTCTTGGTTCTGACTCTTTCTTCCCTTGAATAGCTTCCACTTTTGTAGATTTAGTCACTTTTTTATTGTAAGGAGAATTTTCAAATAACGGATATCTTACCGAAGAACAATAACTATCATTAGGAATTTTTCCTTGTGCTTTCCATTCATTTAAAATTTGCTCAGATGCTTGTTTATTCAGATTTGCAACAGAAACTAAAAACCATCCTCCACTTTTTAAAATTCTTACATTATCAAAATTATTATATTTACGAACTTCATCTCGAGTCGTTTTGAGAGATTTACTAGAATGTATAATAACATCACAAATAGAAGCTTGAGCATACATAGGTAAAAAAGTAATTATGCTAGTAAGTAAAAAAACGAGTTTCTTCATTTTTAAATCCTTAGTTAAAATAGTAACAAATTACAATTATATCTGTTTATGGTTATTTTTTCTCATAAAATTGAGAAAAAATCAACCCGACTTCAAATAATAGAACCATTGGAATAGCCAACAATGTTTGTGAAAACATATCTGGAGGTGTAAGTAACATTCCAATAACAAAAGCAATCACAATAATATAAGGTCGTTTTGCTTTTAAATCTTTTACTGTCGTTACCCCTGCCCAACACAATAGAATAATAGCAACAGGGACTTCAAAACAAACACCAAACGCTAAAAAAATAGTTAAAATAAAATCAAGATAACTGGCAATATCCGTTGCCATTGTTACCCCTTCTGGGGTGGTACTGGTTAAAAAACCAAATACTAATGGAAAAACCACATAATAAGCAAAAGCAACCCCAACATAGAATAGTAACGTGCTAGAAACAAGTAATGGATAAACCAAACGTTTTTCATGTTTATAAAGAGCGGGAGCCACAAATGCCCATATTTGATACAAAATATAAGGAACAGATAAGAATACAGCAACCACAAGTGTTAATTTAATTGGTGTAAAAAAAGGTGTCGCTACATTGGTGGCAATCATTGTTGCACCAGAGGGTAAACGCTCAGTTAAAGGTGTTGCTAACAATGAATAAATATCATTTGCCCAAAATACCAATAAAACAAAAACAATACCAATACAAGCAAGTGAATGTAACAAACGACTACGTAATTCAACGAGATGACTAATTAAAGGTTGTGACTGCTCAACTGACATTCTCTTTCCCTCTCATCTCTTTTTTCTCTTGAGGATAATTATCTTCATATATTTCTTCAATATCCTCATCGTCTTCCGCCAATTCGGCTAACTCATCTTCATAAGGTGTATTTTCATCTCTTTGAGGTATGTCTTTTTTGATACTCTCTTCTAATTCCTTCGCAGAACGTTTTAAATCACTTATTGTTTCAGAAAGTTCGGGAGATAAACTCTGTAAATTCATTTTTTCTGCCTTTTTGATACTTTCTTGTAACTCTTGTAATCTCAATTCTTCAGATAGTTCATCACGCACATTATTTGCAAGATTTTTAATAGCACCGACCCACCCCATTACCGTTTTTATTGCAAGAGGAAGACGTTGAGGACCTAAAACAACTAATCCAATAATAAAAATAAGCAATAATTCAGAAAAGCCAATATCAAACATATATTAACCTATTCTTGATCGGATTTTTTTGAAATTTGATTCTCTTCAGACTGTTCATCTTTCATTGCTTTTTTAAAGCCTTTGACAGACTCACCTAGATCAGATCCTAGCGAACGTAATTTTTTAGTACCAAAAAGTAACACCACTACCACTACAATCAGTAGTAATTGCCATAAACTAATTCCACCCATAATTTGTTCCTTTTAATTAAAATTCAACCGTTTAATTATACGAGTTTTTTAATAAAAAAACAGTAAGCGGTGACATTTGTTTCAAAATTTGCAAAAATTTTGCATAAAGTAACCGCTTATTTTTTATAATAACAAGCCAAATTCTAAAATTAACAAAGGCACGCTAACCCAAATCGGTAAGCTTTCAAACTTCCAAAGAGAGCCAATCAATTAATCCGAGACACTCAAACCTTACGTGGGCAAAAACAGTTACGAGAATTAACCAATGTTGCACATCAAAGAAATAGAGCTACAGTGCTATTTGCCATTTTACATTCAGGGATAAATTCCTTTCAAGTAGCAGAACAGATTGATCCTAAATATGCTGAGTTATGCAAAACTGCATAATTAAATGGTATGCAGATGCTTGACTATAAATGAAAAGATAGATATATAAGAAGATATTATTTAATCAGTTTAATTTTGTGTTACAATGTGTTACTTTTAAAAATAGGAGCGACTTATGAGTCACGTTACCTCTATCAGATTTGATGATGAATTGAAAAATGATATTCAATTCTTAGCTGAAAGATACAACTGTAAGCCCCACAAAATTATGGTTGAAAATATGAAGCGAGCAGTGAAAGAAGAAGTTGAAAAAATCCGCTTTATTGAAGAAGCTGAACAGGAATACTTGAAAATGAAATCCCTAGAAAATTACGGATTAACAATGGATGAAGTTCGCTCTCAATTAGGCTTGAAAAATGACTAAAATTATTGTTTCGCCAAAAGTGATTGATTTGATAAATAAATATGCTTTTCAATTAAGTGAATTTACAGGTTACAAAGAAACAGGAGATAATTTTAAGCAACAATGTTATGACGCAATTGAAAGCCTAACCTTATTTCCTGAACGTTACAGACAATATGTTAAATATTCAGATTTTAGAGAGCTAATCGTAGGTAATCATATTATTTTATATCGTTATGATCGCCATATTGACACTGTTTTTATTTCAAATATAAAAAATACTAAACAAGAACATTATATGTAGGACAGTGGTGCTGTTTGCCATTTTACATTCAGAAATAAATTCCTTTCAAATAGTAGAACAAATCGACCCTAAATATGCCAAATCGCACAATTAAATGGCGTGCAAATGCTTTGCTATAAAGCGAAACTTTTATGCCCAAATGGTGTGGCAATGGAATTCGTTGCACCGATTTCATTTGAATAACAAACCACTAAAAATCACTGCTTTTATGTATGAAAAATGGCAATATGTAAAAAGTTCTATTAAAAAACAACATATTGGATGAAAAAAGCTGCAAGAAATGGGGATAAAAATGCTCAAAAATTCTGTAAAAAACACTAATTTCTTTTAATCAAAAACCTGTTGTAAAAAATTGCAACAGGTTTTTTGTTGTGAAAATTTGTAGGATGAATTGTATTCGCCCTATTTCATCAATATCCATAATTCAGCCAGTAATAAAGGTACACTAACCCAAATCGGTAAAGTTTCAAACTTCCAAAGTGTGCCGAGTAATGCCAACCCTACAATAATCCAACGTGTGCGTTTTTCACTGCTTTTAGCTTTTTTTTCTAGGCTTTGATTGATTGCTTGTAAATGTTTGTTAATCTGTTTTTGTTGCTGAAACGCATTAAACATTGCCTCAGGGAATTCCGCAAAATGTTCTCTAAATTGCGGTAAATGTTGCTGAATATCTTTAAACATTGCTTTAACACCGATTTGTTCGTTAAGCCAGTTTTGTAAAAATGGTTTGGCGGTTTTCCATAAATCTAATTCAGGGTAAATTTGTCTGCCTAAGCCTTCAATATAGAGCAAGGTTTTTTGGAGCAAGACCAACTGTGGTTGCACTTCCATATTAAATTCACGAGCGACTTTAAACAGGTTTAACAGCACGTGTCCAAAGGAGATTTCTGATAAAGGTTTGGCAAAAATCGGTTCGCACACTTCTCTAAATGCTTGTTCAAACGCGTCAATATCGGTATCGGCAGGTGTCCAACCTGATTCCACGTGCATTAAGGCGACACGGCGATAATCACGGTTGAAAAATGCCACAAAACTTTCTGCGAGATAGCGTTTATCGTGCTGATTAAGTTGTCCGACAATGCCACAATCAATGCCGATATATTGTGGATTTTCAGGGTGGTTTGGGTTCACAAAAATATTTCCAGGGTGCATATCAGCGTGGAAAAAACTGTCCCTAAACACCTGTGTGAAAAAGACTTGCACGCCACGCTCAGAGAGCAATTTCATATCCGTACCATTCGCTTTCAGTTCGTCAATATTCGCCACATGAATACCATAAATGCGTTCCATTACGATCACATTTTTATGGCAAAAATCAGGGTACATTTCTGGAATATACAGCTCTTCGCTTTCGTAAAAATTCGCTCTTAAACGAATCGCATTATCCATCTCACGACGTAAATTCAGCTCGTCCGCTAAGGTTTTTTCATACTCTTGCACCACTTCAACGGCACGTAGTCGCTTGCCCTCTGGGGATAATTTGGGGATTAAATGGGCAAGGCGATACATCAATTCAATATCAGATTTGATGATCGGTTCAATCTCAGGGCGAATGACTTTTAGCACCACCTCTTTACCTGCAAGGGTTTGATTTTGATTGAATTTTGCGGTGTGAACCTGAGCAATAGAGGCAGAGGCTAAGGCATTTTCATCAAAATCATCAAACCATTTTTCTAATTTATCCCCTAAGGCGGTTTCAATAATTTGACGTGCTAATTTACCGTCAAAGGCTTCCACATTATCTTGTAATAATGCAAGCTGATCCGCTAATTCAGGCTCAAACAGATCACGGCGAGTGGAGAGCATTTGCCCTAATTTTATCCAAACTGGTCCTAATTCTTGCAAAGCTAAACGCAATCTTTCCCCAAAAGGTTTATCCGTGTGTTGATTTTTAATCCAAAATAGCCCTTTACGAGCGATACCTAACGAATTCGTCAGACGATGATCAGGAATTGCCTCATCAATGCCGTAGCGTAAAAAGGTTTCAATAATTCGATAAAAACGACGTGAATTTTTAAATTGCATTTTCTGTTCTCAATTTGTCTAAAACTTGGCTTGGCTGAATGTTTTGCATTGAATCTGCCTGTAAATAATGCTGATTTTGACCGTAAGCCCCTATCAATTTGGGATCCGTTGCCCCATAAAGAATAATATTAGGCTTGTTTAATGCGGCGGTCAAATGGCTTAACCCCGTATCCACTGAAATCACACTTTGGCTATTTGCAATATGTTGAGCGAGTTCTGTTAAAGTGAGTTTTGGCAACACTTTTGCTAAGGGCGATACTGTGGCTAAACGTTCCGCTCGGGCTTGTTCCGTTACATTTCCCCAAGGTAAATGGACTTCAATTTGCTGAGTTGTGATTGCTTTAATAATTTCAATCCAATAGTTTTCATTCCAATGTTTATCTGCTCGTGTGGTGGAATGAATGGCGACTATATAAGAAGTACAATAAGGATCACAAGCGGTAACATTTTGTGAAGAATTTGCAAATTTTACTGAAAATCTGTCCGCTATACCATAATCGCCGATTTGTGTCGGTTCAGGATAACCTAAACTTTTTGCAAGTAGCTGACGTATCCGTTCAACAGCGTGTTGCTGATAAGAAATAGTAAATTTTTCATCATAAAACAGACTGCTTAATCCCTCTCTGGCACTTTGATTATCGTAGCCATATTTTGTGCCTTTGGCGAGATGTGTCACTAAATAAGTACTTTTAATCAGCCCTTGTGCGTCAATCACTGCATCGTATTGCGTGCTTTGTAATTGCTTTTTATAAGCCTGCCATTCCAGCCACGTTTGTCGCTGAAACAGATTTTTACGCCAATGACGAATTTTGATAGGGATAACCTGATTGACAGCACTGTGCCATTTGGGAATTTCTGCAAAAGCCTGCTCAATCACCCAATCCACCTGTAAATCAGGAATGGCATTTTGTGCGTCGGTTAAAGCGGGCAAGGTGTGGATCACATCGCCCATTGATGACGTTTTTACAAGACAGATTTTCATTCTGTTAATAATTTATTCAATTCATTCAATACCGTTTCAGGCTGAATATCAATCAAACTTTGATGATAACCTTGCTCGGCATCGCCTTTACGAACTTTGATCAAGCCGCCTTCAATTAAGCGAATAATTTTCACTTTTTCAGAAAGTGGTGGCGTGTATTGTGGGCTTGTTGGTCCATAAAGTGCCACAAGCGGTTTACCCAAAGCCGCCGCAATGTGCATTAAACCTGAGTCATTACTCACAACAGCACGACAGGTGGAAATCAGATCAACGGCTTGGTTTAAGTTAGTCTGTCCTGCAAGGTTAATACAGTAACGTTGCTGTTCTTCGGTCAGTGTAGTGCGGATTTCTTCGCCAACCGCATTGTCTTTGGCTGAACCAAAAATACTGATCGAGTAGCCTTTTTCAATCAAAAGTTGGGCTAATTTTGCATAATGATAATGTGGCCAACGTTTTGCAGGACCAAATTCCGCACCGGGGCAAAATCCGATGGTTTCTCTATTTTCTGCATAAGCAAATTGCTTTTCAAACTGTGTAATTGTTTTCTCAACTTGTTGTTTTTCAACGATTAAATAAGGATAATCAATCTTGATTTGTTCAGCGTTTGGAATTTTCCCGTTTTCATAGGCAAGGGCAACATAGCGTTGCACCATCATCGGATAATCATTTTTATTATTGCGTAAATCATTTAATAATCCATAACGAATCTCACCTTTCCAACCACGTCTAACAGGAATTTTGGCGAAAAAAGGTACAAAAGCCGATTTTAGGGAATTAGGCAACACTATCGCCATATCATATTGATTTTGCAAATTTTTTCCTAAATCATACCGCTTACGTAACTCAAATGCACCGTGTCCGAGTGGCATTGTGATGGCTTTGCGAATTTCAGGCATACGAGATAATAAAGGACGACACCAGTCGGGTGCCATTACGTCAATTTGACAATTTGGATAGTTTTTTTTGAGTTGTTGATAAAGGGAGTGGGACATCATCATATCGCCCACCCAAGAAGGTCCAATAATTAAAATATTCATTCTGTTCTCTTATAAAAAGAAAGAGTGAGTAAAAACTCACTCTTTTGATTTTAAATTATTTTTTATAAATATATGTGCCATTTGATTGACGGATAAAGCGTCCACCTTTCACATCCATCATAATAACTCTTCGTTTATCATTTAATTGAACGATAACTTTATCCCCAACATTTAAATGTTGGAATATTTTGCTTCCACCTTTTACTCTTGCCATTTCATTCACATCAGCAATACTTAAATGATTATCTCGGAAAAGTTGCATTAATGAAACCCCTCTTTTCATGATTAAGGTTTTTGTGGTGGATGTTGCTAATGCATCATTATTTTTAATTGTTACTTTAGGTTCTTGAGCCTCTACTATCGGCTCTAAGTTTGATTGAGGAAGAGTCTCAGGTTCAGAAATAACCTCAATATCTACTACCGTTGGTACTTTTTCCTCTGATGGCAGATTTACCTGTAATACTTTAGGTTCTACTATCTGACTTTTCTGTGCTTGTAATAACTGCTCTTCTTTCTGTCGCTTAGCCTCATTTTCATCAATAGGATGAAATTCAATAGGTAAATCATTACTTTGCTGAGTTTGTAACTCTTTCATTTTTTGAGGCTCATTTGGTTTTAATAACCAAAATACGACGCCTAATAACAGTATAATTAAAAAAACAATTGCCCAGCGGATATATTTTACTGACGAATTTCTTTTTTTCATATATAGATCTGATGTCGTAACTATTTTTTCAGAAGTAACACCACTGAAAGAAGGGGCTTGCTCAAATGTTTCTTCTGTTTGGGTGCTAGGTTGTTTTTTAACCTGATTAATCAATTCTTTTTGCATTTTTTTATCCATTTTTTTAATAGAAAGGCGAGTGCCTGAAAATTTTACCCCATTATAAGCAAATGATGGCTTAGGATAAGTAAGTAATAGTCTAGATTTGTTTTTTCCCGTATTTCTTTTATCTTGATTAGCACAAGAATAATTAGCTAACATATTTAATTTCCATTGCTAAATTACAAGCAGATACCTATAGTTTAAAGGATTTTTATTTAATCATCACGCTTTTTTATCTTATAAGTACAGACTTTTCTATTTTTATAAAAAATAACGGCAACATAAATTATTGTTTTTCGATCTAGATCGAGAAAATAGCTGCTTATCATTGAATAAAAAGAGAGGTTTCCATAATGTATAACTTCTATTTAACAAGCTCTGTAAGGGAGAAATTTATGAAAGTATTAAAAGTCTGTGGATTTGGATTATTATTAGGTTTATTGACCACAACGGTTACTGCCAAAGAAAACTCAAATACAAATCACCAACCAACAAAGAATAATCAACAACTTGCTGTAAAAAAAGTAACCACTGTAAAAACTAATTTAAATGCAGTAAATATTAACACAGCTACTGCGGCTGAATTAAAAGATAAATTATCTGGCATTGGGATAAAAAAAGCACAAGCTATTGTTGAATATCGTCAAAAAAATGGTAAATTCTTGACTGTGGAGCAAATTACGGAGGTTTCTGGTATTGGTAAAGCGACATTAGAAAAAAATCGGGAGCGAATTCTAGTCAATTAATCAAATTTTGAAGATTGAACGTAAAATCAGCCCTCACATTATTTTGTAATATAGGGCTGATTATTTGTTGCTACAAGAAAATAAAACGCAATAAAATTGCAAACTTTTCATTACATCTTACCGCTTATAATATTAAATTTTTGTGCAAAATCATTAACCCGCTGCCAATCGGTATATTCCACCTCTTTTGACGTATCTGTTTCTCCACCTGTTAACCTCATAATAAATTGAATAATCAGTCGGTCATACCAAGAGTATTTAGGATAAAGTAAACTACCCGCAAAGACGGCAACCCAATTTGGTTTCCATTGAATACTTTCTAATAGCTTACGAGTATAAGCATTTGTTTCAGGCTGATTTTTATTCTCTTTCCTAGCGGTAATATTTACACTAAAAAATGCAGATTTTTTTTGATTTAGTATCAAATGATGCTGTTGAATAAATTTTTTCAGCAAAGAATCAAAGCGACCATAACGAATGGAAGCACCAATAATGATATTGTCAAAACTGGCTAGCTCGTCCGATGTTATGGTATTTTCTCTTAATGAGCATAAACTCACTTCACCTTGAAGCACTTGTCTGATCTGTTCGGCAATTTTCTGTGTTTGACCATCTGTGGTCAAATATAAAATGATTGTTTTCACTATTCCACCTTGAAATCTTGTTTACGTAATCCTAATAGAACTAAACAACTAAAATAAACCGTTGCTGCCAATAATACTAACCAACTGAGCCAATGAATACGTTGCAATAACGTTAAACTATACCACTCTTGTAAATTTGGAGAAAAATAATTTACTACCCCCCCCATAACCAGTGCTGCAATCAATAATTTTAGGGTAAAAATGATAGTTTTCAATGATATTTTATATATGCCTCTTCGTGATAATCCTCGATATAGTAGACTAGCATTTACTGCGGCTGATAATGCAGAAGCCATAGCTAATCCGACATAACTAAATGGAATCGCAAGTAATCCAAAACAAATATTACTAACAGCTGCAATAATACCGATTTTTACGGGGGTTTTTGTATTTTGATTGGCATAAAAACCATTCGCTAAAATGCTGATCATCATATAGCTAATTAATCCAAAACACATTACTAACAAAGACTGTGAAGACGCAATCACATCAGAGAGTTGGAATTTACCTCGCATAAAAATCGTCATTAAAAGCGGCTTTGCTAATAATCCAATTCCAAACATTGCAGGAAGACCTAACAATAGCACCATTCTAACGCCCCAATCCATTGTTTGACTAAATTCTGCTTTTCTTTGTATTTCATCAATATCTTTCTTTTTCGCAATTATAGATAAATTAGGAAGAACCACAGTTGAAATTGCAATACCAAATAATCCTAAAGGAAATTCAATTAAGCGATCTGAATAATAGAGCCAACTAATTGAACCTGTCACTAAAAAAGAGGCGATGACTTGATTTAATAATAAATTCACTTGTGTTACCGATACACCAAATAACGCAGGGATCATTAAGTTTCTAACTTTTGTCACACCTTTGTCTCGCCATGCCCATTTAGGCTTAACCAGTAACTTTTCTTTTTTAAGGAAAGGAATTTGGAATAAAAATTGTAATAACCCTCCTAAAAAAACACCAAACGCAAGTGCAATATCCGTTGAAGGGAAATAATCTACAGCAAATAGTGCAACGCCAATAATAGCCACATTCAATAAAACTGGGGAAAAAGCCATTACACCAAATTTACCAATTGTATTTAATACTGCACCAGATAAGGCAACAAAAGTGATAAACCACAAATAAGGAAAAGTAATTTTAAGTAATAATGAGGCTTGAGTAAATTTTTGAGCATCTGCTCCATCATTTAACCAATCAATAAACCATCCTGTACCAAATAGTGCTGCAACAACAGGAGATGCGATCATCGCAACAAGAGTAACTATGGTTACTAACCCACCTAATGTCCCTGATACTTTTGCAATAAATTCTCGTGTTTTATCTAATTCACCATCTGCATTATATTCTGCTAATACAGGTACAAAAGCTTTAGAAAAAGCCCCTTCTGCAAATAAGCGACGTAAAAAATTAGGTATTCTATTGGCAAATAAAAACACATCCGCAGATACACCAGTACCCAAAATATTTGCCACAACAATATCCCTAACCAAACCTAATATTCGAGAAAGCAGTGTCATACTACTCACAATTATTCCCGATTTTATTAATTTTTTACTCAAAATAATGGTTCTCTTCATTTGTTTTTAAAAATTGATCGGAATTTTAACAGTTTATTATGGGAAAAACATAAAAAAACTGTTAGAATTGCTCCCTATCTTTTCCACGAGAGTTTTTTTGTGTGAAATGGTTCTATTTTCAAGCCCGTGTCTCATTGAAAATGACAGATTTAGTAGTAGCATGAAGTCTATTTGTGCTTTTTATTTTACATAGATATTTTTTAGGAGTTTGACCTTGGCTAATATCAAGTCGGCAAAAAAACGTGCGGTACAATCTGAAAAACACCGCCAACACAATGCAAGTTTACGTTCAATGATGCGTACTTACATTAAGAAAGTTTACGCAGCAGTTGAAGCTGGTGATAAAGCAGCATCTCAAGCAGCATTTTTAGAAATGCAAAAAATTGTGGATCGTATGGCGTCAAAACGCTTAATTCACAAAAATAAAGCAGCTAATCACAAAGCGAAACTAGCCGCTCAAATCAAAAAATTAGCATAATTGCAAATTTTTATAAGAAACCCACCGCTTGGTGGGTTTTTTATTTCTAAATCTAAAGAGGAAAAAACGATGAGTATATTAAAAGAGTTTAAACAGTTCGCAATTAAAGGCAATGTGGTTGATTTGGCTGTCGGTGTTGTTATTGGTAGTGCTTTTGGAAAGATTGTCGCTTCTTTTGTAAAAGACATTATTATGCCTCCACTCGGTGTTTTAATTGGAGGGGTAGATTTTAAAGATTTAGCGATAGTTTTAAAAGCTGCAACTGAAAAAACGGCGGCAGTTACAATGAATTATGGTATTTTTATTCAAACCATTTTTGATTTTTTAATTATTGCTGCAGCGATCTTTATGGTAGTTAAAGTAATCAATAAAATGAAAAAAGCAGAAATAGAAGAGGAAGAGAAAAAACCAAAAGCTCCAACTCAAGAAGAATTACTGACTGAAATTCGTGATTTATTGCAAAAATAATCTATTTTCTATTTTAATATTTTATTCTATACTGCAAGTATGTCTGAAATAATAAATCTTGAAGTACAAAGGCTTCTCGCTCAAACACAACCTTACTGGGATTTTCTACGTATTGAGCGACAAGCCAGCATACATACTGTTACCAATTATCAACGCCAACTTAAAGCAGTGGCAGAGTTGCTTGTGCAAGCACAAATCACTAAATGGCAAGATGTCCAACCTAGTACAGTGCGTTGGATTTTAACACAAAGTCATAAAGCAAATTTGGGAGCAAAAAGCATTAATCTTCGTCTTTCAGCACTGCGTCAGTTTTTTAACTATTTAATACGCAGTGAAAAAATGACGGTCAATCCTGCACAAGGTATTAAAGCACCTAAACAAGGACAACACCTTCCTAAAAATATAGATGCTGAACAACTTTCCCATTTACTGGATTTTACGCCTGAAAAAGCCACAGATTGGCGAGATCTTGCAATGATGGAGCTAACCTATAGTTCTGGACTTCGCTTAGCAGAATTACAAGGCATTAATTTAGGTGACATTGATTTTAAGACTAAAGAAGTGCGAGTATTAGGAAAAGGAAGTAAAGAGCGAATTTTACCTATTGGTTCAAAAGCGATAGCAGTATTACAGAAATGGTTAGAGGTACGCCTTCAATTTAAACCTACAGAAGAGGCATTATTTTTAAATACTCGAGGTACTAGAATTTCACAACGTGCAATTCAACTTATTATGAAAAAATGGGGACAAAAGCAGGGGTTAGAAACACACTTACATCCTCATAAACTCCGCCACTCTTTTGCTACACAGATGTTAGAAGGAAGTGGTGATTTAAGAGCAGTACAAGAACTTTTAGGACATTCAAGCCTTTCCACAACTCAAGTCTATACACACTTAGATTTTCAACATCTTGCTAATGTTTATGATGCCGCTCACCCAAGAGCTAAGCGTAAGAAGTAGTGGTAATATGTTTTCTACACAACATTGAGGTATAAAAGACATTTTGTCCTTTATACCTACCTAAATTTTATTTTTTATTTGATAAAAATGCTGAACGCAACAAAGCAATTCCCATTCCAATAAATAATCCCATAAAGGTTGATGCAAATAGAATAATTAATGATTTTTTCAAATTAAAACCAAATGAATTTGCGATATAAGGTTCTGCTACAGTACTATAAAGAGAGCTATTTTTATTCATAGATAACTTTTTATATTCATTTAATAATATCATAAAGATTTTCTGTGATTCATTCACTTTTTTTACCGTATTTTCGAAAATAGTTGGTATCATAGCAATGGTTTTTTGTTGATTTTCAGTATCACTTATGCTACTTATGCTACCAGCAATCATATCAATTTCTTTTTCCAATGAAAATAATTTTTCTGAAGCTGCAATTCTTTTATTAATAATTTCTTTCTTAAGCTCTGATGATGATAATTGTGAGCCTAAATGTAATAAATCATTTAGCATACTTTTATCCATATTTGCTTCAATAGATGGATTTTTCAATGGTTGCTGTACCGTATTACTACTCTCTATATTTGTACTCAATTTACTTAAAATAAAATCATAAGTTGCTATTTTTTTATTTATTTCGGCTCTATCTAATTCTTTTACTCTAAGTTGTGAAAAAATTTGCATCTCTAGTAATTTATTATACTTAACTAATTCTGGTGAAATGGAATAGGTATAAGATCGCATTACATTAATATCATTATCAATCACATCTTTTATTGTACGAGTAAGATCATTAAGGTTATAGTTATTTACAGAAATAGAATTACTTCCATCGAGCATTGATAGTTTTTCCAATGCAACCTCTACGCCTTTACTATAATTTAATAACTTATCATAATTATCAATAATTACCGCATTTTTATCATAAACAAATGCTTCTTGTGGATAAGAAATATTTGGGCTAACTAGCCCCTTAGTTACCGCATTTTTAGACCACTCTGTTGCCACCGCTTTAAGTAATTTTTTTGCATCATTTTCAGAAAGCTTGATCTGAGATAAGTCCAAACTTAAAGTTACATACGTTTTCGCATTATTTTTAAGTAAATCTAAGGATGCTTTTGTTTCTTCTACTTGGTCTTTCGTGATTTTTTTATTCGATAAATTATTTAATAAGGTATTTTCTGCAATTTTTATTAAAGAATTTGTTGCTTCAATTGATATAGCCTTAGATACTCCTCGAATATCAGCATCTATATTCGTATCTTCTAGTGCTAGTTTTATGTTCTCTGGCACAATGATATCTTCTGGAGAAAATTTTACGCCATTAGGATAACGACTATCACTAGAAGAAATAAACTCAATTGCAATAGGGTAATTCACTGTTTTTGGTGTGTAAAATGCTAACTTTGAAAATTGAAAAGCTAGCGCAAATAAAAAGAAAGCGAGGGTGAAAGCAATAATTAGCCCTCTTTGTCTAAAAAGGTTTTTAAACATAGCCAGTAAATCAATTTCATCATTGGCTATTACATTTGTATTCTCGCTGTTCATAATTTTTCCTTGATTATATTTAAATATTGACGACGCATTATAACAAATAGTTTTAATTTTGTTTATACATTTAGTGACTCTAACTGACGATGGCGAATTTTCACATTATGATTTTTACATTTAAACTCTTCAAATAATTTTTCTGCCACAAAAACAGAACGATGCTTACCGCCAGTACAACCAATAGCAATAGTAAGATAACTACGATTATTCTTTTTAAGATCAGGTAACCAAGTCAACAGATAATCGGTGGTTTGATGGATAAACTGATTTACAATTTGATGATCTGATAGAAAATTTTGAACGGGTTTTTCAAGACCAGTCATTGGGCGAAGATGAATATCCCAGTGTGGATTTGGAAGAAAACGCACATCGAAAACATAATCTGCATCTGTCGGAATACCATATTTAAAACCAAAAGATTCAAAAATAATATGCAATTCTTTTGTTTCATCACCTCTTAATAAATTTCTCAATTTATCCGCCAGTTGATGAGTGGAAAGATGTGTGGTATCTATTATGTCATTCGCATATTGATATAAAGGTTCAAGAATTTTATTTTCAAATTCAATTGCACCAGTTAGAGACAAATTTTGTGTAGAAAGGGGATGTAACCGACGAGAATCACTATAACGTTGAACCAAGACCTGAGAATCACAATCTAAAAAAATGAACCGAGTATCTAAATACGTCGGCAATTCCGCAAAAATTTGATCAGGTTTAGCAATATGATTAGGGAAATTACGAATATCTAAACTAATGACAATGGCTGTTTCAGTTTTAGATAAAATATTGACTAAATTTGGAATTAAAGAAAGTGGCATATTATCAACACAATAGTACCCCATATCTTCTAATACTCGCAAAGCAACAGATTTTCCTGAACCAGATCGTCCGCTCACTATAATTAATTCCATCTTTTACTCCTCACTACTCATACTCTTTATTTGATCTTGGTTTTCTGCATCCTGTAGAGCTGTACACATTTCTGAATCTGCTGTTTCAAGTATATTCCAAACATCTTCCTCTGATTCTGCTGTTCTCAGTGATTTTGCAAGTTGCTTATTATTTAATATAGTGACAATTTCCTGTAAATCTTTTTTATATTCATCATTTTCCTTATCAGGGAAAATCATTGCAAAAATAAGGTCAATTTCCTTATTTTCTATAGTTTCATAATCAATTGGATTTTCTAATTGTAAAAAAACAGCGATCGGCTCATCACTATTCCAATTTGGTAATTTGGTATGGGGAACTGCAATGCCATAATTAATGCACGTTGAACCTAATTTTTCACGCTTACATAGACAAGAAAAACAGTCTATTGCAGAAACATCATAATTTTCTGAAAAATGCTGTATTAAATAATCTGTTACTACAGAGCCTACTATTTCTAATGCTCTTTTTTTACTTGAAATATGAACGCCTACACGAATCAATTCAGGTTTAAGGTATTTTGTTAATTTCATTATTTATACTTATATGTATACGACTTAATAAATCAATTTATAATCTAAATTGATCACCCAAATATATTTGTTTCACATCTTTATTTTCTAAAATTTGTTGTGGAGAACCTGTTGCAATCACTTCTCCACTACCGACAATATAAGCTCTCTCACAAACATCTAAGGTTTCTCTTACATTATGATCTGTAATTAATACTCCAAGCCCTCGGTCTTTTAAGCTCACAATAATTTTTTTTATATCAATTACAGAAATTGGATCAACGCCAGCAAAAGGTTCATCTAATAAAATAAATTTAGGGCTTGCGGCTAATGCCCGAGCAATTTCAACTCGACGACGCTCTCCACCAGATAATGATTGACCTAAATTATGGCGAATATGTTCAATATTAAATTCGGTAATTAATTCATTCGCTCGTGCTTTACGTTGTTCATTATTTAAATCTTTACGAACTTGTAATACCGCCATTAAATTATCATAAACACTCAAACGACGAAAAATAGAGGCTTCTTGAGGAAGATAACCAATCCCTTTTGTTGCTCGATTATGCATTGGTAACAAACTGATTTCTTCATCATCAATTTTAATTTTTCCTCCATCGTGACGAACTAAACCAACAATCATATAAAATGTTGTGGTTTTTCCCGCACCATTTGGACCTAGTAACCCAACAATTTCACCCGAATTTACATTTAAACTCACATCTTTAACAACGTTACGGGCTTTATAACTTTTTGCTAAATTTTCAACATAGAGTGTTGACATTATTTTCCTTACTTAAATTATTTATCTTTTAACTGGAGAGGAATAAGTACTGTTTTAACTCGATTTCCTTTCCCTTGTCGAACAGCTCTTAATTGCTGTTTTTTTACATCATAGGTAATTTTCTCTGCTTTTACTGAGCTATCTAATTGCTTTAATTGTGCATTATCAATTAAAGTCAAAAACTCTGTACCTAAGTCATAATGGACTCTATTAGCTTGTCCATCCACAGACTTACCAGAATCTAACATTTGATAAAATTTAACTGGAGTGCCACTCGCTTTAATCACTTCTTTTTTACCTTCTTGACGAAAAATCGTGACCTTATCAGCAGCAATTTTAATGGAACCTTGCGTAATTAATACATTGCCATTTAATGTAATGGTATTGGTTTCCATATCAAATTCTTGACTACTTGATTCAATATCAATAGGCTTATTTGAATCATTCTCCAAAGAGTAAGCTGATAAATTTACACCTAAAAATAATGTAAAAATAAAAGAACGTATTATAAATTTCATTTGTATCCTTAATTTCTTTCGTTAACTTTTGTTGGTTCAATATGTGTTTTAACATCCTTTTGGAATTTAGCTGATTGTTTTTTCAAATTACCTTGCAATCCTGTTCCTGTTGAATTGAAACCAATTCCTCTAGCACTTACTACACTGTCAGAAAAAATATCATGATTTTTTAAATTCACAAAAAGTATTTCTGCTTCAATTTGCTGTAATTTAGATAATGGATTAAGATTTTGTATCTTTACATTACCTCTTAACTGCAATATTTTATTTTTTGTAATTTCAGCCTCATCTGAGGTCAATTTCCATTCTTTTAATGCTTTTACGGTATCAAATAAGTTAAGTAACGGATTAACTAACTCCACTCTTCCCGTTGTTTCATAATGTTTAATTTCATCTGCTTGAGCAAAATATTGAGGTTTACCTTCCACATCGTAAACCTCTGTAGTAATTTTATCTCCTACATACTCAGGTTGTCCATCTCGCTTTATTAAGCGTTCTAGGTCTTGTCCTTCTTGTTGTAAGCTAAAATACCACCCTGCTAGCACACTAACGACAATAACAAGCACAATATTTAAACGTAAATTCATATTATTAAGCTATCCATATAAAAAATAGACTGTAATCATATCACAATTCCAACATTAACAATGTTGACAATAATAAGAAAAATATTTTTATTTTAGCTTTAATTTTTGTCCAACTAAAATAATATTATTTTTTATATGATTTAATTTACTTAATTTTTGAGGTGTCGTGCCATATCGTTTAGCTATAGAATAAAGCGTCTCATCTTTTTTTACTATATAAATTGTTGGTGATGTATGATATTTCTTTTTATTGGCTTTGCTATATTTCTTTTTTTTATTTATTCTTTTTTTCTTTTCAGTAATCACCAAGTTAGCATAATTCTGTTTACTATAAATAACTAGTCCATCATATATCGCATTGGCAATTTTCTTCTGATAATTCTTTTTTGATAAATTTTTCTCTTCATTGACATTAGATAGAAAACCTGTTTCTACTAAAATAGAAGGAATATCCGGTGAACGCAACACCGCTAAACTAGCATGTTGTGGTGTACGTTTAACTAAAGGCACAACTCGGTTTAATTCCTTTAATACACTTTTACCTAGATCATAGCCTGCTCGCTGTACGTGTGAGAATTGCAGATCCAATACCGTTGTATCCAAATAACGTTCTCTATTTGAGGATAATACAGAGCCAATTCCACCAAGGAGTTCAGACTGTTTCTCGTGATCTTCTAACCATTTTCCCATTTCGTTATTGGCTCGACGGTTAGAAAGCACCCAAACAGAAGAGCCTCGCACACTATTTGAGACAGGAGAAACATCTGCGTGAATAGACACCAAAAGGTTTGCTTTATGTTTACGAGCGACTTCGGAACGCTTATTGACTCCAATATAATAATCAGAACGACGAGTGAGAACACCTTTAAAATTAGGATCTTTATCTAATAACAATTTCAATTGCTTTGAAATCGCCAATGTAATGTCTTTTTCTTTTATTTTGAATACTTTTCCTACTGCTCCAGGATCTCTCCCTCCGTGGCCCGCATCAATAGCAATAACAATTTGCTTTTTTGCCTCTGCAATACTTGATACACTGAAAATAAAACCCATTAACCCAATGAAAAAATAATTTGTCCACTTATTCATTCTTTTATCCATATATCCCCATTAATGTCGGTAATACCTTCACCATTTCTGATTTTTTAGGTAATAATTTAATCATTCTTCCTTCACCGTTATAATCAATCTGAATTTCTAAATCAGCCTCTGCAATCATACCTTTACCTTTTTCTGCCCACTCTAACAAGCATAATGAATGAGTTTGAAAATAATCTCTTATTCCCATAAACTCTAATTCTTCAGGATCACTTAGACGATATAAATCAAAATGATAAATCGAATAAGGTGGTAAATGGTACTCTTCAACTAAAGTATAAGTGGGACTTTTTACATTCCCATTATACCCAAAAGCTTGCACAATACTTCTTGTTAGTGTCGTTTTTCCTGCTCCAAGTTCCCCATTTAAATAAACAACCAGTGAACTATCACTATTTTTTGCAAAAATTTGTTTAAATGTGACCGCTAATTTCTGACCAAATTTTAGCATTTCAGTTTCATTTTCAAATGAGAAAGTTAAATTTTGCATTTTTAATCACTTATAACTGTATAAAATGAGTACGATAAAATTTTAATTCTTCGATCGATTCACGAATATCATCTAAAGCTAAATGGGTATTTTTTTTCTCAAACTGATTTAAAATATCAGGTTTCCAACGACTGGCTAATTCTTTTAAGGTACTTACATCTAAATGACGATAGTGAAAATACTCTGCAAGCTCTGGCATATAACGATATAAAAAACGTTTATCTTGTGCCACGCTATTGCCACAAATTGGGGATACCCCTTTTTGTACCCACTGTTTTAAAAATGAAATGGTTTGTAATTCCGCTGCACGTTCCGTTAATTTACTTTGCTTAACTCGTTCTACTAAGCCGTTTGACGTATGGGTTTTGACACACCAATCGCTCATTTTACTTAACAACTCATCACTTTGATGAATGGCAAGAACAGGACCTTCCGCTAAAATATTGAGATCTTTATCCGTCACTATCGTCGCAATTTCAATAATACGTTCCTTTTGAGGATCAAGCCCCGTCATTTCAAGATCAATCCAAATTAAATTTTGCTGACTTAAATTATGATTATTCTGTGACATAAATTATTCTGAAACCTCTGATTTTAATCGTTTAATAAGCTCTTCATTTGCAGGAGGAAACTGCTCAGAATCTAATTCAGACTGTTCAATCCAAAATCCTTCTTGTCCTTCCCGTCCAAATGGTTCACCAACCCAATCTTCAACTAAATAAAAGAAAAACTCAATAATTTTAGTTGGATATTCAAAAGAAAAATGTTCATAAGGAAAAGCACTTAAAATATGAATGCCCACTTCCTCTTCAATTTCTCTTACCACTGCTTCTTCTGGTGTTTCGCCGTCATTCACTTTTCCTCCAGGAAATTCTAAAGATTGGGCAAAATCTTGCCCTTCTAAACGTTGGGCTAAATAAATTTGCCCAAATTCATTACGAATAATCGCAGCGGCCACTTGAACGAGTGGTTTTAATGCAGTTTCAAGTTTGGGGTTAGGCTTATCACTCATCATATTTTCCTCAGTTATAAGACAAGCGGTATGATTTTTGTAAAAATTTGCAAATTTTGTTTAAAATCTTACCGCTTACTTTATTAAACAACACTACCGTGACAATGTTTATACTTCTTACCAGATCCACAAGGACATTGTGCATTACGTGAAATTTTTTGTTTTGAGAAATCCTGTTCTTCTTCATCGCTAGTATGATAACCAGCGGTTTCTTTTTCTGCAATAGCTCGACGCTGACGTTCCGCTTCTTCCACTTCTTCTTGGCTACGTACTTGAATACGACTTAAAATGCTGATGGTGTTAAATTTCAAAGTTTCTAACATCGTGGTAAACATTTCAAAAGATTCTTTTTTGTACTCTTGTTTTGGATCTTTTTGTGCGTAGCCACGTAAGTGGATACTTTTACGCAGGTAATCCATTGCAGATAAATGCTCTTTCCAAAGTTCATCAAGATTTTGCAACATAACACCTTGCTCAAAATGACGCATTGATTCTTCGCCAACAAGGTGTTCTTTTTGTTGGTAAATTTCTTTTGCTGTTGTAACAATACGTTCACGTAAGGTTTCTTCGTGTAATTGATTGTCTTCTTCAAGCCATTGTGCAATAGGTAAATCTAATGAAAAATCCTGTAATAAGCGTGTTTCTAATGCTGGAATATCCCACATTTCTTCAATAGATTGTGGTGGAATATATTGACTGATCACATTATTAAACACATCTTCACGGATATTTTCAATCATATCGGAAATATCATTCGCTTCTAACAATTCATTACGTTGTTCGTAAATGATTTTACGCTGATCGTTTGCGACATCATCATATTGTAATAAATATTTACGTCCATCAAAGTTATGTGCTTCTACTTTTGCTTGTGCTGACGCAATTACTTTAGTAAGAAGTTTAGACTCCATCGCTTCACCTTCTTCACTGAACGCTTTACGCATCATATTTAGTTTTCCTTCATTTAGATAAATACGCATTAAGGCATCATCTAATGAAAGGTAAAAACGTGATGAACCAGGATCACCCTGACGACCTGAACGACCACGTAACTGGTTATCAATACGACGAGATTCGTGACGTTCTGTACCAATAATATGCAAACCACCTGCCGCAATGACGATATCGTGTTGTTTTTGCCATTCAGCTTTGATTTCGTCAATTTGTTCTTGAGTTGGATTTTCAAGTTTCTCAATTTCAGCTTTCCAATTTCCCCCTAAAACAATATCGGTTCCTCGACCAGCCATATTAGTTGCAATGGTCACAGAACCTGGATAACCCGCATTTTCAATAATATGAGCTTCTTGTTCGTGGAATTTTGCATTTAAGACCTTATGTTCAATGCCTGATTTTGTTAATGCGTTGGACAGTTCTTCTGATTTTTCAATAGACACAGTCCCTACTAAGACAGGTTGATTACGTGCGATACAATCTTTAATGTCTTCAATAACGGCTCCAAATTTTTCGGTTTCTGTTTTAAACATTAAATCAGTACGATCATCACGGATCATTGGTTGGTTTGTTGGAACAACAACGGTATTTAAACCATAAATATGTTGAAATTCAAAAGCTTCAGTATCTGCCGTTCCTGTCATTCCTGCTAATTTTTCATATAAACGGAAATAATTTTGGTAAGTAATTGATGCCACGGTTTGATTTTCTGCCTGAATTTCGACTTTCTCTTTGGCTTCGATTGCTTGATGTAAACCATCAGACCAACGACGTCCTGCCATTGTACGCCCTGTGTGTTCATCAATAATCACTACTTCGCCATCTTTGATAATGTAATCAACATTCTTTTCAAACAATTTATGAGCACGCAATGCTGCATAAGTATGGTGTAATAAACCGATACGAGCAGGCGAATAAAGTGTTTCATTCTCGTGCATTAAGCCCATTTTGGTCAGTAATTCTTCCACTTTAACCTGACCACGTTCCGTTAAATGCGCCTGTTTATTTTTAAGATCTAAGGTGAAATCGCCTTCGCCAATATATTCTTCGGTATCTTCTTTTTCTTGGAAGATTAAGTGTGGCACGATTTGATCCACCGCTTGATAAATGTGTGTCGCATCGTCCGCTTGCCCTGAAATAATCAATGGAGTACGGGCTTCATCAATTAAGATAGAATCCACTTCATCCACTAACGCGTAATAGAGATTTTTCTGAAAACGATCTTCTTTTGCATTCGCTAAATTATCACGTAGATAGTCAAAACCTAATTCGCTGTTTGTTGCGTAAGTAATATCCGCATCATAAGCCGCTTGCTTTTCCGCTGGCGATAAACCCGGAACATTAACTGCCACGCTCATTCCTAAAAATTCAAATAATGGACGGTTGGTTTCCGCATCACGACGTGCTAAATAGTCATTCACTGTGACCACGTGAACACCTTTGCCCGTTAAGGCATTTAAGTAACAAGGTAAGGTTGCGGTTAAGGTTTTCCCTTCCCCTGTTCGCATTTCTGCGATATTGCGTTCCGTTAACACCATTCCACCGATAAGCTGCACATCAAAAGGACGTAACCCCAGCGTACGCTTACTTGCTTCACGAACAGTTGCAAAGGCTTCGTGTAATAGACTATCTAAAGTTGCACCGTCAGTAAGACGTTGCTTAAATTCAGCCGTTTTTGCTTGAAGTTGCTCATCCGTTAATTGTTCAAATTCTGCTTCCAATTTATTGATTTGGTACACTCGTTTTCTTAAACGGCGTAAAATACGATCATTACTACTTCCAAAAATGGCAGTGGCTAATTTTGTAATCATTATGTTTTCCTCTAAAATAAAAAATAGCGTTTTATATAACGCAAAATAAAAATAGTTTATTGTTTTTTAAAGGAATATTGGACCCGCACGAATAGGATTTGCTTCAATCTCAATAAATTGATATTTTTTTGCAAAAAATGCAATTAAAGTGACCGCTTGTAAACGTTGAATAAATTTATTTCTTGATTGACTAAAATGTTGTAAATTTTTAGTTAAAACTGACCGCTTATTTGAGGCAAATTGATAAAATGGTATAACTTGTTGGATACTAATGGACTTAGTTTGATTATCACTCGAAACTGTTTGAATAGAGGGCAATACACAAATCGCCACAATTCCCAAAAGTAAATGTGATAAGCGAGTAGATTTATAAATATGTTTAAAAAGTCCCATTATGAATTTAGTTATAACTATGTCTCTTTTATGATAAAGTACTATTATACGGTAATTTACTTCAATATGGAAAAATATTAGGACAAAGTTGGAAAATTCAAGCAGAGGATATAATATTAGATGAAAAATTCAACAACTAAAAATATTAGTGAATTATTAAAACAAACAAAACTTAGCTATATTGTTGAGCGAGCAAATCTATTAAATAATCTAAATTATAAAATTCAACAACGTTTACCCCAAAGTTATAGAGAGTTTTATCGCATTGCAAATTTAGAGGATAATCAACTTGTATTTGAAGTTCAAAGTGCTACTATAAAAAGCGGATTGCAATTGCAACAAAAAGAATTATTGAACTTAATAAAAATTGACTTTCCTAATGTAACGGATTTATCATTTCGCATAAACCCAAATTTAAAAAATTCCTAATTTTATAAACAAAAGGATCAATTATGATGAAAAAACTGACAATTCTTGGTAGTGTTGTATTACTTAGTGCTTGTTCAATGACCAATAATGTAACAGGAACTTATTCTGGTATTTTACCTTGTGCTGACTGTGACAAAATTGATGCAAAATTGGTATTGAATAAAGATCATTCTTACGTGTATGAAACAACCTACTTTAAAAATAAAAAAACTTATGATTATATTGAGCAAGGTAAATTTTCTTGGGATAAAGAAAAGAGTGATATTCTTGTATTAGATGATAATGCAGGTAATCTTAAATTTAAAGCAAATACCAATTACGTAGAAATGTGTGATAAAGACGGAAATGTTGCAACAACAAGTAATTTAAACTACAAATTACTACGTGTAGCCACGAAGCAAAAAATAAAATAAGCATTTAAATAGAATGGCGGTGAGAGAGGGATTCGAACCCTCGATGCACTTTCGCACATACACGCTTTCCAGGCGTGCTCCTTCAACCACTCGGACATCTCACCAGTCTGAGTGGCAAAATTTTATAGAGTTTCAGTGACTTTAGCAAGTTTTTTATTACAATGAATAGAAATTTATGACACGTTTAACAGCTCGTAAAGGTTATCACCATCAATTTTCTTGGACTTTTCTTCACCCTAAATATTGGGGAGTGTGGATAGGTGTGTTTGGATTAATCCTTCTCGCCTTTATTCCTTTTCGTTTAAGAGATAAATTTGCGTCTTTCGTTGGGAAAGTAGCGTGTAAAAAAGCACAAAAACAACGACATAAAGCAGAAATCAATTTACGTTATTGCTTTCCAGATTGGTCATTAGAAAAACAAAGAGTAGTCATTGAAAATATGTTTATCTGTGTGGCTCAAACAATGCTTGCCACAGGTGAAATGGCAATTCGCTCCCCTAAACATCTACAATCTCGAACACAATTTAATGGTATAGAGCATATCGAAGCGGTACGATCTCAAGGAAAAAATGTCATTTTACTTGTACCTCATACTTGGTCAATTGATGTTTCTGGTACGGTTCTTACCACGATGAAAATGCCAATGACCTCAATGTATAACCCACATCGTAATCCATTGGTAGATTGGTTATGGAATATAACTAGAGAGCGTTTTGGTGGCAAAATGCACACCCGCCAAAATGGAATAAAACCTTTTTTAAACGATGTCAAAAAAGGCAAACTGGGTTATTTTTTACCTGATGAAGATTTTGGTGAAAAAGGCAGTGTCTATGTTGATTTCTTTGCCACAGAAAAAGCCACTCTACCCGGCTTAACAAAAATGGCAAAGCTGACCAATGCTGAAGTTATTCCTTTGTTTCCTATTTATAATGCAGAAGAGGGATACTACCAAGTTGAAATATTATCACCAATGACATTCTCAGGAGAACCAGAACAAGCCGCTCGTGAAATGAATAAAGTGATTGAATATTTTGTGACTAAAAATCCTGAACAATATGTATGGATCTTAAAATTACTTAAGACTCGCCGTGATGGAAAAGATATTTATTGTTAAAAAATAATAAAATGCAAATTCTTATAAGAAAGTGACCGCTTGTATAAAAAATAATATGACTTAAAACAAATTTAGTGTTTTTAGGCAAATTATTTTTTATCATTTATTATATGATGATAATGATTACTTTTTCTCGCAGGAGTTTATATGCAACCTATTCAATCCTCTGCCCTTAAAGCTATTCTTCATTCAAAACGAGCCAATATTTATTACTTGGAATACTGCCGAGTAATGCAAAAAGATGGACGAATTCTTTATCTTACAGAAAGCGATAAAGAAAACCTTTATTACAATATTCCTATCGCTAATACAACTTGCTTACTGTTAGGAACAGGGACTTCGATTACACAAGCTGCAATGCGAATGTTAGCCCAAGCAGGTGTTTTAGTTGGTTTCTCAGGTGGTGGCGGAACGCCGTTATTGATGGCAAGTGAAATTGAATGGCTAACGCCTCAAAGTGAATATCGCCCAACGGAGTATGTTCAAGGTTGGTTATCTTGGTGGTTTGATGATAACAAGCGGTTAGATGTTGCCAAAAATTTGCAAATTGCTCGTCTTGATTTCCTCGATGCGACTTGGTCAAAAGATAAAGATTTACGTCTATATGGATTTGACAGTAATAACGATCATATTAAAAACCTTATTTCCACCTATAAAGAAAAAATCCCCCAACAAACAAGCATAATGAATTTATTACAGCTTGAAGCTCGTTTAACAAAAGAACTGTATAAACTAGCGAGTAAAAATACCCATTATAACGGGTTTAGTCGTGATCACGATGGCTTGGATAAAACCAATATATTTTTAAATCACGGTAATTATCTTGCCTATGGATTAGGGGCAACCACTGCTTGGGTGCTTGGTATTCCTCACGGTTTTGCAGTAATGCACGGCAAAACAAGACGAGGGGCTTTGGTATTTGATATTGCGGATATAGTAAAAGACGCATTAATTCTTCCAAAAGCCTTTATCTGTGCCAGTGAAAATGCCACAGAGCAAGATTTTCGTCAGGAGTGTTTAAATACTTTTACACAACACAAAGCCCTTGATGTGATGTTTAATACTATAAAAATATTAGCATTAAAAACGGATTGGGAGGAATAATGCTAGTCACTTTTATTTCTCAATGTGAAAAGAAAGCCCTCTCTCGCACTCGCCGTATTTTAGATGCGTTCGCTAATCGTATTGGCGATAATGTTTGGCAAACGGCGATTACAGAAGAGGGACTACTCGCCGTCAAGCAATTACTACGTCAAACAGCCAGTAAATCAACAGCGGTGAGTTGCCACCGAGTGCGAACTCGCCAACGTACTGAATTAATTTGGATTGTGGGAAATAAGAGAAAGTTTAATCATTTGGGGATTGTGGCGGTGAACAGAACCAAAAGAAATATTTTACACAATGAGTGGGAAAACGATTGGAAATATGCAAGTAGTATTCAAATTATTGCGACTATTGCTGCGTTATTGCACGATATTGGAAAAACAACGCTTGGCTTTCAAGATAAATTAGAAAAGGGAAGCCTACAAAGTGATCCTTATCGGCACGAGTGGATTTCACTAAAATTATTTGAAGTAATGGTAGAGGGTTGTGAAACAGATGAACAGTGGTTATCCCGTTTTACTGAGATAGATAAGTGGTTATCTAAAAATAAAAGTACTCTTAATAAAAGGTTACAACAGTGTCATAGAGATACCACTCAATTAGGACAAATTCCCCCTCTTGCACAATGGGTGGCTTGGTTGATTATTTCTCATCATAGATTTCCACCTTATAATAAGAAAATTCACTTATCATCGAAAGATAGAGAAGAATTCAGAAGTGAAGACAAGAAAATCAACCTCACCGTGAGTTTGGAAAGATATTATCAAAAATATTTAAGTGCTTTTGAAGGGTGGGTGAAAACTGAAGAAGAAAAACCGAGAAAAGACAAAACTAAAAAAGAAGAACCTAAAAAGATATCCATCAAACAGCAAAATTCTTTTTGGAAATTTAAAGAACAAGTAATGTGTAGCCCTGTTTGGCAAAAAGCCATTAAACGTTGGTCTAATAAGGCGTTAAAAGCCCTTACTTTAATGCAATTAAGCCAACAGGCTATTGATAATAAAAAAGCGATTGATGATACTTTTTTATTATATTTATCACGCTTATGTTTAATGGTGGCGGATCATAATTACTCTAGTCTAGGTGAAAAAGATAAAGATCGTCGTTTTAGTGGCGATGAAAACTTTAAGATGTTAGTCGCAAATACCCAAAGAATATGGGTAGAAGATGAACCAATTTCAAAGCCTAATCAAACTCTTGATGAGCATCTGATTGGAGTTGCGGCATTAACGGCAGGATTTGCAAGAAAATTACCCATTATTGCAACCGCTTTACCAACATTAAAAGAGCAACAATCTTTATCAAAATTCACTGATATCTCAAGATTTAAGTGGCAAAATAAGGCTTATCAGCTCGCTCAACGTGTTCAAAAAGAGAGTGAAGAACGCGGCTTCTTTGGTGTGAATATGGCATCGACAGGCTGTGGCAAAACTATTGCTAATGCTCGCATTATGTACGGCTTAGCGGATCCTAAAAAAGGTGCTCGTTTTACCATAGCTTTAGGATTGCGTGTTTTAACCTTACAAACAGGACAAAGTTTTCGTAAGGATCTAGATTTATCCGCAGAAAAATTAGCTATTTTAGTAGGAGGACAAGCGAGTAAAGATCTATTTGAATTAAATCAACAAAATAATTCTCAAGACAAAAAAGAAGATGAAAAAGATGGATTGTTAGGGAGTGAATCAAGTGAGGATTTACTTAGTGAATGGGTCGATAGTCAAATTGATTACCAAGACTATGCTGAACTGAATTTAGGTACAGTTATCGAAAATAAAAAGTGCGAGACTTGTTGTTTTCACCAGTCGTCACTTGTACGGTAGATCATATTATTCAAGCGAGTGAATGCAAGCGTGGTGGTCGCTATATAGCACCAATGTTAAGGCTACTTAGTAGTGATTTGATTTTAGATGAACCTGATGATTTTGACCAAAATGATTTGCCTGCTCTGTCTCGTTTAGTTCATTTGGCTGGGCTATTTGGCTCACGAGTTTTATTATCTTCTGCAACATTAACGCCTGATCTATTAATGGGATTATTTCAAGCCTATCAAGCAGGACGAGAGTTATTTAATCACAGTCAAAATAAGGGTAAGCCCAATATTGTTTGTGCTTGGTTTGATGAGCAAAAAAACACAATGAAAACAGTACAGTGTTCTAATATCAATGTTTTTACAAAAGAAAACCAGCAATTTATTGAAAAACGTAAAGATTTTCTCTCAAAACAAAAGGTTAGGCGTAAAGCTGATATTTTGCCGTTAGATTTAAGCTATAATCAAGAAAGACCTGCTCGTTTTTATGCGAACTTAGGACAGCAAATACTAAATGGTGCGATCCATTTACATAATAATTATCATCAAGTTGATCCTCAAACAGACAAAAAAGTAAGTATTGGTTTGGTTAGAATTGCCAATATTAATAATATTATTCCCATTGCAATACAATTATTTGCAAAAGCAGAAGTACCTGAGGATGTGCATATCCATTTGAGTTGTTACCACTCAAAACAACTATTGGTATTACGCAACGCATTAGAAACGAAATTAGATCGTATTTTACATCGTGATAAAGAAAATCCATCAGCTCTATTTGAACATTTAGAAATCAGAAATGCACTAAAACAAAGTCAAGCAAAACACCATATTTTTATTATTTTAGCGACCCCTGTTGCTGAAGTAGGACGTGATCACGATTATGATTGGGCAATTGTCGAACCCTCTTCTATGCGTTCGATTATCCAACTTGCAGGACGTATTTGGCGACATCGTCCTGATAAAGTGGCTGAAAAAACAAATATGTTGATTTTACAATATAATATTCGTTATTTTAAAAATCCGAACTCGACTATTTTCACTTATCCTGGATTTGAAACAAAACAGTTTAAACCTACAAGCTATAATTTACAGGAATTATTAACAACAGAACAATTAGCACAAATTGATGCAAAACCTCGTATTATTAAATCGACTAATGATGATATTAAAACCTTAAGTGATTTAGAGCATCAAGTTATGCAAAACTTACTTAATAATAATTCACTAAATTATGTTAATGCCTATTGGAACAAACAGACAACAGCCAATCGAGCACATATACATTTACAGCTAATTAGCCCGTTTAGAGCAGGTAAATTTGAAGAGGATTTTTTAATTATTCCAAATAATGAAAGTGAAGAGGGATATGAGGTTTATTTTGCAGAATCTGTGTATAAAAATGGTTTATCTAACGCAACATTGCAAGATAACATAATATCGCCATTAGAGGCAGATTTCTCTCACCCTCAAATCAGCCCTTGGTTAGCAACAGGATTAGTTAAAGCACTAGAAGAGATACAAAACTCTTATCCTGATAAGAGTTTACGTTATTTAGCTACTCGTTTTTCTAGTGTTTCATTAGATGATAGAAAAGAGTGGCGGTTTAGTGAGTTTTTGGGGGTTGTTGGGTATTAATATGAAAAATATGAATTTTTCATATTACAAGAATATTCCCAACAGAATTACAGTTTGGATCTTAATACTGTCAGCGATATAGAGTATTATCAATATACTGAAGCTTCTTATACTTTTGACAAATAAGCATCAAAATTAATTGCAGCTATAGTGCCTATTTTCTGTTGTAGATAATGAGTTAAACTCATGAAGAAATAGATTAAAGCATTATCTTGTTGGCTAAATTCAACACCTTGGTATACCCTCTTTGAGTAATAATCATGTATTCGTTTTTGAAAATCATTTTCTTGTGTATCCTCTTCACTATCATAACTTACTTTAAAAGCACCATAATCAGCTATACAACCTATATCTATACTTCTCAATCCTACTTGTTCACTTAAATGTTTACTAATCGTATCATTATTACTGTGGGTGTAACTATTTGTAGAAGCTAAAATACCACCTAAAATTTTGGTCAGCGGTCTAGCCGGAGATCTGTTACCTGAATTAATCATCGCTGTAGTGGTTCGAGTAAGTTGTCTGACGCTTTCTATTTTTTCTCCTGCATAGTCAATGTTCCCTTCAATGTCGGGTTTTACTTCAAAAACAGCATAAACCCCTTCCGCAGGAATGTATTTAAAACCATTTTGGTTGAAAATAAAGGGCGTAAACCAGTTATCATATATTACAATATCAATTTGATGACTTGTTAAACCTAAAGAATCAATTACGATTGCTTTGTCAATGCTGTAACGATTAGGTAAGTAATTTCTCAACCACTCAATCCAAGCATTTTCTAAAGCATCGCCTTTTGACCCTGGGTGGGTAATAAAATCCCTATTGGTATTTAATTCAGCCTTCATCTGTGCCTGCATACCTCGGAATAGTTCTGTAAGTGATATTTTTTTCTGTTACTCATAGGTTTCTAGTTTGTCCTCGTCTAAAAAATAAAATTGATAATCTAATAGTTCTTTATTGCTAATGCTAAGTATAAGTAATATCGGGTTGGTAATTGATACTGAGTTAGTATTTGCAATAGATTTCATTGCTTGCAAATCAGTTACACTATATTGTGCTGATGCATTTGGATGTGTGTGCCATTCTCCAACATAATAATTTCCTGTTTCATGATAAATTTGCTTAAGTATTTCTTCTAGCCCATATACGTTACGCTCAAAATAAACCTGAGAATGTGAAAATTTAGATGGAAGAATACTGCCAGTAACAAATAATTTTTTGTTATCTTCCGAATAGTGACCAACCAATAGACCTCCATATTCTTTGGGATAATATTTATCACCTTCGTTAGTCAGTTGCTGAATCAACCTGTTATCAAAAAATAGTTTGATATTCTTATATGTCTTTCCAATAATCAAAATCTGTTAATTCCTAAGTTTATTTGTTCATTATCGTATTTAACCACAAAATTATGTAATGGTAATTCTCTCACAAGCTGATTATTTATGTGCAGTAAAGCAAATTGAACAAGTGTTGCAATGTCATTATACGAAGCCTTAAAAGTCGGACTCCAACAGCCTGTAGGATTGTATAAGTCTTCAGTATCATTTTTTATATTATGCTTAAATTGATGTTGAAAAGCACGATAAACATTAGGCGATAAACCACAAACTAATTCTTTAGCATGATTACTAATTGACAAATTGAAAATTTGTGTCTTTATTTCTAGGGAGTCTAACAAAAACATTAGGTCGTCATCTGTTGAACAATCGAATATATAATCAAAAGAATTAAGAGCTTCTTTAATTTTTTCTCTATGTTCTGCATATGTTGATAGCTTCAATCCATATTCTGTTATAAAATTAGGAATTGAATGCAAATCAACAAAAGGGGATATATTCATTAGTATGGATGCCAATTCTGATACTTTATCACTCAAACCTGTAAAAAAATCAAATTCAGAACGACAGACATTCTCAGGATTCTTTTGGTCATAGTCTGTTAATGTCAAGTTTCTACAGCCTGATTTAGTCAGAGTACGAGAAACTTGACTACCTATTGCACCGACACCAATAATAAGAATTTTTTTATCTGTTAACTTTGGAGAGAAAGCACCTCTACCAAAAAAATATTGGTATGAACAGTTTTGTGTTATTGCCCAGTCAACTTTAAATTCTTTAATAGAAAAATTTCCTGTTTCCTCAATAGACTTTTTATTTTCAAAAAAATTATCAATATCAATTAAGGTAACTTCCCAGTGAATTGTATTATCTGGTGTTTTGTATCCTAAAAAAATCGGTAGCCTTTTGTGTTTTTTTGTATCAAAGCCTCTCGCTTGGAAACAAAACTTCCATATTTCATCAATAAATTTTTGATCAATTACTCTGCTTAATTCTTTCCAGTTATGAATCAAAAATCTTTTATTTTTTACTGGGGGTACACCTGTAAAATAAAATAACCCTGTGAGAATTGTTTCTATGGAAAAATATACTTTACTCCATCCGCAGTCATGAGCTGCTAAATTATGGATAAATGACTTAACAATATAATTGCGATTATTCTTAGAATGATATCTTGAAGTAGTCATATATGACAAATTTACTTCTCCAAAATCACCTTTTTCAAATTGCTTATCAATATCCGTAAATAGAAATGAATAATATTCATTATCTATACAGGCTTCGTGTTTAATGGGAAATTCGTAGTGCTCATCTTGTTCTTCATCAATTATGTATTTTTGAATCCAGTTTTTAACTGATTCGAAATCTTGGCGCAATTTATCTTGAAAATTATTACGGTGAATATTATGAAAGCATATAGAACCATCACTCATTACATGATTGTATTCTATTAGCTCTTTATTTTTAAATCGAATACTCTCTGTTTCTGATAGTTTGTACGGATAGGAAGGTAAGATAGTCACTGCAAAAGTGACGAAGTCAACACATTTTAAGTCATAAATTACATTAAATTGTAACCCCTCTTCATTTGTTATCATTTCAGAGCCTAGGGAAAGGTAATCAAGCTCTGAAATGACGTCATGAATTATACTTTTTTTATTTTCCATTCAACCAAACCTCTCAGTTTTGGGGACAGAAATAAGAGGAACATCTTTTGATACACCATAACTCTTATTAAATTCTTCGTTTTTAGGAAAATAATATTCTAAATAAGTAGTTTTTTCTATATTAGATAACAGAATGGTCATATCGTATTCTAAATCTACCTTTTGAGTGCCAACCGTATCCATTAGATTATTATTACTATTTCCTGGATCAATGAGTTGGAAACCCTCCTGTGTTGCTTTATCTTTAATATATTCCAATACAGTTTTTAATTGTTCAATCAAAGTGCCTGTTGGACTTCTGTCATCAAAAGCCTTTATTACAAATAATTCAATAAAAAAAGACTTATAGTTCTTTTGATGTATTTTCTTCCATATTTTTAACAACCGAATAACACTACGTGCTTTATCTTTCCCTTTAATATGTTCAACTTGGTTGTGGATATTGGTTTTAAGGTAGGTTTTATCTTCAAGGTCAATATGTAAATTTAAATTTCTATCATCTAAGAAACCATCTTTAGTTGCTTCTCTAGCTGGCACAACATCGATATTAATTTCTTCGCTATTAAAAATAATACCTAATGATACTTTTTGCCTGCGTACAGTTACTGTAGAGCTTTCATATTTTTTACGTAACTTTTCTTCTACATCATCAAACATTTTTTCAATTGTAGAAAAACTATTTTTTTTAAAAGGTACGACTAAATCTAAATCAAATTTTGAATTTATAGCTGTATGCTTTTTGAATGAACCCGAGTTAAAAGGGGTATAAAGTTGAGTCCCTATATTCATTTTCTAAAAATTCTTTGATTTCATCACGCTTTTTCCTGTGTGCATCTACCTTTTTCTCAATATGCTTCATGCGATAGGTTTCCAAAACCTCTTGTAGATATTCATTATTTGATATTGTCATGGTTTACTGTCTCTAGAGTTATTAATAATATTAGCTATATAAGGTCAAATATAAAAAAATCAACCTCCATATTTATCAATCCATAATTACTCTTGAATTCGCTTCTTGCTTGTCTGGTAAAACAAATATTTTTCTCCCTTCTTCTGTAAGCCACCTATTCGGCGGTAAAATATTTTCATTTATATAATATTATAAGCTACTTATTCAGTATTTTTATTATTTTAATTTAAATAATGGTTGAATGCAATAATTTTCTATGTTTTAATGATATATTTAAAGTAAATTTAGGAGCATCAAAATGACAGATATCCCCAAAGAACTCGTTGCAAAAGCTGTGCAGGCTTTCCTCGACAGCCAATTCAATAAAAAAACCGAAAAAGAGCAAAGGCAATTAGAGAAAGCGAAAGAAAGTGGTAGTAGTGATCAAATTGCAACCTTACAAGAAAAGCTTTCCAAAGAGCGAGAGAAATACAGTTCTGCTATATGGCTAGAAAACGCTGCCAATAAAATGGCAAAGCAATTGTATTTTGGTACTCATATTTCTAAAGGTGTTCATCCTGATGCCAAAGGCGATAATATTAGTTTTCAGTCCAATCACCATTTACCTATTGAAATAGTCGGTTCTCACAGTATAAAAAGTGATTATATTGATGCAAATGGGAATGCAGCAGCTTTGCCATTAGCGGCTTTTTTTGATTTTGTTGTTGGTGAGTTTGCAAATAAACAGGTGAAAATTCGAGATCTTATTTTAGAAGATAATGCGGATCTTATTGCTTCATTATCTAGTGATCAAACAATAGCAAAAAGTTATCATCAAGCATTTAAAGAGGCTTTACAAAATACCGTGACTTCACCTATCACCCACGAACGAAACAAACAGATACTGTGGACAACTAATTCTAATGTAGCAAGGAGCGTTGAAGATCTTGATTATCACAATATAGTACCTCTTTATCCATCAGTTTTAACCCATGAGTTATATCAACGTATCAATACTTTAAAATATTCTGAGGAAAATAAAGAAGCACAAGATAATCGCTTCAAAAAAACAATGGAGCAAAAGCCTTATGTTACTTTATCAGATTTAGCGAGTGTTCAATTAGGTGGAACAAAGCCTCAAAATGTGAGTTTGTTAATGAGTAAGCAAGGAGGTAGAAATTATCTACTCCCATCTATACCACCAACATTTTCACAACGGTATCGTTTTAATGTATCCAAATCTGCTAGAACCATTTTTAATAAAAATTTAGCTTATCAATGTTACAAACCAATAGAGCAGTTTTTTCAGGTTATTAAAAGTGATAAAAATACTGTTGATATACGAGAGGCAAGAAAATTCGCTATTGATGAGATTTTGCATATTTTATTCTCTATTTCTACCTATATAAAAAATACCTACCCTGCTGGTTGGTCAAAAGATTATCAACTCGATTACAACCAAAAATTATGGCTAGATCCTTTACGTGCTAATTTAGAGGGTGAAGAAGAGTTTGCCGAGGATAGAGAAGAGCTAGAGTGGCACTTAGATATTTATCGACAATTTGCAAATTGGTTAAATAAGCTTATTCAGAATAAATTTCCTCATCTCAAACACGATACGGGTAAGCCTGAATATAATGAGTGGCGACGTGAAATAATGGATATGAAAAAACAATATGAACGAGCTGGTAAAGGAGTGTTTCTATGAATATCAATAAACAGGTTGCTGGCTACTTAGTTTTTCATAAAGTCCAAATTTGCAATGCAAATAGTATATCTAGCCCCATTACTTATGGCTTTCCTGCTATTACTGGCTTTTTAGGTGCATTCCATTCAATGTCTCGTAAAATGATGGCTATGGAGGAGTGGCAAGCGTACAGTTTGGGTGGTGTGTTACTTGCTTGTTATGACTGTCAGCCTCAAATCTACAGAGCCAGTAAATATAGTAACTACACCTTTAATCAAAGTCGTAATCCAATTAAAAAAGATGGCAAAACTGCGTCTATTATTGAAGAGGGAAAATGTCATCTAACAATGAGCTTTGTTGTCGAAGTGTTAGGCACAGAAGATCTTTCTATAGAAGAACAAAAACACCTTATTGAGCAAAGCTCACAGTGGATTTTACAGCAACGTATTGCAGGAGGTAGCACTCAAAGATTGGCAAAGGTTGATTTTGTAGATAATGGTTTACATCACGTGGTTCCAATGTTAATGCCAGCTTTTGTTTTAATGGATGCACAAAAAGATTTTGAGGAAATTATTACAGAATTGCAAAAAGTGGACCCGAATGTGACCGCTTTAGATGCCCTTATTGATGTTTGTACTTTACATCATATTCCAGAAGAAGTGCCAAATAAAAAAGAACAAACAGAAATTGTTTGGAAAACTACCTCTAAAAAAACAGGGCGAGGTTGGCTTGTTCCTATGCCGATTGGTTATCAAGGTATTTCTCCCAAATATGATGCAGGGCTTATGCAAAATATTAGAAATCCTGAATATCCGAGCCAATATGTTGAGGCAGTATATGGTTTAGGTAAATGGATCTACCCTCAGCGATTAACTGATAATATTAAAAATGCTTTTTGGCATTATAGCTATGATGAAAAAAACGCACTTTATCTTGTTACACAAAATATTTAACTAAATTTTTATCCAATAGGAGTACATAATGAGCAAATTAACAACCGCAAGCGTATTAGCTTTTGAACGTAATCTTGATATTTCTGATGCATTTTTTGCACAAATTAATAGTACAACAAAAATAGCAACCCTATCGCTGTTAGTATTAGGGAAAAATCTGTTAGAGGAACGATTAGTAATCGATTGAAAAATGCAATTGTTAATGATCCTGCGAAACTTGATGCAGAAATTGAGAAAGCTAATTTACAACGAGTAGATGTAGCTGCTTTAGATGAAAATTGCGATACTTTATTAGTTAGCTGGAGTTGTAAGGTATTGCCTTTTACAGGAAAACCAAATGTGTGTAATGATCAAGATTATCAAAAAGCTCTAGAAAAAACTGTTGCAGATTATTTAAGTACACAAGGGGTTGCTGAACTTGCACGACGTTATGCTATTAATATTGCCAATGCTCGTTGGTTATGGCGTAATCGTGTTGGTGCAGAGAAAATTAAAGTAAAAGTGACTTGCAATCAAGAAAAGTTTGTATTTGATGCAAAACAAATTACACTACAAAACTTTGATATACAAAACGAAGATATCACCAAACTGGCAAAACTTATTGAACAGGGACTGACTGGAGAAAGCTTTATTATTTTATATGTAACAGCAACGGCAAAAATGGGATATGGACAGGAAGTATACCCATCACAAGAGTTGGTGCTAGATACGGGTAAAACTAAGAGTAAAGTATTATACGAAATCAACGGTAAAGCAGGTATGCACTCACAAAAAGTGAGTAATGCTATTCGTACGATTGATGATTGGTATCCTGAAGCAGAGTTTCCAATTGCCATTGAACCTTATGGTGCCGTAACAACAATGGGAAAGGCTTTCCGCCAACCAAAACAAAAAATGGATTTTTATACACTCTTTGATGATTGGGTGTTAAAAGGAAAAGAACCTGCTGTTGAACAACAACATTATATTATCGGTGTACTTATTCGTGGTGGTGTATTTGGAGCAAGTGGTAAGGAGTAACAAATGAATTACTACCAAGAAGTTACCCTGATCAAAAATGCAGATATTTCTCTTTATTTTATTTGGTCAAAAGCTTTCACTCAACTCCATTTAGCATTGGTTGAACAAGCTAAAAAAGTAAATGGTGAGAGTGCAGAAACATCAGATATTGGTGTGAGTTTTCCTGAGTATCGATGTTTTGAAAAAGAAAGGAAAACAGTCGCTATTTTAGGATCAAAACTACGTATTTTTGCTCAAACAGAGCAAGAGCTTGAACAGTTAGATCTCAAAAAATGGCTAGAACGTCTTGCTGATTATGTTCATTGTTCTAGTATTAAAGCCGTACCCGAACAGGTAAGTTATATTTGTGTCAAACGTTTTCGACAAGAAAAAAATCGAGATCGTCAAGTTCGTCGTTATGCAAAACGCCATAACAAAACTTTTGATGAGGTTAAGACTGAGCGAATTGCACAAATTATGCAACAAGAAAATTTAAGCCGAGAAAAGGCATTAATTCTTTATTACAATCCACCTCTTGAGTTACGTCCTTACATTAAATTAAAGAGTGAAAGTAATCAAAATGAATTTTCTTTACAAATTGAGCAAATAGACGTAGATACGTATCAATCTGGACAATTTAATACTTATGGATTAAGTAGCACAACAACTGTCCCAAATTGGTAAAATACCCTTTATTTTTAGTCCAAATGAAAACACCTTAATTATCAGATAGTTAGGGTGTTTGGTTCTTTGGAAGGTATTTTTGATGATTTCTCTATGATATGTTGATAAATAAGGATTTTGGATTTAAAACGTCTAGTTACCTGTGGCATACACAGCTTAGAAAATTTGCTGAATTTGGGTTGCAGGAACTCACCAGTTACCTGTGGCATACACAGCTTAGAAATCCCTTTTTCTGCAAATTTTTATAGGCTACTTGGAAAATATTGGAGTTTTTTGATTAAAGTAAAAAATGGAGGTACGCCCCGGAGTCGAACCGAGCTACATGGATTTGCAATCCAGTGCATAACCGCTTTGCTAGCGTACCATTATATTGAGTATAGAATGGAGCGGGAAACGAGACTCGAACTCGCGACCCCGACCTTGGCAAGGTCGTGCTCTACCAACTGAGCTATTCCCGCTTCAAATATATGTAATTGAATTACATAATAGAAACTGGAGAGTATTCTACGGATATTTAAATTAGTGTCAAACTAAATTTTTACTAATTTAAATTAGGTGATTAAAAAAAATCCTTTTTATCATCAACTTAAATCATTTTCCTAAAAAATGAAACTATTGTTTATAGTAATTTATAATCATTTCCTTTTATAAGGAAGTAAATGATATAATGCATAAAAATTCGAGGTAAACTTAAAAAATAATAATTTATGGTTAAATACAATATCAAAACAATACTCTTCTTTACTTTAGGATGGCTCTTTGTTGCTTTGGGTATTATTGGAATAATCGTTCCTTTAATGCCAACGACCCCTTTTTTACTTGTTGCACTAATCTGCTTTTCTCATAGTTCATCACGTTTTCATTTATGGTTACTTAATCATCCTATTTTAGGTAAACCATTAAGGGATTGGAATGAAACACGGCGTATTCCTACTTACGCTAAAGTATTAATGTCCGTTATGATCACGGTCAGCTTTACCGTTTTAATCTATAAATATGTGTAGAAATGTATCCATAACTCATTTTTTACTTGAGTTATTAAAATCTACCCCCATAATAGTTTAATTCCTAAATAGAAAGAGTTTAATTTATGGCAAAAAAGAAAAATATCGTTAATTTACCAATGCTTCCATTAAGAGATGTTGTAGTATTTCCATTTATGGTAATGCCCCTTTTTGTTGGGCGAGAAAAATCCGTTCAAAGTTTGCAAGCCGCAATGGAAAATAACAAGCAATTGTTTTTAGTCACTCAAAAAGATCCTAGCAGTGAAGATCCTGAGATAAACGAACTTTATGATGTCGGTGTAATCGCAAATATTATTCAAATGCTTAACTTACCTGATGGCACAGTAAAAGTGCTCGTTGAAGGACAACAACGCGCTAAAATAAACTATGCAAGTGATAGTAAAAATGGACTGATAGCAAATGTTGAACCATTAATTTCAGAGACTCAGGATAAACAAAATGAATTGCAAGCTATTGCAAGAACAACATTAGTGGAATTTGAGAACTATATAAAAAACAATAAGAAAATATCCCCTGATATTTTACCAAAATTGAAAAAAATCACTTTTGAAGAACGTTTAGCAGATACTATCGCAGCAAATTTAATTGCCCCTGCTAATCGTAAACAAGAGTTGTTACAAGAGATTAATCTTATTGCTCGCTTTGAGGCTTTACTCATCACAATGGTCACAGAAATGGATACCTTAGAAACAGAAAGCCGTATCCGTAATCGTGTTAAACAACAAATGGAAAAAAATCAGCGTGATTACTATTTGAATGAGCAAATTAAGGCAATCCAAAAAGAGCTAGGTAATGGTGAAGATCAAGAAGCAACAGAATTAGATCAGCTTAAAGAAAAAATCACAAAAGCAAAAATGCCAAAAGAAGCGAAAGAAAAAGCGGAAAATGAACTAAAAAAATTAAAATTGATGCCTCAAGGCTCTTCAGAAGCAACAGTTGTGCGTGGCTACATTGATTGGTTACTACAAGTGCCTTGGCATAAGCGGTCAGTTGTAAAGAAAAATTTGCAAAAAGCACAAGAGATATTAGATAAAGATCATCACGGCTTAGAGCGTGTTAAAGAGCGTATTTTAGAATATCTCGCAGTACAAACTCGATTAAATAAATTAAAAGGACCTATTTTATGTTTGGTAGGACCTCCTGGGGTAGGAAAAACCTCACTAGGACAATCTGTTGCTAATGCTACGGGACGTAAATATGTTCGTATGGCTTTAGGTGGTGTACGTGATGAAGCTGAAATTCGAGGTCATCGCCGTACTTATATTGGCTCAATGCCGGGGCAATTAATTCAAAAAATGGCAAAAGTTGGTGTGAAAAACCCGCTTTTCCTACTAGATGAAATTGATAAAATGGCTCAAGATATGCGAGGCGATCCAGCGTCTGCATTACTTGAAGTACTAGATCCAGAACAAAATAAAGCCTTTAATGATCACTATTTAGAAATAGATTATGATCTTTCTGATGTAATGTTTGTAGCAACCTCAAATTCAATGAATATTCCACCTGCTTTATTAGACAGAATGGAAGTTATTCGTCTTTCTGGTTATACCGAAGATGAAAAAATGAACATTGCTAGAAAACATTTAGTTGAAAAACAAAAAGAGAATAATGGCTTAGAAATCAACGAATTAAATATTGAAGATAGTGCTATTTTAGATATTATTCGTTACTACACTCGTGAAGCTGGTGTACGAAACTTAGAACGTGAAATTGCAAAAATATGTCGAAAAGCAGTAAAAAAATTAATACTAAATAAAAAACTAAAATCAATCGCTGTTAATGTAGATAATCTTGATGCATTTTTAGGTGTGAAACGTTTTGATTATGGAAAAATGGATTCTCAAAACCGCATTGGTGAGGTAACTGGATTGGCGTGGACAGAAGTTGGTGGAGACTTACTCACTATTGAAACTGCTTCGGTCATCGGTAAAGGTAAATTCTCATTTACAGGTTCTTTAGGTGATGTAATGAAAGAGTCAATCCAAGCTGCAATGATCGTTGTTCGTTCACGTGCTGAAAAATTAGGAATTGCTTCTGATTTTTATGAAAAACGTGACATTCACGTACACGTCCCAGATGGTGCAACGCCTAAAGATGGACCAAGTGCGGGAATAGCGATGTGTACAGCTCTAATTTCTACTTTAACAGGTAACCCTGTTCGAGCAGATGTTGCGATGACGGGTGAAATTAACTTACGAGGTAAAGTATTGCCTATCGGTGGTTTAAAAGAAAAATTACTTGCAGCACATCGAGGTGGTATCAAAACAGTAATTATTCCAAAAGAAAATGAAAAAGATTTGGAAGATATCCCTGATAAAGCAAAACAAGATTTAGCTATTCATCCAGTTGAAACTATTGATGAAGTCTTAAGTATTGCTTTGGAAAAAACACCAGAAGGTATTGAAATTATTCCAAACCCACACATTAAATTAAAGGCAAAAAATACTTTAACCGTTCAATAAGACTTTAAGTAACTTTTTGTCCTTTATGCTATTATTTTATTGACATCCTCCCCACCCTAAAGTGTGGGGATTCCTACTAGCTCTTGCCTTACGGTAAGTTACTCTCGGTGGTTCTTGTTGTTGACGACTAATGTCATTCACATAAATTTATGCCATTTTATTAGTCCGCTTTCTATATTTTTATATAATGACAGATTTACCCCATAACCGAAACACTTCCTTTAATTCCTCATTTTTCATTTCATTATTTCTATAAAAAACTAATAATAGTTGAACGATAACCCTTTTTTCAGATTATTGCTTTCCTATTTTAGTTATTTTCCTTAAAATCCAATAAATTGAAGCGGTAAGATTTTTATAAGAATTTACAAAATGAATAACGAATTATTAAACGGTGTACCCTTAATAGCATTGACAGGTGTTGGCGTAAAAATTGCAGAGCGGTTAGGCAAAATTGGAATTAACAATGTGCAAGATTTGTTATTTCATTTGCCGTTTCGCTATGAAGATCGCACTCGGATTACGCCGATTTGTGATGCTCGTCCTGAAAGTTATGTAACAGTTGAGGGCTATGTTCAAATGGCTGAAATTCAATTTGGGCGACGTAGAATGTTGAACGTGGTTATTTCCGATAGCACCAGCAAAATTACCTTAAAATTCTTTAATTTTAATATGGGAATGAAAAATAGTTTTACGGTTGGGGCAAGAGTAAAAGCCTTTGGGGAAGTGAAACGTGGACGTTTTATGGCGGAAATTCATCATCCTGAATATCAAATTATTTATAATAATCAACCTGTTGCACTCGCTGAAAGTTTAACCCCTGTTTATTCCACCACCGAAGGATTAAAACAAAATGCGTTGCGAAAATTAACGGATCAAGCATTAGCATTATTGGATCGTGTCAAGGTGTCTGAATTATTGCCTGACCAATTTAATCCTCATCAATATAGTTTGAAAGAAGCCTTAAAATTATTGCACCGTCCACCACCAACGATTTCTGCTGATGAATTAGAAAAAGGACAGCACCCTGCTCAAAAACGCTTAATTTTTGAGGAATTATTGGCACACAACTTAGCAATGCAGCAGCTGAAAGTGGGGGCAAAACAACATTTAGCGGAAAGTTTACATTATCAAAGTGATCTCAAACAGCGTTTTTTAGCAAGCCTACCTTTCTCGCCGACCAATGCACAGAGCCGAGTTACCCAAGAAATCGAGCAAGATTTGGCGAAACCACAACCGATGATGCGATTAGTACAAGGCGATGTGGGATCAGGTAAAACCTTAGTCGCAGCATTGGCAGCATTATTGGCGATTGATAATGGCAAACAAGTTGCGTTAATGGCACCGACTGAAATTTTAGCGGAACAGCACGCCATCAATTTTGCGAATTGGCTCAATCCTTTTGGTGTTGAAGTGGGCTGGCTTGCTGGAAAAGTGAAGGGAAAAGCTCGCAAAGTACAACTGGAAGCGATTAAAAATAACAAAGTACAAATGATTGTGGGTACTCACGCCCTGTTTCAAGATGAAGTGGAATTTGCTGATCTTAGTCTTGTTATTATTGATGAACAGCACCGTTTTGGGGTACATCAACGTTTAACTTTGCGAGAAAAAGGAATTAAAACAGTCAATGGTGAAAATATTTATCCACATCAGCTAATTATGACGGCAACACCAATTCCTCGTACTTTAGCAATGACGGTTTATGCAGATTTGGATACGTCCATTATTGATGAGCTTCCACCGGGTCGAACACCGATTACCACAGTAGCAATTTCAGAAGATCGCCGTGCGGAGATTATACAACGAGTTTATCAAGCCTGTAAAAATGAAAAACGTCAAGCCTATTGGGTCTGTACTTTGATTGATGAATCGGAAGTGCTAGAAGCACAGGCGGCGGAATCTATCGCTGATGATTTACGCCGTGCATTACCTGATTTACGTATTGGTTTGGTTCACGGTCGAATGAAGCCCCAAGAAAAACAAGCTATTATGATGGAATTTAAACAGGCAAATTTAGATTTATTAGTGGCAACGACCGTTATTGAGGTGGGCGTGGATGTACCAAATGCAAGCCTAATGATTATTGAAAACTCCGAACGTTTAGGCTTAGCTCAACTTCATCAGTTACGTGGACGTGTCGGACGAGGAGCAACTGCTTCTCACTGTGTGTTAATGTATAAACCGCCACTGGGTAAAATTTCTAAAAAACGTTTGCAAGTGCTACGAGATAGCCAAGATGGATTTCTTATCGCTGAAAAAGATCTTGAAATCAGAGGACCGGGTGAAGTATTGGGTACGAAACAAACAGGAATGGCAGAATTTAAAATTGCTAATTTAATGCGAGACCGTAAAATGATTCCGTTGGTACAACGCTATGCAAAACAGCTTATTTTAAGCGAGCCTGATATAGCACAAAAGTTAATTAATCGCTGGCTTGATGATCGTACAGCTTATAGCAATGCTTAAGCGGTATGATGTTATTCAAAATTTGCAAAAAATGAAAATAATCCTACCGCTTCTAAACTTAAACTTGTAACCAAAAAGTGACAGGACCATCATTTTGGAGGCTGACCTGCATATCTCCACCAAACTTTCCTGTTTGAGTGTTTATTTTGCTTTTCGCTTGTTGTGAGAAGTAGTCATACAACGCTTCTGCATCAACGGGATTTGCACCTTTAGAAAAACTTGGTCGTAATCCTTTTTGAGTATCTGCCGCAAGCGTAAATTGTGAAACGATAAGTAAATGCCCATTTGCTTGTTGTACGTTTAAATTCATTTTTCCCTGTTCATCTTCAAAGATACGATAACCTAATACTTTATCCAACAATCGATCTGCTTTCGTTTGGTCATCCTCTTTTTCGACACCTAATAAAACTAATAAACCACTTTCAATTTGACCTACGGTTTGCTCGTTTATTTCGACTTTTGCCCATTTTACTCGTTGAATTAATGCAATCATTTTAACGCCTCATTGTTTTCAATCTCTAAAACGCCCACGTTAATCAGCATTATATCTTTAAATACTGCTGAAACTTGAGCACCAATTAACACAACCAACCAACTTAAATGAATCCATACTATCATTATGGGTAATACAGCTAAAGCACCATAAATAGCTTGATAGGATGGAAAGGTGGTGATGTACCAAATAAAGACTTGTTTACCAAGAGTGAAAAAAATAGCGGCGAGTAATGCTCCGATAGCAGCGTGCCTAAACAACACGGTAGTATTAGGAACAATGGTATAAACTAATGTAAACAGCAACCACGTTATAAAAAATGGAATCAGAGAAAGGAATGGGGTACTTACCGCAAGCATCCCTTCTGGATTTAAAATTTCTAAAGAAAGTATGTAAGTACTTACCGAAATACTTACACCAACAAGTAATGGTCCTAGTGTCAAAATCATCCAGTAAATAGCAAAAGAAATTAACCAACGACGTTTTTGAGTTTTGTGCCACATTGCATTCAAGGTATTATCAATATTTGAAATCAGTAGCAGTGCAATCGCAATTAATACCATTGTACCTACAGCACTCATTTTACGAGAATTATTGACAAAATTATCAAGATGGGTTTGTACTACATCCCCTATACTTGGTGCAAAGTTATTGTAAATAAAGGCTTTTAATTCACCCGTCACTTCATTAAAAATAGGAAATGCGGCAAAAATAGAAAACATCACCATAATTAATGGCACAATCGCAAGCATTGTATTATAGGTTAAATGCCCAGCCGCCATCGTGAGTTTATTTTCAATAAAACGTAATTTAAAAACTTTAATAAATAATAAAAATTGTTGCATAAATTCTCCTATCACTTACATTATTATAACGCAAGCGGTACGATTAGTTTACTTTTTTGCAAATTAATTTATTAAATAGACTCTCTTAATATTAGAGTGGGCTCTAGTACAATATTTTTATAAGTAAGATGATGATTTTTAATTCTATCTAACAATGTTTCTACTGCTTTTTTAGCAAGAAATTCTTTGGGTTGTTGAATAGTCGTTAAAGGAGGAGAAAGAAATTGTGCAAGATGAATATCATCATAACCAATAACGGCAATATCTTTCATTATTGCCATTAATCCTTAAATCGTAAAAATTTGTTTAAATATAACCGCTTGTATTATAATAAATTAACTTACACTGTTGCAGATAAATATACGATAGTTTTTTGGTTATGCACTAAACTTTATTAAATAACCTAAACTTTCGTTTAAGCACCTAACCCGCAATAGCGTAAAAACTTGTGTTGCCTGTCAGTACATTTTTTTAAGGTTTCGTTTTCTTTTTGTTCTAATTACCATTAATATCAAAGTTGCTTTTTAATTTCATCGCGTTAGAAATAACAAAAAATATAATACAAAGATACATTGATAAATAAATCAATAATATTTTAATACCTGAAACTTTCATAAAAAACAATAATCCTTGCGATATGAAACCTAAAACCCAGCCTATACCAATAATAAATGCTATTGATGTACCAAATACACCTAAATTTTTGTTAGGGTCGTATATTCCTATTTTCTTAAATAACCATATAGGTATATGTAATAAAATAAAAACAAATCCGTGTAACGAAGCAAAAGCAACTAAATAAATAGGCTTTTCATCAATTATATTTATTAGTTCAATTATATTAAAAGGTAACTCCATTATATTCTATTTCTTGTTCTGTTATGTTGAAAAATTCTTTTTTATTATACCCCATAGGTTTTGCTAAAAGTACATTAGGAAATTCAGCAATACCTATATTGTACATATTTACACTTTCATTATAAAGTTCTCTTCGGTCAGCAATAGCATCTTCCATTTGCGAAACGCGATTTTGAAGTAATAAAAAATTTTTATTTGATTTTAAATCAGGATAGTTTTCAGAAACAGCAAAAAGGGTTTTTAGTTGTTTATTCATTTCATTTGATATTTCTACTTTATCCTTTACAGTATTAGCCTGTAAAAAATCAGTTCTCAATTTTGTAAGTTTGGTAAGTAAGTCACTTTCGTGGTTTTGAAATTCTTTTACAACTTTTATAAGGTTAGGTATTTCATCTGCTCTTTGTTTTAATAAAATATCAATATTTTTAAAAGTTTTGTCGGTATTATTATTAAGCATTACAAGTTTATTATATGTTGAAACTACTATATTAATTAAACCTAATATTACTAATCCGATGGCTATGTAAGCGAAAAATGTTGTCATATTGTTTTGCCTTATTTATTATTTTTTTGTGTTTTGAAATGGAATTTCCCAATGATAGTTTCCAAATTTTATCATATTATTTTCTAAATTAGTTGGTGTAAGTAAAATTATTGCAACTATAATTATCCAAAAATATATAAAATATCCAGCAGACTTTATAAGAGGTCTTAATTTATTATAATTTCCTACTTTTTTTAAAGGTGCAATTCCAAAAACATTTTTAATTTCTTCTTTTTTGAAAACAGGTTCATTATTTTCTGTAATTCCAGCTTTACCAATAAGTAAAACTTCCATATTTTCTTTAAGTAAATATTCTGTATATCGTTTGCTGCCTGTTATTTTTTGATGACTTTCTTCAAAATCTAAAAACTCTAAATCATTAGGTAAAACTTTTATTTGCCCTGTTTTATCTTTTACAAAAAATGGATTACAAACAGTTTCGGAAAAATCCTTAAAATAAGAAATTCTTCCTTCTTTGTCTTTTCTAATATCTTCAACTAAATAGATATAACCAATGCATTTTTTCTTTGTGATTTTAGAAATAACAGGCTCTATCATTTTTGCTTTTCCTGATATTTCTGCTAACCCCATTGCAACAGAACGGATAGTTGATGTAGGTAAGATCTCTTGAAGTTTATAAAAAGACTTTTTATTTGTTTTAGCAAAAATAGTCCCCAAAAATGGCAATATTATAAAAAAGATAATTGTAAAATAAGGAACGCCTCCACTAACCATAAATATTAAAAGTGCAATACTTACAACAAAGCCGATTATCTTTTTCCAAAAAGAATTTGTTTTTTCTTCAACTTTTTCAGAAGATTTATTTTTTTATTCATTATTTCATTTTTCAAGTATCGTCCACTCGTATTGCAGGCAACGGACTCGGTGTTTACGCTGTTGCGGATAAGTATACGATTTTTTCGGTTAAGCACCAAACTTTATTAAATAACCTACACTTTCAGCTAAGTGCTTACCCTACTCTCTTATTTTACAATCATTGAGATTGTAAAAATTTCATCACTTCTTCTCGGCTAGGAATTGAAGATTGAGCTCCTTTTTTCGTCACTGAAAGGGCAGCAGCAGCGTGAGCAAAAGTGATCGCCTCTGGCATAGGTTTTTGTTCGAGTAATGCAGTTAATAATGCACCGTTAAAGGTATCCCCAGCGGCGGTGGTATCAATCGCATTGACTTTAAATCCTTTGATAATTTCGCCTTGATTTTGATAGCTACAATAAACGCCCTTAGAACCTAAGGTTATCAGCACATATTCAATGCCTTTCTGATGAAACACTTGGGCAGCTTGTTGAGCCGACTGTTCATCAGTTACCTTAATGCCTGTTAATAATTCCGCTTCAGTTTCATTTGGGGTAATCATAAAGAGGTGTTGTAATAATTCATCAGGTAATGTTCTTGCTGGAGCTGGGTTTAATACCACTTTAACACCATTTTGATAGGCTATTTGAGTGGCGTTAATAATCGTTTCTAAAGGAGTTTCAAGTTGCATTAATAACATTTCAGCTTGTGAAAGTGTGTCTTTACAGCTAGCTAATTTTTCAGTCGTGAGGTGAGCATTTGCTCCTGCTGAGATTACAATACTATTTTCACCACTGTCGGTCACTTGGATCATTGCAACACCAGTGGTTTCTTGTGGGATCTCAAAAATATGTTGAGTATTGATGTTGTCCTTTTCAAACGCCGTTTTCATTTCGTGACCAATTGCATCATTCCCAATACAACCGATAAAATCAACATTGGCACCTAAACGAGCGGCTGCAACTGCTTGATTAGCCCCTTTTCCTCCATAAGCCAGTTGATATTTTTTACCAAACAAGGTTTCTCCTGCTTGAGGAAAGCGTTCTGCATAAATAACGTGATCGACATTAATACTGCCTAAAACAACTAAATGAGGTTTTGACATAATTACTTCCTTCATATTTTCTTAAAACGGAACACCAGAATATAAAATTATATTGGCATAAGGTGAACATTCTCCTGAACGAACAATCCCCTTACTTTCATTCGTTTTTTGTTTGAATTGTTCGTGAGGAACATAGTCAATTTGAATTTGGTTTCCCTGCTGTTTTTCTAATTCTGAGAGCTTTTCTAAAATCATTGAATGTATGCTTGGATTTATCTTTTTTATTTCTTCAGCTAATAAAACTCGTTCAACAAATAGTTCTGTAATGGTTGCATTAAAGAGATCTAAAAAACTTGGAATGCCTTTGGTTATAGCAAGATCAATGCGATTTACTTTTTCAGGAATGGGTAATCCTGCATCACAAAGTGTTATTCCATCAGTATGCCCTATTTTTGCAATCAGTTGTGAAAGAGGGGCATTAAGTAATGATGTTTTTTTCATTGGAACACTCCTATTGTCCATAAGCGGTAAGAATAAATGTAATTAAAAAATACTATATAAATTTATCTTAAATGTAAAAATCTATTTTAGTTATTTGCTATGGAGATCAAACTTTTACTGCAATTTGCAAAAAATTAAACAAATGTAACCGCTTGTTTTATAATTTCAAGATAATAAATTCTTTAAGGTTTTTAGTTTTAAGGATAGAATACAATCAATAAAAATACAAAGGACAAACAATGAAACTAGGCATTATTGGTGCAATGGCACAAGAAGTAGAGATTTTGAAAAATACCCTACAAGATTTAAAAATAACTGAAATTGCAGGCTGTAAAATTTTTGAAGGAAAAATTAATAATAAAGAGGTAGCATTACTACAATCAGGTATTGGAAAAACGGCGGCTGCAATGGGCACCGCTCTCTTTTTGCAATTAACTAAACTTGATTATGTGATCAATACAGGTTCAGCGGGTGGATTGGATAAAAACTTAAATGTGGGAGATATTGTTATCTCAACAGAAGCTCGCTATCACGATGTTGATGTGACGGCTTTTGGCTATGAAATAGGGCAACTTCCTGCCAATCCAGCTGGATTTGTGGCAGATAAAGAACTCGCTGAATTAGCTTTTTCTTTGACACAACAACTAGGTGAAAATGCTGTTTCAGGGTTGATTTGTAGTGGCGATTTATTTGTGAATAGCGGTGAGATGATCACAAAAATTTGCAAAAATTTTCCGCAAGTGGTGGCGGTTGAAATGGAAGCAGCGGCTATTGCTCAAGTTTGTCACGCTTTTGGTGTGCCTTTTGTCGTTGTTCGAGCGATTTCAGATGTGGCGGATAAAGAGTCCCATTTATCTTTTGATGAATTTTTACCCCTTGCTGCACAAAAATCCTCTGCAATTGTATTAAAGATGATTGAACACTTAGGTTAATTGATGAAAAACGTATTCAATAGTTTGCGATTACAATGGTTGAATATCAATATGCTTAATGTATTGGCGGTATTTATTTCAACCAATATTGCCGCTATTGTTATTTGGCAATTAGAGATTTCTCATCTTGCAATGCCATTAGTTTTAGGCATTATTGCGACAGCATTATCAGAGCAAAGTAACCGTTTAACAGGGCGTTTCAAAGATCTTATTTTAATGCTGATAGCATTTGGTACCGTCTCTCTTATCTCACAATTCTTTTTGACAAAAGGATGGATTTTTGTTCCTTTACTAACCATCATTACTTTTATTGTAGTAATGCTTGGTGCAGTAGGCGGGCGTTATAGCAAGATTGCATTTTGTACTTTGCTGGTTGCTGTTTATACTGCACTGGTTTATACCCCTAATGTGGTGTGGTATATCAACACAACGTTAATTTTATTAGGTACCTTGATTTATAGCTTTATCTCATTATTGATTTATTTGTGTTTACCTAATCGAGCAACACAGGAGAGTTTAGCCTCTTATTTTGATAGTTTAGGAAACTATTTACAGCAAAAATCAACATTTTTTGATTTTGATGATATTAATCGCCTGTCTGATAAAAAATTAGCGTTAGCACGAGCCAATACTGCAGTAATGCGTTCATTTGATGAAGTAAGAGAAGTGTTGTTTAGTCGTTTAGATCAACAACATCGTCATTTTCATACGCAAAAAATGTTACGTTACTATTTAACAGGGCAAGAAATTTGGGAAAGAACCAGTTCAAGCCATTCTCAATATCAAGATTTATTGGAAGAGTTTCAGCACACTGATTTGGTTTTTCGATTACGCCGTTTATTAGAATTACAAGCAATAGAGTGCCAATATATTGCAAAAGCGTTACGCCATAATTTGGATTATAAACCGAATTTTAAAATGCAAAGAGTATTAAAGGGATTACAAAACTCATTGCAGTATCATCAAAAAGAAACAAAGGCATCTTTTTATCAATTATCTTCAATGGTTGAAAATTTAAAAAATATCACCTTGTTATTTGAAACTTTATATGAAGAAAATATTTGTAATGATTTTGGTAAAAATAATCAACAAACCTACCGCTTGTTATCTGAAAATATTTCAGGCATAGGCAATATTTTTTATACAATAAAAAAACAGTGTTATTTAGGATCTGAACTCTTTCGTCACGCTATTCGCCTTTCCATTGTGGTATTTGTATGTTGTTCGATTGTACAGATATTTCATCTGGAATTGGGTTATTGGATTTTATTAACGGCGATTTTAGTATGTAAACCAAATTACTCCGCCACAAAAAAACGATTGGTTCAGCGTATTTTAGGCACGCTTTTAGGGGTATTTGTTGGGCTATCATTAAGATATTTATCTCCAACGCTAGAGGCTCAATTGGGGATTATTGTTGCCACAAGTAGCTTATTTTTCTTTTTTATGGAAAGAAAATACAGCTATGCCAGTTTTTTTATTACCATTCAAGTATTAGTGAGTTTTGATGTCATTGGTTTGGGTAAAGAAATGGCGATATTACCTCGAATTTTAGATACCTTTATTGGAGCAGGCATTGCGTGGTTTGCGGTTTCTTTCCTTTGGGCGGATTGGCGATATCTTAATTTACGTCAAAATTTGGAAGAAACACTAAAAAGTAGCTCCTTATATTTACGTCATATAATGGCACAATTACAATTTGGTTATCGAGACCATTTTGGGTATCGTTTAGCTCGCCGAATGGCTTATCATAATGTTGCAAAATTGAGTACTACCGTTTCTGCAATGCAGGAAGAACCAAAGAAATATAAAAATAGCTTAGCGGTTGCACCACAATTATTAGAATTAAATTACACGTTATTAAGCTATATTTCTGCATTAGGGGTGTACCGTAAAGAGAGCGATACAATCAATCACCAATTTGAATATTCAACTGTTTTCTTTCAACAAGGAAAATTTATTTCACGATTATTGGATTCCACCTATTCAGAAACAAAACAGCGTAGCACACAGCTCAATGATTTAATCACACAGTTACAATATTTAGAGCAAGATTATTTAGACCACGAAAAAGATAAAGCAAGGTTACTAGTGCAACAATTATCTTTAATTGCACAACTATTACTGCAGTTTGAACAGTATAAAAAAAGTAAGTTTTAAATAAGGTGTAATGTTATTTAAAGATTTTATTGTGATAAAATCATCTAAAATATTAGACATAATTGTACTAATTTATACAAAATTTGCTAACTAAGATTTAAAAATATTTGCAACTTTGACGCTATTATTCTCAATTTTTTTACAAAAAATAAAACCTAGCATATCACTATACTAGGTTTTAATTTCTAAACTAAATTATTTATTCAGTTGCTGCTTCTTCTGCAACTTCTGGACGATCAACTAACTCAATGTAAGCCATTGGTGCGTTATCGCCTGCACGGAAACCACATTTCATAATACGAGTATAACCACCCGCACGTTCTTTAAAACGTGGACCTAATTCATTAAATAATTTTGCCACAACATCTTTGTTGCGTGTACGAGCAAATGCTAAACGACGATTTGCTACGCTATCTACTTTTGATAAAGTAATTAATGGTTCAACTACTCGACGTAGCTCTTTCGCTTTAGGTACAGTTGTTTTAATAATCTCATGATTAACTAAAGAACCTGCCATATTACGAAACATCGCTTGGCGATGACTACTATTACGATTTAGTTGACGGCCACTCTTACGATGACGCATACCTTATTCCTTCTTAGAAATCTAATGTCTGAAAATTAGTCTTCAGCAATGCTTGCTGGCGGCCAATTGTCAAGACGCATACCCAGTGATAAACCACGAGAAGCAAGCACATCTTTAATTTCGGTAAGTGATTTTTTACCAAGATTAGGTGTTTTCAATAACTCTACTTCTGTACGTTGTACTAAATCACCGATATAGTGAATTGTCTCTGCTTTTAAGCAGTTAGCTGAACGAACTGTAAGTTCTAAATCATCAACTGGACGAAGAAGAACAGGATCAAATTCTGGTTTCTCTTCTTTTACTTCTGGTTGATGTACATCTCGTAAATCTACGAATGCAGCTAATTGCTCTGCTAAAATTGTTGCAGCTCGACGAATAGCCTCTTCAGGATCTAATGTTCCATTAGTCTCCATCTCAATGAGTAGCTTATCCAAATCTGTACGTTGTTCCACACGTGCTGCTTCCACATTGTAAGCAATACGATCAACTGGACTAAAACGTGCATCAACTAATAAACGACCAATTGGACGATCATCACTTTGAGTGTGAATTCTCGCAGAAGCTGGTACATAACCTCGACCACGCTGTACTCGAATGCGCATACTAATAGACGCATTTTTATCTGTTAAATGACAGATCACGTGTTCAGGGTTAACTATTTCCACATCACCATCATGTGTAATGTCCGCTGCAATAACAGGGCCAATTCCAGACTTATTCAGTGTCAAAACAATATCATCTTTGTCTTGCACTTTTACCGCTAAACCTTTTAAATTTAGTAACACTTCAAGAATATCTTCCTGAACACCTTCTTTGCTGCTGTATTCATGTAATACACCATCAATTTCAACTTCTGTAACCGCACAACCTGGCATAGAAGAAAGTAATATACGACGAAGGGCATTCCCTAGTGTATGGCCAAAGCCACGCTCTAGTGGCTCTAATGTCACTTTTGCGTGAGTTGAACTAATTTGTTCAATGTTCACTAAGTGCGGTTTTAAAAATTCTGTCACAGAACCCTGCATTTTATCCTCTCTTTTCTTTTAAGCTTTATCAATTATTATTTAGAGTAAAGCTCAACGATCAGACTCTCATTAATATCTGCTGATAGATCTGAACGCTCAGGAGTACGTTTAAATACGCCTTCCATTTTAGCTACATCAACTTCTAACCAAGTTGGTTTTTCTCTTTGAGTAGCTAATTCTAATGATGCTTTTATTCGTGCTTGTTTCTTAGATTTCTCACGAACAGCGACCACATCATCAACAGAAACTTGATAAGAAGGAATGTTTACTACTCGACCATTTATCACAATAGATTTATGGCTAACTAACTGACGTGCTTCAGCACGAGTTGTAGCAAATCCCATACGATAAACAACATTATCTAAACGACCTTCTAATAATACTAGTAAATTCTCACCAGTATTACCTTTTAAGCGGTTAGCTTCTTTATAGTAATTACGGAACTGACGCTCCAAGATACCATAAATACGGCGAACTTTTTGTTTTTCACGCAACTGACTACCATAATCAGATAAACGTGCTTTACGTGCACCATGCTGTCCAGGTGCTACATCAAGTCTATTTCTACATTTTGATTCAATCGTGCGAACGCCTGATTTTAAAAACAAATCAGTACCTTCACGACGGCTTAGCTTGAGCTTTGGACCCAAATATCTTGCCATTTTCTTTCTCCAATTATCCTAACGTCAATTAAACACGACGTTTTTTAGGTGGACGACAACCGTTATGAGGAATCGGAGTCACATCTACAATACTCGTGATACGAAATCCTGCTGCACTTAATGCACGGACTGTTGACTCACGACCTGGACCCGGACCTTTAACCATAACTTCCAAATTCTTCAGACCGAACTCTTTAACAGTTTCAGCACAACGTTCCGCTGCAACTTGTGCTGCAAATGGAGTTGATTTACGAGAACCTCGGAAACCTGAACCACCAGCGGTAGCCCAAGCAAGAGCGTTACCTTGACGGTCAGTAATAGTTACGATTGTGTTATTGAAAGAGGCGTGGATATGTGCTACGCCATCTGCAATCTGTTTTTTTACACGTTTACGTGTACGAACTGGTGTTTTAGCCATTATAATTTACTCCGACTATTTCTTGATCGGTTTACGTGGACCCTTACGAGTACGCGCATTTGTTTTAGTACGTTGACCACGTACCGGTAAGCTACGACGATGGCGTAAACCTCTGTAACAACCTAAGTCTAAAAGACGTTTGATACTTAAAGTTACTTCACGGCGCAAATCACCTTCAACAGTAAATTTACCAACTTCTTCACGCAGTTTTTCAATCTGCTCTTCAGACAATTCTCTGATCTTAACGTCTTCAGCAATACCTGTTAAAGCACAAATTTCTTTTGCTCTAGTTTTGCCGATACCGTAAATAGCAGTTAATGCGATTACAGTGTGTTTTTGATCAGGAATGTTAATGCCTGCAATACGGGCCACTATGCACTCCTATTTTTTAAAATTAAAATTCATTGATACACTGATCTTGAAAAGCCCGTTTCAGGATACTCAAACAGTATATCAGGACGAAATGAGCTGAGTAGTATAACCACTCAGCTGGTTCTTTGCAAGAAATAATACTTAATTAACCTTGACGTTGTTTGTGTTTTGGTTCTGAACAAATTACTCGAACCACACCTGAACGTCTAACAATACGACAATTACGGCATAATTTCTTAACTGAAGCACGAACTTTCATTGCTTATCCTTTTTCTATTAGTACAAGATTATATTATCTTGAACCTTTTAAATTGGCTTTCTTCAACACAGAGTCATATTGTAAAGACATTAAATGACTTTGGACTTGTGCGATGAAATCCATAATAACTACCACAACAATCAATAGCGATGTACCACCTAAATTAAATGGTACTTTCCATAATGATGTTACGATATAAGGAACCAAACAAACAAATGCAATATACAAACCACCAATCATTGTAATTCGTGTCATTACTTTGTCAATATGACGAGATGTTTGTTCTCCTGGTCTATAACCTGGTACAAACGCACCTGATTTTTTCAAATTATCCGCAATATCACGTGGATTATTTTGCATACTTGTATAAAAGAAAGCAAAGAATATCACAGCCATTGTAAATAATGCAATATACAATGGTTGACCTGGTTGTAATAATAATGAAATATCAGACAACCATTCAAAACCTTCATTCTCTCCAAACCATTTCACAACAGTTGCAGGGAAAAGAATAATACTAGATGCAAAGATAGCTGGAATTACACCAGCCATATTTACTTTTAATGGTAAATGTGAAGATTTCGCAGGCATCATCATTCGCCCTTGTTGACGACTTGCATAATTGACTACGATTCTTCTTTGTCCACGTTCAACGAAAACAACAAAATATGTTACTGCAAAAGCAACAACTACAATTAAAAGCAGAACAATCAAAGATATTTCACCTTGACGCGCTTGTTCAACTGTCTGTCCAATAGTGCCTGGTAATCCTGCCACAATCCCAGCGAAGATAATGAGAGAAATTCCATTTCCTACGCCACGTTCTGTAATTTGCTCACCTAACCACATTAAGAACATTGTTCCCGTTACTAAACTAATAACAGCTGTAATATAAAACAGCATATCAGGATTAGGAACAAGTCCATTGATCATATTTGGTAAGGCAAAAGAAATACCAACAGACTGAATAAATGCTAATAAAAGAGTAGAGTATCTTGTATATTTACTAATTTTACGTTGTCCTGCTGCACCTTCTTTTTTTAACTCAGATAATGCCGGATGAATGGCAGTAAGTAACTGAATGATAATAGAAGCAGAAATATAAGGCATAATACCTAACGCAAAAATAGATGCTCTACTCAATGCACCACCAGAAAACATATTAAACATGTCAATGATGGTACCTTGTTGTTTTTGAATTAATTCGGATAAAACAGAAGCATCAATACCAGGAACAGGAATAAAAGATCCGATTCTAAAAACCACTAATGCAAACAAAACAAATAATAGTCTAGATTTTAGTTCACCAGAGCTTTTTTGTGTATTATTTCCTTGATATCCTGGTTGCTTTGCCATTGATTATTCCTCGATTGAACCGCCAGCAGCTTCAATAGCAGCTTTTGCACCTTTAGTAACACGTAAACCTTTAACAGTTACCACTTTTTCAATTTTACCTGATAAAATTACTTTTGCAGATAAAATATCTTTTGTTACTAAATTAGCGGTTTTAAGTGTGTCTAAAGTGATAATATCACCTTCAACTTTCGCTAATTCATCTAAACGAATTTCAGCAGTACGTAAAGATTTTAATGACGTGAAACCAAATTTAGGTAAACGACGGTATAAAGGCATTTGTCCACCTTCGAATCCACGACGAGCACCGCCACCAGAACGAGATTTTTGACCTTTATGACCACGTCCACCAGTTTTGCCTAAGCCAGAACCGATACCACGTCCTAAACGTTTACTGCTATGTTTAGCACCTTCTGCTGGAGATAGAGAGTTTAAACGCATTCTATTACTCCTCCACTTTAACCATATATGAAACTTGGTTGATCATTCCACGAACTGATGGAGTATCTTCAAGTTCCACTGTGTGTCGAATATGACGAAGGCCTAAACCTTTTAACGTTGCTTTATGCTTCGGTAAACGAGCAATTGAGCTACGAGTTTGAGTTACTTTAATCGTTTTTGTCATATTCAATTACTCCAAAATTTCTTCAACTGTTTTACCGCGTTTAGCAGCAACCATTTCTGGAGATTTCATATTTTCTAATGCATCAATAGTTGCACGAACCACATTAATTGGATTCGTCGAACCATATGCTTTAGAAAGTACGTTACGAACACCTGCAACTTCTAACACTGCACGCATTGCACCACCAGCGATGATACCAGTACCTTCACTAGCTGGCTGCATAAATACGCGAGAACCAGTATGAGCACCTTTAACAGGATGTTGTAATGTACCTTCATCTAAAGCTACATTAACCATATTGCGACGAGCTTTTTCCATCGCTTTTTGGATTGCTGCTGGAACTTCACGAGCTTTTCCGTAACCAAAACCTACACGACCGTTACCATCGCCTACTACTGTTAAAGCAGTAAAACTCATAATACGACCACCTTTTACGGTTTTTGATACACGGTTAACCGCGATTAGCTTTTCCTGCAGTTCACCAGCTTGTTTTTCGATGTTTGACATCTCAAATTCCTCTATTAGAACTGAAGACCAGCTTCACGAGCAGCGTCTGCCAATGATTGCACACGTCCGTGGTATTTGAAACCAGAACGATCAAATGCAACCGCTTTAATACCTTTTTCTAAAGCACGTTCAGCGACAAGTTTACCAACCATTACTGCTGCGTCTTTGTTTCCAGTATATTTTACTTGCTCTTTAATTACTTTTTCAACAGTTGAAGCTGCTGCTAGTACTTCTGAGCCATTAGGTGCAATTACCTGCGCATAAATATGGCGTGGTGTACGATATACAACCAGACGGGTTGCACCTTGCTCTCTCATTAAATGACGTGCACGGCTGGCACGACGGATACGAGCTGTTTTCTTATCCATAGTTAACCTACCTTACTTTTTCTTAGCCTCTTTTGTACGTACTACTTCATCAGAGTAACGTACACCTTTACCTTTATAAGGCTCAGGACGGCGGTATGCACGAATATCGGCTGCTACTTGACCAACTAACTGTTTGTCCGCACTTTTTAAAACAATTTCTGTTTGCGATGGACATTCAGCAGTTACGCCTGCAGGCAACTGATGATCAACCGGATGTGAGAAACCTAAGCTAAGTGCAACTGTGTTACCTTTTACTTGTGCTCTATAACCAACACCCACTAATTGCAATTTCTTAGTAAAGCCTTCTGTAACACCGATAACCATAGCATTAACTAATGCTCTAGCAGTACCAGCTTGAGCATTTGCATTAACCATACCTTCTTTAGGTACAAATGTTAATACGCCTGCATCTTGGTTTACTTCAACTGCATTATGAATTGTACGAGACAACTCACCATTTTTTCCTTTCACTGTTAATAACTGACCGTCAAGTTTTACCTCAACGCCGGCAGGAATATTAACAGGTGCTTTTGCGACACGAGACATTCTTCCTACCCCTTATTAAGCGACATAACAGATGATTTCACCGCCCAATCCTGCTTTACGAGCAGCTCGGTCAGTCATAACACCTTTTGATGTAGAAACAACAGCAATACCTAAACCACCCATTACTTTTGGTAATTCGTCTTTACGTTTATAAATACGAAGACCAGGACGGCTCACACGTTGAATTTTTTCTACAACTGGTTTATTTTGGAAATATTTTAAAGTGATTTCCAATTCAGGCTTAACGCCTTCTAAAATTTTGAAGCTCTCAACAAAACCTTCTTCAGCCAAAACGTTAGCAATAGCAACTTTTAGCTTGGATGAAGGCATACTGATAGCAACTTTGTTCGCAGCTTGCCCGTTACGAATACGAGTTAGCATATCTGCGATTGGATCTTGCATGCTCATGTATTTACTCCCATGATTCCAATATAAAAGAGGTGATTACCAACTAGCTTTTTTAAGGCCTGGGATTTCTCCACGCATTGCTGCTTCACGAACCTTAATACGGCTTAAACCAAACTTACGAAGTACCCCATGAGGACGACCAGTTTGGCGACAACGGTTACGCTGACGGCTTGTACTTGAATCACGAGGAAGACCTTGTAATTTTAATACCGCATCCCAACGCTCTTCATCAGAAGAATTAACATTAGCAATAATGTCTTTCAATTCTTGACGTTTTGCGTAGAACTTATCAGCTAATTTAGCACGTTTAACATCTCGTGCGATCATTGATTTTTTTGCCACGATAACCTACCTTATTTACGGAATGGGAAATTAAAGGCAGCTAATAACGCTTGACCTTCTTCATCATTGTTCGCCGTTGTAGTGATAGTGATATCTAAACCACGTACACGATCAACTTTATCATAATCAATTTCTGGGAAAATGATTTGTTCACGAACACCCATACTGTAATTACCACGTCCATCAAAAGATTTTACGCTTAAACCACGAAAATCTCGAACACGAGGAACGGCAATCGTAACCAATCTTTCAAAGAATTCCCACATACGTTCACCACGTAGGGTCACTTTACATCCGATTGGATATCCCTGACGGATCTTAAAGCCAGCAACTGACTTACGAGCCTTAGTAATTAAAGGTTTTTGACCGCTAATCGCTGTTAGATCTGCTACTGCATTCTCTAACAATTTTTTATCGGTCAATGCTTCACCCACACCCATATTCAGGGTTATCTTTTCGATTCGTGGGACTTGCATGACAGACGAGTAGTTGAATTTTTCTTTCAATTCATTAACTACTTGCTCTCTGTAATAATCATGCAGTTTCGCCATCGCATTACTCCAATTAGTTAAATAATTTCATTATTAGATTTGAAGAAACGAACTTTTTTGCCGTCTTCAATTCTAAAACCTACACGGTCAGCTTTGTTTGTTGTTGGATTAAAGATAGCAACATTTGATGCTTGAATTGCAGCTTCTTTCTTCACGATACCACCCTCTTTATTTAAAGCAGGGACTGGTTTTTCGTGTTTAGTGATCATATTGATCCCTTCAACAAATACTTTACCGTTTGGTAACACTTTTGTTACCTTACCACGCTTACCTTTATCTTTTCCGGTAAGAACAATAACTTCATCATTTTGACGGATTTTTGCAGCCATTTTATTCTCCTTACAGTACTTCTGGTGCTAAAGAGATGATCTTCATAAACTTCTCAGAACGAAGTTCACGAGTCACAGGACCAAAAATACGAGTACCGACAGGTTGCTCAGTTGTATTGTTTAATACTACACAAGCATTACCATCGAAGCGAATAACTGCTCCATCTGGGCGACGAACACCCTTCTTGGTGCGCACCACAACTGCTTTTAACACATCACCTTTTTTTACTTTACCACGAGGAATTGCTTCTTTTACGGTAATTTTAATGATGTCACCTACTGCAGCGTAACGACGGTGCGATCCACCTAGAACCTTGATACACATTACGCGGCGAGCTCCTGAATTATCAGCAACATCAAGCATAGTCTGTTCTTGGATCATATTAGTGCTCCGCTAAATTAAAAAACACCCTTCCGGGACGAACTTACCCTAGAAATAGGATAAGGTGGAGCATTATATCACTACTTCTCTATAAATAACAACTCAAATTTGTAAAAAGCATAGAGAATGTAACCGCTTTTTTCTATATAATTAATGGAATTCAAAAATAAAAAAAAGACCTAACACAAGTGCTAGGTCTTTTTATTTTTTCATAGTTTAGAAATTAGTCAACAATAACTGCTTTCTCAACTACACGAACTAAAGTCCAAGATTTAGTTTTAGAGAGTGGACGACACTCTTTAATTTCAACTAAATCACCTACTTTTGCTTCGTTATTTTCATCGTGTACGTGAAGTTTTGTAGTACGACGCATAAACTTACCATATAATGGATGTTTTACGGTACGTTCAATTGCGATTGTGAATGATTTATCCATTTTATCGCCAACTACTTTACCTTGTACAGTACGAATTTTATCAGTCATTTACTCACCCGCCTTTTCAGTCAATACAGTTTTTACTTGTGCAATACTACGACGCACTTCTTTTAACTGATGGGTTTGTTGAAGCTGACCGGTGGCTGCTTGCATACGCAACTTGAATTGCTCACCTAACAAGTTAACCAATTCAGCATTCAGCTCTTCAACACTTTTACTACGGAGTTCTTGAGCTTTCATTACATCACCGTCTTAGTTACAAATGCGGTTTTCATAGGAAGTTTTGCTGCCGCTAATGCAAATGCTTGGCGGGCAACTTCTTCTGGAACACCGTCCATTTCATATAATACTTTACCCGGTTGGATTAAGGCTACCCAGTACTCTACGTTACCTTTACCTTTACCCATACGGACCTCTAATGGTTTTTCAGTAATTGGTTTATCTGGGAATACACGAATCCAGATTTTACCTTGACGTTTAACTGCACGAGTCATCGCACGACGTGCTGCCTCGATTTGACGAGCGGTTAAACGACCGCGTCCAACTGCTTTTAAACCATAAGTACCGAAGCTTACATCAGTACCAACCGCAAGTCCACGATTACGACCTTTGTGAACTTTACGGAATTTTGTGCGTTTTGGTTGTAACATTCAGTGATCTCCTTATTTACGACCTTTGCGAGAACCCTTGCGAGGTTTCTGCTTTTCAGGTTGTTTTTCTGATTCCATCACTGCAGTCATTCCACCAAGAACTTCACCTTTAAAGATCCACACTTTAACACCGATAATACCGTATGTTGTGAGAGCTTCTGCAGTGTTGTAATCGATATCTGCACGAAGTGTATGTAGAGGCACTCGACCTTCACGATACCACTCAGAACGTGCGATTTCTGCACCACCTAAACGACCACTTACTTCAACTTTGATACCTTTAGCACCTAAACGCATTGCGTTTTGTACTGCACGTTTCATCGCACGACGGAACATTACACGACGTTCTAGTTGAGAAGCAATGCCATCTGCAACTAATTTTGCATCTAGCTCTGGTTTTTTCACTTCAGCGATATTGATCTGAGCTGGAACACCTGCGATTTTCGCAACTGCACTTCTCAATTTTTCAACATCTTCACCTTTCTTACCAATTACGATACCTGGGCGAGCTGTGTGAATAGTTACACGAATGCTTTTTGCTGGACGTTCAATAGTGATACGTGAAACGGAAGCATTTGCTAACTGTTTGTTTAAATATTTACGGACTTTAAAATCGCCTTCTAAATTATCAGCGAAATCCTGTGTATTCGCGAACCAAGTAGAGTTCCAAGGCTTAACAATGCCAAGGCGAATACCATTTGGATGTACTTTTTGACCCATTGCTATTCTCCTACTGATTAACGATCTGACACAACCACAGTAATGTGGCTAGTACGTTTTAAAATACGATCTGCGCGACCTTTTGCTCGTGGCATTACTCGCTTCATGCTAGGACCTTCATCTACAAAAATCTTCGCAACTTTTAGATCATCGACATCTGCACCGTCATTATGCTCTGCATTTGCAATAGCAGATTCTAATACTTTTTTCACTAAATCTGACGCTTTTTTATTAGTGTAAGTTAAAATCTCTAATGCTTGTGCAACGCTTTTACCGCGAATTAAATCAGCAACTAAGCGAGCTTTTTGTGCAGAAGTACGAGCGTAACGATGTTTTGCTATTGTTTCCATCTTCTACCTCTTATTTCTTAGCTTTCTTATCTGCGACGTGACCGCGATATGTACGAGTCGGGGCAAATTCACCTAGTTTATGACCGATCATTTCATCGGAAATAAACACAGGAACATGCTGACGACCATTATGGACTGCGATGGTCAATCCGATCATTTGTGGAATGATCATTGAACGACGGGACCAAGTTTTAATTGGTTTTTTATCCCCGCTTTCCACCGCCTTCTCTACCTTCTTCAACAAGTGTAGGTCAAGGAAAGGACCCTTCTTGAGAGAACGTGGCATGGCTTACCTCTTTATTTAATTAAAAAAATATTACTTGCCACGACGACGTACAATATATTTATCTGTACGTTTGTTGTGACGAGTTTTCTTACCTTTGGTTTGAACGCCCCAAGGAGTAACTGGGTGTTTACCGAAGTTACGACCTTCACCACCACCATGTGGGTGATCAACAGGGTTCATTGCTGTACCACGAACTGTTGGACGAATACCTCTCCAACGGCTTGCACCAGCTTTACCAAGGACGCGAAGCATATGCTCTGAGTTACCTACTTCACCGATAGTCGCAGAACACTCAGCTAATACTTTACGCATTTCACCTGAGCGAAGACGTAAAGTAACATAATTACCTTCACGAGCAATAATTTGTACGTAAGTACCAGCAGAACGTGCGATTTGACCACCTTTACCAGGTTTTAATTCTACGTTATGTACTGTTGTACCTACTGGAATATTACGCATAGGTAATGCATTACCAGCTTTAATTGGTGCTGAAACACCCGCTTGAACTTGATCACCTGCAGAAAGACCTTTAGGTGCTAAGATATAACGACGTTCACCATCTTTATAAAGCACTAATGCGATATTCGCAGAACGATTTGGATCATATTCTAAACGTTCAACTGTACCAACGATATCAAGTTTGTTACGTTTAAAGTCAATAATACGATAGTGTTGTTTATGTCCACCACCGATGTGACGAGTAGTAATACGACCCAAATTATTACGACCACCTGTTTTAGATTTAGTATCTAAAAGAGGTGCATAAGGTTTACCCTTATGAAGCTCTGCGTTAACAATTTTAACTACGTGACGACGACCAGCGGAGGTCGGCTTACATTTTACTATAGCCATAATATTTTATTCCTCCGTTTACTCTGCACTACCTGCGAAGTCCAATTCTTGGCCTTCTTCAAGTGTTACATAAGCTTTTTTCCAGTCACTACGACGACCCATTTTAGCACCACGGCGTTTAGTTTTACCTTTAACTACCACAGTACGCACAGAATCCACTTTAACTTCAAAAAGTTGTTCAACCGCATTTGCAATTTCTACTTTATTAGCATCTAATGCAACTTTGAATACGATTGTATTTGCTTTTTCTGCGTTGTTTGTCGCTTTTTCAGAGATATGAGGTGCTCTAAGCACTTTTAGCAAACGTTCTTCTTGCATCATGCTAACATCTCCTCAATTTGCTTAATAGCATCAGTAGTGATAACCACTTTTTCAAAAGCGATTAGGCTTACTGGATCGATACCTTGCACATCACGTACATCAACTTTATATAAGTTGCGAGCCGCTAAAAATAAATTCTCACTTACTTCTGCTGTGATGATTAAAACATCGTCTAATGCCATTTCTTTTAATTTTTGTACTAAAACTTTCGTTTTAGGTGCATCTACATCAAATTTTTCAACAACTACTAAACGTTCTTGACGAAGAAGTTCAGAAAGAATGCTTTTGATTGCACCACGGTACATTTTTTTGTTTACTTTTTGACTATGGTCTTGTGGTTTAGCTGCGAAAGTAACACCACCAGAACGCCAAATTGGCGACTTAACATTACCTGCACGAGCACGACCAGTACCCTTTTGACGCCAAGGTTTTTTCCCTGAACCAGACACTTCAGCACGAGTTTTTTGTGCACGAGTTCCCTGACGAGCACCTGCTGCATACGCAACAACTACCTGATGAACTAGTGCTTCATTAAACTCACGTCCGAAGGTAGTTTCAGAAACAGTCAATGCACTTCCTGCATCTTTAGTTACTAATTCCATCTCTATCTCCTAGACTTATGCTTTAACAGCTGGTTTGACAATAACGTTACCATTAATAGCACCAGGAACAGATCCTTTTACTAATAGCACGTTACGTTCAGCATCTACACGAACAACTTCAAGTGATTGAACAGTTACACGTTCAGCCCCTAAGTGTCCAGCCATTTTCTTACCTTTAAACACACGACCTGGCGTTTGGCATTGACCAATCGATCCAAGAACACGATGTGATAAAGAGTTACCGTGAGTAGCATCTTGAGTACGGAAGTTCCAGCGTTTAACACCGCCTGCAAATCCTTTACCTTTTGATGTACCAGTAACATCTACTTTTTGAACATCTGTGAAAATGTCCACTTTGATTTCTTGTCCTAAAGTGAACTCTTGAGTTTCACCTTCAGTACGAAATTCCCATAAACCGCGACCAGCTTCAACACCTGCTTTTACGAAATGACCTGCTTCTGGCTTAGTTACTCGGCTTGCTTTTTTAGCACCAGTTGTAACTTGAATTGCACAGTAGCCGTCTGTTTCAAGGGTTTTAACTTGAGTCACACGGTTGGCTTCGATTTCGATAACTGTAACTGGTACTGAAACGCCATCTTCAGTGAAGATACGAGTCATACCAACTTTACGACCGATTAAACCAATCATTGTAATAACCTCTTTAAATTTCCCAATTAACCTAGACTGATCTGTACATCAACGCCAGCAGCTAGATCTAAACGCATTAGTGCATCAACAGTTTTTTCTGTTGGCTCAACAATATCAACCAAACGTTTATGTGTACGAATTTCATATTGGTCACGTGCATCTTTGTTTACGTGAGGAGAAATCAATACAGTAAAACGCTCTTTACGAGTTGGTAAAGGAATTGGACCACGAACCTGTGCACCAGTACGTTTAGCCGTTTCTACGATCTCCGCTGTTGATTGATCAATCAAACGATGATCAAATGCTTTTAAGCGGATACGGATTCTTTGGTTCTGCATTAGACCAGAGCTCCATTATAAATTTAGCTAATAAAAAAACCGAACTACCAATCTTAAGCTATCAAAAACTTAAGGGAGCACGATTAACCTCTTTAGTTTCCAAATCGGAAACATTTTATATTTCATTACAAAATTTGTAATGACACTTGATAAATGATTACATCAAGTGACTTATTCCATAACAGAAAAGCCCCGCAATGTTACCTGACTATAAAATAAAAAGCAAGTTAAAAGTTAGATAAAAACAGACTAATCATTATAAAACAATAACTCGCTGATAAATTTCTATAGCAAGTGAGTGCTAAAATAAAATTTATCAACGAGTTAATACTATTTTGTTTGTTAAATAAAATTAATAATACATTTCAAATTCTAGTGGATGTGGGGTCATATTCAAACGCTCAACTTCTTTACGTTTTATATCAATAAAGGTATCAATAAAGGTTTTTGAGAATACCCCACCTTGAGTTAAGAATTCATAATCTTGCTCAAGGGCGTCTAATGCTTCACCTAGTGAACCCGCTACTGCTGGAATACCTTTAAGCTCTTCTGGAGGAAGATCATAAAGATTTTTATCCATTGCATCCCCTGGGTGGATTTTATTATTAATTCCATCAAGCCCTGCCATTAATAACGCAGAAAATGCTAAGTATGGATTTGCTAATGGATCAGGGAAACGTGCTTCAATACGTGTTGCTTTAGGGCTTGTGACCGCTGGGATACGGATAGAAGCAGAACGATTACCTGCTGAGTACGCCAGTAATACTGGCGCTTCAAAACCCGGAACTAAACGTTTGTATGAGTTAGTTGTTGGGTTAGTAAAGGCATTTAATGCTCTGGCGTGTTTGATAATACCACCAATGTAATACAATGCGGTTTCTGAAAGACCTGCATATTTATCCCCCATAAAGATATTTTGTCCATCTTTACTTAATGACATATTACAGTGCATTCCTGAACCATTATCACCCGCTAATGGTTTTGGCATAAAGCAGGCAGTTTTACCGTGTTCTAATGCGACATTTTGTACCACATACTTATAAATTTGGGTTTCATCTGCTTTTAATACTAAGGAATTAAATTGAGTGGCAATTTCATTTTGCCCTGCGGTTGCGACTTCGTGGTGATGTGCTTCAATTACTAAGCCCATTTCTTCTAATAACAAACACATTTCAGAACGAATGTCGTGTCCAGTATCATTAGGTGCTACAGCACAGTACCCTCCTTTAACAAGAGGACGATAAGCATTGTTCCCCTCTTCATATTTTCTATTGGTATTCCACGCCCCTTCAATATCATCAATCGCATAAGAATTGCCATTCATTTTATTACTAAAACGTACATCATCAAATAAGAAGAATTCAGGCTCTGGTCCAAATAATACGGTATCTGCGATACCTGTTGATTTCAAATAAGTTTCTGCTCGCATTGCGATAGAACGAGGATCACGATCATAAGATTGCATTGTACTTGGTTCATAAACACTACAACGAATAGAGAGCGTTGGAATTTGAGCAAAAGGATCAACAACAGCACTTTCTGCAATTGGCATTAATAGCATATCGGCTTTATTAATAGCTTTCCAACCTTCTACTGATGAACCATCAAACATTTTACCTTCTTCAAAAAGGTCTTCATCTACGGCACTAATAGGTAAAGAGACGCCGAGTTCTTTCCCTTGGATATTGGTAAAACGAAGAAGAACAAATTTGATCTCATTTTCTTCGATTAATTTAAATACATTTTGCACTGCTGCATTTGACATAATTACGTCCTTATTGGTTAGTTTTAATATAATTTATTCATTATTGTAAATAAAATCAAGTCTTTGTTAATAAGCGGTCACTTTAATGCAAAAATGTGCAAATTTTTGTATTTATCTGACCGCTTGTTTTTTTCATCATACCTCTAAATAATCTAAAATAGAGTGGGCGGCATCTCGTCCTTCTGCAATCGCAGTGACAACAAGATCTGAACCTCTGGTAATATCTCCTCCTGCAAAAATTTTCTGATTGGATGTTTGTTGCTTATGATTTCCTTTTGCTTCAATTCTACCGTAATCATCTATTTTTACACTGACTTGCTCTAAAAAAGACATTTTTGAAGGAGAAAAACCAAAGGCAACAATCACGACATCACAATCAATGATTTTTTCACTGCCTTCCACAATCTCAGCTCGCTGACGACCACTACTATCTGGTTTTCCCAGTTGTGTATGTACAATTTCAATACCTGTTACTTCACCTTTTTCATTGGTTTGAATTGCCGTAGGCTGTACATTAAATTGAAATTTAACCCCCTCTTCTTTTGCATTAACAAACTCTTTTTTAGAACCCGGCATATTGGTTTCATCACGACGATAGGCACAAATCACTTCCGTTGCTTGTTGACGAATAGCAGTACGCACACAATCCATTGCCGTATCACCGCCACCTAACACAACCACTCGCTTACCTTGTAATGAAAAAAATTCATCCGTCTCTAAACCCATCACATTCTTTGTATTGCCAATCAAAAAAGGAAGGGCAGAATAGACTCCTTGAGCCTCTTCATTAGGAATATTCGCTTTGATACTTTGATACGTCCCTATCCCTAAAAAAACGGCATCATAGTCATTGACAATTTCCTCCAACTGAATATCTTTTCCAATTTCAATATTCAATTTGAACTCAATCCCCATTTCACTAAAAATTTCACGGCGACGGCTCATCACACTTTTTTCTAACTTAAATGATGGAATACCAAAAGTGAGTAATCCGCCAATTTCAGGTTGACGTTCATACACCGTGACCGACACACCATTTTTAATCAGTTGCTCAGCACAGCCTAAGCCAGCAGGTCCTGAGCCAATTACTGCGACTTTTTTACCTGAATGAGGAATATTTTTTACTTGAGGTCGCCAGCCCATTTCAAAGGCGGTTTCTGTGATATATTTTTCAATACTGCCAATCGTTACGGCGCCAAATTCAGGATTTAAAGTACACGCTCCTTCACATAAGCGATCTTGAGGACAAACTTGTCCGCAAATTTCAGGTAATGTATTCGTTTCGTGTGCCAATTCTGCTGCTTCAATAATTCGCCCTTCATAGGTTAGTTTCAGCCATTCTGGAATATTATTATGTAATGGGCATTTATGTTGACAATAAGGGTTACCACAGGCTAAACAACGATCTGCTTGGGATTGTGCCTGTGGTTCACTAAACACTTCATAAATCTCAATAAAATCCTCTTTCCTTTGTATTAATGGAATTTTAGGTGGATCATTACGATTTACATCGATAAATTGATAAATATTGCCTTGTCTTGTCATATTCTTTCCTACTTTAATTTGGTGATAGCGGTGACTTAGTGATAAAAATTTGTAAATTTTGATCTTTATCCTACCGCTTGTTATTGCTCACTATTGGGTAATTACACCAAGTTCATTGATGGTATGGCGATCTTGTCCTAGCAAGCCATCAACATCATTCGATCTGGGTTTAACAAGCACAAAACGTGCAATATATTCTTCCCAATTCTCTAAAATAACTTCTGCTAATGGACTCATTGTCTGCTCAAGATATTGAGAAAGTAAACTCTTTAAATATACTTGATGCCTTGTTAAATCAACGATAGATACCCCTTCCACTAACTCACCATTGATACGCTCTTGAAGTCGATCATCCACATCCAATACGTAAGCAAAACCGCCAGTCATACCTGCACCAAAGTTAATACCCGTTTTACCTAGCACACATACCACACCGCCAGTCATATATTCACAACCATTATCACCAATACCTTCAACAACAGCGGTTGCACCTGAGTTACGAACCGCAAAACGTTCTCCCACTCGCCCTGAAGCATAGAGCGTTCCACCTGTCGCACCATATAAACAGGTATTCCCTGCAATGGTTGAATGCTCTGGTTGGAATGACACGCCAGTATGTGGACGAATAACAATGCTTCCGCCTGCCATACCTTTACCGACATAATCGTTAGTATCGCCAATCAGAGAAATACTCACGCCACCAGATAACCACGCCCCTAAACTTTGCCCCGCTGTTCCCACTAAATTAAGGTCAAAGCGTTGCTGTGGATTGCCTTTATTACCATATTTCTGTGCAATTTTGCCTGAAAGTGTCGCTCCAATAGAACGATCTAAGTTGCTGACATCAAAGTTCATTTCTAAATGACAAGGTTCGTCAGATTGCAATACGCTCTCAGCTTCTTTCATTATCGCTTTATTGAGTAAGCCTTGATCCATCGGTGGATTGCTTTCAATACAATGTGTTGCCCCACCTTTTGGTACTTGCGGTTTATAAAGTAAACTCGTTAAATCAAGTTGTGAATGCTTCGCCGTTTTACCTTCGATCACCGCCAAAAGATCTGTCCGCCCAATCAGATCCGTTAATTTTTCAACACCGAGTTGTGCCATAATTTCACGTACATCTTGGGCGATAAATTTAAAATAGTTCATCGCTTTTTCAGGTAAGCCGTGATAATGATTTTGACGTAACGTCTCATCCTGTGTGGCAATACCCGTCGCACAATTATTTAAGTGACAAATACGCAAATAACGGCAACCTAATGCAATCATAGGACCTGTACCAAAACCAAAACTTTCTGCCCCTAAAATCGCTGCTTTAATCACATCAAGACCAGTTTTTAAGCCACCATCAATTTGTAAACGGACTTTATGACGTAAATTATTTTCAACCAATGCCTGCTGAGCCTCTGCTAGACCAAGTTCCCACGGTGAACCCGCATATTTGACACTCGTTAGAGGGCTTGCACCTGTGCCACCGTCATACCCTGCAATAGTGATTAAATCTGCATAGGCTTTTGCCACGCCTGTTGCGATGGTGCCAACGCCTGGTAAGGAAACCAGTTTTACTGAAATTAATGCCGTTGGATTGATCTGTTTTAGATCAAAAATTAATTGTGCCAAATCCTCAATAGAATAAATATCGTGATGAGGCGGGGGGGAAATTAAGGTTGAACCCGGTACGGAATAACGTAATTTTGCAATATAAGGCGTCACTTTATCCCCTGGAAGTTGCCCCCCTTCACCAGGTTTCGCCCCTTGTGCCACTTTAATTTGAATAACATCAGCACTCATTAAATAAGCAGGCGTTACCCCAAAACGACCTGAGGCAACTTGCTTAATACGAGACACTTTTTCCGTACCATAACGAGCAGTATCTTCCCCTCCTTCCCCTGAATTTGAGAAACCACCTAAACGGTTCATTGCAGTTGCTAATGCTTCGTGGGCTTCTGGGCTTAATGCTCCGATACTCATCGCCGCACTATCAAAGCGTTTATATAAATTTTCTGCGGGTTCAACCTGTTCAAGAGGAATAGGTTGTTGTGAGTCTATATTTAGATGTAGTAAATCTCGAATATTGGTGACAGGGCGGTTATTTACCACTTCGGTATATTTTTTATAAATCTGATAATCCCCTGAATTCAAGGCTTGTTGTAAATAATTCACTACATCAGGATTATAAGCGTGATATTCACCTTGTGGTTTATATTTAAGCTCTCCTCCCATTGGTAATGGTTGACTAACACGCCACGCTAAGCGGTTGAGCGTTATATTATCTTGGTTTAAATGCTCAAAGGAAGCACCACCAATACGACAAGTAATACGAGGGAAACATAAATTGGTAATTTCTTTACTTAATCCTACCGCTTCAAAAAGATGAGCACAACGGTAAGAGGAGATAGTCGAAATACCCATTTTAGACATTATTTTATACAGCCCTTTATCAATCCCTTTACGGAAATTCGCAATGACTTCTCGTAATGGTTTATTCATTGCACCTAGTTTGACTAGCTGCCCTAATGTTTCATAAGCTAAATAAGGGTAGACCGCTGTTGCTCCTAATCCAATTAACACAGCAAAGTGATGAGGGTTACGAGCTGAGCCTGTTTCCACAATAATATTGGCATCACAACGTAAATTTTTCTCAACTAAACGTTGCTGTATCGCCCCCACTGACAATGCAGCAGGAATAGGTAAATTTGTTTTACTAATCAAACGATCAGACACCACAATTAAACCACAACCCTTTCTTGCGGCTTCTTCGGCTTGATCACACAAATCAACAATGGCACTTTTTAAATCGGTAATATCACGATTATAAGTCGCATCTAAAAATATATGTTTATACCACTGCTGAGGCAATGCCAATATTTGTTGCATATCAGAATAAACTAATATTGGCGATTTAAAATTCACTCTATGGGAGGTACTTTCTGTTTCAAAAAAGACACTCACCTCTTGCCCAATATTTGTGGCAAGGCTCATCACGTGGGCTTCTCGCAAAGGATCGATCGGTGGATTGGTAACCTGTGCAAAATATTGACGAAAATAATCATAAATAACACGAGGCTTTTCAGACAATACCGCAAATGGGGTATCATCACCCATCGACCCTACTGGCTCTTGTCCATTCTCACCCAATACTTGAATGATATTTTCAAGCTCTTCTTTTGTATAACCAAACTGCTTTTGATAAGTGAGTAGTTGCTCAGGCGTAACCTCAATATCACCAACTTCAGTATCAGACACCTTTTCAAAAGGGGTTAAACGTAATACATTTTTCTCTAACCACTCTCGATATGGGTGGCGATCTTTAATTTCAGCATCAATTTCTGCGGAATGAATTAAGCGACCATTATCAGTATCTATCACTAATAACTCACCCGGTCCGACACGCCCTTTTTCAATCACTTCATCAGGGGCATAATCCCAAATCCCTACTTCACTGGCAATGGTAATTAACTTATCTTGCGTAATCACATAACGAGCAGGGCGTAAACCATTACGATCCAAATTACAGGCAACGTGACGACCATCACTCAATACAATACCAGCAGGTCCGTCCCAAGGTTCCATATGCATTGCATTAAAATCATAGAAAGCTTTCAAATCCTCGTCCATATCAGGATTATGTTGCCACGCAGGTGGAATCAATAAACGCATTGCTCGAAATAAATCCATTCCCCCATTCACAAAGAGTTCTAACATATTATCTAACGAGCTGGAATCTGATCCTGTTTCATTGATAAATGGAGCAACGGTTTGTAAATCAGGAATTAATGGCGTGCTATATTTATATGCCCTTGCTCTTGCCCACGCACGGTTTCCTGAAATGGTATTGATTTCACCATTATGGGCTAGATAACGAAAAGGTTGTGCCAATTTCCATTGAGGTAGCGTATTGGTAGAAAAACGTTGATGAAAGAGACAAATTGCACTTTCCATACGTAAATCCGCCAAATCCAAATAAAATTTAGGCAAATCTTTAGGAATACATAACCCTTTGTAGATAATAATTTGAGAAGAGAGGCTACAAATATAAAAATCATTATGTTCAATGCGTTTTTCAATACGACGACGTGCCATATATAAACGGCGTTCCATATCCTTAATGCCCCAACCTGGAGGCACATTGATAAACACCTGTTTGATAGCGGGCAAGCTCGCTAAGGCAATTTAACCTAATATCGCTGGATTGATCGCCACATCACGCCACGCACTGATGGTTAAGGTTTCTTTGGTTAATTCTTGTTTAATAATCTGTGTATATTGCTCGATTAATTCAGGGTCTGCAGGAAAAAAAATCTGCCCCACCGCAAACTCTTTTGCCAATTTAAACCCTTGTTCTTCAGCAATAAAACGAAAAAAGCGTTTTGGCATTTGCAAGTGTAACCCACAGCCATCCCCTGTTTTTCCATCTGATAACACCGCTCCACGATGTTGCATACGAGAGAGACCTAAAATGGCATTACGCACCACTTTATGGCTTTGTTCACCCTCAATATTTGCGATTAACCCAAACCCACAGTTTTCTCGCACTTCATTTTTATCATATAACATAACACCCCTTCCCACTTTTCTATTTCAAAAAGCCAATTTATTTTGATTTTTATATCAATTTATATGAAATATAGAATTAATTTTATTATTTTAGATTAGAATTATCTATGATAATAATAAAAAATACTAATGATTGATAAGGTTAATTTGGTTAAAAAGGGATTTTTTTGTGATGAATATAGATTATTTGCTTTATTAAAGAATAAAAAACATACTATTTATGGTTAGCTAAATAAAAAATCGTCTTTCTAATTGATAAGATAAAGGGAACATTACTAATAAGAAAAAAACAAGCGGTCACATTCAATCAAAAATTTGCAAGTTTTCATAAATAGGTTAAAGCATATTGTTGCCATATTCTTTCCCTGTGCATTACGGGAGCATATACGCAAACTACGTTTGCTAATGGCTCCCCTACAATAATTATTATATATCAATTAGTTACAATGTTTTGTAGGGTCGGCATTAGCAAACTTGTTTGCGTATATCCGACCGTTGCTCGATATAAAATTTTCTGTGAAATATATTACAAACAAAACAAAAAAATCTTCTCTCTAATTTATCCCTTAGAGAGAAGATGAATAAACAAAAATGTAAGCGGTCACATTCAATCAAAAATTTGCAAATTTTATTAGAAATCTAACCGCTTAAGATTTAATTATAGAAATCAATTATTCTTTAAAAGTTTTTGGCACATTGTGGTTGTTTTTTACAAAGTTTTGAAAATAAGTTCATATTATTTTCATCTATATTTACTACCTTATTTTGTCTTTTTGCTAATCTCGTTGGTATTGCAGGTAATTCAAAATTAAGTTCTAGTAATTTTGTAGCTAAATTATTACAAGGTTTTATATTCTTTGCCATATTCTTTGCTTCATTTAAATTCTTAAAATATTTTACTCTTTCTAATTTTTTATTAACTGAATAACAAGCTTTTTCCGATTCTGAGAGTGCTGATAAATATTGATTTATTTCTTTTTGAAATTTAGATGTTTTTAACTCCTTATCTTTAAATTTATCATAAGTTGGTAACTCCTGTTTACCACATTTTTTAATGACTGATGCCACAAGTAATTCTAATGTTTCTGATTTAAGATCTACATTAGATAAACAAGAACCACTTAACTCTAAAGTAAAATCATTTTTTAAAAGACGATCCTTTAGTTTTTCATCAGATAATACGTTACTATTATTATCATATACAAGAACATTAAAATTATAATTAAGTTGATCAAGTAAATTAGATATATATTTTTTCACAAAAGTATTAAGTTTAGCATTTTGAATAATTGACATTCCTTTTTTATCAACCATATCCCATTTACCATTTTTTTCAACACTGGCTAAACCATCCTCCGAAAACGGATAAACTTTATCATATTCCAACGGAACAACCACTTCCCCTTTATTATTCACAAAGCCATATTTACCTTGTTCATTATGAACCACACTTAATGTATTTTTATCAGAATAAGGTACTAAGCCATAAAAGAATTCGCCTTTAGTATTGATGAAACCTAATGAACCACCTTTTTTGGCTTCTGCTAACCCAACCACTGAAAATGGAGCAAGATAACTATATTCAAATGGTATAACAATATCCCCTTTGCTATTTATCGCTCCCCATTGACGAAAAGTATTTCGAACTCTCGCCAAATTATCAGCTGAGGAAGAATAAATTTTATCACATTCTAATGATACAACGCTCTCTCCTTTCGTATTAATAAGTGCCCACTTGTTATATCCTGTTTGAACTCTTGCTAGACCATTTTCTGAAAATGAATAGGCTTTATCATATTGTAATGGAATAACAACTTCTCCTTTGCTGTTAATGAACCCCCATTTCCCATCTTTTGCAATAGGAGCTAGACCATTTTTTGAAAACGATCTTACATAATCATATTTTAATGGAATAATGATTTCTTCTTTACTATTAATAAATGCTTTTTTACCATCTTTACTAACAGGAGCTAAACCATTTTCTGAAAAGGAATCAGCCCAACTATATTGTAATGGAATAACTTCTTCTCCTTTACTATTGATAAAACCCCATCCACCTTCTTTTCTAACTGCTGCTAAACCATTTTCTGAAAATGATACCGCTTTATCATATTGTGGCTGAATAACAAATTTTCCTTTTTTATTTATAAATCCATATTTTCCCCCACGTTTTTTAACCAAAGCCAAACCATTTTTCATAAATGGCTTAGCTCTAATATATTCAAATGGAATAATTATTTCCCCATTACTGTTTATAAAGCCATAATGACCATCTTTTCTTGCTAAGCTTAATTCTGTGTCAATACTCGCTACTTTTTTAACAGTATTACTTTCTGATGATTTAGATTCTTCATTCACCGTTACTGTACTTTTGGGTGTTGTTTCAGTATTTTGAATATTAGATTTTTCTTTATTTTCACTCACCTGCTCCGCAGACTCTCCTTTCTCCATAGCCAAAATCAAACTGACATTATTTTTCTCTTGTTCTGTCAGTTGATTTTCATAAATATCTGTTGATGTCACTTCTGTTGGGGAGTACCACGAGAATTGTTTGAAGAACGTATCTAAATCTGAGCCTTCTTTAAAGGTAAAGCCTTTTTTAGCAAAGAAGTAGTTTCTTAATAGGCGTAATTGCCCTTTGGAATAGTCTTTTAAATCGGCTTTAGTGAGTTTGTTGTTTTCAATGTAGAAGAAGTCTTTTTTGGTTACAGAATATTCTGATTTTTTAGATTGATGATTAAGTGGAATATTCTCAAAACGCCAACAACCTTCTTTATAATTCAAGGCACATTCACCTTCAACTAAACTAAATGTTTTAGCATTATCACTAGGAGCAACAAACTTAACAAAAAATTTATCACCTGAACTCATTGACATTCTTTCAGGGCAATAAGTCACATTATCAAGACCAACTAAAGACGATTTTTTTGAATTATCATCAATGATAAAAGGTATATTCTCACCCGAACCATACCAACAGACATTCATACTATCAGTGACTTTAAAGTTAAGTGTAATATATTTATTATTTAAGTCATAACCTGTTACGTAAACAGGTCTGCCACTACTTTCTTGAATATTTAGATTATCAACACTTTGTGCATTTGTATAAGACGATACTAATATTAAAAAACTAAGTAATGATCTTTTCATTTTTTGCTCCTAATTTGTATTTAATTCAAACAATGAGCTCAAATAATATTAGTTTTCTAAAAAAAAAAACAACTACTTAGAAGTAAAACTAATTTGGTGGTCTTTTTAACTTTTTTATCCATAATCTAACCTTTTCAATAAGTTAGCAAGATCCCAACCCTTTTAGATATTTTTATAAAAATTTCAATTTTGTGAACTAACTAGCAAAATTGAATTTTTTTATTCCTAAAATAAATAGTCTTGAATATAATCACTTTTTAGAAGTTAATTTCAAATTAACTCCAAATTTTGAAGTTTTTCTTCAGTTAATTAAATATAGGGTAAATGTAGTATCTAAATTAATTGCTCCTAATAATTAGGAACAATATTTCCTCACTTACTCTCTATTTAACTATTTCTATCTTTGTTAAATATATAAAGGAGTTTATCAATGAAAAAAGTTTTTTTTAAATCATCTATCGCAATTGCAGCTCTCGCTTTAACTCAAGGTGCATTTGCTGGATCATACCCTGCTTTACCAGAAGTGATTGCGGGTTCAGGAACAGGTGCATTAGTGGGTGACACCCTTTATGTGGGGTTAGGTTCAGGTTCTGACTTATTCTATTCATTAAATTTAAAAGAAAAAGAGGCTAAATGGGAAGCGGTTCCTGCATTCCCAGGTGGTAAAAGAAACCAAGCTGTTGCCGCAGGTGTTGATGGTAAACTTTATGTTTTCGGTGGTTTCCATAATACAGAAGTTGCTGATAACCAAACCGCAAAAGATGCCTATAGCTATAATCCTGCTGATAAAAAATGGCAAAAATTAACAACTCGCTCACCATTTGGTCCAAGTGCGGGTACCAGTGTGACAACTTATAAAGGTAAAATTTACTTCTTTGGTGGCGTAAACCAAAATATTTGGGATGGTTTATTCCAAGATGCAAAAGCAGCAGGAAAAGAGGGCAAGGGCAAAGTCTTTGATAAATATTTTGCAATGTCTGCAGAAGATTTCTTATTTAATTCAATTGTAACCAGTTATGAACCAAAAACCAATCACTGGGCAAATCAAGGCTACTTCCCTTATGGTGGACGTGCTGGAGCAGCCTTTGCCGTTGTTGATGGTAAATTTGTAGTTGCAAATGGTGAACTTAAAGCAGGACTTCGTACGGATACCACAGAAGTGGGAACACTAGGTGATAAAGGTATTGAGTGGAAAGCAATGCAAAAACTTCCAGCTCCAAAAGGCGATAAATATCAAGAAGGTATCGCAGCTGTAATGAGTGGTGTTAGTCACGGTACGTATTTAGTGACTGGTGGTGCAAACTTCCCAGGTGTCGCTGAAAATTACAAAAAAGGTGTTAACGATCACCGTAAAGCCAAAGCAAGTAAAACATTCCGTTCTGACGTTTATGCTTTAGATATGAAAACAGGTTCGTGGAAAATTGTAGGTAAATTACCTGTGGGTACGGCAGGAGCAGTTTCTGTTACTTATGGCGATAAAGTGATTATTGCTGGTGGTAAAACTACGGGTAATAAAGCATTAACAGAGGTTAAAACGATGAGTTATGATGGTAAAACATTAACTGTTGAATAATCATTTCTGATTTAAAAACAAATGCCTGCAGTAATTAATTACTGTGGGTATTTTTTTGATTAAAATTGAATTAAAAAGAAGTGGTCGGCGAGATAGGATTCGAACCTACGACCCACTGGTCCCAAACCAGTTGCGCTACCAAGCTGCGCTACTCGCCGATCTTAATTTGAGTTAGACAAAAAATGGGGTGGCTAATGGGATTTGAACCCACGACAACCGGAATCACAATCCGGGGCTCTACCAACTGAGCTATAGCCACCATTGTCTATTTTTTTTGTTGTATTAGCATTAACGTCTGGCGCCCTCGACAAGATTCGAACTTGCGACCTTTGGCTCCGGAGGCCAACGCTCTATCCAACTGAGCTACGAACGCCTTTAAGTACTGCGTCTTTGCGAGAGCGTATGTTAGTGATTTTATAAGCTATTGTCTAGCATTTTTTTGCATTTTTTTACTGATTGAGGGGAATTTATCCAAAAACAGAAATTATTTGCAAAAAGTGTTACCGATCATACCGCTTCAAAAATATTTTGTAAGCTTATTATCCCATTGAGTAATAAAGTTTACCTATTTCTATTTTTTGACGACCACTTGCCTCTCGCCATCGATTAGAATCTCGCAATGAGTACACGCAACCGCAATATTCTTGTTGATAAAACTGTTCACGTTTACTGATTTCTATCATTCGTTGTGAGCCGCCACCTTTACGCCAATTATAATCCCAATAAACGACATCATCATAAGGTTCTGCAGCACGATGCCCACAGCCATTAATTTGATTCATATCTTTCCAACGAGAAATACCTAAACAGCTCGTATAAACAGGAAAACCATTTTCGTGTGCATATTGTGCCGCTTTTTCAAAACGCATATCAAAGCACATTGTACAACGAATACCTCGTTCTGGTTCATCTTCCATTCCTTTTGCTCGCTCAAACCAATCTGCACGATTATAATCTGCATCAATAAAAGGAATATTATATTTTTCTGCAAAACGAATATTTTCTTCTTTACGAATTAAGTATTCTTTTAATGGATGAATATTTGGGTTATAAAAATAAATGGTAAACTCTATTCCTGATTCCAAAATTGCTTCCATTACTTCCCCTGAACAAGGTGCACAACAAGAATGTAATAATAATTTTTTATGTCCATTTGGTAATTCTAGTTGTGGACGAACAAAGGGTGCATTAGGATCTTTCTTTTGACGTCTCTTTTTGTGTTGCTGTTCCATATTTAATTAAAAAATCCTTGTACGGTTAAAACACACCAATCCCAAGCTTGCCCAAAGATATTTGTTTCCATTACATCTTCCATTACTTGTAAATCCGTCGAGGCGATCTCTTTTCCTGCTAATTGATAAATTATTTTTCCAACCACTTGTTTTTTGATTAAAGGTGCTTTTAACTCTTTATTCTCTAAATCGTAGCGTACTTTTAGCTCTGCCCTTTTACCTTTAGGAATAGTAATATAGCTATCGGTAAATGATCCAAGTTTTACTTTATTTTGTTCACCATAATAAACACTTTGTTCAGCAATCGTTTGATTCGCCGTCACAGATTTGAATGTTTCAAAATTATTAAATCCCCATTTTAACAATTTCTTACTTTCAATTTCACGTCCTTTATAAGTGGGCACTCCCATTACGACTGAAATTAAACGCATATTCGAATTTGTCGCTGAGGCAACAAGGTTATAGCCAGCTTCATCAGTATGCCCTGTTTTCATTCCATCAACATTTATTGATTTATCCCACAATAAACCATTACGATTACGTTGTTTAATCTTATTAAAGGTAAATTCTTTTTCTGAATATATTTTATATTCTTCAGGTAAATCACGAATAATTCTAGCGGCTATTATTGCCATATCATAAGCTGAAGAATATTGTTTTGGATGGTCTAAACCGTGCACTGTTGCAAAATGTGTATTTTTTAAACCAAATTTATCTACATATTGGTTCATTACATTAATAAAAGCTTCTTGAGAACCTGAGATATGTTCAGCCATTGCAACACAAGCATCATTTCCTGAAGCAATAATAATCCCTCTATTTAATTCGCTCACAGACACTTTTTGTTTTAAGTTTAAAAACATTTTTGATGAACCTGGGAATTTATATCCCCAAGCAGCTTCAGAAACAATTACTTCATCATCATTACTAATATATCCCTGTTTAATAGCTGAGCCAATCACATAGCTGGTCATCATTTTAGTTAAACTTGCGGGATAATGACGTTGATTGGGATTTAAACTCGCTAATACTTGTCCCGAATTATAATCCATTAAGACATAAGTTTGTGCCTTTAATGATGGAAGAGATGGAGTAAAATCTATATCATTCTGAGCATAAGCGACCGATGATGTTATTAATACACATAATCCTAACTGGTGTAATTTATTCATAATTTTAGACATTGCATCTCCCTATTTTTTATTGTGTATATAAACTTTGTTATGTGTTAAAAGCGCAAGCTGATTTTTTAATTTTTTTGCCTGTAATAGATTATCAACGGCAATTAACACATCATAGTACTTGCCATTTTTTTCAATAACCGTCTTAGGTTTAACCTTTCTTGTTATCTCATAAGCGGTATCTTTAGATTTAAAATTTACAATTTTAACAATAACAGGTGCAGTTAAAATAGGTGCTTGCTTAATTTTTAATGATAGACCAGATTTTTGGGCTATCTTTAATAAAGAGGAGGTTCCCTTTCCTGAAATATAACCATTTTGATCAACTTGTAAAGCTTCAACTTTTACTTTAGCAATACCTGAACGTAACATCCCCAAAGATCGAGCAGCTCTCTTAGAAAGATCAAGAATTCGTTTTTTACTAAATGGACCTCGATCATTTACTCTGACAATAATTTTACGCCCATTACGTAAATTAGTGACAAGCAAATAAGTACCAAAAGCCAATGTTTTATGTGCAGCAGTAAAATTATTTTCATTAAAAATTTCACCATTTGCTGTTTTTCGACCATTAAACTTACCGCCATAGTAACTGGCAATTCCAACAGAATGATAACGAGCCGATTTTTCTTTACTCAAAGTAGTATATTTATACCCTCTGTCTCGATAGCTGTATATTCTTGTCGACACCTTAGATGGAAGCAACTTCGCACCTTTTACGTGAACGTCATTTTTTGATAATTTTGCACTTGCAAAAGTACTCATTGTCATAGCAACAAGTAACACATTGAAAAATTTTATAACTCGCATAGTATTCCTTTAATTCAAAACCTTCTTAATATTTATATTCTGTAAATTTTCTATTGTAAGGATTGGTATCCTTCTGTTTTGTTTGATGTACATAAACAGACATCATTAAACCAAATGCCGCCATTAAAGTCACAAAAGATGTTCCTCCATAGCTAAAAAGGGGTAATGGTACACCAACCACAGGAAGAATACCACTGACCATACCTATATTTACAAAGACATAAACAAAAAATAATAACGCCGTTCCTCCTGAGATTAAACGCCCAAATATTGAATTTGCCTTCATTCCTACAATTAATCCTCTTGCTATAATAAAAAGGTAAATCGCTAGGAGAGTAACAATTCCAACCATTCCTTGCTCTTCACCTAATACGGCAAAAATAAAGTCAGTATGGGGCTCTGGTAAAAACTCTAATTGAGATTGTGTTCCTTGCATCCAACCTTTTCCATAAAAGCCACCCGAACCAATCGCAATTTTAGATTGAATAATATGATAACCTGCACCCAGCGGATCCTTTTCTGGATCAAGTAAGGTCATTACTCTCGTTTTTTGATAATCGTGCATCAAATAAAACCACATAATCGGAATAAAAATAGCCAAACCTAAAAGCCCTGAAGCGATTAACTTCCAATTTAAGCCTGCTAAAAAAAGGATGAACATCCCCGCTGCAAATACTAGAATAGCGGTACCTAAATCAGGCTGTATCGCAACCAATAATGTCGGTACTAAGATAATCACAAGTACAATAAACGTATCTTTTAATGATGGAGGTAAAGAACGTTTACCCAAATAAGTTGCCACCATTAATGGTACGGCTAACTTTGCCACTTCTGAAGGTTGAAAACGAACAAAACCCAAGTTTAACCAACGTTGTGCACCTTTACTTATTTCCCCCGTTACATCAACCAAAACGAGTAAAACAATACAGAGCAAATAAAGAAAAGGAGAAAAAAATTCATAAACACGAGGAGGAATAAGAGCCATAAAAAAGAGTACACCAAATCCTAATGTTATTTGAATTAATCGACTATTGAACATTCTTTCATTGGCACCACTCGCACTATATAATACCCATAAACCATAACAACTAATCATCAATAATCCAAGTAACAACCAAATATCAATATCCAATATTTTTTTCATATAAGTGATAAATGTACTATTCATTTGAAACCTTACCTTCTTGAGGGGTATTGAGCGGTGACTTTTGATCTAAATTTTGCAAATTTTTAAATAAATCCGATTCAAGAAAGATGTAATCCATTATTTTTCTCACGACTGGAGCAGCATTACTTGATCCTCCTCCTGCATTTTCCAAAATAATAGAAACGATAACTTTGGGATCTTCATAAGGTGCAAAACTAATAAATAATGCGTGATCGTGTAATTCTTTTTTAAGCTCTTTCACATCATATTTTTGGTTTTCTGCCAAACTAAATACTTGTGCAGTGCCAGATTTCCCTGCAACTTTATAAGGTGTATCGGCAAAAGCCTTGCGCGCAGTTCCATGCGATGAATTAATAACACTATACATTCCCTGTTTTGATGCTTTCCAAAATGTATTAGGTACATTTTTTATATCATCATACAAAAGGGGATCTTGATATGGCATAACATCAACCCCCACAATTTCTTTCATTAAGTGAGGAGTATTCACTTTACCATTATTCACCAAAATAGCTAATGCTTTGGCAAGTTGTAATGGTGTCGCTGTCCAATAGCCCTGCCCAATCCCTACAGAGACTGTATCTCCTTGTAACCACTGCTGTTTGTAACGTTTTTTCTTCCATTCACGACTTGGCATAATGGCAGAAGACTCTTCAAAAATATCAATACCTGTCTTTTCTCCAAAGCCAAATTTTTTCATCCATTTTGATGTCTTATCAATACCTAAATTAAACGCCAATTGATAAAAATAAGTATCAGAAGACTCCGTAATTGCTTTATTTAAATTTGTTTGTCCGTGTCCTGCTCGTTTCCAATCTCTAAATTTACGGCTAGTATTTGGAATTATCCAATATCCTGGGTCAAAAATGGTCATCTGAGGTGTAACAATCCCTTCTGTTAAACCTGCAATTGCCATAAAAGGTTTAATTGTTGAGGCAGGAGGGTAAGATCCTTGCGTTGCTCGGCTATACAGAGGTCGATTAGGATTATTTAATAAATACTCATAATCATCGTAAGAAATACCATCAACAAATAAATTATTGTTATAACTCGGATTGGTAACCATTGCTAATATGCTACTATCTTTCGCATCTAATACCACAACCGCCCCTTTGTTATCCGCTAATAAATCCACAATATAACGCTGTAAATCAATATCAAGCGTCAATTGAATACTGCTTCCTGCAATGGCATTCTTTTCCCTTAATTTACGAATAACTTTACCTCTATTATTAATTTCAACTTCTTCAAATCCTGGTATTCCGTGTAGCTGCTCTTCATAATATTTTTCGATACCACGCTTACCGATACTATGCATACCTGCATAATCTTGATATTTCCCTTCAGCTTTCAATTTTTTTTGATCTTTGTCATTTATTTTTGCGACATAACCAATAATATGCGTTAATGCATCGCCATAAGGATAGTAACGTTTAAAATAAGCCTGAACATCAATGTTAGGAAATAAATATTGATTTACAGCAAAACGAGCAATTTGTTCTTCTGTTAAATCTTTTTTTAAAATAATCGGAGTATAATGAGAAGAACGTCTGCGTTCTTTATGAAAGGCTTCAATATCCTTATCTGTTAGACCTACAACATCCTTTAATTTTTGCAATGTCTCTTTAAGATTATTGACTTTTTCAGGAACAATATATAATCCAAAAAAAGTTAAATTCTGTGCGAGTACTTTTCCCTTACGATCATAAATCAATCCTCGAACAGGAGGAGTGGGTAATAATTTAATTCTATTTCCATTAGAACGAGTTTGGTAGGTTTTATAATCAATAATTTGTAAATGATAGATATTAGCAAATAATATTGCAGTTAACACAAGAACACCAAGAAACCCAATTAATGCTCGACGAATAAAAAGATGAGCTTCAGCCTTACCGTTGCTCACTTCTTTAGATGCTAATTCTTTTTGGCTAAAAACGTTCATTATTCTCTATGATAAGGATGATTAGTCGTTAATGACCACGCACGATACAAGCTCTCTGCCACAACCACTCTCACAAGGGGATGAGGCAAAGTTAATGGCGAAAGTGACCAACTTTGTTCTGCTCGTTGTTTACATTCAGGCGACAAACCTTCAGGACCACCGACAAGTAAGCTCACATCTCGTCCATCATTTTTCCATATTTCTAATTGCTGAGCTAACTGCCCAGTTGTCCAAGTCTTACCCGGAATATCTAAAGTAACAATGCGATTACGCCCACAGGCGTTTAACATCGCATAACCCTCTTGCTCTAAAATACGTTTAATATCAGCATTTTTACCTCGTTTTCCCGCAGGAATTTCTACCAATTCAAAAGGCATATCCTTAGGAAAACGACGTTGATACTCTTCAAATCCAGTTGTTACCCATTTTGGCATTTTCGTACCAACTGCAACTAACTGAATTCTCATCTATGCCACAATTTCTCTAATTGATACAATTCACGGCTATCTTGTTGCAAAATATGTACTATTGCTTGCCCAAAATCTACCGCTATCCAATCTGCTGTCACTTTCCCTTCAGAGGCAAAGACTTCAATACCCGCTTTTTTACTTTCTTCGGTTAAATTATCTGCCATTGAGGCTACGTGACGGCTTGATGTTCCTGTACATACAATCATTGTATCAGTAATACTCGAATTACCTTTTACATCAATAGCTTGTATATTTTCAGCTTTTAAATCAGCCAAAGTGTTCTTTAAAAATTCAACTAAATTGATTTCCACTTGTTTATTGTCCTTTACGATATATATTCAATAGACAAGGTATGCCTTGTCTCTACGTGTTATTTAAAATTTTTTGATTAATTTGCGAATTTTATCACAAATCTTACCGCTTGTTTTTATGATTTTAAAATTATATCTAAAACTACTGAGTCATTTGCTCAACCACTCTCATAAAACCGTCTGCTGTACTGTAAACATCTTCCTTTCCTTGTGAGAGTAACAACATATCGGAAAGTTCACGAAAAGCACCTTGTCCCCCTGCCTTTTTTAAAATTAAATCAGCTTGCTTTTTAATGTAATCAGGGGCATCTGCCACAGCAATTGCCAAACCACAAATCTCAAATGCGGGTAAATCTAAGGTATCATCACCAATGTAAGCCGTTTCTTCTGGGGTTACTCCTGCTTGCTCAATTAAGGTCAAACAAGCGGTGCGTTTTTCCATTTTCCCTAATAAAAAATAAGGAATTTTCAACACATCAATTCGTTTACGTAACAACGGCGAATCACCGCCCGAAAGCACCGCCACTTTTGTACCTGTAGTTAAGAGCATTTTAATACCTAAACCATCTTGTACGTGGAATTTTTTTAATTCTTCGCCTTTTTCATTGTAATAAAGTCCGCCGTCTGTTAAAACACCATCGACATCGGTTATTACTAATTTAATTTTTGCTAACTCTTTCATATATTCTCTATTGATTTAAACCATATTGCATTTTAATATGGAGAGATTATAGCTTATTTAGGATTAAAAATGTCTATTGAACAAAATTTAACACAAATAAAGAAACAAATTTGCAAATTTTTACAAAAATGTAACCGCTTAGATCAGGTAACATTACTTGCAGTAACCAAAACCAAACCTGTAAGCGATATTGAACAAGCAATTGCTTGCGGACAACGTGCCTTTGGGGAAAATTATATGCAAGAAGGGGTAGAAAAAATTGCTTATTTTCATAATTATAATGATCTTGAATGGCATTTTATTGGTACGCTACAATCAAAAAAGACCCGCTTAGTGGCTGAACATTTTGATTGGGTACAAACTATCGATCGCTTAAAAGTTGCCACTCGCTTAAATGAACAACGCCCTGAACACCTTGCTCCACTGAATGTGTTAATCCAAATTAACATTAGTGATGAAGAATCAAAATCAGGGATTGCTCCCCGTGAAATGCTCTCTCTTGCCAATGAAATTATGCTGTTACCACGTTTAAAACTACGTGGTTTGATGGCGATTCCAAAATCGGAGAGTGAGCCTGAAAAACAAAAAATCGCCTTAAATAAAATGAAAGCATTATTTGATACCTTACAACAGCACTACCCCGAAATTGACACCCTTTCAATGGGAATGAGCAATGATATGCAAAGTGCGATTGAATGTGGTTCAACAATGGTTCGTATAGGAAGTGCAATTTTTGGAGCAAGAAGTTAATTCTTAGGCTATAATTTAATAAAATCAGTTAATTTGGGTAATCTTTTGGGAAAACAACGAAAACTCACACAAAATCAAAAACGACGTATTCAATCTAATCATCACAATAAAATTCATAAAAAAGAATTAGAATGGCAAGATGAAATGCTGGGTGAAACAAAAGATGGTTTGGTTATCGCCCGTCACGCTAAACATGCTGACGTAGAAAATTCAGATGGTGAGGTATGCCGTTGTAATCTACGTCGTACTCTAAAATCTGTGGTAGTCGGAGATAAAGTATCTTGGCGAAAAGGCAGTGAACAATTGCAAGGCATTAGTGGTGTGATCGAGGCAATTTATCCTCGTAAAAATGAACTTTCTCGCCCCGATTATTATGACGGAATCAAAGTAATGGCATCAAATATTGATCAAATTATTATTGTATCTGCCGTATTGCCTGAGTTGTCATTAAATATTATTGATCGCTATTTGGTGATTTGTGAAAATGCAAAAATTCCAGCCTTAATTGTGTTAAATAAAATTGATTTATTAAATGATGATGAGCGACAAGAAGTTGAAAAACAACTCGATATCTATCGTAACATTGGTTATCAAAGCCTTTGTTTATCTGCTCAAACAGGAGAAGGAATGGAAAAATTAGACCGCTATCTTTCACAAGGTACGTCTATTTTTGTAGGACAATCTGGAGTCGGAAAATCAAGCTTAATCAACCAAATACTTCCAGAGAGCAATATACTCACTAATAAAGTGAGTACTAACTCAGGGTTAGGGCAACACACGACTACCGCTTCCTATTTATATCAATTACCACAAGGTGGTAAACTGATTGATTCTCCAGGTATTCGTGAGTTTGGCTTATGGCATTTAGAGGTGGAGCAAATCACTCAAGGTTATATAGAATTTCAATCTATTTTAGGTTTATGCAAATTCCGTGATTGTAAACACAACACCGATCCAAACTGTGCAATTAGAGAAGCCGTAGAAGAAGGCAAAATTAACCGAACTCGCTTTGAAAATTATCATCGTTTAATTGAAAGTAGTAAAGAAGTGAAAGGACAACGCTATTTTAAAAACAATTAATTTTTATTTAAAAAAAGAGGATTACTTTACAAAAAAAATGTTGTAAAATCGCACAAAATTTTTAATCGTATATGCTCAAAATATGGTTGAGCGTCTCTACAGTTAACCTTAAATTAACTACTACGAAAATAACTCTTATTACAAAAAGTACTGAATTTAATTCTGTACTCCTTGCGTTGTTTTCGTAAAACTATGGTATTTTGTAATGAGAATAAAGCACTTGTATAAATCACAAAATAATTTATCTGTATTATTCAGCCTAGATGCGTGCATCTAGGCTTTTTTTGTTTCTAACATTTTTAAAATGACTTTGAGGATAAGATGACAAATCTACGTTTTTTCATTGAAAAGCAGTCTGGTTTTGATATAGAGGCGAAGCAGTTATGTGCTAAATTTAAACAAGAATTACATATTCAAGGATTAGAATCCTTAAAGGTAATCAATGGTTATGATATTTTTGATCTAGAAGCAAGTGTCCAAGAGATTGCTAAAATTAAATATCGAATTTTATCAGAACTTGTTAGTGATAAAGTTATTGATGAATTAGAATTAACAAATAAAACGTACTTTGCTGTTGAATGCTTAGATGGGCAATTCGACCAACGAGCAGACTCTGCTTTACAATGTATTGAAATTATTTTATCAAAAAAACTTAATATTACCGTTAAATCTTTTAAAATTATTATTCTTGAAGGAAGTGTTAACCTCGCTGATCTCAGTAAAATTAAACAATTCTATATAAACCCTGTTGATAGCAAAGAGAAAGATTTATCTCTCTTTGCTAAAACACCCATTACTATTAATGATAGCGTAGTTATCTATGATAACTTCCTCAGTCTTAATCATAACCAACTCGATCAATTAAAAGATGAACTAAATCTTGCTATGGGCTACGAAGATTTACATTCTATTCATCAACATTATCAACAACTAGGTAGAAATCCTACTGAAACTGAAATTAAAGTTTTTGATACCTATTGGTCAGATCATTGTCGCCATACCACCTTTGAAACACAAATTAGACATATCAGCTTTCCTGATTCGCCTTTTGGACAACAAATACAGTCAGCATTCAATCATTATTTAGACATTAAATCAAAAGTAGCTGCAAATAAGTCTCAGTGTCTAATGGATATGGCAACAGTGATGGCAAAATATTTACATAAAACTGGATATTTAGATGATTTAGAAATTTCTGATGAAAACAATGCCTGTTCTGTCTATTTGGATGTGGAAACTAGCGATTTTTCAGGGGAAAAACACCTTGAAAAATGGTTGTTGATGTTCAAAAATGAAACTCACAATCACCCAACAGAAATTGAACCGTTTGGTGGTGCCTCTACTTGTTTAGGCGGTGCTATTCGAGATCCATTATCTGGGCGAGCTTATGTTTATCAGGCAATTCGCGTGACAGGTTCAGCTAATCCACTGGAAAAAATCGAAGATACTCTTGCTGGTAAATTAAGCCAACAAAAAATTACCACTGAAGCTGCTGAAGGTTATTCTTCCTATGGTAACCAAATTGGTATTGCCACCTCATTGGTGTCAGAATTGTATCACGAAGGTTATAAAGCTAAACGAATGGAAGTAGGTGCAGTGGTTGCTGCTGCTCCTATCAAAAATGTAATCAGGGCTAAACCACAACCTAATGATCATATTATTTTACTGGGTGGCAAGACAGGACGTGATGGCTGTGGTGGAGCATCAGGTTCATCTAAAGAACATAATGATAATTCTTTGCTACTTTGCGGAGCAGAGGTACAAAAAGGTAACGCTCTAGAAGAGCGTAAAATTCAACGCTTATTCAGAAATGCTAATGCTACTAGATTAATTAAAAAGTGTAATGACTTTGGTGCAGGTGGGGTTTGCGTTGCGATTGGTGAGCTTGCCGATGGTGTTAAAGTTAATCTTGATTTAATTCCTGTAAAATATGAAGGATTAAGTGGTACTGAACTCGCTATTTCTGAATCACAAGAACGTATGGCAGTGATTGTTTCTGAAAAAGATAGTCAAACCTTTTTGCAATATGCCCAAGAAGAAAATTTATTAGCAACAGTAGTTGGTAAGGTAACCGATGATAATCGTTTATTGCTGACGTGGAAAGGTACACATATTGTCGATATTCAACGTGAGTTTTTAAACACTAATGGTGTGAGACAACAAATTGATATTACCGTTACTAATATTGATAGACAACAACCTTTTAAGCGGGTAGTTTCAGGTGATAATTTACAAAAACAGTGGGAAGAAAATTTATGTGATTTAAACGTCACCTCACAAAAAGGTTTGAGTGAAATGTTTGATTCTACTATTGGGGCAGGAACAGTATTAATGCCATTTGGTGGACGTTATCAAATGACTCCAATAGATGTTTCTGTTGCTAAATTACCAGTGCTTAATAAAGAAACACAAACTGTTTCTGCCATTACTTGGGGTTGTAATCCTTATCTATTATCGTGGTCACCCTATCACGGAGCAATGTATGCCGTCATTGATTCTCTTGCTAAATTGGTTTCAGTCGGTATTGATTATAAGAAAGCTCGCTTATCATTCCAAGAATATTTCCAAAAACTAGGGCAGGACAGTGTCACTTGGTCAAAACCCTTTTTAGCGCTGCTAGGGGCAATCAAGGCTCAAAGTGATTTTCACGTCGCGGCTATTGGTGGTAAAGACTCGATGAGTGGTACATTTAACGATTTACACGTACCACCAACTTTTATTTCTTTTGCAGTAAGTTCTGGTAATATTAATAACATTATTTCTCCTGAATTTAAGCAAATTGGTTCATATATTTATCTACTGGATAATCCATTAGATGATGAAGGACACTATAATGCCCATATCCTTAAAAATAATTTTGAAACAGTGCTGACAGGTATTGAAGAAGGCACTATATTATCAGCAATGACAGTAAAACACGGTGGTATTGCGGAAGCTTTGGCAAAAATGAGTTTCGGTAATCGTATCGGTGTTAGACTCAACAACAATAACACTGATTATTTTACTATTAAACCAGCCAGCATCATTGTTGAAAGTCAAAAAATAATCAGCCAACCTAATGCAGTTTTATTAGGGCAAAGTATTAATGAGTTTTCTGTTGTTATTGATAACGAACATATTAATCTAACTACTTTGCAAGAAGTATGGCTAGGAAAACTAGCAAAAATTTTTCCAGTAAAAACGGATGAACAACCGGCTATTCTGACAGATTTATCTGTGACAACAAATAAAATAGCACATTCAATACAAGGTGTTAAGGTTGCAAAACCTAGAGTATTAATCGCCACTTTCCCTGGTAGTAATTCAGAATACGATATGTATAACGCATTTAATCGCAATGGAGGATGTGCGGAAATACTATTATTTAGAAATATTACCTCAAATTATATTCGTGATTCTATTAATCAACTGTGCCATAAACTTAAAACAGCACAAATCTTTGTATTACCTGGCGGTTTTAGTGCAGGTGATGAGCCAGATGGTTCAGGTAAATTTATTGCTGCTATCTTACAAAACCCACAATTAAAAGAGAGTATTAATGAATTTCTAGCAAGAGATGGCTTGGTTTTAGGCATCTGTAATGGCTTCCAAGCTCTTGTTAAATCAGGCTTGTTACCAAATGGTGATATCGGTCAAATTACGCCACAATCGCCAACGCTAACTTTTAATAAGATCGGTCGCCATATTTCTCAAATAGTAACAACAAAAATAGTAAATAACCAATCACCTTGGTTATCTTCTTTTGCTGTGGGACAAACTTTTAATATTCCCGTTTCTCATGGTGAAGGACGTTTTTATGCAAGCGAAGATACTCTACAACAACTCATTGCCAATGGGCAAATTGCGACACAATATGTTGATTTATCTAATAGAGCAACTAATGAATTTATTTATAACCCTAATGGCTCAAGCCTAGCCATAGAGGGTATTATGTCAGCTGATGGCAGAATTTTAGGCAAAATGGGGCATTCCGAGCGTTATTCTGAGGGAACATTCAAAAATATTTCTGGTGATAATGACCAAAATATTTTTGCAAATGGGGTTAAGTATTTTGGGTAGAGTTATGATGTGGAAAAAATTAACCGAATACCCTAATGAAAAAGTTATTGATAAGGAATTTAATAAGATTATTTATTGGGAAATACAAGACGGAAAAATCGTGCATCAAAAACGCATTTTGCGTAGTGCTGATATTGAAACATTTGAGATTTATCAAAGTAGTGATACTGTTTTTATTGCACGAGATAAAAATAATATTTATCACGCTTGGTCTAAATTATCAAAGGTTGATAGAGATAGTTTTGTAGCGTTAGGCAATGGTTATTGGAAAGACAAAAATGTTGCTTACATTGAAAATGAAACTTCACTTACACAATTAAAAGGGCTTGACGCACAAGATTTTTGCGTTTTAGGTAATGGTTTTGCGTATGACAAAAACTTTGCTTATTACTTTGGCAGAGTAATAAAAAGTTGTAGCGACCCACAAACTTTAACGCTTGTAAATGCAGATGATTACTTTGCAATGGATAGTGAAAATATCTTTTATGAAAGCGGTGTATTAAAAGGTGCAGATAAAGAAACTTGGAAATTGTTAGGCAATGGATTTTCACGAGATAAAAAGAGCGTATTTTTTGCAATAAAAAATTACCACGAGTTGATATAAACACTTGGAAACATCTCTACCGAGCGTATTCAAAAGATAAAAATAATGTCTATTGTATGAACTTTGTAGAAAAAGACAAATTGCCACAAGATTGGAATGTGGGAAAAGTTAAAGAATATTACAAATCACAAAAATTTTAATTAACGGAGTTTTTATTATGAAAGTAGGTATTATATTCGGTAGTCAATCCGATTTAGAAGTAATGAAAGGTGCATCAGATTGTTTAAAACAATTTGGCATAGAGTATTCAGCACATATTTTATCAGCACATCGAGCGCCTGAATTATTGGCAGAAATACTGACGAAATTTGAACAAGAAAACTATGGTGTGATTATCGCTGGTGCTGGTTTATCGGCACATTTACCGGGTGTAGTGGCATCAAAAACCACCTTGCCAGTTATCGGCGTGCCAATTAATGCTGGAAAATCGGCTATCGGTAATGGCATAGACGCATTGTATTCCATTGTGCAAATGCCAAAATCTATTCCTGTGGCAAGTGTCGGCATTAATAATTCTTTTAATGCAGGTATGTTAGCAGTACAAATGCTTGCTATCGGTAATGCTGATTTGCAAGCCAAATTAGCCAATTTTAGAACGAATATGAAAGAAGGTTTTAAAGATACTATTAATGTAGCATTGTAATTTTATCCGTAGAGACAGGGCATGCCCTATCTCTACAATAAATTCATCTTAACGAACACGATTAACCAAAAGAGCAAAAAAATGAAAACAGAATTTATTTACGAAGGCAAAGCCAAACAAATTTATGCAACTGATAACACTGAGCAAGTGATTATTTTTTACAAAGATGATGCCACTGCTGGCAATGGTGCAAAAAAAGGAACAATCAAAGATAAAGGTGTACTCAATAACCAAATTACTACAATAATTTTTAAATTACTGGAAGAAAATGGTATCAAAACGCACTTTATTGAAAAGTTAAGTGATAGAGAACAACTGTGCCAAAAAGTACAAATTTTCCCATTAGAAGTGATTGTCCGCAACCTTATTGCTGGTTCAATGGCAAAACGAGTGGGTATTGCCGAAGGTACAAAACCAAATAATACTATTTTTGAAATTTGCTATAAAAATGATGAATATGGCGATCCATTGATTAATGATCACCACGCTGTCGCATTAGGCTTAGCGACTTATGATGAATTGGCAAGTATTTATAATATTACTGCTAAGATTAATGATTTGTTAAAAGCCAAATTTGACAAACTTGGTATTACATTAGTCGATTTTAAAATTGAGTTTGGTAAAAATGCAAAGGGTGATATTTTACTTGCTGATGAAATTACGCCAGATACTTGTCGTTTCTGGGATAAAGAAACAGGTAAAAAATTGGATAAAGACCGTTTCCGTCAAGATTTAGGCGATATTGAAGATGCCTATTTGGAAATATGTAAGCGTTTGGCAAATAATTAAAAAAGGAGTAAAAAATGAATAAAGCACTTATTATTATTGATATTCAAAATGACTATTTTCCGAATGGAAAAATAGAATTATTTGAAAGTGAAAAAGCAAGTATTAATGCGAAAAAAATATTAGATAAATTTAGAGAAAAAAATCAACTTGTTGTTCATATTAAACATTTATCTACACGACCTGATGCTAGTTTCTTTCTACCTGATACTCTGGGAGCAGAAATACATAATTCCGTAAAACCACAACCTAATGAAAAAGTATTTATTAAACATTTTCCCAATAGTTTTAGAGATACAGAGTTATTTGAATATCTAAAAAATAATGATATAGAAAATTTAGTAATTCTAGGAATGATGACGCATATGTGCGTTGATGCAACTGTAAGGGCTGGTAAAGATTTAGGCTTTAAGATTAAAGTAATAGGCGATGCTTGTGCAACGAAAAATTTAGAAATATTCGGAAAAAAAGTCGATGCAGAAAATGTACAAAAATCGTTTTTATCAGCATTAAACTATTTTTATGCAGAAGTAATTAATACTAATGATTTTGATATATAAAGTTAGCAAAAGAGATAACAATGACCACAATCACATACAAACAAGCAGGCGTTGATAAAGAAGAAGGCTATAAAGCCGTTGAACTGATGAAGAAAAAAGTGCAACAAACACATAATTCATCAGTACTAACCAATTTGGGTAGTTTTGGGGCGATGTACGCCTTAGGAAACTATAAAGAACCCATTTTAGTCTCAGGCACCGATGGCGTAGGCACAAAGTTAGAAATTGCTTTAACACAGAAAAAATACGATACGGTCGGTATTGATGCGGTGGCGATGTGTGTTAATGATATTTTATGTCACGGTGCAAAACCACTGTTCTTTTTAGATTATTTGGCGTGTGGCAAATTAGAGGCTGAAGTTGCCGCTGAATTAGTATCAGGCATTTCTGATGGCTGTTTACAAGCTGGAGCAGCTTTAATTGGTGGAGAAACCGCTGAAATGCCAGGATTTTATCAAATTGGTGATTACGATATTGCTGGATTTTGTGTTGGTGTCGTAGAAAAATCACAACTGATTAATGGTGATAAAGTACGTGCTGGTGATAGTATTATTGCCTTACCTTCGAGTGGTTTTCATAGTAATGGTTTTTCTCTGCTACGCAAAATTTTTAGCGATTATAATGAAGTTATTGAAGGCAAAAGTGTAAGTGATTGGCTACTAACTCCAACCAAAATCTATGTGAAGCCGATTTTACAACTATTAGAAAAGTTTGATATTCACGCAATGGCACATATTACTGGCGGTGGTTTGATTGAAAATCTACCTCGTTGTATGAATAAAGACTTATCACCTGTAGTATTCAAAAATAACGTCACTCCGCTATGGCAATCACTACCACTCTTTGCCGAAGTGCAACAACGAGGCAATATCAGTGAAGATGAGATGTTTGGCACTTTTAATATGGGTGTAGGTTTTACCCTTGTGGTTAATCCTAATATGGTTGATGATGTTGTTGATTATTTAGCCAGCATTAGCGAACCTGCTTATGTAATTGGACATATTGAACAAGGGGATAATCAATTGTGTCTAAAATAACATCTAAAGATTCTATCAAAATTGCTGTTTTAGTCTCTGGTGGTGGTAGCAATATGATGCAATTAATTAAACATAAAATTGCAATCGATTGCGTTGTTGCAGATAGAAGTTGTAAAGCTACCACTCTCGCTGAACAATACCATATCACTACTTTTCAAGTAACAAGAGAAAATTGTTCACAGCAAATTTGTGAAATTTTAGCTACACGCAAAATTAATTTAGTGGTACTGGCTGGATTTTTATCTATTTTAGATAAAGACCTCACTGACTGCTATACCGTCATTAATATCCACCCCTCGTTACTACCTAAATATGGTGGACGTGGAATGTATGGAATAAATGTGCATAAAGCCGTATTGGCAAGTGGCGATACAATCAGTGGTTGTACGGTGCATTATGTTGATGCAGGCGTGGACACAGGCGATATTATTGCCCAAAGTGAAGTGGATATTAGCAGTGCAAAAACGGCTGATGAAATTGCAAAATCGGTATTGCAAAAAGAGTGGGAACTGTTGCCGAGAGTGGTTAAAGAATTTTGTACAAAAACTCTACGAAAATCGTGATTGGGAACAAGATACAAAATATTATCATTACAGTAAAAAAATATAGGAGTACAGAATGAGAAAAGTAATAATTTTAGGAAGTTCAAGAAAAAATGGTGGCACACGAAAGGTTATTGATGAGTTAAGAAAATTTTCTGATTATGATGTGATTGATTTATTAGATTACAACATTTCATACTACGACTATGAGCACCATAATCAAAATGATGATTTTCTCAAAATCATTGAAAATATCACTGAAAATTATGATGTTTTTGTCTTTGCAACGCCTGTATATTGGTATGCAATGTCGGCACAAATGAAAGTATTTTTTGACCGCACTAGCGATTTAATCACTATTGCAAAAGATATAGGACGAAAATTGCGCGGCAAAAAAACAGCAGTAATTACTTCATCTATCGGTAACCATTTAGGCGATGATTTTTTCTTACCATTTAATGAAACATTTAGATATTTTGGCACGGAACACATAGCGAATTTACATACTGTTGCAGATGAATTAGATATGAATGCACTGAAAGATTTTGATACTGCACTTAATCAATAAAAGATATTTTAACTTTAACAAAGGAAACAACGATGAAAAAAAGAGCATTACTATCGGTTTTTGATAAAGACGGTATCGTAGAATTAGCCGAGTGTCTTATCAAACATAATGTAGAAATTATTTCTACTGGTGGCACTTATAGGCATTTGCAAGCAAGTGGCGTTCCTGTCCTTGAAGTCAGTCAACTCATTGATTCTGATGAAATGCTAGATGGTCGAGTAAAAACGCTCCACCCATATATTCACGGTGGTATTTTGGCAATACGTGACAATGCAGAACATATGCAAACTTTAAGAGAAAAAAATATCGCCACCATTGATTTTGTCATTGTGAATCTTTATCCATTCTTTGATAAAGTGAAAGAAAATTTACCTTTTGATGATACTATTGAATTTATTGATATTGGTGGTCCAACAATGCTCCGCAGTGCTGCCAAGTCATTTAAAGATGTAGTAGTCATTACTGATAAAAAAGATTATCAAATCGTTATTGATGAACTAAATAACAGTCAAACTATTAGCTATGAAACAAGGAAATTTTTTGCAAAAAAAGTATTTAATCTGACCGCTTGTTATGATGCTGCTATTTCCCAATTCCTACTTGATGATGACTGCCCTGAATTTTTAACGATTTCTTATCAAAAAGAAAGTGAAATGCGTTATGGCGAAAATTCACATCAAAAAGCGGTTTACTATGTTGATAAAATGAATGATGGAGCAATGAAAAACTTTAGCCAGCTAAACGGTAAAGCCTTATCATTTAATAATATTCGAGATATGGATTTAGCGTGGAAAGTCGTCTGTGAATTTAATGAAACTGAAGACATTGCTTGTTGTGCAGTTAAGCACTCAACACCTTGTGGTGTTGCCATTGCTGATAGTGTTGAAACAGCTTATAGCAAAGCCTACGAATGCGACCCCGTATCAATTTTTGGTGGCATTGTTGCCTTTAACAGTGAAGTTGATGAAAGTACGGCAAAAAAATTAAACGATATTTTCCTAGAAATTGTTATTGCTCCTAGCTTTAGCGATGACGCCCTTACTGTTCTTAAACAAAAGAAAAACTTAAGAGTCATCAAATGCAATCAAAAGCCACAAGACAGTAAAGAATATATCAAAGTAGATGGTGGTTTGTTAGTACAAGACGTAAATAATGCCCTACTAGATAATGCTAAAGTGGTCACAAATAAACAACCAAATGATATTGAGAATAAAGACTTATTATTTGCTTTAAAAGTGGTTAAATATGTGAAATCAAATGCAATAGTGATTGCCAAAGATGGACAAACACTTGGAATTGGTGGCGGTGAAGTCAGTCGTATTTGGGCAACAGAAAAAGCCATTGAAAGAGCTAATACCTTTGATAAAACCAATATGGTGCTTGCCTCTGATGCATTTTTCCCATTTAGTGATGTGGTTGAATTAGTATCAGAAAATGCTATTACTGCAATTATTCAACCGGGTGGCTCTATTCGTGATCAAGATTCTATTGATGTCTGCAATAAAAAAGATATTGCGATGGTATTTAGTCAATTAAGACATTTTAAACATTAAGGTAACCTAAATGAAAATATTAATTATAGGAGCAGGTGGTCGTGAACACGCTATCGCTTGGAAGATAGCTCAAAATCCACGAGTAACAAAGATTTACGCAGCAGTGGGTAATGCCTATGATACTTTATTACCTAATTGCGAAAATGTAAACTTAACAACAAGTCAAGAAATCCTTACTTTTGCTAAAGAACAACAAATAGATTTAACAATTGTTGGTAGTGAGGAATTATTAGTAGCAGGTATCGTTGATTTATTTCAGCAAAATAACTTAACTATTTTTGGACCTGATAAAAAAGCAGCTAAATTAGAAGGTTCTAAATCTTTCGCTAAGCAATTTATGCAGAAGTATGGTGTGAAAACAGCAAAATCACAAAGTTTTAATGATCCTAAACTTGCTCTAGATTATATCAAATTTATGCCATATCCCCTTGTAGTTAAAGCCAGTGGTTTAGCAGCAGGTAAGGGCGTGGTTATCTGTCAAACACATACAGAGGCTGAAAAAACCATTGATGATATGATGGTTAAAAAAGTTTTCGCCAATGCTGGTGATACCATTATTATCGAACAATTTCTAGAAGGTGTGGAAATTTCTATTTTATCAGTCACTGATGGTAAAACAATTTTACCTTTTATCTCTGCCAAAGATCACAAAAAAATTGGTGAGGGAGATACAGGTTTAAATACTGGCGGAATGGGGGTTATTGCCCCCAATCCACATTACACCCCAGAAGTAAAACAACAATTCATTACTGATATTCTGCAACCAACATTAAAAGGGTTACAGCAAGAAAAAATGGACTTTGCAGGCGTCATTTTCTTTGGATTAATGGTGTGTGCTGACGGCGTTTATTTACTCGAATACAATATGCGTTTTGGTGATCCTGAAACGCAAGCCGTTTTACCACTTTTAGAAAGTGATCTACTGGAGATTATTCAAAAATCCTTAGATAAACAGTTAGAAAGTATCACTCTACAATGGCATAACGCTAGCACTTGTTGTGTCGTCCTTACTGCAGGGGGCTACCCTACCAAATATAAGAAAGGGGACAAAATTTTAGGCATAGCAGAAAGCATTGAAAAAAAGGATTGTCAAATTTTCTTCGCAGGTGTTCAAGAAAAAGAACACCTCTACTACACAAACGGTGGAAGGGTGCTTAATATCGTAGGAATAGCGAGTAGCCTAGAACAGGCAAAAGAAAAAGCATATCAAAACGTGGCTAACATTACTTTTAGAGAAATGTATTATCGTAATGATATTGGTCAATTACTTTCAGATAAAGGGATATAAAAATGTGTGGTGTTGTTGGTGTTGTTGTTGCTCAAAATTATGTAAATCAAATTATCTTTGATGCCCTTACGGTGTTACAACACCGTGGGCAAGATGCTGCTGGAATAGTTACTGGCGATAATGGTAAATTTTATATGCGAAAAGAGAATGGATTAGTCAGAGAGGTTATTCGTACTCGCCATATGAAAAAATTAACAGGAAATATTGGTATTGGACACGTTCGATACCCAACTGCAGGTACAAATAATGTGGCAGAAGCTCAACCTTTCTACGTTAACGCACCCTACGGTATCGCACTAGCTCATAATGGTAATTTGACAAATACCGCTCAATTAATTGAAGAAATTCATAGTAATGATCTGCGGCACCTTAATACCTATTCTGATTCAGAAATATTATTAAATGTTTTTGCTCATGAGCTACAGATACAAGGAGCAAAAACCCCTACTGCAAAAGATATCTTTCAAGCAATTACTCAAGTTCATCAACGAATTCGTGGTGGATATGCAGTTGTAACACTTATTACTGGCTACGGTATTGTCGCATTTCGAGATCCTTATGGTATACGACCTCTCGTCTATGGAAGCCGCCAAACAGATAAAGGAACGGAGTATATGGTTGCATCCGAAAGTGCAGCTTTAAGTATCTGTGGTTTTAAGTTAGAACGAGATATTAAAGCAGGAGAAGCTATTTTTATTAGTACACAAGGAGAATGTTTTACTCAAATTTGTGTAGACCATCCACAAACTACTCCTTGCTTATTTGAATATATTTATTTATCCCGTCCTGACTCTATTTTGGACGGTGTCTCGGTTTATCATTCTCGTATGGCACAAGGTATCAAATTAGCTCAAAAATTACAGCGCGAATGGTCACATCACGATATTGATGTCATTATTCCTATACCAGAAACAAGTGGAACAGCCGCCATTGAAATGGCTCGGTATTTAAACTTACCTTGTCGATTTGGTTTTGTAAAAAACCATTATATTGGACGTACTTTTATTATGCCTAACCAAGCACAACGACAACAATCTGTGCGACGTAAACTCAATCCTATTCGTAGTGAATTTGAGGGGAAAAATGTCTTACTAGTAGATGATTCTATTGTACGTGGAACAACATCAAAGCAAATTATCAAAATGGCTCGAGAGATGGGAGCAAAAAAGGTTTATTTTGCTTCAGCTGCACCAGCAGTTCGTTATCCTAATGTCTATGGCATTGATATGCCCTTAGCCACAGAATTGATTGGTTATAACAGAGATGATGAGGCTATTGGTAAGCAAATAGGTGCTGATGGAATTATATTTCAAGATTTAACTGATCTAAAAACATTAATTATGGAACTCAATCCTAAACTAACACAATTTGAAACAAGTATATTTGATGGTCATTATATAACTAATGAAAAAGATAACCCTAATCTACAAGAAATTCTAAAGGAGTGAAACTTATAACTCAAGGTAAGGGCAATCCTTACCTATTGATTTTATAAAATCAATAACTAAATGTTATTAAAAATCAGCGAGCATAAAAGTAGTAAATTTTTAACTGGATCTACCCGCTATACTTATGCCTAATAATGTTTTGTGAGGATTTTTATTAGAGGCGGATTCAAGTTTGAAGTGCAACGCACCCAAATCTAGATTTTACCTCAAGAGGTGTTTGATAGCCTAATACTTTTCTTGGTCTATTGTTTAAATTATCTTCAATAGCTTTAATCTCATCATCAGTTACTTTATCTAAAGTGGCTGATTTTGGTAAAAATTGCCGAATAAGCCCATTCGTATTTTCATTTGTTCCACGCTCCCAAGAGTGATATGGTTTTGCAAAATAAATCGTTGTCTTTAATGACTTTGCAATCTCTTCGTGTTGTGCAAACTCTTTACCATTATCAAAGGTAATACTTAATGGATTTTCACCTAAAAGCATTTCAATACAAGCTTCTTTAACTCGTTCAGCCTTACGGTTAGGTAAACATTTTATTTTAGTTTCTCGACTTACCCTATCAACCAAGGTAACTAGCACTCCACGATGATGTTTACCTACAACGGTATCACCTTCATAATCCCCTAAGCGTTCTCTATTATCAACAGAAGCAGGACGTTCTGTAATATCAATTCTATTTGCTATTTGACCACGTCTATCTTGATTAGCGTAACCTCGTTTTCTGTAGGTTTTCTGACAACGTAGGTGCTGATACAGCTTTCCTCCTGCTTGTTTATCCGCATAAATATATTGATAGATTCTTTCGTGACTAGGCACATTAGTCCACCCAAGAAAACGTAGTCTCCCTGTAATTTGTTCAGGAGAGTATTTCCTTGATAATAACTCCTCTATATATGCCCAGCCAAAATCACTAATTGTTTGAGCATTATTTGCTTTTCTAGAGACAGCGAGGTTATTTGCTTGTTTAGGGCGGTAACCTCGTTGTCCAGTATTACGTTTTAGTTCACGGTATATCGTTGCTTTGTGAACGCCAATGATTCGAGAAATTTCACTTTTTGAGATTCCTGTTTTCATTAGAGCAGAAATTTGATATCTTTGTTCTTGTGTAAGATGTTTGTAGTGTTTCATAACGTTTTGATATGTGGTAGTTGAAAATCGAAGTGCAACACTGCACATCTTACATTTCAATTACTATTTTTCAAACGTTGCACTTCTTTTTTGAATCTAAGAGATTTTAAATACTATCTTGCCCTGCAATAAAGTCACTCATCTAAATTATGGATAGTTATTCTTGATAGAATAGCTTGATGAATTTATCTTTTAGTACCAAGAATATAGGTATAAAGGACAAAAAAGAGAAATTTTCCTCAAAACTGTAGAATATAAAAAAACCCTTACTCAAGCGAATAAGGGTTTTTAGCGGTTACTTTATTTAACCTTTTTGCAATTATGCAAAATATTTTGCTAAATCGTCAAATCCGCCAATGTGTTTTCCGCCAATAAATACTTGTGGTGCTGTTGCACGACCAGTAATTGCACGAACAGAAGTCATTGTTGCATCACGACCTAAAACGATTTCTTCATAAGCAATGCCTTTTTCTTCTAATAGCATTTTCGCTTTTGTACAGAATGGGCAACCTGGTTTTGTAATAATTGATGCAGATTGTTTTGGTTGCCAATCAGGTTTTAAGTATTTGATCATTGTATCAGCATCAGATACTTTGAATGGGTCGCCTGGTTCTTGTGGTTCGATGAACATTTTTTCAATTACGCCATCTTTCACAAGCATAGAATAACGCCAAGAACGATCGCCAAACCCTAAGTCGTCTTTGCTTACTAACATACCCATACCTTTGGTAAATTCACCGCTACCGTCTGGGATTACTTTGATATTTTTTGCATCTTGATCAGCTTTCCACGCATTCATTACAAAAGTATCATTTACTGATAAACAGTAGATATCATCAACACCTAATGCTTCAAATTCGCTCGCTAATTCGTTATAACGAGGTAAGTGAGTTGAAGAACACGTTGGTGTGAATGCACCTGGTAATGAAAATACGATGACAGTTTTACCTGCAAAAATATCGTTCGTTGTTACATCAACCCAGTTGTCTTCTTGACGTGTGTGGAAGGTAACTTGTGGTACTTTTTGACCTGAAATATCTTGTAAAGACATAATTTTCTCCTAAATTTATTGAGGTGTTTCATTAAAAACTGTTGACTATTTTACACTGATTTATGTCATAATGTCGCCTATTATATCAATAGGTTTTTATAGAGGGTTTCTATGAATATTCGTGATCTTGAATATTTAATTGCACTTTCAGAGTTTAAACATTTCCGTAAAGCGGCGGATTCTTGTAATGTTAGCCAACCCACTCTCAGTGGTCAAATCAGAAAATTAGAAAATGAATTAGGTACAATATTACTTGAAAGAACAAGCCGTAAAGTGTTATTTACTCAAGCAGGATTAATCCTTGTTGATCAAGCTAAAGCGATATTAAGAGAAGTGAAAGTATTTAAAGATATGGCAAGCAATCAAGGCAAAGAGATGTCTGGTCCTTTGCATATTGGAATTATTCCAACTCTAGCCCCTTATTTATCACCGATAATTTTACCTCATTTAGCAAAATTATTTCCCCAATTAGAACTCTATATTTATGAACTTCAAACAGCTGAACTTGTACAACAATTAGAGACTGGACAACTAGACTGTGGCTTATTAGCCTTTTGTCGAGAAACTGAATCTTTTATTGAAGTGCCTATTTTTAAAGAAACAATCCAACTCGCCGTTTCAACTCAGCACAAATGGGGAAATTTAACTGAAATTGCTTTATCTGATCTTGCTGAAAAAGAAATGTTATTACTTGATGATGGACATTGTTTAAGGGATAAAGCATTAAGTTATTGTTTATCTGTTGGAGGAAAAGAAGATAAACATTTTAAAGCAAGAAGTTTAGAAACATTAAAAAATATGGTGGCAACCAATATGGGAATTACATTAGTTCCAGAGTTAGCTATGCAACAAAAATTAGATAAACAAATACATTATATTCCCTTTAAAGAACCTGAACCTTTTAGAGATATTGGTTTAATTTACCGACCGGGTTCACCCTTAAGAGTAAGATATGAACGATTAGCAACAGAAATTAGAAAAATGATGGTGAAGCGTTAATATAAACCAAAACAAGCGGTAAGATTATTTTTATTTTTTACAAATTATTTTTGAAGATTTTAAATTAAATAAACAAGATATTATTCATAGTATAGGGGTTATTATTTATGCCGTTGTATTAGGGATAATGGTCGCCTTTATTGCAGCGGCTTATGAAAAAAGTTTCCATCTTCTCGCAACCTATTGGCGAGAGACGAACCATTTATTAACTTTTGTTCCCCAATGGTTACTTTTTGCTCTTGGTCCTTTAATTGCGTGTCCTATACTGTACTATCTTCTACAAAAAATACCTGAACACCGCCAACATAGTCCAACAGATTTAATCTCTGGTATTCACACTAAAAATGGCAAAATAAATGCAAAATCTTCACTACTTTCCGCATTTGCATCCATATTTTCTATTGGTTTTGGATTTTCTGTCGGCTATTATTCACCAACAGTCCAACTTGGAAGTGGGGCGGGTATATTATTTCATCGCTTAAAATGGATTCGTCCTGTTCATCGTTATATTAGTATTGGTTGTGGGGCAGCGGCTGCAATTGCAGCAATTTTTCACTCACCACTCGGTGCGGTCATTTTTGTTCACGAAGTTTTACTACGTTTTTTTTCCATTCGTGCTTTTGCTCCTATTACCATTTCTGCGGTAACCAGCTACGTTATCAGTAGTAAGTTATTTGATAAAGCCATCTTCTTTAACTTACCGGCTCACTATTCTTTCGATGTCACGACTTATTTTATTGCTGCATTCGGCGGAATAGTTGCCGCCTTTATTGGTATTATGCAAATTCGCCATATTATGTGGGTACAACGTTTTAACGCAAAAATAAAACTCGCAATGTTTCATCAACTACTTATTGCGGCTATTTTAACGTCATTCATTATTGTTACTGTACCAGAGGCTGCTGGAAGTAGCTTAGATGCAATGAATAATTTAATGACGGGGCATAGTTATACCCTGATGGCACTATTCTTTATTTTTATGGCAAAAGGTGCTGCAACCGTTCTCACTTTCGGCTTTGGCATCCCTGGAGGAATATTTGGACCGACCATTTTTACTGGTGCGGCACTGGGAGGACTTATTGCTGGTGTTATCCAATTATTATTTCCTCTACTCTCTTTTTCACCAGAAATTATTATCATTACTACTATGGCTGCAATGATCTCTGCAGTTATTGGTGCACCTATTTCAATGATTTTAATTACTATTGAAATTACAGGAGATTTCCAAATTGTCAGTGTCGTAATGCTCGCTGTAGTAATGGCAAATATTACGGCTTACCGTTTTATGGGCACCTCCTCTTTCTTTGACTTACAACTGAAAGCTCGAGGACTGGATTTAGAACACGGACGAGATCGACTATATACAGAAACCCACAGTATCAATAGTTTAATATCACAAGATTATCTGGTACTGAATGGCTCAATAAGTCTGGATAGTGCAGAACGTCAAATGCTCGATAATCATAAAAATATTGCTTTTGTGGTGGATGAACATAATTATCTCCTTGGTCGAATACGATTAGTTGACATTGAACTCTATAAAAATACGAAAAAAGAAGAAGATATCATTATTGAAGATATCGCTCAAAAATCCATTGCATTTGTTTATCGTGCCTCTTCTATTTGGCGAGCAATGGAAGTGATGCCTAAAATAAATGTTAATTTTATCCCCGTATTAGATGGTGAAAATAATCCAAAGTTAATCGGCGTTATTTATAACAACGACTTGATTTCTCATTACCTGAGTTTTTTAAATCAGCTACGTAATGAAGAAAATGTGGTTTAACTGTTAAAACGACAATAGTCTTATTTGTATGTATAAGAATACAGCTATTTCAATTTTATAAAATTTATAAGATAATAGCCTAAGTTAAAAATATTGAGGACACTATGAGCAAAAGCAAAGTAAATTCTCGCATTCAACAACTCAATTTCTTACTAAAAAAAATGGATAAAATTCATCTGCGTGATGCTGCAGAAATTTTAAACGTTTCAGAAATGACGATCCGACGAGATCTCAGTAACAATACAAACTCCGTTACTTTACTCGGTGGATATATTGTTAAATCGCCTCAAACCAATAGCCAAAATAATTATATTATTCTAGAGCAAGAAACTAAACATATTGCAGAAAAAATGTATGTGGGAAAACTTGCGGCATCGCAACTTGTTGAGAATGATGTGGTTTTTTTTGATGGTGGATCAACTATTCCCTTTATTGCATCACAAATTCCCCGCTCATTAAAATTTACAGCCGTTTGTTGTTCTATTAATACCTTTTTGGTTTTACAAGAATACCCTTATTGTGAACTTATTCTTTGTGGTGGAAGTTATTCACGTCAAAACAGTTACTTCAATTCAATCAGTTTATCCAATGAATTAGATAATATTTGTACAACGAAGGCATTTATTTCAGCTGCAGGAGTAAGTAATAGCAAAGGTGTTACTTGCTTCGATTTTAATGAAGTACAAACAAAACTTAAAGCAATGGCAAAAACAGAGCAGAGTGTTCTTGTTTTTGATCATTCTAAAATTAATAAAGTACAGCAGGCTTATATTTGTCCTACTGATCGCTTTGACCAAATTATCACAGATCAACCATTGCCTTATGAATTTAATAGCAGTGATCTGAATATTATTACCTAAAAAATGGGGAATTAATCCAATAAATATTCCTTATTTTCTGAACTAGATCATTAAATTTGTAGAAAAAAATAAAAAAATACTAAAATTTTGATATAGTTAGACAGTTTTTTATTAATTATTATTAGGAGAAAAAAATGGCACGTCGTCCACTTGTAATGGGTAACTGGAAATTAAATGGTAGCAAAGCATTCACAAAACAGTTAGTTGAAGGCTTAAAAGCAGAATTAAAAGATGTGAAAGGCTGTGATGTCGCAATTGCACCACCAGTAATGTATTTAGCTGAAGCTGAAGCGGCATTAACTGGTCAATCTGTGATTGCATTAGGTTCACAAAATGTGGATTTAAAACAATCTGGTGCATTCACTGGTGATATTTCAACAGAAATGTTAAAAGATTTTGGGGCAAAATATATTATCATTGGTCACTCAGAACGTCGTCAATATCATAAAGAAAGTGATAAATTTGTAGCCCAAAAATTTGGTGTATTGAAAAATGCTGGTCTAGTCCCTGTTTTATGTATCGGTGAAACTGAACAAGAAAATGAGCAAGGCAAAACTCAAGAAGTTTGCCAGCGTCAAATCGATGCAATTTTAAATACTTTAGGTGTAGAAGCATTTAACGGTGCAATTATTGCGTACGAACCAATTTGGGCAATCGGAACAGGTAAATCAGCGACTCCTGAGCAAGCTCAAGCCATTCATAAATCAATCCGTGATCATATCGCTGCAAAATCTCAAGCAGTTGCAGATCAAGTGATTATTCAATACGGTGGTTCTGTAAATGATGCAAATGCAGCAGACTTATTTACTCAACCAGATATTGATGGTGCATTAGTGGGTGGCGCTTCACTTAAAGCAGAGGCTTTTGCAGTAATTGTTAAAGCAGCAGAAAAAGAAAAAGCTTAATTTTATCTCATAGAAAATCACCTCCTCTGTCTTTACAGAGGAGTGCTAAAAAAATATTTTTAAGGTAACAATATATAAAATCGTATCTTTTCATAATGATTTCCAAATTAAGAATGGATATAATGATAAATCCATAAATTACCTATATTTATGTGTCACCCACCCTACTATTAAAAAATGAGCGAAATTAGCAGTTAGTTATGAAAAATATTGCAGAAAAAATTCACAAAGAATGGCACGAATTTGCAAAAACAAGACAAACTCTGAAATTAATAGAACTATATGCAAACGATGCAATTCTTGAAAGCCCACTTGTTCCAATAATTATGAATAAGACCAATGGAATATTAAAAGGAAAGGATGAAATACTTGAATTTTTAATTGAAGGAGCAAAAAGAAGACCAAATGAATTAGTGAAATGGTATAGAACAGATAATTATTTAATAAAGAATAATATTTTAATTTGGGAATACCCAAGGCAAACTCCGAACAATCAACAAGTTGATATCATAGAATTAATAGAGATTAAAAATGAAAAAATACAACACCATAGAATATATTGGGGATGGTTCGGAACTCAAATGTTGATTAACTCAAAAAAGTAATATAATTACAGTAACATTGTATAAATAAAATACCAGAATATATACCTGATTAAAACTTTATATTTTGGTAACAAAATTGGTACTTAATTCAACTTTTCAGTTTTTTAAACTGTCACTTCGTTTGTACCCTTTCTTGTTATGCGGTAGCAGAAAAAATAGAATTATTAGCATTAACTTTTTTGTTATTACTGAACTTTTACCACTTGATATTTAGATTTAATAAGAATACTTTCGCAACTTCTACTATTTCACAAGCGGTACGATTATTACAAAAATTTGCAAATTTTTTTGATAATCGTACCGCTTGATTTTTCTAAAGTTGCAGATAATTTCACAAAATTTATAATTTGTAGTTTACTATTAACACTTTAATTGCTATTTTTTTACAATGTTTTTACAAAATAAATAGGAATGGTGTGTTATGTCTTTTTCTCTTTCTAAAAAATATAGTCAATTACGTCGTGATATCACTTCATATTATCGCATTGATGAAAAAAAAGCGGTTGATCAGTTATATGAAACCTTAACTTTTACTCCCGAGCAAGAAAATGCCATTCAAAAAAATGCCGTAAATTTAATTAATAAAGTGCGTAATATTAAGAAGAATAGCTATGGCATTGATGCTTTAATGCAAGAGTTTTCATTGGGTGATGACGAGGGAATAGCATTAATGTGTTTAGCGGAAGCATTATTACGTATTCCAGATGAAGAAACACAAGATGAATTAATTCACGATAAATTAAAAGAGGGCAATTGGCAAAGTCATATTGGGCGATCTTCTTCTATCTTTATTAACGCAGCTAGCTACGGTTTGTTACTGGGTAAAAAATTAAGCGGTAGTTTTGATGAAGAAACCCTTTCTAATGCGTTAACACGTAGTTTTGCTCGTTTATCTGCACCCGCTATGCGATTGGCTATGCTACAAGCAATGCGTATTTTAGGTGCTCAGTTTGTCACAGGAACAGATATTAACAATGCCCTTCATCGAGTACAAAAACGTGTTGAGAAAGGATTTTGTTTCTCTTTTGATATGCTAGGAGAAGCGGCAATGACTGCTTCTGATGCCGAACATTATTTCCAAGATTATATTAATGCCATCGAAGCCGTTGGTAGAGATTCTGCAGATAAAGATATTTTTCAATCAAATGGCGTTTCAGTAAAACTTTCCGCCATTCATCCACGTTATTTTCGTTCGCAATATGATCGTGTTATGGACGAACTTTACCCAAAACTAAAACAATTAATGTTGTTAGGTAAAAAATACAATATTGGTATTAATATTGACGCCGAGGAAGCAAGCCGCTTAGAACTTTCTTTAGATCTAGTTGAAAAATTATTAGATGAACCAGAATTAAAAGGCTATAAAGGAATTGGCTTTGTTATTCAGGCCTATTCAAAACGCTGTCCTAAAGTGATTGATTATTTAATTGAATTAGCCCGTGAAAAACAAAGTTATTTAATGATCCGTTTGGTAAAAGGAGCCTATTGGGACAGTGAAATTAAATGGGCACAAACAGAAGGATTAGAAGGCTTCCCTGTTTATACTCGAAAAAATCATACCGATATTTCTTACCTTGCTTGTGCTAAAAAATTATTAACGGCTCAAGATGTGATTTATCCGCAATTTGCAACACACAACGTACAAAGCCTCTGTACTATTTATGAATTGGGTAAAGATAAAAATTATGAATTCCAATGCTTACACGGAATGGGTGAGAATTTATATGATAATGTGGTTGGAAAAGAGAATCTTGACCGTTTAGTTCGTGTTTATGCCCCTGTTGGCACACACGAAACCCTGCTCGCCTATTTAGTGCGTCGTTTATTAGAAAATGGGGCTAATTCCTCTTTTGTACATCAACTGGTCGATGAAACCATTCCTGCAGAACAGTTGGTGACACCACCTTGGAAACTTTATGAAACATCTCAAGGTGAGCGAAACAAAGCGGTGAAATTACCCTTAGAATTATTTAGTGATCGTAAAAATTCACAAGGTTTTGATTTAACCAATGAGTTTACCCTTGAACAATTAGAGCAAGGTTTTGAAAAAGCACAAATTGAAGCGGTCACATCCTTAGTAAATTTTGCAAATAATACGATTCACCACCAAAGTCATTCTGTTTTTAACCCTGCGGATCTGTCTAGTAAAGTAGGTGAGGTTTCATTTTTAAAAGTAGACGCAGTAGAACAAGTTTTTGAAAGTGCAACGATGACCGAGTGGAATAATTTTGATGCTACGTCAAAAGCAGATATTTTACGTAAAACAGCTGATCTTTATGAAAAAAATGCAGCATTACTAATGAAAATAGCTATTTTAGAGGCAGGTAAAACCTTACCAAATGCTATTGCAGAATTACGAGAGGCTGTGGATTTCTTACGTTATTATGCGGTTCAGTTAGAAAAATTGGCTCAATTGGGTAAACTTGCGGATCCGAGAGGTAAGATTTTATGTATCTCTCCTTGGAACTTCCCATTAGCGATTTTCACAGGGCAAATTGCCGCAAGTTTGGCAGCAGGGAATGTGGTGATAGCAAAACCTGCTGAGCAAACTTCATTAATTGCCGCAGCGGCAGTTGAATTATTTTACCAAGCAGGCTTACCTCGTAGTGCATTACAATTAGTATTAGGAGCGGGTGATATTGGTGCAGCATTAGTCAAACAACCTTTTGATGGAGTGGTATTCACTGGTTCAACGGAAGTGGCAAAACTGATCAATGAACAATTAGCACAAGCAGATAATGATCCTGTTTTTATTGCAGAAACAGGTGGACAAAATGTGTTAGTGGTTGATTCTTCTGCTCTGGCAGAACAAGTGATTGCAGATGTCTTAAACTCTGCTTTTGATTCAGCAGGACAACGTTGCTCTGCATTACGTATTTTATTATTACAAGAAGATGTTGCCGATAAAATTTACTCAATGCTATGTGAGGCAATGAAAGAGTTAAAAATAGGAAACCCAACACAACTTGCCACTGATGTTGGTCCTGTTATTGACAAGGAAGCACTACAAAATTTAGACAATCACAAAATGAAAATGCGTCAAATAGCACAGCGTTATGTAGAACTTAAATCCCCTAAAGAAGGGCATTTTGTCGCACCTGCTGTTTATATATTAGATAACTTGGCACAGTTAGAACGAGAAGTCTTTGGGCCTATTTTACATATCGTTACCTATAAAAAAGAGAACCTCGCTAATGTGTTAGCTGAAGTCAATGCAAAAGGATATGCACTGACAGGAGGTTGTCATAGCCGCATCTACAAACAAATGGATTTTGTTGAAAAACATCTAAATTGCGGTAATTTTTATATTAATAGAAATATTGTTGGTGCAGTTGTGGGGGTTCAGCCTTTTGGTGGACATAGCCAGTCAGGAACAGGACCAAAAGCAGGAGGGGAATTCTACCTACAACGCTTAACCAAAACAACCCAATATTATAGTCAGTTTGGCGATGAAATGGCTTTAGCTAATGCTAAACCACTGTTGGAGAGCATTACAGGTGAAGATAATTCATTAGCCTATTTACCTTGTGAAGTGGCTATTTTTGATGGTTCATTAGAACAAGCAAAACCAGCCGCAGAAAAATTATTAGCTGCAGGTTTTAGTGTGTTAGTTGAGCATCAACATCCATTAGTTAAATTAAACCTTGATAATGTTCGAGTAGCAAAAACCTTAGGGCATTGTCAAAAAGGGGTTTATTTAGAAAATATAACGAAAGAGCAACGCCTTTGGGTAGCCCAAAATAGCCCCGCTATTTTTAAATGTTATGATTGGAGAGAAACTCAAGATTTAATGCCTCTTTATGATGAGTTTTCTCGTAGTGAAAATACCACCGCAGCAGGCGGAAATGCGTCTTTAATGGCAGCACAAGAACAATAAAAAAAGGAAACTTATTATGCAAATTTATATTACTTTTGGACTTTATCTCGTTATTATTTTAGGTATAGGTATCTATGCCTATCGTTCCACTGATAATTTTGATGATTATATTTTGGGTGGGCGAAAAATGGGTAGTTTTGTGACCGCAATGTCAGCAGGGGCTTCGGATATGTCTGGTTGGCTATTGATGGGGTTACCGGGTGCTATTTTTGTTTCAGGGCTTTCAGAGGCGTGGATAGCGGTAGGTTTAACCATTGGTGCATACTTAAATTATCGTGTAGTTGCAGGTCGGTTACGTATTTTTACAGCAAGTTACCAGAATGCATTAACTTTACCTGAATTTTTTGCACAACGTTTTCCTCAACAAGAGAAAGCGTTAAAAATAATTTCTTCTTCAATTATTTTATTTTTCTTTACTATATACTGTGCATCAGGCGTTGTTGCAGGCGCGAAATTATTCCAAAGCTTTTTAGGATTAGATTATAGCACCGCACTTTGGTTGGGAGCATTAGCAACGATCACTTATACCTTTATTGGCGGTTATTTGGCTGTTTCGTGGAGTGATACCATTCAAGCAACATTAATGTTTTTTGCATTATTACTTGCTCCAGTAATGGTTTTAATTAATTTGAGTTGGGAAGAAATTAATACTGCACTAACAGTAAAATCCGCAGTAACGCATATTCCTTATTCTAATTGGTTACATAATGTCTCTGGTATTGGTGTTATTTCTGCATTGGCTTGGGGATTAGGCTATTTTGGGCAACCTCATATTCTCGCACGTTTTATGGCAGCAGATTCACTGAAATCATTAAAGAGAGCTCGCCATATTGGTATTAGCTGGATGTTTTTATGTCTAGGTGGTGCAGTTGCGGTGGGCTACTTTGGCTTAGCTTATTTCTCTGCAAATAATATTGAATTAGAAAATTCAGAAACTGTTTTTATTGAATTATCCAAATTAATGTTTAACCCTTGGATCGTTGGTATCGTTCTTTCTGCCATTTTGGCTGCGGTGATGAGTACCCTGTCTGCACAATTACTAATGTGTTCAGCGGCAATTACTGAAGATTTTTATAAAGGATTTATCCGTAAAGCAGCATCAAGCAAGGAATTAGTTTGGGTTGGACGACTAATGGTATTGGCAATTGCAGTTGTAGCCATTGCCATTGCACAAGATCCATCATCGAAAGTAATGGGGCTTGTTTCTTATGCTTGGGCAGGGTTTGGTGCAGCGTTTGGACCAGTAATCATCTTATCTCTATTTAACCGTAATATTAGTTCAACAGCCGCTCTTTGGGGAATGTTATCGGGAGCGATAATGGTTGTGACCTGGAAGCCACTAATACAATATTTAGGTTGGATCGATCTTGCTAATCTTTATGAAATTATACCAGGGTTCTTAATGTGCTCTTTTATCACACTAACCTCGTCAATATTTAGCACAGTTAATCCACAAGTTGCAGAACAATTTGATAAAGCATTAGTTAAGTTTAATAAGAGCAATTAAATAAATGATAAGATTTAAGCGGTGACATTATACTGAAAATTTGCAAAAAGTTCTTTCAATGTAACCGCTTAATTAGTCAATAAATTACTTACTTAAACATTGTTCAAAGGCTGTCGCAAGTGATCTTAAATATTCTAGATATGCTGTCTTACCTTGTTTAATATTTCCACCTAATGGATCTAATCTTCCAACACCTACTTGCACTCCTTTACTTAAACGTTCAACCACTTTAGGGGTGAATTGTGGTTCAGTAAATAAGCAGGTTGCTTGATGAGTTTTGATATTTGCTTTAATTTTCTCTAATGTTTTTGCTCCAGGAGCAACAGTTGGATTCATTGTAAATGCTCCTAAGGATTTCAACCCATAAGCATCTTCAAAATAACCATAAGCAGCATGGAAAGTGTAATAACCTTTATCTTTTACAGGTAAAAGTTGTTTAGCTATTTCTATATTCACCTTAGCCAATCCAAGTTTAAATTCTGTAAGATTTGCTTCGATTTTTGTTTTCTTAGCAGGTAATTTTTCACTTAATCGTTTTGCGATTTGCTCAGCAATAATGCTGCTCATCTTTGGAGAAACCCAGATATGCCAATCGCTATTATGGTGATGGTGATGGTGATGAGCATGATGTTCGTGTTCATCATTATCATTATGATGTTCATGTTTGTCGTGATGCTTATGTTCATCATTATCATCGTGATGTTCGTGTTCACTATGATGCTCATGTTCATCATTATGATGGTGGTGTTTATGAGCATTATGATGCTTTTCATCAAGTTTAATTCTAACCCTTTTATCAGTATGTTCTACTATTTCTTTAATTTCAGGTATGCTTTCTAGAGTTAATACATATGATTGAGGTAGTTTCTCGATACTTTTTTCTAAAAAAGTTTCCATTTCATCACCAATCCATACAACTAGACTTGCAGATTTCAATTTCTGCACATCTGAAGGTTTTAAACTGTAATCGTGAGGGGAAGCACTAGTAGGTAACAAAACATCCGTCTCAGTTACACCATCGGTAATGGCATTTGCAATAAAACCTAAAGGTTTAATAGTTGTAAGTACATTTGCGTGCGTCACCGTAGCCATCCCTAAAATAGCTAGGCTTAAAGTAGTTTTTTTTAACATTTTTATCTCCTTTGTTATAAAAGTTGTGCGATATTAACAAAACAAAAATAAAAAGCAATAATTTTTTTATGGTTATTATTTTTTTGTAATTTCGTTATACTGCAATCAATATTCAAGATAAAGGTTAAAAGTGGTATGAATTATAAAAATCTGCGTGAATTTTTGGATTTACTTGAGCAAAAAGGACTGCTAAAACGAATCTCTCAAGAAATTGATCCTAATTTAGAAATGACAGAAATCGCTGATCGAACTTTACGTGTTGGTGGTCCTGCTCTGCTTTTTGAAAATCCTAAAGGCTATACTATGCCTGTTTTATGTAATTTATTTGGAACGCCTGAGCGTGTTGCTTTAGGAATGGGACAAAATGATGTTAAAGCATTACGTGAACTAGGTAAATTATTAGCATTTTTAAAAGAACCTGAACCGCCTAAGGGTTTAAAAGGGTTAATGGGACAACTTCCTCAGTGGAAACAAGTGTTAAATATGCCAAGTAAAACTGTCACAAAAGCACCTTGCCAACAAATAATTTTAACTGGGGATGAGGTGGATTTGTATCAATTACCAATTATGAAATGTTGGCCTGATGATGTGGCACCTTTAGTGACTTGGGGACTGACAATTACGCAAGGTCCTTACAAAAAACGCTTAAATTTAGGAATTTATCGCCAACAGTTATTAGCAAAAAATAAATTAATTATGCGTTGGCTTTCTCATCGAGGAGGAGCATTAGATTTTCAAGAATGGCAACAACAACACCCTAATGAACCTTTTCCTGTTTCTGTCGTGTTAGGTGCAGACCCTGCCACTATTTTAGCGGCGGTAACACCTATCCCTGACACACTTTCAGAATATGCTTTTGCTGGATTATTACGTGGTAATAAAACGGAAGTCACTAAATCTATTTCTAATGATTTAGAAATTCCTGCCAGTGCTGAGATTGTATTAGAAGGTTATATTGATCCAAATGAAACTGCATTAGAAGGTCCTTATGGTGATCATACGGGTTACTATAATGAGCAAAATCATTTTCCTGTATTTACTATTACCCATATCACAATGCGAAAAGATGCTATTTATCATTCTACTTACACGGGTCGTCCACCTGATGAACCTGCGGTATTAGGTGAAGCCTTGAATGAAGTTTTTATCCCTATTTTACAAAAACAGTTCCCCGAAATTGTGGATTTTTATTTACCTCCAGAGGGATGTTCTTATCGTTTGGCTGTCGTTACTATAAAAAAACAGTATGCAGGACACGCCAAACGTATAATGATGGGGGTTTGGTCTTTCTTACGTCAATTTATGTATACCAAATATGTAATTGTGTGTGATGATGATATCAATGCAAGAGATTGGAAAGATGTGATTTGGGCAATTACTACTCGTTGTGATCCAGCCCGTGATACCACAATGATTGAACATACTCCAATTGATTATTTAGATTTTGCTTCGCCAGTAGCGGGACTTGGTTCCAAAATGGGCATTGATGCTACCAATAAATGGCAAGGCGAAACGAATAGAGAGTGGGGAACACCGATTGTTAAAGATCCAAAGATAGTAAAAAAAATAGATGATATTTGGAGCGAATTAGGAATTGACTAAAATAATTTCTAATCAAAATTATATTTGTACCCAGGGCAAGATCGCACTTTTCTTAAAAAGATGATCTAATAGCACTTATTATTCAATAACAAATAGGTGTAAAAATGAATATATTATCAGCTTTTAAAGATTTGGAAGACCCTCGCAAAGATATAAACAAAAAACATGACTTCTTAGATGTTATTTTTCTTGTCGTAAGTGCGGTAATATCAGGTGCAGAAGGATGGAGTGAAATTCATCAGTTTGGTAAATTGAATATAAAATGGTTACGAAAATACCGAGATTTTGAAAATGGTATTCCTGTTGATGATACGATTGCTCGTATTGTAAGACGGATAAATCCTGAGAAATTAAATTATATTTTTATTAATTTTATCAATGAGATACGAAAATCACAAGGCAAAGAGTGTATTGCAATAGATGGTAAAACATTAAAAAACAGTTCACATTTAGAGCCTCATAATGCGCTACATAGTATTACGGCTTGGAGCTGTTCAAGAGGATTAATTTTAGCTCAAAATAAGTCCAAAGGTAAGAAAAATGAGAATGAAAGCATTCTAGAAATGATAGATATTTTAAAGCTAAATCAAGCCGTCATTACGGTAGATGCGATGAATACGCAAAAGAAAATAGCGAATAAAATCATAGAAAAGAAGAGCGATTATGTGATGCCATTGAAAAATAATCATAAGAAATTTAGAAATGAAATAGAAAGTTATTTTCATAAAGTAGTGCGAGAAAAATCAATAAAAATAGATAAATTTCAAGAAGTTAACTGTGAAAGAAGTCGAATAGATCAACGGTATTATTCAAAATTACCAATAAGTGATTGGCTTTTGGAATCTCAAGGTTGGACAGGAATTAAAAGCCTTATTCAAGTTCATAGGATAAGAGAAGACAATGGCAAGAAAAGTGAAGAAAAAGTATTTTATATCAGTAGCTTAGATGTTCCTTGCGAAGACTTTGCGAAATATATTAGGGGTCATTGGGAAGTTGAAAATAAAGCGCATTGGGTACTTGATGTTGTTTTTAAAGAAGATGATAGTACGATTTATTTGGGGGATGGCGTTGAAAATATGGCAATAATTAGGCGTTTAGGGCTTAATTTAGCACGACTACATCCAACTAAAAATAGTATAAAAAGCAAGCTGAAATCAGCTGGCTGGTCTGATGAAATGAGGTCTGAGCTTATTTTTGGTGTGTGTGATTAATTTATAGACAAAGTACGCGGTTGCCCTGATATTTGTACCAATTTAAAAGATTTGTTGTTGAATCGCATAGGTAGAGGTGTATAATCTACAAGTTGCATAACAATAGGCTAGTAACAGTTAATTTTATTAATTTGATGGGATATTAAATGTCAGCGGTAATCAATCAGGCAAAACAAACCTATTTAAAAGCAATAAGAATCACACTGTATATTTTAATAGTAAGTTCAATAAGTATTAGTGTCGTTAAATTTAACTCACTTTCTTCTTACATTTTGGGAACTGTTGCGGGTTTTATACCCCATTGTTTGTTTACTTATTGGGTCTTTTTTAGAAAGTCATCCCAAGAAAAGCAACAAATCACTGTCTTTTATACAGGTGAAGCGATAAAATGGTTGGTTACTATTGTTCTACTTATTTTGATTTTTAAATTTTATTTAAAAATAGATGTAATTGTGTTTTTTTTAGGGTATTTTTTAATACTTATATGTAATAGTTTAGTTCCTTTTGTAATAAAAAAAGAAGGAATTAAAATAAAAAAGAATTAACATTTCTTTTATTTAGAAGGGTAAATTATGGCTGGGCAAACTACTGCTGAATATATTACACACCATTTAACATTTTTAGCTTCTGGTGATTCATTTTGGAGTATTCATTTAGATACACTATTCTTTACTTTTGTATCTGGTGCCTTATTCCTTTGGATCTTTCGCAAAGTTGCTAAAAATGCAACATCTGGTGTTCCAGGTAAATTACAATGTGCTGTCGAAATGGTGATTGAATGGGTTGATGGCGTGGTTCGTGACAATTTTGAAGGACCTCGTAATGTTGTTGGACCTATTGCATTAACAATATTCTGTTGGGTATTTATTATGAATGCGATCGATTTAATCCCAGTCGACATACCACCACAAATGGCTCATTTGTTTGGAATTGAACACCTTCGAGCTGTTCCAACAGCGGATATTAATTCAACATTGGGACTTTCTATCTGTATTTTCTTCTTAATTATATTTTATACAATAAAATCAAAAGGTTGGAAAGGCTTTGTAAAGGAATATACTTTACATCCTTTTAATAATCCAATAATGATTCCTGTGAATTTAATTTTAGAAGTTGTTACTTTAATAGCAAAACCAATATCATTAGCTTTTCGTTTGTTTGGTAATATGTATGCGGGAGAATTGATTTTTGTTCTAATCGCTGTTATGTACACTGCTGATAACGTTTTATTACAAGTTTTAGGTTTACCATTGCAGTGGGCTTGGGCGGTATTTCATATTCTAATTATCACCTTACAAGCATTTATTTTTATGATGCTAACGATAGTATATTTGAGTATTGCTTATAACAAATCAGAGCATTAACTATTTAAAATAGAATAACAAATAATAATGTTATTCTGCTTTTAATTATTAACTTTTTATTAACCGACCCTTTGGGTCAATTTCCTTTAACCTTAATTGGAGAAAACTATGGAATCTGTAATTACAGCAACAATCATTGGTGCATCAATCTTACTTGCAATTGCGGCACTAGGTACAGCAATTGGCTTTGGTATTTTAGGTGGAAAATTCTTAGAATCATCTGCTCGTCAACCTGAGTTAGCAAATAGTTTGCAAACAAAAATGTTTATTGTTGCAGGTCTTTTAGATGCTATTTCTATGATTGCTGTAGGTATTGCGTTACTATTCATTTTTGCAAACCCATTCATCTCTTTACTATCATAGTAATAGTCGGATTTTTTATTAACAATAGTTACTCTTTTAGAGTGATTAATCCGATTTAAGGAGGCATTGTGAATTTAAATGCAACATTAATTGGTCAAATGATTACATTCGTACTGTTTGTTACGTTTTGTATGAAATATATATGGCCAAGAATTATAACGGCAATAGAAGAGCGTCAAGCAGAAATTGCTAATGCCCTTGCTTCTGCTGAAAAAGCGAAACAAGAACAAGATGAAGTAAAAAATCTTGCAGAACAAGAAATTTTAAAAGCAAAAGAAGAAGCGCAACACATTGTTGATTTGGCAAATAAACGTCGTAATGAAATTTTGGATTCTGTCACAGCCGAAGCAGAGGTTGAGAAAGCACGTATTATTGAACAAGGTTATGCTGAAATTGAAAATGAGCGTAAACGTGTTCAAGAAGAGCTTCGTCAAAAAGTCGCTGCCTTAGCTGTTGCAGGAGCAGAGAAAATTGTGGGTCGCAATATTGATGCTGCGGCAAACAATGACATTATTGATAAATTAGTTGCAGAACTATAATAAGGAGGAGCTATGTCAGAAATTAGTACAGTAGCTCGCCCCTATGCTAAAGCGACTTTTGATTTTGCTTTAGAAAATGATCAGTTAGATAAATGGCAGGAGATGCTACAATTTTTGGCACTTGTTATCCAAGATGAACAAGTAACAAATTATTTAAAATCAGCATCATCGCCACAGCAGATTTCAGAAGTCATTATTGGAATTTGTGAAAATCAGCTCGATCAATATGGGCAAAATTTCATTCGTATTATGGCTGAAAATCAACGTTTAACGGTGTTGCCTTCAGTATTAAAAGCATTTATTCAATTGCGATCAGAGTATGAATCAATTAAAGATATTGAAGTTATCTCTGCAACAAAGTTAAGTAAAGCTAATGAAACTAAAATCGCAACAGCGATGGAGAAGCGACTTAATTGTAAAGTGCGAATTATCTCTAAGGTGTCAAAAGAATTAATCGCAGGTGTTATCATTCGTTATGATGATATTGTGATTGACAGTAGTAGCCGAGGACAATTAGATCGCTTAGCAAATGAGTTATGCTTGTAAGAGGAATAAAATATGCAACTAAATTCAACAGAAATTAGTGAGTTAATTAAAAAACGAATTGCCAAATTTGAAGTGGTTAGTGAAGCTCAAAGTACAGGTACAATCGTTTCAGTAAGTGATGGTATTATCAAAATTCATGGTCTTGCTGATGTAATGCAAGGCGAAATGATTGAATTACCTGGCAATCGTTATGCAATCGCATTGAACTTAGAAAGAGATTCAGTGGGTGCGGTAGTAATGGGACCTTACGCAGACTTAGCCGAAGGTATGACAGTAAAATGTACTGGTCGTATCTTAGAAGTACCTGTTGGTCGAGGGTTACTTGGTCGTGTTGTAAATACATTGGGTCAACCTATCGATGGTAAAGGGGAAATAGAGAATGATGGTTTTTCTCCTATTGAAGTCATTGCTCCAGGGGTAATTGAACGTCAATCCGTTGATCAACCTGTTCAAACTGGTTATAAAGCTGTCGATTCAATGGTACCAATTGGTCGTGGTCAACGTGAATTGATTATCGGTGACCGTCAAACTGGTAAAACAGCACTAGCAATTGATGCTATCATTAACCAACGTGATTCAGGTATTAAATGTGTCTATGTTGCAATTGGTCAAAAAGCATCAACTGTAGCTAACGTAGTACATAAATTAGAAGAACATAATGCACTACACAATACCATTGTGGTTGTAGCAAGTGCATCAGAATCAGCTGCATTACAATATCTAGCACCTTATGCTGGTTGTACAATGGGTGAATATTTCCGTGATCGTGGTGAAGATGCATTGATCATTTATGATGATTTATCAAAACAAGCCGTGGCTTATCGTCAAGTATCACTACTTCTTCGTCGTCCACCAGGTCGTGAAGCATTCCCGGGTGACGTATTCTATTTACATTCACGTTTATTAGAACGTGCTTCTCGAGTAAATACTGATTACGTAGAAAAATTCACCAACGGCGAAGTTAAAGGTAAAACAGGTTCATTAACTGCATTGCCAATTATTGAAACTCAAGCAGGTGATGTTTCTGCGTTTGTACCTACTAATGTAATCTCTATTACAGATGGTCAAATTTTCTTAGAATCAAGTTTATTTAATGCGGGAATTCGCCCAGCGGTAAACCCAGGTATCTCGGTTTCTCGTGTAGGTAGTGCCGCACAAACAAAAGTAGTGAAAAAATTATCAGGTGGTATTCGTACCGCACTTGCACAGTATCGTGAACTAGCAGCCTTTGCACAATTTGCCTCAGATCTTGATGAAGCAACACGTAAACAGCTTTCACACGGTCAAAAAGTAACTGAATTATTGAAACAAAAACAATATGCACCAATGTCTGTTGCACAGCTTGCGGTGGTATTATTTACTGCTGAGTTTGGTTATCTTGATGATGTAGAACTTGAACGTATCGGTTCATTTGAAACTAGTCTTTTAGAGTATGCAGAAAACAATTATGCCGACTTTATGAAAGATTTAACAAAATCAGGCGATTATAATGATTCAATCAAAGATCAATTAACTGAAATTGTTGAGAGTTTCAAAAAGAACAGTTCGTGGTAAGTTAACCTTTAGCGGAGAATAAAAATGGCAGGTGCTAAAGAGATAAGAACCAAAATTGCAAGTGTTCAAAATACCCAAAAGATCACTAAAGCGATGGAAATGGTTGCTACCTCTAAAATGCGTAAAACGCAAGAGCGTATGTCTGCATCACGCCCGTATTCAGAAATGATACGTAAGGTGATCAGCCATATTGCGAAAGGAAGCATTGGTTATAAGCACCCGTTTTTGGTTCAACGTGATGTAAAAAATGTAGGGTATTTAGTTATTTCTACAGATCGTGGTTTGTGTGGCGGTCTTAACATCAACTTGTTTAAAGCTACTTTAGGCAAGTTAAAAGCGTGGAAAGACAAAAACGTTAGTGTTGAACTTGGTTTGGTGGGTTCAAAGTCTGTAGCGTTCTTTAAACCAACAGGGTTAAAAGTAACAAGTCAAGTTACAGGCTTAGGCGATAATCCACAAATGGAACAAGTTGTTGGCTCAGTCAATACAATGATTGAAGCATATCGTAACGGCGAAATTGATGCAGTTTATATTGCATTTAACCGTTTTGTAAATACGATGACTCAAGAGCCTACAATTGAACAATTACTTCCATTGCCAAAGCTCGATAACGATGATCTAAATAACAATGGATTATGGGATTACATTTATGAACCAAATCCAGAGGTATTACTAGATTCATTATTAGTACGTTATCTTGAGTCCCAAGTTTACCAAGCAATAGTGGATAATCTAGCTTCTGAACAAGCAGCTCGAATGGTAGCAATGAAAGCAGCAACAGATAATGCTGGTTCACTAATTGATGATTTACAATTAGTGTATAACAAAGCTCGTCAAACAAGCATTACAAATGAGTTAAATGAAATTGTGGCAGGCGCTGCTGCAATTTAAATAAAAGAGGAACGGTAATGGCAACTGGAAAAATAGTCCAAATCATCGGCGCAGTAATCGATGTTGAGTTTCCACAAAATTCAGTACCAAAAGTGTATGATGCCTTAAAAGTTGAGTCAGCAGGTTTGACCCTTGAAGTTCAACAACAATTAGGCGGTGGTGTAGTACGTTGTATTGCATTAGGTACATCTGATGGTTTAAAACGTGGCTTAGAGGCAGTAAATACAAATAACCCAATTCAAGTTCCAGTAGGAACGAAGACTTTGGGTCGTATTATGAATGTATTAGGTGATCCTATTGATGAAAAAGGTGAGATCGGAGAAGAAGAACGTTGGTCTATTCACCGTGAAGCACCAAGTTATGAAGATCAAGCAAATAGTACAGAATTACTTGAAACAGGTATCAAAGTAATCGACTTAATCTGCCCTTTCGCAAAAGGGGGGAAAGTTGGTTTATTCGGTGGTGCTGGTGTAGGTAAAACTGTAAATATGATGGAGTTAATCCGTAATATTGCAATTGAGCATTCTGGTTATTCTGTATTTGCAGGGGTAGGAGAACGTACCCGTGAAGGTAACGATTTCTACCATGAAATGAAAGACTCTAATGTATTAGACAAAGTATCACTGGTTTATGGTCAAATGAATGAACCACCAGGTAACCGCTTACGTGTTGCATTAACGGGTTTAACAATGGCCGAAAAATTCCGTGAAGAAGGACGAGATGTATTATTCTTTGTCGATAATATTTATCGTTATACTCTTGCAGGAACCGAGGTTTCAGCTCTTTTAGGTCGTATGCCATCAGCAGTAGGTTATCAACCAACATTGGCTGAAGAAATGGGTGTATTACAAGAGCGTATTACTTCAACTAAAACAGGATCAATTACGTCAATCCAAGCGGTATATGTACCAGCCGATGACTTAACTGACCCATCACCAGCGACGACCTTTGCTCACTTAGACTCAACTGTGGTACTAAGCCGTCAAATTGCATCTTTAGGTATTTATCCTGCGATTGATCCTTTAGATTCAACTTCACGTCAATTAGATCCATTGGTTGTGGGTCAAGAACATTATGATACCGCACGTGGTGTTCAAGGAATATTACAACGTTACAAAGAGTTAAAAGACATTATTGCCATTCTTGGTATGGATGAATTATCTGAAGAAGATAAACTCGTGGTATCTCGAGCACGTAAAGTTGAACGTTTCTTATCACAACCATTCTTCGTTGCTGAAGTATTTAATAGTACTCCAGGTAAGTATGTATCTTTAAAAGAAACTATTCGTGGTTTTAAAGGTATCTTAAATGGTGAATATGATGACATACCTGAACAAGCATTCTATATGGCTGGTTCAATTGATGATGTTATTGAAAAAGCACAAAAAATGTAATTGTTCCCTAAACCATAGGGCATAAGGAGAACAAGATATGGCGACTGAATTTGAACTGACTGTCGTAAGTGCAGAAAGTAAAATTTTCTCTGGCAAAATTACAAGTGTTCGTGTTTCAGGAATTGATGGCGAATTAGGGGTTTATGCAGGGCATACCCCCTTACTCACAGCAATTCAACCGGGAATGGTGAAATATACGCTTGCTGATGGTAGTGAGGATGCAATTTATGTTTCTGGTGGATTTTTAGAAGTACAACCAAATATAGTAACAGTACTGGCTGATATAGCAATTCGAGGAGAAGAACTAGATCGGCAACGTATTCTGGAGGCCAAACGCCAAGCAGAAGAAAATCTTACTAAAACAAATAATGCAGATCTTGCAGCAAAACTTGCACGAGAAATCGCAAAATTACGCGTTTATGAAATTACTCATTCTCAATTGATGAATAAACGTTAAAAAATTATCCACACCTTATCTAAGTGAAAAAATAATTAACTGCGATAAGGTGTCTATTTTTGTAAATTTCTTATAAAATCATACCGCTTATTATAATAAAATAATGAATAATAATTATCAAAATATACTTTCCAATCTTTATTTTGGGGAAAATAGTAAACATTTATTATCAAAAAAACACAAAGACTGGTTATTATATCAAAATTCTCTCACACTCAAATTACAGCAATACTATACCAATATCACCGTAAAAGTAATTTCTCAAAAATGGGTATCTGATACCAATTTCGATATCCCGATCTGGCAACGTGATATTTTATTAATGGGAGATAACACGGAAATTATTTTTGCTCGTACAACCTTACCACAAGCAACCATTAATAATGTTGCTCACGATATTTTAACTTTAGGTAACAAATCCATTGGCTTATGGTTATTTCCCCAAAATCCTGAGCGTACCCACTTAGAATGGACACAAGATCCTGAGACTGAATTATATGCTCGCCGTTCAACATTACTTCTGAAAGGCTATCCGTTAGAAATCACAGAGTTATTTTTAGAGAATTTTACTTTTCCAATAAATTAGATATTTCATTGCATAGAAGCTACTTTTGCTCCACTACGCTTGTTGCCATCTGAAAATGGGTGATTCTTAACGATAAAATAGAGTAAATGAGCGGCTTTTTCTTCAATACTTGGGTAAGCAGGCTCGCCAAAAATACTTTGACTAAGGTTACCTAGAATTGCACTTAACCCATTATCTCGCTCACGTCCAAATAATTCTGATGCTTCGCCTCGAGATATCAATTGTTGTTTTAACTCACTTAATCCTATACGAGCCTGTTCAACATTTGGCAATTCTCCACCTAGTTGAGTTTTAGGTTCAGTCAATAATCCTTCATCATACTGTTGTAGCCACAAAAAAGTTTGCGTATAACGACTAACAATATCAACCAAACCTCTACCACTCTCTACAGTTAATTCAGATGAATTTGCTGTTTTTTGAATAAGTGTAAGGGCTTGTTGTAATTCTTGACTATTTTGTAGTAAACGCTGTTGATTAATCGCATAACCCTTAATCAAATAATCTTTTAATCAAGAGGTTGCCCAAATACGAAATTGTGTACCTTGCTGGAATTTTACTCGATAACCAACAGAAATAATCACATCAAGATTATAATAAAGAACCTCACTTTTTTGTGTTTTTCCTTTAATAGCTCCGTGTTTACTGGTATGTCGGAATTTCCGACACACCATTTCTTCAACTAATTCACCCTCTCTGAAGATATTACGAATATGTTCAATAATAGTAGTTCTTCCTTTACCAAACAATTCCGCCATTTGAGCTTGTGATAGCCAAACAGTTTCATCTTCTAAACGCACATCTATGCGACATTGCCATTATCATCTTTGTAAATCAGTAAATCACTTTGCATCTACTTACCTCTATTATTTTTGCAAATTTTCACAAAGATCGTATCGCTATCCACGCCCTCCAACAGTAATTTTATCTAATTTAACCGTTGGTTGACCCACACCGACAGGGACACTTTGTCCTTCTTTTCCACAGGTTCCAACACCTTGATCTAATTCCATCGTTTTACCAACCATTGAAACCTGTTGCATTGCTTCAATACCACTACCAATTAGCGTTGCCCCTGTCACTGGTTTGGTAATTTTACCATTTTCAATTAAATAGGCTTCAGAAGTAGAGAACACAAATTTTCCTGAGGTAATATCCACTTGACCACCACTAAAATGAGGGGCGTATAAACCTTTATCCACAGAGGCAATCATCTCATCAAAGCTACTGTTCCCTTCTGTTAAATAGGTGTTAGTCATTCGTGGCAGAGGTAAGTGTGCATAAGACTCACGTCGTCCATTACCTGTTGGATCAACACCCATTAAACGAGCATTGAGTTTATCTTGCATATAGCCTTTTAAAATGCCTTTTTCAATTAACACATTACGTTGTGAAGGAACGCCTTCATCATCAACAGTTAATGAGCCTCGTTTATCTGCGATAGTGCCATCATCCACAATAGTACAAAGAGGTGAAGTCACCATTTGTCCAATTTTACCCGTGAAAAGCGAGGATTTTTTGCGGTTGAAATCCCCTTCTAAACCGTGACCCACTGCCTCGTGTAATAAAATACCCGGCCAACCTGCCCCTAAAATAATTGGCATAACACCAGCAGGTGCTGTAATCGCATTTAAGTTTACTAATGCTTGGCGAACAGCTTCTTTTGCCATATAAATGGCTCTTACTTCACCTTGTGAATTGGGTTCTAAAAAATAATTGAGTGAGAATCGTCCACCTGCACCCGTGCCACCTCTTTCTCGTTTACCATTTTGTTCAACTAGAACAGAAATAGATAAACGAACTAAAGGGCGAATATCAGCGGCAACTGTGCCATCTGTGGCTGTAATTAACATTTCTTCATATAACGAAGAAAGCCCTGCATTCACTTGAATAACACGAGGATCTTCAGCTCGTGCGGTTTTATCAACTAAATGCAATAACTCAACTTTTTGCTCACGGCTCATCGTTTCAAGTGGATTAATAGAAGGATAACGAATAATCGCATTGGTTTGTTTAAACGATTGAATCTTTAAATGCCCACTTTCATTGGTAATACTTCTTGCGGCATTAGCACATTGTTCTAGCTGATTAAAATTGATTTGGTCAGTATAAGCAAAGCCTGTTTTTTCCCCTGCAACAGCTCGCACACCCACGCCTCGATCAATATAAAATCCCCCTTCTTTGATAATACTGTCTTCTAACGACCAGCTTTCGTCCATACTAAGTTGGAAAAAGAGATCCCCATAATCAATCTGACGCGTTGAGAACATATCTAAGATATTATGTAATTTTGATAATTCTAACCCACTTGGAGCAAGTAAACGTTGAGATACGGTATTTAACATTTTTATTCCTTATTATTAAGCGGTACGATTTTAACAGATTTTTGCAAATTTATCTTAAGATCATATCGCCTCAAACCTAGAAATATAAATACAAAAAGGCGTATCTTCCGATACGCCTTCCTTTCGCATTTTACTACTTTAAATAAATCTAATTATTTAACAATTTTAGCAACAACACCCGCACCTACTGTACGTCCACCTTCACGGATAGCGAAGCGTAAACCTTCGTCCATTGCAATTGGGTGAATTAGGCTTACTACCATTTGAATGTTATCACCTGGCATTACCATTTCTACGCCTTCTGGTAATTCGATAGTACCAGTTACATCAGTTGTACGGAAATAGAACTGTGGACGGTAACCTTTAAAGAATGGCGTATGACGTCCACCTTCATCTTTACTTAATACATAAACTTCTGATGTGAAGTCTGTGTGTGGCGTGATTGAACCTGGTTTAGCAAGTACTTGACCACGTTCGATTTCTTCACGTTTTGTACCACGTAATAATGCACCTACGTTCTCACCAGCACGACCTTCGTCTAGTAATTTACGGAACATTTCAACACCCGTTACAACTGTTCTTGTTGTATCTTTGATACCAACGATTTCTACTTCATCACCAGTACGAACGATACCACGCTCAACACGACCAGTTACTACTGTACCACGACCTGAAATTGAGAATACATCTTCAATTGGTAATAGGAATGGTTGGTCAATTGCACGTTCTGGCTCTGGAATGTAGCTATCTAAATGGTCTGCTAATTCAAGGATTTTTTCTTCCCATTCTGCTTCGCCTTCTAACGCTTTTAACGCAGAACCACGTACGATTGGCGTGTCATCACCAGGGAAATCATAGTCAGAAAGAAGTTCACGTACTTCCATTTCAACTAATTCTAATAATTCTTCATCATCAACCATATCACATTTGTTTAAGAATACGATGATGTATGGAACACCTACTTGGCGACCTAAAAGGATGTGCTCACGTGTTTGTGGCATTGGACCATCAGTTGCAGCAACTACTAAGATAGCGCCGTCCATTTGTGCAGCACCAGTGATCATATTTTTCACATAGTCCGCGTGTCCTGGACAGTCAACGTGTGCATAGTGACGAGTTTCTGTATCATACTCAACGTGTGAAGTATTGATAGTGATACCACGCGCTTTTTCTTCTGGCGCATTATCAATTTGTGCGAAATTACGTGCTTCACCACCTGTTTTTTTAGCTAAAACAGTTGTGATTGCAGCAGTTAACGTTGTTTTACCGTGGTCAACGTGACCGATTGTACCCACATTTACGTGTGGCTTAGTACGTTCAAATTTTTGTTTAGACATTTGTCAATTTTCCTAGAAAAAGGATCTATAACACTTGATGTGTTATAGATCGGTTTATAAAATTACTTCTTACGAGCTTCAATAATTGCTTCTGCAATATTTCTTGGTGCTTCTGCGTATTTCAATGGTTCCATTGAGTATGATGCACGACCTTGTGTTTGTGAACGAAGATCCGTTGCATATCCGAACATTTCAGATAATGGAACTTGTGCACGAACTGTTTTACCAAGACCAGTATCATCCATACCTTCAACTAAACCACGACGGCGGTTTAAGTCACCAATTACATCACCCATATACTCTTCTGGAGTTTCTACTTCAACTTTCATTAATGGTTCAAGTAGTATAGGCTCTGCTTTACCAAATGCTGATTTAAATGCTAATGATGCAGCTAATTTAAATGCTAATTCAGATGAATCCACATCATGGTATGAACCGAAGTGTAAACGAACACCGATATCAACTACTGGGTAACCCGCTAATGGACCAGATTTAAGCTGTTCTTGGATACCTTTATCAACTGCAGGAATATATTCACTTGGAATTACCCCACCTTTGATTTCATTGATAAACTCGTAACCTGGGCCATCTTCCACTGCTTCTAATGGATATAAGTCGATCACTACGTGACCATATTGACCACGACCACCAGATTGTTTTGCGTGTTTACCTTCAACATCATTAACTCGTGTACGGATTGTTTCACGGTAAGATACTTGTGGTTTACCAACGTTCGCTTCAACTTTAAATTCACGACGCATACGGTCAACGATGATATCTAAGTGCAATTCACCCATACCTGAAATGATGGTTTCACCAGACTCTTCATCAGTGTGAACTCGGAACGAAGGATCTTCTTGTGCTAAACGACCCAATGCTAGACCCATTTTTTCTTGGTCGGCTTTGGTTTTTGGTTCAACAGCAACAGAAATTACTGGTTCTGGGAATTCCATACGCTCAAGAATAATTGGTTTATTAAGATCACAAAGCGTGTCACCTGTAGTCACATCTTTTAAGCCGATTGCTGCAGCGATGTCGCCAGCACGAACTTCTTTGATTTCTTCACGCTTGTTTGAATGCATCTGTACGATACGACCAAAACGCTCACGTTTTTGACGTACAGAGTTCATTACTGTATCACCAGCGTTAACCACACCAGAATATACACGGAAGAAAGTTAAGTTACCTACGAATGGGTCTGTTGCAATTTTGAATGCTAATGCAGCAAAAGGTTCGTTATCATCTGCATTACGCTCACCTTCTGTTTCATCAAGGTTAATACCTTTAATTGCTGGAACTTCGGTTGGAGCTGGTAAATAATCAATAACTGCATCAAGCATTGCTTGAACACCTTTATTTTTGAATGCTGAACCACAAGTCACAAGAATAATCTCATTTGCAAGAACACGTTTACGTAATCCTGTTTTGATTTCTTCTTCCGTTAATTCTTCACCACCAAAGTATTTATCCATTAACTCATCAGATGATTCTGCAGCAGCTTCAACTAATTTACCACGCCACTCTTCACACTGTTCAAGCATTTCTGCTGGAATATCATCATAGGTAAATGTCATACCCATATCTTCTTCATTCCAGTTGATTGCTTTCATTTTAACTAAATCAACCACACCCTTGAAGTTTTCTTCAGCACCAATAGGAAGTTGAAGTGTTATAGCTTCTCCGCCTAAACGTGTTTTAATTTGTTCAACAACACGTAGGAAGTTAGCACCCGTTCTATCCATTTTATTTACAAATGCAATACGAGGTACCTTATATTTGTTTGCTTGACGCCATACTGTTTCTGATTGTGGTTGAACACCACCAACCGCACAGTAAACCATTACCGCACCATCAAGAACACGCATTGAACGTTCTACTTCGATAGTAAAGTCAACGTGTCCAGGAGTATCGATGATGTTAATACGATGTTGATCGTATTGTTGAGACATACCTTGCCAGAAGGTGGTTGTCGCTGCTGATGTGATTGTGATTCCACGCTCTTGTTCTTGTTCCATCCAGTCCATCGTAGCTGCACCATCGTGCACCTCACCGATTTTATGACTAAGACCTGTATAGAATAAGATACGCTCAGTTGTTGTTGTTTTACCAGCATCAATGTGAGCACTAATACCGATATTACGATATCTTTCAATCGGGGTTGTACGAGCCATACTATTTCCTAACTATTTTAAAATTTTTTATAGAACAAGGCTTCATCGCATAATAATGTATGTGATGAAGCCTAAAAATAAAACGATTTATCTATTACCAGCGGTAATGTGCAAACGCTTTATTCGCTTCAGCCATACGGTGAACGTCTTCACGTTTTTTCACCGATGTACCTTTATTTTCTGTTGCATCAGAAAGTTCGTTAGCTAAACGTAATGCCATAGATTTGTCTCCACGCTTACGTGCAGCATCTACAATCCAGCGCATTGCTAATGCATTACGACGCACTGGACGAACTTCAACTGGCACTTGGTAAGTTGAACCACCCACACGACGGGATTTAACCTCAACCGTTGGACGAACATTTTCAAGTGCTTCTTCAAATGCTTCTAATGGATCTTTACCCGTACGTTGAGCAAGTGTTTCTAAAGCACCATAAACAATTGATTCTGCGATAGATTTTTTACCATCCACCATTAGAACATTAATAAATTTCGCAAGTAATTCTGATCCGAACTTAGGATCTGGTAGGATCTTGCGTTGACCAATAACACGACGACGTGGCATTGTAAATTCTCCGTATAAATCTTCAGGATATCCAAAACTCTTTTGACTGGAGTTTCGTATAAATATAAATAACTAAATTAACGTTTGGCCTTACTTAACGGAGAACCATTAAGATTTAGGACGTTTAACGCCGTATTTAGAACGCGCTTGTTTACGATCTTTTACGCCAGCACAGTCAAGTGCTCCACGTACGGTGTGGTAACGCACACCTGGTAAGTCTTTAACACGACCACCACGGATAAGAACAACACTATGTTCTTGAAGGTTATGACCTTCACCACCGATATAAGAAGTTACTTCGTAACCATTTGTTAAACGAATACGACATACTTTACGTAATGCTGAATTCGGTTTTTTAGGTGTAGTTGTGTACACGCGTGTACACACGCCACGTTTCTGCGGGCAAGCCTCTAACGCAGGAACGGTGCTTTTTACAACCTTTTTCACACGCGGTTTGCGTACTAATTGGTTGATAGTTGCCATTAAAAAACTCCAGTTTAAAATTAAATATTAATTAAAAATCCTTTTCTTACGAGAAAAGGACGTGTAATTCTATTGCTGTATTGCTCAATTGTCAAGAAATTCTAATAAATGCGAGAATAAATTAAACGATAAATCGTCCAACACCTAATTCATCTTCCTTGCGAGTTCGCTCGATAATACTTTGTGGCGATTCAACCACTCGTAATCCCATTTCTTCTTCTGTTCGCACCACTTCTCCTCGTAGGGAGTTTGTATAAACTTCAGTGATTTTAACATCAACGAATTTACCAATCATATCTGGTGAACCGCTAAAATTCACAATACGATTATTTTCAGTGCGTCCAGTGAGTTCCATTAAATCTTTTTTAGATGGTCCTTCAACTAAAATGCGTTGTTCAGTACCCAGCATCATCCGACTAAATTGTACCGCTTGGGTATTAATGCGAAGTTGAAGACGATACAAACGCTCTTTTTTCTCTTCTTCACTTACATTATCAGGTAAATCGGCGGCAGGCGTCCCTGGTCTAGGAGAATAAATAAAACTAAAACTCATATCAAAATTTACTTGTTCAATGATTTTCATTGTATCTTCAAAATCTTTTGCTGTTTCACCAGGAAATCCCACAATAAAATCTGAACTAATTTGAATATTCGGACGAGCTTGACGTAATTTACGAATAATCGCTTTAAATTCTAACGCAGTATGATTACGCTTCATCATTGTTAAAATACGATCTGAACCACTTTGAATTGGCAAATGTAAGAAACTAACTAATTCAGGTGTATCACGATATACTTCAATAATATCATCACTAAATTCAATTGGGTGGCTAGTTGTAAAGCGTAAACGATCAATGCCATCTATTGACGCAACTAAACGCAATAATTCTGCAAAAGAGCAAATACAGCCATCAAAAGTTGCACCACGATAAGCATTTACATTCTGACCTAGTAAATGCACTTCACGTACACCTTGCTCTGCTAATTGAGCAACCTCAAAAAGTATATCATCAATAGGACGGCTCACCTCTTCACCACGCGTGTAAGGTACAACACAAAAAGAACAATATTTATTACACCCTTCCATAATAGAAACAAAAGCACTTGGTCCTTCTGCTCGAGGCTCTGGTAAATTGTCAAATTTTTCAATTTCAGGAAAACTAATATCAATAATCGGATTATTATTTTTTCCTCTTTGATTGAGCATTTCAGGTAAGCGATGCAAAGTCTGAGGACCAAAAATCATATCTACATAAGGTGCTCTTTTACGAATATGCTCCCCTTCTTGTGATGCCACGCAACCGCCAACACCAATCATTAAGTCAGGTTTATTCTTTTTTAGATTTTTCCAACGACCTAATTGGTGAAACACCTTTTCTTGTGCTTTTTCACGAATTGAACACGTATTTAAAAGCAAAACATCTGCTTCCTCAGCATTATCTGTTAGTTCAAATCCGTGTGTTTCGTTTAATATATCTGCCATTTTTGATGAATCATATTCATTCATTTGACAGCCCCATGTTTTAATATGTAATTTCTTTGCCATTATAAAATTTATCTAAGAATTAATCAGTTAAAATAAAAAAAGCGTAAGTAAGCGCTTATCTACGCTTTGAGGTGTAGCGGAGCATTCTACCTTTTTGTATGTTTTATCGCTAGTGTTTATTTTTAGTTTCATTAAAGGCACTATTTATTAATCCCTTTACTATTAAACAAACCATTTATTAATCATCAAGTAATATATCAGCCTTTGAGCGTAATTTTTTCTTATCCAGAAACTTTTTCTCTCTATCAGTAAATTTTTCTTTTACTGCCACTTTGACGGCTTCTTTTTCTTCACTTTTAGGATCATCTTTTCTCCTAAACATTGTAATCAGTAAATAGCAAGAAAGTGCAATATTACCAATAATAATTATCCATTTAATAATTAATACTAATGCTAAATATTCAAGCATATTTTGTAATGTTAAAAACTCAATAAAATCTTCATAAATTGCATCAGCAAAAAAAGCAATCAATAATAAAAAGACAACAAGAGCTAAACGACGTCGTAATTTAAAAAGATAATACCAAATCAATGCTGATTTAAACTGCTTAAACATTTAAAATCCTTTAAACGAAGATATTAAGCCCTAGAGCAGCTAATGCGACTACTAAGGATTTTGATTTTAGATCTTCGGTAATTTTTCGTTCTTCATCAGCAATAATAATTTCTAATTCATCATCACTATAATCATCAAAAGTTTTATTATGCTCAGCAATTCTTGCTTTCGTTGCAATAATTGCTTTTTCCCGAATTTTTTTTGCGATTTTTTCTTTAGGATAATTCACCATTGAGCTCAATGAATCAATAATATTCATTCTTTACCCCACTAGATTAAAGAAAAATTAAACATTAAAGCGGAAATGCATTACATCACCATCTTTAACTATATACTCTTTACCTTCTAAACGCCATTTACCTGCTTCTTTGGCACCATTTTCGCCTTTGTATTGAATGAAGTCTTCATAAGCAACCACTTCGGCACGGATAAAGCCTTTTTCAAAGTCAGTGTGGATAACGGCAGCCGCTTTTGGAGCAGTTGCACCCACTGCCACTGTCCACGCACGCACTTCTTTTACACCAGCGGTAAAATAAGTTTGTAAATTTAGTAATGAATAACCTGCACGAATCACACGATCTAACCCTGCTTCTTCAATACCTAAATCTGCTAAAAATTCATCACGCTCATCATCTTCAAGTTCTGCAATTTCAGATTCAATCGCTGCACAAACAGGTACAACAACCGCATTTTCTTGTGCTGCGATTTCACGTACTTTGTCCAAATAAGGGTTATTTTCAAAACCGTTTTCGTTCACGTTTGCGATATACATTGTTGGTTTTAAGGTTAAGAAGTTATAACCTTTAATTGCAAACAACTCGTCTTTATCTAAATCAATGCTGCGGATCATCCCCGCTTCTGAAACCACAGGTAAGATTTTTTGCATAATTGATAATTCAAATTGTGCTTCTTTATCACCACCTTTGGCACGTTTATTTAAACGTTGAATGGCACGTTCACAGCTTTCTAAATCAGCTAACGCTAACTCAGTATTGATGATTTCAATATCTTCCGCTGGATCGATTTTTCCTGCAACGTGAACGATATCATCATTTTCAAAACAACGTACCACGTGTCCAATTGCGTCAGTTTCACGAATATTGGCTAAGAATTTATTTCCTAATCCTTCGCCTTTACTCGCCCCAGCCACTAAACCAGCAATATCCACAAATTCCATTGTGGTTGGTAATACTCGCTGTGGTTTTACAATTTCAGCCAACGCATCTAAGCGTGGTTCTGGCATCGGTACAACACCGGTATTTGGTTCAATAGTACAAAACGGATAGTTTGCCGCTTCAATCCCTGCTTTTGTTAATGCGTTAAAAAGGGTTGATTTTCCAACATTTGGAAGACCGACAATCCCACACTTAAATCCCATAATTTTTCCTTACTTTTTGTAAATTTTTACTAAAATTTGACCGCTTAATCTTTAATAAGATTATACTCTTTTACCTACACCTTACTCAAATCTCGTCTAAATGTTTACAACATTTATAGATTAGACGACACTTAACTTATTGAAATTTATTGATTTTATTCTTTATATTGTCTAAATCTTGTTTAAATTTCCGTTTAAATCTCGTCTAAATTTTTTTATTTCTACCAACTTAGACGAGAATATTTTTAATTACTTAATTTAAAATCCACTCTCTTTTATTATTAAGTTTAATATTATGCTTACTCTTTAAACGCTGTAATAAATTTTTAACTTTATGCTTTTTCTGACTATCTGTTAAAATTTCAGGTAACTTATCTATTAACAAATCATCAATATCTTTTCTTGTTGCCACATTAAATTTTCTTAAATATTGTAAAATCATTTCCATATAATATTCATCATTAAATCCTTTATTTTTAATATATTTTACTTTTTCTTTAGTCGCGACTGCAACCTTCGATGAAATGATATAATTAGGTCTTCTACCTTCAATTAGCTTCTTATTTCTTAAAATAGTGGCTTGTTCTTGATTAATTTCTTTTCCTTTCGCAACACGATCTAAAAGAATAATATCTGATAATATTAGTTCAGGTAAAAGTGCTAATTTTTTTGCATAATCTAAATTCACTACCTTACCAATAATTTTAAGCGTTACTTTTTGATTATCAAATTCATACTCAGGTAATGGAAAATATTTATTTTTCTGAATAATAAACATTTTTTTAATACCACTACCAATAGTGTCAATCATATTAAGCTCAACCATAGCATTAACTAAAAATGGATTACGGTAATATTCTTGTGGTGCATCTTGTTCTATTACGTCTTCAATACTTTGTGGAATAAAGTTACCCGCATTACGAAATGTAAGAGTTCCACTTTCATTTTCCACTACAATAATCTTTCCCGCCATCGAATAGTCTTGATGTGCAATACAATTATGTAATGCTTCCCTAATCAGCCAAGTATCAAATTGCTTTACTTCATCAGGAAACAAACCGTCATCATTAATATAACGATAAGTTAAATTACGAATTTTATTCCTTACATTATTTACTTGTGTAATAAAAGGACAAGTAAAATGCTGATAATCTTTTTCAATATTATCTCTGTCTTTCAGTATCCAAGAAATCGTCAAATTAGATGGTGTAATAAAATGCGTTGATTCTGGTTTACCCAATAAAATAATAGCTGTTCGTGTAATTTTCCCCTTTTTACACACTTTTGCTTTATTAAGAAAGTAATACTATCCCAAGAATCAATTTCATCTTTTAAATGACTATTTTTCTCTTTATATTGTTTTCTTGCGAAAGCAATTGCATCAGGACAAAGATCATCAATTGTTGCATCAGGAATTATTTCTGCACTCCAATCAGATCTTATTTGGCTTCGTATCCTTTCTAATTTCTCAACATTTAAAGCGGTAAGATTCGAGCCATTTCTTGCATAATAATGACCTTTCCAAGCAATAGGAATTCCTTTAGGTGCTGACGGAATTTCAAGAATTAAAATATTTTTATGTTCTTTCTCAATTCGATAAACTTCACTAAAACTTAATCCAATTGATGAATGATCTGCTATTTCTTTTTTATAATTATCAATAACTTTATCGCTGATCGTTGTTCCAACAATTGCCTTATTATCCGCAATACCTAAAACTACATAAGCACTCTTTTTATTTTGTAAATTTGCTTCATTAGAAAGTGCTGAAAAGTATTTTCCAAGCTTATCAGTATCAAACTGATTTTTAGCTTCTTTAAACTCTACAACTTCACTTTCATTGTTATGTAGTAAATCTTCTAAAATATTTAACATATTAAGGTTTCTTATGTAATTACTAGGTTATAAACTTGCTTTAAACCCATTTAAACGGTTCATTGCTTTTTCAACACCGTCTTTAAATAAAATTTCTACCGCACGAGTTGCCTCATCAACGGCTTCATCAATTAATTTTTGATCGCTTGGCGATGGTTTGCCTAACACATAATTAGACACCATATTTTTATCGCCTGGATGATCGATCCCAATTCGCACACGGTAGAAGTTTTTGCTATTGCCTAAACTGGCAATAATATCTTTCAAACCGTTATGCCCACCGTGTCCGCCACCTTGCTTGATTTTCGCTACGCCACAAGGCAAATCAAGTTCATCGTGAGCCACTAAAATTTCTTCGGGCTGAATACGATAAAAATTCGCTAATGCCCCAACCGCTTTGCCACTTAAATTCATAAAAGTGGTTGGTACAAGCAAGCGAACTTCGCCTTGTGAAGTATTGATTTTCGCCACTTTTCCAAAAAATTTATTTTCTTCTTTTAAACTTGTATTAAATATGTATGTAAGCTCATTGACTAGCCATTCCCCTGCGTTGTGGCGAGTACCTTCGTACTTCGTTCCGGGATTAGCTAAACCAACAATCAATTTAATTTTTGACACAGCATTCTCTTTGAATAATCAAACAAAGGTATATTGTAGGGAAAATAAGGGATTTTAACAAGGTGATTTGATGTATATTAATTTGTAGGCACAGGGCATGCCTCGTGCCTACAATAGTTATAAAAAGACGTATTTTTTATTTAGTTGCTAAAGAGGTAATCGTATCTACATAATGTTGAATAAATTCTTCAGTAGTTTTCACATCACTAAAACCTTCACCATTAATTTTATATTTATTATCCACAAAAAAAGCAGGAACCGCTTCTACCTTTAAGGTTTTCGCTAAATTTTCTTGTTTTGCCACCAAACCATTGATCGCAAAACTGTTAATACCACCATCAAATTGTTGTTCAGACACACCATTTTCAACAAAAAGAGAGCGGATATCTTCCATTGAATTTATTTTCTTTTCTTGAACAGCGTTAAATAGCGGTATTTTTATACTATCTTCAACATTAAGCGCCATTGCTAATGCCCAAGCTCGGGTTAAATTTTCACCTTGAGGTCCATAGGTTAAATGGTATTGTGTTAACGGTATATTTTCAGGTAATTTTTCTTTAATAAGGGCTGGTATTTTATAAGCTTCTTCAAAATTTCTACAATGCGGACAATAGAAAGAGAAAAACTCTACCACTTCTTTTTGAGTAACTGGAAGTTGACTTATTTCAACATACTCTTTGCCTAGTTTAGGTTCAAATGCAGTTGCATTAAACGAAACTAGACCAAGTAATACAATAGTACCTATCTTTAATAATTTTTTCATTTTAATTTATCCTAATAATTTGAGCTGTTGTTTGGACAATCTTAATCTTTTAAAATTCCACGCGCTTTTAATAACGCCGTTTTAAAATCTTCTTCGTAATCTTTTTTTATCCCTGGAATAACAGTGTCATTACTGGTTCCACGCATTTTTAATTGATAGATTAAGACTTCATCCGTTAAAGCAGAAAGATCGTCTGGTTTTCCCACTTCTTTTGCTAATTGTTTCAAAAAATCCAGTAAAGATAAATCAGGTTCTTTACGCCAATGATCTCCTAATAATTCAATAATTTCATCCACTCGATGTGTTAATTGATTGTTCATTTTCATCCTTTATTAGAAATAATTATGGCTTATCATATATTTTTAGTGAAAAATTTGCAAAATTTTATAAAAATCTACCCGCTTGGTATTTGGTTGTTAGTCAAAGTTGTTATATGATAAGCAAAACTTTTTAATTTTAATAGGTAGATAATAATGAATACAACCAGTACCTTTAATCGAGCTTGGTCACGAGTAATACTCAATGCTCTTTTGCGTTATGGTGTAAAACATTTTTGTATTGCACCAGGATCTCGTTCTACCCCTTTAACATTAGAAGCATTACATTTACAACAACAGCATTTGGCAAAGTGTCATACTCATTTTGATGAGCGAGGTTTAGGTTTTTTTGCACTAGGAATAACGAAAGTAACCAATGATCCTGTTGCCATTATTGTTACATCAGGTACAGCTGTAGCTAATTTATATCCTGCTATTATTGAAGCAAGTAAGACACATCATAAACTAATTATTTTATCCGCAGATAGACCACCAGAGCTTATTGACTGTGGAGCCAACCAAGCGATTAATCAACAACATATTTTTGCGAATTATCCTATTGAAAATTTAAACCTACCAAAACCAAGCTATGATTATAGTGCAAACTGGTTGGTTTCTATGGTAGAAAAAGTCTGTTCTGAACAAAAAAATAACGCGGGGGTAATACATATTAACACCCCTTTCTCTGAACCTTTGTATGAGGCAAATGAAGACGCAATTGGAAATGATAGCTGGCTTTTATCAATTCAATCTTGGCTTACTCAATCTAATAAAAAATGGCTAGATCAACAAGATAGCCAAGCAGATGTATTAATGCATAAAGATTGGGATTATTGGCGAGCAAAAAAAGGAGTCATTGTTGTAGGAAAACTTCCTACAGGGCAAGGTATTGGATTAAAAAACTGGGCTGAAACTCTAGGATGGTGTCTCATTTGTGATGTACAATCTGCCGTTGATACAAATCTACCTTATGCAGATATTTGGCTTGCAAATAATACGGTTCAACAACGCCTATTACAAGCTGATATAGTGATACAGTTTGGTTCTCAGGTTGTTAGCAAAAGGGTTAATCAATTTCTAAACTTGTTTGAGGGAGAATTTTGGGTAGTGGATCAACACGCTGATTACCTCAATCAAAATGCAAAACCACAAACACGTTTTATCGCAAAATCACATCATTTTATTCGAGCTCATCCACCACTGCGTCAAAAAACCTGGTTACTAGAACCATTAGCACTTTCTCAATTTTGTGATTCATTTATTAAAAAGCAAGTTGGTACTAACTTAAACGAAGCCTCCCTTGCTCATTATATTGAACAAGTATTACCTAAAAATGGACACCTTTTTGTTGGTAATAGCCTCTTTGTAAGATTGGTTGATGCTCTGTGTAAATTACCAGAAGGCTATTCGATTTATACAAATAGAGGTGCAAGTGGTATTGATGGTTTAATTGCAACAATGGCGGGCATCGCAATAGGGAGCGAGCAAGCAACTGTCGGCATTATTGGTGATATTTCTGCATTACACGATCTCAATTCTGTTGCTTTATTACGTCAAATTAATCATCCAACTATTCTATTTGTAATAAACAATAGCGGTGGAGCCATTTTTGATACCTTACCCGTTGATCCAAAAGTAAAAGCAGAATACTACCGAGCCTCACATCACTTTGAGTTTTCACAAATAGCTACAATGTTTGGCATTGATTATATCCGACCTTTTACTTGGGCTGATTTAAAAACAAAACTAAAACAAGCCTATGCTCGTAGAGGGGTCACCTTTGTAGAAATTAAAGTCAATGATCAAGAAGGTAGTGCGTTATATCAATCTATTATTAAACAGATCTCAAGAGCGTCTATTGATTAATGTTAGCATTTAAATGGCATAATAATTTAAACCACTGCAGTTCAAGTATTCCTGTCGTATTTTTACACGGATTACTTGGATCTCAACAAGATTGGGAAAAAGTATTAAAAATTTTGCAAAATTTTCCACAAATCATACCGCTTACTATTGATCTTCCTTTTCACGGAGAAAGTGAAAGTATATCTTGCAGTAATTTTGATGAAGTTTGTCAAAAACTTGATCAATGTTTACAATCTCAAATTCATCAACCCTTTTGGCTCGTGGGATATTCACTAGGAGGACGAATTGCATTACATTATCACTTATCCAACAATAATCCCTACTTACTTGGAACCATTGTTGAAGGTGCAAATATAGGCTTGCCTACTGAACAACAAAAACAACAACGTTGGCAAAATGATTTACATTGGGCTGAACGTTTTGAAAATGAAAAAATTGAAAATGTTTTACAAGATTGGTATCAACAAGCGGTATTTTCTGATCTAAATTTTGCAAAAAAAAGTGAATTAATCGAAAAACGTCAACAAAATAGCGGTCATCAAATAGCAAAAATGTTAAAAGCAACCAGTCTTGCTAAACAAAAATTTTTACTAAATGAAGTTAACAGCTCTTCAAATATCTATTTTTTTATTGGTGAACGAGACCACAAATTTAAAACACAAGCAGAACAATATAAACTCAATTATCAACTAATTGAAAATGCTGGTCATAATTGCCATTGGGAAAATCCAGCCAATTTCATAACAAAATTAATGGCAATAATAGAACGATGATTAATTTTGCTTAGTAATCAATCAACTAAAAATAAATCATCTAAAAAGCATTTGACTTATTTTAAGATTCTAGTATTATCTCCGCCCACAAACCGTGGTGAGATGGCCGAGCGGCTGAAGGCGCTCCCCTGCTAAGGGAGTATGGGGTCAAAAACTCCATCGAGGGTTCGAATCCCTCTCTCACCGCCATTTTGTAATTTGAAATACGCACCCATAGCTCAATTGGATAGAGTACTCGGCTACGAACCGAGCGGTTAGAGGTTCGACTCCTCTTGGGTGCGCCATTTTATTTATATATTGAAAACTGTTTGTAATATCAAAACGCACCCATAGCTCAATTGGATAGAGTACTCGGCTACGAACCGAGCGGTTAGAGGTTCGACTCCTCTTGGGTGCGCCATTTTTTCAACTCTCAATTCTTATTCTTAACAAAAAAGTGATTTTTTATGCTTAATTTCGCATATCAAGAACATAAAAAAACGTATTATTCTGATACGGCAAATATTCAATTTAAATTTACACATTTATCTCAAAATCAAACCGCTGATGTCTGTATTATTGGTGCAGGTTTCACTGGTTTATCAACAGCGTTAGAACTTGCAGAACAAGGTAAAAGCGTGATTGTACTCGATGGTGCAAGAGTGGGCTTTGGTGCATCTGGTCGTAGTGGTGGTCAAGCCATTAATGGTTTTGAAGAAGGTGTAGAGTCTTATATTCGAGAACTCGGTTTAGAAAAAACCCGCAAAATTTGGGATATGTCCCTTGAAGCATTAGATATTATCCAAGAAAGAATAAAAAAATATAATATTCAATGTGATTGGCAACAAGGCTACGCAACCTTAGCATTAAATGAACGCCGAATGGAAGAGCTTGAACTTTCAAGAAAAATAGTTCGAGACATTTTTGACTATAAATATTCCCAAATTTGGAATAAACAACAGTTACAACAACATTTGAACAGTGATATTTATCACGGTGCTTTGTACGACAGTCTTTCAGGACATTTACATCCTCTTAATTACTGCTTAGGTTTAGCAAAAGCCTGCCAAGATTTAGGTGTACAAATTTATGAACATTCACCCGTAATCGCTCTTGATGTTACAACAAGTAAAATAACAGTAAAAACAGAGAAAGCCACCGTTATCGCTCAAGATGTTGTTCTTGCAACCAATGCCTATATTTCTGGATTATCCGATAAAATCCATTTTGGTATTGCCAATAAAATTTTACCCGTAGAAAGTTTTATTATTGCCACAGAACCTTTAGAACAAAAAGTTGCAGATAATATAATCAATAATGGAATGTCTGTATGTGACAGTAATTATTTATTAAATTATTACCGATTAAGTGCGGATAATCGCTTATTATTTGGTAGTGATTCTAGTAATAATACAGATATGATCGTAAAAATGCGAAAAAATATGCTCAACGTATTTCCACATCTTGAAAGTGTAAAAATTGATTATGGTTGGGGAGGACCTATTGATATGACGCTGAATTCAGCCCCACATTTTGGTCGAATTCAGCCTAATTTATATTTTGCACAAGGTTTTTCAGGACACGGTGTTGCATTAACAGGATTAGCAGGTAGAATTATCAGTGAAGCAATTTGTGGAAATGATGAAAGATTAGCTATTTTTGAACAATTAAATGTCCCAAGTCTTTGGGGGGGAAAGTTAGTCAAAAAAGCAGCGTTATATGTTGGTATGCGTTATTATCGTTTCTTAGATAAATTCTGTTAAAAAGGTAAATTTAATGAACAATATTCCAATTAGAACAGCAGCAGAAATTGAAAAATTACGTATCGCGTGTAAACTCGCCTCTGATATTTTAGTAATGATCGAACCTTATGTACAAGAAGGTGTTAGTACAGGTGAGCTTGATCGCATTTGTCACGATTATATCGTAAATGAACAAAAAGCAATTCCAGCGTGCTTAAATTACCACGGTTTTCCAAAATCAGTATGTATTTCAATTAACGAAGTCATTTGCCACGGTATCCCAAGTGATGATAAAAAATTGAAAAAAGGCGATATTGTCAATATTGATGTAACAGTAATTAAAGATGGTTATTTTGGTGATAACTCAAAAATGTACTTTGTTGGTGAACCAACACTGAAAAGTAAGCGTCTTTGTGAAGTAACTCAAGAATCTTTGTATAAAGCGATTCGTATTGTAAAACCGGGCATACGTTTAAATCAAATTGGTAAAGTAATCCAAACTTATGTAGAGAAAGAAGGTTTTTCCGTTGTACGTGAATATTGTGGGCACGGTATTGGTGTAGAATTCCATTGTGACCCACAAGTTTTACACTATTATGGTGACGATGGTGGTGTGATTTTACAAGAAGGAATGGTGTTTACTATTGAACCGATGATCAATGCAGGTAAAAAAGAACTACGTTTAATGAAAGACGGCTGGACGGTAAAAACGAAAGATCGCAGTCATTCCGCACAATATGAACACCAAATTGTCGTCACTAAAAACGGCTGTGAAGTAATGACAATTCGTGATGAAGAATTAGATAAAATCTCACGAATAATGATCAATAGTTAATTTTATAGCGGTAAGATATTAATAAAAATTTGTAAATTTTTTTTTAATATAATTAAAAATGGTTGTTATTTAAACATTAAGAGAACATAATAATAGGCAATTATGTTCTCTTTATATTATTCACAAAATGACAAAACGAATAGATCTTATATTAGAAGACGTAAACCGACTTGGAAAAGTTGAGGTTATTAATTTAGCCAAAGAATACGGTGTTTCTGTAGAAACCATTCGCCGTGATTTAACGGCTTTAGAAAAAAAAGGACTACTGTATCGAGTACACGGCGGAGCGATCAATAAAAAAGTGAAAGATGCAGGCAACTCTTTTCAAACAAGACAGCGTTATAACCTAGATAAAAAGAAAATTATTGCACAAAATGCAATGGAATATTTATTTGAAGATATGGTTATTGGGTTGGATGCAAGCTCTTCAAGTTGGCATTTTTCCCAGTTAATGCCAGATATCCCTTGTACCGTTGTGACAAACTCAATGCATAATATGACAGCTTTAGTGAACAAGCCAAATGTTAAAACCATCGCAACAGGTGGCGTTTATTCAAGTAAATATAATGCATTTTACGGACCATTATCGGAACATTTATTGTCACGTTTACATATTGATATTAGCTTTATTTCTTGTGTAGGCTTTGATAGTGAAGGAAAAATTTGGGAATCCAATGAACTCAATGCGTCGGTAAAACAGAAATTAATGAATGTCTCTAAGCAATTTTTTTTACTCGCAGATGATTCAAAATATCAAAAAACCAATTTAATTCAACTTTCAGATTTTTCTCAAATTGATATGCTTTTTACCACAGAAGGTGTTGATAATCATTTATATGAATGTTGCAAAACCCACAATGTTTCTTTAATAAAATGACCGACTTTCCATAAATCGGTCATTTTCAGTCAAAAAATATTCATTTTTAGCTTTCAAAAACAGCATTTTTTGTGAGTTGTATCACAAAATCAACATCAAAAACCTAAAATTATTATTCTTTTTCTTTTTTTTGTTTGAAAATAACTTTCAGAAAATAAGTATTTTTCTTAATCAAAAAAAGAGGAAGAATAAAAATGAAAACATACAAATCTGCATTACCAAAAATTGGTATCCGTCCAACTATTGATGGTCGTCGTATGGGGGTACGTGAGTCCCTTGAAGATCAAACAATGAATATGGCGAAATCAGTTAAACAATTATTAGAAAGCAAAATTTATCACACGACTGGCGAGAAAGTAGAGTGTGTGATCGCTGATACTTGTATTGGTGGGGTAACCGAGGCAGCTGCTTGTGCTGAGAAATTTAAACGTGAAAATGTGGGTGCAACGATTACGGTTACACCTTGTTGGTGCTATGGTTCTGAAACCATTGATATGGATCCACACCTTCCAAAAGCGATTTGGGGTTTCAATGGTACTGAACGTCCAGGGGCAGTTTATTTAGCGGCGTCTCTTGCTGGGCATAACCAAATGGGCTTACCTGCATTCTCTATTTATGGAACAGAAGTTTGCGAAGCAGACGACACATCAATCCCAGCAGATGTTGAAGAAAAATTATTACGCTTTGCTCGTGCTGCATTAACTGTTGCAAGCATTCGTGGTAAATCTTATTTATCAATCGGTGCGGTTTCAATGGGTATCGCAGGTTCTATCGTAAATCAACCATTCTTCCAAGAATATTTAGGTATGCGTAATGAATATGTAGATATGACCGAAATCAAACGTCGCCTAGATCGTGAAATTTATGACAAAGACGAATTTGAATTAGCCTTCAAATGGGTAAAAGAAAACTGCCCAGAAGGTATTGATGTAAACGCACCTGAAAATCAACGCACGCCAGAAGAACGTGAAGAACTTTGGGCAACAGTGGTGAAAATGACGATTATTGTGCGTGATTTAATGGCAGGTAATCCACGTTTAGCAGACTTAAACTTTGGTGAAGAAGCATTAGGACATAATGCCGTGTTAGCAGGTTTCCAAGGTCAACGTCACTGGACAGATCATCTTCCAAATGGTGACTTTATGGAAGCAGTATTAAATACGACTTATGACTGGAATGGCTTACGTCCGCCACATCTTCTTGCCACAGAAAATGATAGCTTAAATGGTGTGGGAATGTTGTTAGGTAACGGCTTAACAGGTCAAGCTCAAATTTTTGCTGACGTGCGTACTTACTGGTCGCCTGAATCAGTAGAAAAAGCAACCGGCTTTAAACCAGAAGTGGGCTTTATCCATTTAGTAAACTCAGGTTCTGCAACTTTGGACGGAACAGGACAACACACAGATAAAGATGGAAAACCAGTTATCAAACCATTCTGGGAAGTGACCGAAGAAGATGCAAAACGTTGCTATGAAAATACGAAATGGTGTCCAGCGGTTCACGAATACTTCCGTGGGGGCGGTTACTCATCTCAATACTTAACCAAAGGTGGAATGCCTTTCACTATGCACCGTATCAATATCGTTAAAGGTGTTGGTCCTGTGTTACAAATTGCAGAAGGTTGGTCTGTTGATTTACCAGAACACGTACACGATATCTTGAATAAACGTACAAATGAAACTTGGCCAACAACTTGGTTTACACCACGCTTAACAGGTAAAGGTGCATTCACTGATGAGTATTCTGTAATGGCAAACTGGGGTGCAAACCACTGTGTGGCAACTTACGGACACGTTGGTGCGGATTTAATTACCCTTGCATCAATGCTACGTATTCCAGTTTGTATGCACAACGTGGATGAAAAAGACATCTTCCGTCCAAGTGCGTGGAGTGCATTCGGTCAAGATAAAGAAGGTCAAGATTATCGTGCTTGTGCAAACTTCGGTGCATTATATAAATAAAAAGCATAAATAATCAGTAACAATCAAAGTGCGACTAGTGATTGATTAGTCGCACTACAACTCAAATCTTATTTTAATTCTATTAAAAGGGGAGGCGTGAATGTCTATTGCACTCATTTTTGACTGTGGCGCGACTAATTTACGCACAATTGCGATTGATGAAAAAGGCAAAATTGTGGCTTCTCATCACATTGCAAACAACACTCAACCAGATCCTGAAAACCCACAATATCATATTTGGGATTTCGCAGAAATTTGGCAGAAGTTAGAAACTTGTGCTGAACAAACAATTGCAAATTTACAAAAAAATCACACCGCTTTATCCGATATTAAAGGGATTGCTGTGACCACTTTTGGGGTGGACGGTGCACCTTTTGATAAAGAGGGCAAACAACTTTATCCGATTATTTCGTGGAAATGTCCACGCACCTTACCTGTGATGACAAACCTTGATAAATACTTAAATGTTGAGCAGTTATATCAACGTAATGGTATCGGTCAATACAGCTTTAATACCCTTTTCAAATTATTATGGCTTAAAGAAAATAAACCTGATGTATTCCAAAAAATGGATAAATGGGTATTTATTTCTTCAATGCTAAGCCAACGCTTAACGGGTAAATTTACCACTGACCGCACAATGGCGGGTACATCAATGATGACTAATCTTGAAAGCAATGATTGGGATAGTGAGGTGTTATCCGTTTTAGGTTTAACCAAAACTCATTTTCCAACAATGGTCAATGCTGGCGATAAAATCGGCACATTATCAAAAGAGTTAGCTCAAAAATTTGGTTTAAATGAAGTGCCTGTTATCTCTTGCGGACACGATACGCAATTTGCGGTATTTGGTTCAGGTGCAGGTTTAAATCAGCCTGTATTAAGTTCTGGTACGTGGGAAATTTTAATGGCAAGAACCGAAAAAGCTGAGCCACATATTGAATTTGTGCCACAAGGTTTAACCACCGAATTTGACGCACAAGATCGTTGCTTTAACCCTGCTGTGCAATGGGTTGGATCTGGCGTGATGGAATGGATCGGTAAACTCTTCTTTGCTGATGTGGTGGGAACAGATAAATATTATCCAACAATGATCAGCGAAGGCGAAAAAGTCGCGGTGGGTTCAAATGGTATCCGTTTTACAGGCACTTTCGCGGCAACAGATAAACCCGTGGGCTTAGGTGGAATTACTGGCTTATCAATGCACAATCAACGTGGACAAATTTATCGTGCTGCGTTGGAATATATGGCATTACAACTTAAAAATGGTCTAGAAGTATTACAAAAGGTCAGCCACTTTGAAGCAGAAAGTTTAATTTGTGTCGGTGGAGGTTCTAAAAATAAATTATGGAACCAAATCCGTGCCGATGTTTTAGGGTTGCCATTAGATATCGTTGATGTGGCAGAAAGTACCGTTCTAGGTGCTGCAATGTTTACCTTTGCGGGTGTGGGTGTATTTAAAAATGTGGAGCAAGCTCAACAACAAATGCAACCAAATAAACAACGGATTTATCCATCACAAAATAGTGAAAGCTATCAAAAATGGTTACAAGAGATTTAAAAATTTGTTTTTAAAAAGTATTAAAAGAAAACTAAGGAAAATTGTATGTTAAAAGGTATTCATCCAGCAATCTCACCAGAGTTGCTAAAAATACTTGCAGAAATGGGACACGGTGATGAACTTGTGTTATCCGACGCTCACTTTCCTGCTCACTCACTTCATCATAAGGTTATTCGAGCCGATGGCATTAGTGTTAGCACCTTATTAAGTGGCATTAGCCCACTTTTTGAATTTGATGCTTATGTTGATGCACCACTGGTAATGATGCAAGCCGTAGAAGGCGATACGCTCGATCCAACTGTTGAGCAAAATTACTTAAATGCCATCCAACAAGCGGTCGGATTTACACCAAAATTAACAAGAATTGATCGCTTTGCCTTTTATGATCGTGCCAAAACTGCTTATGCTGTTGTGATCAGTGGCGAAACCGCAAAATATGGCAATATCATCATTAAAAAAGGTGTGACACCTATTATTTAAATTAGAGGAAATTAGAAATGAACAGAAAAGAATTATCAAGAAAAATTATTGATACCTGTTTAGAAATGACTCGCTTGGGGTTAAACCAAGGTACAGCAGGTAATGTAAGTGTACGTTATAAAGATGGTATGCTAATCACACCAACGGGGACACCTTATGAATTATTAACCGAAGACAGTATTGTTTATGTAGATGGAAACCGCAATTTTGAAGAAGGGAAATTGCCTTCAAGTGAATGGAATTTCCACCTTGCGGTTTATGAAAACCGTCCTGATTGCGACGCTGTAATCCATAATCACGCCGTAAACTGTGCCGCAGTGTCTATTTTAGAAAAAGAAATCCCAGCTATTCACTATATGATTGCGGTTGGCGGAACAGATCATATTCCTTGCGTACCTTATGCAACTTTTGGTTCTCGTAAATTAGCAGAATATGTGGGTGAGGGTATCAAAGAAAGTAAAGCAATTTTACTGGCTCATCACGGCTTTATTGGTGCGGATAAAAATCTAGACAAAGCACTATGGCTAGCTCACGAAGTAGAAGTTTTAGCAGAGTGGTATCTTAAATTGTTAGCAACTAATCAGCCTATTCCAACCCTTCCAAAAGAAGAGATGGAAGTCGTGTTAGAGAAATTCAAATCTTATGGTTTAAGAATCGAAGAATAATTCAATTGGAGTGTGCTATGTCAAAACAACAAGAAACACTACTTGCAATGAAAGGTATCTCCAAATCTTTTTCTGGTGTTGTAGCATTGAAAAATGCTGAAATTGATTTGAAGGCTGGAGAAGTTGTTGCTCTTATGGGGGAAAATGGGGCTGGAAAATCTACATTAATGAAAATCCTAACAGGGATATATAGTAGAGATTCTGGTACCGTTACCTATATGGGCAAGGAAGTAGAATATAAAGGACCGTCTGAATCAGAAGAAGATGGTATCGCCATCGTCCACCAAGAACTTAATATGATGAATGACTTAACTGTTGCTCAAAATCTGTTTATTGGTAAAGAATCAATGAATGGTTTTTTCATCGATGATGCCGAGATGAATAGAAAAGCAAGAGAGTTATTTAAAATATTAAATATTGATATTGACCCAGCCGAAAAAATAGAAAACCTTACTGTTGGGAAGCAGCAAATGGTAGAAATTGCAAAAGCTATATCAAAAAATGCGAAAGTGATTATTTTTGATGAACCAACTGCCGCTCTCACAGACTCTGAGATAGACGAGTTATTTAAAGTCATCAATGATTTGCGAGATAAAGGTACGGGTATGATATATATTTCTCACCGAATGGATGAGATAAATGTGATATCTGACCGAGTAACCGTAATGCGAGATGGTGAGTTTGTTGGTACTTTGGTCACCAAAGAGTGCGATAAAAACGATATTATTAAACTGATGGTTGGTCGTACTATTTTTGCAGAACCTAAAGCACAATCTAATGTAGCCCCTGATGCACCAGTTGTATTGAAATGTGAAAATTTAAATCGTGGCAAGTATGTTAGAGATGTAAGTTTCGAATTGAGAAAAGGAGAAATTTTAAGCTTTGCAGGGTTGATGGGAGCAGGACGAACTGAGGTTGCAAGACTTATCTTTGGTGCGGATAAAAAAGAATCTGGAAAAATTTACATAAATGATAAAGAAGTTCAGATAGATTCTCCTAAAGATGCGGTGGCTGCAGGGATCGGTTATCTATCAGAAGATAGAAAAAGATATGGTCTTATCGTTGATAAGCCAGTAGAAGAGAATACCGTAATAGCCAACCTTGACTCATTTATGAAAGGACTATTTATTGATACTGAAAAATCTCGAGAAGTATCAAAGAAATACGTAAATGAACTAAAAACAAAAACACCTAGTGTCGAACAACCAGTTAAAAAGCTTTCTGGTGGTAACCAACAAAAGGTTGTTATCGCTAAATGGCTCGTTAGAGACTGCGATATTCTTATATTTGATGAACCTACAAGAGGTATAGATATTGGTGCTAAAAGTGAAATCTATCATTTAATGGAAGAATTAGCTCAGCAAGGAAAGTCAATTATTATGGTTTCATCAGAACTTCCAGAAGTCCTTCGTATGAGTGATCGAGTTATTGTTATGTGTGAAGGTAAAGTGACAGGCACATTCGACATATCCGAAGCCACTCAAGAACGTATTATGCAAGCAGCGAAAAATCGCTAGAAAAGGAGAGAGACAATGCTTACTAAATTAAAAAAAGTTTTTTCCAACCAACAAACTGTAGTGTTTATTGCACTTATCGTTATTTGTATCGTATTTGCTCTTATTACACCTAAGTTTATGCAAATATCTACATTTACTAATGTATCTAAATCTGCTTATTATGTAGGTTTTATGGCGATAGGGGTGACCTTTGTTATTGCCACAGGGGGAATTGATTTATCCATTGGTACTGTTGCAATTTGTTCGGCCCTGATTGGTGGTACATTGATGCAACAAGGATTGCCAATGATCTTTGTTATCTTTGCAATTCTCTTAACTGGGATCCTATTTGGTTTAGTGAATGGATTGATGGTTTCTAAACTGGGGATACCTTCCTTTATTGCCACACTAGGAACAATGATGCTATCTCGTGGGCTTGGATCGATTGTATCACAAACAAGATCAATCTCTTTCCCACAAGGTCACTCAGATGGAGCTTGGTATCGAGAATTTTTTATGATTACTGCTAAAGATTCATTTCTACCAAAACACTTTCCGACTGGATTTATATTGATTGCAGTTGCTTGTATTATTATGGAAATTATACTAAATAAAACCAAAATCGGTAGATATATACTCTCTATCGGCTCAAATAAAGAAGCAACAAGACTTTCAGGTATCAACATTGCAAAATATGAAATCTATGCTTATGTAATTTCAGGTTTCTTTGCAGCACTTGCGGGTATTGCTTATGTTGCTGTATTTACCACAGCTCAGCCAAATACAGGTAATGGATTTGAACTTGATGCTATCGCAGCTGTCGTCATTGGAGGAACATCACTTGCTGGTGGTATCGGTTCGATATTCGGTACCATTATTGGTGTATTTATTATGACAGTGTTAAAAATAGGTTTCCCATATATCGGTGTACAATCTCATTACCAGCTATTTATTACAGGTATAATTCTAGTATTCGCTGTATATATGGATATTCTCAATAGAAAACGTAACAAATAACTTTTATCACTCACATATTTGAAAAGGAGGGGGAACATATTTAAATCAACTAAGGTATTTACTAATTTCTAACTAGTATATGTAAACTAAAACTTAATTAATGAGGAAATCAAAATGATTAAATCTAGAAAAATGTTAGCGAGTGTTTTAACTTCTTGTGTATTAGCTGCGGGTTTAGCAACAAATGCAATGGCAGATAATGCTAAAAAAACACATATTGATGTGATTGCGAAAGGTTTCCAACATCAATTCTGGAAAGCTGTTGAATTAGGTTCTAACAAAGCAGCAAAAGAATTAGGGATAGAAGTAACATTCCAAGGTCCAGATACAGAATCTAATATTGCGCAACAATTAGAATATTTAAATACTGCAATAGCAGGAAAACCAGATGCTATCTGTCTTGCTGCTCTTGATACCAATGCGTCATTAGGTGCTATTTCTGAGGCACAAGATGAAGGTATTCCTATCATTGGTTTTGACTCAGGTGTTCCTAATGCACCAGAAGGCGCGATTAAAGCAAATGCTTCAACAGATAACTATGCTGCAGGTGCATTAGCTGCAACTGAATTATTTAAACTTATCGAACCAAAAATCAAAGCAGCGAAAGAGCCTGTGAGAATTGGTGTTGTAACACAAGATTGGAATGGTGAGTCTGTTAAATCAAGAACAAAAGGTTTTGTTGATGAAGTAGTTAAGTTAGTTGGCAAAAATAATGTTTCAATTGAAGGACATGATGCACTTAGAAATGAGAATGATAAAGCGAAAGTAATCGTTGATATTGGTATTCCAGCAGAAGTTAAAGATGTGGATGCAGCAGCTGTTGCTTCAGCACTTCTTGAAAAAGAAGATCTAATTGCAATTTATGGTTCAAATGAATTTGCAGCAAATGCAATTATCACTGCTAATGAAGGCCTAGAAAAAATTGGTAAAGGTAAAGTCGTTGCAGTAGGTTTTGATGCAGGTAAAAAACAACTTGATGCCGTAAGAGCTGGACTATTTGCAGGTTCAATCACTCAAGATCCAGTACAAATTGGTTATAAAGCAGTTAAATTAGCTTATGATGCATCTCACGGCAAAGCAGTGAAAGATGTAGATACTGGTGCTAAATGGTATAACTCTACAAATATGGATGATGCAGATATCAAACCTTGTTTATATGAGTAAGATTACCTTATAAAAGAAAGCTAAAATTCACGAAAGTGGGTTTTAGCTTATTTTTAAAATTATAAAATATTTTATATTTTTAGGAGTTATTATGGCAAATCGTATGATTTTAAATGAGACCAGCTATCACGGTAAAGGTGCAATCCAAAATATTGTCGTAGAAGCAAAGGCTCGTGGTTTCAAAAAAGCACTTGTTGTAACAGACAAAGATCTCATTAAATTTAACGTCGCAAGTAAAGTAACCTCTCTTTTAGATGAAGCAGGTCTTGCGTATGAAATTTTTGATGAAGTAAAAGCAAACCCAAGTGTTGATATTATCAAACGTGGTGTTGAGAAATTTAAACAAGCAGGTGCAGATTATTTAATTGCAATTGGTGGGGGTTCGCCTATCGATAGCTCAAAAGCAATCGGAATTATCATCAATAACCCTGAATTTAGCGATGTACTTTCCCTTGAAGGTGTTGCTCCAACCAAGAAAAAATGTGTACCAGTGATTGCTGTTGCAACAACAGCAGGTACAGCAGCAGAAGTTACCATTAACTATGTAATTACAGATGAAGCTAAAAAACGTAAATTTGTTTGTGTTGATGTAAATGATATTCCAGCGGTTGCAATTGTTGACCCTGATATGATGGCAAGTATGCCAAAAGGCTTAACCGCTGCAACAGGTATGGATGCATTAACACACGCCATTGAAGGTTACATCACCAAAGCAGCGTGGGAGTTAACTGACGCATTACATTTAAAAGCGATTGAATTAATTTCTCGTTCATTACGTGGTTCTGTAAATGGCGAACCAGAAGGACGTGAAGGAATGGCATTAGGGCAATATGTTGCTGGAATGGGCTTCTCTAACGTAGGTTTAGGTGTGGTTCACTCAATGGCACACCCACTTTCAGCCTATTATGACACTCCACACGGTATTGCAAACGCTGTATTATTACCTTATGTAATGGAATTTAACAAAGATTACACGGGTGAAAAATACCGTGAAATTGCTCGTGCAATGGGAGTGAAAGGCGTTGATGAAATGTCGCAAGCTGAATATCGCAATGCGGCAGTTGAAGCAGTAAAACAACTGGCAAAAGATGTCGGTATCCCAGAAAAACTTTCAATGATTGATGTGAAAGAAGAAGATTTACCTGCACTTTCCGTTGATGCCTTTAACGATGTATGTACAGGAGGAAATCCAAGAGATTGTACCGCAGAAGAAATTTTAGAAGTGTACAAAATTGCGTTCTAATATTCTTTTATAAGTGATTATATCACAGTAGGAATATATAAAAGACTACTTAAAAGTCCTTTAAATCCTTATATTTAAGGTTTTGAAGGACTTTTTGCAAAAAAATAAAATAAAGTCACCGCTTATTTAGATAAATTTTCAGACGCAAACATTTACATTTATTTACACTTCTTTATATTATAGATTTAATCAAGATCACCATTAGTTGATCAAAAAAACAAACGAAAATTATCACTACTCTCTCTTGAAATGATAATCGTTGTTAGTATATATTAACCCTTTAAGTTTGTGCATTGAGGTGAAAATGGGTAAATTTTTAGTTACAAAACGTGATGGCTCTCTGACAGAATTTGATATCACACGTATTATTACAGCAATAAAAAATGCAACCAGATCTGTGGGTATTGATGATGAACATTATTGTTTAAGCATTAGCCAGCAAATTAGCAGTAAAATTATCAATGATTATCAGCAAGGGATTGATATCAATAGTATTCAAAGTATTGTTGAAGATCATCTAATGCAAAGTTGTTACCCTCAGGTTGCTCGTGCTTATATTGAATATCGCCACGATAGAGATATCGCTCGTGAAAAATGCTCCTTTTTAATGAAAGAAATTGAAGGGCTAATCGATCAAACCAACATTGCAGTACTCAATGAAAATGCCAACAAAGATGCAAAAATTATTCCAACCCAACGTGATTTATTAGCGGGTATCGTGGCTAAGCATTATGCACAACGTTATATTTTGCCTCGTGATGTGGTCAATGCTCACAATAGTGGCGAAATTCACTACCACGATTTAGATTACTCGCCATTTTTCCCAATGTTCAACTGTATGCTGGTTGATCTAAAAGGAATGCTAGAAAATGGCTTTAAAATGGGTAATTCTGAAATTGATACGCCTCGTTCAATCGGGACGGCAACGGCGATTACCGCCCAAATCATTGCCCAAGTAGCGAGCCACATTTACGGTGGAACAACCATCAATCGTATTGATGAAGTGCTTGCCCCTTATGTGGAAAAAAGCTATCAGAAACTCTTGAAAATCGCCCAAGAATGGCAAATTCCTAATCCACAAGGTTATGCTGATACTTTAATTGAAAAAGAGTGTTTTGACGCATTTCAGTCCCTTGAATATGAAATCAATACACTACACACCGCAAATGGTCAGACGCCTTTTGTCACTTTAGGTTTTGGGTTAGGAACAAGCTGGCAAGCTCGTTTAATTCAAAAATCTATTTTGAAAAATCGTATTCGTGGCTTAGGTACAAATCATAAAACACCGATTTTTCCTAAATTAGTTTTTACCTTAAAACGTGGTTTAAACCTTGAAAATGGCGATCCAAATTATGATATCAAAAAACTCGCCTTAGAATGTGCCTCTAAACGAATGTACCCTGATATTCTCAATTATGATAAATTGATTGAAATCACAGGCTCATTTAAAGCCCCAATGGGTTGTCGTAGTTTCTTAAATTTTTATGAAGAAAACGGCGAGCAAATTCACGATGGACGCAATAATTTAGGTGTGGTTAGCATTAACTTACCTCGTATTGCGTTAGAGTCTAAACGGAATGAAACTACATTTTTTGAGCTACTTGATAAGCGATTAAATATTGCCAAAAAAGCACTAATGACTCGCATTGCTCGTCTTGAAAATACCAAAGCGCGTGTTGCCCCAATTTTATATATGGAAGGGGCGTGTGGCGTACGTTTAAAAGCAGAAGATAATGTTGCCCAATTATTTAAAAATGGTAGAGCATCCATTTCTTTGGGCTATATCGGCATTTTTGAGACCATCAACGCATTGTATGGCGACACCCATATTTATGACGATGAAAGATTACGTCAAAAAGGCTTAAAAATCGTGGAATATTTAAGTAATGCAACCAAACAATGGAAAGAGGAAACGGGCTACGCATTTAGTTTATATTCCACACCAAGTGAAAATTTATGTGACCGCTTCTGTCGTTTAGATGCCAAACAATTTGGTGTTATTAAAGGGGTAACGGATAAAGGTTACTACACCAACAGCTATCATTTAGATGTTGAAAAGAAAGTCAATCCATACGATAAATTAGATTTTGAAATGCCTTATCCAGCCCTCGCAAGTGGTGGTTTTATTTGTTATGGCGAATACCCAAATATTCAGCATAACCTAAAAGCATTAGAAGATGTGTGGGATTACAGCTACGACCGAGTGCCTTACTACGGCACGAATACGCCAATTGATGAATGCTATGAATGTGGATTTAGTGGCGAATTTGAGTGTACCAGCAAAGGGTTCACTTGCCCTAAATGTGGCAACCACGATAGCAATAAAGTTTCGGTCACTCGCCGAGTTTGTGGTTATTTGGGTAGCCCTGATGCACGTCCATTTAATGCAGGCAAGCAAGAAGAAGTGAAACGTCGAGTGAAACATTTGTAAATTTTATCAACAATGTGACCGCTTGTTTTAAGAAAAATATTAAGTAAAAAATGAATTATTTACAATATTATCCCATTGATGTGGTAAATGGAGAGGGGACAAGATGTACCCTTTTTGTTAGTGGTTGCACGCACTATTGCAAAGGGTGTTACAACCAAAAAAGCTGGTCTTTTGATGCTGGCATTTTGTTTGATGAGACAATGGCACAGCAAATTATCAACGATCTCAATGATACTCGGATTAAACGACAAGGCTTAACCCTTTCTGGTGGCGACCCCTTACATCCAAGAAATATTGAAACCTTATTACCTTTGGTAAAACGTGTCAAAGCAGAATGTAAAGGTAAGGACATTTGGGTTTGGACAGGCTATCAATTAGCAGAGTTAGATGATTATCAGCGTCAAATGTTACCCTATATTGATGTACTGATTGATGGTAAATTTATTCAAGATCAAGCCGATCCAAGCCTAATTTGGCGAGGATCAGCTAATCAAGTTATTTATCGTTTTAATGATAGTCATTAAATAATAAATTGTCTTAAAATTCAAACTAATCCCAATTTTCAATCACTTCACTAGCTTCTAATAGTGATTTAACAAAAGTTGTTTTTTCTTTTAAATGATCGGGCATATTGTGATATTCACCTTCTCCGTGTTTATTTTCTACTAAAATTAAACGACAACCCGCATCATAACCTGCTTGCATATCTCGTTCATAATCGCCAATAAACACCGCTTCATTTGGCTCAACATTAAAATGAGCTAACAATTCTAATAGCATTCCTGGATTTGGTTTACGGCGAGGATCGTTATTGTCAAAACTCGGACAATAAACGATTTTATCAATATCGCCCCCATTCGCACGTAATTCTTTCAGCATTTTATCGTGAATGGCATTTAAATCAGCGACAGTAAAACGTCCACGATCAATATGTGATTGATTAGTAGCAATCGCTGTGATGTAGCCTGCTTTTTTGAAGTTTGCTATTGCTTCAATTACTCCATCAATAAATTCAAATTCATCAGGATTTTCTACCCATTTTAGCTCTTTATTAATAACACCATCACGGTCTAAAATGATTAATTTCATAACAAATCTCACTCTTTAACATTTAATAACATTATTTTTTGTCAATTGTATCACAAAAATGATATTTTTTGTTGAAAATAGTGTTTTTTTTATTTATATTGTAGTCATAAAACACACAAATTAGTTTTTTTAAAAATTTTAACACTCGTTATTATAATTGGCATAAAAATGAAAAAATTACCTGTACAACGTAGAGCAGAAATTTTAAATTATTTACGACAAGGTGTTATGTCTTCTCCAATACAACTTGCGGAGTTATTTGGTGTTTCGGTTATGACGATTCACCGTGATCTTAAACAATTAGATGCTGAAGGATATTTAAGCAAACAACACGGTGGAGCTGTTATTAATCAAAGATATTTCTTGTCTGCTAGTATGGAAAAGAGAACAACAATACATACAAAAGCAAAACAAGTAATTGGAAAATTTGTAGCAACAAAGCTTATTGATCCAAATATTGATTCTATTGTGATTGATTCTGGTTCAACTACTTTGGCATTAGTGGAAAAATTACCCGATACGCCGATGACAGTAATGGTAAATGGAGTTGAATATTTAGCTATTTTAGCCCAGCATAAACAAACAAGTGTTTATTCTTTAGGGGGCAGATTAAATTCCAACATTATGGCTTTTGAAGGATCTGTGGCTTGCGATATGTTATCCAAATGTCATTTTACTAAAGCTTTTATTGGTACAAATGGTATTGATTTGGATGCAGGTTTTTCTACTACAGACACTGCTAATGCACAATTAACACGACTAATGGCACAGCAAGCCAAAGAAGTTTATGTTTTGGCGGATCTCTCTAAATTTGGTCAATGTGCCTTTGCTTCTTTTATGAACTTTGAAGATATTACTGGAATAGTAACAGAAAAAGGGGTCTCCGAAGAATTTCGTACTATTCTGAAACAAAATAATGTACAACTTTTTGAGGTAGAAAATGATGAATGTTAATCCAATTCAACAACGTATCAACGACCACAAAGCCACAGGTAAAGGTGGAGTGGTTTCTGTATGCAGTGCAAATCCTGATGTAATTATTGCCGCTGCAAAATTAGCTGAGCAGTATCAAGATTTATTGCTTGTTGAATCCACATCAAACCAAGTGGATCAATTTGGTGGCTATACAGGAATGAAACCTGTTGAATTTGTTGCTTATGTGAAAAAACTCTTAAAAGAGAATAACCTATCAGATGAAAAACTTGTGTTAGGTGGCGATCATCTAGGTCCTAATGCGTGGCAAGATTTAGATAGTGTTACTGCGATGAATCATTCAGAAGAATTAATTCGTCATTACGTAAGTGCAGGGTATCAAAAAATTCACTTAGATTGCAGTATGTCTTGCTCTGATGATCCTGTTCCTTTAACCGATGAAATTGTGGCAGAGCGTGCGGCTCGCCTATGTAAAATTGCAGAAGACACTGCAAAAGCAACCAATCAGCCACACGATATTGTTTATATTATTGGTACCGAAGTTCCAGTTCCAGGTGGTGCACAAGAAGATTTAGATGTTGTTACCCCAACTACACCAGAAGCAGCTCGCACCACTTATCAAGTTCATAAAGCCATTTTTGAAAAACACGGTTTAGGCGATGTATGGTCAAGAATAGTTGGCTTAGTAGTGCAACCAGGGGTTGAATTTGATCATCATAGTGTAGTGGATTATACACCTGAAAAAGCGGACAAATTATCAGCTCTGGCAAATGAATTCCCTAATGCAACCTTTGAAGCACATTCGACTGACTACCAAAAACCGCTTGCTTTCCAACATTTAGTGCGTGATCACTTTGCGATTTTAAAAGTAGGGCCAGCGTTAACTTTTGCATTGCGTGAGGCTTATTTTGCTCTTGATCATATCGCACAAGATATGCAATTAGGAGTATCTTCATTTAAAGCAATCCTTGAAGAAATAATGATGGAAAAACCAAAATATTGGAAAAAATATTATTTAGGTAATGAACAAGAACAACGTATCGCTCGTGCATACAGCTTATCGGATCGTTGCCGTTACTACTTACCAGAACCAAAATTACAACAAGTTATCAGTGAAATGAAAACTGCCTTTGCGGGAAAAACCATTCCATTAGGTTTATTAAAACAATATATGCCTGCGGAATTTGATGCCGTACGTGAAGGTAAAATTAAAGGGAAATTTGAAGATTTAGTACATTTTCATATTCAGTTGGCACTCTTGCCATACTATGAAGCAGCTAAAATTTAAGGGAGCTAAGAACAATGGATTATAAAACATTAAATAGCAATTTATATGAATTAAAACTCGATGGTGCTCAATACACCATCGACGAGGTGGCTCAACAACCAAATTGTTGGCGACAAATCAAGGACTTGTTAGATCAGCAAGATCCTGCGTTATATCAACTTATTGCAAAAACCTTAAACAATCCTACCGCTTACATAACATTCTGCGGTGCGGGAACCTCAGCTTATGTGGGTGATGTATTAGCAGATGCTATTCAGCAATTTGCCAAAGCACGAGTCCGCTCTGTTCCTACTACGGATATTGTAAGTCGTCCTAACTATTATTTTGATTCAGAAAGTGAAGGGATTGTTTTTGCATTTGGTCGTTCAGGCAATAGTGCAGAAAGTGTAGATACCGCAGATAAAGTATCGCAACTTGCACCGAAAGTGCATCAAATAAACGTGACTTGTAACCCAAATGGTGAATTAGCAAAACGTAATGATAGCCACAACCACGTTTGTTTAATGCCACCAGAAACCCACGATAAAAGTTTTGTAATGACATCAAGTTTCTCAACAATGTTGTTATTTACATTCCAATTAGTCAACCGTGCTGCAGGTCGTCCGTTAGCTGATTTAAATTTGGTAGCAGATTGTGCAGAAGACTGGTGTAAGCGGTTACTTTCTTCAGACTTTTTGCAAAAAATTCCAACTTCAGAACGTTTAGTTTATTTAGGTTCTAATACCTTATTTGGTGCAGCAAAAGAGTCTGCATTAAAAGCTTTAGAAATGACAGGTGGAAAAGTTGTCACCCTTACTGAAACTTCTCTTGGCTTTAGACACGGTCCTAAATCTATTGTTGATGAAACCACTACAGCTTGTGTTTTTGTTAGTAATAATGAATACACCTCACGTTTTGACCGTGATATTGCAATTGAATTGCTTTCAGACAACAAATGTAAGCAAGTGATAGTGATTGCAACACAACGTATTGCAGATCAATTATTGCAAAAATTTGGTCACAACTCACCGCTTGAGTTGATTGTTTTACCAGATAATTTGGTTGATGCTGATGATGTATTACTTGCACCACTTGGTGTATTAGTATCTCAAATTATCGGCTTAACATTAAGTGTTACCTTTGATATTTCACCAGATAATCCTTGCCCAACTGGAGAGGTGAATCGAGTAGTTCAAGGTGTTACATTGTACGAATTCAAATAATAAATAACAAAAGGAGGTCGATAATGCCAAATATTTTAGCAACTAGAATTGACAACCGTCTTGTTCATGGACAAGTTGGAATGACTTGGACAAGCTGGTTAGGGGCTAATTTAGTACTTGTTGCAGATGATATTCTTGCAGAAGATAAGGTGCAACAAAATTTAATGGATATGGTGTTAGCTGATGGTGTGCAATCTCGTTACTTTAGTGTTCAAAAGACTATTGACGTGATTCATAAAGCATCACCAAAACAAAAAATATTTCTTGTTTGTCGTACACCACAAACAGTATTAGCCTTAGTAGAGGGAGGTGTTCCAATTACTGCAGTAAATGTGGGTAATCTTCACTTTGCTGAAGGCAAAAAACAAATCGATAAAACCATTAGTGTGACAGAAGACGATATTCGTTGCTTTAAGGCACTGGTGGAAAAGGGTATTCCTTGTACTATTCAAGGTATTCCTGCCGATGCTAAAAAAGACATTTTGTCATTACTTTAATTTTAACTTAATCTTAACTTTTAATTAGGAGAATGCTATGGAAGTTGTTACTGACGTCAGTTTGATGCAAGCTTTACTGATAGCGATTTTTGCAGGTATTGCGGGTATCGATTTATTTAACGTACTTACACATATCCACCGTCCAATTATTACAGGTCCAATTGTGGGTCTAATTCTAGGTAAACCAGAAGCAGGTTTAGTTGCTGGTGCAACCTTTGAATTAATGTGGATGGGACTTGTTCCTCTTGCAGGAGCTCAGCCACCTAACGTGGTACTTGGTGGTATTATTGGTACTGCATTTGCTCTTGTAACAGGGCAAACAGCAGAACAAGCAATTTTAGTTGCTGTACCATTTGCTATCTTTGTACAAATCTGTATCACTTTATTGTTTACCGTTTATTCACCATTAATGAGTGTGGCGGATCGTTATGCAAAAAATCTTAACTTTGCGGGTATTGCAAACCTTAACTATTTAGGTATGACAATCTTGTTCTTCTTCTACTCAATTATTGCTTTTGCAGTAATTTATTTTGGAGCAGAAGCAGCACAAGGTTTTGTTAAATTAATTCCTAAATGGGTAACTGATGGTTTAGGTTTTGCAGGTGGTTTAATGCCAGCTATCGGTTTTGGTATCTTATTGAATATTATGCTTAAAAAACAATATGTTGCTTATTTCATCTTAGGTTTCTTATTGTCAGCATACTTCAAACAGCCATTGCTTGCAATTGCACTAATTGGTTTAGTATTCGCATTAATCGAATTCTTTATCCGTGGAGATGCACCAGCAGAAGGTGGTCATTCAACTGAAACTGAAGAAGAGGGAATTTAAGATGACAGATATGAATAAAACTGTTGATCCAGATGTTTATGAAGATCAAACTAAACAAAAAGTCATTACTAACAAAGATATTTCTAAAATGGCTTGGCGTTCACTATTCTTACAAGCAAGTTTTAACTATGAGCGTATGCAAGCAAATGGTTGGTTATATACTATTTTACCAAGTTTACGCAAAATTCATAAAAATGAAGAAGACTTGAAAAAATCAATGGGAATGCACCTTGAGTTCTTTAATACTCATCCATTCTTAGTAACCTTTATTTCTGGTCTTGTACTTGCAATGGAAGAATCAAAAGAACGTGTTTCAACGATTCGTGCAATTAAAATCTCAACAATGGGACCAGGTGGTGGTATCGGTGATGCGGTATTCTGGTTAACCTTACTTTCTATCTGTGGTGGTGTGGGGGCTTCCTTCTCACTAAATGGTTCTTGGCTTGGTCCTATTTTCTTCTTAGTGGCATTTAACCTTGTACACTTCGGTTTACGTTTTGGTTTAGCAAGCTATGGTTATAAAATGGGGGTTTCAGCCATTGCTAACCTGAAAGAGCAAACCAAACGGCTTGGTCACGCAGCGTCCATTGTGGGGTTAACCGTAATCGGTGCGATGACAGCAAGTTATGTTCGCTTAGAAGCTGGATTACAAATGATTCGCCATGTACCAGGGGTTGAAAAACCTTATATATATACTTTACAAGGCGACTTAATTGATCCAATTATGCCTAAGCTATTACCATTATTATGGACGCTAATGATTTTATGGCGTATTAAGAAAGGGGATAGTGCATTACGTTTAGTAACTTTCACTGTAGTCTTTGGTCTAGTTTGTACTTTAATTCCAGTGTTAGTGAAAATGATGTTCGGTGTTGATATTATCGACCCAGCAGTATTAGCAACACGTATGAGTTAATCTTAGCGAGTAAGTAATAAAAAAGGGGTAAATGATGAGAATCTTTTTCCCCTTTTTCAATTTTAAACAAAATAAACTTTTTATTACGGGAGCAGAATATGACTATCGGTATTATTGTTTGTGGACACGGGCATTTTGCAACAGGGATTACTTCAACATTAGAATTAGTTGCAGGTGAGCAAGAAGATTATAAAGCAGTAGATTTTGATGGAAGTTGTGATTTTGGTGTATTACTCAAGCAAGCCGTTGAAGAATTAAATTGTGAAAAATTAATTTTCTTCACAGATATTCTAGGGGGAACACCATTCAGACAAGCTTCAATGATTGCTGCTCAACGAAAAAATTGTGAAGTTGTGACTGGCACAACAGCACAAATGTTAATTGAAGCTTGCCTAGAAAGAGATGATTATGATAATTTAAGCGATAGTATCAACACGCTTATTGATAGTGCTCGCCAAGGAATAACAAGTTTTGCACTACAAATGAGCAACAATCAAAATAATCAAACCGATGATGACGGTATTTAACTAACGGATGGAAAAATAATGATTTACTATCAAAATGCAGCCATATTTGATGGCAACAACTTATTATATGGGCATAGTTTGGCGGTGGAAGGTGATCGCACTATTGCTGTTATACCTAATGAAAACGTTCCTCAAGATGCTAAAATCATTCAACTAAAAGGTGGAATTCTTACACCTGGTTATGTTGAATTACAAGCAAATGGTGGCGGTGGCGTACTATTTAATGATGAGCCAAATATTGAAGGTTTAAAAACAATTATAGCAGCACACCGTAAATTTGGTACAGTGGCTATATTACCCACTTTTATCACAGACACCCCTGAAAAATTAGAGCAAGGTTTGACCGCTATTCAAGAAGGGATTAAACAAAATTTACACGGCTTAATTGGTGGACATTTTGAAGGTCCTTTTATCAGCTTAGAGAAAAAAGGGACGCACCAACCTGCTTATATTCGCAAACCGACTAAAGAAGACTACGATCGTTATGCAAAAGAAGGGTTAGGCAATAGCCTAGTCACTGTTGCACCAGAACAAGTCCCTGCTGACTTTATCAAGCATCTTGTTGATCACGGTTTCAAGGTAAATGCAGGTCATACAATGGCACAAAAAGAAGATATGTTACGTGCATATAGTATGGGTTTGAGTGGGGTAACACATTTATATAATGCAATGCCACCACTTCAAGGCAGAGAGCCCGCCGTAATTGGTACAGCGTGCACATTAGGCTTATATTGTGGCGTGATCGTGGATGGTGTTCACAGTGATCCATTCTCATTAAAAACGGCTTATAAATTGCTTGGAAAAGATCGTTTACACCTTGTGACTGACAGTATGCACACTATCGGTGTAGAAGGCATTGAATCTTTTGATCTAATGGGACAAAAAGTGTTTGTACAAGGTAATAAATTAGTGAATGAAAATGGTTCACTCGCAGGTGCACACGTCACAATGGAAGAAAATGTGAAAAACGCACTAAAATTTATGCAAGCAAGTGTAGTTGATGTTTTAACAATGGCAATAACTACTCCAGCTAAACATATTGGTCGAGAAGATTTAGCCACTATTATTAACCGAGAAATGCGTGATATTTTGTACTTAGATGATGAATTAAGTTTACAAGAATTACCAAACTAAGCGGTCAGATATTTAAACATATTTGCAAAATGAGACTTACACGACACTATCCCACAAACTGTGTAAGTTCTAAAAATAGGGTTCAGGGTTGTCCTTGAATCCTATCTCCAAAAATAGTCAAAAATTGATTTAAAATCAAGCCTCAATTTCTATCCATTTTGTCCTTTATACCCTATTTTTCACTTTCTTTTAAATACAAAAAAGGCGTAACTATTTCTAGTTACGGCTCTTTCTTCTTATAAAACCCTGATGGTGTCCTACTCTCACATAGGGAGACCCTACACTACCATCGGCGTTACAACTTTTCACTTCTGAGTTCGGTATGGAATCAGGTGGTTCCGCTGCACTATGGCCATCAGGAATATTCTTTTCTGTTAATGTCACTTCTACATAACACTAACTCTATATTCTCTAAATTAAAAACAAGCTTCTACTTTAACTTTCTTAAACTTCAAACTCCAACCTTACAGTCTTCTGTCTTCCGTCCTCTGTCTTCTGAAACAAAAACACTTGAGTGTTGTATGGTTAAGTCTCTCGGGCAATTAGTACAGGTTAGCTCAACGTCTCACAACGCTTACACACCCTGCCTATCTACGTCTTAGTCTCAAACAACCCTTACAATCTTATAGATTGGGAGAACTCATCTCAAGGCTAGTTTCGTGCTTAGATGCTTTCAGCACTTATCTATTCCGCATGTAGCTACCCAGCAATGCTTCTGGCGAAACAACTGGAACACCAGTGATGCGTCCACTCCGGTCCTCTCGTACTAGGAGCAGCCCCTTTCAATTCTCCAACGCCCACGGCAGATAGGGACCGAACTGTCTCACGACGTTCTAAACCCAGCTCGCGTACCACTTTAAATGGCGAACAGCCATACCCTTGGGACCTACTTCAGCCCCAGGATGTGATGAGCCGACATCGAGGTGCCAAACACCGCCGTCGATATGAACTCTTGGGCGGTATCAGCCTGTTATCCCCGGAGTACCTTTTATCCGTTGAGCGATGGCCCTTCCATTCAGAACCACCGGATCACTATGACCTACTTTCGTACCTGCTCGACATGTCCGTCTCGCAGTCAAGCTTGCTTATACCATTGTACTAACCTCACGATGTCCGACCGTGATTAGCAAACCTTCGTACTCCTCCGTTACTCTTTGGGAGGAGACCGCCCCAGTCAAACTACCCACCAGACACTGTCCGAACACCCGTTTCGGGTGCTTCGTTAGAACATCAAACGTTAAAGGGTGGTATTTCAAGGTTGACTCCATAACAACTGGCGTTGCTACTTCTAAGTCTCCCACCTATCCTACACATTAAAATTCAAGGTTCAGTGTCAAGCTATAGTAAAGGTTCACGGGGTCTTTCCGTCTAGCCGCGGGTACACCGCATCTTCACGGCGATTTCAATTTCACTGAGTCTCGGGTGGAGACAGCCTGGCCATCATTATGCCATTCGTGCAGGTCGGAACTTACCCGACAAGGAATTTCGCTACCTTAGGACCGTTATAGTTACGGCCGCCGTTTACTGGGGCTTCTATCAGAAGCTTCTCTTTCGATTACATCATCAATTAACCTTCCAGCACCGGGCAGGCATCACACCCTATACGTCCACTTTCGTGTTTGCAGAGTGCTGTGTTTTTAATAAACAGTTGCAGCCAGCTGGTATCTTCGACCGGTTCAACCTTCACCCGTAAAGGGCTACAATCTACGCCGGCGCACCTTCTCCCGAAGTTACGGTGCTATTTTGCCTAGTTCCTTCACCCGAGTTCTCTCAAGCGCCTGAGTATTCTCTACCTGATCACCTGTGTCGGTTTACAGTACGATTTATAATAACCTATGCTTAGTGGCTTTTCCTGGAAGCGTGGTATCAGTTACTTCATCTCCTTAGAGATTCGTCATCACTTCTCGGTGTTATACAGAATTCCGGATTTGCCTAGAATTCCCACCTACCGGCTTAAACAGGGATATCCAATACCCTGATAACCTAACCTTCTCCGTCCCCACATCGCAGTTATTACAAGTACGGGAATATTAACCCGTTTCCCATCGACTACGCTTTTCAGCCTTGCCTTAGGGGTCGACTCACCCTGCCCCGATTAACGTTGGACAGGAAACCTTGATCTTCCGGCGAACGAGTTTTTCACTCGTTTTATCGTTACTTATGTCAGCATTCGCACTTCTGATACGTCCAGCAAACCTCTCGATTCACCTTCATCCGCTTACAGAACGCTCCCCTACCCAACAGGCGTATCACAAATATTCCTCAATCCTTACTTTATTCCAACTCGACGTATGGAACGCTTGGACGTCTTTCACTTCGTGAAAGCCGTCAATCGTAAATTATAAGGCGTATTTGTGATACGCCTGATGCCGCAGCTTCGGTGCTATATTTGAGCCCCGTTACATCTTCCGCGCAGGCCGACTCGACTAGTGAGCTATTACGCTTTCTTTAAATGGTGGCTGCTTCTAAGCCAACATCCTAGCTGTCTAAGCCTTCCCACTTCGTTTCCCACTTAATATAGACTTTGGGACCTTAGCTGGCGGTCTGGGTTGTTTCCCTCTTCACGACGAACGTTAGCACCCGCCGTGTGTCTCCTGAGTATCACTCTTTGGTATTCGGAGTTTGCATCGGGTTGGTAAGCCGGGATGGCCCCCTAGCCGAAACAGTGCTCTACCCCCAAAGGTGTCAGCTCAAGGCTCTACCTAAATAGATTTCGGGGAGAACCAGCTATCTCCCGGTTTGATTGGCCTTTCACCCCCAGCCACAAGTCATCCGCTAATTTTTCAACATTAGTCGGTTCGGTCCTCCAGTTAGTGTTACCCAACCTTCAACCTGCCCATGGCTAGATCACCGGGTTTCGGGTCTATACCTTGCAACTAAACGCCCAGTTAAGACTCGGTTTCCCTACGGCTCCCCTATTCGGTTAACCTTGCTACAAAATATAAGTCGCTGACCCATTATACAAAAGGTACGCAGTCACAACTCGAAGTTGCTCCTACTGCTTGTACGTACACGGTTTCAGGTTCTATTTCACTCCCCTCGCAGGGGTTCTTTTTACCTTTCCTTCACAGTACTTGTTCACTATCGGTCAATCAGGAGTATTTAGCCTTGGAGGATGGTCCCCCCATCTTCAAACAGGATATCACGTGTCCCGCCCTACTTATCGTTAGCTTAGTTCCACAATTGTATTTTCAGATACGGGATTATCACCCTCTTTGATTGAGTTTCCCAACTCATTCTCTTAATACTAATGCTAAAACTAACTGGCTCTTCCACTTTCGCTCGCCGCTACTCACAGAATCTCGGTTGATTTCTTTTCCTCGGGGTACTTAGATGTTTCAGTTCTCCCGGTTCGCTTCAATGACCTATGTATTCAGTCATTGATAATAGGTTCTTCACCTATTGGGTTTCCCCATTCGGAAATCTTGGAATTATCACGTTTCTTATCAACTCTTCCAAGCTTATCGCAGATTAGCACGTCCTTCTTCGCCTCTGATTGCCAAGGCATCCACCGTGTACGCTTAGTCACTTAACCATACAACCTCAAGTATTCTTAAAATAAATCAAAGAAAACCTAACGTTGTTACATTAAACAACTCAAGTTCGTATGTTGCTTTTGTTCAACATACTATTTTTTAGTTTCTTACTCAGACTTCTTCTCAAAAAACAGCCACTTTAACAAATTACAGTTTTAATTCCTGTCATCTGTCTTCCATACTCTGTCTTCTGAACTTGAAAGTCTTCAGTTTTCAGCTTGTTTCCAATTTTTTAAAGAACAAATATAACAAAACACTTAACGTGCTTCATCATTGCTAAATCAACTTATAAATATAAAATTTACTAACTATTTATTACTTATAAATTTACTTAGCAATGATGAATTGGTGGAGATAAGCGGGATCGAACCGCTGACCTCCTGCGTGCAAGGCAGGCGCTCTCCCAGCTGAGCTATATCCCCAATACATCACTATCATTTCTAACCACACTCAATGAGTGGTGGGTCTGAGTGGACTTGAACCACCGACCTCACCCTTATCAGGGGTGCGCTCTAACCACCTGAGCTACAGACCCAGAAATGATGTCTTTTGTCTCTTTTGTCTCTTATTCCTCTATCAAACAATCTGTGTGAGCACTCATTGTCGCTTATTCAGGTAAGGAGGTGATCCAACCGCAGGTTCCCCTACGGTTACCTTGTTACGACTTCACCCCAGTCATGAATCATACCGTGGTAAACGCCCTCCCGAAGGTTAAGCTATCTACTTCTGGTACAACCCACTCCCATGGTGTGACGGGCGGTGTGTACAAGGCCCGGGAACGTATTCACCGCGACATTCTGATTCGCGATTACTAGCGATTCCGACTTCATGGAGTCGAGTTGCAGACTCCAATCCGGACTTAGACGTACTTTCTGAGATTCGCTTACCATCGCTGGTTCGCCGCCCTCTGTATACGCCATTGTAGCACGTGTGTAGCCCTACTCGTAAGGGCCATGATGACTTGACGTCGTCCCCACCTTCCTCCAGTTTATCACTGGCAGTCTCCTTTGAGTTCTCAGCATTACCTGCTAGCAACAAAGGATAAGGGTTGCGCTCGTTGCGGGACTTAACCCAACATTTCACAACACGAGCTGACGACAGCCATGCAGCACCTGTCTCATAGTTCCCGAAGGCACAAGACTATCTCTAGTCTCTTCTATGGATGTCAAGAGTAGGTAAGGTTCTTCGCGTTGCATCGAATTAAACCACATGCTCCACCGCTTGTGCGGGCCCCCGTCAATTCATTTGAGTTTTAACCTTGCGGCCGTACTCCCCAGGCGGTCAATTTATCGCGTTAGCTACGGGCGCCAGGCTTAAAGCCCAACCCCCAAATTGACATCGTTTACAGCGTGGACTACCAGGGTATCTAATCCTGTTTGCTACCCACGCTTTCGCACCTCAGCGTCAGTCTCTCTCCAAGGGGCTGCCTTCGCCTTCGGTATTCCTCCACATCTCTACGCATTTCACCGCTACACGTGGAATTCTACCCCTCCCTAGAGGACTCTAGTCGCCCAGTCTCAAATGCAATTCCCAAGTTAAGCTCGGGGCTTTCACATCTGACTTAGACAACCGCCTGCGTGCCCTTTACGCCCAGTTATTCCGATTAACGCTCGCACCCTCCGTATTACCGCGGCTGCTGGCACGGAGTTAGCCGGTGCTTCTTCTGCGACTAACGTCAATGTTTGCACCTATTAGATACAAACCCTTCCTCATCGCTGAAAGAACTTTACAACCCGAAAGCCTTCTTCATTCACGCGGCATGGCTGCATCAGGGTTTCCCCCATTGTGCAATATTCCCCACTGCTGCCTCCCGTAGGAGTCTGGACCGTGTCTCAGTTCCAGTGTGGCTGGTCATCCTCTCAAACCAGCTAGAGATCGTCAGCTTGGTGAGCCTTTACCTCACCAACTACCTAATCTCACTTGGGCTCATCTCGTGGTATATGGTCCGAAGATCCCATACTTTAATCTTTCGATATTACGCGGTATTAGCTACAGTTTCCCGTAGTTATCCCCCTCCACAAGGCAGATTCCCAAGCATTACTCACCCGTCCGCCACTCGTCAGCAAGAAAGCAAGCTTTCTCCTGTTACCGTTCGACTTGCATGTGTTAAGCCTGCCGCCAGCGTTCAATCTGAGCCATGATCAAACTCTTCAATTAAAAGTTTAATCGCTCAATAAACTGACATAGAATTTTTATTAAATAAATTTTCAGTGACACTTATTAAGACTTCTTTATTTCAAATATTTTTTTCAAATAAGTCAATCAACAAGTGCCCACACAGATTGTCTGATAAATTGTTAAAGAGCAAAAAACAACGACGCACCTAGCAAAATCTTTCACAACAGTGCGTCATTGTGTGTGGCGTATTATAGAGATTTTTAAAGGCGACGCAAGTACTTTTTGGAAAAATATTTAATTTTTTTGCTATCCGATGTTTTTTAATTCAATTTGTAGATTTTTTGTAAAAATTATAGAAGATCTAACCGCTTAAATCCTTTTTTTATCATTATCATTTCGTGATTTTTTTTACTTTTTGTGACTTGAGTACAGTAAGATATGTTGTCAAAAGCCTTTTTATTTTCTATTTTTTTACTTTTTAATAAAAATTCTACTCTGTTTGCAATGGCTTTTCCTGAATCGACAAAGTTTTTTACATTTGGAAGAAGTAGTTGCAACTCTTTTTTTACCACTGGAAAATGCGTACAACCCAATATAACCGTATCTAATTCTAAATTTCCCTGCCAAGGAATTATGATTTTTTGTAATTCATTTATATCAACATTATTTGTTTTCATTTTTTCTTCAGCTAATTCTACAAGATCTGTTGAACCAATTTTTTCTATCACACATCCTTTTGCATACTTATCAATAAGATCTTGAACATAAGATCGATTAATTGTCCCCTTCGTAGCAAGCAAGCCTATTACTTTTGTTTGTGAAATCTGTGCTGCTGGTTTTATCGCTGGCACAGTCCCGACTACATCTATATCAAATTTTTCTCTTAATATTGGTAACACCACTGTACTCGCTGTATTACAAGCCACGACTATCAAATCAAGCGGTAACTTATCTATCACTTTTTGCACTATTTTTTCTGCTCTTTGTATTAATTCTATTTCTGTTTTTTCAGAATAAGGAAAGTAAGCATTATCAAAACAATATATATAGTGAGCATTCGGTAGCTTTTTTTGAATTTCATCATAAATGGTCAATCCTCCCATTCCTGAATCATAAATTAAAATTGTTGGTTTCATATTATTTTTATAAAAAGAGGTTGTTGCACGTAATACTACTCTTTTATTTTATTGCATTCAAATTGAGTGTATAGCTTTCATTCAATAAAATAATATGCTTTAATTAAATTTAAAGTTTTAATAACACAACACTTACAACAATAAAACAAACAGGAGAATGATATGAGTAACTATTTTAATACATTAAATTTACGTCAACAGTTAGATCAATTAGGTCACTGCCGTTTTATGGAGCGTGATGAATTTGTTAATGGTGTAAATATTTTAAAGGGTAAAAGAATTGTCATTATTGGTTGTGGAGCTCAAGGTTTAAACCAAGGGTTAAATATGCGTGATTCTGGTTTAGATATTAGTTATGCCTTACGCCAAGCAGCTATTGATGAAAAACGTTTATCTTTTCAACGAGCAACTGAACATAAATTTCAGGTTGGTACTTATGAGCAATTGATTCCTACAGCTGATTTAGTCATTAACTTAACACCTGATAAACAGCACTCCAGTGTAATTGCAGATATTATGCCACTAATGAAACAAGGTGCTTCTCTTGGTTATTCACATGGTATGAATATTGTAGAAGTGGGTGAAAAAATTCGTGATGATATTACTGTTGTGATGGTCGCACCAAAATGTCCAGGGACAGAAGTTCGTGAGGAATATAAAAGAGGCTTTGGTGTGCCAACATTAATTGCGGTTCACCCTGAAAATGATCCTAAAGAAGAAGGATTTGAAATTGCCAAAGCTTGGGCGGTAGCAACTGGTGGTCATAAGGCAGGCGTATTAGAATCTTCATTTGTAGCTGAAGTAAAATCAGACTTAATGGGTGAACAAACTATTCTTTGTGGAATGTTACAAGCTGGTTCTATTGTTTGTTATAACAAATTAGTAGCTGAAGGTAAAGATCCTGCCTATGCGGGTAAATTAATTCAATATGGTTGGGAAGTGATTACTGAAGCCTTAAAACAAGGCGGTATTACTTTAATGATGGATCGCCTTTCTAACTCAGCAAAATTACGTGCTTTCACCTTATCACAAAATATTAAGCAACATTTTGCACCTCTGTTTGAAAAACATATGGATGATATTATTAGTGGTGAATTTTCAGCAGCAATGATGCAAGATTGGCAAAATAATGATGCTAATTTATTAAAGTGGCGTGAAGAAACAGGGAAAACAGCCTTTGAAAATGCACCTGATGGCAGTAACATTCAGATTACTGAACAAGAATACTTTGATAATGGCATTCTTATGGTAGCAATGATTAAAGCGGGTGTTGAATTAGCTTTTGATACTATGGTTGCAACAGGTATTTATGAAGAGTCTGCTTATTATGAATCGTTACACGAATTACCATTAATTGCGAATACGGTTGCTCGTAAACGTTTATATGAAATGAATGTCGTTATTTCTGATACAGCTGAATATGGTAACTATTTATTTGCGAATGCTGCTGTTCCTTTATTTGAACAATATATTATGCCAACTTTAGTAAAAGGTGATTTAGGTGAAGCTACACCAGAAATAGAAATTGATAATATAACATTGAATGCAGTAAATGATGCTATTCGCCAACACCCTATTGAATTTATTGGTAAAGAATTACGTAGTTATATGACTGATATGCAACGTATTGCATCAAATGGTTAATGATATTATAAGTTCTAAGATATGGAGATAAAATGACACCATCCTTATTTTCAAGTACAGATTATGTAAGAGCTGTATTACGTTCTAATATTTATGATTTAGTTCAGGTTACCCCTTTACAAAAAATGGAAAAAATATCTGAACGCTTGAATAATCGTATTTTTATCAAACGAGAAGATCGTCAAGCAGTGCACAGTTTTAAGTTGCGTGGTGCTCACGCAATGATTTCTTCATTATCTGATGCACAAAAAAAAGCAGGTGTGGTTGCCGCTTCAGCAGGTAATCACGCTCAAGGTGTTGCTTTTTCTGCTAAATATCAAAATATTCGATCTATTATTGTTATGCCAGAAAGCACGCCAGCCATTAAAATTGATGCTGTAAAAGGCTTTGGTGGTGAAGTTCTGCTACACGGGGCCAACTTTGACGAAGCAAAAGCAAAAGCCATTCAACTTTCTAAAGAAATGAATATGACTTTTATCCCTCCTTTTGATCATCAAAAAGTTATTGCAGGACAGGGAACTATTGGATTAGAACTATTACAACAAAATGCCGATATTGATCGTATTTTTGTTCCCGTTGGTGGAGGCGGGATTGCTGCGGGGATTGCCGTTTTTATAAAGAAAATGTTGCCAGAAGTAAAAGTAATAGGAGTAGAATCAAAAGATTCTGCTAGTTTTTATAATGCATTAAAAGTAGGTAAGCCTGTAGATTTAGAAAATGTTGGTTTGTTTGCTGATGGTGTAGCTGTTAAACGCATTGGTGATGAAACATTTCGCCTTTGCCAAAAACATCTAGATGATGTTGTTTTAGTTAATTCTGATGAAATCTGTACTGCAATGAAAGATATTTTTGAAAATGTCCGAGCTGTACCAGAGCCTTCTGGAGCTGTTTCATTAGCTGGATTAAAAAAGTATGTTACTCAGAATAACATTCAAGATGAAACCCTTACCTGTATTCTTTCTGGTGCAAACTTAAATTTTCACACTTTACGTTATGTCTCTGAACGCTGTGAACTTGGTGAAAAACAAGAAGTTTTATTAGCAGTTACTATTCCAGAGAAAAAAGGCAGTTTTTTACGTTTTTGTCACTTATTGGGTGATCACCGAGTAACAGAGTTTAATTATCGTCACGGCGATGATAATAATGCCTGTATTTTTGTTGGAATTAGAGTAAAAAATGAAACAGAAACAAATACAATTATAAAAAACCTACGTAAAGGCGGGTATGATGTTGCAAATTTATCTGAAGATGATACCGCTAAAACACATATTCGTTATATGATAGGGGGACACAGTCCCAATTTAAAATCAGAAACGTTATATTCTTTCGAATTTCCCGAACAAAAAGGGTCATTGTTACGCTTTTTACAAACCCTTGGTGCATATTGGGATATTTCTTTATTTCACTATCGTTCACACGGTGTAGATTATGGTGATATATTAGTTGCTTTTGTACTAGATGAAAATGATAAAGTTCTATTTAAAAAACACTTGGATGTGCTGGGGTATCGCTATAAAAATGTGAACAATAGTTTAGCTTATCACTATTTTTTAAGATAAAAATATAAAAAAGGGTTTGATTTATACAAAAAATATGTTATTTATAAAGTGTCTAAATAAAGAACACAACTTTTTTTAATAAAAAATAATTGGAATTTGATATGTCAACTAACTATCGCTTCATTAACATTATCGTCCTCATCGTGATTATTTCACAATGGGGCGAGTGGTTTTGCAAAAAAATAAGATAGATAGTACAGACATATAATTTTAGCAAAAACCCTCGTTAACATAACGAGGGTTTTTTTATAACTAATTTAAAATACAGAAATAGGTGGGAAAATGAATGGGGCAAACTTAATAATAGAATGTTTAAAAGCACATCAAGTGACAACCATATTTGGCTATCCTGGTGGAGCAATAATGCCAGTATATGATGCTCTTTATGATTCAGGTTTAAAACATCTACTTTGCCGTAATGAACAAGGTGCAGCGATGGCAGCTATTGGCTACGCTCGTTCATCAAATAAAGTAGGCGTTTGTATTGCTACCTCAGGACCGGGTGCAACAAATTTAATTACTGGATTAGCTGATGCCTTATTAGATTCTATTCCTATGGTCGCTATTACAGGGCAAGTAGGATCATCATTAATGGGAACAGATGCTTTTCAGGAAGTTGATGTAATAGGACTTTCTCTTGCTTGTACTAAACATAGCTTTATTGTACAAAATATCGAAGAATTACCTCAAGTATTAGCAGAGGCTTTTCAAATTGCTCAAAGTGGTCGTCCTGGTCCTGTTTTGATTGATATTCCAAAAGATATTCAAATAGCAGAAACCACCGCAAAAGCCTTTTGTTTGGAAAAAGAAGAACCCAAACACCAACAGGTTGAAAACTTAACCTATGCAAAACAGTTAATTAACCAAGCAAAAAAACCAATACTCTATGTTGGTGGAGGTGTTGGAATGGCAAAAGGGGTTGAAGCGGTACGATCTTTTATAAAATTTGCAAATATTCCCTCTGTTGCTACTTTAAAAGGTTTAGGCGTCATACCACCTGATCATCCTCTTTATATGGGAATGTTAGGAATGCACGGTACTAAAGCCGCTAATTATGCGGTTCATCATTGTGATTTATTAATTGTATGCGGTGCGAGATTTGATGATCGAGTTACAGGTAAACTTGATACCTTTGCTCCAGAAGCTAAAGTTATTCACATTGATATTGATGCAGCAGAAATAAATAAACTACGTCAAGCTGATGTTCAATTAAAAGGTGACTTAATTCAAGCTGTTGATGAATTGACATTATCTGTCACAAAACAACCTCTTTTAATTGAACAATGGCGTGATAAAGTACTTTATTTAAAATCACAATATGATTTCCAATATCAAGATAATCAAGGAGAAAGGGATATCGATCCTTGGGCTTTATTAAATACCTTATCTCAAAGAAAAAATAACAATGCCGTTGTAGTAACAGATTTAGGACAACATCAAATGTGGTCTGCTCAACATATGCAGCATTATGCACCTGAAAATCACATTACTTCTGCAGGACTTGGTACGATGGGATTTGGCTTACCCGCAGCTATTGGGACTAAAAAAGCACGCCCTAATGATGATGTTATTTTAATCTCTGGTGATGGCTCATTTATGATGAACGTACAAGAGTTGGGTTCAATCAAGCGAGCAAATACCCCTATCAAAATAGTGTTATTAGATAATCAACGCTTAGGTATGGTTCGTCAATGGCAAACATTATTTTTTGACGCTCGTCATAGCGAAACAATTTTAGATGATAATCCTGATTTTGTGACCTTAGCTAGTGCTTTTGATATAAAAGGTGAACGTATTGAAAAAGCCAGTGAAGTGAGTGATGCAATTGATCGTTTGTTACAAAGTAAAGAAGCCTATTTATTGCATATTTGTATTCCTAATGGAGAAAATGTATGGACTCTCGTACCACCAAATAAGTGCAATTTAGAAATGATTGAATCTGATAATTAATAATAAAAAAAGGAGTGAAAATGCAACACTATCCATTAACTATCCAAGTCAATAAACGCCCAGAATCTCTTGAACGTTTATTACGAGTTATTCGTCATCGAGGGTTTGAAGTTGTTACCTTAAATGTTGAAAATACATCAGAAGTGATAAACTTTGATGTAACTGTACAAAGTGAAAGAGCCATTGATCTATTAAAAAATCAATTAATTAAATTGCCTGATGTACTAAAATTAAACTAATCATAAAAACGATTTGATTTAAGCGGTTAGATAAATACAAAAATTTGCAAATTTTTGATTACAACCTACCGCTTCCTTTTATTATAAGATGTGGAGTAAATATAAAAATGCCTAAATTACGTTCAGCAACCAGTACACAAGGTCGCAATATGGCAGGGGCAAGAGCTTTATGGCGAGCAACAGGAATGCAAGAAAATGATTTTGGAAAACCCATTATTGCGGTAGTCAATTCTTTTACCCAATTTGTACCCGGTCACGTTCATTTAAAAGATATGGGACAATTAGTTGCAACAGAAATTGAAAAGGCAGGAGGGGTTGCAAAAGAATTTAATACTATTGCTGTTGATGATGGTATTGCAATGGGGCATAACGGAATGCTGTATTCACTACCTTCTCGTGATTTAATTGCAGACAGTGTGGAATATATGGTCAATGCCCATTGTGCTGACGCAATGGTCTGTATTTCAAACTGCGATAAAATTACTCCGGGAATGTTGATGGCAGCAATGCGATTAAATATTCCGACTATCTTTGTTTCAGGTGGTCCAATGGAGGCAGGAAAAACCAAATTATCTGATCAAATTATAAAATTAGATTTAGTTGATGCAATGATTCAAAGTGCCGATGAAAATGTCTCTGACTCTGATGTTGATATTATTGAGCGTAGTGCCTGCCCAACTTGTGGTTCTTGTTCTGGTATGTTTACCGCCAATTCAATGAACTGTTTAACAGAGGCATTGGGGTTAAGTTTACCCGGTAACGGATCTTGTTTAGCAACTCATAAAGATCGTAAATCACTGTTTTTAAAAGCTGGAAGCCAAATTGTTGAAATGTGTAACCAATACTATAATAATGATAATACTTTTATGTTACCTCGCTCTATTGCAAACCGTGATGCCTTTGAAAACGCAATGTGTTTAGATATTGCAATGGGAGGATCAAGTAATACCGTACTCCATTTATTAGCTGCAGCACAAGAAGCTGAAATTGATTTTACTATGCGTGATATTGATCGCCTTTCTCGTATTGTTCCTTGTCTCTCTAAAGTTGCCCCCAATACAAAAAAATATCATATGGAAGATGTCCATCGAGCTGGTGGCGTAATGGCTATTTTAGGAGAATTAGACAGAGCAGGTTTATTACATAATCAAACAAGAACAGTATTAGATTTAACATTAAAAGAACAATTAAATCAATATGATATCATTCTTAATAAAGATGAAGCACTACACAAATTTTACCGCTCAGGTCCTGCTGGTATTCGTACTACTAAGGCATTTTCACAAGATTGCCGTTGGGACAGTGTTGATGATGATCGTCAAAATGGTTGTATCCGCTCTAAAGAATTTGCTTATAGCCAAGAAGGAGGATTAGCGACCCTTTACGGTAATATTGCTCAAGATGGTTGTATTGTAAAAACAGCAGGTGTTGATGAATCTATTTGGACATTCAGTGGTAAAGCCATTGTTTTTGAAAGCCAAGAAGAAGCAGTAGACGCTATTTTAGGTAAAAAAGTACAAGCAGGGCATATTGTAGTAATCCGTTATGAAGGACCAAAAGGTGGTCCCGGTATGCAAGAAATGTTGTATCCAACCAGTTATTTAAAATCAATGGGATTAGGAAAAGCCTGTGCATTATTAACAGATGGACGCTTTTCAGGTGGAACATCTGGTTTATCCATTGGGCATTGCTCCCCTGAAGCCGCCTCTGGTGGTATAATTGGATTAGTTAAAAATGGGGATATTATTGAAATTGATATTCCAAACCGCTCTATTACATTAAAAGTTTCTGATAAAGAATTGCAACAACGTAGAATAGAACAAGATCGTAAAGGTTGGAAACCTAAAAATCGTCAGCGTGATGTTTCTTTTGCATTGAAAGTCTATGGACATTTTGCAACATCAGCAGATAAAGGAGCAGTACGTAATAAAGCCTTATTACCTGACTAATAAAAATTTTTCATCAAAGGAATAAAACAACTTGTTTAAACAACTTAGAAATAAGTAGATTATAAAAAATAAGTTGCTTAGTTCTTTTTAACTTTTATAATGTCCACAATATTAATAAGGATTTAATTTATAGAAAGGAAGAAAGAATGAAAAGAATATTGGTGTTATTGGCTTGCTCTTTATTTTCTCTTAACAGTTTTTCTCATCCTCATTCGTGGATTGATGTTAAAAATAATGTGTTAATTGAAGAGGGAAAACTCATTGGCTTTCAAATGGAATGGACACTTGACGAAATGGCATCTTCCTCGTTAATTTATGAAATGAAAGTCAGTGAAAATAAACTTGAAACAAGAAAAGAAATAACCAAAGATATGCAAAATACGGCTATTTCTAATCATTATTTTAGTTACTTGTATGATGAAAACAATCAACCTATAAAATATACAACAAAACCTAAAAATACCTATTTTGAAATTAAAAATAACCAAGTTATTTTCCATATTACATTTTACTTAACTAACCCTCAAGAAGTTAAAAATAGACGTTTTAAACTGTTTACTTATGAACCAAGTTATTATATTTCAATGAATTATGAAGATAGTAATGCCTTGTTACTGAGTGATGTTGATCGTCTTTGTAAATTAGAATTAAAAAAACCTCAAATAAATGCGGATCTTAAAGAATACGCTTCCAATTTAGATAAAAGTGATAACCCTGATAAAAACTTATCATTAGGAGCTCAATTTGCTCAAGAGGTTGCCATTGTATGCAAAAAATAATGTTTAAACTTGGGTTACTAGCGATTGGATTTTTAATTATTTTTGCAATTTATGAAATATATCCTTATTTATTGTTTAAAATTTTAAAATGGCAAAAAGTTTTTAATCAAGAAATATCACATACTCTTCTTCAAATAAAAAATAATCCACAAGCAGGTTGGATATTGATTTATATGAGTTTTTTATATGGTGTTTTTCACTCATTAGGACCGGGACACGGCAAATTTATTTTAAGTAGTTATCTTTCTTTTGAAAAAACAAAACTTACTCAAGCAATACGTCTCACATTACTTTCATCTTTTGCTCAAGGTATTGTAGCAATTATGTTGGTATCCATTGTTGTAGTAATTTTCACGCTCTCTCGTCATTACTTTAACTATACTGTAAAACTCTTTGAACGAGGTAGTTTTATTGTAATGATTTTATTTGGATTATATTGGTTGAAAACGACATTGGTAACATTAAAGAAACAATACGATACAGATAAAAAACCAGTTACATTTAATTTGCAAAAAATAACAAAAATCGTACCGCTTAAAACTCAAAAATTATCAATAATTGCTTCACAACCTCATCAATATACTGAAAATTGTGGTTGTGGTCATCAGCATTTACCTAATGCAAATCAATTAGCAAAGGCAAAAGATTGGAAAGCACAATTAATGATTATTTTAAGCATTGCCAGTCGTCCTTGTTCAGGTGCAATTTTAGTACTGTTTTTTTCTTATACCCTAGATTTGTATTATTGGGGAATTATTTCTGCATTAGCAATGGCTTTTGGTACAGGGCTTACCTTAACTTTATTTGCACTTATTGTATTGTTTGCTCGCAATAAAGCCATTTATTTAAGTAAGTGGTATATATCCATACAAACAGGTAAAAAGTGATAATTGGATTAAAAATTATTGCTGCAGTTTCTATTATCATTTTAGGTATTACATTGTTACATAGCAGTTTTTTAAGTATAGGAGGAACTAATGGAATAGTATAAACGTATAATTTTATTTAATATATATGATAAAAAATCACATATTAATATAATTAAATGCGTTTATAATAAAAACAAATAAGGATAATTTTTAGTTACTTTTCAAGGAATTTAGAAAATTTAAATTTTAAATTTATGGAGACTAATATTATGTTAGAAATTATTGTTGCTCTAGCTGTTACGTCTGTTGTTGCTTACTTTGTATTAAAAGGCTACAAAGCCCAAGCAATACTTATTTTTGGCGGTATTATTCTAATGCTTGCTTCTATCCTATTAGGCAAAGGACTTCCATTACCTGAAGGTAAATCAACAGGCTCAACGTTTTTAGATATTTTCCACTTTATTAAAATAACCTTCTCTTCCCAAAGTGCTGGATTAGGATTGAAAATTATGGAAATCGCTGGGTTTGCTTTCTATATGCACGAAATTGGTGCTTCCGCTTCTTTGGTTAGAGTATTAACAAAACCGCTTGAAAGAGTGAGACATATGCCTTATTTATTTATGGCTCTCTGCTTTTTTGTAGGTGAATTTTTATCTATCTTCATCACCAGTGCATCAGGATTAGGTGTGCTTTTAATGGTAACTCTTTATCCATTAATGCGTGGTGTTGGCTTAAGCCCTCTCACTGCTTGTGCCCCTATTGCAACTGCAGTTGCGGTAGAAATGGGACCTGCTCAAGGGAATGTAAACTTTGCTGCTGAATTAATTGGTATTGATGTGGTTGAATATGTAGTTAATTACCAAATTTTAGTGGCTGTTGCAGCTTTAGCTGTTATTGCATTTTTACATATTGTTGTTCAAAAATATTTTGATAAAGCTGAAAATTATCAACATAGCGATAATATAGAAGATGTTCAAGTTGATGAAAAAAAACAACAAGATTTAGAAAAAGCCCCTACTTCTTACGCAATATTACCAATCATTCCTTTAGTCCTTATTTTTATGTTTAATAAATTAACTATTAGTAGCATAAAAATGGACGTCACCACTGCAATGTTAGTTTCTATTGTTATCGCATTATTATTTGAATACTTTACACTCGGCAATGCGAAAAAAGTAGTTAACTCTGTACAAATATTCTTTGATGGAATGGGTAAACAGTTTGCAAATGTTGTAACCTTTATCGTGGCAGGTCAAACTTTTGCTCAAGGTCTTAAAACTATTGGTGTAATTGATATTATTATTGAAAGTGCTAAAACTGCTGGTTTTGGACCCGTCGCAATGACCATTGTGATGGTATCTATTATTATGGTGACTTCTGTATTAATGGGTTCAGGTAACGCGGCTTTCTTCTCTTTTGCAAACTTAGTACCGGGAATTGCAGCTAAAATGGGAATTGCCCCTGTTATGATGTTATTGCCAATGCAATTTGTGGCAGGTTTAAGCCGTAATATTTCACCTATTGCACCAAATATGGTAGCGATCGCAGGGGTTGCTAATGTGTCTCCATTTGCTTTAGCAAAACGTACTGCTATCCCAATGCTTGGTGGTATTATTATTTCAACCCTTGTTAGTATTATGACTTTCTAGGAGATCTAAAATGAATATTTTTATGTTAAGTAATGGAAAATTGCCAACATCAAAAGTTTTACTTGAATATGCCTTACCTGCTATTATTCCTTGTTTTAAAGAGCAAAAAGTAAAAAAAGTGGTGGTTATTCCTTATGCAGTTATTCGTCTGACTTATGATGAACGGGTACAAAGTGTTAAGGATTCCCTTGCTGAATTAGAAGGCTTAGAAATCAAAGGTATTCACGAGTTTGCTGATCCTGTGCAAGCTATTTATGAAGCCGATGCCATTATGGTTAGTGGTGGTAATACGTGGCACTTAAACAAATGCTTACACGATAATGGCTTAATTGAGCCTATTCGTGACAAAGTATTAAATAAAAATGCTGTTTATGTGGGTTGGAGTGCAGGTTCGGTAATCTGCTCACCAAATATGTGTACTACAAATGATATGTGTATTGTAGATGCAGCCATCACTCCATCATTGAATTTCTTACCATTCCATATCAATGCTCACTACATTGACGCAAGTATTGAAAATCATATGGGTGAAACACGTGATGAACGTATTGCCGAATTTTGTATTCAAAATCCACATAAATCCGTGATAGGTATTCCTGAAGGCACTTGGTTACATTTAAGTGAACAAGGATTAACTTACAATGCCCCAAATAATAAACCTTATACTTGGTTTAAATTTGGTCAAGAAAAACAAAATTTCACGGAAACTGATATGACTCGCTTTATGCAAGTTAATTTATAAGCGGTTAGATCTTTCTTAAAATTTAAAAATCCCTCAATTTAAAAAATTGAGGGATTTTTTTATTAATTTTTATGACCTTTTACTAAATAGTTGCTTTGCCAATATAACAGTTTTTGATAAGTTGTGATCTTTTCTATTTTATTATGCTCTATATCTGTACTATCCAATAAAAGTATATTATCGCTATTCCATTTATATTGCGTAAAATCTTCACTTTTAAGATCTATAGCACCTTGTTCATCAGCAAAAACTTCTGAATTATAGGCAAATTTATAGGTTAAATCATCTGTGGATAATAAATTAACGCCTGTTGCCCAATATTCAGTATCCGATAAACTTAATGAATAAAGTGTTGGCATTACATCTTTATGAGAACCTATTATCAAAGGATTATAATTGATATTCAAATGAGCCTTTAATTGTTCAGGTATAGAAATAAAAAAAGGTACAGCATAAGTCAAAAATAACTGTGCTGGTAGATCATTATTTATAATCCCTCGCATATGATGATCGCCCGTAGCAGAAATAATGGTATTATCGCCTTTTTTACTCGCTTTCACATTAGTAATAAAATTACCTAACTCATTCGCTGCATATTGATAAGTCGTTAATAAGGCTGCTCGTTCTTGATCATCTCGACCAAACATTCCTTTTAAAACATTACTATCAACAGGTTTTGCTTGATACTGTTTTGGTGGCTCATAAGGTGGGTGGTTTGTGATAGTTAAAATACTTATAAATAAAGGTTCATCGCTTTCATCTAGTAATTTTTCAGCCAATTTAAACGCATATTCATCAGCGACACCCCAATAAGAAAGTGTTCCTTTGGCGTTAGCAAAAGTATCCATTAAATCATTTTGATCATACATTTCATCAACACCTTGTAAGGGTAAATAATTGGCTAAATTACGCCACATCATATTGCCAGAAGTAATAAAAATGGTCTTATAACCTTTCTTTTTATACGTTAAAAATGGAGTTTCTTTTAATTTTATATTTTGAACAATAGACTGACTAATATTTTGTATTGGACTGTTAAAATATAAATGTGCTAAAGTTGGTGCTGTACCATTTGCCGTTGCTAAAAAGCGTTTAAAAACAATCTCATTTTCAAAATAAGGACGTAAATTGCCTAATAAATCATTGGTTTGGGGATTATCATATTGCAAAATATTTGAACCAAAACTTTCCATTAGAGCAAAGACAACATTCGGTTTATTCTCTTCAATATAATCATTTTTTGCTGTTTTAGATATTAAGGTTTCTTTTCCTAAGGCATTTTTTATTAACGCTTTGCCTTCACTTTCATCAACTGCCTCAAAAGATATATCTCTTTTCCTATCTTCGACTGCCCAATTTAAACAAATAATTCCATTGGGTACTAATTTATTGATAATACTTAATGAAGAAACTTGGGCGTGTATGCGTCCGAGTGGTTTAGAATGAATTGTGCCTCGAATAAGGAATACGCAAATAGTAATAAATAAAATAATACTTATAATATATAAAAATGATATTTCCATATTAGATTGAATATGGCTAATCATAAAATAAGAAAAGTAACTTGTGATAAAACTTGATATCGTAATCCCAAAAATTATTTTAATTATTGGATAATCATCATACATATTTTGTAATACTGCCTTAGTATCGTCCTCAACTAATCCAAAAACAAATACATCATAATAGTTGTTGTAAGTTTTAAAATAGTAATAATTTCCAATAATAATCGCAGTAAAAATAAAACTTACAATAAAAATAATGCTTGAAAAAATATTAGCAGTGAGTGTCGAATGAAATAAGGATGCAATCAATAAATATAAATAAGGCAATAATAATGTTAAAGCAACCACTTTTATATCAAATCTCGCTCCTAGTACTCGCATTCGTTGAATTGCTTTTTTATTGTTTTCAGTATTCTTAATTTCTTGTGGTAAAAAATGAGCGATCATCGTTTCTCTTGTTAGCATACAGATACTATAAAAATATAAAAATAAGCCAATAATTATTAAAAATATAAGTAACACGTCTTATAGTTCCTCATTTACATAAAAATAACTTGAAATAGTATAACTAAATCATTATTCCTATGCACTAAGTAATATATTACAGTTTATTTCTTTGACAACTTTCTCTATAATGCACCCACACAATGTTCTTTAAAATCTATCTGGTGGAATTATGAATCCTATGTTAAACATTGCTATTCGTGCAGCACGAAAAGCAGGAAATATTATTATAAAAGGCTATGAGCAATCGCCTAAAGATACTGAAGTTGCTCAAAAAGGTACAAATGACTATGTAACAGCCGTTGATAAAGCAGCTGAACAGGCTATTATTGAAACTATACATCAATCTTATCCTGACCATTCTATTATTGGTGAAGAATCAGGTTTACTCGTTGGTAAAGATAGTAATGTTCAGTGGATTATTGATCCATTAGATGGAACCACCAATTTTGTAAATCGTTTTCCTCACTTTGCCGTCTCTATTGCAATTAGAGAAAATGGTGTTACAACCGTCGGTGTAGTATACGATCCTATCCGTAATGAGCTTTTCACTGGTGTACGTGGTGAAGGAGCAAAATTAAATGAATTTCGTTTACGTGTAAATAATAACCGTGACTTAACTGGTACAGTTCTAGCAACAGGTTTTCCTTTTAAAACACCTAAACATAAATCAGCTCATCTAAATATGATTGAAGCATTAATGAACAATGGTGTTGCTGATTTGCGTCGAACAGGATCCGCTGCTTTAGATTTATGTTATGTTGCTGCAGCTCGTGTTGATGGTTATTTTGAAATTGGTTTAAAACCTTGGGATTGTGCGGCTGGTGATTTAATCGTACGTGAAGCTGGTGCCTTGGTGACTAACTTTGTCGGTGGCACAGATTATTTAACCTCTGGTAATATTATTGCCGGCAATTCACGAGTTGTAAAAGAAACCCTAAATAGTATTAAATCTGTTTTAACAGACGATTTAAAAAAATAAACCTTAAATAAGCGGTAACATTATTTAAAAAATTTGCAAAAAAATTAAAAGATCATACCGCTTAATATAAAGAATAATATTATGCAAAATAATTATCCCCTTTTAAGCCAAATAGATTCACCCGACGAATTACGTTTGCTTTCAAAAGATAAACTTCCAGAGCTTTGTGATGAATTACGAAGCTATCTTCTTGAATCTGTTAGCCAAACAAGTGGACATTTAGCCTCTGGTTTAGGGGTAGTTGAGCTAACCGTTGCATTACACTACATTTTTAATACCCCTTTTGATCAACTGATTTGGGACGTGGGTCATCAAGCCTATCCCCATAAAATTCTTACTGGTCGCCGTGAGCAAATGCACACTATTCGTCAAAAAAATGGTTTACACCCTTTTCCGTGGCGTGAAGAAAGCCCTTATGATGTGTTGAGTGTTGGACATTCATCCACTTCTATTAGTGCAGGTTTAGGTTTAGCCATTGCAGCAGAAAAAGAGAATGCAGGACGTAAAACTATTTGTGTTATTGGTGATGGTGCAATGACCGCTGGAATGGCGTTTGAAGCACTTAATCACGCAGGGGCATTGCATAATGATATGTTAGTTATCTTAAACGATAATGAAATGTCTATTTCTGAAAATGTTGGGGCGTTAAATAATCATCTCGCTCGTATTCTATCAGGCGAGCTTTACACCACCTTCCGTGAAAGCAGTAAAAAAATTCTCTCAGGTTTACCGCCGATCAAAGAATTTGTGCGTAAAACCGAAGAGCATATGAAAGGCTTTATTTCCCCTGTGGGTACGATTTTTGAAACACTTGGATTTAATTATATTGGTCCAATTGATGGACACGACATTGAAGAACTTATTAATACCCTTAAAAATATGCGTAACCGAAAAGGTCCTCAATTACTGCATATTATGACTAAAAAAGGTAAAGGCTATAAACCTGCCGAACAAGATCCTATTGGTTTTCACGGTGTACCAAAATTTGATCCAAACAACGGTGAATTACCTCAATCAAAAACAACTAAAACTTATTCAAATATTTTTGGGGATTGGTTATGCGAAATAGCTCAAAATGATCCTAAATTAATAGGTATCACCCCTGCAATGCGTGAAGGTTCTGGAATGGTGGAATTTTCAAAATGTTTTCCAAAACAATATTTTGATGTTGCCATAGCCGAACAACACGCCGTGACTTTTGCAGCGGGTTTAGCTATTGCAGGTTATAAACCAGTAGTTGCTATTTATTCTACTTTTTTACAACGTGCTTACGATCAAGTTATTCACGATGTCGCTATTCAAAATCTACCTGTTATTTTTGCGATCGATCGTGCAGGTATTGTTGGCGCAGATGGACAAACCCATCAAGGAGCATTTGATTTAAGTTTTATGCGTTGTATTCCAAATATAACCATAATGACTCCTAGCGATGAAAATGAAATGCGACAAATGCTTTATACCGCTTATCAATCCAATTCCCCAATGGCTATTCGTTATCCGCGTGGTAATGTAAAGGGTGTTGAACTACAAGAATTAACAAGTTTAGAAATAGGTAAAGCAAATCTAATTAAACAAGGTAAAAAAGTCGCTATTTTAAATTTTGGAACTCATTTAGAAAGTGCTAAAACAGTCGCAGAAAAGTATAACTATACCCTTGTTGATATGCGTTTTGTGAAACCATTAGATAAAGCAATGATTGGTGAGTTAGCCAATTCTCACGAGCTGTTAGTGACCCTAGAAGAAAATGCTATTCAAGGTGGAGCTGGCAGTGCGGTGAATGAATATTTGCAAAAAATACAAAAGATCGTACCGCTTGTTATATTAGGTCTTCCTGATGAGTTTATTCCACAAGCCACCCAAGATGAAAGCTATGCAGATTTAGGGCTTGATCCTGAAGGAATTGAAAGATCTATTAATAATTATCTATAAGCTATTTTTGATTTTTTATCCATTCTATTAGAAGACGAGTACAATACATTGCTCGTTCTTCTTTTTTCATTGGTCGTAATTTTTTCAGAAGAGCAACTACTTTCTCATTAGGCTCATTGAAATTTGTACTCTTCATTTGATACATACCAGCCATATTAATACATTGTTCAGACCACTCATTATTTAACTCTTGCATATTAGGTTCTTTTTGGAAAAAAGGAATAGGATGCTTTTTTAAATATTCTGCAAATTCTCTCATCTCTTGTGCATGCTCTTGATTGATAGCTAGCATTGGATTATAAAAAATTTTAATAACTTTTTTTTCATTATTATCAACTAAATATAAAGGTAACTTTTTAATAATAGGTTTTTGTAAATTATCATATTGTAGTGGTGTAGCCACTAATAGTGTGGAATAGAGCAGTTGTAATACTATGATATAAAATATTTTTTTCATCAATCTATCCTTTTTTTTTATTTATTTATTTATTTATTTATTTATTTATTGAATTTTATCATCAACATTTGCAAAAAATCAAAAAGATCTTGCCGCTATATTGATAGTAGAAATATCACTAGCAACCCTCCGTTTGTATATAATATATACGCCCATTATTCTATAATTAATGTTACATAATATATTATTTTTTTATAGATAATTTAATTCAGTGTATTAAGAGAGTATATAGCATCCATTTTTCTTATTAAATCCTCCTGTAGTTCTATTAAAAAGATGCTTTTTTAGGCACTTAAACTGTGGATAACTACGTATATAAACTGTGTTTAAAGATAGATCTATTATTTAATAACTTTTAAATTCATTTTACCTGTGTATAACTATATAGGTTATACACAAGAAAGATCCTATAAATTTTTTATTTTTAAACAGATCTTAGGATCCCTTAACTTTATGATCTATCTATTTTATTTTCTGTTATCAACAAAAAAAGGCGTTACTAATTACTATAATAATAAAGATCTATATATAAAGATCTTATATTAATTAGATTACTGCTTTTTCCTTAAAAACTTTTTGTAAAATAGCTTTTTTAAGATCTCAAAAATTCAGGTAGAATGATCTTCTAAATTAAGAATTTAAAAAATAATAAATTTAAAGGTTAAATATAAAATATGATTTATCAGAAAATATACGATGTCATTGTGATTGGTGGGGGACACGCAGGTACTGAAGCGGCACTTACCCCTGCTCGTATGGGATTAAAAACTTTATTATTAACACACAATATTGATACATTAGGACAAATGTCTTGTAACCCAGCCATTGGTGGAATTGGTAAAGGTCACCTTGTAAAAGAAATTGATGCAATGGGTGGTTTAATGGCACAAGCAACGGATCTTGCTGGCATTCAATTTCGCATTTTGAATAGTAGTAAAGGTCCTGCGGTACGTGCGACTCGTGCTCAGGCAGACCGTGTACTTTATCGCCAAGCGGTCAGAACCACATTAGAAAATCAGGAAAATTTGGATATTTTTCAGCAAGAAGTAGTGGATATTTTAGTTGAAAATGATCGTGCGGTCGGTGCGGTAACTAAAATGGGCTTAATCTTTAAATCTCGTTCAGTTATTTTAACCGCAGGAACGTTTTTGAAAGGTAAGATCCACATTGGAATGGAAAATTATGCGGGTGGTCGTGCGGGCGATCCTGCTTCAAATAGTCTATCGGATCGTTTGCGTGATCTTAATTTAAGAATTGATCGCTTAAAAACAGGAACTCCACCACGAATTGATGCAAGAACCATAGATTTTTCCGTATTAGCCGAGCAAAAAGGCGATCAAAATCTACCTGTGATGTCTTTTATGGGCAATGTGGATCAACACCCACAACAAATTTCTTGTTATATCACGCACACTAACGCACAGACCCACGACATTATTCGTGCAGGTTTAGATCGTAGTCCACTTTATGCTGGCGTGATTGAAGGTGTTGGACCACGTTACTGCCCGTCTATTGAAGATAAAGTGATGCGTTTTGCGGAGCGTGATAGTCATCAGATCTACTTAGAACCAGAAGGTTTGACCACAACTGAAATTTACCCTAACGGTATTTCAACCAGTTTGCCTTTCGATGTACAACAAAAATTAGTCAATTCAATGAAAGGCTTGGAAAATGCACGTATTATGCGACCAGGTTATGCGATTGAGTATGATTATTTCGATCCTCGTGATTTAAAACCAACCTTAGAGACCAAAGCGATTGCAGGTTTGTTCTTTGCAGGGCAAATTAACGGTACGACAGGTTACGAAGAAGCAGCCGCTCAGGGAATGCTAGCAGGGATTAACGCCTCTTTACAGGTGAAAGGTAAGGAAAGCTGGTATCCAACCCGTGATCAGGCTTATATGGGCGTATTGGTTGATGATTTATGTACCTTAGGGACAAAAGAACCGTATCGTTTATTTACTTCTCGTGCGGAATACCGTTTATTGTTGCGTGAAGACAATGCCGATATCCGCTTGACGCCGATTGCTCATAAATTTGGCTTGATTGATGAGGTTCGTTGGGCGAGATTTAATCAAAAAATGGAAAATATTGAAAAAGAGCGTGAGCGTTTAAAACAGATTTGGATTCACCCAAAATCACAATATTTACAAGCAGTAAATGAATTGGTTAAAACACCTTTAACTCGAGAAGCCAGTGGCGAAGATCTATTACGTCGTCCAGAAGTGAACTATCAGAATTTAACCCAATTAGATGCTTTTGCCCCTGCTATTGAAGATAAACAAGCGGCGGAACAAGTGGAAATTTCGATTAAATATCAAGGTTATATTGAGCATCAATTAGCAGAAATTGAGAAACAAAAACGCCACGAACACACAGAAATTCCAGCAGATTTTGATTATAGCAAAGTAGAAAGTTTATCGAATGAAGTACGTACCAAATTAGTGGAACATAAACCTGTTTCAATAGGACAAGCGTCTCGTATTTCAGGGGTAACACCTGCGGCTATTTCTATTTTATTGGTATCATTAAAAAAACAAGGAATGCTTAAGCGGGGTGATTTGTAATGAATTTTGCAAAAGCAGAAGCTTTGTTGAATGAACTTAACTTTGAAATTTCAACGGATCAAAAAGAAAAACTTTTTAAATTTGTGGCATTATTGGATAAATGGAATAAGGCTTATAATTTAACATCAGTACGTGATCCTGATGAAATGTGGATTAAGCATATTTTAGATAGTTTAGTGGTTAGCCCACACCTTGAAGGCTCTTGTTTTATTGATGTGGGTACAGGACCAGGATTACCAGGTCTCCCCCTTGCGATCATCAATCCTGATAAAGAATTTGTCTTACTAGATTCGCTGGGTAAACGCATTCGTTTTATTGAGCAAGTTTTATTACAGCTTGGCATTAAGAATGTAACCCCTGTACAATCTCGTGTAGAGGAATATCAACCTGAACAAGGTTTTGATGGTGTGTTAAGTCGTGCTTTTGCATCACTTTCTGATATGGTGCATTGGTGTGAGCATTTACCGAGTGAAAAAGGTAAGTTTTATGCGTTAAAAGGAATTTATAAGCAGGAAGAAGTCACTGAAATTGAAGATAAAATTAAACAAATAGAAGTTATTCCTTTAACTGTACCAAGTTTAAATGCTGAGCGTTGTTTGTTAGTATTCAAATAAAAAAGTAATAGAATAAAAAAATATAAATGCTATATGTAATATTTTTAATTCTTATAGGAGTAAGTGTATGCAACTTATTATTGGTGATAAAAATTATTCATCGTGGTCACTTCGTCCGTGGTTATTGATAAAATATTTTGATTTAGTATTTGAAGAAGTTAATATACCTTTATATTCGCCAGAATCACCAACTTTAATAAAGCAACATTGCCCTGTTCAAAAAGTTCCAGTACTTAATGATAAAAATTTGACCATTTGGGATTCATTAGCTATTTGTGAATATATAAATGATATATATTTAAATGGTAAGGCTTATCCAAATGATATTAAACAAAGATTTTTAGCAAAATCATTAGTTGCAGAAATGCATTCTAGTTTTATTAATATTCGTACTCAAATGAGTATGGATATCAGAGCAAATAATAAAGAGTATAATAAAAATTGTATTGAATTAACTAGGGAAATTGAGCGTATTGATACTATATTTGCTAATGCTAAAGGTGAATTTTTATGTGGTGATTTTTGTATTGTAGATTGTTTTTTTGCTCCCATAGTTTTTCGTTTTCGTACTTTTAATGTTAAATTATCTGATAAATCACAACAATATCAAAAAAGATTATTAACACTACCAGCTATGCAACAATGGGAATATGAAGCATTAAAAGAAGAAGTAATATTTTCTAAATTAGAGTAGAATATAATTAAAAATGAGGACAATACATAGTTACTAAAGTAAGGAGTAAATTATGAACATTCCATTTTGCTTACCAGAAGAAATCACCCCTGAAATCTTTTTGCAAAATTATTGGCAAAAGAAACCGCTTATCATCCGTAATGGATTACCTCAGATTATAGGATTATTTACTCCTGATGATATTATAGATTTATCTCAAGAAGAGGATGTAGTTGCTCGTTTAGTTAAAACTTATAAAAATAATGAACAACTAGAATGGCAAGTAAAAACTAGCCCTTTAACTAAAAATGATTTTGAAAATTTACCTGAACAGTGGTCTGTTTTAGTTCAAAATTTAGAACAATGGTCACCTGAATTAGGTGTATTATGGCAAGCTTTCGGTTTTATTCCTCAGTGGCAGCGTGATGATATTATGGTTTCTTATGCGCCAAAAGGAGGATCTGTAGGAAAACATTATGATGAATATGATGTATTTTTAGTTCAAGGTTATGGATCCCGTCGCTGGCAATTAGGAAAATGGTGTGATCCAAGTACGGAATTTAATCCTAATCAACCTATTCGTATTTTTGATGATATGGGAGAATTGGTCTTAGATGAAATAATGCAAGCTGGAGATGTATTGTATGTTCCTTCTCGTATGGCACATTATGGTGTTGCAGAAGACGAGAGCTTAACTTTCTCTTTTGGTTTACGCTTTCCTAGTGCAAATGATTTATTAGATAAAATAAGCCATTCATTAAAATGTAATGAAGCAGATTATTCACAGTTTAATATTCCATTTCGTTTATCTGCAGAATATAAACCTAATGCAAAATTAGATATGAAAATGGTAGCAAATTTAAAATCACAATTTATTAATTTGTTATTAAATTCAACTCAATTTGATCAGTTATTTTTAGATAGTGTAGCCACTGCAGTAAGCTCTCGTCGTTATGAACAATTTGAAGTTAATGAAGATTTTTATCCAGATGAGCTTCAAACTGTTTTAGAAGATGGTGGTTGGCTAATACAAGATGCAAATGTAAAAATTATTTATACAGAAAATCCATTAAAAATTTATGTAAATAGCGAATGGATTAATGAATTAAACCAAGCTGAAATGGATTTGCTTATTAGAATAGCAAATGGAGATAGTATTTCTTGGAATAAACTTGCATCTAAAACACAAAATCAAAGTGAATTAGAATTATTATTAGATAGTTTGTGTGATTGGCTAGATAATGGCTGGATTTTATTGATAGAAAATGAGTAAGCGGTTACTTATTTATAAATATTTGCAAATTTAAACGATTACTTTATAGATAGATCTTGATTTATTAAAAATAAATGGGTAAGATCGCCACTCTTTTTTATAGTTTAATAATTTTAACTAGGTAGACAATAATGAAACGTACTTTTCAACCTTCTCGATTAAAGCGTGCTCGTTCACATGGTTTCCGTACTCGTATGGCTACTAAAAACGGTCGCCAAGTTTTAGCTCGTCGTCGTGCTAAAGGTCGTAAAAGCTTATCTGCATAATTTGCAGTGATATACTTTTTAGTAATAAACTAAAATAGTGAATAAGCTAAAATTTTCTCGGGAGCTACGTTTGTTAGCTCCCGTTCAGTTTAAGGCAGTATTTGAAGATCCTAAGCGAGCTTCAACTCCTCAAATTACCATTCTTGCACGTCAAAATTCTGTTGATGTTCCTCGTTTAGGTTTAACTGTTGCTAAAAAGCATTTAAAACGTGCTCACGATCGTAATAGAATAAAACGTATCGTACGTGAGAGCTTTCGTTTAAATCAACATCAATTACCTTTATCAGATTTTGTGTTTATTGCCAAAGGTGGTATAGGAAAACTAGATAACCAAACTCTTTTTGTTACTTTGGATAAATTATGGAAACGCCACATTCATCTAGCAAACAAAGAAAAGTAAGTTTTTTAGCTGCTATTTTTATCCTACTTATAAAATTTTATCGTTATTTTATAAGTCCTATGTTACTACCTCGTTGTCGTTTTAATCCAACTTGTTCTCAATATGGATTAGAAGCTATTCAAACTCACGGAGCAATAAAAGGTAGCTGGTTAACATTAAAACGTATTGCAAAATGTCATCCATTACATCAAGGTGGAGATGATCCTGTTCCTCCTAAAATAGACAAAAAGAGTAAGTGAGTGATTACTTATTTATAAAATTTGCAAATTTTAACGAATATCTGACCGCTTATAAGTAAAAATGGTTGGATTAAAAGGCAACCTATTATAAAATACTTCCCTTTAGTAGAGGGTATTTCCCTTATTTTTAAACAATTACAGAGAAACCAAAATGAATTCAAATCGTAGTTTACTCGTTATAGGTTTTTTTCTGGTGTCATTTTTAATTTTTACACAATGGCAAACAGATCATAATCCAGCAGCTCAATTAGCTAAAGAGCAAACCAAAGTAACAGCTCCTCAGCAATCAGGAGATGTGCCAGTATTATCTGAAACTGAAATTATTAATCAACAAAAAACAACAGGTAAAACTATTGTTGTTGAAAGTGATGTATTACGTTTAGTGATTGATACTTTAGGGGGCGATGTTGTTGAGTCTGATTTATTAAAATATAACGCTCAATTAGATAGTAAAACGCCATTTAAATTATTAGAAAATAATGTAAAAACTGTTTATATTGCTCAAAGTGGTTTAGTTGGAAAAGATGGTATTGATAGTAATTCTGGTCGTCCACAATACCAAGTAACAGCAGATAAATTTGTATTAGCAGAAGGGCAAAATTCATTAACTGTTCCTTTAACCTTTGAAAAAGATGGTGTACTTTATACTAAAGAATTTATTTTAAAACGTGGTAGCTATAATGTAGCTGTTGATTTTGTAATAGATAATAAATCTGTACAAGCATTAGAAGTACAACCCTATGGACAAATTAAACACACTTTGGAAGATGGTTCTGGTAATTTAACTATGCCAACCTATATGGGCGGCGCTTACTCTTCTTCTGAAGTAAATTATGAAAAGTATGCTTTTGATAAAATGGCAGAAAAAAATCTTTCTATAAATACGAAAGCAGGCTGGGCAGCAATGTTACAGCACTATTTTGTGTCTGCGTGGATCCCTAATCAGCAAGCTCAAAATAATATTTATTCTCGAGTAAATAATGATGGTACAGCATCTATTGGATATAGAGGTCCTATCACCACTATTTCACCAAATTCAAAAGAAACGATTAAAAGCCATTTATGGACAGGTCCTAAAAATCAAGAAGAGATGGCACAAGCAGCTGCTCATTTTGATTTAACCGTAGATTATGGTTGGGCGTGGTTTATAGCAAAACCATTATTCTGGTTATTAACGCATATTCAACAGTTAGTGATTAACTGGGGTATTGCGATTATTTGTGTAACTATTGTAGTGAAAACAATACTTTATCCATTAACTAAAGCACAATATACGTCAATGGCTAAAATGCGTATGTTACAACCAAGATTACAAGAAATGCGTGAACGTTTTGGTGATGATCGTCAAAAAATAAGCCAAGAAACAATGAAGCTTTATAAAGAAGAAAAAGTAAACCCAATGGGTGGTTGTTTACCTATTCTTATTCAAATGCCTATTTTCATTGCTTTATATTGGACATTTATGGAAGCGGTAGAATTACGTCATGCACCCTTCTTTGGTTGGATTCAAGATTTATCAGCACAAGACCCATACTATATTATGCCGTTGTTAATGGGAGCATCAATGTTCTTATTACAAAAAATGTCACCGACACCAGTTGCAGATCCAATGCAACAAAAAGTGATGATGTTTATGCCAATTATATTTACAGGGTTCTTTTTGTTCTTCCCTTCAGGATTGGTTCTTTACTGGATCACATCAAACTCAATTACGATTTTCCAACAATGGTTAATTTATCGTAATTTAGAGAAAAAAGGATTACATTCTCGTAAGAAATAGAAATTAAATAGAGCTTAAAAAAGTATTTATAAAAAGACTGGTTTATATAAATCAGTCTTTTTTATTATTTAAAATAGCTTGGTTAATACGTTTAACTAATCCAATACCTTCGTAAATAAAACCAGTATAAATTTGGATAAGATCAGCTCCAGCTTGTAATTTTTCCAAAGCATCTTGCTCACTATGAATACCTCCAACACCAATAATAACAAAGTCTTTATTTGATTTTTTAGCTAAATATTGAATAATTTGTGTACTACGATCTTTAATAGGCTGTCCACTTAACCCACCATCACCAATATTTTCTAATTCTGATATTTTGGTTTTTAAATTATCTCTATTAATAGAGGTATTGGTTGCAACAACTCCAGCAATATTAGTTTCTAAAATCAATTTTATTATTTCATCTAATTGCTGTTTACTTAAATCAGGAGATATTTTTAATAAAATAGGACGTTGTATTTCAAATTGGTTATTAATTTTTTGCAAAATCAAAATTAATTCTTTTAAATAATGAATATCTGCTAATTTTTTATGACTAGACACATTAGGGCAACTTATATTTAATGTAAAATAATCAACATAAGGATGCAGATCTTTGAAACAAACAACATAATCTTGGGTATAATTTTCAGGTTTTGTTGCTGTGTTTTTTCCAATATTACCTCCAATAATAACGTTATGTTTATTCTTTTTAAGTTGAGTTATTACAGCCTCTAACCCATCATTATTAAATCCCATTCGGTTTATAATTCCTTGATCATCAAGTAGTCTAAATAAACGTTTTTTAGGGTTACCTGATTGTGCTTTTGGCGTTACTGTACCTATTTCTATAAAGCCAAATCCAAAGTCTGCTAATTCGTTATATAAAGTTGCATTTTTATCTAACCCTGCGGCTAATCCCACAGGATTTTTAAAAGTTAAACCTAATATTTTTTTCTCAAGTTTAGGGTTTTCCAAAATAGATATTTTACGAATTAAAAAGGATAAAAAAGGAATTTTATAAATAAATTTAATAAATGAAAAAATAATAAAATGGGAAGTTTCAGGATCAAAGAGAAAGATAATAGGACGGATAATTTTTTTATACATAAAAATACCTTTGTTTTTAGATTGCAAAAATTAGCATACTTTTAAGATTATGCCAAGGGGTTAATTTTTAAATTATTTACAAAAAAAGATTGACACATAAAATTTTATCTATATTATATCGCTAAATTTTGAATATTAACTAAAGAGATTAATAAAATGATTTTAAAATCTTTTATAAAAAAACGAAAAAATAAGCAAATTAGCTTAGGAAAGTCTTTTTTAATATTCAGTATTATTTCTTTTAAAACCACCTATTTTTAGGTGGTTTTTTTTTATTTTAATTTTAATCACAATCATATTAAAGGAGTAAAAATATGACAAACAAAACTTTTACCACAGGTGTTTATGCTAATGATTTAATCAATTCAGAAGATTATAGTAAAACGGTAGAGTTAATGCGTAGTTTCTTTGTCAAAAAAGGATTTATTGAAGTGCCGACTCAATCTCGTTTATCTATTTTAGCAGCTTGTGAAGATCCAACGACAGTTAGCACCTATATTTTTGAAGGTGAAGTGTGGCCATTACCTCAAACAGGACAAATGTGGTTGGAATATGAATTATTAACTAAGCCTGATGTAGAAGGATATTTCTGTCTTTCAACTTCTTATCGTGCAGAGAAAAATCCAATTTTAGGTCGTCACCGTACTATCTTTCCAATGTTTGAGTTTGAAACACACGGTGGATTAGAAGCATTAGCAAAATTAGAAAAAGAATTAGTTACTCATCTAGGTTTAGTTGATAATTTTAATGAAGTTTCAGAAATTGATTATGTGGAGGCAGCAACAAAATATGGTGTAAAAGAAATCGGTAATGAAGAAGAAGCAAAAATTTATCAAGAATATGGTAATGTTACTTTGCTTTGCGACTTTCCTAACTATACAAGCCCGTTCTGGAATATGAGAAATTATGAAGATAAAGGTAAAGCACGAAAAATTGATGCAATTATTTGTGGTCAAGAAACCATAGGCTCAGCAGAACGTGCAATAAATGCTGATGAAATGAGAAATGCTTTCCATACTATCTCTGATGGAGAATACGCTAATTTACTCTTCACTAAATTTGGAAAAGAGCGTGTACTTGCAGAATTAGAAGATTACTTGAGTTTAAATTTCTTTGAGCGTTGCGGTGGCGGTATTGGTGTTACACGAATGATGCACGCATTAAAAACTTGTAACATTATCTAATATGAAATTGATACTTTCTCTTGATACTTGTGATGCTATAAAGGCATCGCAGGTGTTATCGCAATCAAGTGCGATGATTTCGCACGTAAAACTCGGACATATTCCTTTTACTATGGGGCAAGAAAGGATTAAAACCATTGTTCAAGATATTCCATTATTTTTGGATTTTAAATTGTATGATATTCCAAGCACAATGGCTCGTGCAATTACGGGGTACAGAAATATTTTTACAAATCTTGAAATGATTACAGTATGGGGAACATCAAGCAATGATGGATTAAAAGCAGTGGTAGAAAGTTGTGATAATCAGTGCCAACCTCTTTCTGTTATCTCTCTTACTAGTGATATTGGAGATATAAAAACTTTCTTAAAAAAAGTAGAAAAAAATTTAAATTGTGGTATTCACGGATTTATTACGCCAAGTTTTATGTTAACAGAACTACGTCAACAATTTGGTAATGATATTACCCTTGTGACACCTGGTGTACGTTTTTATTATTCTGATGATCATCAAAATTGTGTTACTCCACAACAAGCATTAGCACAAGGCTGTGATTATATAGTGGTTGGTCGTCCAATTATAAATGCACAAAATATTATGCAACAGACTGAAAAATTTTATCAATTTTGTAAGTAACAACTTATTTAAAGAGGAAAAAATGAACAATCTTTTTATTCAACAACGTTTTCAAATGCACTCAGGTGGTTTTTCAGATTTTAAAATAGAATGTGATGCACTCAGAGAAACAGATTTAGATACTCTTGCTTTTTTAATTTCACGTAAATTCAGTTTTGGAGGAGTGTATGGTATTCCTCGTGGAGGGGTAGCATTACAAAAAGCCTTAGAAAAATATATTACACCAGAGAATAAAACATTTTTATTGGTCGATGATGTATTTACGACAGGAGGTTCAATGTTTGAAGCCAAAGATAAAATACTTGCAGATGTTACGGCACAAGGTTTTGAAAAACTACAGGGAGTAGTATTATTTGCTAGAGGAAAAATGCCAGATTGGATACAATCAGTATTACATTTAGATCCTTTATTTTGGCAAAATGATTAAATTTATTAGGCATAAATATAGTGGGTAGATCAAATTGAAAATTTACAAATTGAATATTTCACATATAGACAGGGCATGCCCTGTCTATATGTATATATTGGGTTAATACACAAAACGTAGCGTCAAGGCATGCCTTGACGAATGGATATTATAGGGCATACCATATCTAGTTTATTTAAAACAAGCAGTAAGATATTAATTATTTTTTGCAAATTTTTCTCAACATCTTACCGCTATAAAATTAATGGTTTGTTTTACTTAAATTATAATGAATTAAAGAAAATAACCAAAATAATGACAGGAATAACGAATTTTACATAATTAAACCAAAGTTTAGTAAAGGTTTCACCCGCATTAAGCTCTTTTTTAGCATCATCTTTTAATACATAACCTACGAATATTGCACTACCTAAAGCAGTTAATACGAATAAGATATTTCCACTCACGTAATCAAAGGTATCGAAGATACTACGACCAGCAATAGTAATAGAATTCCACACATTATCTGATAATGCTGATGGAATATTACCTAGAATAAAAATGCCTCCGATAGTTACAACAATAGATTGCTTACGACTTAAGTTAGTTTTTCTTGCATTGCAGTTACTAATACTTCGTAAATAGTTAATGAAGTGGTTAATGCGGCAACAATTAATAAACTAAAGAAAATAATTGCAAAAATAGTACCACCAGGCATATGACTAAATACGATAGGTAAGCTTTGGAATACTAATGTTGGTCCAGAACTTGGTTCAATACCGAAGGTAAATAATGAAGGGAAAATCATAAAACCAGCAGCAATAGCAATTAGAGTGTTAATGACAGCTGTAATACAAGCGGTTTGTACTAAGTTTTCTTTTTTATCTAAGTAGCTTGAAAGTGTAATGAGCACCCCAAAACCTAAGCTTAATGCAAAGAAAACTTGACCCAATACTAAAATAAATAAGTCACTATTAATTTTTGAAAAATCAGGTATGAGATAGAATTTAATCCCTTCCATTGCTCCCGGTAAAGTGACATTACGAACTACCATTACAAGTAAACAAACAAAAAGAATAGGCATTAAATATTGTACTGCTCTTTCTAGACCATCCATAATACCTTTTGCAAGGATAAAATAATTGACAAGAGCGAATACAAATGAAGAAACTAAAATTGCAATAGGATCATTTGTAATATGGTCTGTAAAGAATTGTCCTGTTAATTCTGCTGTAACTGGTTGTGATAAATCTAGATTTCCACCCACTAAATTAGCAATAAAGTTTATCACCCAGCCACCAAGAACAGTGTAATAGGCCATAATACCAAAGGATCCTAATAATCCCATATAGCCCAAAATTTTCCAACCAGTGTGAATTTTTTTACCATTTGCTGTACCGCTAAAACAATCAATAGAGTTAGCTTGCATTCTACGACCGATAACATTTTCAACTAAGATCATTGGAATACCGATAATAATCATAGCAATACAGAATAATAAAACATAGGCACCCCCACCATTTTCACCTACTAAGTAAGGAAAACGCCAAGTAGCACCAAAACCAACCGTTGCTCCTGCTACAGTTAGAACATAAGTTAAACGATTTGACCAAGATTGGCGTGGTTCAGTTTGTGTGTTTGACATTACATACCTCTCTTTCTAATTTTAGAACACATATCTTCCCATTTTATTCAATGGGAAGATATGTTATATAAGATAAATTATCTAACAGATAATTCAAATTTGATTGAGCTTTATTGTAATGCTACTTTTGGATCAGTATATTCCATATCAAATGCATCACAAACACCTTTGAAAGTACATTTACCTGCGTAAGTATTTAAACCATCCAATAATGTAGGTTCAGTTAAACAAGCTTCTTTCACTCCTAATTTTGCAATTTTTAGACCATACTCTAACGTTGAATCTGTTAAACCAAGGGTTGAAGTACGAGCGACACAACCTGGCATATTTGCTACACAGTAGTGAATTATGCCATCAACTTCATAAATTGGATCATTATGTGTTGTTGGATGAGAAGTTTCAAAACAACCACCTTGGTCAATTGCAACGTCAGTTAAGATGGCACCTTTTTTCATTAGTTTTAAGTCTTCACGACGTACTAAATGAGGTGCTTTTGCACCTGGAATTAATACCGCACCAATTACAACATCAGCTTCTTTTAAGCAACTCAAGATATTACCACGTGAGCTGGTTAATGTTTTAATTTTCATATCAAAGATTTGATCAATATAAGCTAAGCGCACTGCATTAATATCTAAAATTGTAACATCAGCACCAATACCCATTGCGATTTGTGCCGCATTTAAACCAACTACACCACCACCTAAAATAACAACTTTTGCTTTTGGTGTACCCGCTGTACCACTTAATAATACGCCTGCACCACCAAAAGTTTTTTGGATATATTTAGCAGATTCTAATGTTGCTAAGCGACCTGCAATCATACTCATTGGAGCCAAGCAAGGTAATCCTGTTGGTGTTTTTATTGTTTCATAAGCAATGGCTTGAATGTTTTTAGCAAGTAGCATATCTGTGAGAGGTTTATCAGCAGCTAAGTGTAGGTAGGTATAAAGAATTTGACCTTCTCTGAAATAATCATATTCACATTCAATTGGCTCTTTAACTTTAATGATCATTTCACTATTTTTAAAAAGAGTCGCTTTATCAGTTAGAATAGCACCCGCTTCTGCATATTCTGCATCAGGGAAACCAATTTCAGTCCCTGCATTATGTTCAATATAAACTGTGTGGCCAGCTTCAACATAAGATTTTACATTTGCTGGAGTTAAACCAACACGATATTCTTGAACTTTAATTTCTTTTGGACAACCAATAATCATTTTATATCTCCTTAGTTTGATTGATTACATATAAATATAATAACTTTGATAAATAGGTAGAAAATAACAAATAAGAGTTGATGATCCTCCTTCTTTTATACTCAATATTCGTTTTGTATTCTATTTATTAATAATTATTTAGTCTGTGATTAAACTCACAATTTTAATAAGTGATAATTAAAAAAATATTTATGATAGTTATTAATTTTTATAATAAATATTATAGGTTATCTTTTTTATAGGACTAATTTTTATTTAATAAAAGCACATCCCAAACACTTGGTTTAGGTTTACTATTAGACACTTTATTAGTGCATAAGTACTTATTTTGGATTATCCATACAGGAATTTTTATATTACTTTCACAATCCCAAGATCCATAATTATTAATACCAACCCACTGAATATTTTTAGAGTTTGGTAGTTTAAATGGAGTAGGTATGGCTCGTTTTAGATATTGTTTATAAATAAATAATGCACCACTTGAACCCGTTAAGTGAGTATTGGCATTATTGTCTTTCCCTAACCAAACTGTTGTCAGGTTTTTACCATCAATCCCAACAAACCAAGTATCACGAGCATCGTTAGTTGTTCCAGTTTTTCCAGCTAATTGTAGGTAGCCAAAATCTTTATATAAGCGTCGTCCAGTGCCTCTTTTGATCACTTGTTGCATTGCATAAAGGGTTTGAATAGCCGCTTCTTTAGGTAATACTTGTTTTATATTATTTTTGTTAGGTTTATTAAGTAACTTTCCTTTATCTGTGATAATTGCTTCGATCGTTGTTAATTGTATGCTTTGACCCGCATTTGCCAATGTTTGAAAGGATTTTGTTACTTCATAAGGTGAAATAGTATAGGAACCGAGTAACGTGGATGGATAAGGAGGTATTTTTGCATTATTCCATCCCATTTGTTTTTGTTTTTTAATTACGTTTTGTAATCCAACTTGCATTCCAATATTAACTGTTGGTATGTTTATTGAATGTACAAGTGCATCCATTAACATTACTGAACCACTAAACTTATTATTGTAGTTACGAGGTTTCCAATCTGGGCTGCCTTTAGATTTAATCGTAATTGGATTATTTTCAATAGGTGTATTTAAACGAAATTTTGTTGGATCAGAGAGTGCAATGGCATAAATTGATGGTTTCACCAGTGACCCTATTTGGCGTTTTGCTTGAATTGCACGATTGAAACCAAAAGATTGTGTTTCTGTTCCTCCAACAACGGCTCGAACTTTTCCTGTGTTATATTCAGTAATGACAACAGCAGATTGTAAATTATTTACTTTGCTATGGTTATTTTCTAGTTGTGCAATACCATTAATAACCGCTATTTCAGCTGCTCGTTGTTGCTGTTTATCAAGAGTCGTAAAAATTTTAGAGCCTGATAATTTGGCGGCAATATGTTTTCCATATTTTTGCTTTAATTCTTTATTTAGTATTTGCATAAAAGCAGGCTGTTTACGATAAATTTTTCTTGTTTTCTTTACGCCTAAAGGACGTTTAATCAATAGCTCATAGAGTTCTTGATTAATCATTTTATTTTTAAATAAAATTTTAAGCACAACATTACGGCGATTGAGAGCATATTGAGGATTTCTCCAAGGGTTATATAGTGATGGTCCTTTAATAATACCAACCAAGAGAGCTAATTTATCTAAACTGATTTCTTGAATAGGGCGTCCAAAGTAGAATTGACTGGCTAACGCAAAACCGTGAATCTGATAGTTTCCATTTTGCCCTAGATAAATTTCATTCAGATAAGTTTCTAAAATACGATTTTTACTATAACGATAGTCTAGAATAAGAGACATCAAAGCCTCATTTATTTTACGAATTAATGATTTTTTTCGAGTTAAAAAAATATTTTTAACAAGTTGTTGTGTTAAGGTACTTCCACCTTGTACACGGCGACCGGCTTTATAATTTGTAATTAATGCACGTATAATACTTAAAGGGCTTACACCTTCGTGTTCATAAAAGTGCTTATCTTCTTTCAATAGCAATGCTTCTATTAATAATCTAGGATAATATTGTAATCGAAGAACTTGACGATCTTCATCACTATCAGAGTGTAACATTGCGATTAAATTGGGATCAACTTGAAATTCTTGAATTAAACGAGATTGCACTAAATCTTCAATATGAATTAAATAGTTTTGTTTAAAATATAATCTTATTAATCGCTGTGGTTCTGGTTTTTGGGGGAATGAAAATGCTCGACGTAGTAATATGAGGCGATCTTGTTCTATTTTAAAATCACCTGGAGTAACTATTTGAGGAACTTCACGGTAACCATTTTCAAGCAAAATAAATTTTACTTCTGCTAAGCTTTTATTATCTTGAACACGGATATGATCTATTTTTGCATAAATTTCAGCGGGTAACTGCCAAACTTGACCATCCATAGTGGTACGAATTTTACTATCAAGATAGATCCCATAAAAACAAAGGCAAACAAAACCTGTAAATAAAACTTTCAAGAAGGTAACAAAAAAGTATTTTTTAAATTTTGAGCTTTTTTTACTTGTTACTTTTTTAGTTTTTTCTTTTTATCTGCTTTATTTTTGTCTTTTTTTGACATTATCTTATTCCTATTTTATCCACTAATAATGGCATTATTTTTCAATAATTCTAACAACAAGCTGTGATATAGCACAACATTCTTTTTGTTCGTTGTATTGTGATATTTCCCAAATATGTTGATTCTCATCTAATTTTACTGGACGAGCAACAGCATTAACAAGACCTCTTTTTATTGGTTTTAAGTGTTCAATTGTTAATTTTTTACCTACTGGAATTTGATTTGCTGAGCAACATAATAACGAAGCAGCAGAGCCAAGCGTCTCGGCAATAAATGCTGAAACACCACCGTGTAATAAGCCAAAAGGTTGTACAGTTCGATGATCTACTGTTAATTTAGCACTTAACCAGTTATCACCAAAATCATTGAAAGTTACTCCCAAATGAGCTACCGCACAATTTTTGCAAAGTTGATTAAGCTCTTCAATATTAGGTTCTTTTTTCCAAATTGACATTTTTTACCTTATTGAATAATTCTTTTTTCCCACATTAATTCAAACCAATCGAATGTTTTTTTGCAAATTTTATGACAAATGATACCGCTTGTTTGGTTTAGAATTCGTTGTAAATAAATATTTTCTCGATCTTTTTGAATAAGAAGATCTAACTGTTCTTGTATAAAGTCATCAATATTTTCTTTTTCTTTTGGTTGTTTTTTAAAGAAAGTCTCTAAGTTTTGGTAAATACCCCATTGTAGCTCATTAAAAGAGATTAAATAATCATTAATATATTGTTCTAGTAGTAGAGTCGCATTTTCTTTTTCTACGGTTTCAAAGGTTAATTTTCCTACTGTTTGGTCTTTATTTTTAAAATATAGTGAAATAGAGATAGTTGGATAGTGAATTTGTAACAGTAGATGATAGAGCCAGCATTGGATAATATCTTTATCTCGTAAATTACCTACACGGTATAAAATAACCTGATTATGCTCTGGATAATAATTTAAATTACCACAAAGCGTGATGTTTTCTCTTTGATAATTAAAGGTTAAATATTGAGTGTCTTGTCTCGTATAAGGATATACTTCATTATAAAGTGCTTGTAATTCATTAATTAAATTATGTTGAGCGACATCTTTAAAGGCATTAACAGGTAATTTCCCTTTATATTGTTCTTTTTCAAAAAAATCATTAAATTGATCTTGTTCGTTGATAAGCAACTGATCTAAAAATTGATATTTTTCTAATGGTGATAGAGAAAAAGGCTCAGAATCTTCCAGAGGTTTTTCTTTTTTAGAAAAATAAATACCTAAATGATTGTTAAAGAAAAACTTAATAGGATGTTGTATAAAACGGATTAAATCTTCAATTTCAATAGTGTCAATTTCAGAATAATGTTCAAGTTTTGTTAAGAAATCACCAGTAGATTGGTGAGAGTTAAGGGTTTCTAACCACATTGTTGCATAAGATTGATAAGGACTATTTGGAATAAAATTAGTTGGACTAAAAGCCGTCATTGAATGTTGAATGACGTTTTCCTCAAAAAAGGATTTTTCACCATTTTTAGGTAAATAATCACAAAGTTGAGAAACCAAAACAGATGGTAATTCTGTTTGATTTTTCGTTAAACTTTGTCCAACGTAACTAATATAAAAAATATCTTGAGCAGAAAGTAAAGCTTCTAAAAATAGGTAACGATCGTCATCCCGTTTCGCTCGATCACCTTTTTGTGGTGCATACTGCATTAAATCAAAACTGTTTATATTATATTGACGAGGAAAATCTTTTTCATTCATTCCAAGCAAACAAACAACTTTAAATGGAATTGCTCGCATTGGTAAAAGAGTCGCAAAATTGACTCGTCCAGCAAGGAAATTGAGATGACTTTTATTATTTTCAAGTTGTTCATTAAGTAGATTAATGATAATTTCATCATTAATTTTATGATCAAATTGCCCCTCAGTTATATTTTTGACAATTTCATCTATGGCATTATGTAACTGTAATAAACTGTAAGCATTGGTTTCATCTTCTAAATAGAAATCATCAATCAATTGGAGCAGTTTTATTTTCCATTGTTGAATTGAATGCGATTGATGAATAAAATCAACCCAATCCATAATTTTGCAAATAAATGCATTTAAGTGACCGCTTAGTTCAGCATTCAAACCATAACTTTCATTAAATGCAATGGATTCTTCCCAAATCCCATTTTCTTCTTTTAAGGCACAACCTAGTAATAAACGATTGAGACCATTTTCCCACGAATTATAATTTTTCCATTGTGGATTTTCTAATTTTAAACCTGCTCGAATACCAACCTGAGTAATCCAATTGCGTAATTGTTCAATTTGAGAGGGGACAAAATGATGCTTTTTCTGAATTGCGGTAATATCTAATAGATCTAAAATTTGTTCGGCACTAAATTTTGTTTCTCTCATTGAAAGCAAGTTCAGAAAACTATTAATAATAGGATCAATTTCTTGAATGCTTTGATCAGAAACACTATAAGGAATAGCACAAGGATCTTTTCGTTCAAAAACTGCCCTAATATAAGGTGCGTAAAGATCGATGTTTGGTGACATTACCAGAATATCTTTTGGACAAAGGGTTGGATCTTGTTCAAATAAATAAAGGAGTTGATCGTGCAATACCTCAACTTCACGCAATGGACTATGGCAAGAATGGATTTGTAATGAGTGATCATTTTCATCAGTATTAAAGTCAAATTCATTACTTAACTCTAAAATACTCTGTTGTATTTGTGCCAGTAAATGCTGTTTATGTTGTAATGGTTCAATATAGGCGGAGATTTCATTATCTTGAAAATCTAATAATGTATTTAAAAAATCTCGCCCTTGTTTTCCCCAAGTGGTCAGTAATGGGTTTGCAGTAAGGGAATAATCATCATTTTCTTGTGTTATTTTTTCGTTATACAGTGTGATTTTATCGATCATTTTTTGTTCTAAACTATTACCCCAATAATACTGGCTTGGGTTCAGAAAGAAAAGATGAATATCGCAGAATTCACTTAATTTTTTTAAGGTAACTAACTGTGAAGGGGGTAACGACGAAATACCAAAAATAAATACTCGTTTTGGTAATTTTTGCTGTTCTAATTGATTTAAATTTTCCAATTTTTCAAAAAAATGTTGTTGGAAATACGCTCGGTGTGACGTATTAAAAATTTCTGTATTACTCTCTTTTTTTAATTTTTTAACCAGAGCATTCCATAACATACTTTGCCATTGAACTTCTGTTTCAATATGAGCTTTAATACTTTCTGTTAAATGACCACTTTGTTGATAAATCTCCTTTAATACTAATTCATTTTGATTATTTTCCCAGTGAATTAGCCAATGAGGGCGATAAACTAAGTATTGATCAAATAATTCTGCAATTGCTTTCGCTAGTTGATAATACTTTTGTTGTTCAGGGATTTCCCCTAAGTAAAGACGTAATGAATTAAACGCCTCATAGTGTAATAAGTCAGGAATAATTTGTATCAATTGCCATACAGTGAGTTTTTGAGCAAAAATATTCTCTTTCGGGAGTTTTGGTAATAATGTGCGGTATTGTTGCCATAAAAAACTGGTTGGAAAAGGAAACTCAAAATTTGCAGCAATTCCCTTTTGTTGTGCAATTTCCATTTGTAACCATTGTGCCATTCCAGCACTTTGTACTAAAATAATTTCCGCTTGAAAAGGATCATTATTAGACTGTACTTTCAGTAATTTTAGCAGTAGCTCTTTGTGAGTTTTTAGCTGGTTAGCATAATATACCGTAAACATTGTATTCTCTCCGTTGAATTTAGAGAGATTTTCCTCTAACTTGCAACGAGTTTCAAGGTTTTAAATAAAATTCTCCTAGAGGAAAAGTCACTTTAATTTCATTATGACGACAATTTACTATAAAAGTGATCTCATTTTGTTTGATTGATGATTGGCAGGGTAATTTAGCCATTTTTAAACTAAGTTGGTTTTCTGCAATTTGCATTGCTTGTAAACGCTGATAAATTAAGACTTCTTTTTTATTTTGGTATTTTTGCCATTTGCTATAACTTAAAAATATAATTGAAGAAAGTAATATAGCAACAATTACACTGATAAAGGTTTCGGCTTTAAATTGACGTTGCATTATTTTCTCCCGTTTAACAAATTTTGTGAATTTGAAATATAAAACCAAGCCCCATATTTATTTTTTAAATATTTAATGACACTTTTTTTATAAGATAAGTTACGTTCTTCACGCTCATTATCGTAAGAAGAATATAATTTTCCATAGAATTTTTTACCTTTAATATCAAAGTGATAGTCAGTAATAATGATACCGTAAAAATTCTTTTTTAAACTTTCATCAATCGCATTATCTGCAATCACAATACTGGGGTGACGAAGTGAGGTTTTGGGTAAATCTTTTAAAGATTGAATATGAATAATTTGCTCTTGATAATGCTCAATATCAAGATACTGCTGAATATCACTAAAAGGCACATATTTCTTTTTAGTGGGTTCTATTTTGAAAATATTAATATTTTTGCAAAAAAGCTGATAAATCATACCGCTTATTTCAATTTTTACTTCTTCTTTTTTATGTAAATTACATAAAGCATCTTTATCTTGATGAAGATAATCGACTAATTGAAATTTTTTTGTTAGATAATCTGAATAGTAATATTGAGTGATTTTTTCTGTATTCAGCCAGCGATCTTTCGCTAAAAAAATTACCGATAAAATACCCATTAATAAAATAATCGAAACTAGCCCGACTGAGGCATTAAATAATTTTTTCATTGTTTAAAATATAAATATAAGATTGAGTGGAATAAGTTTGATTATTTTTAGTTAAAGATAATAAAACCTGCATTACTTTATGCTCTTTCAACCAAGAAAAAGAGAGTTGAGAGATTTTATAGTTATTGTATTGTGTTAATTTCCCCCATTTTCCTTGATCACATTGAGCAAGTAGTTGTTTACATTGTATGAGTGAGCATTTACTAATAGAACTATCTTGATAAATATACAGTTCTTGATGATCGACTTTAAATCCAAATACTTCTTTTGCGACATCACTGGTATTATTTTTTCCTTTAACAAAGCAAGCACTTTTCTTTTTTCGATTACCTACACAACCATCACTATTGATATCATAGAAAAAAACTAAACATTGAGGCTTTATTGCTACAGAACTTTTATTATACGTAAAAGCAAAATAATTACTGTTTTCTCGATCAATACCTTGATAGTAAATGTGTTGAATATGTTGTTTAAAAAAATTCATAATTTGTTGAGCATTTTGCTGTAAAGAAAGTGTTGTTTGTAATTTATGTTGATTTTTATAGCTATCAGAATAGAAACTGGATAAAGCAAATAATAGGGTTACCATAAGAGATAAACTTGCTAAAAGTTCAACTAATGTAACCGCTTGAATAACTTTAACGAAAGCGACATTTACTTGTTTTGTTCTTCGCAATAACATTGATCACTCCATATTGATGAAATTGTAAAATTTCACTTTGTTGATTAATGGCAATATTTAAGCACTTTGATTCTGATGTTGCTGCTACACCATCAATATTAATAAAGCTTTTAGGATAAAGCAGAGAACTTTTTATTTGAGTTTCTGGGTAGCTGTTGTTATACAATAAATATTCTTTAAATTTTGCACAACTAGATAAATTAAGACAATCACATCTGACTTTTCTTCTGCTTTTCTTCTTTATGGCAATTACACACCATTTTTGGCGGTTTAAGTCTTGAGAGATTAATAAAGAATAGCGTTTTTTATGGTAACGTGCTTTTGTTTGTACTTGATAAACAAAGGATTTTAATTGTGTTAATTCGCTCTCTAATTTCATTTTATCCTGTAATTTGAAAATAGAGGGAGAAAGAAAATAGAGTGCTATCACTAAAATAGTAAGGGTGATTAAGGTTTCTATTAAGGTAAATGCTTTAAAAAGCGAAATGTTGAGCATAAAAAATCCTAGTATTTTGAAAGGACAATACTAGGACTTTTTGAAAAAGAGTAAATAATATTAAATTAATTTATCGATCAAGATCGCAAAACTAAAATTATAACCAACCTTTATGTTTAAAATACCAATAAGGTGCAACCGCTGCCATCACCATTAAACCAATTGCTAAAGGGTAGCCATAAGCAAAACTAAGTTCAGGCATATTCGCAAAGTTCATACCATAGTTAGAAGCAACCAATGTTGGCGGTAAAAACATTACCGACACAACAGAGAAGAGTTTAATAATACGGTTCTGTTCAATATTAATAAAACCCATCGCAGCTTGCATTAAAAAGTTTACTTTTTGGAAAAGTGATTCATTATGAGGTTGTAGTGATTCAATATCTCGTAAAATTTCACGAGCTTGTTCTAATTGATTTTCAGGTAAACGGGTTTTACGTACCAAGAAACTTAATGCTCGTTGTGTATCCATTAAACATAGACGAACTTTAGAGCTTGCATCTTCAAATTCTGTTAGAGAAGATAACGCCTCATCAAAATCTTCGCCTTGAGTTCCTTCCAATACGACACGGCTTAATTTTTCTAAATCAGCATAAATATCTTCAATCACATCAGCAAGTTGCTCAATTTTAGTTTCAAAAAGATCTAATAATAACTCGTAGGCATTACCATCTGTTAGTTTTGCTGTACGAGTACGCATTCGATATAAACGAAAAGCAGGTAATTCACGTTCACGTAGAGTAAACAAACGACCATCACGAAGCGTAAATGCAACGGTTGCCATATCTGCATAATCTTCTTCATCTAAACAATAGAAAAAGGAGTGCAAATGCAGACCATCTTCATCTTCAAAAAAACGAGCAGAAGCCTCTAAATCTTCCAGTTCTCGCTCTTCAGCAAGAGTTTGTGACAATCCTTGCTCAAGTACACTACGCTCTTCATCACTCGGATCAACCAAGTCAATCCAAATCGCATTATTTAAATTATGTTGATCGTTATTATCTACTCGAATTAAGCGAGAATTATTATTTTCTAATGCAAAAGCTTTAATCATTTCATACTCCTTGTTGGGGAGTGAACATAGAATGGAACAGACTTACCCGACACTCGTCGGCAAGCCTTGAGGCAGTTGGACGAAGTGTATTTAGTTTAGGTAAGATATATGATATTGACTAGAAAAGTCCCTATGACTGTCCAAAATGTGTTTCCTCAAATAAAAAATTGCTTAAATGGTAACGATTAAGAGAGGGTTAGTCAAGATAAACAAATATATTTTGAGATAGTGGTACAGGGCAAGATCATACTTTAATTGAATATAACTCTAATTTATGATCAAATACTCCTTCATATAAAAGGAGACATAAAATGGCATTTATTGAACACTTTAATCAATTAGAAGATACCCGTTCACATATTAATAAAAAACATGACTTACTCGATATTATATTTTTAACAGTAACTGCAATTTTATCTGGAGCTGAAGGCTGGAAAGGGATTAAATTATTTGGTGATGAAAAACTCCCGTGGCTACGTAAATTTAGAGCGTTTGAAAATGGTATTCCAGTCGATGATACGATTGCTAGAATTGTAAGTTCTCTAGACCCACAAGAGTTGACTCATTGTTTCATGCGTTGGGTTAATGAAATACGAGAAGCCAATGGACAAAGTGTCATTGCATTTGATGGAAAAACACTTCGTCATTCCTTTGATGGTGATAGAAAGACGGCATTACATAGTGTTTCAGCCTATGCGACAGACCAGAAGTTGGTGCTAAGTCAAAGTAAGTCTAAAGGTAAAAAAAATGAAGTTGAAACTGTTTTAGAGTTGATTGAGATACTAGAAATAAAAGGAAATATTGTTACAGCTGATGCCATGCATTGCTTGAAAAAAGTGACAAAAGCAATTGATAAAAAAGGCGGTGATTATGTCCTTCAAGTAAAAGATAATCAAAAAAAACTACTGCAAGAAATAGAAAGTTTTTATCATAAAACTCGCCGAGATATGCCATTTTTAATTGAACAAGGTAAATTTGAACAGATTGATGGTGAACATGGGCGATTAGAAGAGAGAACGTATACTCAATTAGCTGTGACGGACTGGTTAGAACAAAAAAAGGGTTGGTCAAATTTAACTTCAATTATAGAAGTTGTTAGAAAACGAACAATCAAAGCAAAAAAGAGTGAAGAAGTTTCTTATTATATAAGTTCTTTGCCTGTTGCACCTGAGATGGTAGCAAAAGCAATAAGAAGTCATTGGAGTATTGAAAACAGTTCACACTGGGTACTTGATGTAATTTTTAAAGAAGATGAATCAAGAATTCGTCGAGAAAATGCCCCTGAAAATATGGCGATATTTAGGCGTTTTGCGATGAATTTAGCTCGTTTAAGTCCAATCAAAGATAGTATGAAGAGTAAACTACAACGAGCTGGATGGTCAGATAAAATAAGAGAGCAACTTATATTTGGTCAATAATCATCCAAGTATGATTTTGCCCTGGATAGTGGTAATATTTTGATTATTTTTTACAAATTTTTATAATTAAACGTTATTTTTTAGCATTTAGTAGGATTAACGAGTATCGCTAACCCTACATATTTTCATAATGTTTAAAGTAATGAAACATTAAGATCAGAAGATGAGCCAACTATTCTTACTCGTTTACCTGGTACAAAACCAGCTTCTTTTTTCTGAACCACGACAATTTCTTTACCATTATCTTTGCGAATCACCATTTCCATAGAAACAACTTGATTCATTTTTTGTTCTGTTTTATTGCCAATTACTGCTCCAGCAATTGCTCCAACTGCGGTGGCAATTTCTTGACCTTTTCCTCCGCCGATGCTAGAACCGAGTACACCACCGAGTGCACCACCACCAATTCCACCAATAACACCATTACTTTTTGCTTGGATGATAACATCACGAACAGAAACAATTTTTCCGTAGCTAATTGAACGTGCTTCTTTTGCTTGAGAACCAGTATATACATTCCCGCCATATATATCTTGATTAGCACAACCAACTAAACCTAAACTGATCGCTAAAGCAAATGTTAAACCTAATTTCTTCATTTTATATTCTCCTAAAAATTGAGTTTCGACCATTATTACATTATTTAAGACAATAATCACTCAAATGAGTTCTTTTATTAAAAAACAAGCGGTAAGATTGTCGAAAATTTTTGCAAAATTTAGTATCATCTTATCCAAATTTAATACGATTACATTATTAACAGGTTATAAAAATGAATATTCAACAAATTTTATCTAAACAAATTCAGCAAGCAATGGTTTTAGCTGGTGCTGAAACAAATTGTGAAGCATTGGTGCGTCAATCGGGAAAACCTCAATTTGGGGATTATCAAGCCAATGGTATTATGGGAGCAGCGAAGAAATTAGGGGTAAATCCGCGTGAATTTGCTCAAAAAGTGCTAGATAATATTAATTTAGGGGGTATTGCAGAAAAATTAGAAATTGCAGGACCGGGCTTTATTAATATTTTTTTAGATTCAAAGTGGTTAGAAAAAAATGCAGAATTGGTATTAAAAAGTGAAAAATTAGGAATTGAACTAAATCAAAATCAAACTGTGGTGGTGGATTACTCTTCACCAAATGTTGCGAAAGAGATGCACGTCGGACATTTACGTTCTACGATTATTGGTGATGCGGTCGTCCGTTCGTTAGAGTTTTTGGGTAACAAGGTTATTCGAGCTAATCACGTGGGAGATTGGGGAACACAATTTGGAATGTTGATTGCTTATCTTGAAAAAATAGAAAATGAGAATGCAACAGCAATGGAATTAAGTGATCTTGAGGCTTTTTATCGTGATGCAAAAAAACATTATGATGAAGATGAAAAGTTTGCAATCAAAGCACGTAATTATGTGGTTAAATTACAAAGTGGAGATGAATATTGCCATAAAATGTGGCGTAAATTAGTTGATATCACAATGCTCCATAACCAACAAAACTATAATCGTTTGAACGTTACTTTAACAGAAAAAGATGTGATGGGAGAGAGTTTATATAATCCGATGTTACCTGAAATTATGGAGGATTTAAAAGCGAAAGGCTTAGCGGTTGAAGATGATGGCGCTTATGTCGTTTATCTTGATGAATTTAAAAATAAAGAAGGGGAGCCTTTAGGTGTAATAGTTCAAAAGCGTGATGGAGGCTTTCTTTATACTACTACAGATATTGCCGCTGCAAAATACCGTTACCATACTTTAAAAGCAGATCGTGCATTAGTTTTTTCAGACTCTCGTCAAGCTCAGCATATGCAACAAGCATGGTTAATTACTCGTAAAGCTGGATATGTACCAGATAGTTTTAGTCTTGAACATCATTATTTTGGAATGATGTTAGGTAAAGATGGTAAACCATTTAAAACACGTACAGGTGGTACGGTTAAGTTAGTTGATTTGCTTGATGAAGCAAAAATTCGAGCAGATAAATTAATTTCAGAAAAAAATCCTGATTTAACACCAGAAGAGAAACAGGCTGTAATTGAAGCTGTGAGTATTGGTTCTGTTAAATATGCCGATTTATCAAAAAACCGTACTACAGATTATATTTTTGATTGGAATAATATGTTAAGTTTTGAGGGCAATACGGCACCTTATATGCAATATGCTTATACTCGAGTAAGCTCTATTTTCAATCGTGCTAATATTGATCCAAAAACATTGGCGGGTAAACTGTTGCTAACAGAGGACAAAGAACGTGCTTTAGCCTTAAAATTATTACAATTTGAAGAAGCCGTGATTATAGTTGTAAAAGAAGGGACTCCACACGTGTTGTGTCAGTATCTTTATGAATTGGCAGGTACCTTTTCAACATTTTATGAGGCTTGTCCGATCCTAAATGCGGAAGAAGATGTAAAACAAAGCCGTTTAAAATTAGCTTATTTAACAGCTCAAACTTTAAAACAAGGATTAGATTTATTGGGTATTAAAACCGTTGAAAAAATGTAGTTTTTACTAAATTGGTATAGGTCTATTTTAATTTTATCTTTGATATATTTTAATGATCAATAACATTAATAAATAGGGTTAGACTTTTAATCCTTTATGCCTATTATTCAATAAATTAAAATAATAAAAATGGTCAAAAAACTCTGTGTTTTGACCATTTTTTATATTTCATTTATTTTAGCTTCTAAAAGCTCCACCATTGTAAATCTCATTGTGATTTTTTAATTTTTATAAACTCCATATCATTTGGCTTTTCACCATATTTATTTGGTTCTGGTGAGCCTTCTTTATCGCTCAATCTTATGAAATCTAATGTATTTATATCTATAATATTCCATCCGCTTTTGCCTAAATCGTGAAAACGTCTAGTCATCACTGCAAGCATTGGAAATAAACTGATAAAAAAATAAATAACAAGAATTTCCACAAAAACTTTTTCATCAGAATACTCGGCTAATCCCATTAAGCAGAAAAAAATAATAGCGTAAATTCTTATAAATGAACGATAATATTCAATACTTGCTCTGCCTTTAAAATTAGCATAGTACCTAAATTCATGTAGATAAACACACAACATTATTTTAATTTTATTCATAGCAATAAAAACAAAAAGGACTAAGTCTAATTATATTAAACTTAATCCCTTATTTTGACAATCTTACCTAAAAAATATTAGGTAAGATTTTTATTACATAGATTGTGTAAATGTACGAGTAATAACGTCTTGTTGTTGCTCTTTGGTTAATGAGTTAAAACGCACCGCATAACCTGAAACACGAATGGTTAATTGTGGATATTTTTCAGGATTTTCCATTGCGTCTAATAACATTTCACGGTTCATTACGTTTACGTTTAAGTGCTGACCGCCTTCAACTTCTGCTTCGTGGTGGAAGTAACCATCCATTAAGCCTGCTAAGTTACGTTTTTGAGCAAGGTCATCTTTACCTAACGCATTTGGTACGATTGAGAATGTATATGAAATACCATCTTTCGCATACGCAAATGGTAATTTAGCCACAGAAGTTAATGACGCTACTGCACCTTTTTGATCACGTCCGTGCATTGGGTTAGCACCTGGGCCGAATGGCGCACCTGAACGACGACCGTCTGGGGTGTTACCTGTTTTCTTACCGTAAACCACGTTAGAGGTGATGGTTAATACTGACTGAGTAGGCACAGCATTACGATAAGTTTTAAGTTTTTGAATTTTCTTCATAAAACGTTCAACTAAGTCACAAGCGAAATCATCTACACGAGAATCGTTGTTACCAAATTGTGGGTATTCACCTTCAATTTCAAAGTCAACGGCGATACCGTCTTCATCACGAATTGGTTTCACTTTTGCATATTTGATTGCTGAAAGTGAGTCAGCTGCAACTGAAAGTCCTGCGATACCACACGCCATTGTACGATATACATCACGATCGTGTAATGCCATTAGTGACGCTTCATAGCTGTATTTATCGTGCATATAGTGAATGATATTTAACGCAGTCACATATTGTTTTGCTAACCAGTCCATAAAGGTATCCATACGCTCCATTACTTCGTCAAAGTCTAATACTTCAGAAGTGATACGATCAAATTTAGGACCTACCTGCATTTTACTGTTTTCGTCAATACCACCATTGATGGCATAAAGCATTGTTTTCGCTAAGTTTGCACGAGCGCCAAAGAACTGCATTTGTTTACCTACGATCATTGGGCTTACACAACACGCAATTGCATAATCATCACTTTGGAAATCTGAACGCATTAAATCATCATTTTCATATTGAACAGAAGAAGTGTCAATTGATACTTTTGCACAGTATTCTTTAAATGCTTTTGGTAACTGCTCAGACCAAAGAATAGTTAAGTTTGGCTCTGGAGAAGGTCCCATTGTGTATAATGTGTGTAACATACGGAAGCTGTTTTTAGTTACTAATGTACGACCGTCTAAGCCCATTCCCGCAAATGTTTCTGTTGCCCACATTGGGTCACCAGAGAATAATTGATCATATTCTGGTGTACGTAAGAAACGCACCATACGTAATTTCATTACTAAGTGATCCATTAACTCTTGTGCGTCTTGTTCTGTAATTTTACCTGCTTTTAAATCACGTTCGATATAAATATCTAAGAATGTTGAAGTACGACCGAATGACATCGCTGCACCATTTTGTGATTTTACTGCAGCAAGATATGCAAAGTATAACCATTGAACCGCTTCTTGTGCATTTTTTGCAGGACCTGAAATATCGTAACCATAAGTGGCAGCCATTTGTTTGATTTGAGAAAGTGCTTTGTATTGCTCAGCAATTTCTTCACGTAAACGGATTGTACCTTCTAAATCTTCACCATTTTCTAAACGCTCTTGTAATGAATGGAATTGATTTAATTTATCTGCCATTAAGAAGTCAATACCATATAATGCTACACGACGGTAGTCACCAATAATACGACCACGACCATAAGCATCTGGAAGACCTGTGATGATACCTGATTTACGACAACGTAAAATATCTGGTGTATAAACGTCGAATACTCCTTGGTTGTGTGTTTTACGGTATTCAGTAAAGATTTTTTTCACTTGTGGATCTAATTCACGACCATAAACTTTACAAGAACCTTCTACCATTTTAATTCCACCAAATGGAATAATGGCACGTTTTAATGGTTTATCTGTTTGTAAACCAACAATTTTTTCTAACTCTTTATCAATATAACCTGCTGGGTGAGATGTAATTGTTGAAGGAAGATCGGTATCAAAATCAAGAGGTTCGTGAGTACGGTTCTCTTCTTTGATGCCTTCCATTACTTTTGCCCACAACGTTGTTGTTGCTTCTGTTACGTCTGCTAAGAAAGATTCATCACCTTCATAAGGCGTATAGTTTTTTTGAATAAAATCACGTACATTTACGTTTTCTTGCCAATCACCGTGAGCAAAGCCTTGCCACGCTTGTTGCTGAACTTCTGTCATTTGAGTCATCGTTAAATCCTCTATAATTAAAGATAAGTTAAAATTGAAGCAGTTACATATTATAAAAAATTTGCAAAAATTATTTTAAATCTAACCGCTTGTTAATTTGAAATTCCAAAATTTATCAAACAAATAGTGTGCTAATTAATGTTTTCTAATATGTAAAAACCATTGAACCAAACCGATAAAGAATGATCCGCCTACAATATTTCCTAATGTTACTGGAATAAGATTGCTACTAATAAAATGTCCAATAGTTAAATCTGCAAACTGTGCAGGATCAATACTAATTGCACTCCAAAATTCAGGACTTGCACAGTGTTGAATTAAAATTCCCATCGGTACCATAAACATATTTGCCACACAGTGTTCAAAACCAGATGCCACAAACATAGCGATAGGTAAAATTAAGATGAGGGTACGATCGGTTAAACTTTTACCTGAATAGGACATCCAGACACCTGCACACACCATTACATTACACATAATGCCAAGACTAAACGCTTCTACCCAAGTATGATGTAGTTTATGTTGTGAGACTTTTAAAATGGTTAATCCCCATTGACCGTTATCTGCCATATATTGTCCTGCAAACCACATTAATGCCACAATAATTATGCCTCCAACTAAATTCCCTACATACACAATTCCCCAGTTTTTAAACATTTGAGAAAAAGTAATTCGACCACTTGCTTTAGCGATAATGGTAAGTGTTGTAGAGGTAAAGAGGTCTGTGCCAAATACGACACATAACATTAATCCAAGTGAAAAGAAGATACCACCAACAAGGTTGGCAATGCCCCAAGGCATACTGCCAGCCCCTGTTTTAACAGTGGTATAAAAAACGAATGCAATGGCAATAAATGCACCAGCAAGGATCGCAGAGATAAACGCATATAATGGTTTTTTTAACGCTTTATATACTGCACCTTCTTGTGCAATTTTTGCCATTTCAACAGGAGAATACATCATCATAATTCAACTAAAATTTGAAAGTTTATAAAATTTGTTGAATTATAATCCTTTCATCTCTCTGATTCAAAATGAATTTTGTAAAGTTGAGCTATATCAATTAAATAATCTTTTGTATGTTAATGTATTGTTAAAATTGTGTGTTTTAAATTAGTTTTCATTAACAACCATCATTAGAATTAACTTTAGTTCTTATGATATTCATTAAAGTTAATTCAAAACGATAGGGGTTATTTTTGTAAAAAATAAAGAGAATGATACCGCTTATTTTTTATTTTGTTTGATGTTGAGTTGGTTCAGTTGGAAAATACAAAGAGCCTTTTACACCACAAGCTGTTAAGCCCATTACAAACATTAAAATGATGATCCACTTTTTCATAATTACCTTAATTTAAAAAATAATGAGGAATTTTATCCAAGATATGCCATAATTTCTAGGATTATACAGTAAATTATATACATAATAAGACAAAAAGAGTAAATTTTGAGGATATAAATGAAAGTTGGAATTTTATTAGCAAATTTAGGGACACCAAATGCACCAACGGTACCTGCGATAAAGCGTTATTTAAAAGAATTTTTAAGTGATCCTAGAGTGATTGATCTACCTAGATTAAAATGGTTACCTATTTTAAATGGTATTGTGTTACCAAAGCGAGCCTCTAAAATAGCAAAACTGTACCAAAGAATATGGTCAGAGCAAGGTTCCCCTCTTTTAGCCATTTCTCGTCAGCAACAACAAGCCATTCAACATTCGTTTAATTTAGAAAATCAAGATGTGGTTGTTGAATTAGGAATGACTTATGGCGAGCCTTCAATCAGTGATGGTGTCACTAGTCTATTGGCTCAAAATGTTGATAAAATAATAGTATTACCTCTTTATCCACAATATAGTAGTACCACCACAGCACCTGTGTTTGATGCTTTTGCTAAAGCACTAAAACAGCATAAAAAAATGGTGCCTTTTGATTTTATTCATAGTTATCATAATCATCCTCTTTATATAAAAGCCCTTGCTACATCAATTCAATTAAAAGAAAGTGAACACTTACTTTTTTCTTTTCACGGTATTCCAAAACGTTATGAAAATGAAGGAGATTTTTATTCGGATCATTGTCGAGAAACCGCTTCTCTGGTTGCTTCATCATTAAATTTAGATGAAAGCAAGTGGTCACTCAGTTTTCAGTCTCGTTTTGGAAAAGAGGAATGGTTGATGCCTTATACTGACAAAGTTTTAGAAAATTATCCTAAAAAAGGTATATCTGAAATAGCCGTGATTTGTGCAGGATTTTCAGTAGATTGTTTGGAAACTTTGGAGGAAATAGCGGTAGAAAATCAGGATGTTTTTTGTAAAAATGGTGGAAAATCTTACCGCTATATTCCAGCATTAAACACGAATAGTGAACATATCCATTTGCTTACTGAATTAATTAAAGAAAGAATTTAAATTCAATTTTTCAATGGGTTAATAATCATTTTGCGATCTAGATCGCAAAAATTTCTTAAAATCGAGCTTACTTATTTATTTCATTTTATAGTAGATATTAAAATTAATTTTAATATTCATCTTTATGTATTTATAGGAGCTTATGATGAATAAAATAGATAACAAGACAAAAGAAATTAGAGAATTATTGGCACCCATAGTTGAAGGTTTAGTGATCAAAACTTATTTTTCTTATTATGGTTTATTCAAAGATAATTTAATGTTTGGATTATATAAAGACAATAAATTGTATTTGAAGATATCTAAGGAATTTATTCGGGATGAGCATTATTCTACTTTTTTTAATGAAAATTCTGTTTTAATGTGTGATTTTTATTTTGTTGCAGAAAATCAATGGGATAAATTTTTTAAAGATGCAGATTGGTTGCTTTCTCTAATTCAATCACTTAAAACAGAGAGAGAAAAAGTAACTGCAAAGAGGTTAATTCGTCATCTACCTAATATGAATATTAATTTAGAGCGATTATTGCAGCGAAATGGAATAAAAACAGTGGGTGAATTACATCATTTAGGTGAAGTTGATGTTTTCGTTAAACTCATTGAAAAAGGGTTTGATGTTACAGAACCCCTATTGTTCAAATTACACGGAGCATTGAATAATCAACTTGTATATACTTTAAATAACAAACAAAAAGAGTATCTGCTTGAAGAAGCAGATACAGCCTTATACAATGCTGGACTACGAAAACGTTTTACGAAAAAATGATGTCGTTATTTAAGAAATGCTAAGCCATATTGGTATAATGCATTCTTTTTATAACCAAAAATATCAGCAACAAGAGACGCTGCTTTTTTTAATGGTAATTCTTGAGTTAATAATGTCAATGCTTTGATGGCTTGTGGAGAGAGCTCTTCGGTTTCTTTAGTTAGTTTTCCTTCTACGATGAGTACAATTTCTCCTCTTGTACGATTATTTTCTTCTTTTAACCAGTTTGTGAGTTGTGACAACGTGTTGCCATAAATGGTTTCCCACGTTTTTGTGAGTTCTCTTGCTATAACAATATAACGTTCATCTCCCCATATATTTTGCATATCTTGAAGAGTGTCCAAAATACGGTGAGTAGATTCATAAAAAATAAGTGTTCGACTTTCATCTTTTAATTCTTGAAGTTTATCACAGCGAGCTTTTGTTTTAGCAGGTAAAAAACCTTCAAAACTAAATCTATTTGAAGCAACGCCAGCAGCACTTAATGCAGTAATAGCTGCACAAGCACCTGGAATGGGGATTACTTGGATGTCATTTTTTTTGCATTCACGCACCAAATGAAAACCTGGGTCACTAATAAGGGGGGTTCCTGCATCAGAAATAAGGGCAATATTTAAACCTTGTTGTAATTTTTCAACTAATGTTGTCGCTTTTTGCTGCTCATTATGATCGTGTAATGCAAAAAAAGGTTTTTTTATTCCATAGTGGCTAAGTAGTAATCCACTATGGCGAGTGTCTTCTGCTGCAACGAGATCAACTTGCTCAAGTGTTGTAAGTGCTCGTTGAGTGATGTCATTAAGATTTCCAATTGGTGTGGCAACAATATATAATTTACCATATTGTTGAGAATTTTGATTGTTTTTCATTTGCTTTTTGCTCATTAGCTCAGTAATATCTTTAAATAATTTGTTATGAAGGAATTTTATATGTCTATTTTAGTACAAAAACATACACGACAACAGCTAACTTTAAAACAAAAAATAAGAACCATTTTAATGCCAATAATAATGGTTGTTTTTTTATCAGCTTGTACAGGTGTGGGGCTTTTTAAAAATGAAGTCACTGAATCACTAAAAAATGATGCTTATTCAAGCTCAGAATTTTATGTTAACAAAATGGTACACAGCAAAGATGCTGAAACCAAACAGAGTTATCGTTTATTGGCTATTCGCCAATTATTAAATGAAAATAAAGTTGTAGAAGCAAAAAATATGTTTAAACGATTTGTTATATTGGTTGATGCACAGAGAATAGAGTACAAATTATTAACCGCTAAACTGATGGCGATGGAGCATAAAAATATTGAAGCAAACCATTCTCTTAAGGCGATATTATTATCACAATTAAGTCACTCTCAAACTAAACGTTATTATAATGTTTTAGTAAAAATTGCAGAAAATAAAAAAAATATTATTGAAGCAGTAAGAATGTATGTTTTATTGGAGAAATATTTAACAAATATTCCTGAATATCAACAGAATAATAACAATATTTGGGCATTATTAAGAAGTGCTAATAAACAAATGCTTTCTCAAACAGATATAAAATCAGGGGAATATTCATTAGCGGGATGGTTATCGCTTATCGAGCTTTATAATGATAATCTGGGTGCACCAGAAATGTTACCACAAGCAATTAATAATTGGAAAATGCAATACCCAAACCATAGTGCAGGTCAAGTATTGCCAACGGAGTTGAAGGCAATTACAACATTTAAACAAACAACCTTTGATAATATTGCGTTGTTATTGCCATTAAGCGGTGATTTGCAATTTCTTGGTGACATTATTCAAGAAGGATTTAATGATGCTCGTGGTACAGAAGATATGACAACAGTAAATATTTTTGATACTAATTCTGGAACATTGTCATCTGTAATACAAAGAGTAAAAAAATCAGGTGCACAGGCTATTGCTGGACCGTTACTAAAATCAAAAGTAGATGAAATGTTCAATCAATCAAATATTGATGGATTAAGTATTCTAACATTAAATTCAACAAAAAATGCTCAACCCAGAATGAATGTATGTTATTACGGATTAGCACCAGAAACAGAAGCTCGTTCTGCAGCAAATAAAGTTTACCAAGATAAATTTGAACAAGTGATTGTATTAGCTCCAAATGATGATTTTGGGCGACGCTCAGCAAGTGCATTTATTTCTCAATGGAGAAAATTAACCAATAATGATGTTAGTGTACAGTATTACGATAAAGCAACAGAAATTATAGATAAATTACAAAATGAAGAAGGAAAAGCTCTCTATTTCTTAGGTACAGCAGAACAGTTATTAGAAGCAAAAGAAATATTAGATGGTTCTGAATTAGCAGATTTATTTACTATTTATAGTTCTTCTCGTAGTCATTCTCCAAATAGTAATGCAGATTTTTATACTACGATGAATGGCGTTAAATTTAGTGAAATTCCATTATTAACAGATAAATCTTCACAAGAATATAAAAAAGCACGTAAAGTTGCTCAAAATGATTATTCGATGATGCGTTTGTATGCGATGGGCGCTGATGCTTGGACGTTAATTCATCACTTTAATGAATTACGTCAAATTCCAGGTTTTACTATTTCAGGATTAACAGGAGAACTAAAAGCCAATGTTGATTGTCATGTAGAACGAGGTATGAAGTGGTTACAATATAGTAGTGGTACAATTGTCCCTGATGTAGATGATTTAAATATTGTATCTGAGGAGTCAGCAGAATCAGAAACTAATTTATTAGAAGAATAAAATGCGTCATCAAGGTGCTATTTTTGAACAAAAAGCTCGCTTGTTCTTAGAACAAAAAGGATTGCTCTTTGTTGCAGCAAATCAAACGTTTAAGTGTGGCGAGCTTGATTTAATTATGAAACAAAATACCACCTTTGTTTTTGTAGAAGTTAGACAACGTAAAAATGCAAATTTTGGTAGTGCTGTAGAAAGTATCACTTATACTAAACAACAGAAATGGTTGAATGCAGCAGATTTGTGGTTAGCAAAGCAAGGATTAAGTCTCGATAGTGCAGATTGTCGTTTTGACGTGATTGCTTTTGAAGGAACAAATGAACCTCTTTGGATACCTAATTTTTTAGATTAAATTTGCAAATTTTTTTAATAATGTTACCGCGTACTTTTATATAAGAATAAAAAATGTTACAAAAAATAAAAGATCGATTTCAGGAAAGTATTCAAATTCAACTTGCTTCTTCTGAATTATTGCCTCAAGCAATAGAGCAAGCAGCAAACAAGATAGCTGAATGTTTATTAAAAGGTAATAAGATTATTGTGTGTGGTTCTGGGCGTTCTTACAGTAATGCACAACTTTTAGTGAGTCATTTATCAAATCGTTATGATTTAGCTCGACCAAGCTTTCCAAGTGTATTGCTGAGTTTTGAAGGTGTTTTAGCCACAATGTCAGTGCAGGATGATGATATTCATTCACTCTATAAAAAACAACTTCAAGCAGTGGCAAAAGAAGGGGATATATTGATTGTATTTTCTCCATTTGGTAATGAAGACATTGTTTTAAATGCAATTTATAGTGCGGTTAATGAAAATTTAGGTATTATTGCATTTACAAGTAGTCATAATCATCATACCGCTGGATTATTAGCAAAGACAGATACAGAAATCGCCATTGCGTCTAATAATGAAATGCGTATTATTGAAGGACATTTATTTAGTTTAAATTTAATGTGTGAATCAATAGATACGTTGCTCTTTTCTTAATTAATATTTATAAGGAATATTATTATGTTTAATTTAACGTTAAAAAAATAAGTGTAATTACTTTGCTTTCAGTTAGTTTACTATCATTACAAGGCTGTGTAACTGCTGCTGTTGTAGGTACTGTTGGAGCGGTTGCGGCAGCAACTAAAGTGGCCACTGATCCTCGAACAGCAGGAAGACAAATAGATGATGAAACTCTAGAAGCAAAAATTAATTATCGCTTAAATAAAGATGCGCAATTAAAAGAAGAAGCAAGAGTTGTTGTAGTGTCTTACAATGGTAAAGTTTTATTAGCGGGTCAAGCACCTAATAAAATTGCGGTAGATACTGCAAGAAAAATTACTTTAGGGCAACAAGGCGTGAGACTAGTTTATAACGAAATACGTATTGCGAAAAAAATAGGTGCTGGGCAGATCACAACAGATGCGTGGATAACTACGCAAGTTAAAACGCAGCTATTGGCTAACGTATATGTAAAAAGTAATAATGTTAAAGTTCTCACTGAAAATGGTGAAGTTTTCTTAATGGGACACGTTACGCCTAAGCAGTCACAAGTTGTAATAAATATTGCTCGCCATACAAAAGGGGTGAGAAAAGTTATCCCAGCTTTCAGTTATATTAAAACACAATGATAGAAGCAGATAGAATTATCAGTGCCTCTTCTCAGCCAGAAGAAGAGGTTATTGATCGTGCAATCCGACCAAAATTATTGGCTGATTATGTGGGACAACCTACGGTTCGAGAGCAGATGGAAATTTTTATCCAAGCCGCTAAAATGCGTCAAGATGCTCTCGATCATCTATTGATATTTGGACCTCCGGGGTTGGGAAAAACTACCCTTGCTAATATTATTGCTAATGAAATGGGCGTGAATATTCGTACCACTTCAGGACCAGTACTTGAAAAAGCAGGGGATTTGGCTGCAATGCTCACTAACCTTGAGCCTTATGATGTCCTTTTTATTGATGAAATTCACCGTCTCTCCCCAATGATTGAAGAGATATTGTATCCCGCAATGGAAGATTATCAGTTGGATATAATGATTGGTGAAGGACCTGCTGCTCGTTCCATTAAGTTAGATCTCCCTCCTTTTACATTAGTTGGAGCAACTACTAGAGCTGGTTCTCTTACTTCGCCATTACGAGATCGTTTTGGTATTGTGCAACGTTTAGAGTTTTATTCCGTAGAAGATCTAACTTCCATTGTTACACGAAGTGCCAATTGCTTAAATTTAGCCCTGTCTAATGAGGCTGCAATTGAAATTGCTCGCCGTTCACGAGGTACGCCTCGAATTGCAAACCGCTTATTACGTCGAGTACGAGATTTTGCAGATGTTAAAAATAGCGGTGTGATTTCTAAAGAAATTTCCCAACAAGCCCTTAAAATGCTGGATGTCGATCCAAAAGGGTTTGATTTTATGGATAGAAAATTATTACTTGCGGTTATTGAACGTTTTGATGGAGGACCTGTTGGGCTAGACAATTTAGCCGCAGCCATTGGCGAAGAGCGAGATACCATTGAAGATGTATTAGAACCTTATCTTATTCAGCAAGGCTTTTTACAACGTACTCCAAGAGGGCGTATGGCAACCTCAAGAACTTATTCTCATTTTGGATTTAGTGAAAATTAATTGGTCAATTATATAATTGTAATAATATATATAATATTTATTACAAATGAGAGAATGAGTGTCTAATTTTTAGAAAAGTGTGTTTATGATAGGAAGGAAATGATGGAATTATCCAATAAAATTATTGTTATAACTGGGGCAAGTACAGGCATTGGCAAGCAATTAGCGTTAAGACTGGCAAAAGAAAAATGCCAATTGGCATTAATTGCTCGCAATGAAAAACAGTTAGTAGAAGTGGTAAAACAAGCAAAGGAGCTCGGTGCTGTTAATACCAACTATTATATCTGTGATATTTGTGATACTGAAAAATTAGAATTAACGTTGCAATCTATTGTTTCCGATTTTGGTACTGTTGATGTTCTTATTAATAATGCGGGAATTTGGCAAAAATTAATGCCTGTGGATGAGATGGATGTCAAAATGGTTGACGATATTATTCAGACTAATTTGCTGGCTGTTATTCCTACAACACGTTTGTTACTTCCTGTTTTAAGACAACGTGAAGAAGCCCGTATCATTAACATTGTTTCAAAGTCAGGGGTTGTTGCACAACAGAATCAATCAGTCTACACTGCAAGTAAATATGGTATTCGAGGCTTTACTGAAGTATTGAAACAAGACTTAGCAGAGACTAATATAAAAATTGCAGGTGTTTATCAAAGTGGTACCAATACTGAGATTTTTGCAAAAAGTGGCGATAATTTTGATACACAAAACTTTACTAATCCTGAAGATTTGGCTGATGTTATTGCTTATATGCTTTCTCAACCAGATAAAATATGGTTACACGATGTTCGAGTGGGTAAATAGTAAATTATTTTTGAAATAGCAGATAACATTATAAAAAAGTGTTATCTGTTTTCATTTTGTCTTAAATCTACTATTATGGGAAACTCTCTGAACAAGCTCCATCGCAACAGGTACACCATTATCAATAGTAAATTTTGCTTTGTAACAGACCGCTTGTATGCCTTTTTTAAGGGCTTGCTGAAATAACTCAGCATATTTAGGATCAATCTGTTTGGCGACTTCAAAAGTGTGAATACCAGAATGCAAAATAGCAAAGAAAATAACTGCTGAATAACCTTGTTGTGCCATTATGGTTAGCTCCCTTAGGTGTTTTTGACCTCGTAACGTTTGGGTATCAGGGAACATTCCTATGCCATTTTCTGTTAATAGTGTAGTAGATTTTACTTCGACAAAGCAGCTTTCATCCAGTAAAAAATCAATACGACTCTTTTCTTCACCATATTTTACTTCTGCTTGAATATGTTGATATTGAGCCAGTTCCTCAATCCATTTATGTTGCAATGCCTCATTAACTAATTGATTGGCTCGTTGTGTATTCACACAAATAAAATCGCCTTGTTGTGTTTCAGTGAGTTCCCAAGTGTGGGCATATTTACGTTTTGGATTATCTGAGGTAGAAAACCACACTCGATCGCCCTCTGTTGCACAGCCCGTCATTGCTCCAGTATTAGGGCAATGAATAGTAATTTGCTCTCCATTAGGCAACATTATATCTGCTAGAAAACGTTTATAACGTTTGATTAATATACCTTGTTTTAGTGGTGGAAGTTGCATCGTTGTCCTTTAAGCGGTCAGTTGTTGATTGATTTTTGCAAATTTTAAGTGTGATATACAGGGTAACCGCATACTTTTATTAGAGTAAAAAACACTTAAAAATCAAATAGACTACTTTTTAACGTAGGGGCGACATTAGCAAACGTAGTTTGCGTATATTCGCCCATTGCTCGATATAAGATTTTTTTAAAAGCCAAGATTAAATACATATATCGTGAATATTTTTGTTTATAAATTTGTAAATAATGAGTAAAAAATAATTAACTAATTGATTTAAAAAAGTTATTAAAATAAGCATTGCGGGCGGATATACGCAAACTACGTTTGCTAATGCCGCCCCTACGTAATAATTATTTATTAATTCCTAAAAATCAATAGTTAAAAGTTTACAGTTGCTCTTGCGTGAGATATCAGCACCCTTAATAACGCTTGAATAGGGTGTTTTAATATCACTTTTTCCATACGCTTGACTTGGCTACGGCAAGAGTAACCTGTGGCAAGACATTGTTCTATCGGTTTATCTTTAAATTTAGTTTGCCACGATTGTTCATAAATTGCTTTAGACATTGCTATATGTTGAGTTTCGTGACCAAAAGTCCCTGCCATTCCACAACAACCGACATTTTCATTGTTCAGTGTTTGGTTAAAATACTCAAAAATTTGTTGCCATTCTTTCGTGCTATTTGGTAAAGCTGTGGTTTCTGTACAGTGTGAAAACAGATACCATTGTAAGCGGTCACTTATTTGTAAATTTTTGCAAAAATCTAACCGCTTGTTTTTAATCTGATCATTTAACCATTCGTGTACTAATAGGACGTTAAAATCGCCTCGTTTTTCTTGTAACAGATGATTATATTCATCTCTATAAAGTAATACTAAAGCAGGATCGACTCCTACCATTGGGATATTTAATTTTGCGACACGGTTTAAAAAGTCTGCCTGATTTTTTGCTGTTTTAGAAAATTGATTTAAAAAACCTTTAATATGCGCCGCTTTTCCGGTTGGTTTGAAAGGTAATACAATTGGCTTAAAACCAATTTTTTGACAAAAATGGACAAAATCTGCGACAACTTTTGCATCATAATAAGAGGTAAAAGGATCTTGTATTACAAAAATAAATTTGCAAAAATCATTAGGTAAGTGACCGCTTGCAACCCAATGTTCAATGGTTTCTAATTTTTCTCCTTGATAATTAATTTTTACTAATTGCTGTTGTAAATTAGGCATTGAAAGAGCGGGTAAATCCGTCATTCCAATTGTTTTATTTGCTATTTTTCTGCTATTTTCGTGGTACTAAAAAAATTATAAAAGCGTGGTGTTTTTGCCATTAAAGGAGCAACAAACTCAAGATTAGACACCACATAATCTTTCACTGGGCGAAAATAACGCTGATGATATAGATAAGTAAACTGGCTACGAAAGGTTGGTACGTCAATTTTTATTGGACACTGGCTAGCACAGGCTTTACAAGCTAAACAAGTATCCATCGCCATTTTGACTTCGTGAGAAAAATCATAATGGGTGTTTTTATTCCATTGATGGCGAAATTTTGCAATAAAATCTGTTAATTTAAGGGTTTGTTTAGTATGTTTAAAAATTAAATCATCAGGTTCAATCCCTTTTTCTGCAAGAAGTCGTAACCATTCTCGAATTAGTGTTGCACGCCCTTTTGGTGAAAAAACTCGATTGCCTGTTATTTTCATTGAAGGACACATCACACTATGCACATCAAAATTAAAGCATAACCCATTACCGTTACAACTCATTGCTCCTTTAAATTCGTTTTTTACCTCGAGGGGAATTCGGCGGTCAAAATCAGCTCGCATAGGTGAATCAATAGGATACAACTTATCCTTACTGTCTAAAGGCGTACAGATCTTACCCGGGTTTAAGCGATTTTGAGGATCAAACAGTTGTTTAATGTAACGTAGTTCGTGCCACAATTTTTCTCCAAAGAAATGCTGACCATAATAAGATCGCATACCTTTACCGTGCTCTCCCCAAATTAAACCGCCATATTTTGAGGTCAGTTTTACTACTTCATCAGAAATGGTTTTAAAGGTTTTAACTTGTTGTTTATCACATAAATCTAATGCAGGGCGAACGTGTAACACCCCTGCATCCACGTGTCCAAACATACCATATTCTAATTGATAAGAATCCAATAATTGGCGAAATTCTGTAATGTAATCCGCTAAATTTTCAGGGGGGACGCAGGTATCTTCCACGAAAGGAATGGGTTTTGCCCACCCTTTCGTATTACCCAATAACCCCACCGCCTTTTTACGCATTGCATAAATTTTTTCGATAGAGGCTAAATCATTGCAAATTTGGTAACCAATGATACCGCTTGTTTTATCTGCTATTTTTTTATCGAGGGTTTGACACAAGTCATTAATCAGTTTTTGATTTTGTTCTTCATCATTAGAGGCATATTCCACAATATTAATACCAAGGATAGGATTATTTTTATCTTCTAATAATAAATCTGAAACGGAGTGCCAAATAATATCTTGTTTGGCTAAATTTAATACCTTTGAATCAATGGTTTCAACAGAAAGTGCTTTTGCTTCTAACATCATTGGAGCGGAACGCAGAGCAGAATCAAAAGAATTATATTTAATATTAATTAAGGTACGATATTTAGGAATAGGTAATAAATTAAGTTTTGCCTCACAAATAAAAGCTAATGATCCTTCTGAACCTGTCAGAATACGAGTTAAGTTAAACTCTGACTCATCATCATTAAAGACGTTTTTGAGATCGTAACCCGTTAAAAAACGGTTTAACTGAGGTAGATCTTTTAGTACCTGTGGGCGAATTTCTTTACAACGCGTAAAAATAGCAGAATACAGTTGTTTGGCTGTATCAGATAAATTTAATTTATCTAAATTTGCAAAAAATTGATCAGATCGTACCGCTTGAGTTTCTAATATTTCCCCATTCATCAACACTGATTTTATCTCTAGTACGTGTTGTGAGGTTTTACCATATTGTAACGAACCCTGCCCTGAAGCGTCAGTATTGATCATTCCTCCGATGGTCGCTCGATTACTGGTTGAAAGCTCTGGTGAGAAAAATAGTCCGTGAGGTTTTAAAAATTGATTCAGTTGATCTTTTACTACGCCAGCTTGCACCCTAACCCAACGCTCTTGGACGTTTAATTCTAGAATATTTGTCATATAACGAGAGAGATCAATAATGATATTATCGTTTAATGATTGACCATTGGTACCCGTTCCCCCACCTCGAGGCGTAAAAGTCAGGGATTGAAATTCAGGTTTTTGGGCAATTTGAATTAAAAGTTGTACATCATCTATTGTTTTTGGATATAAAATAGCCGATGGAATAGTCTGATAAACACTATTATCCGTCGCCAAACTTAGCCTATCAGCATAATTTGACGCAATATCACCTTTAAAATGGCGTTTTTTTACTTCATTTAGGTAACAAATCACATCATTACTTAATTCTGGGACATCTGAAAGTTGTGGAAGCATAGTGTTATTAGTATTTATATTAATTATTGAATAATGATTATCTTAACAAGATTTTTCCATAAAATGAAAGAGAAAATAAAGAATGGTTTTTTACATTGAGGTTTAACTGAGTACTCAGAATAATTTTTTTAGATTGTTTAATGCTAATTTTTAACTATCTTGAGCGATAGGATTCAAGGATAACCTTGAACCCCATTTTTAAAGTTTACACAGTTTGTGGGATAATGTTTTCAGATTATTCCTTATCATTTAGATGATAATTTACCACATTAAAAACTCTGTTTTTACTATTATCTCCAGCATAACCACTTTGTTGCCAAAATGCGTTTTTAAACCAATGATCAAATTTTTCACGACTAGGAAAACTTAATTCACCAAAATTAGGATCGAAGAAAACAACGTTTTCACCTTGAATAGCGGCTGAAACAGTATGAGCACCATCTTTCAAGCTAATTGATATTTTCTTTATTGCTGAATTTTCTTTGCCTGTATCTAAAATAGCTTGAGTGAAAGCATTTAGATTCTTGTCAGAAAGAGAGCCTTCTACTTGATCTTTACGACGTTGAGATCCAAATTGTCGTTCTTTTGCTGTAACACCTTGTTCTGATAACCAAGATTCCATTAATGTAAATTGTTGAGTTGCCGTATTACCATTATTTATGAATTCAGTTTGTAATTGCTTAATGACTTCAAAATATTTTTTATTTAGCTTTCCATTTTTTCCATCTTTAGGTTGATCATAAATATCCTCCCATAAACTTTGCTCATTTACTTTTTTTGTGATCCAAGATGCACAGACCGCCTCACAAACACCATTTTGGGTTTCAATATGTTTGATTATTTCGCTATATACTTCTCCCTTAAGTTGAGAAAATGTAAAATTAACTTCTCCATCAAATTGTTCAACAGTTTTACGAACTTTTCTAATTTCACTATCTTGTTTTACAGATTTAAAATTATCTCTTAACTTTTGTAATACTGAACGAGTTTGATCTTTTAATACAATATCTTTTATACGATCTGTTATAGGAGTATGATTTTATTCTGTTGATGAACTACTTTTTCGCAAAGTACGTAAGAACTCTTGAACCATTTCACTATTCGTTGCCAGAGGAACTCTCTCATTATCATGAGGAGTAATTCGCATTTCAAATGTTTTATCAAACTTTGGAAAAGCGGAATAACCTGCATCTAGTAATAATTTATTAGTGATTACACGTGTAATTCTTCCATTACCATCGGCAAAAGGATGATAATCAATTAAACGCTGATAAACAAGAGCAGCTAGAACGCTTTGCTCAACACCTTTATTCTTGGCATTATTAATAAAATCTACTGTCTGTGCTAACTGTAATTGAGAAGCTTCTATACTAGAAAAAATAGCATCACCTTTAGTCAATGACTCATTTTTATATAAAATACGGTTCTCTCCTTCTTCTGGTCGTAAGTTATAATTTAGTTTCTCAATCATCGCTACAGTTAAGGCTTTATTTTTACTTTCGGTTAAGAATTCTTCAATAACGCTATGAAGCTGTTCTTTTAACGCTGGACTCTTTTTAATGGTTTCTGATGTTGTTGCTAATGTATTTAAGATATGAAGCGTTTGCTCTGGAATATCTAGTGGTAAACCTTTAGGTAAAGTTTTGACTAAATTCTGAATTTCGTTAAATTCTTTCTCAGTAGGTTTGAACGTTACTGCATCATTAATACGTTTTTCCATATCTTTTGCACCCTCTGTTAAGATTTCATCAAAACCGGGAGTGTTTTTCATTTGTTCAAAGACTGATTCTGGAACTAATCTTTTTGCAGCTACACGAGCACCATCTAGAAATACTGAATCATTTAAGATACTTTCTTCAAAATTATCATTACGTATATTTTCTAAGATAATTAATTCTTTTAAATTTAAATTATCTTCTAGATTGTCATAATTTATATTTTTTAATTTTTCATCTATTGTTTCTGGCTGCTGTCTAGAACTAAAGATATTTCGTATACGTTGAAATAGTGATTCTCTAACATTTTCTTCAACTACTTTATTTCCATTCCCTGCAGAATTTTTTAGTTCTGGTCGAGCAGGTAATAGAGGGGCAAAATCTTCTTCAGATTCAGTAGCGGTATGATCAGATAAGTTTTTTACAATTTCATCTGCTTTAGCGTTCGCTTTTGCTATAGCTTCTGGTGATTTATCTATCTTTGCATAAATAACGTCACTTTCTTTTTCTGATACTCCCTCTGCTTCTTTGGGTATTGGAGGTAATGGGCGTTTGCTATAGTCAATACTTGCTTCATCACCTAATGATTTAGTTGGTTTATTTAATGTATTAGGATTATCTAGTATCTCTTCATAAATTGGTTCTTCAACGACTTTATCTAAAAATTTAGTATTGATATGATCTGTTTTGGGCTTAGTTTTATTGGCTATATATTCTGAACCTTTATTCGCTAATCTTGATATATCTACTGTTTCAAAAGAGAAATGTGTTTTTGCAACGGTATCATCTTGAGTTACTGTTTTAGAATCAGATACATTATGTTTTATTTTACCATCCATATCTTGTTTATTATTTATTCCTGATATAGTGGAATACTCTGTTGCTTCATAATGCTTTTGTTCTATCCTTCCTCCATTGACATTAAGATGTGATAGGCTATCAGAACTCATTCCAATATTTATACCAACATTTCCTCCATCCTTATGATGAGAATCAATAATATCTTTACTATTTATTTTGCCATCAATCTTTAATAAAGATTGACCGCTACTATCAACAAGATAGCCACCTTCTAAGTTAACATCTTTTAAATTACCTTCGATATGTTTTCCAGTAATCCCTGATTGTTTATGAACTTCTTTGCCTTCTTCTTTTTCATAACCAATCCCAACGCCGACATTTACATTTGGTTTTATGACTAACTCTGTATTTATAGAGGCTCCCAGTCCTAAACTGGCATTTATTGAGACTGTTTCACTTTTTATATCATCTTGTACAGATTTTATATTGGTTTTACCATTTACGTCCAGATGCAGTTTATTGGCATCAATATTTGCTCCAGAAAGATTAATGTTACCACCAGCTTTTATATTTAAATCATCTGATTTTAATTCAGTGTTTTTATGAATAGTTGAGCTAGTTTGAGAATTGCTTCCACTACCTTCTAACGAGTAATCTACACCTATTGCACAGCCTTCAGACATTACACCACAATGAACACTACCTCCAGCAGAGATTTTTGCACCAAGACTATTCGTTGTTTCAGAACGTATTGTTTCTCCTGCAATCAAATTTACATCACCTTTTGCATTTAAAGATAATTTACTTTTTTCATCACTTTCTACATTTTTTAAATCAAGATCGGCATCTGAAGAAAGAGTTACTTTACCATTAATGTGACTACGAACATCTGAGGATTCATGAATGTTATATTCAGTATGGGATATTTCAGCTTTTTCTTTTACACTCCCTCCAATGATATCTCCTGTTACAGTATTTATAACATCACTGGCAACTTGTAAAGTAGTAGTAACATCTTGCTTTAAGCCATTTTTTGAATCACGAATTTCACGAGCAGTATCATTGATTAAATCTCCAACAGCAGAGTGTACTTCTCCCTCTAATCCAACTTTAATAATTGTTTCAGTTATTGACTTATCTATTTCATCTTTCTCTTTTGTAGATAAAATATGTTTAGCATCTAATTCAAATCCTTCTTTATTTACATTTGTGGGATAAGGTTGAGGTTGAGCTACATCTATATCTAAACCACCAATATCTGCAGAACCTAAAATATTTAATTTTCCATTATGGGTAGAAAGATGACTATTATTATGCTTTAAATTAGTTTGTTGCTCTTGTTTTTTCGTATAGGCTATACCTGCTTCTCCATTTAAACCAAATCTTTCACTTTCGGTTATAGCAGTTTTAGTGCCGTCTTTTTCATTAACGACTACACCAGCTTGATAACCTCCACCACTTGCAGATAGATCTAATTCGAGCTGAACAACATCTTCAGTTTTTTCAGAATGAGTAATATTTTTACCAGAATGAGTGTTGTAGTCACCTTGTATTACACCAGAAATACCATTCGCATTAATGTCACTACCAGTTTGATTAAGATCTCCATTTAAGTTGAAATTTATATGATCAAAATTTAAGGTTGATCCTTCTGATTTTACACTTGATTCTTTTTGTGTATGTTGACCAATAACTCTACCAGATAGTTTTGAATGAATACCCTCTTCTAAACTTATACTTGTTGTTGAATAAGTATCTTTAATATTTAAATCTTTTGTATTAATCGAACCTGTTGCCCCTCCAATGTTTGAGGAGATTATATCAATACTCTTATTTAAATCTGTTTCTAGATTGAGATTTCCTTTCGAAACAATATTTGATTTATGTACTGATGTACTACCATCTGCATTTGCAATAACACGACCTTCGGTTTCAATTCCTTTTGAGGCTTTCAAATGAGTTTCTTTTTCACTTAAAATATCTCCTTGATTTTTAATTTTTCCATCTGAATCAATATTTACAGTCTCTCCATAAATTGTGCCATCATTGTAAGTTTCGTGAGTTTTTAGCTCTATATCGTTAACATCCAGTATGGCATTTTTTTCAGAACTAGAGGGCAAGTTATTACTATGATGAGTAATTTGTGTTTTGATCATATCAACATCAGTTAAGTTATATTTTATTCGTGAAATTTCTTCTCTGTCATCTATTTCACCTAATAATTTTCTATCTTCATCGGTTAATTCTTTTTGAAAATTTAAATTAGATTGTTGAAAAGAGCGATCAATAAATAAATTTGTTTTTCTTAATAATTTGGTTAAATGAGAAAGATCAACTTCAGTGTCCTTTTCTGTTTCATTTGGTAAATCTTCAAAACCTATATCAGGGGCGGAAATAGAGTATTTTCCAATGACAATATTTCTTTGATAATTACTATGTTCAGATAGATGACCATTTTGTAAAGATATAATATTTCCCGTTAATTTATCAGCAAATAACTGTGCTTTATGATGAGAGTGATAAAAAGAAATCATCTGTTCATTTTCTTTAAAATTTTGCCAATTCTGTTTTAATGTGGCGTAGTTTTGGTTTGCCCAATTTTGCCCAAATGTTAGTAGCATCACTTTCTGAAAATCAGAAGATTGTATTCATTGAAGAGAATTTATTATTTCATTACTACGTGCATAGTACAGAGAGCTACTTAATGGATATTCATCATTAAGTATAATATCAAAAAAATTATATAAATTATTTTTATTTAAATCTGTTGTTCCACTTAAACCTGTTTGAAATAGAGAAGAGCGAGGAGTATAGGCTACTTTTATATTTACTTTTTGGTTTTTTAAATAATTTTCTATCAGATCAAACTGTTGATTTTTGGGTTCATTAACAATTTTTATTGTTCCATTATTCTCAAAATTTCCTTGAATATTAATAAGGCTATAATTAAAGATACCGCTATCTTTATTTTGAATCTCTATAGGTGTAAATAATAATTTAATATCATAAGTAGGATTAACCGATTTTCTAGTGTTTATTAACATATAATTTAAACTAGTATTTAGCATATTCTTTTGTATAAATGAAAAACCCGCTTCTCCAATAACAATTCCTGCATTTTTAATTTTTAAATTATTCACAAATTCAGGTGCTTCTAAAGATATATAATAATTGTCATATTCTAAGTTATAATATTTACTATGCAGATATTCTTTGAACGTATTTGAAATACTAACATTACTTTCTAATTTTGCATCATTAGTAAATTTTACAGCAGAAGCTGTAATTTTTTCTTTAGCAAAAATATCTCCTAAATTATAGATATTATTCTGTGCATCTAAAAAAAGTTGACCTTCTGAATAAATAATTGCATCAGAATAGTTATTAATGTCTCCTACAGTTGAGGTTAAATATACTCCTCTTTTTGCAACTAAATCGCCATAATTTTGAATATCACTACTAGTTGTAATTCCTAATTTTTGGGCAGAGGTAACAACTCCCCTATTTTTAAAGGAGTTGCTTTTAATTGCAATATTTGCAAGAGATGTAAGTTTATGATCTTCGCTTATATTAAAGTTATTTGTTTTAACTGTAATATTATATTGTGCATCAGGTAAATTATGGCTCTCTGAACTAAAATTGGTATTATCTTTAAAAATTAATTCAACATCTCTTTTACTTGATATTTGACCACTATTTTTATAACCATTAATTTTCCCTTCACTATCATTACCCTTAGTAATAATTTTGAGTGATTCTACGGCTAATATTTTTCCATTATTATTTAAATTATTACTGTCTATTTGAGTAGAATGTCCATAAATTATTCCTTTATTATCAATATCTGAACTATTTACTACAATATTTTTCCCTAACAAAACAGCGTTTTCTGTTAATTTTAACTGTTTTGCTTTAGTTTGAACGCTAACACCAGAAAGTTTACTATTATTTTCTAAATTAATACTCTCAGTCATATTTAGTTGTACTTTGTTAGCATTTACTTGTGCATTTGTTTTTATATTTGTAGTTTGACCATCTAATAAAATAGTTTTTGTATTTATTTCATTATTCAGTGTAATTTGATTTGCTTTTTTTATTTCAATACTATTTTTTGAATGCACTGAGTGGAGATCAATACTACCATTATCAGTGATAAATTTAATATCAGATTCAGATAAAATTATATTACTATGCTTTATCCCTGCTCCTGAATCAGTGGTAACAAATTGGATATGTTTGCCGTGCATTGCACCTAATTCTTCACCACTAATGATCACTTCATCCACTATTTCACCTTTAGAAGTAATTTTTTGTTGTACAACATCATAAGAAGTTGAACCAGCAATTAAATTGATATTAGTTTCTGAAGAACTATCATCATTATGATTTTTGATAGCGCCCTTTTGTGTGATCTTTTTTGCAACAATATCTAAATATTTTAATCCATCAGTAGCCAAACCATTTTCTTCAATAGTAATTGTCCCTTTATCTACATCAAGATTTAACCCCTTTTGAGGATCAATAACATTACTTGTTGATATAACAAAACGCTCAGTATTGCGAGTTTGTACACCATTAATATTAATACCATTAGGGTTTATGATTAACAGATCTGCTTTTTGACCAAGTACTTCTAACCCCCCTGTTAGTTGCGTTGAATTATGTTCTGTTACCTGATTTAAAATGACTTTTGCGGCCTCTCCTTCAAGTGAAGCATTTCCTTTAACATAACCAACCAAATGTGAATTACCATCATTAGTACTATTATTAAATACAGCACCATTTGTTACATTAAATTCTTTAAAGCGGTTATCAGAAATACCGTCGAACTCTGGTTTTGCAATATCAATGAGTAGTATGTCATTACCAACTGTCGTAATTTTGGTTTTAATGCCATCCACTTCTACACTATTCGCAAATGAATGTGTTGAAAGAAGGGATACTGCAAATATTGGTAATAATGTTGATTGAATAAATGTAGAAATTGCATTCAGTTTAAAATTAAATACAGACCTTTCTTGACTAGAAGTATCAGTATCAGATGAACTATTATTGATCGCAGATTGAACATTTTCTGCGACAGGGATTAAACAAGATTTAGATTTGCTAAAAATTAATTTATATTTGTTTTTATTCATAATAATTTTCCTTAATTATGTATGTTAAAAATGAATTACTCAATTGAAATGGGGCACTCCTAAATTCCCTTTAGGATAATTTTCGGTACTTCTTAATGGTTTGGCATAAGTTACAGATAATGAAACATTTTGGGCTTGCATTTTTAGTCCTAATGCTACTCCTACTAATGTATTATGCTATTTTGACGCTTTTTGATACACTTGTCCCCATCGACACCTATAAAAAATGAAACGACAGGTTACTTTTAGCTCTTTTCGGGGAAGTAAACAACAATTGTTCTGATTTTTTTATTTTCAGTTCACTGTTATTTATTTTTTCTTGATTTTTTCTTCTTTGTAGCTCTTCTATAAGTACATTTTTGCTATTACATTTGAGCAGTAGAGTATGAAATATAGAAAGAGAATGGTTAGATGTATTTTTTGTAATTATTAACGGCATTTTCCATTTAAAATTCCTGATATTCTTATTGGCAAGGATAATTTATTATAGGATAAAAACAGGATATGTACATAAAAAAGGAAGAGTAAAATAGCTGGTCTGATGAGTTTATAATTTCAGGGTAAAATCATACGTAATTAGAGAAAAATAGTATCTAATAATAAATCAATGAGAGACTATTCAACAATCTTGATACCTTTAATAGGATTATTTATATTAACAAGATTGAGACTATAAAATTAAAGGCTGATTTTTCACATAGGAGATAATTGAATACTTTGTGAGACTATAAAAATAACTGTGTATCTGCTTTAATATACAAAAAACATTAAGGTGGATACCAATATGAAAAAAGCAAATTTAACCAACCAAATCGACGCTCTACTTGAACAACTAGATTCTCAAGAAGATATCGCAAATGCGACTCAGCTATTGCACAAACGTTTCTTTGAGAAATCACTCAATGCCGAATTAGATGCACATCTAGGCTATCAAAAGAATGGTACTCGTAAAGAAAGTAACGCTAGAAATGGCGTTACAACCAAAACAGTATATTCTGAAGAGGGGAAATTCTCTATTGATACCCCACGTGATAGAGAAGGCTCTTTTGAGCCTGAAATTATCAAAAAACGACAAACAAGAGTACCGACACTAGACTCAAAAATTATCTATTTATATTCACAAGGAATGAGTACCAGAGAAATCACTGAAACAGTATCTGACCTATATGGGACAGAAGTATCTCCTGCACTGGTATCACGGGTGACAGATGCTCTATTAGATGATGTTATAGAGTGGCAATCTCGCCCGCTTGATGATGTCTATCCTATCGTTTATTTGGACTGCATCGTTGTTAAAGTCCGTCAAGATAAACGTGTGATTAATAAGGCTATTTACCTCGCCTTAGGCATTAATATGCAAGGACAAAAGGAGCTTTTAGGCTTGTGGATATCTGAAAATGAAGGAGCTAAATTTTGGTTAGGGGTGCTGACAGAATTACAAAATCGTGGTGTAAAAGATATCCTTATTGCTTGTGTTGATGGTTTAACGGGCTTTCCTGATGCGATTAATACCGTTTATCCAAAAACTAAAATCCAGCTTTGTATTGTCCATATGGTGCGTAATTCTATGAAATATGTGCCTTATAAGGATTATAAAGCAGTTGCTCGAGACTTAAAGAAAATTTATCAATCTACGACAGAAGATGAAGCCTTGCAGGAATTAGAGAATTTTGCGAATACTTATGACGATAAATATCCGCAAATATCACGGTCTTGGTATAAACACTGGGATAACCTGAATACCTTGTTTAACTACCCTGAGGATATAAGGAAAGCCATTTATACGACTAATGCTATTGAGTCTGTAAATAGTGTTATTCGCAAAGTCATCAATAAGAGAAAATTATTCCCAACGGATGACTCTGCAAAAAAATTCGTTTATTTGGCTATTCAAAATGCCTCTAAAAAATGGACAATGCCAATTAGAGACTGGAAATTAGCACTCAATAAGTTTATGATTGAGTTTGATGATCGCTTAGCTGATTATCTTTAACTAAAGTGCAGTTACACAGTTTAGGAGACAGTCTCTACTTTGTGCCTAGACGTTTCATAATTATAATTTTTTTAGATTATTCGATGCTAATAATTATCGTTAATGATAGGATTCAAGCAAATACTTGAATCCTATTTTTTTAGGACTTACACAAATTTAAATATAGTGTTTAAATTTAATTGTTTTTTTTTACTTTATTTTTTCTCAGATTATTCCTTATCAGTTATATGATAATTTGTAACATTAAAAACTTTGGTTTTATTGTCATTTTCAGCATAACCACTTTGCTTCCAAAATGAGTTTTTAAACCAATTATTAAACTTTTCACGACTTGAAAATTCCATTTCTCCAAAGTTTGGATCAAAAAATGCTACTTTTTCTCCAATTATGGTCGCTGAAACAGTATGCACACCATCTTTTATATTGATTGAAATTTTCTTCGCTGCTGATTGTTCTGAACCAGTATCTAGTATTGTTTTAATTAACGTGTCAGTATTATCTCTAGATACTCCTCCCTCAACTTTATCTTGACGACTTAGAGTTCCAAAGGTTTTTTCTTTTGGTACAACACCTTGTTCAGATAACCAAGAATCTGTTAATGTGAATTGTTCAGTTGCTGTACTTCCACTATTAATAAATTCAGTCTGTAATTTCTTAATATTTTCAAAGGCATCTTTATTCAATTTACCTTTTTCTCCATTTTTAGGCTGATCATAAATCTCATCCCATAAATTTTGAGTATTAACTTTTTTAGCAATCCAATTGGTACAAACCGCTTCACAAACACCATTCTCTGTTTCAATATGTTTGATAATTTCGTTATACACTTCACCTTTTGATTGAGAAAATTTAAAGACAACGTCACCACCAAATTGAGATACAGAACTCCTAACTTTACTAATTCTCGAATCTACTTTAAGAGGTTGAAAAAGAGCACTTAGTTTTTGTAGAGAAGAACGAGGTTGTTCCACAAGAGTACGATCTTTAACACGATCTGTTACTGGAGTATTGCTTTTAGTAACAGAAGACGTTAATAGATCCCTATTTTCTTCAGATGGTAAATGATTTCTTTGTAGAGTGCGTAAGAACTCTTGAACTACTTCACTGTTTGTTGCTTGAGGCTCGCTCTCATTATCACGAGGAGTAATTCGCATTTCAAATCGTTTATCAAATGTTGGAAAAACGGAATAGCCAGCATCTAGTAATAATTTATTTGTTATTACACGTGTAATTCTTCCGTTACCTTCGGCAAAAGGATGATAATCAATTAATCGCTGATAAACAAGAGAAGCCAAAACGCTCGGTTCAACCCCTTTACTCTTAGCATTATTAATAAAGTCCACTGTTTGTGCTAACTGTAATTTAGAGGCTTCTACACTAGAAAAAATAGCTTCATCTTTAGTTAATGATTTATCTTTATATAAAATACGAGATGGTCCCTCTTCCGGTCGTAAATTGTAATTTAGTTTTTCAACCATCGCTACAGTTAACGCTTTATCTTTACTCTCAGTCAAAAATGCTTCAATAACATTGTGAAGCTGTTCTTTTAACTCTGGACTTTTTTTAATGGTTTTTGATGTTGTTGCTAGTGTATCCAAGATATGAAGTGTTTGCTCTGAAATATCTAATACTGTTCCTTTAGGTATAGCTTGAACTAATCTCTGAATTTCACTAAACTCTTCAATAGTTGGTTGAAAAGTTACCGCCTCGTTAATACGTATTTCAATTTTTTTTGCTCCTTCCGTAAGAATTTCATCAAATTCTGGAACATTTTTCATTTGTTCAATTGTTGCTACGGATATTATTTTTTTAGCTGCTTCACGTGCCTCATCTAAGAATTTGTCATTTTCTAGTATCGTTTTTTCAAAATTCTGATTACGTTCATTTTCTAAAACAATTAATCCTTTGAGATTTAGAGAATCTTCTAAATGTTCATAATTCGGCTTGAGCGGTAGACTATCTGCTGATTTTTCTACTTCTGATGACTTTCCTGCAAATAGTTTACGTATAGATTGCAGTAATGAGCGTTCACTTGCTGCACCTGTTTTATCACCTCTTCTCCCCGCTGCATCTTTTAACTCAGGTCTAGCGGGTAATAATGGTGCAAACTCTTCTTCAATTTCAGATGTAGTTGCAACATTATTTGCTTTGGCAATGGCTTCTGGAGATTTATCGATTATTGCATAAATCTCTTCCGTATAACCTGTTGGTTGATCAGGGGTATTATGAATACTCGCATCCTCCGGTATTGGAGGTAATGGTCGTTTAGCTAACGGATTATCATTTGTTGCTATTGGAGGCAATATTCTTCCATTTTCACCAATTTCTTCATAAATAGGATCACTCTCTTCATTAACCGTATCGCTACTCTGCATTACTTTCGAAGTATAATCTTTCCCTTTATCGGAGAGTTTTTTTAGATCAAGAATTTCAAAATTAAATGAAGTTCTAGCAACCGTATCATCTTGACTAATGGTTTTTATTTCTGAAAGGGATGTTTTAACCTCTCCCTCAACTTCTTTAATATTGGTTACGCCTGATACAGCAGAATGTTGAGTTGCTTCATAATGCTTTTGCTCTGAACGACCACCACGAATATCAAGTTGTGATAAACTACTTCCATCAGTACCAATACTTCCACCAAAAGTACCACCATCTTTGTGATGAGAATCAGTAAGTTCTTTGCCTGTTACTTTTCCTTCAACTTGTAATAGAGTAGCATCTCCCTTATTAATCAGATGTCCAGCAGATAGATTTACCTCTTCAAGATGTCCTGTAAGATGTTCACTTGTTATTCCAGACTGTTTATTTACCTCTTTTCTGTGTTCGCTTTCTGTACCAATATCAAATCCAACACTGAGACTTGGTTTAACCCTTAATGCGGTTGTGATTGAAGCACCAATGCCTAAATTTGCACTTTGTGATGTGGTTTTACTGTTTAATTCATCTTGTACAGATTCAATATTGGTAGAACCTTTTACTTCTAATTCTAGGGATTTACTATCAATATTTGCCCCTGCAAGATTAAGATTACCACCTGTATCAATACTAAGATGAGTTGCTTTTAGCTCAGTATTATGGAATTTTTTAGAATTCTGATGACTATCACTACTGCTTCCATCGAAAGAGGCACTTACTCCAACCTCACAACCATCAGACATAATGCCACAACGAGCATAATTTCCACTGGTAATAGTAGCACTAAAGCTTGTTGTACTTTCTGTTCGATCTGTTTCTCCTGCTACTAGGTTTACATCACCAACTGCTTTTAAAGATAATTGACTTTTGTCACTACTACCCACATTTTTTAGCGTAATATCTGAATGTGAAGAAAGTACTACCTTACCTTCAATATGAGTGGCAATATCAGCATTTTGATGTGAAGAGTGTTCAGTCTGAGTAATTTCCCCCTTATTTTTTATACTTCCACCGATAGCATCTCCAGTTATTAAATGTAATACATCACTTGTAGCCTGTAGACTTACTGTACCATCTTGCTTCAAACCTTTGTTTAAATCATTAATTTGGCGAAGGGTACTATTAACAGTATCTCCTATAGAAGAGTGTAGTTCAGCATCTATTCCCAGTTTAATACTTGTTGTACTCAAATATTCATCAATTTGGTCTTGCTGTTTTGTTGATTGAATACGATCTGCACTTAATTCAAATCCTTTTTCCTCTGTTAAAGGAGATGTTGCATCAATATTTACTCCTCCAATATCAGCAATACCCTGTACATTTAAGCGACCTTCTTTTACAGAAAGGCGACTATTAGTATGTGTTAATGCAGTATGCTCTTCTTGTATTTTAGTAAATTTAATAGCTAGATCTGAATGCAATCCAAATCGATCATTATCTGTAATACCTGTATTTATACCCTCTTTTTCATTGATATTTAACCCAGCTTGATGCCCATTACCACTTGCTGTTATAGAAAACTCAAGCTGTGCAACATTTTCACTACTTTCAGAGTGTTTGGTATTAATACCTGCTTCAGTGTTATAATTACCCTGCACTACACCAACAATGCTATCCGTTGTTATACTACTTCCTTTTTGATTTAAATCCTTTGTTAAATTTAAGTCTAAATTATCCGCTTCTAAAGTAGAACCTACAGATGTCACACTAAAATCTTGTTGTGAACTTTGTCCAATAACCTTTCCTGAAATCCGAGAATAAATATCCTCTTCTTTAAGGCTGCTATTCGTTGTTGCATCATCTTTTAAATTTAGATCCTGTGTTTTTATTGAAACACTATGTCCTTTAACTTCGGAAGCGGTTAGATCAATTTCACTATTTGCATCCGTTTCTAGTTTAATGTTTCCTTGTGATTCAATATGTGCTTGATGAACAGAAGAACTACCATCACCATTGAAGATAACTTTATTTTCTACTTCAATTCCTTTTTCTCCAGTTAAGTGCGTTTCTTGTGTACTTATAATATCCCCTGAGCTTTGGATTTTATCCTCTGCTTCAATATTAATTTTTTCAGCGACAATCGTACCGCTATTGTAGGTATTGTGTGTTTTTATATCGATATCTCGGACTTCAATTTCGGCATCACTTGATAAACTTTCTGATGCCGTTGTAGTATGAGAAGAGTGATCTATTATTGTCTTAATATTATTGATATCAGGTGTATATTCTGATAATAAATCATCTGTATCTGTTGGATCAATTTGTTGAAAAGACCGATCAATAAGTAGGTTTATTTTTCCTAATGAGAGTTTTAAATTAAGAAACTCAACATCATTTCCTAACATTAAGCCATTGTGTAGACTTTTAAACTCCACACCAGAAGTGCTGTTTATTATTTGTTCTTTAGCGTTAATATGCTTTTGATAAGAATTGGATTCACTTTGTTCACTATTTGCTAATGTATCAGTCATTCCTGTTAATCTATCGGCAAATAATTTAGCTTTATAATTAGATGGGTGAAAGATAATGGATGGTTTATTTTTTTTGAAGTTTTGCCAATTCTGTTTTAACTTTTGATAATCTTGATCTGTCCAATTTGGACCAAAAACTAATAACATTACACGTTGGAAATCAGGAGAATTTATACCTTGAAAGGCTGTCATTATCTCTCGAGTACGACCATAATAAAAAGCACTACTAATGGCATATTCATTTTGAAAGATATTATCAAATAATTCATATAAACTTTCTTTTTCTAATGTTGTTCTAACACTTAATCCAGTATTTAAAGATTGTAATTTAGGCATATAAGATATTTTGATATCTGCCTTTTTTTTCAAATAATCATTAATAAGATCAAAAGATCTTCCTTTAGAATTATTAACAAAGTTTATTGTATTATTATTTTCAAACTCTCCTTTAATATTTATAATACTATGATTAAAAATACCTGCATTTCTGTTTCTTGTTTCTTTTTGAATAAAAGTCAGCCCTGCTCCACCTTCAATGAGTCCAGCATTTTTAACTTTCAAATTATTTCTAAATTCTGGAACATTGAGCTCAATAGCGTAATCATCAAATTCTACATTATAATATTTTTGATGAGAGTGTTGTTTAAAGGTTGTTGGAGTATCAATATCTCCAGATAATTCAACATCATTAACCAATTTAACTGCTGATATTGTTATTTTATCCTTAGCAAAGATTTCCCCTAAATTATAAACAGTATTATTACTGTCTAAATTTAATTTTCCATCAGTATAAATAACAGAATTATCATAGTTATCGGTATTTTTTGAAATTAAAGACATTCCTTCTTTGGCAGCAAGAAGACCATTGTTTTTGATATGATCCGCCATAATATTTAGTTTTTTTGCACTTGTTAATAGCCCTTTATTTTTAAAGATTTGACTATGAATATGAACATTAGCATTGGAGTGTAATCTAGCATTGTCTTCAATATAAAAAAGATGTGTTGTCAGCATTAATTTATTATGTGCTTCTGGTAAACTGTGAACATTAGAATTAAAATTAGTATTGTCAGTAAAAATTAATTCAAGATCGCCTTTACTTGATATTAGCCCGCTATTTTTATAGCCATTAGTTTGTTTCTTTTCATCGCTACCTTTAGTGATTATAGTCAATGATTCTTCTGCTAATAACTCTCCGTTATTATTGATTTCAGCGTTAGTTATCACACTGTTGGTAGCAAATAAAGTCGCATTTTCCTCAACATTGAGTTGCTTACTTTGCGAGTGAGAATTTATTGCTATAACACTGCTATTCGCTTCTAAATCAATGTTTTCTTTGGCATTTAATACCACTCTTTGTGCTTTGATATTTGCCTTGTTTTTTACATTTATAGATTGAGCATTTAACACAACAGATCGAGATGTAATGCCTTTATCTAAATTAATTTGCTTAGCTCTGTCTACTTCTACGTTGTTTTTAGAATGTACAGTTTGAAGATCAACATTACCATTATTTGTCGTAAATTTAATATCTGATTCAGATAAAATTATATTACTATGTTTTATCCCTGCTCCTGAATCTGTGGTAACAAATTGGATATGTTTGCCGTGCATTGCACCTAATTCTTCACCACTAATGATTACTTCGTTCGCTATTTCACCTTTAGAGGTGATTTTTTGTTGTGCAATATCATAATAAGCTGAACCAGCAACTAAATTGATATTAGTTTCTGAAGAACTATCATCATTATGATTTTTGATAGCGCCCTTTTGTTTGATCTTTTTTGCAACAATATCTAAATATTTTAATCCATCAGTGACTAAACCATCTTTTTCTATGGTTACAACACCTTTATCTATATTAAGATGTAAACCCTTTTGAGGTTCAATAACATTACTTGTTGATACAACAAAACGATCAGTATTGCGAGTTTGTACACCATTAATATTAATACCATTAGGGTTTATAATTAACAGATCTGCTTTTTGACCAAGTACTTCTAAAGCCCCTGTTAGTTGCGTTGAATTATGTCCTGTTACCTGATTTAAAATGACTTTAGCGGACTGCCCTTCAAGTAGGGTATTTCCTTTAACATAACCAACCAAATGTGAATTACCATCATTAGTGCTATTATTGAATACTGCACCATTTGTTACATTAAATTCTTTAAAACGGTTATCAGAAATTCCATCGAACTCTGGTTTTGCAATATCAATAATTAGTGTGTCGTTACCAACTGTCGTCATTTTCGTTTTAATACCATCTACTTCTACACTATTTGCAAATGAATGCGTTGAAAGAAGGGAAACGGCAAATATTGGTAATAATGTTGATTGAATAAATGTAGAAATGGTATTCAATTTAAAATTAAATGCTGATTTTTCTTGATTAGAAGTATCAGTATCAGATGAACTATTATTGATCGCAGATTGAACATTTTCTGCGACAGGGATTAAACAAGATTTAGATTTGCTAAAAATTAATTTATATTTGTTTTTATTCATAATAATTTTCCTTAATTATGTATGTTAAAAATGAATTGCTCCATTGAAATAGGTCACTCCTGAATTCCCTTTAGGATAATTTTCGGTACTTCTTAATGGTTTGGCATAAGTTACAGATAATGAAACATTTTGGGCTTGCATTTTTAGTCCTAATGCTACTCCTACTAATGTATTATGCTGTTTTGACGCTTTTTGATACACTTGTCCCCAATCTACACCTATAAAAGGTGAAATAATAGACAAGACACTTTTTTGTGGATAAAAAGGTATTGTGAGTGTTTGTGAAATAAACACACCTTTGTCTCCAGAAACTATACCACCTTTGAAACCTCGTACGGTGTATTCATCACCAATAGCAAATTGATTATCGGAGAGTAATCCTAATGAGCTATATTGAGCTCCAGCTCTAAATTGATAACTTAAAGGACGTATCATAGTGAAAGGCTTGTGCCAATTAACACTACCTGAAATAACTCGCATCGTTTTTGGTTGATTATTTAAATAAGCAGAATGTTGAGAATTAAACCAATTTAACCCGTTGCTAAAATTAAGATCGCTATGTAATTTACCATTCCAAAAAGTTGAAATATGAGACAATCCAACATTAAATTTGCTGTAAAGATTATCTGCGACTAAACGATTAACAACGTAGTTGTTCTTTTTCTTAAATTCTAACTCACCATAAGCCGTTAAAATACTTTCTCTATTACGATTGAGAATGCGAGAGACTTTTATACTCGCTGTTTGAGTTTTTCCTTCACTGCTGTAATTATCATTATTTCCACGTAATTCTTTTTCATATCCTAAATGTGCCAGTTTTAGATCTAAAGTATAAAAACCGAGTGGTTGACTATAATTTATTGCATAGTTTTGCTGACTATTTTCTTTTGAATTTTTATAAAAACGATAATTGGTTGAAAAAGACCAACGATCATTTATACCAATGAGATCACTTACTGATAGGGTTGCTGTCAGTTGATTACGACCATTTGCATTATTTTCTGATCCTGAGTTATTAAACCCAATGGAAAAAGTCGGCATTACAGAACGTTTGGTTTCAATATTAATATTTGATTTAGACATTTCTTGGCTTGCAATAATTTGTAATCGTGTAGATTTGTTGACATTATTGGTTATTTCTACAATTTGGTCAGCATCAAAAATATTAAATGGCTTATTGTTTAAATTAGGTAAAGTGCTTAACATCGCTTTATCTTTAAAGCTTTGTGGGATTTGACCATTTACATAGTAATTATTTACACCCCCCCAATGAATAATAAATTTTAAATGTCCATCTGAGATATTGGTTTCTTTTAATCCAATAGCACTAGTTATATACCCTTGTGAATATAAAACTTCTGTTAATTCTTTTACTAATTCTAAAATTTGTGGCGTTGTTAATTTCTTATTTTCATAATGTTGGATAATAGATTGAAAATTTAGTGAGATAGACTGATTTGCGAGATCAATACTAATTTTATTTATTTCTTGAGCTTGTTCCTCTTTATTAACTAAACTTTTTGTTACTTTTAGCTTTTTTGGGGGATTGGTAAATAAAAATTGTTCTGCTTTTTTTATTTGCAGTTCACTGTTATTTATTTTTTCTTGATTTTTTATTCTTTGTTGCTCTTCTATAAGTATATTTTTGCTATTTGCTATTACATTTGAGCAGTAGAGTATGAAATAGAGAGAAAGAATGGTTAGATGTATTTTTTTGTAATTATTAACAGCATTTTCCATTTAAAATTCCTGATGTACTTATTGAGAATAGTAATCAATTATAGTATAAAAACAGGATATGTATATAAAAAAGAAAGAGTAAAATAACTGGTCTAATGAGTTTGTGGTTTCAGGATAAAATTATACGTAATTAGAACAAAATAGACGCTAAAACCTAATGTAAATCAATGAATTACATTAATTAACGTAGAGGCGAATTAGTAAGCGTTAGTTTGTGTATATTCGCTCGCTATTCGATATAAAAATCCTCACAACATATTATTAGGTATAAATATAGCGGGTAGATCAAATCGAAAATTAACAAATTTAACACCTTGCGTAGATACCTTGTGCCTACAATATGTTTATACATTAATTGGTTATGTGAAAAATTGATAAAATATAGCAGTTATATCCAGTTCACAATTTACAATTTTTATGCTTGCTATTTCTTAATAGTATCTAAAAAAATAATAGGTAAAAGGTTACGTTTCTCCTGTTTATAATTTAAACTTTTTTAGATATTCTATTTATGAAAAGATCAGGGAAAAAATATTTTTGATGGAGATCACAAGTTACAATGAAACCAATTGCTTTTTAACTGTAACTCTGTATATTTTTGTTAATACCAACCAAATATTTCAATATACAAAAAACAAAAATAGGCAGAATTTATGATAACAGAATTAGTATCCCAAGCAGAAATTAATGCTTTTTTTAATGGGCAGTGTTCTGTCCCTTTCTCTGTTTTAGGTATGCACGAAACAGATAATGGCATAGAAATTCGAGTATTGTTACCTGATGCCACACGAGTATTAGTGATTGAGCGAGAAAATCAGCAAATTTTATTTGAATTATCACCGCTTGATGAAAGGGGGTTCTTTGCTGGCGTAACACCAAATACCCATAGTTTTTATGATTATCAGTTACAAGTATTTTGGGGTAATGAATCTCAAATTATTGAAGATCCTTATCGCTTTCATCCTATGGTAGATGAATTGGATAATTGGTTACTTTCAGAAGGTTCACATCACAGACCTTATGAAATTTTAGGTGCTCATTTTACGGAGTGCGATGGCGTTTCTGGTGTTGTTTTCCGTTTATGGGCACCAAATGCTAAACGAGTTTCTGTGGTGGGGGATTTTAATTATTGGGATGGGCGTCGTCATCCAATGCAAAAACATTTTTCAAGTGGTATTTGGGAACTGTTTTTACCAAAAGTATCCCTTGGACAATATTATAAATTTGAACTGATTGATTGTAATGATCAATTACGTTTAAAAGCTGATCCTTATGCATTTAGCTCCCAACTTCGTCCTGATACGGCATCACAAGTGAGTATGTTACCTGAAATAGTAGAAATGACAGCACAGCGTCGTAAAGCAAATCAATCAGATCAACCGATTTCTATCTATGAAGTACATTTAGGTTCGTGGCGTCGTAATGTCGAAAATAATTATTGGCTTAATTATGATCAGCTTGCTGATGAGCTAATTCCTTACGTAAAAGAAATGGGCTTTACTCATATTGAGTTTTTACCCCTTTCTGAGTTTCCTTTTGATGGTTCTTGGGGCTATCAACCTATTGGATTATATTCTCCAACCAGTCGCTTTGGTTCACCAGAAAGTTTTAAACGTTTAATTGATAAAGCCCATGAAGCAGGATTAAATGTCATTTTAGATTGGGTGCCTGGACATTTCCCAAGTGATACTCACGGCTTAGTCGCTTTTGATGGCACGGCATTATACGAACACGCTGATCCAAAAGAAGGCTATCATCAAGATTGGAATACCCTTATTTATAATTATGGTCGTAATGAAGTGCGTAATTTCTTGGTCAGTAATGCGTTATATTGGTTGGAACGCTTTGGCTTAGATGGAATTCGTGTTGATGCGGTGGCGTCGATGGTTTATCGTGATTATAGCCGTAAAGAAGGGGAGTGGATCCCAAATCAATATGGTGGGCGTGAAAACCTAGAAGCGATTGAATTTTTAAAACAAACGAATTATTTAATCAATAAAGAGATGAACGGAGCGGTGTCTTTTGCCGAAGAATCTACTTCTTTTACTGGTGTAACACATCCTTTAGAAAATGGTGGACTTGGTTTTAATTTTAAATGGAATATGGGATGGATGAATGACACTTTATCCTATATGCAAAAAGATCCGATTTATCGTCAGCATCATCATAATCAAATGACTTTTGGAATGATGTATCAATATAGTGAAAACTTTGTGTTACCGATTTCACACGATGAAGTGGTTCACGGTAAATCCTCTTTATTGGGTAAAATGCCGGGTGATACGTGGCAGAAATTTGCGAATTTACGTGCTTATTATGGTTATATGTGGGGGCATCCAGGAAAAAAATTACTCTTTATGGGCAATGAATTTGCACAAGGGCGTGAGTGGGATTATCAAGAAAGTTTAGATTGGTTCTTATTAGATGAAAATCACGGTGGTGGTTGGCATAAAGGGGTACAAGATTTTGTAAAAGATCTTAACCATACCTATCAACGAAATGCCCCATTATTTGAATTAGATTGTGATCCTAATGGGTTTGAATGGTTAGTTGCAGATGATCATCAAAATTCTGTTTTTGCCTTTGAACGCCGTACTCAAAGTGGCGAGCGTATTATTGTCATCAGTAATTTTACCCCAGTACCACATTATGAATATCGTATTGGTGTGAATGAAATGGGCACATATACGGAGATTTTAAACTCTGATGCACAGGTTTATATGGGATCAAATATGGGTAATTTAGGGAAAGTTGAAGCACAGAATATTGCTTCTCATTCAAAATCTCAGTCGATTAGTGTGATTATTCCTCCATTAGCAACAATATATTTGAAATTAAGTAAGTAATATAGTTGAGAGCAAGGCTCTCTATTAATTAATAAGTTAAAAGAATGAAAAAGATAACACTAGGAAAGCCTTATCCTTTGGGCTGTACCTCTCGTTATAAAAAAGGATTTAAAGGGTTTAATTTTGCTATTTTTTCATCAAAGGCAATAGCGGTGGAGTTGTGTCTTTTTGATGAAAAAAATCGGCAAGAAATTCGTTTACCTATGTATAAAACAGATGATATTTGGCATATTTGGTTATCAAAAGTGAACTATGGTATGAAATATGGTTATCGTATGTATGGCGATGGCTTAAATCCAAATAAATTGATTCTTGATCCTTATGCAAAAGAAGTTGTTGGAAAGCCAGATCTGAGTAATGCAGAAAAACGATCGTGGTTTTTATTAAATGATCCAAGAGATAACGCTCACCTTGCCCAGAAAGCGGTCATTTTTGAAGATAAATTTGTATGGCAAGACGATCAATCACCCAATATTGCTTGGGCAGATACCATTATTTATGAAGCAAATGTAAAAGGCTTAACTCAATTACGAGATGATTTACCAGAGGAGATTCGAGGCACTTATGCTGGGGTGAGTCATCCTAAAATGATTGCTTATTTAAAAGAGTTAGGTATTACAACCTTAGAATTATTGCCTGTTAATTATCATTTAGATGAGCAGCATTTACAAGAAAAAGGCTTGCATAATTATTGGGGATATAATCCTTTGGCAATGTTTGCGGTTGAGCCTAAATATTGGTCAGGACGAAAAGGGACATCGCCACTTTCTGAATTTAAAGAAATGGTTAAGGCGTTACACAAAGCAGGAATTGAAGTGGTGCTTGATGTGGTGTTTAACCACAGTGCGGAATCAGAAAAAGATTTTCCAACTTTTTGTCAGCGTGGTATTGATGATGAAACCTATTATTGGCGAAATGATAAAGGGGAATATATCAATGCAACAGGCTGTGGAAATATGCTGAATGTATCTTCTGATATTGGACGTCGTTGGGTTATTGATTGTTTGCGATACTGGGTAGAAGACTGTCACGTCGATGGTTTTCGTTTTGATTTAGCCCCAACCTTAGGGCGAGAAACACCAAAATTTAATCCCAAAGCGAAATTATTCCAAGAGATAGCAGAAATACCAAGTTTACAAAAATGCAAATTTATTGCCGAACCTTGGGATATTGGAGAAGGGGGCTATCAAGTAGGTAATTTCCCTGTTTATTTTTCTGAATGGAATGATCATTTCCGTGATGATATGTGTCGTTTTTGGCTACAAAAAAGCGGCAGATTAGATATGTTTGCTCAACGTTTTGCTGGTTCAAGTGATATTTATCGACGAGAGGGATATTTACCTCATAATTCTATTAATTTTATTACTGCTCACGACGGCTTTACACTCAGAGATTTAGTGAGTTATAACCATAAGCATAATGTAGAAAATGGCGAGAATAATCGTGATGGACGTGATGAAAATTACAGTAACAATCAGGGTTTTGAAGGATCAGAGAATGCGTCTTCAACCGTAGAAGCAATGCGTTTTGTTCATAGTTGTGCATTATTAACGAGTTTGTTATTAGCCAATGGTACGCCAATGCTTTTAGCAGGAGATGAATTTGGTAATTCTCAGTATGGCAATAATAATGCCTATTGTCAGGATAATAAGATAGCGTGGTTGAAGTGGGATTCTTTTCAAGAAACACTTTTTGAATTAACAAAACAAGTAATAGCAATACGTAAACAGTTACCAAGTGCATTAAAAGATCGTTGGTGGAAAATGAATGAGGTTAAGTGGTTCAACATTGCAGGTCATTTGATGGAGATGGAAGATTGGCATAATATAGAAACAAAGGCATTTCAAATTCAGCTAGATGACCAATGGTTGTTTGTTGTGAATGGAAAAGCGGGATTACAGCAATTTCAGCTACCAAAAGGTTCGTGGCAAGCGGTCGTTTTTGAATCAAAATTTACATTAAATCAAAAAATTTTCGATGTAGAAGATGTTTCATTTTCTATTCTAAAGAAAGCATTTCATTAACAAATCAATTAAATTCAATAGTGAATTTAATGAAAATTAAGGAGTGACTATGAGTAGTGTAACAAAATCCCCAAATAAATATGAAGTGGTAAAAGACACACTAGTACTTATTTTGGCAGGTGGGCGAGGTTCTCGTCTTCACGAATTAACAGATAAACGAGCAAAACCAGCACTTTATTTTGGAGGTAACCGCCGTATTATTGATTTTGCATTATCTAATTGTATTAACTCGGGATTAAACCGTATTGGTGTAGTGACTCAATATGCGGCTCATTCCTTATTACGTCATTTGCAACGTGGTTGGTCATTTTTACCACAAGAAAAAGGTGAATTTGTCGATATGTTACCCGCTCGTCAACAAATTGATAATTCAACTTGGTATCGTGGTACAGCTGATGCAGTCTATCAAAATATGGCAATTTTACGTAATCATTATTGTCCAAAATATGTATTAATTTTGGCTGGGGATCATATTTATAAACAAGATTATAGTCAAATGTTACTTGATCATATTTCAAGTGGTGCAAAATGTACGGTTGGTTGTATTGAGGTTGAGCGTAAAATTGCATCTGAATTTGGCGTGATGGCGGTTGATGAAAATTTAAAAGTAAAATCTTTTGTAGAAAAACCAGAAAACCCACCAGCAATGATTGGCAGACCTGATATTTCATTAGCATCAATGGGAATTTATGTGTTTGATGCCGACTATTTATATGAAGTATTAGAACAAGAGGTTGAAACGCCTTACACTTCTCACGATTTTGGTAAAGATATTCTGCCTCGTACTTTAAAAGAAGGAGTATTGTACGCTCATCCGTTTAGCCGTTCTTGTATGGGACGTAATACTGAAGGTGAAATTTATTGGCTTGATGTGGGTACATTAGATAGTTTCTGGCAATCAAATATTGATTTAGTTTCTGAAAACCCACAGCTGGATATTTATGATCAACGCTGGCCAATTCGTGGTAATCCAATTCAGACCTATCCATCTAAGTTTTTTTATAAGAAATCAGATAGTAAACCTGTAGATAATTCATTAATTGCTGGTGGTTGTGTGATTACTGATGCAGGTATTAGTAATTCTGTATTATTTGACCATATTACTGTAGATGAAGGTTCAATGGTTGAGTACTGTGTTGTTCTGCCAGAAGTCACTATTGGTAAGAACTGTACATTAAGAAATTGTATTATTGATCGTAATGTAAATATTCCTGATGGTACAGAAATAGGATTAGATTTAGAGTCGGATCGTCAGCGTTTTAGGGTGAGTAGTACAGATAAGGTAGTATTAGTCACTAAACCTATGATTGAAAAGTTACTAGGTAAAGAAGTGATTCATGAAGAACACTTAGATTAAAGTAAATGTGACTATTTATTGTAATAGTTAATTTTGTAGAGGCAGGATAGGATATTATCTGCCTCTACAATACTAATTTTTATTAGTATTGTATATTGAAAAGGATAATTAAATGAGAGTTTTACATGTTTGTTCGGAATTATATCCACTGTTAAAAACCGGTGGGTTAGCCGATGTTCTTGGAGCATTGCCCTTTGCACAAAAAAAAATTGGCATTGATGCAAGAGTAGTATTGCCAGCCTATCCTACAATTATTGCAGGTATAACAAACACTGTTATTGTTAATGAATTTGATAATTTTGCAGGGCATATCATATTACGTTACGGTGAGTATAATGGTATTGGTGTTTATTTGATTGATGCACCCCATTTATATGCTCGTGAAGGCAATCCTTATTATGATGAAAATCACAATGATTATCTTGATAACTACAAACGTTTTGCATTACTAGGCTGGGTAGGGGCAGAGTTAACAACAGGTTTAGACAGCTGGTGGCAAGCTGAGGTGGTACACGCTCATGATTGGCACGCAGGTTTAACCAGTGCTTATTTAGCTAATAAAGGTCGCCCTGCAAAATCCATTTTTACTATTCATAATCTGGCTTATCAAGGTAATTTTTCTGCAGATCATTTATATGAAATTGGATTACCAAGTGAAATGTTTAATATCAATGGATTAGAGTTATATGGGCAAATTTCTTATTTAAAATCAGGACTCTATTATTCTGATAAAGTAACAGCAGTGAGCCCAACTTATGCAAAAGAGATTACAACATCAGAATTTGGCTATGGATTAGAAGGTTTGCTTGCAACATTAGAGCAACAAGGTAAATTATTTGGTATTTTAAATGGTGTAGATGAAAATATTTGGCATCCAAATAATGACCCATACATAAAAGATCATTATAAACTTAAATTTATGACCAAGAAGCGTAAGAATAAAGAAAAGCTACAATCTTATTTTAATTTACCACAGCAAGCTGATGCATTGTTATTTGTGATGGTTACACGTTTAACTGAGCAAAAAGGGGTAGATTTAGTTGTTGATAGTGCCGAAGAAATTGTAAAGCAAGGTGGACAACTCGTCATTCTAGGTTCGGGATCATCACATTTAGAGCAAGCTATTGATGAACTAGCTACTCAATATCCAGAGAATATTGCAGTAAGAATAGGTTATGATGAAGCATTGTCACATTTGATTATTGCGGGTGGTGATGTGATTTTAGTACCAAGTCGTTTTGAACCTTGTGGGTTAACTCAATTATATGGTTTAAAATATGGTACTTTGCCATTAGTTCGCTCGACGGGTGGATTGGCGGATACTGTAGTGAATAGTACATCAGAAAATATAAAAGCACGTATAGCAACAGGTTTTGTTTTTGATGAAGCTAGCTCAGAAGCATTAAGTCAAGCAATTTGTAATGCGTTCACATTATGGCAAAAACAACGTTTATGGTTTAGTGTTAGAACTGTAGCAATGGAGCAAGATTTTGGCTGGAAAATATCTGCTAAACATTACCAAAAATTATATCAATCTTAGTAAAAAGATAAAAAACGTTTTATTTTTAGTACAAATAAGGATATTATTTGCCCTTATTTTTATATTAGTATTTGGAGTGAAAGCAAATTATGACAAAAGATATTCAGTTTCCTTTTTTATATGATCATTTAAAAGATAACTCAGAAACGTTAAAAAATATGATCGTTTATAAGTTAATTTTTCTAATCGGACGCTCGCCTGAAGAGGCAAGTCAAAGAGATTGGTTAAATGCAACGTTGTATGCAGTACGAGATTTAGTCACAGAAGGATGGATTTCTACTGCACATCAAGCAAGAAGTGAAGAGACGAGAAGGGTTTATTATCTTTCTATGGAATTTTTAATGGGGCGTACATTATCTAATACGTTAATTGCAGAAGGAATGTATGAACTTACAAGAGATGCTCTTGCAAAACTTAATGTTGATTTAGAAGATGTATTAGAAAAAGAAGTAGATCCTGGCTTAGGAAATGGTGGGTTAGGTCGTTTGGCCGCCTGTTTTATGGATTCTATAGCTACTCTTGCTATTCCAGCAATGGGTTATGGAATTCGCTATGAGTACGGAATGTTCCAGCAAGCTATTGAAAATGGCTATCAAGTTGAAAAACCAGATGCATGGCTTGAAAAAGGTGCTCCTTGGGAGTTTATTCGTCCATCTAAACGTTTTATTATTCATCTTGGTGGACACGTTTATTGTGAAGGCTCGAAATGTATTTGGAAACACGAAGAAGAATTGACGGCTTTAGCCTATGATCAAATGATCCCTGGTTATCAAAATGACTCAGCAGCAACGCTACGTTTATGGAGTGCAAATGCAGGCGATACCTTTGACTTAAATGATTTCAACAAAGGAGATTATGTTGGAGCTGTTGAAAAACGTTCTTCTATTGAAAATGTTTCTCGTGTGCTTTACCCTAACGACTCAACTTGGGAAGGTAAAAGATTACGTTTACGTCAAGAATATTTCTTAGTTTCTGCATCATTACAAGATATTGTTAAACGTCATAAACGTACTCACGGAACAGTTGAAAATTTAGCAGAAAAAGTTGCTATTCACTTAAATGATACCCATCCAACCTTAGCTATTCCAGAATTGATGCGAATTCTTATCGATCAAGAGGGGTATGAATGGAATAAAGCGTGGGAAATGTGTTGTAAAATATTCTCTTACACTTGTCATACTTTAATGTCCGAAGCCCTAGAAACGTGGCCGGTGGATATGATGGCAAAAGTTCTACCACGCCATTTACATATTATTTTTGAAATTAATGAATATTTCTTAAAATACGTGAAAGCAAATATCACGGAAGATCACGATTTTATTCGCCGCGTTTCTATTATTGAAGAAGGCGATTGTCGAAAAGTACGAATGGGTTGGTTATCCGTTATTGGCTCTCATAAAGTAAACGGTGTAGCAGCCATTCATTCCGAACTGATGGTTAGTTCCACATTTGCTGATTTTGCACGTATTTATCCTGAACGCTTTACCAATGTAACAAATGGTATTACGCCACGTCGTTGGATTGCGGTAGCAAACCCTGATCTTTCTGCATTATTTGATCAATATATTGGTACAGAATGGCGTCGTGATTTAAGCCAATTAGAAAATCTCAAAGCTCATATTCAAGATCCAGATTTGAAAAAAGCAATTCCTGATATTAAACGTAAAAACAAACAACGTTTAGCAAATTATATCAAACAAGAATTGGGTATTGAAGTAGACACTAACGCATTATTTGATGTTCAAGTAAAACGTATTCACGAGTACAAACGTCAAATTTTAAATGTATTACAAGTCGTTGCTCGTTATAACGAAATGATCGCCAACCCAGAAAAAGATTGGACACCACGCGTGTTTATTTTAGCAGGTAAGGCCGCTTCGGCTTATTATTCAGCGAAGAAAACCATTCATTTAATTAATGATATAGCAAATGTAATCAATAATGATGAACGTTTGAAAGGTCGCTTAAAATTGGTATTTATTCCAAATTATAGCGTCAGTCTTGCTCAAATAATTATTCCTGCAGCTGATATCTCTGAACAAATTTCGTTAGCTGGAACAGAAGCTTCTGGTACAAGTAATATGAAATTTGCATTAAACGGTGCGTTAACCTTAGGAACACTTGATGGTGCAAATGTAGAAATTTTAGAAAATGTTGGTGAAGATAATATTTTTATTTTTGGTCATACCGTTGAGCAAGTCGACACTTTGCGTAAAAATGGTTATCGTCCTTTTGAGATTTATCAATCGAATGAGCAATTACGTACAGTTGTTGATCAAATTTCATCTGGATATTTCTCACCAGAAGAACCCTATCGTTATCAAGATCTTTTAAATAGCTTAAAATCCTATGATTATTATCAATCATTTGCTGATTTTGAAAGCTATGTTGAAGTTCAAAAACAAGTTGATCAAAAGTATAAAAATCAAGATGAGTGGGTGGAAAGTGCATTACAAAATATTGTAAATATGAGTTTCTTCTCATCAGATAGAACTATCACAGAATACGCTGAAAAAATATGGAAAGTGAAACCTCTAAAATTGAAATAGTTTTCAGGCTTTAATCTTAAATAAAAAATCGCACTAGAAGTTATCTTTTAGTGCGATTTTTTATTTGGTTATTTTTTTATTTACCTAGCGTATCAAAAAAACGTTTTACGCCGTCAAAAAAACCGTCGTGTTTTGGGCGATGTTTTTTATGCCCTTTAAGGGTTTCTTCTAATTTTCTAAGTAACTCTTTTTGCTCGTCTGTTAATGAAACAGGAGTTTCAATGGTCACTTTACAAATTAAATCACCTGCATACCCACCACGAGGAGACACTACACCTTTACCACGCACTCGGAATAATTTCCCCGTTTGGGTTTCTGCTGGTATTTTTAATTTTACTCTGCCTTCAAGGGTTGGTACTTCAATTTCACCACCAAGAGCCGCCATTGTAAAGCTAATCGGTACTTCACAATAAAGGTTTGAACCATCACGTTCAAAAATATCGTGTGGTTTAACGTGAATGACAACGTATAAATCGCCCGCTGGTGCACCATTCTCTCCTGCTGCACCTTCACCAGATAAACGTAATTGATTGCCTGTATCCACTCCCGCAGGAATAGAAACTGAAAGGCTTCTTGGTTTATTAACTCGCCCTTCACCATAACAAGATTTACATTTTTTCTCGATTTTCTTACCGCTTCCATTACAGCTTGGGCAGATGACTTCGGATACAAAGAAACTTTGTTGACGGCGAATGCGTCCATTACCGTGACAGTGCGAACAAGTATATACTTTGGAATCTTTCTCAGCACCACTACCGTGACAGTTATCGCATTGCACAAGCGTCTGAATGCGAATATCTTTTTTTACACCTTTAACGGCTTCTTCAAGAGTAATTTCAAGGTTATATTGCAGATCATCGCCACGCACTACGCGTGAACGTCCACGACCACCGCCGCCGAACATTTCGCTGAAAATATCTTCAAAGCCACCAAAACCACCCCCGAATCCACCTGATCCGCCACCAAATCCACCTTGTTCAAAGGCTTGGTGTCCGTACTGATCGTACATTGAGCGTTTTTCTTGATCGCCTAATACTTCATAGGCTTCTTTGATCTCTTTAAATTTTTCTTCTGCTTCTTTACTGCCTTGGTGTTTATCTGGGTGGTGCTTCGCCGCCAAACGTTTATAAGCACGTTTGATTTCTTGCTCGCTCGCCCCTTTGTTTAAACCAAGGATTTCGTAATAATCTTTTTTTGACATTGTTTTGACCTAATCATAAGCGGTTAGATTTTTATAAAAATTTGCAAATTTTATCTAAAATATGACCGCTTGTTTTATACGGTAAAGGGGCGTATTTAATACGCCCCTACAATTTGAATTAAATAAAATTATTTATCTTTTACTTCTTCAAACTCTGCATCAACAACATCGTCGTCTTTTTTCGCAGATGATTGCTCTTGACCTGCACCTTGTTGAGCTGCTTGTGCCTGAGCTTGGGCTGCTTGCATTAAAGGTTCTGCCGCTTTCACTAATGCTTCAACTTTTGCATCAATTTCAGCTTTGTCTTCACCTTTAGCCGCTGTTTCTAACTCTTTTGCAGCTTCTTCAATTTTTTCTTTATCGTCAGCACTGATTGCATCGCCTGCTTCTTCAACCTGTTTACGAGTTGAGTGAACTAAGTGATCTGCTTGGTTACGAGCTTGAACTAACTCTTCAAACTTACGATCTTCTTCCGCATTCGCTTCTGCGTCACGTACCATTTGTTCTACTTCTTCATCACTCAAACCGCTTGATGCTTGAATTTTGATTTGTTGCTCTTTGCCGGTATTTTTATCTTTCGCCGATACGTTGATGATACCGTTTGCGTCAATATCAAAAGTCACTTCAATTTGTGGCATACCACGAGGTGCTGGGTTAATGCCTTCAAGGTTGAATTGACCTAATGATTTATTTGCTGACGCTTGTTTACGTTCGCCTTGTAACACGTGGATAGTTACCGCACTTTGGTTGTCTTCCGCTGTTGAGAATACTTGTGATTTCTTAGTAGGAATCGTGGTGTTTTTCTCAATTAAGGTTGTCATCACGCCACCCATTGTTTCAATACCTAATGATAATGGGGTTACGTCTAATAATAATACGTCTGTTACATCGCCCGCTAATACACCACCTTGAACTGCAGCACCGATTGCCACTGCTTCATCAGGGTTTACATCTTTACGAGGTGCTTTACCGAAGAACTCTTCTACTTTTTTCTGTACAAGAGGCATACGAGTTTGTCCACCCACAAGGATGACATCGTTGATTTCAGACACGCTTAAACCTGCGTCTTTTAATGCGATTTTGATTGGCTCTAATGATTTCGCCACTAAATCTTCTACTAATGATTCTAATTTCGCACGAGAAATGGTAATCACTAAGTGTTTAGGACCTGTTGCGTCCGCTGTAATATAAGGTAAGTTTACTTCCGTTGATTGTGCAGAAGAAAGCTCGATTTTCGCTTTTTCAGCGGCTTCTTTCACACGTTGCATTGCCATTGGATCGTTGCGTAAATCAATGTTTTGATCTTTTTTGAACTCATCAACTAAGTAATTGATCACACGGTTATCAAAGTCTTCACCACCTAAGTGAGTATCCCCGTTTGTCGCACGCACTTCAAAAGTTTGCTCGCCATCGAAGTTATCCATCTCGATGATTGATAAGTCAAATGTACCACCACCTAAGTCATAAACTGCCACGATTTGGTTTTCTTTTTTGCTGTCTAAACCGTAAGCTAATGCTGCCGCTGTTGGTTCGTTGATGATACGTTTTACTTCTAAACCAGCGATACGACCTGCGTCTTTGGTTGCTTGACGCTGTGCATCGTTAAAGTATGCAGGCACAGTGATAACTGCTTCTGTTACTTTTTCACCTAAAAAGTCTTCTGCTGTTTTTTTCATTTTTTTCAATATTTCAGCAGAAATTTGAGGTGGAGCTAATTTATCATCATTAACAGAAACCCACGCATCGCCATTATCAGCTTTAACAATGCTGAATGGCATAATACCAATATCACGTTGAACTTCATTGTCTTCAAAACGACGACCGATTAAACGTTTGATTGCAAATACGGTATTTTTTGGGTTTGTGATAGCTTGACGTTTTGCAGGTTGTCCAACTAAAGTTTCTTTATCTGTATAAGCGATAATTGAAGGGGTTGTTCTTGCCCCTTCCACATTTTCAATTACACGAGGTTTATCACCGTCCATTACCGCTACACAAGAGTTAGTTGTTCCTAAGTCAATACCAATAATTTTTCCCATTTTTATTCTCCAATAAGATTTTAAATTTTTAAATGTTACAAAAAAGAGTGAGGGTTTGATTCCTCATCCTGACGTTCTATTAAATAGGGGTTAATTTTTGAGGATCAAGGGTAAAAATGAAAAAAATTTTAGATTTATTGTAATTTTATATAGGGTGTATGGATATTTTCTTATAAAATGATTGAAATTACTTAAATATAAGGATCCAACAATGTCAATTTGTATTATTACAGGAAGTACGTTAGGTGGAGCAGAATATGTTGCTGACCACATTGAACAAGTACTCATTACTAAAGGATTAAATGTTGAATTATTTAATAATGCAACATTAGATGATATAAAGGATAAACAGTCTTTATTGGTTGTGACATCTACTCACGGTGCAGGAGATTTACCTGAAAATATTCAGCCATTATTTGAAGAATTAGCACAATCAACGTTAAATTTAACGGGAATGAAATTTGGTGTGATTGGTTTAGGAAGCTCTGATTATGATACTTTTTGCTATGCCGTCGATACTGTTGAACAAATTTTGCAACAAAAAGGGGCAAAACAACTTTGCAATTCGTTAAAAATTGATGTTGTAGAAAACTTTGATCACGATGAAACGGCAGAAGCGTGGTTGCCCAACTTTATTGATAAACTATAATTTATATACGGAACTTCCACTCTACTATTTTGTCTTCTAATAATGCGGTGGAGGAGTTTCTTCTGCTAATGAGGCTATATTACTTGGTTGTGAATTTGTCAATTTTTCTGCAAGATGACGAACCTGTATTTGAAGTTTATCTAAGATAAACTGCTGTTGAATAATAGCTTGATTTAAATCTTCTATTGCCAGTTCTTGAAAAGCAATTTTTGTTTCAAGTTCTGCAATATAAGTTAATAATTGATGAGGAGTTGTATTCATTTTATAATGACTATTGTTTATTAAAAGGATATACTTTACTCCATCTTTTCTTGTGTTTAAACCCTTTGGCTACATTTATCTTACAAATAGTGCCAAAATTAAAGGAATATATAATGTTAAAAACTAAACTTTCAGCCGTTGCTTTTTCAGTAACATTAATGACAACAACTCTGGTTGCTTCACAATCTGTAATGGCAGAACAAAAAGTAGATACTAAATTTATTAATGACTCTTCTTATGCCATTGGTACATTAATGGGTAAGAAAATTGAACAAATAGTAGAATCTCAAAAAGAAATGCTTGTATACAATCAAGATGAGATTTTAGCAGGTGTAAAAGACACCTTGAAAAAAACAAGTAAGTTAAAAGAAAAAGAGTTAGAAGCCCATTTAGATGCGTTAGATAAGTATCTTTCTGAAAAACATACTAAAATGACGCTTGAAGCGGGTAAAAAATTCCGTGAAGATTATGCTAAAAAAGACGGTGTAAAAACGACTAAATCAGGTTTAATGTATAAAATTGAGCAACAAGGTAAAGGAAAATCACCAAAAATAGAAGATACTGTTAAAGTACATTACGAAGGAACCCTTACTGATGGTACTGTTTTTGATAGTTCATACAAACGTGGCGAAGCAATTGAGTTTCAATTAAGCCAACTTATTCCTGCGTGGAAAGAAGCAATCCCTATGCTTAAAAAAGGTGGAAAAATGGAACTTGTGGTACCTGCTGAATTAGGTTACGGCGCTAATCAAGTGGGTAATATTCCAGCAAATTCAACCTTGATTTTTAAAATTGAATTGTTAGATTTCCAACCAACGAAAACAAAAAAATAAGAAACATACTTGAGAATACAAGTGGCTAAAATACTAGCCACTTATTTATATTATGACGATAGATTCACAACCATTTACCCTTGAAGATTATGCCATTATAGAATCTTATATTCCCGTTGTTGATGGGTTAGCCTCGTTACTTGGTGAATATTGTGAGATTGTTTTACATTCTCTTGAAAGCCTTGAACATTCCGCGATTTATATCGCAAATGGGCATAATACTGATCGTAAAATAGGCTCTCCTATTACAAATCGAGCATTGCAGTCGCTACATCAAATGAGTAATCAAGAAAATGCTCAACCTTACTTTACCAAAGCAAAAGGTAATGTATTGATGAAATCAAATACCATTGCTATTCGTAATAGTAAGCAACGTATTATTGGTTTGCTCTGTATTAATTTAAATTTAGATGTACCACTTTCGCAGTTCTTTAATAGCTTCATTTTGCCAACTGAAGAACCTGAAGTTGAAGAAACCTTTGCCAGCTCAGTTGAAGACTTAGTTGCACAGACTATTGAAAAAACCGTTGATGAAATTTCCGCAGATAATTCTGTTGCAAATAACAATAAAAACCGTCAAATCGTGGTTTCTCTTTTTGAAAAAGGAATTTTTGATATTAAAGATGCGATCAATCAAGTGGCTGAACGCTTAAATATTTCACGCCACACCGTTTATCTTTATATTCGTCAGATTAAACAGGAACAGTAATGCGTTATGTCGTTGCAGTTAAATCACCCGTTTATGGTTCTCAAGGCAGTGCTTTAGCTTATCAATTTATCAAAACATTATTAGAAAATAATTACTCTATTTCTCAAGTTTTTTTCTTTCAAGAGGGTATTAGTAATGCAAATAAATTGGTTAACCCTGCCACAGACGAGATCAATTTGGTAGAAAAATGGCAATATTTAGCAACATCATACCGCTTATCACTCCATTTATGTATCGCTGCCGCACAACGCAGAGGGGTGGTAGATGAAACGACTACCCCACTTCATACTCAAACTAACCTTGCTGAGGGCTTTGTTTTAGCGGGATTAGGGGAGTTTTCTCAAGCGGTATTAACAGCGGATCGTTTGGTGACGTTTTAAAATGAAAAAATATAAAATTGCTTTTCTTTTTACTCAACCCCCCTTTGGTTCAAGCGTAAGCAGAGAAGGACTCGATGCCCTGCTCGCCGCAAGTACCTTTTGTGAAGAAGAGAAAATCTTAATTTGCTTTCTTAATGATGGGGTGTTTAATCTTATTGCAAATCAAAAGCCACAGTTAATTTTACAAAAAGATCATATTTCTACTTTCAAACTGATTGAATTATATGAACTTTCACACTGTTTTATTTGTGAAAACTCCCTTGAACAGAGAGCTTTAAACAAGGTTGATTTTGTCATTTCCAATTATCAAATAGTTCCTCAGAAAACACTATTTACGCTTTTAAAACAAGCAGAAAAAATACTCACTTTTTAGGATGAATTATGCTCTATACTCTTTCTAAAGCACAATATGATACCAGTGAACTTGAAAATATACTTATCAATGTTACTGAACAAGATGCTGTTTTACTTTGGCAAGATGGCGTTCTACAAGCGGTACGATCATCACAACTTTTTGCAAAAATTACGCATTTATTTGTATTAGATCAAGATGTTGTTGCACGAGGATTAACTTTGTCATCTCATTTTAAACGAGTTAGTTTACAAGAAGTTATCGCTATTACGGATAAATATTATCCACAAATAGCATTATAGCTATTTTAACTCATCAAAAAGCATTTAATAAAAGCAACAAGCGGTAAGATATTTGAAAAAATTTGCAAAAAGTTTCAAGTATCTTACCGCTTGGGTATTTCTATAAATAGTAAAAATTATTTATTCAACCATTCCATATAAGCTTTAACCCCTTCAGCAACAGTTTTAAACGGTTTATCGTAACCTGCGTTGCGTAAAGCGGTAATATCCGCTTGGGTATAAGCTTGATAGCGAGATTTCAAATGTTCAGGGAATGGGATTGTTTCAATTTCACCTTTTTGATGGAAATTGATAACAGCATTTGCCACTTCTTGGAATGACTCTGCATTGCCTGTTCCTAAGTTATAAATCCCTGAAATATTGTTTTGCCACGCCCAGATATTGACATCTGCCACATCTTCCACATACACAAAATCACGTAAAAAGGTTTCACTGCCCGCGAATAATTTTGGATTTTCGCCTTTTTGAATTTGGGTATTTAAGTGGAATGCCACACTTGCCATTGAGCCTTTGTGTTGCTCACGTGGTCCATACACATTGAAATATTTAAACCCACACACTGGCGAGGTCGCTTCTGGTAATAATTTGCGAACATACTCATCAAATAAAAATTTTGAGTAGCCATACACATTTAATGGTGATTCAAATTCACGTTTTTCGATAAAGTTATCGGTACGACCACCATAGGTTGCAGCACTTGAGGCGTAGAAAAATGGAATTTCACGATCTAAGCAATAATGTAATAACTCTTTGGAATATTCGTAGTTATTATGCATTATATATTTACCATCCCATTCCGTTGTGGCAGAGCAAGCCCCTTCGTGGAAAATTGCATCAATGTGATCAAATTCATCACCAGCTACAATAGAGGCAATAAAATCTTCACGATCGCAATAATCGGCAATATCTAAATCAACAAGATTGATAAATTTTTCGCCTTTTTTAAGGTTATCTACTACTAAAATGTCTTTACGACCTATTTTGTTCAATGCTTTAATGATATTACTACCAATAAATCCAGCACCACCTGTTACTATAATCATTCTTTATTCCTTTATTGACGAGCAAGTTGTTTTTTAAGTTTTTGCATTTTTTGTTTAATGCGTTGGCGTTTTAAAGGGGAAAGGTAATCCACAAATAAAACCCCATTTAAATGGTCAATTTCGTGTTGAATACAGATAGCAAGTAAATCATCTGCTTCTAAAATAAATTCCTCACCATTACGATTTAAGGCTTTTACTGTGACTTTTTCTTTACGAGGAACAAAACCTCTAAAACCAGGAATAGAAAGGCACCCCTCTTCAATACCCGTTTCACCACTACTTTCAATAATTTCAGGGTTTACTAATACGATTTTGTTAGTTTTATCCCCTTCAATATCCATTGTGATCACACGTTTTAATACATTGACTTGAGGGGCAGCTAAACCGATACCTTCATCTTCATACATTGTATCAAACATATCATCGATAAATTGTTGTAATTCATCATTAAATTCTGTTACAGGTTCGCATACTTTTGTCAGGGTTTCATCGGGGTAAAGTACGACATCTAATTTTGCCATTTTTGGGATCTCTATCGAAAAATTAATATAAAAAGTTCTTCATTCTAACGTTTTTTGATTATAAATAAAAGCCATTACAACAAAGGATGAAAGAATGAATAAAATAGAACAATTATTAAAATTAATCCAAATTCCACAACTTGGCGCTCAACGTATTGGGCGATTATTAAATGAAGTCAATTTCAATGAATTTTGTGATTATGATAAGACACAATTGCGTCAAATAGGTTGGAATGAAAAACAAATTCAGCGCTGGTTTCATCCTGATAGAAAAAAATAGAGGAGGTTTTAGCGTGGCAAGAAGATGACAATAATCATCTGCTAACATTATTTGATGAAGCTTATCCCTTTTTATTACGCCAAATTAGTACTGCTCCACCCTTGCTCTTTTTTAAAGGTGATCAAGCGGTGCTTTCCTCACCACAAATTGCCATTGTGGGCAGTCGAGATTATTCCCATTATGGCGAATATTGGGCAAAGCATTTTTCATCGGAATTAGTAAAAAATAATATCGTGGTCACCAGTGGCTTAGCGATTGGTATTGACGGTTTTTGTCATCAGCAAGTGGTAAAAGAAAAAGGTAAAACCATCGCAGTATTAGGCAGTGGTTTAAATAAAACCTACCCAGCTCGCCATAAAAAACTATCTGAACAGATTTTAGAAAATGGCGGAGTATTAGTTTCTGAGTTTTTTCCTAATCAGCCACCGCTAGCTGAAAATTTTCCACGTCGTAACCGAATTATCAGTGGTTTATCATTAGGTACATTAGTGGTTGAAGCCACTATTAAAAGCGGATCATTAATTACCGCACGCTATGCCTTAGAACAAGGGCGAGAAGTATTTGCTGTTCCAAATTCCGTACAAGATCCTTATGCACAAGGTTGCCATCAGTTGATCAAAGAAGGAGCATTATTGGTGGATTGTGTAGAAGATATATTAAATGCAATCGAACGACAATTTCAGCCTACCACAAAACCTGTAATTCAAAATACACTATTTGAAAATTCAAAAGTAGAAAATCTTGCAAAAAATGATCCAAATCTTACCGCTTGCCAACAACAAATTTTATCAAAACTAAGTCTTGAGCCGATTAGTGCTGACGATTTAGCGGAGGCTTGCGAGATGAGTATTGAAACTTTGTTGATTGAGCTTTTAACTTTGGAATTAGAGGGTATTGTTAAGCAGGTTTCAGGGGGATATGTGAGAGATAAGCGGTAGGATTTTGATAAAAATTTGCAATATTTCAAATACTAAGTATCGATTAAAGTGTAATTTTAATATTAAATTGAAAACTAAATCTTATTAACATAGTATATTTTATGAAAAATTTAAGGTTTGAAGATTTTAAGAGTTAGAATCTAAACGACTGATTAAGGAGATACAAGATGGGAAAACTAAATAAAGATGAACAAGAATTAGTAGATTCAATGGTTAATGCTATTTCAAATGGAAAAACAAACAGTACAAATTTCATTAAGCTTGAAAAAGTCATCACTTAATAAGATCAAAAAATATGCAAAAGAAATGAATGTGCCTTATCAAACTTTTTTGCGTACTTATATTGATAAAATAGCCCTTTCTCTTTAGTTAAAATTTATGGTTGCCCTGAGGTAAGTGGCGGGACTTTGATAAGAATCTTAGATTTACTGAATTTTGTAACGGTATGATATGATTAATTCTTAAAATAGCAATGGAGTAGTATCGTGAAAGAGCAAGATAATTTTATTATTTATAATACCGAAGATGGTAAAGTTAATGTGGCTTTATATGCAAAAGATGGAGATATTTGGTTAAGCCAAAATCAGCTTGCAGAACTTTTTTCCACCTCTAAACAAAATATTGGGCAACATATAAATAATATATTATTAGACAATGAGTTAGATAAAAAATCAGTAGTAAAGAATTACTTTACTACTGTTTGATAAAACAGATAAAGCGACACAAATGTTTTTTGCAGACACACAAAATAAGCTATTGTTTGCTGTAACGAAAAAAACAGCAGCTGAGCTTATTGTTGAACGAGCTGATGCAACTAAACCTAATATGGCACTCACAACTTGGAAAGGCAGTATTGTACGTAAACAAGATATTTTTATTGCTAAAAACTATTTAACTGAGGATGAAATAGATTCACTTAATCGTTTAGTTGTTATCTTTTTAGAAATGGCAGAATTAAGAGTTAAAAGTCATAAAGATATTACAATACAATTTTGGCAAGATAATGTTGATAAAATTTTGTTGTTCAATGATCGTCCATTATTATCAGGAAAAGGTTCTATATCCCATAAAAATATGGAAATTCGTATTCGACAAGTTTATGCAGATTTTGATAATCGTCGTAAACAATATGAAGCACAACTAGCCGATCAAGATGATTTAAAAATCATTGAAAATGCTATTAAAAAAGTGAAAAATCGTTAATTAAGGGCTAAAAAATTAGGAATAAAAATGACAACAACAGTAGCAAATAATTTCAATAACTTTCTACTTTACACGGCACCAAATGGTACAGTAAAAGTAGATGTTATTTTACAAGATGAAACCGTATGGCTAACACAAAAAGCAATGGCAAATTTATTTAACGTTGATGTTCGTACTATCAATCATCACTTAAATAATATTTATAAATCCAGTGAGTTAGATGAAAAAGCAACTATCCAATATTTTCGGATAGTTCAAAAAGAGGGTAATCGCCAAGTAACCAGAGATATTGCTCATTATAACCTAGACGCCATTATCTCAGTTGGTTATCGTGTAAATAGTGTGGAAGCAACTCAATTTCGTATTTGGGCAACAAAAACCCTTAAAGAATACTTACTTAAAGGTTTTGTAATCGATGATGCTCGCCTAAAACAAGGCGAGCAATTTGGTAAAGATTATTTTCGTGAATTATTGGAACGAGTACGTTCAATTCGAGCCAGTGAACGCCGTATTTATCAACAAATTACCGATATTTTTGCGGAATGTTGTATTGATTATAATCCTAAATCGACCACAACAAGACATTTTTATGCCACTGTACAAAATAAATTCCACTATGCGATTCACGGACAAACCGCCGCTGAATTGATTTATAAGAAAGCAGATGCCAATAAAGAGTTTATGGGCTTACAAACGTGGAAAAATGCCCCAACAGGACGAATTTTAAAATCAGACAGCGTGATTGCTAAAAACTATTTATCCCCTAATGAAATCAAACGTTTAGAACGTACCATTTCTGCATTTTTTGATTATATAGAACGCATTATTGAAACTCGTAATACCTTTACAATGAAAGCTTTTGCAGAAAGTGTAAATAAATTTCTAGATTTTAATGAATATAAAATTCTAGCTGATAATGGTAAGGTATCAACGGAACAGGCAAGGGAGAAAGCCTTTACTGAGTACGATAAATTTAATAAAATGCAACGCATAGTTTCTGATTTTGATCGATTGTTAGAAAGCGTACAAAAAAAGAAAAAATAAACCAAGCGGTCACATTTTTATAAAAATTTACAAAAAATTAAATTTGAAAATAAAAGCCTATCAATTAAACAAATATTTGTCCTTGAAGTTTAAATTTTGATACACTTAGCATTATAAAAAATGATGAATTAAGGGGCTTTTATGAATAAATATGCGTTTCCTTGGGGAATTTATATCGGTGAACTAACACCAAAAGAAAATGTGGCTGAAACAGAGGATATTCCTGTTTTACTTCCGTCTGAAAAAGGAGGGTTTTGTGTTGATTATGATGAGAAGAGTGAAACAATCAGTAATCAATTTATAGAAAATATCGCTTTGTTATTAATGCAAGCCTTACCCCCTAAATCTCTACATATCTATACCTTTGATTTTGATACTGCCCCACGCTTTCGTTATTTATCGCAATTAAAAACTCAGAAGCTATATCATTTATATGCAAATACTGAGCAGGCAAAAAAAGGCTTTGATGAGTTAGAAGAAATTGCTCGTCACCGTTTACACGATTTATTGCCCCCTGAAATAGCTAACCTGTCTGAATATAATCAAACCGCACAATACCCTGAAAATTATCACTTATTATTAATTAATCTTGATTATTACCCTGATGATTTTATCGGTGTAAAACGTATTAAATCTTTTTTTGAAAGTGCGAGTAAAGCAGGGTTTTATACCATTTTCTATAATGGTGTAGAAGATGATGAAGAGCTAAAAGGCAATCGTGAAAAAAGTCTTAGCTATATCAAACAAAAATTTGCTACATTAAGCATTGAAGATAAAACAGCTAGCTTAAATACAGATTTATTTGAATTTAGTCAGCTATGTGAATTTTATGATTATCAATTAGCCGATACCAACCAAACCCAAATAATTGCAAATATTATTGAAAATCTTACCGCTTGTGAAAAAGAAAATACCGAGAGCGATTTCTTACAGATACCGATAGCCAAAACTCAAGATGGAAGAAGTGATATTTATTTCAGTTTAGGGGCAAATTCACAAAACTATCACGCTATTTTGACAGGTGGCACAGGTTCAGGAAAATCAGTATTATTAAATAATCTGATTATCGGTATTGCCGAACGTTACACTGCCCAACAAGTACAACTCTATTTAATGGATTATAAAAATGGGGTGGAATTTGATGTGTTTAGAAACCATCCTAACTGTGTCAAACTGTTTTTAGATGAAACTGATTTTACGCTTGCTATCGGTATGATTGAAGAATTTACACAAGAATTACAATTGCGAGCAGAGTTAATGAACCAAGCAAAAGTCAAAGATATTGCAAGTTACAATCAACTCAATCTAAATACACCATTACCTTATAAACTGTTAATTATTGATGAAGCCCAACGCTTATTTGAAAGTAATTTTAAACAAAAGCAACATTTTGTTAAATGCTTAGATCATCTATTGCGACAAGGACGAAGTTATGGCTTACATCTTTTATTAGTAACCCAAACACTAAAAGGGTCAGATATACCAAAAGATATTTTAAGTCATATTGCTTTGCGTTTGTCGTTTAAAGTCAATGATATTAGCGATACTTACGCACTGTTTGAAAGTGGAAATACCATTGCAACAACATTAGATAGACATAAATTTGAAGTATTAATCAATACCGATAGCGGTATAAAAATAGCGAACCAAATCGGTCGAGCAAACCCACCCCTTGCTGAAAAAGAGCAAGAACGCATAGCAATAGAAGCTAAACTACAACAAATCAAAGCAAGCCGATTACCACATTTAATTGTAACACCACAAATCTTAAAAGGAACGGTGGTAGAAAATAAAGAAACAGAAAAACAAGCACAGCCAAAAAGTGGTAACAATATATTTATTCAGGATAATAATAAAACAATGCCTGATTGGTTAAATGGGGAGGTGGAATAATGAGTGTTTATCAAGAAATAACTAATCAATATTCAGGTTATCGTGATTACCAACAAGAAGTATCAACGATAAACGATAAATACTGTCAAATTAAAAAAGAACTGCAACCTATTATTGATTGGGCGATTGAAAATGATATTTCAGAAGAACAGTTACCAAGAGAGATTGTAAAACTATCTAAATTAACAGTACTTGATCTTAGTAATAGTCAAATAACAGTCTTGCCAGAGAGTATAGGTAACTTAACACAATTAACTAAGCTTTACCTTTGCAATAATAAACTAACAATTTTACCAGAGAGTTTGGGCAAATTAACACAATTAATAGAGCTTATTGTTCAGTTTAATGAACTTACAGAGTTGCCAGAAAATATTGGTAATTTAACACAGTTAACTAGGTTATGTGTTGGATGGAATGAACTTACAGAGTTGCCAGAAAGTATAAAAAAATTAATTAAGATTAATGAACTTAGGATTGAAGAGAATCAACTTACTGAGTTACCAGAGTGGATTGGAAATTTAACCAATTTAACAAAACTTTTTATTTGTAATAATGAAATTAAAGAATTACCAGAAAGTATTGGAGGTTTAATAAGACTAAATGTACTTTGTCTTAATAATAATAAAGTTACAGAATTGCCAGAAAATATTAGCAATTTAAAACAGTTAACTGACTTATCTATTGCGGGTAATAAACTTACCGAGTTACCAGAGTGGATTGGAAACTTAACTAAATTAACTTATCTTAGTCTTGGACATAGTGAACTTACAGAACTACCAGAGTGGATTGGAAACTTAACTAAATTAACTCATCTTTATCTTTATAGTGAACTTACAGAACTACCAGAGTGGATTGGAAACTTAACTAAATTAGCTCATCTTTATCTTGAACATAGTGAACTTACAGAACTACCAGAGTGGATTGGAAACTTAACTAAATTAACTCATCTTGGTCTTGGAGATAATGAACTTACAGAACTACCAGAGGGGGTTGGAAACTTAACTAAATTAACTTATCTTTATCTTAGAAATAATAAACTTACAGAATTACCAGAAGGGATTGGCAATCTTACTAATCTAGCTTGGCTTAATCTTAGCGGAAATAAACTTAAAACATTGCCCCAAAATATTGGAAATTTAACTAAGTTAACTTGGTTTAAACTTGAAGGTAATGAAATTATAGCCTTACCAGAAAGTTTTTATAATTTACCTAGTAAGATTGTTGAACCAGTGGTTAAACAGGTTAAAGAAAATATTGAAGCTAAAAGAAAAGAACAGGAAAGACTAGAAAAGGAAAGACTAGAAGCTGAACGCAAAGAGCAGGAAATACGAGAAAAGGAAAGACTAGAAGCTGAACGCAAAGAACAGGAAAGGTTAGAAAAAGAAAGGCTAGAAGCTGAACGCAAAGAGCGAGAAAGATTAGAAAAAGAGCGTCAGGAGCAAGAGCGTTTAACAAGGGAAGCGGAGTATAAGCGTAGAGAAGAGGCTAAATTAGTCAATAAAGCGAAAAGATTTGTTAAAGGCTTATTTGGTTAAGATTTTTATCGTTTAAAGAGAAAATTATGAACATCAAAAAAATCTACACAGGTGACTATTCCAAAGAGGGCTATGATAATGGGATTTCTGATAGTAAACAAGGGAAACCTAAATCTCACTTTGGCACATTAAAAAGAAATCCTATTAACTATCTTTGGCAATCGGATAATGCAATTGATAGTTATAGTAAAAGTTATGATATTGGCTATACGGACGGACAGCGTGTTAGCCATAATATCTATTCATCACACAGAGGAGGCAATATGACAGATTTAGAACAACAGGTACATATTTTAGAGCAGGCAAAATCAGCGATTAAACATCACCAAAGTTTATTAGAACAAGCGAATGGTTTATATGGTAAGCAAGTTCAAGCTATGCAAGGGGTGGGTTTTGCAAATGACTATACAAATGAATTATCCAGCCGTTATGAAAGATTAGATTCAACCGTTGAAAATGTGTTAGACGAACTGCGTCAGCAATTAGCAATGATTGACAGTTTTCAAGAGTCTTTACAGCGTATGATTATTGATGCAAAAGATGCGTAACCCTAATAATTTAGTAAAATAATATAAAAAGGATAACAAGATGAGTTATAAACAAACAATTGAAGATCAACTAGCGTGGTGTAATACAACCAGAGATCGATTAGATGAATTTGAATATGCCATTATCAGCGTTGCAAATGGTTATGATAGCATTACGGATGAGCTTAAAAATACTACCGTTTTTGGTGAATTTATAAAACAAGTGGAGTATCGCCAAGAAATGTTTCGTGGTGAAATGAAAACATTGTTACAACAAGTACATACTGAAAATAAAGCCTATGTAGATAAACAGAGTAAGCGTTTATCTCAAGAGTTGTCTAATGTTGGTTAATTGTATAAATACAGGGCTTTAAATCAGTATGATACAAAGTTGATACTTTAAATTTAGACAACAATTAACAATAAATTATATAAAGAGATCAACAAGCGGTCGGATCTTTTTCAAAGTTTGCAAATTCTGATAAGAATCTACCCGCTTGAATTTATTAAAACTAAAAGATTATTTCAATCAATAACTGTCACATTAATGATGAGAAACCCAATAAAAAATATATTAATTCTTTTGTTTATTTTTCTTTTTTATAAAAATATTTCTTATTGTAAAGATTTGGGAAATAGCCAGAGTGACTGGGAAAAATATGGTGTAAAAGACAAAGTAAAATCTTATACAACGACCAAATATACAGTAAAAGAAGTAAATGGAAAAATTATCAAAGATAAGAAATTATGCTCACTATATGACTGTGAGTACTTTCTATTTGATAATAAGGGAAATCTTCTTGAAAAAACGGTTTATGATGAATTAAATCAACCAATATTCGAAGAATATTATCAGTATGATAATAATGGAAATAAAATAGCAGAGCATCGTTATATTAATGGGAATATTAATAATGGTGTAAGCTATAAATATAATACTAATAGAGATAATATTGAAGAGATTCAATATCTTAATAGCCATATATTGACTAAAATAACACGTAAGTATGATATAAATCATAATAAGATTGAAGAAAATACATACAATGTTAAAGGTGGTTTAGATTACAAGTATGGTTATGTCTATGATATCAATAATAATTTGATCCAAAAAAATATATATAGAAATAATGGAAGTTTAGAATATAAAGAAATTTATCAATATGACAAGAATGGAAATCAGATAAACAAGAAAGTAGTTTATACAGAAGGTGAAAGTAAGAATTATAGAATAGAGTATGTTTATAATTCTTACGGAAAGCAGATCAAACAAGTAAAGTATGATGCTAATGGTAGTATTAATTATACGTTTATTTATAAATATGATGATAAGAACAATATGATTCAAAGATCTCACTATATTAAAAATAATTTAAATGAAAGTAAGCAGGATATATTGGTCTATCAAGAAACATCTCAATATGATGTTAATAGAAATATAATTAAGCGGACATATTATGATACTCGTTATAGTGTTGGTTCTATTGATGGAAATTTAATTTCTTATTTTTATAAATATGATGCGAAAGGAAATAATATTGAGCGATATAATCAGAATACAACAAATGACAATACTCAAAAATTAATTTATCAATATGATCAAAAAGGAAATAAAGTCTCTGTAGTTGAATATAAAAATGGTATTGCAACATATCTGACTGAAATAACTTATTATTATTTTTAGGGAGATTGTTTTATGAAAAATAATGAAATAAATATCAGAATAGAAGATTTGCATCACATAAATAGGGAATTGAGCCATTGGAACTTATTTATGCGATATTGGGAATGGCAAGATTATGTTATTGTGAGTTCAATTTTAATCATTTCTTTGATATTGATTGCATATGGAGTATCGCCAGATGGAAAACTTTGTGTCGCCCTTCTTGGTGCTGGGTTAATAATCGGGGCTTTTTTTTATGCAAATGAAAAAGATAATAAAATCATAAGTAAACAATATTCTTATGTATCAGCTAAAAAAAGTAAGCCCCAGAAAATACAAGAGATTTATATTAAGATATTTAAGGAACATATTAACAACCCTCATTTTTTTAAACCTAAAAATCTTGAGTTTGTCATCAATGCAATACAGAGAGAGCAAGAAATGCAAAGTTATCAATCAGTTGGATTGTTTTAAACTTTTTTGGTATCTAGTATTACGGTGTTAGCAACACTTTTCTTTACAGGATCAATGGAGTATGCTTTAAGTGGCTTTGATGATTTTATGAAACTATTTAAAATGATGGGTGGCATTTTTATACTTGCGCTCGGACAGTTTTATTTTATTGAATTTGTGATTTTTAGAGAATTTATTTTATGGCGTCGTCAAAAAAAATTAAGGTTGATTAAAGTGTTAGAAAATATTTATTTAGAACAAGTTATGATAAGTAAGCGGTCACATTTCAATTAAAATTCACAAAAAGTGATAAAAGATCGTGGCAACCGCTGTAGAAAATGGTAGAATTACACGCTTTCAAAATTGAACAATCTTTTCTTTTACACAAATTTAGGTTTTATATGGCAAATAACAATAAAAAGAAAGTCTCTGAAAAAACAGCAGAGATCACATTAAAAAGTAAAGGTGTAAATACATTTTTATGGGTAATTGCTATTACGCTTTTAGCGGTAGCAGCAGTTGGAAATGTTTATTTTACAACACATTTTGGTTTATTAGTTCGCGTCTTATTGATGGTGGGCTTATTGGTTGCAGGCTTGGTTATTGCGGCATTAACTAATGAAGGAATAAGAGCGATTAGATTTTTAAAAGAATCTCGCTTAGAATTAAGAAAAATTATTTGGCCAACACGTCAAGAATCAACGCAAACGACTTTTATTGTGATCGCAATTACCGTCGTGGTATCTTTAGCCTTATGGGCAATGGATTCAATCATTGTTCAGTTAGTGACATTTTTAACTGAGTTGAGGTTCTAAAATGAGTGAAGTTGAAGTAGAAATGGAATCACAAGAACAGCAAGAAGTAGTAACAAAGAGTGATAAACGTTGGTATGTCTTACAAGCTTTTTCTGGTTTTGAATCTCGTGTCGCAATTACTTTGCGTGAATATATTAAACAACACCAAATGGAAGATCAGTTTGGTGAAGTATTAGTACCAACGGAAGAAGTGATTGAGACTGTAGCAGGCAAGCGTCGTAAATCTGAGCGTAAATTTTTTCCAGGTTATGTTCTTGTACAGATGGATATGAACGATGAAACGTGGCATTTGGTTAAAAATGTGCCTCGTGTATTAGGCTTTATTGGTGGAACAGCAGATAGACCTGCTCCAATTACTCAAAAAGAAGCAGATCGTATTTTAAATCGCCTTCAAGAAACTTCTGATAAGCCAAAACACAAAACCACTTTCCAACCAGGAGAATTGGTTCGTGTTACTGAAGGTCCATTTGCAGACTTTTCTGGTACAGTGGAAGAAGTGGATTATGAGAAAAGTCGAGTTAAAGTATCGGTTTCAATCTTTGGTCGTGCAACACCAGTGGAATTAGCCTTTAATCAGATTGAAAAACAGAGTTAATTAAATTGTAAATTTTTATCAAAAACTGACCGCTTGTTTTCGGTGAGTTTTTATGTTTTTGTGAAATCGTTAGGTTTTGCTTGAAAAATGATCGTGGATTCATTAAAATCTGCGGTCTTTATATATTTTTTATATAACAACGGGAAGCTAATTTTTAGCGTTATTACCCATTAAGAGGAAATCAAAAATGGCAAAGAAAGTACAAGCCTATATTAAGTTGCAAGTTGCAGCTGGTGCGGCAAACCCAAGTCCACCTGTTGGTCCTGCGTTAGGTCAACACGGTGTGAATATTATGGAATTCTGTAAAGCGTTCAACGCAAGAACTGACAGTATGGAAAAAGGTTTACCTATTCCTGTTGTAATCACAGTTTACGCAGACCGTTCTTTTACCTTTATTACTAAAACACCACCAGCAGCGGTATTGTTGAAAAAAGCAGCCGGCGTTAAATCTGGTTCTGGTGTACCTAACAAAACTAAAGTAGGTAAAGTAACTCGTGCACAAGTTCAAGAAATCGCAGAATTAAAAGCGGCGGATATGACGGGTGCAACTATTGAAACAATGATGAAATCTATTGAAGGTACTGCACGTTCAATGGGTTTAGTGGTGGAGGACTAATCAATGGCTAAACTTACTAAGCGTATGAAAGCAATTAGAGAAAGTGTTGACGCTACTAAATCTTATGAAATCAACGAAGCAGTTGTTTTATTGAAAAAATTAGCAACAGCAAAATTTGTTGAAAGCGTTGATGTCGCAGTTAATCTAGGTATCGATCCTCGTAAATCAGACCAAAACGTGCGTGGTGCAACTGTGTTACCACACGGAACAGGTCGTGATGTGCGTGTAGCAGTATTTACACAAGGTGCAAATGCGGACGCTGCGAAAGAAGCGGGTGCAGACATCGTGGGTATGGACGATCTTGCTGAATTAGTGAAAAAAGGCGAAATGAACTTTGACGTTGTGATTGCTTCTCCAGATGCAATGCGTGTTGTGGGTCAATTAGGTCAAATTTTAGGTCCACGTGGTTTAATGCCAAACCCTAAAGTTGGAACTGTGACACCAAACGTTGCTGAAGCAGTGAAAAATGCAAAATCAGGTCAGGTTCGCTACCGTAATGATAAAAATGGTATTATCCATACTTCAATTGGTAAAGCTAACTTCTCTGAAGAGCAATTAAAAGAAAATTTAGAAGCATTTTTAGGTGCAGTAATTAAAGCTCGCCCAACAACAGCAAAAGGTGTTTTCGTTAAGAAAGTAAGCCTTTCTACCACTCAAGGTGCTGGTGTTGAAGTGGATCAAGCTTCATTAGCTATCTAACTTTTTGAGTGATGATAAATTCATCACTTTACAGGGTTGAAAATTATTGTTATAATTTTCGACCCTTTAGACTATTTTAGTCTATTTCTGGTTGGTGCTTGACCTTTTTCAAGTCCCGTCCAAGACCGTAGGTGAGAACGCTTATAAATATTGTAGGTGTTTTCTTAATTTTCCTGCGTAGATGGTGTCAGAACGATAGAAGAATTTTTTCTGCTTCTGTTCACCTTTAGCCTCAAAGGTAATGTGAATTATTTTTGAGAATTTTAGAAAAAATCTGACCGCTTAATTTATTTATACTTATGTTATAGAGAGATAAACGGCAGAGGTATCAGGAGCTAAAACCAATGGCATTAAATCTTCAAGACAAACAAGCAATTGTTGCTGAAGTAAATGAAACAGCCAAAGGTGCGCTGTCTGCAGTTATCGCGGATTCTCGTGGTGTGACTGTAGGTAAAATGACTGAATTGCGTAAATCAGCTCGTGAAGCTGGCGTTTCTATTCGTGTGGTTCGTAATACTTTGTTACGTCGTGCAGTAGAAGGGACAGAATATGAGTGTTTAAAAGACGCATTTGTAGGTCCAACACTTATCGCTTTTTCAAATGAACACCCAGGTGCAGCAGCACGTTTGTTCAAAGACTTTGCTAAAGCAAACGATAAGTTTGAAATTAAAGGTGCAGCCTTTGAAGGTAAAATCCAAGATCCAAACTTCTTGGCAACATTACCAACGTTTGACGAAGGAATCGCTCAATTAATGAGTGTAATGAAAGAAGCTTCAGCGGGCAAACTTGTTCGTACTCTTGCAGCTCTTCGTGATCAAATGGAAGCCGCAGCTTAATTTTAGTGATTAAACTAGATTAAGTTGTGCAATTATTAACTTTTTTATTTTAGGAAACAATTGTTATGTCATTAACTAATGAACAAATCATTGAAGCGATTGCTTCAAAATCAGTAACTGAAATCGTAGAATTAATTTCTGCAATGGAAGAAAAATTTGGTGTATCAGCAGCGGCAGCAGCAGTAGTTGCAGGACCAGCTGAAGCAGCAGAAGAAAAAACAGAATTTGATGTTGTATTAAAAGCAGCAGGTGCTAACAAAGTAGCAGCAATCAAAGCAGTACGTAGTGCAACTGGTTTAGGCTTAAAAGAAGCGAAAGACTTAGTTGAATCAGCACCAGCAACCTTAAAAGAAGGTATTGCTAAAGATGAAGCTGAAGCACTTAAAAAACAATTAGAAGAAGCGGGCGCAGAAGTAGAAATCAAATAATTTTGATTTTTCTGTTATGCTCTTTTAGAGACAATGGCTGGTGGATTTTTCCATCAGCCTTTTGTACTTTAAAGAATTTGAGTAGATTTTGTCGTTTTAGTCTACTGAATTATAGTTAGTAAAACTAACTCCATTTCTCCAGCTTATGCCCTATAAGTAGTGATTTTTGACTTATAGCTTGCACAGTTGGAAAACGACACCTCGTAATTAAGAAGAGTAAATAATAATTTACTTTTTATGCCACTTCCAGCCTCTTCTGAGTGCAGGATTGTGAATTCAACTAAAGAATCAATAGTAGAGATATAAAAAATGACGTATTCCTATTCAGAGAAAAAACGTATCCGTAAAAGCTTCGGTAAACGTCAGCAAGTTTTGAATGTTCCTTATTTATTAACAATTCAGCTTGATTCTTTCGATAAGTTTATCCAAAAAGATCCAGAAGGACAGTTAGGTTTAGAAGCGGCATTCCGTTCAGTGTTTCCTATTGTAAGTAACAATGGTAGTACTGAATTACAATACGTTTCTTATGAATTAGGCGAACCAACATTTGATGTTCGTGAGTGCCAAATTCGTGGGATTACCTATGCTGCTCCATTGCGAGTAAAACTTCGTTTGGTAACTTATGATCGTGAAGCCGTTGCTGGAACAGTAAAAGATATTAAAGAACAAAAAGTATATATGGGTGAAATTCCATTAATGACAAACAATGGAACATTTGTCATCAATGGTACAGAGCGTGTAATTGTATCGCAATTACACCGTAGTCCAGGTGTATTTTTTGATAGTGATAAAGGTAAAACTCATTCATCAGGTAAAATCCTGTATAACGCACGTATTATTCCTTACCGTGGATCGTGGTTAGATTTTGAGTTTGATCCAAAAGATAATTTATTTGCTCGTATTGACCGTCGTCGTAAATTACCTGCGACTATTATTTTACGTGCATTAGGCTATTCAACAGAAGAAATTTTAAATTTATTTTTCGATACTATTACATTTAAGATTGAAGATAATAAATTATTGATGACGTTAGTACCAGAGCGTTTACGTGGTGAAACAGCTGCATTTGATATTGAAGCAAATGGCAACGTGTACGTAGAAGCGGGTCGTCGTATTACCGCTCGTCATATTCGTAACTTGGAAAAAGATAATATAGCCCAAATTGAAGTACCTGTTGAGTATATCGTTGGTAAAGTTACAGCGAAAGATTATATTGATCTTGAAACTGGAGAAGTCGTTTGTTCTGCAAATGATGAAATTAATTTAGAATTGTTAGCTAAATTGAGTGCTGCAGGTTATAAAGAAATTGATGTATTATTTACCAATGATTTAGATCACGGTGCTTATATTTCAGAAACATTACGTGTAGATTCAACAACAGATCGTTTAAGTGCATTAGTTGAAATTTATCGAATGATGCGTCCAGGCGAGCCACCAACAAAAGAAGCAGCTGAAGGCTTATTTGATAATATGTTCTTCTCAACAGATCGTTATGATCTTTCTTCTGTGGGTCGTATGAAATTCAATCGCTCTTTGGATATTCCAGGAGAAGAAGGTTCAAGTATTTTAAGCAGCGATGATATCGTTGGCGTAATGAAAAAACTGATTGAAATTCGTAATGGTCGTGGCGAAGTTGATGATATTGACCATTTAGGAAACCGTCGTATTCGTTCGGTGGGTGAAATGGCTGAAAACCAATTCCGTATTGGTTTAGTGCGTGTTGAACGTGCGGTTCGTGAGCGTTTATCATTAGGCGATTTAGAGGGTGTAACCCCACAAGATCTGATCAATGCAAAACCTATTTCTGCGGCAGTGAAAGAGTTCTTCGGATCTTCACAACTTTCGCAATTTATGGATCAAAATAACCCGCTTTCAGAAGTCACCCATAAACGTCGTATTTCTGCATTAGGTCCAGGTGGTTTAACCCGTGAGCGTGCAGGCTTTGAAGTTCGAGATGTTCATAATACTCACTATGGTCGTGTATGTCCGATTGAAACCCCAGAGGGGCCAAATATCGGTTTGATCAACTCACTTTCAGTTTATGCTCGTACGAACAGCTATGGTTTCTTAGAAACACCATATCGTAAAGTTGTTGATGGTCAAGTAACGGAAGAAATTGAATACTTATCAGCAATTGAAGAAGGTCAGTATGTGATTGCTCAGGCAAATGCAAACTTAGACGAAAACTTACGTTTCACAGATACTTATGTGACTGCTCGTGGAGAACACGGTGAATCAGGTTTATTCCGTCCAGAAGATATTCAATATATGGACGTTTCACCACAACAGATGGTATCTGTGGCAGCAGCATTAATTCCATTCTTGGAACACGATGATGCGAACCGTGCCTTAATGGGTGCGAATATGCAACGTCAAGCCGTGCCAACATTACGTGCGGACAAACCATTAGTCGGTACAGGTACAGAAAAAGCCGTTGCACTTGATTCAGGTGTTGCTGTTGTCGCTAAACGTGGCGGTACAATCCAATATGTGGATGCATCTCGTATCGTCGTGAAAGTAAACGAAGATGAAACTATTGCGGGTGAATCAGGTATTGATATTTATAACTTAATTAAATATACCCGTTCAAACCAAAATACCTGTATCAATCAAATCCCTTGTGTGAATTTAGGCGAACCAGTAGAGCGTGGTGAAATTTTAGCAGATGGTCCTTCAACAGATTTAGGTGAATTAGCCTTAGGTCAAAATATTCGTGTGGCATTTATGCCTTGGAATGGATATAACTTTGAAGACTCAATGTTAGTTTCAGAGCGTGTGGTTCAAGAAGATCGTTTCACAACTATCCATATTCAAGAATTATCTTGTGTGGCACGTGATACGAAACTAGGCTCAGAAGAAATCACAGCGGATATTCCAAATGTGGGTGAATCTGCATTAAGCAAACTTGATGAATCAGGTATTGTTTATGTCGGTGCGGAAGTAAAAGGTGGCGACATTTTGGTGGGTAAAGTTACACCAAAAGGCGAAACTCAATTAAGCCCAGAAGAAAAATTACTACGAGCGATCTTCGGTGAAAAAGCATCAGACGTAAAAGATTCATCATTACGTGTACCAAACAGCATTTCAGGTACCGTTATTGATGTTCAAGTCTTTACCCGTGATGGTGTAGAAAAAGATAAACGTGCATTAGAAATCGAAGAAATGCAGTTGAAAGAAGCGAAGAAAGATTTAGTGGAAGAATTAACCATTCTTGAAGCTGGCTTATTCTCTCGTGTTCGCAACTTGTTGATTGTAAGTGGTGTATCAGACACTGAACTTGATAAAACACAACGTGAAAAATGGTTAGAATTAACCATTGATGACGAAGAAAAACAAAATCAACTTGAGCAACTTGCTGAGCAGCACGAAGAGTTACGTAAAGAATTTGAACGTAAGTTAGAAATCAAACGTAACAAAATTATTCAAGGCGATGATTTAGCACCAGGTGTGTTGAAAGTGGTTAAAGTTTACCTTGCGGTTAAACGCCATATTCAACCTGGTGATAAAATGGCGGGACGTCACGGTAACAAAGGGGTTATCTCAAAAATAAATCCTGTGGAAGATATGCCGTATGATGAAAATGGTCAGCCTGTTGAGATCGTATTAAACCCATTGGGTGTACCATCTCGTATGAACATCGGTCAGATTCTTGAAACTCATCTAGGTTTAGCAGCCAAAGGTATTGGTGATCAAATCAACCAAATGCTTAAACAGCAACAAGAAATTGCTAAATTACGTGAGTATATTCAAAAAGCCTATGATTTAGGACAAGGTGTGCAAGTTGTTGATCTAAATACATTTAGTGATGAAGAAGTTATGCGATTAGCAGAAAATCTTCGTAAAGGTATGCCACTTGCCACTCCAGTGTTTGATGGTGCTTATGAGAGTGAAATTAAAGGCTTATTAGAATTAGGCGGATTGCCAGCATCTGGTCAGATTACTTTATATGATGGTTGTACAGGTGAAAAATTTGAACGTCCAGTAACTGTTGGTTATATGTATATGCTGAAATTGAATCACTTAGTTGATGATAAAATGCACGCACGTTCAACGGGTTCTTATAGTCTTGTTACTCAACAGCCATTGGGTGGTAAAGCACAATTTGGTGGTCAGCGTTTCGGAGAGATGGAAGTATGGGCATTAGAAGCATACGGTGCTGCTTATACCCTACAAGAAATGCTTACGGTTAAATCCGATGATGTGAATGGTCGAACTAAAATGTATAAAAACATTGTGGATGGCTCACACCATATGGAACCAGGTATGCCAGAATCCTTTAATGTAATTACGAAAGAAATTCGTGCATTAGCCATTGATATGGAGTTGGATGAATCAAAGTAATCTAAATATTACTTTAAAGCGGTAAGATACTCTTAAAAATTTGCAAATTTTTGAAAATATCTAACCGCTTCCAACAAAATAAAATTTCATTGTTTAAGGCATTGCCTTAAATAAACTTTAATTCCTTGTCAGGAGTAGAAAGTGAAAGACTTAGTAAAGTTTTTAAAATCACAATCTCAAACAAATGATGATTTTGATGCAATTAAAATTGGTTTAGCGTCACCAGATAAGATCCATTCGTGGTCTTTTGGAGAAGTGAAAAAGCCAGAAACAATTAATTACCGAACATTTAAGCCAGAACGTGATGGTCTTTTCTGCGCACGTATTTTTGGACCAGTAAAAGATTATGAATGTCTTTGCGGAAAATATAAACGCTTAAAGCACCGTGGTGTAATTTGTGAAAAATGTGGTGTTGAAGTTACCCAAACTAAAGTGCGTCGTGATCGTATGGGTCATATTGATCTTGCGTGTCCTGTAGCTCATATTTGGTTCTTAAAATCATTGCCATCTCGTATCGGTATTATCTTAGATATGCCATTACGTGATATCGAACGTGTGCTTTATTTTGAATCTTATGTGGTTGTAGAGCCAGGTATGACTGATCTTGAAAAAGCACAGTTATTAACAGAAGAACAATTCTGGGAAGCTGAAGAGCGTTGGGGTGATGAATTTGAAGCAAAAATGGGTGCAGAAGGTATCCAAGATTTACTTCGTGAGTTAGATTTAGATCGCGAATGTGAAATGTTGCGTGAAGAATTACAAGAAACCAATTCAGAAACCAAACGTAAAAAAATCACCAAGCGTTTAAAAGTATTGGAAGCTTTCCAGTATTCTGGTAATAAACCAGAGTGGATGGTATTAAAAGTATTACCTGTATTACCACCAGATTTACGTCCATTAGTGCCACTTGATGGTGGTCGTTTTGCAACATCAGATTTGAATGATTTATACCGTCGTGTAATCAACCGTAATAACCGTTTAAAACGTTTATTAGATTTAGTTGCACCAGACATCATCGTACGTAACGAAAAACGTATGCTACAAGAGTCTGTAGACGCATTATTAGATAATGGTCGTCGTGGTCGTGCAATTACCGGTTCAAACCGTCGTCCACTTAAATCATTAGCGGATATGATCAAAGGTAAACAAGGTCGTTTCCGTCAAAACTTATTAGGTAAACGTGTAGATTATTCAGGTCGTTCGGTAATTACCGTAGGTCCATATTTACATTTACACCAATGTGGTTTACCGAAAAAAATGGCGTTGGAATTATTCCGTCCATTTATTTACTCTAAATTAGAAGGTCGTGGCATTGCTTCAACAATCAAAGCGGCGAAGAAAATGGTTGAGCGTGAAGAGCCGATTGTTTGGGATATCTTAGCGGAAGTTATCCGTGAACACCCAATCTTATTAAACCGTGCACCAACACTTCACCGTTTGGGTATCCAAGCGTTTGAACCATTGTTGATCGAAGGTAAAGCGATTCAGTTACACCCATTAGTTTGTGCGGCATTCAATGCGGACTTCGATGGAGACCAAATGGCGGTTCACGTACCATTAACACTTGAAGCTCAATTAGAAGCGCGTGCGTTAATGATGTCAACCAACAACGTGTTATCTCCTGCAAATGGTGAGCCAATTATCGTACCTTCTCAGGACGTTGTATTAGGTCTTTACTATATGACGCGTGAGAATGTTAATGCGTTAGGTGAAGGGATGTATTTCTTAGATCCACGTGAAGCCGAAAAAGCGTACCGTACAGGTCAAGCAGAATTACACGCACGTGTTAAAGTTCGTATTACGGAATATCAAAAATCAGAAAGTGGTAACTATGTTGCAACAACGAATTTAGTCGATACAACTGTGGGTCGTGCAATTTTATGGATGATTGCACCAAAAGGTATGCCATTTGCACTGTTTAACCAAACATTAGGTAAAAAAGCCATTTCAAAATTAATTAACGAAAGCTATCGTCATTTAGGTTTGAAAGAGAGTGTTATTTTTGCTGACCAAATTATGTATACAGGTTTTGCTTATGCGGCACGTAGTGGTGCATCAGTGGGTATCGATGATATGGTTATTCCTGATGAAAAACAATCGATTATTTCAGCAGCGGAAACGGAAGTTGCGGAAATTCAAGAACAGTTCCAATCAGGTTTAGTTACGGCAGGTGAGCGTTACAATAAAGTCATCGATATTTGGGCAGCCGCTAATGAGCGTGTTGCAAAAGCGATGATGGAAAATCTTTCAACAGAAGAAGTTAAAAACCGCCAAGGTGAAATAGAAATACAACCTTCATTCAATAGTATTTTTATGATGGCAGATTCAGGAGCACGTGGTTCAGCAGCTCAGATTCGTCAGCTTGCAGGTATGCGTGGTCTGATGGCAGCACCAGATGGTTCGATCATCGAAACACCAATTACGGCAAACTTCCGTGAAGGTCTAAATGTACTTCAGTACTTTATCTCAACCCATGGGGCACGTAAAGGTCTTGCGGATACAGCACTTAAAACAGCAAACTCTGGGTACTTAACCCGTCGTTTAGTTGATGTGGCACAAGATTTAGTGATTGTTGAAGATGACTGTGGAACAGATAAAGGTATTGTAATGACACCGCTTATTGAAGGTGGTGATGTTAAAGAACCATTACGTGAGCGAGTATTAGGACGAGTAGTTGCCGAAGATGTTGTTAAACCTGGAACAGAAGAAATTTTAATTCCTCGCAATACATTACTTGATGAAAAATGGTGTGATGTGATTGATGTTGAATCTGTTGATGTAATTAAGGTTCGTTCAGTAGTAACTTGTGATACAGACTTCGGTGTGTGTGCAAAATGTTACGGACGTGATCTGGCTCGTGGTCATATCATCAACCAAGGTGAAGCCGTTGGGGTTATCGCAGCACAATCAATTGGGGAACCGGGTACACAGTTAACGATGCGTACGTTCCATATCGGGGGAGCGGCATCAGCAGCAGCGAAAGAATCTAGCGTTCAAGTGAAAACTGCAGGGACATTAAAACTGGCGAACGCAAAATTTGTAACTAACAAAAATGGTAAACTCGTCATTACTTCTCGTACTACTGAAATAACGGTTATTGATGCCTTTGGTCGTACTAAAGAGAAATATAAAGTGCCTTATGGTACTATTCTTTCTAAAGGTGATGGAGCAGAAGTTGAAGCGGGTGAAGTCGTTGCAAACTGGGATCCTCACGCATTACCAATTATTGCAGAAGCTAGTGGTTTTATTCAGTTTAGCGATGTAATTGATGGTGTGACTGTTACTCGTCAAACGGATGAGCTGACAGGTTTATCATCCATTGTTGTACAAGATGTTGGTGAACGTACTGCTACAGGTAAAGATTTGCGTCCAGCATTAAAACTGGTGGATAAAAAAGGTAATGATGTATTGATTCCAGGTACTGATGTGCCAGCTAACTATTTCTTAGCCGGTAAATCTATTGTTAGCTTAACAGATGGTGCTGAAATTTCAGTCGGTGATGCGTTAGCTCGTATGCCTCAAGAGTCTGTAGGAACTAAAGATATTACTGGGGGTCTTCCTCGCGTAGCAGATTTATTTGAAGCACGTAAACCAAAAGAACCAGCAATCTTAGCAGAAATCTCAGGTATTATTTCATTTGGTAAAGAAACCAAAGGAAAACGTCGCTTAGTGATTACACCAGCAGAAGGCGAAGCATATGAAGAAATGATTCCAAAATGGCGTCAGCTTAATGTGTTTGAAGGTGAGATGATCCAACGAGGTGATGTAATCTCCGATGGTCCTGAAATGCCTCACGATATCTTACGTTTACGTGGTATTCACGCAGTAACGGATTATATTGTAAACGAAGTGCAAGAAGTTTACCGCTTACAAGGGGTAAAAATTAACGATAAGCACATCGAGGTAATTGTTCGTCAGATGTTACGTAAAGGAATTATCACAAACGCATATGACTCTGAATTCCTAAATGGAGAACAGGTTGAAGTGGCACGAGTGAAAATTGTGAACCGTAAACGTGAAGCAGAAGGTAAACCATTGGTTGAATATCAACGTGAATTATTAGGTATTACCAAAGCATCACTTGCAACAGAATCCTTTATTTCTGCTGCATCGTTCCAAGAAACAACACGTGTGCTTACTGAAGCCGCTGTTGCGGGTAAACGTGATGAATTACGAGGCTTAAAAGAGAACGTAATTGTTGGTCGTTTAATTCCTGCGGGTACTGGTTTTGCGTATCATCAAAAACGTGCTCAGAAACGTTTACAAAGTGACGTTAAGCTAGATCTAACATCAGTAGCGATGTCTGAAGAGCAACCTGTTGTAATTGCAACAGAGCAATCTTCTGCAACAGATGAAGCAGCTCAAAGTTTAGCTGCGTTATTAAATGCAGGTTTAGATAATTAATTGAATTGATATCTAAATAATATAAATAAACCCTTTACTAAAACGTAAGGGGTTTTTTTATAGATTTTATATTGATTTTAGAAAATTAATAGCTTAGATTAAAAAGAGCAAGATGATAAATTTTAAAAAATTATAGGATATTATTATGAGAAAAAATTATATTGATTGGGATTGCTATTTTATGGGGATTGCAATCCTATCAGCAATGAGAAGTAAAGATCCTAATACTCAGGTGGGGGCTTGTATTGTGAATCAAGATCACCGAATAATCGGAGTAGGATATAATGGCTTTCCTGCTGGGTGTAAAGATGAGGATTTCCCTTGGGCAAGAGAAGGTGATTTACTTGATACCAAATACCCCTATGTTTGCCACGCAGAACTTAATGCCATATTAAATAGTATTAAATCCTTAAAAGATTGTATTATCTATGTTGGGCTTTTTCCTTGTAATGAATGCAGTAAAGCAATCATCCAAAGTGGCATTAAAGAAGTGGTCTATTTATCAAATAAATATGCACATACTGATACTCAAAAAGCATCACAGAAAATGCTTGATAGTGCAGGGGTAAAATATCGACAATTACAAACGGAAAAAGAGAAGATAGAACTTTATTTTGATAAATGATAGCGGTGAGATGTTAAAGAAAATTTACAAAATTCCAAATAACCTATTTGAAGATAGGATTCAAGGATAACCTTGAACCCTATTTTCAGCACTTCACAGTTTGTGGAACAGTGTCAGAAACTCCGAATATCTTTCCTTCAATAATTAATCTATATTTATATACTGGGTTATTTTATTCACATCAACGACAAGATTTTCATCACATACCATAAAATCTATATTTTTTAACAAAATATAAACGGCATAATATTACTTAAAATTTAGGTGTAATGGACATTTTAATGGTTTTCTTGAGATGTTACTATCTAATAGATCAGGGCAAGATCATACTTTTAAACTTATAATATTTTAGTTATTTATTAAGCGTTGAACAAAAACTATTCGACTGGTGTTTATTTATACCTGTAAGATGGCAATAAAGTTTATTCCCAAATTAAAATAAACCCTTATTTTAATAATATGCATATTATTCGTCCAAAATTATTTTGCCCTTAATTTACTTAGATACTTTTTATGCCAAAAGCTCAACTGGTCAGACCTTAAGAGGTAAATAAAAATTATCTAATAAATCAATATGTTATAAAATAAAAAATCTTTTTATTATAAAATAAAAGAATAAATATTTATTTCGAACATAAAATGAACAGTTAGAGATGTGCTTGTATTGATTATTTCAATTTTTTGTTTATAATCCGCACAAGCATTTATTATTTATTATAAGGATATATAAGGATATATAAGGATATATAAGGATATATAAGGATAATAAATGTTTGGTCGGGAAAATTGCCTTTTAAATACATTATATTAACTTTTAAAGTTATAAGGATATATCAAATGTTAAATATGTTAACAATTCAAGCTTATGTTTCTGTAACAGAAGCATTTCGTCAATTAAAAAACAACCAACGTGGTGTAACTGCAATTGAGTACGGTTTAATCGCTGTATTTATTGCTGCATTCATTATTGTTGTTTTCGGTTCAGACGACGGTTTCATTTCTAAAATGAAAACTAAATTTGAGCAATTGGGTACGTCAATTACTGCTGTGAGTGTATCTAAATAATAATATAACATATATTATTTTTAGACATTTAGTCCTGAAATTTCAGGATTAAATGTTTTCCTTAAAGGATTTATAATGATTTTTTTGATTTTTGTCTGTTGTATCTTGGCTTGGCTTTCTTGGACAGATATTTCAGCAAGAATAATTAGTAACAAGGCTGTATTGGTTCTTCTCATCACATTATTACCTTTTTGTTGGATGTTTCACAAGCAAGTTTTTCTTATCCCTGCAATGATTACATTCGTAATAGGTTTTCTACTGTTTATATTAAAAGTAATAGGTGGGGGAGATGTAAAGTTAATAACTGTATTGATGCTCGCAATACCTTATAAACAAGTTACTTCTTTTCTGTTTTTAACAAGTTTTTTTGGATTATTACTTGTGATTTTTGGGTGGCTTTTTTTTAGAAAAAACATTAAGAAACAGGGATTACCCTATGGTGTTGCCATTAGTCTAGGCTTTCTGACTAATTTTTGGTTGTATCACTCGTCCTAAGTGATAAACCTTATTTGTAAAGTGCTAACTTTACCACTAATTTATTTTTAAGGATTAATAATGAATTATCGTGTCTTATTTATAATGTCTCTTTTTATTTTGTTTGTGGGATTTGCGGGACTGTTTTTTATGCCGAATTCATTCAGCGAGCAAGCCCCTCTGCCGATTAAAGATTCATCTCAAAAAATAAAAGATTTTGTTGAAGATGTTTCATCTAAAAGACAAGTCATTATTACCGCAACATCTAATAAAGATCTCAATAAAGGTATGTTATTAAAAGAGGAAGATTATCAGCTTTCCGAGATGACTATAGAAGTTAAAGAAGGAGATGATGAACCTTTATTATCTCATGATTTAAAACTTCTTTTTGAAAAATCAAAACATAATTCATTGCAAGGTTTTTTATTAAATCAAAACATAACAAAAGGTTCTATTCTTGCTCCTAAAGTGCTTGTATCTCCCGATTCGTCTGAGTTTTTAATTTCGAGTATCGATCCCAAGCAAGAGGTTGCCTATAAGGTATCTGTGGATATAAATAGTGATTATATTTTACAAACAACGAAAGCTGGGACTTATGTTTCTGTGTATTCTTATCAGGGGGGTGTGGGTAGAGAAAATCAAAATCGTAATGATTTAATAAAAGTTGTGGATAATGTACTTGTTTTACAAACAAACACAATACCAAAAGAAGAACAAGATAAAAATACAAGAATTACAGGTTTTGTGACATTAAAAATGACTGCAGAGCAAGTGAAAAAATTATACACCTTACCGATGGGTGCAAATTTGGTGTTATTACCCACGGACAAACCAACACCGGTAGACGCTCGTGGTATATTTATTCGTAAATTAAGAGGTTAATATGTGTAAGATTATTTTTGCAATTTTATTTGTAGTGACAACACTTTTTGTACCAACACAGGTGTTAGCAGGGAAGTTTTATCTCGACAAAGGAGAAAGTAAGCATTTTCAATTAAAGGATAAGATTGATACGATTTTTATTTCAGCACCAAATATTGCGGATTATGAAATTCTTGATGACAATAATTTTGTTGTGTATGCAAAAGATATTGGTCGTACAGATATTAATGTATTGGGACTTGATGGTAAGCAATTAATATCTAATACTTTTTTTGTTAATGATGCAATTAATAGTTTAGCCAATGTGAATGAGCAAATTAATATTCGTTTTCCTAAAAGTTCATTAAGAGTGAAGAAAATTGGGCAAGCCTATGTTATTGAAGGTAAAGCAAAATCAAAAAGTGAAGCAGAAAAAGCTGCTCGTGTTGTTGGTGCAGCGATAGGCGATGACTATAAGGTAACTAAGCGTAAATTAGGTGGAGAAGAAATTTCGTTCTTAGATTCTTATGAATACAAACAGGTTATTAATAATGCAGAAATATCACTTTCAGAACAAATTAATGTGAAATTGACAGTGGTAGATGTAAATAAGAAATTTAGTGAATCATTGGGGATTGATTGGACGAGTATTTCGGGTAATGCATTAAAAGGTTTAACAAATGGTGCAACACAAATTGAAGGTCGTTTTAATAATGGAAAAGGCTCTGTTGCATTCTTAAATGCGAATAATTTAGCGGTTTTTATTAATGCGATTAATAATAAAGATAATGGAAAGATTTTGGCTCAACCAAATATTTCATTACTTTCTGGTGAAACGTCTACTTTCTTAGTCGGAGGAGAGATACCATTATTTAATAGAAATAAAAATGGCGATCCAACCATTACTTATAAGTCATTTGGGATTAAATTAGATGTTGGTGCAAAATTATTAGATAACGATAAGATCCGCTTGCGTCTTAATCAAGAAGTAAGTACGTTAAGTTCGCCTGTTCATTACGAAGAAATAAAAGTGCCTTTATTTAATATACGTCGCTCTTCTTCAACATTAGAGTTGGCTGATGGCGAAAGTTTTATAATTGGTGGATTATATTCATCAGAAGATGCTGAAGGATTGGCGAAAATTCCATTTTTAGGCGATATTCCAATTTTAGGTGCATTCTTTCGTCAAGCAAAAACAGAAAAAGTTGAACGAGAGTTAGTTGTTGTAGCAACTGTTAATTTAGTGAAACCAGTACAAGGCGATGATATTGTTTATCCTGATTTTGAGAAAACAGGTACATTAGAGCGTTTCTTTAATACTACACCATTTAAAAACATTTATTATCGTACATTAACGACGAATTTCTTAAAACGTGGAGGATTTATTCAATGATAAGATTTATAAGAATAACATTACTATTGAGCATTTTCTCTCTTTTCAATTTTGCTAATGCAAATCAGTATGGTGGCAAGTTTTTGCCTTTTGTGGATAAAACTGCAATTTACACTTTGAGTAAAGAATCAGAGGCTGGTTTACTTAATTTAAAAAATGAAATCTATCGTGAAATAGGCAGTGATGTGAATAAAAAAGTCACACTTTTTTATGGTGAAAGACAAAAGAAAATGGCAATGTCATTACGCCGTAGCTTAATTAAGCAAGGTCTTTCAACAAAAAACATTCGTTTAGTTTATAAAAAAAGGACGATTTATCCTGTTTATGCAAAAGTGCATAGTATTGTAAAACAAAAAACAAAATGTAGTAAGGTGCGTATGGATACCGTTTTTTATGAAAAACAAGGATCTTGTGCGGTGGAAAGTAATATTCGTATTCAATCAAAAAATTAATTAAGGAATAGGAATTATGTTATTACTTGATAATGAAAGTTCTACATTAAACAGCATAAGAAAAGTTGTTGTTATTTCAGAATCTGAGTCTGTTCAATCTCAAGTTTCACAGTTGTTACGTTCCCGAGGGCTTGAGAATATTGAAGTAATTGGGAAAGATTTTCAAAATGAGAGGGTTGTATTAAATGCTGAGGAAACGAACGGTGTTATTATTGATATTAAAGACTCAACCAATGTAGGTATAATTGCAGAATATGTAAATGCTATCATTCCACAACAAGTATGGTGCTGTTTAATTGGAAACAGTGATTCAATTTCACTTGCGCAACGCTTGTTAGAAAAAAATATTCTCTATTTTCATTGTGACTCACAATTGAGTTTGATGATGGAGAGTGTAATCTCTTCTACAGTGAGTATTCCTCGTACGAGAAATACGATAAATGTGTGTGTGTTAGGGTGCAAAGGTGGCATTGGTACAAGTTTTATTAGTACTCAAATTGTTAACCAAATTGTGAATCATAAGAAAGTTCCTGTCTTACTTGCTCAGGGTAGTGATGGTTCACAAGATTTAGATTTATTATTTGATAAAAGATTACAAGGCGATATTGTTGAGTATGGCAATAATTTAGATTTATTTAATGGTGATATTGAGACGTTATCTGTAGAAGAAAGAGAAAAATACAATTTTATCATTTATGATCAGCCCATTTTTAATGTTCATAGAGATAATTTTGCGGACTTTTTTAGTTATAGTAGCAGTTTTATTTTGGTTGTTGAGCGCCATGTTAGTTCATTGCGTGTTGCAAAACAGTTTTTAGAGCAATGTAAAAGAGAGCAGAGTGCAACGGGTAAACCGATTCGTACCTTTGTTTGTATTTCAGATTGTAAATCAGAGTATGCATCACAGATGGCAAAAGCAGATATTGAGAACTTATTAGGTTGTCAAATTGATGCAGTGATTCCATTCTTGAAAAAAACAACAGCTAATAAGGTGTTCGATCTGAAACTATCAAAATCAAATATAAAAAACTTGAACAAGTTAACAATGAAAGTTATTGGTGTATTGTCTCGTCAAAAAACAAAAGAAAGTAAAAGTTTTTTTAAAGCAATTATTCGTAACATTCTGGGTAATTAATTTATATGCTAAATAAAGAACAACAGATTTTCTTTAGAAATGAAATTTTGAGTAACTTAGATGTTGAGAAGCTTGATTTAATTAGAGATAACAGAGATAAGTTAGTAGATGAATTGATTCAAGTCATTTATCAATTAACGTCAAAAAAGAATAATTATTTGACCGCTTCTGATGCAAATATGATGGCAGAAATGATCTCGGACGAGATTATGGGATATGGTCCTTTGCGAGAGCTGATGGAAGATGACACCATCAATGATATTTTGGTTAATGGTTCCGATGATGTTTGGGTTGAACGAGCAGGTAAGTTAGAAAAAACCCAAAAATCTTTTATTAATAATGAGCAATTGACAGATATTGCACGACGTTTAGTTTCTATGGTTGGGCGACGTATTGATGATAGTTCACCATTAGTGGATTCTCGTTTACCTGACGGAAGCCGTTTGAATGTTGTGATTCCACCTATTGCATTAGATGGAACATCAATTTCAATTCGTAAGTTTAGTAAAGCAAAAAAATCATTACAGGAGCTTGTTGGTTTTGGTTCGATGACCAGACAAATGGCAAATTTTTTGATTATAGCGGCTCGTTCACGTATAAATATTATCGTTTCAGGGGGAACGGGGTCGGGTAAAACGACCTTGTTAAATGCATTATCTAGTTATATTTCAGAAGATGAACGTGTGATTACGTTAGAAGATACTGCGGAATTACGTTTAGATCAGCCACATGTTGTACGTTTAGAAACACGTGTTGCAGGGGTAGAAAACACAGGGGCAATCACAATGCAAGACTTGGTGATTAATGCATTGCGTATGCGTCCTGAACGTATCATTGTGGGGGAATGTCGTGGTGGTGAGGCATTTCAAATGTTACAAGCAATGAATACAGGTCATGATGGTTCAATGTCTACACTTCATGCTAACTCATCAAGAGATGCGCTTGCTCGTCTAGAATCGATGGTTATGATGTCTAGTGCAAGTTTACCTTTGGAGGCTATCCGTCGTAATATTGCATCGGCAGTAAATATTATTGTCCAAGCTACACGTTTAAATGATGGTTCAAGAAAAGTAATTAGCATTACGGAAATTATGGGAATGGAAAATGGTCAGGTTGTTTTACAGGATATTTTCTCTTATAAATCAAGTAAGGAGCGAACTAAAGAAGGTAAAATTATTGGTGAATTTATTTCACACGGCTTACTTTCACGTTCTATCGTGTCACAAAATGCTCAAATATTTAACTTAAGTGCTGAGTTAGAGAGTATTTTTAAGGAGAATTGATGTTTTTATATATATACTCGTTGATTTTTGTGTTTGGTATGCTACTTACATTATATGCAGCATTTAATTTTCGTGAGAAAAAGAAAAAAATAGATCCGATAGCATACACGACGGAGGGATTTTCTGGCGTATGGAAGAAAATTCAATCAAACTTTGTCTTATGGAAATTTTACTTTGTTGGGGGTAATGCTAAAAATTTGATTCGTAATACGGTTATTACGTTATTTGTTTTTTTAATTTTATTTTATATAAATGATTTCTATTTACAGGTAGAGCGTTATATTTTTGTGCCTCTTTCTTGTGTGCTAATTATTTTACTTGTTTGGAAGCTTGGACAAAGACGTAACAGAATTATTTTTGAAGACGGATTTCCAGAGGTTATTCAAATTTTAAATAGCGCAACTACAGCGGGTGCTGGATTATTACAGGCATTAGAACGTTGTGGTAAAGATGTAACAGGACAACTAGGAGAGGAATTTAAACGTATTTATAAGCGACTTGCGATCGGAGAAGATCCTACGACTGTTTTTGAAGATAGTTATACCCGCTATCCTTATAAAGAGTTTTACTTTTTTGTGACTATTATTCGTGTAAATTTAGATAAAGGTGGACAAATGCGAGAAGTAATTAGTCGTTTAGGACGAGTGATTGCAGAGAGTAAAAAAATGGAACAAAAAAAGAAAGCGATGACGTCAGAGGCACGTATTTCGGCGTTAATTGTAGGAGCACTTCCTGTCTGTTTCTTTATTTTTATGAGAGTGGCGATGCCAGAGAATTTTGAGTTTATTATTAATGATCCTGATGGTCGTTTAGTGCTTTATTATGTTCTAGGAAGTGAAGGCTTAGGCTTAATTATAATTTGGTGGTTAATGAGGAAGGCAAGTTGATGATCGTAAAAATCTCTTTTTTTGTATTATTACTATGTTTTGGTGTACTACTCTTTATTTTATCTATATTAAATAAAAATAGATTAAAGAAGCATAAAGATATTATTGCGGGGATATATCCAAAAGAGAATAATGAAGAAGAAAATAAAAGTAGCAAAAATAAACAACAAAAGGATCTTGAGTTATTGTTAATTAGTAATAACCCTTTGTTGAAATTTTTAGGTGAAGTCGATAAAAATATTAAATTAAAACTATTTATATCATTTATCATATTCGCTTTTTATTATCTATTTAATATGAATAAAGATAAAGCAGAGTTAATGCTTGGTTTTAGTGGTGTTTTTATTTTAGTTATTCTTATTCCAGGAGTAATAACTAGTATGATTTTAAAGAAAAAAATAAAATCAATTATGAATGATTTGCCAGGGTTTATTGATTTAGTTGCTGTATGCGTACAAACAGGCATGATCATTGATATGGCGTTAAAACAGATTGCAAAAGATTTTAAAACGTTAAATCCTGATTTAACTTATGTGATGCTACGAATTATTCGTAAATCTGAGTTAACAAGTTTAAGTGTAGCATTAGACGATCTTATTATTTCTTTACCTACTCGAGAAGTTCGAATGTTCACCACCGTGTTACAACAAAGTTTAAATTTTGGCTCGTCTATTTATGGACAACTCATTCAATTATCAGCGGATATTAGAGAATTGCAATTACTTGCTATTGAAGAACGGTTAGGAACATTAGCTGCAAAAATGAGTATTCCTCTTATTGCATTTATAATGTTTCCGATTATTATTTTAATTTTAGCCCCAGGGGCGATGAGGGTCTTTCCACATGTATTCTAAATTTTTGAAAAAAACAGTAAGTTTATCTTTTATTTTAGCACTCACGGCTTGTGCTAATTTAACATTGTCAAAGAATGGTAAGGATCCTTCTGTGGAAATGTTAACACCGCAGAATATTGTTGCAAAAGAAAAGCTTTATGAATCAACGCTTAATTATGCAGGACTTATCTCTCTTTATAGAGAAGTCTTAAAAAATCAAGAAGATTCTCGCATTCGTTATAAATTGGCAGACAGTTATTATCAAAAAGGAAATGGTAAAGAAGCATTATTTTATTTACAGCCTTTATTAAATAAACCAGAATTTACAGAAAGAGCAATGTTGTTACAAGTGAAATGCTTGGTTCAAAATAAAAAATATCATGAAGCGGTTAATGAGGCAAATAAGCTTATTACAAAATTTACCCGTAATCCAGAAGCTTATAATGCGAGAGGGATTGCATTCGCACAACTTGGAAGGTTAGATAAATCCGAGCAAGACTTTATGAGTGCACGTGAACGTTTTTTGACGGATTTAGTTGCAATTAATAACCTTGCAATGCTAAATATTATTAAAGGTGAATATAAAAATGCAGTACGATTGTTATTACCACAGTATTTAGATGGTCAAAAAGAATCACGTTTATTGCATAATTTAGTGCTTGCATTGGTAAAATCAGGTGATACAAAGTATGCACTGGATATCATTGAAAAAGAGCGTTTAAACACCTCTGAAACAGATCTTGTTAATGCATTAAAAAGAACAGAACGAGTATCTAAAGAATTAGCGGTTCGCTAATTGTTAAATATAAATAAGCAGAGAATGAATATGCACAGATTTTTTCAAAAAATTAAACAGTTTGTAAATCATAAAGAAGGAGTGTCGAGTATAGAATTTACCCTTACAATTGGTATTTTCTTGACGGTACTATTTGTTCTTTTTGAGTTTGGTCGTATTGCTCTGTTATCTGCTTATTGGGATTTAGCAATTGCTGAGGGTGTGCGTTTAACAAAGAATCAAAAAGAACCAAGTGGTGATTATGCTACACTTTTGAAAAAAGAGATTACTAAGCAATATCAGTCAAGATCAGGCAATGATATGGCATTTCTTGTGCCAGATAATCCTTCACTCAGTGTTGATGTAAAATATGCAGATTCTATTGATAATTTAGTTAAAGGAATTGAAGGTAATGTCGATGGTTTTAGAAAGGCAGTCGATGATGGTAATGGTAAAAAAATTCTTCCAACAGGTCAATTAGCGGCCATTGTAAAATATCGTTTACAATATAATTATGAATTTTTAGTTGCATTACCTTTCATTGGGGCTTTTGTTAATTCCCTTTTTACTCGTGAAGTTTTGGTGGTACAAGAAAATGAAAGATCGAAATTTAAGGAATAAGTTATTCAACAATTTTACCAAGAATAGCAGAGGTTCAGTAACTATTGAATTTGTTTTTATGATTACACTGCTGACATTGATGTTAGTTTTTATGGTAGATTTAGCGTTGCTACGTTCAAACTTAGGTAAAATCGATAATGCAACTTATTCATTGGTTAATTTGTTGCGTGAGCGAACGCAGTTATATGGTAAAGGGAATGAAAGTCTTTCGAAAGATGAGAAAGTAAATGGCAAGATAAAAAATAAAGATCTTTCAGATTTTCGTAGATTAGCGAAGTATATGATGTATGGAGACGCCAATAGCTCAAAAGAGTTATTCATTATTATAGAATCATTACAATTTAATGAGGCAGATGTAGATAAAGAACCAACCTTAGTTTTTTCTTCTTTAGGTGATAGAAATGCGTGTGTACCAGCAACGAATTTACAATTATTAAGAAGCATAGCTCCTCGCTCAGAAGTGAACGAAAGAAGGACAATTCCTCTTTATCAAGTCACAATATGTATCCAAGATTACAGTATTTTTAGAGCAATTATTTTAGATGAGTCTGAAAAATCAGGGCGTTTATTACGTTCTTCTTCTGTAGCTGTTGGGCGTTAATAAAAGATCATAAAGGGATTAGAGATGGATAATATTAAGAAAAAATATCAATCTTGTCGAGATGTATTCTCACAATTTTTGAAGAATGAACAAGGTGTTTACACTATTGTGATGTCCCTAATGAGTTTTGCTCTATTAGGATTTATTGCATTAGTCGTAGATGGTTCGGGTATTCTGCTAGATAAAGCCCGTTTCACACAAGGGATGGAGCAAGCCAGTTTATTACTTATTGCTGAAAATAATAAAGATCGACCAACAATCCATATAGGTGTTACTCGTCAAAGTATCACAAAGCAAGAGCTTGATGCCTTTAATAAGGATACATTAAAAGCACAACAAGATAAGCGTAATAAAGAAATGATAGCAACAATGGTTCGTAGTTATTATCAAGGTAAGAGTTATAAACCTGATAATTATACTATTACCGATCAATATACTTATCGTTGTGGTCGACTAAAATATTCAGTATCGGTGGTTTGTGAAGTTGATGGTAATTTTGATCGTCCATCTTGGGTATATTTGGGTAAAGAGTTTGGGCTGACGTTTGCTAAAACAGTTAATATTAAAGCAGATACACTTTATGCTGTAAAACAGCGTAATATAGCACCGCCTGTTGATTTGATGCTAATTACCGATTTGTCTGGTTCGATGGGATATAGCTTGTCAGGCGGTGGACCAACAAAATTATCAGTATTAAAGGAAGTATTTAGTGAAGTATCTGAAGAGCTATTATCTTCTAACAATAAACAAAATATTCATAATCGGATTGGTTTTACTTCTTTTTCTCTTGGTGTTCAGCAACAGAATAATTTATCGCAATGTGTTTTTCCTTATCGATTATTGAGCTCTGCATCTTCTACTCAATATAAAATTCGAAATGTATTAAAAAAAAGAACAGAATGGTGGGAATTAAGACATGATCAAAATGTATGGATAAATAACAATTTTAATTATCAGTATAATTTAAGTGATAAAGATGAATTATTAGATGCAATATTTAGAATTATACATTCTAAATATACGGGTGTTAATATAAGTAAATTTATTAAAGTAGAGAGTAATAAAAGTGATGATCAGACAAATTATATAGAAAGTTTTGATGCGGTATTAGAACAAATATCTCGAACTTTAAATAATATTGTAGATTATCCTTCAACAATACGTATGATTGATAATTTTAATGGAAAAGATATTGAGGGATTTCTATCATTTGAGAAAAATGGGATTTGTTTAAAGCAGTTGTCAAATAGTATTACAACAACGAAAACTTGGTATAATTATCAGGAAAGTAATGATTTTAAACAAGATTCTAATCGTCTTAGTGCATCGGGTTCAACATTATCAAGCTCGGGTTTTTTGATCGGTGCTAATTTAATGATGAATAAAAATCTGAATGCATTACCAGAAAAAGTAATAAGCAATACTCAAAGAGTTATTATTATGCTATCTGATGGTGTGGATGAATTAACACCAAAGAGTCAACCTCTAGAAGTAACTCAAACATTGATTACAAATCATAAAATGTGTGAACATATCCGTAATAGAATTGATTCACTACAAGATAATAACTATCCAATATATAAAACGAAGATTGGTTTTGTTGCTTTTGGATATGATAAAAATCAGAAAGGAAGAGATGAAGTGATTGCCCAACAACGAGCTTGGAAAGAATGTGTTGGCGAGGGTAATTTTTATGAGGCAAATAATAAAAAAGAATTATTGGAAGCCTTTAAATCAGTAGCAGGTATAACGGAAGAAGTTGGTCGTACAATAAATAGCATACCAAATTTATAAGGGTACGAATATTTCATTCAATATGCATTTACAGTGAGTTAAATTTTTATTGTAAAGAATAAAAAGGCATAGTAGATGAAGTGGTTGGTGAAAAGTGAGGTGAAGAGTTTTAACTCACTTTTTGTAAATTAAAAGAGCGCTCAAAACTCTGTGTCAGAATTTTAAGAGACAGTCTCGTCTCAATTTGGCATTACCTATTTTTACTAGTCTGCTGAAGACACTATCCCACAAACTGCGTAAGTTCTAAAAATAGGGTTCAGGGTTATCCTTGAATCCTATCCAGAAATAGTCAAAAATTGATTCAAAATCAAGCCGCAGAGACCATAAATTATTATCTATTTAAATCTACCTCAAATTTTTTTGCATTATAGCATTTATTTTATTATAAAAGGGAAGGATTATAAATTACAAGGAATCATAGTTTTATATATCCCTCAGAGTAACCTTAAACGTTTACCTATTGATTTCTAGAAATTAATAATAAAATTTAAATATAGCGGTTATATTAATGGTTAAATTTACAAAATAAATATCTAATATGGAGACGTTGCATGCAACATCTCAGAATATGGACTAAATATACACAAACTAATATTTGTTAATTAGCTACTACAACATATTTTTATAATCCCAATCTTACGTTAATTTGAATAACATATTGATTTTTTTATAAAATTTAAAATATGCTCTTACCCTAGTTTTCCCCTGGGAATCTAAGTAATAATTTTGAAAAAATCTTGATAAGTTAGGGGGGTATAATGTCCGTGTTTTTATAGTTAAAATTATTCGTAAAGGAGTTAATATGAAAAAATACAGCATAATATTTTTTTTATTAGTATCTAGTCTAACATTTAGCGTTTTTGCAAAAGAGCCAGAGTATGATGGTGCGTATATTAAAACAAAAAGTGGGGAATATATAGAACTTCCTTCTTTTGAGCCAGGACAAAATACAACTGGATATTTTTCGTATATTTGTTTAGAAGAATCAGGGAAAAAATACCCGAGTATCAAAAAAAGTTCTTTAAGAAACTTTTTACTAAAAGGAGGATATAAATTTAATTATTTATCATTTCATAAGCTAAGAATACGAGACAAAAGCTTTGGAAGATATTTTTTATGTTTTGATAGAAATTCAAAAATATCTTACAGAAAAAAAACACGTTCAAATAAAGCCATCGTTGATATAAAAAGTTTTGACAAAGGCGTTATTATTGCGTGGATAAATAATGATTTTTGGGTTTTCAAAATAAAATAAAATTAATTTTATCGTAGGCTACATATAAAAGTTTTTATATGTAGCTTTCAAATAGAGACTATAAAAATAACTGTGTATCTGCTTTAATATACAAAAAACATTAAGGTGGATACCAATATGAAAAAAGCAAATTTAACCAACCAAATCGACGCCCTACTTGAGCAACTAGATTCTCAAGAAGATATCGAAATGCAACTCAGTTATTGCACAAACGTTTCTTTGAGAAATCACTCAATGCTGAATTAGATGAGCATCTAGGCTATCAAAAGAATGGCACACGTAAAGGTAGCAATGCCAGAAATGGCGTTACAACCAAAACGGTATATACCGAAGAAGTTCAATTTTCTATCGATACGCCACGTGATAGAGAAGGCACTTTTGAGCCTGAAATCATTAAAAAACGACAAACAAGAGTACCCATACTCGACTCAAAAATTATCTATTTGTATTCACAAGGAATGAGTACCCAAGAAATCACTGAAACTGTGTCAGACCTATATGGGACAGAAATCTCACCCGCTTGATGATGTCTATCCTATCGTTTATTTGGACTGCATCGTTGTTAAAGTCCGTCAAGATAAATGTGTGATTAATAAGGCTATTTACCTCTCCTTAGGCATTAATATGCAAGGACAAAAGTTGTGGATATCTGAAAATGAAGGAGCTAAATTTTGGTTAGGGGTGCTGACAGAATTACAAAATCGTGGTGTAAAAGATATCCTTATTGCTTGTGTTGATGGTTTAACGGGCTTTCCTGATGCGATTAATACCGTTTATCCAAAAACTAAAATCCAGCTTTGTATTGTCCATATGGTGCGTAATTCTATGAAATATGTGCCTCATAAGGATTATAAAGCAGTTGCTCGAGACTTAAAGAAAATTTATCAATCTACGACAGAAGATGAAGCCTTGCAGGAATTAGAGAATTTTGCGAATACTTATGACGATAAATATCCGCAAATATCACGGTCTTGGTATAAACACTGGGATAACCTGAATACCTTGTTTAACTACCCTGAGGATATAAGGAAAGCCATTTATACGACTAATGCTATTGAGTCTGTAAATAGTGTTATTCGCAAAGTCATCAATAAGAGAAAATTATTTCCAACGGATGACTCTGCAAAAAAAGTCGTTTATCTGGCTATTCAAAATGCCTCTAAAAAATGGACAATGCCAATTAGAGACTGGAAATTAGCACTCAATAAGTTTATGATTGAGTTTGATGATCGCTTAGCTGATTATCTTTAACTAAAGTGCAGTTACACAGTTTAGGAGACAGTCTCAATTCTGTGTCGAGACTAGCTATTTTTATAGTCTCTTTGAACTCTTTTTTCATTTAACAGGAGACAGTCTCTTTAACATTGGAAACAGTTGTAGTTCCCTTTTTTCATTTTGTTGTGCTATAATTTCTTATCGAAAGTTTGAGTGTTTATTTTAGTTGTAGCTCCTTTTCTCATTTCGCTATGCTATAATATAAACGGCTTTCAGATGGCATTGTTCTAGGTTGTAGCTCCCTTTCTCATTTCGCTATGCTATAATCAAGCGTGGTGTGAAGTACATCGTGATGAAGTTGTAGCTCCCTTTCTCATTTCGCTATGCTATAATTTGCTACCATTTCTAATTGCTTGTTTCTGTGTTGTAGCTCCCTTTCTCATTTCGCTATGCTATAATTTTTAGAAGTGAACAAACAACAGATGAAATGTTGTAGCTCCCTTTCTCATTTCGCTATGCTATAATACAGGGTGTGCGACACAGCCACGAAATATAGTTGTAGCTCCCTTTCTCATTTCGCTATGCTATAATGATAAAACCGCTCACGTACAAACAGCAAAAGTTGTAGCTCCCTTTCTCATTTCGCTATGCTATAATAAGTGGCAGATGCAGCACACGAGGCGTTAAGTTGTAGCTCCCTTTCTCATTTCGCTATGCTATAATATATTGCAGCAGTAGTATTGCCATCTTGTGGTTGTAGCTCCCTTTCTCATTTCGCTATGCTATAATCTAGCCCATCATTGATACTTTTAGCCAAAAGTTGTAGCTCCCTTTCTCATTTCGCTATGCTATAATTTGTGTCATTGTATTAATCCTCTGTATTCTGTTGTAGCTCCCTTTCTCATTTCGCTATGCTATAATCTTAAAGAAATGAAATAATCTTCTAACGAAGTTGTAGCTCCCTTTCTCATTTCGCTATGCTATAATCGCTGATTGCTTGTGTCGTGACATTTTTTAGTTGTAGCTCCCTTTCTCATTTCGCTATGCTATAATAGATATTGCGGATTATGCAATTTTAGGCGGGTTGTAGCTCCCTTTCTCATTTCGCTATGCTATAATTACATCATAAAAAATTACCCCTTTCTACCAGTTGTAGCTCCCTTTCTCATTTCGCTATGCTATAATCTTGGACATCTAAAGCCTTTTAAAATAAGGCTTTATTACTATTATATTCATTATAAAAAACACGGATAAATAAGTATTTATCCGTGTTTTTTATGATTTTTTTCTAATAAAGATCTGGATATTTAGCTATAAAAAATGCAAAAAATAAAAATTTATCAGAAATGATTGTTTAAAATAACAGCATTTGATTTGCGTTTACTTTTTTTTCTTGTGTTTTCAATTCTCCTAATAGTAGTTGCATACTAGCAAACTGTTTTTCTGTCACCTCTAAGCAACGAATAGATCCCTCTTCAGGCAAGTTTTGGCACAATCTTTTATGATGTTTGGTTAATGAATCTCTTCCTCTTACTATACGAGAATAGACTGATAATTGGAGCATTTGATATCCATCTTTTAATAAAAATTGACGGAATTGATTGGCAGCTCGGCGTTTGGATTTAGTTGTGACGGGTAAATCAAAAAAGACTATTATTCGCATAAATTTAGCCTCACTCATAGTGATATTCCTCTAAAGGTAATATTTTGGGTAACTTTAATTGTTTGGAATTTTTACTGATAAATGCATTTTTTAATGATGCAATGGTGCGATCAATTGCACTGAGAACACTCAATGTTTCATTTTGAAATTGTATTTGTTTGTGTAAAATTTTAATGAGTTGTTGTTTGGTATAAGGTGTTAAGCCTTTATCTAATTTATTTTGTTTCCATAATTCCCATACTAATAAATCGACAAGAGGGCGAAAGGGTTCAATAAAATCGTCGGCAAGATTAAAGGGATTCAACTCGCTATGATGAAAAATTCCTAAGCTAGGTAACCAACCATAATAAACTAAACAACGTGCTACTGCAGAGCGTAATACAGTGTAAGCATAATTTAAGTGGCTATTGATATTATCATCATCTGTCCTACGAAAAGTTTTTCCGAATAAAGTGTGAAAATAAAGTAATGCCGCTTGAGCCTCAATATTCTCTTTATCGCCTGATTTAACCTGTTTTGCCATAATGTGTAATTTGGCACTTTCTTTTTCACATTGGGCTTGTGATAAAACAAAGGCTTGATTAAGGACTTTTTGTTTTATAATTTCTTGCCATAGTTGTTTTTTCTGGGGAATAGTCGCGTCTATTTGGAGTTTTAATATTTTTAATTGGCGATGATATTGTGAAAAGGGAAGCCATTGTCCACAGGGTAGAAATTGTTGATCACAGGTTAATAATGTCACACCATTGAGTGCAAGAGCAGAAAGTAAGGGGGCTGTAATAACCACTTCCTTACTTTCAACAACGATAATAGCAATATCTTCAATAGGAACGGTATATTCAGCTTCCTCTTGCCAAATACAAAGTTGATTCTGTTTTAATGATAATTTTCCACCCTTGCTAATTAAGATACTTCGCCAAGACATAATGGTATTACCTCTTAATAAAAACGCCCTATCTGTTAAACAAATAGGGCGTAATAATTAACGAATAGGTTGTCGAGCTTTTGGCTGACAAAGTCCAATATTTTTACCTAAAGGATCAATATCATATTTTTCAAAAGAAAGTGCTGTTTTTACACCAACATTTTTATGTATTCCATTCTTACCTTCCGATTTTTCTAAATCATGAGTCCTAATGTGTATTGCTGCATTACTTCTGTCCATTCCTACATAATAACCGAAGTGAGTAACCTTTTTAGTTTCTAATTTAATTAAATCATTCGGATAGATTGAAAACTTAAAAGTAAAAGATTCATCCATTTCTTGCCATTCATCTTCTCCTTTATTTGCTATAGCCGCTTTATTTGGCAAAATTCCTTTAGCAACTTGCCAAGTGTAAATAGGGACAAGGTAGAATTTATTAGCTTTTTCAAATACATCCACCCGAACCATTGAGGCATTATCTGCTACACCATTTCCTTGATGGACAAGAACCCCTGTTTTTTGGATTTGTTTAACTCTAATTTTTTTCACCTGTTGTCCACCTTTTTTATAAAAGGGTTCAGCAAAGGCTTTTACAGGATCATTATTAAATTGTTCTAATCGTTCTTTTAATGCTTGATAAAGTGCTTTTTCTTTGTCTTTATTAACCATATTTTCTAGCGTACTTAATTTTAATGATGTGAGTGCAATACGTTGCACACTTTCATTTTCTGCTAAGCGTTTCGCTGATTTAATGGTTTCTAAATGCCCTTGCCCTGTCATTTTACGTGTTGGCATTCTTGATACAAATAACGGTGTAACATATTGATGTCTTGCTTCGGGACGGTTTGGTAATTGTTGCTCTAACTCTAGTAGAGGATTATGACTAAATACACGAATCATCACTTCGTTACGGAAATAGTTCCACGGTTCCGGGAAATGAATCTGTTTAATTTCACCGGTATTTCTATCTATAAATTCACCGCTGAAAATATTCATCTCTTTATTGCGTACAAAATCAGTAATTTTCTTTTGCATTGCAGATGTTGTACAGGCTACAACGATAGCATCTAAAGCGTGATGGCGATCATTCTCTCCTCTGACTTTCATCAATCCCCAACGAGCACGGAGCAATGCAGTAATTTGTCCATTAGAAGCAAATACGCATTTTTTTCCTTTACCCGTTAACTGAATATTATCATTGATAAAATTCATTAAGTAGCGAGCGACATATCGCGTATCATTGAGATTTCTCTTAATAAAATCTTCTGATAAATATTTGAGTAATAGATGTTGTTTTTTATGATAATTAAAGTGACTTCCCGACACTAATGCAACAAATTGTTGCCATTTTGTCGTATTATTTTTACCATCAAACCATTCATAAGGGGTTTGATTTGCTTTATTTTGGTTTTCATTGGCTAATACGAGAATTTTATTATTAAAACTATCATCCCAAGTACGAGAAAAGGGTAATGCGTGATCAATTTCCACATAACCTTTTTCAAGTAATCGATTGATATCAATAGCTTTTCCAGAATATAAACATTTTCCTTGTTGCTCATTGTATAAACGCATTTTTAGAATGTCTTTTGATTTTGGTTCTCCGATAAAGTAAGGAAATAAATCTTTAAATTCTTTTATTGCACGTTCTTTTTTGGCTTTATTTTCAAGCTGATTTTTTGCAATTTTTTGACGATCTTTAAATGATTTTCCCACTTCTCGTCCTGTCTCAATATGAATTCTCGCAGGAGAGCCATATAAACGAATAACGGCATTGATAATTTTTCTTGTTTGAGAAAGGCAACGTAATACAACGGGATTACGTATTTCATCTTTATCAATTGAAGGTAAAAATAGATGCTCTTCTTTCGTTTTTACGCCATAATGATCGCCATAAATAGAGGTACAAGCTTCATCATAACGTTGCTCTTGTTCCATTAGTGGAAGAATTTTAGAAAGTGCCGTTAGAGATAAATTGATAAATTTATCAAAGTTTATACCTGATAATAACGCATTTAAAATAGGAGTTGATATTTTATCTTGTAATTGTGCGGTAATATCAGCATCTGTTTTATATAATGAAAAAGCGGTACCAATTTCATCAAGTAATTCAGGCTTGGTCGCTAAACCTTGCCATTCCGTTTTTAAATTTGCTTTTTCTAATACTTTGCGAATTTGATGAAATGCTTTTAATTCCATCAGTGTTTCTTTTTCAATTTCTTTCTTATCTTCCGCTTTTCGATAACGCAAGCCTTTAAAAATTTCCGATTCTGATAATTATAAAATATTTCGGATTTGTGTATAGGTTAATTTTGCTTTTTGATAAGGTTGATTTAATAATAATGCTCTTTCAGACTCTGTTAATCCTCTTTCTGCTCCTTGAGTTAAAATTCTTAAATTATTCAATTTAGTCAACCAAATAAAGCGTTCTGCACTATATGTATTTTTTGCACATTTATATTCTTGCGTTTCAAAAGGGCATTTACCTAACATTTTTAGGATAGCTTCACCAGATAGTGCAGGTTTTTGATACATCAATAAATAATCTATTTTTTCTTCTAATTTGGCAGAGGTATAAGGATTATTATATTGACGTTGTTTTTCAAAGAGGAGATGTAATTCGGCTTGTAAATCCAATCGATCAAAAGTATGAATATATTCACCGTTTTGATTGCGGATGTGTCCTTTTTCTTTTTCAAATTTTCGAATAGCAAGTTCTGCTGGCGTTCTATATTGGCTTTCTTGTAATAATAGATGATTCTCTTTCACTCCAGATAACAGTGCTCCGAGCTGTTTATCTGCCGTTTCACTTTCATTTTTACGCTGGGATAAATAACCTCTATGTTTGATTAAATGTAGTAATACCGTCGCCCATTCTTTGGGTTCTAATTTATGATCTAACCCTTTAACTCTTAATTCCCATGCATTGATCGGTAAATTTTTAATGATATTTTTAGTTAAAAAATCATTTTTGGTTAAGAGTCCTTCTTCTAGGAGTGCTTTTTTCGTTAATAATAAACGTTTTACTCTGCGAGCAATAAGTCGTCTTGTACTTCTTGCTTCACGTCTTGATTTTGCTAATGATTCACCTGTTTTTGGGACTTCTGCTTTTTCAAAGGTTCTAACCCCTAAATCAATTAATCTAATCGGCATTTCATTTTCATCAATCTCAATAACTGACCAACCAACAGATGCAACCCCTAAATCTAATCCTAAAATATATGATATTGTCGACATAAATTCACCTAAACTATCTAATTAAAGAAATAGATATATTTTTATCATAAATTGAATAAAAAAATTGACTTTTGTAAAAAAAATTTTATTATTATTTATATTGTTGCATAGCGAAATGAGAAAACGTTGCTACAATAAGAGATTCAACAGAATTTCGTAAAGCTCTGCTCCTTAATGCTTCGGTATTAAGGAGCATCTTTTTATTTGTGCCTTACACATTCGGATCCACAAAATACCATTTATTCCCTTTATAAATAAAAAGCGATAGTTCGTGGTGTTCTGCTATTTTTTTCTCAGTTTTGAAATAAGCTTTAAATTCTACCGTTGCTCTGTTTTTAGCAAACATAGGATTATGCGCCACAATCTCTAAACCACACCATTTTGTACTTTCTGCCCATTGTTCCATTGCGGGTTTATCTAAGTATTTTTGCTGACTTGGTAGGGTGGTTTCTACAATATAATTAATATTGATCAGTGTATAAGCACTGTAACGTGAACGCATTAGCTGTTCGGCGGTGAGTGGTGTAGCGAAGTGTTGATGAAAAGGTTCACAACATTCAGCGTAACTTTTGTTTGATTGGCAAGGGCAAGGTTTATGATTCATTTTCGATTTTATCCACCAGGGCAAGATCGCACTTTTCTTAAAAATATGATCTAATAGCACCTATTATTCAATAACAAATAGGTGTAAAAATGAATATATTATCAGCTTTTAAAGATTTGGAAGACCCTCGCAAAGATATAAACAAAAAACATGACTTCTTAGATGTTATTTTTCTTGTCGTAAGTGCGGTAATATCAGGTGCAGAAGGATGGAGTGAAATTCATCAGTTTGGTAAATTGAATATAAAATGGTTACGAAAATACCGAGATTTTGAAAATGGTATTCCTGTTGATGATACGATTGCTCGTATTGTAAGACGGATAAATCCTGAGAAATTAAATTATATTTTTATTAATTTTATCAATGAGATACGAAAATCACAAGGCAAAGAGTGTATTGCAATAGATGGTAAAACATTAAAAAACAGTTCACATTTAGAGCCTCATAATGCCCTACATAGTATTACGGCTTGGAGCTGTTCAAGAGGATTAATTTTAGCTCAAAATAAGTCCAAAGGTAAGAAAAATGAGAATGAAAGCATTCTAGAAATGATAGATATTTTAGAGCTAAATCAAGCCTTCATTACGGTAGATGCGATGAATACGCAAAAGAAAATAGCGAAGAAAATCATAGAAAAGAAGAGCGATTATGTGATGCCATTGAAAAATAATCATAAGAAATATAAACCGCCTAAAATTTTTGCATACATAAGCGTTTTTATCTGCATATAAAATAATTTAATTTTATGTAAATAAAAACGCCTTTTGATACCTATTTAAGCCGACATATTTTTTAATAAAAGTTAACCCAAAAACTTAATTATCTCTCCATAAATATCCCTAATTAAATCAAGCGGAATATTAGATCGTGCGTTATAAGTTTTTAAAACATTACTCAATTTTACCCCTGCATAATAGTTTTCATATTTAAGATAAAGAGGAATATTACTTTTAAACTTAGTTGGTTTTTTAACTTGATAATTGTAATTTCCGTAGTATGTTGGATTGTCATACTCTATATGAAATCCCAAAACTTTTTCAATATAATCCCACATTCTACTAGTGTAAGGATTTTCAATAATGTAAATTTTAGGTTGATAACGTTTAATAATCTCAATAGTATTAAATATACATAGTTCACCATTAATTCGATTCAAAAATGATTTTTCATAGCGAAAATGCACTCTTGACACTTTTGGAATTTCGTAATCACTTCTATTTCGAATAACAAAGCGAGATCCTTTTTTATCTTCTTGTTTCCAACTTGCATTACCGCCCCACATAGTGCTTGCAACACTAAAACTCTCACACGGAGGGCTTGCTATTATAACGTCTGGTTTTGGCAATCTATCTAGTTTCTTAAATAACTTATTTGTTCCAAATAATCTAGAATAATCTGCTAAATTAAGTTTAATAAAGTGATTATTTTTATTTTCTATATCAATGCCGATCGGATATATTTTAATGTTTGGAAAAGTCTTGGCTGCTTTTGAGTAGCACCCATTTCCGCTATCAAACAACGCCCAAATTATTATTCTCTTTTTTGCCACAATTCCCCCCCTTAAAACATATAAACTAAATTATCTTCATACTGAATAGCATAGCTTGTAAAAGCATTTATTGTTATACGTCTAGCGTGTTCAAAACTTTGATAATTATTAAACCTATTTTCAATTATATAATCAATAAATCGAATAAATTCAGATTTAGTTGAACTGAAGAAAATGTATGGTGGTTTTGTTAAATTGATAAGTCTTAAGAAATCAATCAAATCAAAGTAAGTATCCTGCCTGTAAGATTTTTGATTAGTGCATAAGTAAGGAGGATCTAACAATAGCAGTACTTTTTCTTGATTTTGAAACTTCGGAATTAATGTGTGAAAACTCTCATTAATTACCTCAATATCATTTAAATAACCATCAGCATTTGCATAGTCACTTTGTCTAACGCAGTTCCAAAATGTTTTTGAGTACAATTCATCAAAATTACTAACTTGTTGCCCACTAAATAATAACCACGAAGCAATGCAATTTAAGTCTTTATATCCTTTGAAATTGTTGATTATTTTAATAATTTTCAATTTTAAAGATAAATGTAACCGCTTATTTTTGGGTGTATCTTTGGCAATATCATAGATTTGTTGGCGAAGCTGATTAGTCTCATTGATGTGTTTTAATCTCTCTGAATACCTATCAAAATCGTTATAAATTACCTTTACCTGTGGTTTTAAATGTTTTGCAGTATGACTTAATAAACCACTACCACCAAATACATCAACAACAGTCCAACCTTGACCATCACCTTGTATATTTTCATTTAATATTTTTTCAAAATGTTTTAAAAACATTCTTTTTTGTCCAGCGAACGGGAGGGGCGCTTTTTTGAATTGAGCCATAATTTTTCCTTTTTTAAATTATGGAGCTCTGGCATTCAAGATGCTCTGACTCTCAAGTTGGTTAATTAAATTTGTTTATTTTTTTTACAACGAGTACATTTAATTTCCAAATTCTGTACAATCATTGCTTTTGCAAGTAACTTATTACAGCACTTGCAACGGATTTCTACTTTTTTCTGCATATATTTTCCAATTTGTTAAAATTATCTGCTAAAATCCGCCTTGCTCGGATCTGAGTAGGCGGCGTATGGCTATATGCAAGTATGTTTTGCTTAGCTGACATTATTATGTGTTGCAGCACTAATAATGTCGCCGTCTTTAAAGTATTGCATCTAAATCATTCGGACTAAACCTCCAACCATTCTCACTATTGAACAAACAGTTAAAAACCCATTCTGAACAAAATATTTTATTTTTATCTTGATTAATTAATAAAGTAACGCCAATTGCTCCGCAGAAGTCATATCTTATACCTTTTGTTTTCTCAAAGTAGCATTTAATATCTTGCTCTGTAATGTTTTTAACTTCTTTTAAATCCCAATTTCCATTTTCCACATTGATTTGTTTACAACGTACTCCCCCGTCTCTCGGGCTTGAACTGTAGCAGTCGTAAACAGTTGAATATTCATAATGATAACCGCTTTCGGGCTCAATTTTTTTTACAACAAGCTCACAGTGTGAATACTTGCCTTTAGTGAAAAAACGCACAATGCGATCAATAAGGTTTCCTTTTCCTTTATAAAATGCTATATAAATCTTATTCATTATCTACCTCTTTATAAATTTCACACCATCCGTCACTAAAATCATATTCAAGCGGATTTTCTGATTGCAGCATTAGTATTTTATGTCGTTCTCCGTTTTTGAAATTTTCTATTTCAGTTAATAAACGAGCATTAATGACATTAGATAGTAGTTCTTCTGTCATTATTACAAAAGAGCCGTCCATCGTTTTCCAAAGTAGATCAGGTGGTATTGTTGGAAGTTGTTGCAGTGTCATCAATCGTAAGTGTGAGCGTTCATAAGTGTGAAACCATTTGTCATTTACTTTCACTCCCGATTCGCTCATTTTGTCTCTGTGTTCTCGAATGTTAAGCCAAGCCTTTTTTTGTTCTTTTTTGAGAATTCTTGCTTTATCTTCTTCTGTTAAAATCCATTCAGAACCATTCCACTTGTGATGTTTAGACGGTTTAACGGGTGTTAAAAATAATTGATTATCTTTAATATAAATTTCTTTTCCTTTCGCTCTTTCTTCAATGAAATATTGAAAATCATCATCTGAAACTTCTATTGAAAGTTCTGGTACTTGATGAATTTCATCTGTTAAAAATACTTGTCTATTTACATCATAAAAATACATATTAATCTCCTTTACTTATTGTCCTATCGCGAACCAGTAAAACTCACAACTTCCTGAATTATCATCGATCCACCCCTCAAAACTATTTGCATTTACATTCTTAACTGTAGCACTTACTACATAATTAGCTTCATGACGATTATTTGCATAATGATGTCCTAATTCTTTCAAATCATCTATGCTTGTGATAAAAACACCAAAGCAGTTTTGTGTAAAACTTATATTAAAATTATATCGTCTAGAATGCTCATAACCTTGCTCATTATTGACATATCCCCATTGCAAAATTAATCCACTAGGTAATTTTTTCCAACCATTTTGTGTTAAATTTTGTACAGTCCTAGGATTTAATAATTCCCATTCTGACCATTCATTATTTGCAAAGTGACGTATATAAAGTTCACCCTCATTGGTTCGATACTCTTGATGAATGAATGTTTCACTAAATCCTTTAACAAATAAAACACCTGCAATATTTTTGGGATAATTTAAAACTGTTAAATCACCATTCCCCCATTGTCTACCGCGATGATATATTCCTACTTTCCAGATATCATTAAAATTTTCACTTGTTAATGCTTTCACTTGAAAATCATCTTCTGTTAATACTTTTGATATATTAATGAATAAGTCACCAGTCATTGTATCGCCAGATTTTGATACTTTTCCATTTGCTGTGTTTTGTGCTGTCACTGCTTTGTCATAAGCCGTTTTAACCGCTTTTGGTGTCGCAACATCATCTTCGCTATTTGAAGTAACAGAGCTTGATTTTTTACTGTTATCAATTTTATGATTAGCTATATTTTCTGCTGATACTGCTTTGTTTAAAGCTGTTGTACCACGATCGTAAGCAATTTTTACTGCACGAGAACTTCCTACTGTTGTTTGACTAGTAGAGCTTACAGAATTAGAAATATTGCTTTGTGAAACTTTTGTATTTGCTGTGTTTTGTGCTGTCACTGCTTTATCATAAGCAGTTTTAGCAGCTTTTGATGTTGCGATAGTGTCTTCGCTTGTTGAAGTAACTGAGCTAGATTTTTTCTGAGTAATCTCTCTATTAAAAATACTCATCAATGCATCATAAATTTGAGTATTTTTAGCATTATTTGGGACATCTTTAACTTGTTTTAATAAATAAGCAAACTCATCTCCAAAACTTTGCAGCACTTTCTGAACGTTATTAAGCCATTTCGCTGTAACAATCGTCCCTTGTTCACCACTTGCAGGGTTTCCGTCGTGAAATTCCCCATCATTTGATTCAATATTTTCAAGTTTTTCTTTCATTTTTTATCTCTCTATTTATAAGCAAAATAACAGTAAGTATGAGCAGGTTTTAAATCTTTAAAAAATTCTTCAACAATACGATCCCCAAATTCAACTAATCTATTGCCTGCCGTTGATTGTCCTGCTCTGAAGTAAATAATATTGTCATCGCCATTTAACACCGTAACTCGCCACATAAAAATTAGTGTTTCGGTTGGAGAATTTTGAATAGGGATATCCCCCACATTTGGTAAATCATTTTGAAGTGGCGAAAATTCTTTAATTTGAATTTCAACCCCTATACTTTCAGCGAGTTTTATAAAATAAGGAATGGAAAGCCCACCGATTGCATTTAGTTTAATAATGACTTTGTTCACTCTTTCTGCATAAGATTTATTTAAGTCTATTTCAAGCCCTAGCATTCTTTCCCAATCAGCAATCATCTCACCAGACGTCTTGGGATGAATAGCATTTAATACATTGTTAGCACTGGCGTGCAATCTATCAAACGCATTACCATCGACCTCGCATTGAATAAGAAAATTTTCACCATTTGTGTCATAAGAAACGGGCGGATAGAGTGTTGATAAGACCTGTTTATGCTTCATTATTCCATCTCCGTTACAACCACTTCACCAAGCCTAAACCATTCTATTTTATTAATAATATCGGCTTTTCTATTTAGTGTTGGAGTAGTAAAGCGTCTATCTACCACATTCACTAAATCACTAACAATTGCTTCACATTGAGAAACAATTAAATCATCCCCTGGTATCAATGAATCAAAATACGTTTTTAATGCCTCTTTAATTGAATTTGTTACTTTTGTGAGTGTTGAATCAACATATTTAACAGTGATATTAAAATCAACGAGAGTAACATCAGGCTTAACAACTCTTGATTCTTTCGCGGTCACAGGGCGAACATCATCAATATAATTTTGACATCGTTCGACAGTATCATCACTGGGTAAACCATTGCTTGCAGTAATAGCGATATCAACAGTGCCAAGCCCTCTGCGCAACGGATAAACATAAGCATTAGTCACGCCTTCAACACTTATCGCCCAGCGTCTATAATCATATTTATTGCCACCAGCCGCTGGTCTGCGAATAACTTCAAGTAAACGCTCTAATAACTCTGCATCTGTTTCTGCATCTGTTCCCCCGTTTATGTTGCTTAAAACAACTTCAGATGAAACGCCTGCGGGAGCAGACATAAATTGCCCAGTGGTTGTTGTATTAATATTTTGTGAGCTACCTATTTCCAATGAATTAACAGCAACATTGACAGTGCCGTCAGTAGTAATCACGGTAGATTGTTTTGTAGTATAAAAACGACCATCTGCTGATTTAATTTGAAGTCCTGTTGTAATTTCTGAGCCTGCTTCACCTTTAATCAGTGCTTGACCGACTGCATAAGTCCCATTTTTACGCCTTAAACCTCGTAAACTTGCGTGTTTTTCCAAAAAATCAGTATCTGCAGTATCAGGAAAGATTTGTTTAACCAACCATTTTTGATGAGAATAAATCCCCTCTGCAGTTGCCGCTAAAGCGGAAGCCCGTGCATAATTATCTGAATCAACGCTTGTGTCAGCATTATGACAAAGAGATTTTAAATCACGTAAAATTTGATCTCGAATTTCTTCTAAACTGGGAACAATATACATTTTAAAACCTCTTTAAATAACTTTTACAGGGTGTTTAAATTCAAATAATTCACCGCGATTGTCAGTGACTTTTATATGTAGGAAAAGGTAGCCATCATTTGGTTGTGTATGAGTAACGATAATTTCTTTTGCTCGCCCATCATCAACCAATGGTTGCAATGCTTCTTCTGCATATTGCTGAGATAACAAACCAACACGTTTTAAGTCTTTTTCACGATTTAATGTATGAAGTAAAGAACCAAGCGATTTATCCGCCCACCAAAATCCGAGAGGTTTAGTAAGCCTGATATAAACCGCATTTTGCAATGTGTTAATTTGTTTTCCCGAATAATCTCGGGTTTGTGGGTTAATTTCTCTGTCCATAATCGAATAATAATTAAAATAGGGATAGAGAAAGAGAGGAGGGGGTTCAGCACTAGCGGTATGATTAAAATGTGTAAATTCTAGTAAAAATCATACCGCTTGTTATCACTTGACAGGCTCACTTGTTAAAGCACCTGTTTCTGGGCTTTTATGATTATGTTTCTCACCGCTTACACCATTAGAAACATGATCTTTAGCCGTTGAAACTCCACTAATATCTAAATTACCATTATTCGTTGTGTTCGCATTGATTGTTGCACCTTCTGTTGCTGTAACCTCATATTTTTTACAATTTAATCTAAAAGTGTCACAATCAACATCTATTAACCGACCTTGTTTTAAAATGATTGAACTACCACTTTTATCATAAACTGCTACTTCACCATCTTTCAAGTTTTTAACACGAAATGATCCGTTTTCAGTTGCAATAACAATACCGTGTGAAGTATTGCCGCCCAATGGAACTACAATACACTCAGTATCTTTAGGCGGTCGAGAAGTAAAACCGAATTGTTGCATCATCTCAACATCCTGCAATGTTTCATCAGCCAATCCTGAAACTTGAACTAGCTGAATTTTTGGCTTGCTTTTAACTAAATTTAACACCCCACGAAAAGCAGAACGGACACCATTTTTAACATCTTGAGCAACTGAACGCTGTTTATCTAGATATCTTTTCATTAATCACCACCTAGCACAATTAATTCACGATCACGTTTTCCTTTTCCCTTACGCTTACGTGCCTTTTCAGATTTTTTTGTATAAGCGTCAGGTGTCCAAACACCGTCTTCTTTAAAACGTAATTCTGTTTGTGTTCCACCACTTCTAGAGAGCATAAAACGTCGTCCCATTAAAAAAAAGATTGCATCAATATCATACTCATCAGAAATAATATGAACACGTTGTCCCGCTTTCCACAATACACCGTCTTGAGTTTTATGATCTGGAACAGTAATAGTTAATGTTAGTTCTTCCAGTTTTCTATCTGATAACCATTTTTTAGCAGCCTTTTTTAATGCTTCTAAGTTCTCAATATCACTAAGCACAACAGTTTTTTGTTTGTATATTTTAACATTAGGGTCTTTATAAACCCATTTTAGATCGTGTTTTGATGAATCATTTGAGCGACCGTGTTTTTGAGCAAGAAAAGTTACCTCTGAATAACTTTGAGAAATATCACGAACTTCATTAATTTCAGAAAAATTATTATTCTTACCGTTTTTAACACATTGTAATGTTGCAACGGGTGGCGATGAATAATCAGCCCCCCCAACAATTAAAGTACCGTCAGAGTCAAACCAGCAATGTAAACCTGCGGAGTTTGCACAACGCATAATTGCAGTCCAAGCAGTTTCACCAATTTCAATATCCACCTTATCTAAAGTAGGGTTTTTCTCAGCTTTTAAGGTAACTTTGGTAATCCCCAACGGTTTAACTATTTTCTTAACTGCATCAAAAACCGTTAGTCCTTTTACGTTAGTTATAGGTGCTGAGCAATCAACAAGAATAGAGGCTCTATCTCTGCCATTAATTGAATAACCACGACTATGTTTAGTGGTATTTCGTGATGTAGTATCAACAATACCAGTAAGCACAGTCTCTCCATTAATCATTACTTTTGCTTCTTTCCAGGTCAAATCTTCAATTTTAGTTACATCAGAAGTGATACCCAAGTCAAAAGAAAAGGCATCTGCAGCAATTAAGAAATCACTATCAATATCATAGCTTTTCCAGTCTTTATGCTGTTTACCGTCAATTTCTACAACAATATCGTTTTTAATCATATTGCCACCTATTTTGAATAACAATTAAGCAACGTACCTTGCTTAATAAAATTCGGTTGTCTAATCTGTGGGTTTAACTTCAGCAACTCACCAGAGCGACGATAATCACCGTAAAATAAATGTGAAACCTGCTGTAATGTACCGTTAATCTTACATTCTTTGATAATCATTGGTGGTTTTTTATTTATCGTTAAAATAGCCAGTTCCATTATTTCGCTTGCAATATTACGAATAGACTCGCCCGTTTTATGTGACAAGCTGTAATTTGCTGTATTTAATTGTCCTGCTGTTAAACTGCTTGTTTTTTCCATCTCATTTTGTAAATGACGAATGACATTAAGGGTTTTAACTAAATTTAACCTTAATGCAGTCGTGATTACTTCAACTTCAGAGGGAATTAAATTTTCACTATGTTGCTCAAAAAGATTAACGACAACTTTACTTAGTGCGATAGAGCAACTTAAATGCACAGCACAAGTTAATTCTTTTACATCATTTTCACTTAATGAGCTACTTAATGAACGTAATGATGTTCGTTTGTTTTCAACGCTTTCATTACCAAAATTGACTAGTTGCTGAGGTATTTTTAAAACATCATCAATTGCACGACAAACATCATTAAAATTAGAAATAACAGTTAAACAAGGTTGCTCAGAAATGGCAGTGATATTGCTCTCAATTATCTTATGAATAACAGAAATAGCTTGTGTTGAACTGTCTTTAAATTCTGCTTTATTAATACTTTTATTAAAAATCGAATCCAAAGAAACAAAATCATCATTTATTTTAATTAGCGAGAAATCATCTTCAGCAAAATCAAAAAGTTCAACAACTTGTTTAGCACAGCCAAATAATGCCCCCCAAACGTTTAATAATCTCGTTTTACTATTAAAAGCAAAGCTGACTATTTGCATATAAGAAGCAAATAAAGCGGTAAGATTATCTTCAAACTCTTCAATTTGTAACAACAGTGCATCAATTTTAGAAATGACCGAGTGAAACACAAAAATTGGCTGTGGCTTACCTGTTTTCTTAAAACTTAAATCAAGTGCGACATAATCAATATTGTCTGCTTCGTGACTTAGTCGAGCAGAATATAACACCATATCCTGCATACGCCCACGCACAGGATGAACCAACAACCCTTTTGAACTATCCTGCATTAAATTAAGAAATTTTTGATAATCGACAAAATAACCCTCGCCATACAAAATCGCTTTTAAGGTTACATTCTCAGGGTTAAATCCCATACATTCTAAATCAGCTCCATTGATAAAAGGGTAACTATGTTCAACTAATGCTTGTTCAAAAGTATCATCAACAGATAACACATCAAATCGTACACCTTTAAAACTGGCGTGTTGAATTGGTACCGTCCAACCGCTCATTATGATACCCCCATTCTTTTATCCATATTATAAAGTTTAGTAGATGTTATTTCTGTGATAACTCGCCCATCCATTTCCAGTGTAATAAAGTTCTTAATTGTATGGGTTTGGTTGTTAATTGCTTTAAATCCATCTGAAATGGTTTGAGTTAGCCCTTGAATATAATTATGATAATCTGGCATTTCAGACATATTATTTTGAGGTCTAACAATGGATCTGATTTGCTGTTCATTTTTCAAAATCCGTTTATCATAATCATCTTGGCTTAACGTCCCCTGTTTTAATCGCTCTTTTGCTACCTCGCTATTATGTTGCAAAGCTGAAATTGAATAACCTCCGTGATAATTGATACCGCTACTTTTTATTGGTGCATAAGGTGCGGCTTGAAATCCCAATGAATGTTTAACTTGTGAAGATTTTTCATAAGATTGTTGAAATGCTTTTTTAGCTTCAGCACGTTTCTCTTCTTCAGCCTCACGTCGTGCATCATAAGGAATTTTCCCCTCAGCTGCTGCATAGCCAAATAAAGCAAAGTTAGAAAGTGTTGATGCTCCTGTTGCAATACCTCGTGCAACATTACTTGCGACACTAGGAGCAACTTTTTGAATAACGCTAGGAGCAAATTTACTCGCAATACTAGTTGGTACCAGGCTTTTAACAATATTTCCAGTAACAACAGGATTTTTTCCCCCAGCCATACTCATTAAACTAAATCCAGCTAATGCAGCACCAAATGTAATAACAGCATCTTTAGTACCAATGATATACTTAGATAATTCAGGATATTCTTTTCCATAATCTGCTAATGTTTCACTTAAATCCCCAAGTATATTATTCACTTTTTCAAAGTTTTTCATCTGAGTGAAGTCAGCTGTATTTTGTAGTTTTTTTACTTTTGCATCATTCGTATCAGCAATCACTTTATGAGACACATCAACATCCCCATCACTATTTTGTACTTTTTTTTCAACGTTTTTTCCTAGATTAACATTATTGCGAATACCTAAAAATGCCATTAATGCTTGTCTATCTGAAATAATTTTACCAACAGCTGAACCTTCGACTAAATTAGTCATTTGATTAAGTAACTCTTCTTGCTCTTTGCCTTTTGCTGTTTTTAATTTTTCTTTAAGAGCTTTGTATTTATCATCATTTCCTATAACATCTTCCATAATTGCACCAAAAGCTTCTAATGAGTTCATTCCTTTGCTTTTGTATTTTTCCATCGAAGCAAGAAAATCAATGCCTTTTTCCTCTCCTGTTTTTGGATCTTTATATTTTAAATTTTTAAAACGCTCATTCGTTTCTTTTGATGTAATTTTAGCGAGAAGATTAACTAAATTATTTCCTGCTTCATCACTTGTTCCTGCTGTTACTCGCGCCTGTTGGTTTGCAACTAATAATGTTTGTAAACCATCCATTCCTGTTAAACCTGCATTTTTAGCCGCTGCCATTTGTTGTGGCAACCAACGAGCCATATCAGCAAGCTCAAAATTACCAGCTTGACCTGCAGCAACAGCCATATCTAATACTCGCCCAATTTCTTTTGGATCAATATTAAATTGTTGCATTGATGAAATAGCAATACGGGCTAAATCTTCTGGACTTGCCCCCGTTGCAACTGCCCCCTTTTGTAAAGTCGGTAATAGATCCATTGCAGTTTTAGCATCCACCGAACCACTGGCAAGTAAAGTATCAAGTGAAGCAAGGGCATCCTCTTTTGAACCTCCGCCAATATTTACCGCATTTTCTACCGCATTAAATAGCTCTTTTTTACCTGCTATACGTCCCTCAACACCTCGTTCTGAAAAAGCCGTATTGGAAACCATTGCTAAACGGCGTTCAAAACTCATTTGGTTACGACTAGGTTCACGCATAACCATTGCACCTGCTGTAATACCCGTTCCCACAGCCATTGCACCACGACCAATTCCACGAGTTCTATCACCAAAAGACATTTTGCCCATTTCAGCATTTAATGATTTAATTTGCTGTTTATGTGCAGCAAAAGCACGTTTTAATTCATTTGCACTAGCCAGTCCACTACGTTTTAAGCGTTCATAACTCATTTGAGAGCGACGAATTTCACGCTGAACAGAGCGTTCACTACGAACCCCTAATTGTTCACGACTTCTTGAAATTTTCTGAGCAGTACGCAAAGCACGTTGTGAAGCCAACTCTTTTATGTGTTGTGTTTCTTCAACCTTTTTCGCAACTTTCTCTTCTGTTTTAACCTGTTCCTTACCGCTTTTAACCGCAGCATCTTCGGTGTTTTGAAAACTTTTCTCAGCTTCTTGGGCGACTTTTTTTAATCTTTTTGATGCATTGTCTTTAACGCTTAATTCAAGCTGAACCTTCATATCATTTGCCATTTTTAAACCCTCTTTAAAACCGTTTTAAACCTATAAAAAAGGGGCATTAAGCCCCTTTTGATTTCTTTTTTCGCCGTGTAAACACATAATGCGTTACATTATCCATCGCAGGTGCAACATTTTGTTTAACGCCTTCACTTTCTAAATAGTTTTCCACCCAGCTTGTCATTTCAAGCAAAGGCATCTCCCAGATAGCGGTCGGATTAAAACCAAATTTTGCAAATAGAATTACCGCTTGTTGATATTGCTTAAACGCCTCTTTTACTCTGTTTTGTGAATGTGTGGCTCTGTTAGGGAAACGCTTGTTGTTTGGATTACCATATCGCCTAAGCGCTTTTTTCTTAATTCAACCAATGCTTCTAAAATAAGCCAATAATCCTCATCAACTAAATTTTCAAGCATAAAATCAACGGTTAATGCTGATTTTGGAATGCCTGATATATCGACTTGTTCAACCAAGTGAGCCATATCCACAATGGTTCTATCACGAAGAGATTCACTTTCAGGCTCAATCCCTAAATCAGCCAGCACTTCCTGTGCTTTACAATTTCCGCCGACCGTCAGTAATTTAACTGAAAAATCTTTGTGAATTTTGCCGTTAAAAGACAAACCAAAATTTAATTTTCCCATTATTCTTTAACCTCTTTCAATGCGTTCATCGTAATATCAATAGTGGCTTCACCATCAACAGTATAGCTTTGTCCCACTTCAGTTGTAAAACAACCCAAGTATGAAGTACGTTTTTCATCGTGACCTAATGGGAATACAGTTATTTTTGCATCTTCGATATATTCCCAAATAATTTGAGTATCAAGCGGAACAATTGCGGATACATTAAGAGAATATTCACTAATCCCTTTTGAAAAACCCTGTGCGTGACCGCTACTATTCATTGTTTTTACTAGTTTTCGCCCTGTCTGTTTTTTTACATCCAGTTTAGTAATTTCAATTTCACGCCCATCTACCTCTAAAACTGCCGAGCCTGCATATACTTCTGCCATCTAATCCCCCTTATAGAATTAAATCAATTTGGTTGGCTAAAACGTGCAATCCATTGACCACATCAGATGGAATTTTGGTATCAACACGATTCACATCATTTGGATTACGCACCACAATTAAACGTTTTTTGTGTTTATCGACATTTTCGATAATTTCCACTGCTTCCAAGCGATACAACACATCAAGAATTTCCGAGCGTACTTTTGGTACTTTTTTATCGTGTAATTTCTCACGTGGAAAACGTAGATTTAAACGTGTTTCAACAGCTTTGCGTACATAGTCCATCGTGCGGATAGATGTTAAATCTAACCAGCTTGGGTCATCTGTACCTGTTACATTTTTACGATAAGTCGTAATTGCACGCACAATCTGAACACGAGGACCTACAACCTCAAGAGGAGTTACTCCATTAAATAGAGCTTGATTAAATTCACTAAATGTCGGTTTTTGAGAATCATCCGTTAATGTCAGACCTTTAATTTCAAGTGTATTCAGTGGTCTTGCAGGGTCTTCTTCATAAGCAATCACCGCACCATAACCCGCAGCTAATATCGCATTAGATTCAATTGCCCCTTTATACCAAGCAATGGTTAATCGCTCCGAGTTTAAACTTTCACCAAGTGTGGTTGCTTGAGCTAGTGAACCACGAAAACCAAGCACACCAATCGCAGGTTTCTTTTCAATTGGCGATGACATATTTTCTAAATGAGTACGTAGTGCTTTGGTATTTTCAGCATCAGAAAATGCAGAAATAATAATGTGATAATGCTTACCTGCTATACTAGCAAGGGCTGATTCAATCTGAGCATTACGCTGACCACCGCTAAATGCAGATAATTCAATATCTAAACTCTGTGCTGTGGTGTATGCTGATAATGCAATTTCATTTCCAATCTCCCCTTTTTCTTTTGCAGTTAAAGTCAATACCTTTTCATTGGTACTCGCTACAACAGGACAATAAAGTGAACTATTAATCACCGCTTCTAAGCGACTTGCAATAGCCGTTGCTTCTTCGCCTTTTTCTGCTGCGATTTGATAGTTTTTTCCTGCAATAGCAACCGTCACTAATCCAGCGCTGGTTACAGTTGAATTAAATGTAACCGAACCACTGGCTTTAATACCAGCACTATGGTCACGAATACCCATTACTGATAAACGAATTAACTCATTATTAGAGATAGCTTGACGTGACATCAAATGAGCCGTTGAGCCTGCACCAAATAATTTCTCCGCTTCTACATCAGAAAAAACTTTAACTGGCTTAGTAAAATCACTATCACCGCCTAACATCGGAGCAATAATTAAGACTTCTTGCTCATTAATTGGTAACGTACTGACTGCATCTTTGTTATTGTATTCTGTATAAACACCAGGCTTACGAATTGAACGAGGAATTTTTTCAAATTCAATATTGGTAGAATCTGTCATTATTTCACCTCTTTATTTTTTGCTTTAGTTTGAGTTTCGGTAACTTTTACCAAGTCACCATCTGCAATACGACGTTGGTAATAAACCGAGTTTTCAACCTCAACGACTTCTTGCTCAATATATTGATGTGGACGATGTTCAAAAGGCACTTTCACACCATTAATTGCTTTAACTTTCATTTTTTTCTCCTAGTTCTACAACAAAAGGTTGTTTGACATTTTTAAGACTAGGGTCAAAAATCTCGCCCCCAATCCTTTTTAAATCAGGCAATGGATCATCTAATTGCCCTTGATATGTTTTAAAAATCGTTTCCCATTCTTTCTCTCCCTCTGGAAAACGCCCATCTTCTAAGAAATCTTGCTCGGTATATTTAATTTCAAACTCTAAAGAAAGAGCAGATAAACGCTCTGAACGAATTTCTGCATTATTTAAAATCGTACGAATGCGTTTTGGTTTAATAAAGTCAACAAGTCCATTTAATGTTTGATTAACTAATAAATACTTCACTGCTTGTGCAAGTTGATTAACACCAATTTCATTTTTAGTGATTCCTCCCTTTCTGCTTGCAGTACCTGAACGCAATGAACGAGCTAAGACTAAAACAACAAAAGAGCTTGATGTTTTATAGCGTTTACCTCTGCTAGTTGCTCCCATTGTGTCGAAGTTTGAGCCACCATAAGAAACTAAACAAAGCGGTAAACGACGTACATTTAATTGAGTATCATCAATTTCACCAGAGTAACTATCCACTGAATAAACTAGCTTTCCCAAACCTTTTTTTAGTCGTTCAATCAATGCGTTTTCAATCTTAGTAATCATTAACGATCTCTCTTAAATATACGATTATTGCCATTAAAAAATTGCACTGAAAATTCGCCATTATCCGTGTTAGTGTTTTCATCAGTGTTAGTAATCCCCAATGAAACAACGCCTTTGCTAATATTTTCAAGCTCTTTAAGTGATAACTTATAACGTTCAATGACTTCATCAGTAATTAAATGAGAAGACATACTACACAGACGATAACGAGCCAAGTCACAACAAATTCGTACTAAGTTTTGCGGTATCGTTTTAAGTGGTAAGCGATAACGCCCCGCTAAATAACCATCCACTTGACTAGATGAATCACTTAATGCTGTATTAAGTACTTCAATATTGACTTCACCAGTCATTTCTCTATCCGTGAGTTCAATCGCTTCTTGCTCACCCACTCGTTTTAAAAAATCGTCTGTGTTTGCGTACATAATAATTACTCCGCAATAAACTCAACCGCCAAATAAGGATCGGTTTCAAGAGTATTAAGCAAATCTATATCGACATCTTCTGCTTCAATAAGCACCGCTTTATCTTTGAAGAAACGATACCCCGCACGCCCATAGCTTTCATTTGGGTGAGTTGAACGTAAGGTTACTTCAATCGCTTTAAAATCGACTTCTACAACATTCATTCCTGTTGTTTCACAAACGGTTTTTGTCTGATTTTGTTGTTTTTGGACTTCAGTTTTTGGAACCTCTGGCTCTTGAGTTTGCTGTTCTTGAATTTGTTGTTCTTTATTTTTGGTTTTTTTCTTAGTCATTTTTTTATCCTCTTTATCTTTAATAAGGCAGAAATCTGCCTTAAATTAATTACTCAATAATTTGAGAACTCACCATTACTTTTAAACGACCTTTTAACACATTGGTTGTGCCACCAATAATGTCAGCTTCACAAATCTGACGAGCTTTAAATTCAAGTGCTGGTGGAACTAAAATCACATTAGGACGAATATTTAACAACTTGCCACCATCGCCTTTAAGGGATTGCATTGTTGCCACAATACTCATAATGTTTTCAGCTGTGAATTCCGTTTGTTCTACACGATGAGCGAGTTGCCAGAAGCCAAAACCTGCATTACCACGCGCACGCACACCCCACAAATACACATCTTCCATAAAGACTTTATCGGATTTGCTCGGATCAAACTTCGTTTCAATTTCAGGTTTAGTGCGTTCCTGCCAAATTAACGGCTTAATCGAATTGGTTGTGTCAAAAATATAAAACGGTAACGCCTCAGAGGTTGAGCCTGTGGTTAAATTGCTCTGTGTTTTATGCGAACCTGTGCCATCAACATTTTCATAAACAGGGTGGTCAGTATCAAAGAAGTTTTGACCGTCATAACACAAGGTGCTTTTACCCTTGCTTAAAATCCCAAACACCAAATCATCAGGTAATTCCGCTGCACTTTGACCTGCTTGTTTTGCCACATCTAAGAAAACCCCTGATTGATCATCTTCAATATTGGTACGTGGAATAGCAACCGTTGATTCAAACGTTTTATTCTCAATTTGTGTTGCTTGTGCCTGCATATTATTGATAGTACGTGTGCCAACCCACTCTTTCATTTTAGGAAATTGTGATAAAAAGCCGTAAGTATTAACCAATGTATTTGAAGGCACTCGCATTGCAACATCATTCCATTGTGGTTTTATTAAGCCTAAACCACCGTGAAACTCTTTACGTAAAGCAACATCTAACGCTTTTAACAATTCTGATTTTTTAAAACTCATTATTTATCTCCTTCTGTTTTATATTCTTTTGCATATTCCTCAGCCGTCATACCCAACGAACGAGCCGCTGCAAGTTCACCTGCTGATAACGCAACAGGTTCTTTTTTATTTGGATCTTAACCACCTGATTGTGTACCTTTTAAAGCACTATTCGGGGTTACTGTTTTCAAATAATCAGATAACGCTGTAAGATTGTTTTTACCCAAATCTTCAGCCCACTGCTTCTGAGCAGGTAACAAACGTCCATCAGAAAGAGCGGTTTGAATTAACGATTCGCATTTTTCTTGTTGTACCTGAGCCTTGAAATTATTTAACTCAGTTTGAACAGTCTGCAAATCAGAAAGTGCTACGTATTTAGCAGGGTCGGGATTAGTTGCTTTTGCTGATTCAACCTGTGCTGATAAAGCGGTCACTTGTTGAGTGTTTTTTGCAAGTTCATCATAAACAGCACTTAATGCAACTTTAGAATCTGTTGCTTGTTTCGATAATGCTGTTACTTGTGCTTCTATTTGCTCATCTGTTGCATCAGCACCTAATGCAAAAAGCTTAATTAGTAAATCTTTGAAGTTCATTGAATTGTCCTTTGTTTGATTTAAGCGTTCAGATAAAGCCAAAGCTTCATCTAAGTTATGAAGAGCAGGGCGGTTTGTTAATGCTGCATTGATAACCTCAACAACTTTTCCATCTTTGTCAGCAAAGAAAAGAGGTGAAATATAACGATACTCTTTATTTTTGATTTGAGAATGGGCTTTTTCTGTCCATTCCACATCAACAAAGATACCTTGCCCTGAAATGTATTCTGTTTTGATAAACCAGCCTGCGGCTGGATTTTCTTTTCCGTTCTCTTTGATAAAAAGCGTCTGATGTTCATAATCAATCATCAAGCGAATTGGAAGTGAATTGATTTGTTCCGCTAACGCATACCCATTAGAATCATCTACATACCAGCCCCCTTTGCCTTCTTTACGTCCATCTTGCGGATAGAAACGCCCAAACGGAAAAAGCTGGATACGCCCATTCACTTTTGGATCAATTTCAAAATTACACGCAATAGGATTAAGTGTTGTCGCCATAAAAAACCTCATATTCGTTTGATGGTTGTAGAATAGCGAAAAGGAATAAAGTAAAAGAGAGGATGGGGTTCAGCACCAGATTATGCTTAAAAATAAAGAATTGTTATTGATAAGAAGTTAAAACCCTTTTTAAAACGTTTTAAAACCGCTTTAAAAAATTTTAAAAAAAGTTATTCGTTAAATTATATCAATTAAAAAATAACGCCCTTAATGGGCGTTTTAGGGCTATTTAATTAGATTTCTAAAATAGGTCTGAATATCATCAATAATATCTTTTTCGTCTTCGGAGGTTAAAGTTAAAAAAGGGCGTGCAGGAATTTTAACTTTTTTATTACGACCAGCCATTCCGCCGAATTGATGAATAGTGGCATATTGAAGGTTTGTGCCAACCGTTGCCGAATCATTATCAAAAGCAGCGGTAATACTATTTTTTAAAACACCTGTATCATTTAATATCTTGCCGTCTCTTTCAATAGCATTTCCATCTCTGTCTTTTCTTGGACGACGTGGTTTTATGCCCAACCATTTTGGGCGACCTTCTTCCTCGAAATTTTGCAATACCGCTTTTTCCATTCGGATTGCAAGCACACCCATTAACGCTTTGCGATTATCAGTTTTATCAGCTAACTTATTTAATAAAGCAGTTACTGTATCGGCATTATTTAATTTCACTTTAATGATCATTTTTACTTCCTGACTTATTTCTATTGATTTTTAATTTAAACCTTGTTATATTTTGGCCAGCTACTAAAAAAGCGATGAATCTGGGTTCGCGGTCGAAAAGCTGAAACAGTGCTTGGGAATGTGTGTAGGAGCCCCCAGCCCTACTTGGTGGCTATTTTTTTAGCGAAATTTATGTAAGGATACATATATGACAAAAATAAATAAACTTTCATTAGCTATACTAATGAGTTTCTCTCTCTCAAATACCTCTTTTGCAGTTGAAGCAGCCAAACCAAATATTGCATTAAATATCTCAAATATTATTTATCATACTGCAAATATTCCAGCCACTTTATACCGTCATAAAGAAACAATCGGGGAACTATTAAAAGGTGATATCATTAATCCTAATAGTGGTTTCATCGGTAGAATATTTGGTTTAGGAGAAAGTCTTGCAAATGGGAAAATTAGTAAAGTGATAAAGTTATCTTCTGATTTAGGAAAAGAAGTAACAAGTATTATTGATAATGCTGCTCAAATTAGAAATATTTCAGAAGAGAGCCTTCCTGGTGCATTTATCAATACTATTTATAATATACCTAATGAAGTAGTAAAAGCAACAAATAATATACTTGAAAAAACAGCAGATACTGTTGTTGAAAGAAGTTCAAATTATAAAGAAGCAAAAGAAACAATCGCTAAAAACAAAAAGGAAATTGAGCAAGATAAGAAGCAAATCGAAATTATAGGAAAAAATAATCAAGGTTTGCAAAAAGAAGTAAAAAATATAACTCAAAAAGTGAATGATTATGGAGTAGAAATCAATCAAGTTAAAGAAAAAACAAAAGTTGTTGAGAAAAGTACTCGTGATGTACTAGAAAATGTAAGAGGTACACAGCAATTGCTCTCTACAAATACAAATCTTATTAGAAATAATACTAATGAAATTAACCATATTAAAACTGATCTAAATAACCGTTACAATCAAGTAAATAATAAAGTGAAGCATAATCGTAATACCAGTAGTAGAGGTATTGCAAGTATTGCTGCTATGTCAAATATCCCTCTTCCTGCTATTGTAGGGAAAACAACTGTTGGTATTGGTATTGGTCATTATGATCAGAAAACAGCACTTGCAGCAGGTGTAGGGCGTTATTATGAAAATGGAACCGCAATGAAACTTTCAGTAGGCTTAGCTGGTTCACAATTATCAGTAGGTGGCGGTGTTTCTTACTCATTCTAAATAAAAATTGTATTTATTTAAAATTTTATACCTCTTAGGACTATTTTTAGTGTTAAGAGGTTTTTTATACATTCGGATCCACAAAATACCATTTATTCCCTTTATAAATAAAAAGCGATAATTCGTGGTGTTCTGCTATTTTTTGCTCAGTTTTGAAATAAGCCTTAAATTCTACCGTTGCTCTGTTTTTAGCAAACGTAGGATTATGCGCCACAATCTCTAAACCACACCATTTAGTCATTTTAGCCCATTGTTCCATTGCGGATTTATCTAAGTGTTTTTGCTGACTTGGTAGGGTGGTTTCTACAATATAATTAATATTGATCAGCGTATAAGCACTGTAACGTGAACGCATTAGCTGTTCGGCGGTGAGTGGTTTTGCGATGTGTTGATGAAAAGGTTCGCAACATTCGGCGTAACTTTTGTTTGATTGACAAGGGCAAGGTTTATGATTCATTTTCGATTTTATCCACAGTAAAAAGTAATATTATACAAGCAATTTAGGTGATTTTCCGTTACAATAAGCGGTCATTTTTATATTAAATTTTACAAAAAATAGCTGAAAATAAAATTATGAAACAATCAATTATTACAAAATTAGAAAGCCTAACGGAACGTTATGAAGAATTACAAGCTTTGTTAGGTGATGCGGGTATTATCAGTGATCAAGACAAGTTTCGAACCTATTCAAAAGAATATTCACAGCTTGAAGATGTGGTTAAAACTTTTTCTCAATGGCAACAATTACAAGAAAATATTGAAGAAGCAAAAATCTTGTTAAACGATCCAACAATGAAAGAAATGGCGGAAGAAGAAATTGCCGAAAGCGAAGCACAAATTCCTGAACTTGAACAGCAACTGCAAATTCTATTATTACCAAAAGATCCAAATGATGAATATAATTGTTACTTAGAGATCCGTGCAGGAACGGGTGGCGATGAAGCAGGGATTTTTGCGGGGGATTTATACCGTATGTATTCTCGCTACGCAGAAAACCAACGCTGGCGTGTCGAAGAAATATCGGCAAGTGAAAGTGAGCAAGGCGGATATAAAGAAATCATTGTGAAAATCAGTGGCGATAGCGTTTACGGTAAGTTGAAATTTGAGTCAGGCGGTCATCGTGTGCAACGTGTACCAAAAACCGAATCGCAAGGACGAATTCATACTTCGGCTTGTACAGTTGCGGTTATGCCTGAGTTACCAGAATCAGAATTGCCAGAAATCAATCCATCTGATTTGAAAATTGATACTTTCCGTGCGTCGGGGGCAGGTGGTCAGCACGTTAATACCACCGATTCTGCGGTGCGTATTACTCACTTACCAACAGGTATCGTGGTTGAGTGTCAAGACGAACGTTCACAGCACAAAAACAAAGCCAAAGCAATGTCGGTGCTTGCCTCTCGTATCGTTCAAGCTGAGCAAGAACGTCAAGCTGCACAACAAGCAGACACTCGCCGTAACCTGTTAGGTTCAGGGGATCGCAGTGATAAAATCCGTACTTATAACTACCCACAAGGTCGTGTAACGGATCACCGTATCAACTTAACATTATACCGTTTAGATGAAGTGATGAATGGCAAAATGGAAGAATTAATCCAGCCGATTATTACTGAATATCAAGCGGATCAGTTGGCGGCATTGTCGGAATAATTACTTTCAATAAAGAAGGAATATATGTCTTTAGAAGTTAAGAAAAAGAGAACACAAGAGATTGGTGGCTGGTTAGTTTTATTAGGAATAACCATTATTCTTAGCTTTCTTAAAATAATTTATTTTATTTCACAAAATCTTTACCCTTTTCTAAATGACGGTTATTTAGAGTTATTTACATCTACAAACTCTGAATATTATATTCCTTACTTTATGCCTTTATTTATTTTTGAATTAACTTTTAATATTATATTTCTACTTTTGTGGTTTTATGTATGTGCTTTATTTTTTTCAAAAAATTATAAATTTCCAAAGTATTATATTTATATATTACTAGCTAACTTAGGATTTGTTACTTCAGATACTTTTTTAAGTTTTTCTGTTATGAATGGTTTTATGCCTAATAGTGAATTTTTTGATAAAGAAACTATAACACCTATTATCAAGCTAATTATTAGTTGTGCTATATGGATTCCATACCTTAAGTACTCAAAAAGGGTAAAAAATACCTTTGTAGAAAAGAAACCTATTGAATAAATAACTCTGTGTTTGAAAACTAATTATTACAAGCGGTCACTTTATTCACCCAATTTGCAAATTTTTGAATAAATCCTACCGCTTATTTTTTATAAAAATCAATAGATTACATTATTAATGTAGGGGCGTGATTAGCAAACTTGTTTGCGTATATCCGCCCGTTGCTCGATATAAAAATTATCACAAAACATTATTAGGCATCAATATAGCGGGTAGATCAAATCGAAAATTTACACATTTAATATTTTACATATAGACAGGGCTTGCCCTGTCTATACAATATATTTATACATCAATGGGTGGTTATATTAAAAAATGAATGAAATTCGCTTAAACAGAAAATCTTATCATCCTAATGCCATAAAAAAACCCAGCAAAAGCTGGGTTTTAAATTTTGATATATAAAGAAAATTATTTGATTTTTGCTTCTTTATACATAACGTGTTTACGCACAACAGGATCATATTTTTTGATCTCCATTTTACCTGGCATATTACGTTTGTTTTTATCAGTAGTGTAGAAGTGACCTGTTTCAGCACTAGACACTAATTTAATTTTTTCACGATTACCTTTAGCTGCCATTGTTTAGCTCCTTAGATTTTTTCGCCACGAGCACGAATATCAGCTAAAACTGCATCGATGCCTTTTTTATCAATAATACGCATACCTTTCGCTGTTAAGCGTAAAGTTACGAAACGTTTTTCACTTTCAACCCAAAAACGGTGAGAGTGAAGATTAGGTAAGAAACGACGGCGAGTCGCATTCATTGCGTGTGAGCGGTTATTCCCCACTGCAGGACGCTTGCCTGTTACTTGACAGACTCTAGACATTGTTATTCTCCAATAATTTGCTTAAGCTTAAGTTAAATGGTTCGGGTATCAAAAACATATTAATTATGCTTTTGTACCTCGTCAGGCATATACCCAATCCACCGACTACTATAAAGACTGGCGATTATACTTTGTTTATTTACTGCATTCAAGTATTGTTCATCTTTTAGGTTAATTTTTCCTCTTCAAAAGAAAAATAACTTCCTTTTCCAATAATAATATGATCAAGAAAGCGAATATCAACTAATTCACAGGCCATTTCAATTTTATTCGTAAGAATTCTGTCTGATTCACTTGGCGTGCAATTACCTGATGGATGATTGTGTGCAACAATGATGGCAGCAGAGTTACATTTTAACGCTTCTTTAATTATTTCACGAGGATGAACACTTGCTTGATTAATTGTGCCATAAAACATTTTTTCAGCTTTAATCACTTGATGTTGATTATCTAAAAAAATAACCATAAAAATTTCTCTCTCACTCTCTTCTAATTCAGATTGAAAATACATTACTGCAAGATAAGGTTCACTAATCACTTCTGTAAATTTAATTTTTTGGTTGAGATAACGTTTTGTCATCTCTTTTGTTGCTTGAAGTTGAATAAATTGCGTTTGTCCTAAGCCTTTAATTTCACAAAATTCTGTTAAATTTGCAGTAAGTAATCCTCTCAAAGAACCAAATTTATTTAGTACATTTTCTGAAAGTTGCATCACGGGTAATCCTTTAATGCCAGTACGTAAAAAAATGGCAAGAAGCTCACTATCTGTTAATGTTTCAGCACCAAATTTTAGAAGTTTCTCTCGTGGCATCAATGGTTCTAGTAACTTAGTCATTATTATCCTATTAAAATGGAACAAATAGAAAAATAATAATCTGAGTAATAAATAGATACAAAAAAGAAAATATAATCTTTCGATCAAGATCGCAAAAATAAACTATTGTGAGTAACTCCTTATTTTCGTAGAATACTCACTCTGACGTTTGTTTAAATAGGTAAATAGCTTAATGTTGAAATCAAAGAAAATTGTTGTAGGAATAACGGGTGGTATTGCGGCTTACAAAACAATAGAACTTATTCGTTTACTTAAAAAAGCCAATGCTGAAGTTCGTGTTGTATTAACCTCTGCAGCAGAGGCTTTTGTGACGCCATTAACTTTACAAGCAATTTCAGGTAATACTGTGGCAACGTCATTATTAGATCCACAAGCTGAATTGGCAATGGGGCATATTGAATTAGCAAAATGGGCTGATGCGATTGTTATAGCCCCCACAACGGCAGATTTTATGGCTCGTTTACGAATTGGAATGGGTAATGATTTGCTTTCTACACTCTGTTTGGCAACCACTGCTCCTATTTTTATTGCTCCAGCAATGAATAAGCAGATGTATAAGCGGTCAGTTGTTCAACAAAATTTACAAAATTTAATCCACGAACAGGGTGTTTATTGCATTGGTCCAAATAAGGGTGAACAAGCTTGTGGGGATAATGGCTTTGGGCGAATGTCAGAGCCTACTGAAATTTATTATCACCTTGAACAATTTTTTACAAAGAAACAAGATTTACAACACTTAACTATTACAATTACGGCAGGTCCTACCCGAGAGCCAATTGATCCAGTACGTTATATTAGTAATCATAGCTCTGGTAAAATGGGGTTTTCCATTGCAAAAGCGTTTGCAGATCGGGGGGCGACAGTTACTCTAATTTCAGGATCTGTAAATTTGAATACACCGGATAATGTGCAACGAATAAATGTCATTTCTGCAATGGAAATGGAAAAAGAAGCGATTAAATTTGCACAGCAAAGTGATATTTTTATTGGCTGTGCTGCTGTTGCTGATTATCGAGTAGCAGAGGTAGCGACACAAAAAATCAAAAAAACAGATAAAAATAATGAAATAACCCTCAAATTAATCAAAAATCCTGATATTATTTCAAATGTTGCTAACCTTAAAGAAAATAGACCTTTTGTTGTCGGCTTTGCTGCAGAAACGCAAGATGTTGAGCATTATGCAAAAAGTAAATTAGAACGTAAAAATTTGGATTTAATTTGTGCAAATGATGTTTCAAATGGACAAGTTTTTAATAGCGATCAAAATAGCTTGCATTTATTTTGGCAAAAAAATGATAAAATCTTACCGCTTGCTGATAAATTAATATTAGCAGAACGATTAGTGGATGAAATAATAAGTATATATAAGGAAAAGTAGTGAAACAGATTGATTTAAAAGTGTTAGATAAACGTATAGGAACAGAATTTCCATTACCGAGCTATGCAACTGAGGGTTCCGCAGGGCTTGATTTACGTGCATTAATTGAAGAAAAAATGATTGTTGAAGCGGGACAAACAGTGTTAATTCCAACAGGAATTTCTATTTATATCGCAGATCCTAATTTGGCAGCAGTCATTTTACCTCGTTCAGGATTAGGGCATAAAAATGGCATTGTATTGGGTAACTTAGTTGGGTTGGTTGATTCAGACTATCAAGGTCCTTTGATGGTGTCTTTGTGGAATAGAAGTAATCAACCATTTACCGTTGAAATAGGTGATCGTATTGCACAATTAGTCTTTGTTCCTGTTGTTCAAGCCAGTTTTAATGTAGTAGAAGAATTTAATCAAACAGAGCGTGGTGAAGGTGGCTTTGGTCATTCAGGAAAACAATAGGATGTTATTATGATAGAACCAATAATAAAAATGCCTAAAAAATCAGTAAAAGAACGTCAACAACAAGTTTTAGAAGTATTATTAACATTATTAAACTCTGAGGAAGGAATGCAGCGTATAACAACAGATCGCCTTTCCAAAGCTGTAGGTGTGTCTGAAGGCGCTTTATATCGCTATTATCCAAGTAAAACTAAAATGTTTGAAGCATTATTAGATAGTATTGAAGCTGCATTAATCAGTCAAATCAAAACTGTTATCCAGAGAGAAGAGAGTACACTATCACGGATTAAAGTTATTCTTTACACCATATTAGAATTTGCTAGAAAAAATCCAGGCGTGACACGTATTTTAACAGGACACGCATTGATGTTTGAAGATGATTTACTGAAAATGCGAGTAGCCAAATTTTTTGATGGTTTAGAATTACAATTTACAAATATTCTACAAATGAGAAAATTACGAGAAGGGCGTGCTTTTGACACCGATATTAGAATACTTTCTGTTTTTCTTATTAATTTTTGTGAAGGGCAATTTTTACGCTTAGTTCGTTCAAATTTTCGCTATGATCAATTCCAAAACTTTGAGAAACAATGGCGATTAATTAAACCTCTTTTTGAGTGAGAAATCAATGATAATTCCTTGGAAAAGTATTCCCTCAGAGACTTTAGATAATATTTTAGAGTCCTTCATTATGCGAGAAGGGACAGATTATGGTGAAGTTGAACGTTCAATGGAAGAAAAAAAAGAATGTTTATTACAATTAATTTATTCCGAGCAAGCTGTTATTGTATGGTCTGAATTACATCAAAGTTTAGATATTAAAGATCGCCAATCTTTTTTTGGTTAAAATATAATGGCTGTGTTAGACTAACCCATATAATATTTTTGTTTTATTCAACCAATAGAGACATTATTTATGCAAGATATTTCACTTGTTATACCTCAACCAGTTCCAATAAAACCATCAGATGTTTCAACGTTAGAGTGGTTTTTAACTTATTGTCACGTACATCGTTATCCTTCAAAAACAACGTTAATTCACGCAGGTGAAAAAGCAGACACACTTTATTACATCGTTAGTGGTTCAGTTTCTGTTTTTGTAAAAGATGAAGAAGGCAAAGAGATGATTTTATCTAACCTATGCGAAGGTGAATTTGTTGGTGAAATCAGTCTATTTGAAGAGGATATCTCTAGACGAACTGCATCGGTTAAAACAATAGGAGCTTGTGAAATTGCTGAAATTCCTTATACAAAATTCAAACAATTAATTCATTTAAATCCAGATATTTTGATGTATCTTTCTGCTCAGATGGCTCGTCGTTTACGCCAAACCTCTATGCAAGCAAGTAATCTTGCCTTTTTAGATGTAACAGGGCGTATTGCTCAAACACTAATGAGTTTAACAAGACAGCCAGATGCAATGACTCACCCCGATGGAATGCAAATTAAAATTACCCGTCAGGAGATTGGGCAAATGGTCGGCTGTTCACGTGAAACTGTTGGACGAATACTGAAAATGTTAGAAAATGATGGATTGATCTCAGCACACGGTAAAACTGTTGTGGTTTATGGTTCGAGATAGTTTATGAAATAATCTTTGGATTATAGATAGTAAAGATAGAAAAAAGGCTTGGGATTTCCCAAGCCTTTTGTTTTCTGCATTATTAAGCAAAAATTATTTTTTACCCAAACGCTCTTTGATACGTGCAGAACGACCACTACGCTCACGTAAGTAGTAGATTTTCGCTTGACGTACATCACCTTTACGTTTAACAGCAATGCTGTCAATTACAGGTGAGTGAGTTTGGAATACACGTTCAACACCTACGCCATTTGAGATTTTGCGTAGTGTGAATGCTGAATGCAAGCCACGGTTACGAATTGCAATAACCACGCCTTCGAACGCTTGCAGACGGCTTTTACTACCTTCTTTAACCCATACCTTAACTTCTAAAGTGTCACCCGGACGGAAGCTTGGTAAGTCTTTCTTTAACTGTTCTTCTTCAATTTGTTTAATGATGTTACTCATAATAATAAACCTTATATAATTCTAGAAATAACTGAATCTATGTATAACGCTGTTTAATTTTCTTTAACAACGTCGCTTGTTCGTCAGTCAGAGCTAGATCGTCTAATAGCTCAGGGCGTCTTAACCACGTTCGTTCAAGGGATTGTTCTAATCGCCATTTACGAATATTCTCGTGATGTCCAGACATCAACACATCGGGTACGGGTTCACCATCTAGCACTTCGGGGCGAGTATAATGAGGACAATCCAGTAATCCTGTCGCAAAAGAATCTTCTTCTGCGGAGGCTTGTTTGCCTAATACTCCCGGAACAAATCTTGCAACAGCATCAATCAATGTCATTGCAGGCAGTTCGCCCCCTGTTAAAACGTAATCACCAATCGACCATTCCTCATCAACTTCTGCTTGAATTAAGCGTTCATCAATGCCTTCATAGCGACCACACACCAAAATCATTTTTTGATTTGTGGCTAAGGTTTTAACACCTTGCTGATCAAGTTTACGTCCTTGCGGTGAAAGGTAAATGACCTTTACATCCACGTTTTCATCTTCGCTTAATGCGGTTTGTTTCGCTGCGTGAATTGCATCTCGCAACGGTTGAACCATCATTAACATACCGGGACCACCACCATAAGGGCGATCATCAACCGTGTTATGCTTATCAAAGGTAAAATCACGAGGATTCCAACATTGAATTTGCAGAAGATTGTGCTTTACGGCTCTTCCTGTTACGCCATATTCCGTAATTGCTTGAAACATTTCAGGAAATAAGCTAATAATTCCTATCCACATAAGAAGCTCTTTTGATTACGGTTATGCATACCTGAGGTTAGAAACCTGCGTCCCATTCCACTTCAATAATTTTAGTGGTGAGATCGACTCTTTTAACTACTTGTTCGTATAAAAACGGAATTAACCGCTCTTGCTTTCCGAAAGCATCTTTACTTTTTGCTTTAACGACTAAAACATCATTTGAACCTGTTTCCATAATCTCGGTTACTGTACCCATTTGGTAGTTATCCGTATTGACTACTTCACAACCAATTAAATCGTGCCAATAAAAATCATCTTCCTCTAATTGAGGGAAAACACTTAAATCCACACCGATTTCCGCATTTGTCAGTAACTGAGCAGATTCACGCTCATCTGTGCCTTTTAATTTTACAATTAAATCATTTTTATGATAACGCCAGCTTTCAAGTTCGACTGGTTTCCATTGATCTTTAACTTTTAAAAACCAAGGTTGATAGTCAAAAATACTTTCTTGTTGTTCTGTTGATGAATAAAGGCGTAACCAGCCACGGATACCATAGGTTGACCCTAATTTCCCCACCACTGTAATATTTTGTTCGCTCATACTATTCACCACACTAAATAATTTATGAATTAAGCTTCTTTACGTGCTTCTTTCACTAAAGTTGCGACACGAGTAGAAAGTGAAGCACCTTTTCCAACCCACGCATCAACACCTTCAAGGTTTACGCGTAAACGTTCTGCTTGACCTGCTGCCATTGGGTTGAAAAATCCTAAACGCTCGATAAAACGACCGTCACGTGCACAACGGCTATCCGCTGCAACGATTTGATAAAATGGGCGTTTTTTAGAACCGCCACGAGATAAACGAATGGTTACCATAACCTTCCTCTAAATAATTGATAGTAAAAAGAAACCCTCGTTCGAGGTGAGGGCGTGTATTTTGCTTGTCTAAAAAATAGAAAACAAGCGGTGAGATTATAATGATTTTTTGCAAAAAAGCAAGAAAGATATCAGTACTAAACTTAGTTACACACAGGAAAAATCATACTTTAATGGAATAACCTTGATTTATGATCAAATATTCCTTTTATAAAGAAAAAGTCACATTTAAGTCATTTTTGTTCAAGTATGCCTTTACTTCACTTGATTATATAAGGAATATAAATGTTAATATTCTACACAAAAAACCATTAACGAAAAAAATTAGAGTAAAAACCATCTCTTATCAAACATTTTTATTTATAAAATAAGCGATATCAATCATATTTTTATAAAAAATAATCGATCAAGATCACACTTTTAACAAAAACTGATTGTTATTAACATTAAAATTTTTACAATGTACCAACAATTTCTAGATTCTTGTTAGTAGTTTTATCTTTGTAAAATTTACAAAAAATCCAACCGCTTTCAGAAATAATTTGATTATAAAAAACGTAAACTTAACTATGGAGAATTCATTATGATCGGTTTCTTAAAACCTGCACCGCATAAAGAACAGTTACCAAAAGAACAAATTGACCCAACGTATCGTAAATTACGTTGGCAAGTCTTTATGGGTATTTTCTTTGGATATGCGGCATATTATTTTGTGCGTAAAAACTTCGCTTTAGCGATGCCAGGTATGATTGCCGAAGGGTGGTCAAAAGCTGACTTAGGTTATGCTTTGGCATTTGTTTCTATTGCTTACGGTATTTCTAAATTCCTTATGGGATCAGTATCTGACCGTTCTAATACACGTGTTTTCTTACCTCTTGGTCTTTTCCTTTCTGGTTTGATTATGCTTACAATGGGGCTTTTCCCTTGGGCAACCAGTAGTGTAACAGTATTAGCGATTTTACTTTTCTTAAATGGTTGGTTTCAAGGTATGGGCTGGCCGCCTTGTGGTCGTACAATGGTTCACTGGTGGTCTAAAAGAGAACGTGGCACCATTGTTTCTATTTGGAATACCGCACATAACTTAGGTGGTGCAGTACCTGCATTGTTACTAATGTTAGCATCAAGTGTTTATGCTTATACTCATAATATCGATCGTGATTCTGTACAATCTATTATGGTTTGGCGTGAAGCACTTTACTATCCAGGTATTGCTGCAATCATCGCTTCTTTCATTATTTTCTTTGTAATGCGTGATACTCCACAATCTTGTGGCTTACCGCCAATCGAAGAATACAAAAATGATTACCCAGATGACTACAACCCAGAAACTTATGAAAAAGAATTAACAGCAAAACAAATCTTTGTTGAGTATGTATTCAAAAATAAATTGTTATGGTACATCGCAATCGCTAATGTATTTGTTTATTTAATTCGCTACGGTGTATTAGACTGGGCACCAACTTATTTAAAAGAAGTGCGTCATTTTGGTATCGATAAATCATCTATTACTTACGCATTATATGAAATTGCCGCAATTCCAGGTACTTTATTCTGTGGTTGGGTTTCAGATAAAGTTTTCCAAGGTAAACGTGGTTTAACTGGTTTCATCTTTATGGTGGCAGTTACAATCGCATTATATGTTTACTGGCAAACCACTTCACAAAATCTTGCAATGATTATGATGGTTGTTTTAGGTTTCTTAATCTATGGTCCTGTAATGTTAATCGGCTTACACGCATTAGAATTAGCCCCTAAAAAAGCAGCAGGTACAGCCGCAGGATTCACTGGTTTATTCGGTTACTTAGGTGGATCAGTAGCAGCAAGTGCAATCATTGGTTGGACTGTTCAAAACAACGGTTGGGACAGCGGCTTCTATGTAATGTTGGGCGGTAGTGCATTAGCCTGTGTATTATTATTCTTAACAATGATTCAAGAAGCAAAACATAAAAAGGCAATGGAAGGTTAGTTTTTAAAATAACACCAAAATAAAACAAGTCCTTAGTACTCTTATACTAAGGACTTCTATTCTCCCTGTAACCGCTGCAATAAACGATCCATCGCTCGATAACCTAAGGCTTCAGCAAGATGTGGTTGTTTAATTTGATCTTCTTCCGTTAAATCTGCAATGGTACGAGCCACTTTCAAAATACGATGATAAGCACGTACTGACAGTCCTAATTTAGTGAGTGCGTTTTCTAAAAAAATCGCATCTTGTTTGCTGATTTTACAATCTCGCTCAATTTCTTTGGTGGATAACTTAGCATTGATTTTTCCTGCTCGTGCAAGCTGAATTTCTCTGGCTTTTAACACTCGTTGTTTAACCTGTTCGGTGGTTTCTCCACGATTAACATTGGGATTTTGCAACGCCCCTTTGGGAAGTAATGGCACTTCAATGGATAAATCAAAGCGATCCAAGAAAGGACCAGACAAACGGTTTAAGTATCGCATAACTTGTTGAGGAGAAGTGCGATTGTGTGTGCCTTGATAATGTCCTGTTGGGCTTGGGTTCATTGCTGCAATTAGTTGAAAACTTGCAGGAAATTGTACTTTGGCATTGGCACGAGAAATCACAATTTCGCCAGATTCCAACGGCTGTCGCAATGCGTCTAATACTTTCTTTTCAAACTCAGGCAGTTCGTCTAGAAATAGAATACCGTTGTGGGAAAGGGATATCTCTCCGGGTTTGGGGATCGAGCCACCACCCACTAACGCCACCATTGACGCCGAATGATGAGGCGAACGAAAAGGTCTTTGCTTCCAGTTATGGTAATTTAATTCATTTTGTACAAGACTTGCCACTGCTGCCGTTTCAATGGCTTCTTCATCATTCATCTCAGGCAATAAATCCGCCAAGCGACTGGCGAGCATTGTCTTCCCCGTTCCTGGAGGACCTAAAAATAATAAATTATGTTGCCCTGCCGCAGCGATCATTAAGGCTCTTTTTGCGTGTTGTTGTCCGATAATATCTGTTAAATCACGTTGCATAAGCGGTATGATTTTTTGTTCTTTTTGCAAAATTTGTTGGGCGATGGGTAACTGATCACGATTATTTAAAAAATTCACCACTTGCAACAGCGAAGTCGCACAAAGTGTTTCTGTATTTGATACAAGGGAAACTTCATTGGCATTTTGTTTGGCAATAATCAAAGCCCGTTTCACTTTTTGAGCCGCAAGAGTAGCAGGAATTGCACCGTGTACACCACGCAAAAATCCCGTTAATGCAAGCTCACCCAAAAACTCAAATTGATTTAATTTATCTGCGTCAATTTGCCCTGATGCTGCTAAGATTCCAATCGCAATCGGCAAGTCAAAACGTCCACCCTCTTTGGGTAAATCCGCAGGGGCAAGATTAACCGTAATTCGACGAGCAGGATAACTAAAATTCGCATTTAACAACGCACTACGAACTCGATCTCGTGATTCTTTGACAGTGGTTTCAGGCAATCCCACCAACGTCAAACCAGGTTTACCATTGCTAATATGCACTTCAATCGTCACTAAGGGGGCTTCAACACCGATTGAGGCTCGGCTATATACAATGGCTAATGACATAAAAAATCCTGTTTTATTTTCATCTTATCTGAAATTTTAAAGGAGAAAATAAAGCAAAATTATTTTTTCGATCTAGATCGCAAAATTTGCAAATTTTTATAAAAAATACTTCCTAAAATAACAAACTCATAAGTTTAAATAGAAATTTTTAGCTATGGTATACAAAAATACTGTACTATGAATGTAAAAGAGAGTTCAACAAGACTACTTACCTAAGTATTGTATTACAAATTAGATAATTCTTTAAAATCAAGTTTGATATTTGTAATATCATAAACTTTAACTTCCAAGCATTTGAATTTTTCAGGATTAAAGATCGCTAAATTAGTGCCTTCTGAATATAAAGAACTTTTGAATTCGATGCCATCAAATCCCATTGATTTTATTAATTCAGAAAGATATTGAGTCGGCAAATAATCCAATTCACTGTCATTCTTTCTTCTTGGTTTAGAAAGCTCCTGTTCTAATTTATCAATAAAATTACCATGTATTATTACATCTTCTAGAGTATCTAATTCAGCGAGTCGGAAAACATCATAAGTATTACGACTTAAGTTGACTACTTTTATATTCTTTTCTAGTCTAAAAGTACCAACCGAAACATAATCAAACAAACTTGCTCTTGTCTCATATAATGTTGTTGTTATATCACTTGATAAATATAAATAGGAAATCCCACTAGGATTTGCTCTCCCACTTGTGGCTTTTTCATTTGGAGGAGAACCCATTTCGCTACTATTATATCCTTGTTTATTTACACAAATTCTTGCTCTGTGAAATTTTTTCCCTTTAGGAATCTCTTTGCCAAAATTATTAAATAATAATTTTAATCTTTCTAAATCTAAGGGATTATTTAAATGGAATCTATTAATAGTTTTTATTTCTTCTGAAAACTTATCCCATGAAAAAAGAAGTTCTTGATTAATATCATTTTCAGTATTATCAAATTTTAATCTTACAGGATTCTCTAATACATCTCGGTAATCAGTAATATCATCTTTAAGTATTTCAGCAATAAGTTTTTTTGTATTATGCGTATTAAATAATATTTGAGAAAATACTTTTTTATCAAAATCTGATTTAATTTGTAAATCTAGAGGTTTACCATTTATGCTATCAATTATATATAAATCAATAATGCCTTTTAAAAAAATATTCAACTCAGAAGGCTCATAAATATAAATATCTCTAGACTTGCAGAAATCACAAATTCCTTGAGTATTATTATTTGAGATAATAGCTCTTATATATTGACTTTCAAAACAGTTAATACAACAATTCATATCAAATCAACCTTAAAACTAGATCTATATGATTCATCAAAGAAAGTTTTTTTAATGTACCTAATCCAGGAAAATGCCCACTCTTATGATATTCTCTAAATATCGGTACTGAAATAGAATCATATTTTTCTTCATCACACCAAGCAATTAATTTGTCTAGTGCTTCAGAAAATTTCCCACCAATATCTGATTGATCATCATTAGAATTTGATACAAAATGTTTTATTTTTATTCTGTTTGTTTCTTTTTCTGCATAAGATAGGTGAATTGCTACAGCATAAGGTAAAAAACCTGTTTCTGAATATTCTTCTCCGATACAAAGATAATCACCAAAACCTGTAAAACCATCTTCTTTATAGTATAAATGCTCTTCTGAAAAACTACTTTCATCTATTTGTAAATAATCAGCATTCCTTGATTTTGCATCAAAATAATCATCAAGCTCCACTCTAGTTTCACCATGAAAATTACGGTGATAACGTTTAGTTGTATATGATAAGTTGATTACATTATACTTTATTTTAAAATTCTCTTGATAAGTATTAATAATATTTTCTATATCATTAAAAACAGTATTGTGAATAATTGTTAATGCAGGAACAATACTTTTATATTTTTTTAAAAATTTAATAATATTGAGGTGATCTATTTTATTATGAAAAATAATACCAATTTGATAGTTTTTACTATTTTCAATGGAGTTCTGAATAGAATCGAAGATTTTCTCAATATCTGTAAATGTTCCAACTTGTGGATTAATAATGATTGTAAAATTTACATCATGTTGAACTAACATTGATAAGGTAGTTTTTAATGTAGAAGAATCTTTAACTGGCTCAATAATTGGAGATACTTTCTCTTTATTCGGAGCTAAAACATTTTCGATCAATTCCCTGATTCCAATTAATTCAAATTGCTTACCTCTTACATATGGCTGATACATTGGTTACCCTCTTTTAGAAAATTATATAGGCTATGATACTCTTGCTCATTAAAATTCAAAGAATTACAGATATATTTTAATTCTTTAGGAGTTTTTCTTGATCTAAGTAAACTAGGATTTAATAGTTTTCGTTCTTTAAGTTTATTTATAACCTGCTGCTGAAATTTTATAATGTCTATAGTCGCAAGTTCTTCATAACAAGCTCTAAATATTTTTGTATTTGGAACGGCAGGAATAACCCCAAAGTTATCAGCAACTAAATCAAGATATTCCTGCTTTCTTAAGAGCTTAAAAATTGTATCAAAATCAAATAAGGATACATTACTTCCCGCTTCTTTAAGCATCTCTAATTTATTTTGACCGTTAAATATAATAATACCAATATTAGTATTAGCATATTCCACACTTAGTTTTACTCCGTTCTTTTCATTAGTAACAATAAATACAAAATCTGCAAATTTCTGATAGTCTTCTAGTTGTTTTGATAATTTAGAAAAATCATCAAGCTCAGTTTTTATTTCAAAAACTCGAGCTGAACCATTTAACAAAAGTAAATCAGCTTTTGAGCTGGATATTTTAAATTCATTTATGGTTAATGTTTTTGTAAGTCCATACTCTTTGATAATATTAAGAAATAAATAATTTTTATAGATATATTCACATCTATATTTTTTTTGTAACATTTTATATAGCAACTTAATAATATCTAAATTTGTATAATTATTATCTGTTAGATTAAGATACTTGGTAGTTTGCTTTTGAAATAAAGCAACATCCCCTTCCCTAACTATTTTTTGAAACATAGGAGGGGAGAAAATTTGTGATAAAATTCTTAAATTCTGTGTTGCATTCATAACAAATAATTCTAAAGAGTATAATATTTTTTTAAAATTGTACACACTGATTTATAATAATACAAGGTTTCACAATTTTATATTTTCCTTTAGTAGTATAATATATTGAAAGTGTATTTTCTGTACTTATCATTAAAATTATTTTTTCGATCTAGATCGCAAAATTTGAAAATTTTTATAAAAATATTACTGATTATGGAGTAAAATCCACGCTCTATTCCTCAGTTAAAGGTATTAAATAAGGGATTTTGTATGGAGACGTTCAAAAAAACATTATTTTTTATTTATTGTGCTAGTCTTAGCAATGATTCGTGGCAGTTCTTATCTTTTTATTAAAGATGTTATCACCGTTTATTCCCCCTTTGAAATTGTCTTTTTTCGGTTTTTCTTAACGGGCATCGTGCTTTTTATTTTTTATCGCAAACTGTTAGCCAAAGCGACAAAATATGATGTCATTTTCGGTATTTTAGCAGGACTGTTTCTCTTTTCAGCCTTTGCTTTTCAGACCTATGGCTTAAAATATACCACCGTTTCCAAGTAATCGTTTCTGACTTCTCTTTACATTGTACTCATTCCGCTACTCAATTTTCTTTTCTTTAAAGAAAAGCTACAAAAAGCCGTTGTCGCTGTTTTTTCTCTTATCCTGATAGGGTTATTTTTTATCTCTTTTGATAACGTGGCAAACCTTGAATTATCCTTTAATTATGGAGATTTTCTCACTTGACTGTGTGCGTTTGTTTTTTCCTTAAATATCATTTTAATTTCAAAAATAGCCAAATTTGAGATTCATATTTTGAGATTCATATAATGAATATCACCACCATTCAAATGCTCTCTACGGGTCTCTTCGCTTTTATTTTTCAGCTTATTTTTAAAAAAGAAATGATTTGATTACAAAGTATGAATTTTTCACTCATCTATTTAATTTTAATTTGCACAATGTTGAATTTCACACTACAAAATATCTCGCAAAAATACGTACCCGCCCATATAATGGGGCTGATTTTATCCACAGAAGCCATATTCGGCACCATTTTTGCGGTTATTTTTTTAGAAGAAAAACTAAATACAAATTTTATTATCGGCACAATATTGATCACCGCGGGCGTGGTATTAGTGCAATTTTTTTGAGAACAAAAAGGACAAAGTAAATGAACACAGAGATTGATAAGCTTGCTTGGTTATATATCCAAAATAATCAAGTTTTAATGGCTCGCTCTAAGGGAAAGGAAAAATTTTATCTTCCAGGTGGTAAACGAGAGCAAGGGGAAGATGATAACACTGCGTTGATCCAAGAAATTAAAGAAGAGCTTTGTGTTGATTTGTTGCCTAACACCATTCAATATGCAGGCACGTTTTAGCTCAAGCAGACGGAAAACCAGAAGGGTATAATGTTAAACTCACTTGCTACACCGCTGATTTTCAAGGGGAATGCAAAGCGGATCAAGAGATTGAAGAGATCCGTTGGATTGGCTATCAAGAAAGAGAAAAATGCTCATTAGCTGCACAAATCGTACTGGATTTCTTAAAAGAAAAACAATTATTAGGTTAGTTTTTTGCTCACATAAATATTGATTAAAAATAAAATTTTTGTAAATTTTTATAAAAATATAACCGCTTGTGATGTAGAATTTAAGTATATCTAAATTAAAAATGGTAATAAACAATGCAAGATGTAATCGTGATTGGTGGTGGAATGGTTGGGGCTGCCACAGCGTTGGGTTTGGCAAAGCAAGGTTTAAAGGTTGCTTTACTTGAAAAAAGAGCCTTGCCAACATTCTCACAAGAACAACCCTACGATTTACGTATTTCTGCAATCAGCAAAGCCTCCGTTCAATTATTGGAAGCGTTAGGGGCGTGGCAACATATTCAAGAAATGCGAGTTTGCCCTTATGATGGTTTGGAAACGTGGGAAATTGACGGGTTTAATACGGTATTTTCCGCACAGGATTTAGGGCTGAATGAACTGGGCTATATGGTTGAAAATAATGTGATTCAGCTTGGTTTATGGCAATGTTTAAAAGATTATCCAAATTGTCAGCAAGCGGTCGGATTTGAACAACTTTTTGCAAAAAATGAACAAGGCGTTTGGACGATAACAATTGATAATCAGCAACAATTTTCCGCCCCTTTAATTGTCGCAGCTGACGGGGCAAATTCTCAGGTGCGTGGTTGGGCTGGGATTGGGCTAACCAGTTGGCAATATCGTCAACACTGTTTGTTAGCTGTCGTCAAAACCGAATTACCGCAACAGAGCGTGACTTGGCAACAATTTCATCACAGCGGACCGCGTGCTTTTTTACCTTTATTAGATCATCAAGGTTGTGTGGTTTGGTATGATTCGCCACAGCGTATAAAGGAATTACAAAACCTTTCATCAGAAAAATTAACTGCTGAAATTCTGACACATTTTCCACAACGTTTAGGACAAATTGAAGTGGAAAACTGCGGTGCATTCCCACTTACCAGACAACACGCTCAAAGCTATTTTAAAAATGGCATTGTATTGGTGGGCGACTCAGCTCACACGATCAACCCATTGGCTGGACAAGGGGTAAATTTAGGATTTAAAGATGTTAAAGCCCTCTTAAATGTATTAGAAAAAGCCCAACAAAAAGGCGAGACTTTGGCGAGTGATGAGGTGTTAAAACGCTATCAACAAAAACGCAAACCCGATAATTTACTGATGCAATCAGGAATGGATTTTTTCTATAAAACCTTTAAAACGGATTTATTGCCTGTAAAAGTTATACGAAATTTAGGCTTATTTACGGCGGATAAAATTACGCCTTTGAAAAAGAAAGCCTTGAAATATGCAATTGGGTTGTAGGTAAAAAAACATAAGCGGTAAGATCTGTTTATGTTTTTGCAAATTCTTAGCGTTATAAAATAAATCGTAACAAAATGCCATTAATAATGTGGTGAGAATTTAATGTACTATACCCATAGTATAAAATTTATTTAATTTTTAACCCCAACGTTATTTTTTTATACAAAATAAAATGCTAATATTTAAACGGTTAAATTTTTTAACTCATTCCATATTTTTTTATTCTTGCTATAAGGAAAATTATTATGAATACTCTTAACAAACAAACAAACAAACAAACAAACAAACAAACAAACAAACAAACAAACAAACAAACAAACAAACAAACAAACAAACAAAAAAGTCTAGTCTAAAACTTTCCTCTATTTCCTCTCTTATTCTTCTCTCTTTCAATCCTTTTTTATTCTCACAGGCTGTTGCTGAAACTTTACCAACTGTTGTTTCAAAAATAGATTTAGACACATTAAGCTCAGATAATACTGGGGTTGCAACGGTTTGGGATTTAAGTAGTGATGGTACGATTGCAGGTGGTTGGGCTCGTAATGATAACAATGATTGGAGAGCAATAATTTGGTCAGGGAAAAACTGGCAAAATAAAACGGATTTAGGCACATTAAGATCAGATAACACTGGAAATTCAGAGGTTCGGGCTTTAAGTAGTGATGGTACTATTGCAGGTGGTTGGGCTGACAATGATAAAAATGATGGTAGAGCAATAATTTGGTCAGGGAAAAACTGGCAAAATAAAACGGATTTAGGCACATTAAGATCAGATAATGCTTGGAGTTCAGAGGTTCAGGCTTTAAGTAGTGATGGTACTATTGCAGGTGGTTGGGCTAGTAATGATAACGGTCGTGATAGGGCGATTATTTGGTCAGGGAAAAACTGGCAAAATAAAACGGAGTTAGGCACATTAAACTCAGATAATACTGGGAATTCAAAGGTTCAGGCTTTAAGTAGTGATGGTACTATTGCAGGTGGTTGGGCTCGTAATGATAACGCTGATAGGAGAGCAATAATTTGGTCAGGGAAAAACTGGCAAAATAAAACGGATTTAGGCACATTAAGATCAGATAATAGTGGGTATTCAGATGTTCGGGCTTTAAGTAGTGATGGTACTATTGCAGGTGGTAGGGCTGATGGTGGTGGAGCAGTTCTTTGGAAAATAAAATACCCTGAAAAGAAAGTTATTCCAGCAGCAAAAATTGAGGATATTGCCAAACGAACTATCCCTGCGGCGAAAATTGAGGATATCGCTAAACGAACTATTCCTGCGGCGAAAATTGAGGATATCGCCAAACGCACTATCCCAGCCGCAAAAATCGAAGATATCGCTAAACGAACTATTCCTGCGGCAAAAATAGAAGATATCGCCAAACCGATAACCAAACCAGTGGTTGTTGCCAAAATTGATGTCGAAAATACCAAGTTAAGTATGGCACGTTTGGGTAATGATGCGATTGGGGTGACTTCATTACAAAGCCAAATCTTACAGCGTTTACAACAAAGCCGTTATTTAAAACAAGGCGAAGTAGGTTATGGTGTTCGTCAAGATATGGCTAAACAAAAAGGTGATACTACTGCCAGTGTTGGACTTGGCTTATCTTATGGTGTGGGATATGGCATTACCACAGGGGTTAACTTTGATAAAAGTTTATCTCGTCAATTACCTAAAAGGTATAAAACCGACGGCAACACAGGACTAGGGATTTTTGCCAACTGGAAAGGCGATAACTGGTTTGTGGAAACCACAGCGGCGTGGCAAAAAGATAAAGTGAAAGTGGAACGCCCATTATTGGCGAATACCGAAGCGGGCAGTAACAAAAATACAATGAAAGGTTCAGCAGTTTCATTAACGACGGGTTATGATTTTGGCAATGTTTCTGTTTACAGTTCACTTCGTCATCGCCAAGTTTCTCGTGATGCTTATGTGGAAAAAAATGCCGAATTTGCGGCAAGTTTTGCAAAATTAAGTTATAAAGATACCGCTTTAGCCTTAGGTGTTGATACAACATTCCCATTAACAGAACAATTAAACCTGTTAGCCAGTGCAGAAATTGAACAACAGCTAAATAACAATGCACCAACTTATGCCGTTTCAATGCCAGCAGTGGGAAGTTTTAGTAAAACAGCGAAAATTCGCAAAACACGTGGACGTGTTCAAGCAGGGTTAAGCTATGACTTTAGCCCTAAATTTATGCTAAGTTTTACACCTTACTATGAAAGTACCGCTTTTGGTTATAATGGCTGGGGAACATCATTACAGTTAAAAGGCGTATTCTAAGTTAGATCTGAGGGGCGTACTGTGTACGCCCAAATAAATCATTTAACGAATTACAGCAATTTTCATCGGAAAAATTAATGCCATTAAAAAATAGAGCATTAAAATATGCAATTGGGTTGTAGATTTTTACAAAATGCCCTTGTTTTTTGTAAAATATTCCCCATCTATAAAACTCATTTAAATAAAAAGGAAATAATTATGGCGTTAAATTTTGATTCAGTGAAATTTGAAACTACCGAAGAAAAAGGTGGTTATGGTATTGGTTTGCAGATTGGTCAGCAATTGTTAAGTAGTGGTTTAGAAGTTGAACCTGAAACAGTAATGAAAGGGATTTTTGATGTATTAAATCAAAATCAACCTGCTGTTGATCTTAATGAAATCAGTGCTGCATTACAAGAATTACAACAACGAGCAGAGAAAGCTCAACAGGAAATGTTTGCTCAATTTGAACAAGATGGGAAAGCATTTTTAGAAGAAAATAAAAAAGCAAAAGGCGTTAAAGTTACTGAAAGTGGTTTACAGTATGAAGTACTTGTGGAAGGTAATGGAAAAGTGCCATCAGCAGAAGATAAAGTGCGTGTGCATTACGCAGGTTCTTTAATTACTGGACAAGAATTTGATAGCTCAATTAAACGTGGTCAGCCTGCTGAATTCCCTGTAAATGGCGTAATTAAAGGTTGGACTGAAGCATTAACGATGATGCCAGCAGGTTCTAAATGGCGTTTGGTTGTTCCTCACGAGCTTGCTTATGGTGAACGAGGTGCAGGTCAAACCATTCCACCTTTTAGTGTGTTAGTTTTTGAAGTAGAATTATTAGAAGTTTTATAATAAAAACTTGTTAAGAAAAAAAAGTCTGCTGATCGTTTATTTATCAGCAGACTTTTTATTTATGGAGTGTTAATTTTCTTGTTATTGTGGAATAGTATTCTTATCAGGAATAATTATTCAATCGTACGCAATAACTCGTTAATTCCTACTTTACCTAATGTTTTAGCATCAACTTTTTTCACAATTACAGCACAGTAAAGGCTATATTTACCATCTTTTGACGGTAGGCTACCAGAGACAACCACAGATCCTGCTGGTACACGACCATAATGAATTTCACCTGTTTCACGATCATAAATACGAGTAGATTGTCCGATAAATACGCCCATAGAAATCACTGAACCTTCTTCTACAATCACACCTTCTACAATTTCTGATCTTGCCCCAATAAAACAGTTATCTTCAATAATAGTTGGGTTTGCTTGTAACGGCTCTAATACGCCACCGATACCAACGCCCCCTGAAAGATGAACGTTTTTACCAATTTGAGCACAAGACCCGACAGTTACCCAAGTATCAACCATTGTTCCTTGATCGACATAAGCTCCTATATTTACATAAGAAGGCATTAATACGGTATTTTTTGCAATATAAGCACCTTGACGAACCGTTGCCGAAGGTACAACGCGAAACCCTTCCTTATCAAAACGTTCTTGGGTATATTCTGCAAATTTTAATGGCACCTTATCGTAGTAATTGGTTTCACCACCTTCAACAAGTACGTTATCTCTAATTCGAAAAGAGAGTAATACCGCTTTTTTCAACCACTGATGAACGATCCATTCACCATCAATTTTTTCTGCAACACGTAATTCACCAGAATCAAGTTTTAATACAACTTCTTCAATTGCGGCTTTGGTTTCTGCATCTACGTTTGCAGGTGTAATTTCACTACAACGCTCAAATGCTGTTTCAATAATGCTTTGTAAAGACATTGATATTTCCTTTTATAAAAGAGTAATAAATTGAAATAAAATTAAACAACTTTATTTATTAGCCAATATCTCATTATCCATTTATAATGTCAAAATTGCAACAAACAGCAATAGTTCAACGATAAATTTTACAGAAAATTAAAGGAATAATATGAAAATTGAATTTAAGAAAGCACTTTTTTGGTTAGGTGTAATGATTACATTAACTGCCTGTACTTCTCCGTCACTCACAAAAGAGCAATGTTTAACGGGAAATTGGGAAGCAATTGGCTATAATGATGGGGTCGCAGGTTATTATCCTGATCGTATTAATGTTCATCAAGAGGCTTGTGCTAAAACGGGTATCATTCCTAATTTTACCTTATGGGAAAAAGGGCGAGAAAATGGTTTAAAGCATTATTGTACAATTGAAAATGCTACTAGATTAGGAAATTTTGGTTACGCATTTAATCGTGTTTGCCCAAATGCTCAGACAGAAAATTTACAGAATGTTTATAATAAGGCATACCAAAAATACACAATACGAAGACAATTAACTCAAGATAAACGTACGCTTTTTCAACATAAAGAAAAACTTAAAAAATTACTTAAAGGAGAAATGCTTGATTTTAAAACAGAGAAAGAAGCTAGAGAATATATGCTAAAGTTACAAAAAGAAATTTTAGTTTTAGAGCAAAAAATTCAAAAAGCAGAAAGTAAGAAGTAATTTTTTAAAATAGATGAATTATTTTTGCAAATTTTTCTGATAAAGTGACCGCCTATTTGGGGTTTATTATACATAAAAGAGGTAAGTAAGTTGGATAATGTAACAAAACTAACACCAGATGAAGCCATTGATATTGCTTATGATATTTTTTTAGAAATGGCGGGGGAAAATCTTGATCCTGCGGATATTCTACTTTTCAATCTTCAATTTGAAGAATGTGGTGCGGTAGAAATGGTAGAAACCAGTGAAAATTGGGAACAAGAAATTGGCGTTTTAATTGACCCTGATGCATTTGCAGAAGTCTGGATTGGTTTGATTAATGATAATGATGAAATGGATAACGTTTTTGCTCGTTTTTTAATTTCACATCAAGCAGAAAATCGTGAATATCATATAATTTGGAAAGAATAAGAGGATAAAAATGAGTGATTTTTCATTAGAATTTCGTAATGCGATGGCAAATTTACCCACTGCGGTTAGTATTGTTACCACAAAAGGAGACGCGGGTAAAGTTGGATTAACAGTATCTTCAGTTTGTTCTGTAAGTGATACACCTGCTACAGTATTATTTTGTATCAACAAAGAGAGTGGTACTCACGATATTTTTAAGCAAAATGGTAAAGCCTGTATCAACATCTTAATGCCTCAACAAGAAGAACTTGCTAAACATTTCGCAAATATGCTGGATTCAACAATGGAACAACGTTTTGAATGGGATATATGGCAAGACAGTGATCAACCTGCACTAAAAGAGGCAGTTTCAACTCTGCAGGGAAATATTGTTAATTGTTATGAAGTGGGTACTCATACCGTATTTATTTTGCAGCTTACAGAGATTAATTCCACAATAGGCAATGTTTTAACTTATTTTAACCGTCGTTTCAGTACCGCTATATTAGATTAAAAATTTCCATAAAAAAAACCACCGATAATTTCTTATCAGTGGTTTAGAATAAGTGGCGGAGGAAGTGAGATTCGAACTCACGGAGGATTTAAACCCTCGCCGGTTTTCAAGACCGGTGCCTTCAACCGCTCGACCATTCCTCCGTTGAAAACGTGTTGAATAATATAGATATTACGAAAAGTCGTCAAGAAGAAAAATAAAAAAAATGTCTGTTTGCATTGTTTTTCATCAATCTTCATCTTTATTTATATATAATTTTCTCTTTTTAGATAGAAAAACAGGACTAAAAATGGTAATTTAATACACCTATCTTATTGTAGAGAAAAAGAAAATGTTGTTTGTTATTTTAACTATTATTACCTATGTAGCGGCGATACTTTGGATTACGCCCACTATCATAAAAACAAATACAAATAAACCAAATACTACCGTTATTCTGGGTTTCGGAATATTGACAGTACTGCTTCATTTTATTACCCTCTCTAATCAACTTTCTACTATGTTTGGATTTAGGCTAACTATAATAAATGTTGTTTCATTTATCTGTTTATTAATGAGCCTAATGATGACTTTTGCCATTACAAAATGGAAAACAAGTTTATTACCTTTGTTGGTCATTTATATTTTAAGTATTGTGAGTGTCGCACTTTCAGGTTTTATTACAGGAGAGACTGCAAAATATTTTTCTCAAAATATAAGTTTATTATTTCATATCTCAATTGCAATGCTTTCCTATGCAATGTTTTTTATTGCATTGCTTTATGTATTTCAATTGAAATGGATTGATTTTAAATTAAAAAATAAACAGCTCTCTTTTAGTTCACATTTACCCCCATTGATGACCGTTGAGCGACATCTATTTTCTTTGACGTTTATCGCCCAAGTTTTATTAACTCTCACGTTGATTACAGGTATGATTTATTTACCACAAGTTTTCTCAAATAATCAAATACATAAAACAGTATTTTCTTTTATGGCTTGGATTATTTATGCTATTTTACTTTTTGGACAATGGAAGTTACATTGGCGAGGAAAACGAGTGCTAATTTATTCAATTTCAGGTATGATCTTACTTACTGTAGGCTATTTCGGAAGTCGAATATAGCTACCAAATAAATGTTTAGGTAAGCGGTCACATTATTATAAAATTTTGCAAAAACTCAATTATTAAAAATAATAAAAATATGTTACCACTTGATGATATAACTAATATAGGATTTTAAATTTTGGAAACCATACCCTTGAGTACGCTTTTTATTACTCTTGTGCTACTACTTTTTCTTTCTGCATTCTTTTCAAGTTCTGAAACTGCGTTAATGTCACTTAACCGCTATAAAATGCGAAATCTTGTTGAAAAAGGACATAAAGCCGCTATCCAAACTGAAAAATTACTTGAAAAAACAGACATTCTACTAAGTTTAATTTTAATCTGTAATAATCTTGTCAATATCGTTGCTTCTGCCATTGCTACTATGATTGGAATGCGTTTGTCTGGTGATGCAGGCGTCGCTATTGCAACAGGATTGCTTACCCTTGTAATGCTTGTTTTTGCAGAAATTTTACCTAAAACCATTGCTGCAATTTATCCTGAAAAAGTCGGTTTCACTGCAAGTTATGTTTTAACACCACTAAAAAAAATACTTACACCATTGATTTTTTTAATGAACATTATTATTAGCTCTTTAATGAAATTAATGCGAATTAAATCGGGGGAAAAAACAGGATTAAGTGCTGAAGAATTGCGTAGTGTAGTATTAGAAGCGGGCAAATATATTCCTACAGAGCACCAAGATATGCTGGTTTCAATTCTTGATTTAGAAAAAGCGACGGTTGATGATGTAATGGTGCCACGTAATGATATTGATGGCATTAATATTGATGATGATTGGAAGTCTATTATACGTCAGCTTAAAGGTGCGGCTCACGGACGCATTGTGATTTATAAAGAAAGCATTGATGATAATGTATTGGGAATGCTCCGAGTTCGAGAAGTGTTTCGTTTTATGCTTGAAAAAAATGAATTTAGTAAAGAAACGCTAGTGCGAGCATTGGATAATACGTATTTTATTCCCGAAGGCACACCACTAACGGCACAACTTATCAATTTCAAAGCAAACAAAGAGCGTATTGGATTAGTGGTTGATGAATATGGTGATATTAAAGGTTTAATTACTCTTGAAGATATTTTAGAAGAAATTATTGGTGAATTTACCACCTCAACTTCACCCACTCTTGAGCAAGAAGTGAAACTGCAACTAGATGGTTCAGTTATTATTGAAGGGTCAGCGAATTTACGTGACTTAAATAAACTCTTTAAGTGGAACTTGCCCGCTGAAGATATTAGAACCTTTAATGGCTTGATTATGGAACACCTAGAAAACATCCCAGATGAAGATACGCAATTTACTTTCTATAACTTGAAAGTCACTGTATTGGAAGTTGCTGATAATATGGTTAAGCAAGCAAGGGTTGAAACATTGTCGAAATCATAAAATAGAGAGGTTATGTATGAAATTATTAAGAGCATTCTTAATCGCTTTAGATGCTCATAAAGGGCAGTTTGATAAAGCTGGAAAACCATATATAACCCATCCAATTAGGGTAATGTTTGGGGTTAAAGGATACAAAAAAAGATTGTTGCATTGTTACACGATGTTGTTGAAGACAGTGATTATACTTTGACGAATTTAGAAAACTATTTTGATAAAGACATTATAAAAGCCATCGATCTTGTCACTAAAAAAGAGGCTCAAGAGTACAGTGAATACCTTTCACAACTTAAAGAAAATGAAATGTCAAAAGCGGTAAAACTCAGTGATTTAAGGGATAATATGAATCTTAAACGAATTAAAAATATTACTCAAAAAGATTTAAACCGTTTAGAAAAATACAAAAAAGCGACAGCATATCTAGAGGGAAAAACAGCCACCCCACCTTAAGGAGTCCGTATTTGGCACACGATTTCCAATTAACGAACTTTTTACATTAAATTTGCAAAAAATAGTTTACATCATACCGCTATGATAACTACCCTGTATTAAAAAAATAAAATAATTACCCAAACAATTCCACAGGTGACCATTGCCATAAACACAGCAGCGGATCCCATATCTTTAGCTCGTCCTGATAGTTCGTGATACTCTTTGCCAACACGATCAACGATTGCTTCTAAACCACTATTGAGCAATTCAATCACAAAAACCATTAATACTGAAGCAACAAGTAATGCAATTTCTATATTTGTATTACCTAAAATAAATGCTAAGGGAAACATTATAAGTGCAGCGCCTATTTCGTGGCGAAATCCCGCTTCATATTTAAATGCAGCTTTTAAACCTTGAATAGAGTAGCCAGCAGCTTTAAGAAAATGAGTTAATCCAGTATATTTTTGCATAATTATCCTTAAGTTTGTTGCTAATGAGTAAAAAATGCTATTATAGTCTATTCAATAATGGTAGCCAAATACAAATAAGTTTTACTAAAATAAAGTGGTATGATCTTTATAAAAATTTGCAAAATTTTTATAAAAAATTGCCTTAATTAGGAGAAACTGCTACGATCAGTTACGAAATAGTGGTAATTTCGGTTAAACTAGGGTAATTTCAGGTAACCTTAAGAAACTTTATTTTACACCTCCATTTCTCCTTAATTTTTATTAATATGAAGTGGTGTTTTTTATTTTCAATTTAACTTAAACGGATCTCATTATAATGGATATTCGCAAAATCAAAAAACTTATAGAGCTTGTCGAAGCATCAGGTATTACAGAATTAGAAGTATCTGAAGAAGATGGTTCAGTACGTATTAGTCGTGGTGTTGCACAAGCTATATCACAACCTCAGCAATATATTAATACTCAAACAATTGAAGTTCCTACGGAAAAAACGGAGATATCTCAAGAGAGTACGATAACAGGAGTTCAAACAGAACAAATTATATCTGGTCATACTGTTGCGTCTCCGATGGTAGGGACTTTCTATCGTAGCCCAAGCCCCGAGGCTCAGCCATTTATAGAGATTGGGCAAAATGTTAATGTGGGTGATGCACTTTGTATTGTAGAAGCAATGAAAATGATGAATAAAATCGAATCAGATAAAGCAGGTATAGTAAAAGCTATTTTAGTAAACGACGGTGATGCCGTTGAATTTGATCAACCTCTTATTGTTATTGAATAATCATTAGGATATACAAATGTTAAAAAAAGTTGTTATTGCTAATCGTGGTGAAATTGCATTGCGTATTTTACGAGCATGTAAAGAATTAGATATTCAAACGGTTGCCGTACACTCTACAGCAGATAGAGAATTAAAGCACGTACGTCTGGCTGATGAAACGATTTGTATTGGTCCTGCATCATCTGTAAAAAGCTATTTAAATATCCCTGCTATTATTGCCGCCGCTGAAGTAACAGGAGCAGATGCCATTCACCCAGGTTATGGGTTTTTATCTGAAAATGCAGACTTTGCAGAGCAAGTGGAACGTTCAGGTTTCTCCTTTATAGGACCGTCTGCAGATGTTATTCGTTTAATGGGAGATAAAGTATCAGCGATTAGATCGATGAAAAAGGCGGGCATTCCTTGTGTGCCTGGTTCTAATGGTTCGGTCGGTGATAATATTGTTAAAAATAAGCAAATAGCTAACGAGATAGGTTATCCTATTATTATTAAAGCCTCTGGTGGAGGTGGTGGTCGAGGAATGCGAGTTGTACGCAACGAAGAGCATTTAGCTGAATCCATTGCAATGACAAAATCAGAAGCCAAATCCGCTTTTAATAATGATATGGTTTATATGGAAAAATATCTTGAGAACCCTCGTCATATTGAAGTACAGGTATTAGCTGATACGCACGGTAATGCTATTTATTTAGCTGAGCGTGATTGTTCAATGCAGCGTCGCCATCAAAAAGTATTGGAAGAAGCTCCCGCACCAGGGATTTCAGAGGAACTGCGTCGATTTATTGGTGAGCGTTGTGCAAATGCTTGTCTTGAAATTGGTTATCGTGGTGCTGGAACATTTGAGTTTCTATATGAAAATGGTGAGTTTTATTTCATTGAGATGAACACCAGAATTCAAGTAGAACACCCTGTCACTGAAATGATTACAGGTATTGACCTAGTAAAAGAGCAGTTACGCATTGCTTCAGGCTTACCTTTATCCGTTACTCAAGAGCAAGTTAAAGTAAGAGGTCATTCTATTGAGTGCAGAATTAATGCTGAAGATCCAAGTAGTTTTTTACCATCACCGGGGAAAATTACGCGTCTTCACGTACCTGGTGGATTAGGTGTTCGCTGGGATTCCTACATTTATGCTAATTATACTGTTCCTCCTTATTATGACTCAATGATTGCAAAACTTATTACTTATGGCGAAACAAGAGACATTGCTATTCGTAGAATGAAAATTGCACTTTCAGAAACTATTATTAATGGAATAAAGACGAATATTCCATTACACCAAAACATATTAAGTGATAAAAACTTTCTTCGAGGCGGAATGAACATCCATTACCTTGAAGAAAAGCTTGGAATTAAATAATTATTCAAATGTTTTTGTCAATAAAAAGCTCTATTTTCCTTTCAGAGCGACAGGGAAACCGTAAACTTTTACCTATTGATTTTTAAAAATTAATAGCAATAGTGTTCCAAAAGAATCCAAAAACATAAATTATCTTTCACCCTAGCTCTCCTCCGCAAGCAGAGGAGGGCATTTGTGTGTTGTACAGGGGGCTAATTCACACGCTACGTTTCTATAAATTTACTTAAAACTCAGTGTGTTATTAAAATACCCAAAGGTGTGAATAATGAGTTTTTAGTATGCTCTTGCCCTGTTCAGATCGAATTAGTTTTGTAAGTAATAGGCTGATGTGTATTGTGCAGCAGGGTAAATTAGTCAATGTAGTTTGTACATATTCCCCGTTGCTCAATATAACAATCCCCACAAAATATTATTAGCTTAGATTCAAAAACGAAGTGCAACGTTTGAAAAATAGTAATTGAAATGTAAGATGTGCAGTGTTGCACTTCGATTTTCAACTACCACATATCAAAACGTTATGAAACACTACAAACATCTTACACAAGAACAAAGATATCAAATTTCTGCTCTAATGAAAACAGGAATCTCAAAAAGTGAAATTTCTCGAATCATTGGCGTTCACAAAGCAACGATATACCGTGAACTAAAACGTAATACTGGACAACGAGGTTACCGCCCTAAACAAGCAAATAACCTCGCTGTCTCTAGAAAAGCAAATAATGCTCAAACAATTAGTGATTTTGGCTGGGCATATATAGAGGAGTTATTATCAAGGAAATACTCTCCTGAACAAATTACAGGGAGACTACGTTTTCTTGGGTGGACTAATGTGCCTAGTCACGAAAGAATCTATCAATATATTTATGCGGATAAACAAGCAGGAGGAAAGCTGTATCAGCACCTACGTTGTCAGAAAACCTACAGAAAACGAGGTTACGCTAATCAAGATAGACGTGGTCAAATAGCAAATAGAATTGATATTACAGAACGTCCTGCTTCTGTTGATAATAGAGAACGCTTAGGGGATTATGAAGGTGATACCGTTGTAGGTAAACATCATCGTGGAGTGCTAGTTACCTTGGTTGATAGGGTAAGTCGAGAAACTAAAATAAAATGTTTACCTAACCGTAAGGCTGAACGAGTTAAAGAAGCTTGTATTGAAATGCTTTTAGGTGAAAATCCATTAAGTATTACCTTTGATAATGGTAAAGAGTTTGCACAACACGAAGAGATTGCAAAGTCATTAAAGACAACGATTTATTTTGCAAAACCATATCACTCTTGGGAGCGTGGAACAAATGAAAATACGAATGGGCTTATTCGGCAATTTTTACCAAAATCAGCCACTTTAGATAAAGTAACTGATGATGAGATTAAAGCTATTGAAGATAATTTAAACAATAGACCAAGAAAAGTATTAGGCTATCAAACACCTCTTGAGGTAAAATCTAGATTTGGGTGCGTTGCACTTCAAACTTGAATCCGCCTAGGAATAAATGTAGCAGATAGATCAAATCAAAAATTTACAAATTTAATATTTTATATATAGACAGGGTATGCTCTGTCTATATAACATTCTTATACATCAATGGGTTATTTAAAAATTAATAAAATATAACGGTCACATCCAGTTCAACATGTACCCTTTTTATGCTTATTTTTTTAATAGTATCTACATAATAATTATTAATTTCTAAAAATCAATAGGTAAAAGTTTGTTGTTGCCCTGGGCTGTATAGTTATTTCAATTGTAAACAATTTGATAAAAATATTTTTTATTGTATAATGAAAGCCGTGTTTTGTTTATAATGTGTAGTGTGCAGTATAATAAAGATAACTAAGGAATTTTTATAATAAAATAAAAATCCGCAATATTTTAGTTTTTAAAAGGAAAACAATATGAAAAAATCAGTAATTGCATTAGCTATTTCTAGCTTAGCATTAGCAAGCGTTGCTCAAGCAGCTCCACAAGAAAATACTTTCTATGTGGGTGCAAAAGCAGGTTGGTCATCATTTCATGATGGTTTAAACCAATTAGATGTGCCACCTAATGGTATTCACAAAAACTCAGTAGCCTATGGTGTTTTTGGTGGCTATCAAATTTTTAATAATGGTAAATTTGGTTTAGCGACTGAATTAGCATACGATGATTTTGGTTCTGCAAAATTACGTAACACTAAAGGAAATAAAACTGAAAGTGTTGCAAAAATTAAAAACCGTGGTCCTGTTTTAAGCTTAAAAGGTAGCTATCAGGTTCTTAACGGTTTAGATGTTTATGGTCGTGTTGGTGCTGCATTAGTACGTACAGACTATAACTTTAAAGATAACCTGTTTATGGGCAAAGCTCAACCAAGTCAACGCTCAAACCGAGTTTCAGCAGTATTTGCTACTGGTTTAGAATATAGCTTACCTTCATTACCACAGTTAGCGACTCGTTTAGAATATCAATGGGTTAACAATGTTGGTAAATTAAAAGATGGTGACGGTAGCCGTATAGATTTCCGTCCAGATATCGGTTCAGTTAGCTTAGGTATTTCTTACCGTTTTGGTCAAGTTCAAGCACCTAAAGTGGTAACTAAAAACTTTGCATTTAGCTCAGATGTATTGTTTGCATTTAGTAAAGCAAGCTTAAAACCTGCAGCAACTGAAGTGTTAGATTCAGCAAATGCTGAAATCAATGCATTAGGTTTAGAAACTCCAGCAGTTAAAGTAAGTGGTTATGCTGACCGTATTGGTTCTGAAAAATCTAATATGCATTTATCACAACGTCGTGCTGAAACAGTAGCAAACTACTTAGTATCTAAAGGTGTTCAACCTGCAAATATTACAGCAGTTGGTTATGGTGAAACAAACCCAGCAACTGGTAATACTTGTGATAAAGTAAAAGGTCGTAAAGCATTAATTTCTTGTTTAGCACCTGATCGTCGTGTTGAAGTTCGAGTTCAAGGCGTTAAAAAAATTACTATGTAATTAGTATTTTTAAGAATAACAAAAAAGCCCATATTAGTGGGCTTTTTTATTGGTAGTAACAAACTATTAAATTTAAGGGTTACGTTTAAATTTATTAAAGTCGGGTTGACGTTTTTCATTAAATGCATTACGCCCTTCTTGTCCTTCTTCTGTCATATAAAATAACATCGTGGCATTGCCGGCAAGTTCTTGTAAGCCAGATTGACCATCACAGTCTGCATTTAGAGCTGCTTTTAAGCAACGTAACGCAATTGGACTGTTACGTAGTATTTCACGACACCATTTTACGGTTTCTTTTTCCAATTCGCTATACGGAACAACAGTATTGACTAATCCCATTTCTAATGCTTCTTGTGCATTATATTGACGACATAAAAACCAAATTTCACGGGCTTTTTTCTGCCCAACAATACGAGCCATATAGCTAGCTCCCCAGCCACCATCGAATGACCCTACTTTTGGTCCCGTTTGACCGAAAATAGCATTTTCTGCTGCAATAGTTAGATCACACATCATATGTAATACGTGACCGCCTCCAATAGAATAGCCAGCAACCATTGCAACAACTGGTTTTGGACAAGTACGAATATCACGTTGGAAATCAAGTACGTTTAAATGATGCACACCACTATCATCTTTGTAGCCACCGTAGTCTCCACGTACTTTTTGATCACCACCTGAACAGAATGCTTTTTCACCTTGACCAGTGAGTATGATCACTCCTATTTTTTCATCAAAGCGGGCATCTGCAAAAGCTTGAATCATCTCTTTGACCGTTTGTGGTCGAAAAGCATTACGGACTTCAGGACGGTTAATCGTAATTTTGGCAATTCCATCCGTTGATTTGTGATATAAAATATCAGTATAGTTTTTACTATAATCTTGCCACTCTATTGGTGCATAAAGTACATCATCATTTGGATTTTGCATAATTATTCCTTATTTTGTTAAAAGTGAAAGAATTATAACGGAATTTTTCTTTTTTAACGATAGTCTAAATAATAAGGGATTTTATCTATAAAAGAATTATATATCTAATAAAAGCGGCGTTAAATTAAATGATATTCATCTTATTGGCAATATTTGGGTAATTTTAGTAAATATAATTGCATTTTGATTATTTTTATTTAAAATAAAATAACTAAGTTAAAGAATAATCAATTTGGAGATAAAAAATGTGTGGTTTTGTATATTCATCAGCAAAAGAGATGAGTGAAGTATTTAAGAAAAGTTATGATTCAACTTTCCATCGTGGTCCTGATCATCAAAGTATCAGTGTTGATGATGGAGGAATTTGGGGATTTCACCGTTTATCTATTATGGATATGACCAATAATGGTAACCAGCCATTTGAACATAATGGTGTAAAATTAATGTGTAATGGTGAAATATATAACTTTGAATATTTAACTGAAATTTTAAAAGATACCTATAATTTCCATTCACACAGTGACTGTGAAGTATTAATTCCACTTTATGAACACGTAGGCATTGATGTAATGATGAAAATGCTTGATGCTGAATTTGCACTGGTAATGTTTGATCATAAAACAGGTGAAGTTATGGCTGGTCGTGATCCTATGGGTATCCGTCCACTATTTTATGGTTACGATAAAGAAACAGGTGCGATTGCTTTTGCGTCAGAAGCGAAGGGTTTAATTTCATTTTGTCGTGATGTTGTGCCATTCCCTCCAGGTCATTATTATAAAGCGGGTAAGTTTGTTTGTTATAACGATATTGCTGATCCAAAAGTGATTATCGATCAAGATGTTGAAACTATTGCAAAAAATTTAAAAGAAAAATTAGAAGCAGCGGTAATTAAGCGTTTACACGCCGATGCACCATTAGGCTTTTTATTAAGTGGCGGATTAGATTCATCATTAGTTTGTGCGATTGCTCAAAAACATTTAGATAAACCAATTCGTACCTTTGCTGTAGGAATGGAAACGGATCCTATTGATTTAAAATATGCTAAAGAAGTGGCTGATTTTTTAGGTTGTGAACATACTGAAGTGATTATGACTAAAGAAGATGTGTTAGAAGCATTAGAAACAGTAATTTGGCACTTGGAAACTTGGGATATTACGACAGTTCGTGCAAGTATGGGAATGTACTTGATTTGTAAATATATCCGTGAAAATACCGATCTTAAAGTGCTTTTAACGGGCGAAGTAAGTGATGAAATTTTTGGTTATAAATATACCGATTTTGCTCCAACACCAGCAGAATTCCAAAAAGAGTCACAAAAACGTATCCGCGAATTATATATGTACGATGTATTACGTGCGGACCGCTGCTTATCAGCAAACTCAATTGAGGCTCGTGTACCATTTAGTGATATTGATTTTGTAGATTATGCAATGAGTATCAACCCTGAACGTAAAATGAATAAATACGGTAAAGGGAAATACTTATTACGCCGAGCATTTGAGGGTTTAGATTATTTACCAGATAGTATTTTATACCGTGAAAAAGCCGCATTTTCCGATGCTGTTGGTCACTCAATGGTGGATCATTTAAAAGAATTTGCAGAAAGTAAATATTCTGATGAAGATCTAGAAAATGCTAAACAAAAATATTTACACGGCACACCATTTACCAAAGAAAGCTTGCTTTATCGTGATATTTTTGAAAAGTTTTATCCAGATCAAGCAGAGTGGATTAAAGATTTCTGGATGCCGAATAAAGAGTGGGAAGGCTGTAATGTCAACGATCCATCAGCACGAGTTCTTAAAAATTATGGAGATAGTGGCAAGTAAGCGGTTAGATTTTTATTAAAATTTACAAAAAAGTGAGCATCTGAATGTTGCTCACTTTTTTAGTTGTAAATTTTTGGATATTTTTTCAAATTATCAATCGTGTTTAACCAATAATTTATTCAAATCAGGTAAACTATTATTGGTTAATTTTTGAATAATATAGAATAAAATTGTTGCTCCAATTGCGGCAACACTCAAATTCACAAAGAGTGTGACTAATACGGTTAATACAATTAATGGTACATCTTTCTTAGAAAGTAATGCTTTTCGCCCTAATAATAATTTGCCAATTTCTCGTGCAACTGTTCTATCAAATACATCGTAACCGACTTTAAACAGCACTCCTATAAATACCGCTTTTGGAATAAGGCTGATCCAATCAAGGAAAACAAAAATTTCCACAATCACAAAAACACCCACTAAAATCCCCGCAAATCTTGATGTTGCTCCTTCTTTTAAAATTAGTACAGAACGAATAGTTGCCTGAGCACCTGGTAAGCCACCAAGTAAGGCAGCCGCTGCATTTGCTAAACCTTGAGCCGCAAGCTCACGATTACGTTGAGTATCTTCACCACTGATTTTATCCATTACCAAAGCCGTCATTAAGGTATCTAGATAACATAATAATGCTAGCTGAAATGCTAAAGGAAGTGCAAATATCAACAATTCAAAAGACATATGTGTTGGAACTTGAGCCTGCACCCATTCACTGATAGAGACTGAAAGTACACTGCTATCTATATTAATAGTTTCAATCGGAATATTAAATAAATGTACAACCAGAGTGCTAATTATAATTGCCATTAATGTGGCAGGGAAAAAAGCTAAAATTCGACGGAAAGTTTTATTTTTTGTTTTAGGAAAAAGAAGAATAATAGCCAGAGTTAATAGTGCAATTAAGCTATTAAGTAGAGCCGTTTTATTAAACACCCAAAGACCATCAATGACAAATAATTGTTCTATTTGTCCAATCCAAATTAGCACAGCAATTCCAGACATAAAACCTGAAATAACACTATTTGGAATCCATTTAATTAAATTACCTGCACGAAACAATGCGGCAAACCCTAACATAAAACCGCTTAAAATAACGGTAAAATTAAAAATTTGATTAACGGTCATCCCTTCAAGTTGGTTTGCACTTAATTGTTGTGCAGAAACTAAAACTGCAATTGCCACCGCTGACATTGGTGCAGTAGGTCCTGAACATTGAATTCTTGTTCCACCAAATAAAGATGTCACAAAGGCAATCACACCGGCGGCGATCATACCTGATAATGCCCCACGTCCTGATAATAAGCCAAAAGACGCACCTAAACTCAAGGCAACAAAACTCACGACTAATGCTGCCATTATATTGGTATATAAATTAGAAATTGAAAAATTGCTTTTAGATGAAGAAATCATAATAGTAAAGTTATCAAGTAATTATAAAGGGGTGAAAAAATAAAAATTTAATCACAAAATGATCGGGTATTATACGCCTAAAAAAAGGGAAAAAAAGTAAAAATAATGAAAACCCAGTAAAAAATAATTGCAAATTTTTTGCAACATCTTACCGCTTTGATCTATAATGCCAAACAATTACTGTATAAAAAAACAGATGCAAAATAACAAATATAAAAAAATTTGAGGTAAAGGATGGATTTTTCATTATTATTAGATGGACTGAATGAAAAGCAACGTGAAGCAGTCGCTGCCCCTGTGGGTAACTATTTAGTACTTGCAGGAGCTGGCAGTGGTAAAACACGAGTTTTAACCCATCGTATTGCGTGGCTGATTGGCGTTGAAAATATTCCTGAATCCAATATTCTTGCTGTTACTTTTACCAACAAAGCAGCGACAGAAATGCGTCATCGTATTGAGCATACGCTTTCATCCTCTAATCATCGTCTATTTGGAATGTGGGTTGGTACATTTCATAGTATTGCAAACCGTTTACTACGCTCTCATTATTTGGATGCCAATCTTCCGCAAGATTTTCAGATTATGGATTCAGAAGATCAACATCGCTTAATTAAACGTTTACTCAAATTACATCATATTGATGAGAAAAACTTCCCCCCAAAACAAGTGATGTGGTACATCAATGGTAAAAAAGATAAAGGGTTACGCCCGCATCAAATCGATCATCAAAATGATAGCAATGAAAAAAGACTGATAAAAATTTATCAAATTTATCAAGATGCCTGTAATCGTGCGGGTTTGTTAGATTTTGCTGAATTATTAATTCGAGCTTATGAATTATTTAAAGATAAGCCTCTGATTTTAAAACGTTATCAAGAACGCTTTCCACATATCTTGATTGACGAATTTCAAGATACCAACCACATTCAATATTGTTGGATTAGGCTATTAGCAGGACAATCTGGCAATGTCATTGTGGTTGGCGATGATGATCAATCTATCTATGGTTGGCGAGGAGCAGAAGTTGAAAATATTCAACGCTTTTTAGAGGATTATCCTAATTCACAAACAATTCGTCTTGAGCAGAATTACCGTTCTACGGGGCATATATTACATAGTGCGAATGCCCTTATTTCAAATAATAAAAACCGACTAGGAAAAGATTTATGGACAGATAGCGGCAACGGTGATCCTGTTGAAATTTATGAAGCCTTTAATGAGTTAGATGAAGCCCGTTATGTTGCTTCACAAATAAAACAATGGTGTAAAAATGACGGCGAATTAAATGAATGTGCCATTCTTTATCGTAGCAATAGCCAATCTCGTGTGATGGAAGAAGCCTTAATTCAAACGGATATTCCTTATCGTATTTATGGTGGAATGCGATTTTTTGAACGCCAAGAAATTAAAGATGCACTGGCATACTTACGTTTAATATCCAATCGACAAGATGATGCTGCTTTTGAACGTGTCGTGAACACGCCAACAAGAGGGATTGGGGATCGTACCCTAGATATTTTGCGACAACTGACTCGTACTCGTCAAATTACACTGTGGCAAGCTGTACAGGTCGCCGTACAAGAAGAGCAACTTTCAGGACGTGCTGCTAATGCTTTATTACGCTTTACTGAATTGATCAATACCATCGATATTGAAACCTCAGAAATGCCCCTTTTTGAGCAAACCGAATTTGTCATCAACCGCTCAGGTTTATTAGATATGTATCAAAAAGAGAAAGGTGAAAAAGGTGAGGCTCGTATTGAAAACTTAGGGGAATTAGTCACTGCAACACGTCAATTTACTAAACCTGATGAAGCGGAAGATATGACAGATTTAACCGCATTTCTTACTCACGCCTCATTGGAAGCGGGAGAGTCTCAAGCTTCACCTCATCAAGATTATGTTGAATTAATGACATTACATTCAGCCAAAGGCTTGGAATTCCCACGTGTATTTATCGTAGGTGTAGAAGAAGGTATTTTTCCAAGTGGACGAAGTTTTGAAGAAGATCGTTTGCAGGAGGAACGCCGTTTGGCTTATGTTGGCATTACTCGAGCCAAGAAAAAACTCACCTTAAGTTATGCTGAAAATCGCCGTTTATATGGTAAAGAAGAACGTCATATTCCATCACGTTTTATTTCAGAACTACCAGAACAACATATTCAAGTGGTGCGTTTACGTGGCACAATCAACCGCCCTGCAAATTTTGTAAAAAGTTCACAACATCGTACCGCTTCCTCCTCTTCAATATCACAAGATACAGGTTGGCAAATGGGTCAAAAAGTTCAACATAGTAAATTTGGGCAGGGGACTATTATTAATGTAGAAGGATCTGGTGAACAGACACGTTTACAAATTGCCTTTGTTCAAAATGGCATTAAGTGGTTAGTGGCTAAAATGGCGAAGCTAGAAAAAGTGTAAGGCGAAGGTAAAAAATAACAAAGGACATTAATTATTTTATAATGTCCTTTATTTTTACTTTATTAATCATTATTCATCTAAGAAACTTCTCAGCGTTTCAGAACGGCTTGGGTGACGTAGTTTACGTAATGCTTTTGCTTCAATTTGACGGATACGTTCACGTGTTACATCAAATTGTTTACCCACCTCTTCTAACGTATGATCGGTATTCATATCAATACCAAAACGCATACGTAATACTTTGGCTTCACGAGGTGTTAAACCCTCTAATACTCCACCAGTTGCTAAACGTAGGCTTTCTGATGTTGCAGAATCTAGTGGCTGTGCAAGTGCAGTATCTTCGATAAAGTCCCCTAAATGTGAATCATCGTCATCACCGACGGGTGTTTCCATTGAAATTGGCTCTTTAGCAATTTTAAGAACTTTACGAATTTTATCTTCAGGCATTCCCATTTTTTCTGCTAATTCTTCAGGTGTCGCATCACGTCCCATTTCTTGTAAACATTGACGAGAAATACGATTTAATTTATTAATCGTTTCAATCATATGCACAGGGATACGGATAGTACGTGCTTGATCGGCAATTGAACGAGTAATCGCTTGGCGGATCCACCAAGTTGCATAAGTTGAGAATTTATACCCACGACGATATTCAAATTTATCAACTGCTTTCATTAAACCAATATTACCTTCTTGAATTAAATCTAAGAATTGTAAGCCGCGGTTGGTGTATTTTTTAGCAATAGAAATAACCAAACGTAGGTTTGCTTCAATCATTTCAGTCTTCGCACGGCGAGCTTTTAATTCGCCTTCTGCAATTCGTCCACCAATCACTCGAATCTGCTTAATAGTTAATCCTGTTTGTTCTTCAATATGTTTTAAATTATTCATATTGAGACGAATTTTTTCTGCATTCAAACCTAATTTTTCTGAATAGTGTTTGTTTGATTCAATCGCTTTGATTAACCAAGCATCATCCGTTTCATGACCTTGGAATGCTTTTAAAAATGCACCTCTTGGCATTTTTGAATACTCAACGGCTAAACGTAATATTTGACGCTCTTCTTTGCGAACTTGTTTCATAATAGTACGCATTTGGGCAACAAGTAGATCAAATTGTTTTGGTACTAGACGAAATTCACGGAAAATTTCCGAAAGGGCTTTTACTTGCTCTTTTGATTTTTTACTTGTTCTACCATACTTTTGAATGGTTAAAAGTGCTTTTTTATGTTGATCGCGTAATGCGTAGAATTTTTGGCGAGCAAGTTCAGGATCAATACCATTATCATCAGCATTATCATCGCTGTCATCATCACTATCTTCATCATCGTCATCTTCAGGAATATCGCTATTTTCTTCTTCAGGAACGATAAAGGTATCATCGGCAACTTCGCTTTCTTCAATATCTGGTTCAATAAAGGCAGTAATGAGATCCGTAATTCGCATTGTTCCTTCTTCAACTTGCTCATAGCTAGCGATTAAGTTAGTTAATGCTTCTGGATATTCTGCAATGGTACATTGAACTTCATTAATACCTTCTTCAATACGTTTTGCGATATCAATTTCACCTTCACGAGTAAGAAGTTCAACGGTGCCCATTTCACGCATATACATACGTACAGGATCAGTTGTTCTACCCAGTTCGGATTCTACGGTGGAAAGGACTTTAGTTGCTTCTTCTACCACATCTTCATCAGTGATATTTTCAGATAACATTAAATCATCTGCATCAGGTGCTGTTTCCAGAACCTTAATTCCCATATCATTGATCATTTGGATGATATCTTCGATTTGCTCAGCATCTACCAAATATTCAGGTAGGTGATCGTGAACTTCTGATAAAGTTAAGTATCCTTGTTCACGGCCTTGAGTAATAAGCAGTTCAAGTTGAGATTGTTTTTCCATTCTGATATCCACATTTATGCTAGAAAAGAGGGTAGATTATACCACTACTTTTAAAATTATTGTTAATACTAAATTATTGTTGGCTAATTAATAAAGCCAGTTCTTTTTTTTCGATCGTATTTAGCCCTATTGTACGATCTTTTGCAATTAACTCTTCTATTTGTTTTTCAACTAATTTTTTATAAAAAAAATCAAGGGTCTCTAAAAAAGCGCTTTCTACATTTTCAGGTGCTACTAGATGGTTCCAGTTAGCAAGAATTTCAAGGGTTTTAAATGATTTTTTATCACGATAATATTCTAAAATTCCTCCCAAACTTATTCCTTGATGCGTTTTACATAATTCTACCAGTTCTTCAAAAAGTTCCAAACCTGCAATATTAAGCTCTTTTAGTGGCTGTAAATTAGGTACAAGCTGCACTAAATGAGAGTTTTGTAATAACAATGCAACCAATAATCGCATTGGTGTTTGCTCAACTTTAGACTGAGAAATTTTTTGTGTTGTTGTTTGTTGTGTTTGAGGTAGCATCGATTCTAATTGTGCTGAATCTAAAATACCGAGTTTCTGCCCTAAAATATTACGTAAATAAACACGAAACATTTCCCCTGGAATTTGTTTGAGTAAAGGAAGGGTTAATGCCGCTAATTTTGATTTTCCCTCTTTAGTCGAAAGATCTACTTTGGCTAATAATGAACTAAATAAAAAATCACTTAATGATTGAGCTTTTGTTAAATTTTTCTCAAATCCCTCTTTTCCTTGTTGTCTAACAAATGAATCAGGATCTTCACCATCTGGTAAAAATATAAATTTTAACTGACGACCATCTTCTAAATAAGGTAGTGCATTTTCTAAGGCTCGCCAAGCAGCATCTCTTCCTGCACGATCGCCATCATAGCAACAAATTACTTGCTCTGTATGTCGAAACATCTGTTGAAGTTGTTCTCCTGTAGTTGCTGTGCCCAGTGAGGCAACCACATTATTTACCCCAAACTGAGCAAGGGCAACGACATCCATATAACCTTCAACCACAATCAAAAACTCAGGTTTGTCATTAAGTTGTAGAGCTTGATATAATCCATAAAGTTCATTTCCCTTATGGTAAATCGCCGACTCTGGAGAATTCAAATATTTTGGCTTTTCATCACCTAAAACTCGTCCTCCAAATGCAATTATTCGTCCTCTACGATCTCGAATGGGAAACATTATACGATTACGAAAACGATCGTAAACTCTTCCTTGGTCATTTTTAGAGAGCATTCCAGCATCAAGAAGTTTTTCTATTTCATCACGATTTTTACCAAATCGCTGTAATACACTGTCCATTGAATTGAGAGCAAAACCTAATTCAAAACGTTTAATAATCTCGTTGGAAAGTCCTCTTTCTTTCAAATAAACTAAACTATGAGGATTGGAAGCGGTGAGATCTTGATAAAATTTTGCAATTTCTTCCATCAATTCATAGAGATTTCTTTTTGTCTTATAACTCGTTGTTGGTGTACTATTTAAAGAAGTATTCTCTCTTGGTACATCTAAACCGTATAGTTGAGCGAGTTCTTCAATGGCCTCTACAAATTCCAATTTATCATATTCCATAAGAAAAGAAATTACATTGCCACTTACTCCACAACCAAAACAATGGTAAAACTGTTTTGCTGGACTGACTGAAAATGATGGAGTCTTCTCGTGATGAAAAGGACAACAGGCTTGATAATTTCGTCCTGCTTTTTTTAATTTCACACGAGAATCAATTAATTGAACTATATCGGTACGTGCAATGAGATCATCAATAAATGAACGAGGAATAAGACCTTTCATCAATTCTTCTTATGTTAAATTAATTAGAAACTAAAAACACCAAAACCGTGATCTTATAAAAGAGTCACGGTTCTAGAATTTCGCTTGAAAATAAATCTAAATTAGTACAAACGATTGTTGCGTGCATTCTCACGATTATTACGTTTAGCGTGACGTTTAGCTAAAGATGCTTTTTCACGTTTACGAATACTTGTAGGTTTGTCGTAGAATTCACGAGCACGAGCTTCTGCTAAAATACCTGCTTTTTCGCAAGAGCGTTTAAAACGACGTAATGCAACGTCAAATGATTCATTTTCACGAACTTTAATTACTGGCATAAGCCATCACCTCAGAAAAATAATATGTTTAAAATAAAATGTCGCTTAAATAATGGCGACAATAGACTAAAAAAGGTAGGTTATTTTAGCTCAGAGGAAAACAGATGTAAAGAAAGATCTCAACTAATTATTTTAGGGAACGTTTCTCCCAAAGGAAAAATTATCTTTTTATTCTTTAAATTTCATTATTTTGGTGAAAGAGGCCTAATATTACCATTTTTAACCGTAAATAATTTATCGGTATTATTTTTTTGCCAATCCATATATTGCAGTTGTTCTTTATTGATAGCAGTAATAAATACTTGTGAGTTGCTTCTTCGTAAACGGTGAGTCAGTAATTCTCTTTTATTTGCATCGAGTTCTGAAGCAAAATCATCAATTAAAAATAGGCACTGACATTCTTTTTGTTGTATTAAATGCTCTCCTTGAGCTAAACGTAATGCACACATTAATAGTTTTAGCTGCCCTCGAGATAGAACATCTTCAACGGGTAATCCATTTGCTCGAAAACGAAAGTCTGCTTTTTGAGGTCCAATCATTGTATAACCAATAGATTTATCTCTCTCAAAACCTTGTGCCAAAATGGTTGCATAATCTTGGTCTTTATTCCAGCCTTGATAAAATGTTGCTGAAATTTCTAATTCTGGCAAAAAAAACTGGCACGTTTTTTCAATTTCAGGACAAAGTATTTCTGCGTATTCTGCTCGCATTTTACTGACAACTAGAGCTAAATTTACGAGCTCTTTATCCCAATGAAGCAACTCTTGATAATAACGAATTTGAGGGAGAGCAGCATTTCGTTGTTTTAATAAACGTTTGAGGTTTGTCCAATGCGTATAAAAGTGAGTGTGTAAATGAAAAAGTCCCCAATCAAGGTAGGCTCTTCTATAACTTGGTCCTCCATTTAATAATGTAAGACCTTCAGGCATAATGACTTGCATTGGTAATAAATGGGCAAGATCGGCCATTTTATTTCCATCTTCACCATTTATTTTGAGAATAGTTTGATTTTGACGACTTCTTTGTAATCCCACACTCCAGTGATATTTAGCTTGGTCTATTTTTCCGTGCAAAATAAAATGTTCACTATCATAATTAATGATACGGTTCGTTATATTACTTTTAAATGATCGTCCGTGTCCAAGATAAAAAATAGCTTCTAATAAACTTGTTTTACCACTACCGTTCTCTCCAACCAAAAAGTTAAAGCCGTGGCTTAATTCAAGATCCACGGCATTAAGGTTTCTAAAATTATTAATAATCAGACGGCTTAAAGGCATTATTTACAATTATTACAAACGCATTGGCATAATAACGTATTCTGCGCTACTGTTGTCACAGTTTTCAATGAGACAACTCGATGAAGAATCCACTAAATTAATGCGTACTCTTTCGCATTTTAAGGTATTAAGGACATCTAACAAATAGCTAACATTAAAACCTACTTCCATTTCTACATTTTGATAAGCAACATCAATAATTTCTTCTGCTTCTTCTTGCTCTGGATTATTAGCCGTAATTTTGAGTAAATTATTCGTTAATAATAAGCGAACACCACGAAAACGTTCATTAGATAAAATAGCGGCACGCACCAATGCTCGTTTTAATGTTTCAGTATCTGCTTCTAAAATACGATCTGCATTACGAGGTAAAACTCGACGATAATCAGGGAAGCGACCGTCAATTAATTTAGACGTAAATACGATTTTATTCATAGAAAAGCGAATGTGATTTGCCCCAATCTCAAGACGAGTCGTTTCATCATTTGGGATAAGTAAACGAGAAAGTTCAATTACTGCTTTACGAGGAACAATTACCGAGTGAGAAGGAAGTTCTTGAGCTAATGGCATAGTACAAACAGCTAAACGGTGACCATCTGTTGCGATCGCTCTTAATAAATTTCCTTCAGTCTCGAATTTCATTCCGTTTAAAAAATAACGAGCATCTTGATTTGCCATAGAAAATTGTGTGGCATCAATGAGGCGAGTTAATGTTGCTTGTTCAATATTAAAATCAACATCGGAACTCCAATCCATTAAGCTTGGGTAATCGCTTGCAGGTAAAGTTGCTAAATTAAATTTACTACGAGAGGCTTGAATAAGCACTCGATCCTCTTCAAATTTAACTGAAATTAGGCTATCTTCGGGTAAACTTTTACAAATATCTAAAAACTTTTTAGCTGGAATAGTTAATTTTTCCTCAGTCTGTAGATGTTCTTCTAACTCTGCTTGAGTCGTTAATTCAACCTCTAGATCTGTACCAGTTAAAAATAATAGATTACCTTTTACTTCTAATAAAATATTATTAATAATGGGTAATGTTGGGCGACTGTTTAAAACGCTACAAACTTGTTGTAATGGTTTTAATAATTTTTCACGTGTAATAGTAAATTGCATAACAATTCCTTAAGATGATAATTTGCGTGTTAAATTGGTATAATCTTCTCTAAGATTACTGTCAGAGTCCATTAACTCATTGATTCTTTTTATTGCGTGCATCACAGTGGTATGATCTTTACCACCAAATTCTCGACCAATTTCAGGTAAACTGTGGTTAGTTAATTCTTTTGCCAATGCCATCGCGATTTGACGAGGACGAGCAAACATTTGTTTACGACTTTTTGATTTTAAATCTGATATTTTTATATTATAACGCTCTGCAACTGTTTTTTGAATATTTTCGATAGTAATTAAATGTTCATAAGATGACATTAAATCTTTAAGGGCTTCACGTACTGCATCAATAGTAATTGGACGTTTTGTAAAATTACGCCACGCAATCACACGATTTAATGCCCCCTCTAATTCTCGCACATTTGTGCGAAGCTTTTGAGCTAGGAATAAGGCTACATTTTCTTCTAGTCTTTCACCTCGTTCTTCTGCTTTTTTCATTAAAATAGCAACACGAGTTTCAAGTTCGGGTGGTTCAATAGCGGCATTAACCCCCCAGCTTAAGCGAGAACGAATACGTTCTTCAATATTTTGAATATTTTTAGGGAAAACATCTGAGGCAACCACAATTTGTTTACTGCGTTCAAAAAGCGTATTAAAAGTATGGAAAAATTCTTCCTGAGACGCTTCTTTATTGGCAAAAAATTGAATATCATCAATCATCAATACATCAAGGGAACGATAAAATTGCTTAAATTTCTCAATCGTATTACTTTTTAATGCTTTTACCATATCTTGAACAAAGCGTTCAGAATGGATATATACAATTTTTGCATTGGGATTCTTTTTTAAAATCTCATTACCAATGGCGTGTAACAAATGGGTTTTTCCTAATCCTGTACCTCCGTACAGAGAAAATGGATTACAATAGCTTTCACCTATATTCTCAACCACAGATTGAGCAATAGATTTTGCCATTTGATTGGATTTCCCTTGAACAAAATTGTCAAAAGTTAAGCCTTCTAATAATCCAGTTTGGATAGATGAGTTAAATATTTCATTTTTATTTGTCGAAACAGATTGCGTTTGAGTTTTTATTTCTGTTTCTACTGGTTTTTTTCCTTCTCTAATAACGACAGCAAGGTTATCATTTTTTGATAAAAAACGAACTAGTTCTGTAATTTCAGAAAGATATTTATTTTGTACCCAGTCAATTATAAATGAATTATGTGCATAAAGTGTAAGCTGATCATTGCTTAACGTTGCTTGTAAAGGACGCAACCACGCATTAAATTCTTGTGAAGATACTTTAGTTTGCAAATGATCTAAGGTATCACGCCAAAGAGAAGACACTAATTACTCCCAAAAAATAAGAAAATTGTTACTAAGAAAGAACTAATATCATACCTCAAAATGTAATGAAGATCTTTTTATTTTTTTGCAAATCTTTTGATCAATCTCACCGCTTATTTTATGAAAAATTGATACAATGGCGCTTTATAGATAAGAGAGAATGAAAATTGCAATTTAATCGACCTAAATCTAATCAAACACTAAACACATTAGGACTAAGATGTCCTGAACCAATAATGCTTGTACGTAAAACTATCAGAAATATGCAAGAGGGGGATATTTTATTAATTACTGCAGATGATCCTGCGACAACTCGTGACATTCCTAGTTTTTGTGAGTTTATGAATCATCAATTAGTTGATTTTCAAACAGAAACAATACCGTATCAATACTGGATAAAGAAAGGAATATAAAACGAAGGCGGTCAAATGACCGCCTTGTTGTAATCTTATTGATTGTTTTGAACGTAATCAATCGCAGATTGAACAGTTGTAATTTTTTCAGCTTCTTCATCTGGAATTTCGATATCAAATTCTTCTTCTAAAGCCATTACTAACTCAACAGTATCTAAAGAATCTGCACCTAAATCATCAATAAATGATGCTTCTGGTTTTGCGTCTTCTTCTTTAACGCCAAGTTGTTCTACGATAATATTTTTTACGCGTTCTTCAATACTCATTTTTTGTTTCCTATTTATGACTTCGCCTAACTGCGAAAATGTATAGTGTAAAGAAAATTTAACTGATTTCAACTCTTATTTAAGCAATTTTAATAGATGTCAAACCAGCTATGCTTTTCCTCACACCGTTCAATAAAATAATTTTGTTCTACGGTCTGAACGAAAAAGCAGAATGATTTTACCATTATGTATGATGTTGATCCATAGTTGATTTTTGATTAAGTGGTCATTTTTTAATAAAAAACCATAAAAAATGCAAATAAGTAAAATAAATGAAAGCATATTTGAATAAAAATAATTGACTTATTTTTGAAACTTGTTTTAATTTCTCTGATTTTTAGATCTGTTGTTTTAGGAGAAGAAAAATTATGACAAAAAGTTTTAGTGCAACTCGTCGCTTTTTTGATAACAAAAACTATCCAAGAGGATTTTCTCGTCAAGGTGATTATACTATTAATGAAGCAAAACTATTGGAACAATTTGGACAAGCTTGTCTTGCCTTAGAGCTTGGAGAAAGAGAGCCAGTAACAGAAGACGAAAAGCAATTTGTTGCGATGATTAAAGCAGAAAGACAAGCAACGACACCATTAGAAAGAGTTTGGGTGAAATATCGTACTAAAATTAGTCAAACAAAACGTTTATACACATTGGCTGATAATTTAGGAAATGAAACTGACGATTTATCAGAATAATCAAAGAATTAAAAGGGGAATTTCTTTTTAATTTTTATATCAATATAGAGAAATTATGACACTACAGATTGAACAATATCCTCAATTATTTGCAAAAAAAGTGGCAAATCTGACCGCTTTACTTGCTCCTTTTAATCCTCCTTGTATTGAGGCTTTTGAATCTGAAACTCACCATTTTCGTCTACGTGCAGAATTTCGCATTTGGCATAATGATGACGATCTTTATCACATAATGTTTGATCAACAGACCAAACAACGCTATCGAGTCGATCAATTTCCGATTGGTAGTCTGTTAATCAATCAAATGATGACCGCATTATTAGATGAAATTCGCACCAATGACATATTAAGACATCGTTTATTTCAAGTGGATTACCTTACATCATTAAGTGGACAAATTGTGGTGTCAATGTTGTATCATAAAAAACTTGACGAAAATTGGACAGTGCAAGCCAAATTACTTAAACAAAATTTAATTCAACAAGGTTTTGATGTTCAATTGGTGGGACGTGCCACAAAGCAAAAAATTGTGATTGATCGTGATTATGTCGAAGAAAAATTAACCATTGATAATAAAGAATATATTTATCGCCAAGTAGAAAATAGTTTTACTCAGCCTAATGCAAAAATAAATATAAAAATGTTAGAGTGGGCAAGAAGTTGTACCGCAAATAGCGAAGGGGATTTATTGGAACTTTATTGTGGAAATGGCAACTTCTCCATTGCACTTGCTAGCCAATTTAGAAAAGTATTAGCAACGGAAATTTCTAAATCTTCTGTGGCATCCGCACAATATAATATTGAACAAAATCAAATTGATAATTTACAAATTATCAGAATGTCAGCGGAAGAATTTACGCAAGCGTTGAATGGAGTGCGTAAATTTAACCGTTTAAAAGGAATTGAGTTATCTGATTATCAATGCAACACCATTTTTGTTGATCCTCCTCGAGCAGGATTAGATCAAGATACCTTAAATTTAGTACAAAACTATGAAAGAATTTTGTATATTTCGTGTAATCCGCATACTTTGTGTGAGAATTTAGAACAACTTAGCCAAACCCACCGTATTGAGAGATGTGCGTTATTTGATCAATTCCCTTATACAGACCATATTGAAAGTGGGGTTTGGTTGTTGAAGAAATAAGCGGTAAGATTTATTTTAGTTTTTGCAAAAACATTAAATTCACTCGCTTTTTTTACTAGAAAACGTTATATTGCTAACGTTTTTCCGTTTAATTTTAATTAAAATACCATTATGAATTTATTAGATCTCCATATCGTAAGCCGTGTTCGTAAGCAAGCCTTAGAACACCCTGAACGTAGTGCATTGCGTTTTAAACAAAATGAAACTTGGCAAGATATTTCTTGGGGTGAGTTTCAGCAAAAATTAGATCAACTCTCTTTAGCCTTACTAGGTCAAAATATTGACATTCAGGATAAAGTGGGCATTTTTGCACAAAATATGCCAAATTGGACAATTGTTGATATTGCCACCTTGCAATTACGTGCAATTACGGTACCTATTTATGCAACAAATACGCCTAAGCAAGCAGAATACATTATCAATAATGCAGACGTAGAAATCTTGTTTGTAGGCGATCAGCCTCAACTGGATGCGATTTTAAGCGTAGCTGAAAATTGTACGACATTAACAAAAATTGTGTTAATGAAAGAGGGATTACAATACCAAGCCAATGATTTAATTATAGAATGGAATGATTTTATTGCATTAGGTGAAAATGCCAATAAACAAGACTTTGAACAACGTATTGCAACTAAAAACTTAGACGACCTGTTTACCCTGATTTATACCTCTGGCACCACTGGTGAACCGAAAGGTGTAATGCTGACGCATTCAAATTTGGCTCATCAATTTCAAAGTCACGATCTTGCGTTACTTCCTATTGATCATAATGATGTTTCTTTGGCTTTCTTGCCATTCTCGCACGTTTATGAACGTGCTTGGTCGGCCTATATGCTACATAGAGGAGCCATCATTTGTTATTTAGAAGATACTAATGAAGTACGTTCTGCTTTAGCTGAAACACAGCCAACCTTAATGTGTGCGGTTCCTCGTTTATATGAAAAAATGTACTCAGCAATTTGGGATAAAGTAGATAAAGCACCAAAATACCGTAAAAAATTATTTAATTGGGCAATCAATATCGGAGAAAAAAGTTTACAACGTAAGTACCATTCTAAGTGGTTAAAAGTACGTTATAAATTAGCCGATAAACTGGTATTATCTAAACTCAGAGCGTTACTGGGTGGGCGAGTTCGTATGTTACCTTGTGGTGGTGCAAAATTAGAACCTTCCATTGCGGAATTTTTTCATTCTATTGGAATTAATATCATTACGGGTTATGGAATGACAGAAACGACCGCCACGATTTCTTGTTGGGAACAAAAAGGGTTTAAAAGTAACTCTATCGGTAAAGTAATGCCAAATGTAGAGATCAAAATTGGTGAGGAAAATGAAATTTTGGTACGAGGTGGTATTGTAATGAAAGGTTATTACAAGAAACCTGAAGAAACAGCAGCAAGTTTTACTGAAGATGGCTTCTTAAAAACAGGTGATGCAGGTGAAATTGATGAATACGGCAATTTATACATTACCGATCGCCTTAAAGAACTAATGAAAACTTCAAATGGTAAATATATTGCACCTCAATATATTGAAGGCAAAATTGGAAAAGATAAATTTATTGAGCAAATAGCCGTAGTTGCTGATGCTAAAAAATATGTATCCGCCTTAGTAGTACCAAGTTTTGAGGCATTAGAAGATTTAGCTGAACAGCTTAATATTAAATACCAAGATCGTTTAGAACTTATTAAAAACTCTGAAATTATTCAATTTTTTGAAACGCGTATTAATGAATTACAAAAAGAGTTAGCCCATTTTGAACAGGTCAAAAAATTCACCTTACTTTCAGAAGAATTTAGTGCCAAAATGGAGGAAATTACGCCAACCTTAAAATTACGTCGTAAAGTGATTTTAGAGCGTTATAAACATCATATTGAAGAAATGTATAACGAATATTTTTCTCCTAATAAAAAAGAAGAAGCTAAAAATAGCGAAGAAAACTTACCAAAAGAGGATGATAAAAAATAGTGAGCGAACATATTTATGGCATTCATTCTGTTGAATCCTTTTTAAAAAATACCCCTGAGCGTTTAATTGAAGTTTTTGTTTTAAAAGGGCGTGAAGATAAACGCCTACAACCATTATTGCAGCAATTAAATAATTACGGTATTTCGATTCAATGGTTAAATCGCAATACCTTAGACAAAAAAGCACAAGGCGAAGTACATCAAGGTATTATCGCTCGAGTCGTGCCAACAAAAGAACTTAATGAACAAGATTTAGCGAGCCTGTTAGAACAAAAAACACAACCTTTTTTATTGGTGCTTGATGGTATCACAGACCCTCATAATCTTGGTGCGTGTTTACGAACAGCTGATGCCGCTGGCGTTGATGCGGTGATTGTACCAAAAGACAAATCAGCACAGCTGACTTCTGTTGCTCGTAAAGTTGCTTGTGGGGCAGCAGAAACTGTTCCATTAATTCGAGTGACCAACTTAGCTCGTACACTCAGAGAGCTTAAAGAAAAGCATATTTGGGTCGTTGGCACAGCCGGTGAAGCCACTGAAAATCTTTATCAAGCCAAATTAACGGGTGCTGTTGCTTTAGTGATGGGTGCAGAAGGGGAAGGAATGCGTCGTTTAACTCGAGAACATTGCGATCAACTGATCAGCATTCCAATGGCGGGCTCAGTTTCTTCATTAAATGTGTCTGTTGCGACAGGGATTTGTCTTTTTGAAATTGTACGTCAAAATTTAACGTTAAAAAGTTAAACTTCTCAAAAGTAAGCGGTAACTTACAGACAAGAATTTGCAAAAAATTAAGAGTAAGTGACCGCTTAGCTATTATTTTTCATAAATTATCAAAATAATCTAAAAACGATCTTGCTCTTAACTCTTTTTTTGCGTAGAATTGGCGACCTATTTTAATGATTTAAAAATGTTAGTAGCAAGTTAATTAGAAACAGAATGCGAACGCATAATTTAGCGGAGTATATATGTACGCAGTTTTCCAAAGTGGCGGCAAACAACACCGAGTAAGCGAAGGTCAAGTAATTCGTTTAGAAAAACTTGAAGTTGCAACTGGTGAAACAGTTGAGTTTGACAAAGTGTTAATGGTCGCTAATGGTGAAGATATCCAAATTGGTGCACCAGTAGTTGCTGGTAGCAAAGTAGTAGCAGAAGTTGTTTCACACGGTCGTGGCGATAAAATTAAAATCGTTAAGTTCCGTCGTCGTAAACATAGCCGTAAACAACAAGGTCATCGTCAGTGGTTCACAGAAGTGAAAATCACTGGGATTACAGCATAATTTCAGAGGAGATCAAGTAGATGGCAACTAAAAAAGCAGGTGGTTCAACTCGTAACGGTCGTGATTCTGAATCTAAACGCCTTGGTGTTAAACGTTTCGGTGGTGAATCTGTATTAGCGGGAAGTATTATTGTTCGTCAACGTGGTACTAAATTCCACGCTGGAACAAACGTAGGTATGGGACGTGACCATACATTATTTGCAACAGCAGATGGTAAAGTTAAATTTGAAGTGAAAGGTGACAAAAATCGCAAATTTGTGAGCATTGACGCTGAGTAGTTTTCAAAGTAAAGAATAAATGACCCCGCACTTTATGCGGGTTTTTTTATAGGATTTAAGAAAAGAGAGTATATGAAACAAAGACCCGTAATTGGATTTTTATTGGCATTACTTGCTACCTCAATGTGGGGAGCTGTACCTATTGCGGTACAAAAAGTATTAGCTGTAATGACACCTACTACTATAGTTTGGTATCGTTTCTTAGTTGCAGGCTTAGGTTTATTTATTATATTGGGATTGACTAAAAAATTACCCAAATTAACAAGTTTATCTTTTAGACAATATAAGTGGATTTTATTTGGTATTATTGGGCTTTCCGCCAATTTTTTCTTATTTAGTTCAGCATTACAATATATTTCCCCAACAACCACACAAGTTTTAAGTCAATTATCTCCCTTTATAATGATGATTGTTAGTGTATTACTTTTCCGAGAAAGTTTTGGTTTACACCAAAAAATTGGTTCAATATTATTAATTATTGGATTAATTACTTTTTTTCATCAACAGTTTGAAGAAATATTACAACTTGGCGACTATGCATTAGGCATATTATTTGGTGTGGGTGCATCTTCTATCTGGGTATTATATGCAATCTCACAAAAATTATTGTTAGCACGATTTAGTTCGCAACAAATTTTGTTCATTATTTATATGGGGTGTGCAATTGTCTTCAGTGGTTTTGCCACACCTAACCAATTTAGTGAGTTAAGTGGATTTACATTAGGTTGTTTTATTTTTTGTTGCTTAAATACCTTAATTGGTTATGGTGCTTATGCGGAAGCACTTAATAATTGGGATGCATCAAAAGTCAGTGCAATTACGGTACTCATTCCAATTTTTACAATGTTTTTTTCAAATATAGGTTATTATTCTTTTCCTGACATATTTGCCAATCCTGAAATGAGTTTTTTAAGTTATATCGGTGCATTTATTGTAGTTTCAGGTACAATTATCTCAGTACTTGGACATAAGTTAATCAAAAAGAATAGAATAAAATAATTTTAGGAGTAAAAATGAAATTTATTGATGAAGCTCTAGTAAGAATAGAAGCTGGTGATGGTGGAAATGGTTGTGTCAGTTTCCGCCGTGAAAAATACATCCCAAAAGGTGGTCCTGATGGTGGAGATGGTGGTGATGGTGGTGATGTTTACTTGATTGCAGATGATAATTTAAATACATTAGTTGATTACCGCTTTACTAAACGCTTTGCTGCAGAACGTGGTGAGAATGGACGTAGCTCAAATTGTACGGGGGCAAGAGGTAAAGATATTACATTACGTGTACCTGTTGGAACTCGTGCAATAGATAATGATACTAAAGAAGTGATTGGAGACTTAACCAAACACGGAATGAAATTATTGATTGCCAAAGGTGGTTTTCACGGTTTAGGTAATGCACGTTTTAAATCTTCGGTTAATCGTGCTCCTCGTCAAAAAACTAATGGTACAGAGGGTGAAAAACGAGATTTAATGCTCGAATTGATGTTACTTGCAGATGTTGGAATGTTAGGTTTACCCAATGCAGGCAAATCAACCTTTATTCGTGCCATTTCAGCAGCCAAACCTAAAGTAGCCGATTATCCATTTACAACACTTGTTCCAAGTTTAGGTGTGGCTCGTGTTAGCGGTGATCGTAGTTTTGTGGTTGCAGATATTCCTGGATTGATCGAAGGTGCTGCAGAAGGGTCAGGCTTAGGTATTCGTTTCTTAAAGCACTTAGAACGTTGTCGTATATTACTTCATTTAGTAGATATTGTGCCAATTGATGAAACAAATCCTGCAGATAATATTACCATTATTGAATCAGAACTTTTTCAATATAGTGAAAAAGTTGCAGATAAACCTCAATGGTTAGTGTTTAATAAATGTGATGTTATTGGCGAAGAAGAAGCACAGCAAAGAGCGAAAGAGATTATTGAACAAATTGGTTGGAAAGGAGATTATTACATTATCTCTGCAGCAACAGGTCACAATGTATCTACATTAACCAACAGCATTATGGACTTTATTGAAGCTAATCCTCGAGAAGTTGAAGAAGAGGAAAAAGCCAAAGAGGAAGTGGAATTCAAATGGGAAGAATACCATAACCAAGCCATTCAAAATCCAATTACTGAAGATGATTGGGATGACGATTGGACAGAAGAAGATGATGAAGGTGTAGAAATTATTTACCAACCTTAATATAAAAAAATCCCTCTTATGGTCATCATTAAGAGGGATTTTGCAAATTTTAATGCATATCTAACCGCTTAGTTTTAAATATTTATCTAAAATTTTAATCAAGATGATAAGTTAAATAGTGTAAAATAATCGCTTTCTATTATTTAAAAGATAAGCTCAATGATCAATATTTTATTTCGTTCTCATTTTCCTTTTTTTGAAAATCAATCTGAATGGACATATTTAGATTCTGCGGCAACGACTTTAAAACCTGACGTTTTGGTGAATGCAACCCAGCAATTTTATATGTCAGCAGGTTCTGTACATCGCAGTCAATATGATCTGGAACAAAGCTCTGCTTATGAACAAGCAAGAGATTTAGTGGCACAGCGGTTTAATGTTGAGGATCGTAGAGCCGTAGTTTGGACAAGTGGTACCACTCATTCTATTAATTTGGTGGCGAATGGATTAGCGAATAGTATTCAGCAAGGTGATGAAATTATTGTATCAGTGGCAGAGCATCACGCTAATTTTGTCCCTTGGCAACAGTTAGCATTGCGAACTGGTGCAAAATTAATTGTGTTGTCGGTAGATAAATCTTATCAAATTAAAGAAAGAGAATTAAAGCAGGTATTATCCTCTCGAACTAAAATTGTTGCATTTAATTTGGTTTCTAATGTGACAGGTGTGCGTCAGAATGCCGAAAAGTTAATTCCAATTATTCGCCAATATTCTAATGCAAAAATTTTATTAGATATTGCTCAAGCAGTATCTTCTGAAAAAGTGGATGTACAAAGTTTAGATGCTGATTATTATGTCTTTTCCGCACATAAGATGTATGGTGCGACAGGGGTTGGCGTGTTAATGGGGAAATTGCAAAGTTTACTTGAAATCTCACCGCTTATGTTTGGGGGAAAAATGTTGCAAACTGTGGATGAAACCCATTTAACCCTTGCTGAGATGCCTTATTGTTTTGAGGCTGGCACACCTAATATTGCAGGGGTTATAGGTTTTGGTGCCGTATTGCAGTGGTTGGAGCAATGGGATTTTGAAGAACTAAATAATCACCTTTATTCTTTAGCCAAACAATTTCGTAAGCGGTTAGATTGTTATAAAAATTTGCAAATTTTAGCGGGTAAGCAGATTGCACCGATTATTAGTTTTAATATAAAAGGTGAGCATCACGCTGATATTGGAAGTATCTTAACGGAAAGTAAAATAGCTATTCGTAGTGGTGAACACTGTGCCAAACCGTATTTACATTATTTAAAAGAAAGTGGCACTGTGCGAGTGTCTCTTGCTCATTATAATTCTCAACAAGATATGGAGCAGTTTTTTAAAGCATTAGATTGTGTATTAGAGTTATTGCATAATAAATAAACCTCATTTAAGGAATTTTAAATGAGGTTTTAATATTTAAACACATTACCTAAATTTAGCAAAATCCTTTGTTTTTCCTTTAAACAATAATTCTTGTTGAAGATTGGTAAAGGATTTTATTTGGTTAGTAATTTCAGCTGTATTTGCTGGGCAAATAATATTATTTAGTTTGAAATCAGAGACATCAAAACACTTGGTTTGATTACCCACTGTTTCAATCGCTATATTATTTTTAACCACGCCTAACACCCCATTATGATAATAATCCGCAAAAAAATTATCATCCCTTAACAGTGACTTGCCACTAAATTCAGGTGCAATTTTATAATAATCACCCAAAACAAGATCCGTCAGTGTTGGAGCAATATCTCGTTGTGACATAAATTCATCAATATATTTAGGTTTAAGTTTTGGTGAATAAATAGCAAATGGAATTAAATAGTTATGAAAATTTGTATCTACAGGTATTCTTGTTGTATGGTCTGCCAGTATCACAAAAATAGTATTGGGATAAGCTTTCTCTACTTTTTGTATGAAATTATAAGTAGCTTCATCAGATAGTCGGAACGTATTTAGGCGTTCGTTTAGCACATCATCTTCAGTAAAACGTTTTTGTGGATAATTTTTTGGTACGACATCATCGTGTGTAGTGGTGCCATTTACACCAATTACAAAAGGTGTTTTCATTTCTGTAATTTTTTCAAAAACGAAATTATATAAATCAGGATCATGTACACCCCAATAGTTTTCTTGATAATTACGTTTTTTTATGTCGTGCTTACCGTAGGAATGTTCAAATCCTAAGTTTTGAGCTAAGTTTCCCGCAGCAGTATTGGAACTAGATCCTTGAAAAAAAGCACTCGAATAATGTCTTTCTCTAAGTAGGTTTATAACACTTGTATATTCAAAAGATTGTAGTGATGTTCTAGCGATACTCTTTCCTAGTGGATTCTGGAATGAAGTAAGTGTGGAAAAAATACCTTCAACGGTTCTATGTCCATTGGCTATCATTGCTTTAGGGCGAATAGATTTTTTTAAAATTTCGCTAAATCTAGGTGTGATATCATATTCTCCACCATAGTCTTTTAAGAATGCCCCTCCCCAACTTTCTAAGAAAAACATCACGATATTGGGTTGTGCTAAAGATGTTTTTAACGGCTGTTGATGGTTGTTAGTATAAAGTGATTTCACACTTTGTAATTTATTATTAACCTGATATTTAGGCGTGATTTTAATATCGCCTTCATTTCTAATATTTTGAAAAACTAAATTATATGCACCGTTTAAACTAAGCATCGCTAATTTAGTATTACCAATTTTATAAGCATGCCACGGATCTAAAGGAATATGTTGAAACATTCCTCGTATGAAAAATACACTTATTGTAATTAATAAAAATTTTGTTGGAATATATGATTTTGAAAATTTAATGGCATTTAAATTTTTATTTAATAATTTAAAGCACAATGCTCCCAAAACAATAATTGTAATTAAACCTATAATGAAAAGATCTAAATACTTTTGTAGTACAGTACCGAATAAACCTTTTGCTTCAATAATTGCATCTTTAATTTCATAAGAAATATGGCGACTTGCATCATTAAAATACATAATATCACTGATTAAAAAGCAAAATAACGATAAAATAAGGAAAAGTGATATGCTAAGTAATAATTTTTGATTAAAATCAAAAAAGAGAGTTAAAAGAGCGATGATTGCACTTATCGCAAAATCAAATTTATAACCATAAAATACAGCATATAATTTTTCAGTTATTTCTATATCTGCAAAATCATAAAAAGCAAAAATAAGTTTTGCAAAAATTGAGATAAATACACAGATAAAAAATACTGAAAAATAGTTTTTTAGTAATTTCACTTTTCTTTTTCCTTTTAGCTTTGTACATAAAATAATATCTTCATTTTACACTATTTCTGCTATGATCTTAATTAAAATGAGAGTTAAGAGTAATTATAAAAACGGGATTGATCTTAAGTTAGGTTTAATTTTTGCCCTATAGAAAAATATTTGAGTAATTGAACATTTATATCAATAAGACATTGATAGATGAAATCAACAAAAAAGTTGAGTGCTATTTTTTCTAGTATAGCGCTCAACTTTTAGTTAACGTAATTAAATGACTATTTCAAACTTCCAACCATATCTTCTGGGCGTACCCATTCATCAAATTGCTCAGAAGTCACTAAACCTAAGTTAATCGCTTCTTCTCTTAATGTTGTACCATTTTTGTGAGCAGTTTTCGCAATTTTAGCTGCATTTTCATAACCGATATGGGTATTTAACGCTGTCACTAACATTAACGAATTTTCTAATTGCATTTTGATACGTGCGTAATTTGGCTCGATACCGCTTGCACAATGCTCATCAAATGATAAACACGCATCCGCTAAAAGTTGTGCAGATTGTAAGAAATTAAACGCCATAACAGGTTTGAATACGTTTAACTGGAAGTGACCTTGTGAGCCAGCGAATGAAATGGTGGTGTCGTTACCTAATACTTGTGCCGCCACCATTGTTAATGCTTCACATTGCGTTGGGTTTACTTTACCCGGCATAATTGATGAACCTGGTTCATTTTCAGGAATTAAGATTTCACCAATTCCACTACGAGGACCTGAGGCTAATAAACGCACATCATTTGCGATTTTGAATAATGACATTGCAATTTGTTTTAATGCTCCGTGTGTTTCTACGATCGCATCGTGGGTTGCTAAGGCTTCAAATTTATTTTGTGCAGTAACAAATGGTAAACCCGTAAACTGTGCAATATATTCCGCCACTTTTACATCGTAGCCTTTTGGTGTATTTAACCCTGTACCTACCGCTGTTCCACCTAAGGCTAATTCACTTAAATGTGGTAAAGTATTTTCAAGGGCTTTGATACCGAATGAAAGCTGTGCTGCGTAAGCTGAGAACTCTTGACCTAAGGTTAATGGGGTTGCATCCATTAAGTGGGTACGACCGATTTTAACCACATCTTGGAATGCCGCTGATTTATCCGCAAACGTTTTTTGTAACTGTCTTAATGCTGGAAGGGTATGCTCAACCACTTTTTTGTATGCTGCAATGTGCATTGCAGTTGGGTAAGTATCGTTTGAAGATTGTGATTTATTCACATCATCATTTGGGTGGATCACACTTTTCTCGCCCAATTTACCGCCGTTTAAAACGTGCGCTCGGTTAGCCACCACTTCGTTCACATTCATATTTGATTGCGTACCAGAACCTGTTTGCCAAATCACAAGTGGAAACTCGCCTTCTAATTGATTTGCTAAGATTTCATCACAGGCTTTTGCGATTAAATCACGTTTTTCGGCTGGTAACACACCAAGATCACAGTTTGCAAATGCCGCTGCTTTTTTCAAATACCCAAAGGCTTCAATAATTTCTTTTGGCATTGACGCTTCTTCGCCAATTTTAAAGTTGTTGCGTGAACGCTCAGTTTGTGCAGCCCAATAACGACTCGCAGGGACTTTTACTTCACCCATAGTGTCGTGTTCAGTACGAAATTCCATAGAATACTCCTTCAATTTATAAAAAATGATAACCTTGGAATAGTATCACTGCCTAAAAAAGAAAGGAATAATATAATGCTGATTTTCTGATATAGATCACAAATTTAAGCGGTTATTTATTACAAACTTTTTGCAAATTTTTTATAAAATCATACCGCTTAAATTTTATGTTTTAATACATTTCTAATTTTTGATCTGGTTTTAGCACTGACCACAAAATTTAACCATTCTGCACTTGGTAAATGATCTTCTTGTGTTTCTATTTGAATAGTTTGTCCTGTTTTAAGAGGCTTCGAAAGAGGATAAGGGTTACGATCAACAATAGCTCCAACACATCTATTTCCTATTGCGGAGTGAACGGCATAGGCAAAATCAATGGCAGTAGATTTGGCGGGTAATTCAATAATACGTCCTTTCGGTGTAAAGACATAAATATCATCTGAAAATAAATCAGATTTTACATTTTCAATAAATTCTTCTGTATTTTCAATACTTTGTTGTAATTCAACAATACTTTGTAACCATTTATTTACTCTTAACTGCACACTGGTATGAGAATCATCTTTATAGCTCCAATAAGCAGAAACGCCCATTACTGCCATTTGATCCATATCTTTAGTACGGATATGAGCTTCAATAGGCATACCTTTATGTCCAAACATTGAAGTATGCAAGGATTGGTAACCGTTAGGTTTTGGGATAGCTATATAATCTTTAATTAAGGTTGGACGAGGTTTATATAACGAGTGTAATAAACCTAATGTACGATAGCAACTATCTATACTATCTACAACAATTCTAAAAGAATAAATATCTAAAATTGATTGAAAATGCTGATCTTTTTGACGCATTTTTTGGTAGAGGGTATAAATATTTTTTTCACGTCCATATACATAACCTTGAATATTTGCCTTATCTAACAAACCTTGAATTTCATTTGAAATAGTTTCAATCAAGCGTTTACGATTTTCTCTTGCGTACTCCACGGCCATTTTTAATACTTGGAAACGGTGTGGATATTGAGCTTCAAAACAGAGATCTTCTAACTCACGTTTAAGATTATCTAATCCTAATCGATAAGCAAGAGGTGTATAAATTTCAAGAGTTTCTTTTGCTATACGACGACGTTTATCTGCTCGTAATGAACCTAAGGTTCGCATATTGTGTGTTCTATCAGCAAGTTTAATTAAAACAACTCTGATATCTTTTGTCATTGCTAAAATCATTTTTTGGAAATTAGCAACTTGAGCTTCTTGACGAGTACGAAATTTTAACTTATCTAATTTGGATACACCTTGTACAATTTCTGCAACACTTGTACCAAATGCATTTGCTAGCTCTTCTTCTGTATAAGGAGTATCTTCAATTACATCGTGCAGTAATGCCGCCATTACCGCCTCATGATCAAGCTTCATTTCTGCAATAATCGTAGCCACTGCAACAGGGTGGCAAATATAGGGCTCGCCACTAGAACGAAACTGTCCTTCGTGAGCATCACGAGCAACAATAAAAGCTTGTTTTATTAATTCAATTTTATCTGATGGTAAATAAGTTTGAATGATTTTATTTAACTCTTCAAAAATTTCTGAAAGATACACAATTACACCTAAATTAAATATCAGTAGATTTTATACTTGTTAAGAAAGAGATCGCATCTTTTTCTGCTTCTTCTTTTTGAATGGCATCACTATTTTCAAATTGATCCATTAGTTCATTAGTAATTAAACCTTGTTCAATTTCACGTAATGCAATTACGGTTGCTTTATCATTTTCTTCTTCAACTAAAGGATCACGTACGTGAAGTTGTAATTGTCTTGCACGGCGCGCTGCCATTAAAATTAAATCAAAACGATTACCTACTTTATCTACTGCACCTTGTACTGTCACTCGAGCCATATTTCATTACTCCAAAAATTATTTATAAATTATAGAAAGGATCTTCGATTATACTACAAGTTGCTAGTAACTTGCTAGCCTCAAAATGAAGGAAACGCAACAAAATGTTGAGTTATTAAATAAAGAGATCTATACTGACCCTCAAACTCATCTTTAAATAGGATTTCTTATGAATATTGATACTTCTTTACTTTGTGATCTTTATAGTGACCAACTTGATGTTGTCGAACCAATGTTTTCAACATTTGGAGGAGATAGTGCTTTTTTTGGAAAAATTACCACAATAAAATGTTTTGAATGTAATGGATTAATTGCAGAAACACTAAAAGAGAATGGTGAAGGAAGAGTACTACTTATTGATGGTGGCGGTTCATTAAGACGTGGATTAATTGATGCTGAACTAGCAACTCTTGCGGTTGATAATGGTTGGGAAGGTATTATTGTTTATGGTTCTGTTCGTCAGGTTGATATTTTAGAAACCCTTGAAATTGGTATTCAAGCACTTGCTCCAATTCCTGTCGGAGCTGAATATACCGATATCGGAGAAGTGGATACGCCAGTTAATTTTGGTGGGGTGACTTTTTTCCCAGAGGATTATGTTTATGCTGATTTAACAGGAATAGTCCTTTCTCCAGAGCCATTAGAAGATTATCAGGCATAATTTTTTAACTTCATTAAAATTAAACCTTATTTTAAAATTAGTTTTAAAATAAGGTTTACTCTTATAAAATTCCTACCAAATATTATTAATTTTTAATTAAGAGTGATAATCTTTTGCCTTTCTCTATGCTAAAATAATCAAATTAATAGCAAACTTTTCGGGATGATGAATCTATGATGATTGATAAACGTTTGATCGGCACAGTAACCGATAGCAAAAAATGGATTGCAGTAACGGTGCTGTGGAACTGGGTTGCACTGGTTGGCGGTATTGTAAGTGCGGTAGTTTTTGCGTGGGTATTGCAACAGGCTTTTGATGGCTCTCTTTCACTTGGAAGTGGGATTTTTTATGCCATTATTTTGATCGCTGCACTTGGGGTACGAGCCTTTGCTGGCAGTATGTCTGTCAAAGCCTCTTATAAAGCGAGTACTGATGTTAAACACAGATTGCGTACCTTAATTTTTGAGAAATTGGCATCAATGCCGTTGAATCAGGTTAATCAACAATCTACATCATCAATTATTCAAGTAGCATCGGAAGGGGTAGAGCAGTTAGAAATCTATTTTGGTCGTTATTTGCCACAGCTTTTTTATAGCTTGCTTGCACCTTTAACTTTATTTGCCTTTTTGGTGTTTTTCAATGCACCGACAGCCTTAATTTTGTTGGTTTGCGTACCGTTAATTCCGATGTCTATCATTGCGGTCAATAAAATCGCTAAAAAATTATTAAGTAAATATTGGGCGATTTATGTCGGCTTAGGCAGTAGCTTTTTAGATAATTTACAGGGCTTGATTACTTTAAAAATCTATCAAGATGATGAGCATAAATCCCAAAAAATGGACGAAGAGGCGGAGCATTTTCGTAAAATCACAATGAAAGTGCTGACAATGCAATTAAACTCGGTTTCATTGATGGACTTGCTTGCCTATGGTGGAGCAGCGGTGGGGATTTTAACCGCATTATTGCAATATCAAGACGGTAATTTGGGGATTTTCGGTGTGATTTTATTTATTTTATTATCATCAGAATTCTTTATTCCATTGCGTTTACTCGGTTCATTCTTCCACGTTGCAATGAACGGTAAAGCCGCGTCCGATAAAATCTTCACTTTATTAGATACGCCAGTAGAAGAGAATAAACAAGCGGTCACATTCTCAGTAAAAAATGCAATTTCTATTGAAATTAAAGATTTACATTTTTCTTATTCCTCTGAAAAACAAGCCATTAAAGGTTTGAACTTAACCATTGCCCCAAAACAATTAACGGTCTTTGTGGGTAAAAGTGGTTGCGGAAAATCAACCTTAGTTTCATTACTAATGGGCTTTTATAAAGCACAGCAAGGCAAGATTTTATTCAACGGACAAGATATTCAAGACGTCGAACGCCACTCTTTCTATCAACAGGTTTCACTTGTGAGCCACAGTTCGTATATTTTCAAAGGTAGCTTACGAGAAAATATGTTAATGGCAAACTTAGAGGCGAGCGATGAACAAATTTATCAAACCTTAGAGCAAGTCAATTTAGCGAATTTCGTGCGTGAAAATGGCGGATTAGATATGCCATTATTAAGTCGTGGTAGCAATTTATCAGGCGGACAAATTCAGCGTTTAGCCCTTGCTCGTGCTTTATTACACAATGCGGATTTATATATTTTTGACGAGGCAACAAGCAACATTGACGTGGAAAGTGAAGAGATTATTCTCAACTTTATCCAAAAACTCAAAAATGAAAAAACCATTGTGATGATTTCGCACCGCTTAGCAAATGCCGTGTGGGCAGATAATATTTTTGTTTTACAACAAGGCGAACTTGCCGAGCAGGGTAATCATCGTCAGTTAATGGATAAACAAGGTATTTACGCTGAAATGTTTAATCAGCAACAGAATTTAGAAAGTATCAGAAACGGGGGAAATAACAATGCGTAAAAATGGATTTGTTGTGATGTGGAATTTATTAAAATTAGTCGTACCGCTGGCTCACATTATGAGTTTTACCGTAATCACTGGCGTGTTAGGTTTCCTTTCTGCGATTTTTATTATGGTACTTGGTGCAATGGGCTTGGCAAGTTTGCTTGATTTTCAAATGCACTTAGAACTACGCAGCGTGCTGATGATTTTGATTATCTTAGCAGTTTCTCGTGGGCTATTACGTTACTTAGAGCAAATGTCAGGGCATTATATCGCTTTCAAATTGCTTGCGTTATTGCGTGAAAAAGTCTTTACCGCATTGCGTAAATTAGCCTTTGTAAAATTACAAGATAAGCAATCAGGACAGCTTGTTTCTCTGGTTACCAACGAGATTGAATTGTTAGAAGTCTTCTATGCTCACACTATCGCCCCGATAATGATTGCCTTCTTAACTTCTACATTATTATTAGTTGTGTTCGCTCATATTTCAATTTGGTTTACTGTCATCGCCTTTTTAGCTTATCTCACAATCGGCTTTATTTTACCTATTATTACCACCAAAATGGCACGAGAAGATGGTCGCAAATACCGTGATTTAGTCGGCGAAATGAATGATTATTTCTTAGATAGCGTGCGTGGAATGAAAGAATTGCAACTCTTCGGCAATGAAAAACCACGTTTAGATGAAATCAATCAACGCAGTGAAAAAATTGACCAAGCATTCTTAAAAATCAAACAGCAAGAAGGCAAAGTACGCTCTTACACCGAGATTGCCGTATCCGCTTTCAACATTGTGATTTTATTCGCAGGTTTAATTCTATTCTATTACCAACAGATTGATTTTGCAGGCTTATTAGTGGCGGTAATCTTATTGATGTCGAGCTACGGACCTGTGATTGCGTTAAGTAATTTATCAAGCAATTTACTACAAACTCTTGCGAGTGGCGAACGTGTTTTAACCCTATTAAATGAAACGCCAGATTTGGAAGATGTGGTTGATAGCACCGATTTAGATAACGTCGAACAAATCACAGTAGAAAATTTAAGCTTTGCTTATGAAGATGAGAAGATTTTATCGGATCTCAACTTAACCATAAACAAAGGCGAAATCGTGGGTATTCACGGACGTAGCGGAAGCGGTAAAAGTACCTTACTGAAACTGATTATGCGTTTTTACGATCCACAAAGTGGAAAAATTACGATAAATCAGACCGCTTTGCCACAGATTAACACGGCGAGTTTGCGTGATCATATCGCTTACATCACACAACAAACCTATATTTTCAACGAAAGTATTTATGAAAATATCTTAATGGCAAACCGCTCAGCAACCAAAGAACAAGTGATCGAGGCAAGTAAAAAAGCGTCATTACATAATTTTATTATGAGCTTACCTGAAGGTTACGATACCAAAGTCACTGAGCTTGGCAACAATTTATCAGACGGCGAAAAACAGCGTATCGGTATCGCTCGTGCGTTCTTACACAACGCCTCGATTATTTTACTTGATGAACCAACCAGTAACTTAGACAGCTTAAACGAAGCGATCATTTTACAATCGTTACAAAAAGTAAAACAGGATAAACTGATTATTTTGGTTAGCCACAGAGCCTCAACAATGGCAATTTGCGATCAAGTGATTGAAATTGAGAATGGGCGAATGTCTTAGTTGTGTAGTTATATAGTGAAAGGGCATAACTTAGATGCCCTTTCGCTACAAAATAAATTTGCAAAATTTTTCTAGAATCTAACCGCTTGTTTTTTAACAAAACCACAAATTAAAATAATATTACTTTAAGCTAAGCTCTACACAACGTCCAAACCTGTATTTCCTTCACACCTTGTTTTAATAACTCCACACAAATAGCATTAATCGTTGATCCTGTTGTAACTACATCATCAACAATTGCCACGCTTTTATAGGGTTTTATAGGTTGATAGCAAAAGGCTTTTTTTAAATTTGTTCTACGTTCTTGAGCAGAAAGCTCTCGCTGTGGAATGGTTGATCTTATCCTTGTTAAGCAATCTTTATCCATAGGAATATTTAACCATTTTGAAAGAGGCTCAGTTAATAATTCTGCTTGATTATAACCACGTTTCCAATGGCGTTGCCAATACAAAGGAACAGGAATAATCACCTCAGGTAAAGTTAAAAAATGCTCTCTTCTGGCTTTTCTAATGGCTAATAGTAATAATCTTGCTAAAGGTTGATCTAAATAATAACATTGATGAAATTTAAAATCAGCAATCCAATGGGTAAGCGGTGACTTATACCAACAAATTTGCACAAATTTATGCCATTTTGGTTCGTCTTGTAAACAATTTCCACAGCCTAAACTATTCTCTAACAATAGCGAACCACAGCAACCACAATAAGGAGATTGCTCAATCTGTTTATAGCAATGACTACAAAAACCGTGATGACTGATTGCTAATGGTTTTTCACATTGAAAACAACGAAACTGTCCAATATTCATATTTATCAAATTAAAATAAAACGAATAATAAAGAATAAAAATCAAAAAAAGTAAAAATTTTTGTGACCTAGATCGAGAAAAAGCCTAAAATATACTGATATTCAGTAAGGAGAAAAAATGAATAATTTAAACTACCCAATTAAAATTGTTTTTTTTGATATTGACGATACCCTTTACTATAAAAAAGAAACCCGTATTCCAGAGAGTATTTTTAAGGAAGTTATCCCAAAACTAAAAGCCAAGGGGATTATTCCCGCTATTGCAACTGGGCGTTGTTTGGGTGTATTTCCCAAACCTTTAACACCATTGATTAATGCACAGGGATTTGAATTATTAGTTACAATTAATGGGCAATATAACTGTTATAAAAATCAAATAATAAGTAAATATCCATTAGATACTACCCGAATTGAAGTAGTTATTGGACAACTAAAAGCGTTAAATATTGAATATGGTTTCGTGAGTGATAATCAGATGGTGGTATCAAAAGAAACTCCAGATGTTATTGAATCGTTAAAGCCAATTCAAGAAGATTATATTGTTGATCCTGAACATTATAAACACAATGATATTATGCAGATGTTAGCTTTTTATCCACAAGAGCGTTCTCAAGAAGTAAAAAATTCAGGATTATTTGGTGATGATTTAAAAGAAGTACGTTGGCATCCTAAAGCCGTTGATATTTTAGATAAAACAAATTCTAAGGCAAAAGGAATTCAAGATGTGCTTGCTTATTTTAATATTGATATCAAAAATGCAATGGCATTTGGTGATGGCTTAAATGACCTTGAAATGCTTTCCAGTGTTGGTTTTGGTGTGGCGATGGGAAATAGTGAAGAAGAGTTAAAAAAATTAGCGGATTATGTCACCAAGCCAATTTGGGAAGATGGTGTATTATTTGCATTAAAAGAGTTTAATATAATTTAACTTTGAAGCGGTATGATGTTATACAAAATTTGCAAAATGTTAAATTTTACCTATAAAAAATAGCATCTATGTTAGAATAGCCCATCTATTTTATAGCCCTATATCATTATAATAAAAGTGTTTTTATACTTTTTATCAAGAGATTTATTAATGTCATCACTAATACAACAAATTACTGAATTAAAAGAAAAATTACGAGAATACGAATATCATTATCACGTACTAGATAATCCAATCGTACCAGATGCTGAGTATGATCGTTTAATGAATACACTCAAACAGCTTGAAAAAGACAATCCAGAGTTAATTACAACAGATTCTCCCACACAACGAGTGGGTGCAAAACCCTTAGATGGATTTAACCAAGTTACTCACAAAGTGCCAATGCTCTCGTTAGACAATGCCTTTTCTGATAATGAATTAGAGGCTTTTTTACGTCGAATTAAAGATAGAGGAGCAGTAAATACTTCCTCACTTGAATTTTGCTGTGAACCAAAGCTAGATGGTTTAGCGGTCAGTATTTTGTATGAAGATGGAATATTAACCCAAGCAGCAACTCGAGGCGATGGTGCAGTTGGGGAGGATATTACTGCCAATATTCGTACTATTCGTAATATTCCATTAAAGCTTAATATGACAAATCCTCCTGCCAGTTTAGAGGTTCGTGGTGAGGTATTTATGCCTCAAAAGGGGTTTGATTTATTAAATAAAAACGCACTAGCAAAGGGTGAAAAAAGCTTTGCTAATCCACGTAATGCTGCCGCAGGTTCATTACGCCAACTTGATCCTAAAATTACTCGCTCTAGACCATTAGTTTTAAATGCTTATGGAATCGGTGTTTATCAAAGTGAGCAACCACTTCCTGACACTCATTTTGCTCGTTTACAGTGGTTAAAATCTATTGGTATTCCCGTCAATAATGAAATTATGCTTGCAAAAGGAATAGAAGGCTTATTGGCGTTTTATCATTCTATTGCACAAAAACGTAATTCTCTCGGTTACGATATTGATGGTACAGTGTTAAAAATCAATGACATTAAATTACAAGAGCAATTAGGTTTTGTTTCTAAAGCACCTCGTTGGGCAATTGCCTATAAATTTCCTGCTCAAGAAGAGATGACGGTGTTAAAGGATGTTGAGTTTCAAGTGGGGCGAACAGGGGCGATAACGCCTGTTGCAAAATTAGAGCCTGTTTTTGTGGCGGGAGTGACGGTGAGTAATGCAACATTGCACAATGGTGATGAAATTGCTCGTTTAGGTGTCTGTATTCACGACACTGTGATTATTCGTCGTGCAGGTGATGTTATTCCACAAATTGTAGGAGTTGTATTGGAACATCGCCCTGAATTTGCAAAAAGTATTCATTTTCCTACCGCTTGCCCTGAATGTGGCTCAACCATTATTCGTGTTGAAGGTGAAGCAGTGGCTCGTTGTACTGGTGGTCTGTTTTGTAACGCACAACGTAAAGAAGTTTTAAAACATTTTGTTTCTCGCAAGGCAATGGATATTGATGGTGTTGGTGTAAAATTGATTGAACAATTAATGGAAAAAGAGTTGCTCCACACCCCTGCAGATTTGTTTAAATTAGAAAAAGAAACCTTGTCTAGGCTAGAAAGAATGGGGGAGAAATCAGCGACTAATTCTCTACAAAGTATTGAAAAATCGAAATCAACTACCCTTGCCCGTTTTTTATTTTCACTTGGCATTCGAGAAGTGGGCGAAGCAACCGCACTGAATTTAGCTAATCATTTTGGAACACTAGATGCTATTCGCCAAGCTAATGTTGAACAGTTGAAAGAGGTGCCAGATGTTGGTGAAATTGTAGCAAATCATATTTATCGTTTTTGGTTAGAGCCACATAATGTCGCTGTAGTTGAAGAGTTGATTGCATTGGGCGTTCATTGGGAAGATGTTGTATTACAAGAGGTTAAAGACAATCCATTAAAAGATAAGAATGTCGTACTAACAGGCTCTCTTTCACAGTTAACACGTGATCAGGCAAAAGCATTGCTACAAAGTTATGGATGTAAAGTTTCTGGCAGTGTATCAGGTAAGACAGATTTTCTAATTGCAGGAGAAAAGGCAGGCTCAAAATTAACTAAAGCCCAAGAGCTTGGAATTAAAATACTCAGTGAGCAAGATTTAATTGATTTAACCAATGAATTTAGTACTTAATATGTAATAGTAACTGGCTTATAGATTATTGGCATAGGATCTCGAAATTATTTTTCTGAGACGATATGCCAATAACTTTATTTACCAATACAAAATGAACTAAAAATATTACCGAGTAAATCATCAGAGGTAAATTCGCCTGTAATTTCACTTAAGGAGTTTTGTGTCATTCGTAGTTCTTCAGCAAGTAACTCGCCCGCATAAAATTCAGTTAATTGAGTATGCCCATTTAATAAATGTTCAGCCGCTTTTTCTAAGGCGACCAAATGACGACGACGAGCAATAAAGCCCCCCTCTGTTGAACTTTGATAACCCATTGATTGTTTTAAATGTTCACGTAATAGATCAATCCCTACTTTGGTTTGAGCAGAAAGACGAATTAAATTAAAATCTTCTAATTGTTCAAAACCTTCTTTTTCGCCCGAGAGATCCACTTTATTACGAATTACAGTAACAGGAATATTTTCAGGTAAACGTGTTAAAAAATCTTGCCATTCGGCTTGAATATTTTCATTACTACTTTCTGTGCTATCAATCATCAATAAAACGTGATCCGCTTGCTCTATTTCGCTCCACGCACGCTCAATCCCAATACGCTCTACTTCGTCACTGGCATCTCGTAACCCTGCAGTATCAATAATATGCAACGGCATTCCGTCAATATGAATATGCTCACGTAACACATCACGGGTTGTTCCTGCAATATTTGTTACAATCGCCGCATCACGCCCTGCAAGAGCATTCAATAAACTTGATTTTCCTGCATTTGGACGCCCTGCAATTACAACTTTCATACCTTCACGAATGATCGAGCCTTGTTTTGCTTCTTTACGCACATTGTCTAAACTGGCAATAATCTGGTTGAGTTTATTTTCAATTTTACCATCGGCAAGAAAATCAATTTCTTCGTCAGGAAAATCAATCGATGCCTCAACATAAGTACGCAAATAAATCACATCATCAACAAGCTGATGAATTTTATTTGAAAATTCGCCCTGTAACGATTTCAAGGCACTGCGAGCGGCTTGCTCAGAGGTGGCATCAATTAAATCAGCAATGGCTTCTGCTTGGGTTAAATCTAGCTTATCATTCAAAAAGGCTTGCTCAGAAAATTCTCCCGCACGAGCAATGCGTAAGCCTTTTACTTGTAAAATACGTTTTAACAGAATATCTAAAATAATCTGCCCACCGTGTCCTTGCAATTCAAGAACATCCTCACCAGTAAACGAATTTGGTGCTTTAAAAAAGAGAGCAATTCCTTGATCAATAGTAGACCCATCAATATCTTTAAAAGGCAAATAATTTGCCATACGAGGCTTAAGGGGTTTACCTAAGACTTCCTGTGCGACGGCTTCGGCTAAAGGTCCTGAAATTCGTAAAATTCCAACCCCACCACGACCTATTGGGGTTGCTTGTGCTACTATTGTTTCTTTCATTGTTTTTATATTTAGTTAATAGAATATTAGGGGATATGATACCTTGAAAGCGTATTATATCAAGTAGCTTATATGTGGAAGAGAGATAAGTGATATAAAAAAGGATTACTGAGTTTAATTATTTCAGTAATCCTAACTAGTTTAAATATGTACTAATTTAACTACTTCTTTTGTCAATTGTGCAATTTTATCCCAATCTTGAGCATTGATCAGTTTTTTATCCACAAACCAAGATCCTCCACAAGCTACGACATTAGGAATGGCTAAATAATCTTGAATATTCGTTAAACCAATTCCCCCTGTCGGCATTATTTGTAATTGTGGGTAAGGTCCTAGCAATGCCTTAATCATTTTTACACCACCACTCGCTTCAGCAGGGAAAAATTTCACGGCGGTAATCCCCATTTCTAATGTAGCTTCAATAGACATTGGATTATTTACTCCCGGAGTAATAGGTAAATCAAGATCTTGGCAAAGTTTAACAATTTTTGGATTAAATCCTGGTGTCACAACAAAATCAGCCCCTGCATTTTTAGCTTGTAATACTTGTTCTGATGTTAATACTGTCCCTGCTGCAATTAAAATATCAGGATTATGTTTGCGTAATAATTGAATTGCTTGTTCAGCAGCAGTTGAACGGAATGTAATTTCAACAACAGGTAATCCATTCTCTGCTAATGTTTTTGCAAGAGGTAAAATATCTTCTGCATTATCCAAAGCAATGACTGGTACAACTTTTAGTTGAGCCAGTTTTTCTATAATTTGTTTTGTTGTATAAGCCATTTTTATCTCCTTAATTAAATTCATTGATTAAATTTTGTGTTGCACTTTTAGGAATAATAGCACCTTTGTGTTGTATTACAACTCCCGCCAGTTGATTTCCTTGTTGGCAACAAGTTGTTAAATCTTTATCTTGTAAGTAGCCATTTAAAAATCCTGCATTAAAAGCATCTCCAGCTGAGGTAGTATCAATAACATTATTTATTGGTATTGTTGGGATTGGCTGAATTTTGCAAATTTCTTGTAAAATTACACCGCTTTTACCTTGTTTTAAAACAATAGTTTGAATACCTTTTGAAGATAAACGCTGTAAGCATTGCTGTTCATTCAAATCTTGCCATAATAATTGCTCATCATCAAATGTAACTAATGCTACATCAACAAGAGAAAGTAGTTGAGCATAATAATGTTGTGTTTCTTCTACGCTATTCCATAAAGCAGGGCGATAATTACTATCAAAAATAATTGTAATACCTTGCTTTTTAAACTCTGTTAGTTGTTTAATCAAGGTTGTGCGATCATCAGGCGGTAGAATGGCTAATGAAATACCACTTAGATAAATGGCATCAACCTGAGATAAATTATTTAATACTTTGGGATAATCAGGGTGCTGTAATAAATAACGAGCAGCAGATTGATTACGCCAATATAAAAAAGTTCTTTCACCTTGTTGATCAAGTTGGATAAGGTATAGCCCAAGCTGATGATGCGGATCTTTTAATACCCATTTAGTGTTAATTCCATCATCTTCCCAAAGCTCAATCATTTTTTGGCTGATTTTATCTGCACCTAAGGCTGAAACATAATAAACTTGGATTTTTTCTGGCAAGCTCGTTCTTGCAAGATAAGTGGCAGTATTTAATGAATCCCCACCGTAGGTTTGTTGCATTATTCCAAAAGGCTCGCCATTTAACTTAATCATACACTCGCCAATCAGTGCTATTTTTTTCATCATTCAAATCCTATTTAAAATAATGTTTCGCATTGTGGTAACAAATATTTTGAACCATATTACCCAATAACTGCTGATCATTTGGTATTTCACCATTAATGACCCATTTTCCTAGCATTTCACATAAAATACGACGAAAATATTCGTGGCGAGTATAAGATAAAAAGCTACGAGAATCAGTCAGCATTCCTACAAATTGACTTAATAGCCCTAATTGTGAAAGTTGTTGTAATTGGCGTTCCATTCCATCTTTTTGATCATTAAACCACCAACCTGATCCAAACTGAATTTTTCCTGCGATACCACCACCTTGAAAATTTCCGATCATACTTGCCATCATCTCATTATCTCTTGGATTTAAGCAATATAGGATTGTTTTTGGAAGCTGATTTGTTTGATCCATTGTATCCAGTAATTTAGATAAAGCCTCTGCAAAAGGACGATCAGCGATAGAATCAAAGCCAGTATCAGCACCTAATAGGTTAAACATTCTGGTATTATTATTACGCAATGCACCAATATGCATTTGCATCACCCATTGACGTTTATGGTATTCCGTTCCTAGCCACACTAAAAGTGCGGTACTAAATTGGGCGATTTGTTGTTCGGTGAGCGGTTGATTATTTAAGCGTAAACTTAAAATTTTATCTAACTCTTTTTCATCAGGAATAGGTGCAAAGCGAACAATTTCGATACCGTGATCGGCTGATTTACAGTTATGTTGATCAAAATGCTCAAGACGTTTCAAAAGTGCTTTTTTAAGTTTATCAAAACTATCTATCTCAATATCTGCAACTTCACTTAGCTGTTTAATGTAATCATTAAATAAAGGTAATTCTATTTTCAATGCACGATCTGGTCGCCAACTTGGAACAACTTCAATATCAAAATTAGGATCTTTGGCAATTATTTTATGATATTCAAGAGAATCAATAGGATCATCGGTGGTACCTGATAATTTGACATTCATTTGTTGCATTATTCCACGAGCAGAAAATTCAGGCTGTTGTAACATTTCATTACATAGATGCCAGATTTTATCGGCATTTTGTGGATTAAATAAGGTATTTGTAATCCCAAAAGGACGGCGTAGTTCTAAATGCGTCCAATGATAAATTGGATTACCGATACATTTTGGGACTGTTTCAGCCCATATTTTATATTTTTCATAATTTGTGGCATTACCTGTAATCAGTTTCTCTGGAACACCTGCTGAACGTAATGCACGCCATTTATAATGATCGCCTTCTAACCAAATTTCAGTTAAATTATTAAACTGACGGTTTTCTGCGATTTCTTTTGGGCTTAAATGGCAATGGTAATCAAAAATTGGCTGATCTTTTGCATAGTCGTGATATAACGTGCGTGATACATCATTCGTCAGTAAAAAATCTTCACACATAAAAGGTTTTATTATTGTTGGGTTCATCATTATTTTCCTATTATTTTTGTAAATAGATTGCGACACTTTGTTTCGCACCAAGATCAAGTAGTGATTGATAAGCTTGTTTAACAGCTTCAACAAAAGATTTATTTGCAACTAATTGAGTTGGGAAAATATTATCTAGTTTCAATAATTCATCAATAGCGGTCAGATTTAAACCAGATTTTGCATAAATTTGTTGAGTTTGATCTTTCATTGGATCTCGAACATCAATGACCTCACCTTGCTCATCAACACCACTCATATAACGTAACCAACCTGCTACACCCAAAGCTAATAAATAGAAATTAGATCCTTTTTCCAAATGGTACTGAATTGATTCGAGCATTCGTGGCGGTAATTTTTGACTACCGTCCATAGCAATTTGCCAAGTACGGTGTTTTATATTGTTATTTTCATAACGCTCAATTAAGGAGTTTGCATATTGAGTTAAGTCTATACTTGCTGGCATATTAAGTGTGGTAGCTTGTTCATCTAACATTAGCTTTAAGGCTGCTTTTTGATAATTTGGATCTTGCATACAATCAGAGATATGTTCGTAACCCGCTAAGTACCCCAAATAAGCTAAGAAAGAGTGGCTACCATTGAGCATTCTTAATTTCATTTGCTCAAAGGGTTTCACATCAGTTACTAATTCTGCATCAGCAAGTTCCCATTGTGGTCTGCCTGCAATAAAATTATCTTCAATTACCCATTGTCTAAATGCTTCACAGCCAATTGCACAAGGATCTGAATAGCCAAGCTTAGTTTCTATTTCTGATAGTGTTTCACTTGTTACCGCAGGAACAATTCTATCTACCATTGTACAAGGGAAAGAAACATTTTTATCAATCCACTGAGCAAGTTCTGGATCAAGCTGTTCAGCAAATCCTAATACTGCATTTTTAGCAATATGTCCATTTTCCATTAAATTATCACAAGACATTACAGAAAAACCGTTTAATCCACGTGCTTTGCGTAATGCTAAACCTTGTACAATATAGCCAATCGCTGTTGTAGGCTTAGTTGGATTTTGTAGATCATGTAAAATAGCAGTATTGTTGAGATCTAATTTTCCTGTAACAGGATCAATACAGTAACCTTTTTCTGTAACAGTTAAAGAAACAATGGCAATTTGTGGTTCAGCAATTTTTTCTATAATTGTGTCAATAGTGCTAATTTCAGGATGAAAAGCGTCAGCAATAATATCAATTTCTTTTAATTCTGATTGCGTACTACTTTTTTCAAGTACGTGAAATTTAAAATTTTGTTCTTTTAGTTGTTTGATAACAGGAATACCTGTGCGTAAATTTACTTCATAAAAATACCAAGGCTCATTTGTATTTTGATTTGTTTCATTTGTATAAACAAGTTGATGAGCACGATGAAATGCACCAAATCCTAAATGTAATATACGTGCTTTCTTTGTATTTGAATTCATAATATTTCTCCACTTTTACATTGGAACATAATTAAGGAATAATTTTGGTAAAATTAAACTAATATCAGGGATAAAAGTAACCATTAAGAGTGTGATTATTAACGTCACAAAGAAAGGTAATAATGGTTTTAATACACGGTCAATGCTTACATTCCCCACTGAACAACCAATAAATAATGCACTACCAACAGGTGGTGTACAAATTCCAATACATAGATTGAATGTCATCATAATACCAAAATGAACAGGATCAATACCTAGCTCCATTACAATAGGTAAGAAAATAGGTGTAAAAATGAGTACTGCTGGTGTCATATCCATAAAAGTACCAATTATCAATAAAATAAAGGTAATAAATAACATTATAACAATTGGATTTTCAGAGATATTCATTAACGCATCTTGAATCATATAAGGAATATCTGCATTTGCCATCGCCCAAGACATACCTGATGATGCACCAATTAACAGTAAAACGATTGCTGTGGTAATACTAGAATCTAAAATAATACTTGGAAGCTCGGTTATTTTTACCTCTTTATAAATAATAACTGCAAGAATTAATGTATAAATGACCGCTATTGCTGATGCTTCTGTTGCGGTAAAAATTCCACCAATAATCCCACCGATAACAATAATGATCAGTAATAAAGATGGTAGGGCATCTAGGGTTTTAAATATCACTTCTTTACAAGCTGGTTTCTTTTCAATTGGATAATTTCTTTTCTTCGCCATAAATCCTGCTACCAGCATAATTCCTAACCCCATTAAAATACCCGGTAGATAACCTGCTAAGAATAGAGCTGAAATTGATGTTCCACCTGAAACCAGAGAATAAACAATAAGTGTATTACTTGGTGGAATAAGGAGTCCTGTTGGGCAAGAAGTAATATTTACTGCCGCTGATAATTCAGGATCATAACCTTCTTTCTTTTGTAATGGAGACATAATTCCTCCCATTGCAGCAGCAGAAGCAACCGCAGAGCCTGAAATTGAGCCAAACATCATATTTGCAAGCACATTACAATGAAAAAGTGAACCGGGTAACTTTGCTCCTAACACTTTTGCTAATGCGATAAGTCGCATCGCAATCCCACCTCTATTCATTATATTTCCTGCTAAAATAAAAAATGGAATTGCAAGCAAAGCAAAATTATCTAAACCTGACGCCATTTTTTGAGTAACAACCATCAAAGCCATATCAAAAGGCAGTGATATAGAAATTGTAAGCAAGGTAGAAATTGCAATAGCAAAAGAGATAGGTATAGATAATGCCAGCATTATTGCAAAGCTACCAAATAGTGTAAGAATTACCGTCCATTCCATTTTTTAATCCTTGCTTGTTAGGTTATTTGAATTGGAAGTGAGTTTCTGGATTAACTCTACGATAAGATAAAAAAGCATAAGTCCTCCTGAAACAGGAAGACATAAATAGACTAAGCCCATATCAATTTGTAATGATGGAGATACTTGACCAGAGATATGAGTATCCCAAGCGAGTTGAGAACCACCATAAATTAAAATATAACCAGCAAAAAAACACATTGTTAGTAGAATAACTATTTCTAATAATTGCTTTTTAGTATTTTTTAATTTTAATAGCAGTAAATCTATTGCCAAGTGACGTTTAGCACCTGTGGCATAAGCTGCTCCAATTAACCCCACCCACATAAATAAAAAACGAGCTAGTTCATCGGTAACTATACTTGGAGCACCTAGTACATAACGAGAAATGACTTTCCATACAACACAAATAACAAGAACAACTGATAGTATGACAGAAAACCAAGCAAGAAATTGGTTTACCAATCTGGCTGTTTTTTCCATAAAAAACTCCTGATGTTTATTTTTATGACAGAGTTTACTATAAAAACTAGATAAAAAATTAGATATAGATCACATTTCTCAACAATTGGAATGCCAAAAATTTGTTTTTTGTGAAGTGTATCTCATTTTTAAATTTATTTCTTTGACTAATATACAAAAAAAGTGAAACATTGGAATACCAAATTAATTGGTTTGGAATTCTGGTATTCATTTATTTACTAACTAACGAGGAATAAAGCTATGTTAAAAAGAACATTTTTATTATCAAGTTTAGCTGCAACCGTTGCATTAACTTTTTCTGTGGCGGCTAATGCAAGTACAACATTAAAATTAAGTCATAATCAAAATAGAGCTCACCCAGTACATAAAGCTTTAGATCTAATGGCGAAAAGAACGAAGGAATTATCAAAGGGTGAACTAAAAATTAGAGTTTATCCTGATGCTCAACTTGGTACTCAAAGAGAATCATTAGAGTTAGTTCAAAAAGGAGTTTTAGCATTAGCAAAATCAAATGCTGCAGAATTAGAAGCATTTAGTAAACCTTATGGTGTGTATAATTTACCTTATCTATTTAATGATAAAGATCACTATCATAAAGTAATGGAAAGTAAAGTTGGACAAGATATTTTATCTTCTTCTGAGAAAAATGGTTTTATTGGATTAGCTTATTTAGATGCAGGTTCAAGAAATTTTTATACAAGTAAAGCAATCAATAGCCCAGCAGATTTAAAAGGGTTAAAAGTTCGAGTGCAACCAAGTCCTACCGCAGTGAGTATGGTTAAATTCTTAGGCGGAAATCCAACCCCATTAGCTTATGGAGAATTGTATACTGCATTACAACAAGGTGTTGTTGATGCTGCTGAAAATAATATTCCATCTTTTACATTAAGCCGTCATAGTGAAGTAGCAAAAGTATTCAGTGAAGATCAACATACAATGGTACCTGATGTTCTGGTTATTTCAACAAAAGTTTGGAATGATTTAAGTGAAAAAGATCAGAAAATTCTCAAACAAGCAGCAGATGAAGCAACGCTTGCAATGAGAGATTTATGGGTTAAATCTGAAAACGAGCAAAGAGAGTCAGCAATTAAGCAAGGCGTTAAATTTGTTCAAGTGGATAAAGTGCCATTTAAAAAAGCAGTTGAACCAATGTATCAAGAGCTACAAAAAAATGATCCTGAAACCTATAAAATTGTAGAAGAAGTTCGTAAAGTAAACTAAATATGGTATTATTGTAGGTATGTTGAATGTCCTAATATTTAAGTATTGGGGCATTTGTTATTACACTTAATAAGTATCGTACAATTTATGAATGGAACTGATTTACATCGCTCTTATAAAAGAATTGGTAAACTATTAAAAGAAGAGTTACAACAAGGTTTATACCAAATTGGCGAACGCCTTCCCCCTGAAAGAGATTTTGCTGAACGATTTAATGTAAGCCGAACAGTTATCCGTGAAGCATTGATAATGCTTGAATTAGAAAATTTAGTATCTGTCAAAAAAGGATCTGGGGTTTATGTTATCAACTTACCTAAAAATGAAATTGAAGTTTCTGATGATAAGTCTTTATATGCTGATGTTGGTCCTTTTGAATTACTCCAAGCAAGACAACTTTTAGAAAGTAGTATTGCAGAATTTGCTGCGATTCAAGCAAATCCTAGTGATATTACAAAGTTAAAAGATATTTTAAATAGAGAGCGGATCACACTAGAAAATAATAATGATGATTATAAGGAAGACGAAGAGTTTCATTTAGCGATTGCAGAAATTACGCAGAATGAAGTCTTAATTCAAATGCAAAAAGAACTTTGGAAATATCGTTCTAATTCAATGTGGAAAGGACTACATGCTCATATTATCGATCAGCAATATAGAAAGCTTTGGTTAGAAGATCATCAAAATATTTTAAATGCTATTCAGCGTAAAAATCCAATTTTGGCAAAAAAAATGATGTGGCAACATTTAGAAAATGTGAAACAAAAATTATTTGAACTTTCAGATGTTGAATCTCCTGATTTTGATGGTTTTTTATATAAAACTAACCCTGTTGTTGTTGGAATATAAATAGTTTTTCACTATGATTTCTTAAAAAATAAAAAGTGTGATTATTATTTAATAATAAATCACACTTTTGCTTAACTGGTAATGAGTTTTTACGATAGCCAATTCATAGGGACAATTACAATATCAGGAATAAATACCATCAATAATAATATTATAAAATACACGAATAAAAATGGAGCAATCCCTTTCGTTATATCATTAATACCTAACTTAGCAATCCCTGAACCTACATATAATACTGTACCAACAGGAGGTGTAATTAATCCAATAGATAAATTAATTACCATCATAATGCCAAAATAAACAATATCAATATTATATGCTCTTAATACCGGCAGTAAAACAGGTACAAAAATTAATACTGCAGGAATAAGATCCATTACACAACCAACAAATAATAGAAAAATCATTATTATTAACATTAATACTATTGGATTATTAGTAATACCTTTAATAAATTCAACAAGCTCCATTGGAATTTGTGCCACCGTAATTGCAAAGCCAGAAATCATAGCAGCTGCAGCAACAAACATAACCATTGATGTTGTTTTAATAGTATTAATAAAAATTAACTGTACCTTATCAACCGTTAGGTTACCATATGTAAGACTGACAATTGCTGCATAAATAGCTGCTACAACACCAGCTTCTGTTGGTGTAAAAATACCACCTCGTAATCCAACAATAATAATGACAGGAAGTAATAGTGGCCAAAATGCACTTTTAAAAGCAATTAAACGCTCTTTATAATTTTGTTTTCTTTCAATTGTTAATTCTTCATTACGATAAAGAATTTTCCAAGTAATCCATAGTCCAGCGATCATAAGTAATCCAGGAATAGCCCCTCCCATAAATAATTTAGTAATTGATGCACCAGCTGTAATTCCATAAATAATCATTGGGATACTTGGAGGAATGACAACAGAAATAATACCAGCAGCACAAATTAATCCAGTTGAGCGAGAAGCCTCATAATTTCTTGCAACCATCATTGGAATTAAAATTGCACCTAAAGCTGCAGTATCAGCAACTGCTGAACCAGATAATCCTGCAAAAATCAGTCCTGAAATAATAACAACATACCCAAGCCCACCTTTAATATGCCCAACTATACTCATAGCAAAATTGATAATTCTTTCTGAAATACCGCCATGCTTCATTATTTCACCAGTAAGCATAAAGAAAGGAATTGCCATTAAGGGAAAATTATTTGTTCCCATAACAAAGTTTTCTGCTATTAGTTGTGTATCAAACATATCCATTTGAAAAAGCATTAAGCTTGCGCTTAATAGCATTGAAAGTGCAACAGGAACGCCTAAAAATAGCAAAAGAAATAAACTTCCTAAAAATAGCCACAACATTATTTATCCCCTTTAAAATATACTGATTTAATATTTTTTCTCAAACTAAAACTTATTATTAAGAAATAACAAATAGATGAAATAATAGCAGCACTATACAGAAAGGCTGAAGATATACCTGTTGCAGGCATTTTTTGCATATAGGTCAATTTAGCTAATTCATAAGCACCTATAGTAATAAAACTTGTAGCAAGTAGTATTAAAAGATCTGAAATAATAAGAAATATTATTTTATACTTTGGAGAAAGTGTAGATATCACAATATCAACTGTTAAATGCCCTCTTTCTTTAGCAACTAAAACAATGCCTAAAAAAATCATATAAACAAAACAAATTCTCGCAAACTCTTCTGACCAAGCAATACCTGAATCAAAAAAGTAGCGTAATAAAGCATTAAAGAAAACTAAGCAGATCATTATTACTAACGCTAATATTGATAATGATTTTAATGTATTATCAAGTATTTTTGATGTATTCATAATATATCCTTTATATCATAATAAAAAAACGTTACTGATAAACTTATCAGTAACGTTCTCAGGCTAATTACTTAGCATCAGTGATTTTTTGAACAACACCTTTTGCCCAATCATATTTCTTATAGAAACTCTCGTATAAGCCTTTAGATGCTTCTAACATATCCGCTTGGAATTTTGCATCTGGGATAATAATTTCACTACCGTTTTTAGCAAAAAAATCTTTTGTTTCTTGCTCAACTTTCATAGCCATTTCCCATTCTTTTTCTTGATATACTTTAGCTGCTTCCATAAAAATTTTTTGATCTTCAGCTGGAATTTTATTCCATATTTTTAAACTCATTTGTAATAAACCAGGTGAGAAAATATGATTACTTTGGATAATATATTTTTGAACTTCATACAATCCAGAATCTTTAATTAACATATAAGGATTTTCTTGACCATCAATTACTTTTTGCTCAAGAGCTGTAAATACTTCACTTAATGGCATACTTTGCGGATTAGCTTTCATCGCATTCGCCCAATCAACAAATAATGAATTTAGTGGAACACGTAAACGTAAACCTTGGAAGTCATCAAATTTTTCTAATTTTTTATTTGAAGAAATCACACGGAAACCATTCATACCATAAGCAAGTAATTTAATTCCGTATTTTTCCATTTTAGTTCCGATCTCAGCAGCAACTGGAGATTCTAAAACTTTTTTCGCTTCTTCATTATTTTTGAATAAGAATGGCCATTCCCATACACCAAAAATAGGGTCAATATTTTGTAACAATAGTCCTGTTACACCCATTTCAATGGTTCCATTTCTTAAACCATTAACAACCTGATCTTCTCCTCCTAATTGGTTATTAGGATAAATCATTATTTTGTAACGATTATTTGTTTTTTCTTCAACTATTTTTTTAAAGTATTTTTGTAATGCAATATGAGATGGATGTGTATCTGCATTATAATGCCCTACTTTAATAACCATTTTTGCAAAAGCTGAGCTACCAAATAACAAGCTTGTTACTAATAATGTTTTTGTTAATACTTTAAGTTTTTTCATAATAAACTCCTTACTTTTAAGGTATAAGTATGTAGTCTAAATTTTTTAGATTACGGCGTTAACTTTTAAGAATCTTTCTGGAGTATCCGAAAGGATTTCAAGATATTCCGGAATTTCATTAAATTGTATTGTTCGACTAATAATATCCTGTGCTCTTACTTTTCCTGTAGAAAGTAAATTTAAAGCTTCCAAAAATTCTCCTTTACTTGTTCTTGATCCATAAATATTTAACTCTTTAAAAGTAATTATATTTGTGGGTAATAAAGTTTCTGTTTTTGGCCAACCTGTTAATGCAATACGGCCAGCAAAAGAAGCATATTTTAAAGTATTTTGTATTGATACATTTGCTCCAGACGCTTCAATAACAACTTCAGAAAGACGACTATTGGTGATTTTTTTAATACACTCTATATCATTTTCTTTACTTGGATTAATTATATAAGGAATACCAATTGATTTTGCATATTCAAGACGTTTATCTAAAATATCTATAAGAATAGGAATTGCTCCATATTCTTTAGCAACTAATGCAGCCATTAACCCAATTGCACCAGCACCAATGATAGTTACATATTCACCTGATTTTAATTCTGTTCTATGAAGTGCATGCAGTGCAATTGTTAATGGTTCTGCTAATGGTAATTTATCTAAAGTTAAGTTATCAGGAACTTTTGTTAACATTTTTGCTGGATGAGCAAAAAATTCTTGCATACCACCATCTATATGAACACCTAAAACTTTTAAATTTTCACAGCAATTTGTACGGCCAATAGAGCATGGGTAACAAGCATTACAATAAATATATGGTTCTACTATTACTCTATCTCCTCTACTGATAGTATTAGGAATTCCTTCTCCTTCTTCAATAACCGTTCCAACAAGCTCATGTCCTAAAATTCGTGGATATGTTACCAATGGATTAGTTCCACGATAAGCACCAACATCAGAACCACAAATTCCCATAGATTCAATTTTAATAAGAGCTTCATTTTCTTTTTTTATTGGATAATCAACTTTCTTAATTTCAATTTTTCCAGGTTCAGCTAGACAAATTGCATTTATCATAAAATCTCCACATTATTTAATTTTTGTTGGAGTATAGTATAACAATTAAGTTAAACACAATAATTTTGGCATTCCAATTTCAAAATTTGTGATTAAGATCACATATTTTTAAATTTGGCATTCCAAAAATACTAAAATTTATAGATAATAGAAATGTGATTAATTATTTAAAAATATTAAGAAAGGAGTCCTTATGGAACAAACGTGGCGTTGGTATGGACCAAAATATTTTGTTTCTTTATCAGATATTAGACAAGCGGGAGCAACGGGGGTGGTTACCGCATTACATCATATTCCAAATGGAGAAGTTTGGTCTATGAAAGAAATTATAGAAAGAAAACAACTTATTGAAAATGCTGGATTAACTTGGTCTGTGGTAGAAAGTATTCCTGTTCACGAGGAAATAAAAACCCAAACTGGGAATTATCAGTATTGGATTGATAATTATAAGCAAAGTTTACGAAACTTAGCACAGTGTGGTATTGATACAGTATGTTATAACTTTATGCCAGTATTAGATTGGACAAGAACTGATTTGGCATACCAACTTTCTGATGGTTCAAAGGCATTACGTTTCGATCATATTGCTTTTGCCGCTTTTGAACTTTATATTTTAAAAAGACCAAATGCGGAAAATGCTTATACTCAAAAAGAATGTGAAGAGGCAAGAATATATTTTGAAAAAATGTCTGATGACGATATTCAGCAACTGACAAATAATATTATTGCAGGCTTACCTGGTGCTGAAGAAGGCTATACATTAGAACAATTTCAGGCTCAATTAGATCGTTATAAAGATATTTCTACTGAAAAATTTCGTAGTCATTTAGCTTATTTTTTAAATGAGATCATTCCTGTCGCTCAGGAAGCTGGAATTAAAATGGCAGTTCATCCAGACGATCCTCCTCGTCCAATCTTAGGATTACCTCGTATTGTATCAACTATTGAAGATATGCAATATTTTGTAGAAATACAACCGCTATCCGCCAATGGGTTTACAATGTGCACGGGATCTTATGGTGTGAGAGCAGATAATGATCTTGTTGCAATGACTGAAAAATTTGCGGATCGAATTTACTTTGCTCATTTACGCTCAACCTGTCGTGAAGAAAATCCATTGAGTTTTCACGAAGATTGTCATCTAGAAGGCGATGTTGATATGTTTAATGTTATTAAGGCATTACTTACTGAGGAATATAAACGTAAAGAAAATGGAAATCATCGTTTAATTCCAATGCGTCCTGATCACGGACATCAAATGTTAGATGATCTTAATAAAAAAACGAATCCTGGATATTCAGCAATTGGTCGCTTAAAAGGATTAGCTGAATTTAGGGGATTAGAGTTAGCACTTAAAAAAGTTTATTTTGAAAAGTAGTAAATTAAATAAGGTACTAACTATATGGTTAGTACCTTATTTTTTATTTTTACAAATTTACTTCACAATCCCACCGCTTGCTTGCAAATCAGCGTGATAAGATGAACGCACAAAAGGACCACAAGCGGCATGTTCAAAGCCCATTTTTTCAGCTTTTACTCTAAATTCATCAAAATCATCTGGGTGGACATAACGATCAACAGGTAAATGATGACGACTTGGTTGTAGATATTGTCCAAGGGTTAGCATTGTCACGCCATTTTCACGCAAGTCTTCCATCACCGTGAGAATTTCTTCATTTTTTTCACCGAGTCCTACCATTAACCCTGATTTGGTTGGAATATCAGGGAACATTTCTTTAAATTCTTTCAGTAATTTAAGTGACCACTCATAATTTGCACCAGGGCGAATATTTTTATATAAACGAGGTACATTTTCTAAATTATGGTTAAATACATCTGGTGGGTTGTCTTTTAATTTCTCTAATGCTAATTCAATACGTCCACGAAAATCCGGGACTAAAATTTCAATTTTAATATCAGGATTCAGTTTACGAATTTCTTTTACACAAGCAGCGAAGTGTCCAGCACCACGATCAGGGAGATCATCACGATCCACCGAAGTGATAACTACATATTTTAATTTCATATCCGCAATGGTTTCTGCTAATTTTAATGGCTCTTCTTGATCCAAAGGTAATGGTTTACCGTGTGCGACATCGCAGAAAGGACAACGGCGAGTACAAATTGCGCCCATAATCATAAAGGTTGCAGTACCGTGATTAAAACATTCGTGTAAATTAGGGCAACTTGCCTCTTCACAGACTGAATGTAATCCGTGACGACGCATACCATTTTTAATACTCTCAATTCTCGCCGAGCTTGCTGGAAGTTTGATCTTCATCCAACTTGGTTTTTTTAATACTTCCTGATCGGGGTCAATATTTTTGACAGGAATAATAGAGGTTTTTGCTGCATCACGATATTTAACCCCTCTTTCCATTTTGAAAGGTGTACCCATTCATTAAATCCTATTTCTTAACTATTTTTTAACAATTTGGGTGCTATTGTAACCGAGAATTTGTGTAAAGTAATCTACTAATTTTAGAGAAACTTTATCACAATCTGCCAGTTCTTCGCTGATAAAGTCTTTTAATTGGCACATTTCAAGTCCTGTATAGCCACAAGGATTGATATTTTTAAAAGGGGATAAGTCCATATTGATATTTAACGCAAGTCCGTGAAATGAACAGCCTTTGCGAATTCGCAGTCCTAATGAACAAATTTTCTTTTCATTCACATAAACACCCGGTGCATCCGCTTTTGGATAACTTTTAATGTTATAATCCGCTAAGGTTTTGACGACAGATTGTTCCAGAGCGGTCACTAATTGTCGCACATTAAAATCTCGTCCTTCAGCTTTATGGCGTTTGATATCAATTAGCACGTACATTACTTGTTGCCCTAAACCGTGATAGGTTATTTGTCCCCCACGATCAGACTGAACAACAGGAATGTTGGATGGATTGAGTAAATGCTCAGGCTTACCTGCTTGCCCTTGTGTAAAAACAGCGGGATGTTGCACAAGCCAGATTTCATCAATGGTTGAAGCATTGCGATTATCGGTGAACTGCTGCATTTCGTGCCACGTTTGTTGATAATCACAAATACCAAGTTGGCGAATAATGAGTTCCATTAAAGCACCATTCTTACGCCTTCAATTTTGGCAAGATCGGTATAAAGGCTTTCTACTTGATCGATATTTTCTGCCACTATAGAAATAGAAATAGAACTATAAGTGCCTTTTGAACTAGCTTGTTCACGAGGTATATAATCCCCTTGAATATATTGTTGAACAACTTTCACTACATCATCAGACAAATTATCACGTTTGGCACCTACTATTTTAAAAGTAAAATTACACGGAAATTCTAATAAATCTTTTAATTTTTGTTGTGGTAAATCTTGTAAGTTTACGGATTTTGTCATCTTTTCCTCTTTAATAACAATATACTTTCAATTGAAAGCGGTATGATTTTGTATAAAATTTGCAAATTTTTCTTAATAATTTCTATCAACAGAAAGATAAGCTAAAGAAATCAATGCTTGCTTATATTCAGTATCAGGTAAAACTCGAATGGTATCAACGGCTTTTTGTGCTTCTTCTTTGGCACGTTGCATTACATAGTCAAGAGATTGATATTTTTGCATAATTGCAAGAATTTGATCTAATGCGTCTCTTTTCCCTCCTTGCTCAATCGCTTCACGAATAAGTGATGCTTCTGCGGTATTGCCTTGTTGCATTGCGTGAAGTAAGGGTAGAGTAGGTTTACCTTCAGCTAAATCATCACCGATATTTTTACCTAATTTTTCCGTATTTGCACTGTAATCCAAAATATCATCAATTAATTGAAATGCTGTACCTAAATAACGCCCATAATCTTGTAATGCTTTTTCCATCTGTGGTGTTGCTTTTGAGATAATGGCAGCACACTGTGTTGCCGCTTCAAAAAGACGAGCAGTTTTGCCATAAATCACCTGCATATAGCTTTGTTCTGTTGTATCTGGATCATTACAATTCATTAACTGTTGCACTTCACCTTCCGCAATAACATTCGTGGCATTTGACATCACCTTTAACACGTCTAATGAATTGACACTTGTCATCATTTGGAAAGAGCGGGTATAAATAAAGTCGCCTACTAATACACTCGCCGCATTTCCAAATAACGCATTAGCCGTTTCTTTACCTCGACGCATATTTGATTCATCGACTACATCGTCGTGTAATAAGGTTGCGGTATGCACAAATTCAATAAAAGCAGCACAAGTGATATGATCGGAACCTTGATAACCTAAAGATTTTGCTGATAATAAAGCGATTAATGGACGAATACGTTTACCACCACCACTAATAATATAGTGACCTAATTGATTGATTAGAACAACATCAGAATTTAATTGATCTAAAATTGCTTGGTTGACTCCTTGCATATCGTCTTTTATAAGTGCTTGAATTTGTTCAAGGGAAAGTTGTGTTGTCATTATTATTCCAAATTACAAAAATTTTCCTAATTTTACCTTAAATTTACAGTTCGTTAAAATAAAATCACAAATCTAGTTTAAAAAATTGAGATGAGTATTGTTTTGGTTGCTATTATGACTTAACTATTTTTAATTAATATCAATATTCATTAAATTTTTGAAAGATAACCTATTAATAGGTTTTGTGAAATGATTTTGTATTTATTTAAGGTCTGGTACAACCAGATTATCTTTGTAAATGTTTATCTTGGTATTATTAAGAAAGGGTATACAATGCGTTTTCTTTGCTGAGACAATTAGGTACAAACGGATTTTATGCCTTCCATAAAGCTGAAAAAGATTTTTGGCGATATACGATTTTAGCACAGAAAATGGAGTTATACTGAACAAGGATGTTCACCCAATTTATGAAAAAGTGGAGTACTTTAAAAAGTACTCCACTTTTTTTGTTTTTATTACCAATTATTTTTTCAATAAGAAACTTGGTAAATCTTCTACTTTTTCGCAGTTTAATTGTTCCATTACTTGTTGGAACTCACGTTTTAAGATCCAAGCAGCTTGATCGCCACCTTTTGCACCTAATGCTCCAGTTCCATACATAAATGGACGACCTAAGAAACAGAAATCAGCACCGCTTGCAAGCACACGAGCCATATCTGGACCATTACGCATACCGCCGTCCATCATAATGGTAATTTTACCTTTGAATTTCTCAACGATTGGACCTAAGGTTGAAATTGAGCTTGGGCCAGCATCTAATTGACGCCCCCCGTGATTAGACACGATGACACCATCTAAACCTAAATCTACACAGGTTTGTACATCTTCAACGCTTGCTACACCTTTAATCACGATTTTACCTGGCCAGATTTTTTGGATATCTTTGATACGTTCAACCGTTAATTTACCATCAAAGAAGTCATCCATAAAGACACCTAATTGACGTAAATCCATACCACCTGGCATATATTTTTCCAACGTTTTAAAACTTGGCATACCTAGTTTTTCAATTCCATTATATTTTAATGACTCTAATGCCCAAGTTGGGTGTAATGCAGCATTAACAATATTACGAAGCATCATTTTTGGTGGCATACCAAAGCCGTTATAAATATCTTTTGGACGATAGCCAAAAGTTGGTACATCTGATAATAAGCAAAGTACACGACAGCCGTTATCCCAAGCACGTTTTAAAATATCTTCACGATACTCTTTATTTTTTGGGTAATAAAGTTGGAACCAGAAGTTACCTTTTGTGATTTCAGCACATTCTTCGATAGACATTGTGGTGACTGTTGAAAGCATAAATGGAATATTGAAATCAACAGACGTTTTCGCCAGAATTTGTGAAGTTTGTGGCCACATTAAAGATTGTAAACCAACGGCTGTGATACCAAATGGAGCATCGTAAGTTTTACCAAAAAGTTCCTTTTTCATAGAAACTTCTTTTAAATCAGTTAAGTAAGTTGGCATTAATTCGATATCACGAATTTCTTTGGTATTTTTATATACGTTTAGATCTTCGTTACAGCCTTCTGTTAAATATTCGTAGGCAAATTTTGGCATACGTTTTTTTGATTTAACACGAAGATGTTCGATACTTGGATAATCTGGATTCATTTGAAAGCTCATAATATTTTCTCTCTTATAAATGATGAAGGTTGCTTACCTTGGGTAAGCGAACCTTTTGTTTTAGTAAATAAAATTTGTAAATTTTTATGTAAATCTAACCGCTTAGTTACACATTAAAAAGCTATTTATACGTTAAAAAATAGCGGAATAACAAAGGATGCACATAATGCAGCGATGATACCATAAACAATCATAGGAACGACGGTTTTCTTAATGATTACACCTTCTTGTTTCTCAATATTTAATACTGAGCTTACGGCAATGATGTTGTTAATACAAACCATATTCCCCATTGCACCACCAACAGATTGTAATGCAAGCACTAGGGTTGCAGATAAACCAGTAATTTCAGCAGTTGATAATTGCACACTACCAAAGGTTAAGTTAGAAACAGTGTTAGAACCAGAGAAGAATGCACCCACAGCACCTAAATATGAGGCAAAGACAGTCCAGTATTCCCCTGTTGCAGCAGCAAAACCTCTACCGATAATTTTTACCATTGACCCATCGCCACCAACTAACATCAATTTAACCATAATTAACGCACCAACTAAGGCTAAGAATGGATTGCGAGTTTGTTTTAAACTATCCACAAACACATTTTTTGTTTTTCCAAAAGACATTGCAAATAATGGTGCAACCAGTAAAACAGTAATAATAAAAGGAATAAATGCTGGAACATAAAGTGCTTTGTAGCTTGCACTAATTGAAGAACCAAAGATATTTTTTAAACTAAGAATTAAACTTTGGCTGACTTCAAAGTGACCTAATGAACCTAACTGAACGCTAAACCATTCTGTTGCATTTGTTAACATTCCTTTGAATGGTAACTGTTTGATACGAGTAATTATTAAGATGAAAATTAACATTCCCGTTGGTAATAATGCTTTCATTACTTCTGCTTTGGTTACCGCTTTATCATCTAAATTATCTTCAACTTTTTCTAAACCAAAGCCTTTGTGAGCAACAAAAACAGAGATTAATAAACCAACAGCACCACCTACCAATGATGGGAACTCATAGTTTACTTGAGCAATTAAGAAGTAAGGAACAACACAGGCAAAAATACTGATATAAATGAACACAATATTTTTACGAATCTCTTGCCAGCTAACAATCATACGTAATGCCATTATTGGAATGACAACTGCAGCGATGGTATGAATAAGAGATGTCATTGAACCAATTTCTAAAATTTGAGTATCTGTTAAATTCATCGGACCAAAACCAAACCACGTTGGCGTACCTACTGCACCAAATGATACTGGCACTGAGTTCATTACCAATGCAAGCATTGCCACACGTAGAGCAGGGAAACCTAAGCCAACTAAAATAGGAGCCGCGATAGCCGCAGGCGTACCAAATCCACTTGCCCCTTCAATCATAAAGGCAAATGCCCAACCAATAATCATAAGCTGAGCAACAGGATTAGGGCTGATATTACCAAGCCATTTACGTAATGTGTTAGTTACTCCTGATTTTTCAGAGAAACGATTAAATAAAATAGCGCCAAAAATAACGGTAATTGGTGTTTGTACCGAAATAATTGCTGAAACAATATTAGCACTAATCGTTGTTATATCTGTTTCAAAGAAAATAAGTTGAACAATTAATACAACTGCTGCAATCCAAGGTAATGCAACATAAGAAGGAAGTGCATTGCGTTTTACCATCAGATAAATTAACAATACAATCGGAAAAATACTAAGAAAAAGAGCCATAAAGCTACTCCAAAATAAAAATTAAAGTAGCATTGTAAATATAATTATAGAAAAGTGTAACAAAAAAGTTAAAAAAACGAGAGATTGATCACAAAAAATACGAAATTGTTTCAAAAATTGTATAAGTTTCAAAAATAGGATCTAATATTATTCTTAGATCTTTTTGCTAAAAATCGTGAGTAATTGATTATAATAATCCCAATTAAAATACTGACCAGGGTCAATTTTTCGTTCAGGTGCAATATCACAATGTCCAACAATACGATCTTGAGTAATTTGAGGATAATTTCTCATAATAATGTGAGTTAATTTTACAAGACTTTGATATTGCAATTCTGTAAATGGTTGTTCATTACTTCCTTCCAGTTCAATACCAATAGAAAACTCATTACACTTGTCTCTACTTTGAAACTGAGAAATGCCTGCGTGCCACGCCATATCATTGAAATTGACATATTGAGTGATTTCACCGTTGCGGTTAATTAAACAATGTGCGGATACTTTAAGATCTTTAATTTCTTTGAAATAGGGGTGATGGGTAGGATCTAGTGTTCCTTCAAAGAAGCGATCAATAAAGTCTCCTCCAAATTGTTCTGGTGGAAGGCTGATATAATGGATAACCAACAGTGAGATATCATTCACATCAGAACGTTGCGAAAAATGAGGAGAAAGTACCCGCTTACTTTGAGTTAACCAGCCATTTTTAATTGTTAGATTTGATTTCATTCTATAAATTACTCTGATATTACGTTAGAATAGAACCTATTTTACGAGAAAGAGAAATAAAATGCTAAGTTATCGTCACAGTTTTCACGCAGGCAACCACGCTGATGTGCTAAAACACATTGTTTTAACTCTAATTTTAGAATCATTAAAGCAAAAAGAAAAAGGGTTTTTCTATCTTGATACTCACGCAGGAACGGGACGTTATAGTTTGTTGAGCCGAGAATCTGAAAAAACAGGAGAGTTCCTTGAAGGTATTGCAAGACTTTGGGATAGGGATGATTTACCGTCAGAGGTTGCAAAATATGTTGCTGAAGTCAAAAAAATAAATAAAGGAAAATTGCGTTTTTATACAGGTTCTCCTTTGCTTGCAGTACAACAATTGCGTCCACAAGATAGAGCATTGTTAACAGAACTTCATCCTAGCGATTATCCTTTATTGCGTAATGAATTTTCAAAGAATGCGATAGTTATTACTAAACGAGAAAATGGTTTTCAACAATTAAAAGCTGCACTTCCTCCTAAGGAAAAACGAGGTTTAATTTTAATCGATCCTCCTTATGAGCTTAAAGAAGATTATGAGCTAGTGGTAAAAGCAATTCAAGAGGGTTATAAACGCTTTGCAACAGGCTGTTATGCAATTTGGTATCCAGTCGTATTACGCCAACATATTAGACGAATGGTACGAGGATTAGAAGAGACAGGAATTCGTAAAATTTTGCAAATTGAGTTAGCGATACGTCCAGATTCTGATCAACGAGGAATGACGGCAAGTGGAATGATTATAATTAATCCACCTTGGCAGTTAGAAAAACAAATGAAAACTATTTTACCTTACTTAACAAAAACACTAGTACCAGAAGGAACGGGCAGTTGGAAAGTAAGTTGGATTGCACCTGAATAAAGAAAATTTTTTAAACAGAAAGGATAAAAAAGCCATTATAAGAAATTATAATGGCTTTGGTTTAGCATTAATCAATTAATGTTAAATCACAACACTTTTTTCAAACCTTCAATCGTGGCGGTTACACTGCGAACTTCAACGGTTTTAGCATCTTCTTCGTTTGGAATTTCTTTTTGAGTACGGTTTACAATAACACCTGAAACCATCGCTGCTTTTAATCCTAGTGCGTGAGCCATTGTATAAAGTGTGGCAGATTCCATTTCAAAGTTCATTACACCAAGATCTTGCCATAACTTTAAGTTACCTTGATAATCTTTCCATACTTTTCCTGTATAAGTGTCATAACGTTCTTGACCGGGATAGAAAGTATCTGATGATGCTGTCACACCAATATAAGTTGGATATTCACACTCTTTTGAGGCTTCATACATCGCTTGAGTTAAGTTAAAATCAGCTACTGCAGGGAAGCACATTGGTGCAAAATGTTGGCTCGCACCATCAAGACGAACTGCACCAGTGGTAATTAATACATCACCAATATTGATATGTGGTTGAATTGCCCCTGTTGTACCAATACGAATAAAGTTACGTACACCAAGTTGTGCTAATTCTTCAACACAGATAGATACAGATGGACCACCAATACCAGTTGAACAAACCACAACAGGCTTGCCATTGATATAACCTAACCAAGAAGTATATTCACGAGTTGAATTTAAGAATTTTGGATTATCCATATATTTAGCAATACGCTCACTTCGTGCTGGATCTCCAGGTACGATAGCGTATTCTGCACCTTCTAACATTGCTCTAGTTAAACCTAAATGGAAAACTTCAGACATTTTATTTCTCCTTATTTTATGTAATTATAAATCTACTTTAGAGGGGTTAATATTTCTCTTAATTGGATTCTGCATAGAAACGATGGTTTCTGTTGATTGAATTTCATCAAGAGATTGAATTTTTGTGGAAAGTAATAGATGAAGTTCCTCAATGGTGTGAGTCATTACTTTTAAGAAAATGGAATAATTTCCAGTAGTATAATAAGCCTCTATCACTTCATCAAATTGGTGTAATTTTTGAATAACTGCACTGCAATCTTTCGCACTTTTTAAGATCACACCAACAAAACAACAAACATCATAACCTAGCTTTTGTTCATCAATACAAATCTGTGTGCCTTTAATTAAGCCTGATTGACGCATTTTTTCAACTCGAACGTGGATAGTACCAGCACTCACTTCAAATTTTTTTGCCATCTCAGCGTAAGGTGTTCGAGCATCAAGGGTTAATGTTCGCAGAATTTGTCGATCAAGTTGATCTGTAGATACTAAGTTCTGGTAATTTTTCATCATTTCATCCTACAATTTGTGGTGCTATTAAAATATATCTACCTATATCTCATATTTTTAAATATATTCCAATTATATCGCTAATATACTAATAATGAGAAGATTTCATTTTAAGAAATGTGAGGAAAATCACAAATTTTACAGTGAATATAGTTCTAACAATTACGCAAAGGATTTCGTTTTTTAAAATAAATTTTTATTTTATGGTTTTTACAGTAAAATGGGATATATTTACTGTAAAGCTGTAAGATAATGACAGAAATTTGCAAAATTAAGGTATATAAATGAAATCATCGCAATCTCTTTTTGAAAAAGCACAACAAGTTATCCCAGGTGGTGTAAATTCACCAGTACTTGCATTTAAAGGTGTGGGAGGCACGCCTATTTTTATTGAAAAGGCACAAGGTGCTTATATTTTTGATAGTGAAAATAATCATTATATTGATTATGTTGGGTCTTGGGGACCGATGATCTTAGGGCATAATCATCCTAAAATTTTAGATGCAGTGATTAAAACGGCTCAAAACGGATTAAGTTTTGGAGCACCAAGTCCTTTAGAAACAGAACTTGCGGAATTAGTTTGTAAACTTATCCCTTCTATTGAAAAAGTCAGAATGGTCAGTTCTGGTACAGAAGCGACAATGTCAGCGATTCGCCTTGCTCGAGGTTATACCAACAGAGATAAAATTATTAAATTTGAAGGCTGTTATCACGGACATTCTGATTCACTATTAGTAAAAGCAGGATCGGGTGCATTGACGCTTGGTCAACCAAGTTCACCAGGCGTGCCTGAGGATTTTGCTAAGCATACACTGACTTGTGAATACAATAATCTCACCTCTGTTAAACAAGCATTTGAGCAATATCCTAATGAGATTGCTTGTTTAATTATTGAACCCGTAGCAGGAAATATGAATTGTATTCCTCCACAAGAGGGATTTTTGCAAGGCATTCGAGAGCTTTGTACTCAATACGGCACGGTTTTTATTATTGATGAAGTAATGACAGGTTTTCGAGTGGCGTTAGGTGGAGCTCAAGCCTATTATAATGTCACGCCAGATTTAACTACCTTAGGAAAAATTATTGGTGGCGGAATGCCAGTGGGGGCTTTTGGTGGTAAAGCTGAAATTATGGATTATATTGCCCCAACAGGACCTGTTTACCAAGCAGGTACATTATCAGGCAATCCTATTGCAATGGCAGCAGGAATGGCTTGTTTGACAGAACTTTCAAAACCTGAAAATGAGCAGCTACTTGCATCGAAAACAAAACAATTGGCAGAAGGCTTAAAAGCGCTGGCGAATAAACATTCTGTACCGTTTTTGGTTAATTATGTTGGGGGAATGTTTGGTTTATTTTTTACCGACCAATCTTCGGTGACAAGTTATAAAGATGTAATGAAGTGTGATGTTGCAATGTTCAATACATTCTTCCATAAATGTTTAGAAAAAGGCATTTATTTTGCTCCATCAGCTTTCGAGGCTGGTTTTATGTCTTTAGCCCATAGTGATCAAGATATTGCAAAAACATTAGAGGTTGTAGATAAAGTCTTTGCTGAAATTAAGACGCTGAATTAAAAAAATAGTATTTAAGCGGTATGATCTTGAATAAAATTTGCAAAATCCCAAATTTATTAATATTAGGAATAAAGTAATGAAAGAAGAAAATCAAACTATCTCACAGCAAACGGAAACCACTCATTTTGGGTTTAAAACGGTTGCTAAAGAAGAAAAACAGCAACTTGTCGCACAAGTTTTCCATAATGTAGCGGGTAAATATGATTTAATGAATGATCTACTTTCTTTCGGTATTCATCGAATTTGGAAACGCTTTACGATAGATTGTAGTGGAGTAAGACAAGGGCAAAAAGTTCTCGACCTTGCGGGAGGAACAGGGGATTTTAGTGCCAAATTTTCTCGACTTGTTGGTTCAACTGGGGAAGTTGTATTAGCGGATATTAATAGTTCAATGCTAGAAGTAGGGCGTGAAAAGCTACGCAATTTAGGTGTTGTGGGTAATGTGAGTTATGTGCAAGCCAATGCAGAAAGTTTACCTTTCGCTGATAATACCTTTGATTGCGTTATTATCAGTTTTGGATTGCGTAATGTCACTGATAAAGATAAAGCACTGCGTTCAATGTATCGAGTGCTAAAACCGGGTGGACGTTTATTAGTATTAGAATTCTCTAAACCAATTATTGATCCTATTAGTCAGGCTTATAATTTTTACTCTTTTAATATTTTGCCAAAAATTGGTGAAGCAGTAGTGAATGATGGTGACAGTTACCGTTACTTGGCAGAATCCATTCGAATGCACCCGAAACAAGATGAATTAAAAGAAATGATGCAACAGGCGGGTTTTGAAAGTGTGAATTACTATAATTTAAGTGCAGGTATTGTTGCTTTGCATAGAGGGTATAAATTCTAGGAGAGACTAATGTTAGAACAATTAAAACAACAGTTTATGTTATCTCAAGTAACCATTGGTACGCTAGAAATGGGCTTTAATTATTTAATTAACCGCTCACCTCATTGTTTGCCAACCTTAAAAAAACTGAAAGATAGCACCTTACATATCAAATTATTACAACCTGAATTTGAATGTATCATTAATTTTAGTGAAACCCAAACAGATTGGCTCTCTCATTATGAAGGGAACCCAAGTTGCTGCCTTAGTTTACAAAGCTCGGTATTACCAAAATTAGCAGATAAAACGAAATTAACGGAGCTGATCAATAATAAAACGTTGCTTTTAGAAGGTGATATTCAGGTTTTACAGCATTTTGTTCAGCTTCTTGATGAATTGGAAAAAAATCCAGCTGAGTTACTCTCGCCTTTTGTCGGTGATGTTATTGCACAAGGCTCAACAGATGTTGCTGGTTTTTTATTTAATAAAGCTAAACAACAAATAGCCAAAAATAGTGAACATATAGTCGATAATCTTATTAATGAATGTTCTGTCTTAGTTCATCAATTAGAAATTGCAAATTTTTGTGATGAAGTGACCGCTTTGGAAAAACAAGCTAATCAGCTAGAAATGAAGGTAAGAAATAGCGGTTAGATTTTTGTAACAATTTACACAAATAAAAAAGACCTCATATTGTAGTATGAGGTCTTTTTTTCACTTAATGTGATTTATATTCTATTTATAACGCTCTGTACGTAATCCCAAGACCAAGCTCACACACATTAACAGTAGAATAATCGTAAATGGTAAAGCGGTTGAGATTGCTCCAGCTTGGAGTGCTTGAATTGCTTCTGTACCTCCAACCCAAATTAATGCTGCAGCAATGGCTCCTTCAATTGTTGCCCAGAAAATACGTTGTGGAACAGGGGCATCCATTTTTCCGCCAGCCGTGATACTATCAATAACCAGTGAACCTGAATCTGATGAAGTTACGAAGAAGACTAATACTAAAACGATCCCTACAACAGAAAGAATACTAGAGAAAGCAAGAACATCAAACATTTGGAACATCGCAAGAGAGACATCTTTTAAGCCTTCTTGACCTAATACACCTACTTTATTTATGACTTGATCAAGTGCAATACCACCAAAAGTAGACATCCAAATTAAGGTTACAAATGTTGGAACAATTAATACTGCAAGTAAAAACTCACGAATAGTACGTCCTTTTGATACTCGAGCAATAAACATACCAACGAATGGTGACCAAGAGAACCACCACGCCCAATAGAATACTGTCCAACCTTGGAACCACGCTTCATCTTCACGTCCGAAAGGATTACTTAATGGAATAATATTTTTTACATAAGATGTTAATGTTCTAGGTAAAAAGTCTGAAACAGTCCCAATATTTAACGCAGCAACAAAGATTAATAATGCAACAGCAATTCCCATATTAATATTACTTAATAATTTAACACCGCCATTAATACCTTTTATCACAGAATATAAGGCGACAGCTGTTACAACAATAATGACAATAATTTGTAAGCTTACTGAATTTTCCAAGCCAAATACATGATGCATACCACTGGCAGCTTGTTGAGCACCTAATCCTAAAGAAGTGGCTAAACCAAATAAAGTGGCAACAACAGCGAGAATATCAATAATATGCCCAATCCATCCCCAAGTTCTTTCACCTAATAATGGATAGAATACTGAGCGAATAGAAAGTGGTAAACCTTTATTATAAGTAAAAAATGCAAGAGATAATGCAACTAAAGCATAAGCTGCCCAAGGATGTAACCCCCAGTGGAACATTGTTGCACCCATTGCTAGATCTGCTGCTTCAGGAGTGTTTGCAATCACATTTAGTGGTGTTTTATACCAACCAGTATAATAGGCTACAGGTTCTGCCACACTCCAGAACATTAAACCAATCCCCATTCCTGCTGCAAATAACATTGCAAACCAAGAGACTCGTGAATGCTCTGGTTTTGCATCAGCTCCGCCTAAACGAATACGTCCAACGGGTAATACAATTAACGCTAAACAAAAAATAACGAAAATATTTCCAGCTATGATAAATAAACTGTCAAAATTACCAATGATTTTCCATTTAATCCCATCTAATACTTCTTTTGCTGTGTGAGAATCAGCGATCAACACAGCGGCTAAGAAAAGAATGATTAATCCTGCACTAATACCAAATACGGCATTATGGATATCAAAGCCCCATTTTTGGATATTATCTTGTCCGATTTCGTAATCAGTATTATGAATACTGTACTTATCGTGATGTTTTTTTTGTTTCATATTTTCCTCTAAATTTGAATAAAAACTCCATATATACTACCACTATCTACTATTTATAACAAATAAATACATTATTTTACTGTTTTTTTATCCAGTTTTTGTGTATCCTAAATACTCATATTTAATAGATGGAATAGAACAATGATCGGACGATTACAAGGTAAAATTATTGAAAAATCGCCACCCGAAATTGTATTAGATGTACAGGGTGTTGGCTATGAATTATTACTTCCAATGACTAGTTTTTACAACTTGCCAAAAGTTGGTGAAGAAACCACGCTTTTTACTCATTTAAGTATTAGAGAAGATGCTCATTTACTCTTTGGGTTTTCTGAAAAAATTGATCGCACCTTATTTCGAGATCTGATTAAAACGAATGGTGTTGGACCTAAACTTGCTTTAGCCATTCTTTCTGCAATGTCTGTTTATGATTTTGCGACAGCGGTAGAAAACGAAGAAGTAACAAAATTAACAAAAATTCCAGGAATTGGTAAAAAAACTGCTGAGAGGCTCTTGGTTGAATTAAAAGGAAAATTCAAATCAATGGCTCAAACAGAGTTCTTTATGCAGCAATCTTCTCAAGAGATGACGGCTATCAATAAACCAAGCCCAACAGGTGAAGCAAAAGAAGCATTAATTGCACTTGGTTATAAAGCAACAGAAATTGAAAAAATGCTCAAAAAAGTATCACAACAAGATCTAACCAGTGAACAAATTATTAGAGAGGCGCTGAAAAAGTCGCTATAATATTAGCCACTTACTAAAAAATTCACCTAAATTACACAAGCGGTAAGATTTGAGTAAAAATTTACCAAAATATTGAAGGAATAAAAATGGCGTGGATACAAATTCGCTTAAACAGTACAGATGATAAAGCAGAACAACTTAGTGAGTTTTTTGAAGAATGGGGAGCAGTATCTATTACTTATATGGATAGCCAAGATACCCCAATTTTTGAGCCATTACCAGGCGAAACTCGTTTATGGGGCAATACGGATGTCGTTGCTTTATTTGATGCAGAAACAGAGATGAAACCAATCATCACAGCACTACAACAAAGTGGTATTATTGAACCTGATTTTGCTTATAAAATTGAACAGATTGAAGATAAAGATTGGGAACGTGAATGGATGGATAATTTCCACCCAATGCAATTTGGCGAACGTTTGTGGATTTGTCCAAGTTGGCGAGAAGTACCAGATCCAAATGCAGTAAATGTTATGCTTGATCCCGGTTTAGCCTTTGGAACAGGTACGCACCCAACCACAGAACTTTGTTTACGTTGGTTAGATAGCCTAGATTTAGAAGGTAAAACCGTGATTGATTTTGGTTGTGGTTCAGGCATTTTAGCGATTGCTGCCTTAAAATTAGGGGCTAAATCGGTGATTGGAATTGATATCGATCCACAAGCAATCACTGCAAGCAAAATGAATGCAGAGCAAAATGGTGTGGCAGATAAATTAGCCTTATATTTACCCGAGGATCAGCCACAAAATTTACAAGCGGATGTAGTTGTCGCTAATATTCTTGCAGGTCCGTTAAAAGAGCTTGCCCCTTTGATTATTAACTTAGTGAAACCACAAGGCTTATTAGGGCTTTCTGGGATTTTAACCACCCAATCGGAATCAGTTTGTGAAGCTTATCAACAAGATTATGAGTTAGATCCTGTGGCAGAAAAAGAGGAATGGTGTCGAATTACAGGCATTAGAAGAGGGTAAAAATGAAAAAAATACTGTTATTAAATGGTCCAAATTTAAATATGTTAGGAAAACGTGAGCCAGAAATCTACGGTTCACAAACTCTTGTAGATATTGAACGACATCTTCAACAACTCGGAAAAGAGCAAGGTGTTGAGTTAGATTATTTCCAATCAAACAGTGAAGAAGCATTGATTAATCGTATCCATCAAGCTTTTCAGCAAGTCGATTTTATTTTATTTAATCCCGCTGCTTTTACTCACACTAGCGTTGCATTGCGTGATGCAATACTTTCTGTTGATATTCCTTTTGTGGAAATCCATTTGTCTAATGTCCATTCTCGTGAAGAGTTTCGTCATTATTCTTATTTTAGCGATATTGCACAAGCTGTGATTTGTGGCTGTGGTGTAAAGGGCTATGAATATGGGCTAGATTTTGCAGTACAGCAATTAGCAGAATAAAATATTTCAGATAAAAATTATTTTGAGTGATAGAGTCAAATCTAACTTGAATTAACTACTCAAATTCCCTCCTCCGCTTGCGGGGGAGGGCTAGGGGGGGATGGTATTACTTTTTTGAAAATTTTCGATCAAATGTTACCGCTATAATTAAAAGGCTCGTTATAGTAAAAAAATTATCGTAATTTTTTCGCTAACATTGTCACAAATTGTAATTGAATTCGGTTACCATCTGCATCAACTCGATGTAACTTTCCAAGATCTTCATTATATTTTACCAATTCCCAATCTTGATAATAATTTTTCAATTCATTCTCTTTAAATGCAAAGGGGAAGGGTTGTGTACAAGGATATGCTTTAGTATTCATCGCACAGACGATTAAATTATATCCCCCTACTTTTGTTTGCTGCTGCATATTTTTAATAATATCAGGAATACGATCTGCTTGTAAGAACATCATCACCACAGTTGAAACAATAAAATCATATTGCTCTTTTAAACTTGCATTGTGAATATCATAAGTATGAGCATCAATAGAGAGATTTTCTTGCTCAATAATACGATTTAAAAAAGCAATACTTTCAGGATTATGATCAACTGCAGTCACATCAAAGCCCAGTAAATTTAGATAAAGTGAATTTCTACCTCGACCACAGCCTAGATCTAAAACTTTACCTTTAGGTACGATGTTTGCGGCATTTAAAACCTCAGAATGTGTTTTGGTTAAATTATATTTTTTAGCATAAAAATCTTCTGGTTGACAATAAAATGCTAACTGACACTCTAAATCATCAGAAACCGCTTCTACTTTATGCCAAAGCTGAGGGGTAACAAAATCTGCTTGATTTTCAGGTGATAAAATAACAGAGTTAACTTCCAGTCCTTCTTCTGTTAATTCATAAAATTTTAATTTACCTTTTAAAACAGTCAGTTTTCCCCAAGTTCCTTCTTTTGTATTATGTTGCTCTTGAAACATCTTAGGTAATGAATCTTTATTCCATACAGGCATAGTTTTATAACAGATTAAGTTTTGCATCATTTTTTCCTTATTACTTAATGTAAAATTTTCATAAAATAAGTGTATATGAAACAAACTTTAAAACCAACTATTTTAGTCAGGTATTGATGCCTTTTTTCTTTTATAAAAAATTTTCATCAAAATACAGTAGTATTTCTCTGTCTTACCTTTATTCTAAAACTTACTAATTAAAGGAGGTCTATATGATTACTCAACTGATTAACGAGGAACTGATTTTCTTGGTTCTAAAAGCAACCACAAAAGACGAGGTATTCCGTGAATTAATAGAAAAACTTCATTCACAAGGAAAGCTAAAATATCCTGAACAGTTTTTAAAAGATGTTTATGCTCGTGAGCAAATAGATAATACTGGATTTGAAAATGGTGTTGCAATGCCACACGCTAAAAGTACTGCAATTACTGAGCCTGCGGTCGTGGTAGGGATTAGCCGTAGTGGAATTGATTATGGTGCAGAAAATGGTGAATTATCTAAATTATTCTTTATGATTGCTTCACCAGAGAATGGTGCGGATCATCTATTGGTTGAACTTTCTTCTAAATTGATTGAAATACCCTTATATAAAGTAACGTTATATTTCTAATTTCTGTAACAAACTCACTAATTTTTTATATTGTTGATATTTCGTTTGATAAGCATTGAAATTATCAGGATTAGGTTTGACAATAATAGACTCTACAACTACTTCATTTACCCCTCCATTTTGTTGCATTGTCATCAATACCGCACCTAAACAACCCGTCTCTTCAATTTGAGGAATTTCTAAGGTTATTCCTGTTAAATCTGCTAACATTTGCATCCAAATATCTGATTTAGTAGGACCTCCCGTTACTCTTAAAACAGTCACATTTGGAAAACGTTGTAACATCTTTTCTAAATGATGCATTAAACTAAATAATACGCCTTCATAGATGCTTTGCAAAAGATGAAATTGGGTATGATAAGATTGTATACCATAAAACCCTGCTTTCATTCCAAGCCCTGCATTTGAACCATACAGAAAAGGAATAAACAATACCGAACTGCTTGCTGGTGCTAACGTAGCAATACCTGCATTTATATCCTCATAGCTAAGATTGCTCCATTGCTGTGTAAACCACTCTAAATTTCCTGCAGAAGTAGGACTTGCTTCGTGTACAATAAAAGACTGATGATCTGCATAACGTCCATAGACAAAAGGTGAACTCTGTGAGTTATCAATATGAGAAGTAATACCGCTCACCACAGACCACGTGCCTAATACCACATTTAGCGTTGTTTCATCATTCAAATTTGCACATAATGCCGTTGAGACAACATCAAACAATCCACCTACAACAGGAGTTCCAACCGCAAGTCCAGTTTGTTGAGAGGCTTTCTCTGTAACAGTTCCTGCTTGTTGGTTTGAAGCAATAATAGGAGGTAATGCATTGATAATTTCAGGAATACCCAGTAATTGTGCTAACTCAGGATCATAAGTTCCTGTGTTCATATTATACAAATTAGATTCTGAGATATTCGTTTCTTCGCAATAAAGTTGGTCAGTTAAGCAAAAGCGAAGATAATCGTGAGACATCAACAGACTACCAATTTGATGATATCGCTTTGGCTCATTCTCTTTAATCCAACGAAGAATGGAAACAGGGTGTCCTGTCCATAATGTTTGACGGGTAATAGGATAGAGTTGTTGTGGAATACCTTCTTTTTGCCATTGTTTAACAATGTCTAAAGCCCGTTGGTCAGAAGAGAGAATAGCTCTTCCTAGTGGCTGATTATGTTTATCAAGTAAAAAAGCGCCTTTTCCTTGAGCTGAAATACCTACACCTTTAATTTTAGTCGAATCAATTTGAGATGTGTTGATTACTTGTTTTATCACATTTGCACAACTTTCCCAGAGTGATGCCATATCTCGCTCTGCATAACCCTCTTTTTCACTAAGCACAGCAACATTTTCACGAATACAGCTATACATATTTAAGTTTTCATCAAATAGAGAGGCTTTAATAAAAGTGCCACCACAATCAATTCCCAAATAGTAACTCATTATATACCCTTAATAATACTTGCTTACTAGGCGGTCAGATTTTACTAAACATTTGCAAATTTTAAATAGAATCTAACCGCTTATTTAGTTTACTAGATTTTATTTCGCTAATGCATCAATCTGTTTTACTAATTCATCGCCATTTTTATCAATAAATGCTTTACGCACTTCTTTTTCAATTGCTGCTTTAAATGGTTTAGTATCAACTTGTTCAAGTACTTTAATACCTTCTTTCTGCATTTTAGCAATAATGTCTTTCTCATTTTTTTCATTCAACTGACGTTGATAATTCCCTGCCTCTTGTGCTGATTCAACCAAGGCTTTTTGTACTGCTGGAGAAAGTGTATCAAATTTTGCTTTATTCATTACAACGATAAGAGGTGTATAACCGTGATTAGTTAAACTTAAATATTTTTGTACTTCATAAAGTTTTGCCGACCATACAATACCTACAGGGTGTTCTTGGGCATCAACTGCTTTTGTTTCTAATGCAGTATAAAGCTCTGATAATGGCATTGGAACAGGATTTGCTCCTAGTAATGAAAATGCTTGAATATACATAGGATTCTGGTTTGTACGTACTTTTAATCCCTTAATATCATCAGGTGTTTTGACTGGATGTTTGGAATTGGTAAAAGATCTAAAGCCAACATCCCAAAAAGCGAGACCTTTTAAGCCTTTATCTTCTAATGATTTTAATAGTTTTTGACCAATTTCACCGTCTAATACTTTATAAACGTGTTCACGATTCTGGAAAATAAACGGGATATCAATCACATTTAATTTAGGTTCTAAACCTGAAAAGTTAGGTGAACCTGACATTTCTAAATCAATGGTACCACCACGAACAGCAGAAATCATTGTTTGTGCATTCCCTAACGTGCTATCAGGGAAAAGGCTCAATTTTAGTTCTCCTTTTGTTTTTTCTTTTAGTAACTTATTAAATTTTTTGGCTGCAATATGTTGAGTATCACTACGAGGCGCTTCATAGCCAAAACGCAGTGATGTTGTTGCCATTGTATTACTGGCTAAAAATAGGCTAATAACAGTTGCTGATATTGCTTTTAACGTTAAATGTTTCATTTGTAACTCCTTAATAAAGTTTTGAGACAACTTATTTTATCCAATTAAATGGGATTAAAATGAGTTCAGGTACGAAGATAAAAATAAACAGTAAGATGATCATCATAAATAGATAAGGAAGTATTCCTTTTGCCATCTTATCGAAAGGTAGTTTAGATACACCAGTAATGACATTGAGTACATTGCCTACAGGTGGTGTAATTAAACCGATAGACGTGTTAAGAATAAACAACACTCCAAAATACACAGGATCAATGCCAGCTTCCTCTACTAATGGCATTAAAACAGGGGTTAGAATTAACACGGTTGGTGTTAAATCCATTACCATTCCTATCACAAAGACCATTAACATAATGACAATTAATAATGTTGTTGGGGTTTCTAATAATGGTTCGAGTAATTCGGTCATCATTTGAGGCAGTTCTGCAATAGTAATCAACCAACCCGTCACTTGTGCAGCTGCAACAAGAAACATCACTACTGCCGTCGTTTTTCCAGCACTGAGTAAAACTCCATAAAGCTGAGAGACTTTTAATTCTCGATAAACAAAAAGAGAAATGAACAAGGCATAAAACGTAGCAACAACACCTGCTTCTGTTGGAGTAAAAATACCTAATCGGAAACCACCTATAATGATCACAGGAAGTAATAACGCCCAAATACTACTCTTAAATGAATCACGAATTTCTTGCTTAGTCGCCTTAGAAAAAGTCATTAAATTCAGGTGTTTTGCTTGCCACCACCATAATACTCCCAGACAAACTCCCATTAAAATTCCAGGAAAAATACCTGCTAAAAAGAGCTTAGTAATTGACACACCACTGGTGACACCAAAAATAATAAAAGGAATGGATGGCGGAATAATAGGTGCAATAATACCTGCTGTACCAATTAAACCAGCAGAACGCTCCATCGGATAGCCTGTCGTTTTCATCATTGGCAATAACATCGCTGCCACTGCTGCTGTATCAGCTACGGCTGAGCCTGATAAACTTGCCATAATCATCGCTGCCATAATAGCAACAAAGCCCAATCCACCTTGTTTATGTCCAACTAATTTCATTGGCAAATCAATAATTCGTTTAGATAGCCCTCCTTCATTCATTATTTCTCCTGCAAGTACAAAGAAAGGAATTGCAAGTAATGAAAAGCTATTTGCACCACTGACTAACTGTTGGGCAAGAATTTGTGGATCGAATAAATCCAAATGAAGCATTAATGCCACACCACAAAGAATAAGTGAGAATGCAACAGGAATGCCTAAAATAATTGCACCAAGTAAGACTAAAAGGAAAATAATTACGGTCATTATTTTTCTCCTCTTATTAACACTATTGATGTGGCAACCAATCGAATAATAAGTAACAATCCTATAGCAACACTTGCAACTACACACGCAAAGAAATTGACCCCAGTTGGAATACCAGAAATCGGAGCCATATTGCTAAGATTAAGTTTAAACTGAGACCAAGCACCAAGTAACATCAAATAGCAACAAAACAGCATTAACCCATCAGTCAATAAATGAAGAATATGTTTTTTAATGGGTGACAGCTTATCCACAAAAAGGGTTACTTTAACATGTTGATTATCATTAAAAGCAAGGATTGCCCCTAGAAAAGTTAACCAAATAAACAAGTAACGTGAGACTTCTTCCGTAATATTGATACTACTGTTAAAGCCATAACGCAGTACGACATTAAGAAAAACAAGCAGTGCCATTACTCCCAAAATAGTAACAACCAATATCTCAATGGTTTTTGTGGCAAAATTTGAATAACGTTTCATCATACTTCCCTTGTTCTATTAGTTTATTTTTAAACGATACAAACTATTAGTGGCAGTAATAAAAAGTGTTTTTTGATTATCTCCAAAAGTAATATTTGAAGTACATTTCCCAATAATAATTCGTCCTAAAATTGTGCCATCACTAAGTAATACAACAATACCATTCTCACAACTACAGTAGATAACATCTTGATTATCAATACAGAAACCATCAGGAATACCTGGGTTAATTTCAGCAATATTCCGTCGGTTAGTTAAAAACTTTCCTTCAACGTCAAAAGCAACAATATGGTGCAAGCCTCCTTTTTTAAACTCTACAATTGACATATAAGCTACAAATAATTGCTTCTCATCTGTAGAAAAAGCTAATCCATTTGGACGCATTACATTAAAAGTCGCAATATTAAGATCCTTTGTTTTTGGATCAAAACAATAAACATAGCACCCAATAATTTCACTCGCTGATTTTTTCCCCTCCTCATCACTTAAGATGCCATAAGGTGGATCAGTAAACCAAATAGTGCCATCAGATTTAACTACCACATCATTTGGGGAATTTAGTTGCTTACCTTCTAAATTATCTATTAATAATTCAAAATAACCATTAACATCTGTACGGCTGACACCTCTACGTTTATGCTCACAAGTAATTAAATTACCACTCAAGTCAATAGCATTCCCATTCGCATAATGTGATGGCTGACGAAAAATTTGCGTACCATTACTCTCACTCCATTGATACATAATATTCCCTTTTACATCACTAAAAGTAAGAGTTTGAGTATCTTTATTCCATGCAGGTCCTTCAGCCCAAATTGCTTGATCAAAAAGTTCATCCAATTCAAAGGCATTCCCTACTAATTGTTTAAAACGAGGATCATAACGTTCAATTTTTAATGACATCATCACTCCTAAGATACTTACTTTCTGAAATTTACTTTTTGTAAAACATATTAGAAATCTCACCGCTTATTAAAGTTAGTTACCCCAAAAGTAATTTCTCCTCTTGGGGTAATTAAAATTTTATTTCAATCCCCAAATAGTTTGATATGCTTCTTTATAACCATTTTGAGGGTCATATAAATTCTTCTCACCACCATCAAACTGTACATTCTCTTTAATCACTAGATGAGGAGGGGTGACATAACCTGACGGTTTTTGATTAGAAAAAGCACGGTTTAATTCGTCTACGAGCTGCCAACCATGTAAATTTAATGGTTCAGGTACAGTTGCAAACTGATGGTCATCTTTTTTGATACGCTGATAGGCTGTTACAGAACCATCACCTGCTGAAATATTATATGGTTTATCACCAGTTTTAGCAGAGCGTAAAGAAGGTGCCATAAAATCAAAATAGAGATCATTTATAGCTAACGTATAATCCAACTTATCACCATATTTTTGAAGTAAACTAAAAGTTAAACTTGGCATACGGCTTGACGTATCCGCTAACGGTGTATCAATAAATTCTAATACTTTACACTCTTTACATTTTTCTATAACAGATTTCATTACATTTGCTTTATGAAGTGCTATTTCATAGAGAGAATCCGTTAAGATAACCACGCTTGCTTTTCCATTTGATTTTGCAACAGCAAGTAATGCGGATAACTCTGCGATTTCATCTGAATTAGAGGTAACATTATAGAAAATATTATATTTCTCATCAGGACCTGGATTTGGTGTTGCATGCCAAGAAACTAATTTAATCCCATATTTTTGTGCTTTACGAAGAGGCATTTTTGCCACATTTGGATTCCAACCACCAATAACTATTGCATCTGGCGTACGTGCAATTGCTTGGTTAAGTGCGGATAATTGGTTATTCACCGAACCTGCACCATCAAGAATGTCAAGTTTCCACCCAGCTATTTTAGAGGCTTCTTTCATTCCATCTACTACACCTAAAACGCCGCCATTTTTCATATCAGAAGCGATAAAAATAATGTGTTTTTCTTTTTGAATTTTAGGTCCTGTTTTTGGGCCATTCCATTTAGTTTGTTGTGCTGTTGCTGCTTCCACTCGCTGTTTTGCATTTTCAAGGAAAGTTTCATTTGCAATAGCATTTGTTGTAAACGTTGCCATTGTTAACATAGCAAGTGCTGTTAATGTTGATCTTAATTTCATAAATAACTCCTACTTTGAGTAATATTGTTTATATTCCATCACTTATAGAATATTCTTTACAACTACTTTGTTGATTTCTTTTGAATTGATTTCTGATTTAATAACCGTTTACGTTGAGCATAACCAGCAATCGTAATGGATAATAGTAATGTTGTTCCATTGAATAATGGTTCAACCCAAAATGCACCACCAAATTGTTGAATACCTGAGATACCGATTGCAAGAATAGCAATCCCTACTACACTTCCCCATACATTAATGCGTCCAGGACGAATAGTCGTACTTCCTAAAAAAGCCCCCACTAAAGCGGGTAATAAATAATCCATTCCAACACTTGCTTGTCCTACACCTTGTTGTGCCGCAATTAATACTCCAGTAAAAGCAGTGATGACACTAGATACAACGAAAGGGACAATTGTGTATTTCTTAATATTAATACCATTCAGATTCGCTGCAGCTGGATTTGCTCCTACTGCATACATACAACGTCCAGTTGGGGTGTGTTCTGTGACAAGCCACATAATGATTGCAACAGCTAATACATAAAAAGCAGAAATAGGAATACCCAAAATTTCAGTGCTATTTATTGCATAAAATCCATCTGGTAAATCACCGACAATTTGTCGTCCACCTGAATGCCATAATGCAACAGCATACAGTACTGTTCCAGAACCTAACGTTGCCACAAAGCTATCAATATCCGCCAAAGCAACCAAAATACCATTAAATAAACCATATAATGCTGCAATGATAAGAACAATAAGCATAGCAACTGGCCACGAAAATCCATATTGAACTTGTAACGTAATGACTAAGATGTGCCATAACACAATTCCAAAACCGACATTTAAATCTATTTTTCCCACAATCATTGTTGTGGTTGCTGCAAGTGCAAGCAATGCGATTTTAGACTTACTTTCTAATATGGCATTAACTGTTAGCATTGAAGCAAAAGATTCAGTAGTAAGAGAAAAAATAACTATCAATAAAATACATAAAAATAATAAACCGTAACGAGTTATCATCTGAGATGACCATGCAATAAAGCCATCTCTAGCAATAGACACTGGTTGTTCTAGGGCAGTTGATTTAACACTTGTTTGAGCCATAATAACCTCTTATAAATTTAATTACGCTACCTTTTGAGCTGATTTCGAATCTGATGCTAATGCAAGCAAATTAGAAAAAGTAACTTCTTCATTTTTTAATTCTCCAGCAATATCTCCACGATTAAATATCAAAGCACGATTACACAAATGAGCGATTTCTTCAAAATCAGTAGAAATGATAATAATGGCGACACCTTTATCTAGAGCCTTATTCAGTAAGTCATAAATTTCTGCTCTAGCCCCCACATCTACACCTGCTGTTGGATCTTCTAAAATTAATACAGGGGTATCTAAATGCATCCATCTTGCCACTACAATTTTTTGCTGGTTACCTCCTGATAATGCACTGATATCAATAAAAAGATTTTTAGGGCGAATATCAAAAAGCTGGAATTTATACCAACTTTGTTCTAATTCAGCACGTTTATTGTATTTTTTAAGAGGAGAATGACCGCTTAGCACAGGATTCAAAAATAGATTTTCAGTGGTTGTCATTGACATAATGACACTTTCTCTAACACGATCACCTGCAACAAGAGCAATCCCTTTATTAATTGCATCTTGTGGAGATTTAGCAAAAAATTTGTTATTTTTTAATAAAATCGTACCGCTATCTAATTCACGTAAGCCAAATAGTAAACGACCGATTTCCTCTTGCCCTGCTCCACGTAATCCCGCTAAAGCAATCATCTCTCCTTGTTGTAGGCTAAATGACACAGGGCCAGTATCTCCAACAACAACCTCTTTTAGATTTAGAACTTCACAATTATTAACAGGTAATGCTTTTCTTTGACGACCTCGAGTTTCTTCGCCTACGATTGCTCTACAAAGCCCTTTAACGTCATAATCTTTAGTATTTCCTTCCGCAACAGGATTTCCATCTCTCATTACTAAAATACGATCTGAAATGGCAACAACTTCATCTAATCGGTGTGTGACATAAATCATACCAACACCCTGTTCTCTCAAACGATGTAAAACACTAAAAAGATGTTTTACATCTGCCGCAGGAAGTGACGCTGTTGGCTCATCCAAAATTAATAACTCAGCTTCTACTGCAATAGCACGAGAAATAGCAAGTAGTGCTTTTTCTGTACGACTTAAATCAAAGACTCTAGTATTGGCATCTAACTCTAAACCTACAAAATCAAGTGCTTTTTGAGCTTGTGTATTGACAGTATTCCAATCAATAATCCCAAAGCGTTTTGGATACCCCATTACAAAAGCCATATTTTCAGCAATAGTCATCCATTCAATAAGCCCTAAATCCTGATGAATAAATGCTATAGGTTGTTTATTACCTTTTTTAAGATCTTTTGCTGAGTTAATTATTTTTTGATGAAATAAAATTTCTCCCTCATCAGAGTTATAAATTCCTGCTAAAATTTTTATAAGAGTTGATTTTCCTGCACCATTTTCGCCTAAAAGGGCTACAATCTCTCCTGAGTAAATATCAAGATTGATATGATTTACTGCAGCATTATTACCAAATAATTTAACAATATTCTTAAAACTAAGAATGGGTTGCTTGCTGTTCATACTTGCCCCCAGTAATTAACAAAACGGTCAATTATTATTTATAAAGATAATAATTTTTCCCACACACTGTCATCAACAGGAATTCCATTTGCTTGATTATCGGCTTTTAGCTGTACAAATTCGTGACCAGGTAAACGAATAGCAACATTAGGATCAGAGCGTTCTGCGGTAAAAACATAATCCATAATACGATTGAGTTTTTCTTCTTTGGTTTTGCCATCAATCAGGCGATCCACTTCAATCGCAATAAAAATTTGTGAAACACAATATTCATCATCTTTATCTTCTGTCACTGAAGCAACGGATTCACCATTTGAAAGAAGTGTTGCAATCATATCAAGGACAATCGACAGCCCTGATCCTTTCCAATAACCCATTGGTAATAAACGACGATTTTTCTCAACAGTAGCGGGATCTTTTGTTAGATTTCCCTCATCATCAAAGCCCGCATCAACAATGGTTTGACGACCTGCAAGACGATTGACTTCTAACATTCCGTAAGAATACATTGAACAAGACATATCAACCATCGTAATTGGATTACTTGGTACAGCAATAATTAAAGGGTTTGTACCAATACGGCACTCTTTTGCCCCCCAAGGTGGCATTACCGCAATAGAGTTTGTCCAACAAATACCAATGTAACCTTTCTCCGCCGCTTGATAACCATAGCCACCGCCACGCATCCAATGGTTGGCATTTTTTAATGCAACAACACCAATGCCATTTTGATCGGCTAGCTCAATGGCTCTATCCATCATTTTTTTGGCAGTTAAATTACCAATAGACTGATGTGCGTCCCACTGCTCTATTGCCCCTAAAGAAAGTACTTTTGTCGGTATTGCATCGGGCTTTATATCACCATTTTCTAACTGTTGAATAAATCGAGGGAAACGATTTACACCGTGTGAATACACCCCGTCCTGTGTGGTATCTGCAAACATTGTTGCACATTCTTCTGCGATTTCTTCTGTGACATTTCTTGCAATTAAAACACGTTTAAATTCAGATTTTAGTTGTTCATAAGAAACTTTCATTACCGTCTCCGTTTTATATATTGAAATGATGTTTCAAAATATAGATCTATATAAATATAAAGTCAACAAAAACTCAAAAATAAAAATACTTTAATATCAATATTTTAAGAAATAATTTTCTATTTTGTGAACAAGATCTCATTTTTGGAATAGATCTCATTGTGGAAATTTTTATTAAAAAGAGTATATTTCTCAGAAAAAAAATAATTAAAGGAAAAAAGATGAGTAATCAAAGTTTGATAAGAGGATTATCACTACTTGATATTCTGAGCGATTACCCAAATGGCTGTCCTTTGGCAAAATTGGCAGAATTATCAACATTAAACAAAAGTACAACCCACAGAATGCTACAAACATTGCAAAATTGCGGTTATGTCAAACCGGCAAATACAGCGGGATCTTATCGCTTAACCACCAAATGTTTGATGATTGGGCAAAAAACATTAAATTCCTTAAATATTTTAAATGTGATATCGCCTTTGTTAGAAAATCTAAACATTGAGATCGGTGAAACAGTCAATTTTTCAATGAGAGATAAAAATCACGCTGTAATGATTTATAAATTAGAACCTACAACAGGAATGATGAAAACACGCTCTTATATTGGGCAGCAGTTACAACTTTATTGCTCTGCAATGGGAAAAAATTATCTTGCTTATGATGAAAAGGAAAAAGTATCCCAATATTGGGCAAACAATAAAGAAAACATTATACAGCTTACTGCAAATACGATTACTTCATTAGATAAAATGTATGAAGAATTAGATAATATTCGCCATCAAGGTTTCGCCTTAGATAACGAAGAAAATGAGCTGGGTGTAACCTGTATTGCCTGTCCTATTTTTGATATTCAAGGAAAAGTGAAATATTCTGTTTCTGTTTCGCTTTCAACCGCAAGGCTTAATGCCTTAGATAAAAAAAGTTTACTTTCACAAATACAAGAAACAGCGAAAAATATTTCATTAGAACTTGGGGCAAATGTTTAAATATCCTAAAAATTAAATGGTATTTCAAACCTAAATGATAAGCGGTGGTTTTTATATAATTTTTTGCAAAAATAGATAAAAATCCCACCGCTTATTAGCTCTTATAAAACCCGACACAACCTTGCAATATTCTGTGCCGTTGAGATTAGATTTGCTTTACCTTGTTGCAAGGTTTCTTCAAGTGAGCCAAGATTACGAATAATCGGAAAGACGCAATCAATACCATATTGATACACCACTTCATAATCTTCTCGTAAGCAACCTACAATCGCAATCACAGGTTTATTAAATTGTTTCGCCACCTTTGCGACACCAATCGGCGTTTTACCTGCAATACTTTGAGCGTCCATTCTGCCTTCGCCTGTAATCACTAGGTCTGCTTGCTCAATAAATTGAGCCAGTGACGTGGCTTCAATCACGATATCTACACCTGATTTTAGGGTTACGTTAGGCAATAACAATAAACCGCCCCCATTCCGCCCGCTGCACCGCAACCCGCTTTCTCTTTAATTTCAAGTTGAATCTGTTGCTGAACAATATTTGCAAAATGTGCCAATGCTTCATCTAATTGCTGAACCATTTCAGGGGTTGCCCCTTTTTGAGGACCAAAAATAGCACTTGCACCATTCTCGCCACATAAAGGATTATTCACATCACAAGCCACTTCAAATTGAACCTTGCTTAAACGAAGATCTAACGCTGATAAATCGATCTGAGCAAGCTCTTTTAACGCTTCGCCACCAAAGCCAATCGGCTGATTTGAACTATCTAAAAATTTTCCCCCTAAGGCTTGCAACATTCCGACACCGCCGTCATTCGTCGCACTTCCGCCAATCCCAAGAATGATTTTTTCTACGCCATACTCTAACGCTGAACCAATCAATTCCCCTGTGCCAAAAGAAGTGGTTTTAAGAGGATTACGTTTTTCAGGTGGAACAAGGTGTAAACCAGAGGCGGCGGACATCTCAATAAATGCCGTTTTACGATCCCCTGATAGCCCAAAGAAAGCGGTTATTTTATTCCCTAATGGGGCAGTAACTTCGGTTTCTATAATTGAGCCATTTGTCGCATCAACTAAGGATCGCACCGTGCCTTCGCCACCGTCTGCCATCGGAATTTTGATAAATTCAGCATTGGGATAAATTTTTGCAAATCCTTCCTCAATCGCATTTGCCACTTTTAAGGCGGTTAAGCTTTCTTTAAATGAATCAGGGGCTATAATAATTTTCATCTTTTTTATTCCAAAAACTGCCCAAAATCCACTTCAATATAACTTTGTTCTAGCTGTTGTTTGGTCACTAAATTTTGCTCAATTTCAGCGAGTTGGGTAATGCAATCACTTAAATTACAAGCGGTATGATTTACACAATTTTTTGCAAAAAATTCACTTAAACTGACCGCTTGTTGATTAAACAAATTCAGTAATAATTGTTGTAAATTTTGCTCTCGTAAACATTGAGGGACTTTATTAATAGTTAAACGAGTTTGTCCTTGCCAATGCTTTTCTATAATTTCAAAGCCTAACATAGTAAGTTGTTGCTCACATTGTTGCCAAGCGATCGTTTGGGCTTCATCAAGGGTTAAGCTTAATGGAATAAGCAACACTTTGGTTTCGGTTTTTTTCAGCTCCGCTTGTAACTTTAATTCCGCTAATTTTTTTAATGGCATTAAATAAAAGGACTCTTGTTTCTTTAATAATAGTGCTTTGTTTTTCACAATCGCAAGGGCTTGAATATAGTCTGAACTTGGTTGTGTAAGCGGTGTGATTTCTGCAGTTTTTTGCAAATTATCCATTTTTGGTAAATTTTCACTAAAATCTGACCGCTTTATTTCCGTATGTTGAGAGGTTTCTGTGCCACTTTGTAATAACTCGCCATAAAGACGTTGTGAGGATTTACTTACACTTGGTGAAGTATAAGAATTTGACGGTCTTTGAAAACTGAGTCCCTGTGAATAATTTTTTTGGTACTGCTCTTGGTATTGCTCCGCAAAAATATTTTTGCCTGCTGCGGCTCGGTTGGTGTCTTTAATATGAGTGTCTTTGGCATAACTTGGCATCGGCTCATTAACCTGATTGTCATTCAAAGGTAAATCTGCCTGCTCTTGCAGAGCATTCGCAATACCTTGATAAATAAAATCGTGTACGAGTCGTCTTTGATGAAAACGTACTTCGTGTTTGGCGGGGTGGACATTTACATCCACTTGGCTCGCATCTAAATCCAAAAACAGTACAAAACTTGGGTAACAATCTTTTGCGAGCAAATCGCCATAGGCTTGGCGGATAGCGTGGTTGATGGTTTTATCTCGCATCATTCTGCCGTTTACATAGCTGTAATTGAGATCATTTTGTGTACGAGCAATGGTGGGCGATCCGATCCAACCTTGCAGATGAAGATCGCCGTGTTGCCAATCTAAATGAACACTATTTTGAATAAAATTCTCACCACAAATTGCTGCCACTCGTTTTTGCTGCTGCGCTAAATTGTGCTGAGCAATGCCACGATAATGGCGAATTTTTTTATCGTTATGGGTTAAGGTAAAGGTAATGCTTGGTTTTGCCAATGCAATACGTCGCACCACTTCATCAATATGGTTAAACTCTGTTTTATCGGTTCGTAAAAATTTACGTCTCGCAGGAGTATTAAAAAATAAGTTTGCCACTTCAATGGTTGTGCCAACAGGGTGTGAGGCAGGCTGAATTTCCACCGCCATATCTCGCCCCTGAGCATAAGCTTGCCACGCTTCTGTTTGATTTTCAGGGCGTGATGTGAGGGTTAAGCGAGACACCGAACTGATACTTGCTAACGCTTCGCCACGAAAACCTAAACTTAAAATCGCTTCTAAATCTTCAAGGCTGGCAATTTTACTGGTAGCGTGACGAGCGAGGGCTAATTCCAGATCCACTTTTGCAATACCACAGCCATTATCACGAATTCGGATCAACTGCGATCCGCCCTTTTCAATATCAATTTGAATATTGGTCGCCCCTGCATCAAGGCTATTTTCCACTAATTCTTTAACCACAGAAGCTGGTCGCTCCACTACTTCCCCTGCCGCAATTTGGTTGGCAAGTTGTGGGGGCAGAATATTGATAAGGTGTGTTTGTGTCATTTTATTTTTAGATTTCAGAAGATAATTAGTTAGATTTTAGCATAAATTCTGGAAACAGGGCATACCCTGTTTTTTGCTTAAACAATCAATTGATACTAAAACTGCCATTCAAAATTTACTTGCACTTCACTTTGTTTATAAGAAAATATCGTGTCATTATTTGCTTTATTGCGACTATGTTTAATCAATAAACTCGGTACAATGCCTTTAAAATTCCATTTTGGCATTTTAAATATAGCTAAATAAGTTTGTAAATTTTCTCTTCTTGCCTTAAATATCACGCCATAATCTTTCTCATAACGATAATGTTTAAGTAAGGCTAAAAAAGTGGTGTTTAATCCAAAATCAAATTGATGATTAAAACCTAAGCGTAGCCCTGCCATTTGATAATTTTTCTCTTTTTGTAGCGTGTGACGATATGCAAAATCTAAACCACTAAATAAGGTTGTTTTTGGACTAAGTAAATAATACCACGTTCCAGATAAAGTGCTTAAATAAGCATTTTCAAAAGAGTGTTGTTCACTATTATAATAGAATTTCTTCTGTTCAAATTGTAAGTTTAAATGATGACGAGGTGACAAATTTTGTGAAAAATTAATACGTCCGCCCCAAGCGTGATAATTACGATGATTTTGCAACACATTATATTCAAATACAGGAGCAATGGTTAATTCTGTTTTCGCATTTTGGAAGTGATAACCTAAAGACGTTTTAACGGTATTTTCATTATAGTTTCGATAGTGAGGATAAAATTGACCATAACTATTCAATGAGAATGCTAGACCGTGATTTGCAACAAATGAAGTTTGTTTACGAATATTTGCATCATAATGCCAACCTTGAGCATTAATTGACTTTGGAGAAGATTGTTTTTCAACACATTGATTATTCAGAGAAAGCAAACATTCTTCTTTTTGTGATGATTGGTTAATATTTTGATTATATTGATAACCAACACTCAATCCGCCTTGCCAACTTTCCCGTTCGGATAAAGCTTGCTGATAGCCACCAATGGTTTGATATAGATCTTGAGGTAATTCTAATTGGGTAATTTTTTCAAATAGCGATGTCGATTCATTATTTTTATGATTTTCAAATAAAATTCTCGCAAGATCTAACTGCCCACGTAAAAATTGTGGATCCAGTTTTAATAGTTCCTGATAATAAAGCTCGGCTTGTTCAAGACTTCCTTGCTTCCTTGCTAACAATCCTTTTGCAAATAAAACAAGCGGTGGTTTATGATCGGCAAATTGTAGATATTGGGCTAAAAATTTCTCCGCATAATCCCATAACTCTTGGTTTAGCGAAATATACAACGCCTGTCCAACAGCATTTACATTATTTTCTATCTCAAATGTTTTACCATCAAGAGTAATTTCATTTTTTTGCGTTTTATTTTTAACCTGTTGATACTCTTGTTGTTGCTGTTGTGCTTTTTGTTGGTACTGTTGTAATAGCTGAATACTCTCTTGATTATGAGAGTTGTCTTGATATTGCTGTGCAATTGCTTGTGGTATAAACATCGCACCTAAAAAAGGTACCCAATAATATTGTTTCATATATTCTCCGAGTAACCATCCAATAATAAAAATAAATTTGCAAATTTTATTATTAATGTGACCGCTATAATATGTTTAATTCGCAATGAAAAAATAGAGATCCAGTAAACTCGATCTCTATCAATAATTAAATAATGCTCAAATTATTTTTTAGTACCGCCAAAAGCCGTATCATATTGATTATTAACTTCAAATTTCGTATAACCTGCTAGAGCTGAAGCATCTTTTCCAAAGAAATGACCTTTAGCTGAACCTCTCACATTATTATTTGCGACAGCTCTACCTCCAAAGCTGGCATCAGATTTAATTCTAGCCTTAACTGTAATATTTAAATTTGATTTAGAAAGAGTACCATCTAAACGTTTTTTACCAAAATCAGCAGTAAACTCACCTTTTAATAATGCTTTATTTAAGTCATTATTTTGGTTAATTCCTTGCACAGAATAGACGGCTTTTCCACTGGTTGGCATTGTTTGTGTTTTTTCATTACCTGCGTAATAAACAACACGATCTTTAGATGGGTTACCGCTATGACCTAACCATTCTCCAAAATAAAGTTCCTGATTACCTACTTTTTTAAAGGCAAAATCACCAAGTTCATTATGGAAACCTGGTACCCAGCTTGGCATATTGCTCATTTTTAATACCACCACACCATTGCTATCTACACCACCAAAACGTCTTAGCCATTGGGTTCTTTTAGTAATACTGGTTAATGATTTAAAGCTGGTGACTTTTTCTGATTTAAGATTAGAGTTTTTTACTCTCACACCTGGTAAACCTGCGTCATCTTTGTGGAACCAGCCATTATGTGCAGCAGAACCTTCTTGGGGTAACGTTAAAGTAACTTTATCAGACATACCTGAAGTAACAACAGCACTTGCAGTACTTACTGCGAATAATGAACTTAATACAATAGTTGCTAAAAGTGATTTTTTCATAAAAATCTCCTATAATGAATTTGTGGATATTTTCCACGGTTACAATTATGCTACTTTTTTATTAAAAGTAGCGTTCTTTTTAAAGACAGTAAAATAGATTTAGCGGTCGTTTTACTGTCTTTTTTTCTAAAAAATCATTGCTGACTTTTTAAAAACTGGCAGTTAATCCTAATTTAAAGGTTCTACCCGGTGCTGGGATCATTGAACGAGTCATAGGATCAAGGTAGTAACGATAGGTTAAGTTTGTTCCCACAAATTCCAATGTTACATTTTTTGAATACTTATATTTTGCGTAAGCATCAACTGTTAACACTGGTTGCCAATACATTGGAGCATTCATACCAATATGTTGTATTTTTTGCTCAACTAATTTCATTTCATCACTATTTTTTGCTTTACTGTGATATAACCAACGTGTTCCAAGTTCTAGTTTACGATCAAAAAAACGTCCCCCTAAATTAGCACTAATTGAATATTTTGGTTGTAATTGAGTACGTAAATATCCTGCTGGGAAGCCGGCTGTCATACAGTGAGGAACACGTTGAGAAATAGGGTCAAGTTCTACTGCCATATCTGCATCACAGACCTGATTTTTAAGACGATATTCAATGCCTAAATCACCAAAATAATCGCCATTATCATAACGTGCTTGTAATTCTAATCCATCTAAAATACGTTTATCCAATTGAACAAAACGGAAATTGGTATCACGATCAATTACATTTTTAGTTACATTGTGATAGTAACTCAATTTAAGATCAGCCTTGGTTGGTGTTTCAAAATAATCACTAAAACTATGCACATACCCAATTTCAATGTTTTGGGCTTTTTCTGGTTTTAGGTACATATTTTTAAATATTTTTGATGCTTCAGGACTAGCAGAGAATCCTACTGTTGTCTCAAAAATGCTTGGCATACGAGCATATTGAATATAACGGAAATATACCCTTGCATTATCATTTACAAAGGCAGTAGCTGAGAATGAAGGTGAGAATGCATGTCCTTTTTTCTTTTTCACTTCAGTTAATTTATTTTCTTCTTTACCATTTTCATAATGAGAGCCTAACTGTGTTAATTGATATTTATCTACCATTTTACCCGTAATAGGATCTTTTACCTTTTCTTGCTTTAAGGTACCATTATAAAATGGATTATCTTCTTTATGTGAATAGCCGTCAGAACGATAATTTTGTTTAAAATAAAAATGTGCTCGACCATTTTCTCTGATCTCTGGCTCACTTCCTGCCTCTGCCATTTTTTCTTTTATTAAACTTTCTGCTGCATCGACTTCATCCATTAAGTCCCATTCTTTATCATAGCAAGCATCTTGTTCCGTAGGATCTGCTATATCATCACAAGCGAATGAATCATAATTAAGCATTGCGTCTTGTGCCTTTGCATAATTATCCCATAAATCTTTTGGAATCACTTTATCATACTCATAAGAAATACCTGTCGTCACTTTTCTAGTTGAGTGATTATCCGTTGCATAAAGTTTTCCAGATTTTAAAATTTGATCTAAATATTCATCAAAAGACCAATATTCATTGTAACGACCACCTGCGGTTAAAATTAACCAATCTGTTGGGCGGTAATTAAAATTAAATGCGACATCCCACTCTTGACGTTTACCAATACGAGGAGGCATTTCAAAAGAGCTATTTGGGTTTGGTTTTTCTCGATCTTTATTACTGGTTAAATGCTCTGTTTGAAATGCACCAGATAATGTTAAATCAAGATTTTTAGTTAAATGCATCATATTACTCAAATTAAATCCTTTACGAGTATTGTAAGCATTAACTTGAGCTGCATTTTCATAATTATATTGACCATCTGTATTTGGATTTTTAGCAATGATATCTTTGCCTTTTTCCTTTAAACATTGATGATCTATTATAAAATAATCATGAGGATTACTTGGATTAGGATTTTCAGTAACACAGTCTGATGTTGCTATTGTCCATTCCCTATCACGCCCTTTTGCATCCCGAGGGTTTCCGCCAGAAGTATTGGTATCACTGACAGTCTTGTTATACCAAATTCCTGTTTTTAAATTAATATATGGATTATCAGGATTATAAGCATAGTCTAAATTAAACGTATCTTGTTTAACTTTTGATAAAGGCCACTGTGGAACAAAGCCATGAAACTTCCTAAATTCAAGACGAGAAGGCATTATTTCTCCATAATGAATATTAGTATGACGATAACCCATTTTAAGTGTTTGCTCATCAGTTAATCGTAATTTTCCTTTTAATAAAATGGATTCCATTTCATTAGATGTATTTGGAATTTCAGTATGAGGTTTATAAATTGATGCTGCAAAAGGTAAATTTGGCTCTAACTGCCTTAAGCTACCCATTCCTTTTTCTGGTGGTAAGCCTTTATATCTGTCTGCACCACCTTTCCCTGCTAGGTAATTTCCTTTATTGCGGTAACTATAGGCTGCTAATAAATCGTATTTATCCTCTTTTAAACCAACAGCCAAACGTATTGCACTATCTTTAAAGTATTCACCTTTACGTTTAGGCTTAACGAGAGTAACAGAAGAAAAATCCCCTGGTGTTCCATCACCAACCACTCGATAATCTTGTCCCCATTTATAATCAGGAATATGTTCTTTTACTGAGTTATTACTTGTTTCTAATTTTAACTCTACACCAAACTTTTCACCTTCTTTCACAATATCATCAGTGTCTATTGTTCTCATTTTAACAACACCACCAATTCCAGATGCATGACCAGAGGCAATAGTCGGTCCTTTTTCTACCGTAATCCCACTCACTAAATTTGGATCTAAATAATTACGATTGTTTGCCCCATTGTAACCACGATATGTTGTCAAAGCCTGCTCTGTACCATCAACAGTAACAGGAATTCTTCCTTGCCCTTGGATACCTCGAATATTGGGATCAACTGCACCACTGTTGCGAGCGTCACCACTATAAACACCATTAAACCCTTGGAATAAATCGGCTGGTGCAGCACCTTTATAACGCTCAACGGTTTCTTTATCGGCGTACATATTGGTAATATCACGCTGATAAACTTCATCTTTTTTTTGCTCATCAATACTTTCTGCTTTATCTGTAACAGTTATCGTGCCTAGTGTTGATGATTGGTTATTAAGAATATCAACAGCCTGTGCTGAAGTACTTGTTACGATAAGTACAGTCGATATAAAATTCAAACACAAATTTTTTTTCATAACATCCTCTTTGATCTCAATTTAACAGATACGCGAGATTAACGCTAATGCGAACTATTGTCAATTGCTTTAGTTGGGTTTGCTAATTATTTGATTGATATTTATTCTTATCAAGTATGTGGTGTTTGTTTATGAGAATTGATAAATAGAAATATTTTCTTTAAATATTCTATAAACAAGCTGATATTTGGTAAATTTTATGGCTTTACCTCTAGTTTTACAGTAGTGCATATCTGAAATAGAAGTAATGTAGATTGAAGCTATTCCTATAATAAAACCAATTTTTATTTGAAATTTGGAAAAAATTTTAAACCATACACAAATAGACGGAGATGTTTTCAAAATATTTGATTTTTTGTCAACATATTATTTACATTTATTTTAATTTAAGGCATATTAAAAATAATTACTTTTTATTATTGTGATTATTATTAATTTTTATTATGGGAGGTGTTGATGTCTAGTTCAGATAAAAAAGTCAAGAAACATAAAAGGGAGACGTTTACTGATCGTCGAGCTTTTATTTTAGCGGCAATTGGTTCCGCCGTTGGGTTAGGAAATATTTGGCGATTTCCTTATGTTAGTTATGAAAATGGGGGAGGGGCATTTATTATTCCTTACCTTGTTGCTTTATTAACGGCAGGAATTCCTATTTTATTATTAGATTATGCAATTGGGCATAAATATCGTGGTTCAGCACCTTTGGCATTTCGTCATATTAGCAAAAAGTTTGAAGTGTTTGGTTGGTGGCAAGTTTTAGTTTGTATTATTATCGCCGTTTATTATGCGGTAATTTTAGGTTGGGCAGCGAGTTATACTTATTTTTCTCTAAGTAGTGCTTGGGGATCAAATCCTGCCGATTTTTTCTTAAAAGAATTTACACAAGTTGCAGATGCAGGTATAAGCCTTGATTTTGTTGGTGCAGTTGTAGGACCTTTAATTGCCGTTTGGATGGTCACTATTTTCATTATGACTTTAGGTGTTCAACGAGGAGTTTCAAAAGCATCAAATATTTTTATGCCGTTACTTTTAGTAATGTTTGTTTCTCTTGTTATTTACTCACTCTTCTTACCAGGGGCAGCAAAAGGGTTAGATGCATTATTCACACCAGATTGGTCAAAATTAGTTGAACCAAGTGTTTGGATTGCGGCTTATGGGCAGATCTTTTTTTCTCTTTCAATTTGTTTTGGAATAATGGTAACTTACTCTTCTTATTTGAAAAAAGATACTGATTTAACAGGAACGGGGTTGGTTGTCGGTTTTGCTAACAGTTCATTTGAATTACTTGCTGGTATTGGTGTATTTGCTGCATTGGGCTTTATGGCAACAGCTGGAGGTAAAGAAGTAAGTGATGTTGCCTCTTCAGGAATCGGGTTAGCTTTTATTGCATTTCCAACTATTATTAATCAAGCTCCGATGGGGTCACTTGTTGGGTTGCTCTTTTTTGGTTCATTGGTATTTGCAGGCTTAACTTCAATGATCTCAATTATGGAAGTAATTATTGCGGCAATTCAAGATAAATTTAGAATTCGTCGTCTTAAAGCAACATTAATGGTTTCACTTCCAATGGCGGTGGTTTCTGTTCTGTTATTTGGTACAACAACAGGTATTCCAGTATTAGATACTTTAGATAAATTTGTGAATAGTTTTGGTATTGTTTTAGTTGGATTCCTTTATATTGTTTCGATCAGTTTAACAAAACGTTTGCCATCATTAGCTGAACATTTAAATAGTACATCATCTGTACAAGTTGGTAAATTATGGATTATTTTCTGTGGCATTATTACACCCATTGTCCTTGGTATTATGCTATTTATTGAAGCCAAGAAAGTGATTTTTGAAGGGTACTCAGGTTATCCACAATGGTTCTTAAATCTCTTTGGCTGGGGAATGGTGATCGCATTAGGTGTTATTTCATACTTACTTTCTCACATTGAATGGAAGTATCATATTTTTAAGGAGACTAAATAATGAGTTTTATTGCTATTATTATGATGATTATTTCTCTTCTCATTATTTGGGGAGGCTTAGTAGCTTCACTTATACATTTACCGAAAGAAGAAAAATAATTTGTAAAAACTACTAAAAATCAAACCGCTTGCTGTTTAACACAAGCGGTTTTGTTTTACTAATAATTGTAAGATGAACGCAGTTAGTAATAACTTTTTCAGCTTTCGAAAGCAAGTAGATTAACGTAATAACAACATCGGCTTTTCACTATAACGTGCCACTTTTACAGTATCAGAGCTTAATCCTTTAGAGGTTCTTTTTTTCTTAGCTAACATAATGATTAAATCAATACTTTTATCGTGAGCAATTCGATTAACTTCTTCGTGAATCGTGCCGTGAGCAACAATATGTTGCACTTTTGTGCCTTCCGGAAAATGTTGTTTTGTAAATTCATGTAGCATTTTATTCGCTTCTGAGATTACTGATTTATCAAACCCTTGTGGTAAAAAAGAAGAGATAAAACTTCCATCAAATGGTTCTATCACGGTTGCCACTCGATAAATAGCATTTGGGTTATGAGCGGTGAGATCTTGTGCAGTTTTTACCATTTCTGACGCTTTTTCTATATCGCCAAGATCAATAACAATTAAAATTTTATTATACATAGTTAATCCTTGATTACTTTAGTTTGTTGCTACTGCGTTTTTTCTACGACGTCGTTGGTTCCAGCCCACAAATAAAGCGAGTAATAATGCTGGAATAAACATTAGTTCTTTTGGTAGTGAAGCTTGTGGTAATTTTACGCTTAAAATAACTTGATCCCAGCTTAACCCAGCTTTTTCTGCCGGTGAGCCAACATCAACCATATCCACAATCACTTTATTTTCTTGCTCTAACAATTCTAATCCTAAGGCTTTAAGACGAGTTTGTCCGTTTACATCAGGAATGTCCAATTCTGAGAAAAATTCTATTGGTTTACCATAAGGGTTAACCCCTGCAATTTGTAGTGTTATTTTTTCACCTGCTGATGCGTTTTCAAGCTGTTGTACAAACTGAGTTGCTTCAATTGTTTTTGTACTTGGTGAAATTTGCTCCATAAATAGTGCTGGGCGAAATAAGATAAATGCAGATAGAATTAACGCCACTGTTTCCCATTTCTTGTTTTTTGTAATAAAGAAATTCATTGTGGCGGCTGTAAAGAGTAATATTGCGGTGGTAGATATAATAAAGACCAGTATACCTTTAGCCCAACCTACATTAATTAATAATAAATCAGTATTAAAGATAAATAAGAACGGTAAAATGGCGGTTCTTAAGCTATAGAAAAATGCAACCAACCCTGTTTTAATCGGATTTCCTCCTGAAACTGCCGCTGCTGCAAAGGAAGCCAGTCCAACAGGTGGCGTGACATCTGCCATAATTCCAAAATAGAACACAAATAAATGTACCGCAATTAAAGGTACGATTAAGCCATTTTGACGACCCACTTCTACGATAACCGTCGCCATAAGTGAGGATACCACGACATAATTTGCCGTAGTTGGTAATCCCATTCCTAAAATTAAACTAAAGACAGCAACAAGAACCAGCATAATTAACACGCTACCCATTGAAAGAGCTTCAATGATGCCAGAAAGTTGTACCCCAAAACCAGTTAACGATACAACACCTACGATAATACCTGCTGTTGCTGTGGCAATGCCAATACCGATCATATTTCTGGCTCCAGTTTCTAAACCATCAATGAGATCTTTTACGCCTAATTTTAAAGACAGTGGGTTAAATACTTCTTTTCTGAAGAAGTTTAATAATGTTCTTTGAGTCACAAGAATAAAGCTAAGTACTAATGTTCCCCAAAATGCAGATAATCCTGGTGATAAGCGTTCAATCATTAAACACCAGATTAATACGACTACTGGCAGTAAAAAGTGTAACCCTGAATTTACGGTCGGTTTAACTGATGGCAGTTTCACAATTTTAGAAGTCGGATCATCAATTTCTAATTCTGGGAATTGTGCAACTCGGTAAATTAATCCTAAATAAGCGAGGGTTAATAATACCATTATAATCATAAAGGCAGAATTTGGTGCAATTTCTTTTATCCAACCTAATCCAAATTTAACGGCAAAATAAAGAATACAAACACTCAAGAATGTTGCTAATACTCGTATAATGGCAACGAATAATGGACGAGCAGGATCCGTTCTTTGAAGTCCAGTTAAATTAAGTTTACACGCTTCTAAATGAACAATATAAACTAATGCGATATACGAAATTAATGCAGGCAAGAAAGCGTGAGTAATCAATTCACTGTATGGCATATTAACATATTCAATCATTAAAAATGCAGCCGCACCCATTACAGGTGGCATAATTTGACCATTTACAGAGGAGGCAACTTCCACAGCACCTGCTTTTTCTGATGAAAAACCGACTCGTTTCATCATTGGAATAGTAAATGTTCCAGTAGTTACTACGTTTGCAATTGAAGATCCTGAAATTAACCCTGTTAATCCCGATGCAACGACTGCCGCTTTTGCTGGACCGCCACGCAAATGCCCTAAGTATGCAAAAGCAGTTTTAATAAAATAGTTTCCAGCCCCCGCTTTATCAAGCAATGCACCAAATAATACAAATAAGAAAACATATTTAGTCGATACGCCTAACGCAACACCAAATACTCCTTCTGGCGTTATCCATTGCTGATTAATAATATGGGAAAGCGTACCTGTACGATGGCTGACAATCCAGCTACTTGGGAAAAATTGCCCAAAATAGTTATAAAGTAGAAAGCCTGCAGCAATAATTACTAAAGGCAGCCCTAAAGTACGGCGAGTTGCTTCAAGCAGTAAAATAATCCCCATACAACCCGCGATAATATCCTGTAAATTAGGTGCACCAAAACGAGTGACTAATCCTTCATAAAAGAAAAGATAATAAGATGCTAAAAATGCACCGACAATTGCAAAAGTCCAATCAATTAAAGGTACCTTGTGTTTTGGCGAAGTAGCAAAAGCAGGAAAGGTTAAAAATCCTAAGAATAGTGCAAAAGAAAGGTGAATTGAGCGTGCTTTGGTGTCATCAATAACTACGTTTATATCAATTCCTGCTGCCCTTACCATCTCCTGTAAGGTATAAGCCAGAGGTGAGCTATAATAAAGTTGGAATACCGACCATAAAATAGCAGTTACAATAATCAGTTTTTTAGTAAATCCATAAGGATTACGACCACCAGCATCATTAGATGCTACCATATCTTGCAGATCGTCATAATCTACTTTATTTATTTCAGACATAAAATGCTTTCTCGTAAAAATCAAGTTATAAGGGGAAATGAGTACCCTCAATCTGGTTAAAGATTGAGGGCAAAGAAAATTTGTGAAATTTTCAGATAATGAGAATTTTACTCTCAATTATGATTTAATAAAACAAATAATTGAATTATTTTAACCAACCACGCTCTTTATAATAGCGTACCGCACCTTCGTGAAGAGGCGCTGAAAGAGCATTTTTAATCATATCTTGCTCTTTCAAGTTTGCAAATGCTGGGTGTAAACGCTTAAAGCGGTCAAAGTTATCAAACACCGCTTTAACTACGGCATAAACACTGTCTGCATCAACATCTGTTGAAGTGACTAAAGTTGCATATACACCAAAAGTATCTACTGGTTTATCAGAACCTTTATATAATCCACCTGGAATAGTTGCTTTCGCATAGTAAGCATTATCAGCAATTAGTTTATCAATTGCTTTACCTGTAACAGGTACTAAATGTGCATCACAAGATGCTGCCGCTTCTTTTAATGCACCATTTGGGTGTCCAACATTATAAGTGATCGCATCTAAGTTGTTATCACACATTACAGAAGCCATTTCTGACGCTTTTAATTCTGATGCGACTTTAAATTCTTTTTCTGTCCAACCTTTGGCATCTAAAACAACTTTCATTGTTGCACGAGTACCACTACCTGGGTCTCCTACATTTACACGTTTATTTTTAAGATCATCAAATGATTGAACACCTGAATCATCACGAGCCATTACCGTAAATGGTTCTGGATGGATTGAGAATACAGCACGTAATTTATCGTTCTTTTTACCTTTGAAAGAACTTGTACCATTATAAGCGTGGAATTGCCAATCTGATTGAGCAATCCCCATTTGCATTTGATTACCTGCAATGGCATTTAAGTTTGCCACAGAACCGCCAGTTGATGGTGCATTACATTTTACATTTGTTTTTGCCGTGGTACGGTTTACTAATTTACATACCGACTGACCGACTACATAATAAACACCTGTTTGACCACCTGTTCCGATAGTCACAAATTTTTCATCAGCTTGAACAGAAATTGCACTCATCGCTAGTCCTGCTACTAAAGAAATTTTTAGTAATTTTTTCATTAAATTTTCCTCTGTTTTTTTGTTTAAAATAATGTTGCATTATTATTTCACATTATCTCTTTACATTGTCACTTTCTGTTTGTTACAAAAATACAATATTTAAAGGTATACTAAAAAAATATTTATTTTGCAAGTAAAACAGTAAAAATAACCGTTAAATGCGTCGATAATTATCAAAAATTAGGCTATGATCACAAAAATGAACATTTTTTAAAGAAATATTTTTAGGCTCAAATGGAATATTATATACCCAAATTTGAAGTTGTTTTTGAAGAAGAAATTAAAAAAAGTCGCTTTATTACCTATATTCGTCATACAGAAGGTATTGAAGAAGCTAAGGCTTTTTTAACCGAAATGCGAACCACTTATCCTGATGCACGACATCACTGTTGGGCGGCTGTGGCTGGTTCACCGACAGATAGTCAACAATATGGTTTTACTGACGATGGTGAACCACAAGGCACGGCTGGAAAACCAATGTTAAATCATCTGTTAGGCAGTGGAATGGGGGAAGTCAGTGTTGTTATTGTTCGTTATTTTGGTGGCATAAAATTAGGGACAGGTGGATTAGTGCGAGCTTATGGAAACGGTGTACAGCAAGCCTTAAAGCAAGTAGAAAAAATTCGCAAAGTTTTAAGAAAATCATACCGCTTACAATGTGAATACGATCAATTTAACTCACTACAAAACCTGCTTAGCACAATGGATATTGAAATTTATGACCAACAATTTAGCGATAAAGTTGTTATAGAATTAGGTCTTAACCCTACTGAATTTGATGAAATTCAACAAGCCATTACCGAACGATTTTCTGGTCAATTAAACTTAATTGAGATGGAATAGCGGTTACTTTCTGATTAAAATTTACAAAATTGATTCTTACCCTTGAAATCTTAAATTTAATCACAATCTAATAAAAAGATTTTTAAGAAAATAAGGAATAACAATGACAACTATTGTATGTGTACGTCGTGATGGCAAAGTAGCAATGGGGGGCGATGGTCAAGCTACGCTCGGTAACTGTGTAGAAAAAGGCACAGTAAGAAAAGTGCGTAAAATGTATCAAGATAAAGTGATCACAGGGTTTGCAGGCTCAACGGCAGACGCTTTTATTTTGCGTGAATTATTCGAGCGAAAATTAGAACTTCATCAAGGACATTTAGTGAAATCCGCCGTAGAATTAGCCAAAGAGTGGCGTTCAGATCGTGCATTACGTCGTTTAGAAGCGATGATGATTGTTGCGAATGAAAGCGAATTTTTATTAGTTTCAGGCAGTGGCGATGTGATTGAGCCAGAAAGCGATGTCTTAGCGATTGGATCTGGCGGTAATTATGCAAAATCCGCTGCCCTTGCATTGTTAAGAAACAGCGAGTTATCAGCCAAAGAGATTGTTGCAGAGTCATTAAAAGTGGCAGGCGAAATCGATATTTACAGCAACAGCAACCATATTATTGAAGAAATTGAAAAATAGGAACAGATTATGTCAATGACACCTCGTGAGATTGTATCAGAATTAGATGCCCATATTATTGGGCAAAACGAAGCAAAACGTGCCGTAGCGATTGCATTGCGTAACCGCTGGCGTCGTATGCAGTTGCCAGAAGATTTACGCCAAGAAGTCACCCCAAAAAATATTTTAATGATTGGACCAACAGGTGTGGGTAAAACGGAAATTGCACGTCGTTTAGCAAAATTAGCCAATGCGCCTTTTGTGAAAGTAGAAGCAACCAAATTTACCGAAGTCGGTTATGTGGGTAAGGAAGTTGATGCGATTATTCGTGATTTAGCTGATGTTTCAATGAAATTAGTGCGTGAACAAGCGATTGAAAAAAATCGTTTCCGTGCTGAAGAAGCAGCGGAAGAGCGTATTTTAGATGTATTACTGCCACCAGCCAAAGATCAATGGGGTAACAGTGAAGAAAGTAGCTCTAGCACCTCAACTCGTCAAGTTTTCCGTAAAAAATTGCGTGAAGGTCAATTAGATGACAAAGAGATTGAAATTGATATCGCCGCCCAAGTGAGTGTAGAAATTATGACACCACCGGGAATGGAAGAGATGACATCGCAATTACAATCCCTGTTTGAAGGCGTATCGCCAAGCAAAAAGAAAAAACGCAAAATGAAAATCAAAGACGCGTTTAAAGTGTTAATTGACGAAGAAGCGGCAAAATTAGTTAATCCAGAAGAGTTAAAACAGCAAGCGATTGAAGCGGTAGAACAGCACGGTATCGTGTTTATTGATGAGATCGATAAGATTTGTAAAAAATCGGAGCATAGCGGTGGCGATGTCTCTCGTGAAGGGGTGCAACGTGATTTACTGCCAATCATTGAAGGTAGCTCAGTAAACACTAAACACGGCATTGTAAAAACGGATCATATTTTATTTATCTGTTCAGGTGCATTCCAAGTGGCTCGCCCTTCTGATTTACTACCTGAATTACAAGGTCGTTTACCTATTCGTGTGGAATTAAAATCTTTAACGCAAAACGATTTTGAACGTATTTTAACTGAACCAAATGCATCATTAACCTTACAATACAAAGAGTTAATGAAAACCGAAGGCGTTGAAATTGAGTTCACCGAAGATGGTATCAGCCGAATCGCACAATCTGCATTCCACGTGAATGAAAAAACCGAAAATATCGGTGCAAGACGTTTGCATACCGTGTTAGAGCGTTTAATGGATAACATTTCTTTCAATGCAAGCGAACGCTCAGGCGAAAAAATTGTGATTGACCAAGAATTCGTTGCCAAAGAGCTTGATGATGTGGTTGAGAACGAAGATTTAAGTCGTTATATTTTATAGTTTAAAACGTTGTAGAGGTGGCATTAGCAAACTATCCGTCCGTTACGTTATATAGAACTAAGTGGCTAAATATAGCGGTAAGATTTGATCAAAAATTTGCAAAAAATGAAAATAATCGTACCGCTTATTAAATCGGTAATTCATAAGTATATTTTAGTTCTTCCATTGCAAAGGTAGAAGTGACATCCGTTAAGCCTTCTACTTCTCTTACTAATTTTTTATAAAAAATATCAAAGGTGTGAATATCTTTCACTCGTACTTGCATTAAATAATCATATTCTCCAGCCATTCGATAAAAAGCCGTGACTTCAGGAAAGTCTATAATTGTTTTGGAGAACTTGTGATACCACTGCTCAGAATGATCACTGGTTTTAATCCGAACAAAGCCAATAAGACTTAAATCCACTTTATTTGCATCTACCAATACAACTCGATTACTAATAATTTTAAGTTCTTCAAGACGATGAATTCGTCGCCAGCAAGGTGTCGTGGTCAAATTGACTTTTTCTGCTAAATCAGTAATCGAAATAGAGGCATCTTTTTGCAATAGTCTTAAAATTTGTCTATCTATTTTATCAAGTTTGTACACTTTGTTACCTCGTAAGTAAGTTTAGCTGTAGAAAAATATTCTTTCTATATAAGATATTTTAGAATTTTATTTTAAAATTTATGGAAATCAAGTAAAAATGGAGAAAAATTTTTTTACTTTTCAAGAGTATAATCACAACTATTGTGATAATTAATAAACAAAAAGAGGTGGTTTTATGAAATTTGGAACACAAGTTTTACACGGCTATAATATGCTCGATCCTGAAACAGGGGCATCATCCATTTCTATTTGCCAAGCATCAACCTTTCATCAAAAAGAAATTGATAATATGCAGAAATATATGTATTCAAGATTTGGTAATCCAACTCGTTCTGCATTAGAAGAAGCCATCGCTAGCCTAGAACAAGGCAAATATGCGGTGGCTTTTGCGTCTGGGGTGGCGGCAATTTCTGCGGTACTTTTGATGTTCTCAAAAGGTGATCATATTGTGATGTGTAAAGATGTTTATGGCGGCACATTTCAATTAGTCAATGAGGCATTACCACGCTTTGGGATTGAAGTGAGCTTTGTTGATGAAACGAATCTTGCTGAATGGGAAAATGCCATTAAACCGAATACCAAAGCCTTTTATATGGAAACGCCATCTAATCCGACTTTAAAAATTACCGATATTCAAGGTGTGGTTGAAATTGCAAAAAGGCATAATATTTTGACCGCTATTGATAATACATTTATGACACCACAATATCAAAATCCACTGACAATGGGGGTAGATATTGTTATTCAAAGTGCAACTAAATTCTTAAATGGGCATAGCGATGTCATTTTAGGTGCAGTAGCGGTGAATGATGATGAACTTTATGAAAAATTGCATAAACAACAAATTATGCTTGGCGGATTACCGGGTATTGAAGAAAGTTGGTTGGTGATGCGAGGTATCAAAACGATGGCTATTCGAATGGAGAAAAGTACTCAAACGGCATTAAAAATTGCTCAACTTCTTGAAATCCATCCTAAAGTTAAAAAAGTGTATTATCCCGGTTTAGAAAGTCACGAAGGCTATGAAATTCACAAAAAACAAGCATCAAGTGGTGGGGCAGTGCTTTCTTTTGATTTGGGTAGTATTGAAAATATGAAGAAATTTGCAGAAGCCTTAAAATATCCTATTGTTGCAGTGAGTTTAGGAGGCGTGGAATCTATTTTATCTTATCCTGCAAAAATGTCACATGCCAGTGTACCTGAAGAAGAGAGATTAAAACAAGGAATTACAGCAGGATTGGTTCGCTTATCCGTCGGTATTGAAGATCCAGAAGATCTGATTGATGATATCAAAAATGCACTGGATCATATCTAGTGTTTTTGTAAGGTGGTAAATTGAGCCTTTGTTTCTATATTTACAGATGTTCAATAAAATTTCACAAGACTAAAATGTAAATCCTATAAGGAGCAATATATGAGCAATCAAAAAAACTATGAAAAAGCCGGTATGACCAGACAGCAATGGCAAGAAGCCATTAAGTTTGATAGTGTCGATGTTGGTTGGATAGTAATGAGCATCGGAATGGCGATTGGGGCGGGAATTGTCTTTCTTCCTGTTCAAGTTGGGATAATGGGAATATGGGTTTTCCTACTTTCCGCAATCATTGGTTATCCTGCTTTATATCTCTTCCAAAATCTCTTTATAAATACCCTTGCCGAATCAAAAAAATGTACTGACTACCCTCGAATTATCTCTGATTACCTTGGTAAAAACTGGGGGATAGCGTTAGGTATTCTTTATTTTATTATGCTTGTCATTTGGGTGTTAATTTATTCATTAGCCGTCACTAATGACAGTGCCTCTTACTTGCAATCCTTTGGTATTACTGAAACTAAGTTAAGTGATAATATATTCTATGGATTAGGATTAGTTTGTGTACTTTCTTTTATTGCATCGAAAGGAGAAAAATTACTCTTTAAATTATCTGGATTTATGGCTGTGACGGTATTATCTCTTGTGGGGATAATGGGTGTGCTACTTGTATCACGTTGGGATCTCTCAAATCTTCCAGCCGTTGGAAACTGGGGAACAATGATAAAAGATGCCATCATAACCCTTCCATTTACTCTAACGTCTATTTTATTCTTACAGTCATTAAGCCCAATGGTGATTTCTTATCGATCACACGAAAAATCTATTGAAGTCGCACGTTATAAAGCATCACGAGCAATGCGTATTTCGTTTGTGATTTTATTTGTGGTGGTATTCTTCTATGCAGTTTCATTTACTTTGGCTATCAGCCAAGAGCAAGCAATCAGTGCCAAAGAGCAAAACATTTCATCATTAGCAATTATTGCACAATTTATACCAGGTAGCTGGGCAACCATTACAGGTATTGTTATCAATATTTTTGCGATTGTGACCTCTTTCTTTGGGGTATTCTTAGGCTTTAGAGAAGCGTGTGTTGGTCTTGTAATGAATGTGTTACTACGTAAATATAAAGAAGAAGAGATCAACAAGCCATTAATTGAGAAACTGGTAGTTGCGTTTATCATTCTTATTTGCTGGGGAACAATTGTTACCAACTTCCCAATCCTAAACTTTACTTCAATTTGTAGTCCAATTTTTGGTTTAGTGGGTTGTTTAATCCCTGCATATCTTGTACATAAAATGCCACACTTACACCACTATAAAGGCTTAGCAACAAATGTGATTATCTTTACTGGAATACTACTTTGTATTTCACCATTTCTTGCTTTTCTTTAGTTTTGGAGATTAGCAGTAAATTTTTTCACTATTTTAAATAATCAGAAAAGTTGCTTAATGTCTTATTTTATAAGGAGTTAAGCAACTTTTATTTTCTTTCAATTGTGTAAATTTCTCTTAAAATGTGACCGCTTACTGGCTTAATTTAAACCCAAAAAGTTGTTGATAGAGATCATTAATAAGATGTTTATCATTTTCAAAATTCAGTATTTAAATACTACGTTGTAAAGTATTTTCTGCTTCTTTTTGTGCAGCAAGTGAAAGCTCAACGGTTGGTGCTTGATGGTAAATAGTGGCAAGTGCTTGCAAAATAGCAATACCAATATTTACATTGGTCGCCCCATCCCGTGCAATAGGGCGGATTGATTCTTGAATAAAAATCCCTTCATCTAACGGAACAATACTTAAACGATCAAAGTCTCTATCGTCATCTTTTTCGATTGGTTTTTCAGTCAATAATTGTGTAAGAGTCGCTAATACTGTTAATGCTGTACCTGAGTCATTGATTGCAGGAGAAAGGGCTCGTTGTGCAACTTCACTTAAAACAGATAAACCAAAACTTGGATCTTGTTCAAATTTACGTTGTGAATCTACAATAAAGAAACGGTTGATTTCATCAAAATCAATATCCTCAAAATGATTTCGTTGCACTAATACCATTGCTTTATTTGGCATTAGCCAGTCACCTACTCGTACCATAATATGTAAATAGCAATCGTTATCTTCAGCCCAGTGCTGCAAGCCTGAAAGATTTATATTAATTAAATAACCAATCTTTTGAGAATAAATTGATCTTACTTGTTTTAATTCAGTAATTTTGGCGGCAGTCCCTAAATTTGGATTATTACGATAATCACGTAATGATTCAGTGGCTTTTTGTTGAATACGATCTAAGGTGTTTTTTAAACGCCCTAATCCTGAAAGAGTTTGTACCCAACGAATTAAAACTACCACTAAATATAATAATAAAATAACAATACAACCAAATAGAATAAACAGCCCATTTGTGCCAAAAATACCGAGTCCTAATAATATCTTAGCAATAACTGCATAAATAAACGCAGAAAGAAAACTAGAAATTGCTGTTCGAGTAGTACCATCGGCAATAATTAACTCTGTTGCTCGAGGTGTGGCATTACTGGCGACGGAACTAAAAGCAGCAATCATAATTGAAAGAGAGAAGGTGCTTACTGCTAGCATACTGGAGGCAATAATATTTAATAAGTCATCTACAATATCTATATTAATTTTAGGTAGAGTTTGAGCAGGTAACCAACGATCAATCCAATAAGAAGAGAAAGCAATGATTAGGGCCAATAAAGCCCCTAATGTAGGCTTAACCCATAATGTATTGCTTGGTTGCTTTAACCAAAGTAAAAAACGGTACATAATATTTATAAAATTATTTTAGAAAACCCTATCATACTCTAAATTGAACGTATAAAAAACACCCTCAAAATTATTATGATTTTCAGGGTGTGTAAATATAGCGATAATTTAAGCTTTTGATTCTAATTCTGCGACTTCTTGATTAAGCACTTTAATTTTTTCATCCATTCTATCGTAACAAAGTTGAATTAGTTCTTTGATATTTTCACGAGAGTAGCCAGCGGTATCAATTGGTTCTAAGGTTTCACAAATTACGTAACCATTATCCCAACGATTTAAGTCTATTTTATTATGGGTATTTGAACATACGACAGGCACAATAGGTACGCCTGCTGCGATAGCGGTATGAAAAGCACCACGTTTAAACGGAAGTAAACCACGCCCACGGCTACGTGTTCCTTCAGGAAACATCCAAATAGAAATGTTATTTTCTTTAATCACTTTTGCTACTTTGCTCATTGTTTTAATTGCACTATTATGATTTTCGCGCTGAATTAAAATATTACCACTACTCCAATACATTAAACCAAAAAATGGAATCCAAATTAAGCTACTTTTTCCAACGCTAACCGTATTCGATTGTAACATTGCAGAAATCGTTACCATATCATAATTATTTTGATGATTGGCTATATAAATAGCGTGTTGGGTAAAATCTTTTTTAGGACGAAGAATCACTTTAATACCCAGAAAATGATGTAACCAGCCAAACATTTTGACGATAAAACACACATTATTCGGATGTTTAAAACGGCATAATGAATAAACTGTGCCAATCAAACAAATTCCAATAGCGAGAATAACAACAATGATAATTCTAAGTATTTTGAGCATAAATTCGTCCTTTTTTATCAATTAACTAAGTTGAGATTGAATAAAGGCGACCATTTGATCTTTGGCGATCATCTGTTTTTCACCAGTATGACGGCTCTTATATTCAAGCTCACCATTTTCAAGGCTACGCTGTCCAATCACGATGGTGTGTGGCACACCGATCAATTCCATATCCGCAAACATTACCCCAGGACGTTCTTTACGATCATCAAAAATCACATCAATATTCAATGCTTTTAATTGCTTATAAAGGGCTTCAGCTTCTTGTTTTACTTCTTCTGATTTGTGCATATTCATTGGTACAATCGCTACTGTGAAAGGTGCAATTACATTTGACCATTTAATGCCACGCTCATCGTGATTTTGCTCAATCGCTGCGGCAACCACACGAGAAACACCGATACCGTAACAGCCCATAATTAAGGTTTGTGGACGACCATCTTCGCCTTGAACTGTGGCATTCATTGCTTCTGAATATTTTGAGCCTAATTGGAAAATATGCCCTACTTCAATACCACGTTTAATCAACAATGTGCCTTTGCCGTCTGGACTTGGATCGCCTTCTACCACATTACGCAAATCTGCTACTTTTGGCAGAGCAACATCACGTTCCCAGTTCACATTGAAATAGTGTTTACCGTCGATGTTTGCCCCTGTGGTGAAATCGCTCATTAACTCAACGCTACGGTCAATAATCACAGGAATTGGCATATTTACAACCCCTAATGAACCCACTCCAGCCCCAATTTTTGCTTTAATATTCGCTTCATCAGCAAACTCAAAAGGTTCAGCCACTTCTGGTAATTTAATGGCTTTGATTTCATTTAAGTCGTGATCACCACGTAACACCAATGCGATTAAAGGTTGATCTTCGCTTGCTCCTTTTACTACTAAGGTTTTAACGGTTTTCTCAATCGCTACATCAAATTGCTCTACCACTTCGGCAATGGTTTTCGCATTTGGGGTATCCACCAATTCCATCTCTTTGGTTGGGGCGTGTTTTTCGCCCACAGCCACTGCTTCTGCTAATTCGATATTGGCTGCGTAATCAGATTCTGTTGAGAAGACGATATCGTCTTCGCCACTTTGTGCTAATACTTGGAATTCGTGTGATGCGTTACCACCGATTGACCCTGTGTCAGCTTGAACAGGACGGAAATCTAAGCCTAAACGATTGAAAATATTGCAATAAGTTTGGTGCATTACTTCATAAGTATTTTGTAAACACTCAGGTGTTGTATGGAAAGAGTAAGCGTCTTTCATTAAAAATTCACGTGAACGCATTACCCCAAAACGTGGACGCACTTCATCACGGAATTTAGTTTGAATTTGGTATAAATTTAACGGTAATTGTTTATATGAAGTAATTTCACGACGCACCAAATCCGTAATTACTTCTTCGTGAGTTGGACCTAATACAAATGGACGAGCTCCACGATCTTCAAAACGTAACAATTCTGGACCGTAGTCATCCCAACGTTGTGATTCAATCCATAAATCCGCAGGCTGAACCACTGGCATAGACACTTCAACAGCAGATTTATTCATTTCTTCACGCACGATATTTTCTACTTTTTTTAATACACGTAACCCTGTTGGTAACCAAGTATAAAGTCCTGATGCTAGGGGTCTGATCATTCCCGCTCGCAACATTAATTGATGGCTTACCACCTGTGCATCATTAGGGGTTTCTTTTAATGTAGATAGTAAATATTGACTTGTACGCATTATTTTTTTATTCCTATTTGTATAATTTAAAATTTTTTTTATTGATTTTAACTAGTGTAATACTCTTGCTTTTATTGTTCCATCAATTGCTTTTAATTGAGCAAGTATTTCGGTTACATCATCAGATTCAACATCTATAACAACATAGCCAATTTCAGCATCAGTTTGTAAATATTGTGCTGCAATATTCATATTTGCATTAACAAATACTTGGTTAATCTGATTCATTACACCAGGTTTATTTGTATGAATATGCAATAATCTTTTCGCTCCGTTGTGTGATGGTAAGGAAACAGCAGGAAAATTAACCGCTGATAGAGTAGAGCCATTATCAGAGTATTTCACAAATTTATTGGCGACTTCCGTACCAATATTGGCTTGTGCTTCTGTTGTTGAACCACCAATATGAGGAGTAAGAATAACATTATCAAACTGGCATAATGGTGAAGTGAAGCACTCATCTTTTGATGCGGGTTCAATAGGGAATACATCGACAGCAGCACCTCGTAATTTTCCAGATTTTAAAGCTTCAGCAAGAGCATTAATATCAACGACGGTTCCTCGTGCGGCATTGATTAAAACTGCACCCTCTTTTAGTTTTTTAAGACACTGAGCATCAATCATATTTTTAGTAGAATTGTTCTCAGGTACGTGAAGAGAAATAACATCACAAAATGACAATAATTCATCTAAATTATGTACTTGTTGTGCATTACCTAGAGGGAGTTTGTTTTCTATATCATAAAAATAAACTTGCATTCCAATAGATTCGGCGATTACACTTAATTGTGAGCCAATATGACCATATCCAATGATACCTAATTTTTTATTACGTACTTCATTTGAGCCTTCGGCAGATTTATTCCATTCTCCTCTATGTACTTCCATATTCGCTTGAGCAGCTTTACGCATTAATAAAATAATTTCTGCGAGTACCAGTTCTGCAACAGAACGAGTATTTGAAAATGGTGCGTTAAAAACAGGAATTCCTAGTGTTTTTGCTGCATTCATATCCACTTGGTTGGTACCAATACAAAAACAGCCAATAGCAACCAGTTTAGTTGCTTGAGATAGTACCTCTGCAGTTAAATAAGTCCGAGAACGAATACCTACAAAGTGAGCGTCTTTGATAGCATTAACCAATTCATCGCCATCAAGTGCTCCTTTATAATTGTGGATATTGTGATAGCCTGATGATTTTAGCACTTCAATAGCATTTTTATGAACGCCTTCAAGTAACACAAATTTAATTTTTGATTTATCTAAAGAAATATGAGTTGTCATTATTTATTACTTCCTGTTGTATTTATATTTAAAATTTTTATAATAATCTGACCGCTTATTCAATAATTCTTGCACCTTCTGGTGAGCCGACAATGGTGATGTTTGCAAAACGTTGTGCAAAGATACCGTTCGTAACCACACCAGCGATATTGTTAATCGTATGTTCCATTTTAAGCGGTTCAATAATATTGAAATTATAGACATCTAAAATTACATTACCATTATCCGTTACCACACCTTCTCGATATTCAGGTGAACCACCCAAAGCAACAAGCTGACGAGCAACATAAGAACGTGCCATTGGAATAACTTCAACAGGTAACGCAAAGGTTGAACCTAATACATCTACTTGTTTAGATTTATCCACAATACAAATAAATTTTTTCGCTAATGAGCTTACAATTTTTTCACGGGTTAAGGCTGCACCGCCTCCTTTGATCATATAACCTTGTGGTGTAATTTCATCAGCCCCATCAATATACACGTCAAGGCTAGATACTTGGTTGGCATCAAAGACTTCAATACCTAATTCACGTAAGCGTTTTTCTGACTCTTTTGAAGCGGCAACAGCACCTTTGATTTGATCTTTCATAGAGCCTAATGCTTCAATAAAACAATTTACGGTTGAGCCACTACCAACACCAATAATAGTTTCTGGTTTGACATACTTTAGAGCAGTTTTTGCTGCTTGTTTTTTCATTGAAAGTTGATCCATTATTTCTAATCTCTAAATGTAATAAATTAAATTTTCTTAATAGTATCTACCAAATAAAATGACTAATTACGTTTTACTGCTTCTGCAATTTCAGTTGCACAGCAGTGAGCAAGCTCGCCATCAGCACATTCAACCATTACACGAATTAACGGTTCAGTGCCTGATTTACGCAATAATACTCGCCCTTTCCCTTTTAAGCGTTGCTCCACATCTTGTGTCACTTTTTGTACTTCTTCGCTTACAAGTGGATCATTATCGCCACTAAACTTGATGTTGATAAGCTCTTGCGGATAAAGTGGTACTGCCTCAGCAAGTTCATTTAAACTCAGTTTTTGAGCCGCCATTGCCGCTAATACTTCTAATGAAGCCACAATGCCGTCCCCAGTGGTATTTTTATCTAAGATAATAATATGCCCTGAGTTTTCTGCACCTAATGTCCAGCCTTTTTCTTTTAACTGTTCTAAAACATAACGGTCACCCACTTTGGCACGCACAAAGGGGATAGCAAGGGTACGCAGTGCATTCTCTAAGCTCATATTACTCATCAATGTACCGACAACGCCCCCTTTTAATTTACCCGCACGCAATGCTTCACGAGCAATAATAAAGATAATTTGGTCGCCATCAATTTTATTGCCTAGATGATCCACCATAATCAAGCGATCGCCATCGCCATCATAAGCTAAACCAAGATCGGCTTTATGTTCAAGTACAGTTTCTTGTAGTTGCTTAATATCTGTTGCACCCACGCCTTTATTGATATTCATACCATTTGGCTTAGTACCAATTTCAATCACTTCTGCACCAAGCTCACGCATTACATTTGGTGCGATGTGGTAGGTTGCACCGTTCGCACAATCCACCACAATTTTATACGCACTTAAATTTAAGTGAGAAGGGAAAGTACTTTTGCAGTATTCAATATAACGTCCAGTGGCATCCGTGATACGGCTTGCCATTCCAAGCTGTGCTGATTCCACACAATCCATTGGTTCATCAAGCATCGCCTCGATTGCTTCTTCCACTTCATCAGGTAATTTCTCGCCATTTGATGAGAAGAATTTAATTCCGTTATCATCATAAGGGTTATGGGACGCTGAAATCACAATTCCTGCTTCGGCACGAAAAGTGCGGGTTAAATACGCAATCGCAGGGGTTGGCATAGGACCGGTAAATGCCACAGAAAGCCCTGCTGCTGAAAGCCCCGCTTCCAATGCTGCTTCAATCATATAACCTGAAATACGAGTATCTTTACCAATTAAAATTCGCTTTGAACCTTGATTGGCTAATACTTTGCCCGCAGCCCAACCTAATTTTAAGATGAACTTTGGCGTGATAGGATATTGCCCAACTTTGCCACGAATACCATCTGTTCCAAAATATTTACGTTCTGCCATTTTCTAGTCCTTAGTGTTTGTGACCACAACCACAGCGACCTTCTTTTTTATCTTTCTTTTCTTCATCACTGTGGCAATGACCGTGTCCACCACAACATTCGTGTTCTTCTTCATCGTGATCGTGTCCACAACAGCCATCGTGTTGATGAATATGACCGTGAGCCATTTCTTCTTCTGTTGCTGCACGCACTGATACGATTTCAACGCTGAATAATAATTCTTGTCCTGCTAACATATGGTTACCATCAACCACCACTTCGGTTTCATCTACTTCAGTAATCACAACAGGTAATGGACCAATATCCGTATCTGCGATAAAACGCATTCCTACTTCTAATTCATCAACGCCTTGGAATACATCTTTTGGTACACGTTGCACCATATCTTCATTGTATTCGCCATAACCTTCTTCTGGTTTTACACGCACTTCAAATGTATCGCCTACCGCTTTACCTTCTAATGCATTTTCTAAACCAATCACAAGGTTCTGATGACCGTGTAAATAGTCTAATGGTTGATTAACGGGTGCTTCATCAACTAACACACCTTCTTGGGTACGAACTTGGTAAGCAATGCTTGGTACAGTATTTTTAGTAATTTTCATTAGGGATTCCTTTATTTAAGTAAAAATTGTGTCTATTGTAACGTTTTAATGACCATTAGAGAATAAAAAATGAAAAAATTCTCTTTGAAAAAATCTGTATTTTTCTAATTTTTGAATATTTGTATATAATCTATTTGCTTTCAAGTATAGTAAATCACTATACGTTTTTATCATTTAATCTATGAATTTCAGAGCAAGAGTACACTTTCCTTAAAAATATGATCTAATAGTGCTTATTGAGTAAATAATAAATAGGTATAAAAACGAATTCACTTAAATAAAAAACATAATTTTTTAGATATTCTCTTCTTGCAATAAGTGTTGTAGTATCAGGTGAAAAAGGTAGAGTGAAACTTATCAGTTTGGTCAATAAAATGTAAAATAGTTACAAAAATATAGGTTTTTTGACAAGAGTATTTCTATTGATTTCACTATTGTCAAATATATAAATCCAGAAAAGTTAAATAATGTTTTTATTAATTTTATCAATGATATTTGAGATCATTTTTGGTGTGGTTGAGTGATGTATATACAAAGTATGCAGTTATCCTGAAAGGTAAACTATCTAATATTCAATTAGTTAAGCATCATATTTTTAAATTCTTTTGGTGTCTTTTTATACTCTTTTTTAAAAATAAAATAAAAATATTGAACAGATGGATAACCACAGATCTCAGTAATTTCCTGTATTGACATATTTGTGAAACAGAGTAAATCAATGGCTCTTTTTAGTTTTTCATCATAAATAGCTTGATGAATAGTTTTTTTCATATCTATCTTAAAACGGTTTTCTAAATTAGAACGAGAAATACGTAAGTGATCGAGAACCTGTTCAACCTTAATTCTTTTACAAGCATTGTGACGGATAAAGTGCATTGCTTGTATCACAAAAGGATCTTTTAAAGAACGGTAATCAGTTGATCTTCGTTCTACCACTTTTATTGATGGTATTAAAATTGGTTTTTTACTAATAGGTTTATTGTTTAATAAATTATCAAGTAATTTAGCCGCTTGATAGCCAATTTGTCTTGTGCCTTGCATCACAGAAGATAGTGAAACTCTTGATAAATGTTGTATAAGTTCTTCATTATCAATACCAATAATACATAATTGATCGGGAACGGCGATATTCAAATATTCGCAAGCTTGTAAGAGGTGTCTTGCTCTCGCATCTGTTACCGCAATTATACCTGTATGAGCAGGTAGGGTTTTAATCCATTCTTGTAAATTTTGTTGGGCAAAGAGCCAGTTTTTAGAAGTAATATTTTCACCCTGATAAATAATATTATTTGGATATTTATATTTATTCATTAATTCAACAAAAGTGTTCTGTCGTTCAATAGACCAATGTTTGCCATTTTTAGGCGGTATCATTCCATAAAAAGCAAAATTAGAAATACCTTTTTGTCTTAAATGTAAAAATGCAGCTTCAACTAAATCATTATTATCAGTAGCAACGTATGGAATATCAGGATATAAAGACGGATCTTTATATGAACTACCAACAGCAATGGTAGGAATTTGATTAAATTTTAGTAATTTATTTGCTGTTTCTGAATCATCAAAATCAGCAATAATACCATCAATAGAAATATCTTCTAAAATATCTTTTTGATAAATAAAATTATCTTCTATAAAAATATTCCAATTACATTGAGATGCTTGTAAATATTGCCCAACCCCTTCAATTATCTGACGATCATAAACTTTATTTGCGTTAAATAGGAGTGTAATACAGTAGGTTTTTTGTTCTTTCATTTTTCTTTACTCCTTCATAAATTTATATTTTAATTTGAAATTACAATAAGTTAGATAATTAAAATTGATCTGGTAAAGACTGTATTAACTGAATAATGCCATAAAAATGATGAGTAGGAAATGATTTTTATAGAGTTAGAAAATAATAATCCATTGATTTTCAAGTATATTTGTAGAGACGTAGTATGTGAACCACGTCTCTATACTAGGTATTTAAACCTTAGTTTTTATTTAATTTGGCAATACCGAAGCCGGTAATACCCCAAAGCATTGCAAACACAATTCCACTCCAGCATAATATTGCCCAAGGTAAATATGATAAGGTAGGAATGCCTAACGTACCTGCCATATATGCACCTGCAGCAGTCCAAGGTAAGATAGGTTCAATAATGGTTGCAGAATCTTCTGCTGTTCGACTTAAATTTTTAGGATGTAATCCTCTATCAATATACGCTTTTCTTAGCATTTCACCTGGGATCAATATAGATATTTGACCATTACAAGTTACTCCTATCATAGTTAATCCACACAATATTGTTGCAAAAATAAGTGAAGCAGTTGATTTGACTAAACGTAATAGACTTTGAATAATCACTTCTAATGCACCGCTTAATGATAAAATACCTGCAAAAGATAATGCACAGAAACAGATAAGTAATGTTCCCATCATTGAGTTCATTCCTCCTCTATTCAATAATTTAGCAAGATCTGCATTTACATTCATATCACTAGGTATCATAGAAACATTAAATCCATTAACAGCACTATTGATTACATCGTGTAAAGCAAAGTTTTGAATAAAAATAGCATTTATGACCGCAACAGTGGCAGAAAGTAGCATAACAGGAATAGTTGGTTTCTTCGTTATAGAACCCCATAAAATAATAATGACAGGAATCATTAAGAAGAAAATATTAAAATGATATATATTTTCTAATCCTGATATCATTCCTAATACTTTTTCAGGCGTTTCTACACTATGAAAATCTCCGCTCATTCCATATATTATATATACAACAGCTGCTAATATAAAAGATGGCAGGGTTGTGTAAAGTAAATGTGCAATATGCTCATATAAATCAACACCGGCTGCTGTTGATGCAATATTTGTTGTATCTGATAATGGGGATAATTTATCACCAAAATAAGCCCCTGCAACAACAGCCCCTGCGGTCGCTGCTAAATTCGCATCTAATCCTACCGCTACGCCCATAAAAGCAACACCAACAGTACCTGCAGATCCCCAAGAAGTACCTGTACAGACGGAAACTATTGATGTTAATCCTAATGCTGTGATATAGATATACTGTGGATCTATTATTTTTAATCCATAATAAATCATCATTGGTATTGTGCCACCTGCGATCCAAGTGCCAATCAATAACCCTACGGTAATTAAGATAAGTAATGCAGGCATAGTCTTAGCAATTTTTTCAGCGATAGAACTTAATATATCTTGATATGAGAATCCTAGATACTTAACTAATATCCCTGCAAATATACAAGATATAACCATTAATGGTTCTGCAGGTAAATTAAATAATGCATATCCAAAACCAAGTAAAAATAGCATTACCAATATTGGGGAAAGTGCTACTAATAATGTTGGTGTTTTAGTTTGATTGTTCATAATTAAATCCTCTTTTTTGTAGTAAAACAAAACTTTCTTTAATTTTCATTAAACAGTCTTTTAAAAGAAATCTAGGCATTGCTACATTTATTCTGAAGAAGTTTTGTCCTTCATAACCAAACTCGCTTCCTAAACATATTTCTATGCCAGATAATTTTAAAAACCAATATTGCAATTTTTCTTCATCAATGTTTAATTTCTCATAATTGATCCACATTAAATACGTTCCATCACTATCGGTAACGACAAGTTCAGGAATTTCTTTTTTCAAAAAATTTCTTGTGATTGATTTATTCTCCTGTATATATTTTTTTAATTCACATAACCAATAATCACAATCCGTATATGCGGTCATTATTGCAGGGATGGAAAAATAATTAGGGTTATGCATACCTAAAGCTAACATTATTGACTTAAATTTTTCTTTTATTTCATTGTTATGAAGAATGATATTAGCGACTTCTAATCCGGGAATATTAAATGTTTTAGCAGGTGATGTGCATATAAGTGAGTGTTCTTTCACATAGCTATTTAATGAAGATATAAAAATATGTTTACTAGAAAACTCAAAATCTGAATGAACATCATCTGAAATTAAAAATACTTGATATTTTTCGGCTAATTTTGCTATTTTATACAATTCATCTTGAGTCCATACTTTACCTGTTGGATTATGTGGGGAAATGAGAAGAAACACTTTAGAGGTTTTAAAACATTCTTCTAATTTATTGAAATTTATTACATAATTATCACCGCTATAATCTAATTGACAGCGATTAACATATCTATTATTTAAAGATATGATATTTAATATTGGGTGATAAGAGGGAGTAAAAATCCCTATACTATCTCCTTCTTTGGTAAATTCTCGTATGTAAATAGAGATTGCTTGAATTATTCTAGGACAAAAAACAATGTCTTCTATATCTACGTCATAATCATAATGTCTAAAAATATAATTTTTGACCACTGTATAATAAGTATCAGGGATAACTGTATATCCATAAATCCCATTATTAGATTGTTCCAAAATATCTACAACTTCTTGGGGGGCAGGTAGATCCATATCAGCCACAGACATTGGAATAATTTTTTGATCTAAATGAGTATCTGCCAAATTCCACTTTGCACTATAATTATTTGACCGATCGATTAAGTAATCAAAATTTATTTTGTTCATATTAATCCCCTAAAATGTAGTTACATTTTCTTCTTGCTCATGGTGTCTGCCCAAACTGCTAATAGTAGGATGCTTCCTTTAACAATGTATTGCCAGAATGTTGGTACATCTAACATACTCATTCCATTATCAATGGCAGCAATAATTAAAGCCCCGATAATAACGCCATAAACGCTACCAATACCACCAGCTAAGCTTGCTCCACCAATTACACAAGCCGCGATAGCATCTAATTCTGCATTTTGTCCAGCTGATGGTGAACCTGCCCCTAATCTCGCACTTAAAATTAGTCCTGCAACTGCCGCCATTAATCCATTAAGAGAAAAAACAATTAATTTAATTTTTTCTACATTAATACCGGATAGTCTTGCTGCATCTATATTGCCACCTATTGAATAAATATGACGTCCAAATACTGTTTTTGTCGCAATAAACATACCAATGATAGTCAGAATAATTAATAAAATGACAGGGAGTGGAATACCTCGATAGTTATTAAGTAATAAAATTAATCCTAGAACTATAACTGTAAAAAGCCCATTTTTTAGAATACTATTTGAGAGAGTATCAATGTTTAAATTTAGATTTTTACGTGCTTTACGTTGATAAGCTCCCCATACAAAAAAAATAAGAATAGCGACAGTACCAACAACTATTCCTGTTATATCAGATAAATAACTTTGCCCAATAACTGTCATTTCTTTACTAATAGGAGCTATAGTTGTTCCATTTGTTAATCCAATTAGCATTCCTCTAAATGCAAGATAACCAGCTAGTGTTACGATGAATGAAGGAACTTTACGGTATGCTACCCACCAACCATTCCACGAACCAAATAATAATCCTAAGCAGAGTGTTACCATAATAGTTAAAGGTAATGGCCAGCTCCACCATACATCAGCAATAGCAGCAAAACCACCTAATAATCCCATTAATGATCCAACAGAAAGGTCAATTTCTGCTGATATAATTACAAATACCATACCAATAGCTAATATACCAGTAATAGATGTTTGACGTAATAAGTTAGAAATATTTCTTGCACTTAAATAAGCACCATCAGTAGCTAAAGAGAAAAATAATATAACCACTATAATAGAAATTAACATCATATAAAGTTGTAAATTAATAGATTTAAATTTAGAAAACATAATTACTCCTTAAGTGCCGCTTCCATCACTTTTTCTTGTGTTAGATTATGATTAATTAAATTCGCTTTGATTTGCCCTTCGTGCATTACGAGAATACGATCACTAATACCTAAAACTTCTGGTAATTCTGAAGATATAACAATGATACCAATACCTTTTTGGGCTAACTGATAAATTAATTTATAGATTTCATATTTAGCACCAACATCAATTCCTCTTGTTGGCTCATCTAAAATAAGAATATTTGGATTTAATAATAAACATTTAGCTAAAATTGCTTTTTGTTGATTTCCACCACTTAATCGACCAATGGCTAATTTGGGGGAAGATGTCTTTACTTTTAATTTTTCAATTGAGTTTTGAATTACTGTTTCTTCTTTTGCGTTATTAATAATATTTTTAAAACTATATTCTTTAAGAGAAGAAAGAGTAATATTTTTGCCCACCTCCATAATAGAGATAATTCCGTGTTTCTTACGATCTTCAGGTACCATTACAATTTTATGTTTAATTGCTTGTGAGCAGTTTTTGATTGTTACTTTCTGGTTATCAATAAGAATATCACCATTATATTTACCTTCATACGACCCAAATATACATTGAGCCATTTCGGTACGCCTAGAACCAACAAGCCCTGCAATCCCTAAAATTTCTCCAGAACAGAGATTAAAATTGATGTGATCAAGACGTTTGATGTGCGTATTAATCGGATGATAAGCCGTAAGATTTTCTATACGAAGAATTTCTTCCCCTATTTGATGCTCTTCACGTGGATAAAGGGAGGTAATTTCACGTCCAACCATTTTGGTAATAATGTCATCTTCTGACATAGCTGCCATTGAGTATGTTCCTATATGTTCTCCATCTCGAATAATACAAATATTATCTGAAATTTCTTTTACTTCATTTAGTTTATGAGATATGTAAATACAAGCGATATTGTGTACTTTTAAATTTTTAATTAAATTAAGTAATACTTTAGTTTCTTTTTCTGTTAAAGAAGAGGTCGGTTCATCTAAAATTAATAGTTGTACTTTTTTATTTAATGCTTTAGCAATTTCAACTAATTGTTGTTGACCAATACCTAATTCTCCAACTTTAGTATTAGGATCTATATTAAGTTCTACAGATTGTAGTAATTTTTTACATTTAAGATACATCTGATTGTCATCAGTAATGCCATTGTTTGATATTTCATTTCCTAAAAAGATATTTTCAACAACAGACATATTTTTAACTAACGTTAATTCTTGATGAATAATAGAAATCCCTTTTTCTTCAGTATCTTTAATGTTTTTAGGTTCTAACTTATGGTTAGAAAAATAAATTTCTCCATCATATTCACCATACGGATAAATGCCGCATAGCACTTTCATCAGTGTTGATTTTCCAGAACCATTTTCTCCACATAAAGAGAGTATTTCACCTTTAGATAAAGAGATTGAAATATTATTTAATGCAATAACATCACCAAATTTCTTAGTAATATTTTTCATTTCTAATAATTTAGTCATAATAACTGCTCCGACTGGATAGGGATATTAGTTACTAATATCCCTTATATTTATTATTTATAAATACTTTCTTCTGTATGGAAACCATCTTTTATTATTGTTTCTTTGATATTAGTTTTATCAACAGAAATAGGATCGAGTAAATAGGAAGGCACATTTTTTAACCCATTATTTAATTCAGCATTTGCTTTAGGATTTTTATCATTCCCTAATGCAATAGCAATTTCGGCTGCTGTATTTGCTAAATTATTAATAGGTTTATAGACAGTCATTGTTTGTGTTCCTGCAATAATTCGTTTAATTGCAGCTAAATCTGCATCTTGACCTGATATTGCGACTTTTCCAGATAATCCTTGTGCTATTAATGCTTGAATAGCCCCACCTGCTGTTGCGTCATTGGAAGCGACAACAGCATCAATATTATTTTTATTTGCAGTAAGTACATTTTCCATTATCTGTAATGCTTTTTCTGCTAACCAAGAATCAACCCATTGATCACCAATCACTTTAATTTTTCCACTATCAATTAATGGTTGTAATACTTTCATTTGTCCTTTTCTAAATAGTTTTGCATTATTATCAACAGGTGAACCACCCATTAAGAAATAATTACCTTCTGGTTTTGCTTTAATAATACTTTTTGCTTGTAATTCACCGACTTTTTCATTATCAAATGAAATATAAAAATCAAGTTCAGCATTATTAATAAGACGATCATAAGCGAGGACTTTAATACCTTCACGTTTAGCTTCAGCAATAACATTACTTAGAACATCGCCGTTGTGTGGAATAATAACTAATACATCAATATTTTTATTGATCATATTTTCAATTTGTGAAATTTGTTTGTAATCATCACCATTAGCAGATTGAACTAAAACTTCTGCACCTAATTCGTTGGCTTTTTTCACAAAAATATCTCTATCTTTTTGCCATCTTTCTAATCTTAAATCATCAATTGACATTCCGATTTTTAAGTTATTAGATAATGCACTATTACTAAAAATCGTAACACTTGCCATCATTGCTATAAAAATATGTTTAAATTTCATAATAGTTATTCCTCTATAAATAAATGGATTACAATGGAGTTTTTTATACTCAAAGCAATTATTACGATAGAACCAAATAAAAACAATTATAGTAATTTATAATCAAATTACGTTTTTTTGTTTTTGTGATCTATTACACAATAAACAAAGATCTTAATTCATAAATAAAAAAACGTAATTGTTTACTCAATATTTTTAATAAATAATCCTGCTTGTTATTTCGTCATAAAAGAGGAGTATTTATAATGAGTTACTTTGATAAAATTGAGAAAGTAAAATATGAAGGGGAGCAATCTAGCAATCCTTTTGCTTTCAAACACTATAATCCAGATCAAATCATTTTAGGTAAAACAATGGCAGAACATTTACGTTTTGCGGTTTGTTATTGGCATACATTCTGTTGGGGGGGAACAGATGTTTTTGGTTCAGGTTCACTCGATCGTTATTGGCAAAAAAATAGTGATCTTCTCGAAGGAGCAAAGCAGAAAGCAGAGGTAGCATTTGAGTTTTTTACTAAATTAGGTGTACCTTATTACTGTTTCCACGATACAGATATTGCACCAGAAGGTCATTCATTTAAAGAGTATTTTTATAATATTAGTACAATGGTTGATATTTTAGAAAAGAAACAGGCTGAAACAGGTGTAAAATTATTATGGGGAACAGCAAATTGTTTTTCAAACCCTCGTTATTTAGCTGGAGCAGCAACAAATCCGAATCCCGAAGTGTTTGTTTGTGCTGCAACTCAAATTTTTACGGCGATGAATGCAACTAAGCGTTTAGGTGGTGCTAATTATGTATTATGGGGTGGGCGAGAAGGTTATCAAACATTATTAAATACGGATTTGAAAAAAGAGCGTGAACAACTTGGGCGATTAATCCAAATGGTTGTGGAGCATAAGCATAAAATTGGGTTTGATGGCACGATATTGATTGAACCAAAACCACAAGAGCCAACCAAACATCAATATGATTATGATACTGCAACGGTGTATGGTTTCCTAAAAGACTATGGCTTAGAAAAAGAAGTGAAAGTTAATATTGAAGCAAACCACGCAACATTAGCAGGACATTCTTTCCATCACGAAATTGCAACAGCTTGTGCGTTAGGCATTTTTGGTTCTATTGATGCTAATCGTGGTGATGCTCAATTGGGTTGGGATACCGATCAATTCCCAAATAGTGTTGAAGAAAATACTTTAATTATGTATGAAATCCTAAAATATGGAGGGTTTACTACGGGTGGATTTAATTTTGATGCAAGAATTCATCGTCAAAGTATTGATCCTTATGATTTATTCCACGCCCATATTGGTGGTATGGATACGTTAGCCCTTTCTTTAAAACGTGCCGCAAAAATGTTTGAAGATCAGGTATTGCAAACTATTGTAGAAAAACGTTATGCTAAATGGGATTCTGAATTAGGTAAACAGATCTTAAACAAACAAGTTTCACTACAAGATTTAGCTAAACTTGTTGAAGATACTGGTTTAGATCCCAAACCTCTATCAGGACAACAAGAGTATTTAGAAAATAGAGTAAATGCTTATATTTATAAATAATCAAATAGACAAGCGGTAATTTTATTTGTATTTTTTACAAAATAAATGACCGCTTGTATATCTTAAAATAAGGAAATCTTATGTATATTGGAATCGATCTTGGTACATCTGGAGTAAAAGTTTTTTTACTTGATGAGGAGCAAAATATTATTGCAACATCTCATCGTTCCCTTTCCATTTCTCGCCCACAACCGCTTTGGTCTGAACAAAACCCTGATGATTGGTGGCAAGCAACACATCAAGCAATGTTGGAATTATCAACAAAACATAATTTGAGTAGTGTGAAAGCGATAGGGCTTACAGGTCAAATGCACGGTGCAACACTATTAGATAAAAATAATAAAATCTTATCCCCTGCTATTTTGTGGAATGATGGGCGTAGTGCAGCAGAGTGTAAAGAGTTGGAGCTAGCGGTTAAAAATTCTTGTGATATTACAGGAAATTTAATGATGCCAGGTTTTACAGCACCAAAGCTGAAATGGGTTCAGAAAAATCAACCAGAAATATTTGATCGTATAGCAAAAGTTTTGCTTCCTAAAGATTATTTACGCTTAATGATGACAGGAGAGTATGCTTCTGATATGTCTGATGCAGCAGGTACGATGTGGCTTGATGTAGGAAAAAGAGAATGGAATAGGGATATGCTTAATGCTTGTGGTTTAGATTTATCAAATATGCCAACCTTATTTGAAGGTAATCAAATTACAGGGATATTGAACAAGCACATTGCTCAAAGCTGGAAGATGAAAGAAGTACCTGTTATTGCTGGCGGTGGAGATAATGCAGCGGGGGCGGTTGGCATTGGGCTACATAAATCAGGGCAGGCAATGCTATCATTGGGTACATCGGGTGTTTATTTTGTGGTAACGGATAAATTTACTTGTAATCCGCATAAAGCAGTACATAGTTTTTGCCACGTATTACCGAATAGATGGCATTTGATGTCGGTAATTTTAAGTGCAGCATCCGCAGTTGATTGGGTGCAAAAAATTACGAATATACAAGATATTCAATTATTATTTAAACAAATTGAACAAGAATCGATGTCTGATTTATTATTTTTACCTTATCTTTCAGGAGAAAGAACACCGCATAATGATCCTTATGCAAAAGGCGTATTTTGGGGATTAGATCATAATACAAATCCTATTTCACTCGCCAAAGCAGTAGTTGAAGGGGTAAGTTTTGCGTTATCAGAAGGGATTGATGTTTTACACGAGACAGGGGTAAAAGCAGAAAGTATCGCACTCATTGGCGGTGGAGCGAAAAGCCATTATTGGCGACAGCTATTAGCAGATATTACGGGAAAAACATTGGAATATCGCACAGGTGGTGATGTTGGTCCTGCGCTAGGTGCTGCAAAACTTGCACAAATTGCGTTAAATCCAAATGAAGATGTGGCTAATTTATGCCAGCCATTAAATTTAGAAACAATTTATGAACCAAATATCAATAATCATAATTTGTATCAAGAGAAAAAAGAAAAATATATAGCGTTATATCAATCTTTAAAGCAGTTTAATTAGTTTTTTGGCCAAGTTGTGAGTCTTAGTCAGGGCAATATCATACTTTAATTGAATATTGCTTTGATTTATGATCAAATACTCCTTTTACAATGAGAGCAACATGGCATTTATTGAGCATTTTAATCAATTAGAAGATACTTGTTCACATATTAATAAAAAACATTATTTACTTGATATTATATTTCTAACAGTCATTGCAATTTTATCTGAGGTCGAAGGTTGGAAAGGCGGTGATTATGTTCTTCAAGTAAAAGATAATCAGAAAAAATTACTGCAAGAAATAGAAAGTTTTTATCATAAATCTCGCCGAGATACGCTATTTTTAATTGAACAAGGTAAATTTAGCTCATTTAAGTCCAATCAAAGATAGTATAAAAAGCAAACTACAACGAGCTGGATGGTCAGATAAAATAAGCGAGTGATTTATATTGGATTAATTATTGTTCAAGTTTGATTTTGGACTGTTATTCTTGAATATTTGTATATAATCTATTTGCTTTCAAGTATAGTAAATCACTATACGTTTTTATTACTTCGCTTATGAGTTTGAATTGAGGATTTTTCCTTACATACTAAATTTCAAAGCGGTACGATCTATCAAAAAATTTACTAAAATGACTAAATCTAACGGATTTCAATTTAAACAATTTTTTATTGCACATAACAAATGTGCAATGAAAGTGAATACGGATGCTATTTTACTGGGAAGTATTGCGAATATAGGTAGTGCTTTATCTATTCTAGATATTGGAACGGGAACAGGGCTAATTGCAATTATGTTAGCACAACGTACCGCTTATACGACCTGCCAAATTACCGCATTGGAGATCGAACCAAATGCTTTTCAGCAAGCTGTTGAAAATATTCAACAAACAGTTTGGAAAGATCGTCTATCTATTAAATTGTGTGATTTTTTAGACTTTCAAGTTACCCAAAAATTTGATCTTATTGTATCTAATCCTCCTTATTTTGAATATAGTCTTGCAAGTAAAAGTAGTGAGCGAGATCTTGCTCGTGCGACCATTCACAGTCATTTTGTGTGGCTAAAACACGCCAAAAATTTACTTTCTGAAGAAGGTAAAATTACCTTTATTTTACCTTTTGATGTAGCAGAAAAATTAATTGAGGAGGCAAAAGAAATTAACCTTTATTGCATTGAGCGTTGGGACATTGCAACGAAGCAAGGTAACCCACCGAAACGAATGATTGTGACTTTTTGTAAAAAGTTTCAACAAAGTGACCGCTTGTTTTTGACTATTTATGACGAAAATCATCAATATACTGAGCAATATAAAAAAATAACGCAATTATTCTATCTTAATTTTTAATGCAAAGAGAGTTGCGATCTTTATTCACATAAAATGTAGATAATTTTGTGAATAACTACGTAATAGTTGTTGAAAGGTAATAAAAATAAGTGTTAACCTGTTGTTTTATAAATTCTTTTTTATTTGTTATTGGTGTTTGTTAAAAGATCATCAACACGTTTAATTGATCTACAATATGGTTATTTATTATGCTTTCGATAGATGTTAATTTTGTTTCTATCAGGCTAGTTTTCGCTACTCTTTTTTTATCCCCATTTACTGTGGATAAATTTGTGTAAATCTAAGAATTGTTTTAGAATGAAGTATTTAAATAACAAATAAATCATTCTAAAACAACAGGTTACTCTTTAATGTTACTATTCATTTTGAAGAGAGCTGTTTTTTAAACAATATAATTCTCAATTCATTTGTACGTTATTGTACTCTTCGTATGTATTCTGAGTGAGATTGTTTGTCAAATAACGCTTGTTGGTCATTCAACACAAATCCGCCGAGTGATTTAGATAAGCTTTCTACTGTGCTGATCATCAATCGTAAATTTGTAACATCATTTCCAGCTGATGGAATATACATAAAAAAGAGAAGACCAATTGTTGAAAATGAGTGTATTTTATCGAGATCAAATACCCCAGGTTGCATCATATTAGCAACACTGAAGATAATTGGACTCGCACTGTTATCAATATGACGATGAAAAATTTTATGTTCACCATATTGAAAACCCATTTCTTCGAGCTTTTGAACAATTTCTTCACCAGAAAATTCTTTATTTTCAGGAGCAACAAGATAAAGGGTAATAATTTTCTCTTCTGTTGTATTCTCTTGAGTTTGTGTTACCTCTGGTGCTTGTTTTTCTACCTCTATCTCTTCTTCCTCATTTTTAATTGTGTCTTGAGTATTAAATAAGGATAATTGTCTCTCTTCTGATTTTTGCTTTTCTTTTGCATTTTTTTTATTATTTAAACGTATTTTTATTTTATTGATAGACTTTTCAACTGCAGAGTCTTCATTGTTTTCTGGCAATTGTTCTGTCGACGTGTCATCTTGTACATTGTCATACTTCTCATTTTGAGATAAATGAGAAAAAGAGAGTTCATTTAATGGTGTGATGGGTTGTTGTGGACGACTAGCAAAGTCATTTTCAAATATATGAGATTTTTCTCTGCGAGAAGACAAGATTGAATAACCAATTAACAATGTAATAAGTATTCCAGCTAAAATAAAGAAAATAATTGAGAGTTCCATTGCATCCTCTTTTGTCTTATAGTACGTACTTTGGAAAATGATATGAATAGCTTACCATATTTCTAAGAATATTTTAAAAATATAAGGAAAAATATTATGATTTTATTACCTCCACCTTCTCAAAATCAGTTTGAGGCGGGGATTTATTATTTTACTTTTGGATGGCGTTTGATTTTTCAGCGAAAATTACTTCCTTTTATTTTGTTTCCATTACTGATTAATATTACGCTGATTATAGGTTTAGTATGGTTATTTATTGTTAACCTTAATGATTGGTTAAATTCTCTTGTAAGCTTTATGCCTAGCTGGTTAGATTGGATAACAGTGATATTGATCCCTATTGCAATTTTGGGTTTAATGCTCTTTTTCTATTTTACTTTCACAACACTAGCCAATTTTATTGCAGCGCCTTTTAATGGTCTATTGGCAGAAAAAGTGGAACTTCAATTAACGGGGGAACTGTTATTAGATACTTCTTTTGCCGACATATTAAAAGACATTCCAAGAATGCTTAAACGCGAATGGCAAAAAATGATGTATGCACTTCCTCGATTAGTTATTTTATTTACATTAGGCTTTGTACCTCTTTTAGGACAAACGGTGATCCCTATATTATTATTTATATTGGGATGTTGGTTAGTTGCAATTCAATATTGTGACTATCCTTTTGATAATCATAAAATTAGCTTTATTAGAATGCAAAAAGCATTATCTGAACATAAAGTAATGAACTTAACTTTTGGTACACTGATAAGCATTGCCACGTTAATTCCAGTAATTAATTTAGTTATTATGCCTGTTGCTGTGTGTGGTGCAACTGCAATGTGGACACAAGAATACCGTACTTTCTTTTTAAATAGTGATTTAGGGGAGTTTTATGATAGAAAAAAGAGTAAATTTATAAATAAAATATAAAATGCTATTTAATTAAACAGGATAAGCGGTGCGATCTTAATTAAAATTTGCTAAAATACTCTCCTATATTTAGATTAGAGGCTTATAATGGAAACAATAGAGAAAATCAAAAAACAAATTACAGAAAATCCTGTTCTTATTTATATGAAAGGATCACCAAAATTTCCTTCTTGTGGTTTTTCTGCTCGAGCAGTAGAAGCATTGATGGGATGCAAAGTTCCTTTTGGATATGTAGATATTTTAACTAATCCTGATATTCGTTCAGAATTACCAAAATATGCACAATGGCCAACTTTTCCACAACTTTGGGTTAAAGGTGAATTAGTAGGTGGTTGTGATATTATTTTAGAAATGTATCAAAAAGGTGAGCTTCAAAAACTATTAAAAGAAGCGACTGAAGAAAATCCAGCTTAATTTTAGTATTTATAACCCCTATTACTTTACAAAAGAATAGGGGTTTTTAATTACATAAATTATATTACTCAACCGTTACTGCTTTTGCTAAATTACGAGGTTGATCAACATCAGTGCCTTTAATTAAGGCGATGTGATAAGACAATAATTGTAATGGCACGGTGTAGAAAATCGGTGCCGTAACCTGATCGACTTTTGGCATTACTAACGTTTTGAAATTATCTGAATCCGTAAAACCAGCATCTTTATCCGCAAAGATATAAAGCTGTCCGCCTCTGGCACTCACTTCTTCAATATTCGATTTTACTTTTTCTAATAAATCATTTTCAGGAGCAATTACCACTACTGGCATATCGCTATCAATTAAAGCTAACGGACCGTGTTTTAATTCGCCTGCGGCATACGCTTCTGCGTGAATATAAGAAATCTCTTTTAATTTTAACGCAGATTCCATTGCGATAGGGTAAAACTCACCACGTCCTAAGAATAGAGTATGGTGTTTTTCGGCGAAATCTTGTGATAATTTTTCAATTTCTTTGTCAAACACTAACGCACTTTCAATTTGTGCGGGTAAGCGTTGTAAAGATTGCACAATTTGTTTCTCTTCTTGCTCTGAAAGGTTACCTTTTAAGCGTCCGATCGCAGCGGTTAATAATAATAAACAGGTTAATTGAGTTGTAAAGGCTTTGGTTGAGGCAACGCCAATTTCCACGCCCGCTTTTGTCATAAAGGCAAAATCAGATTCACGCACTAATGATGAACTTGCCACGTTACAAATCGCCATTGAAGACATAAAGCCTGATTCTTGTGCTAAACGTAATGCTGCCAAGGTATCTGCGGTTTCCCCTGATTGTGAAAGGGTAACTAATAAGCTATTTGGACGAGTGACAAATTTGCGATAACGGAATTCAGAGGCGATTTCTACATCACAACTTACGCCCGCAATAGACTCAAACCAGTAGCGAGCCACCATTCCAGCGTTATAAGACGTACCACACGCGACGATTTGGATATGCTCTACTTTCTCTAAGATTTTATCGACATCTTTGCCCATTGCGTCAATATTCACTTTACCATTGGTAATACGACCTTCAAGGGTATTGATAATCGCAACTGGCTGTTCAAAAATTTCTTTTTGCATATAGTGACGATACTGCCCTTTATCCGCCGCATCGTGTTCAAATTGTGATTCGTGAATTTCACGTTGCACAGGCTTATCTTCGCTATCAAAAATATCCACTGTTTTACGTGTAATCTCAGCCACATCGCCTTCTTCTAAGTAAATAAAACGGTGGGTAACACTTAATAATGCCAAAGGATCTGAAGCGATAAAATTCTCGCCAACACCTAAGCCGATCACTAATGGACTACCTGAACGAGCCACGATTAAATGTTCTGGTTCATCTTGGTTCATCACCACAGTGCCGTAAGCCCCACGCAACTGTTTGACAGTTTTTTTCACAGCGTCTAATAAGGTTTCAGAGGTACGTAGTTCCCATTCCACTAAATGAGCGATCACTTCGGTATCCGTTTGTGATAAAAATTCATAGCCTTTCGCTTTTAATTCTTCACGTAATTCTTCGTAGTTTTCAATAATACCGTTGTGAACCACCGCAATTTTACCACTAACGTGAGGGTGAGCATTGGTTTCACTTGGCTCACCGTGGGTCGCCCAACGTGTGTGTGCAATACCTGTTCCACCAATAACATTACTTTCAGCAACAGCATTTTCTAATTCTTTGACTTTACCCACTCGGCGAACCACTTGCATCTCTTTGGTTGTCGCATTCAGCACAGCAACACCTGCCGAGTCATAACCACGATATTCTAAACGGTGTAACCCATCAACTAAAATGTCTGCCACATCACGCTGTGCTACTGCACCTACTATTCCACACATTATTCTATTTTCCTTTTATATAAATTTAAAATGACTAAATTTCAGCAATCAGAACGTCAATACCTTTTTGTTCCAATGCCTTCTTAATTTCTAAATCAATTTGATTATCGGTAATCACACGATCAATATGATCCCAATCTAATTCCACATTAGGCATTTTTCTTGCCATTTTGTGAGACTCAATCATCACATTCACTTCACGAGATACGTCTGCCATAACCTGACTCAACCCAACTAACTCATTAAAAGTTGTCGTCCCCCTTGCCAAATCCAACCCATCAGCACCAATAAATAACTGGTCAAAATCATAGGATCGCAATGCGGTTTCTGCCACTTTTCCTTGAAAAGATTCCGAACGAGAATCCCACGTTCCCCCTGTCATCAATACCGTTGGCTCAATTTCCAAAGCGGTTAATTCTGAGGCAAGTGCAAGAGAATTTGTCATCACAACTAACCCTACTTGATTCAAATAAGGAACCAATGCCCCTGTCGTACTACCACTATCAATAATGATACGATTATGCTCACGAATACAACTTACTGCCAATTTTGCAATCGCTTTCTTTTGTTTCGAAACATCTTCAATATGTTGCTCATCAATAAATTCAGACGGCATTTTAATTGCCCCACCATAACGGCGTAACAATAGCCCACTCTCTTCAAGTATTGTTAAGTCCTTGCGAATTGTTACTTCTGAGGTTTCAAACTGTTCTGATAACTGTTCCACACTCACTTCCCCTTGTTCTTGAACAAGAGTAGCAATTAAATGACGACGTTGTTGGGTATTTCGTTTTGACATAAAATGTTTTGATTCGATTTGATTAAGTTTCGTTTCGTAATTATATAATAAAAAAGAGATAAGCGGTAAGATTTTTGTGGTGATTTGTAAAAATAAGATGATGGGCAGTATAAAAAGTAGAGTACTATGCTTCAAGTAGTGATATTTTTACTTTCCTTACTTAATCTAACAATATCTCAATTATGTTAATTCTATACCTATTAAATATAATAAAATCAATAAGATCACGAAATAACAAGTTTATAAACTTCATTTTCTCACGAAATGATACATTCTCTTTTATAAAATTCTCACGATATCAAACATTTTTCTCAGGGCGTTGAGCAATTGATTAACCCTGTTTTTCGTAAAAAAGATTTTGTGGTTGAATCTGTGGTTAATTCGCTTTTTGAACGTCAAGGACCACTTGCTGAATTACCAGTAAGGATAAAAGTGTTAGTGAGTTTGGGTGCTATTTCAACAGATGTTTGTGAGGATATTAATCTTTTTATCGGATTAAAAGAGTAATCCCTTTATAATAAATAATTACTCATCAAATAGCCTCATTGTTTTACAAATTCTATTCAACATCTACCCGCTTATTTTGTTCTTTATGTTTCTTGTGTATTTTCCATAACATTTTGGCATCTAAATTTGATGATGAAATCATTGTTAAAAAGACGGCGGCACCAAAGAATACAGCAGCACTGCCGACAGAAAAACTGATGATTTGTCCTCGTTCTACGAGCGACATCATTAAAGCAAGCACAAATAAATCTAACATAGACCAGCGTCCTACAAAATGAACATAGTGCAATAGCTTTAATTGAAAGTGAATATTGTGTTTAAAACGATAGTGAATCGCCAATAATAAATAAGTGATAATGATAATTTTACTGAAAGGGACTAGGATACTCGCAACAAAAACAATCATTGCGACTAAGTAGCTTCCCATTTCTATAAATAGTAGAACGCCCGAAATAAGAGAGTCTGCAGAAATTGATCCTGCCGAATTGGTGATTGAAATAGGTAAAATATTTGCTGGAATAAGCATTATAGTACCAGCAACTAGTGTTGCCCACACTCGTTGTAATTTTATACTATCAGAAATAGTTAATTTACTTTCACAACGTGGGCAGCGTAATCGTCCTTTTAAGTCAATGATGTTTTCATCAAAGGTATATTCGCATTCGGCACAAAGTGTGGGTGAACAAGGGTGATCTGGAGGTAGGGTATGATATTCAGGATAAAAATCAGACCATAATTGTTGAGGATTGATTTTGATAAATAATAGTGTAGTTAGTAGGGTTGTGATAACAAAAGCAGAGAGATAAATATCAAAATGTAAATCTGCATATTCGTGTACTTTAAATGCAGCTACAGCTAAAGCAACAAAATAAACATCTAGCATTACCCAGGGTTGAATTTTGGTTAGTAGCAGTAATGTATATTTGGGGCGTTGTTTTAATAAACGTTGTATTGCTAATGTAACAACCAGTGAGGCAAAAAGGCAAGGCATAATCACAGCACAGATAAGTACCATAAAGGCAGTAATCGCATAGCCAGAAACAGCCATTTTCCAAATGCCTCCCCAAAAAGAGGCATAGACTGGCATTCCTAATAAATCAATACGCATTAGGGGAAAGGTTAATGCAAAAGGAAGTAAAATAAGAATAGAGATAGCAATAATTGTGCATTTAATGAGCTTCCAGCTATGTCCTTGATGTAACACTTTATTACAATTCGGGCAATAAGCGGTATGATTATGGTCAGTTTTTGCAATTTTTACTGTGATATCACACTCTTTGCAACGTTGTAAGTAAGTTAAGTCTTGTTTCATTCGTGTTTTTTATTCGGAATAATTAAGACTATTGTCTATAATATAATGAGTTTTGCAAGTAAGTTTTAAAAAATACAATTTTCCCTTTGACTATTTTAGTTTCTATCTGTAATATCTTCACCCTATGAAAAAGGTAAAACTACCCCTAACAATTAATCCTAAAAAAGATGCACAGCATCGTATGGACTACAAAGGTTTTTTTCTAAAAGATGCTTTAGGTCGTTTGGATGAACTTGTTGGTAATGTGCAAAGTGATGCACAAGTTACACTTTCGCTTGATATTGATTCTCAAGGTTTGACGGTGATGAAAGGCACCGCAAATGTTGAAGTAGAGTTAGAATGTCAGCGTTGTGGTAACCCATTTTCACAAGTACTCGACTGTACGTTTAGTTTCAGTCCAGTATCTAATATGAATCAGGCGGACAATTTGCCCGAAATTTATGAACCACTTGAATTAAATGAATTTGGTGAAATAAATTTACTAGATGCTATTGTGGATGAATTTATTCTCAATTTACCCCTAGTCCCGAAACATAATTATGAACACTGTGAAGTGTCCGTGGCGGAGCAGGTTTTTGGTGAAATTCCTGACGAGGAAGAAGAAAAACCAAATCCGTTCGCCGTATTAGCTAACTTAAAAAAATAATCTAGATTAGGAGTATAGCCAATGGCTGTTCAAAAAAGTAAAAAAACTCGTTCAAGACGTGGTATGCGTCGTTCACATGATGCATTAACAACTGCTGCAGTATCAGTAGATGCTCGTGGTGAAACTCATTTACGTCATCACGTAAGTGAAGATGGTTTCTACAAAGGTCGTAAAATTAAGTAATTTAATTTAACCACTTTAAGAATGAGAAAACGAGGGCTTTTGTCCTCGTTTTTTTTATTTTTAAAAATTAGTGAAAGCCTTTGCAATTCTTGTTAGAATTGCCAAAATTAATCGTTTTAAATTTTAGAGAACAAAATGTATAGCAGAATTCTAGCAACAGGTAGCTATTTACCTGCGCAGGTACGCACTAATGCAGAACTTGAAAAGATGGTGGAAACCTCTGATGAGTGGATTACGCAACGCACAGGCATTAAAGAGCGTCGTATTGCTGCAGAAAATGAAACAGTTGCCACAATGGGTTATGAAGCAGCAAAAAAATCATTGGAAATGGCGAACATTGATCCTAATGAGATTGGCTTAATTATTGTGGCAACTACTACATCCAGCCACGCTTTTCCAAGTTCTGCGTGCCAAGTGCAGCAAATGTTGGATATTGATGATGCAATTTGCTTTGATTTGGCGGCTGCGTGTTCAGGCTTTGTGTATGGATTAAGCGTAGCAGATCAATTTATCAAAACAGGACAAGTGAAAAAAGCACTGGTTATTGGTTCAGACCTCTTTTCTCGAGCGTTAGATCCTGAAGATCGTACTACAGTTATTTTATTTGGTGATGGGGCAGGGGCTGTTATTTTAGAAGCATCGGAAGAAGCAGGGATTTTATCAACCCATCTTCACGCAACAGGTAAAAGTGCCAATGTTTTATCATTAGAAAATCAAGCTCGCGTATTAGAAAGTGCTCCAGCTTATGTAGAAATGCAAGGCAATGATACCTTTAAAATTGCGGTTCGAGAATTGGCTAATGTAGTGGAAGAAACCCTTGAATATAATCAGTTAAAGCGGGATCAAATTGATTGGTTAATTCCACATCAAGCCAATTTACGTATTATTTCAGCCACAGCACGCAAATTAAAAATGGGGTTAGATCAAGTTGTTTTAACCTTAGATCGTCACGGTAATACATCAGCAGCCTCTATTCCTGCCGCTCTTGATGAAGCGGTACGAGATGGACGTATTCAACGTGGACAAACGCTATTATTAGAGGCATTTGGTGGTGGTTTAACTTGGGGTTCAGCCTTAATTCGTTTTTAATTTGAGTGATATAGAATAGATAATGACACAACAAACTTTAGCAGATAAAAAACGTAAAACAGTGGAGCAGGCTGAGTTTACTGAAGATGGACGTTATAAACGTAAAGTTCGTAGCTTCGTACTGCGTACAGGGCGAATGAGCGAATATCAACGTAACACAATGAATAATAATTGGGCAACCTTTGGGTTAGATTACCAAATCACTCCTTTTGATTTTAAAACTATTTTTGGAAATGATAACCCTGTTATTTTAGAAATTGGTTTTGGAATGGGTAAATCTTTAGTTGAAATGGCAGAGCAAAATCCAGATAAAAATTATATTGGAATTGAAGTTCATACACCGGGTGTGGGGGCTTGTATTGCTTATGCGGTGGAAAAGCAAGTGAAAAACTTACGTGTGATCTGTCACGATGCAACGGAAATTTTACGAGATAGTATTTCAGATCACTCATTGGCAGGCTTACAACTCTATTTCCCGGATCCTTGGCATAAAACAAAACATCATAAACGCCGTATTGTTCAATCAGAATTTATTGTAAAAATCTTACATAAACTAACCGCTAATGGCTTTATTCATTTTGCTACGGATTGGCAGAATTATGCAGAGCATATGTTGGAAGTATTGCAACAGTTTGATACAGAGCTAGAAAATCAATCCCCTACTAATGATTATATTCCACGTCCAGATTTTCGCCCTTTAACCAAATTTGAAGAGCGAGGAAAAAATTTAGGGCACGGAGTGTGGGATCTGTATTTCATTAAAAAATAAATATGTTATAACAGGGCAAAATCATACTTGAACAATAATTAACCAAATATAAGTTGCTCTCTTATTTTATCTGACCATCCAGCTCGTTGTAGTTTACTCTTCATACTATCTTTGATTGGACTTAAACGAGCTAAATTCATCGCAAAACGCCTAAATATCGCCATATTTTCAGGGGCATTTTCTCGACGAATTCTTGATTCATCTTCTTTAAAAATCACATCAAGTACCCAGTGTGAACTGTTTTCAATACTCCAATGACTTCTTATTGCTTTTGCTACTATCTCAGGTGCAACAGGCAAAGAACTTATATAATAAGAGACTTCTTCACTCTTTTTTTCTTTGATTGTTCGTTTTCTAACAACTTCTATAATTGAATTTAAATTTGACCAACCATTTGTTTGTTCTAACCAGTCAGTTACAGCTAATTGTGTATAGGTTCTTTCTTCTAATCGCCCATGTTCACCATCAATCTGTTCAAATTTATTTTGTTCAATTAAAACAGGTGTATCTCGACGAGTTTTATGATAAAAACTTTCTATTTCTTGCAGTAGTTTTTTTTGATTATCTTTTACTTGAAGGACATAATCACCGCCTTTTTTATCAATTGCTTTTGTCACTTTTTTCAAGCAATGCATAGCATCAGCAGTAACAATATTTCCTTTTATTTCTAAGATTTCAATCAACTCTAAAACCGTTTCAACTTCATTCTTTTTACCTTTAGATTTACTTTGACTCAGCACTAATTTCTGGTCTGTTGCATAGGCTGAAACACTATGTAATGCTGTCTTTCTATCACCATCAAAGGAATGACGAAGTGTTTTTCCATCAAATGCAATGACACTTTGTCCATTGGCTTCTCGTATTTCATTAACCCAACGCATAAAACAATGAGTTAACTCTTGTGGGTCTAGGGAACTTACAATCCTAGCAATCGTATCATCGACTGGAATACCATTTTCAAATGCCCTAAATTTACGTAACCACTGGAGTTTTTCATCACCAAATAACTTAATACCTTTCCAACCTTCCGCCCCTGATAAAATGGCGGTTACTGTTAGAAATATAATATCCAGTAAGTCATGTTTTTTATTAATATGTGAACGAGTATCTTCTAATTGATTAAAGTGCTCAATAAATGCCATTTTATGTCTCCTTTTATATATAAAGGAGTATTTGATCATAAATTAAAGTTATATTCAATTAAAGTATGATCTTGCCCTGTATGTTATAAGAGAAAATCACCTTCATTTTTAAGGCGATTTTTTTATTTTCAGCTTTTCATTTAAGCACACTATTATTAATGCAACTATTCCTGATGCTATTCCACTAACGATAATATCCCCATATTGAGTCAGATTTTGCAGAAAATATATTCTTATTATAAAGATACTGCTTGCGAGTATTATCATTTTAAACCAGAAACTTAATTTAGGTTGAGTATATTGGCAGGGTGCTTGTTTCATCATTAATAAGTAACTAAATATAAATAACATCCCAACAACACTGCTCAAATGTTGTAATAATTTGAAAAAAGGAATAGTCGTGTTAGCAATAGTTTGATGAAGTTCAAAGTAATTAACCAAACAAGTATTATGATGAGTAAATAGATCCCAAAATAAGTGTGAATAAGCCCCAATAATGATAGAAAAAATAACAATAAAATAATGTCGTTTAAAGTAGCCAAACCCATCATCATTTTTAAATATGGCTAAACGACCTTGAATAAATCGAGGAGAATTTTCTATCAATGGTTTTTTTATAATGCGATGAAAAATAAGGTATAAAATAAGACCTAAAGGCAAATCAAACCCTAGTACCCCATAAAATGTGTGTCCATATTCGCCATACATCTTCATTCTTAAAAATATTCAAAATCGGGTGTTAAACTACCAATAATCAGAGCAATTAATGAAACGTGACGCCCTAAAATATTTTTTAGCGGTAGCACAATCGCAGGATGTGAAAAGTAAATGGCATTTGATTTTATAATATGAATAATTGATATCGAAAGTGTATCAGAAAAAAAAGATAATACAAAATTGTAAATTTTTGATAGGATCATACCGCTTATATTATGCTTGGAATAGCGGTTAGTTCATTCAAACTATTTACAAAAAGTGTAAGTTATGTCAATCTGAACGGATTATATTATATCAATTTATAGCGTGGTTAAATTTATGGAATTTATTATTAGTCTTTTGAACATTGTGATTAGTTTTTTTAGTTTTGTTCTTATCTTACGAGCGTGGTTGGAGTTTTGTAGAGTTAGCCCTCAGCTACCCATCTCTCAGTCTCTTCTTCGTTTAACTCAGCCTTTGGTTAATCCAGTAAGCAAGGTTATTCCTAATCTACGTGGAAATATTAATGTCGCCGCTATTTTGATTGCGATTGTGATAGTAACACTCTTTTATTTTTTCTTTATTGACACTATTTCTATTACCACAGCGGTGTTGATTGGTTTATTAAGTGTGTTAAAAACTTTTGGACAAATTTTATTTTTTACTACATTAATTCGAGCATTAATGAGTTGGGTCACACAAGGTAATCATCCTTTAGATTATACCGTAGCACAAATTACAGAACCCGTATTGGGTTTAATTCGCCGTTTTCTTCCAAAAACAGGAATGCTTGATTTTTCTGTAATGGTATTGGCATTTATTTTATTAGCATTAAACCAATTTTTGTATAGTCATTTAGGTGGGCTTTGGGCAATTGCATAAGTTTACTAAATGACCAAGTAAGCGGTAGGATTATTATGAAAATTTACAAAATCGAGTGGAAACTATCCAGTTAATCTATAATTATGTAAAAATTTTAAAAAAAGGGGTTGATTAGATTTTTAAAATCAGTATGATTACCCCTCGTTGAATAGTGATGGGGCATTAGCTCAGTTGGTAGAGCAGTGGACTTTTAATCCATTTGTCGAAGGTTCGAATCCTTCATGCCCCACCATTCACGTACCCTATATTAGTAGTTTAATAAGGGGCATTAGCTCAGTTGGTAGAGCAGTGGACTTTTAATCCATTTGTCGAAGGTTCGAATCCTTCATGCCCCACCATTCACGTACCCTATATTAGTAGTTTAATAAGGGGCATTAGCTCAGTTGGTAGAGCAGTGGACTTTTAATCCATTTGTCGAAGGTTCGAATCCTTCATGCCCCACCATTTAATTTTCTTAAATTTGCAAAAAAATCTTAAAATCGTACCGCTTTTTGGTATAGTTACATCAATTTATTTATTCTTCCATTTTAGTTATGTTAAAAAAAATTATATTTATTTTATTTTTGCTTCCTATTTGCTTAGTCTCATTAGTAAGCTATCGTTATTTTCAAATTATTAATCAACCTATTGAAAGTAAACCTCAGCAATTTTTAATTATTGAGAGAGGCACTTCTAGTAAACAATTAGCCACCTTACTTAGCCAGCAACATATTGTTAAGAAATCATTTTTATTACCTTATATTATTCGCTTCGACCCTAAATTTAAAGATTTTAAAGCAGGGGTATTTTCTCTTGATAAGGTAACAACATTAGGTCAATTATTAGAGCAAATAACGGGCTATCAACAAGTTCAACTTTCGTTGCGTTTTATTTCTGGAAAAACATTTAAAGATTGGTTAGAAACAATTAAACAAGCCTCGTTTTTAAAACAAACGCTAAAAGGAAAATCAGAAGAAGAAATTGCTAAATTATTAGGCATTCCACATTCTAAATTAGAAGGATGGTTTGCTCCAAATACCTATAATTATATTCCTTATTCAACGGATCTGGCATTATTACAACGCCTTTATAAAAGACAAAAAACTATCTTGGATAATGCTTGGAATAATAGGGATGAAAATTTACCACTTAAATCAGCCTATGAAATGTTAATTCTTGCTTCTATCATAGACAAAGAAACAGCCAAAGCAGAGGAACGACCTCAAATTGCCTCCGTTTTTGTTAATCGATTACGTTTAAAAATGCGTTTACAAACCGACCCAACCGTTATCTATGGAATGGGAGATAAATATAAAGGCAACATTACAAAAAGAGATTTACGAAAACCAACAGCTTATAATACCTACGTGATAGAAGGCTTGCCTCCAACACCTGTTGCAATGCCAAGCGAAGCAGCAATTAATGCGGTTGCTCATCCCGATACTACTACTTATCTGTATTTTGTGGCAGATGGAACGGGTGGGCATAAATTTAGTCGTACACTTAAAGAACATAATCAAGCAGTGCAAGAATATCTAAAATGGTTAAGATCCAAGAAAGGAAATTAAAATGTTAAAGGGAAAATTTATTGTTATTGAAGGTTTGGAAGGTGCAGGAAAAAGTAATGCACAGCAAATTTTCATAGATAGCTTACAAAAACATAATATTCAGTTTATTACTACTCGTGAACCCGGTGGAACGCCTATTGCTGAAGCATTACGCCGAATTTGGAAAGAAGGTGTTGAAGGAGAATATACGACAGATAAAGCAGAATTATTAATGCTTTATGCGTCAAGAACACAATTAGTAGAAACCATTATTCAACCTGCATTAGACAATGGAATATGGGTTGTAGGTGACCGTCATAATATGTCTACTTTAGCCTATCAAGGTGGTGGGCGAGGATTAAGTGAACCATTGCTCAATACAATCAAAAATGCCATTTTAGGTGAGTTTGAACCCGATTTAACGCTTTATTTGGATCTTGATCCTAAAATTGGTTTAGAGAGAGCAAAAGGACGTGGCGAACTCGATCGGATAGAGCAACAACATATCGATTTTTTTTATCGTACTCGAAAACGTTACTTGGAATTAGTAGAACAAAACCCTAAAGCAATAAAAATTAATGCAGAACAGTGCTTAGAAAAGGTTTCAGAAGAAATTAGAACGGTTGTTGAGAAGTGGTTAGCTCAGACCGAAAAGTAAAAGATGATATTGCTAGGCTAATCATACTTGAAATTTATACCCCCCCTCCTAGCCTCCTTCCGCGAGCGGAGGAAGGTTAGGGAGTATTATTGCTATTCATTTATAAAACTCAATAGTTAAAAGTCTATGGTTACCCTGTTTATATTCCTTTAAATCTAATTAAACAAGTTGATTGAAGTGGTTAATTAGTAGATAATACCCCACTATTTTTTTAATTTAGTGGGGTTTTTTATGAGTGATATCAATGTTCCTCTGATCTTTACAGATGCAGCTGCGGCTAAAGTAAAGAGTCTAATCGAGGGGGAAGAGAATCCAAACCTCCGCTTGCGAGTTTATATTACAGGTGGAGGTTGCAGTGGCTTCCAGTATGGTTTTACTTTTGACGAAGTAGTAAACGAAGGTGATTTAACGATTGAAAATCAAAATGTTGGATTAGTTGTCGATCCAATGAGCTTACAATATTTAATTGGTGGAACAGTTGATTATATTGAAGGGTTAGAAGGTTCTCGTTTTGTTGTTAATAATCCAAATGCAAGTTCCACTTGTGGTTGTGGATCGTCATTTACTGTTTGATTAAGTAAAATCATTTTAAAGTTGTATAAATATTGATTTTTACTGTAATTTCTGGATTTTTTCAAAGAGTGATAACTATTATAAAATAGCTCTTCACTAGGACTTCAGAGATCAAGAGTAATTAAAATGGCAATTGAAAAGCCAACCACAGTGCAATTCCATTTAGAAGTATTACGCCAAATTCCTAAAAGTTATTCAATCACCGCTGATGAACTACAAAAGAAAATGGCGAATATTGGTTTTGAGCGTTCATTGCTGCAAATTTGCTACAAATAATTAATTGGTTGTAAATGCCAAAGGTGGTGGCTACCGCAAGAAATACAATGGCGAACAATAAGCTCATAGATAAATAATTACCCCTAACTATACAGGAAAGAATTAGAATACGAAAAAGAAAGTATTGTAGCTGATTAGGAGGAAAGTAATGCTAAATACTTGATATTAACCTTACATAGCAAATATAATGCAATAAAACAAACTTAACTCTTAATAACAAGCATGTCTATAGATTGGAAAAAAATAAGATCGTATGAAGGCTCTCAACAGTCTGCCTTTGAAGAGTTAGTATGCCAAATCGCACACAATAAATTTGCTCCAAATACACAAAATAAATATGTACGAGTAAAAGCACCTGATGGTGGAGTTGAATCATATTTAACTTTTCCAAATGGAGATGAGTTTGGCTGGCAAGCAAAATATTTTTTTGACATTCAAAACAGTCAATTTGATCAAATTGAAAAATCTTTTAAAACGGTTATTGATAAACACCCAAATCTAAAAAAATACTATGTATGTTGCCCCATTGATAAGCAAGATCCGAGAATAGAAGGCAAACAATATTTACAAGATAGATGGCACCATTTTGTTAATAAATGTAAGAAAATAGCTGATGATAAAGGTATTACTCTAGAAATTGAATATTGGGGAGCCTTTGAACTCAATAGTGAATTACAAAAAGAATATAATACAGGAGTAACAAAATTTTGGTTTGGGTGTGATGAATTTTCAAATAATTGGTTTAATGAGCAAGTAAATGGATCCATAAAAAACTTAGGAGCAAGATATAGTACTGAGTTAAATTTTGAAAATCACGAAATTGCATCATATTTTGATTTTATGATAAAAAATTCAAAATTCTGTGATGATATTTTTAATTATCTACAAGAAACCTTTAAAATACTAAACAAAATTTATAGTGAATTACAAAGTAAGCAGTTCAACACAAAAAATCAGATTGTGAACAAGGTTGAAGTTGGACTACAACAGCTTCAAGATTTCTGGATAACAATATCTGAAAATAATCCTACAGAATTGGATATTTTAAAAATAGAAAATTCTTTACAAGATATATTTGATCAAATACTGCCATTATTAACATCCAAATATATCATAGACGAAAATTATAGAATAGATAGTTTATTAGATGAATTAGGAAAAGCTATATATGATATTACTCAAAAGTGTTATTATTTAGCTGATAATCCATATCTCATTATTCATGGAAAAGCTGGCATTGGCAAATCACATCTACTTGGTGATATTGCAAATAATCTTATCAAAAATAACAAAAAGTGTGTTTTCTTGCTTGGTCAACGTTTTACCAATGAAACACACCCTTGGACTCAGATATTAAAAGATGAATTAAGATTGTGCTGTAATGAAGATGAATTTTTAGGTATATTGAATACCATTGGACAAGCACAACAAGAAAGAGTGTTATTTATAATTGATGCACTTAATGAAGGTAAAGGTTGTCATTTTTGGAAAGATACACTAGCTAGTTTTATAGCTAAATTCTCCAAATACCCTTGGGTTGGTCTTGTTTTATCAATTCGCTCTGAATACAAACAAAATATATTAGCAAATATACAAAGAGATATTGAAACAAAGCGTATTATGTTGATAGAACATATGGGGCTTTCCTCAAATATTGTAGATGCTACAGAGTTCTTCTTTAATTACCATCAAATCCCTTTACCAACAGAACCCTTGCTCATTAATGAATTTTCTAACCCTTTATTCCTTAAAATATATTGTGAGTATAGAAAAAGTACTCCCAAAGAAGTATCTTCATTATTAATTAGTGAAGTATTTAGAGAATATTTTAAAACAATCAATAAAAAAATATCTGAAAAATTAGGATATAGAGTAAATCTTAACTTAGTATCAAAAGTACTTAATGATATTGCTGAAGCAATATTTATGGGTAATGGACATTCCATTAATTATTTAGACACTACTAATATTATTAATCAAAATTACAGTGCCATAATAAGTGCCGATATATTTTTGCAAGAATTACTTGCAGAAAACTTATTAACTGCTCAAATGGATAATGCAACAGATACAGAATATCTGCATTTTACATTTGAACGCTTTCTTGATTATCTGACTGCACAATATATTTGTGAAACACTTACAACAAAAAAAGATTTCAAAAATAATTTGGAACTATTATACAACAATTTACTATATAAGGATAGAATATTATCTTCAGGTGTTGTAGGTGTTTTATCATTTCTTATTCCCATAAAATATGGTTTTGAACTCTATGAAGTTATAGACTTAAAAAGCATAAATTATTCTTTTGATATTGTCGATTTATTTATTGAAAGTCTTTATTGGCGTAATAATGATAACTTTAGTCTTGATAAAAATAGACTATTTATAAATGGGGCTATCTCTCACAGTAATCACTACTTATTGAGACATTTCCTCAACCTTAATTATCAAGTTGCTGGCAAGGAAAATCATCCACTTAATGCAGAAAAATTACATTTATGGCTATCAAAATTTTCATTAGCAGAACGAGATTCTTTTTGGACAATAGAAATTAATAGGGGTTTTGAAAATATTGATGCCTTACAAAACATTATTCTTTGGGGTAAAAATCGTAGTTTTTCAGATAGTCTATCGGATAATAGCCGTTTTTTACTTGCCACTGCATTGTCATGGGCATTATCTACTACCAATATTGCTCTAAGAGATGATATCACAATTGCTCTTGCTCGATTACTACAAAATCACTTATCTGTGGCTAGCGATATTTTGAAACGATTTAGTAGTGTTAATGATCCGTACATTGTAGAGCGAGTATTTGCTGCTAGCTATGGTGCTGTACTGTCTTCTCAAAAGACAGTACAGTTACAAGAAATCTGTACTTTTTTACTCAACAATTTTTTTTCAAAAGATGAAATATACCCAAATATATTAGTACGAGATTACGCAAAAAATATTGTTGAATATGCTCATTTGCACTCAATCATCACATTAACAGATGATGAAAATGATTTAATTCATCCACCGTACAGTAGTTCATTTCCAAAATCACTACCTAGTAATGATGATATTGATACTCAATTTAATAATTACAACAAGGATACTTCCCCAGAATATTATCGCTCCATTGATATAATATTTCACTCTATGGCAACAGAATATGGTCGTGGAATGTGTGGTTATGGAGATTTTGGTCGTTATACTTTTGAAGCCAAGTTCAGAAATTGGAAAGGTCAAGTTGATATTAATTTACTCAGTAATTATGCAATACAACTGATTTTTGAAAAATACGGATATAATCCTGAATTACACGGCAAGTTTGACAGATATTCTATCAGTAACGATAGATCACGTAATACTATTGAACGCATAGGGAAAAAATATCAATGGATTGCAATGTATGAAGCAATGGCTAGAGTATCTGATAATATAAAAATGATTGCTCCAAGCTCTCGCTACGGTAGTAATCCACAACAAATATGGTACAACGGTTCTGTCGAGCCTTGTTTACGAGATATAGATCCTTCATTTATTCCACCTAGTAATGATAAGCGTATGATCCATACCCCCGATTATGATGACTGGGATAATGATTATGAAAAATGGACAATTTCTAAAAATAATTTAATTAATATTAGGGAATTATTATCCCTAGAATATGATAATGCTCAATGGTGTTCATTACAGCGTTATGTTGATTATAATCCACGCCAGTTAGACGATAATAGTTGTAATGGTTATCAAAACCTTTGGTATAGGGTTCAAGCCTGTTTAGTACATAATAAAGATTTTGAAAATATTATAAGAAATATTCAAAATAAAAGTTTTATGAACAACTGGATGCCACAACCTGTGGAACATTATAATAATATTTTTTATGGTGAGTATTATTGGTCTCCTTTATTTTCTGTGTATAACAATAATTATTATAGTCATAGTAACTGGCAGAACATTACTCATAATAAACAAATTATTGGTAAGGCTCACTCTTGCAGTAATAACTACATAATGGAAGGAATAAAAAACTCTCGATTAGCTACTGAAGTTTATGTACCTTCTGAGTTAATTTATAAAACATTAGAGTTAAGTCATGATATTTACGCAGGTTCTTGGCTTAATCAAAATAATGAAGTAGTCTTATTTGATGCTGGTCTTTATGGAAATAGTAAGAATAATTTATTGATACGGTTTGATGAATTAATGATATTAGAAAAATTACTAGATTGTCGTATCATTTGGACTGTTCTTTCTGAAAAAGTAGCAATGCACGATATGGTAACGCACACAAAAAATCGTCTCACGATATCAGGCGTGTATTATTTAGAAAATGGTATTATCACAGGAAATGATTACTTTTTTATTAATTAGTAGTTTACTTATATAATATTATCATCAACATCTATTGAATAACCATGCTTAACTATTAACCAGTCAAGCATGTTTTGTGCCTAAATTAACCTTATTTCTTCTTAGTCGGACGTTTCCACCCTTGAATATGTCTTTGAGCAACTCGTGTGATTACAAGCTCTTTTTCTGCAACATTTTTAGTAATAGTCGCACCAGCACCAATGGTCGCACCATTTTCAATGGTTACAGGAGCAACTAATTGACAATCTGAACCGACAAAAACATCATCGCCGATAATGGTTTTAAATTTATTTGCACCGTCATAATTACAAGTAATTACACCTGCACCGATATTACAGGTTTCGCCGATTTCAGCATCACCCACATAGCTTAAGTGATTGACTTTTGAGCCTTTACCCACTTTTGAATTTTTGATTTCAACAAAGTTTCCAACGTGAGTTTCAGCGGCAAGATCAGCCCCTGGGCGTAAACGAGAGAAAGGTCCGATAATGGCTTTTTGCCCCACAACCGCATTTTCAATCACAGAATAAGGTTTGATTTCTACATTATCGCCAATTTGACAATTTGTTAAAACACAGCCCGCACCGACCTTCACATTATTTCCTAAGGTAACATTATCTTCAAAAATCACGTTCACATCAATTTCAACATCTTTACCGTGTTGCACTGTGCCACGCACGTCAATTCTTGCAGGATCAATCACTCGTACGCCACCCAGCATAAGTTTTTCTGCTTGTTTTTGTTGGTAAAAACGCTCTAAGGCTGCCAGTTGTAAACGGTTATTCGCTCCTTCCACTTCCATAAATTCGTCCGCTTGCACGGCTTGAACTTTAAAGCCATCTTGATTTGCAAAAGCGATAATATCGGTGATGTAATATTCTTGTTGAACGTTGTTATTATCTAAACGAGCCAACCATTGTTTAAAACTCTTACCGCTCGCTACCATTACGCCCGTATTCACTTCTTTGATTGCCAATTGCTCTGGGTTTGCATCTTTTTGTTCCACAATACCCACTACCGAACCTTGATCACGCAAAATACGTCCGTAACCAGTTGGATTATCAAGCCCTACAGTTAACAACGCAATGCCATCTTGTGGTTTTTGAGCAATCAATTTTTGCAAAGTTTCTTTGGTAATCAAAGGTGCATCGCCGTAAAGCATCACGATATTTTCATCATCGTTGAAAAACGGTGCAGCCTGTTGCATTGCGTGTCCTGTACCGAGTTGCTCGGTTTGTAGCACCCAATTTATTGGCTCGTCTTTTAACACTTGTTGCATTAACTCGCCACCGTGTCCATAAATCAAATGAATATTGTCCACTTCTAATGATTTTGCGGTATCAATCACGTGTTTAACCATCGGTTTGCCGGCTACTTTGTGCAACACCTTTGGTAAGTCAGAATACATACGAGTGCCTTTGCCTGCGGCTAAAATTACAACACTAAGTTGAGTCATTGAAAATCCTTATAAATAATTAAATTAATTTTTACGTATTGTAAAGAAAGCGACACTTAATCGCAAACTTGAATAAGACGACTGGTCACTTGCCCAAAGGTTTTTTCTTTGAGAATTTGCCACGTTTCTGGTAATACTAAAGCGGTATGATTTTTTTCCGTTTCTACATAAATCAGTCCATTTGGTGCAATATAGTTATTTTTAATCAATAGATCCAACACTTGTGGTACAAAACCTTTATTAAAAGGGGGATCGATAAAAATCAGATCATAGGGCAATTCATTATTTTTTTGAGCAAGAAATTGTAAGGTATCGGTATTGATCACTTTTCCTTTATCTGTTTTAAGCAACGCTAAATTATTTTTTAATTGTTGTGACGCTTTTGCAAATTTTTCTAAAAATGTGACCGCTTGTGCCTGACGAGAAAGAGCTTCTAATCCGAGTGAACCACTTCCCGCAAAGCAATCTAAACAACGTGCGTTTGCCACATCATTCATCAACCAATTAAAGACGGTTTCCTTAACACGATCGGTGGTTGGTCTTAATCCTTCGGCATTTAAAACAGGTAATTTTCTGCCTCGCCATAGCCCTGAAATAATCCTTACTTCGCCCATTTGACGAGATTTGGTTGAATTTTGTGGTTTTTTCATAACAAAAGGTACTCAAAATAAAGTAGAATATAAGGATATATTCTATATCAATTATAAAGAGAACAAAATATGGCGAAGAAAAAAGGATTCTGGTCATCACTATTTGGTGATAAACAACAAACTAATGAACAGCAAATTATCGCAGAACAAGAAACAGAAGGACAAGTTGAAGAACAAGCGGTTACTTGTGATGAAAAATTTGCAAAAAATGAACAAAATGTTACCGCTATTCATCAATCTGGCGTCGAAGTAACAGCTGAATTGCAACCTGAAATTGTCGATAATTATCAAAAAAAACCAACTCAAGATGGCTTTTTCAATCGTCTTATCAATGGATTAGTAAAAACAAAACAAAATATTGGTTCGGGATTTTTGAGGTTTTTTCAAGGTAAAAAAATTGATGATGAACTGTTTGAAGAGTTAGAAGAAAAACTATTAATTGCCGATTTAGGTATGCCAACTACTACAAAAATCATTAATAATTTAATTCAGCATACATCTAAGAAAGAATTGAAAGAGGCAGAATTACTTTATCAGCAATTAAAAATCGAATTGGCTGATGTACTAAAACCTGTGGCACAGCCTTTGGTTATTGATGAAACGAAAAAACCTTATGTAATTTTGATGGTGGGGGTTAATGGGGTAGGAAAAACCACCACTATTGGGAAATTAGCGCGCAAATTTAAAGACGAAGGTAAATCTGTAATGCTTGCTGCGGGCGATACTTTTCGTGCGGCTGCGGTGGAACAACTACAAGTTTGGGGTGAACGTAACCAGATTCCTGTTGTGGCACAATCTACGGGTTCAGATTCTGCATCTGTGATTTATGATGCGATGCAATCAGCCAATGCCAAAGGTATTGATATTTTATTGGCTGATACCGCAGGGCGTTTACAAAATAAAGATAATTTAATGGACGAATTGAAAAAAATTGTCCGAGTGATACGTAAATATGATGAAACTGCACCACACGAAATTATGCTAACACTTGACGCTTCAACTGGACAAAATGCCATCAGCCAGACGAAACTTTTTAATGATGCCGTTGGTCTAACAGGCATCTCTCTCACTAAATTAGATGGAACAGCAAAGGGGGGCGTTATTTTCTCCATTGCGGATCAATTTAATATTCCAATACGATTTATTGGTGTTGGAGAGAGTATTGAAGATTTGCGTCAATTTGATGCAGATGAATTTATTGACGCATTATTTAGTAATGAAAAAAGCTAATTCCTTACATATTACTAAACACTACATAATGCAGGGCAAGAGCATTATAATTTAAAAAACTCTCATTAATTGTATGTATTTTGTTCTTCATTAAGTAATATTGATAATAGTACATTTATATAAACTATATTTCATAAATTTAAGTGAGCAAACATCATACAAATTGTTTATTTATTACTTTAAAATTTATAATGCTCTTGCCCTGCTACATAATGGAAGATTTCTTTACTATTATTTAAAAGTATGAGACAATTTTACTTTCGTTCAAGACAGAATGAATTATTTTGAGATAAACAATTAGGAGTCATCTCTATGAAAAAAATGCTATTAAGTGCATTAATACTGGGTTCAGCAGTTACTTTAACTGCTTGTGATAAAGCTGAAGAATTAAAAGCATCTGTTACAGAGGCAAAAAGTTCAGTAGTAGAAAAAGCAACTGAAGTTAAAGATTCAGCAATGGATAAAACAACTGAAGTTAAAAATGCAGTTGTTGAAAAGGCTGTTGAAGTTAAAGATGCAGCAGTTGCAAAAGCCACTGAAGTTAAAGATGCAGCTATGGCGAAAGCTACAGAAGCAACAGATACAGTTATGAACAAAGCAACTGAAGTTAAAGATGTAGCTATGACGAAAGCTACAGAAGCAACAGATGCAGTTATGAACAAAGCAACTGAAGTTAAAGATGTAGCTATGACGAAAGCTACAGAAGCAACAGATACAGTTATGAACAAAGCAACTGAAACTCAAGAAGTAATTAAAGCAACAGATGGTACAAAATAAGTTACCTGAGTAAATACTTTTATAAAACCCTACTTAATTAAGTAGGTTTTTTTTATATAAACTAGTGATAGCTAATAGCTTGTACCATAAAAGATACATAAAGCTTATTTCTTTTATAGAAACACAAATTTTAATAAATAATATATCAAAATATTAAGAAATGAGTAGGTAAATAGCGTTAAGTATCCTTTAGGGAATAGTGTGATCTTTAAAAAATCCCTTAGATTGCAAGAGAATTTATTCAAAAACCTCTAAAACAAGTTTAGTTAAACCATCAAGTAACATCAATTCTAAATTTACGCCATTGATATAAAGATTTTGCTGGGTTTGTTGAATAATTTTATGTCCTTTTAATAATTTTTGGGCAGTAATTTGTTGTCCAAAAATTAAAATACCTTTTTGTAAATCAGGATTTGTCCAGTTGGTGGCAATATTCATTTGGGCTTTAAGAGCATCACTAAAGAATGATGACAGCCAATCGAGTTGTTCTGATATATTTTCTTTCTCTTTATCAAAACTTTTTAATAACAATAGAATATTTTTACTTTTATAAAATCGCCAGAAATTTTGTAAAAAGGTTTTACGCTGTGATAAGCGGTCAGTTTCAATAAATTTTTTGCAAAAAAGTGGACGATGGTGACACAATCGCAGTGCAGTACTTAATTCTTCCCTCTCTTTTTGTGGATAAATATTTTGTAGCCATTGCAATGATAAAGTACTTTCAGGTGCATAGATAACCCATTGTTGGCAACGACTTTGAATAGTGGCAAGAACAGTGGACTGTAACGGTGCTTTTAATAAAAAATAAACGTTATTATGAGGTTCTTCTAAGGTTTTTAGTAATGCATTGGCACTGGATTCATTGAGTTTATCTGTATCTGCAATATAAATGACAATATTACCATCTTGTTGTGCAAATTGTTGTAATTGACTATTCAATTCTCGAATTTGATCAATACCGATTTCTTTATTTTCCATAGATTGTAAAATATGGAAATCAGGATGGTTTTGACTTTCGACTAGAAGGCAACTTTTACATTGATAACAAGGTTGTTCTCCCTGTGGATGATGACATAGTAGCCAATGAGCAAAATGGCGAATAAGTACATCTGTTCCTAACCCTATTTCTGTTTTAAAAAGTAAGGCGTGATGTTGGTGATTTTGTAGGAATGCATTGCTTAATTGCTGGTATAAATTATATTGCCAAGGATAGAGTTTCATAAATATGTTTTTAGAAAAAATTATAGGTATATTTCAACACTTAATGGCTTTTTTTGCAAATTTTTATATAAATCTTACCGCTTATAAGGTTATTTATGCGATAATTGAAAAGATTTTTTTACCATTTTAGGATCGTAAATTTATGCAAACTTGTTATCAAGGAAAAAGAGTTACTATTGTTGGATTAGGTAAAACAGGGCTTTCTTGTGTTGATTATTTTTTAGATAAAAAAGTACAATTACGAGTGATTGATACTCGTGAAGAACCTGCAGGTATTGATCAATTACCACAAAATGTAGCATTACATATAGGCAGTTTAAATTTAGATTGGTTATTAAGCTCTGATTTAGTGGTAATAAGCCCTGGGTTGGCATTAGCGACACCTGAAATTCAGCAGGTATTAAAAGCTGGCATTGAAGTTGTTGGTGATATTGAATTATTTTGTCGTGAAGCAATAGCACCCATTATTGCGATTACGGGGTCTAATGGTAAAAGTACCGTCACCGCATTAACGACTGAAATGGCAAAACAAGCAGGGTTAAAAGTTGGTATGGGCGGGAATATTGGTGTACCAGCTCTAACCTTATTAAAACAAGATTATGAATTATATGTATTAGAATTATCTAGTTTTCAATTAGAAACAACTTTTTCACTTAAAGCAAAAGCTGCGACAGTATTAAATATTAGTGAAGATCATATGGATCGTTATGTGACGTTAGATGATTATCGTTTAGCTAAATTACGAATTTATAATAATGCTGAAAATGTGATCGTAAATGCAGAAGACACACAAACGTATCCTGAGCAAGCGGTCACTTCTTTGATAGATTTTGCAGAAAATAATGCTAGATATTCATTGAGAGATGAACAGTTATATTCTGGCGATGAAACCATTATTTCAGTGGATAAGTTAAAAATAACAGGGCGTCATAATATGTTAAATGCCCTTGCTTCTATTGCACTTGCGGAAGCGGCTAATATCCCTAAAAATGGAATTGTAAGAGCGTTGCAAAGTTATACTGGATTAGCACATCGCTTTCAATTAGTACCAACTAATGATGGCATTCTTTGGATTAACGATTCTAAAGCAACCAATGTAGGAAGTACTGTCGCCGCATTAAATGGGTTAGAGATACAACAAAAATGTTACTTATTACTCGGTGGTGATGGTAAAGGTGCAGATTTTTCAGAATTAAAACCTTTTATCAATAAATCAAATATTGTATGTTATTGCTTTGGAAAAGATAGTAATAAACTAGCAGAACTTACACCTAATAGTCTGGTGGTAGACACAATGGAAGAAGCAATAAAAAGAATTCGTCCACAATTAAAACAAAATGATAGGGTTCTATTATCACCCGCTTGTGCTAGTTTAGATCAATTTCCTAATTTTGAAGTAAGGGGAGAGACATTTATAAAATTAGCATTAGGAGAGTTAGATAATGAGTGAACAGTTGGCAAAAGATAAGAAAATATGGTTTGAACTTACTCCTCAAAATGTATTATATGATCGCACATTAATGTGGTTATTTTTTGCATTATTGGTTTTTGGATTTATAGTCGTGACCTCTGCCTCTATTCCTGCTGGATTAAGATTAAAAAATGATCCTATTTATTTTGCATTACGAGATGTGGTTTATATTTTTATTTCGTTATGTATTTTATTTTTCTTTATTCAAATTCCAATTCAAAAATGGGAAAAATACAATATAGGATTGTTTTTTATTGCTCTTGCATTATTAATTGGCGTGTTATTTGTTGGGCATAACGTGAATGGTGCAACACGTTGGATTCGTTTGGGAATGATGAACTTCCAACCTGCGGAGTTAGCGAAGTTAGCCATTATTTGTTATTTTGCAGGGTTTTATGTAAGAAAATTTGATGAAATGCGAAATAGAATGATGAGCTTTGTACGACCAATGATCATTTTAAGTTTATTTGGCAGTTTATTGATTTTACAGCCAGACTTAGGAAGTACTGTTGTTATTTTTGTTCTCACTTTTGCAATGCTATTTATTGTTGGTGCAAGAATTTTTCAATTTTTGTTTTTAGGTATTACAGGTGGTGGTCTTTTCTTATTTTTTGTTTTAACCTCTGAATATCGTTTAAAGCGAGTAAAAACTTTTTTAGATCCTTGGGCAGATGCTTATGGTGATGGTTTCCAATTAACCAATTCACAAATGGCATTTGGACAAGGTGAATTATTTGGCAAAGGGTTGGGTAATTCAGTTCAAAAATTAGGCTATTTACCAGAGGCCCATACTGACTTTATTATGGCTGTTGTTGGAGAAGAATTAGGCTTTATTGGTATTTTAAGTATTACCTTATTATTTGTTTTACTCTCTTTAAGAGCGTTAAAAATTAGTCGAGAGTCATTGTTATTAGAAGAGCGTTTTAAAGGCTTTTTTAGTTTTGGTATTGGAATTTGGATTTTTTTACAAAGCTTTGTTAATTTAGGAGTGGCTTCAGGTTTACTTCCAACTAAAGGATTAACCTTTCCTCTTGTGAGTTACGGTGGCTCGAGTTTGATTATTATGTCTATTGCGATTGCGATTTTATTAAGAATTGATTATGAAAATCGCTTAGCAAATTTACAATCTGAAAATCTAAATAAAAATGAAGAAAGCGGTAGGATTGAGTAAAAATTTTGCAAAAATTAATCCTTTATTTTTGTATTTAGTTGTTTGAGGTACAATGACGACTTCATAGAGTATATCTATAATAAATAATTAAAAAGTGAATAAAAATATGACAAAAAGATTATTAGTAATGGCGGGTGGAACTGGGGGACACGTTTTTCCTGCTCTAGCTGTGGCAACAGAATTACAACAACAAGGTTGGGAAATCTGTTGGCTAGGAACAAAAGATCGAATGGAAGCAGAACTCGTGCCAAAATATAATATTCCCATTCAATTTATTCAAATTTCAGGATTACGTGGCAAAGGGATTAAAGCTTTGTTAAAGGCACCTTTTTCCATTTCACGCGCGGTATGGCAAGCTCGTAAAATTATTAAAGAGTTTCAACCTAATGCAGTGCTAGGAATGGGAGGGTATGTTTCTGGACCAGGTGGCATTGCTGCAAAATTGTGTGGTGTACCAATTGTTCTACACGAGCAAAATGCGGTGGCAGGATTGACCAATGTTTGGCTTTCAAAAGTGGCAACTCGTGTGTTGCAAGCTTTCCCAAATGCGTTTAAGCATAAAGAGGTAGTTGGCAATCCAGTTAGACAAGATTTATTCCAACTTCCTTCACCAGAACAACGTTTCACAGAACGTGAAGGTGCCATAAAAATTCTAGTAATGGGTGGTTCACAAGGGGCGAGAATTTTAAACCAAACATTGCCACAGATAGCGGGTACATTTGGAGAAAAAATTGCAATTGTACACCAAGTAGGGAAAGGTAATTTAGAATATGTGCAACAACGTTATGCGAAACAATCAGCAGAAAATGTGATTGTGACTGAATTTATTGATGATGTTGCACAGGCTTATGGTGATGCAGATCTTGTGATTTGTCGCTCAGGTGCATTGACGGTATGTGAAATTGCTGCTGCTGGAGTACCTGCGATTTTTGTACCATTCCAACACAAAGATCGTCAACAATACTTAAATGCAAAATATTTGGAACAAGTAAAAGCAGCAATTATTATTGAACAAAAAGACTTTACTGTTGACAATTTAGTAAGACAATTACAGTGTTTAATCACCGATCGTCAACAATTATTAGCAATGGCATTAAATGCTCGTGAAGTCGCCACCCCTTTTTCTGCGAAACGAGTGGCAGAAGTGATCGTTGAAGTAGCGAAATAAACAAAGGATAAAGAATAATAATGAAAAATTATCAAGATCAAGTAAGAAAAATTATTCCAGAAATGCGTCGTGTGAAGCAGGTTCATTTTATTGGTATCGGTGGTGCTGGAATGAGTGGTATTGCTGAAATTTTATTAAATGAGGGCTACCAAATTTCGGGTTCAGATATTGCTGAAAGTCCAGTAACAAAAAACTTTGTAACCAATGGTGCAAAGGTTTTTATTGGACATCGAGCTGAAAATATTGACGGAGCAAATGTAGTAGTGGTTTCAAGTGCCATTGATGAAACAAATCCTGAAATTATTGCAGCTAAAGAGCAACGGATACCAGTTATTCAACGTGCTCAAATGTTAGCGGAGATTATGCGTTTTCGTCACGGTATTGCCGTAGCGGGGACACACGGTAAAACCTCAACAACAGCAATGCTTTCAATGGTTTATGCTCAAGCTAAACTTGACCCAACTTATGTAAATGGTGGTTTAATTAAATCAGCTGGTAAAAATGCTCACCTTGGTGCGAGTCGCTATTTAATTGCAGAAGCAGATGAGAGTGACGCATCATTTTTACACTTACAACCGATGGTTTCTGTGGTCACTAATATCGAACCCGATCATATGGATACTTACGGTGGTTCATTTGATAAAATGAAACAAACCTATGTGAAATTTTTACATAATTTGCCTTTTTATGGTCTTGCAGTAATGTGTGCTGATGATAAAGATTTAATGGAACTAGTGCCACAAGTTGGACGACAAGTGATTACTTATGGCTTTAGTGAAACAGCGGATTATCGTATTGAAAATTATGAACAGACTGGTTTTCAAGGGCATTATACCGTTGTTTGTCCAACAGGTGAAAAAATGAATGTATTACTTAATGTTCCAGGTAAACATAATGCGTTAAATGCAACTGCAACATTAGCCGTTGCAAAAGAAGAAAATATTTCAAATGAAGCAATTTTGGAAGCATTAGCAGAGTTTCAAGGAGCAGGTAGACGTTTTGATCAGCTAGGGGAGTTTATTCGTCCTAATGGTAAAGTATCTTTAGTTGATGATTATGGGCATCATCCAACAGAAGTGGATGTCACGATTAAAGCTGCTCGTAGTGGGTGGAAAGGTAAACGTGTGGTAATGGTGTTCCAGCCACATCGCTATTCTCGAACGCGTGATTTGTTTGATGATTTTGTGAATGTCTTGTCAAATGTGGATGTATTGATTATGCTTGAGGTTTATACTGCTGGTGAACAAGCGATTGCAGGAGCAGATAGTCGAGCATTATGTCGCTCTATTCGTAATTTGGGTAAAGTAGATCCAATTTTGGTTTCTGATACTGATAAATTAGGTGAGGTATTAGATCAGGTTATTCAAGATGGTGATTTGGTATTAGCTCAAGGGGCTGGGAGTGTTAGTAAAATTTCTCGTAATCTAGCAGAAAGTTGGAGAGGATAGAATGAGTTTAAAAGATGAAAAAATAGCGGTACTCTTTGGTGGAGTATCCTCAGAAAGAGAAGTTTCATTAAAATCAGGAGAAGCCGTATTTAATGCGTTAAAAAATCTTGGTTATAATGTGGAAGCCGTGGATACTAAATTTACCCCAGTTGAAAAATTAAAAGAAATGGGCATTCAACGTGTTTTTAATATTTTACACGGTGGTGTGGGTGAAAATGGTGTATTACAAGGTGTATTGGATCAATTAGAAATCCCTTATACGGGTAGTGGTGTAATGGCATCAGCAGTAACAATGGATAAATTTCGAACTAAACTTTTATGGCAAGCGGTTGGTTTACCAACAGCAGAAATGGAAATTGTACATAAAGGGGAAGCGGTACGATCTGAGGAAATTTTTGCAAAATTAGGGTTACCTCTTTTTGTCAAACCTGCTTGTGAGGGGTCAAGTGTTGGCGTGGTAAAAGTAAAAGAAAAAGAACAATTAATTCCAGCAATTGAAGAAGCATTAAAATATGATGATACCGTATTAATTGAAGAATTTTTGGCAGGGGAAGAATATTCTGTACCCGTATTAGGTGATGAAGTATTACCAACAGTACAAGTTATTCCCGATGGTGAGTTTTATGATTATCACGCTAAATATATATCTGATAAAACACAATACATTTGTCCTGCATTAGATGATAATCGTCAGGCAGAGATTGCAGAATTAGTGATGAGAGCTCATCAAGTTTTAGGTTGTCGTGGATGGAGTCGAATTGATGTAATGGAAAATAATAAAGGTGAATTTTTTCTAATGGAAGCCAATACTTGCCCAGGGATGACAACGCACAGTTACTTTCCTTTTGCTGCAGCGAAAGTGGGATATAGTTTTGATAAATTGGTTGAACGTATTTTGGAGCTAAGTATTTAATGTGGTGGCGAAAAAGTAATCAAGTATTTGCTAAACAGAAAAAAAATCGTTCAGCAAGGGAGAGATTACGTACAAAATATAAAAGTAGTTCATATTCTGTTTTTATTTTTATTCGTCCTTTGGTAGTATTGTTTTGCATAGTATTAGCGTATGTGGTTTATAGTAATAAAGATTATTGGCTTGAAAGATTAGATAACGATACACCTATTACATCTTATGCCCTTACTCATAAACTTCAATTTACTACGCATACTGATATTCGAGATGCACTTTCAACAGGTAAGCCTCTAAAAGGATATTTTGGGCAAAATATTGAGCAAGTGAAAGAAAGATTATTGACAATTCCTTGGATTCATAGTGTTGTAGTAAGAAAATTGTGGCCTAATAAGTTAAGTTTAACAGTTTTGGAACATCGCCCTGTTGCATTATGGAATGATACTAAATTGTTATCTGATCGAGGAGTTGTATTTACTTTACCTTTTGATCGTGTCAATCGTACAGACTTTCCTGTATTATATGGACCAGATACAGAAGGAAAAAAAGTATTGAGTGCGTGGTGGAAAATCAAACAAGATTTGATCGCCAGAAGTTTAATATTAAAATCAGTTTCTATAGATGGAAGAGGATCGTGGAAAATTAAGTTATCAAATGAGCTTGAATTACTTTTAGGAAGAGGTGATTGGGCATCCAAAATTGATCGTTTTGTAAAAATTTTTCCACAAATTAATGTACCAGAAGGAAAAGTAATTTCTTATATAGATTTGCGTTATAAATATGGTGCCGCTGTAGGGTTTATTTCTAAAAAATAGTAGATGAAAAAATATGTCAAAAATTGCAGAATCTAAAATTATAGTAAGTTTAGAGGTGGGATCATCAAAGATCGTCACTGTTGTTGGAGAGGTTTTACCTGATGCTGTTGTGAATGTATTAGGTACAGGTGTCTGTCCGTCTAAAGGAATTAAAAGAGGAAGTGTTGTTGATTTAGATGCCGTTACGGGAGCCATTAAAAGAGCGATTGAGCAAGCGGAGTCCATTGCAAATTGTGATATTCAAGGTGTAACCTTGGCTATTACAGGAGAACATATCCAAACACTTAATGAACTTGGTAGTGTAGCTTTGGGAAGCGGAGAGGTTACCCACGCTGATATTGAAGCGGCCATTCGCACCGCTCGTTCGGTAAAATTATCAGAAGGTGTTGAAACATTACATATCATCCCACAAGAATATAAAGTGGATCATTTAGAAAGAACAAAAAAGCCACTGGGTTTGCAAGGTATGCGTTTGCAAGCACAGGTACATTTGATCACTTGTCATAAAGATTGGTTACGCAATTTATGTAAAGCCGTTGAAAATAATAAATTAAATATTGATCAGGTTGTTTTTTCAGGAATTGCATCAAGTTATTCAGTGCTCACTGAAGATGAAATGGAATTGGGTGTGTGCCTTGTGGATATTGGCGGAGGCACGATGGATATTTTAGTTTATTCTGGTGGTGCATTGCGTTATAGCAAGGTTATTCCATTTGCAGGAAATGATATCACTCAGTATGTTTCTAAAGTATTTACAACTTCTCCTAATGATGCCGAAAATATTAAAGTGAAATATGCAAGTGCGATTTCACCACCTTCTACTTTTGTTGATACAAAAATTGAAATTCCAGGTTTGGGTGGGCGTAGACCTCAAAATATTACTAAACAGGATTTTTCTAGTGTAATTTCTGAGTGTTATATAGATTTATTAAAATTAATACAAACAGAATTGGAACTTTTGAAGGAAGAATTGACTCAAAGAGGAATTAAGCTTGATTTAACCGCTGGCGTCGTACTAACTGGAGGAGGATCTCAAGCAGAAGATATTGTTGAATGTGCAAAAAATGTATTTGGAATGGCTGCTCGAGTTGGTTATCCTTTAAATATTACAGGTTTAACAGACTATGTAAATAAACCTCAGTATGCAACAGCATTGGGTTTATTACAATATAGTTATCTAAATAGTGATGACATTAATAATAAACCATTACCTTCAAATGATAAAGGTATGTTGAGTGTGCTTAAAAAATCATATAATTGGATAAAATCAAATTTTTGAAATTCAATTTAAAATAATAGAAATCGCATAATTTATATACAATGCGTGGTATTGTGTGTTAATAGGGTAGTAATGCATAATACTTAGTATGCAATTGCTCTATGATTGTGGTAATATATTAATTAATATAGTCTTGAAATAAGTAAAAATAAAAATTTATATAATTTATGTAAGTCACATTTTAGATAGAAATGTAGGTTTTAGACTTGCATATTAGGGAGAATAAATAATGTTTGAACCAGTATATGAAGTAACACCTGATGCAGTGATAAAGGTCGTTGGTGTTGGTGGCGGTGGCGGTAACGCATTAAATCATATGGTTGAAGGACAAGCCGATGAAAATGGTGAGCTGAGTAGCGGTGTTGAATTTTTTTCAGTTAACACAGATGCTCAAGCATTGCGTAAAACAGCAGTGCGTCAAACTATTCAAATTGGGGATAAGATCACTAAAGGATTGGGTGCTGGAGCTAACCCCAATGTAGGTCGCCAAGCGGCAGAAGATGATCGAGATGCATTAACTAATATGTTATCTGGTGCAGATATGGTGTTTATTTCTGCTGGAATGGGTGGTGGAACAGGAACAGGAGCTGCACCAGTTATTGCGGAAATTGCAAAAAATGCAGAGCCATCAGCCTTGACGGTTGCGATTGTAACAAAACCTTTCAGATTTGAAGGGGCTAAGCGAATGAACTATGCAGAACAAGGTATTGCTGAGCTATCTAAGCATGTTGATTCCTTAATTATTATCCCTAATGATAAGTTATTAAAAGTTTTACCCAAAAATGTTAAAATGTTAGACGCTTTTAAAGCAGCAAATGATGTGTTACGTAATGCTGTTTTGGGTATTACTGATATGATTACTTCTCCAGGGTTAATTAATGTCGATTTTGCAGACGTTAAAACAGTAATGTCTGAGATGGGACGAGCGATGATGGGAACAGGTATCGCAGATGGAGAAGGTCGAGCAGAAAAAGCCGCACAAGAAGCCGTTGCTAGTCCATTATTAGAAGATGTTGACTGGTCTGAAGCAAAAGGTATTCTAGTCAGTATTACTTCAGGAATGGATATTGAATTAAGTGAAGTATATGAAGTTATGGATTATATTCACGAATATGCAGCAGCGGATGCTACAGTTGTATTCGGGACATCCATTTATCCAGAAATGGATGGTCAAATTCGAGTGACTCTTGTTGCAACGGGTATTGGACCTTCTGAACAAGAGATGTTGAGAGCAAATAATATGAGAGCACAGCATTCAGTATCTTCTCATTTCGGCGTTACTCAACCAGAATTAAAACCAGTAGAAAGTGTTTCTGACCGAAGAACTTATACAACAGGAAGTGAAACTACAAAAATGAATAATCCACAACCTCATCGTATTGATGAACAGAGACTATTCTCGCCTTCATCAATTCCTGGTTTTTTAAAGAAATAGTAAGGTAAATATGATTAAGCAAAGAACCCTGAAAAAATCAATAAAAGTAACGGGAATCGGATTGCATAGTGGTAAAAAGGTAACCCTTACGCTGCGTCCTGCTCCTGAAAATACAGGTGTGATTTATGCTCGTACTGATTTAGAGCCTGCTGTTTATTTTCCTGCGAGAGCCGATTTTATTCGTGATACGACGTTATGTACTTGTATGATCAACGATGATGGTGTGCGTATTTCAACGGTTGAGCACTTAAATGCTGCTATGTCTGCTGTTGGATTAGATAATGTAATTGTAGAAGTTGATGCGCCTGAAATTCCTATTATGGATGGTAGTTCTAGTCCATTTATCTATTTATTGTTAGATGCAGGAATTGAAGAACAAAATGCATTGAAAAAATTTGTTCGAATTAAAGAAACAGTGCGAGTAGAAAATGAAGACAAGTGGGCAGAATTAAAACCTTATAATGGCTTTAAACTTGATTTTACAATTGATTTCTCTCACCCTGCAATTAGTAAAGATGTTGGGCATTATCAAATGGAATTTTCAACAAAAAGCTTTATTCAGCAGTTAAGTCGTGCGAGAACCTTTGGTTTTATGAAAGATATTGAATTACTTCAATCGATGGGATTAGCACTGGGTGGAAGTTTGGATAATGCCATTGTACTAGATAATTATCGTATCTTAAATGAAGAGGGGTTACGTTTTCCTGATGAATTGGTTCGTCATAAAATGTTAGATGCTGTTGGTGACTTATTTATGTGTGGTTACAATATTATCGGTGAATTTTCTGCCTATAAATCAGGGCACGGCGTAAATAATCAATTATTAAGAGCGGTGCTTGAAAATGAGAAAGCTTGGGAATTTGTGACTTTCGATGATAAAGCAACAGTGCCTTTTGGTTATCAGAAAAAGGGTCATATTTTAGTTTAATTAAGATGTATTGGTAAATTACTGATATTATCAAGGGCAACCGTAAGTTTTTACCTATTGATGTATAAGTATATTGTAGAGACAGGGCATGCCCTGTCTCTTGTATCTTGCCAGCTTATTCAGTTAAACTAGTAAACTGGATATGCAATGGGTAAAGTGAACTAGGCTTGTCTCTAAAGTCTTTGAACTTGTGTTGTAGATTAAGTCCTTTACCCATATTTCTTTAATATTGGATGGTATCAAAGTGCCTTAGATAATTATACAAAATATATACGCTAAGTGACACTGTATTTACAAGAGGAATGCAAGAAATGACTTATAAAGTATATGTTGGCATAGATGTATCTAAATTTAATTTTGATGTAGCTTGGGTTAACAAGGGGTCAAAGAAACCGAAAACCAAACAATTTACAAATGATACGAAGGGCTTTGACATATTTCATCGGTGGATAATCAAACAAAGCAAAAAAGAAGCTAAAGATATTCTAGTACTTATGGAAGCCACTGGGGTTTATCATGAAAATCTTGCTTATACCCTTTATGATATGGGTTTTGGCGTATCGGTTGTCAATCCTACTTATGTGAAACAATTTGCAGGTGCAATGGGAAGTCATAGTAAAACAGATAAGCAAGATGCGAAGGTTTTAGCTCAGTATGCGAGTATCAAAGAAATTAGACTATGGGAGCCAGAACCTGAAGATGTTCGCTACTTAAAACAATTAATCGCTCGTTTAGATGCGTTAGAAATGGATAAACAACGAGAAAAAAATCGCTTAGAAAAATTATTATCAAGTAAAAATAATGATGTATTCCTATTAGAATCTTTACAGGAAATGCTCGATAATCTTGATGAGGCGATAGAAAAAGTACAAGCTAAAATAAATGAACATATTGATAATAATCCTGATTTAAAGTCGGGTTTTGAACACCTTGTTAGTATTCCAGGCATTGGTGAAAAGGTTGCCCCAAGAGTATTGAATTTATTAAAATCTAAACAATTTAAAAGTGCGTCCGAATGTGCTGCTTTTGTTGGTCTAACGCCTGTTCAACGGCAATCGGGGTTGATGAAAGGTAAGCCTAGAATTAGCAAGAAAGGTAATAGTACTATTCGTTCTAAGCTGTATATGTGTGCAATGAGTGCGATAAAGTATAACCCTGATATCAAGGTTCAATATGAAAGATTACTGGCGAATGGGAAATGTAAAAAAGTGGCGTTGATTGCAGCTATGAGAAAGTTATTACAAATTTGCTATGGTGTGATAAAACACAATAGTAATTACCAACCGCAAATTAATTAAAAAAATTACTTGCGGTTGGGTTGGCAAGATGGTATCTACGTAAGTAATTAGATTTTTTAAATATGATATTGCCTTGTAGGAAGTGAAGTATTATTGAGCATTTCGTAATGCTAAATGCTGTGCCTCGAATAGTTGTTCAATCCCTTGTTTTGCGAGATCTAATAACTGTAATAATTCATTATGAGAAAATGGTATTCCCTCTGCAGTACCTTGTACTTCTACAAAATGACCACCTTCGACCATAACAACATTCATATCTGTTTCAGCATTGCAATCTTCAATGTATTCTAAATCACAAACAGCTTCATTATTTACCATTCCAACAGAAATTGCAGCAACAAGACTTTTCATCGGATTAGTTTTTAATTTTCCTGTGTCAATTAACTTATTTAATGCATCCTGTAAAGCGACAGCAGCTCCAGTGATTGCAGCAGTTCGAGTACCACCATCGGCTTGAATAACATCACAATCTACCGTAATTGTACGTTCACCTAAGGCTTTTAAGTCAACGACTGCTCGTAGTGAACGACCAATTAAACGTTGAATTTCAAGGGTTCTTCCACCTTGTTTACCTTTTGAGGCTTCTCGTTGTGTTCGTGAGTGTGTGGCACGAGGAAGCATTGCATATTCTGCTGTTATCCAACCTTGATTTTTACCTCTTAAAAAACGAGGAACAGATTCATCAATTGAGGCATTACATAACACTTTGGTTTCCCCAAATTCAACTAATACTGAACCTTCAGCATATTTGGTATAATTGCGAGTGATTTTTACTGGGCGAGTTTGGTTTGCTGTGCGATTATTTGGACGCATACATTCTCCTAAAATTAAAAAGTTAATCTATTCTAACAAATAATACCAGTAATGTATGCGGTTGTTCTGAATAAGCGGTATGATCTTTGTTATTTTTTACAATTAAAAATATTTTTGTACCAAGAGGTCATATGGTCATTTTTCTTTCCATAGTTCCCAAATAGGTTTACAGTTTGTGGGAAGGGTAAGATCTTTACCGAGATCTAACCATTGGGTTGGATAGTGGAAATCAGAACCAACAGAGGAGTAAAGCTCAAACTTTTCTGCCCAACGGGCGAGAAGTTGGCGTTGATCTCGCGACTGTCCGCAACCTGCGACCTCAATTCCATCTCCTCCTGCTTCTTTGAAGGCGGTAATTAAACGGCGTATCCAACGTGCAGTGAGTTTATATTTAAGAGGGTGGGCAATGTTGATTACTCCGTCTGCGTGATGTATTACATCAATGGCTTCTTCCATTGAACACCATATTGGTTTAACGTAAGCAGATTTACCTTGTCCTAAATACTTTTTAAATGCTTTTTCTATATTGTTGACGGCTTCAATTTCAACTAAAAAACGGGCATAGTGAGCACGTGTGATTTCACCTTGTGCCAATTTTTTTGCCCCTTCATAGGCATTTGGAATACCTGCTTTGGCTAATTTTTCTGCGATGTGAATTGCTCGCTGTTCTCTTAAGGCGGTCTGATTTTGTAATAAATTTACCAATTTTTCATTATTTTCATCAAAATTTAAGGCACTTAAATGGATATTTTTATTTTGCCATATGACAGAAATTTCTACTCCTGAAATAAGTTTAATTGGTAAGTGTTGTGTCGCTTGCTTTGCTTCTTCTAAACCATTGATAGTATCGTGATCTGTTAAGGCTAAAATATTAATACCTTTTTCAACCGCACGTTGTATCAATTCTGTAGGAGTAAGCAGTCCATCCGAGGCAGTGCTGTGACTGTGTAAATCATAAATTATTGTATTGTTTGTCATTGTTAACCTGCGAAGCGTTTAGCTTCAATTATATCGCTCAGCTGTGTAATACGAGAAAGCAATTTTGCAAGAAATTCAACATTTGTTAATTCAATTTCCATATCAATGGTCGCAATATTTGATTTAATATCTGTTCTACTCGATACACCAAGTACATTCACTTTTTCATTTGCCATAATACTGGTAATATCTCTTAATAAACCATTACGATCGTTGGCAATGATTCGAATGGTTAAACTAAAGCCTCTAGTATCATTTGCTCCCCATTGTGCTTTGACAACGCGTTCTGGATTAATGCTTCTTAATTCAAAAAGTTGTTCACAATCCGATTTATGAATAGAAATTCCTCGTCCTTGAGTAATATAACCCACAATTTTATCTCCTGGGATAGGTTGACAACAGCGTGCAACAGTGTGCATTAAATTACCTACACCATCGATAATAATATCACTACTTTTTCCTTTATTGATAGTATTTGAGGCTTTAAATTGAACACTTTTTAGTACTGCTTCATCTTCTTGCTCGGCGGTGGGTTTAATCAATTTACTTTGTAAATAATGACTAAATTGATTTAATTTAATATCACCGCTGCCAATGGCAGCATAGAGGTCACTAATATGTTTTAGGTTATAACGAGGTAATCCATATTGTTCAATTTGCTTTTGTGTAAAGTTAAACTTTGTCATTTCAGCATCGAGAATATCTTTTCCAAGAGGAATATTTTTATCTCGATCTTGCTTTTTAAAGAAATTGATAACTTTGGCTCTGGCTCGTGCTGTATTAATAAAGCCTTGATTTGGATTTAACCAGTCTCGACTTGGATTGGGATTTTTCTGAGTGATAATTTCAACTTGATCGCCCATTTGTAGTAAATAGGTAAAAGGAACTATTCGTCCTGCTACTTTTGCACCAATACAACGATGTCCTACTTCACTATGAATAGCATAGGCAAAATCAAGAGGTGTAGCATTTTTAGGAAGATCAATTACTTCACCACGAGGAGTAAAGACGTAAACTCTATCATCAAAGACTTGGCTACGTAGTTCATTAATAGATTCATTCGATTCTGCAATATCATTCTGCCAATCTAATAGTTTACGTAACCATACAATTTTATCTTCATAGCCAGCACGCCCAGCAGCACCTCCTTCTTTATATTTCCAGTGAGCAGCGACGCCAAGTTCCGCACTGTCGTGCATTTCTTGAGTTCTAATTTGTATTTCAATGGGTTTGTGACCTTTGCCTAAAATAATAGTATGCAAGGATTGGTAGCCATTAGGTTTTGGATTTGAAATATAATCATCAAAATGCTCAGATAAATGTTGATAATGGGTATGAACAATTCCCAAAGCGGTATAACAATCTTCTAAGGTTGGTACAATAATTCTCACTGCTCGAATATCAAATAGTTGTTTAAATGCAAGGTTTTTGCATTGCATTTTTTTCCATATACTATAAATATGTTTTGGTCTACCATAAATATGAAAACCATCTAATTCTTGTTCAAGTAAAGCGGTCAGATTTTTAATAAATTTTGCAATATATTTTTCACGATCTAAACGTCGTTCATTGAGTTCAATTTTTGCAACCTGTTTGTATTGTCTAGGATGTAATGCTCTGAAACAGTAGTCTTCGAGTTCCCACTTTAATTGTCCAATTCCTAAACGGTTGGCGAGGGGAGCGTAAATTTGAGAACATTCTTTTGCCGCTAAAAAAAGTTCTTCTTCTGTGTGATTTTTATCTCGTAGATAAGTAATGCGTTCAGCAAGTTTAATAACCATACAGCGGAAATCTTTTACCATTGCTAACAACATACGGCGGATATTATCGATTTGAATATCAGAAGAGTAACCTGCATTTAATTGACGAATGTTATCCATCTCTAACACACCTTTAACAAGCTCGGTAATGCTCGCATTAAAATTATCTTTAATTTCAATTAAATCAATAATTTTATGCTTAACGAGAGGAACTAAAAAAGCGGCAACTAGACTATCATCATCCATATTTAAACTATGCAAGATTTCAATCATTTCAATACCAAACCACATTAATGGATATTGTTCGATATCAAGTTTTTCTTGTGCATAACGCCAAACAATTTGGATTTCTTCAAAAGTTACAGGTGACATTTGCAAAGAAGTGCCCCAACTTACTAATTCGAAATCATTTGGGTCCAGAATATGGGAATGACGAATTGCAACCATAGATCCTCCGATAACTGTTAACTGTATGATGTAATAAAAGATAATACATATTTCTATTTAATATTTAAACTAAAATATTATTATTCACTTTTCCAGCGTGTAAATAGCTCTTGTTCAAGATAAATATCAAATTGATCTAGTAGGCGATTTACCCCTTGATCCACAATATCTGCAACAGTTTGTGGTTTATGATAAAAAGCAGGCATTAGTGGTACGATTTGTCCACCAATTTCAGTCAGTTGTGTCATTAAGCGTAAATGCCCTAAGTGTAAGGGAGTTTCACGTACGCAAAGCACTAAAGGTTTTCTCTCTTTTAAAATAACGTCTGCGGCACGAGTAATTAAATCATCAGTATAACTATGTGCAATACCTGATAATGTTTTCATTGAGCAGGGGACAATAATCATTCCTTTTGTAATAAATGAACCTGATGAAATTGCGGCACCAATATCTCGTATATCATAAATTTGGTGAGCGAATGATTTTATTTGATTAAGAGAATAGTCCGTTTCTATTGCAATGGTTTGTTTTGCTGCATTGCTAATAATTAGATGTGCTTCTATATTCGTTTTTTGTAACACTTCGAGTAATCGAATAGCATAAATGACACCACTCGCCCCTGTTATTGCAACAATTAGGCGTTCAGGCAAGCGGTGAGATCTTGATGACTTTTTACAATTTTCTTTCATTAAACTATTTTAACATTGCTATTGTAATAAACTAGAGTTTGTTTGTAGTTGCTCAAAAAACCACTTAACAATAAAACCAAAATGAGGAATTAATTGAGACTCTTTCCACCATTCACTGTCACTGGCTTGAGTGAAATCAAAGAAGAATAATACTGCAGCAACAATCAATATGCCACGTAACGCACCAAATACCATTCCAAGTACTCGATCTGTACCACTTAATCCTGTTTGATCAACAAGTTTACCTAACAAAGCATTAATAATACTCATTATTATAAGTGTACCAATAAATAATAATATCGCAGCCAGACCGTCTCTTATCAACTCAGATTGTTGCAGATAAGTCGAATTTACTTGTGTGAAATATCCACTGAAATAAGGATAAAAATAGCTTGCCACAAAAAAAGCGGTTACCCAACCGATTAAAGACATTACTTCTCTAATAAATCCTCTCCATAAACTCACTAATGAAGAAAAAACAATAATACCAATAATAATATAATCAATCATAATACCTCTTTTTTCTATTCCTTATTCTATAAATAGTTGATGGAATAATTAACTTAAATTTTCGTAACCAACATCTTGTAATGTTGGATTATTTGCCCCTGACTTGGCTAATTCATCACAAATTTCGTTCTCACGGTGTCCTGAATGCCCTTTAACCCATTGCCAATCAATTTTATGTTGTTGGATTTGTTGATCTAGTGCAATCCATAAATCTTTATTTTTAACTGGTTTTTTCGCACTGGTTTTCCAGTTATTTTTTCGCCAACTAAAAATCCATTTTTGGATTCCATTTTGCATATATTGGCTGTCACTAAATAGTCTAATATAGCAAGGTTCTTTTAGTAAACTTAATGCCTCAATGACCGCTCGTAATTCCATTCTATTGTTGGTCGTTTGAAAATACCCCTTACTTATTTTTTTTTCGTGTTGATTGTAGCGTAATACGATACCAATACCACCTTTACCTGGATTACCTAAACAGGAACCATCAGTAAAAATTTCAACGTGCTTCATTAATTTTTACCTTTTGTTTTTTACGCATTTGATAAATCTTCCAAACAACAAATAAGATGACAGTAACCAAAATGATATAAATAATAGCCTGTCCTTTATGTATTTGTTCTTTCAGCCAATCTAAATTTGAGGCACCAAAATCACCTAAATATACCCAAATTGGAACGGAAATAATAGCCGCACAAAAATCAACAAGGACAAATTGAAGGTAATTAACACGATTGGTAATACCAGAAACAAGATAAACTACCGCTCTCAATCCGGGTAAGAAACGAGCAGTAAATAGTAAGCGATTTCCATATTTATCAAACATCTTTCTTACTGCGGATAATCGTCCTCGACGAACTAAAGGTTTAATAAAACGAAAACGTAAGATCTTCTTACCATAAATTCGTCCAAGCCAATACATTGTACTATCACCAGCTAATACCCCTATCATACTTACTACCAGCATAATATGTACATTAGTATAGCCTAAACCAGAAATAACCCCCCCAGAGACTAACGTTATGTCTTCAGGAATAGGTAAACCAAAACCACAAGCGAGTAATACTAAAAAAACAGCCCAATAGCCATAACTACTAAAAAAATCAATTAAAAATTCCATTAAAAAACCTATCTAATTTTTATTTAAATTACGAACTGAATCACGCACAACTAACTCAGGCATAAACTCTAATATTTGTGGTTCATTTCGTTTTTCTTTTGAAGAAATTCGCTCAAGTAATAATTCTAGCACTCTATCTGAAAGTCGTGATTTGGATTGATGCATTGTTGTTAAAGGAGGCGCATAAAAGCGAGAGTTATGAATATTATCATAACCAATAACAGAAATATCTTGTGGTACAGATAATCCTCTAAGATTAATTGCTGAAATTGCACCTAATGCCATTACATCACTAAAACAAAAAATTGCTGTAGGTAATTCATCTAAATCAAGAATATTATTCATACACTCAAAGCCACCTTCTGGTTCAAAATCACCTTCCTGAATCCATTGTGGTTCAATCAATAAATTTGCTTCATCCATTGCCTTACTAAAACCTTGAAAACGATTTTTTGATACTGTTTTAAACAAATCTCCTGTAATAACTGCTATTTTTTTATGCCCATTCTCAATTAAATGTTGAGTAGCGAAATAGCCACCAATAAAACTATTGTCAGCGATAAGATCATTACTATTATCTCGCAATCCCCAATCCATTACTACCATAGGAATATTCGCTTTATTTAAAAGTGCAAGAGAGTTTTCAGTATATTCACTACACATAACCAAAATACCGTCAACACGTTTCGTCATTAACATATCTAAATGGTTTTGGATTTTTTCAGGATCATTTTGAGTATTACATAAAAACAGTGAGTAACCCATTTCATAACAATGACGTTCCATTGCTAGAATGATTTCTGCAAAAAAAGGGGATTCACTGGTGGTAACAATCATTCCAATAGATTTTGTGGTATTGACTTTCAAACTACGAGCAACCGCACTGGGAGAATAATTTAATTCAGAAATGGCATCCCAAACAGATTGCGTTGTTTTTTCTGCAACGAAACGCGTTTTATTAATTACGTGAGAAACTGTAGTGGTTGAAACTCCAGCTAATTTTGCGACATCTTTAATGGTTGCCATTGGTTTTTTCCTGAATTCAATGTAAATTTGTGCCTATTATAGCTGACTTTTTATAAAATTTTTAAATAAAATTACACCTTTGATTGCATTTTGAAAAAATAGTTTTAAAATACCTTTATTATTTTACTTTTTTGGAGGATTAATTATGGGAACTTTCGGTTATTCAATGCTGACTGTGTGTGCATCTTTAGGTATGATTATACTTTTTGCATATAATATTTTTTAAAATATAAAATTAGCGGTAAATCTCAAGTAGAAGTAACTGATAGTATCGATGGCATTCTATCGATTACGTAAGAGAATTTACAACACACTAATAAAAAAATGACGAAAATTAAAACATTTTATTTGGCTGTGTTTTCCTTAACTATTTTAGGGCTAACATTGCCTTCTATTAGTATCGCACAGGAGAAAGCTGTGTGGGTTGATGTGCGTACGCCGTATGAGTGGGACAAAGGACATCTAAAAAATGCTGTTTTAATTCCCTACAACGAAATCGCAACAAAAATTCAGACAGTCGTAAAAGATCGGAAACAGCTGATTAATTTATATTGTGGCTCTGGTAGACGAGCAGAGGTTGCTCGAGAAACTTTGGTACGAATGGGTTATACTAATGTTCAAAATCGTGGTAGATATGAACAGCTTCGCAAAATAGTGCCATAAGTATTTACCCACTTCCTTTTTAGCTTATTTTTAATCTGATAGAAATTTACCAAAAATGTCTAAACTTACTTTTGCCACCATTTTATTTAATACGGATAACACACCTTTTTCAACGCAATTTAATGATATATATTTTTCGACTCAAGATGGTCTTGCTGAAAGTCTTTATGTTTTCCAAGAAGGTAATCAATTGTGGGAAAAATGGCAAAATCACACTCAATCAGCCTTTGTTATCGCAGAAACAGGATTTGGAACAGGATTAAACTTTTTTGCAGTGGCAGAAAAATTCCAGCAATTTAAACAACGAAATCCTACTCACATATTACAACGTTTATACTTTATTTCCTTTGAAAAGTATCCTTTAACTTCACAACAATTAACGAAAATTCATAGCAATTATCCACAATTTGCAAATTTTTCACAACATCTGACCGCTTGTTGGAATGTCTGGCAAACAGGTTGTCAGCGTTATCATTTTGATAATGTTTATCTTGATCTCTGGTTTGGAGATATTTTAGACAACTTACCACAACTTGGCGATTTATATAATGAGAAAATCGATGCGTGGTTTTTAGACGGTTTTGCACCAGATAAAAATCCACAAATGTGGTGTGAAAGCTTATATCAGCAAATGTTTCGCTTAACCAAAAATGGTGGCTCATTTGCGACTTTCACTGCAGCAAGTACTGTGCGTAGAGGATTACAGGCAGTCGGATTTAATGTTAAAAAACGTAAAGGTTTTGGTAAAAAACGGGAAATGTTATGGGGTGAAAAACCACCACAAAGTGAAAGATCAGCGGTTAAAGTCCCTTATTATTATCAGCAACCACAACCTGAAACGGACGATATTGCGATTGTCGGAGGCGGAATTGCAAGCTTATTTTTAAGTCTATCCTTATTGGAAAAAGGTAAAAAAGTCACGTTATACTGTAAAGATAGTGCTTTAGCTCAAAATGCTTCTGGCAATAAACAAGGTGCTATTTATCCGCAACTCAGTGATGATGATGAACGAAATATCCGTTTTTATGTGCATAGCTTTGATTATGCGTTGCAACGTATTCAACAGTTAGAGCCACAGATTGATTTTGAACATAATTTAAGTGGCGTGGCAATTTATGGCTACAATCAAAAAAATCAGAATAAACTACAAAAGCTCGCCAATCTTAACTATGCTCATTCACTCTTTCATTTATGTAATGCTGAGCAATTAAGTGACAAAATAGGTTTGTCTGTCACTAATGGCGGAGGCTTTATTCCTCGTGCAGGTTGGCTATCGCCGATTCAATTTGTACAAAACAGTTTTGCGTATTTAGAGAAAAAAGGCTTGAAAATCGTGCTAAATCACGAAGTAACCAATCCTGTTTTTCAAGATAACCTTTGGCAATGGCAACACAATGGCGAAACCTTTGCACATCAAACTTTAGTATTAGCCAATGGACATAAACTCAAAGACTTCACTCAGACAGAAGGCATTCCTCTTTATGCAGTGCGTGGGCAAGTCAGTCAATTTCCAACAACGCCTGAGCTACAAAAATTAAAAACTGTGTTGTGTTACGATGGTTATCTAACTCCTGTTTCAGCACAAGGAACCCATTGCATCGGAGCAAGCCACGTGAGAGATAATACCGATACCCATTTTAGTTTAGAAGAACATCAGCAAAATATTGCAAAATTACAACAAAATGTGACCGCTTGTGAATGGAATAAAGCAATTGATTATTCTCAAAATCTTGCCAGAATGGGGATTAGAGCGACATTAAGAGATCGTATTCCAATGGTAGGCTTGGTGGGTCATCTAGACAAACAGCGAGAGCAATATAATAATTTATTTAACCTTCGCCGTCGTAAGAAACCAATTGAAACTGCCACTGTTTACCCGCAACTTTATACTATAGTTGGATTAGGTTCACGAGGCTTAACTACCGCCCCATTGCTTGGTGAACTACTTGCTAGTCAAATTTGTAATGAACCTATCCCATTAAGTGAAGATTTATGGCACGCTTTAAATCCAAATCGAGTATGGCTAAGAAAACAATTAAAAGGCACGCCAGTTTAATGATTTTTGGTTAATGATTAAATAGAGATAAGTGTGTTTCATTAACACGAAATACACTATCTTCCTCAATATCTTTATTTAATACCACTTGCACCCAAAGTTGGTTATCTGCAATAAGGCTGTATAAAATTGTTCCCGTAGATTTCCAATTTTCGCCTAATTGCATTTCAACCGCAGAGCCAATTTCTGGTAATGGGGAATTTTCAGAAAGTGTACCCTCTAGAGTAAACATTGCTCTTTTGTTTGCTCCTCGATATTTGGCTCTTGCAATGGTTTCTTGCCCAATATAGCAGCCTTTTTTAAAGGAAATCGCCTGTTCAATATCTTGTAAATTTAAGGATTGAGGAATAAAAGTGAGTCTATTTTGTTTTAATAAAATAGGGATACCATTTTGAATATCAAGCAGATCCCAATATTCACTGTTTTCAGTTGCATCAAGGGGGTGTTCACTTAAAATAATATGACGAGATGAATTTTCTTCCAATTGACAAGCAGTATGATTTTGGTAAATTTTTGCAAAAATCTCACCGCTTATATTTTGTTCAATACAACCATAAACAAAGATTTGCTTTTCAGTAAAAGTCACTTTTGAAAAAATGGCATATTTTTTTAATTGATCTATCGCTTCAGGTAACAAATCTTGATGAATAATGATTAAAAACTGATTTTCTGATTGTCGATATAAACGCCATAAGCCACTGACTTTACCTTTCGGATCGCAGTGACCCGTTAATGTTTGTTTACCCATTTCTAATTTTGCAACATCACAAGTGAGTTGTCCTTGTAGAAATTTTTGTGCATCAAGTCCTGCAACTTCAATTACTTTATATTGTTTTAGATAAATCATTACTTTTCCGTTTTATTCTAAATTCTGAATTTGTTCACGCATTTGTTCAATCAAGACCTTTAATTCTACTGCAGAATTAGTAATTTCATTATTGATTGATTTCGAGGCTAATGTATTCGCTTCACGATTTAATTCTTGCATCATAAAATCTAATTTACGCCCAACAGCTCCGCCTCTATTTAAGATTGCGGTTGTCTCTTTTACGTGTAATTGTAGACGATCTAACTCTTCTGCAACATCAGATTTTTGAGCAATTAATACCATTTCCTGCTCTAAACGTTGTGGGTCACATTGAACATTCAGTTCATCAAATTTTTGTTGAAAACGTTCTTTTTGCCATTGTAATACTTCTGGCATTTGATTTTGTACTTTTGTTGCTTCAATAGAAATCGCGTCTAAACGTTGTTGAATTAAACTATGTAAACTTTCACCTTCACGCCCTCGCATTGCAATAAAATCACTAAGAATTTGTTCAAAGCCAGTTAATAAATCTTCAGCAATTTGATCAAAATCTTGATTGGCATTATCAACGACACCGGGATAACGCAGTACATCAACAAGGTTTATTTCGCCTTCATCAGCTGTAGCTTTAAGCCATTTTAAAGAATTGATAACTTGAGTGGCATACTCTTGATTGAGAGCTAACCCATTATTTTGATTATTATTAAGCTCAATTTTCAAACTACATTCAACTTTACCACGGGTTAGACTGGCTTTTAAACGATCACGTAAGGTCATTTCTAAATGACGAAAGGTATCTGGCAGACGAAAATAAGTATCTAAAAAACGTTGGTTTACAGAGCGAAGTTCCCAAACGGCGGATCCCCACTCTTTTTTTATTTCAAGGTGTGAAAAAGCAGTCATACTATAAATCATTATAAATTTCCTTTTATGATTAACGCTACTCTATTGGTAGTGAGATTGCGATATTTTAAACTAAAAAATCAGATTAACATAGCCTGTGTTTAAAGTAATTATTTTAAATAAAGCTTAATCATTTCACCATTTTAGTTGAGAGAGATCAGTATAGTGTTAATTTCTTAATGTTTGGTTTTGCTTTTAAAAGCATTTTACGGTATACCTACAGTCAGTAAATTTTTTATTAAAGGAAGCAAAATAATGAAGCAACATACCACATCAGTAAAAAATACACTAAGCAGTAATATAAATATGCTAGGAAATTTTTTAGGGGAAACTATCCAAGATGCTCAGGGAAGTGAAATTTTAGATCTAATTGAGAATATTAGAATGCTTTCAAGAGCTTCTCGTGCTGGAGATGAGAAATCAAGAGAACAACTATTAGATACTCTTTCTACTATTTCAACGGAGAATGTATTACCAGTAGCACGTGCATTTAACCAGTTCTTAAATTTAACTAATATTGCAGAACAGTACCAAATGATTGCTCGTAATAGTAATCAATCCTCATTTGGTGAACGTTCATTAGGAAAATTATTCGAACGTTTAAAAGAAGAGAATGTACCCGTTGAAAAAGTCGTGCAAACAGTCGAAAAACTATTGATTGAGTTAGTTTTAACAGCACATCCAACAGAAGTTACACGTCGCTCTTTAGTTGGAAAACACGTTGAAATCAACCGTTGTTTGAGCCGTTTAGAACATAATGATTTGCCAGAACCTGAGGTTATTCGTTTAAAACGTCGTTTGATGCAAATGATCGCATTAGCGTGGCATACCAATGAAATTCGTACGCAACGTCCAACGCCGATTGATGAAGCAAAATGGGGAATGGCAGTGATTGAAAGTAGCTTATGGAAAGCGGTGCCAGAATTTTGTCGTCAATTAAATTTTCATTTAGAGAAAAATTTTGGTGTGCAACATAACGTAGGTTTAACGCCTATTCGTTTTTCATCTTGGATGGGGGGAGATCGTGATGGAAACCCTTTTGTTACACACGAAACCACTCGCACTGTGCTTGCAATGAGTCGTCGTAAAGCTGCAGAACTATTTTTAAATGATATTAGAGAATTAGCCGATGAGCTTTCAATCGTAGAATGTACCCCTGAATTTAGCGAAAAATACGGTTTACATTTAGAACCTTATCGTGTTGTTGTAAAAGAATTACGTGCAAAATTGATTAACACTGTTGCTTATTATACCGAAGTGTTAGACGGTAAAGATTTAACTGTTCATAAAGATGAAATTATCTCCAGTGATGAGCAATTATGGGAACCCTTGTATGATTGTTACCAATCATTGCATAGTTGTGGAATGCGAATTGTAGCAAATGGTGAATTATTAAATACATTACGTCGTATTCGTTGTTTTGGTATTGGTTTATCTCGTTTAGATATTCGTCAAGAAAGTACACGCCACGAAATGGCGATTGCTGAAATTACTCGTTATATTGGTTTAGGCGATTATTCACAATGGTCAGAAGAAGATAAACAAGCCTTTTTAGTAAGAGAATTAAACTCTCGCCGCCCACTTATTCCAACAAATTGGACACCAAGTGCAGACACCAAAGAAATTTTAGATACTTGTAAAGTGGTTGCCGAGCAACCAGAAGGTGTGATTTCTGCTTATGTTATTTCAATGGCACGTGAAGCCTCTGATGTGTTAGCGGTACATTTATTATTAAAAGAAGCAGATTGTAAACCTTCTATTCCAGTTGCGCCATTGTTTGAAACCTTGGATGATTTAGATCGTTGCGAATCAGTAATGACACAATTATTTAATATTGGCTGGTATCGTGGCATTATTGCTAATAAACAAATGGTAATGATCGGTTATTCAGATTCAGCAAAAGATGCGGGGATGTTAGCTGCCTCATGGTCACAATATAAGGCACAAGAAGCTCTTGTAAATTTGGCAGAGAAAAATGGCATTGAATTAACTTTATTTCACGGACGTGGAGGTACAATCGGTCGTGGTGGTGCACCCGCTCACGCAGCGTTATTCTCACAACCACCTCGCTCACTGAAAAATGGTTTACGTGTAACTGAGCAAGGTGAGATGATCCGCTTTAAATTAGGTTTACCTATCGTTGCCCTAGAAAGTTTAGAATTGTATGCGAGTGCGATTTTAGAAGCGAATATTTTCCCACCCCCAGAACCAAAACAAGCGTGGCGAGAGATGATGGAAAAAGGATCAGATATTTCGTGTGAAGCATACCGTAATATTGTACGTGGTGAAGCGGATTTTGTGCCCTATTTCCGCAGTGCAACCCCTGAGCTAGAATTAGGCAAATTACCACTAGGTTCTCGTCCTGCAAAACGTAATCCAAATGGAGGAGTAGAAAGCTTGCGTGCAATTCCTTGGATCTTTGCTTGGATGCAAAATCGTTTAATGCTACCCGCTTGGTTAGGTGCAGGAACAGCATTGCGTCAATTAATGGATGAGGGAGATAAAGCATTGTTAAGTGAAATGTGTTCAGAGTGGCCATTCTTTTCAACTCGTATTGGAATGCTGGAAATGGTCTTTACTAAAGCAGATTTATGGTTAGCGGAGCATTACGATCAACGTCTTGTGGATCCGAAATTACATAATTTAGGGAAAACATTAAGGGCACAACTTCAATCAGATATAGACACCATTATGGAGCTTGCTCATCACGATAGTTTAATGGGAGACTTGCCCGAAGTCGTGGAATCCATCCGTTTGCGTAATGTTTATACTGATCCTCTTAATTTGTTGCAAGTGGAATTATTACACCGTTTGCGTAACCAAGATGAAGAAAATAGAGATCCAATTTTAGAACAAGCTCTAATGATTACGATTACGGGTATTGCTGCAGGAATGCGTAATACAGGGTAATGTTATCATTAATATAAAAAAATACTTATTGAGTTTTAAACTTAAAATCTGTACAATTGCCGAACCCTGTTTTGCTTGGTTTTCCCGCCAAGCAAGTTTTGTTTAAGCGAACTCGAAGGGGTTAGGTTTGAACTTTTAGGTAATACTCATTTCGAGTATTGGGTTAATAACTATTAAATATTGGTATTAAATTAATGAAAACTTTTGTAGCAAAACCAGAAACCGTACAACGTGACTGGTATGTAGTAGATGCACAAGGCAAAACTTTAGGTCGCTTAGCGACTGAAATCGCTAGCCGTCTTCGTGGTAAACATAAACCTGAATATACTCCACACGTGGATACAGGTGATTACATTATAGTAATCAATGCAGAAAAAGTGGCAGTAACAGGTAGAAAAGAAAGCGATAAGATCTATTACTGGCACACTGGCTATATCGGTGGTATCAAACAAGCTACCTTTAAAGAGATGATTCAACGTCGTCCAGAAGCTGTGATTGAAATTGCGGTTAAGGGTATGTTGCCAAAAGGACCTTTAGGTCGTGCAATGTATCGTAAATTAAAAGTGTATGCAGGTTCAGAACATAACCACGCAGCACAACAACCTCAAGTTTTAGACATTTAATCACGGAGCAAACAAAATGGCAGAGAATCAAAATTATGGCACAGGTCGCCGCAAAAGCTCTTCAGCTCGTGTATTTATCAAACCGGGCAGCGGTAAAATTGAGATCAACAACCGTTCATTAGACGTGTATTTTGGTCGTGAAACCGCACGTATGGTTGTTCGTCAACCTTTAGAGTTAGTTGAATTAACTGATAAATTAGACCTTTACATTACGGTTAAAGGTGGTGGTATTTCTGGTCAAGCAGGTGCAATCCGTCATGGTATTACACGTGCATTGATGGAATATGATGAGTCTTTACGCCCAGCATTACGTGCAGCAGGTTTCGTTACTCGCGATGCTCGTTGCGTTGAACGTAAAAAAGTGGGTTTCCGCAAAGCACGTCGTCGTCCACAATTCTCAAAACGTTAATTCTATATTTTCGTTTCCAAAAGCAGAGAGAAATCTCTGCTTTTTTTATTTCTTTTATTTCCCCTTATATTAAAAAGTCTGTTAAAATATTCGATCGAGTATTATTTTATTTCTAAGACAAAGGGGTTAATTATGAAAATTGTTGAAGTAAAACACCCACTCGTTAAACATAAATTAGGTTTAATGCGTGCCGCTGATGTAAACACAAAGCACTTCCGAGAACTTGCTACTGAAATTGGTAGCTTACTGACTTATGAAGCAACCGCTGATTTAGAGACAGAAAAAGTCACTATTGAAGGTTGGAATGGTGATGTGGAAGTTGATCGAATTAAAGGTAAAAAAGTAACAGTTGTCCCTATTCTACGAGCAGGTCTTGGAATGATGGACGGGGTACTTGAACATATGCCAAGTGCAAGAATTAGTGTTGTAGGTATGTATCGCAATGAAGAAACTTTAGAGCCGGTTCCTTATTTTCAAAAATTAACAAATGATGTAAGCGAACGTTTAGCAATTGTCGTTGATCCGATGTTAGCTACAGGTGGTTCAATGATTGCAACTATCGATCTTTTAAAAGAAGCAGGGTGTAACAATATTAAAGTTTTAGTGTTAGTTGCGGTACCAGAAGGGATTGCAGCTCTTGAGAAAGCACACCCTGATATTGAGCTTTATACCGCTTCTATTGATGATCATTTAAATGAAAAAGGTTATATTATTCCGGGTCTCGGTGATGCGGGAGATAAAATATTTGGTACAAAATAATAATTTTTGATCTGCTAAATAAAAACATTTAACCTCTTCTAAATCTAGAAGAGGTTTTTTGATTTTCTGGCATAGTAGATAAAATATAGTGGTAAAATACTTTTTGTTTTCTTAGATCTACAAAAATCTTACCTTTTTATCTTGCCTACAAAGTTTTCACAAAATCTTCAATATTCTGAGCCACCTTATTACATAATGTTGTAGTTGCAGACTGGCTTGCCCAAGCAACGTGTGGAGTGATTAACAAATTAGGTAAATGTTTTGCTGCTTGCATTAATGGATTATCAATTTGTGGGGGTTCTTGAATCATTACATCGATGCCAGCTCCTGCAATTGTGCCATTTTCTAATGCGTCAAGTAATGCTATTTCATCAACCAAAGGACCACGCCCCGTATTGATTAAAATAGCATTAGGTTTCATTAAAGCTAGGGTTTTTGCATTAATAAGATTTTGTGTGGTTTCTGTTAAAGGGCAGTGTAGGGTAATAATATCCGACTCTTTTAATACCGTTTCAAATGGTGTATATCCTTTTCGAATTTTGGCTGCACCTTTATGTTCAGCATATAGAACTTTCATTCCTAACAGCTCTGCCAAACGTCCCACTTCTGTTCCTAAACAACCTTTACCAAAAATACCAATGGTTGAACCTCGAATATCCGATATTGGAAAGTCAGCATAATAAAATTGACCACAGGTTGCCCAACGGTCGGTTAAAACTTGATCTTTATGATAAGAAATAAGTTGATGTTTTAATGAAAAAATCATACCAAGTACGTGTTCAGGCACGGTGACACTGGAATAACCTGTCACATTTTTAACCTCAATTCCCAACTCTTTAGCGGCAACCAAATCAATATTATTTGTACCTGTTGCTGTAACAGCAATAAGTTTTAATTTGGGTAATTTTGACATTATTTCACGATTAAAAATAATTTTACTCATAATCACAATATCAGCATCTTTGGCTCTTTCGTAAAGCTCATCAGCGGAGGTATGAGAATATTCAATCCAATTATGTGGAAATTGCGGACGTGGAATGCTGTGCGTGCTAGGTATAGCTGTACTTTCTAAAAATACGATATTTAACATAAAAATTCCCCTATTATTTAATTATTATGCTATCTATGATAAAAAGGCTATAATCAAACAATAAAAATAAAATGTCAAATATTCTCTCTATTGAGACTATTTTTGTGATAAAAGAAAAGTTTTATTGATAAATACATACAAAAAGGACGTAATATAATGCTGTTAGCAATTCAATCTCTTTTAAAAAAAGAGCCAACCAGTGGGATTTTATTATTTGTATTAGCTCTTGTGGCAATGCTATTTGCAAACACGGGTTTAAATTCACTTTATACTAGTTTTTTGAATATGCCTGTTTCTATTCAAGTAGGGCATTTTGAAATTGATAAATCATTATTACATTGGATCAATGATGGTTTTATGGCGGTATTTTTTATCTTAGTAGGGCTGGAAGTAAAGCGAGAGCTGTTTGAAGGCTCTCTTTCAAGTTATCAACAAGCTATTTTTCCTGCCATTGCGGCTATTGGTGGAATGGTTATCCCAGCCCTTATTTTTATATGATTACCTATACCAGTCCTGAATTGCAAAAAGGTTGGGCAATTCCAATGGCAACAGATATTGCGTTTGCATTGGGGATTGTTGCACTGCTAGGAAAGCGAGTGCAGTTAGCATTAAAAGTATTTTTATTAGCATTGGCTATTATTGATGATTTAGGGGCAATTGTTGTTATTGCGATTTTTTATTCTGATACCTTGAGTATGACAGCTCTTATTTCAGCAAGTGTTGCTATTGTTATATTGGCAATAATGGGAAAATGTAAAGTGAGTTCTATTGGTGCTTATATATTGGTGGGGTTGGTATTGTGGACTTCCGTATTAAAATCAGGGGTACACGCCACTTTAGCAGGGGTAATTATCGGTTTTTGTATTCCATTACAAGGGCGAAATGGTGAACGTCCATTACATCAATTGGAACATAGCTTAGTACCTTGGTGTTCACTCTTTATTTTACCATTATTTGCTTTTGCGAATGCTGGAGTAAATTTAAATGGAGTGAGTTTATCAATGGTGACATCAGCTTTGCCACTCGGTATTGTTTTTGGATTAATTGTTGGTAAACCATTAGGGGTATTCTTATTTAGCTATCTATCTGTAAAATTCCGTATTGCCACCTTGCCAGAAGGAATTAATTTTAAACAGATCTTAGCGGTTGCATTTTTATGTGGTATTGGATTTACAATGTCGATGTTCCTTGCCAGTCTTGCTTTTATTGATGGAGCAGGAGAAAATTTAAATATTTTATCTAGAGTAGGGATTTTAATTGGCTCAATTGTCTCTGCAATATTGGGTTATATATTATTACGTCAAACGACCAAATGTATCATCCCAAAATAGATTGATAGTTAAATTTGTAGCCATACACAAAATGTATGGCTACTTATTTCCATAAATAAATGCCTTTTATGTAAACTTATTTTAGGACGGGACAAATAAATAAAAAAAGCGAGATATCAATCATCTCGCTTTTTGTCCTTTATATTTTGTTTTATTATACTTGTTCTGAAATTTAAATTAAAATCGAATGAAAAGATCCAAGTATTAAATTGTTCATTTTTGTTTCTTAGATATTACAGTAAATATTATATAATGTTTTTAATAACGTTTTCATTCGAGGATCTTTAAGATAATAATTTAGAGTGCGGTGATCTCGATTGTAATCAATAATTCCTGCTTTTCTAAGAACCGCTAGATGGTTAGACATCAGCGTCTGTGGAGCATTTGTTAAACTCATTAATTCCGAGACATTTTTACTCTCTTCTATTAACGCACATAGCACCATTAGTCGATAAGGGTTGGCAATAATTTTTAATTGAGATGCCGTATCTTCAGCATTTTGTATCATTTCTTGCACGCCTTAAACCTCCATAATAAATAATATTGTTTTATTTATAGTAACATATTTTATGTATTTTTACATAACACAAAAGTCTGATATCATTTATATTGTTTTTATAAACCATAATTTAGGAGAAAGAATGAGTCACAATTACACAGAACTAACACAAGCCCTTAATCAAAAATTAGCACAACTTCGCTCTGCTATTCCAGATACAATGCAAGGCTTTAATCAAATGGCACAATCTGCATTAAAAGAAGATGCACTTTCATTTAAACAAAAAGAGATGATGGCAATGTCCATTGCGATTGCAATGCGTTGTCAAGGTTGCTTAGGTTTTCATGCAAAAGCACTCGTTAAAGCAGGTTGTACTCGTGCTGAATTTCTGGAAATGGTACAAGTTGCTATTTATATGGGTGGTGGTCCATCAGTGATGACTGCTGCAGAAGCATTAATGGCATACGAAGAATTTGGTGGAGAAAAAGAATAGTTTTAATATGACAAGCGGTATGATTTAATTTGTTTTTTGCATATTATTCGGTTTGCAGAATAAAAAACCGTCCCTTTTATTGTTGGTAAATTCGTTTATAAAACGTTATACTCGTTCCCCTATTAGTATAACAATTTTAAACGTTAAGGATATTAAATTGACAAAATTAATTAAAAAACTCTTTTTTGCAATTACAACTTTAAGTGTGGCGGTTTCTGCACAAGCTACAGAAAAATTATATGTTTATAACTGGACTGAATATGTACCTTCAAGCTTATTAGAGAAATTTACGGAAGAAACAGGGATAGAGGTGATCTATTCTACGTTTGAAAGTAATGAAGAAATGTATTCAAAAATGAAGCTTACTCAAGGTGCAGGTTATGATATCGTGTTCCCTTCAAGCTACTACGTTAGTAGAATGGCAAAAGAAGGAATGCTAGAAAAGTTAGATAAAACAAAATTAGCTAATTTTAAATATGTGAGTAAAGAGTTAATGGGGCAAAGTTTTGATCCTAAAAATGATTACTCATTACCTTATATTTTTGGCTTAACAGGTATCGGCGTAAATAAAGAAGAAATTGATCTAACGACAGTAACTAGCTGGGCAGATTTATGGAAACCTGAATATAAAGGCTTATTACAGTTAATGAATGATTCTCGTGAAGTGTTCCATATGGCACTATTATTAGATGGAAAATCGCCAAACACCACTAACCCAGAAGAAATCAAAACTGCTTATGAGCGTTTAAAAACCTTAATTCCAAATGTATTAACCTTCAATTCAGATGCACCTGAAATGCCATTTTTACAAGGTGAAGTGTCAATCGGAATGATTTGGAATGGTTCGGCATATTTAGGTCAAAAAGAAGACCCAAATTTAACCTTTATTTACCCAAAAGAAGGAGCGATTGTCTGGATGGATAACTACGCTATTCCAAATACTGCTAAAAATAAAGAAGCAGCCTATAAATTTATTGACTTCTTACTACGTCCAGAAAGTGCAAAAGTCGTGATTGAAAAATTAGGTTTCTCAATGCCAAATGAAGGGGTAAGAGATTTATTAACCCCAGAACAATTAGCAGATAAAGTATTATTCCCACCAAAAGAAGAGCTTGAAAAAGGCATTGCCCAAGCAGATGTAGGGGATGCGATTGAAGTGTATGAAAAATACTGGAATAAATTAAGAACCAGTAACTAAGGTTAAAATATAGCGGTTAGATTTTTATAAAAATTTACCGTTTTTCATACTTAACAAAAACCTGTTGCAGATGATTTGCGACAGGTTTTTTATTTATAAATTTATAGGGTTGGATTAGCAAACTTGTTTGCGTATATCCGACCGTTTACTAAATAGCAATTGAATACAAAAAATGGCTTGTTTCTATTATAATCTATATAAATCATAAAATTTTAAACGTATCGATTATAATAGAAATCGTTATTGATTTTTGTATTTTTTTCTATTATAGTCTAAACATTAAAGTAATGTAATAAGGGTTATCTATGAAATATGTTGTTAGACCAAAATATACTAAAAAAATAGAGAAATTTGTTGATAAACCCGTGATCAAAGTATTAACTGGAATGCGACGAGTCGGAAAATCAACAATTTTAACGATTATAAAAAATGAAATATTAGCGACAATTCCTACTGAGCAAAAAATTTATATTAATTTTGAGTCGTTAGAGTTTTTACATATTAATGATGCTAATGCGTTAGCTAAGTATTTGACTGAAAACTTAAAAGGAATTAAAGGCAAAGTTTATTTCTTTTTTGATGAAATTCAGTTAGTAAAAAATTGGGAAAAAGTCATCAACGGTTTAAGAGTAGATAGAGATTGTGATATTTATATTACAGGTTCAAACTCAAAACTCATTTCAGGAGAATTAGCCACATTATTAGCAGGGAGATATGTAGAATTTGAAATACAGCCCTTTACCTTTGATGAATTTTTAATGGTTTATACTGAAACAAACTTAAATAGAGATGAATTATTTAATAAATTTCTACAAGTTGGCGGAATGCCAATTTTAAGGTATTTTAATTTAGAGGAAGAAACGAGCTATAAATATTTACAGGATGTTTATAATACAGTTTTAGTAAAAGATGTTTTAAATTATAACAAAATACGTGATGTTGATATATTTAATCGTATTCTAAATTTTGTTATTCAAAATATCGGTGCAACTTTTTCAGCCAGTAGTATTAAAAAGTATTTAAAAAGTGAAAGCCGAGAAGTATCAGTCGATACCGTTTTAAATTACTTAGAATATTGTCAAATGGCTTTTATTATTAAAAAAGTGCCGAGATATGATCTTGTTGGTAAAAAAACATTAAAAATAGATGAAAAATATTATCTTACTGATCACGGTTTTCGACAGTCTAAGGGATATTCTAATATTAAAGATATTGAAAAAACTTTAGAGAATATTGTTTATATAGAATTGATTTCTAGGGGCTACCAAGTTGAAATTGGTAAGGTTGGTGCGAAAGAAATAGATTTTATTGCGAGAAAAGATAAAGAAATTATCTATTATCAAGTATCTTATTTAATGGCAACCGAGCAAACCAGAGAACGAGAATTTGGGGTATATAAAAATATCAGTGATAATTATCCAAAATATGTACTTTCAATGGATAAAGTCGATTTCAGCCAAGATGGAATTATTCATCAGAATATAATGGATTTTTTATTACAGTAATAAGCGGTTAGATTTTTATAAAAATTTGCGGAATATCCGTAGGGGCGTATGGCATACGCCCAATGTTAATTATAATTTCGTATAATAGGGCGAATTTCCCAACAAAAAAACCTGTTGCAATTTCTTACAACAGGTTTTTAATTAAAAGAAATTAGTATTTTATACCTTTATCTTCAAGAATTTTTTGTGCTTTTTTATTTCCACTTTTAGCCGCTATTTTGTACCATTTCTCGGTTTGTTTAAAATCCTTTTTTGTACCTAGCCCTTTTCTATACATATCTGCAATAGTAATTTGAGCAAGTTGAGATCCTTGTTCCGCACTTTCTGTAAATAATTTAAGTGCTTTTTTATATTGTTTTTTCTCATAATAGTCTATAGCATCATTCAATTTTATAATTTTATCAAATAGTGAACGCTTCTTTTGTTCAATCAGAGTTTTGTCTTCTTTAATAAGACTACTTTTATGTGCTTGTTCATATATTTTTAAAGCTTTACCATAGTTCTGTTCTGTACCTAAACCATTCTCATACATTGAACCAAGTTCCAAACCACCAATGAATCCTATACGATCACTAGTTTTTAAGAACCATTTAAAGGCTTGAGAATTGTCTTGCTTTACTCCAATCCCATATCTATACATTATACCAAGTTCATATGCAGGAAATCCAAAATAATTGTATCCAGTAGCGGCTACCTTATACCATTTTATAGCTTCAGTATAGTTTCGTTTTACACCTAGTCCTTTAGCATACATTTTTCCAAGATAATATTGAGCTTTTCCAAGAGGATCTTTATCATTTTGTTCAGCTATTTTCTTAAAGAGTTTAAATGCTTGTTTATATTGTTTCTTATCATAATGTTTTTTAGCTATCTCATAGAATTCATAAACTTGATCATCGTGTTTTTTGTTTGCATAACTGAGACTAGAAAAAGAGAAAATTAAAATACCAATAATAATTGAGATAAGTTTTTTCATTGTGTTATTCCTTAGTTTGAGTGATTTAACAAGAAAATTGCTTGAATTTTAATTCAACCAAGACACAATTTTATCCGATCCGATCCGATCCGTCTAGCCATTTTTTAGCTAATTTTTGGTGAGATATTGAAATATTTGGGAGTGCTAATTATACAATTAAATCACCTTAGAAACAATAAGTTAAAGATTTCACTCTGTTTTTTCTACTTCACAAGCGGTCAAATTTTATTTACTATTTGCAAAATCTTATCCTTATATAGAAGAGAAAATAAAATGCCAGAATTACCCGAAGTTGAAACCAGTGTGCGTGGAATATCCCCTTATCTTGAGGGAAAAACCATAAAAGAGATTATTATTCGCCAAAAGCAACTGCGTTGGTTGGTGAGCGATGAATTGAATGAAATGCAAAATGCCCAAATTACCGCAATTTCACGCCGAGCCAAATATTTGATTATTCACACCACAAAGGGTGAGATAGTTATTCATCTTGGAATGTCGGGTTCATTAAGTATTTTAGAAAAAGAAACCAAAGATGTCGGCAAGCACGATCACGTTGATTTAATTACACAAGATGGCATTGTGTTACGCTATAACGACCCACGCCGATTTGGTGCGTGGCTATGGGCGGAAGATATTTCACAAATGCCGATTTTTCAAAAACTCGGATTAGAACCCCTTTCAGCAGAATTTAATGGCGATTACCTATATAAGAAGAGCAGAAATAGAAAAGTGGCGGTTAAAAAGTTCATAATGGATAATGCCGTTGTGGTGGGCGTAGGGAATATTTATGCGTGTGAAAGTTTATTTTTATCCAAAATTCTGCCTGAGCGATTAGCTTGCACTTTAACAAAGGAACAATCTCACTTATTAGTAACGATAATTAAGCAAGTTTTAACCAAAGCGATAGAGCAGGGTGGTACAACCTTGAAAGATTTTGTGCAACCAGACGGCAAACCGGGTTATTTTGCACAAGTTTTACAGGTGTACGGACGCAAAGGCGAAGAATGTAATCAGTGCCAAAACCAAATTAAGACAAAAATCATCGGGCAACGCAATACGTTTTATTGTGAAAATTGTCAGCAATAGCGGTGACATTTTATTAAAAATTTACAAAAAACATTCAAATTGAATTAAAAAACATCAAATAGCAAAAAAATTAAATATTTTTCCAAAAAGTACTTGCGTCGCCTTTAAAAATCTCTATAATACGCCACAGACAATGACGCACTGTTGTGAAAGATTTTGCTAGGTGCGTCGTTGTTTTTTGCTCTTTAACAATTTATCAGACAATCTGTGTGGGCACTTGTTGATTGACTTATTTGAAAAAAATATTTGAAATAAAGAAGTCTTAATAAGTGTCACTGAAAATTTATTTAATAAAAATTCTATGTCAGTTTATTGAGCGATTAAACTTTTAATTGAAGAGTTTGATCATGGCTCAGATTGAACGCTGGCGGCAGGCTTAACACATGCAAGTCGAACGGTAACAGGAGAAAGCTTGCTTTCTTGCTGACGAGTGGCGGACGGGTGAGTAATGCTTGGGAATCTGCCTTGTGGAGGGGGATAACTACGGGAAACTGTAGCTAATACCGCGTAATATCGAAAGATTAAAGTATGGGATCTTCGGACCATATACCACGAGATGAGCCCAAGTGAGATTAGGTAGTTGGTGAGGTAAAGGCTCACCAAGCTGACGATCTCTAGCTGGTTTGAGAGGATGACCAGCCACACTGGAACTGAGACACGGTCCAGACTCCTACGGGAGGCAGCAGTGGGGAATATTGCACAATGGGGGAAACCCTGATGCAGCCATGCCGCGTGAATGAAGAAGGCTTTCGGGTTGTAAAGTTCTTTCAGCGATGAGGAAGGGTTTGTATCTAATAGGTGCAAACATTGACGTTAGTCGCAGAAGAAGCACCGGCTAACTCCGTGCCAGCAGCCGCGGTAATACGGAGGGTGCGAGCGTTAATCGGAATAACTGGGCGTAAAGGGCACGCAGGCGGTTGTCTAAGTCAGATGTGAAAGCCCCGAGCTTAACTTGGGAATTGCATTTGAGACTGGGCGACTAGAGTCCTCTAGGGAGGGGTAGAATTCCACGTGTAGCGGTGAAATGCGTAGAGATGTGGAGGAATACCGAAGGCGAAGGCAGCCCCTTGGAGAGAGACTGACGCTGAGGTGCGAAAGCGTGGGTAGCAAACAGGATTAGATACCCTGGTAGTCCACGCTGTAAACGATGTCAATTTGGGGGTTGGGCTTTAAGCCTGGCGCCCGTAGCTAACGCGATAAATTGACCGCCTGGGGAGTACGGCCGCAAGGTTAAAACTCAAATGAATTGACGGGGGCCCGCACAAGCGGTGGAGCATGTGGTTTAATTCGATGCAACGCGAAGAACCTTACCTACTCTTGACATCCATAGAAGAGACTAGAGATAGTCTTGTGCCTTCGGGAACTATGAGACAGGTGCTGCATGGCTGTCGTCAGCTCGTGTTGTGAAATGTTGGGTTAAGTCCCGCAACGAGCGCAACCCTTATCCTTTGTTGCTAGCAGGTAATGCTGAGAACTCAAAGGAGACTGCCAGTGATAAACTGGAGGAAGGTGGGGACGACGTCAAGTCATCATGGCCCTTACGAGTAGGGCTACACACGTGCTACAATGGCGTATACAGAGGGCGGCGAACCAGCGATGGTAAGCGAATCTCAGAAAGTACGTCTAAGTCCGGATTGGAGTCTGCAACTCGACTCCATGAAGTCGGAATCGCTAGTAATCGCGAATCAGAATGTCGCGGTGAATACGTTCCCGGGCCTTGTACACACCGCCCGTCACACCATGGGAGTGGGTTGTACCAGAAGTAGATAGCTTAACCTTCGGGAGGGCGTTTACCACGGTATGATTCATGACTGGGGTGAAGTCGTAACAAGGTAACCGTAGGGGAACCTGCGGTTGGATCACCTCCTTACCTGAATAAGCGACAATGAGTGCTCACACAGATTGTTTGATAGAGAAATAAGAGACAAAAGAGAGATAAGAGTATCTCTAAATGTTGTCCCCATCGTCTAGAGGCCTAGGACATCGCCCTTTCACGGCGGTAACGGGGGTTCGAATCCCCCTGGGGACGCCATTTAAAGATATTTATTATCTTATTGTTCTTTAAAAAATTGGAAACAAGCTGAAAACTGAAGACTTTCAAGTTCAGAAGACAGAGTATGGAAGACAGATGACAGGAATTAAAACTGTAATTTGTTAAAGTGGCTGTTTTTTGAGAAGAAGTCTGAGTAAGAAACTAAAAAATAGTATGTTGAACAAAAGCAACATACGAACTTGAGTTGTTTAATGTAACAACGTTAGGTTTTCTTTGATTTATTTTAAGAATACTTGAGGTTGTATGGTTAAGTGACTAAGCGTACACGGTGGATGCCTTGGCAATCAGAGGCGAAGAAGGACGTGCTAATCTGCGATAAGCTTGGAAGAGTTGATAAGAAACGTGATAATTCCAAGATTTCCGAATGGGGAAACCCAATAGGTGAAGAACCTATTATCAATGACTGAATACATAGGTCATTGAAGCGAACCGGGAGAACTGAAACATCTAAGTACCCGAGGAAAAGAAATCAACCGAGATTCTGTGAGTAGCGGCGAGCGAAAGTGGAAGAGCCAGTTAGTTTTAGCATTAGTATTAAGAGAATGAGTTGGGAAACTCAATCAAAGAGGGTGATAATCCCGTATCTGAAAATACAATTGTGGAACTAAGCTAACGATAAGTAGGGCGGGACACGTGATATCCTGTTTGAAGATGGGGGGACCATCCTCCAAGGCTAAATACTCCTGATTGACCGATAGTGAACAAGTACTGTGAAGGAAAGGTAAAAAGAACCCCTGCGAGGGGAGTGAAATAGAACCTGAAACCGTGTACGTACAAGCAGTAGGAGCAACTTCGAGTTGTGACTGCGTACCTTTTGTATAATGGGTCAGCGACTTATATTTTGTAGCAAGGTTAACCGAATAGGGGAGCCGTAGGGAAACCGAGTCTTAACTGGGCGTTTAGTTGCAAGGTATAGACCCGAAACCCGGTGATCTAGCCATGGGCAGGTTGAAGGTTGGGTAACACTAACTGGAGGACCGAACCGACTAATGTTGAAAAATTAGCGGATGACTTGTGGCTGGGGGTGAAAGGCCAATCAAACCGGGAGATAGCTGGTTCTCCCCGAAATCTATTTAGGTAGAGCCTTGAGCTGACACCTTTGGGGGTAGAGCACTGTTTCGGCTAGGGGGCCATCCCGGCTTACCAACCCGATGCAAACTCCGAATACCAAAGAGTGATACTCAGGAGACACACGGCGGGTGCTAACGTTCGTCGTGAAGAGGGAAACAACCCAGACCGCCAGCTAAGGTCCCAAAGTCTATATTAAGTGGGAAACGAAGTGGGAAGGCTTAGACAGCTAGGATGTTGGCTTAGAAGCAGCCACCATTTAAAGAAAGCGTAATAGCTCACTAGTCGAGTCGGCCTGCGCGGAAGATGTAACGGGGCTCAAATATAGCACCGAAGCTGCGGCATCAGGCGTATCACAAATACGCCTTATAATTTACGATTGACGGCTTTCACGAAGTGAAAGACGTCCAAGCGTTCCATACGTCGAGTTGGAATAAAGTAAGGATTGAGGAATATTTGTGATACGCCTGTTGGGTAGGGGAGCGTTCTGTAAGCGGATGAAGGTGAATCGAGAGGTTTGCTGGACGTATCAGAAGTGCGAATGCTGACATAAGTAACGATAAAACGAGTGAAAAACTCGTTCGCCGGAAGATCAAGGTTTCCTGTCCAACGTTAATCGGGGCAGGGTGAGTCGACCCCTAAGGCAAGGCTGAAAAGCGTAGTCGATGGGAAACGGGTTAATATTCCCGTACTTGTAATAACTGCGATGTGGGGACGGAGAAGGTTAGGTTATCAGGGTATTGGATATCCCTGTTTAAGCCGGTAGGTGGGAATTCTAGGCAAATCCGGAATTCTGTATAACACCGAGAAGTGATGACGAATCTCTAAGGAGATGAAGTAACTGATACCACGCTTCCAGGAAAAGCCACTAAGCATAGGTTATTATAAATCGTACTGTAAACCGACACAGGTGATCAGGTAGAGAATACTCAGGCGCTTGAGAGAACTCGGGTGAAGGAACTAGGCAAAATAGCACCGTAACTTCGGGAGAAGGTGCGCCGGCGTAGATTGTAGCCCTTTACGGGTGAAGGTTGAACCGGTCGAAGATACCAGCTGGCTGCAACTGTTTATTAAAAACACAGCACTCTGCAAACACGAAAGTGGACGTATAGGGTGTGATGCCTGCCCGGTGCTGGAAGGTTAATTGATGATGTAATCGAAAGAGAAGCTTCTGATAGAAGCCCCAGTAAACGGCGGCCGTAACTATAACGGTCCTAAGGTAGCGAAATTCCTTGTCGGGTAAGTTCCGACCTGCACGAATGGCATAATGATGGCCAGGCTGTCTCCACCCGAGACTCAGTGAAATTGAAATCGCCGTGAAGATGCGGTGTACCCGCGGCTAGACGGAAAGACCCCGTGAACCTTTACTATAGCTTGACACTGAACCTTGAATTTTAATGTGTAGGATAGGTGGGAGACTTAGAAGTAGCAACGCCAGTTGTTATGGAGTCAACCTTGAAATACCACCCTTTAACGTTTGATGTTCTAACGAAGCACCCGAAACGGGTGTTCGGACAGTGTCTGGTGGGTAGTTTGACTGGGGCGGTCTCCTCCCAAAGAGTAACGGAGGAGTACGAAGGTTTGCTAATCACGGTCGGACATCGTGAGGTTAGTACAATGGTATAAGCAAGCTTGACTGCGAGACGGACATGTCGAGCAGGTACGAAAGTAGGTCATAGTGATCCGGTGGTTCTGAATGGAAGGGCCATCGCTCAACGGATAAAAGGTACTCCGGGGATAACAGGCTGATACCGCCCAAGAGTTCATATCGACGGCGGTGTTTGGCACCTCGATGTCGGCTCATCACATCCTGGGGCTGAAGTAGGTCCCAAGGGTATGGCTGTTCGCCATTTAAAGTGGTACGCGAGCTGGGTTTAGAACGTCGTGAGACAGTTCGGTCCCTATCTGCCGTGGGCGTTGGAGAATTGAAAGGGGCTGCTCCTAGTACGAGAGGACCGGAGTGGACGCATCACTGGTGTTCCAGTTGTTTCGCCAGAAGCATTGCTGGGTAGCTACATGCGGAATAGATAAGTGCTGAAAGCATCTAAGCACGAAACTAGCCTTGAGATGAGTTCTCCCAATCTATAAGATTGTAAGGGTTGTTTGAGACTAAGACGTAGATAGGCAGGGTGTGTAAGCGTTGTGAGACGTTGAGCTAACCTGTACTAATTGCCCGAGAGACTTAACCATACAACACTCAAGTGTTTTTGTTTCAGAAGACAGAGGACGGAAGACAGAAGACTGTAAGGTTGGAGTTTGAAGTTTAAGAAAGTTAAAGTAGAAGCTTGTTTTTAATTTAGAGAATATAGAGTTAGTGTTATGTAGAAGTGACATTAACAGAAAAGAATATTCCTGATGGCCATAGTGCAGCGGAACCACCTGATTCCATACCGAACTCAGAAGTGAAAAGTTGTAACGCCGATGGTAGTGTAGGGTCTCCCTATGTGAGAGTAGGACACCATCAGGGTTTTATTACATTAGTTTATTCATTTATGAGTAAACTAACTTAATAAAAATTTTTCTAACAGTAATAGTGCAGTAGTACCACCTGATTCCATACCGAACTCAGAAGTGAAATGCTGTAACGCCGATGGTAGTGTAGGGTCTCCCTATGTGAGAGTAGGACACTGTTAGATTTTCCAAATTTGCGGAGTGGTAGTTCAGCTGGTTAGAATACCTGCCTGTCACGCAGGGGGTCGCGGGTTCGAATCCCGTCCATTCCGCCAACTCTTTTTAGGGGCGTAGTTCAATTGGTAGAGCGTCGGTCTCCAAAACCGAATGCTGGGAGTTCGAGTCTCTCCGCCCCTGCCATTTTTTCTTATCAAATAAATATTAGACTATCAAACACCACTTAAGATCGAATTTTGATTTTTAAGTATTGCACTTCAAACTAAAATCCATCAGACGAGTATTTCTCTTTGTGAAATTTTTGTTTTCATTAAAGCAGAAATTTGATATTTTTGTTCTTGTATAAAATTCTTGTAGTGTTTCATAACGTTATCCAAGTACAACTGAAATTCGAAGTACAATACTACACATCTTACATTTCAAATACCATTTTT